>NZ_RYYU01000002.1 GCF_003977605.1 Prevotella koreensis | reverse complement strand
AAAATAAAAGGGGAATGGGAGTTTTTAAGCACATTTTTGTCACATAAGAGAGAACGACTCTAAAATAAGCACATTTTTGTCATATAAGCCAAAAAGCATAACAAACATGGCGACAACATATAGGTTGTTCATCAAATTTCTCATTATTCTTTTCATTATTTTACATGAATACCAAACCTTTCAAACCGCGAAGTTATCAAATAATCTTGTCAATTCCAAATTTTGCAGAACATATATTATTTTGAATAAAAGACTAATGGCTACACCGGAAAATCCGATGCAGCCATTACTTTCAATCAATCATTTATATATCAGAAGTGGAATTTCAAGTCCATACCGATTTGGAAAGGATTACCACGTTGTGCAAAATACTTCCCTGTGGCATTGTTAAGTGATGCAAAGGTGTTATAATTAGTATCGGTTAGGTTACGTGCCCATAGGCTAACGTTTATAAAACCGAAATCTGCATCGGCATGAGCACCGAGTATGCAGTATAATTTTTGACTGAACGTGTTTGCCTCGTCCCAATAAGTCTTTCCCTGTGCATAGGCATTTGCTCCTACGGTAATGGTACGAAGACCAGTGCCCGAAATAGGGAATGTGTAGTCGGCCAGTGCACTCATGGTATGTTCTGGCACAAACGGAATCTTATTGTCCTTATAACTTACCTTTACCTCTTTATCATCAACAATTACAGCATCGTCATACTCTTTGAATGCGGCATGAGTGTAACCATAGTTCACCGCCCATGATAGATTGTTATCAAAAGCCTTTCCACGGAGTGAAGCCTCTAAACCAAAACTGAAACTCTTACCTGCATTGACCATCATTCGTCCGAAGCCGTATTTGCCTGCCATAACCGAAAGTTGTTGGTCGCGCACCTGCATATAATATGCCGATAGATCTACATGTACGGAGTTGGCAAAAAGGTTGAGGTGTGTTCCCACTTCGTAGTTCCAACTTACTTCCGGTTTGAAAGATATTGTGCTGTTCACCCTATCATAGTCCTCACTTGTGTGCGGTATGTCATAATTGTTACGATTGGCTTTGTCGCGGTTTTCATTCAGTTCTGTCTGCATGATGTCAGAAAACATCTGGATGTTGAAACCACCTGCACGATAACCTTTGCTGACAATGGCATATACGTTACTTCCTACATCATCGACACGGTAACTTACACCAAACTTCGGGAGTAACTGATTGAAGTTGCTGTTGTCACTGCCATTGAACACAGACGACAATATATTTGTTGACTGTCTGCCCATCACATTTGCAGTCATGGCCATGATTGCCGATGTGTTGTAACGCACTGATGCATGGCTATAATCATAGCGCAGACCAAGCGTAAAGGTAACATTATTGAATGTGAAGTTACTTTCATGGAACAAGCCAAGATTGAAATGCGGAGTATGGAAGAGTTCAGGCACTGTCATATCCACATTCATCGAGACTCCTCCGGCTTTCTCTATCGCAGCGGCAGCGGCAGTTGCCGCTGCTGCTTCAGACATTCCTTCATTCACCATTCTTGCAATCATTGATGCCAATATGGCATTATACATCTGTTTCTCAACAACATTTGATATGCGTGATGTGAAAGCGTTGTCGAAATAAACAGGTGCGGCAGTTTTCTGCCATATATAAGAACCGAATGCACCGGTAGTCCAATGCCATGCACCTTGCTTTTTGCTTTTGAATGTGAACTCCTGACTCAATGAATTCTGAAGTTGCCTCTGCTCCATGTGAAAGAGATCTATGGGCTGATAGTCAACGTCTATCATCATATAATCCTTGAGGTATTGGTATGAAGTTGATGAGAATAACTCGAAGTTGTTGGTATAATACTTCAAGTTAACTCCGGTATTCAGCATGTTACGACGATAGTTACTTTGGCGATTTGTCTCGGGATCAGCAGTTTTACCAGTTGCAATATTCATTATACCATAGGGGAAACCATTCTGACGAACATACTGATAGTCGGCTATGAAGTTTGCTGTCCAGCGTTTATTGTCGTTATATACAAGTCTAAATCGTCCGCCTGTTTCGTTGTATTTGTCGGCATTAAGTCCCGTTGTCCGATTGCGGAAGAAGCCGTTCTGACCATTATAGAAACCGGCAAGTGACATTCCTAAACGACTACCAAATTTTGCAAAATGTTCAATCTGAACGTTTCGATAAAAATGCGTGCCACAACCCAAAGATATGTTTGTGCCTTGATATTTCAGAGGATTCTTTGAATAAAGACGTATCATTCCTCCCTCGGTATTCATTCCGTAGAGAGTTCCTTGCGGACCGCGGAGAACATCAACGCGTTCTGTGGAATATGTATGGAAATTATACTGACTATTGGTTGCCAACGGCATGTCATCAACATAGATGCCAACAGCCGGACTGTTCACGCGTGAACCGATACCACGCACATAAATTGTAGAAGTGTAACGTGAACCATAATTTGGCATGACAAGTGACGGAACGTAAGAAGATAGGTCGCGCAGGTCGCGCACTCCGAGCGAATTGATTTCGGCTATGGAGAACATTGACGAACTGATGGGCTGCATACGCAAACGAAATTGTTCCTTAGGTTGTGATATTACAATAACTTCGTCAAGATCATAAACTCGTGAACTATCTGAAAGAGAGACGCTTGGAACACTGTTAAAGACTCCCGCTGAAACATACAGGGTAGAAAACAGCAGGGCTACGGATAAAATCTTTTTTTTCATTATAACCTTCATAGTTAATTTTCAGGTGCAAAGGTATAAGAATTAAGAAAAATACACAATCCTTATTTGTTTGGATTTTTAATACGATGAAATAGCATTTTGCACTTGAAATGAAATGCTTTTCCTATTCATTCAATATTCCACATATTGGGCAATGTCCCTTTTGATACATAATATGACCACAGTTGCCACACACATAGCGTGCACGGGAATGTCGAAAATATCGCCAAAGAGCAAAGTAGATGTATCCGGCAAGAAGAAAATAACCTACATACCACAAAGTAGAAACACTGAAAATGATATAGTCGGCTGCGCATACTGCTGCCAATCCGCAGAGATATAGCAAGGCATCACCAAACGGAAGATGATGACGCACGACATCAATACAGGCAAGCCACACGATTATCATTGACCACGCGGAAACAAGAAAGAGTGATAATCCTGGCTCTACAACAAACGGATTCAATGTAGGATGAAAATAGAACTCACGCCAAGTGTCGGGGGCGAAATTCTGTATTGAGGCATAGAATGATGCTGACGTGGATACTATGAGTGTCAGCAGGGTTGGATAAAATGATGATATGTCATTGAAATGGACCACCTTGGCATTTCGACGGTACGATGTACGCACTATGTATGCTGCAGATATGAGTATGATGACAATTATAAAAATGACATAATGGACATCGCTGAAAATTGATATGAACTTAGAAATCGGATCGTCAGGAATCACTGCTGGCAAAAGATCTGACTCGCGTGCCCAGCCGAACGTGAATTGGTCGCGCGCTACTTGTACCCAAATACTATCCTTAGTATCATGAGGAATTATACGTATGTCTGCCACAACAATATGGTCACCACTAACAAGATTTACACTGTCAACAGGCATTCCGATTAGAGCCTCTTCAGGAAGTTGCCTTAGAAGAAGTAGCGAAGGCTTGTTCACCACAAAATTATAGTTCTGTGAGTAGTGATGTTTTTGCTCGAAAAGCAGGCTGTCTTTTTGTTTTGATGTGAGCATAACCGTATCTACAATGCTCTCACGACGTGTGTTTATTCCATTGCCACAAGAGCATACTGATAGTACAATGACCGGCAGTAATACGAATAAGAACAACCTGACTTTATTCTGCATACACATTCATCTGACAATTTTTACAATCGAACTCCAACGGGAAACGGCGACCATCCGGAAGTATCAAAGCGAGTGGTTCATGCCATGTAGGTCGTTTTCCACCATGCTTAACACAGTAGCCAAGACTATAACGCAAACAATGTCGACATTGCATCACAAGAGGCCTGGACACACGTGATTTAAGTTCAAAAGCATCTCCGACATTATCTGTTCCACAACTCTCATAAAACTTACGAGAGACATGGTTGCTTATATTATATAGATAAGAAATATCCAACTTGGGAGGTGGAGTCAATGAGTTTTCTTTTACGGTCTGCACACGCATGCGTTCGCGCTGCATATTTTTGGCAATCGCTTCTGTGAGAAGTTTTGAAACATCACGACGCAATCCTGCAAGAAGGCTTGACGGAATGAAACGGTTGAAATCTGATGGTTCAAAGTTTACGTCAGTACACATAAAAGGAGTATCACCAAGTTTTGTCAACTGGCGCACTATATTGCTTATTTGAGGGGTATTGGCATCTTGTTTCTCTGACACAAGGTTGGCTGTCGCAGTAATCTCATCATCAGAATCTCCATTGACCTTGGCCTTGAGGCAGAAACCTTTATCTGTCTCGCTTAAAATGAGAGTTATTGGTATCTTGCGAGATGATGTCTCGCGAGATAGTTCACGCTCAAACTGTATGTCATTGTTGCGATACAGCGACATACCAGCCTTTAAAGATTGTGGCATCTTAGCCGGAATTAGAAAATTATTCTCAGCACGATTTACACGAAAACCCTCAAGTTCATGGTCGCTATTTATATAGCATAGACCATCTCCGTTTGAAAAAGATGATATGCCGGCAACAATTATACGCATTCCTCTTATCTCTTTCACCCTGCCAACAAACTCACCTATCGCTTTTGGAGTGTCTGGGGATGATATTCCCATATTCCTTCCGTTGATAAAATAGTTTGTGAAACCACGATTGAAGGTTTTCTGTAGGTTGGGCGTGAAAGAGTAAACGACATTTCCCAAAGATGACCTTGTCAGTTTTCCACCACTCTTCTTTATTATTTCGTTAAGCTTCTGGCTATATGCAGATACCACGTTCTTCACATAAATTGCATCTTTCAGTCGTCCCTCTATCTTGAAAGATGTAGCACCAGAGTCTATAAGTTGTTCAAGATTATCTATCCTACACATGTCTTTCAATGAAAGCAAATAGCGTGAGCGGTCTATCTTGTTGTTTCCAGCATCTTCGAGTTGGAATTTCAGTCTACAGAACTGCGCACACTCTCCACGATTTGCACTGCGACCGAAACAATGTTGCGATACATAGCACTGACCACTATAACTGACACACAACGCTCCGTGAACAAATACTTCAAGTTCTACTTCAGGTACAGCACGATGAATCTCTGCAATCTCAGATGCCGATAACTCTCTTGCAAGAACTACACGACTGAAACCAATAGAATGAAGCCATCTCACTTTTTCTACCGTTCGATTATCAGTCTGGGTACTCGCATGAAGAGGAATTGAAAAAAGTTTAGAGATTATGGTTGAAGGATTGAGATTAGTATTTGAAACAGTATTGTCAGTATTAATAGAATTCGCACCCAAAACTAATTCTTCAACACTCAACAATACAGACATGTCTTGCACCAATACAGCATCTACACCGATTCTCTGCAAGTCACATAATAGGCGTTTCGTATCTTCTATCTCGTTATCATAAACAATTGTGTTCACGGTAACATATACCTTCGCGGAATACGAATGGGCAAACTGGCATAATTTTTCTATATCTTCTATAGAATTGCCCGCAGCAACACGAGCACCGAAGCGATTAGCCCCGATATAAACGGCATCTGCGCCATGAGTAATAGCAACTATACCGCACTCCAAATTTTTTGCTGGGGCAAGCAGTTCTATCTTTCGTTTCATATTCTTAATAAAAGGCAAATACAACATTTTTCACCCATAACAGATTCATTGCAGTATTTTCCTACTTCACAAACCTTAAGAATCTATTTTTGATATGCAAAAGTAAACAATAAAAACGATTTCGCAAAAAAAATCCATTTATTTTACCTATATATCAATACATAGATTCGGCTCAACAACCGGAATTATCCGTTGAGCCATACATTCTTCTCTATCTCCTCAAAATCTTTCTTCTCCACTTTCTTACCTCTATCCCCTCAAAATCTTTCTTCTCCACCAAAAACAACAAAGTGTCCCTCCGACCATTTACGGTCAAAGGGACACTTCAATTTAAAGAGGGCGGCGACCTACTCTCCCGCATTGCATTGCAGT
>NZ_RYYU01000001.1:2234599-2685380 GCF_003977605.1 Prevotella koreensis | reverse complement strand
AAAGGAACGGTTGCCAAATCGTTACCCGAAAATCAACCAATCGCATGGAACACTCTTGTATAAAGGGTTGTCGCTTTCCTATCCAAAGTTACACAAAAAGTTTTGATTTGGCAACGATACAAGGATATTATATTTATTATTTCATGAAATAAAAACGAAAACTATATCTTATTGAAAGAATATTAGTGTAATTAAACTAATAATATTATTTTTGTACGCAAAAAGCACTTGCATTATGATTTTAAGGAGATACTGCTATATACTTCTCGCATTTGTCATTGTTTCATCCGGTTTATCATGCGTGCCGCATAAGAATGAATCTGAGAAATTCACTGCCATTGCAGACAGTTGCAACAAGGCAGACAACTCTCTATTGGCTTTGCAATATTATATAAAAGGATTTATAGCTGCAAAGAACGAGGGAAACGACTATCTTGCCATGAGATGTGCGGGATACATAAGCATTCTATATAATAGTTTCGGAAATGTTGACGGATGTTTGCAATATAACAAAATAGGCTATGAATTGTCCGTTAAACAGAATGCCGTCATTGAAGAATCGGCATTCTTGTCGAATTTTGTCACATACTATTGCAATATCAAAGACTCTGTAAAAGCAAGGATATATTATGACAAGCTCATAAACCTACGAATGGAAAAAGGCAAACTCAAATATGAATATTTTTGCATATATGAGTATGCACGCATTCTGAGATGCGTCGGAAACTATGCCGAAGCAGTAAAAGCACATAAAAAGGCTCTTGCTTATGCGATGAGGAATAATATGTGTGACATTTACGTGCTGTTCCAGAACAGCGAAATCGGAAACCTCATGATTTTGCAGCACAAATATAGAGAAGCTGCGGAAATAGGCGACAGTTGCCTAAAAGAGGCGACAAGGCTTGGCAACAAAGAACTGATGTTGAATTCCTACATTATGCTTGCTGATGCCTATGTCGGATTGCACGACAAAGAAAAAGCATACGAATATCTTGAAAAGCACTACAGTATGAACAACAAGGTATATAATATGCCTAAATTCTTTTCTTTGCAAAACGACTTGTACCAGTATGAGGCAACGATTCACAAACAAAGAATCAGCAAACTGACAATTGCCATTATTGCCATAGCAACCATAGCTGCCATCCTCATATTGCTTGTGCTGATCATATTCAGCAAAAACAGGGCCTTGAGAAAGGTTCAAATCATTGTCGTCAACACAGACAAAGAAATAATAAAACAGGAAAAAGAGAACAGAAAGACTCTTTCTATTGAGAATACCCAATCACAACATGTTGCACATTATGTTATACCGATTGATAAAAAAGACGAGTTATATCATAATATAAAGAATGTGCTTAGCGATTTGTCCATGATATCAGATACTGATTTTAACATCAACAAATTAGCGGAGGTCACGAACTCAAATGTGAAATATGTTTCAGTTGTCATAAATGAGAAATTCGGGAAAAGTTTCAAGAATGTTCTAAATGAGTATAGGGTAAAAGAGGCATGCAAGATGTTGTCTGATAATAAATATGGACATTTCACAATAAGAACGATATATGAGAATGTCGGCTATCGTAATGCAGCAAGTTTTATCAGGGCATTTAAAAACGTAAAGGGAATGACACCGTCTATATACCAAAGAATCTGCAAGGAAAATCCGCGCTGCGATAAATGACAGTCCTTCCCTTAGGAATTCTTTGTCCTTACCTTGGGCTGTGTAAGACCTAACATTAGGGCTTGTCCGGCTTCCCGTTAGGCAACGCTAATGCCGGGCATACCAAGAAGTATCAGGGATTCCACTGCACACACTAGACAACCACGAAGCACCTTACCGACACTGATGGATGCCATTAAGCAACTTGCACAGCGTTACACCAAACATTCCATTCGCATTCCGCGGGAAGACAGAAAGGAAGGCAATACCGCCAAATTTGAAAGAGGAAACCGCCTGTTTTAGTCTGCAATACAGGTGGTTTTGCAGCACTGCAGGATATACCGTGGCAGAACAACGGGACACCGTCGGCATACGAAACACAAAAAAACTAAATTTCTTTGTTTTTCAAACGCCTTGCACTAACTTTGCACGGTACTGTCCTAAAAAAGTGTGTAAGCCACTCTTTTCTCCTTTCTCTGTAATTTTGTTAATCATTCCTTTTTCCCTGTGTTGAAATTGATATATCTTTCTTTTATATGTCGTGTCTGTTTCCTCCATTGCGACAGCTCCCAATAGGAAAATCACAGTCTGTGACGAGGGCATTGCATTCCTCATTTTCATGGTTCTCTTGTATTTTCTGTTCAACCGTTCTATCCAATTAGTGGTATATATAAGCCTCTGAACCTGTGTCGGGAAATCCATATATGTGAAGTATGCAATGTTCCTTTGCTGCCTATATTTTTTCAGTGCCGGATACTTCTTTTCCCATTTCGCCACAAAGTTAATGAATTGTTCATAACCCCACAAGGAACTTGCCGTTTTTTCTTCCATGGGGAAGACTTCCGATAGTTCCTTTGCAACGACCGCCTTGTCCTTGTGGGACACATTGTTTATAACCTGCCTCTTCAAATGCGCCACGCAGAACCGGTGCGAAGCTGACGGAAAGGCCGCGCATACGGCATTCTCTATTCCCTGCAGTGCATCGGATACAATGAGGTCTATCTCTTTTACGCCACGCTCCTTCAATGCCTCGAGTTCCTCCTTCCGGCACAAGGCTCCCTCCGTAGGGTGATTTACTACGCCAAGAACCTCACGACTTCCGTCCTGAGCAACGCCAAGCAAAGTGTAATAAGCCTCTCCGGACACCTCCCTGTCCCTGCGTGTGGGAATGAAAGTGGCATCGATATAAACCACAAGATAGTGTGATGAGAGTTCTCTGCAAAGCCAACTTTCCACGTCTTCACGACAACTTTGTGCAAGATGTGACACTTGCTGTTTGCTGTAAGAGCGGCCATAGACTGTCTCTGATATCTCACCTATCTGCTCCGTCGTCAGGCCTTTGGTATATAAAAGGTCAAAGAAGTTTGGCACGCTCCTCGTCTTCACTGCGTATCAGACCAAGAAGGACGGGATAGAAACTGCCGCTTCGTCTGCGTGAAATGCGTAGGGAGAACTCAAAACCATGGCTGTGCCAACGACGGGGACGGAAGCCGTTGCATTGCTCACTTGAATGCTCACCCATGAACAACTCACGCTCATGAAGCATCAGAGAATTCATAATTAGAGACCTCTGCAAAACTCTTCTTTTAATTTGCCCATATCAAATATTTTTTGTACCTTTATGGCATGAAACAAAAGATATCCTCTCCAAGTTTTGCTGATATGTTTCTTGGCTAAATAAAGGTTAAGCAGACATTCTTTTCCCAAATAAATACAGTTATTGATTGGGCACCTATTCATGCTATAATCGAAGCAGCTTACACCAAAGGCTATAATTCTACCGGTCGTCCCGGCTATGACAGTCTTGTTTTATTCAAGATTGAATTGCTTCGCACGTGGTACGGTCTGAGTGACGGAGAGGTTGAAGATCAGGTTAACGACCGGCTTTCCTTTAGCCGTTTTGCAGGTCTTGGCATGGAAGATACTGTTCCTGACAGTACTACCGTTTGTCGTTTTCGTAATGTCTTGGTTGAGGCGGATTTATATGACACGCTCCTTGACGAGTTTAACAGGCAATTGGAAGTTAAAGGTGTCATTGTCAAGCATGGCGCAATTGTTGATGCAAGCATTACGAACACCCCCCGTCGTCCCCGCGGATGTAAGAGTTATGAGGTCGTTGAGGATAGAAAAGATGATGATAACACGGAGGCTTCGGAAAAAGCAATGGTCAAAGAAGTCATCAAGCCTAATGTGGATGCGGAAGCCCGTTGGATAAAGAAGATGGGAAAACTCCATTTCGGTTACAAGCGTCACACGGTAACGGATGAAAAAGGGATGGTACTTGCCGAAGAAACAACAGAAGCCAATGAAAGTGATATTAAACACTTGGAAACTCCTTTGAAGAAAGCCAAACTACCACGAAAGGCACTTGTCTATGCGGATAAAGGATACGACTCTGCTGAGAATAAGGAAACCCTCAAACGTATGGGACTCAAAAGCCGCATCATGCATAAGGGAACAAGAGGACATGAGATTACCGAAAGACAGAAGAGGGTCAATATCGCTATAAGTAAGATACGATACAAAGTAGAGCGTACTTTTGGTTCTATGCACAGATGGTTTGGTGCAGGAATAGCAAGGTATGTCGGACTCTCAAAAACACATGCACAGCATATAATGGAGTCAATTGCCTACAATTTATACAGGACACCGGGGATTATTGTGTGCAATTGTATCAAATAAGAGGAAACACACCCATAAAAGAGTGTGTTTACACTAAAGTTGCCTCATAAAAACATACGTTGTTTATAAATATTCACTCATTTAAAGTTATAGAGATGAAAGGTTAGTGAGTGAAAGGTTTTGCAGAGGTCTCAATTAATGACTGAAGGGGAACAAAACCCTCGTAGGTGCTTGTGTAATACGAAATAATTTCCGAAATTTGCAAATGTGTAAGTTCCATTTTTTCTTTATTATTATTGCAAATACAAAGATAATAAAAAAAAAGGGGCTTACACACTTTTTAGGACAGTACCCATTATTCGAACTTTATCATACCTGCCAACTGAATGAAATAGTCGTTCGACCAAATGTCAAGTTCCTTAGGATTACGGACAAAAGGGAGAACATCTGCTTTCACTTGATTGATGTCGGCTGTTGAAAGACGTTTTTTAAGTTTATCCAAAAATAATTCCTTGCTGATATGTTCTCGATTTAACTGAAGAATACGTTCATTAAGATGGGTAAAATCAAGTGGAATGTTATGGCGTATGTACCACTCAAAATCGTACCAGTCACGCCCTTTTAACCTGTTTTTCCATGCACGATATACCAATGCATGCATTTTTCCTGCAAACAGGTCGGGCAAAGTAAAACAACGAACCATAAACGACTCCGGAAGCAGAAGTAGTTTCTGTTCGGTATTGAAGTTCAACGGCGGCATGGTGTCAACTTCTATCTTTATCTTTACAGACTTTTCTGTCTGGAAGGTAATATCATATACATCAGTGTTGTCTTTTAAGAAAGCAGACTCCATCTTAGCAAAACTTTTCTTATCTTTCTTCTTTATTTCAACTTCTCTACCTACAATAGCAAATTCGTCAATGATTGGTTGGAAATATTTAGTGAAATCAAAATTGTCATTTGGTGCAAGTAACGAAAAATCCATATCCTCAGAAAAATTATCGCAAGTTGTGATAAAATTTCTTATCACAAGTAAAATATTATCCAAAGTGCTAATAGATATATATTTCCATTTATTTGATTATCAATAACACTTTTGATAATATTATCAGATAATATTTGTGTTACTTTGTACTTGTGCACCTCAAATGGTGTTCTCAATGTAACATGAAAAGTACAGAAATCAACTCTCTAATAGCCAATTGCGTTTTGCAGATGCGTTTGGATGGCTATGATGAGAAATGTATTGAAACGCATCAACGAAGGTGGCAGAAAGGTATTGTCACGTACATGCACAAAACTGGGACAACCCTGTTTTCTCCAGAAGTTGGAACGTCATTTCTCGCAGATGTCTTGCCGGGATTGGCAGCTTCTACGCAACGAGCCCATCGCAGGAGCATACATCTTTTGACGGAATTTATGCAAACGGGAATAATTCGCCGAAGAATAGTCAAGCTTCACGAATTTCCTCTTGATGGAGAAATAGGCAACGCAGTTCTCCAACATCTCGACTTTTTACGGGAACAGCGACGGTGCGAGCCGACAATCCATAACCACAGGCGTCTATTGAGTTACTTCATAGCTGGTCTCAGTCAAAAAGGAATTGATAGCATATGTGGTATAACAGAGAAAGTCATTGTGGAATTTGTTGATCATGCGCAGACATGTAAAAGCGAACACTTCTATGCCATCCGGCAGTTTTGCTCCTTTCTATATGAAAGAGGGATGACATCAACAAATCTTAGTTATGTGCTTACAAGAAGCAATTTTCCGCAACACGAGAAACTGCCTTCTGTTTACAGTTGCGATGAAATCAAGCAAATAGAAGGTTCTATAGAACAGTCATCGGCAGTCGGTAAACGTGATTACGCAATCTTCCTCCTTGCTTCACGACTGGGATTGAGGGTCTCAGACATAGCCTCATTGACATGGGACAATATAGATTGGGACAATGGCAAAATCACCCTTTACCAATACAAAACTAAAGCCCCAATGGAACTTCCACTTCTGAGGGAAATTGGAGAGGCATTGGTCACCTATGCAAGAGACTCCCGTCCGAAATCCCATCTAAAAGAAGTCTTCTTAACGGCATCGGCACCATACCGTCCGATGACACGCATCAGTCTGAATGGTGTGATTACAAGAATAATGCAGTCCTCGGGAATTGACATATCCAGTCGCAGGTTCGGGCCTCACTCCATGCGTCATTCACTTGCCAGCAATATGCTCCGCCAAGGGACATCCTTACCTGTCATATCAGGTATATTAGGGCACGAGAGTACGCAGACCACAATGGAATATCTCCGGGTGGACATTGTGAACTTGCGTGAATGTGTTCTTGATACCCCTTTAGTTGACGAAGCTTTTTATTTACAGAAAGGAGGGGCATTCTATGATTAATTATACCTTCAAGAGTATCTTCGCTCCTTATTTTACAAGTTTTGTGAAAATGAAAGCAGCGATGGGGTTTACAATATCCAAGATAGAGTACATATTCAAAGAGCTTGACGAAATTTATCGTATCATGCCCCTACACGAACCAGTCTTGACTAAAGAACTGGTGAAGGCATGGCGTGAAAGCCGGTTGAATGACAGCGAGAGGACGTTGTATGATAAATGGTCCATAATAAGTCAGTTTTCCCGGTATATGTGTCATTGCGGATTTGTCTGCTATGTTCCTCCCATGCCAAGGCAGAAAGACAAGTCCTTTATCCCAAGGGTTTTCACCCATGAGGAGATAGAACGTTTTTTCATTGCAGCAGACAGCCTCCGCTTCCATAACATTCAACCCACCTTATGTCTGTTTTCCATGCCCACCTTATTCCGTGTATTATATGCTACCGGAATCAGGATAGGCGAGGCTCTGAATTTGAACATTGAGGATGTCAACCTTGAAAAGGGTACGATACTCATCAGAAAATCAAAAAACCAACGGCAACGTATTGTTCCCATTACGCCTTCTTTGGACGCTGTACTACACCAGTATATATCCTACAGAGACAGAATGCCTCTCAAGAGCATACGGCACAAAGAATCACCATTGTTCATTTCACATACAGGAGGAAGGGTACTGAAAGGTACTGCTTACAAGTGGTTCAGGAAAATACTCAAATTGTGTGATATTCCTTTTATTGGAGGAAACCGTGGTCCAAGAGTTCATGATTTGCGACACACTTTTGCAGTCCATTCTCTAATGAAGCAGGTAAAGTCTGGTAAGGACATGTATTGCCTGCTCCCGATCCTTTCCGTGTTCATGGGGCATAAAACCTTATTGGGAACAGAGTCCTATATACGTCTAACCTCTGAGATGTTCCCTGAACTGAACCTGCAAATCGGTGCCATATCATCTTATGTATTCCCCTCACTTGAAAAAATGGTAAGAGAATATGACG
This sequence comes from Prevotella koreensis, assembly GCF_003977605.1. Lineage (GTDB taxonomy): Bacteria > Bacteroidota > Bacteroidia > Bacteroidales > Bacteroidaceae > Prevotella > Prevotella koreensis. The sequence continues at coordinate 2,677,703 of NZ_RYYU01000001.1, read as the reverse complement.
AAGAATGACTTTGCTAAATTTCTGAAGGGATTCTTTACTGAAAATGTCCTTGACTATTTGGACTGGTTGCAAACTGACAAGTCCAGTTCTGTATCGACCAGGAATCAGAGGCTGGCTGCAATCCATGCTTTTTGCCGATATATGCAGTACGAGGATGTCACGCGCCTATATCAATGGCAGGAAATACTTGGTGTCAAGATGAAAAAGGCAATCAAGGGTACCATGAATTATCTGACGATGGATGCTGTCAAAGAATTGTTAGCGCATATACCGCAGACTACCATGCGGGGGCGTAGAGACCTCGCCATGCTCTCCCTGCTGTATGAAACCGGAGCCAGAGTACAGGAACTCATAGACCTTAGACCGGTTGATGTCTGTTTGTCCAAGCCATACTATGTAACACTCTTTGGCAAAGGAAACAAGAAAAGATTGGTGCCCATCCAAGATGCCCAAGTATCAATCCTACGCAAATATATGGAAGAAAACCATCTGCTTGAACTGAGAATGAATCAGCGCCCTCTCTTTCAGAATGGTCGTGGAGGAAAACTGACAGGAGCAGGCATAACCTATATCTTAAAAAACTATGCAACGATGGCCAGAACTGCCTCAGAAAATCTCATCCCTGAAAAAATCAGTCCTCACTGTCTTCGCCATAGTAAAGCTATGCATCTGTTACAGGCAGGAGTGAATCTCGTTTATATAAGAGATATTTTAGGTCATGTGTCAATCCAGACAACTGAAGTATATGCACGTGCAGACTCCAAACAAAAGCGGGAAGCTTTGGAGAAAACATATACTTCAATCCTTCCACAAGAGGAAGATAACAAACCTTCATGGGAATCTGATTCTGAACTGAAAAGTTGGTTAAAAAACTTAGGACGGTAGTAATATTATCCAAAGTGATGGCAAAAAGTATCCCTGATAAGCAATTAATAATCAGTCATGCAAAAGTCGTACTTTGGATAATATTTTACTTGCGATAAGAAAAACGTTGAAGACCATGAAATATGCGAAGACATGTACCACCATAAAAGGCTGCCACATCAAAAAAACCGCCATTGTAAAGACCTGCAAGAATCACCTGCTGATTAACTTCAAAAATGGCATTTCGCTTTTGAAGTTCGGTTGTCTGTTCGTAAGTTGACAACATCTGACTATATATTTCGTTCATCGCTTCAAATAATTAATGAGTGTTTGAACAGACTTTGCCTTTTTGCCCACCTTGGCATAGCGTTCGAAAATACTAATATCCATATTGAGAATATCCTCAATATCCATTCGTATATCTTCTATCAAGTATGTTTCCACGTCCTTGACATATCGAAGATTAACCTGTGGGGAGTTAGCAATCAAGTCGCATAGAGCCTTTTCGGGCGTTGCCATAAGGAATGCGTAACTCTTCTTGTTGATGCTTGTTACACCGATATGAAAAGCATCTCGGTTCATGAAAGTATAATCGAAGCGTCCAATCGGAGTGTCAAAACTACGAGAATGTTTGATGGTCATTGACTGGGTGATATAGACGGTCTCAGGAATTAAGCCGTAATATCTCAATGCAGATGACATTGATACATAAGAAGGAGCATAAATATGGTTTGCAATCAGTTCTGAAGATAGTGGTACATGTGATACCGATGGATCTACAACATATAGCCCCTTCTTGAGTCTGATGATCTTACCACCTAATTCAAGATTACGCACCTTCTGGTTTCCTGCCTTCATTTCAGAAAACAATGAAGATATGGCAGAAGTGGTTACCGGGATATTTGCAATATGTTCCAAATCCATAGCCATGGCACAAAGATAGACAAAAATTGAATAGCAAACTAATATATCCTTGTTTTTCTGTTCAAAATATGACTATTTTAACTAAATAGCCTTTATTGATATTGTTCTTTAACCCAAACCGATCATTAGAGCCTGCACAGATTTGGGGTTTATTTGGGGCGCGAGTTTTATTCATGTTCAAGTTCACTTTATTTTATCCGTAAAGTGTTTATGTATCGGTGTTATATACAATAATGTTCCGAATAAAATGAGCGATTAGAGTGGGAATAAAAAAATCCGGAGAAATATATTCCCCGGATTTTATATTATAGTAGTAATTGCTTATTCGTTGCAATCGCAAGCCTTGAAACTTTCAAGGTCTTCAATGTTGAAATTCTTGATGTATGCCGACTTGCCGAAAACACTCTCTTCCGTCATTCTTACATATACGTTGGCCGACTTTCCGAACAGTTCGGGAGCACGTGTGGCATCGTCGAGCAACAAGATTGACATTATAATTTCGGCTGTCATGTCATAGAGACGACGTGCAAGGAAATCCTGTGCGTTCTGACTTCCGAGTTCCTTAACACGGTTGAGAGTGTCTTCATAGATTCCGACAAGAGTCTCTATGCGTGTTTTCAGAGCGGCATGAGCCTCATCGGTCACGATGTCTGCAAGCATTTCCTTGATTATGCCGAGCAGAGTTCCGTTGGTGATATAGCGGATCGCTGCCACCACCTGCAACTGCGTCGTTCCTTCATAGATAGAGAAGATACGAGCATCGCGATAGAGGCGTTGGCTCTTGTATTCCATGATGAAGCCCGAACCTCCGTGTATGGAGATTGCATCGTAAGCATTCTGATTGGCATACTCTGAGTTCATTCCCTTTGCCAGCGGTGTGAAAGCATCTGCCAAGCGTGTGTATTTCTTCATCTCGGCACGCTCTTCGGGAGTAAGTTTACGATCACGCTGAATATCTTCGAGACACTTATATATATCCACATACATCGCTGTCTGATAGAGCAGTGATCGACCGGCATCGAGTTTTGCCTTCATGCGGCTGAGCATATCATAAACGGCGGGGAAATTTATAATCTTCTCTCCGAACTGCGCACGATCCTTTGCGTATGCCAATCCCTCGTTGTAAGCCTCCTGTGCCACACCGACCGACTGTGCTGCGATACCCAAGCGGGCACCGTTCATCAAAGCCATGACATATTTAATAAGTCCCATACGAGTGCTTCCGCAGAGTTCTGCCTTAGCATTCTTATATGTGAGTTCGCATGTAGGACTGCCATGAATACCGAGTTTATGCTCTATATGACGCACATCAACACCACCATCGCGCTTGTCGTAGATGAACATTGACAGACCGCGACCGTCGTGAGTGTTTTCCTCAGAACGTGCAAGAACAAGGTGAATGTCAGAGTCGCCATTGGTGATGAAACGCTTCACACCGTTCAGTCGCCAGCAGTTGTTCTCCTCATCAAATGTAGCCTTCAGCATAACACGCTGCAGGTCAGAGCCTGCATCCGGTTCGGTAAGGTCCATCGACATTGTCTCACCTTCGCAAATGCGTGGTATGTATTTCTCGCGCTGCTCCTCCGAACCGAACTCATAGAGAGTGTCGATGCACGACTGCAGACTCCATATATTCTGGAAACCGGCATCGGCAGCCGATATAATCTCGCTGAGCATCGAGAAAGTGATGTTCGGAAGGTTCAGACCGCCATACTTGCGAGGCATTGATATACCCCAAAGTCCGGCCTTGCGTGTTACGTCAAGGTTCTCGAAAGTCTTTGAAGCGTATATCATACGTTTGTTCTCAAGGTGCGGACCTTCTATATCAACGGATTCGCTGTTAGGCTCTATCACGTTTGCCGCGATGTCGCCTGTGATGTCAAGAATCTGCTTGTAGTTCTCTATCGCGTCCTCATAGTTTACCGGAGCATCTTCGAACTGCTTTGCATCAGCATATCCTTTCTCCTTGAGTTCCACCACTCGCTTCATGAGCGGGTGTGAAAGATGGAACTCCAATTCAGGATGGTCGCTATAATAATTTGCCATAATTTATTTCTTTTCTATTTTCAACTTACTTGCTGTTTTCCTTGTAATATTTAATCAACTTCGGAACCACTTCTTCCACCGTTCCTACGATAACATAGTCGGCTATCTGATTGATTGGAGCGTCTGGGTCTGAGTTTACCGAGATGATGATGCCCGAATCCTGCATACCGGCAATGTGCTGTATCTGTCCGGAGATACCACAAGCGATATATACCTTAGGATGAACGGTAACACCGGTCTGACCAATCTGACGATCGTGGTCGCAGAAACCGGCATCAACAGCGGCACGGCTGGCACCAACCTCGCCATGAAGTTCCTTTGCCAAGCCGAACAGCAAGTCGAAATTCTCTTTCGAACCCATGCCGTAACCACCGGCAACAACGATAGGAGCACCTTTGAGGTTGTGCTTGGCAGCCTCGACATGACGGTCGAGCACCTTTACGACACCTGCCACAACCATATCCACATACTTGCTTACCTCCGGATAAACCACTTCTTTTCTTGCCTCGCCATCATATATGGCCTTCTGCATCACGCCACTGCGAACGGTGGCCATCTGTGGACGATGCTCCGGATTGACAATGGTAGCAACGATGTTGCCACCGAAAGCCGGACGAATCTGATAGAGAAGATTCTCATAAACTTTCTTCTCTTTCTTGTCCTCGAAGTCTCCAATCTCAAGTTCGGTACAGTCGGCAGTCAATCCGCTGGTGAGCGAAGATGACACGCGTGGACCGAGGTCACGACCGATAACAGTAGCACCCATGAGACATATCTGTGGTTTCTCCTCCTTGAACAGATTTACCATGATGTCGGTATGCGGAGCAGATGTGTATGGGAAGAGTCCTTCACCGTCAAACACGAAGAGTTTGTCAACACCGTATGGCAGAATCTGGCTCTCCACCTTATCCTTTATGCCCGTACCAATTACAATGGCATGGAGTTCCACGTTCAGTTGATTGGCAAGTTTACGGCCCTTTGTAAGCAATTCTTGTGAAACCTCGGCAACGCTTGTGCCCTCAATTTCTATATATACAAAAACATTATTCATAACTTATCCAATGATTTTTTCTGAAAGTAATTCTTTTATCAAACCATCAATATCGCTGTCGCTTGCGGTGAGAGTCTTGCTCTCCTTTGCTTGGAATACGATGTTCTTGACGGTCTTAACCTTTGTCGGCGAACCTGCCAAACCACATTGTGCGGCATCACCATCAACATCTGCAACGCTCCATTGGTTGAGAGTGAGGTAAGGACGCTCGTCATAGAGGTAGTCGTATGGCGTGCCTTCGCTCGGACGTTCCATCGGACAGGTAGCACGCTTGTACTTCATCACCAGTTTCGCATTGGCCGGACGGCATGGTGCGGCACTGCCATTAACGGTAATCACAACCGGCAGCGGAGCCTCAACAGTCTCCACACCACCATCTATATAGCGGCGTATCGTGGCCTTTCCGTCTTCTATTTTAAGAATCTCTTCTGCGTATGTCACTTGATTTAGGCCGAGTTTCTGTGCCACCTGCGGACCCACCTGCGCGGTATCTCCGTCGATAGCCTGACGACCGCCAAGCACTATATCAACATCACCAATCTTCTTTATTGCCGTGGCAAGAGCATAACTGGTGGCCAAAGTGTCGGCACCGGCAAACAAGCGGTCTGTCAACAGCCACCCTGTGTCTGCGCCGCGGTAAAGTCCTTGACGTATTATCTCGCCGGCACGTGGAGGACCCATTGTGAGTATTCCTACCGTTGAACCGGGATTTTGCTCCTTAATACGGAGCGCCTGCTCCAAAGCATTAAAGTCTTCCGGATTGAAGATTGCCGGAAGAGCAGCACGATTAACTGTGCCTTCGGCAGTCATTGCGTCCTTGCCGACATTTCGCGTGTCGGGAACTTGCTTAGCAAGTACAACGATTTTCAATTTCATAAAAATAAATAAATAATATAATGATATTCTATTTCAAGGCTGCAAAGTTACGCTTTTTTTACCGTGTAACAAAGAAAAAGTAATTAAAAAATGCACAATCGTCCTTAATGTGTGCACAAAAAGGGGCGTTTGTGCAAGTTTTCAACATCAATTAACCATTCATTTGTTCATGTGCGGTAAATATTAAATAGATGTAACACACATCAAAAGTCTCAAAAAAAATTATAGTATCTCATACTATTTTTGTAATTTTGCAGCGAATTAAGCGGGTGTTCACGATTAATTGTCATGACATAACACTTAATTTAGAACATTGACATTCATTGAAATCAAAAAACAAAGAAATATGAAGGAAACGCTTTTTGCCCTATTGGCAATCGCCGCATTTATGATGACGGCAAGTTGCAACAAGGTTGAGACATACGCGGAGAAAACGGAAAAGGAGAACAAAGCCATTAAATTGTTCATTAAAGAAAAGAAAATAAAGGTGATTTCTGAAAATGTTTTCGAGCAACAGGGATTTACCACCAACGTAAAAGAGAACGAGTACGTGCTCTTCAAATCGTCAGGAGTTTATATGCAGGTGGAAAGAAAGGGTTGCGGAAAACTGATTAATAACGGTGAGACAGCAACAATACTTTGCCGCTTCACAGAGAAGAACATATTCACCGACTCAATAATGCTCGACAACAGATTGTTCCATCAATTCTCGTCAATACCCGACAAAATGACTGTTACAAACACGAGCGGAACTTTCACAGCCTCTTTCGACATGAACAACAGCCTCATGTATCACGCCTACGGAAGTGCCTCTGTGCCCTCAGGATGGCTCACACCACTATCTTATATAAAAATAGGAAGGCAGAGTAATAATGAGGAGGAGATTGCAAAAGTGAACCTTATCGTGCCTCACTCGCAAGGACATAGTCATGCCTCGTCCGGCGTGTACCCATGTTTCTACACCATTACATACGAGAGAGGAAATTAAACAAAACAATATTATGACACTGATAAAATCAATATCCGGCATACGCGGAACAATCGGAGGGCACACCGGCGACACGCTTAATCCGCTCGACATTGTGAAATTTGTCACGGCATACGCCACTTTTATACGAAAAAATCGCCCCCAAGGATCGGGCAGAATAGTGGTAGGACGTGATGCACGCATATCGGGCGACATGGTGAAGAACGTGGTGTGCGGAACTCTTATGGGATTCGGCTACGACGTTATAAACATCGGACTGGCAACAACACCTACCACCGAACTTGCCGTAAGCATGGCGAAGGCTGACGGAGGAATCATAATAACGGCAAGCCATAACCCGCGACAGTGGAACGCGCTGAAACTGCTCAACCACGAAGGAGAATTTCTTAACAAAGAGGAGGGCAACGAAGTGCTGCGACTTGCAGAAGAAGAGAACTTCGAGTATGCTGATGTTGACCATTTGGGCAAATACATAGAAGACAACTCTTTCGACCAAAAGCACATCGACGCAGTACTGCAGTTGAAATATGTTGACCGCGAAGCAATAAAACATTCTCGCTTCAATGTCTGCGTTGACACAATCAACTCGGTTGGTGGTGTGATACTGCCAAAACTCCTCGAACAACTGAACGTATCATGCAAACTCATCAATGGCGAGCCCAACGGAGACTTTGCCCATAACCCGGAACCCTTGGAGAAAAACCTGCAAGGCATAATGGACGAAATGAAAAGCGGGCGATATGACCTTGGCATCGTTGTCGATCCGGATGTTGACCGCCTTGCATTCATCTGCGAGAACGGCGAGATGTTCGGCGAGGAATACACATTGGTATCAGTGGCCGATTATCTTCTCTCACGAATGGAGGAAGAGGGCATCACCAATCCCACAACAGTGAGCAACCTAAGTAGCACTCGTGCACTGCGCGACGTAACCGAGGCACACGGCGGACAATATTATGCAGCAGCCGTAGGCGAGGTTAACGTGACAACGAAAATGAAAGAGGTGGGCGCAGTAATCGGAGGCGAAGGAAACGGTGGTGTGATATATCCCGACAGCCACTATGGTCGCGATGCCCTCGTTGGCATAGCACTATTCCTTAGTTCGCTATCGCGCAAGGAAATGAAAGCATCTCAACTGCGCAAGACTTTCCCTCCTTACTTCATAGCAAAGAACCGCATCGACCTTACACCGCAGACAGATGTTGACGCGATACTCGAAAAAGTGAAGTCGATTTACAGCAACGAACAAGTGAACGACATTGACGGAGTAAAGATAGACTTTGCCGACTCATGGGTTCATCTGCGCAAGAGCAACACCGAACCGATAATACGCGTATATAGTGAGGCTTCTACAATGGAAGAGGCCGATGCTCTCGGAAAGAAAATCATGCAGGTTGTCTATGACATGCAATAAACAAGAATAATATCAACACTCTATAAAATAAGGTGACCGCTTTACTTGCAGTCACCTTTTTTTGTCATATAAGCCCCAAAAACAACTTATTCGTTTATGTTAAAAGAGGGAATATGTATTCATGTTCAGCACAAAACAGACGAATTTACAAATCAATTTGGGCGAATTTGCAGAACAAAACAGGCGAAATTGCTGAGCAATTTCGCCTGTTTTGGATTCTATAAAAAAGTTAATGACAGGTTTATTCTCTGTCTGTAAGCGAGTTATTGCATTGCTCTCGGGGTTCCGATGCAACCGCTCGGCATCTGTATATGCACAAGATTGCAGATTGTAGGCGCAATATCAGTGATGTGAACCTCAGTGGGACAAGAGCCATGAGGCACATCACGACCCATAAGAACAAATGGGATATGACAATCGTATGGATACCAAGTGCCATGCGTAGTACCTTCCCCTATCTCTTTACCCACACTATAAACGCCGGGGTTGAGCACCAGTTGTATGTCTCCGCTACGATCTTTATTATAGCCATTATATATTTTCTCTCGTATATATGTAGGAACACTTGCTGATGATATATCTTCAAGGTCAACAACATACATCACCAACGGACGTGTTTTGAAATAATTCATAATGTCCGCTTTCAACTCAGCGAAATCAAGTCCGGCGGCAGCCTTACGATTAATCACGACCTTATAGTCCATTATTCGTTCTACGAGACGTTCATGACCGGCATATTTTTCGGCAAGGAATTTGTTCACACTTTCCTCCTCACGGCCAAGGAAAAAGCCATCGGATGGGATTTTATGCTTCTGATTCTGCAAGATTCCGTTTGCTGCGCCATGATCGGCAGAAAGGAAAGCGACATACTCACCTTTGCCTACAGTCTTGTCAAGATAGTCGAAAAGGTCGGCAATTTGCTTGTCGAGTTCTATATATAAATTATGTGTAATTTCCGCATGCGTGCCGAAGACATGACCTACGAGGTCGGTACATGAGAAACTCACACATATCATGTCGGTTTCTCCACGCTGTCCCAGTTTCTCTCCGGCGATGGCACGCTTTGCCATATCTTTCACTATAAGGTTTCCGTATGGCGAATATTGCACGATGTCTATGAGTGAAGTCAACTTTTTATTGCCAACAGCAATTGGTTTAAGTTCTTTCACATCGCGTGCAATCTCCTTATTATAATTTTCAACCCACGACGGAAGCGACGACATGTAATAGGTTGATGTAACGAAACCCATGTTTTTTTTGTCGAACCAATATGCACCATCTGCCGAATGTCCTGCAGGAAATATGGCAGCACGATCTTTGAAAGAGACACCTATCACTTTCGATTTCCAATTTGTTGCTGTTTTCAGTTCGTCTCCTATTGTCGTCGCAAGCATGTTGCGTGGCGACATCAGTCCCGCTTCCGAGTTGCTACCAACGGTCATCACGGTTGTGTCCTCGGCACAATATACATATTTGCCGTTCATCAAGAATCTGTTACCGGCAATGCCATGAATACTCGGTACAGAGCCTGTATATAGAGAAGTGTGACCGATTGCCGTAACTGATGGGATATAGTTGATTTGACAATTCTCAAATGAGTAACCTTCGGACAGCATTCGTCGGAATCCTCTTGTTGTGTATTCATCGTGGAAACGATAGAGATAGTCCCAACGCATCTGGTCAACAACAATGCCCACAATGAGTTTCGGACGCAATCCTTGATTCCCACCCGCAAAAGTAGGAATGCAGGACAGAGCAAAGAACAATAATGTTAGTAATCTTGTTTTTGAAATCATGTTGCAAAAATTTAAATGAAAAATCACAAATGGTTTTGTCTAAACTTACATACTTCTATACCCCTTAGGCTTGTTACCTTTCTTACATTATTCTCATTACCTTGTCAACGAGAACTTCAAAGCCATTCCGAAATCCTGCGTAGTGGTAGGATAACTGCTCGAAGTGAGCAATGGGGTATTTGTCTGACAGTCATAGTAGAAAGTCATTGTTAGCAGACTTGAGAGAGTGTAATCGGCATGGAAAGCCAATTTAAACGCTGTATTACCTGACGAAGCAGAACTTGTCATGGATGCAATGTCGCGCACTATTGACGCCTGACTGCGATAACTAAGGTCAAGACGCAGGTTGAGGTCATGACTTATACCCTTGTTCTTGGAATTGCTACGGCTTGCAGATGCGTTCTCTTCACTATCTTTTCCGTCGTTTTTCTTACTTGACTTCAGCCTGCGATGATTACCACCGCCAAAGAATTTGAAATCGGCAATCTTGTAACCCATACCCAAAACCCAATCATTGCTATAAACCTCGCTCAACTGTATGCTCGTCATGGAAAGTGAAAGGTTGCGAGACTTGCGATACTCCAGTTTCCACGTCATGTTGTTCTGCAATGTAACATCTACTCCGAGCAACGGACTGAACATTTCAGTTATGCTGACCGTAGATATGTTATACATTGACGATGGCACCGGCATGGATGTTGTTGGGTCGTTTATGAAGCCCAGTCCGTTGATATGTTCTTGGAAAGTACTGTATGTACTGTAAGAACCAACCGAATAGATACTCTTGTAAGAGTGGTTCACGTTTACACTCTTGAAGACATCGCGGAACCAAGGCAACTGCGACAGACCGCTATATCTTACAGTCCAGTTTGGCAACAGTTTTGCCAACGTCGGGAAAATGCTCAGTCCCGAACCATTGCCGGAGGTATAGGCCGCAAGGAATGCCGGTATCATTACATCAGAACTATATAATCCGAGCCTGCCCAGTCCGGCCTGTGAGGAGTATGTCCTGCCTGCAAGAGCAGAGTTTGCCGGATATGGCATTCCCTCATATTGAGACTCGACACGATTGCGGAATCCTTCGAGAGAACGACAGAAACGCTCGAATGTGGCCGAGTGGTAACCGCTGGTTGCCGAGCCCATACCCTCGAATGCACTGTTCAGTGATATTGTTGTCATGCTGAACGTACCGCTACGCGTTGTAGGTCTGCCCTCATACATATATTGTATGCTGCTCGCGCGATTCTCTGTCCTCGCGGCATTGAGATCTATCTTAAGATTCTTGACAGGCTCAAGTGTCATGCGTAATTGCAGATCGATGTTGTTGCTTGTCGTTGCCGGTGTCGCCACGCTGTCGTTCATCAGTAGCCAACCGTTCTCTGCGGCTTTCGCAAGGTAACTGTCACCTGTAAGACCGAAAGCGAAATCAAGTCCGGGCGAAAGTATATCGCCACTCCTTTGACCGAAAATATCACCCACATTGGGCAAGAATCCCGGCAGCGACATGGCATACTGGTTGCGGTAAGAGATATTCAGCGAACGTACCATCATAAGAACCCTCGCCATACATTGCGCAGTCTTGTACCAGTTCTTATCATCAAGCGGTGGTTTGGCAGTCACTATGACTTTCAACGTTGTAGCCGAATCAACCTTTGATGTTATCTTTATATTATCCAAGCCATCCAACTTATATTTCAAAGGGAAAGCCTTGCCCTCTTTCGTCTTTGCCGAAACAATGAGACGTTTGGACTTACGACCATGGGCTACGGTTATTACGGTGTCGGGCAAGAGCGTTATCTCCTGTTCATACGACCTCTGATTCTTCGGAAGAGCCTCCTTTTCCTTAATATTTTCCTTATCCTCTACCTTGTCTCTTTTTTTCGTTTTGTTCTTTTTCGAAGAAGAACTAAAAGACATATTGAACCTCTCGTTGGTCTTCTTCAAGAACGGAATATGATTGTAGAGCCGCTCAAGATTGAACGAACCGTTGATGCTTAGGTTACGGTTATTACTTATCGTATTGCCCAAAGAAGTGCCGTTCTCAAGTGAAGAGCCACGAACCCATCTATAAGTAGAGTTATAACTAGCATCGGCATTAACCCAATCGAATATAGGAATGAGATTCAACGGCAATTGATAAGACAGCGAGAACGACTGATTATAGTCGAGTGGCGAACCTAAATTACGCAGCGACATCTTCACGGAATCTTTCCATGCAGCATATTGATCGGGATATAAATCCTTGTTTATCGGTGTGTATGGTTCCTCAATTTCCGCATGCGTTGCACTTTGGAAATTAAGATGCAGATTCTTCGTCAAGTCCCAACGTATTGAGAAATCACGATTCCAAAGGAACTGTTCGCTGAATGTCAACGGCAGTTGCGAACCACCCAAATTCTCCATGTCACGCTCTTGCAACTCATAGTAGTTACGTATGATTTCGGTATTGAATGCCACGTTCTGCGGCAACCAGTTCAGTCCGAAGCGTTTGAGAATGTCAAACCATCTGCTATTTCCCTTTATGAGTTTCTTGAAAGGCTCGAACGACTTATATACAGGCGTATAACTATAGTTCATAGAGCCTCGCCATTTGTCTTCTTTCTCATATATGGTTGTCTCGCCGGACGTATAACTATGGCTGTGACTGTATGAGAAACTGAAGTTTGCCGGGTCGTAAGGCATAGGATGAGCCTTTGTGGCAATGCCTATACGGACATTTGAGAGCGAGAAATTGGTGTTAGTGGTCTTCGTAACGGCAATACTCTCTATCGAGTCGCGCTCGTGTGCATTCTTGGCAGACTCAAGAGCATCGTCGAGTCGCATATCGGTATCAAGCGGATTATACTTCGGGCGCGTTTCCTCCTTTGTCACAGAGTAGTATAATGGTGCCGAAACCTTCGCCTTGTCGGGGAAGAACTTACCCAGTTCGATGTTCGCCGTGACGCTGTAAGTCTTGTAATTATCCTGCGAACGCTGCATCACACCCTCTTCAAGTCCACCAAATCCTTCGGTCATATATTTACCGGTGGCGTTCACCGTACCCACATCGCTTAACTGAACATTCAGCGCAGCCTGTGCCGCCCAACCGCCTTCGTTGTTGTATTCCAACATTCGCAACTCGTTAATCCACACCTCTCCCGACTTATTGTTTCGATCAAGGTTGCGCACTCCGATAATCATTGTCTTCACTTCGCCCAACGTCGGATTACCCATTATGGTTACACGGTTGTTCGGTCGTTTGCTGTCGTACTCGCTATATTCGCGATTGTATGATGCCATTCCGCCTGCCTTGGCTATGTTTCTGGCTTTTTTCAGGTTTGTGAATACGCTGAGATCGATGTCAAGCATATTCTCTTCCGGCCACACCGCACGACAGTCGGCTGACGAATAGCGGTCGTACTTCCCTGCCGGAGTAAGCTTCAGGGGTATCAGATACTCATAGTAATTGCTCTTATAGTCGCTTCCGAGACGCACGAACACAGCCAGTTGATTGTCGTGCAGATCGGTGGAGTTGTTCTCAAACGCATTTGCATGTACGAACATCTGCAACCGCTTATACTGTCGCAAATCCACCGTAGTGTTCTTATACACAGCCTTCGATTCATCGTTAGACAAGTTGTTCACCTGTATTGCAAGAGCCTGCTCATTGCTCTCGGTGAGTTGCGGCTGTGTAGGATCCTGCTCTCTGCGTATGCCCGGAGGCAACACATAGTTGACAGGAGTCTTGTCATTGTTTTCCTCAATATTGACAGCACTGACCGCCATTCTGCCAGAACCGTTCGCTCCCAACTGCTGCTGATAGACACGCCACTCGCCGCGCACAAGGTCGAGACTGCCGAAACGAAGCACAACAGGACGTTCAAAACCTGTCATGAACATACGCATGAAGCGTATTGAGGAGAAATCTGATATGTTTCCGACACGACTTGTGAACTCACGTATAGGTATTCGGAACTGATACCAGTTCACCGTTTCTCGGTTGCCATTGCGCAGGGTGCGTGTTGTTTCTCGTTTGTCAACGATGAAATTCTCGCCCACAATAAGCGAGTCGGGGTGTATGGCAACGCGATACTGGAAATATTTCTCATACTCATTGAGCGTGTAGTCTTGGTTTATGTCTTCCACGTCAGGCGTAGTCTTATACGATGTATCGTAATTTTCGGTACGCATATCATCGTCCGGTGAATTGCCCTGTGGCATGTTTATGCGCTTATATCGCTTAAGTATCGGTGCTTCAATCTGGTCATAGTCACGCCCACGGAAGTAGTGGTAGTTGTCATTGGCCGGGTCTGCCATGATACTGTCGAGGGCCGCTCCTGTCACATTCAGTCTTACTGCGTTGAGATAATCTTGATATGTAGTGAACTGTTTTTCCTCCTGATCTGTCAGTCCGTTATATCCTACATCCTGCAAGCGGCGAGAACCGTTTGTGGTGGCGAAAGCGTATGTCACCGTTGATTGCGTCGGAATCTTTCCCCATTGTGTAGTGGTGAAACTCTGCGAACCGTCAACCGGCATACCGCTCTCATAGAATTTCTTACCATCGCGGAGAATGTCCTCACTCATCTCGCCGAGGTTAAGGAACAGACTTCCGCTATGTCGGGTTGCCGTACCATTCTCACGTGTATATATGAATGGGTCGAGCATCCAGAATTCTATGTATTCTATGTTAGCCGTCTCGAAATCGTTAGTATCGAGTTTGCGCATCATACCGCCCCATCGCTGTTTCGGATTAGGCAATGTTCCGTCGCTGTTGAGTTGCGGGTCGAAGTTGTATGCTCCTCGTTCTGATGGGTAATAGGCAAGATTCAGAATGGGCAATGTCGAAGTTGCACCATTGTAACTGCTTTGGTCGCGGTTGGGATACAACTCATCAACATACACCTCGCGAACATAATGATTGGAAAGTTGATTTAGGTCGCTCTTGATATGCCCCGGAGTGAGTGATGAAGAGCGGTTGGTGAAAAGGCGGTCGATGTTATACCACGATAAGAGAGCGCGGTTGAAGCCGCTCTTAAGTGTGGTCTTGTCGTTATATTCATTAAACATTGTCGGCACACTCGACATAATCCAAGACGTTGGAGCACTCACATCAATGGCGTTCTTGGTATTCTCGAAGTCGTCAAGGTAGGACGCGTTGTCTTGTGTTCCACTTGCCTTGCCCGCAAAAAGTTGTGCAAATTCACCCGTAAAGGAAATGTTTGAAGGTTGGGTGCAGTGCAAGAAAGGAATCTTATCAAGCAAATTGGTTAGCCATTGGCTCTCTTGCTTCCAATTAAGGTTCACTCCCCACAGTGTATTATTAAGAGGTTCGCTACCCATTGCCACCTTAGTGGTAAGTGCTTGTTCTGAAAGATGCTGGAAAGTTCCGCTCAACTGGAAATTCTTACTGAAGTCATACTGCCAGTTCAGACCGACCATCGTTTTGCGTTGCTGTGCGTAGTCGCTCATACTCTCAAGGCTCACATTGACCGCAGTTCCCGCGTCTATTATACTTTGGTTGAGTATCGTAACCTCTCCGGCCGAATAATCCACGCTATAATCAGAACCTTCCGTCAGCGTCACACCACCTGCCGTTACTACTACCGAACCTTGCGGAACGTTATATGCCCCGAGCGAGATTACGTTTGCTAACGTTCCGCGGAATTGTCCCTGAAGAATATACTTATCCTTCTCGGCTATCTGTTTTGCAACATTCTTCGTAGAGTCGTACAATTCGGTAAAGCAATATTTCTTTGCGACGCCTGCATTGACACCTTTCTGTGTGAGATATTTATACAAATAATCCCCAAAAGGCTCTGCCGAAGGTAGGAAAACACGACCGTTGCTCACCGTATAGCCTTCCACGAAATCGAAATATCCGTTGGGATGAGCCTTCATATTATTGTCGAGACGGTCGGCTCCCAATATCTTTATCAGCGTTTGGTCTTTCACCTGTGGTTCGGGCAGATAAGAAAGATATACTCCTGCGGTGTCACTTTGGAATTTAACGTCAAGTCTGAACTTATCTTTATCTATTGATGTGGCAAGATAATATACGTTCTTCATCATCAAGTCCCAGTTTTCCTGTTTAGGGTTATTGCTGGTATTCTTCAGCGATTTAACAAACAATGCCTGCGAAACATCTGTGATGTCACTTGCAAACTCTCCCACTTGATATGTTGTTCCTCCGTATGTATATTCGTATGCCACGGCGAGCACTTGGTCGGTTTGTAGTGCCGTGCGCAGTGATATGTATCCCAATGCCTGATTTACGCTGTATTCTGAAGGGCTCAACAAGCGTGCACTCTGTAATTTTTCGTAGTCTGTTCCACCGGTAAATACTGCGTCAAGTACGCTTGATGACATATCGATGTCGCGTGCTGAGGCATAAGTTGTGGTAAGTTGGGAATACAGATTGTTGGCAGAGTTCGAGGGTACCATGCCCCCAGGGCCTTCTCCGAGTCGTGGCAATGCTATGATGTTACGGGTATTCGTTGTCGTTCCGGTCTTGTTTGTAACCCATATCTCTATTCGGTTTAGCGTTACACCTGTCATAACATTGGGCAAAGTGCGCATTGATGCGTCATAACGATCACGAAAATAAAACGAAAGGAAGAAGTGGCGGTTCTCCTCATAGTTCGCGGCATCAATCTCGAACGGTGTCAACTGTACTCCGCCTCTTGACGACACACTCTTCGATGAAGATTTTTTCTGTGACAACACAGTCTGTAGTTTCAGTCGTCCGAATTGCAAATCAGTGCGTATACCGAATAACGACGAGGCTCCTCTCACCAAAGTAGAATTGCTTGGGAATGATACATTTCCGGCCTCAACGAGTTTTATTATCTCGTCTTCCTTACCCTCGTACTTCAGTTTTATGTTCTGCGCATCAAAGTCTAACGTAGCATCTGTGTTATAGTTAAGGTTCATATTTACCTTGTCTCCCACCTTTCCGCTCACGTTAAGGTTTATCTTCTCGTCGAAGTCCATTGTCGTTGTCCTTCTGTGTCTTATCGGCAACGAAGGATTGTCTATGTTCTTCAGAGTAGCACCGAACTTGAGTTCTGCCGTACCCTGTGTCTTTATGCGCACACCACCGGGGCCGAATATTTTTTCTGCCGGTCCCAAGTCGAAGTGCATATCCGTGAAATCAAATTTCTCCTTACCTTCTTTTTGGAGAATTTCGCTATTCTTAAATCGGAAGAAACTGTCACGTTCTTGTTTCTCACTCCACCTCCAATACTCCTCCGGAGTCATCATTATCGGTGCATTGACATACGTGTCTGCTATTTTAGAACCTATAATATACCTGTTGAGGGTATCGTTATATAACACGTTATGCCTCATGTTATCCGGCAATTTTAGGTCGGCCGGATTACGAATCAGGTCATCGAATGTTATAGGTGATATGCGCTGAATACTCCAACGCGGGTTTAACAACGAGTCAGGGATGGAGTCCTCGTTGTCGATTATAAGTTCCTGTATTTCTTTTTTCTTGTCGTCCTTTTTATCTTTTTTATCGTTTTTATCATCAGGGCGAGGGTCGCGTACACGGTTGGTCGATCTTCTCGTCAAGTCATCCTGAAGCAATGGCGCGACATTCCATGCAAGCACATTTATGCTCACTGCCGCTAATAATAATATGTATATCTTCTTCAGGTTTCTCATCTAATCCGAGACTATTTACTTTATCTGCTTTAATGCGAGTTTCACCACCTGCTCTACAGGCATATCCGGATGTTCTTTCAATATCGCCATAACTACCTTCGATGACGGTGCCGGTGCAAAACCGAGCATTGTCAGCGCACCTACCGCCTCGTCTTTCACCGGACTTGCGAGCACTGTTGTAGGTTGACCCGCCACAGCAGACAGTTCCTCGGCAACGCCCGATGACACTATCTTGTCCTTGAGGTCAACTATAATACGCTGCGCAGTACGCAGTCCTATGCCTTTCACACTCTTCAGCATACGTTCATTTCCCGATGATATGACATTACAGAGTTCTGCTACCGTCATCTCCGAGAGTATCATTCGCGCGGTGTTTGCTCCCACTCCCGATACCGAAATGAGCAACAAGAACATCTCTCGCTCTTTCTTTGTAGCAAATCCAAAGAGCACATACGCATCCTCACGTATGGCCTCATATACCCAAAGACGCACCTCTTTCTTGCCTTGAACGGCACTGAAAGTATTTAGCGAAATGTTCAATCCGTAGCCAACGCCATGCGATTCTATCACAGCAAAAGCAGGGGTGACATCTGTAAGTTCACCCTTTATATACTCAATCATTTATTTTCTCCTTTTGTATATATACATCTTTATTAACGCACTCCTCTCCCCTTTTATTGCATTACAGCGTATTTAATAGCAAAAATCATATTGATTTATACCCGAATTCGGGACAAGAACTCGCGTGTCACATACTATTTTTTCAGCGTTTTTTTTTATATTAGAACATTATTATATACTTTTGCAGTGAGAAAATATAAAACAATAAAGAAAATGAAGAAGATAAGAGCAGCCATAGTGGGCTATGGTAACATCGGTCGCTACACTCTCGAAGCACTCGAAGCAGCACCCGATTTTGAAGTTGCAGGTATCGTAAGACGTAACGGTGCAGAGAACAAACCGGAAGAACTGGCACGGTATGAAGTAGTAAAAGATATAAAAGAACTGAAAGATGTGGATGTGGCTATTCTTTCCACGCCTACACGCAGTTGTGAAGAATACGCAAACAAAATTCTACCTTTAGGAATAAACACAGTAGATTCGTTCGACATACACTCTGAGATACGCGGGTATCGCGAACGCCTTATGGAACTGAACAAAAAGACAGGAACAGTAAGCGTTATTGCCGCAGGCTGGGATCCCGGTTCTGACAGTGTTGTACGCACCATGATGCAGAGCCTTGCACCCAAAGGACTGACATATACAAATTTCGGTCCCGGCATGTCTATGGGGCACTCTGTGTGCGCACGTTCCAAGGATGGTGTTAAGAATGCACTTTCAATGACCATTCCTCTCGGTGAGGGAATACACCGCCGCATGGTATATGTAGAATTGGAAGAAGGTGCGAAAATAGAAGATGTGGCAGCGGCAATAAAGGCCGACCCATACTTTGCAAACGATGAAACGCACGTGTTTGCAGTGCCATCGATAGATGAGTTACGCGACATGGGGCACGGTGTCAACCTTGTGCGCAAAGGTGTTAGCGGAAAGACACAGAATCAACGGCTTGAGTTCAATATGAGCATAAACAACCCTGCGCTCACCGGGCAGGTTCTTGTTAATGTAGCCCGCGCTTCCATGCGACAGCAGCCCGGTTGCTATACAATGATTGAAATTCCGGTTATAGACTATCTCGCAGGCGAACGTGCCGATATTGTGGAACATCTTGTGTGAAAAGTAATGTTGAGAGTTGAGGGCTGAAGATTGAGCGTTGAGGGTTGAGCGTTGAGCGAGGTTAGTATTATTCTTATGAATCAATTTCGCTCAACCCTCAACGCTCATCGCTCAACGCTCAACGCTCAACGCTCAACGCAAATCAGTTGTCTTCAGCAAACAATGGGTCGTCAGATGTCAGCATAACAGGTTTCTGTTGTGCTTCTTTAAGCAGTTTTTCCGGAACATACTGCTTATCAACAACAAGACGGAAAGAATATTCATTGAACCAATCGTTTGTCATAATAAGACAACCTTTACTTCCGCTGTCCGGTCCCCAAGAGTTCTCAACCTTCCACTTAACAGGCTTGCCATTGGCATCAAGGTCAACGGCAGAGAGTGTCATGGCATGTGTCGAACCACTGTCGAAAGTAGAAATGCGCTGTGCCTTATTCATCGGGAAAGTTGTACCGAGCAATGATTCATAGTCAAAGTTATCAAGTGCCAGCACACCTTTTTTACGATCAAACTGCTTACCAACATCATAACTGCTATACATCTTGCGTCCGTCTTTCAGCGATGCTATTGCCAATTCAGCAATCTCTTCCATCGGAAGATTCAGATAAGCCCAGTTATGTCCATCGTAAGTGTGACGATCAAGTTCCACCTCATACATCTTGTGATATTCGTGACGCGGGTCATTCATCACCATTATGAACGTTCCGTTGAGCGAACCACCCACCACTTCGCGATAAAATTCCTGCGGAGTATAAGTGCGTGGTGTACCTACCGTCTTTCCTTCCTTATTCTTGAAAGCGTAAGAGAACTGCTGCGGAGGATTGCCGAGTGTGAGTGCCAATATGCGATATACCACACCAAGCATCTTTGTTTTTTCCTCTTTTATCTGCTTCTTGTTCTTTCCTTGCGCAACCATATCACGCAACTGAAGTCCCTGTTCGCGCAGTTTGCTCATCAGCAGTGAACGCATTTTCGATGTATTTTCGGCACTATATGTCTCCGGCATAATGCTTTTCGGCACAAGTCCGTATTTCTCTGTAAGGTCGGCAACACCACAGAACGTACCACCATCACTAACCGGCGACTTGAAAAAGAACTGCACCTTTGGGTCTGTGATAGGTAGTTTGGCTGTTTCTATTACATTTTGCAGGAAAAGGTTCGACTTCTCCAATTGGTCATAAAAGAAAAGATAGTCATGCGAAAACTCCACTCTCAGCGAGTCGGTTCGCTTTGCGAAGTTAGAACGCAGTACGTTGAAACCACTGAACATCCAGCATCTTCCGGAACTTTTCTGGTCGTGTATGTTCTGCGCAGGTGTCTCCACGCTGAAATGAGTATCAACCTCGGCATTACTCATATAAGTGCGTGCAAGATTGTCGATACCATTTCCCGCCACGGCATTGAATATAGCCTTGTCGGCAGGACTGTTTCCATTAGTTTTCACTATCTGCTTCAACATATCCGTTGAAATGCCACCATCGTTGGTTTGCGCCATTGCAGAATGCGAGAAAGCAATCGCCAGCACAGGCACCAACAGCCTGTTTGTGATTCTTACGAAATGTTTTTTACTTGTCATGATTATTTTGAATTATACAATCTTTCATATCATATCAACACACTTGATATTAATAAAACACTACGCCCCTCTGCTTTTTAAAGCACTGAGGGGCGAGTGATTATCATGCAGGTGGTTCTATATACCCATGCCTCATTCACTCTTTTAACATGTCTGTAGGCCTCTTGATGTATTTTCCTATAAAACCCACCATTTATTTTGAAACTAATCTATAACGACTGTTGTCCAGCCGTGCTTATCCTCTGCAACACCATACTGAATATTGCGAAGATGTGTGTATAGTTTCTCTGATATTGGTCCCGGCTTTCCGTCCTTTGAAATCACGTAACTCTTGCCTGTCTCAACATCGTCAATGCGCGAAATCGGGCTTATCACGGCTGCAGTACCGCATGCTCCGGCTTCCTCGAACGTAGCGAGTTCTTCTTCCGGAATAGGTCTGCGCTCAACTTTCATACCGAAATCCTCTGCAAGTTGCATAAGACTCTTGTTGGTGATAGACGGTAGAATACTTGTTGACTTCGGTGTAACGTATGTATTGTTCTTTATTCCGAAGAAGTTTGCAGCACCGCACTCATCAATATATTTCTTCTCCTTGGCATCGAGATAGAACTCGCAAGCATAGCCGAGGTCATGTGCTTTCTTGTTTGCAAGCAACGAAGCGGCATAGTTTCCACCCACCTTATATATACCTGTTCCGAGAGGAGCGGCACGGTCGTGGTCACGCATTATAACGTAAGGGTTGGTAGAGAAACCGCCCTTGAAATATGGTCCTACCGGAGTAACCAATATCAAGAACAGATATTCGTTTGCCGGACGTACGCCAACCTGCGGACCTGTACCAATAAGCAACGGACGGATATAGAGCGTTGCACCGCTCTCGTATGTAGGAATCCACTCTTGATTCAGGCGAACAACTTTCTTTACCATCTCGCAGAACAGTTCTGTCGGAAGTTCCGGCATAAGTATTCCGCGGCATGTTGACTGCAGACGCGCTGCATTCTCTTCCATACGGAACACGCGCACCTTACCATCCGGACAGCGATAAGCCTTCAATCCCTCGAAAGCCTCCTGACCATAGTGCAGACTTGTCGCTGCCATGTGGAGTTTAATATACTCGTCGGAGCTTACTTCAATTTCGCCCCACTTTCCATTACGATAGTAGCATCGTACGTTGTAATCAGTCGGCATATAGCCAAAAGACAGATTTGCCCAGTCTAAGTTTTTCATAGCCTCTAAAAAAATTATAATGTTATAGTGCTGCAAAAGTATATAAAATAATACATAATTGCAAGTTTTTCCTTGACTATTTTTGTTTTTTACGACATTATATCACTTTATATAAAATATGTATAAGAATACCTTGTCAGAGCATTTTCTTTATTTCCTCATCGGTTTTGGTGAGACGGTCACGGCATAGTTTTATCAACTGTTTTGCCCGTTTCAGTTGGGTTGTCATCTCATCAATGCCCACTTCATTGTTTTCCATTCTCGAAACTATCTGTTCCAGTTCTTTAAGTGCTTCTTCGTATTTCATTCTGTTTGTTATTAATTGATGTTGAACACTTTTCTGTCATTTCATTCTTCACAATCCACGATAGAATGTATCGTGCCTTTTTCCACTCGTGTCTCTATCTTGTCGCCATGTTTCAGTTGCGATGCGTCGCGCACTATCTTACCCTCGTGCAGTGTTATGCTATAGCCTCGCTTCAGGAGCAAATCCGGGTCAAGAGCCGATACTCGCTGACCGAGCATCTGTAACATGTGCATTTCGCCGGTAACACGGCGTTCCAGCATTGGTTTGATGACACTTTCCAGTGTTTCCAATTTGTGCATATCATCGGATATTGAGCGTTGCGCGGCAGTAATCATATCACGCATCATACTGTCGATACGACGCTCCTGCCTCTCCTTGAATAGCGAGAAGAGCGGTGGAATCTTCTGTGCCGCTCGCTGTAGTCGCATCTGTTCCAAGTCCATTCTCTGCCTTGCATTAGTCTCCAGCACACCTTGCGCCTCCTGCAAATAATCCCACACCCGTTTCAAATGGTCTATCAGCAACGCTGCGGCAGCCGTGGGGGTCTTCACTCTCGTGTGACTTATCATGTCGAGAATGCTCTCATCGCGCTCATGTCCTATGCCGGTGATTACCGGAATGGGAAACTGTGCAACGTTTTCGGCAAGTGCCAAGGTATCAAAACCCGACAAGTCGCTCGTCGCACCACCACCTCTTATTATCACCACGCAGTCAGGCGCGGTCTCGTCTGATGTCAAGAAAGTTTCATAGATATTGTTCAGTGCGGCGATAACGCTTTGTTCCACGCCCTCTCCCTGCATCGTTGCAGGGAACAACCGAGTGACAAAACGGAAACCATAAGCATTGCTCTCAAGTTGGTCAACGAAGTCGCCATACCCCGCAGCATTGGCACTGCTTATTACTGCAATATGCTGACAGAACAGTGGCAATGACAATTCTTTCTGTAAGTCGAACACTCCCTCCCGCTTCAACTGCTCTATTATGGCCTGCCGCTTACGAGCCATGTCGCCAAGCGTATATGTCGGGTCAATGTCGCTTATTATCCAAGAAAAACCGTAGGCGGGGTGAAAATTCGCACTTACGAGCATCAGAACATTCATCCCTGAGCGCAGACGCTGCCCCGTAACCTTCTCAAAATATGGAGAAATCACGCTCCATGTATTCTGCCAACATTTGGCCGAGGCTCGCGCTATGGGTGTGTTCGTGCCCTCGCTTTTCTCAATAAGATCAATATAGCAATGCCCTCGCACCACCCTTAGTTCCGAAATCTCGGCCTCAACCCAGTATTCGCGCGGCATACCAATCTCTATCACCTCGGCAAGGAGTTGATTCAGTTCAAGGAGTGACAGCGCATTTCTAACCATCGGGTATATTGTTCATCTCGTTTCAAGTTATCGTCTGCAAAGATAACAATATTCCACAAATACACAAATGAAAATTTGTCATTTTGCTCAACTTCCACTATCTTTGCACCTGAATATGGATAATAGGAAAGCGACATTGGCCCTCGGAACAGAACCTGTGGGCAAGCTTCTATTACAATATGCCACGCCGGCGATTGTGGCCATGATGGCCTCATCGCTCTACAACATGGTCGATAGCATATTTATTGGACAAGGTGTAGGACCGATGGCTATATCGGGACTTGCCATAACATTCCCTTTCATGAACCTCAGTGCAGCGTTCGGAGCCGCCGTAGGTATCGGTGCATCAACCACATTATCAGTCAAGTTAGGTCAGCGCGACTATCAAACGGCACAGAAGATTCTCGGCAATACCGTATCACTGAATACCATCACCGGACTCGTTTTCGGTGTTATGAGTCTCATTTTCCTCGCCCCTATCCTCCGACTTTTCGGTGCAACAGACAACACCTTGCCATACGCAAGCGAATATATGACCGTGCTTCTCATCGGAAATGTAATCACACACCAGTATTTCGGACTGAATGCCCTACTACGTGCGGCATCGAAACCGCGCACGGCCATGTACACAACGATATTCACAGTGGTGCTTAACACTGTGCTCGACCCGATTTTCATCTATGTTTTCGACATGGGAATACGCGGTGCGGCAATAGCAACAATACTGTCACAGGCAATTGCTCTCGCATGGCAACTGCGCGTGTTCAGCAACAGTAACGAGATATTGCACTTCAAGAAAGGATGTTACAAACTGCATGCCGACATAGTGAAAAACATCATCGCTATCGGAATGTCGCCTTTTTCAATGAATGCCTGCTCGTGCATAGTGGTGATACTGATAAACACCACATTGGTAAAGTATGGAGGCGACATGGCGGTGGGAGCATACGCGATATTAAACCGCATTTCTTTCATTTTCTTCATGGTGGTAATGGGCATCAACCAAGGCATGCAGCCGATAGCGGGATATAACTACGGAGCACAGAAATACGACCGACTGATGCGCGTATTGAAACTTTCAGTGATTATTGCCTCTGTAGTAACGGTGACAGGATGGCTTGTGGGAGAACTTGCACCCTACCCTTGCGCAAGACTTTTCACACGCGACAAGCAACTGATAGATATGTCTATACACGCAATACGCATCACCATGATGTGCTTCCCGGTGATAGGATTTCAGGCTGTCACCACCAATTTCTTCCAGTCTATCGGAAAGGCCAAGATAAGCATCTTCCTTTCGCTATCACGCCAAATGATTTTCCTACTGCCGCTGCTCGTCATCCTACCGCCATCGATGGGGGTTGACGGAGTGTGGTGGTCATTACCTATATCAGACACTATCGCATTCTTGGTGACACTCATGATAATGTTAATATATATGAGAAAAATCAAGACAGGGAATGGAAATTAACCTCAAACGCTTTTTTATTTTTCGGATATGGATGAGAAAAAGATTATAATAAACATTGGACGACAACTCGGTTCGGGAGGAAGAGAAATAGCAAGACTTCTCGCCAACGACTTGGGATATAAATTCTACGACAAGGAATTGCTTAACCTTGCAGCAAAAGAGAGCGGATTCTCGGAGAAAGTATTCGAGAAAAACGACGAACACAAAGGTTTTCTGCGCTCGCTGTTATGTATGCACGCCCCTCACATCGGCGACAACAGTTTCTACAAAAGCGACTTCTCGCAAGAGAGTCTGTTCCTGTTCCAGAGCGATGCAATAAAGAAAGCGGCAACCGATGGGGCGTGTGTATTTGTCGGAAGATGTGCCGACTACGTGTTGCGCGAATACGACAACGTGATAAATATTTTCATTACCGCAGACATGAAACAGCGCATCGAGAGAGTTATCAAAAGGCATAATTGCGATGACGTGATGGCATGCAAAATCATCAACAGTCAGGAAAACGAACGCGCTTCCTACTACAACTATTACACGGGACAGAAGTGGGGCTATGCCGAGAACTATGACCTGTGCATCAATTCCTCTATTCTCGGAATAGAAGGGACGGTCGCTTTCATACGTGATTTCATCAAATCGCGTCAATGCAATTTATTTTAAAATCAAACGTTATTAAATAAAAACATCATATTATGAGAAGTATAGTCATCACCGGCGGTGCCGGTTTCATTGGGAGTCATGTGGTAAGACTCTTCGTAAACAAATATCCGGAATACCATATTATCAACCTTGACAGTTTGACCTACGCCGGAAATCTTGCCAACCTGAAAGACATTGAAGACCGTCCGAACTACGAATTTGTGAAAATGGACATCTGTGACTTCGATGCTTTCTACAAACTCATGCAAGAGAAGCACGTCGATGGCATAATACATCTTGCCGCAGAGAGCCATGTGGACAGGTCTATTAAAGACCCGTTCACGTTCGCACGCACCAACGTAATGGGCACTTTGTCACTCTTACAGGCAGCGAAACTCTACTGGGAGTCGCTACCCGAAGGCTACGAGGGTAAGCGTTTCTATCACATTTCTACAGACGAGGTGTACGGTGCGCTTGAAATCACCCACCCCGAAGGCATCGAACCGCCATTCTCAACCACGGCTTCATCGTCGGAACATCATAAGGCTTACGGTGACAAGTTCTTCCTCGAAACAACAAAATACGCACCTCACTCGCCATATTCTGCGTCAAAGGCTTCAAGCGACCACTTCGTCAGAGCCTTCCATGACACCTATGGAATGCCGGTGGTGGTGACAAACTGCTCAAACAACTACGGCCCTTACCAGTTCCCTGAGAAACTGATACCATTGTTTATCAACAATATACGTCACCGCAAACCACTACCGGTGTATGGCAAAGGAGAGAATGTGCGCGACTGGCTATACGTGGAAGACCATGCACGCGCCATTGACATGATTTTCCATAACGGAAAGATTGCCGAGACATACAACATCGGAGGCTTCAACGAATGGAAAAATATCGACATTATAAAGGTTGTGATAAACACCGTTGACAGACTGCTCGGACGAAAGGAGGGTGAGGACATGAACCTTATAACATACGTCACCGACCGCAAGGGACATGACATGCGCTACGCCATCGACTCCACAAAACTACAGAAAGAACTTGGTTGGGAACCGAGCCTGCAATTCGAGGAGGGAATAGAAAAAACCGTAAGGTGGTATCTCGACAACCACGAATGGCTCGACAACGTGACGAGTGGTGACTATCTGAAATACTACGAAAAGATGTATAGCAACCGCTAAGAGATGGGAGAACTCGGAAAAATCATCGAACTGCAAAAAGTTACCGACCCACGAGGCAATCTCACGGTGGCAGAGGGAATAACACAGATTCCGTTCGAGATTGCCCGTGCCTATTGGGTGTATGACGTGCCGGGAGGCGAAAGCCGCGGAGGGCATGCCCACAAACGACTGAAACAACTCGTGGTGGCAACCAGTGGGAGTTTCACCGTGACACTCGACAACGGACGGGAACAGAAGAAATACCTGCTCAATCATCCGTGGCAAGGACTACTGATAGACACAGGGATATGGCGAACACTCGACGACTTCTCGTCGGGTGCCGTCTGTCTTGTACTTGCATCACAACGTTACGAGGAAGATGACTATATCTACGAATACGATGATTTCTTAAAATACGTGGGATGTTCGAAATAAAGAGATACGCGAAAGAACAGGAACAGGAATGGAACGAGTTCGTGGAACGGTCGAAAAATGGTACTTTCCTTTTCGACAGACGTTACATGGACTATCACAAAGACCGGTTTACCGACCATTCGTTCATGTTCTATCGCGATAAGAAACTCTATGCAATGCTCCCCGCAAACGTCAAGGGAGATACTCTTTTTTCACATCAAGGACTGACCTACGGAGGACTAATCACCTCAAACGAAGCGCGAACGGTGCATGTCATGGAGATGTTCCGCATGCTCAACGAAACATTGAGAAACGAGGGAATAAAGCGCGTTGTATATAAGGCTCTGCCTTTTATCTATCACCGTCTGCCGGCCGAAGAAGACCTTTATGCCATTCACTGCGAATGTAATTACAGGATAGTGGAACGCGACGTGTCGTCAACAATATCTCCCAAGACCGCAATTAAATGGAAGAAAGACCGCAGGCACGGACTAAGGAAAGCGCATGACATGGGCATGATAGTGGAACGATGCACCGACTTCGATGCGTTTTGGAATGTTCTTACGGCAAATCTCATGGAAAATCATGATACGAAACCCGTACATTCTCTTGGCGAAATGAAACTCCTGAATTCACGTTTTCCCGAAAAAATACGACTGTATGTGAGCAGGAAAGGCAGTGAAACAATGGGCGGTTGCGTGGTTTATGTAATGAATGACATGGTGCATACGCAGTATATTTCGGCAACTGCAGAGGGGAAAAAGAACGGTGCAATAGACATAATTATCGACCATCTTTTGCATAAGGAGTTTTCAAACTTCACATATCTCGACTTCGGTAAATCCACCGAAGGACACAGTAAAATACTGAACGAGGATCTTATTTATCAGAAAGAGGGTTTCGGCGGCAGAGCGGTTTGCTATGACACATACGAGTGGACATTATAATAATATCATTAAACGCAACGATAGACCCTATCTTAACGCAACTTTTCAAGCAATCGGGCTATAATGTCACATTCATAACTAATCAGTTCGTTGCCAATCCGAGCAGTAACATATATTATTATTTAGGCGGATAATTCCTTAACGAACCGGTATGGATGCCCGTCAGTTTCCTCACCGCAACAACAAGACTCACAAATATGACCTTGGGCTGATTGAGGATTACGACGTGGCCAAAAGAAAAAGAGAAAATAATAACAGCAAGAAAGGAGAAATGATGATAGAATACTTATCACTGAAACGCATCAACGAAATGCACGGCGAAGAGATAAAGGAGGCCGTGAAGAATGTCATTGAGAGCGGATGGTATCTTCAAGGCAATGGTGTTCGCAAATTTGAGCACGAATATGCAGAATATACCGGCAGCCGGTATTGCATCGGCGTGGGGAACGGTCTTGACGCGCTGACACTTATCTTGCGTGCTTACATTGAATTGGGAGTGATGAAAGAAGGCGACGAAATAATCGTTCCGGCCAATACCTATATCGCTTCCATTCTATCAATTACAGAGAACAGACTGCGACCCGTGCTCGTGGAACCGCGCATTGAAACATTCCAGATTGACGACAGACTGATAGAAGAAAAGATAACAGAGCGCACACGGGCAATAATGATAGTGCATCTTTATGGTCATCCGGCCTTCTCTGACAAGATAAAGAACATCTGCAAACGGCATAATCTGAAACTGATAGAAGACTGTGCGCAGGCTCACGGCGTGATGCGCAACGAGATTCTGAAAGGACGACAAAAAGAGGAAACGTTATCAGATGCCGCAGCACACAGTTTCTACCCGGGAAAAAACCTTGGTGCACTGGGTGATGGCGGAGCAGTAACGACAAACAACGACATACTGGCAGATACCGTCAGAGCACTCGCGAACTATGGTTCCACGGAGAAGTATGTTTTCAAATACAAAGGAAGAAACAGTAGGCTCGATGAAATTCAGGCTGCCGCACTAAGCGTGAAACTGCGCTATCTTGACGCAGAAAACCTGCGGCGGCGCGAAATAGCGACATATTACGCAGAGCACATCACCAATCCCGATGTTTCACTGCCTACACAGGAATACTGCAAACGTAGCGTTCACCACATCTTCCCTGTGCTATGCAAAAACCGCGACAACTTGCAACAACAACTAAGAGAACAGGGAGTGATGACGATGATACACTATCCCATACCGCCGCATAAGCAACTGTGTTACAGCGAATGGAACGGAATAAGCCTGCCTGTGACAGAGAAAATACATAGAGAGGAACTCAGTCTGCCATGCAATCAGGCCATGACCGACCATGAAGTGGAACAAGTGGTGGAGAGAATAAACGCCGCATACTGACCGAAAGATACTGCATTTGCCCACGATAGCATTTCTTCAAGAAAGCAATTTGGGCGAATTTGCTGACCAAAATGGGCGAATTTGCTGACCAATTTCGCCGAAATTGTTCGGCAATTCAGGCTAAATTGCATTGCATCAAGACATCATCGGTATTGCATATCGCTGTAATATGGAATTTAACGGAAGAAGAACTACAAAACAGATTAACGGAATGACAGAAACAGACAATACTTTTCCATATCAAAAACGTAATGAAAACGGCAGATTGGCATTTGCCGTTTATCTTGCCGTTGCCACAATTTTCCTTTTCATTACATCCTTTCAAGGCATCTCTCACTTTGACATAGGAATGTATATATCAGGCTACCAGCATTTCAATTCCGACCCTTACACCACATGTTTTCTCGGACGGTGGTATCTCACTTTTCATCTGTTGGGCGCGATATGCAACCTGTTCGGCATAGACACTCTGCTTGGCCTGCGCCTGTTGAGAATAGTCATGCTGCTTGTATTGCAGACCATTATATACCTTTATCTGCGGAAATTAATAAAGACAAAGCATATCATTGCCGGACTTGCGATAACAATGTTCGCGCAATACGGTGCTTACAGCGAGATAAACTATAACGACCTTTCTGTTTTTATGCTCGTATGCGCCATTCTGTTATATCACAAGGGGTTGCATAGTGACAATCGTCCGCTTGTCAGCATTATCCTCTCCGGAGTGGTGGTAGGCATATCTTTCTTCTTTCGCCTTGTCAATCTGTCATTCATCCTGTTGCCTTTCTTTACCATAATCATTTCATTGTTCTATGGCATAAAGGTCGCTTGGCTGAAGCATACGGTTGCCTTTTTCCTCGGAGTGGCCGTTGGTTGTCTGATAGTTGTCGGAATTGCATGGGTTGACGGAACGGCCGGAGTGCTGCAAATTACGGTCAGCGACCTCATACACATCAGCGGAGACAGTAGTGATCCGCACAATATGAGGTCGATAATAAGATACTATCTCGAGGATATTTTGGGAGAAATAAAAATGTCGTTGTTCATTGCTTTCGTGATGTATGGCTTCATCTTGGCAAACCTGCAAGTAGGCAAGCGTCTGCTTCATGTTGCTTATTGCATACTGGCCGCAGCAATAATAATCGTCGTTTGGCAAGACGGAATATCTGCAAACACCACCGTAGGATTCTGTCTCGCCGCTTTATTGCTTGATATATTTAGCAGAAAATCATTCTCCACCCACCCCTCATTCCTCAACCCTCAACGCTCATCGCTCAACGTTCAACGTTCAACGCTCATCGCCCTTTCCTTCTTCATCCCCTTGATACTTCCCATCGGCAGCAACGGTACAAGCCAATTCTACGGCCAGTGCTTATGTATCCTCGCCCTGCCATTGGCTGTTTCGATAATTGCAAGGGGCGAAAAAAAGCCGTCGTTCCGAACCGGAACAACGGCTGTAAGATATATCATCGTTTCTATTTGTATAGGTCTTACGGTCACTAACATCTTCCGGCCGATGATGGAAGACGGCAACCGAATAGAATGTCGCTACACCATTGACAGCAAAGCCACGCGCTTCTTGCTGACAAACAAGGAAAATGCAGACTTGAACAACAAGATGGTAAAAGAGGTGAAGCCTATAATACCGAGCGGCAGTCATCTCATCTGTAACTTCTCAATAACAATGATTTCGGTGCTCGAATGTAAGCCTTACGGTATATTCTCTGAGATTTTCTCCACTAACCGCACGGCAGAACGTTACCTGCGCATCGCCCATGAGAAAGGCATTGAAGGCAAACAACTGCCTTACCTACTGGTTGACGAAGACCAAGAGACAGATGATTTCAGGCACGTAAGAAAGATATTATCGTCAATGTCGCCATACGAGGAGGTGTGGCGCAGCGACAATTATGTCCTGCTGAAGCCTATGAAGGGCAACGGAGATTGAAAGAAGGAAATGACGTTTATTTGTTTCCGATATTCCAACGTGCTCCAACCTGCAGGTTGAAATTGAGTTTCTTATCCTTGAAATAGTTCATAACGTTGCTTCCGTTATCAAAATAGTAACGTGCTCCCGGTTCAACATATATACCAAGATTTGGTGCAACCTTGAATTGTGCGCCAAGGGCTGCGTTTGCGGAGAACTGCATATTGTCTTTAACGACATCTCCCTCAACACCTTCCACTCTGTTTTTAGACTTCACATTGAAATCGGCCTGCGCTCCGGCTACACCATAGAATGACAGTCTGCCGACATCAAGCAACCTATATCCTACGGCAACCGGGACTCCTACATAATGCAAAGCCTGTTCTGATTTGATTTCGCTGCCGCGTATATCCCTTACGAAGGTTGACGACAATTTGCTGTACTGCAAACCTGACTCTACCCACATTCTCGGCGTTATGTCGTAACCAAGTCTAACTCCTATGGTTAAAGGTGCCTTATGTTCGGTACGTTCTTCATAGTCGGCAAGGAACAGTCGCGGCACCAACAGATTACCATCAATGGTAGTATTGCCGTTATATCCGAATCCACCAAGCAACGTAGGATTCATCAATACGCCGTTGTTACTTTTCCTGTCCATCATCGCGAGACTGCTCGCAGAAAGGCTTGCGGTGAAGCGATGGCGGAAACGAGGAGTGGTTTCAAAAGACTTAGGCATAACGGAGTAGCCATTGTGTCGCACCACTCGTTGCTTTTCTCCCTGCGGCAAACGCTCTGTTGTTGCGTGTTCCGCAACTTCCTTACTTTCACTTATCTTATCCTCAACTCTCACTGAGAGCATCACAGGCTCGCCATCTACCACTTCTGTCTGCAAGATATAGTTCTTGTTACCAACGCTGAAAGATATTTGTTCACTGCCATTAGTTTTTGCCTGTGCCATAAAATCATCAGAAACGCCTTTCTCAGAATACACATCCGATGAGTTTTCGACACTCCGGTTCGCACTATTATCTTGTGATATGCTACCTATATCTGCTGTATTTCCAACGGTACTATCCCCTTTCCACAGAAGAGACAATCCTACTCCGCATACGAAAAGGATAGTGGCGGCTATTGAAATCCACCTTTGCAAGGTGATTTTCCGAGCCTTGCCTTTCTTAGGAAGAGCCTGTTCTATCTGATGCCACAGTCCTTCCGGGGTCGGAGTCTCATGTCCCTCCAACCTCTCTCTCAGCCTTGATGTCCAGTCTTCCTTCATCATTACCTATTTCGTTTTTACGTATTCGTTAATCATATTTGCAAGAATTTTCTTGGCTCTAAGCAGTTGCGATGCAGACGAACTCACTTTTATACCAAGTTGCGAGGCAATTTCCTTATGGCTGTTCTGTTCTATCACGAACATATTGAACACTGTTCTGTAACCCGTAGGCAAACTTCCTATCATCTGCATCAATACCTCCAGCGGCACATTTTCCACATCGGGCGATTCCTCTTCGGGCAAGTCGGGCAGGTTGTCGGTATCAGAGAAAATCACTCGTCGTCGCAATGTGTTAAGGGCTTCGTTTGCCGTGACCTTCAGAATCCATCCTTTCAGTGTGCCCTCACCTTGAAACTTTATATCCCCTATACGTGTGAATATTTTTATGAAAGCATCTTGCAACACATCGCGAGCATCTTCCTCATTACCCATATAGCGCAGACAAACAGACATGGCAATACCTGAGTAACGGTCGTAGAGGCTTCGCTGCGCCTCACGCTTACCGTTCTTTATGTCGTGCAATAGTTTTTCTTCCGTGCCCACTTGGCTCTGACGCGCTTTCTTATGTATTTATAATTTTGCGATATTAACTATTTTCAGGGGCGTACTACATTCCCTGTCCGTGCCTTCAACCTTTATCTTGTCTATCACTAAGTTTGACAACAACTGTGAATATGGGGTTTTCATTTTGGTTCCAGTGCCGGACACACTCATCGCCACGGTATATTCCGTCCCATTGACATGCACTCTGAAAGTATGTAACAAGGGTAAATAATCGTAGTAATAAGAATCTCCGGTAGCAGAATATCCCGTCAACCTATATTGTAATATCATCATGGACAAATAGGATTTGGAAATGTCAAAAGAGACGTTAAAGTCCTTCATCTCATCTTCTGAAAACACCTTGCTACATATTGTTTTATATGGTATATTGCTGAAACCTACATATTCACTTGACATTAGCAATTTACATTTTCCCACATTGTTGCCATCAACAATCCAAGAGGCGGTAAAAACCTCGGCTATATCAAAGTTTCTGTCAAAGTTATGGTGAATATAATCGGAAGCATCTTCGTTGGAACATCCTGCAAACAACAGCATCGTTACGACTGCGAGCATATATGCAATGTTATTCTTCATATCTTTTGTATTATAAGATTATTATTATTACGAATATAGTTATCTATATTATGCAATCTATTATAATAACACGAAACTGCGTAAAATCTTGCATTATAAACCGATTTTTTTTCATTTTTCCACATTCTTAACTGCAATGACAAGTGGAGGAATACCGTCTTAATAAAATAATCAGGCACGTAAACGCATTGTACGTACCTGATTATCTACCGGCCTATCACGCCGGATGTTGTTGATTAAGGTATCAGCACCACCGTTACACTGCGTGCTGCTTGCGCTCCCATTACGAGAACCTGCGCGATGTCGGCGGTCTTTGACGGTCCGCTGATAAACACTCCGTAACCGTAGTCGTTAAACTCTACACGCCGATATGCCTCGTGCATGTTGTTAACTATCTCTGATTTCTTCAGCAGTATGACAAGATTTTCAGATATGAAGCATGCCACCTTCTCCTTCATCTGTTGCGGAACCCATATACAACCGTTCTCAGCCACACCGAAAATGCCGCGTATCACACCCACATCGGTATTGTTAAGAGCTTGTGCCGAATCAATGGTATCGGGGTTGCGGGTGGCTATCGTTATCTCCGGAAGGTTGCTTGCTATCTCCTTTGCCTCAGGATAGAGGTCGCGAACGAGGTTGTTCAAGTCTTGCCCCGGCTGTAGTTCAACCACCTTTCCGCCCACGTTTTGGCTCATTGTAATGAACTGTGTCAGTGGGTCAGGATAGGTTATTCCTTTAATATCGTCGAGACTCGGCATATCATACCGTTGCTTTATGTTTGCTCTGTAACGCGACAGAATATCTTCTTTATTGCTCATAAACTTTTAAGTTGAATGTTAAATGTTATAAGTTAAATATTCACCGCCTTCATTTCAGCATTCCACTCTTGAACATATCGTGGAAACTCTTCTTGGGGAAGGTCATCATTTTATGCCCCTTTGCCCAAGGATTAAGGCTGCACTCCATAAGGAATGAAGGCACATAGTTGGCTATCGGGGCGAACTTCAATGCCGTGTTATACAATCCGGAATTGCCATATAGGAAACTCATTGCCTTGCACATCAGTTTCTTTTGTTTGTTAGCAGTGCCATATTCGTCAAGATGCTGTCGCCACTTGTAAATCTGGTCGCCGAGATCTATCTTCACAGGGCACAACGTTTGACAACTAAGGCAGAGCGTACATGCCGACACATTGCCGGAATGTTGCAGTTTGCTGCGCAGCATACCGAGGTTGATTCCGATAGGACCGGGAATGAAATAACTGTAACTGTATCCTCCGGAACGGCGATAAACAGGACATGTATTCATGCACGAACCACATCTTATGCACTTCAGAACCTCCCAATGTTCCGGGTCGGCAATCCATTCCGAGCGTCCGTTATCCACCAATATGATGTGCATTTTCTCTGCCGTTGGACGCGCTTTGCGGAAGTGGCTGGTATAGGTTGTTGTCGGCTGACCAGTTCCGGCACGGCAAAGCATGCGTTGGAACACGGCAAGACTGTCATAATCAGGCACCAGTTTCTCAATTCCCATAGCAGCAATATGCAGTTTAGGACACGATGTACTCATGTCGGCATTACCCTCATTCGTACACACCACGATGTCTCCTGTTTCGGCCACACCAAAGTTTGCACCTGTCATTCCTGCATCTGCCGTGAGGAACTCGTTGCGCAAACTGAGACGCGCCATATATGTAAGATATGTAGGGTCGTGGTTGCCCGGCTCGGTACTGAGTTCTTTTTCGAAGAGTTCTCCTACGTCATCGTGGTTCAAGTGGATTGCAGGCATAACGATATGACTTGGCTTCTGGCCTTTCAACTGTATGATACGCTCGCCGAGATCGGTTTCCACCACTTCTATGCCATGCATCTCAAGGTATGGATTCATATCACATTCCTCTGTAAGCATGGACTTACTCTTGACCAATTTCTTCACGCGATGTTCACACAGAATACCCAATACAATCTCGTTAAACTCACGTGCATCACTCGCCCAGTGGACAATACATCCGTTCTTCTCGGCGTTTGTGGCAAACTGTTCGAGATATTTATCAAGATGAGTAATCGTGTGACGCTTTATGAGGGAAGCCTTCTCGCGCAACTGTTCCCATTCATCAAGTCCCATTGCCATATTATCTCTCTTGGTACGCACCGACCAAAACGTTGCGTCGTGCCATGCAGCATACTTCTGATTTTTCAGGAACTTATCTGCTGCCAATGAATGTGTTGTGCTCATAATCCTGTCGCTAAAATTTCTACTACGTGCTTAAACTCGATAGGCATGGCGCGCTTCTTTGCTATGCCAGCCATGTGCATGAGACACGAACAGTCGGGACCGGTGACATAACGTGCCCCTGTCTCTATGTGACGTTTCACTTTATCTATTCCCATCTGCTCGCTTACGGAAGTTTCTTCTATGGCGAACATTCCTCCGAAACCACAACATTCGTCTGAACGTTCCGGCTCCACAATCTCCAGACCTTCCACCAACTGCAATAGGTCGATTATCTTATTGAACTTCGGAACGTTCTGTTCTGACGATGATGAGAGTCCAAGTTCGCGCACTCCGTGACAAGAATTGTGAACGCTTACCTTGGCATTCATCTTGCCCAAAGGACAGTCAACCTTCAGTACATCGTGCATAAACTCCACGACATCCATTATCTTTTCGGCTGTCATACACTCGTGACGATCTTTCAACAGTCGTGGATAATTAAGCTTAACGAAGGCCGTACAACTCACGGATGGAGCCACGACATAATCGAAACCTTTAAACATATTTTCGAACTTCTCGGCCAAAGGCTTTGCCATCTTCTCGAACCCGGCATTCGCCATAGGCTGTCCGCAACACGTTTGATTGAGCGGATAGGTTACGTCAACGCCCAAATGCTTCAACAACCTATAAGTTGCGACACCCACTTCAGGGAATACGGCATCAACATAACATGGTATAAATAAACCTACTTTCATAATGTTCTTAGCATTTTAAAATCCTACTACGTGTAAACAAAAAAGACTATGTCTTCATAGTTAAACACTGCAAAGATATAAAAAAAATCGAAATAACAAAGGCTTTTGCATAAAAAAAAACGTTTTTAAGTAAAAATTGTTACCTTTGCATGCAAATAAATGACAAATTGCAATGATTGTTTGTATCGCAGAAAAACCAAGCGTGGCAAGAGACATAGCACGCATCATCGGAGCCACATCGCAACGACAGGGGTATATGGAGGGCAACGGTTACCAAGTGACATGGACCTTCGGGCACCTTTGTGAACTGAAGATGCCGGACGACTACACGCCGATGTGGAAAGCCTGGAGTCTCGCTTCACTGCCCATTATACCGCAACGCTTCGGGATAAAACTGATAGAACAATCGAGCATAAAACAGCAGTTTGCCGTGATACAGCAACTGATGAAGAGCGCCGAAGGGATAATAAACTGTGGCGACGCGGGACAAGAGGGAGAACTGATACAGCGTTGGGTGATGCAGAAAGCAGGCGCGACGTGCCCTGTGAAACGACTGTGGATTTCGTCGATGACCGACGAGGCGATACGCGAGGGCTTCGAAAAACTGAAAGACCAAAACGAATATCAACCCTTATATATGGCCGGAATGTCACGCGCAATAGGCGACTGGCTGCTCGGAATAAACGCCACGCGACTCTACACCGTGAAGTATGGACAGAACCGTCAGGTACTTAGCATCGGCAGGGTGCAAACTCCGACACTGGCAATGATTGTCAACCGCCAGAAGGAGATAGACAACTTCAAACCCGAACCATACTGGGTACTCGCCACAATATACCGTGACACTCAGTTCACGGCCACAAGTGGCAAGTTCGTATCAAAAGAAGAGGGCGAGAAAGCATTCGCAACCATTGCCGACAAACCTTTCTGCGTGACCGATGTTCAGAAAAAGAATGGCACCGAGACTCCCCGACAACTCTACGACCTAACGTCATTACAGGTGGATCTGAACCGCAAATACGGTTTCTCGGCAGAAAAATCGCTCAACCTTATTCAAAGTCTTTACGAGAAAAAAGTCACTACATACCCGCGTGTGGATACGCAATATCTCTCCGACGACATATATCCGAAATGTCCGCAGACCATGAACGGACTTTTCAAGACGACCTTCAATGGGCAGTATCCGTATGCCGAATTGGTGAAAACGCTGAGCGGAAAACCGCTGAAGAAGTCAAAACGAGTGTTCGACACGTCAAAAGTGACCGACCACCATGCCATAATTCCCACAGGAGTACCACCACGCGGACTCACCGATGACGAGCAGAAAGTGTTCGACCTCGTGGCGCGCCGCTTCATCGCAGCGTTCTATCCCGACTGCAAATTTGCCACTACCACGGTATTGGGAAAGGTGGAGGATATAGAGTTCAAGGCTTCGGGAAAGTTGATTACAGACCAAGGCTGGAGAGTGGTTTATGCCGAACAAAACACAGCGGACACGCAGGAAAAAACCATCAATCCGCAAGAGACAACGACAGAGAGCAACAGCGAAGAACGCACACTTCCCGATTTCGCAAAAGGCGAGAGCGGAGTACACACGCCTACGCTGACCGAAAAAATCACCACACCGCCCAAACACTACACCGAGGCATCACTACTGAGGGCAATGGAAACGGCCGGAAAATTTGTTGACGATGACGAACTGCGGTCGGCAATGAAAGAAAACGGCATCGGACGGCCGTCATCACGCGCCGGAATAATAGAGACTCTGTTCAAGCGTAACTATATAAAGAGAGAGAAGAAAAATCTCGTGGCAACGCCCACCGGTATCGAACTGATAGACATTATACACGAAGAACTGCTGAAAAGTCCCGAACTAACGGGCATTTGGGAGAAGCGTCTGCGCGACATAGAGCATGGAAAAGGTTCGCCGGAGGAGTTCATCAATGGGCTGAAAGAGCAGGTGACGCAAATAGTGAAACAGGTTATCGCCGACAACACCAACCGCCACGTGACCGCTGCACCTGCCGCAGATGAAAAAAAACAGTCACCGAAGGGCGATAAAAAAACTTCTGAAACCACCAACAAACGTTTCCGCACAGGCATGAAATGCCCTTTGTGTGGAAAAGGAAAGATAATAAAAGGCAAAACCGCCTATGGTTGTTCGAGGTGGAACGATGCACAAGAGCCGTGCCTCTTCCGCAAACCTTTCTGACAGATTAGGAATAAAGGCGAAGCCACAAAAATCAATAAAATTACCCCCAATCGGCCATTAGAATCCTCAACTGATTTTGTTCGATTGTTGAGCAGATGTGCAGACGTTTCATCGAAGGCGTAGCGGGCTACGTTAAGATGTAATGGTTGCTCAGATGTCAGCAAGCGGACTAAAGCAGTAGAACAGCATACCGGCAATAACAAATATAAGCAAATGCTGTCTAATGATCGATTGAGGTTAAGCAAGCACCGGTGTCAACCTATCTGCCACCAGTGCTTTTTCTTTGGCCTGTCATATTCGGAGATATGGCCGAGTCGCTCTCTCATAACGTCTTCGAGCGACTTGTTGTGTTTTATCATTTGATAAATCGTCCCCCAATCAGGCAGTCCGCCTATGTTACGGTCGTCTATGAAGAGGTCGGCCTTCAGTTTACGACTGAAGTGATTGTTGTTAGCGACACTCTCTTCAGGATAGTCCTTGTTTACGGCATAGAACTCCACTCCCCTCTCCCGGCACCAATTCACGGCCTCGTCGAGCAGTTTCCCTTCTCTCACGCTCCACAATATAAGTTTATGCTGATCTTTGATGAGCATTTTCAAAGTCTCTGTCGCGAACGGTATTTCCGCACCTATTTCAGGGTATCTGTGCTCAACAACAGTACCATCAAAATCTATCGCTATTGTCATTTATATAATAGTAAAAAGAAAAAACTATTTAGTATGCCTTGTCGTCACCAACAATGGCATCCTTTATTGTCTTGAAGATTATCTGAATATCGAGCCAAAAATTCCAGTGCTCGATATACCAAATGTCCTTCTCCACCCTTCTCGCCATATCGTCAACGGTCTTCGTTTCGCCCCGTTCACCATGTGTCTGTGCCCAACCGGTAATGCCAGGTTTAACGTAATGGCGTATCATGTAGTCGCCAATCTTCTCCGAATAATATTCGGTATGTGCAAGCATGTGAGGACGCGGCCCAACGATGCTCATGTCACCCATGAGCACATTTATGAACTGCGGCAACTCATCGATATTGGTATGACGCATGAATCGTCCCCACTTCGTCACTCTTGGATCCCCTTGCGTTGCCTGCACCTTGTCACTGTCACCGTTAATCTTCATCGAACGGAATTTGTAACACGTAAAGTCCTTGCCGTCATAACCGGTACGTTTCTGCTTGAAGAATATCGGTCCGGGCATGGTTATCTTTGTTATTATAGCCACAATGAGCAACACCCAAGGGAAAAGAAATACCAAGAAAAAAGCCGAGAAGAATACGTCGAACGCTCTCTTCTTCACCCTTTGCTTTGTACTCATCAGCGGTTCCTTGTATTGCGCCATGACATACACATTCCCCATTTCCAAAACCTCGGTATGCCGGTTGTATGCGGAGTGACTTCTCGGTATGTAATACAACCTGATCATTTTGCGGTAACATAGTTTCAACAAAGGCTTTATCTCATCGTCGTTATATACATTTGACGCTATATATATTTCATCAACACTATTGTTCTCAAGCCAGTATATAACATTATCGATATTGCCCAGCCGTTTATATTTGTCGTTTATCTCACCCGAAGAAAAGATGCCGAGCAGTTGATAGCCGTTCCATTGGTCGTGCATAATCTCGGCCACACGCTCCACCATATAGCCATAACCGATTATGACAGTAGTCATTTGATTACGCCCCGCACCCCTCATTTTTTTCAGCAAGTCGCGAACCAACAATCGTTCAATACTTATAGAGCCGAACACCACAGATGCAACGAAAAGCGAACGCCAAAATCCAGGCACCACAAGATGAGCCATACCCAAGACTGCTGCATTCACGATGATGAACATCAAGGCTGTACGCGACGTGTTACGCAACACCGAAGCGGGTGTAGAGGAACGGCTGTGAAGCGTGATTCCGACAAATAAATGCGCAATAAAATATGAAATATTGGCAATAAGCACATCAGAAAAAACGAGGATATGATCGTCTGTATATGGCCATATATTGAACAGATAGCACAGAAGCAATACAGCATTGAACGTCAACCAATCAATTACCGTAATGATACTTGACAAGATAAAAGCCCTGTTATTTGGAGACTTCATTATCTAATGCGTTATTTTAGTTTTTCTTTTTACTGCCGGCAAAGTTAATAATAAAAAAGATAAAAACAAAAAAAAATAATATTTTTGATGTTTTGACATCAGTATTTTGTAATTTTGCACGCAAAATAATAAAGTATAAACGGAATCCATCATGAATAAAATCACATCAAAAAAATATTTTATACCTATTTTTATTTGCTTGGCGATAGTCATAGGAGCGGCTTATTTCTATCTTTTCGCATCTTTAGCCAAAGACGGAAAGACATACTATTTATATATAGACGGTGACGACAACATAGACTCTATATATGCAAGGCTCGACACCATGACAACATCGGCAGGAATGTCGGCTTTCTCGATGCTGGCAAGGCACGATGGATATGCAGAAAAAATCATACAGGGCAGATATGCAGTGAAACCCGGAATTGGGGCACTGCGACTGCTCAGAAACCTGAAGAACGGCACACAAACGCCCTTGCATCTCACCATTCCGAGCGTGAGAACAACAGACAAACTCGCGGCGGTGCTGGGAAATAAACTGCAAATCGACTCACTCGAACTGGTAAAAGAACTCACCAACCCGGCCACCTGTTCACGATACGGACTCGACACACTTACCATTGCATGTCTTTTCATTCCCAATACATACGATGTTTATTGGACAATATCGGCAAAAGAACTGCTCGACCGAATGCAGAAAGAGAGCCGAACGTTCTGGAACGAAGACAGACGGCGCAAGGCAAAGGCACTGGGAATGACAGAGGTGCAGATAATCACACTCGCAAGTATTGTTGACGAGGAGACTGCAAACAATGACGAGAAGCCTATGGTGGCACAGATGTATCTCAACAGACTGCGCGAAGACATGCCATTGCAGGCCGACCCGACAGTGAAGTTCGCCCTGAAACAATTTGAACTGAAACGCATATATCACGGACAGTTATCAGTGAACAGTCCGTTCAACACTTAT
This sequence comes from Prevotella koreensis, assembly GCF_003977605.1. Classification (GTDB taxonomy): domain Bacteria; phylum Bacteroidota; class Bacteroidia; order Bacteroidales; family Bacteroidaceae; genus Prevotella; species Prevotella koreensis. Next base: position 2,635,265 of record NZ_RYYU01000001.1, on the reverse strand, counting down.
CGGAACAAGGGTCTGCCACCCGGACCGATACGCATACCTACCGTTGCGGGAATCGACGCGGTGCTGAACCATGCCAACCACGACTACCTATACATGTGCGCAAAAGAAGATTTCAGCGGCACACATAACTTTGCCAAGACATACGAAGAGCACCTTCAAAATGCCAAAAGATACTCCGATGCTCTCAATAAGCATGGCATAAAATAAGTAAAACAGGCGAATTTGCAAACCAAATTCGCCTATTTTGCTTTTCAATTTCGCCCAATTTGGTCGGCAAACTCGCCCAAATTGCAGAGCGTTCAATAACCTGTTGCCTAATAACAGTAGGACAAATGAAGATTATGAAATAGAGGAAAAGCAAAGTTACAACTCTAATGTCACTTGCATACCCGTATCGCACAATTACGCTAAAAAACGAACACATAAATATTTTGTCACCTAAATTATAATAAAAAATCATAAACATACATCAAGAAAGAGTTAATCGACATATATACGCCACTTTGTTTATAAATTAATTTTTGTAATTATATCTGTTATAAAAAATAAAATGTGTAACTTTGCAAAGTTTTATATGCGACATTATGTCGCCAAAAATCGAAAATCAAAAAATATATAATATATGACAATGCTACAAGAGAACGCCAAAGAGGAGAAGAAAAGCATTAGTTTCGTGGAACAATCAGTGGAACAAGACCTTGCCGAAGGAAAGAACGGAGGTCGTATTCAGACACGTTTCCCACCCGAACCGAACGGCTATCTGCACATCGGGCATGCAAAAGCGATATGTATGGACTTTGGTGTGGCTGAAAACTACAACGGAGTATGCAACCTGCGCTTCGATGACACCAATCCATCAAAAGAAGGAACAGAATATGTTGACTCCATACTCAACGACATACAGTGGCTCGGATTTAAATGGGGAAATCTTTATTATGCCTCAGACTATTTCAAGAAACTATGGGACTTCGCAATTTGGCTTATAGAACAAGGCAAGGCATACGTTGACGAGCAGACAAGCGAACAGATTGCCGAACAAAAGGGAACACCCACGCAGGCCGGCACACCCTCGCCTTACAGAGACCGCCCGATAGAGGAAAGTCTGCGACTGTTCCATGCAATGAATACGCCGGAAGCAGTGGAAGGTTCCATGGTGTTGAGAGCGAAACTCGACATGAGCAATCCTAATATGCACTTCCGCGACCCGATAATCTACCGCATAATACAAACTCCACATCATCGCACCGGAACCGAATGGCATGTTTATCCGATGTATGACTTTGCACACGGACAGAGCGATTATTTCGAGGGAGTGACCCACTCTATATGCACATTGGAATTTGTTCCACACCGTCCGCTATACGACCATTTCGTTGACGAACTGCAGGCAATGGAAAACCAAAGCGTATATCGTCCGCGACAGATCGAGTTCAATCGTCTGAACCTTACCTACACGGTAATGTCGAAGCGTAAACTGAAGGCTCTCGTGGACGAGCATCTCGTTGACGGTTGGGACGACCCGCGCATGCCAACGATATGCGGAATGCGCCGACGCGGATATTCGCCGGAGAGCATACGCAAGTTTATCGACTCTATCGGCTACACGAAATTCGATGCTCTGAACGACATGGCATTGCTCGAAGCCGCTGTGCGCGAAGACCTTAACGCCAAATCGTTGAGAGTGAGCGCAGTGCTCAATCCCGTGAAACTTGTCATCACCAACTATCCGGAGGGCGAAACAGAGGAAATGATTGCCGTGAACAACCCGGAAAACGAGGCCGACGGCACACACACCATAACTTTCAGTCGCAATCTATGGATAGAACGTGAGGACTTCATGGAGGACGCACCGAAGAAATTCTTCCGTCTGACACCGGGAAAAGAGGTGAGACTGAAGAACGCATATATCGTGAAATGTACCGGTTGTACTAAGAACGCCGAAGGTAACATAATCGAGATACAGGCAGAATACGACCCACAGAGCAAGAGTGGAATGGACGGTGCAAACCGTAAGGTAAAAGGTACTCTGCACTGGGTGAGTGCCGACCATTGCGTGAAAGCCGAGGTAAAACAATACGACCGGCTGTTCAACGTGGAGAACCCAAGTGCCGACGAGCGTGACTTCCGCGAACTACTGAACCCGACATCACTGAACGTTCTCAACGAATGTTATGTCGAGTCATTCGCAGCAGACCGCAAGCCCGGAGAGTATCTGCAATTCCAGCGCATCGGATATTTCATGGCAGACACCGGTTCCACACCCGAACATCCGGTATTCAACAAGACAGTGGGACTGAAGGACACATGGGCAAAGATGGCAAAAGCGTGACCTTGAGAACGCGAAGAGCGAACCGATGAGTAGTGCACGCATATAACCATATTGTTACCGCATGACAGACAACTATTACAACAGCAAGGATTTCAGGAATATACTGAACTCATTCGAGGAGTCGGAGAAGAATGGTGAGAACCGCTTTTTCGACCCTGACGACTTGCTCGACATTGTGGACTATTATTGTATTTACGGTAATGTGCCAAAGGCAAAAAAACTCATCAACCATATAATGGAAATGTTTCCGGACAACGATGATGCCATCATGATAAAAGCACGCATGTCGCTGACCTACGAACACGATCCGGACGAGGCAGAGTGGATAGCCGATAAAATGTCTGACGTGCAAGACATCGACTACCTATATCTGAAAGCAGAGATTATGCTCACTCGCGGACAGCAAAGTGAGGCGGAGACAATATTGAGCAGCGTGTACCACGATAACGCAGAAGAACAAGAACAGATTGCCGAAGAAATTTCAAAAATCTATATGGACTATAATTGCGTTGACAAGGCTAAGGCGTGGTTGGAAAAATGCGGAACGGAAGAAAGCGACTCAAAAAAAGAACTTCAAGCAAGAATTCTGTTAGTCGAAGGAGAAACGGAAAAGAGTCAGGAGATATTGAACGAACTGATTGACAATAACCCATATCAATCAGACTATTGGAACTTGCTTGCCAAAACGCAACTTATTAAGACCGACATCGAGGATTCAATAATCAGCAGCGAATATAGTTTAGCCATAAACCCAAATGACGAAGATGCCTTGCTAAACAAAGGTAACGCACTTTTCCATTTAGGCAACTATGACGAGGCAATAAAACATTTCCAACATTTCACGGAGTTACGTCCTGACGAAGAGACCGGCGAAATGATGGTCGGCCTGTCTTTGCTTGCTCAAGACAAATTGCAGGAGGCAGTGGAACATCTGAAAAAGGCCGAGGAGAAAATCACCATAGACTCTGACTATACAACAGAAATATACAATGAACTAACCATGATTCTGTGCAGGCTCGAACGCTATGATGAGGCTCTGAAATACATAGAGAAGAGCGAACAAGCCGACTGCAATCACTTGGAGTTGGAAATAATAAAAGGTATGGTGCTAATGTCGAAAGGTGAATACGAGGAAGGACAGCAGTGTTATGAAAAAGCATTAAAGAATTCCGGCTACTCACCAAAAATCTATCTAAAAATAGGTATTGCACTATACGAAAGTAAACTTTATGTTTCAGCCTATTTAACAACGGTATCGCTTGTAGAGGTTTGTGGTGATGAAATGCCGGAAGTATATGCCTATCATGCGCTGTTCAGTCTATATGCCGGCCATGAGAGCGAATATCTGAAATATCGGGAGATTGCTTTTGAGAAAGACCCACGCACCGCAGAGACACTGCTTGGCGAAATAACTCTCGATGAATAAAAACAATAAAACATCCCAACAATGACTTGGATTACATCATTACTCGACAATCTGAATTATCCCGCAATATTCTTTCTGATGATGCTGGAAAGCACCGTCGTTCCGGTACCTTCCGAATTGGTGGTATCGCCGGCGGCATATCATGCTGCAGGTGGTAACCTGAATATTTTTCTCGTTATACTTTTCTCAACACTCGGAGCCGACCTTGGAGCAACGATAAATTATCTTGCGGGATATTATCTTGGCAGACCCCTGATATATAAATTCGCAAACAGCAAAGTCGGTCATCTGTGTCTGCTCAACCAACAGAAAGTTGAGAAAAGCGAGAAATATTTCTACAACCACGGAATGTTTGCCACAATTACCGGCCGTCTCATTCCCGGAATACGTCACCTCATCTCGATACCGGCAGGACTTTCAAAGATGAACTACTGGAAATTCTTGCTCTATACAACAATCGGTGCCGGAGTATGGCACAGTATTCTTGCCGCCTTGGGCTGGTATATGCATGCCATAGTGCCGGAGGATCAACTTCACGACAAACTTTTGGAGTACGGCGATTATATAAAATGGGGCATCATTGCGATTGTGCTTTTAGGCATCGCTTATTTCATGGTGAAGAAACTGATAATCAAAAAACGGGCAATAAAAGATTAACGAAGAAACGTCGCCGGCCTGATGCAGGCAACATATCACTAAGATTATAAAAACTTGACATGACCGCTGAAGATGAAATATATTATCATTATTGGTGACGGCATGTCTGATCATCCCGTAGAAAGACTCGGTGGAAAGACATTGCTGCAATACGCAGACAAGCCCTGCATGGATATAATTGCACGACAGGGACGCACCGGGCGACTGATAAGTGTTCCGAATGGTTTCCTGCCGGGGAGCGAAGTGGCAAACACTGCAATCTTGGGGTATGACCTAAATGAGGTGTTTGAGGGGCGCGGGCCGTTGGAAGCGGCGGGCATGGGTTATGAAATGACTGCAGACGACATGACATTGCGATGCAACACGATAACCGTTTCCAACGATAAGATTATCAATCACAAGGGAGGCTACATTAATGATGATTATGCCGAAACACTCATCGAATATCTGAACAAAGAACTCGGAGACAAAAGGGTGAATTTCGTAAGAGGTGACCAATATCGGCATCTGCTCGTAATAAAAGGCGGCAACAAGCACATTGTATGCGCTTCGCCACACGAACATATCGGAGAACGATGGCATACACTTCGCGTAAAACCGGAAAACGGATGGGCAGACAGGCACGATGTATATACCGATGCCAACGGAAACGAGCATCAAAGAATGACCGGACAACAGACGGCCGACATACTGAACATGCTCATCGAGAAATCACACACTCTCCTATCGGCACACCCTCTTTACAAAAGTGGTGAAATAAAGGCCAATTGTATCTGGCCTTGGAGTGGAGGTTACCGACCGAAAATGCGTAAACTATCACAAATGTACCATAACATTAAAAGCGGTAGCGTAATCAGTGCCGTTGACCTTATAAGGGGCATTGGATGGTATGCCGGGCTTGACATAATAAATGTGGAAGGAGCAACCGGACTTGCAAACACCAACTATGAGGGAAAAGCACAGGCGGCAATAGAAGCACTCACACGACAGGACTTTGTCTTCGTACACGTAGAAGCAACCGACGAGGCCGGTCATGACGGTGACCTCGAAACGAAACTGCAAGCCATAAGCAATCTCGACCATCGGCTCATATCACCTATATATAATAATGTGATGAAATGGGACGAACCGGTGGTGATGGCAATACTACCCGACCACCCCACCCCGGTGGAAATGCGCATACACGTAAACGAGCCGGTACCATTCATAATATATCATAAAGGAATAGAGCCTGACAGCGTAAAGACATACGACGAATATAGCGTAATAAATGGTGCATACGGCACTATTGATTCCCGACAGTTCATGGAAAAACTATTCGAATTTTCATTGAATAATTCTTAAAATATTTGGAATTAACCGGATAATATACTATTTTTGCATTTGAAAAAGGAGATAATATTGGCCGTATCGTATAGATAGGGATACTCATCAAATAAATACAGAAAACCGAGAAGACTTCTTTTGTCAATGGCGGGCCATATAAAGTTCATTCGTGAACCTAAGCCGTAGGGCCGGTGGATTACAAAGACGGAGAGTTCTCAAATTATTTCAGCTCGGAGTTTCATCACTTCATCGATACGGCCATTTTCTTTTTGTTGAGCGTGGAGCGATAATCTCACTCTATCACAGTAAAACTCTCCGGCAACATGAAGCGTGGAGCGTGAACAAGTCTCAACAAATATAACATCAATAGAAATATAATATGTTCAGTGGTATCATAGAATCATTTGCCACAGTTGTGGCCATAGAGAAATATAAAGAGAACGTAGATTTGACGCTCACATGTGAGTTTGCAAACGAACTGAAGATAGACCAGAGTGTCGCCCACAATGGTGTGTGTCTCACGGTGGTGAAGATTGAAGGCGACAAATATGTGGTAACGGCAATGAAAGAGACTCTCGACCGCTCGAATCTCGGATTGATGAAAGTGGGTGACAAAGTGAACGTGGAACGCTCGATGATGATTAACGGCAGACTCGACGGACATATCGTGCAAGGACATGTGGATTCCACGGCCGAATGTATCGCTATGGAGGATGCGCAGGGAAGCACATACTTCACTTTCCGTCACGACACAACTCCTGAAATGATAGGCAGGGGCTATTTCACTGTGGATAAAGGCAGTGTTACCGTTAATGGTGTGTCGCTGACTGTATGTAATCCGACAAAAGATACATTCCAAGTGGCAATAATACCTTACACAATGGAGCACACGAACTTCTGCGACATACGCATAGGTACGATAGTGAACATCGAGTTCGACATATTGGGAAAATACATTGCAAGAATGAAAAGCCTTGAAGGTTGAGACTATACTCAACCTTTTTTTACACGTAACAATCAATCAAGATAAGCACATTTAAAATGAAATCGAAAATACTTGCTCTTTTTCTATGCACATTCTTTGCCACGGTATCGGCACAGGAATCAAAGAAGTGGACTATGCAGGACTGCGTGGACTATGCCATACAACATAACATTCAAATAAAGAAAAGCAGGATAAAGAAACATATTTCGCACGAGGACGTGTTGCAGTCGCAGGCCGATATGCTGCCCTCAATAATGGCACAGACTTCGCAGAATATGACATACAGACCTTGGCCGGAAACAGGAAGAGCAACGGTGGCGAACGGATATGTGCAGACTTCGGTTGATAAGGTTTTCTACAACGGTTCATACGGAGTGAATGCGAACTGGACAATATGGAACGGTGGAAAGAACACCAAGACAATAAAACAGAACAAGATAAACGAGGACATGGCAGAACTTGACTCTGCCATAACGGCGAACAACATACAAGAACAGATAGTGCAGTTGTTCGTACAGATAATATACACCAGCGAAGCAATCAACGTGAACAAGGAAAACCTTAAGACATGCATGGTTAACGAGGAACGCGGAAGGACGATGTTGGAGGTGGGAAAAATGAGTAAGGCCGATCTCGCACAACTCACTGCACAACGCGCAGAGGCCGAATATAATGTTGTTGAAGCAGAAACGAACGTCAAGAACTATAAGAGGCAACTCAAACAACTGCTACAACTGACTGATACTGAATTTGATGTGAGCATACCGGAAATGACAGACGAAATGGCACTGGAGGAAATTCCGACACTCAAGGACATCTACTGGAAAGCATCTAACAACCGACCGGAGATACGAAATGTACAACTCGGAATAGAAAACAGCAACCTAAGCGTGAGTCTTGCAAAGGCACAGAGGATGCCGACGGTGAGCCTTAACGCGAGTGTCATTACAAATACAACGTCTATGAGCGAAAGTGGTTGGGGTACACAGATGAAAAACAATCTCAACGTAGGTGCCGGTGTTACCGTAAGCATACCGATATTGGACAACAGGCAGACGAAAACCGCCATAAATAAGGCTATGTTTCAGAAACAGAATTACATGCTTGACTTGGAGAATGAACTTACAACCTTGTATAGCAATATAGAGAATTATTGGCTACAAGCAGAGTCAAACCAGAAACGTTTCAAGGCAGCAAGAGTGAACACGGAGAGCGCACAGGCAAGTTTCAACCTGCTGCAAGAGCAGTTTACACTCGGTCTGAAGAATATCGTGGAACTGATGAACGGTAAGGACAAACTGTATCTTGCAAAACAAAACGAACTGCAAAGCAAATACCTTACCATCTTTAACATCGCAATGCTTAAATTCTACGCGCGGTAAGAATAACATCACCTAAAGCAAAAGTAAACTTTACGGAGTCAATCTACTGATTAAGGCGAATAAGAAATAATTTCCAAATGCTATCAGGACACCTCAATCGCGAAGTGTTTAAAGAGGTCATTCGTGGGGTTTCTCGTATCAACCTGTAATGATGTAGGGAACTATAAAGCGAGGAGTTCGGACGGACTGTCTATCAGACAATCAGCACCGTGGTTTGTAAGGAAGCCTCTGTCACGGAATCCCCACAGAACACTGACACACCGCAGACCGGAAGCACGAGCCGTATCTATATCTACATCGCTGTCGCCTATATATAGTGCGCGGTCTCGGTCGTCACATTCCAACAGTCTCAAGGCCTCAATAACAGCATCGGGCGCAGGTTTCTTCCTTATCCTTTCGCTCTCACCTATTGCCACATCAATATAATCGGCAAAGAAACGACGGCGCAGTTGTTCTGTTGCCTCTTGCATCTTGTTGCTCACAATAGCCATACGTTTGCCACGCATCTTCAGTTCTGAAAGAGTTTCAAGGATACCTTCGTATGGCTTAGTGGTGTCGAAGCAATGTTCCATGTAATGCTCGCGAAACGTGGAATAGGCCTCATCGAAACGTGGATTTTCCTCACCGCCGGGCACGGCTCTTATCATAAGCATCTTCACACCGTTTCCCACGAAACGGCGAACATCCTCGATGCTATGTTCAGGCATTCCACAACTACGCAACGCATGATTCGTACTCGCGGCCAAATCGCCAAGGGAGTAGAGCAACGTGCCGTCTAAATCGAATATAAAATAATCGACCATAAAATTCTTTTCACACATTAATATATACTATACCATACTGCAACAGGCAAGAAATCAAGAAATAATCTGCCTTGCTTTCAGTTCGAGATATTTATTTATTATATTGACAGAGAGTTGGGCAGGTGCCGTGAGCAGACTGTATATACCATTCTGACGCAACGTGCTCACAATGAGTCTTTTCTCGTATGAGAATTTCTCGGCAATGACATGGCGATAATAATCTTCCACGTCTCGCGCCGGTGATTCTATGAACTCCTGTTGTTCCTTGTCGAGGAAGAACACTACAAGCAGTACGTGCTTGCGTGCCATTTGCTGCAAGTAAGACAGTTGACGACGCATTGACACCATGTCAGAGAAGTTGGTGTAAAGCACAAGCAGACTGCGCCGGTTCAGATGCTTGTCAAGATGTACGCAAAGCGAGTAATAGTCGGTATCTCCGAATGATGCATTCTGACTGTAAAGACAATCCATCAATGTCTCCATCTGGCCTGTCTGCTTTGCTGCCGGAACAAATGTTTCGAACTTTTCGTCGAAAGTTATCAGTCCTGCTTTGTCATCCTTTCTTATGGCAACGTATGAAAGAACGAGCGATGCGTTTATGGCATAGTCGAGCAATGTCATACCATCGAAAGACTGCTGCATCACACGACCTCGGTCAATCATGTTGTATATGTTCTGCGAACGTTCGTCCTGATATACATTCACCATCAGCGCGTGGCGGCGTGCGCTGGCTTTCCAGTTTATTGTTCGGTAGTCGTCACCCTGCACATACTCCTTTATCTGTTCAAAGTCGGTGTTATGTCCCACGCGGCGTATTCTCTTAATACCGAGTTCTTGGAGGTTGTTGTTCATGGCAAGCAACTCATAGCGGCGCAGCATAAGAAAAGAAGGATATACCTTCACGTCCTGTGAAACCTTGTCAGTGAAACGCCTACTTACGAAGCCAATACCCACCGTGACAAACGTTCTTATGTTTCCGAAACCATATACTCCGCGCTCTTTCGGTCTCAGATGATACTCTATCGTGGTGCTTTCCTTGGCTTTTATCACTGCCTTAAAGGATATGTCGCGCCGCTGAAAGACAAAAGGAATCTCGTCAATCACTTCAATCTTCACCTTGTAAGGAAAGGTGTTATCCACATGCACTCTGACCACATTGTCGTCACCGTTGGAAAATCTGTCGCTACATGAGCGTCTCGAAGCTATTCCGCGCCGCCAATAGAGCAACACTGTCTCCGTGAGTACTGCAATAAGGAAAAGTGACAGCAACACCTTGCCCGCCACAAAGAGCGGCGGAATCCAATATCCTGCGGCAACTATCAGTATTACGGCAGTTATTACGATATAAAATCTTCTGGTAAGAAACATTACTTAGGCACCTCCACTTTGTCAATCAAGCGTTGGGTAACCTTCAACGGTGTGAAGCCTTCCATCTCTGCCTCTGCAGTGATTATCATGCGGTGTTGCAAGATACTCGGTGTTACGAACCTCACATCTTCCGGAATAACGAAGTCACGTCCTTGCAGCAGGGCGAAAGCCTTTGCCGACTGCATCATGGCAACAGATGCTCTCGGTGAAGCACCAAGCAGAACGCGCTTACTCGTTCTGGTTTGCTGAACGATGTTAACGATGTATCGAATCAACGCCGGATCGATATATACATCATCTATATTACGCCGCAACTGTATCAGTTCTTCCTTTGAAATAACAGGTTTGATGTCGTCAAGTTTCACGAAGTCGCGCTTCCCTTGATGAAGTTGCAATATCTGTTCTTCCTCGGTAACCGATGGGTAGTTCATCGTTATCTTCATGAGGAAACGGTCGAGTTGGGCTTCCGGAAGTTTGTACGTACCCTCCTGCTCCACAGGGTTCTGCGTGGCAATGATTGTGAAGAGGTCGTCCATCTTGTATGTAGTACCGTCTATGCTAACCTGTTTTTCCTCCATAACTTCGAACAGAGCCGCCTGTGTTTTTGCCGGTGCGCGGTTTATCTCGTCAACAAGAACAATGTCTGCGAACACCGGACCTTCATGGAAATGAAACTCCGAGTCTTTCATATTGAACACCGTTGTACCGAGCACATCACTCGGCATAAGGTCCGGAGTAAACTGTATTCTGCTGAAGCCGGCATTTACAAGTCGTGCCATTAGTCGTGCAGTAAGTGTCTTGGCCACTCCCGGCACACCCTCTATCAGCACATGACCGTTAGCAAGCACTGCCGTTAGAATAAGGTCAACCGACTGGTTCTGGCCTATTATCACTTTTCTTATCTCTTCTCTCAACTGCTGTATCTTCTCCGAAAATACCGTCAGATCCATTCTGTTTTGTTCTTCAGCCATTTATTTTAATAATTAAATGTGTTTAAATTTAAATACTCGATACTATGTCATTCATATAATCGACATACATTATCATTTCTTCCTCTGTCATCGGCATATCGCTACGGCAGGCACGGCGCACTGTCTTTATCCTTGCACTGACATCACTCAACGGCATACCGGTGTGACGTGAGAGCGTATTGAAGTTGTCCTCATCCTCGGCATCTTCATCAATATCAATCTGTATCTCGCGCCTCAGATACTCGGTAAAGAACAGATATTTCTTCCTTACCAAATCGCCATGAATACCCTCTTGATAATATAACGTACCTATGAGTTTGGCAAACTCAAGTTGATAGTTCTCCGGTTTCTTTATCACAGGAATCACTCTCTGCCTGCGCCGGGCTGTGAATATCATAAAAAGCAATAGAGTGAGCAATGCCATATACATTGCCCAACGCAGCGGAGGATTGGTAATGAAGAAGCGCATCGGAGAGAGACTGACATTACTCTCTGTCGGATCGTCATCCCCAAGATTAGTTAAACGTGTCACAGGATTGTCGCTGACAGTGTTTAGAACGCGATAAACGAAAGACACATTTTTACCATCCATGATTCCGTAGTTCGTGAACAGCAATGGTGTTGAACATACCACGATTTCTCCTTTTCCCCATTTGCGTTTCATAACGACAGGTCTTTTATTTCCCTCTTCTAAATTCCATGCAATAGGTTTCCACTCCTCGCTCGTTTTCCTGACAAAGGTATCACAATCCATCGTGTAAACTTCAGTTTCTTGATCTTCCGCTAAAGCAATACTATCAATGTTTGTTTCATCATATTTTTCGGCATAAATTGTATCATTACCTAACTTGAAAGAACTATTGGTAAGTTCTGAAAAAACATTGTAAACTTGTTTTTTATAGAGAAAATCTTTATCCCACACCAATGTGTCCATATAGTATAACAATCCGTACAGTCTCGATTTCTTGAACATGCCAAAGTAAAAATTTCCTTCATCCATGTTCAACTCCAATGTATCAAGGATTTCACTTGAAAAGCCATGAGTGCAAAAAAGCACCTTATTCCCATCAGCAACGAAAGCAAGCATTGAATTCATTTCCGTACTAGACATTCCTTCATAATAATCTGCAGAAAGTGTTATTACGCTCTGCGGTTTCTTTGAACCGAGTTTCCGCAACTGATAAAACGTGGTATTACTTACCGAATAACCATTCTTCATACTCATCTTGGCCAGACTATCAAAGAGTTGAGATCCGAATGGCTGTTCGCTTTTATGACTAAACGTTGGTTCCCAATCGAACTGTTTTGGCACGGAAAGTTCGATAAGTATTGCCACTACGAGCAATAACGCTATTATAAATACAAATATCTTGCTGTTATTCATCAGCCCCTCCTTTCTCACCGATAGACTGTAGCGACTGTTGCCATGCCTCCATATTTCTCACATCATCCTCACTTGCTTCGTATTTTCCGTATCTCACCTTAACGAACTGAAGCGTCATTTTGCCAAGAGCCGCATCCGGCATCTCGTAAGTGTACTGCATCGGAGTCTTCCACGGCTGCCATATAATCCTGCCTGTGTCAGAAAGATGTTTCAACGTGTCGAGATATATGAGCCTCACGGCCTCAAACCAATCGCCACGTTCTTTTGCTTCTTCAATCTCTTTTGAGAAGTCTATGCCATAGATAGTGTCTTCAACTTCAATATAATCCAATGTGGTTTCTTCCTTACTGTGGAATAATTTGGGCTTAACCTTGTATATTATCCATAACACAAGCAGCAGCAATGAGACACCACCTATTATATATAATGTAATCTTAGTGTCGTATGAAACATCTGAAAACAAATCTTCAATGAACCGACTTATCTTACCCATGAGCCATTCAAAGAGATTCATCTGCGACCCCATCAACTCGCGGTTGTAGTCGTAGTCGCCATTTTCCTGCCATTCGGCAATCTGCCGTGTATTATATGTCAGCGTGTCTGCTATCATCTCTTATTCAAGATTCTCAAAGTTATCAATATCAGATTCCACTGTGATACTTTCCTTGCGCTCTGTTGCATGGGCATAATGATATGTTGTTGCAAGCGGCTGTATCATCATTGCAATATAGGTTACGAACATCATCAGCACACCGAAGAGAAAAGAAAACACACGTGCGGTGATGATTGCCCACTCCGGAGCGTCATCCACTTCTGTGAATATCATTACAAAAAAGGTGGCAATACCCCACGGCACGGCTACCACCTGCTCTATTATGTTCATCACAAAACCGACCACCATGTTGATAATGAACAGTCCCGCCCACGTTCCGAAGCCAAGCCTAATAGCACGCGATGCTGCTTCTTTCATTTTTATATCCTCAAAACTATAGATACAAGGGAACAGAAGCATAGGAATACTCATGACTATAATTGCCGGAATAAACAGAATAAACGCAATCGGGTTCACAAACGAAAGAACGCCACCGACAATAATCAAGCCCACCATTACCAACGTAGATTTCAACACACGCTTAATGTTATGCCACATCTTAGGCCAAATACTTGAAAACATCACGCCCTCAAGACCGTTCTCGCGCTCATTATACACCTGTACCATAGTGAAAGAAAAGGCCTGTAGCAATATGCTGCCAAGCAAAAAACAGAGCATCATTATGCCGTAACTGCCTAAAAAACGCATTATCATGGCAAGTTCACCATCCATACCGGTACCCTCCATTCCCAGGAATAACAACCCCATGTAAGCACCGAAGAAACTATTCATCGACACAGCCTGAACAATGCTCAGAGGCAGCAACATATAGATTGCCATCCTAAACATCACCCCCCAGTTATCGCGCAGGAAATCGAGCGCGGCCGTCATCCTTTCTCCTATCGTCCGTTCCTTATAGAACGGTATCTTGTCTATATCTTCCAATAATATATATTTTTCAAATTCAACTTTCTATCAACTCTCAACACTCCGCTCGGCTCCTTCAGGAGACGCTTTCGAAGCAAAGCGAAGAAAGAACGCTCTACGCTCAACACTCCGCTCGGCTCCTTCAGGAGACGCTTTCGAAGCAAAGCGAAGAAAAAACGCTCAACGCTCAACACTCAACGCTCTACCTGCCAAAATCCTCGGCCACACCACAAAATAGAATATCACGAAAGCAAGCGAACACAGAATTATTCCCGCTCTCACGCCATCGTGTATATCGGTATGACGAGTGACAAAGCCCTCTATAAATCCGGCAATAATGAAAACAGGCACAGTGCCTACGATAATCTTCAGTCCGCGGCGCGCACCGTTTCTGAACGCCACTCCTCTGCTATATGTGCCGGGGAACAGCCAACCTCGACCTAATGCCAGACCGGCCGCACCGCTTATTATGATAGCAGAAATCTCCAATGTGCCATGAAGCCATATTGCAAGAGCCGATTCAAGAAGCAGGCCGTGCGAAAAGAAGAACGTTTGGAAAGCACCAAGCATTATACCGTTCTGCATCAACAGATATCCCGTACCTACACAAGCAAATATACCCATGACAAATGCCATGAACGATACCATGACGTTGTTTATCGTTATCTGAAGAAACATCGGCGTTTCGCTGCCACCGTTATACACGGCCATAGGCCTGCCATTGTCGATGTTTTCGAGAGTCATATCAACATAATAGTCGCCAAGTATAAGGCGCGAGAAGTCGGGATCGTTGAGTTGAGACAACACGCCGACCAGCACAAAAACAGCGAATATCAGGAACGAAGCAAGCAACTCGCGACGTGCATCATACATTGTCAGCGGCACTTCGTGCGTCCAATAAGTGAAAATGCGCGTCCACTTCTCTTTTTTATTCTTATATATAGTATTATGCAAAGCCGAGGCAAGGTCGTTAAGATAGACCGTTATCCTCGACTTCCGATAATGAGTCTGTGCAAAAGCAAGGTCGGCAGTGATTTCCGTGTACGCCTCCGCCATGTCGTCCGGCGATGCGTTTTCAGAGTTATCTACCATACTTTCAGTCCTTTGCCACTTCTCAATGTTATTCCTTATGAATGAAGCCTCTTTCAAAGTTAAAAAGTTATATGTCGAAAGTTAATATCAACTTCCACAAAATTTGTTTGCAAAGTTAGAAAAAAACAATTACTTTTGCAAAAAAAACAAGAAAATGTCGCAAACAAATATCATAACAGGCCAATATGTACGCATAAGTCAATCGCCGGCAAGCATTGTCTCACGCATTATAGCATGGCTGATAGACATTATTTTAATTATTATCTATACCACAGGAATAACATTCAGCCTTATTAACATTTCTCCCAACATTGATAGCGATGTAACACTCATTGTTTTCTTAATGATTATCTACTTTCCGGCATTATGCTATCCGTTGATATGCGAAGTATTCTTCAATGGGCAAAGCATCGGTAAAAAAATATTAAAAATCCGCGTGGTAAAGAAAGACGGTTCGATGCCAACGCTCGGCGATTATGTCATGAGGTGGTTGCTATTCATCGCTGACGGACCTCTGATGGGAGGGCTTGGAATAGTCTTCATTCTGTTTTCAAAAAACAGTCAGCGACTCGGTGACATGGCAGCAGGCACAATGGTGATAAAAGCCAACGGCTATTCCCGCAACCGTGTATCACTGAATGAGTTCGGTTATGTCTCCAGCAACTACGTCCCATACTTTCCACAGGCTGCCGATCTCACATTGAAGCAGGCCGATGTTATAAAGCGTTGCCTGCAATCTGAAGAGCGTCTCCGCATAATACGCATATCGCGTCTTGCCCAGAAACTGCGCGCAATGTTCGGAGTGTCACATCTTCGCATGAGCGACGAGCAGTTCTTGCAAGTCCTTCTTCACGACTTCCAGTATTATGCCCTTGAAGAAGTGTGAGCAAAAATAATCAAGTTCACAACCTGCTTTTCGGCTAATAAAAATAACGAAAATATTGTTTCTATCGTAAATAGATTATCAGCAATATCAAATTAGAATAAAAAGATAAACCCCAATCTGTTATAAAGTTCATTACAGATTGGGGTTTATTATTTTTCATATTTCTCACAAACACAGAGCAATCCCTTTTACATCATTATCGAAATAAGTGTATCTGTAAGTCATGATAGCAAAGCAAAGTTCTTTTATATTTGATTTTGCAACTTTTTATGCGGAAACTATTATTAAGCATTGAAAGACAACAAGATTGGCAAGGTTTTGCGTATGTAAAAAAATAGTTGTACCTTTGCACCCAAATTTATAACAGAAGAAACAAATAATGATAACTCTTTCGAACATTGCCATACAATTCGGCAAGCGTGTATTATACAAAGATGTAAACATCAAGTTCACTAACGGAAATATTTATGGTGTCATCGGTGCTAACGGAGCGGGAAAATCAACACTACTGAAAGCAATCAGCGGTGAACTCGAACCAAATAAAGGTACCGTTGAACTCGGCCCCGGAGAACGACTCAGCGTGCTCGATCAGGACCACTTCAAATATGATGAATACACCGTAATGGACACCGTGCTCATGGGACACCAGCCTTTGTGGGAGAACATGAAGGAACGCGAACTTATCTACGCAAAGCCGGAGATGACCGAAGAAGACGGAAACAGAGCCGCAGAACTGGAGGAGAAATTCGCCGAAATGGACGGATGGAACGCCGAAAGCGATGCCGCGCAACTGCTTCAAAACCTCGGCGTAAAAGACCCGCAGCACCAAAAACAGATGTCAGAACTCTCCAACAACGAGAAGGTGAGGGTGATGCTGGCAAAGGCTTTGTTCGGAAACCCTGACAACCTGCTGCTCGACGAGCCTACCAACGACCTTGACCTCGACACCGTGCAGTGGCTTGAGGAATATCTCAGCAACGTGGAACAGACGGTGCTCGTGGTGAGTCACGACCGACATTTCCTTGATGCCGTATCTACACAGACCGTGGACATCGACTTCGGAAAGGTCACCGTGTTCTCCGGAAACTATTCGTTCTGGTACGAGTCGTCACAACTCGCACTGAGACAGGCACAGAACCAGAAGCAGAAGGCCGACGAGAAACGCAAGGAACTGGAGGAATTCATCCGCCGATTCTCTGCAAACGTGGCAAAGAGCAAGCAGACAACGAGCCGCAAAAAGATGCTTGACAAACTCAACGTGGAAGAAATTCGCCCATCAAGCCGTAAGTATCCGGGAATAATTTTCCAAATGGAACGCGAGCCGGGAAATCAAATTCTGGAGGTAGAAGACCTGAAAGCAGTCGATAAAGACGGAACGGTGCTTTTCGACAACGTGAACTTCAACATCGAGAAGGGCGAGAAAGTGGTATTCCTTTCACACAACCCTAAAGCAATGACAGCACTGTTCGAGATTATCAACGGCAACCGCGAACCGGAAAAGGGAACATACAAATGGGGCGTGACAATAACAACGGCATACCTGCCACTCGACAATACCGAGTTTTTCAACAGCGACATGAACCTCGTTGACTGGTTGTCACAATACGGCACGGGCAACGAAGTGACCATGAAAGGATACCTCGGACGTATGTTGTTCAAACAGGAAGAAGTGGAGAAGAAAGTCAATGTGCTCTCGGGAGGAGAGAAGATGCGATGCATGATTGCACGTATGCAACTGAAAAATGCCAACTGCATCATCCTCGACACACCCACAAACCACCTCGACCTCGAGTCTATACAGGCGTTCAACAACAACCTCGTGCAGTTCAAAGGCAACATACTATTCGCCAGTCACGACCATGAGTTCATCAACACCGTGGCCAACCGCATCATCGAACTTACACCGAGCGGAACAATAGACAAACTGACCACCTACGATGACTATATCTACGATGAACAGATAAAGGCACAGAGGGAAAAAATGTATTAAACCGAAATTGGCACATTATTTGCAGCATAGACTTATGACACCTTGCCGATGAACATCAGGAGCAAGCGTGTCATACGTTTTATTTTAATCATTTATTATATATGTAATAATGGATAAAGACGAAAAAATATTCGACATGGAGGGCGAAAACCCGCAAGACGAGAACCTAAACGGTGCAGAAGAGGCAGAACAGAACGAGACAAAAGAGACCGAAGCAGATACTACGGCCGGCGACTATGACACCAACGATGCAGAGGGCGAAGATATATCACCGCTCGACAAGGCTCTCGACGAGATAAAAGAACTGAAAGAACAACTGCTATACAAGGCGGCCGAATTTGATAATTTCCGCCGACGCACAATAAAAGAGAAAGCAGAACTCATTCTCAACGGCTCCGAAAAAGCAGTGCAGGCAGTGCTGCCCATAGCCGACGATATGGAGCGTGCCATTGAGAATGGAGCAAAGACTGACGACCCGCAGGTGTTGCGCGATGGTATGGAACTGATTTATCAGAAATTCATGAAGTCGCTCTCAACCCTCGGAGTGCAGAAGATTGAGACAACGGATGCAGATTTCGACGTTGATTTCCACGAGGCAATAGCAATGGTACCGGGAATGGGCGACGACAAGAAAGGCAAGGTGCTCGACTGTGTGCAAACGGGCTACACACTGAACGACAAGGTAATCAGGCATGCCAAAGTGGCAGTAGGACAATAGAAATTCTTATTTATGGCAAAGCGAGACTACTATGAGGTGCTTGGCGTTGACAAGAAAGCCTCGGAAGATGAAATAAAAAAGGCATACCGAAAGATTGCCATCAAGTATCACCCCGACCGCAATCCTGGCGACAAGGAAGCCGAGGAGAAATTCAAGGAGGCGGCAGAGGCCTACGATGTGCTGCACGATGAACAGAAGCGCAAGCAATATGACCAGTTCGGTTTCAACGGTCCGGCGGGCATGGGAGGCTTCGATGGTTTCGGTGCCGGTGGCGGATTCACAATGGACGACATATTCTCAATGTTCGGCGACGTGTTCGGCGGGCATGGAGGATTTGGCGGATTCAGCGGCTTCAGAGAGTCAGGCGGCTACCGAAAGCCAGCCCAACACCGCGGCAGCGACCTCAGACTGAAAGTGCGTCTGTCGTTGCAGGAAGTGGCATCGGGAGTCACAAAGAAATTCAAGGTAAAGAAAGATGTTACCTGTACACACTGTAACGGTTCGGGAGCAGAGAAGGGCAGCGAGAGAACAACCTGTCCGACGTGCAACGGCTCGGGTGTGGAGGTAAGGACACAGCAAAGCATCTTCGGCATGATGCAGACCCAAACGGTGTGCCACACATGCGGAGGCGAAGGCAAGGTGATAAAAAATAAATGTCACGAATGTGGCGGTTCGGGAGTGGTAAAAGGTGAGGAAGTGGTCGAGGTTTCCATTCCGGCAGGTGTTGCCGAAGGAATGGTAGTCAACGTTCCGAACAAGGGTAATGCCGGAATGCATAACGGAATACCGGGGAACATACAGGTGTTCATTACCGAAGAACAGAACGACACATTCGTAAGAGACGGCAACGACCTCATCTATAACTTACTGCTCGACTTCCCTACCGCCGCACTCGGCGGAAGCGTGGAGATTCCGAACATAGACGGTTCGAAGGTGAAGATAAAAATAGATCCGGGCACACAACCCGGAAAAACACTGCGACTGCGCGGAAAGGGTCTGCCAAGTGTCCAAGGCTACGGAAACGGAATGGGCGACGTGGTGGTAAACATCAGCGTCTATGTGCCTAAGACTCTGAGCCGTGAGGAGAAAGAAGCACTCGAAAAAATGCAGCAAAGCGACAACTTCAAGGGCGACAGTTCGACGAAGAAAAGCATATTCGAGAAATTCAAGAATTACTTCTCATGAGTTCCTCCGGAAGCGAACCGTGAAACGTAAAAAAACGAAAGCGAATGGCAACGTTTGTCTATCAAAACGTATGATTTGCCGAATCGCATCCTGAAAGCATATATTTCAGAAAGCAATTTCGCCGATTTTGCTGACCAATTTCGCCGATTTTGGTGAGCAATTTGGGCGAAATTGCTGTGCAATATGATATGTATTGCATCGCATTGAATAACTTACGATAAAAGACATGATGACATACGAGGAAACCGTAAAATATCTGTATGACTCGGTACCGATGTTCCAGAACGTCGGTGCGGCAGGATATAAAGAGGGACTGCAGAACACCATGACGCTCGACGAGCATTTCGGCCACCCTCATCGCACGTTCCGAACTATCCATGTGGGGGGCACCAACGGCAAGGGCTCGTGCTCGCACACCATTGCGGCAATGCTGCAAAGCGAGGGTTACAAGGTGGGACTCTACACATCGCCACATCTCGTGGACTTCCGCGAACGCATCAGAATAAACGGTGAGTGCATCGGAAAACAGTATGTAATAGATTTCGTGGAAAACGAACGCTCGTTTTTCGAACCCTTACATCCATCGTTCTTCGAACTCACCACGGCTCTCGCATTCAAGTATTTTGCAGAACAGAAAGTTGACTATGCCGTGATAGAGGTCGGACTGGGCGGCAGGCTCGACTGCACCAACATCATTAATCCGGTACTGTCTGTCATTACGAACATTTCTTTAGACCACACTCAGTTTCTCGGCGACACACTCGCAAAGATTGCGACAGAGAAAGCGGGCATTATCAAGCATGCCGTACCGGTTGTTATTGGTGAGACGAACGAAGAGACAAAACCTGTCTTCGTGGCTGCGGCAGAAAAGAACAATGCCCCCATCATATTTGCCGACAACGAGAATACGGACGAATATGACGGCATTGAATTTGAACTGAAAGGAAATTATCAGCAGAAAAACCGCTCCACAATACTATGTGCCGCAAGACAACTCGGCATATCGCGCGAATCCATAATAAAAGGAATGGCCACGGTGTGCGAGGCAACCGGACTGACAGGGAGGTGGCAGACACTCGGCACTCAACCGCTCGTGATATGCGACACGGGGCATAACGCCGGCGGGTGGCAGTATCTCGCGGAACAGATTAGTCAGGTGGAATGTGACACGTGTCGCATGGTGTTCGGTATGGTTGACGATAAAGACATGGATGCTGTAATGGCAATGCTACCTAAAAACGCCACATACTATTGGACACAGGCTGAGACAAAACGTGCCGTGAGCAGCACTGTGATAATGGCGAAAGGCAAAGAGTACGGACTAAACGGAACACCCTACCCTGACGTTATCAGTGCCTATCGCGCCGCATTGACAGACGCAGCATCCGCAGACTTCGTTTTCGTGGGTGGCAGCAGTTATGTCGTTGCCGACCTGTTGACAGGAATCATTCAGAAAACCACATAATAAATACACTTTCCGTTGAGACAAGAAACCATATAAACAATTTATTAAAAATATGACAATCAGGGAAATTCTTTAAATCTTTACAGGAATAACCATATTTATTATAATTTATGTTACCTTTGTAACCACATAATATAAATAAAGATATGGAGGAAAACAAGATTGTTATATATCAGACAGAAGACGGTCAGACACAGATTGACGTGTGCCTTGAAAACGATACCGTCTGGCTTACACAGGCTCAGATGGCTGAACTATTTCAAAAGGATAGGACTGTTATAACACGCCATATAAATAATATTTTCAAAGAGGGTGAATTAGAAAAGGAACAGGTATGTGCAAAAAATGCACATACCACTCGTCATGGTGCGATTGAAGGAAAACTACAAATACAAGAAACTATTATATACAACCTTGATGTCATTATCTCTGTTGGTTATCGCGTCAAGAGCAAACGAGGCACAGGTTTCCGAATTTGGGCACGAAAAGTATTGAAAGATTATTTGATTAAGGGATATGCTGTCAATCAACAAATACACAGCAAACAGATTGCCGAACTGCGACAGTTGGTACAAATGGTAGGTCGTACAATACAAAATCAGAAACCGGAATCTAACGATGAGAACCAAATTTTGTTTGATATAGTTGTAGATTATACATACGCTCTTGACACACTTGATAATTACGACTATCAGAGACTGAAAGTTGAAGAAACTACACAAGAAGACAAATTTCATGCAACTTATGAGAATGCAATGGAGGCAATTAAGACTTTGCGTGATAAATTTGGTGGTAGTACTCTGTTTGGTAATGAAAAAGATGATTCTTTCAAAAGTTCTATCGGGCAGATATATCAGACATTTGGAGGAAAAGAACTATATCCCAGTGTAGAGGAAAAAGCAGCCATGCTACTCTATCTCGTCACCAAGAACCATTCATTTAGTGACGGAAACAAACGCATTGCTGCAACTTTGTTCCTATGGTTTCTCAACAAAAACGGCATACTATACCGTACAAATGGCACAAAACGACTTGCAGACAACACTCTTGTTGCCCTGACACTGATGATAGCCGAAAGTAAAACGGAGGAAAAAGATGTCATGGTGAAAGTTGTCGTAAATCTTATAAACCAAAATAATGATTAAGTTATATCGAAAACAAATGTAAAAAAAGTATATAAAGTTGTTGGATAAGAGTTCCTTGGTATCATTGTTTTTTAAAGACTCATTATGCCTATAAAACATTATTAAGAAGTGTATGGTCTAATTATTTTGACGTATTTTTTTGTCTTTTCTCTTGCGACTCTCAACTTTTTTTGCTTACTTTGCAAATAAGTTTACTAACCATCAAATTATTATAATGATGAAGAAAAGCGAGACACAATTATTGTGTGGCCTGAAACGTTCAGACTTTCAGACCACGGTAAACGGTAAGAACACCGATTTGTATATACTCAAGAATAGTGCAGGTTACGAGGTAGCCATATCCAATTACGGAGGAGCATTGCTGGCAGTGATGGTGCCCGACAAAGACGGGAACATAGCAAACGTGGTGCAGGGACACTGTAACATCAAGGACATGATAAGCGGTCAGAGGCCACACTTATCGACACTGATTGGCAGATATGGCAATCGCATAAAGGATGGAAAGTTCCAACTCAACGGCAAGCAATACCAACTGGCCACCAACTGTGGACAACATTCACTGCACGGAGGATCGGAGGGTTTCCACGCACACGTATGGGACGCGTTCCAAATGAGCGACAACACGCTGGTATTGAACTACACCTCTCCTTATATGGAGGAAGGATTCACGGGCGAAATGAAGACTACTGTGGTGTATAACTTCAGCGAAAACAACGAACTGATTATCGGATATATGGCCACTGTGAACAAGAAGACTATAATAAACCTAACGCATCATGCGTTCTTCTCACTCGCCGGAATTGCTAACCCGACACCTACGATAGAAGATTTGGAATGTGAAATAAACGCCGATTTCTATCTCCCTATTGACAATACTTGTATTCCTACGGGCGAGATACTGAAGGTGGACGGTACACCTTTCGACTTCCGCAAAGCGAAATCGGTGGGCAGGGATATTGATGCCGACAACGAACAGATACGCAACGGAAACGGTTACGACCACTGCTTCGTACTGAACAAGCACGAAGAGGGCGAACTGACATTCGCAGCGAAAGCGAAAGACCCGAAAAGTGGCCGCACTCTGGAAGTATATACCACAGAACCCGGCATGCAGGTTTATAGCGATAATTCAGAAGGAGAATATAAGGGACAGAACGGTGCAACGTTCCAACGTCGCTCGGCTATATGTTTCGAGGCGCAGCACTTCCCCGACTCGCCTAACCATCCTTACTTCCCGTCGGTGATGATACGCCCCGGACAGCAGTATAAGCAGAAGACAATATACAAGTTCGGAGTAGAAAAATAAAAACATAAAAGAAATAATTCATAAAATAACGAAAATGTCTGAGTCTCAAAAAACAATAGAAGCATCATCGCAATCATAACGATGATGTTTCTGTATGCAATGATTGCATTCGTAACAAACCTCGCCGCACCAATCGGCGTGGTATGGAAGAACCAGCCGGAGATAGGTGGCAGCAACCTGTTGGGAATGATGGGTAACTTCATGAACTTCTTCGCCTATCTCTTCATGGGTATCCCTGCGGGTAAGATGCTACTGAAAGTGGGATACAAGAAAACGGCACTGATAGGTATTGCCGTGGGATTCTTCGGAGTACTTATTCAATACTTGTCGGGCTTCATGAGCGGACTGAACGGTTTCTATATCTATCTTCTCGGAGCATTCATATCGGGATTTTCCGTTTGTATGCTCAACACTGTGGTGAATCCGATGCTCAACCTGCTCGGAGGAGGCGGCAACCGTGGCAACCAACTCAACCTCATCGGTGGTACGCTGAACTCCCTTTCCGGCACGTTTACACCAATGCTCGTCGGTGCACTTATCGGAAACGTGGTTTCGATGGACATGGTGAAGAACAAGATTGAAATCGTGATAGACGGCGTAAAGCGTGTTGCAACAGAGAGCGATCTTACCCAAATAGCCAATGTCAACATCGTGATGTTCATCGCTATGGCGGTATTCGCAGCGGCATTTGTCATCTTGATGCTCGTGCCTATCAAAGACCCGGAAATCGGTAAGGCAACGGCAGATACGAAATTTGAACATTCGCCATTGTCGTTCCGCCATTGCGTGCTCGGCGTGATTGCCATATTCGTATATGTAGGTGTGGAAGTGGGCATACCCGGAACGCTGAACTTCTATATCTCCGATACGGCAAAAGGTGCCGGTACGATGTTCGTAAATGCCGCAGCAGTGGGAGGTTTCGTTGCCGGAACATACTGGCTGTTGATGCTCGTTGGACGTTTCAGCGCGGGCTTCATCGCCGGGCGTATTTCGAGCAGGGCAATGATGCTCACCGCTACGGGAATAGGTATGGTGCTAATCGTTACCGCGATATTCATTCCAAAGGAGAATACAGCCTCTATACCGCTGTTCACAGGTGGCGGTTTTGAGATGACAGCCATTCCGGTGAGTGCGATGCTGCTCGTGCTGTGCGGTCTGTTAACATCCATAATGTGGGCTTCTATCTTCAATCTCGCAACCGAGGGACTGGGCAAATACACCGCACAGGCGAGCGGAATATTCATGATGATGGTTGTAGGTGGAGGCGTACTGCCACTCCTTCAGAACTTCATCGCTGACAAGGCCGGATATATGGTATCCTACTTCGTGCCGCTCGCAGGTATGGCATATATGTTCTACTATGCCCTGATAGGCTGCAAGAACGTGAATAAAGACATCCCCGTAGATTGATTCTATTTGAAAGAGCACAGGAATCTCGCATAAACAAATCTTATCAATATCGGGTTCCTTTCTTTCTAAAAAAACATTCACGTCCCATTTACGAATAATTCACGCTCATTAGAGTTAAATCCTATGAACGTAAATTGAAGTAAATGGGACGTGAATTATTCGGGGATGAATTATTATTGGCCTCTGTTTATATTTCCTATTTTTTCCATTTTAATTCAGAAACTCTATTATTACCATTGAAGATAGATAAAATATAAAATCCTTCTTTTAATGAACTTGTATTTATTATTCCTTCAGAATTAGAAATTATACCATTATCAACTATATTACTTATAATTTTCAATCTTAAATATCCATCTACTGTTCTTGCATATTTATCATTATTATTTAAATCTTCTAAATAGTTAAAACTTTGCCATGAACCATCTTGTAGTAAAACGTAAGAGCCATTTTCTTCAATCTCACGTCTTGAATATATATAAGAACTATATGATTCTTTGTTTTGCGGAGATGATATAGTAGTATTGGATAAAAAGATTTCATGTGATTGATTATCTTTTGTATTTCCTTGGAAAGGTATTACGTTTTGTGTATTAGCATTATAAACGTACAATCCTTCAAATCCTGTTGCAATAGGCCTATCCCAATCGCAAAATGAGAAAAAATCCTGAATAGAATTACCTATATATCTAATGTAAGATCCTTTCGATAATCCATATTGCATTATAGCAGTTTCTTTATCAGGAGAATCAACGAAATAGTTTAAAGAAATACCTTGTCTATACGGAGGTTTACTAACCAGTAGCCACTTGTTATAACTATGTATTCTTGGAATAATATATGCACTATCTGAGATCGCTAAATTATAATTAGCATGCACATCATCAGATAGTATTGTAGAAGTATATTGATTTGAAGGTGTCAATGCAATTAGCGTATTACCTGAAGAATATGCTTTCAAACTGAAACCAACAACTTTAAGCAAAGCTTTTATTGCGACCGTAATAAAATCATACTTATCAGAATCAATCTTGCTTTGGTCTATATTATAATCATATTTAACTCTTGATGAAAATTTGATTTTCGCATCAGGAGAATCGCGGAAGAATTTTAGACCATCTTCATCTTTATTAAAATTTGGCATGTAATCATATATCTGCGCATATCTCTTGAGATAAACTTTATCTATCCTTTTGTTAGAAATAGGTGTATCGAAAGGAACAGAATATGTTTCAACCAAAGCAAGACAATCATCATCTTGCAAATTTTCGAACTCAACAGTAATATTTATAGGAAAAGTTGTAGGTATATTTTCCTCAACAAGTTTGCACGCATATTCAAATGCTCCTTTTTGGGTATAAGATATTCTCGTACCTTTATATTTGACATTGATTATAGTTCCACCATAAACATTTCTTGTTGACGGCAAATCTAATTTGATTTTAGAGTTATCAGAGGCATATACAATATTTGGATTTTTCTGTGCGAATCCCAATGTAACCCCAATTAAAAGGGTTATTAAAATAAAAAAACTGTCTTTTCATTTTATACATATTTTATTAGTTAATACTTTGTTTGTGTTATTATTGAATATTTTTATTACATATACACCCTTGTTCAAAACGGTTGTATACATAGTAGAATTTTTTGATACTTTTTCTAAAGTACCATTAATATTATAGATATATACGTCTACTGAATTTGGACTTTTAATAATGATTTCTTTATCCTCAACAAACAAATCAACATTGTCAGCATATTCTTGACTTACACCTACAGTTGATGGTTTTATTATAGAACTCATAGCTTGACCATACTTATTTATTGTCCAACAATATATCCCGTTATCCCAATGTCCGGGATATGCTAAAAGTCCAGTATCTGGTATTTCATAAAAAATATCATCAACATGTACACCAATATTATTATTATATTCCGCAATCATAACAATGCCACAATCATAATTTTCCCCATCTATCATTATTCTACATATAGGGAAATCATCTGCCCAATCTGGAACCCAAATTTTAGAGATAGAAATAACAGGGTCTGTTGGTAACACATCAAAAGGAATAAAATCAGAACATATATATTTAGACACCCTATCACTTCCTTCTTTATAATAAATTTTGCAGGCGTAGAAACAACTATCAGGATTAACTTCCTTTAAATCCTCCCAATTATAACCTTGCATGAATTTATTATATGGCTTAGAGAAATAGCAATTGAACATACCAGGGCTGTTCGTGAAAGAAAATTGTTTATCTTTAGACAACGTACAGTAATAGTCTTCACCATTCAATTGCTTAAGATATATTCTCCATTCGACAGAGTCTATTTCAATATTATTATCATTTAGCAATGACAGCGTAACCAAATCACCTGCTTTAATTTTATTTTCGGCTCCATTGTTATTTATTTTTACATCAACATGAAAAATATCATTTTTTTTATTGTTCAGCATCGCAGAAGGATATAAGCAACCAACCTCCATGAATCTTCCTGACTCGCCATAATCATTCTCCAAAGAAACGTCTATATATACTTTACTTCCTTTAACCATAGGTGATACATGAATAGTATCATCGGAATAATCATAACAATTGTTTATTGTGCCACTATACGCAGTATCGTATTGCCATGAAGAATCCCAATTCAACAATGCGTTAATTGTTATGGTATCATTAAAGTTCGTCCCTTTATAGAATTGATTGTAAAGGTTATCAGGTAGGGCTTCAAATTCTCCCACTTTGTAACGCGAATATCCTACTTTTGTAGAAATGGCCAAATCAGTATCCATTTTTTCGGATATGCGTACAAAGAAATTTATCGGTTTTTTTATAATAATTCTATCTTCCCATGTATCAATTGCCAACTTAAGACAATGAAGAACGCCCTCTGTCATAAAATAATTATCATCATAATTGACAATAAATTTGCCCATACGAGATTTTATCTTTTTAACGTTATATGATGAAGAGGGGATTTGGGGTTTAATAGTTTTTTCAATTAAATGTAAATGCTTTGCACTTTCATGATATTCAACAATACCACAATGCTCCACTTGTGCATTCAACGTTACATTACAAAAGAACGTCAAACTAACAAATAAAAGTAATGATAACATTTTTTTATTCATAGATTTGTATATTTTAAGTTGTTCATTTCATAGCATCTTATCTACTATATGGTCAATATTAAAAATAGACTCAATACTCAGTATTGTTTTAAAGATTCATTAGTTTATGAGAACTTGTACAAAGTAAAAAAAAATAAAACATATCACCAAATTTTTATATATATTTTCATTAAAACTTTAACATAAATTACATATAAATGGATTCTAAATTACTCGTAAATAAATTCATTTAGGATTCTATCCAAATGTTATAAATCAATTATTAACTTAAAATTCACACTCATTAGAGTTAAATCCTATGAACGTAAATTGAAGTAAATGGGACGTGAATTATTCGGAAATGAATTACTATCGGATTATATTCATATTTTCTATTAAATTCCTCCAAAAGGAGTGATATTCTCGTTTTTAATTGCTACCTTTGTCATGTCAGATATTTTGCTTGCTTGTTAGTTTTCGCAGCACCAAGATAAGTGAAATTTCTGACAAGACCAAGTGGCGTGAGAATATTATTACTCAAACACCTTGATTTATTACAAGATTTTGTGCTGCGGAATTAAGGTTTATGAATAATAGGAGTCTAATTCTGTTTATGCTTACGATGAATTGTATTCTTGCATATGCACAGATGTCTGTGGTAACCACCAACCGAAATATCGCTTTGGGAGTGAACCATCGCACTGCTGACTCTGCTTTGGTGAGTTGTTGTAATTTGGGACTATTAGCCAATACAGACACACTTCATGGCATACAGACCGGACTACTGACGAGCGTGGTGCAACGTGATCTGCGAGGAACGAACATCGCCGGATTGTTTGCACTCTCGTTAGGCAACGTCAGCGGACTGCAGGGTGGCGGGATAGTGAATGCCGTAGGGCGGCGGATGCACGGCTTACAGGTGGCAGGACTGTCCAATGTGGCAGGAGGCATACAGGGTGTACAGATTGCGGGACTAAGCAACATCAGTCGCTTAACACTCCACGGCCTACAGTTGTCAGCGGTGTCAAACATTGCAACAAATGTAAACCTTGGCATGCAGGCATCGCTCGTGGCCAACATCAGTGCAAGACAGATGCGGGGCATACAGATGGGAGCCTACAACTATGCCGACACGGTAAGTGGCGTGCAGGTGGGACTGTTCAATGTCTGCATCACTAACCCGCGCGGGGTGCAGGTGGGACTGGTGAACTACAGTTGCGACAGTCTGCGACACAGTTACGGCCTAATCAACATTCATCCCGACACGAAAATAAACCTTATGTTTTTCGGTGGCACGGGCAGCAGGTTCAACACCGCCTTGCGCCTGTATAACGGCACATCATATAAAATCATAGGCATAGGTTCCCGATATCGCGAACTGGACAAGAAATTCTCCGGAACCCTCTACTACCGATTAGGAAGGATGTTCCGCATCACGAACCACTGGATTGTCGGTGCCGATATTGGCTTCCAACACATCGAGAATTTCAATAGAGATAATGCCGATGTACCCGAACGGCTCTATGGCATAACTCCTCGTCTGACCACCGACCATCAGTTGACGAAATCGCTTGGGCTTCATGCCGCATTGGGCTACGAATCAACACGCTATTATAGCAGGGATGCAGTCTATCGCCAGGGAATGCTGTTTGAGGCCGGCTTGACATATTGCCTGCGACCTATTTCATCACGTGGCGCATCACCCTATTACCGCCCCGCCCGAAGATACGTGCTGCGGACGGATAGCATAACCCGTCGCCCCTGGCTGGCTGCCGCTGAGGTGATGGGCATCAATACGAGCATACACCTGTTCGACCGTTTCGTCCTCAACGAAGACTTCGCACAGACCACCCTCCACAGCATTAGCGACAATTTCCATACCGCTTTCGTATGGGACAACGATCTTTTCAATACTAACATGTTCGCTCACCCTTACCACGGTAACCTCTACTTCACCTCAGCCCGCAGCAACGGTATGAATTTCTGGCAGGCCTGTCCCTATGTCCTGGGAGGCTCTCTCATGTGGGAATTCTTCGGAGAGGCAACGCCGTCCAGTATCAACGACATATTCGCCACCTCCATTGGTGGGACAGCCCTCGGAGAAACTCTGTTCCGCATCTCCGCCTTGCCTCTCGATGACAGTAAACGCGGTATGCAGCGTTTTTGGCGCGAACTACTGGGTGGCATCATCAGTCCTATGCGTGCCTTGAACCGCATCATTACCGGCAATGCCTGGCGCGTGCGCCCCAAAGACAACCGATACCACGACTACGAGCGTCTGCCAATCAACCTGTCAGTATCTGCTGGGACTCGCTACTTAGCAGACAACGGAGCCTTGTTCCGTGGCGAATACAACCCTTACGTCAATCTCATGCTCAACTATGGCAACCCGTTCAGCGAAGAGAATAAGCCCTATGACTTTTTCAGCCTCGAAACGACTTTCGGACTTTCCGCCAACCAACCGATTGTCAATGCCATCCATCTTGTCGGACAGCTATGGTCAACACCCATCAACAGCGGAAAGAGTATCGACATGAAGTTTGGCATCTACCAACATTTCAATTTCTACAACAGCGAACCGGTAAAAGACGGTAGCGATATCGTGCCCTACCGTATCGGCGAGGCGGCCTCGGTAGGTGCAGGTTTCATCTACCGCCTGTCACAAATTGGTCATCTCGCCCGCATGGAGCAGCGCATCTTCTTCAACGGCATCATCCTCGGCGGATCGCTTTCCGACTACTTCCACATAATGGAACGCGACTACAACCTGGGCAGCGGAATCTCGGCCAAGGTGCAGACAATGACACAGTTCGGACGTTTCGCCCGATTCTCGTTGGATACCGACTTCTACAAGATATGGACATGGAAAGGCTATGATGAGGAGCGTGTCAGCAGGCTCGACAACCTTGAATACGCCAATGCGCAGGGTGATGTGGGCAATGCCGTGCTCTTCGTGCTCAACCCCCGACTGCAAGTCAACCTTACACGCCATCTGCTTTTCGATTTTTACTGCAGTAATTACTACCGTCACACATACTATCGTGACCATCCGAATGTTAGAGTTCATACCTTCGAAATACGGGCAGGACTCACTTTCGAATTATAAGACTTAATAATATTATGTCATAAAAATATTATGCGGGCGAAAAACGCCGGATGCTCTGTGCCCTTATTGATGCCGACAGAGAATTGATGTTTTTCGAAATCATTCATCGCACGGGTATCAACACTGCCTCGCATCGGGGGTTATACGGATAGAAAAAAAATGTTATTTGTTTTGTATTGTCCGTGATTTGAGTTACCTTTGCACACATATTGGAATTTTTTATAGAATTATGGCACAAGAAGATGTTTTTAAAAAGATAGTGTCTCACTGTAAGGAATATGGTTTCGTGTTCCCCTCAAGTGAAATTTACGATGGTCTTGCCGCTGTGTATGACTACGGACAGAACGGCATTGAACTGAAAAATAATATCAAACAATACTGGTGGAAGTCGATGGTACTGATGCACGAGAATATCGTGGGCATTGACAGTGCCGTCTTCATGCACCCCACAATATGGAAAGCCAGCGGACACGTTGACGCTTTCAATGACCCGCTGATAGACAACCGCGACTCAAAAAAACGCTATCGCGCAGACGTACTCATAGAAGATCAGATTGGGAAATATGAAGACAAGATAGCAAAAGAGGTGGCTAAGGCTGCGAAAAAGTTCGGTGACAGTTTCGACGAACAGAAATTCTGCGAGACAAACCCACGCGTACTGGAGAACAAGAAGAAGCGCGATGCTCTGCAAGAACGTTATGCCGAGGCTATGGGCGCAATGGACTTGGAAGGTCTGAAACAGATAATCATAGACGAGGGCATAGTATGTCCTATATCCGGAACAAAGAACTGGACCGATGTGAGACAGTTCAACCTTATGTTCTCAACGGAAATGGGGGCATCGGCCGACAGTTCGATGAAGGTTTACCTGCGCCCGGAAACGGCACAGGGTATATTCGTAAACTACCTGAATGTGCAGAAAACCGGACGCATGAAAATCCCATTCGGCATAGCACAGATTGGTAAGGCGTTCCGCAATGAGATTGTTGCAAGGCAGTTTATTTTCCGTATGCGCGAGTTCGAGCAAATGGAAATGCAGTTCTTTGTGAAGCCCGGAACCGAACTTGAATGGTTCCCAAGGTGGAGAGAAACGCGAATGAAATGGCATCAGGCACTGGGATTCGGAGCAGAGAACTACCGCTTCCACGACCATGAGAAACTGGCTCACTACGCTAATGCCGCAACAGACATTGAGTTCCGCATGCCGTTCGGATTCAAAGAGGTGGAGGGAATACATTCGAGAACCGACTTCGACCTCTCACAGCACGAGAAATTCTCTGGCAAACAAATCAAATATTTCGATCCGGCAACGAACGAAAGTTACGTGCCATACGTAATAGAAACATCTATCGGAGTTGACCGCATGTTCCTATCCATAATGTGCCATGCGTACACAGAGGAACAGTTGGAGAACGGAGAGAGTCGAGTTGTGCTGAAACTGCCTGCTGCATTGGCTCCGATAAAACTTGCAGTGCTGCCTCTTGTGAAGAAAGACGGACTGCCGGAAAAGGCACGCGAGATAATCGACGCGCTGAAATTCCATTTCAATTGCACGTACGACGAGAAAGATACTATCGGCAAACGCTATCGCCGTCAAGATGCAATAGGCACGCCTTACTGCATCACCGTAGATTACGACACGCTGAAAGACAACTGCGTGACACTGCGCAACCGCGACACAATGGAGCAGGAGCGCGTAAGCATTGACTGCCTGAACTCCCTAATAGAGGACAAGGTGAGCATCGCTTCGCTGCTGAAGAAGTTGCAGTAGGCATTAAATAACTGACGATTGCGAAACTTAATAAATAAAACAGAATGAGAAAAGAAAAGACCCTTGCACTGCTCGTAGCATTGTTTTCGCTATGCCTGTTCTCTTGCAGTGAGGACAATGGTGGCAATGATGAGTTTGAAAACTGGCAGGAACGCAACGAAACTTATTTCAACAACCTGTATAACAAGGCGAAAAACTCAGGCGATGCGAAATGGAAGACATTCAAGTCGTGGTCGCTGCAAGAGGCTGCGGCAACTGCTGTCGATGACCATATCGTGGTGGAAGTGCTGACAGAGGGAAGCGGAACAGACAACCCTTTGTTTACCGACAGTGTGAAAGTTCACTACCGCGGCAACCTGATGCCAACAGCATCTTACCCGAATGGCTTGCAGTTCGACTCGTCTTGGCTCGGCGAATATAATCTCTCAACCATGCTTCCGGTAAAAGCGAAGACCGGCGGATTCATAAACGGCTTCACTACGGCACTGATGCAAATGCACACCGGCGACCGTTGGCGCATCTATATACCTGCCGCACTCGCATACGCAGGCGAAAAGAACAAAGGTCTGATACCTCCGTATAGCACACTTGTATTCGATGTCACTCTCGTATCGTTTTGGAACTGATTATATTTCATTGAAACATTTGCTATACCTTTAGGACTATTAAGATAAATATTTCCCTAAAATACGCTGTTGTGCACGAACACATAGTTGATGTAAGTCAATAAAAGTGGCAGAATTTTATTATTCTGTCACTTTCTTATTGCCACTAACAGAAACGTCATTACCTTTGCATCGGAATTAAGAACATGAGTTTTACGAATGGTTTTAATAAGGTATAAAGATTTAGGTTAATTAGAAAATAGGTTAATAGTTTAGGTAAGAAAGATTGCAAGAACAATAGGTAGTAAGATTTAAGGTAATTATAAAGATTGTATAAAGGATAACACGATGCCCGCGAGGGTGCGTTGATTAATAAAAATTATAAGTTAAATATGACTACAGCCGTGAGGTTCAGTCTTTCAATCAGAAAAGTAAAGAAAAGAACAGATAATAGTTTTTTAAGGAATGTATTTAAACGAGCGACTTCTTTTTTAAGAAATCGCCCGTTATTTTTTTACCATATCAAACCGCAAACATATCTGATTCCAATAAGAAACTATTCAGAAACGGCACAGCAAGTAATCTCAACAATTATGAAAACAATCAATAAAAACAAATATTCTGTCTTTCTATATCAAAGTATTTTTCTCTTTATGTCAAAAACAACATGTGTCTTTATGTCCAAAACCCAAGTGTACGTACTTATAACAAATCATCATAAATATGTATGACAAAAGTAATTTGGAATATTGTGAAAGAAAAAACAATGTTCCTTTTTTTGTCGTTCAAACTAAAAGTCGTAACTTCGCGGCTCAAAACGAATGCCGATGTTTTCGATGAAGAACAGTGACGCACTGCTTGAAATGATTCGCAAAAAGCAGCAAATGACTACCGGTCAGAAGATGAGTCTGATCGTTTGGCTCAGCGTACCCGGTATTCTCGCCCAGATAACCACGGTATTGATGTTCTATATTGATGCCGCAATGGTAGGACATCTCGGTGCCAAGGAGTCGGCAAGCATCGGTTTGATTGAGTCATCGACATGGCTTTTCGGCAGTATCACCAATGCCGCCGCAATGGGATTTGCAGTGCAAGTGGCTCACTTTATCGGTGCAAATGACTTCCGTAAAGCGCGTGATGTTTTCCGTCATGCCATACTCTGCACCATGATATTCAGTTTTTTCATTGCCCTTGGTGGTGTGATAATCAGTGGCGACCTACCCTATTGGCTCGGTGGAAGCAAAGAAATAGCAGACGATGCCACGATTTATTTCATGGTATTCATGTTCATTATGCCCTTCTTTCAGTTATCAACGCTATCGGGTGCCATGCTGAAAAGTTCCGGCGACATGCGTATTCCGAGCATCATGAGCATACTGATGTGTGTATTTGACGTGGTGTTCAACTATATCTTCATTTTCATATTCCACCTCGGAGTACTCGGTGCAGCGATGGGCACGGCCATATCCATTATCTTAGGAGCACTCGGACAGGCTTATTTTGCAGTGTTCCGCAACAAGATACTGTCACTTCGTCTCGACCGTCATCGCTTCGTATGGAATAGTGGTTACGTACTGAATGCACTGAAAATTTCGTCGCCAATGGCAGCTCAGTCAATGCTAATGGGCGGCGCTCAGATAGTAAGCACTATCATTGTTGCCCCTCTCGGAATGTTCGCCATTGCTGCCAACTCGTTTGCAGTGACAGCAGAAAGCCTTTGTTACATGCCCGGCTATGGTATCGGTGAAGCCGCAACCACACTTATCGGGCAGAGCATCGGAGCCGGTCAGCGTGCCCTCACAAAGTCGTTTGCACGAATGACAATCCTACTCGGCATGGCTGTAATGGCATTTATGGGTATAGTGATGTATGTCTTTGCGCCGGAGATGATAGGTTTCCTCTCTCCCATCGAGGACATACGGTCGCTCGGCATAAATGTTCTGCGCATTGAAGCATTTGCCGAACCGTTCTTTGCCGCCTCTATCGTTGGTTACAGCATCTGTGTCGGTGCCGGCGACACATTGCGTCCGGCTCTAATGAACCTTGTTTCAATGTGGCTCGTCCGTCTCACCCTTGCCGCCATGCTCGCCCCCCGCTACGGTTTGCC
The DNA here is from genome assembly GCF_003977605.1 of Prevotella koreensis. Classification (GTDB taxonomy): domain Bacteria; phylum Bacteroidota; class Bacteroidia; order Bacteroidales; family Bacteroidaceae; genus Prevotella; species Prevotella koreensis. The sequence goes on along the minus strand of NZ_RYYU01000001.1, from coordinate 2,599,211 downwards.
CGGCGTGTGGTTTGCAATGGCGGTCGAACTCACTTTCCGCGGCACAATATTCCTTATCAGGATATATCGCGGAAAATGGTTAAAAGAGGCTTAACGTATTATTTCCCGGCTTTTTCCAAGTATTTTTCCATCAGCCATTTGTTCTGCTCCTCGATTGTCATCTCACTGTTGTCGAGCACCAAAGCATCGTCAGCCTTACGCAGTGGCGACACCTCTCGGTGACTATCAATATAGTCTCGTTGCTCCACATTGGCAAGAACATCGGCATAATCGGCCTCCACCCCTTTCGCTTTCAGTTCGTCATAACGACGACGGGCACGCACCTCTGCCGATGCCGTAACAAATATTTTGAGTTCTGCATCGGGAAAAACAACGGTTCCGATGTCGCGCCCATCCATTACAATACCTTTCTCCATGCCCATCTGTTGCTGTTGCGCCACGAGAGCCTCGCGCACGAATGGCAGTGCCGAGACAGCACTGACACGACTCGAAACCTGCATCGTGCGGATTTCATTTTCCACGAGCACGCCGTTGAGGTAGGTGTCCGGCCTACCGGTTTTGTCATTCAATGCAAACGATATTTTCACTTCCCCCATTCTTTCTCGCAGAGCATCGGCATCGATTTCGCATGCCGGAGTATATAGATTGTTGCGTAAAGCGAAAAGCGTAACGGCACGATACATCGCTCCGGTGTCCACATATACATATCCGATAGCGCGTGCCAAGTCTTTTGCCATTGTCGATTTTCCGCATGACGAATGCCCGTCAATGGCTATTGTGATTTTCTTCATAAACAGTATTCTTTATTCTCGGCAAAGGTAATGAAAAATGTCCGTACTGCAAAGGGATTTACCACGAAAAATATCAATTACGCAGATTGTATTCGTAAAACACTCTTCTAGCCTACAATACCAAATCATTCGTTATCAACTTTATATATTACCGCAAAGCAATTTGGGCGAGATTGCAAAGTAATTTGGGCGAATTTGCAAACCAATATCGCCCAAATTACTCAGCAAATTCGCCCAATTTACAAATCGTTCCGATATTTTAGAAAAGGAAAAGAGGCATACTTCAAGGGTTTGCAACATTATTATTGCTACCTCGAAACCTACCTCTTTCTTGGTTTTCCCTAATCAGAGAGTATATGTATTACTCGTAGATGAAGGTGAAATTTTTCTCTGCTGTGAGAGTGTTGCCAACGAAACAAGCCTTATGAGCGAATGTTTCGATTTTCTTGCGAGTCTTTTCGTCAAAGTCGCCCTTGATGTGGAACACCACGTTAAGTTTCGTTACGCTTAATGTCTCCATGCTCTCCTCAAACTCTCCGATTTCGGCATAACTGCCTGTGAGGTCGATTCCCTCTTTCAATCCACGGAGTGCCATAACGGTGAGCGCACAGTTTGCAAGCGACTGACCAAGCACATCAACCGGCGTTGGATATTCTCCATAACCACCGAATGCCTTACCGGCATCTGTTACTAACTTCTGTCCTGATGCAACATGTGTTGTTTCTACGCGGGCATTGCCCAAATACTTTGCTACTGAAATTGCCATAATTTTATTGTTTTGTTTTATTAGACTTCAACATACTATCACGAAGCATGCCGTTTATAATATCATACGTTTGCCGGAATCGTTGTCATTCTTCCCACTCGAAGCCACGAGCGAGCCCTCCTTCACTTGTCTCCTTATATAGAGATGGAATGTCATGTCCGGTCTTCTTCATCACTTCAACCACACGGTCGAACGACACACGGTGCCTACCATCGCTGAATGAGGCATATAGTTGGGCATCAAGCGCACGACATGCGGCAAAGGCATTACGTTCGATGCACGGTATCTGGACAAGTCCGCACACCGGGTCGCACGTCATTCCAAGATGATGTTCGAGTCCCATCTCTGCGGCATACTCCACCTGAGAGGGTGTTCCACCGAACAACTGACATGCTGCGGCAGAAGCCATTGCGCACGCCACGCCCACTTCACCCTGACAACCCACTTCGGCTCCGGAGATTGAAGCGTTTGACTTCACCACGTTTCCGAACAGTCCGGCAGTGGCAAGGGCACGCAATATTCTCGTATCGGAGAAATCGTGATGGCGCGACATGGCATACAACACGGCCGGAACCACTCCACATGAGCCGCAAGTTGGCGCGGTAACTATTTTTCCCATGCCTGCATTCTGCTCACTCACAGCGAGTGCGTAGGCATAAACCATTCCGCGCGACTGCAACGACGGTTTATAGGCACGCGCCTTTATATAATATGTGGCTGCCTTACGAGAAAGATTAAGCGGGCCGGGCAACGCTCCCTCACTCTCAAGTCCGCGTTCCACAGCCTCTTGCATGGTCTTCCATACTTCTGAAAGATAGTCCCAAATGCCACTTCCTTCACAGGCTTCCACATATTCCCAAAAGTGACGGCCGTTCTTTTCGCACCATTTCTGTATTTCGGCTATCGTGGTAAGTTCATATATTGGCTTCTCATAGAACAAATCGTTCTGCCCCTTACCTTCCGAAAGAGCACCTCCACCCACGCTATAAACAGTCCACTCGTCGGTCGTTGCGCCGTTTTCATCCATTGCCTTGAACAACATTCCGTTGGTGTGCACAGGCAACACAACGTCCGGTTTCCAACAAATTTCCACCGGAGCGATAGTGCTGAGCACGTCGATTATTGCCATGTCTGTCATGTGCCCCTTTCCGGTTGCCGCCAAACTACCGTAAAGTGTCACCTCGAATGATTTAGCCTTCGGGTTTCTCTCCCCGAATATTCTTGCTGCCCGATGCGGTCCCATTGTGTGACTGCTCGATGGCCCTGTACCTATTCTGAATATTGATTTTATCGATTCCATAATTATTACGTCAATTTTACCATCAGCAAATACCATGCCATTGATTTTTATATTGTCATAAATAGAATATGACCAAGACTACAAATGACGGAAAAAATGTGAGATACATGTCACGAATGGGGACAGATTTTGTTGGAACACCCTGCCCCACTGTGTGATGCGTTCTTTGCTCCACGTAAGTACAAGCCTACGCTTGGCACGCGACAGAGCCACATAGAGCCGGCGCATTTCTTCCTGCTGACGCTGCAAATCGTCGCGAGAATGGAAGCCGGGATAGTTGCCATCGGTCACTCCATACACTATAACATTGTCAAACTCAAGTCCTTTCGCCTTATGAACCGTGGAAACGAACACTTTCTCACGCATCGTGCGACTGCCACAGAGGTCGGCTTCTTTCAGAGTGTTCAGCACATTCATGAAATTGGCCAACTGCACATGCAAAGGTCGTCGGTCATCGCCTGTCACATCGTCAGCAATATAACGCTCCACGTATGGCATTTTATCAACCGGTGAAATACGCTCGGCAGCGAGCAAATAATTATAGGCATAACGCCACTCGGCAAGCAATGCCGGTTCGTCTGATACCTGTATGGAGTAAAGCATACCGTTAACATGGTCATAGAGAGGCTTATATGTCTCGCGCAAACGCTTCACTGCCTTGCTATATTTCAGAGGAATATCCACTTGTCGCTCTGCCTTTTGTTGACCTTCACGGAAACAGTAGTCTGCCAGATTCTTTGTTGCCATTATGTCATCATTGGCAAGGTGAGAGTTCTTTCCTTCAAGACCAAACTCCACAATCAGGTCTTTCAGTTTATGACTGCGCAGTCGCGGACTTATTATGCGCGCAATATGCAACGTGTCAATACAGCGCGGAAAACGTTCTTTAAAGTCGGATATGCCACAACGGTGGCGCAGGTTGTTGTGCATGATATGATAATCATATTTGGCGTTATGGCCGAGCAACACACAGCCGGAGGCATATTCCATAAACATACGCATTGCATCTTCCGGCTCGAGCAAGTCGTTATTGCGGTATTCCTCCACAAGTGGGTTTACCGTATCGCCCAACATAGGCGGTATGTCGCGCTCGGTGCGTATGAAGATATTCAGTTCCGAGCCTACCACAAGTTCTCCGTGATGCAGTTTTACGGCTGCTATCTGCACCACATCGTCTTCCTCTATCGACAGTCCCGTTGTCTCAGTATCGAACACTACAATGTCATCATGAGCATATATTTGCAGAAATTCTTGTAATGACGTTATGCCGTCATCGCGCATTAGGTCGGCCGGTGTCATGCCGTTTATGGCAAGGTCGCGCACGAAACTGCGAGCCGCCGAATTTGAGCCGACAGCGTTTATACCCGCCACAATGCGTGACCAAGCAAGAAAATTGTGATCGCCTGCTGCCACACTGAGATGCGCCATGGGCAGTTTCACGGCCGGTTCGGAGAAGAGATCACGCCCCGACACTTTGAAATGTTTCACACCGAGATTGGCAAGTCGTGCGCTTATATCGTCGGCTTCGGAGTTGTAACTTACAACCACGGCGACAGTCTCGTCAGGGAATCGAGCACCGATGCGTTTCACCAGTTCTGCCACATCCTGCTGTTCGTCTATGTTATTGTCGGAGCATGTTATCAGGAGGTCGCCCGCCTTAGCCTCTATCGCATGCGTTGTCTGCGGCAAAAGACGTTTGTCTATGCCCAACATTTCGTGTCCGTAGGTGTTGAACACATCAAGAAGATATTTCGGAGAGCGGTAGTTGGTGTAAAGGTTGTGTATCGTGCAGCGGCTCGCGAGCAAGTTGAGTGTTTCGCTTTTCGCACCCATGAACGAATATATGGCCTGCTGACTGTCGCCAAGACACATCACTGTGGGCGATTGTTGGGAGGTTATGAGGTCGATAATCTCAAGTTGCAACTGACTCAAATCCTGCACCTCGTCTATCTGAATCCATCCATATCGTTTGCCCGAATATCCGTGCTTTAGCGTGTCGTAGGCATATAACAGCAGGTCGGCAAAGTCCACAAGGTTGTGTTGCCGTTTATATTTCTCGTAATGCCGCGCCGCCGACATCATGCGTATGAAGTTCTGCACTTCACCATTGCGATTCAGTTCTGCCAGTTGTTCGTAATCGTCAATGTTACGATATAATTCCGATATGCTTTCACGCGTGAATCCTTTCATCAGAATCGCGCATATATGTTTCAGTGTCTGTGCGTTCAGTTCCTCACCATGCACCGTCAGTTCGCGCGGATATCCGCTCGTATATTGGTGCATGAAGTGTTGCAGATTGATTATTTTTGAGTATTGATGCCGCATTTTCGCATCTTCCTGCACGGCAATATCGTCCTGTTGCAGGAAGTCGGCAATTATGCTCACACTGTCGTCCTCGTCAAGTATCGATGTATCCATAGGCAACACCTCGTTCTCGAACAGGAATTGCGAACAGAACTTATGAATGTTTCCGACAAACAATTCATCCACGCTATCGCCTGCCATCTGCTCTATTCTTTCGCGCATTCCGCGTGATGCCCGGTTTGTGAATGTCAGGCAGAGCATGTCGCCATAATCAACACCAAGTTCGTGTGCATGTATTATTCTTTCGGCAAGCACCTCTGTCTTACCACATCCCGGTGGTGCCAACACAAGATGATAGCCTTCCTGTGCGTCTATCACCTCGCGCTGCCTTTCGTCATATCGTTTCCTTTCCATTGCCTTCACGATTGTTTCCGTCCCACAAAGTTACTGAAAATCCTTATAATATCTGCAAGAGTTGGGCAGTTTAACGCGTTATAAAAGCAATATGGTGTGAATCTGTAAAGATCCACACCATAAATGCCTTATTATAAGAATGTATGTTTATTGGCACCGAACGAAAATAATATAGAGCCAAACACGTTAATGTTTCGTACAAAGTGAAATAGCCTTTGACAATGCTTCGTGCTTTGCGACCTTGTAATCCGGAATGGTGCCATGAATATCCTTTTCGTCTGCTCCATACTGCCAGAAGCGTTTATATGACACAAAAGCATTCAGACCGGATATTGGCAACTTATATTCAAGTATGTCACCGAAACACACATTCATTCCTCCGGTTTCCTCTCCAACGACAGTCCCCATACCAAACTCTTTGAAAGTCCAAGCAAAAGAACTCGCAGAAGAGAACGTATTGCTACTCGTCAACAAATAAACATTACCTTTAAAATGCCTTTCCTTGTTGCTCAGAGGTACTTTCATTTCATCATCTCGTACTTCTCCGGAATACCAACCAATATTTACTTTTTCCTTCATCAGTGCTTGAGAGGTTGGCGTTACCTTCACCAAATACTTTCCAAACTGAGAGAAAGGTTTAGGTGAAATATAACGAAGCAGCACATCTCCTACCTGCGAATTACCACCTCCGTTTTCCGTAATATCTATTATCAAGTTAGTAATGTTGTTATTACGTAATGTCGTAAACATAGAATCAGCAAAGACTTTCATTCTCTCTACATCAGAAAAACTCCGAAAATCCATTATTGCCACATTCTCTTTCGGCATTATTCTGAAACTATATATTTCTTTTTCTTCGTCCTTTGTGCTTTCCTTCTGCTTTTTCTTTTTCAATGCGAACAGTTCATGGTTAGGGCATGGGGTCAGTGTAATATGACACGACTCCTTTTCCCCTGGCTTCAGATACTCGATATTATAACTATCGGCAGAGTAGAGCATGAAGAAAAAAGCAGCAAAACCATTACGCACTTTCTGCATCTTGTAAGCCATAGACTCTCCACTTACATAGTCAAGCATCTTTTCAAACATCTGACTATCAGAGACCCCATTTATTTTAATAATCCGTGCTCCTTCAGGAATTTTGTCATCTATTGAGAACAAAACAGTAATATCATTGTTTGGCATTACTCTGAAAGAAAGGGGAATTCGTGGAGTATCTTTCTTGAACGCGTCATTCAGAGGATAGAACAAAGACGTATGTCCATCACCTATTTTCACTACCAATGGTTGTATAAGTTGATACAATTTCAGTGTTGTCAATGAGTCCGGGAGTTTTTCTTCTATATCATTCAGCATTTTAAAGAAGTCTCCTTGCTTGCAAACTGAAAACATATCAGGGTGTATTTCGCCGATACTGAAAACGAGTGACGCTATATCAAAAATCGCTTGTTGCTTTGATAAAAGACCGCTATCGGACTTTTTCAACAACTCATCAGAAGGATTATCTATTGAATACGAGTACATTTCCTGCCCATCAACAGTGCTCGTAATTGACAGAAACAGTAGAATAGAGAATAGGAGTTTTTTCATTTTCATTATTTCTTAGTCTTATTTAAACGATTTATATTTAATTACTTATATAAAAAATCATTGATTTTTCCTGTAACTTTTCACTGCCCATATATTTATTAACGTGGCAATAACTGCAAGCATGACAAGTTGTGATTGAATACTACGGAATGTTCCGCCGCGCACAAAGACCGTGCGCATAGCCTCAATAAAATAACGCATAGGATTGATTCTCGTCATTATCTGCGCCCATTCGGGCATACTCTGTACCGGAGTGAACAACCCACTAAGCAGAATACAACATACCATTATAAACCACATTACGAACATCGCCTGCTGCATCTGGTCACTATAATTGGAAACAACAAGGCCGAGACCGCTGAAAACAAGCGCAAGGAGCATCACTGAAAGATAGATAAGCAGAACACTACCGGCAGAAACAAAACCATATACAAGCCATGCCAGCAACAAACTTACGCTTATTACAAAAAAGCCGATAACCCAATACGGAACGAGTTTGGCAAGAATAAATTCCCACTTAGACACAGGTGTTACGTTGATTTGCTCTATAGTACCTACCTCTTTCTCGCCCACAATGTTCAGAGCGGGCATAAACCCACACATCATTACTATGAGAATACCCATCAATGCCGGTATCATGAATAGTTTATAATCATGATGCACGTTATAAAGTGTTTTGTCAACGATAAACTTAGAACTATTATTTTTCGTCCATACGTTACCACTTGATTGTACGTTAGCAACAATCCGGGTCAGATAATTGGCTCCCATCATTCCTTTTGTTCCGTTTACACTATTCGCTGCAATAAACACTTGAGGCATCCTTCCGTTTACAATGTCACGCTCGTAATGCTGCGGTATCACGGCAATGACATCAACCTCGTTCTTTTCCAGTCGTTCATGAGCCTCCCGATATGATGATGCCATGCCGCAGAACTTGAAATAATCCGAATACTCTATGCGATGATCAAGGCGCAATGAGGTTTGACTGTGGTCGTTATCCACCAAAACCACATTGATGTTTTTCACCTCCATATTCGTTATCCAAGGTGCAACACATATCAGCACAATGGGAAAAGCCAATATCATTCGTGGCAAAAATGCGTTGCGGCGAATCTGTATGAACTCTTTCCGTATCAAACATATAAGTCTCATAGACATATCATAGTTTTATATCTTACGACTTTTCATTCAAGCCGTGTCTTGAATTTTGCCAATGCTATGGCAAGTATGCTCACAGTCATCACACTCATTACGGCAATTTCTTTTATCGCCATTTGCCACGACACGCCCATTATCATCAGTTTCTTTATCGCAGAGATGAACCACCGGGCAGGCATTGCATACGAAATCCATTGCAATATATCCGGCATACTTTCTACGGGATAAATCATACCCGATAGCAATATGCTTGGCATGAGAAGCAACATTCCCGACACGAGCATTGCCACCAATTGACTTCCGGCAACCACACTGATGAGGAGTCCCAATGACAATGCGAGAAGAATGTAAAGCATTGACACAAGGAATATTGAAATGATGTTTCCTGCAAGTGGCACATCAAGCACATAACGACTGATGAGCAACACTATAACAAGAATAAAAATCGAGAGTAGAAAATAAGGTACGGCCTTGGCTATGATTATCATCAGCGGACGCATCGGCGAGACAAGAAGCACCTCCATCGTGCCACGTTCTTTCTCTCTTGCAATGCTTACCGAGGTCATCATGGCACATATAAGCATCAGCAACATTCCCATTATACCGGGCACGAAGTTGTAAGCAGACTTCATCTGCGGATTATATAGCATTCTTGCGACTACCGGTGGCGATGACACATTTGTTATAATCTGCTGCACATAAGCCGTGCGTGTCAGTGCGGTGTTTGGGTCTGTTCCATCAACAAGAATCTGTATGCTATGCGAATAAGGATTGTCGGCATAACCGGCAGAGAAAACCAATGTCATATCTGCCCTCATGTCACGCATCAGTAGTTTTGCCTCTGCAACCGTTTCTACAAAATACTGCACCGTAAAATATTCCGAAGCATTGATACGGTCTATCACTTTCTGTGTCCCATTGTCAATGGATGAGGAGACAACAACCATCCGCACATTCTTTACATCGGTGGATATAGCAAACCCGAAAAGCAGAAGCATAACCACCGGCATGCCGAAAAGTATCATCAGCGTACGCCTGTCACGAAGTATATGCTTCGACTCCTTGATTACGAATGACATGAATTGCCTCATAATAATATATTTATGAAATGCCAAAACATCGAAATAAAATATTACTCTCTCTTCGCTTGTCGTGCCAAATAAGTGAAAACGTGATCCATATCAGGCTGGGCAAAACGATTTATCAACTCTTTCGGAGAACCTAATGCTCTCACTTCACCATCCACCATTATCGATATACGGTCGCAATATTCGGCCTCATCCATGTAATGAGTTGTCACAAAAACCGTTATTCCTTGCCTCGCCGCCTCGTAAATGAGTTGCCAAAACTGCCGACGTGTTGCCGGATCGACACCACCTGTAGGCTCATCGAGAAACACAACCTCCGGCTCATGTATGATACTGACAGAGAAAGCCAGCTTCTGTTTCCAACCCAACGGCAACGAACCAACAAGAGAATCCTTATGTTCAGTCAATCCGAGACGAGTCAACAAAGCATCGCTTTTCTTCCTTATCTGCTCCGCATTCATACCATATATTCCTCCGAAAAGACGTATATTCTCCGAAACCGTCATGTCTTCATAGAGCGAGAACTTCTGGCTCATATATCCGATGTGTCTCTTTATCTGCTCATACTCTGTCGCACAGTCAAACCCGGCAACACTCGCTCGTCCCGATGTTGGCTGACTCAATCCACTCAATATGCGCATCGCAGTAGTCTTTCCGGCACCATTGGCACCAAGAAAACCGAATATTTCGCCACGAATAACTCTGAAAGAGATGTTATTAACCGCACGAAAATCACCAAAAGATTTCACGAGATTTTCTACCACTATCACATCTTCTTGCTGCGTAGAGCGCACAATCGATTCATCATTATCGGTATCGGGAGTAAAGATATTTCTGAAATTGATGAGTATTTCATCAGGGGTTCCGATACCTTTCACTTCGCCTTCATACATGAAAGCCACTCGGTCACAATGTCTTATCTCGTCTATATAGGGTGTTGCAGCAACGACCGTGATACCACGTTCCTTGAGATGATCTATCATTTCCCACAAGTCCTTGCGACTCACGGGATCGACACCGGTCGTTGGTTCGTCAAGCAAAAGCACGTCAGGACTATGCACAAGGGCACAAGAGAGTGCAAGTTTCTGTTTCATGCCGCCCGACAACTTGCCTGCCCTGCGCTTTCTGAAAGGCTCTATATGGCTGTAAATATCCTTTATACCTTCATATCCGGATTCTACCGTGGTACCGAAAAGCGTAGCAAAAAATTCCAAGTTCTCTTCGACCGACAAATCCTGATACAGCGAGAACCTCCCAGGCATATAGCCAATACGGCGGCGTATCTCCGACATCTGTTTCTCGGTGTTGAAACCACAAACAACGCATGTTCCTTTCTTTGCCCCGGTTTTGTCGGCAGCATCGGGTAGAAGCAGCGTGGCAAGAATACGAAAAAGTGTGGTCTTACCGGCTCCATCCGGCCCTATAAGTCCGAAGATTTCGCCTTTCTTCACACTGAAAGACACATCGTGCAATGCTCTCACCTTGCCGAAATGCTTCGATACGTTGTTTACTTCTATCATTTATATTAAAAAGTCAAGAATTAAAAGATGAAATATGGGAAATTAATACAAAGCAGAGAATGCCTGTGCTTAAAACTTAACTTCTCCATACATTCCTATTTTTATATATCCGTCGTTCTTTACCCTTATCTTAACGGCATATACCTGATCGGCTCGTTCGTCATTGGTAAGAACACTCTTGGGTGTGAACTCCGACCGGCTGCTTATCCATGTCACAACACCATCATACTCATGACCTACATCGTCTCCATAGTCGGTGAACACTTTCACTTTCTGTCCAATCTTCACACGCGACAACTGCACAGATGTTATATATGCACGCAGAAACATATTATTGATGTCGGCAACCTTGAAAAGAGGTTTACCGGTAACAGCAAACTCACCCTCCTCGGCATATTTCTCGAGCACAGTACCGGCAATGGGAACCGTAATGTAGCATTTCTTCAGTTGATCGAGCACTTGCAACCGTTGTACTTCTGCCGCTCCTGCCTGCGAATCAATGCTACGTGCACTGTTGTCGAGAGATGACATCTGTGCCCCTAACTGGTGGCGAAGTACCGCTAACTGACTTTGCGCATCTTCAAGTTGCTTACGATTGGCAGCATTTTCATTCACCAACTGTTTGAAACGATTCACCTCCTGTTCTGCTTTATTAATCTGCTGACGTATTGCTGCTATCTGTTTATGCACGTCGGGACGTTGGTTTGCTATACCGGCACGGTTTGCCCCCAACTGTCTTACTTTCAATGCGAGTTGGACCGTGTCTATGAATCCCACCTGACTATTCTGCTCCAACACATCACCTTCGGTAACACTTAATTTCATAAGCCGTCCTGTCTGTTCGGCACTAACCGTCACTTCTGTTGCCTCAAAAGTGCCGGTGGCATCATATCCCTTATTGTCTGAAGAGCATGCAGCCATTACAACGACAACTGCGAATAAAAATATTTTTCTCATATCAGTTATTATTGATGGTTTTCAGTTTATGGATTTCTTGCAAAAGTTCCACCTCATGTATAGCGCGCTGCTGACGAGCCTCACTCACTGCATTAATGTCGCGCAACATCTCATTGACCGTTTCTATTCCACTCTCTACCCTCTTCTCGCTCGCACGGCGTATATTCTCGCGCAAGCGGATTATCTCATCATCATGAGCAATCTGACTACGAATATTTTCTATTTGTCCTTTCAACTGTTGTTCTTGAATGCGAATGTTGAAAAGGAAAGTTTCGCGGTTGACATTTACCTGTTGTTTCTCCATGTCAATGAGTTGGGTATCATTCTTCCTTCTGTATAAAGCACCGATATTCCACGACACCGTTGTACCAACTTTGTAATACGCATCCCAACCATTCTTAAACATATTCAGTCCCGGATTGCCTACTCCTCCTTGCAGAAAAACATCTACACGAGGGCGTAATGATACGTCAAGCGAACTTTGTCGCAAATCGAGAAGACGCTGTTGAGCATTATAAAACGAAAGTTCCGGACGATTATTGGCAGTAGGAAAAAGTGCTTCTGTTGGTTTCCGAAGTTTCACCGATGCATCAATGGGCGTGCCTATAAATGTTGAAAGCATGGAAAGATATGTCCGACGAAACGTATGTAACATTTCTTCTTGTTGACGTGCACGTATCAATTCTACCGATACCAAGTCAGCATCACTTTGGTTTGCCACTCCTCCGGTAATCATTGCCTCCACATTTTTCTGTACCAATCGCAGGTCATCTTGCAGCAAGATGTTATGCAATAGTTGTTCGTCAATCAACAATATGCTAAAGAACAACCTGTTTACACTCTCACGTATTCCATACATCATCACGTTGATTTGTTCATTTTGCACATCCGCCTGTGCTCTCGCGATTTTCTTTTCTGATGCGATTTTACCACCGTCATATATTACTTGACTGATAGTAACACTTGTATTATATTGGTCACGAGGCAATCCCTCATAATCTATTCCAAACTTTCCGATATCAATAGGTAATCGTGTCACACTACTCTGATAAGAAGCGTTACCTTGAAATAACACCTGCGGTAAATTTCCTTTGGCCACATTCGATAACGTGAAGTCGCGACTCTGCTCCACAAGACCATACTTCCTGATTGCCGGATAATTCGCCCGAGCCTGCTCTTGCAATTGTTCGAGAGTGATTTGAGCCTTGGCAGAAAAAGTCAAAAACATCAATAATATAACGACAATACTTTTCCTCATATCGCATCTGGTATATGTTAGTTGTCTGCAAATATACATAAATTCAAGATATAAACGTAATTTTTATTTTATAAAATGGCTTTTTACAAATCAAATTCGCCGAGATTGGTTTACAATTTCGGCGAATTTGATTGGCAAAATGGGCGAATTTACTTTGTTATTTCATGTATTTTACAGCGAATTAAAAAATCAGTTGCTTACTACTTCATTATCCTCACGGTCTTTACCGAGCCGTCAGTCATGTTTATCTTCTTAATTAACAGACCCTTGGTGTTGTCATCTACCCTGCGTCCCTGCATGTCATACAAAACGGTATTGGCAACAGTAGCACCCACTTCGTCTATACCCAAACTTTTGTTTACGTCAATCCAGCGCGTCAATGTTTCGTGTGTCTCGCCGCCACCGTTGTAAATGCTCTTCACACCGAAGCGTGTCCAAGAAGCGACATCTCTTGTATTCAGTATCACGGTGTGGTAATCGCCCTCGTTGCTGATGGTTCCGTTATCTGTTGTGAGGTTGTAAGGAATGGTAGTCATGTCGTTTGTCAGGCCGTAGAACGACGATGTGAAGACGTATGGTGTTGCTACTCCGTCTCCTTTATCGAAGAATAGTTGATAACTTAGTTTGCTCGGCATGATGTATTCGCCCTCCTTATTTTTCGCATACACATCGAATGTTACAAAATAATCCCCTCTCCAGTTCTTTTCAAAAGAATTCATTTCGGGCTGTTCGGGCACTGCAGCCATGTCTTCTATAGGAAGAACCTCAACGTCTTCGTAGTTATCGAAATTGCTAAGGCCGGTCTCGCTTGTCTCATCTGCATAGTCAATGGTATAGGCATCGGCCGTGTAGTGCTGTTCTTCCTCATTAAATTCAAACTCAATATTACCGGCAGGGTTGAAATAATAGTGCTGTACTTCCTTTGAACCTGGCACAATAAATTCTCCCATATACTTGTCTGCGGGGAAAACTATCTTATCTCCTGTCTTCTTTCCCTTAATCCAACCCTCCGGAAAACGGCTTGCAAGTCCGCTCATATAAACGTTATCACCATCAAGGGCAACCTTTATTATGCGTGTTTCGGGGTCGTTATCATAGTTCGCGTCTTCAACATTAAGTATATATTCTACGGTTTTCACACCTGTCGGAAGTGTGTCGGCATCTGCCAGGGAGAACCAACCTATCGCACTATCGTGACTCTCGCCGCCTCCGTTATATGTCACCTTTACACCTATTCTGTTCCACTTGGTGTAATCCATCAGCAGGTCAATATCACCGGTAAATATGTTCTTATTGTCAGTATAGTCATAAGGTATTTCGGTAATGTCTTCTTCCAACTTTACATATTCGCTCTTGTGGAAAGTCACCGGAGCCATTGTGTGATGAATATCGGAATATATCTTATATGTAATCTTCGATGATTTCATGGCATTTCCGTTGGTATCGACCAATGGTATGGTGAACATCAGTCTCGGGGCGGCACCGATTTTGCTTAAGAAAATCTTGTCTATCTGCGGTGTTGCGGGAGTTCCGGCACGTTCTGCCACCTTTAATAATGATGTATAAGTGTAGGCATAATAAAACGAGGGATTCTTATCGTTGTCGTTAATCATCACCACCTGCTTTGAGGTAATGGTATTTGCTGCCACATCATAATCGAAAACCGCATCCGAAAGTTTATTGGTATTTGAGTCATAGCCTGCAAAATACATTTCCAAGATACCTCCTGCCTTACCCAGATATTGGCCTGAAGCAAAAGTAATCTTATCGCCATTCCGCGTCCCTTTTATCCAAGCATTCGGCAGTTCCTTGCATACTCCACTTACATATACATCATTGCCATCAAAGCCTAACGACAATACGCCGCTTGCTTTCTTGTCGTCAATGTCGATAGCAAACAGCACATACTCGTCACATTTCAGTCCTGCGGGCGGCACAACCACAGTTCCGGCCTTGTGCGGTGCATGGGTTTGTGGCATGGATTGGCTTTCTTGAGATACCGAATTTTTATTGACGCTTCCAAGATTTTTCACCATTCCTGCCAATGGTGAAATGTTTTCGGTCAAGTGGTTCTGAGCGAATGCCATCACAGAGAACATTGCAATGACACAAGTAAGTAATCTTTTTTTCATAAGTGTGTTTATTAGTAATTCATAGTATTTATTTACTTCGTCAAGTATTTAAGGTCAAACGTATTCTTATTTTTAACTTACTAAGTTACGAATTTTATTTGACGCTCATGCAAAATATTTCTTTTATTTCTCCTATCTCATCAACTCATCATCGGCACTAACCATTTCACCATGACATATCCGCCGCCGATAAGCCATGCGTAGAGTATCGCTGCCAACAAGAAAGGCTTCGCTCCCGCTTTCTTGAACTTGTCTATGCTCGTCTCCGCACCGAGTGCTGTCATTGCCATTGTAAGCAAAAAGGTGTCAATGGTGGTGATTACACTTACAGCCGATGACGGCAAAAGGTTCAAAGAGTTGAACCCGATTACCACCAAGAAAAGTATCGCGAACCAAGGAATGGCAATGTTTCCCTTCGCTTGTTCTTCGCCGGACATTCTCCGTTTGGCAGAACGGGCAACGAAGAACGTGATTATAAGCAGCACGGGAACAAGCATCATGACACGAATCATCTTAACAATTATGGCAATACCCGATATGTCCTGCCCCATTGCATTACCCGCACCAACAACGTGAGCCACCTCATGTACCGTGCTTCCCGTAAAAATTCCCATTTCATTTGGAGGCAGGTTGAATATCCCTGCATGATAAAGTATAGGATAGATGAACATTGAGAGCGTGCCGAATATCACAACAGTAGATACCGCCACGGCTGTCTTGTATGGCTTGGCATGTATCGCTCCCTCGCAACCGAGCACCGCTGCGGCACCGCAGATGGCACTGCCGGTCGAGGTAAGAAGTGCTATGGAACGATCCATTTTAAGCAATTTGCCTACTATCAGGCCGATAACGATAGTCCCCGCAACAACTATTGCGTCTATGATAATGGCCGACAAACCCACGGCTGTGACATCCTGAAAGGTCAGTTTGAAACCGTAAAGGATAATGCCAAGTCGCAATATCCGCTTTGAACAGAACTTAATTCCGGGCACCCAAGTGTCTGGAAGGTTGTTACGCAGGCTGTTGGCATAGAGCATGCCAAGTATAATGCCGACAATCATTGGTGAGAAAGAGAGGGCTTTCACGAAGTCTGCCTCACCAATATAAAACGCAGCACATGCAAACAGCGTCATCAAGAGTACGCCGTGGAGCATCGAACTCCTTTCTTCGCTTATCATTTCAGTATTTATTTTTTTATTAGTTATTCACGAGCAATCGCCATAGCATAACATTTATGTCCCTTTTTCGGTCATACCGATATATACTGCCATTATCCCCACGGCAACACTTACACCGATATATGCGGCTGCAGTGAGTGCATCGCCGACCTTCATCATCTTCAGAGACTCGCTCGCAAAAGTGCTGAAAGTGGTGAAACCGCCACAGAATCCGGTGACAAGCAGCAGTTTCATATCGGGCGAAAGGACACCTCGCCCCACCATTCCCATAAGTATTCCGATAACCAACGAACCGAGAACATTCACCGTAAGAGTACCCCACGGCATACTCTCATTAAGCCATACCGAAATGAGATAACGCCCCACAGAACCTGCTGCACCGCCAAGCGCGACAAGGATAATGTTACGAATCATATCGTCAGAACTCGCTCGTGAAGTGGAACTTGATATTCTTGAAATCCTCTTGAGCCATCTGCAGCATATATCCGCTGTCGGCAAGGAACACATCGCGGCCTTCCTTGTCGAGTGCCATGTACTGATATTTGCGTTTCTTGAAGTTATCAAGTTCCGCCGCATCGTCGCTCTCTATCCAGCAAGCCTTGTACAGATGAACAGGTTCCCAACGGCACTTGGCGTTGTACTCGTTCTCCAGACGATATTGTATAACCTCAAACTGCAACTGTCCAACAGTGCCGATTATCTTCCTTCCGTTGAATTGATTTACGAAAAGTTGCGCCACTCCCTCGTCCATGAGTTGGTCGATGCCCTTTGCCAGTTGCTTGGATTTCATCGGGTCGTCGTTCTCTATATACTTGAACATCTCCGGCGAGAACGACGGCAGGCCTCGGAAATGAAGCAATTCGCCCTCTGTCAGCGTGTCGCCTATCTTGAAAATGCCATTGTCGGGCAGTCCCACAATGTCTCCCGGCCATGCCTCATCGATAGTACTCTTGCGCTGCGCCATAAACTGTGTAGGCGAAGAAAAGCGCACCGTCTTGCCCTGACGCACGTGCAGGTAAGGCTGATTGCGCACGAACTTTCCGCTACATACCTTGCAGAAAGCGATGCACGAACGATGATTGGGGTCGATATTGGCCGTTATTTTGAATATGAACCCGGAGAATTTCTTTTCCTCCGGCTTCACCATTCGCTCCTCGGCCATCGTTTCCTTGGGACTTGGTGCTATCTCAACGAAACAGTTGAGCAGTTCTTGAACACCGAAATTGTTCAGTGCCGAACCGAAGAAAACCGGTGCAACCTCTGCCGAACGGTATGTCTCGACATCAAAATCGGGATATACTCCGTCCACGAGTTCCAAGTCATCGTGCAGTCGTGCGGCATCTTGTTCGCCAACGACATCGGCAAGCATGTCGGTATTGTCTATGTCTATCTCCACCTTTTCTGTGACGCGCTGTTTGTCGGGTGTGAAGAGGTCGAGTTTCTTCTCATATATATTATATACTCCCTTGAACTTCGCTCCTTGATTGATAGGCCAGGACAGCGGTCTCACCTTTATCTCAAGTTCCTGTTCCAGTTCGTCGAGCAGGTCGAAAGGGTCGCGTCCTTCGCGGTCCATCTTGTTTATAAAGATGATTACCGGAGTATTTCTCATGCGGCACACGTTCATCAGTTTGCGTGTCTGTGTCTCCACACCTTTCGCGCTATCCACCACTATTATGGCCGAGTCAACGGCAGTAAGTGTGCGGTAAGTGTCTTCTGCAAAGTCTTGGTGACCCGGTGTGTCGAGAATATTCACCTTGTATGCCTCCTCCGTTTTTCCCGTCGGCGGTACGTAGTCGAACTCCATCACCGACGTGGAGACCGAAATACCACGCTGTTTCTCTATATCCATCCAGTCGCTGGTGGCAGTTTTCTTTATCTTGTTGTTCTTCACGGCACCGGCAACCTGTATCTGTCCGCCGAAAAGCAGGAACTTCTCGGTGAGTGTTGTCTTACCGGCATCGGGGTGCGAAATAATCGCAAACGTTCTTCTTCTTTCTATCTCTGTCATCTGATGCTATTTCTCTTGTCGTCCGTTCCTCACGGATAATCATATATTTTTCTTCTTTAACCTTCTGATAATTCGCGGATACAGTCTCTCAACGACTCCTCCCAGTATGGCACTTCGATGCTATATGCTTGCTTTATCTTGGTCTTGTCGAGCACCGAATATGCCGGACGTTTCGCCGCAGTGGGATATTCCGCAGTGTGTATCGGCAGCACCCGACACCCGTTTATTCCCGCGATGCGGTGTATCGCCTTAGTAAAATCATACCAAGAAATCACTCCCTCGTTAGAGAAATGGAACACACCGGGAACCACGCCCTTACTTATTGCAGTCATTATCACCTTGGCAAGATCTCGGGCACAGGTCGGAGTGCCTATCTGGTCGAATATAACCCCAAGTTGTTCCTTCTCCCTGCCGAGCCTCATCATTGTCTTAACGAAGTTGTTTCCATAAACGGAATAGAGCCACGCCGTGCGTATTATCATCGCCTTAGGGCAAAATATCCTCACGGCTTCTTCGCCTGCCAGTTTCGTTGTACCATACACTCCGGTCGGCATTGGTGTGTCGGTCTCCACGTATGGCGTATGTTTCGTACCGTCGAACACATAGTCCGTGCTCACCTGTATAATCCAACCGCCGCGCATTCCAACCGCTCCGGCAAGATAAGCCGGTGCTATCGAGTTCAGCAACTCGCACAGCTCCTTGTCGCTCTCGGCCTTGTCCACTGCGGTGTATGCGGCACAGTTCACTATTCCGTCAATCTCTCTCTCCTCCACCAACTTCTCTATCGCTGCCTGGTCGGTTATGTCAAGTTCGGCAACGTCTGTGTTTATCCAGTTATGTTCGGGATATTCTGCCTGCAATCGCTTCATCTCATTCCCTAATTGTCCGTTGCATCCGGTAATAAGTATATTCATATTCAAGTCGTAAATTCTAATTTTCAATACTCCATTTTCAACTGTCCATTTCCAGTCCTTCTTCCCTATCTTTCTTATAATAATCGGAAAGCATACCGATAAATGTAGTTATTTCCCTTATGGCATGCAGCGTATTCTGGCTTATCTCTTTCTTTTGCAAGCGCAGCATCATCGTTCCGTAAAGGGCGTTGAAGCATGTTTCTATCTCGTTTTCTTCACGTTCCTTTCCCGTCAGATGTCCCTCGTCTGTGTTTGCACCACGGTTACGCAGTTCCACGATAAATGGCAACACCTTGTAATATTCTGCGTTGTAGAAAGCAAATTTCGGACTTTCGAGCAGTTGCTCGTGGAGTTCTATGAGTTGCATCATCACCACCTTGTTTATTTGCAGGTGTCCGCTGTCCCTACAACCCTCTTGGTTTATCATCCTTATCAGGTCGCCATACCAGTCGGTCAGTTCTTCTTTCTTCTCCTCGTCATAGTCGAACTGCGATATATAATCGCGCCGCAAAGCGGTGAGCGAACAGCCATACGCACGTATGATATCCTCTACCTGCCACATATATAGCAGGTATTCGGCAATATTATCCTTTCTTAATTGTTGGGAAATAAACATTTGTATAAAAGAATTATATATAAAAGAATGTCCTCACCCCACTACCGACCGACTATAACCCACGCTCGGTCGTCAATTCATAAGTGCAGGTGATAGATATTGAAAATAGTCCCGAGCAGTATAAGTATCGAGAAAACGATTACGGCAGCACCAATTACGCGGTTGATGATGACAATCCCGCCGGTGGTGAAATTACCGCGTATCTTGTCAATAAGCCATGTCAGTCCGAACCACCACAGCAATGCTCCAAGCACTATACTCACATAGCCCACACACATCTCAAGCGGATGGTTGGGGACAACGAAGGCAAGTTGGGCATAACATCCCATGAACAGGAAGATAATCAATGGGTTGGAGAATGTCACGAAGAATGCCGTCACACCATTATGAACCAACGATCCTTTCTGTTTTCCGCTCAAATGCATCTTCTTTGTGGGATTGCTCTTAAAGCAATATAGTCCGAACGCTAACAGCATTATGCTACCGCTTATCTGCAAATAGAAAAGATTGCTGCCACGCTCTATGAACTCCATTACGAAACTCATGCCGAGACCGGTGATAAGGGCGTATATGATGTCGCTGACTGATGCACCGATTCCGGTAACAAAACCATACCAACGCCCTTTGTTCAAAGTGCGCTGAATGCAGAGAACTCCGACAGGTCCCATCGGGGCTGAAGCCAAGATGCCAATTAATATACCCTTGAACATCAAGCTCAAGATGTCTATATGGAAAGGTAATTGCATAATGGCTGCAAAGGTAAACATTTTTATTCAGAAATAGAAGATGAACAATAATTTTTTTATAAGCAGGCATTCAAAATCGCTGCAATTAATAATGAACAACTGCTTAATTGCAAGTTTTTTCTGTCGGAATAGCCAAAAGATGTTAACCCACGCGATTTAACACTACGTTAACCCTTATTATTTATCTTTTCTTTATTAACTTTGCCTTCAAGAAAGTGAAATAAGAAAAAAAACAATAATAGGATTCGATTATGAACGCACAGACAGACATCAAGCCGTATGTGATAGGCTTGGATTTAGGAGGCACAAACTCAGTTTTCGGTATAGTTGACGCAAGAGGCGAAATAAAAGCCACAACAGCCATAAAGACACAGGGCTATGACAGCGTTGAGGCATACGTTGACGCATGCGTTGAAACATTACATGTTATCATAGACCAAGTGGGAGGAATAGAACTCATCAAGGCTATGGGAATAGGTGCTCCTAACGCCAATTTCTATAAAGGCACAATAGAATTTGCTCCAAACCTTACTTGGGCACACGAGAGCATTGTTCCTCTCGGACAGATGTTCTCCGAGCGTCTCGGAGGGATGCCGGTTGGACTGACCAACGATGCCAATGCCGCAGCCGTGGGCGAAATGATATACGGAGTGGCACGAGGAATGAAGAATTTCATCGTGATAACTCTCGGAACGGGAGTAGGCTCCGGAATAGTAATCAACGGACAGGTGGTATATGGCAGCGACGGCTTCGCAGGCGAACTCGGCCACGTAACAATGGTTAGAGAGAACGGTCGTATGTGCGGTTGCGGTCGTTTAGGCTGTCTTGAGGCTTATTGCTCGGCTACCGGTGTGGCACGTTCGGCACGCGAAATCCTCGCCAAGACCGAAGAGCCTTCGCTGCTTCGCGAAATTGACCCCGAAACAATCACCTCGCTCGATGTTTCTCTGGCTGCCAACAAAGGTGATACCGTAGCAAAACGCATCTACGAGTTTACCGGCGAAATGCTCGGTAAGGCATGTGCCGACTTTGCCGCTTTCGCAAGCCCCGAAGCATTTATTTTCTTCGGAGGAATGACAAAGGCGGGCGACCTTATTATGGAACCGATAAAGCGGGCATACGAAGAGAACGTCATGAAGATTTTCCGCGGCAAGGCGAAATTCCTCATCAGCGGCCTTGATGGTTCCTCGGCAGCAGTACTCGGAGCATCTGCCATCGGTTGGGAGATATGATACCGCACCACGATGAATATCCTTTAGAAAAACAATTCATATCATTTTAGAAAGTAAAATGGGCGAGATTGCAAATCAATTTCGCCCATTTTGCTTTTCAAATTCGCCCATTTTGCTTTTCAAATTCGCCCATTTTGCAGACCAAAATCGGCCATATCACTTTTCATAACACAATAATGGAAGAGTGAAATACTAAATAAGTCTATACCATACGTAGTACTTACCATTCTTATACTCTGTATGAATCTCAAAACTTTGCTCATCTCCAATCTTTTTAGCAATTTCATTTGCCAATTTAAAAGCACTCCATTTATTAGTACAAGTCCCGGCAAATGTCCATCCCTGATTAGGCTTTGGGGCTTTATTAATTGTTTTATGATAAGTATTTTTTGTATTAGAATTCAGATATTCGAACGCCTCTCCAATTCCGGCAGCAAAAATGTACTCATCTTCTGACAATACCAATACTTCATTATTTTCCGAAAAAAAAAGGATATATCCACCATTGGAATACTTTCCATTTACATTCTCAATAATTTCAGTAAGAGCATCACACAATAGTTTTTCCATGACAGATGTATTGACACCATCTACATCTTCAGAAATTCTCTCAACATCTTCTGAATATGTATCATCCAAATCAGAAGAGCAACCAGTAATACATAGACCAAATACAAAAAGAACAATTGGTACTAATAAAAATTTTTTCATAGTTTTAAAAATTTATATTTTGCCTACTCTTTATGCTTTTCGGCATCTGCATATTATCATTATAAATTTGTCCCAAATATATAAAAAAACAAATACGAAACAATAACAATATCGCATTTTTAACTTTTATTGTACATAATAAATAATTACGGTGCTTTTTCAGCCTATCAATGCAGCAAGAGAAAAGTGGTATCGCAATGTAATATTCTACTGTTTCGCTCGTTAAATAAGTAATGAATAATAATATAACGAAGAGAAAGCGAATGGCGTGGAGCACGACAAAGTGTGTCGTGACGGTTCTCTTGTGCATGATTACGGTGTCATGCGGAGTGGAGCATGCCATGAAGAAAGGCGACAAATACTTCGCAGTGGGCGAATATTTCGATGCCGCAACGCAATATAAGAAAGCATACCAGATGACACCGCCCAAGGAAAGGGAGGCAAGAGGAATGAGGGCGAAAAGACTCGCAGAATGTTACGACCGCATTAACAGCACACAGAAGGCTATCGCGGCTTACCGAAATGTGATAAGATATAAACAAGACGAACTGCAAACACATATTGACCTCGGGCGACAACTGTTGGCGAACGGCAACTACAAGGAGGCGGCAGAAGAGTTGCGAATGGTGCTCGATTCGGTGCCCGACAACACTTTGGTACGCAGCCGACTGAAAAGTGCTACCACGGCGGCCGACGAGAAGAAGCGCGGTTCGCGCTACACGGTGAAGAAAATGGAGGTGTTCAACTCGCGAAGGGCGGAATATAGTCCGATGCTCTTCGGCGACCAATACGAATATCTGTATTTCACATCGACGCGCAACGAGGCCGAAGGCAACGAACTGAGCGGAATAACAGGTACCAAACCGGCTGACATATTCATGTCGAAGAAGGACGACAAGGGCAAGTGGAGCAAGCCGGAATCGGTAGCGGGAGGTCTGAACAGCGAGTTTGACGAGGGTGCATGCTGTTTCTCGGTTGACCAACGCATGATGTATCTCACGCAATGCGCCGTTGACCCGACATATCCGAGATATGCAACCATCATGACAAGCAACCGCGCCGATGCCGCATGGGGAAAGCCTTCGGTGCTGAACCTTACACACGATACGCTCTCAAGTTATGCCCACCCTGCCCTGTCGCCCGATGGCAACTGGCTGTATTTCACAAGCGACATGCCCGGAGGTAAAGGCGGATTTGATATTTGGAGGGTACGACTTACACCGTCAGGACCCGCCGGAGTAGAGAATTTGGGCGAGCCTATAAACACTGCGGGCAACGAGATGTTCCCAACCTTCCGACCCAATGGCGACCTGTATTTCTCGTCAGACGGGCATACCGGCATGGGAGGGCTCGACATTTTCATAGCAACAATGAAGAACCGACGCATCGTATTGGAACATCCGGGCTACCCGTTGAACTCGCAGGGCGACGACTTCGGAATGACATTCGAAGGTCCTCACAACCGTGGTTTCTTCTCATCTAACCGCGGTGACGGTCGCGGTTGGGATCATATCTACAGTTTCGAGAAACCGGAGATTGTGCAGACGGTGAAAGGCTGGGTTTATGAAATGGACGGATACGAACTTCCTGCGGCAGAAGTCTATCTCGTAGGTGACGACGGTACGAACAAAAAAATCAATGTAAAGGGCGACGGATCGTTCACGGAAGTGATAGAACCGAACGTGCAGTACATGTTGCTTGCCGCCTGCAAGGGTTTCCTTAACCATAAAGAGGAACTGAAAGTTGCGCCGGTGGAGAAATCGGAAGAATACACCCTGCAATTCCCACTGGCATCAATACGCGTACCGGTGCTCATCGACAATATCTTCTATGACTTCGACAAGGCCACACTGCGACCGGAATCCACGGCGGCACTTGACGAACTTGTGAAGATGCTCAACGAGAACCGCAACGTGACAATAGAACTGAGTTCCCACTGCGACTACCGCGGCAGCGCGGCATACAACAAGACATTGTCACAGCGGAGAGCAGAGGCGGTGGTCAACTATCTCATCGCACACGGAATACCCAAAGACCGACTGACACCGATGGGATATGGAAAGGAAAAACCGAAGACCATTAGGAAGAAACTAACGGAGAAATATACGTGGCTGAAAGAGGGCGATGTGCTGAACGAGGCGTTCATAAAGAGCCGTAACGAAAAGGAACAGGAGGTGTGCAATCAACTTAATCGTCGCACCGAGTTCATCGTACTGCGCACCACTTACGGAATGTTCGACGAGAAAGGAAACTTGAAAAATCCGCCGCAACCTAAACAGAAAGAAGAAATAGAAGACGGTGATGACGGATTTGAGATCATAATGGACTGAAACCGGATTTTCGGAAAAGACATAAATAAATATTCCGGCATATATGTTGATACACGATATATGCCGGAATATTTATTTCCTTTGTTCTGCCAAGGAATAGCCGAGAAACATGCTTATCACGAGCATTGCAACGATGTATGGAACAAAGTTTGTTTCGGCAAACTGCTTCAAGTCTATGCTCAAAAGCATACTCTTGGCAAGCGCGTAGAGCGTTACCCAACTCTTGGTAACGACCAAGAATGTCACGCCTGCGACCACACAAATACACGTCCAGATGCGGTTGAGCCTGTTGCTGCGCTCCGGCAGTCGCTGCATCACCCGCTCCGTGAAGCCGTCATCGGCAACTTCGATGGTATTCTCGGCGAAGAACGCACCCAGCAGGCGGCTGTCATCGTCAAGGTCTATGCTGTTGTTTTTCTTATCTTTTTCCATATCCGTTCTGTCTTAGATAACTTGCGAGTTTCGTTTTTCCACGCGAAAGATGCGACTTCACCGTACCTTCCGCCATATTCGTTATGTGAGCTATCTCGTCTATCCGATAGCCATCAATGAGTTGCAGGGCAACACACGTGCGCTCGGTGGGCTTCAGCAGACTCATCGCATCATATATATCAAGGTTCAACTGCATATCGCGTTCTGACGAAGCAGTGCCCGAAACAGTGCAATTGTCTATATCGTCGGTGATGCGATTAGCACGCCGGTAGTCGTACATAACATTGTATGCAATTCTGAACAGCCATGTTTTGAACGACGATTTACCTTGAAAAGAAGATATTTTCATGTATGCCTTGACGAAAGTATCTTGTGCAAGGTCGTCGCATAGTTGGCTGTCGCCGAGCGTCTGGGCGAGGAAAAAACGCCTCACGGGCGACTGATATTTCCTCACAAGCGCATCGAAAGCACGCTTGTCTTGAAATACAGCCACCCGAGACACGAGTGTTATGTCGCCCATTCTGTTCATATCAGGGTTTCTCCGGCATTATAATCCACAATATCGGATAGAGAAGAACACCACTGAAAGCAGTGAACACGGTCAACCCTGCATATATCAGACGCACCACCGTGGGATCCATATCAGCATATTCGGCTAATCCTGCGCATACGCCGCCCAACATTCTGTCGTTAGATCGATAGAGTTTCTTTACCATAGTCTTATTTTTATATATTGAGATTATTATTATTTGATTGTGAAACAGGGTAAATAAGAAAGGAGGAAAAGAGGGAGTGGTAATTTACCAAAATCAACATTTATTATTCCAAAGACAAGTACACAAAACACCGCTCTCCCTCGTCTCTCCTCTATTATCGTTCCTTAATACGGCCTATCAGCCGATATTCTCTCCATTCTTCGGGTCATTATCCTCTTTCTTCTTATTCGAAGTCTTGGATATAACTGCCAATCCCGAACCATATATCAGCACTAACCAGCCGATTCCTGCAAGTCGATAGGCTCCGAGGCAGTAGCAAAGCACCGCTATACCGAGACCGATGAAAACGTTCTTCAATCCTCGCTGCCATTGCTCGTCGGCAGTCTCCACCGTTTTCTTAATGATGTTCTGCGGTATCGGTTGTCCCGACATCAGTGCCATGCGGGCAAGTCTTTGTTTCTCATTGTGATGATTAATGATAAGATATACCATAAAACCAAAGAACACGAAAGGTGCAATGATAGAGATGACGGCCACAATCGCTATCAGAATTGCAACCACAATTCCCAATGCTCCTACACCGAAAAGTCCGGTGAGTATTTTCGCCAGAGCTTCCACATCATTGTCACCCAATTCGAAATGCATGTTTTGCGAATACGCATCATCATCGTCTATAGAGTCGGCATAAAGCGAATCGGCCTGCGCAAGCGATGTGGTGTCGCTATAGGCAATAACACCTGCCGTGTCTTTATCAATCATGTCGATTGGATGATTACGTACCTTGGCATAGTGACTTCGTTTTGCCGACAACGGCATTGCAAACATCAACGCCGCGAATAAAAAAACTATCAGTCTGTTCATTTCCTTTTTCATTTTGTTTGTTATACATCTGTTAGACGCAAGTCGGAACAGAAAAGTTGCAGCAAAGATAAACTTTTTTAGGCAAAATAGCATAAAAGTTTCATTATTAGCGCGATTATACGTAACTTTGAAGCCCAAAAGAGCAAGCACCGATGCTACCCGAAGATTTCATAAACATAACACGCACCACGTTTGGCGAAGACCTCTGGCAGATTTATCTCAGGGCTTTCGACGAACCGGCACCTGCAAGCATCAGACTGAACACCGATAAAATAGCGGTCGATGGCATTGCCTGCGGAGCGGAGAGAGTGGCATGGTGTGACAACGGATATTATCTGAAAGAACGCCCGCAGTTCACTTTCGATCCGCTGATGCACGCCGGAGCATATTATGTTCAGGAGGCATCGTCGATGTTTCTGCACCATGTAATGAAGCATATCGTAGGCACGGAGCCGGTGGTTATGATTGATATGTGTGCCGCTCCGGGTGGTAAATCTACTGCGGCGAGCACCGTTTTGCCAAAGGGCAGCCTGCTTGTAAGCAACGAACCGGTGCCACAACGCGCAAGCATACTTGCCGAAAACATACAGAAATGGGGCATTGAAAATGTCGTTGTGACAAACAACCTACCGCAAAACCTGAGCCGAACGGGCATCATGGCAGACATTGTGCTTTGCGATGTGCCGTGCTCGGGCGAGGGAATGTTCCGCAAAGACGAGGGCGCGATTGCCGAATGGAGCTTGAGAAACGTGGAAAAATGCTGTTCGTTACAACGCGAAATAGTGAGCGAGGCGTGGCAATGCCTGAAACAAGGGGGCACGATGATATACTCTACATGCACCTTCAACACCCGCGAAAACGAAGAAAACGTGAAGTGGATTTGTGAAAACCTTGATGCCGAGATTGTGGATATTCCTACCGAAAAGAAATGGAACATCACCGGCTCTCTGCTCGCAGGCTTCGACAACAGCGTCTATCGCTTCATTCCGGGCATGACACGTGGCGAGGGTTTGTTCATGGCCGTGCTAAGGAAAAACGGTGATTGTACCCAAAGATTACCAAAAATGAAACTGCCGGCAACCAACGAAAGACTGCCGGAAGAATGGATAGAGCACCCGGAAAACTATATAATCGAGAACTCGAAACAATGCCTTACGGCAATGCCAAAACAATGGTATGGATTGATGAAGCATCTTTCAAGCACGCTCAAAGTGGTGCATCAAGGCGTCAGACTCGGCACAATGAAAGGCCGAGACATAATTCCCGACCAGTGCCTCGCATTATCCACGGCATTGCGTCGCGATGCTTTCACACAGGTAGAGATTGACCGTAAAACGGCAACTGACTATCTGCGCAAGGAGGCTGTGACGCTGCCTGCCGACATAGAGCGCGGCTTCGTGCTATTGACATACATGCAAATGCCACTCGGTTTCGTAAAGAACTTGGGCAACAGAGCCAATAACCTGTATCCTGCCGAGTGGAGAATAAAGACAACACACATTCCCGAAAACGTGACAGACGTTATCGGACAGGTTATAGAAAACAAGAAACAGAGAATATGAAACAATACCTTGACATACTTAATCGTATTCTGACAGAAGGCGTTAAGAAAGAAGACAGGACGGGAACAGGAACATTGAGCCTCTTCGGAACGCAGGCACGATATGACCTGCGAGACGGTTTCCCGCTGCTGACAACCAAGAAACTGCATCTGAAGTCTATCATACACGAACTGCTTTGGTTTCTCAAAGGAGACACGAACGTGAAATACCTGCAAGAGAATAGTGTGAGAATATGGAACGAATGGGCAGACGAGAATGGAGAACTCGGACCGGTTTATGGTCATCAGTGGCGGTCGTGGCCCGACTATCAGGGAGGTACAATAGACCAGATAAAGAATGTTCTCGAGCAGATAAAGAACTCGCCCGACTCGCGACGCATGATAGTAAGTGCATGGAACGTGGCAGAGGTGGAGAAAATGGCACTGCCACCGTGCCACACGATGTTCCAATTCTACGTGGCCGAAGGCAGGTTGTCACTGCAACTCTACCAGCGTTCGGCCGATACTTTTCTCGGTGTGCCGTTCAACATCGCCTCCTACGCACTGCTGTTACAGATGATGGCGCAGGTAACAGGACTTGAAGCGGGCGACTTCATCCACACCACCGGCGACACCCATCTTTACCTTAACCACATAGAGCAGGCGCGATTGCAACTGACAAGAACACCGAGGCTGCTGCCAAGAATTGAGATAAACCCTGACGTAAAAGACATCTTCGGATTCAGATACGAAGACTTCCGACTCGTAGGATATGACCCATGGGAACACATAAAGGCCGAGGTATCGGTTTGAAAAACTATAAAACAAACAGAATGAGAATATCAATAATCGCCGCAGTGGCACGAAACCGCGCCATCGGAAAGGACAACAATCTGATTTATCGCTTGCCAAACGACTTGAAACGTTTCAAGCAACTAACAACCGGTAACACCATAATAATGGGCAGAAAGACATTCGAGAGTCTGCCGAAAGGTGCACTGCCCAACCGCCGGAACATAGTGCTGACACGCTCTGACGCAACATTCGCCGGCTGCGACACCTATCGCTCGCTCGACGAGGCACTGAAAAACTGTGCCGACAACGAGGACATATATATAATAGGTGGTGGCTGCATATACGCACAGTCGATGGAGATGGCCGACCGGCTATGCCTCACCGAGATTGACGACACACCGGAAGGGGCAGATACATTCTTCCCCGACTACAGCGAATGGCATGAGACATGGCGTGAGAATCACGATAAGGACGAACGCCACGAACAGAAATACGCTTTCGTGGACTACGAGAAAAAGAAATAATAAAATGAGTTCTGCAACAACCGCAGAACTCTTTTTATTTATACCTACGATTCAATTCAACGTGGAATTACATAACTCGCATGTTGTTAAAATTCATCTTCATCACAAGACATATCCAATATCGGCAACTGACGTTTGAACGCAGTGGTAAATGAAATGATTGACTCGCTGCGTGCAAGACCCAACGGTTGCAACCTGTCATGAATGATATTTAGCAGATGGTGATTGTTCTTGGCATATATCTTTATGAACATGTCATAGTCGCCGGTTGTGTAATGACACTCCACTATCTCCGGAATCTGCCTCAATTCGTTCACCACATCATCGAACGATTCGGGCGTTCTGAGATTGATACCTATGTAAGCACAAGTATCATAACCGATTTTCTCTGCATCGATGATGAACTGCGAGCCTTTCAACACTCCTATATCCGTAAGTTTCTGAATGCGCTGATGAATGGCAGCACCGCTGACATTGCACGTGCGTGCCACCTCAAGGAAAGGCACACGGGCATCTTCCGCAATCATGCGCAAAATCTTTTTGTCTAACGAGTCTAAACTATGATGTCCCATTTTTTATTTTTAATTCCGCTACAAAGATAACAAAAAAATTCTTTTTTCAAGTATTTTGTGTTGGTTTTTCATTTTTTTTGTATATTTATTGCTTTTAGTAAATTGTCATAAACAATATGGGAATGGCAAAAAAGAATTAATTATTTTTGTAGTACGAGTGATTTACACTACCTTTGCAACATATATAAACAATGTTAGGAAGATTAAACAGCAAACTCATAATACAACCATGTTAAGAAGAATAAAGATTGTATTGATATTGCTCACGCTGTCTGTCACGGTCGGAATGGCACAGACAGACAGTACGGCAATTACCGACAGGCTCGACTCATTGGCAAATGCGCAATTGATGATTGGCGTTGACAGCGATTATGCTGACGTGGCAATGCAACCACAGTCGCTGCACAAAGAACTAAAAACAAAGTTTATCGAAGGCAATGCAGGCTTCATGGCACTCGTGGCTTTGGCTTTGGTCTTGGGACTGGCATTCTGCATCGAGCGCATTATCTACCTCACTCTGAGCCACATCAACGCAAAGAAACTGATGGAAGACATCGACAAACGGGTGGAACAGGGCGATATAGAAGGAGCCAAAGAGTTATGTCGCAACACGCGCGGGCCTGTCGCTTCAATATGTTATCAAGGACTTCTGCGCATCAATGAGAGCATCGACGAGATAGAGCGTTCCATCGCTTCATACGGTTCGGTGCAGTCGGCAAACCTCGAAAAAGGCTGCTCGTGGATTACACTGTTCATTTCCATTGCACCGTCACTGGGATTCCTCGGTACGGTGATTGGCATGGTGATGGCGTTCGACCAGATGCAGATAGCCGGCGACCTCAACGCCACCGTGGTGGCAGCAGGTATGAAGGTGGCACTGATAACAACAATTTTCGGTATCATCGTGGCACTTATACTGCAAGTGTTCTACAACTATATTCTCTCTAAGATTGAGCATCTCGTGAGCCAGATGGAGGAGTCGGCGATAACGTTGCTCGACATAATAGTGAAGTTTAAAGCAAAAAACATCAAGTAAGATAGCAAAATGCTGAACACTAAACGCATTTCAGGTCGCGTGCTGATGGTGCTCGTAGGCATCATTGCAGCGACTTTCTGCGCTTTCTTCTTAATCGGTTACGATAATCCGTACGAAGAAAATCCCACGTTCAACGCGCCGCAACTCACACCTGTCATCCTTCTGTTGGCGTGCGTGATGACCGTAGGAGCAGTTGCACTTGCGGTCGTTTCGCTCGTGATGACATTCCGCCGGCGCGACAAGTCGGCCGCAGTGGTCAACAACGTGCCGGCAGCACGCATAGCATATATGGTGGCAGGAGGTGTTGCACTTGCTCTAGTGCTCACATTCCTAATCGGTTCGTCAGCACCAATGAGCATCAACGGCTCACCATATGCACATACACTATGGCTAAAGACGGCCGACATGTTTATATATACAGTCATAGCAATGCTCGTTGCGGCAGCAGTGGCAGTGGCCGTTTCGATGCTGAAAGTGAAAAAATAAACGTCATTACAGAGAGGGCATACCACCGGTTCGCGCCGGCCTACACCCACTCTCAATCATCTAACAACAAGATGCGGATATTCAAAAGAAGGCGGGAAGTGCCTTCGCTCAACACTACATCGACGGCTGACATTTCGTTCATGCTGCTGATTCTGTTCCTCGTTACGACATCGTTGGATGCCGACAAGGGACTGCAACGGCAGTTGCCACCGATTGATAACCGTGAAGAGATGAGTATTGACGTGAATCGCGACAACATACTGCAACTGCAAATCACGGCCGACAACCGGATAATGATAGACGACAAGCCTACATCGCTATCGCAGTTGAGAAAAATAGTGACTGACTTCGTGGCCAACTCTCCCGACCGTGCAAGGCATATCATCTCGCTGAAGGCCGACCGCGCCGCTACCTACGACGTTTACTTCAAGATGCAGAATGAAATAGTGGCGGCATACCGCACGCTGAGAGACGATGCCGCACATAAATACTACCACCGCTCTTACGATGAATGTAGCAACGAGCAACGGGAGAAACTGCGCGAACTATATCCGCAACGCATAGCGGAGGGATATGAAAACAACAACAGAGAATGATTTTCCGCAGACATAAAAAAGATGTACCCGGGTTGAACACGGCATCGCTGCCCGACCTCATTTTCACAGTCTTGTTCTTCTTCATGATTGTGACTCACATTCGGCATGATGCTCCGAAGGTGGAATATCGCATTCCACAAGGTACAGAACTGCAAAAACTCACAAAAAAATCGGCCACTACATATATATATATAGGAAAGCCGATAAAACCGTTGCAGAGGAAAGACGGAACTGCCGTAAGGGTGCAGATGAACGATAAATACGTGACTCCGGAGGAGATAACCGACTATGTTATTGACGAACGGAGTCGTATGTTGCCCGAAGACCGCGGACAGATGACAGTGAGTCTGAAGGCCGACCGCAATGCCGATATGGGCACGATAACCGATGTGAAACAAGCACTGCGCAAGGCTAATGCGCTGCGCATCAGTTACTCGGCAGAGAAAGGAGAGGCTGCGACACGCCCTAACGATAGGTAAAAGCAATGCTGCGGCATTGCAATTCAGCCCAAATTGAAATGTAAAATCGCCCATTTTGCTGACCAAATTCGCCCATTTTGCAAAGCAATTTCGCCCATTTTGTTTTCCGATAAGAAAGGTCGTGTGGCGCGAATGGGCAATTAATGGTTTTTTATCAAGTATGACAGAGAAAAAGAAGATGCTCAAAGGCATGGTTTATTCGGCAGTCGATCCGCTGCTGAGAAAGGAACTCAACGAGACAAGGGTTCGTCTGTGGGAATACAACAACCTGCATCCGAACCAAACAGAAGAACGTAAGGCGATGATAAAGAATATTCTCGGAGAATGTCACGATGATGTACTGATAAACCAACCGTTCTACTGCGATTTCGGCAAGAATATCAGAGTGGGCAGGGGATTCTTCTCAAACTTTAATCTGACAATACTCGACGAAGCGCCGGTAACAATAGGCGATGACTGCTTCATAGGGCCGAACGTGGGTATATATACCGCTTGCCATAGCACCGACCCGGAGGAGCGCAACACCCGACAGGAATGGGCCGAACCGGTGACGATAGGCGACAGTGTGTGGATTGCAGGCGGCGTAACGATTCTTCCGGGTGTGACGATAGGAAACAACGTGACCATTGGTGCGGGCAGTGTGGTGGTGAACGACATTCCGGACAACTCCGTGGCGGTGGGAAATCCGGCTCGGGTAGTAAAGAAGGTTTAATAAAAAAACAATGATAGAAATGAAAAAGCAATTATTAATGGCTCTGCTGATGCTCTTCACAATCACTGCATCGGCACAGAAGAGTGAGAATAGCAAGTCAGTAAAAACACCCGATGAAAACGGATATATCGTCTTCGAGGGAGATGAATGTCCCGATTTCAAAATTAAAATGACTGATGGACGTGAGATTCAACTATCGTCACAGAGAGGTAAGGTGGTGATGCTGCAGTTCACGGCTTCGTGGTGCGGAGTGTGCAGAAAGGAAATGCCGTTCATTGAGAGCGATATATGGCAGAAACACAAGGACAATCCTGACTTCATGCTGATTGCCATCGACCGTGACGAACTACTCGAAACGGTGCTGAAATTTGCAGAAACAACAAAGATAACCTACCCTATCGGCCTCGATCCTGGTGCCGACATCTTTGCCAAATTCGCCATTCGCGATGCCGGCATAACTCGTAACGTGCTCATCGACCGCGAAGGCAAGATAATAAAACGCACCCGCCTTTTCAATCAGGAAGAGTTCGCATCGCTCGTGAAGGCCATCGACAATGAATTGAAAAAGGATTAAGCATCAGAGTGATGACTGATATTTGAGAAAAACAAATAGCCCTCGAAAGTTATACGAGAAACTTTCGGGGGCATTTCAGTATAGTAAACTTTTCTTGTTTTTAGTATAAGTTTGACGAATTACAAATCAATCAAGTTCACTTACACTTTATATCAACAATAAAGTATTCACAAGAATGAACATTCAAACAGTATGCTTATTCCTTTATTATTTTCGTTGGTTTGTCATTGACATATACCATATAAATTCCGGCCGGTAGGTGCGATACGTTGACGCTGTTCGTATTTGCAGTGCGGAGCAATTCCGCTCCGGATACATTGAATATGCGTATGATGTTGATAGGTTTATCAGAAGTTATGTGAAGAACATCCTTCACAGGGTTCGGATAGATGGTAACATCAGACGTGTTTTCCGTTTGGTATATACCGTTTGTGCACTGTTTGGTACCTGTAAAACCGGTAATCTCGGTATTATTGAAATAATATACGACTCTCCAATTCTTTGAAATGGCATTGTTACCATTAGCAGCAAGTGCAACACTGTTGTCATCAGAAGAAGATTTTGATACAATAGCAATTCTTCCTGACGCATGTCCATTTCTTTCAGGCAATGAGCAGAAAATGTCGTCAAGTGCTTCGGTAGTGAACTTATTGTCATGACAAACAAAATCTTTCAACTCCGTATTTTGGCTCACGTCAATTGATTCGAGAGAGTTTCCATTACAATACAGCCATTCTAACTCTAAATTATTACTTACATCAAGAGAGGTAAGATTATTATTGTAGCAACGCAAATTTTTCAATATTGTATTTTTGCTCACGTCAAGAGTTCCAAGAGGGTTATCGAAACTATACAACCATTCCAGTTTCGTGTTTTTACTTACATCGATAACTTTAATATTGTTGCCTGAGCAATTTATTCCTGCCAACTCTACGTTCTTTGTTACATCAAGTGCATTTAGTAAATTTTTATAGCAATTTAACTTCTCCAACAATACATTTTTACTTACATCAAGAGATTCAATCTTATTTTCGGAACAATCCAGCACCTTCAATTGTGTATCGTTGTCTATATCAAGAGAGGCGATGGAGTTTTTCAGACAAAACAACTTTGACAACTGTGAATTATTACTTACGTCAAGCACCGAAATCTTATTTTCGGAGCAATCCAGTTCCATAAGTTGCAAATTCTTGCTTACATCAAGTGAGTTAAGAGAATTGTTGAAACATCCTAACACTTTGAGTTGCGTATTTTGGCTTAGGTCAAGTGAGGCTATGGAATTGGCGTAACAATGTAACTCCTGCAACTGTGCATTGTTTTTTGTTTCCATGCCCGTAATGTTTTGCATATTGTTGCTGCAATCAAGTTTTTGCACATCGCCGTAGATAGTCATAACATCTCCATCAGTTTTAAAGTCTTGCCATTCTGTCCAAGTATCATTTACTGTTATTGTCTTCTCGTTGAAGCCACTCACTAACTTTATTTTCGTATCAGGTACATCTGCACACAGTTTTAAGTATATTTGCTTTCTGCTCTTTACATTCATTGTGATGTAACGAGACATATTAACATCCTGTGCCCACATTGATGGGATACCACACACTATCGCCAAAAGGACAATAGAAATTTTTCTAAAAACATTTTTCATATTATACTAATTATTTGGTTAATAAAAAAGGTTATTGCAATCTCTTTCATAGTATTTCTCTCTTTTTGCATGTTCTTCACAATGAAAAGACTGCGACAAATTTAATGAAAAAAAACGAAATATCAAAAGAATAGCAAAAATATACAAACAAATAGGTATTCACGGTTGATTGTGAATACCTATTTGTTTTATAAATAAAGCAAACTGAAATCCAAAATATTACATGGAATAATCTGCAATCTCATACAAGAGCCATTGGTCATCAACTTTTTTGAACAAGAAGTCAATATTTAATCCGGACTCTTTCCCTCTTACTTCTACCGCATTATTTTTCTCATTAATTTTCACATTGACTTCCTCTCCACCCATTTCCGTATCGCAGATATTATTGTAAAGCCACTCTTTCTCGTTTATAAAAGATACGTTTGTTTCATCATCCTCTCGCGAAACATTGGATACTTTAAGAGGGTACGAGATGTGTTTCTTTTGGAAAACAGAGTCTGAAGAAAACTTCTCTATAAAATCAACAAAATCATCTTTTGTGTTCTCTCTGTTCTCCGACGACTGTATTTGTTTTCCATCACAAGCAGATTTTTTATCATTTGTGCATTCGCATACCAAGCACAATAGTACTAAAAAAGCATAGACAACTGTTTTCATTCTTCTTTAATTTTTAAACCTTATTTGTTAATGTTATCAGTAATATCCTAAGCAACACCGTGTTACCCAAGATCTTGTCGTACCGTCAATACCACATATCTTAGTGTTGTGAAAAGATAGTAGTAAAACTAAATACAACGTGACAAAGATAGTAATAAAATGCCATACCTCAACCAACTTCCCACAGTATTTTTCAATAATGGTTAAAATTGATTGCGTAAAGAGAGTATCAATAGTAACTTTCGTAATAACAACACCTTTAAATTGTTGTTGTCGGATAACTTTATATGTTTAATAAATTCTCCTTATCTACGCATGATGAGATAAAAAAACTTTCATTCCACACCTATCACGTTTGGGATTTCTTCCAAAACACCATCTTCATTAAAAACAAATCTTATCCATGATTTGTCTGCCTGTTCATTAACTTTGCCATTCAAACATCCTGCAGTTAGGTAATAAATAAAAACTATGTTTTTTTCTCCAACATATTTCTCATTGTAAGGACCAAAATGATTTAGAAATGTTGTAGTATCCTTTCCCAACAAATCAAAATCTAAAATAATCCTTTCCGCGATTTCTGGTGTCCTTTTTTTAAGGCATCCGCAACTATCTTCTTTCCATATTTGTTCATACTCATTAGCCTCCAAATTTTCATCTGTCATATACTTATCATTCTGTGATAATAATGATTTGTTACTATTACCATTACTACATTGTATGAAATATAAATTTAATACTAATAATATTGTTGACAAAAAAATAATCCTTTTCATATTTATTGATAAGTATACGAACAGAAGATTTATTATAATAATTCCCAAAACCGCTCAAATAAAAATCATACATATTTCTATATATACACTTTTAAGCGCAGAAAAGTGTATCAAAATTACATTTTTCCGCAGTTATTTGTGCAAAAATAGCATTTTTAAATGAAATGAACAAGTATTCGGATAAAAATATTTTATGCTGCTAACGCGCCATACCATTTAGTCATCGTGATATAAAAACAAAAATTACCTACTTGTAATCAGTAGATAATTTCTGTTATGTTTGCTTTTTATTGCGGAGAGACCGGGATTCGAACCCGGGAAACGCTTTTGACGTTTACACGCTTTCCAGGCGTGCCTCTTCAGCCACTCGAGCATCTCTCCTTATGTTTCGGGGTGCAAAATTACGGTTTATCTTTCAGAAATCAGAACGTTTACGGATATTTTTTTATGCCATAATCGTTTTTTTAGGATATTCCGAAGACACGATGCACATTTTCATTGGTCTGCCGAGCCACTTCTTCCTCACTAACTCCGAGACTCTCTGCCAGTTTCTTCAGCACATGAACAACATACGCACTTTCGTTGCGCTTACCACGCATCGGCACAGGTGCCATATAAGGACTGTCTGTTTCAAGTACTATTCGAGACAACGGGACTTCATGCAACACTTCCGGCAAATGACTTTTCTTGAATGTCAGTACGCCACCAATGCCAAGAACAAAGCCGTCAAAACGTAATAACTCCTCGGCCTCATAATTGTTTCCGGTGAAGCAATGGAACACACCTCCGGGGAGTTCTTTCGCATACTTTTTTAATATACTCACCATTTCATTCTGCGCTTTTCGGCAATGTATCATCAATGGCAGACGAGTTTCAACAGACCATCTCACCTGCTCCTCAAATGCTTCAAGTTGCTCTTCGGCAAACTCACGACTCCAATAGAAATCCAATCCTACCTCTCCGATTGCGATGAATGGGGAGCAGGGAGCGATGAGCGTTCTTTCTTCGCTTTGCTTCGAAAGCGTCTCCTGTCGGAGCCGAGCGGAGGGTTGAGGGTTGAGCGATGAGGGTTGAGAGTTGAGCGAGAAGGATGAGGATAGTTTTTCGTAGATTTGGGCAAGTACTTCCTTATAGTCTGAACGCACTTCCTCCGGGTGAAGCCCAATCATCGGATAACAATAATTAGGAAATTCACGGCTCATTGCCACCACCCTATCAACGGATGGCAGGTCAATGGCGGGCAAGAAAACCTTAGATACACCGGCCGCACGCGCCCTTTCAATCATTTCTCGGCGGTCTTCCGCGTACTCTTCGCCATCAAGATGGGCATGGGTATCTATGCAACCGACCAAAGCAATATTTGACATTTCAATTTCAATATTTCACTTTTAATATTCCACTTAATAAAGATGTTCCTCGTGACGGCGGTAATAATACACCACACCGTATTTCCTACACTCGGCAAAGCGAATTTCCGGAGGTTCGTTCTCGAAATGTTTCTCTATCTGATTCCATAATTCGAGCAATATCTCATCTACTTCGGGACGTAGTTTTTGAATATTCTCAAGAGCCTTTGCCGACTGTTCTTGCAATATCTTCTGTGAGCCATAACGCTCGCGGAAAATATCGAGATGAGTGGAAACCATGCCTATCGTGGGGTTGTAGATTGGACGACCACCCATTTTTACACGTTTTTTCTCTCCCTCAACGATTTTCTCTCCCCACGTGATAACACTCTCGGCAGCCTTCAGTGACGGCACAGCAGTCTGTGTCTCGCTCATGCCATAGAGTGGAAGTGTCGAACGCTTCATCTCTCCACGCTCAATACTCATCAGCAACACTTGAATGAAATGACTGACATACATTGTGGCATTACGCATCAGGTTATCCATTTTCGGCGAATGTCTTGTCTGTGCCGCCATTCTCACCTTATATTGCTGGCATGCCGTGAGCAGTCTGTCGTATGCCGGTTGTGCGCGATTCAACGTTTTCCAGTCGATGAAACGGTTCTGCACGGTATATACGTTATTATTCTCAAGCACTGTTTTCAGTGCTTTAAGTCGTGCAGTGTCTGTTTTGGGAAGACGGCGATAAGGCATTTCTTAATGGGATATTAATTATTTAGAATTGAAAGTTTTCATTCACAGGAAATCTCTGACATTCGTTTTCACTCGACGTTCTGCTCTGCCACGAGAGAATATACTTTCGGAACAAAGCGAAGAACGGTGGACAAAAACAGAATATCATTTTTCCCTTTTCATCATATCATTGGTGTAGGACACAAGTTCGCGCTTTCGCTCTTCGGGCAGATTGACACGCTCCAGATAGCGTTTGCTCTCCTTAAAATAAAACTCGATCTTTTCCTTTGCCATTCGGTCGATGCCTATCTCATTGTATATCCGTGTAACGGCAGCAATCTTTTCATTTGCATCAAAGTCCGTTGCAGCAATCCATTTCGAGAGTTCGGCCTTCTGTTCTGCCGTGGCATGGTTGAAAGCATTTATCAGCATGAATGTCTTCTTATTGCTCGTGATGTCGCCTCCGATAGCCTTTCCGAACACGGCAGGGTCGCCATACACGTCAAGGAAATCGTCTTGCAACTGAAATGCAAGTCCTATCTGCTCGCCGAACTTATACAGGTTTTCCGCATCTTCGGCAGAAGCGTCGGCAAGAATGGCTCCCATCTTC
Source organism: Prevotella koreensis (assembly GCF_003977605.1). Taxonomy (GTDB): domain Bacteria; phylum Bacteroidota; class Bacteroidia; order Bacteroidales; family Bacteroidaceae; genus Prevotella; species Prevotella koreensis. Next base: position 2,559,097 of record NZ_RYYU01000001.1, on the reverse strand, counting down.
ACCGCGCAAGCAAGCAACACACTGGTTTTCAGTCGTATCATCTCGATATACTCTGCCTCCTTAACATCGGTGCGATTCTCGAATTCCATGTCATACTGTTGTCCTTCGCCAATCTCAAGTGCCGTTTCCGTGAACAACGAGAGCACTTCCGGAAGTTTCTCTTTAGGGCACTGTGCCATGCGCTCGTATGCCAACACCAGCATCGAGTCGCCCGACAGGATTGCCGTATTGGCATCCCATTTCTTATGCACGGTTTCGTGTCCGCGTCTAATTTCGGCATTATCCATGAGGTCGTCGTGCAGAAGCGTATAGTTATGATATGTCTCCAAAGCGCATGCCGATGACAGTATGGTTTCCGGATTGTCTTTATACATATTATATGACAACAGCATTAACACCGGACGCACTCTCTTTCCTCCCATCGAGAGCACGTATTCTATTGGTTCATAGAGTCCTTTCGGTTTGCGTTCGTATTTCAAATTAGCCAGATAGGCATTTACCGATTTAAGAATTTCCGCAGATGAATACATATTATTTATTTAAAGGTTAAAAGTTTAAAGTTAAATTAACAGAGGTCGATATTTCAACATCAAATCTTGAATACCACCGGTATGATGAACAATGTACGACACTTTCTGCCATGATCTTCGCCCGGAGTCCACTTCGGCATCATGCGCATAACACGCAGAGCCTCGCTATCGAGTGCCGTGCCGGCCGACTTCGTGACCTTGAAATCGCTTAGCGTACCGTCACGGTTTATTATGAACTGCACCATTACCTCTCCTTGTTGTTTCTGACTTAAGGCCTGCGACGGATAGCGAAGATTCTTCGTAAGCCATTTCATCAGTTCCATAGGGCCGCCCGGAAACTCCGGCAAACGCTCCACCACCTGAAAGTTCAGTGGGTTGTCATTGTTGCCATCGAGCGTGGGAGCGGTAGGGTCGTCGGGTGGTGCCATTTCGTTTTTGGCATCCTCCACATCCGAGTTTGTGATGTCGTTCTGAACTTTATCTTTCTCCTCCGGGAGGTCAGTAGCCACTTCTTCATCAACAACGTTCAGCATCTCTGTCAATGCCGGTGTTGGTGTTGCCGGTGCTGGGACGTTATAATCCTGTTGTTCTTCGGGCGGCATCATCTCATAGTCTTGTGCCATTTCATCAAATTCGGTATCGCCGGCCTCATCGCCAATAGGATTGGAAGAATACTCCAACGCCACCAAAAGCAGCGACAGCGCAACTATCAAACCGAGAATGAATGCCGTAGGTCGGTGGCGTTCAAGGTCGGCTCCGGCCGATTTCTTCACTTCCATTTATCTATCCGAATTATTATTATCAGAACAACTTACAGTTATCTACAACCAATCGTCATTTTCTAATTATCCTTTCCAAAACACTAAAGTCTGTTTTTCTGCGTTATTATATAGTCTGTTGATGCAGGAAACTGCATTATGACAACCGCAGAAAGTTAAGAATAAGACCGTAGCGAACGTCCAGAACGCCTATTCGCATAATTTTTCTGCAAAAATAACACTCTTATCTGAGAAAAGATATAACTTTGTATTAAAAATATAGAAAGCAGATGAAAAAAGTAGTTTTTTCCCTTCTGACAACCCTGATATCTCTCTTTGCCGTTGCACAGGAGAGTCAAACGGGATATAATTTCCTAAGACTTCCGGTAAGTGCGCATGCCGGTGCACTCGGAGGCGATAACATAACATTGATTGAGGACGACCCTTCGCTGATTTTCAATAATCCGGCATTGCTTGGCTCGGTAAGCGACAAGAGTGTAGGGCTCAACTTTATGACATACATGAAAGGGGCATTCACGGCAAGCGCATCATACAATAAGACTATCGGCGAACGTGCCACGGTGGGGGTAATGGGGCAATTCGTCAACTATGGTTCGATGAAAGAGGTTGATGAAAACAATGTGCAGACCGGCGAGTTCTCAGCAAAGGACATTGCCGTAAGTGGTGCTTTAAGTTATGAACTTACCGAAAGGATTGTGGGAGGTATCACGGCAAAGTTCATAACATCTCACATCGCAGGCTACAACTCTATCGCCATGGGAGTCGATTTAGGAGTGAACTATTACGACCCTGTGCGCGAATGGTCGCTTTCGGCAACGGTGAAAAATCTTGGTGGACAACTGAAAGCATACGATGATAATTATGAGAAAATGCCGATAGACATACAGATTGGTATGTCAAAACGTCTTGTTGGCTCACCTTTCCGTTTGTCTGCGACATTGGTTGACCTTAACCATTGGAACAAAAAATTTACCAATCACCTCGTGGCCGGCATAGATATCATCTTCTCTCCACAATTTTATGTTGCTGCCGGATATAATTTCCGACGTGCTGAAGAGATGTCTATAATACCTTCAGGAGAGGATAATGGAAGCAGTCATGGAGCAGGTTTGTCATTGGGAGCAGGAATTATGCTCGAGCGCTTCAAACTGAATCTCTCTTATGCCAAATATCATGTATCGTCAAATTCATTGATGGTCAATGTCGCATTCTGTATATAGACAGGAAGACATAAAGAATTTAGACATAAAGACATAATCTCTTTGACAGAAAGACATATTTGAAGACAAAAAGACAAAAAGAACGAATTATAAATATTCTTTTATGTCTTTATGTCCAAATTCTTTATGTCTAAAATCCTTTATGTCTTTATGTACAAATCCTTTATGTCTTTATGTCCAAAAATATTTATGTCTTTATGTCGTTTATTACAAGGATATTTAGTAAATTTGCAGGCAAAACGACAGAAATGTAACCTATCATGGATGACGACATAAAGGATATTGAGCAAAAGGAAGTACACACAGACTATCAACCGGTAAACCGCTTCGATGCCACCGCAGTGCATCACCTCAGCGGAATGTACAAAAATTGGTTTCTCGATTACGCCTCATACGTAATACTCGAACGTGCAGTCCCGCACATCGAAGACGGCTTGAAACCAGTGCAACGACGCATTCTGCACTCGATGAAACGCATGGATGATGGGCGATACAACAAAGTTGCGAACATCGTAGGCCACACCATGCAGTTCCACCCGCATGGCGATGCCTCTATTGGCGATGCACTTGTGCAACTTGGACAGAAAGAACTTCTCGTTGACACTCAAGGAAACTGGGGAAATATCCTCACCGGTTCGTCGGCTGCAGCACCGCGATATATCGAGGCGCGGCTATCCAAATTCGCTCTCGATGTGGTATTCAATCCCAAGACCACACAATGGAAGATGAGTTATGACGGTCGCAACAGAGAACCGGTTACACTGCCGGTAAAATTCCCTATGTTGTTGGCGCAAGGTGCCGAGGGAATCGCCGTGGGTCTGTCATCCAAAATTCTGCCGCACAACTTCAACGAACTCTGTGACGCAGCGATAAGTCACTTGAGCGGAGAAGATTTCGAACTATACCCCGACTTCCCCACAAGCGGAAGCATTGATGTCACGAAATATAACGACGGACAACGTGGTGGCTCGGTCAAAGTGAGGGCCAAGATAGAGAAACTTGACCAAAAGACACTCGTTATACGTGAGATACCATTTTCAAAAACGTCGGAAACTCTTCAGGACTCGATTGTTAAAGCCATAGAACGAGGAAAGATAAAGGCACGCAAGGTTGAAGACCTAACGGCTGCAGAGGTGGAAATACAGGTTCATTTGGCTCCCGGAGTGTCAAGTGACAAAACAATAGATGCGTTATATGCTTTCACAGATTGCGAAGTCAGTCTGTCGCCGAACTGCTGCGTAATAGAGAACAACAAACCATGTTTTCTCACCGTCAGTGATGTGTTGCGCAACTCTGCCGACCGCACAATGGGACTACTCCGCACCGAATTAGAGATACGTCGTAACGAATTGGAGGAACAACTGTTCTTCGCATCGCTTGAGAAGATTTTCATAGAGGAACGCATCTATAAGGACAAAGGATTTGAAACGGCAGAAAACATGGATAAGGTTGTGGCGCATATCGACAAGCGATTAGAGCCTTTCAAACCAAAATTGATTCGCGAGGTGACACGCGATGATATAATGAGGCTCATGGAAATAAAGATGCAACGCATTCTCAAGTTCAGCAAGGACAAGGCTGACGAACTCATGGCACGCATAAATGCCGAACTGAAAGAGATTGCACATGACCTTGCCCACATGACCGAAGTTACAATAAACTGGTTCAAATTCATAAAAGAGAAATACGGAAAAGACCATCCAAGGCGCACCGAGATACGCAACTTCGACACAATAGAAGCGGCAAAGGTTGCCGAGGCGAACGAAAAACTATACATAAACCGAGCAGAAGGATTCATAGGTACGGGGCTGAAAAAAGACGAGTTCGTCTGCAACTGTTCCGACATAGACGACGTAATACTGTTCTATCGTGACGGTTTGTTTAAGGTGGTTCGCGTGGCCGACAAGATTTTCGTGGGCAAGAACATCATACACGTTGACATATTCAAGCGTGGCGACAACCGGACCATATATAACATGGTGTATAGAGACGGAAAAGCGGGGGCTTATTATATGAAAAGATTCTCGGTTCCGGCAGTGACACGCGAGCGCGAATATGACCTCACAAAAGGTACGGAGGGCAGTAGAATAGTGTATTTCACTGCAAATCCTAACGGCGAGGCAGAGATTATAAAAGTGGCTTTGCAACCATCGGCATTCCGCAAGAAACTGTTCATGGAGAAAGATTTCAGCGAGATAAGTATCAAAGGACGCGGCGCGGCAGGACGACTATTGACAAAAGTGCCGGTAACTCGTATCACACTGAAAAGTCACGGGCATTCTACTCTCGGCGGACGTAAGGTGTGGTTTGACGAAGACGTACAACGACTGAACTATGATGAGCACGGACGCTATCTTGGAGAGTTTGATGATGACGACCGTATCTTGGTGGTTCTTGACAATGGTGACTTCTATTCCACCAATTTCGATGTGAACAATCACTACGAGACTAACATAAAGGTAATCGAGAAATTCGACCCCGACAAGGTATGGACAGCCCTGCTCTTTGACGCAGAGAACAACGGTTACCTATATCTGAAACGCTTCACAATGGAGGCGAAAAAGAACAAACAGAACTATCTTGGAACCGAAGAAGGGTCAAGAGAGGTTCTGCTGACAGACCAAACCTATCCGCGAGTGAGAGTGACATTCGGAGGAAACGATGCGTTCCGCGAACCGATGGAGATAGAAGCCGAGGAGTTTGTGGGCGTAAAAGGATTCAAGGCTCACGGAAAACGCGTAAGTACATGGGACATCGAAGGAGTGGAGGAACTTGAACCGCTGCGCCTTTCGGAAAAAGAGAGCGAAGAAATGCCCGACGAAGAGGAGAGTGACAATAGCGAGAACGCTGCTGTAGAAACACCGAAACCCACTGAGACAAAAGAGTCGAAACATAACGAGGACATAACGGGGCAACTAAGACTTTTCACAGATGAAGAATAGATACGTCATATCATTAATTATGATGTCGGTATTGTTGATGTCGGCATTACATGTTTCTGCCCAAAACGAGGGGACAAAACAAAGAACAGACATCATAAACACCAAACTCGTAGGTATCGGTGCATCACAAATTCTCGACACATACATATCACCGGAGCATTACAACGGCATGGAATTACGCTTCATCGACAATACTGTGAGACGTAAAACAGCAGGTCTTGAATTGCTCGAACCGACTGAAATGTTACCGACATACCGCAAATGGAGTACTACAATAACTCATCAGGCCTACCTTGCCTCTACATCTACGAGGAGTGATAACAGTAACGATATTACCGGACTATACACTATATCCATAGGCAGACTACGTCATTGGGATATGCTTGCCAACAGGCTGCACGTCAGAGCAGGTGGAATGGGAGAGGTGGGAATAGGATTCTTATACAACACTCGGAACGGAAATAATCCCGGACAGATAAGACTCGGAATGAATATCGCGCCGACAGCAACCGCAGAATATGACTTCAAGGCTTTCGGTAAACGGATGACATTGGGGTATGAAGTGCAAGTGCCTTTGCTCGGACTGATGTTTACGCCACATTACGGACAGTCGTACTATGAGATTTTTACACGTGGCAATTACGATCATAACATAGTAGTGACTACTCCATTCAACGCTCCTTCGCTAAGGTATGCACTGACATTGCAACTGCATTTGAAGAAAATATCCCTCAATGTGGGCTATCTCGGCGACTTCAAACAGTCCGACGTTAACAATCTGAAAAATCACAGTTACTCACATCTCGTGGTAGTCGGTTTCACCAGACGGTTCCACATCGTAAACCATTAACGCAATGAAACACATCGTTATATATCTCACAATACTCGGAATGTTGTGCTCATGCATAGATGAAGAACAATATTCCGACACGCCACGCGGCAACTTTGAGGCACTATGGCGCATATTCGATGAGCACTACTGTTTCTTCTCATATAAGAACAAGCAGTATGGATTGGACTGGAATAAAGTTTATGAGAAATATTCACCGCAATTTACCGATGACATGTCGGAAGGACAGATGTTTGAGGTAATGGCAAATATGCTGTCTGAACTGCGCGATGGTCACGTTAACATATATAGTAATTTTGACATGGCACGCAATTGGTCGTGGCACGAGAACCATCCGCGTAATTTCAGCGACTCGCTTCTGCGGGCATATATGGGGACAGATTATATGATTGCATCGGGCATAGAATATCGCACACTTGACGATAATATAGGATATATGCGCTATGGTTCGTTCTCGCGAAGTATCAGCGATGGTAATATGGATGCCGTTTTTTCACATCTCGCCACATGCAACGGACTGATAATTGACATCCGTGACAACAGTGGCGGTAATCTTTCTACGACAGAGAAATTTGCTGCACGTTTCACAAACAAGGAAATTCTTGTTGGCTACATGCAACATAAGACGGGACGCGGACATGATGATTTCTCGGAAATGAAGGAACAAAGACTGAAGCCTTCGGCCGGGATAAGGTGGCAAAAGCCGGTGGTAGTACTGACAAACAGGCACGTGTATAGTGCTGCTAACGAGTTCGTAAAGTATATGAAATGTTGTCCGCAGGTGAAAATCGTGGGCGATAAGACTGGCGGAGGTGCAGGGATGCCGTTCTCGTCGGAACTTCCATGCGGCTGGTCGGTGAGATTCTCTGCATGCCCTATGTATGACCGTGACCGACAAAGCACCGAGTTTGGAATTGAACCTGACTACAACGTTTCCCTGACAGATGCTGATTTCAAGAAAGGGAAAGACACTATTATTGAATTTGCCCGCCGATTACTTAACGAATAGAGCGAGACTCTGCATCCAATATTTAATACTTAACTTTCAAATTAAATGATTGTCTTAGAAAATCTTTCCATAGGATATGTTGCAAAAAACAACAGAAAAATTGTCGTGGAAGATATTAATGCCAACCTGCTGGAAGGCGAACTAACATGCCTGATAGGTCCTAACGGCATTGGAAAGAGTACTCTGCTGAGAACACTTAGTGCTTTCCAACCGGCAATAAAAGGCAGCATAGCAATAGACGGGAAACGTCTTGATATGCTTACAGACAAAGAGGTGTCACGGCAAATAGGAGTTGTGCTGACCTCAAAACCAAGGGTGCAAAACATCACGGTGACAGAACTTGTAGGTCTCGGTCGCTCACCATACACAGGATTTTGGGGAACACTGAACAGCAAAGATCGTGATATAGTGGAAGATAGCATCAGTAAAACCGGCATAACGCATCTTGCCGAACGCATGATTCAAACTTTGAGTGATGGCGAACGACAGAAAGTGATGATTGCAAAAGCATTGGCACAGCAAACTCCGGTAATCTATCTCGACGAACCAACGGCATTCCTTGATTACCCCTCAAAAGTGGATATGTTGATACTGTTGCGTAACTTAGCGCACGAAACAGGCAAAACAATATTTCTTTCTACACACGACCTCGAACTCGCACTTCAACTCGCAGACCGACTTTGGTTGCTACACCCTGCAACAACCGAGTGCAAGTCGAAAAAGGATGAGCAAATGGAAAGAAATGAAGAAAAAACGATATTGCAAATCGGAACGCCGGAAGAATTGTCAAAAACAGGTGCGCTCGCCTCTTTCATAGAACGTCCCGGCATACACTTCCACCCCGATACACTCACAATCAGCGTGGATAAATAAAATAATCCGCGTATAATTTGGATTTTCATAAAAAACACACTACCTTTGCACCACGTTTCTAAAAAAGAACGTCCGCGCGCCTGTGGCGAAATTGGTATACGCGCCAGACTTAGGATCTGGTAACTTCCGTTGTGTAGGTTCGAGTCCTATCAGGCGCACAAATAACAAACAAAAGAAATGCGTTATTAGGCTAACAATAAGCCTTTTAACGCATTTCTTATTTTATTCCGCTTCTATTTCAGCCCACATATCAATCACTTTGGATACTTTAATACGTTATTAAACTATTCTTCTTATTACAATGTAGGATAATGTAAGCCAAAGATTGTCTCATTGATTTGCCAAGAGGATTGCATCACGACATTTCTCCATAAGCCATTTCGGAGTGCTTGTTGCTCCACAGATACCAACAGAATTAATTCCTTTAAGCCACGAATGCTCTATCTCCTCGGCACTTTCTATCAGATGACTATTGGGATTGACGCGCCTACACTCATTGAAAAGTACCTTACCATTACTGCTTTTTCTTCCACACACAAAGAGCACAAGGTCGTGACGTTTGGCAAAAGCACTGACATTGGGCATGCGATTGGCCACTTGGCGGCATATAGTATCGAAACTTTTGAAATCGGCTTCCGGTGAAATATTCTCCTTAATATACTCTATGATGCGCTGAAACTCATCGAGCGACTTTGTTGTCTGCGAGTACAAATAAATATCTCGGTGCATATCAAGTTTCTTAACATCATCGAAATTGGCAATCACTATGGCATGATTACGTGTCTGTCCCACAAGTCCGAGCACCTCGGCATGCCCAGGTTTACCAAAAATAACTATCTGCGCATCGGTATTTGCGCTATATTGTCGATTAATTCTTCGCTGCAACTGTAACACCACCGGACAAGTGGCATCTATTATCTCAATGTTGTTACGCTTGGCCAATTCGTATGTTTCCGGCGGTTCACCGTGAGCACGCAACAACACTTTGGCATCATGTAACTGCTTCAATTCATCATGGTTGATAGTAACAAGACCCATATTGCGCAACCTGTCACACTCCATACCATTGTGCACGATGTCGCCAAGGCAATAAAGTATCGTTCCTTTCGCAAGTTCTTCCTCTGCCTTACATATTGCCGTTGTCACTCCAAAGCAGAATCCGCTGCCACTGTCAATTTCTATTTGTAACATTTTTAAGGTAGTTTGACGAGATAACTAAATGAGATTCCTTTCAATGATATCCTATGACTTCAAGATGATAACACTCTATTTCTCTTTGCGCAACAGGTCGAAATACATGCTAAGCAAGTCAGCGGCTGCGGCGAAACTTGTTTTCTCTCCATTCAGCACAGACTGCTCAGAGCGAAGAATGCTCTCCTGCACCTGCACATTGTTGTAGAACGAATTGCGCAGGTTCTCATTTATACTTTCATACATCCAGTATTTTGCCTGTTCGTTACGTCTGTAATTGAAATAACCGTTATGCTTAACAAAATCTATGTATTCATAGACCATGTCCCATATTTCCTTTATTCCTGTTCCGTAGAAACCGCTGTAACAAAGCACTTTCGGCAACCAACCGCTGTCAGGCATAGGGAAGAAATGCAGCGCATTGCGGAAATTCGTTGCCGCCATCTGACATTTATCAACATTGTTACCATCACATTTGTTTATCACAATACCATCGGAAATCTCCATGATACCACGCTTTATGCCTTGCAATTCGTCACCTGTTCCGGCAAGTTGTATAAGCAAGAAGAAATCTACCATTGAGTGACAAGCGGTTTCGCTCTGCCCCACTCCGACCGTCTCAACAAAAATCTTATCGAATCCGGCAGCCTCGCAGAGTATAATAGACTCACGTGTCTTACGCGCCACACCGCCCAACGACCCTGCTGTTGGCGAAGGACGAATGAATGCATCGGGGTGAAGTGCAAGTTTCTCCATACGTGTCTTGTCCCCGAGAATACTACCTTTACTTCGCTCCGAACTTGGATCAATGGCAAGCACAGCCAATTTTCCGCCTGTACGCTCAAGAACATGAATTCCGAACTGGTCGATACTTGTACTCTTTCCTGCTCCCGGTACACCGCTGATACCTATTCTTATAGAACTACCGCTATATGGCAAGCACTTCTCTATCACCTCCTGAGCCTTCTGCTGATGAGCCGGATTGACGCTCTCAACAAGTGTTACGGCCTGACTCAGTATCGTCACATCTCCCTTTATGATACCGTCCACCATATCTCCGACAGAAATCTCACGGCGGCGGAAGTGTCCGCGTTTCAGATATGGATTTACTATCGAAGGTTGCTTAACGCCGGAATTTACCGTTAAACCTTTATATTCTTCGTTATTTTCAGGATGCTCCATTAATACTTAAGTTAAAACATTGAATTCTATTCATAATTATATAAGGTAAGCAGATTCTCAAAAGCAACCGCCCATTACCTTATCTTGCATTTGTCTCATCTCACTCCCTGCCAATCATTTCTCTACCTTGACATCAACCACAATCTTGGCATTCGTCGGGTCGTTAGTTATCATCAACACGCGAGGCATTGCACGCAAGTTCTTCATAGCCTTTGCTTCGGCCGTGACTTTCAATGTGGCCTTATCTCCCGGTTTCAACCTTGTCTTGCTGAGTTGCACGCTCAAACCTGCCGTGAACATCTGTAGCGACGAAATGTCAAGTTCGCTCTTGCCTATGTTCTCAAGTGTTATCGTGCCACTTTTTTTCTTCTTTCCGCCAAACTTACCAAGGTCAAGCGTAGTATTCTCCATGCGAAGTTTCGGAGCATTGCGCATTTGTTCTTCAGTGAGTTCGTTGAATGCCGGCAGCAACACCACCGACACGTCTATCGCCTTATCCCGACTAACCTTGTCACCCGGTTTCATTCCGAGAAATACCGAGGTCTGTGTAAGTCCGAAATCACGCACATTATTTGAATTAAGCGTAAGTTCAACAATACCCTGCCGGCCTGGAGGAATGGTAGTTGGAGAAACATTTGCGATGAGATAATCGGGCAGATGCATCACTACAGGAGTTACCGGCTCGCGACTGGTATTCTTCAGGTGTATGCGCTTCATGGGCATTTCTCCACGGTTCACATTATCAAACTCCACGTTATTCACGTCAGCCTGAATAGAGCCAAGTTTCTCTGCGAAATCACCGGAAAATGAAATGTCTCCTTCTGCCACCACGCCCTTAATTGTCAGATAGTATGGTTTCTGCGAGGCATTGCTATAAACAGCCAACTGCTTGCTGAAATGTCCGAGTTGACGAGCATCGTATGTGGCCGAAATAACGAAACTCTCACCGTCGGCTATCGGCTGTCGCGGGAAACTCACCGTTGTGCAACCACAGTCCGGACGCACCTCACTGATGCGCAGTTGCTGTCCTTTATTTTTCATTTCAAAGTTCACCGTAACCGGTTGTTCGAACTTAACACCACCGCAGTCAACTATCTTATGCCGCGCCGAAATTTCCTGTGCCGATACTCCTGTTGCGGCAATCGCCAGCACAGTTGCCATAATTAATCTATTGTTCATAATCTTTTTATTTCACTGTTATTGTGAATGCCTTGCTTCGCCCGAAGAACTCCGGCGAGTAAGCACATTGCACCGTACATGTACCGGTGGTATATTCACCGGCACGGTCTATATAATATTCTGCCTCAACCACATACGTTCCTTTCGCCATACTGTCGAAGTAATAATTCGTAGTGTAATCTTTTGGAGCGATGTAATATCCCCAATGATAACCGCTAAGTTGGTTTATAGGTTCAAGACATGCTGCTCTCTTATCAATCAACTGCACGAAATCATAATCACGATCGGCTTTTATCGTTATGCGCACTTTCACCTTGTCACCAACTTTCAGAGTGTGCAAATTATCTATCTTTTTATCTTCGGCAGTGACAAGTTCGCGTTTCACCGTCAATCCGGAAGAAGTCTCGGCAATATCGGTTGCCGGTTGCATGAACTGTGCATATACCGCTCCCCATGATGTGCCCTCCGAAGTCTTCGAAATCTCAAGTTGTTTTGGAGTCTCTGCATCAATCACGGTCTTCACATATCCCAGTCCGGCAGTTTCTTTCGACGTACTTATATTATGGTTATCTACCGTAAAAGTAGTCATTTCTCGTCCTTCAATAGCCTTATTGTTACCATAAAGGAATGCGAACACGGCATTGACACTGTTTATATAAGTATCCCAAGCCTGCGTGTGTTTCTCTGTCAGCAGCCATCGGCGCATCTCTTCAATGGTTTGTTTGTCATCCGGTGCCACAATTTGCAATGCTTCTATCACTGCTGTCTGTGTCGGTATGCGATAATCAAACCAACTGTAATGAGCGCGCGGAGTCTCATAGTATCTGCCTTTCTCTTCGTTATAAACAGTATATTCCTTAAGACTCTTTATATATTCTGCCGCCTTTTCCGTCTGTCCGTCCTTGGCAAGCACAACAGCCATAAATGCCTTTGCATAAATGCTTTCCGACAGTTTCTGCTTGCTCAGATAATTTATAATATAGTCTTTTGCTTCTTTCTCTTCCTGAGTGAGTTCCACACCGGAAACCAGATTCATATATGCCCATTGCAGTGCATAATAGTCATTGATGATTACCGGCTTGCCTTCCTTTTCCATTTTTTTTAATTCCTTCACCTTTTCTATAACGATATTGCTAAGATAATCGTTGGCAAGAGCGAGAATGTGAGCAGTATTTTTCTGCGAACCAATAAGTACATTGAGACGCGTGAGCAACTCAACCACCTCGGCTGTCATATATGGCGACCCCCTCATACCTTTCCACCAAGAGAAAGAACCATCTGAGTTTTGCAACACTTTCAGACCGTAAATGGCCTTTTCGAGTCGTTGATTTATGTCTTTATCATCAAAGAATCGTGCTATCTCACGCTTCCTCTCACTCTCATTTTTGGCATCGGCCACCCACGGTGTCTCGTCAAGTACAAGAGTTTTCAGGTCTTGGTTTTTCTCCAATTGTGATGCGAGCGACTTTTCATTGCCTGCTTCCTTTTGCCACTCTTTGAATACTTTTTCAATATTAGGCGATTGCTTCATAATAGACAAGCCGAGAGAGTTGGCGTAATAAGAAGCAGCAAGAGAAATTGCGTTATTCTCATTCACGTTACCTACGAACGGTATCGACTGTATCATCAGCCACGCCGGATTATTTGTATATTCGAGAGTATATTTCCGATTACTTATATCCTTACCCGAAGGTATCATATTAGCAAGGTCGATATTCAATTTTCCGGGTTTATGCTGCGTTATAGGCAGGGTATTTATTACCATTTCATTAGAGGGCAGAATTGGCAGATAGTGCTGCTCGCCATCGCTGAATCCCTTGCCTGATGCCGTTATGCGGCATATCAACAGTGAGAGGTCTTTTACTTTCAACTCTCTCTCCGGTTCGAAAACAAATGTTGCCGAGCCAGTTTTTCCGGCTTCAACACTGAATTTTTGCGTACTTTCTACAACCACCTCCTCCGTTTCCGGGTCGAGAAGTTGCATCGTTACCTCTCCTGCAACGTTCTTTTCTGACGTATTGAAAATTCTTGTTGAGACCGTGGATTTGTCACCCATACGTACAAATCGCGGTATATTTGGCTGAACCATTACTTTCTTCTTTGCAACCGCAGATCCGCTGAAAGTGCCGTAATTCATTTCCTTATCGTGAGCAAGCCCTCTCACTTTCCATGTCGTTACGCTTTCCGGCAATGTGAATTTCAGACTCACGTTACCTTTAGAGTCGGTTATAAGCATTGGAAAGAAGAATGCTGTTTCGTTGAAATTCTCACGCACCGAAACCGTCTTCTCTCCTTTTTTCTTTTCTTCTTTATCTTCCTCCTGCTTTTCTTCTTTATATTTCTTCTGCTCTATTTCTTTATTCTCTTCCGATGATCTTTCTTCTTTTACCATCGGAACTATGTCCATTAGGATTTCTTCCGAGACCTCTTCCTTATAGTTCGCACTCAATGCCGGCATCGTTCTACGCATGCCGCTTCTTGTCAATTCAACATATCTGCCGGAATGTCTTATTCCTCCTAATGACAATTCTTCAAAAACAGAGAACGACAATTCTTCAAATTCAAGTAGGCTTTTATCCAACCCATACGAGAATAAGAACGATGATATATATGGGTACTTCCATTGAGTGTGTGATGCATTTCTTACAAATGGTAGCGGAAGCCTCATATAGTATGGTGCTATTTGTTCGAGACTCTTGTCATACATCGTTGCCATCAGTTGTGCACGGGCTGACTTTCCGTCAGGTTTTTGCACACTCAGCGTCCATTCTTCTTTCTGTCCCGGCGTAAGTCTGTCGCGGAAAGTTGTCCATTTCACGTTAAGATCTTTCACCGGTAAAGGTTTGCTTATTCTATGGCTGTGCATATATGCCTCACCATTCTTCACCCATACATAGTTCAACAAGATGCCCGTACCATACTCATCTTTATATGAGAACTTACGTGTATTTATTGCATTGCTCAACGCCATTGTTCCGCTTTCAAGTACTTTATTCTCGGATATAATGGTGTAAAGCACGTGTACATTCTCGTCAGACGAACCTACCATCACGCCCACCGTCTTGTCATCTCTCGGGAAAGTATTGTCTGTGGTATAGAACCAGTCGTGTGTTTCTTCATAAGGTGTCTTGTCATCAATCGAGAATATAATGAATTCGCGCATCCTTACCTCCCCTTTACATTCTGCTTCCATTACGTGTTTTCCGGAAGCCAGCGACGTAAGGTCGAGTTTTATCGTTTCGTTTGCCTTCACCATCTTGGCATTTTTTCCGTCTATGGTATATTTCACGTCTCCCTCCAGTTTGTTTCCTGCGGCATTGTATAAAGAGAACACCACACTGTTCAGTTTCTCTTTAAGTTCCTTTTCCGGAAGATTGAAGTTGAAATAGAACTCCTTAGAACCAACAGACATTGAAATGTCACCCTCGTGCGACTCGCCCGCAGCATCAGTAACTTTGGCACTTACGATGTAACTATACACATTTTCACTTCCTTCCGGATAGATGAAAGCCAAAGGGATTTCAAATTCACCATTATCGTCAGCCACTATTTGACCTTCAGCAAGTTTCACTTCGTCCTCATTATAGTTGCGCCACCAGCCCCACCATGCCTGCCTGCGCTTCACGTTGTATGAAACCTTTGCACCTTGCACCGGCACTCCTGCATAACTCTTGGCGCGTCCTTTAACCATTATGGTGTCGCCAATCTTATATCCTTGTTTATAATCATCAAACTCCACCTCGAACGTCGGGCGTTTATATTCTTCCACCCTTATTACATGATTTGTATTAAACTCTTTTGAACGGAGATAGAAATGCCCCGTAAGTCCTGACGAAGGCAGCACGAAATCGGTAGAAGCCATACCGAACTCATCGGTAGTCAATGCCTTTTCTCCTATCACTTCTCCATTCGCATTTCGCAGTTCAAGCACGAAAGGCGTGTCGTTCAACACCTTCGACTCATCACCATTCTTTACCGTATAGGCAAGAGTTGCCACATGCACTGTCTGCCCCGGTCGGTATATCGAACGGTCGGTATAAATCTCCATGAGCGTTCTATCCCACGGTGCTTTGTAATCAATGAACTCATATTGATTGAGTTCTTTTATCGGAAAGGCATTCTCATTCTCTGTTGACATGCCGACATACGCTTCTTCGGGAATATCAGAAATTATCACCTCGCCCTTCTCGTCTGTCGTGTAATAATTGTATGATTCGTCGTCTTCATACTTATCTGAAATAGCAACTTTCGCATTTTGCACAGGCTGACCACTTTCACGATCGAGAACAACAAACCTTATATTCTTGTTTGGCAATCCCAACGATACGTATGTAAGACTTGTCACATTGAAACTATAATAAGCCTTTTTCTTTCCCATTTCCGGAGTCTCCACCTCCATTATATATATACCGGCAGACAATCCATCAACGGAGAGTGTATCTTCGAAATACTCGTATGGAGGCCTTTCGTTGTATGTCAGAGTCTTTTCAAAAGCCAATGTCTCATCATACTTATTAAGCACATCACACTCATCCAATTCATCTATAACATCTTTGTATTCTTCCGGAGAAATGTCAATACGATAAATACGCGCCGTCAACCCTCGCAGATTGCGCATATCAAAAACCAAATCGAAAGGTTTGTTCGGATATATAATATTATAATGTGAACGGACTGTGAATCTTGGGGTAGTTATTTCTGTGAGCATATTGCGCAACTCATTCGCTCCCTTCCAATTACCCCATCTGTTTATGGCATCACGAAGAAAATCATATTCGGCTTTATCGCTATCAAAATGTTCTTTCCCACGAAGCACTGCGGCCGCACCACAGACCTCAAGGTCGCCATAACGGGCAATCAATGAATCAAGAAGGGTTATCTTTTCATTGTCATAAAACCTCCTTAAGCCCGCTCCAAGAGCATAACTTTCAATATCAGCATGCTCCCAGGTTATCATTTCCAAAGCAGACAGGAATGCGGCCTCACGGTTTCCATGCGAATCATAATACTCATTCAATGTCTTCATGTCTCCCGCTTCGAAACCTATTATGCTCAGAAGGTCATGATTGAAATACTTACTGTCAACGCCCTTCACTGTGAGCGGTTCCATCTCTGACGCTTTATGCCGTGCCAGCAAATCAGGATTTGCCAGTGCCTTGGCATAATATTCACGCGATTTCGCAAATTCTTCAGCATTATATCTATATGCCTCCTTATAAAAATTGCCGAGCGCACAATAATATACGGCAGCAAGAGCAGGGTCGCTCTTCTCCGCCATAAGGGCTGCATTTTTGAATTTCTCTATCTCCACATCGGCAGAATCGGGGTTCACTTCCGTGACAAGCCCCGACCTCATTATCTGCGCCTTGAGCAGATTGCCATAGGATTTTTCACGCGAAGCCTTGGCGATTACCTTGTCGAGCGCGGAAATTGCGCTCTGCGGAAGATCTTTCTCAAGTTCATTCTCAACAACTTTCCATAAAGAATTATAACTCTGACCGAATACGAACATTGGTAGAACAAATAATACGACGATCGTCAACAAGATTGATTTTTTCATAAATTTACGTGTTTATACGTATAATGCAAAGGTATATAAAATATTGCACATCACAAAACTTGTTTATAAGTTTTTTATGAACGTTATGAAGTATCAAGAAAAATCCTTATCTTTGCATTTACATTTTAAGTCACGGCAAAACATCATTGTGACTATACAAACATAAAATTCACTTAAAAACAGAAAAGAAATGAACATCGGAGACAAAGCACCGGAAATTCTGGGACGCGACCAAAACGGTAATGAAATCAGACTGGCAGACTTTGCCGGGCGCAAACTCGTACTGTATTTCTATCCTAAAGACAGTACAAGCGGATGTACGGCGGAGGCGTGTTCGCTGCGCGACAACTACACCGAACTGCGCAAACAAGGATATGAGGTGGTGGGAGTGAGCATTCAGGACGAGAAATCGCACTTGAAATTCATTGAGAAAAACCAACTTCCTTTCAACCTGATTGCCGATACCGACAAATCTCTGAACGAGAAATTCGGAGTGTGGGGCGAGAAAAGCATGTACGGCAGAAAGTATTTCGGCACGTTTCGCACCACTTTCATAATCAACGAGGAAGGCATCATCGAACGAATTTTCCTTCCTAAGGAGATTAAAACAAAGATTCACGGGGAGCAGATATTGGGCAAATAGACACCCTGATATTCCCGAAAATGAGATATGCCGCGCCTGTTCGATGAGGCTCGAACAGGCGCGGCGTTTTTTATTTCAATATCCCGGCATCTCGGTCTTTAAGATTTATTCTGCGCCGGATGTCGAGGTATTTTCTGCCATGCTGCAGTTTCAGCGCGACACTCAGACTGACATAATTCCCTGCATCGGCATCACGTATTGTGGTTATCTTGTGCAGGTTTACGTTCATTTTTTCTGCACGGTGAATCATCGGATGGGCACGGAACGGATTACGGCAGTTGAGCGACAGTGTCAACGGTCCCGTCCGGTAGCCGGCAACAAACTGCGCCTCGACACCATTGCGCCCTCGTGTTTCACCTTCCATCCACCTGAAGCCCGTTTCGGCGTATGCCGTCAGTGTCCATTTGCCGAGATACGCATTCAGCGAAGCCACTCCCATGAACGATGTGTAACGATGACGATAGTCGTCGCCTTTATTGTCGCATTCGAAAATCTGTGCACTCGCTGAAGCCACGAGTTTATGTGGTATGATGTCATAGCGTGCGTATGCCATGCCCATAAGCAAGTTGCAGTGGGGTTGATTGGTCTGTGTGTCGATGAAGATATTGTCTGCCGTGCGTATTGTTCGGCGCATATTGCTGTTAGGGTTCAGTTTCGCATAACCTTGCAGCATTGCCATTAGTCGCGGTTTGCTTACCGTCAGTCGCAACACATGCTCTATCACCCTGTTAGGTTTCAGGTCGGGATTGCCCACCACCATCTCCATCGAATTGGTGCGCAACGCCACATCATTGATAACAGCAATCTGTGACATATGTTGATTGCAGTCGAAAGTGTAACTCAACTGCCAACCTTCCCAAAGCGGATAAGCAATATCTACTTTCGGGCGCAGCACGAAATGATGGTTGCTGTGTTTCCCCTGCCGGTAATATCTGTTGCTGCCACCTATGCCGACGGTATATTGCAAACGTGCCAGACTACCGCTTATCTGTCCATAAAGATATTGCTCCGAACTTCTGAACAGCGAGCGTGCCGAGGCATCGCCTGTATATCTGTTGTCTGTAAGTTTTCGGTTATATTGCATACCTAAGTCTATGGTGAACGGTTTCAGAATATTCTCATAAATGGCCTCACTCTTCAACGACCACACCCTACCATCAACATTATATATATAAGGTGTTACCTCATCATCATATTCTTCACCGTCACTGTCGATATTCGTCACTACCGCACTTGCCGTAATGTTCTGATGGCGTTTGAAGTCACGATGATAATATATGTCGAATGTTGAGTATCGGGAATCGCCTATCGAACGTTTATCCGTGGGAAGTATTCCGTTGTCCAACATTCTTTTTCTGTATATCCTGCTACGTATGTCATAGTATGACAGTCGCGATTGCAACACATACGATGTGTCGGAGATACTATATGACAGTTGGGCGGAATGGCTCGCATTTCTGTTTCTGTTTTCCAAGTCTTGCCTTATTATTGTTTTCACCGTACCGTCATTCAACACATAATCGGCAGTCTCTTTTGTCATTACTCCTTTCATGTCGGAATACCCAAAGGTATAATTTGCACCGAATTCACTCTTTCCTATATTCATACGTGCGAAGACATTCTCAGAAAGATTACGCATCATAAGGTCGTAGTCCTGTTCGGTGCCTAATACATAGCCGCTTCTTGCTCTTTTCGTAATAATGTTTATCACATACACCACGTTCTCGCCATAGCGCAAACCGGGACGGTCGATATACTCAATCCTCATAACGGCATTCATGTCAAGCGCCAGCATGTCTTGCTGTGTTGCAGGTACACCATTTATACGTAAACCGACTTCTCCTCTATTGTCAACGGAACTTATTCCGCGCTTCAACACATCGACGTGAATACCCGGCAATGACAGTTTCTGAAGCAAAGAATAACCGTTGCTCGAACTGCGCAGTTCTTCCTCCGAGGGATAAATCCATTTACCATCGCGCTTATCTGTCGCACGCCTTCCGCTAACCGTAACCTCACCTATCTCGCCTCCCTCTACTTGTGCGGAGGCTGTCATAGATGCCATAACTAAAAATAACAGAATAAAAAACTTTTTCATATCTTTGCAATTTTTCCGCAAAGATATGGCCTTTCACGCAAACCATTGACAGACATTCACTGACATTTGGCTGACATTTGAGTGACAGACTGACATATCACACCTTTATTATTATACAACTTAGTCAGATTTTATCAGATTTGTTTGGATATGAATGTAGTTCTGTGTACTTTTGTGGCACAAGCATTAAGGATATGAAATAATATGAGAACTCCGGGATAAATCCCAAATCGGTAATCAAACTACAATCACCATCATTCCCTTATTGAATTTATAAATTCAAAAAATATTAGTATCTTTGTAGCGATTGAAAAATAGAAATAACATAAACCTAATAACAGAATGAAAAAAATTATCGTATTGTCGGCACTCGCACTGACAGCAGCAACAATGAGTGCACAAAGCATTATCTATCCGAAAGCACCGAAAGACGGCACTGTGGACACGTATTTCGGCGTGGAAGTTTCTGACCCTTATCGCCCCTTGGAAGCCGACCGCAGCCAAGAAACAACGGCATGGGTAGAGGCTGAAAACAAAGTAACCAACGCTTACTTGGCGAAAATACCATTCCGTGCAAAACTGTTGAAACGCCTGAAAGAGGTTGCAGACTTCGAAAAGGTAGGCACGCCGTTCAAAAAGAACGGCAAATGGTATGTCTATAAGAACAACGGACTGCAGAACCAAAGTGTGCTATATCAAATGGACGACTTGAACGGAACGCTCCACGAGTTTCTCGACCCTAACAAACTGAGTGACGACGGCACCGTGGCACTGCAAAACACATCCTTCTCGAAGGACGGAAAGTATATGGCTTACGTCATATCGCGCAGCGGAAGCGATTGGCAGGAAATATATGTAATGGACGTTGCAACGGGCGAACTGCTGACCGACCACATAGAATGGGCGAAGTTTGGTGGTCCGCAATGGTGCGGTAACGGCTTCTATTACAGTGCCTACGATGCTCCCGAAAAGGGCAAGGAGTTCAGTTCCAAGAACGAGGTGCACAAGGTTTACTACCACAAAATAGGCACAAAGCAGAGCGACGACGTGTTGTTCTACCAAAATCCTGTTCACCCGCTACGCTTCTATTCGGTGTCGGTGAACAAGGACGAAACCATAATGTTCCTGTATGAGAGTGGTGCCGGTTCGGGCATGAACTTATATGTGCGCGACCTTCGTGTACCAAACTCACAGTTCATACAGATGACTTCCAACATGGACTTGCAGTACAGCCCCATCGAAACCATCGGAGATAACATCTATCTGCTCACAAACGATGGTGCACCACGTGGTCGAGTAATGGTCGCCGACATACACAAGCCGGGCTTTAACGACTGGAAAGAACTCATCGCTGAAAACAAAAGCGTGCTCGAGGATGTGCAGTTTGCCGATGATAAACTCGTGCTTACATACAATCAAGATGCCGCTACCCACCTATATATATATTCTACAGACGGCAAACAACTAAACGAAATAAAACTGCCTACCGTAGGACGCGCTTATTTCAGTAGCAAACGCGGACAGAAAGAATGTTTTTACGGTTTCTCTTCGTTCACAGTTCCGAACAGCATCTACCAATACGACATCGCCGAAAACAAGAGTACTTTATACGCTGCACCGAAGGTTAAGTTCGACCTCGATAAATATATCACCCAACAAGTGTTCTTTATCAGTAAGGACGGAACGAAGATCCCGATGTTCCTAACACACAAAAAGAACTTGAAATTAAATGGCAAGAACCCCGTACTGATATATGGATATGGTGGTTTCAACGTGTCGTTGCCTCCAAATTTCTCGTCAATGCGCATACCATTCCTCGAAAATGGCGGCATCTACGCACAGGTTAATCTGCGTGGTGGTAGCGAATATGGCGAAGAATGGCACACTGCTGGTACAAAAATGCAGAAGCAAAACGTGTTCGACGACTTTATTTCGTCTGCCGAATGGCTCATCACAAACAATTTCACAAGCAAGGATCACATTGCAATTATGGGCGGCAGCAACGGCGGACTCCTCATTGGTGCATGTATGACACAACGCCCCGACCTGTTTAAAGTCTGCATTCCGCAAGTGGGCGTAATGGATATGCTGCGCTACCACAAGTTCACCATCGGTTGGAACTGGGCACCTGACTACGGCACAAGCGAAGACAGCAAGGAAATGTTCGAATACTTGTACGCCTATTCGCCACTGCACAATCTGAAGAAAGGCGTTAACTACCCTGCAACACTCGTAACAACCGCCGACCACGACGACCGTGTAGTGCCCGCACACTCGTTCAAATTTGCAGCAACCTTGCAAGATTGTCAAGGCGGCACTGCTCCTGTTCTCATCCGTATCGACAGTAAGGCAGGGCACGGTAGCGGCAAACCATTGGCAAAACAATTGGAAGAACAAGCCGACATCTACGGTTTCATTATGAAACACTTAGGTATGAAATTTAAATAATAAGGGTGTATCAAAACTCTAATATGAACACTCCAAACAGTTACTAATTGTAACTATTCACCATAAAAGAGCCATATCAAACTTTGTATAAAAGTGCTGATATGGCTCTTTTCATTTGCCTTTGAAAGGAAATTAGCATCTGCGCAACCATTACATCTTGACGTAGCCCGCTACGCCATCGATAGAAATACAAACAACTTGCTCGACTATCAAAGAAAACAACCGTTCTTATGCTTGGACAGAAAAATATCGATGTTTTTATGTGCTTTATGCTCTGTTTCAGCGACATTGAAGATACTGTATGTCCGATTAGAGCAAGTCGGCAAAAATAAAAATGTCAGATTTGAGCAAGTTTTTGTCCGATTAGAGCAAGTCTGTTTGGGAAAAATCATATAACTTTGCAACAATAAAAGGCGAAACAATGACTGAGTAGCATCAAGAAAAAGAAAGAAAGGTGTATCACTAACAATAACAGCAGTGGACATTTCTGAACTTTTTGTAAGATTGCTTGTAACGCTTGGGGCACATTTAGGTAATGGTCAACTCTGAATTGAATTCCCGCAAAGATGAGTTTGCCCCCATACCCGAAATCGCGAACAAGGACTTGGTTCGAAGATTTAGCAGTCGGAAACGAAGGTAAAGTGCTCTATGCCCTTGGAAAGTGGCCATTGCGTCATCATTATTCCAGAGGAAACGTATTGGAAGGAGTTTCAAAAGAATAACCAAACTCTCAACTCTCTCTTCAGTACCCATGTAAACAGAGAACCTGTAATGATGTGTGGAGAACTATCAACAATAAATGTTTAACCATTAAAAACAAAAAGTAATGAAAACTAAAAAAAATGAGAAACTAAATGTGACATGCAAGATGCTTGCACTCGCAGCAGTAGTGATGATGATGAGCGTAGTATTCACCGCCTGCTCGGGTGATGACGATGATTCAAAGCCCAATCCCGATACAGTCGAATACGTGGATCTCGGTCTGCCCAGCGGCACGAAATGGGCTACCTGCAACATTGGTGCCAAGCAGCCAAAGGAATATGGCGACTACTACGCTTGGGGAGAAACCAAGAGCAAAGAAAAATACGATTGGAGTACTTACAAGTGGATGAAAGAGGGAGAAGCCGACTGGAAACACATCAACAAGTACACCGTTAAAGACAATCAGACCGGTGCTGACTGGTACAAGAAATTACGATCCTTATATGAGTTCATCGGTGACAACAAGGAAACCCTTGAAGACGTGGATGACGTAGCCACCGTCAAACTCGGAAAGCCATGGCGTACACCGACCAAAGATGAATTACAAGAACTTATATCTGAATGTAATTGGGCGTGGATAAATGACAACGATAAAAAAGGCTTTGAGATAAAAAGTCGGCGTAACAATAATAAAATCTTTATGCCTGTCGCCGGCTTCCGCAAAGACTCCGAAATCTTAAGTGCAGGTAACGTGGGGTTCTACATGTCGAAGTCGATTGATACAAACAACAGTTCTAAGTGTGAATACCTTAACCTCAATATTGTTAAATCCTTCATTTCACAAGAGTCTCGTTGCTTTGGGTACTTAGTGCGCCCGGTGCGCAAATAAATTCAAGAAGCAAGCCTGTCAATAGGGAATGATAGGGGTTGTGACCTGATAACCAATCAAAGACAGAGATATTCAAATAGTGGCAAGTGACGGAAATACTTGTTTTTACGATTTATACGCGAGTTCTTATTCCGAACTCGCGTATATCATTTTCTACGATTGTGTATAACATAGATAGGAGTATGTATTCCATCACATTTCATCAAGATATTTTTATAGTATGCATCCATATCGAGCGAGATACTTACTGCGAAACCTCGGGCATCTCCACCTTATGCAGTGCAGGTTGAGCAAAAGTATAGACTATGAATACAATGCAAAAACAAGTGTGCTTTGCGAGAAAGCAATATCATTTGCCACTAAATCAGAAATAATGGATTAAGAATCAGTTCCGAACAATCAGACGATAGGCACGCCCACGCAAACTTTCTATTTGCAGATTGGAGCGTTTCTCAACGACCGGTTTAAGTCGTTTTATCAATGTATAAAGCGTTTCCGAGGCATCTTCTTTCTTTGGCCAAAGCGCATTGCAGATATCAGTCTTTGTGAGCAAGCCGTCTTCCGATTCATAAAAGAGTGTCATCAGTTGATGTTGCATTGGGGTGAAAGTAACTTCACGACCTGCCGCATCATAAAAAACACCGTTATTTTCGTTCAACACAAGACCTGTACTTTTTTGTTTGGCATTGAACGTCGTTTGTTGCGACACATCGGCAATCACCGAATTCATACCGACCAACATCCGCTCACCACGTAAGAAAAAATGAAGAGCGCAACCAAGCCCCCAAAGCAATGACGCAAAAGCGAGAAGAGCGGAGAGACGTTGGTCGCTGATGCTCCATATTGCCGCCACAGAACATTCGGCACGATAGGCCATGCGGTCGTGCTCGGCAGAACATACCACTATCTTGCTCGACTGTCGCAGTTCGGCCTGTGGGATATTGCTGCGGAACAGAGCCACAGTATCGGGAGTGATTACTGTTGACTGCTGCATGGCCAAGGCCAGACTGAGAGCCTCGTTCAAATCGCGCTCGGCACGCTTGTTGGCATCATTATAACTACCAACGCTTGCCGCAATACTCGACACGAGGAGCACGGCAAATATCAATACGGAATGCCATCGTTTCATTATATCTGTACTTTAGGTTAGCCGTTAATGCTGTTTGTTATGGTGCAAAGATACGAAATAGTTTGCAAAATGGGCGAAATTACAAAGCAAAATCGCCCAAATTGGTCGACAAAATGGGCGATTTTGGTCGCCATTTTGTGCTAAATCGGAATAAGCATGACAATATTTCACACAATAATGCCAAATTGTCAGAAAATTGATTAGGGCACATCATTTGAACTTATGATAACAGAAACTTAAAAGAAAGGAGATAATTATGACACTTGACAATTTCACAATCAAAGCACAAGAGACTGTTCAGGAAGCGATGAACATCACACAACGTGCAGGACAACAGACGCTTGAACCGACTCATCTGCTAAAGGGTTTGCTCACAAAAGCAAAAGACATCACCACCTTCTTGTTCCAAAAGACCGGTGTGAACGGTGCGCATGTGGAGCAACTCGTGGACAGCGAACTGAGTCACCAACCGCGAGTGCAGGGCGGACAACCGTATCTGAGCAACGACACGAACATGGTTCTGGTGAAAGCGGAGGAAATTTCGAAGAAAATGGGCGATGAATTTGTAAGCGTGGAGCCGATAATTCTCGCACTGCTAAGCGTGGACTGCACCGCCTCACGCATACTGAAAGATGCGGGAATGAACGAGAAAGACACGCGCAAGGCTATCGAAGAACTGCGCAAAGGAGAGAAGGTGAACAGCAGATCGGCCGAAGACAACTATCAGAGTCTCAGCAAGTATGCAAAAAATCTGGTGGAAGATGCACGTGCGGGGAAACTCGACCCGGTGATAGGACGCGATGAGGAAATTCGCCGTGTGCTGCAAATTCTGTCGCGAAGAACAAAGAACAACCCTGTGCTTATCGGCGAACCGGGTACGGGAAAGACCGCCATCGTGGAGGGACTTGCCGAACGAATAGTTCGCGGTGACGTGCCGGAGAACCTCAAGGACAAACAACTTTATAGTCTTGACATGGGTGCATTGCTGGCCGGTGCGAAATATAAGGGTGAGTTCGAGGAGCGTCTGAAGAGTGTAATCAACGAGGTTACGAAAAGCGAGGGACGCATAATTCTTTTCATTGACGAGATTCACACGCTCGTGGGAGCAGGCGGAGGAGAGGGCGCAATGGATGCCGCAAACATCTTGAAACCGGCACTCGCACGTGGTGAACTGCGCTCGATAGGTGCCACAACGCTCAACGAATACCAGAAATATTTCGAAAAAGACAAGGCTTTGGAAAGACGTTTCCAGACGGTAATGGTTGACGAACCGGACGAACTGTCGGCAATAAGTATATTACGAGGACTGAAAGAACGGTACGAGAATCACCACAAAGTGCGCATACAAGACGATGCCTGCATAGCAGCGGTGAAACTGTCGGAACGTTATATCAGCGACCGTTTCCTGCCCGACAAGGCGATAGACCTGATGGACGAGGCTGCCGCAAAACTGCGTATGGAACGCGACTCGGTGCCTGAAGAACTTGACGACACCATGCGACAACTGAAGCAATTGGAGATAGAACGCGAGGCGATAAAGCGGGAGAACGACGAACCGAAACTGGCATTGCTCGACAAGGAAATCGCAGAACTGCGCGAACAGGAGAATCATGCACGTGCGAAATGGGAGAGCGAGAAGGCTTTGGTAAACAAGATACAACAGAACAAGCAGCAGATTGAGCAACTGAAGTTCGAAGCCGAGCGTGCCGAGCGCGAAGGCGACTATGCCCGGGTGGCTGAGATAAGATACAGCAAACTGAAGGCATTGGATGACGAGATAAACAATTTGACGCAGCAACTGGCAAATCAGGGGGACAACCGTATGGTGAGAGAGGAGGTTACGGCCGATGACATTGCTGAAGTGGTGAGCCGCTGGACGGGTATTCCTGTAACGAGAATGCTACAGAGCGAACGCGAGAAACTGCTGCATCTTGAAGAGGAACTGCACCGCCGCGTGATAGGACAGAACGAGGCCATCACAGCCGTGAGCGATGCCGTGCGCCGCAGCCGTGCCGGTCTTCAAGACCCGAAACGCCCCATAGCATCGTTCATTTTCATGGGAACGACAGGCGTTGGAAAGACCGAACTGGCAAAGGCTTTGGCCGAATATCTGTTCAACGACGAACAGATGATGACACGTATAGACATGTCGGAATATCAGGAGAAGTTCAGCGTGAGCCGCCTCATCGGTGCTCCTCCGGGATATGTGGGCTATGACGAGGGCGGACAACTCACAGAGGCGGTGCGTCGCAAGCCTTATTCGGTGGTTCTCTTCGATGAGATAGAGAAGGCTCACCCCGATGTTTTCAACATCCTGCTGCAAGTGCTCGATGACGGCAGACTCACTGATAACAAGGGGCGGACGGTGAACTTCAAGAACACCATAATAATAATGACCTCAAACCTCGGCTCTCAATACATACAGAGCGAGTTTGAGAACATGACCGAAGCGAACCGTGACGAGGTTACTGAAAGGACGAAGAAAACGGTAATGGAGATGTTGAAAAAGACCATACGACCGGAATTCCTAAACCGTATAGACGAAACGATAATGTTCTTGCCTCTGACCAAGGAAGAAATCACAGATGTGGTGAGACTTCAAATTGGTGTGGTACAGAAGATGCTTGCCGAACAAGACATTCGTCTCGAGATGACACAAGAGGGCGTAAGTTTCCTCGCCGGTGTCGGGTTCGATCCGGAATTTGGTGCACGACCTGTGAAACGTGCCATTCAGCGGTATGTTCTAAACGACCTCTCGAAACGCTTGCTCGCCGGAGAAGTGAATCGCGAAAAGCCTATCGTGATAGACAGCAATGGCAAGGAACTGATATTGAGGAACGCATCAGACAAGGAATAGGAGCAATGGAAACATACTCCGTTGCGGAATAAAAACAAAATTACGGTCATTTACGCTAAACTTTTTTAGACGTAAATGACCGTAAATTTTTCGTGAGTTGCATTCTCCAAGAAGATTGGGAATGAAAACCTTGTCAATTAGTAAGCCTAATCGGCACGGACACGCACATTTCTGTGTAATCGGCACGGGTGAGATGTGCCTTGACGTTGAAGCCAAGACGCACGTTGCCAAAGTTCGAGAACGTGTAGTAAAGACCGATACGCTCATAATATGGCTGCTCCAAAGCCTTGGGTTTAAGCCCCATGTTGCGATAAAGATACCAACCGATGCTCATTGCTATCGATAATTGCCGATAGAAAACTTCATGCTTCGCGGCGATGCCCACAGACCAACGACTGTACTTGTCGGCCTGTTGCCAATTCTTCTCCATCTCTTTTAAGTCATCGGCATAACGCCCATAGAAGACATCAAAGCCGATGCCTGACGCCCAACGGCGTGCATAACGACACATCAAGTCTGCCTGAGCCGACCATGTGACATACCTATTGAAATGGTTTTTGCAATAATCGGGCGAATCGGGAGAGGTGTAGAACTGTGTGAGTTGGAACTCCTCATTGAGAGCCTTTATGCCGACAGATGCCGAGAAATTCAAGTAAAAATAACGTTTGAAAGGTTCAGGGCGGTAGTCGTTGCGATGTTCCACCACCTCATTGTAATAAGGATAATAAACCAGTCCGACAGCAGGTCCGAAGACATTGGCACCCTTGTTAGGCATATTCATCGAACCATTGCTGTGATGATAATAGTCTATGCCGGCACGTATGCCCCACTTCGGCATCACACGATATGTGCAATGAAATCCGGCACCGAAATAAACCAGCCATCGCGAACCGATGAGCAGATTGTCTATGGCATCCCGATTGTTCCATTTGCGATGAGAATAGCCAACGCCCATGCTTATCATATAGTCTATTTCCCAACGTCGGGTGCGCAACAAAGGACGATTGAACGTAGCGTATGCAGTGACTATATTTCCAAGGCGAGACTTGTAATCGGCCGGCACATACTGCCCCCATTCAGGGTCTTTGACGCGTTGCATGCGCACTCGATGATGATCGCTGTAACGCAATCCGAACGAGAACGACGGATAACCATAATCTGCGGCGAAGGCATCGCTGTCTTTCGGCAATGCACTATATGTAAGAGCAGCACCGAATGAGGCCGTACCATCTTCACGCATGAACTTCTTCTGATAATCGTCTATCGACAACACCGTTCCGCTACTGACAGAAATCTCTGCACCAAAATGGCGCAGAGAGTCACGTTCCGTTGCTTCGGCGAGCATCGGTATAAGCAAAAGCGAGGTCAATATCCTGACAAATCGGGACATATCAGTTGGCCTTTTCAGAAAGGAATTTCACGCGTACAAGGCGCACCTCATCCTCTTCGTATTCGTTACCGAGTTCTTTCATGGCCACTTTAAGGTCGTCTGTTTCACTCTCCATGAAATAGTCGTATATGTCTTCAATATGCTCTTCGTCCATTACTTCTTCAAGGAAATAGTCGATATTGAGTTTCGTGCCGCTATATACGATAGCATCCACCTCGTCAAGCAGTTCGTCAAAATCGATTCCTTGGGCGTTGGCAATATCGTCAAGTGCCATCTGCAAGTCAATGCTTTGTATTATTTTCACTTTCAGCATGGACTTCTTGGCAACGGTACGAATGCGCAAATCCTCCGGTCGTTCGATGTCATTCTCCTCACAGTGTTTCTTTATCAGTTCCACGAAAGGTTTTCCGAACTTGCGTGCCTTGCCTGCCCCAACACCCTGAATGTTCTGCAACTCTTCAAGCGTTATGGGATATACGCACGACATTTGCTCAAGCGAAGCATCCATAAATATTACGTATGGCGGCAGACCGACACGTTTCGACACGTCGCGGCGCAGTTCTACGAGCATCTTATATAGCACCGGATCCAGCGCACCACCGTGTCCCTCGCTTACGGTATCGTCCTCGACAAAGTTGAATTCATTGTCCAATACGATCTGGAACGGCTTCGGTTTCTTGATGAATTTCTTTCCTTCGGATGTAAGTTTCAGCAGTCCGTAGTTCTCAACGTCTTTTCTCATGTAGCCGGCAATGATTGCTTGGCGTATCACAGGGTTCCATATCTTCGGGTCTTCATCTTCTCCTGCACCGAAACATTCCAGTTCGTGATGTTTGTGAGACACGATGTCGTCGGTGGGACGTCCTTTCACAAAGTCTATTATATAGTCTTGCATGAAATTCTCTTTCACCGCAGCCACGGAGGTAAGTACTATCTGAAGAGCGTTCTGAGCCTCTATCTTGACCTTCGGATGCAGACAGTTGTCGCAACTGCCACAGTTCTCACGCTCATACTCCTCACCGAAATAGTGCAGCAACATCTTCCTACGACACACCGAAGACTCCGCGTATGCGGCTGTCTCTTGCAACAGTTGTCTGCCGATGTCCTGCTCGGCCACGGACTTGTTCTCCATGAACTTCTCGAGTTTCTTCAAGTCTTTGTTGCTGTAAAAGACGATACAAAGCCCCTCTCCGCCATCACGTCCGGCACGTCCGGTCTCCTGATAATATCCTTCGAGGCTCTTAGGTATGTCGTAGTGTATAACGAAACGCACGTCGGGTTTGTCAATTCCCATACCGAATGCAATCGTTGCCACGATGACATGAATGTCCTGCATGAGGAAATCGTCCTGTGTCTGCGAGCGCGTGGCACTGTCGAGACCGGCATGATAAGGTGCTGCCTTTATATCGTTAGCACAGAGTATCGCGGCCAATTCTTCCACTTTTTTCCTCGAGAGACAATATATTATTCCGCTCTTTCCGGCATGCTGCTTAACGAACTTCACTATCTGCATGTTCGTTGCCTCCTCGCTCACCTTCGGTCTTACCTCATAATAGAGATTTGGACGATTGAAAGAACTCTTGAACTCGGCAGCATCAACGATACCGAGACTCTTCTTTATGTCTGTTCTAACCTTGTCGGTGGCAGTTGCAGTGAGTGCAATTATCGGTGCACGGCCTATCTTATTTATTATCGGACGTATGTTTCTGTACTCCGGACGGAAGTCGTGCCCCCACTCCGAAATGCAATGCGCCTCATCTATCGCATAGAATGAGATCTCCACACTGCGCAGAAATTCCACATACTCATCCTTGGTCAACGACTCCGGAGCAACGTAAAGAAGTTTAGTCTTGCCGTTCTTTATGTCGTTCTTTACGAGATCTATGGCCGATTTATTAAGCGAAGAATTGATGTAATGAGCCATTCCGTCCTCCTCGCTCAGACCGTTTATCACGTCAACCTGATTTTTCATCAATGCTATCAACGGTGATATTACAATCGCCGTGCCGCCCATTATGAGCGATGGCAACTGATAGCACAAGGACTTTCCTCCTCCTGTTGGCATCAGCACGAACGCATCTTTGCCATTGAGCAGGTTGCGGATAATCGCCTCTTGGTCTCCCTTGAAAGTGTCAAAGCCGAAATATGTCTTCAGCGGTTCAATAAGGTTAACTTCTTTCATAGCATAGTTTGTTAGGGTAGCAGTTAGCTTTCAACTCTCAAGTTTCTGCAAGTGAGCCTTTTCCAACTGCTTCCTTGCATAGTCGATAGTAACGACAAAACTCTTCACATCTTGCGACGGAACATCAAACATCGCATCCATCATCACACTCTCAACAATCGAGCGCAGTCCGCGTGCACCGAGTTTGTACTCCATCGCCTGCTCAACGAGATAGTCGAGCGTATCTTCCGGGAACTTCAGTTTTATACCGTCCATCTTGAACAGTTTCTCATATTGCTTAACTATGGAGTTCTTCGGTTCAACAAGAATCTTGCGAAGCGCATCACGGTCAAGCGGATTGAGATAGGTAAGCACCGGCAAGCGGCCTATCAATTCAGGTATCAGTCCGAACGATTTCAAGTCCTGCGGCAAGATATATTTCATCATGTCGTCCTTGTCAATGTTCCTCACGTTCTGCACCGAGTTATATCCCACCACGTGGGTATTCAGTCTCTGCGCAATCTTACGTTCTATACCATCGAATGCTCCGCCGCAGATAAATAGGATGTTGCGTGTGTCAAGATGTATATAATCTTGGTCAGGGTGTTTTCTTCCGCCCTTTGGTGGCACGTTGACGACAGCCCCCTCGAGCAATTTAAGCATGCTCTGCTGAACTCCTTCGCCGCTAACGTCGCGCGTAATCGACGGGTTATCGCTCTTACGAGCAATCTTATCAATCTCGTCGATGAACACAATACCACGTTCGGCAGCAGCCTGATCGTAGTCGGCAACCTGAAGAAGTCGGCTGAGAATGCTCTCCACATCCTCACCCACATATCCCGCTTCGGTGAACACCGTGGCATCGACGATGGTGAACGGCACGTCTAACAACTTGGCGATAGTGCGTGCAAGGAGAGTTTTACCGGTACCGGTGCGCCCCACCATTATGATGTTGCTCTTCTCTATCTCCACCCCACTCTTGTCTGCCGGTTGCTGAAGTCGCTTGTAGTGGTTATACACAGCCACCGCCAAGAAGCGTTTGGCCTCATCCTGTCCGATGACATATTGGTCGAGATGAGCCTTTATATCGTGCGGTTTGGGTACCTTCTTGAGTTTGAATTTATCGGCTTTCGCTTCCTTTACCGCCTCCAATAGTCCCGAACTGAGCAATATGTCGTGAGCCTGTTCCACACAGTTCTCACAGATAAATCCCGTCATTCCGGATATGAGCAATCTCGCTTCGTTCTCGTCTCGCCCACAGAAACTACATCTTTTCTTCATTTCTTCTTCGTCAGCACTTCGTCAATCATTCCGTAAGCCTTGGCCTCCTCCGCATTCATCCAGTAGTTGCGGTCGCTGTCTGCATACACTTTGTCGTATGGTGTGTGAGAATGTTCGGCTATGATGGTATATAGTTCTTTCTTGAATTTCAGTATTTCCTTTGCCTCTATCTCGATATCAGAAGCCTGTCCCTGCACTCCTCCGA
This sequence comes from Prevotella koreensis, assembly GCF_003977605.1. GTDB lineage: Bacteria > Bacteroidota > Bacteroidia > Bacteroidales > Bacteroidaceae > Prevotella > Prevotella koreensis. Next base: position 2,525,979 of record NZ_RYYU01000001.1, on the reverse strand, counting down.
GCGGTTGGTGTATCATCACTCGGCTATGTGTCAGTGCAGAGCGTTTGCCTTCCTGTCCGCTCACGAGCAGTACTGCTGCCATTGAGGCCGCCATTCCGGTGCATATCGTCGCCACATCGCTCGAAATGAACTGCATCGTGTCGTAGATTCCCAATCCCGCCGTAACGCTTCCGCCCGGCGAATTTATATATATAGAAATGTCTTTTCCGGGGTCTGTGGAGTCGAGATATAGCAACTGCGCCTGCAAGGTGTTTGCGGTGTAATCGTCAATCTGCGTTCCGAGAAATATTATACGATCCATCATGAGACGAGAGAACACGTCCATCTGCGTCACGTTCAACTGTCTCTCCTCAAGTATATACGGGTTAAGATACTGCGACTGCAACTTAATCACATCGTCAAGAGCCAGTCCGTTAATTCCAAGATGCTGTGTAGCATATTTTCTAAAGTCGTTCATATTTTCCTATTCTTTTATCCATGAAAAAAGAGATTATCGACTTTTTTCATGCTCTTTGTAATTACAAAGTTATGAAAAAAGTCGATAACCCCCTAATATATCAGAAAAAAAATCCGTAAAAAATGTTATTTCAGGCTTTTTCTTTTATTTCTCCTATTTATATTATGCCTCGAAAAGTTTGTTGAAATCATCAAGAGAAATTTCTTTCTCGTTGAGTTTGACAATCTTCTTGAGTGCTTCGGTGAGTTTGCGGTCAATGCTACGGTCAACGAGGTTGTCAACATACTCTTTCTTCTTCAGCATGTCGGCAGCATAGTTCTCAAGATACTCGTCGGGCACATTGTTCATACCATACTGTGCGAACTGTGCGCGTGCGGCCTCTTTGGCAGCCTCCTTGATGTCCGCATCCTCGATTTTCACATTGTTTGCAGCCACAAGTTGCTCCTTGATGAGGTGCCATGTGAGTTCCTTTATGCTCTTCTCGTAATTCTTCTCAACGAAGTCTGCACCCTTATCCTTATTGTTGTTCAGCATCACGCGCTTCAATGTTGCGTCGGGATATGTGAGTTTGCCCACCTTGTTCTCGCAGTATTTGCGCAGGTCTTGCAAGAAACGGAAGTCACTGTCTGTAACAAACTGTGCTTTCAAATCCTGTGCGATGCGCTCGCGGAAAGCCTTCTCATCGGCGATATTGCCCTCGCCATACACCTGATCGAAGAGTGCCTGATTAACCTCAGCCTTCACATAGCGTGATATTTCGGTAATCTGATAACTGAAATCGGCAGTTATATTCTCAGCCTCCTCACGTGAAACCTTCAACATTCCCTGTATTTCGGCAGAGCCTTCCGGGTAAGCCTTCTTTGGATTGAACGTTATCACGTCGCCGAGTTTCGCACCTTGGAACAAAGCTTTCTGCTCCTCCACCTTGATATATTCAGGCATCATTATGGCAGCCTCAACGCTGATGCCACCTTCCTTGGTGTTGCCTTCTGCATCGAGTTCGCGCATATCGCCCTTCAGCATGTCGTTAGCCTGATATTCCTCCACCTTATCGTAGTGTCCCGAACGTGAAGCATACATGTCTATCTGACGGTCGATAATCTTATCGTCAACAGTGATATTGTAGAAATCTACAGTATCTTTCTTTGTTATTTCAATTTTGAACTCCGGTGCAACGGCGATGTCAAAGACGAAAGTGTAGGGTGCCGGCTTCTCGAGATCCACCTGTACCTGCTGCTCTGACGGCATTGGTTCGCCCAGCATCTGCACTTTGTTCTCACGCACATACTTGTAAATCTCCTCGCCCAGCAAGTTGTTTATAACATCCACTTTTACAGCGTTACCATACTGGCGGCGCACCATGCCCATAGGTACCTGCCCCGGACGGAATCCCGGAATATTGGCACGCTTGCGGTAATCCTTAAGTTGCTTTTCCACCTTTTCGGTATAATCAGCCTCTTCTACTGTCAAGGTCATCAATCCATTTACCTTGTCAGGATTCTCAAATGTTACTTTCATTTGTATTATTTAAATCTTTGATTATTACTAATTTCACGAATTGAAATGCAAAATTACGCATTATTTTCGTAATAATATAATATCAATATGAAAAAATTTGTTTTTTTAACCATAAGGCATTATAACATATAGCCAGACAGATGCGTAAGAAAAGGAAAAGAGGATATGGCGATTCACTCCATATCCTCTTTACTTTTCAACACTTCATTTCAAAATGTTACTTGATTATTATCTTCTGAATAGAGACAACTTTCGTTCCGTTCATTTCCTTTACGATGTATATACCCTTGACCGACGGACGGACAGTACCGAGCGCGTGACCACTGATGGTAAAGTAATACTTCGTGAAGCCCTCTTCCACTGCACTTGCAGAATCGATGCCGGAAGTAAATTCTGCCGTTACAATCCAGCCCTTGGCCTTTGCCTGTTCGATGTTCGCGCCCGCAGTTCCCGGCATTTCGCTGATGTTGAGTTTACGACCCCAAGCCTCGTTGTTCACGTTGATTTCAACATTCGATACATCTTTCAGTACATCGATGATTGCATTTAGAACGTCAACCGGCAACTTATTATTCTGTATTAGGACACCCTCCAAGTTCAGATTCTTTGAAAGGTCGAGCGTTGTAAGTTGATTTTCCTCGGCCTCAAGACGCTGCAAACTCTTGTTATTAGAGAGATCGAGTTCGGCAATGTTGTTCTTGCCACACTCCAACCAATAGAGATATGAGTTATTCTTCAAATCAAGCGTGCTTATTGCGTTGTTATCAACTTTCAGCCACGACAGATTTGGTTGCTTTGTAACATCAATAGCTGAGAGTTGGTTGCTGCCAAGTTGAACCTGAAGGAGTTGCTTATTGTTAGACAAATCCACTTCTGAAATACGGTTATTGTTTGCAATGAGCATCGACAACATAGACTGTTGCGACGTATTCAACTCCGTGAGATTGTTGTCACTGACATTAAGCCATCTAACGTTCGGGCACTTTGATATATCAACAGCCGACAATTTGTTCTTGAAAAGATAAACTCCTTCCAAGAATTTGTTCTTCTGCAAGTCAATAGAAGTGAACTTATTATCAGCAACACTGAGAGTCTTCAGGTTTACGCAAGGCGTTACATCGATTTCATTCATTTCATTAGAGAAAGCATAGATATTCTCAAGATTAGCCAAATCCTTCAGATCCAAGGACGTAATTTTGTTCTCCGTGCAACTCAAATCCGAAAGAGCCGGCAGTCCCGTAACATCCAATGCAGTCAGACTGTTGCGCGAACAATCAACCTGAGTGAGAGCATCATGTTTCGGCAATATCAGTTCTTCCACCTTATTATCAGCACAGTCAACCTTTGAAAGTTTTGTCATCTCGCTGCAATCGATGGTTCCGGCGATCTCGTTCTCGTGACAGTCGAGCACGCGTAGCAACTTACAGTTCTTCACATCGAGAGCGGTAATCTTGTTTTTCTCGCAATAAATGCCGGTAAGATTGAGGTTCTGTGTAACATCGAGTGCGGTGAGTTGGTTTCCTCCCAACTGAATACGACTTAGCGTAGGAGCACGTGTTATGTCAACAGCCTGCAGATTCTGATTTGTCGCAACGAGTATAAGGATGTTGTCACCATAGATTTTCACCTCTTTACCCAAGGTGGTATGCGTGATGTAAGAAGCCTTGCTATACTCCTGCAAGTTACCGTCTCCCCAGTCAATATGGAACACCACACCGTTGCTTCCGCCCGTTCCCACGGTCACTTCACTGCCTGCTTCGGCATAGGTGAGCGTAATGTTCGGCAATTTCTCTGCCTCACGTTCGTATGCTCCCTTGTCTATTGCAGAGCCTGACACGCGCGGATTGCCCAGTATGTCGGTTTCTTCAACGATACCTTCTGTCGCTGTTCCGGCATCAATAAACTCACTGCCGGCAGCCAATGTCCAGTTGGCAGCCTTCACAGCCACAGTGTCTGCCGCCGTCTTTGCCACTCCGTTGAATGTGGTAGGATTGGTGAAGTTAGTCTTGTCGGCATTCGGATTGCCAATGGTATTGAACACTTTCAGATTTTCTTCAGCATTACCTTCAATTCCGATATTGGCAATTTCACTTTCAGCACGCAACATATTGTTCTGCACCGTGCAGTTGATTACACGACCATCTTTTATGTAAATGCCGCCGCCACTGAACGCAGTGTTGTTGAACACCACCGAACCGAGCACATCGCCACTCTCGTTATAGATGCCGCCACCTTTACCACCGTTGCTATCGCCCATTTCAATCATGTCGGCATAGCAGTTTGCCACAAGGTTGTAAGACGCAACAGACTTGTTATATACACCGCCACCGAGCAGTCCGCGGCACTCGTAAACAACGTTACGTTCGGCCTTTCCGTCATTGTAGATGGCACCACCCGAACCGCCGTAGCAGTTGTTGAAAGTGCAGCCTGTGACCGTTCCACCGATATTATATACCGCACCACCGTTTTCAAGCGCAACACAGTCCTCGAAATCGCAGTTGCTGATGGTCACATTCTTTGCATAAACGGCACCGCCCAAACCTCTGCCGTAACTTGAGTGGCTATAGTTGCGGGCGAAATAGCACTCGGTAATTGCTGCATTTCCGGAGCCGACCAAATACACGGCACCACCATTGGTGTCGCTACTTCCTGTGGATTCGTTCTTGAACCAAGCCGAATTTTCAACCACCTTACATGCTTTCAACGTAATGTTTCCCTTCGCATAGAGTGCGCCTCCCGCTGCTTTCGACTTATAATCATTCGCATGTGCGCCTTTAAGTGTAAGTCCGTTGATTTCTGTGGCATCCACAAGTTCGCCCGCAGCATAGAGCACATGATGGTAATTGTCTGCCGTTCCGGGTATAACACTATTCTCCACATGCCACGCATAGCGATAAGTAGTGGCATCCTGGAACTCTCTCACCCATATATCAGCCACATCGTCATCGGCACTAAGTATGGTTTCGTTCACGAAATCGTAGGCTTTTCCGCCCTCTTTCAGTGCACGTTCGGTCTTGTCGGCCTCTGTTCCGGCAAAACCTCCGTAGATTGACACGCCACTCTTCATTATGAATGCGCGGGAAAGCGGTCTTGAACTTTTGATGAGTTCTTCGGGAGCGTAAACTCCGGCGGCCACCCATATCTCATCTCCGGCGGCCGATTCGTTAATGGCAGTCTGCAAACTGCCCAATGCCGAAGCCCACGACGAACCATCGCCGGTGCTTCCGCTCTTCACGTAACGCACCTTTGCCTCCATCGGCATGGCAACAAAGAACAGTGCGAACGCTACTGATAAAAGTAAAAATGTTTTTTTCATAATATTTATTTTATTAAAAATGTTTTTCGGTTATTAAACAAATTCCACCAACCAATATTCCAATAATAATCATTAAGCAACGACATCGGGACAACTTTAAATTATCCCGATGCCTACTTATAGGAATAAAAAACAGAACGAATATGAAGTACTATTCGATGTGGTCGGCAATGAACTCTTCGAGTTCGGTACCTGTCAGGCCTTCAGAAAGTATGCGTCCTTCGGAGTCGATAACCAGTATGTGTGGAATAGACTGCACATTATAAAGACGCACAACCGGACTTTTACCGCCTTTGAGGTCAGAAACCTGTACCCATTTCATCCCCATTGACTCCACTGTGTTTTTCCAGTCGTCCTTGCTTTCGTCAAGCGACACGCCCACTATGCCAAGTCCGTCTTCTCCATATCTGTCGTAAATATCAACAAGATTGGGCACCTCGCGCATGCAAGGCGGGCACCAACTTGCCCAGAAGTCAAGAATCGTTATCTTGTTCTTCTTTACCTCACTCATCAGATTTACTTTCTTGCCTTTAATATCGTCAAGAGTGAAATCCTTTGCCATCTTCAGTTCGGCAACAGCCATCGGCTTAACGTCTTCATTGCCGACGGTTTGTTCCTTCACTTCGTTAGCAGAATCATTACTATCCGTTGCAGGCTTACCCGGAACATTGCATGAACACACTGCAAACGCCAAAGCCATAAACACGACTGCGAGAGAGTATCCCTTTTTCATAGTGACATTATTATATTTAGATGATATACTGGTCGCTGATGCTCTTGTTTTCGAGCACTCGGCGTATAGTCTCGGCGAACATGTCGGCAACGCACAGTTGCTTAATCTTCGAGCAGTTTTGATTATAAGGAATCGAGTTTGTCATTACGATTTCCTCAAGAGTACTGTTCTGCACACGCTCGCTTGCCGGACCGCTCATCACGCAGTGGCTTGCACATGCTCTTACGCTTTTTGCGCCCTCTGCAATCATCACGTCGGCAGCCTTGGTGATTGTCCCGGCCGTATCAACCATATCGTCAACCAGAACCACATTCTTTCCCTTTACCTCACCAATAATCTGCATGGAATCAACCACATTTGCCCTCGACCTTGTCTTGTTGCAAAGTACGAGCGGACAGCCAAGATATTTTGCAAACGTGTTAGCCCTCTTGCTACCGCCGACATCAGGCGATGCAATAACCAGATTGTCGAGATTAAGACTCTGCAAATAAGGCAGAAGCACGCCCGAAGCATACAAATGGTCAACAGGCACATCAAAAAATCCCTGAATCTGGTCTGCGTGCAAGTCCATTGTTATCAGGCGGTCGATACCGGCAGCGTTCAGCAAGTCGGCCACAAGTTTCGCACCGATACTCACGCGCGGTTTGTCTTTTCGGTCCTGTCGTGCCCACCCGAAATACGGAATCACCGCATTGATGCTCTTTGCCGATGCTCTCTTTGCCGCATCAATCATAAGCAACAATTCCATGAGGTTGTCCGAAGGCGGGAATGTGCTTTGCACGAGGAACACGTCACGGCCTCTGATGGATTGCTCGTACGAAACGGCAAACTCTCCGTCAGAGAACTTCGTCATGACAAGGTTTCCTAATTGGCAACCCAAACTCTTGCAAATCTTTTCTGCCAGATATTTGGTGTTTGTGCCCGCGAATACCATGAAAGAATTTTGGTCTATCATTTGTTATCTATTTTGAGTTTGAAAAAAGTATTATCAAGCCACCTAATCCACTATTTTTTTTATTTTCACAAAGTGATTCAGCAAGTCTTTATAGTCTTGCTGTTTGTGTATATCAAAGCGTTTCCATATATCTCCGCAAATCACTACACCACCGAATCCCAACTGCTTTATTTCCTTAATATTGTCAATATTCAACCCTCCGAGCGCATACACATGCTTATCTATCAGACCCTGTTTGCGCGCATCAATGAGTTCTTCGGTTGTGAAATCGCCCTTTCTGCCGGTCTCCGAATTTTCGGTTGCGATATGCTTCAGGAAAACATATTCCGACTTTTTCTTTGCCTCCTTCAGTTGGTCGATAGCGGTGCATGTTCTTGAGAACTTTCCATTATATCCCTGTGGCAACGATGCCGACGGGTCATCTACATGAATGCCTCTGAGTCCATATTCGTCTTTCAGATAGTAATGGCCATGCACAACCATCTTCTTGTAATACTCCTCCGGAATCAGCGACAACAGCCTTTCGGTGAATACCGGTGACGAATCCGGCTTATATACATGAAGGAAATCCATACCTTCCTCAAGAAGGTTGGATAATATTTTGTCTTCTTCCACAAAGAATGTGGGCTTGGTCATTAAAATAAGTTTCATTTCATGTTAAGATTACGCCCTGCAAAGGTATGAAAAAAAATTTGATAAGGCCACATTTTGCAGATATAAATATTTGATTATGATTTTCAATTTAGCCCAAATTGCTAACCAATCTCGCCTAAATTGCCAACCAATTTCGCCCATTTTACTCTGCAATCTCGCCCATTTTACTTTTTAATAGCATTCATTCCTGCCCGCAATACATTTTCCCCTACGCGTTCATCGCTCCTCCCTGCTTCGACACAAGACGCTTAAAAGCAATAACAGAACACTCATCGCTCATCGCTCCGCTCGGCTCCGACAGGAGACGCTTTCGAAGCAAAGCGAAGAAAGAACACTCATCGCTCAACCCTCAACCCTCATCGTCCATCCTTCTCCTCTTCTCTTCATCAATCTGCTGGAAGTCTTTCTGTCGCAGCACAAATCCGCTACCGAGATATTTCTCACGCACTATGCTGTTCTCGGCGAGTTGTTCCGGAGTGCCTTGAAAGAGTATTCGACCTTCGAACAGCAGGTAAGCGCGGTCGGTGATGGATAGCGTTTCCTGCACGTTATGGTCGGTTATGAGTATTCCGATGTTACGATATTTCAGTTGCCAAACGATGTGCTGAATGTCTTCCACGGCAATCGGATCGACACCGGCAAAGGGTTCGTCGAGCATTATGAACTTCGGGTCGATGGCAAGGCATCGCGCTATCTCTGTCCTACGGCGTTCTCCACCCGAGAGTCGGTCGCCGGTATTCTTGCGCACTTTCTCCAATCTGAACTCACGTATCAGACTTTCGAGTTTTTCGAGTTGATATTTCCTCGTGGTCTTTGTCATCTCGAGCACCGACATTATATTGTCTTCCACACTCATTTTGCGGAACACGCTGGCCTCCTGCGGCAGGTAGCCTATGCCGGCGCGTGCTCGTTTATATACGGGATAGTCTGTTATGTCGTGAGCATCAAGAAATATGTGCCCGGCGTTTGGCACCACAAGTCCTGTCGTCATGTAGAACGATGTGGTTTTGCCGGCACCGTTCGGCCCGAGCAGACCCACAATTTCGCCCTGTCTGACGTTGATTGACACGTCGTTAACCACGGTTCGTTTGCCGTAGCGTTTCACCAAACCCTCGGTTCTCAACACCGCATCGCCCTCGCGGTAACTGCCGTTTACGTTTATCGTATCGCTCATATCTGTTCCAAAATAATCGTAATCATCAATGACACAAAATACTTGCCCATCTTGATTGTCAAATCATATAATATGTTTCAGAATGCAAAAGTACAAATTATTATTAATTTGCAAGCATTTTTCCGGCATTTTTCGGTAACGTCATCGTAAGTAATTCGGGTTTTCTTTTACGCCTTATTAAGTTTTCGTGAAACAAAAAAGCCATATCTGCAATTCTTTACGAAAAGCAGATATGGCTTTTATTGTTATGCGATACTAATCTATTTCTTAGAGATCGAACTTGTAACCAAGTGTCAACTGAATAACGCTGTTGCGTGTCTTTGTTGCATCTGATTCATTAACATTAGTAACACCGAAGTTGTAACGAGCGTCAATAACGAAATCTTCAATCTCGTAACTTGCTCCAACAGGGATGCTCAAGTCGAAAGATTTATAAGCTTTCTTCACATCAAGTTTATCTAATTTTGCACTCATAAGGAATCCCGGCTGAACACCAACCTTAAGAGCAAAATTCCTTGCAACATAGAAATTTGCAACAAGAGGAATATTGAAATACTCTGTATCAATATTTGGGAGCGGATCATCAATAGCACATCCCTGCATTGCATAGTTCAAACCTGCTGCAAGACTGAGAAGATCGGTTGCCTGATATTCTACTTCCGCACCTGCAATGAGTCCTAACTTCATATTTGCTCCTTTAGAATCTTTACCTGCAAATGTAGTAAGAGTTCCACCTACCTTAGGCTGTATTGAAACCGAACCAATTGAATGCTGTGCGAATGATGCAACCGACGATACCATCATCAATGCTGCGATAAATAACTTTTTCATAATTAATTAATACTTTAAAAATTGGTAAATTGTATTTATTTAATTCGCTACAAAAGTAGACAAAAGATTCTTTATGAACAAATATTATGACATCTTTTTTTAAAAACTCCACAAAAACAACAAAAAAAAGATAAATTAGGACAATACAAATGCGAATAAAAGAAAAACAATACGGCAAAAATGCCGTTATTCGGTCGATTTTAATTACTTTTGCAAACAATTTCATTCAGACATCAATATGTTTATAAAGAAATATCTTACCATTTTCGGACGATACCTCATGCTCATGGGACGCGTGTTCTCAATGCCTGAACGCATGAGAATGTTCTTCAAGCAATACACTAAGGACATGACCCAGTTGGGTGTTGACTCCATAGGTATCGTACTGCTTATCTCGTTCTTCATCGGTGCCGTTATCTGTATTCAGATGAAGTTGAACATACAAAGTCCGTGGATGCCACGCTGGGTCAGCGGCTACACCACACGCGAGATAATGCTTCTGGAATTCTCGTCGAGCATCATGTGTCTGATACTTGCGGGGAAAGTGGGCTCCAACATAGCCTCGGAGTTGGGCACGATGAGGGTCACGCAGCAGATTGACGCGCTTGAGATAATGGGTGTCAACTCTGCGAGTTATCTCATTCTGCCCAAGATTTTGGGAATGATAACAATGATGCCATTCCTCGTTATTTTCTCGTCGGCTCTCGGAATAGTTGGTGCTTACGCCACTGCCTATTTGGGGCATGTGCTCTCGCCCGACGACCTCACACTGGGTTTGCAGCACGACTTTAGGGCATGGTTCGTGTGGATGAGTATTATCAAGAGCATCTTTTTTGCTTTCATCATCAGCAGTGTTTCTTCTTACTGCGGATATTCGGTGGAAGGCGGCTCGGTGGAAGTCGGCAAGGCCTCTACCACTGCGGTGGTGAGCAGTTCGGTACTGATTCTTTTTTCAGACGTGTTCCTCACACAGTTGCTTTCATGAAATTAAAGTAACGGAGGTCATGGCAAGGCGATGCTCACTTTTATCGCACACCTCCTTAACTCAATAAATCAAGACAACAATATGATTGAGATAAAGAACCTGTATAAATCTTTCGGTGACAAAGAAGTACTTAAAGACGTTAATGCCACTTTCAGTAACGGAAAGACCAATCTGATTATCGGTCAGAGCGGATCGGGAAAGACTGTTCTGATGAAGAACATCGTGGGATTGCTTGAACCCACATCGGGCGAAATACTCTACGACGGACGCGACTTCGTGGCCATGTCAAAACGTGAGAAGGTGATGCTGAGACGCGAGATGGGCATGATTTTCCAGAGTGCTGCCCTCTTCGATTCCATTCCTGTGTTGGAGAATGTAATGTTCCCGCTCGACATGTTCTCAAGCATGACATTGAGAGAACGCACGAAACGCGCCGAGGAATGTCTCGACCGCGTGAACCTTCTTGATGCGAAGGACAAGTTTCCCGGCGAACTTTCGGGAGGAATGCAGAAGCGCGTGGCAATAGCAAGGGCAATAGCCCTGAACCCGAAGTATCTCTTCTGCGACGAACCTAACTCCGGACTTGACCCTAAGACGAGCCTCGTAATAGATGAATTGCTGCACAGTATCACGCAGGAATACAACACTACTACTATCATAAACACTCACGACATGAACTCGGTAATGGGAATCGGTGAGAACATCATATTCATATATAAAGGCAACTCGGCATGGACAGGCAACAAGGATGAGATAATGACATCAGACAACAAGAAACTGAACGACTTCATTTTTGCCTCCGACCTATTCAAGAAGGTCAAGAAAGAGGAGATGCGCGAACTGCATGACAAGGAATGACAATACAAATATAAAGAACGAAAATACCGGAAACAAGACAGAGATTTATGTCTTATTTCCGGTATTTTCGTTTCTATCGCATTAACTTCTCGACCCGCAAAGCGTCTATATGCCACTCATAAGACATTCCCTAATTGTCTTCCTCAGCGTATATACCACCTGCCTTCACGCTCAACCATCGGCACAACAACATCCTCTCGCGTGCTGTCGGCATAGCACATTCTTAGTGTCACCAAAGCCGTTGGCGAAAGACGGTCAAGTTGGCAGTCGGCAACCTCCACCGCAACCCAGCCGCCATTGAGTGCTTTCTGCTGCTCGGCAAACGTCTTGGCATTAAGAATAAGTTGGCGACGATAACCGGGCGGCAGACTGTCCGGATAGTTGAGAGCATCAACATATCCATCGTAGTTGCCTTCGATGAGACGTTCGTAATAACCTTTGGCAAAAAGTCCGGCAGCATTCTTTTCCTTTTCAGCGTCACTGCCACAACCAATCGCTGCGAACATCACTACAAGCAGAACGGCATATATCAGTTTGCGCATTGCTACGAGATGTTATTTCTGTCTTATGAAAATGTTTATCGGCGAGCCGGTCAGTGTCCAGTTATCACGTATCTTGTTCTCAAGGAAACGCTTGTATGGTTCTTTGATATACTGCGGCAGATTGGCATAGAACACGAAACTCGGAATCTGAGTATCCGGAATCTGCGCACAATACTTTATCTTTATGTACTTTCCTTTTATCGATGGCGGCGGTGTAGCCTCGATGATAGGCAACATCACCTCGTTGAGTTTCGTCGTTCCAATCTTCGCCTTACGATTGAGGAACACATCCTTCGCCGTTTCAAGTACCTTGAAAATGCGCTGCTTGGTGAGCGCAGAAGCAAAGATTATCGGGAAGTCGGTGAACGGAGCCATGCGGTTTTGTATGGCATTCTTGAAAGTATCTATTGCTTTCTGACTCTTGTCCTCCACGAGATCCCACTTGTTTACGACCACAACCAGCGACTTATTGTTCTTCTGTATCAACTGGAAGATGTTCATGTCTTGGGTCTCAATACCTCGCGTGGCATCAATCATCAGTATGCAGACATCGCTATTCTCAATGGCGCGTATCGAACGCATCACGCTATAGAACTCAAGATCTTCCGTTACCTTATTCTTACGACGTATGCCGGCGGTATCAACGAGATAAAAATCGAAACCGAACTTATCGTACTTCGTATATATACTGTCGCGTGTTGTACCTGCAATTTCGGTCACTATGTGACGGTCTTCTCCGATGAAGGCATTTATCAGGCTGCTCTTTCCGGCATTAGGTCGTCCCACCACGGCAAAGCGCGGGGTATCGTCGAGGAAGTCGTCTTCGTCTTTTGCCGTGGGCAGTTTTTCGAGTACGAGGTCAAGAAGGTCGCCGGTACCGCTTCCGGAGATGGCACTTACGCACTGCGGTTCGCCAAGTCCGAGTTTGTAGAACTCCATTGCATCGAACTGTTGAGCACTGTTATCCACCTTGTTGGCAACCAATATCACCGGCAGGTTTGTGCGTCGCAGTATCTTTGCCACGTCTTCGTCCCAGTCGGTGAGTCCGTTGTCGGTATCTACAAGGAAAAGTAGGAGGTCGGCTTCTTCTGTTGCCACCATTACCTGCTTGCGTATCTGTTCCTCAAATATATCATCGCTGTTTACCACCCAGCCGCCGGTATCAACCACCGAGAACTCCTTGCCACACCATTCGCACTTGCCGTATTGACGGTCGCGCGTGGTTCCGGCCTCGTCACTGACAATTGCGCGACGACTCTTGGTGAGCCTATTGAAAAGCGTTGACTTACCAACGTTCGGTCTTCCTACTATTGCTACTAAATTTCCCATATCTTCTTATCTTTCTTTATCCCGTACATTACGAGCCTGCCACACTCCTATCCCGGGTTATATCCAAAATTATTCAGTTCTCTTTGGGACGAACGCCAATCCTTGTCAACCTTTACAAAGCATTCCAGATAGATGCTCTTGTCGAAGAATCGTTCAAGCGACTTGCGTGCCTCGGTGGACATCTTCTTGAGCGCAATACCCTGATGCCCGATTATGATGCCCTTCTGCGAGTCGCGTTCCACATAGATTACGGCACTGATGCGGATTATCTTCTCGCTTTCCTTGAAACTCTCCACGGCCACCTCTACCGAATAGGGTATCTCCTTGTCGTAGTATAGGAGTATTTTCTCACGTATTATCTCGCTCACGAAGAATCGTGCGGGTTTGTCGGTGAGTTGGTCTTTGTCGAAGAAAGCCGGGCTTTCGGGCAGCAGTTCCTTGATGCGCTTGAGCAGAATCTCCGTTCCGAACTTGTTCTTCGCAGATATAGGGAGTATCTCGGCATTGGGCAATAACTTGTGCCACAGTTCTACGATGTCACCAAGGGTGGTGGTGAGGTTTGAGTGTTGAGCGTTGAGTGGTGAGCGTTGAGCGTTGAGCGTTCTTTCTTCGCTTTGCTTCGAAAGCGTCTCCTGTCGGAGGCGAGCGGAGTGTTGAGCGTTCTGAGGAGATGATTTGTGGATAGGTTTTGAGTTCTCCACATTCTTTTCCTGTCCGGAATTATCCGTACCAAGTACATCAATCTTGTTTATCAACAATATGACAGGCTTCTTCATCTTCTGCACTTTCTCAAGAAAATCCATGTTCTTCTCCGGCTTCTCCACCACATCGGTGACATAAAGAAGCACGTCGGCATCGGCAAGTGCACTCTCAGAGAAAGCCAACATCGACTCCTGTAACTTGTAGTTAGGCTTCAGTACTCCCGGAGTATCGCTGAAAACAATCTGCATATCGTCGGTATTGACGATGCCCATGATGCGGTGGCGCGTAGTCTGCGCCTTGAAAGTGGCAATGGAAATGCGCTCACCTACAAGTTGGTTCATCAGCGTTGATTTGCCGACATTGGGGTTTCCCACGATATTTACGAATCCTGCCTTGTGCATATTGTTGTATGTTATATTATCGTTTTTAATCTAAAAAAACGCATCTTATTAAATTATTTAATAGGATGCGTCTTTCATTGGGGGTATAATCCTAATCGTTGATGCGGCATGTGATATGAAAAAACGTGCCCCATTCAGCAATTTATCATGCCTTGCAGACTATTTATATGTTTTCACGAAGCCCGCATTTTTTCATTTTTACTTTGTCGCCGGACTGTCGTATGCCCACTTGTAGTAAACTGCGCCGTGTACGAACCCTGCTCCGAAGGCTGTAAGAATGAGATTGTCGCCCTTCTTCAACCGGTTCTCATATTCCCAGAGTGCCAATGGAATTGTGGCGGCACTGGTGTTACCGAAATGCTCGATATTTACCATTACCTTCTCCATAGGCATTTCGAGACGTTTTGCAACGGCCTCTATGATGCGTATATTTGCCTGATGTGGCACAACGAAGCGGATATTATCTTTATCCAGACCGTTGCGCTCGGCTATCAAGGCGCAGTCGTCACTCATATTGGTCACTGCATAACGGAATACCGTGCGACCCTCCTGATAGAGGTAGTGCAGACGATGATCCACCGTGAAATGGTTCGGAGGACAAACCGAGCCGCCGGCTTTGAGATGAAGGAATGGCAAACCTTTGCCATCGGTACGGAAGTGAGAGTCGAGCACTCCGATGTTCTCTTCCTCCGTTGCTTCAAGAAGTACTGCGGCCGCTCCGTCGCCGAAGAGGGCGCAGGTTTGTCTGTCTTTGTAATCGATAACCGACGACATTTTGTCGGCTCCTATCACAATGATTTTCTTGTGGCGACCACTCTGTATCATCATCGCCGCGGTATCAAGTGTATAGATGAAACCGCAACATGCTGCCCATAAGTCGTACGCAAAGGCATTCTTCAGTCCAAGTTTCCCAAGCACGATAGAAGCCGTGGATGGGAATTTATAGTCGGCTGTAGAAGTGGTAAGTATCAAGGCATCGATTGAATCGGGGTCAACACCCGTTTTCTGCAACAACTGCTTCGCAGCCTTGCGAGCCATGTAACTCGTTCCAAGTCCTTCCTCGTTGAGGATGCGACGTTCCTTGATACCGACACGCGATATAATCCACTCGTCGTTGGTGTCAACCATTCTCGACAGTTCCTCATTGTTGAGGACATAGTCGGGAACATAGCCGCCCACACCGGTGATTACTGCGTTTATCTTTCCCATTTTTTATTCAACAGTTTCGTCCATAACAATCGCTATCTTGCCACGGTAGTAGCCACAAGATGGGCATACGGTGTGATAGATGTGGTAAGAGCCGCAATTAGCGCATTTTGCCAATGTAGGAGCCACTGCCTTGTCATGAGTTCTTCTTTTAAGTGTGCGAGTCTTCGACTGCCTTCTTTTAGGATGTGCCATAATCTTTTAATATTTTAATGTTTAATCTTTTAATTTCAACAATTCGCTCCAACGGGAATCCATCGCGCCGCCGGACTCCTCATCACTGCTTCGGTCAGATGACAGTTCTTCCAGAACTTTTGCCATGACAGGGTTGCACTTGCCGGGTGCATGCACATGTCTGATGGGTATTGCCAACGTGATAAACTCATAAACGAGCCACGACATGTCGAGTATTCCTTCGTCCTCTGCAACAGTCACGACATCGTCTTCCATCGTATCTTCGCTACCGTACTTCACTATGATATGGTTTTCTGTCTCTATGGGCAGAACCATTTCTTCCAAGCACAGGTCGCACGCAACGACAACTGAACCTTCAATGCGTGAAGTAAGGTCGAAAAAGCCGCTCGCCTTGCGTATAGACAGCGACACATGCAAACGACCGCCATTCACTTCCTGACCGCCCAAAGCCTCGAAAAACGCGCTGTCAAGGTCGTTCTCGAAGACGCTCAAACCTTCTTGCAGACTCTTTAAGTCAATTCTAAGAGACTCTAAGCCATTCATTTACGTTGCGGCATGCCTCTTTATGGGCATACTTCGGGGTGCAAAGGTACAAATATTTTTTCATTTAGAAACCTTTATCATTGTTTTTTTACTTTTTTACTCATTTTTTATCGTTGAGCGTGAAACCTTTAACCGTATTAGGTCTGACAATGGGCATATTGCGTATTCCGGCAAATCAATTTGGGCGAATTTGGTCAGCAATTTGGGCGAATTTGCAAACCAATCTCGCCCAAATTGGTCGGCAAATTCGCCCAAATCACAAACCGTGAGTATAATAAGTTGGTATTCAAAACCAAACCTATATTTGGCTGATTTTGAATACCTACTTACGAGCAGTTACTTAGTTGTAAAACGGCAACGTCTTTCTTGGCCTTTTTTCTACATGGCTTTAGATGCTGCCTCCGGATTTGCTTCTTCACCACCTTTATCTTCAGTAAGTTTGAATGAGATGGGAATAGTGTATTTTACATTGACCGGCTTGCCTTTATGCATTCCCGGAGTCCACTTGGGCATTGCACGAACAACACGCAGTGCTTCGCGATCTAATTCGGGCGAGACGCACCTCACAACGACAGGGTCTTCCACTTCGCCCGTCTTGTTGACAACAAACGCCACAATAACGCGACCTTCAATATTGTTTTTTTCGGCAATATCAGGGTATTTGATATTTTTTGAAAGGAAATCAATCATTCCTTCTATCCCTCCGGGGAAAGTAGGCATGGTCTCCACCACCTCGTATGCTTTTTCCGGTACACTGTCTTTCCTTTGTTCAGCACCGGGCATTATGTCCGCCTGCCGGGCATCGACAGCCTGCTCCCCACTCTGCAGCGAGGTTATGGTGGCAACCTTGTCTTTCCCCATTCTTATCATTCCCTCGCTTTCAACTTCTGCCCTATTCATGGCTTGTTCAACTTTAGGGCTGGCAAATGCAACTATCGCAACGGTTGCAATGGGCAGCACGGCAAGGGCTTTCGCGCGCTGCCAAGGATTTGTTCTTGTTTTTTTCATCATAGTAATACGTTTTTTTAATGAATTATGATTTAAATTGTTTGCCATAGAGAAAAGATGTTCTCCTACGGACTTCTTTATAAGCAGCATCTGATACTGCTTGGCATCGATACCTCTTTTTATTACGGCCTCGTCGGCTTCATACTCATGAATGTTCTGCAGTTCTTGTTTCAAAAGCCATGCAGCGGGATTGAACCACTGAAAGACAAGGATGAAATTGCAGAATGCCACGTCCCATGAATGTCCCAAACGCACATGTGCCAACTCATGGTTTATTATCTCGCGCGGATTGTCGTGAAAATCTTTAGAACCCATAACGATGTTTCTGAACCAAGAGAATGGAGAGATGTCATCGTCAACGACAATAATACGTGACTTATCAATTACTTTATCGAAATCATTCAGTGGCATTCCGTCATGCTGCAATGCCGACGAACCGACCATCCGGCCTCTCCTCATAAGTTTGCCAAGTCTGACGAGCGACACTACCTCTCTTGCCAGAAACAGTACTACTCCAAGCAAATAGACCATGAATCCCCACTGAACCGGCGAAAGACCCATGCTCTCATCATCGCCAACAGCACCCGTAACTACGGCCTGCTCGATGACAATCAACCCCTTGGCTATTCCAATCTGCGTCTCGGTGTTTATCTTTATCAATGGCAGTAGCATCGACAACAGCAAGGAGGTGAGGATTGCAATGCGGTTGAAGCGATGGAATGTGTCACGGCTGAGCAACATCTTATACGCAAAATAGAATGTCACCATGCACAGACTGACCTTTATTGAGTAAATGAAAAGTGTTGCCATACTATCCTTTTTCTACCATTCTTATTAGTTCTTTCAAATCATCGACACTTATCTTCTCATCTTTCACGAGAGTGTTAACAGCGTTAATATAGTTTTTACCGAAGAATTTATCCACGACATTGTTCAGCGTCCCCTTGCTGTATTCTGCCTTTGTGATTTTGGCAAAATAAACATAACTGCGGGCGGTAATGGCACGATGAGCAACGAAACCCTTTTCTTCGAGTATCTTTACTAAAGTGCTGAGCGTGTTTACGTGAGGCTTTGGCTCGTTATAGAGCGTCTGCAAATCTGATATTTTCATCGAGCCTTTCTCCCATAAATGGTTCATTATTTCTTCTTCCTTATTTGTCAATTGTCTCATATCTTTTCTATTTATCAAGGTTTTTTTCCACATTCTTTCAGTTAGTATGATTGAATAATATTTATATTCATATCGCAAAGTAAATAAAAAAATCGTCACATAACTAAAATTATTAGTTAAATGTGACGATATGGGCAAATTTTTAACTAAAATAATTAGTTATATGGTTTTTGTTAACATAAAAAAAGAAGTAGGTATTCAAAATTACAAACTGTATATAAGTTTATTTTTTGAACACCTACTTCTTATTTTTTGAGTTCTATACGGAATGTGGTTCCTTTGCCTATCTCGCTGTTGAAGACATAAATTTTGCCTTTATGATATTCCTCAACAATGCGCTTGGCAAGCGATAAGCCAAGTCCCCAACCTCGTTTTTTGGTAGTGAAACCGGGCTTGAAAACATTTTTCATGTTCTTTCTTGATATGCCTTTACCTGTGTCACTGATTTCGATTATCACCTTGTCTTTAACCTCTTCCATGAAAAGTGTAATCGTTCCGGAACCTTCCATCGCATCAACCGCATTCTTGCATAGGTTTTCAATTACCCACTCGAATAATGAGGAATTGATTTTAACGATTATGTCTTGCTCCGGGAAACGACTGACCATGACAACTTTGTTGGAAGTGCGCCGGTCCATATAATCCACAACATGTGTCATTACCTCAAGAAGACTTGAAGGCACCGGCTCGGGTAATGAACCTATTTTTGAGAAACGCTCGGCAATTAGTTGTAAACGCTTTACGTCTTGTTCCATCTCCGGTATCAAAGCATCGTCCGGATATGTTTCTTTCAATATCTCCGTCCATGCCATCAAACTGCTTATCGGTGTGCCCAACTGGTGCGCAGTCTCCTTGCTCAAACCTACCCATACCTTATTCTGTTCGGCTTTCTTCGATGTGAGAAGGGCGAATATGGCTATGACAACAAAAAGCATAACAAGACCAAGAACCCAAAACGGATAGACATTAAGTCGCCGCAACATTGTGCTCTCATCATAGCATACTTCAATATAGTCGCTATCTGAAATTTCATCAAGACCGATGCGTATGCTGCGACCGGCTTTTTTCATGAGAAGACCCTGCTCTGTAACATAAGCGAGGGTATCGTTATAGGTCTTTCCTTTAACTTTAAGATTTCTGAATATTTGGGCTTGACCATCACTGTCGAGAACTACAACGGGGATAGTATTGTTCTCATCTATGACTTTCAACACCAAATTCATATCTGTGTTTTCATCTGCTTTGTTCAAAGCCCTCATCGCTTCTGCCCATACCTCCATCTTATTCCGTTCTTCGGAAGCCAAATCCTGAACCAAATAACGAGATACCAACAAACTGACCACCGCTATAATTATAGCAGCAACAACAAGAAATATCTTGACCTGCCGAATCCTATCAGTTAATTGCATATATAAAAAACGAACAATACATAATTATATTGTACTACACAAACAGAAGAGCAATATAAAACTAAACTTTTATAAACCAAAGCAGAAGTTTTACAAAATTTATTAGTAATATTGCATTTACTGTTAGACTCTTTAACTCTACAATCATGAAAAAATATCAAAATTCAATGGAATCGTTATAAAGAACTTCTTTGTTATGCAATTTATATATTTGAAGAAGATTGCCAGTAAATATGATATAGAACTGCCCGAAGTACCTCCTAGAACAAAATACTTTGACAGATGTATGTATTATGTTAAATTATGCAACATCTTATGCGAATTCGCGAATGAAAACAAATTGACTCATGCCGAAATGTGTGCATTCCTTTACGATTATGAGATTAAACTAATAAAAGAAGAAATGGAAACAGAAACTGCTTCATGTCAACAACTACCAAGACCATTACAGGCATGGTTTCTTGTGGGAACGTACCGAGAGGGAGAGCGAAATATGACACGAGGATTTTGGCAAGGTAATTCTGAAACAAAAAAAGGAGATGTTCTCGTATTTTACGAGAAATCTCCGGTTAAGTCTATTAACTCTGTATGGAGAGCGCAAGAAGCCGGTGTCATTGACCCCTTCTTCTTATATTACAGCAATACATACATTGGCAACAAGCAAGAAATTCCGCCTATATCTTTAGAAGAATTGCGCAATGATACTTACTTTAAAAATCATAAGTTAGTCCATAAGCAATTTCAAGGTGGAAGTGGTTGGCACTAAATGCAGAGGATTATAAACAGTTAAAAAGAATTCTAAAGAAAAAGGACTTTGATATTAGTTTATTACCAGAGTTAATGGCTCATGAAGCACCTCAAAATATTGATTATTCAGAGAAAGAGTCTGCTGTTCATAAATATCAAGTTATTCCATTATTAAATTCTATGGGATGGACTGAAGAGAATGGCGAGATTCTTAATCAAGTAACTCTTCATCTTGGACATGGAGAGTTCTCCAAAAGAGGCAGGACTAATGTTTCGTTACATCCATTTGGAACAGGTTTAAAGAAAGCCAGAGTTGTCATAGAAGAAAAATACTGGATGGAAAATGAAGTTCAGATAGAAGAAACATTTATTCAAGGTGCTTCGTATGCCAACCTTCAGAAAGCAAATGTACTTGTTCTTTGTGATAAATACCAAATAATTGTATACCCAATTGGATGTGATAACGATTTCCATTCACACCAAAGGATTATATTCTATTGGGATGAAATATCTCATCCGGATAAATTCAACGAACTAAAAAAGTTGTTAGCATAACCGGTAGTATAATCTAAAATATGTCAAAGATCAGATTACACTACTAAACATCCATCTGCAAAATGTCCAGATACCCTTATGTTATTACATACGTTCTTCCCTATTATTTTACCTATATATCAATACATACATTCTTCTCTATCTCCTCAAAATCTTTCTTCTGCGCCAAAACAACAAAGTGTCCCTCCGACCATTTACGGTCAAAGGGACACTTCAATTTAAAGAGGGCGGCGACCTACTCTCCCGCATTGCATTGCAGTACCATCGGCGCAGGCGGGCTTAACTTCTCTGTTCGGAATGGGAAGAGGTGGAACCCCGCAGCAATAGCCGCCTAAACATTTCGTTGCGAACACGAACATTGAAAATAATCTGATGAATAATCCATATTTCATCAACACTAATTTACAAAGCCGCGACGTATAACGACAAATGGGCACAAGCAAGAGTAAATGATAGTCATTATCACAATTTTTGACTGTTTGTGAGAATAATAAATATATAAATTATATATATAAAATACATATAAATAACATATATAAAATACACATCAATAATATATATACAATACATATGATAACATATAAATATTAATCACACACCTGAAAATAGAACTCTCATACGAAACGAAAGTCTCGGGCAATTAGTAAGGCTCGGCTTTGGCGTCACCGCCTTTACACCTGCCTCCTATCAACGTCATCGTCTATGACGACCCTCAGGGAGTCCTAATCTCGCGGACGGCTTCGCACTTAGATGCTTTCAGCGCTTATCCGTTCCAGACGCGGATACCCGGCGGTGCGGCTGGCGCCACAACCGGCAGACCGGAGGTCTGTCCAGCACGGTCCTCTCGTACTAGTGCCAGATCCACTCAAGACTCCTACGCCCACGATAGATAGAGACCGAACTGTCTCACGACGTTCTGAACCCAGCTCGCGTGCCACTTTAATGGGCGAACAGCCCAACCCTTGGGACCTTCTCCAGCCCCAGGATGTGACGAGCCGACATCGAGGTGCCAAACCACCCCGTCGATATGAGCTCTTGGGGGGGATCAGCCTGTTATCCCCGGAGTACCTTTTATCCTTTGAGCGATGCAGTTTCCATACACTTGCACCGGATCACTATGCCCCAGTTTCCTGCCTGCTCGGGGTGTCCCCCTCCCAGTCAAGCGCCCTTATGCCATTGCACTCTGTAAGGCCGGTTACCAATCGGCCAGAGGGCACCTTTGGAAGCCTCCGTTACGCTTTTGGAGGCGACCACCCCAGTCAAACTGCCCGCCAAGCAGTGTCCGCGCATCACGCGTTAGACCTCAGACAGCCAAAGGGCCGTATTTCAAGGATGGCTCCACACACACTGGCGTGTATGATTCAAAGCCTCCGGCCTATCCTACACATCGGATGACCAAGGTCAATGCTAAGCTACAGTAAAGGTTCACGGGGTCTTTTCGTCCCATCGCGGGTAATCGGCATCTTCACCGATACTACAATTTCACTGAATTCATGATTGAGACAGCGTCCGGATCATTACACCATTCGTGCAGGTCGGAACTTACCCGACAAGGAATTTCGCTACCTTAGGACCGTTATAGTTACGGCCGCCGTTTACCGGGGCTTCAATTCAATGCTTCACCAAAAAAGGCTGACATCTCCTCTTAACCTTCCGGCACCGGGCAGGTGTCAGGCTGTATACATCATCTTACGAGTTGGCACAGCCCTGTGTTTTTGTTAAACAGTTGCCTGGACCTATTCTCTGCGCCTCATATTTCTATGAGGACCCCTTATCCCGAAGTTACGGGGTCAGTTTGCCTAGTTCCTTAACCATGAATATCTCAACGCCTTAGTATGCTCTACCCGACTACCTGTGTCGGTTTGCGGTACGGGTACCCTGAAGATGATGCTTAGCGCATTTTCTCGGGAGTTTGATTACCCACACTATCGGATTGCCCCGAAGGGCGTTCCGTACTATCGGGCTTCGGCTCCGGATACGGACTTACCTGCATCCGTCAACACCTTTGCCCTTCAACGTGCTATTCCGTCAGCACGCGGTGGTGTCACTTCTCCGTCAGCGCATCGCTCAACAGGGCAGTAACGGAATATTAACCGTTTATGCCATCGCCATCGCCGTTCGGCTGAGACTTAGGACCCGACTGACCCCGGGATGACAAGCATTGCCCGGGAAACCTTGGTCTTGCGGCGGGGGGGATTCTCGCCCCCCTAATCGTTACTTATACCTACATTTGCTTTTCCAAACGCTCCAGCAGAAATCGTCTCTCTGCATTCTACGCACATGGAATGCTCCCCTACCGATACTTTTATTATTTACTATCCCGCGTCTTCGGTATCTGCCTTATACCCGATTATTATCCATGCGCGGACCCTCGACCAGTGAGCTGTTACGCACTCTTTGAATGAATGGCTGCTTCCAAGCCAACATCCTGGCTGTCACCGGGACCACACTTCGTTAGACTAACTCAGGCAGAATTTCGGGACCTTAGACGGCGGTCCGGATTCTTCTCCTCTCGGGCACGGACCTTAGCACCCGCGCCCTTACTGCACCGCAACGGCGCATGAGCATTCGGAGTTCGTCAGGACTTGATAGGCGGTGAAGCCCTCGCATCCTATCGGTCGCTCTACCTCTCATGCGGTAAACGGCACGCGGCACCTAAATGCCTTTCGGGGAGTACGAGCTATCTCCAAGTTTGATTGGCCTTTCACTCCTACGCACACCTCATCCAGAAGCTTTTCAACGCTTATTGGTTGGGGCCTCCATCCCGTGTTACCGGGACTTCACCCTGGGCATGCGTAGATCACTTGGTTTCGCGTCTGCCAACACCGACTATGCGCCCTCTTCAGGCTCGCTTTCACTGCGGATACACCTCTCGATGAGGCTTAACCTCGCCGGTGACGGCAACTCGTAGGTTCATTATGCAAAAGGCACGCCGTCACACAACATTTGTGCTCCGACCGCTTGTAGGCGCATGGTTTCAGGGACTATTTCACTCTCCTAATAGGAGTGCTTTTCACCTTTCCCTCACGGTACTCGTTCACTATCGGTCTCACGGGAGTATTTAGCCTTACCGGATGGTCCCGGCGGATTCGCGCAGGATTTCACGTGTCCCGCGTTACTCAGGATACCGCTACGCTCTCGCTCGCTTCGGATACCGGCCTGTCACCGTCTGTGGAGCAACTTTCCAGATGCTTCTCCTCACAATTGAGATACGACAGCGCGGTCCTACAACCCCGAACATGCGTTGCCACATGAACGGTTTGGGCTCTTCCCCGGTCGCTCGCCACTACTGGGGGAATCATTAGTTATTTTCTCTTCCTGGAGGTACTAAGATGTTTCAGTTCCCTCCGTTTGCCTCCATGACCAATATGTCAGGGATACCGGACCTTCAGACCGGTGGGTTGTCCCATTCGGAAATCTGCGGGTCAAGGGATATTTGCTCCTTACCGCAGCTTATCGCAGCTTATCACGTCCTTCATCGCCTCCGTGAGCCTAGGCATCCGCCATGCGCCCTTTTCTACTTTCTGATTCGCAATACACGGAACATAAGTTCCGAGCAGCTCATACTTTCAGCTGTCAAAAGTGAAATCGTCTTTTGTTTACCCGACCGCCAAAAAAGACGGGGGAAAGACGGATACGGAATGACATGCAGATCCTCTAAAAAAAAAGAAAAACACGGCATTGCCGAATCATTCACTGTCTTGCTTGTGTACCAATATGTCAAAGATCATCGCCGAATAAACGGCATAAGTGGAGAATAACGGATTCGAACCGTTGACCCCCTGCTTGCAAAGCAGGTGCTCTAGCCAGCTGAGCTAATCCCCCATAAATAAGGTGGTATGCCGACTTCCCCGGGTAGTCCCAGGCAGACTTGAACTGCCGGCCTCCACATTATCAGTGTGGCGCTCTAACCAACTGAGCTATGGGACTCCGTGCATCAAACCGAATAACGGAACAACGCATATCCCCTATCGAAAAAGACAGAGAAGAAAAGCGGTACAAGGAAGCGCTAAGGAAATAGAAATACATAAACCGATACAGTAAAATATACCTCGAATATCGACATCCTCTCCAGAAAGGAGGTGTTCCAGCCGCACCTTCCGGTACGGCTACCTTGTTACGACTTAGCCCCAATCACCGGTCTCGCCCTAGGCCGACCCTCGCGGTCACGGACTTCAGGCGCCCCCGGCTTTCATGGCTTGACGGGCGGTGTGTACAAGGCCCGGGAACGTATTCACCGCGCCATGGCTGATGCGCGATTACTAGCGAATCCAGCTTCGTGGGGTCGGGTTGCAGACCCCAGTCCGAACTGAGGCAGGTTTTGGGGATTGGAGAACATTTGCATGCTCCCGACTCGCTGTACCTGCCATTGTAACACGTGTGTAGCCCCGGACGTAAGGGCCGTGCTGATTTGACGTCATCCCCACCTTCCTCACACCTTGCGGTGGCAGTGTGCGCAGAGTGCCCGGCATCACCCGATGGCAACTACGCAGAGGGGTTGCGCTCGTTATGGCACTTAAGCCGACACCTCACGGCACGAGCTGACGACAACCATGCAGCACCTTCACAGAGACCCCGAAGGGCATCACCATCTCTGGATCTTTCCTCTGCAATTCAAGCCCGGGTAAGGTTCCTCGCGTATCATCGAATTAAACCACATGTTCCTCCGCTTGTGCGGGCCCCCGTCAATTCCTTTGAGTTTCACCGTTGCCGGCGTACTCCCCAGGTGGGATGCTTAACGCTTTCGCTAGGCCACCGGCAATTTATCGCCGACAGCGAGCATCCATGGTTTACTGTGCGGACTACCAGGGTATCTAATCCTGTTCGATACCCGCACCTTCGAGCATAAACGTCAGTTGGGATATGGTACGCTGCCTTCGCAATCGGAGTTCCTCGTGATATCTAAGCATTTCACCGCTACACCACGAATTCCGCGTACCTACGGCCCACTCAAGCAAGCCAGTTCGCGCAGCAGGACCGTGGTTGGGCCACGGCGTTTCACTGCACGCTTGACAAGCAGTCTGCGCTCCCTTTAAACCCAATAAATCCGGATAACGCCAGGACCTTCCGTATTACCGCGGCTGCTGGCACGGAATTAGCCGGTCCTTATTCATGCGGTACCTGCAATATCTCACACGTGAAACATTTTATCCCCGCATAAAAGGAGTTTACAACCCATAGGGCAGTCATCCTCCACGCTACTTGGCTGGTTCAGGCTTGCGCCCATTGACCAATATTCCTCACTGCTGCCTCCCGTAGGAGTTTGGGCCGTGTCTCAGTCCCAATGTGGGGGGCCTTCCTCTCAGAACCCCTACCGATCAAAGCCTTGGTGAGCCGTTACCTCACCAACAAACTAATCGGACGCATCCCCATCCGCTGCCGAAAAAAACTTTGCCCCGAATCGGATGCCGTCAACGGGGATTATGGGGTATTAGTCCGGCTTTCACCGGGTTATCCCCCTGCAGCGGGAAGGTTGGATACGCGTTACTCACCCGTGCGCCGGTCGCCATCACGGATCGCAAGCAATCCGCATGATGCCCCTCGACTTGCATGTGTTAAGCCTGTAGCTAGCGTTCATCCTGAGCCAGGATCAAACTCTCCATTGTAAAATGTCTGATTATAATAATTAATGACACAAAATAAACAATGTGCCATAATAATAATGTCTGTCTCAAGAATGTACAATATCCGGTACAATTTAATTGACGGTTCATGGACACCATCGAAATGACAAAAGCATACGACGGCATTCCTATTTACCAAAGGTCATGAAAAATCATAACCTCGCTTCTTGTACTACTTCTCTGTCTTATTGAAATCTATCAAAGAACTCTTTATTTATATGCTAAGCATCTATTTTTAGAAGCGAAGCGAATGCAAAAGTACAACAATTCCAAATACCCTCCAAACATTTCCAAAACATTTTCTAAAAATTTCTCAAACTTTTCTTTTTAATTTACAATCAAGCACTTTTTTACGAGTAGTCGACCCCAAAAAACGCATTGGATTCAAAATTGAAGCAATATCAATTAGAAAAAGAAAACGACCAAAAATTATGCTCTTAATTCATTCTATTATAATATATATGTACGCGCGTGACAGCTAAAGAAAAAATTCTTATATTGCTCATAAGATGTCGGAATATTGATTTAAAATTAATATTTTACAAGAAAGCTATAAAATGCAATTTTCTACAAATTGAAAAATTCACAAAAGTCTAAACATACAGAACTTATTAGGTACAGAACAAACGCCCTCATAATAAACAGAAGCCCATACTCTAAATAAAACTTAAAATCTTCAAATAGTATGCACAAGAGTCATTGTTTTTATGTAACTTTGCTATAGAACTTGAAATATGGATTATTGAATTAAAATAGGTTCGTGATAGAGTTGCATAATCTTTTCGAATCTAACTGCAACATTTATGATTCATAAAAAATCTTCTTAGAAAAATTAAGGTGTGTGGGTAATTTCACCTACTGTTATAAAGTTGTAGCAGATATGATACAAAGAATGAAAATACTTTATACAAGTATAATTATTGCCACCGTAACATTATTCATGGCTTGCAATAAACCTGTTGCACACTATACGATTGGAGTGTCACAGTGTTCTGAGGACATCTGGCGTAACAAACAGAATGCTGAGATGAAGATGGAAACCTATTTTCACGACAATGTGGATTTGAAGTTTACGGTTGCTTATGATAGCGATAAAAGACAAGTGCAACAGATTGACAGTCTTGTAGATAGTGGAATAGACTTGCTGGTTGTTGCTCCTAATCAGGTGCAAACTATTTCACCCGCCATTGACCGTGCCTACGACAAGGGTATCCCAATTATAGTGTTCGAACGAAAGACCAGTTCGCAGAAATACACGGCCTTTATTAGTGCCGACAACTATGAGATGGGTAAGTTGATGGGCGAGTACATTGTTTCACGTCTGGGAGGCAAAGGAAATGTGTTGGAGATTATGGGATTGAAAGGGTCATCGCCTGCGATAGAACGGCATAAAGGCTTTATGGATGCTATCAGCAAGGCATCAGGCATAAAGGTTGTTGGTTCGTTGCAAGGCAACTGGACCGAGCCGGAAGCTTACGAGATCACTCGCCAATGGCTATCAAAAAACAAAAATTTAAGTATAGATCTTGTTTTTGGGGCAAACGACCGCTCTGCAATGGGAGCACGTCGGGCAATACAGGCCTTCCACCCACAAGAGGAGGCCAAGAATGAAATTCTTTTTTGTGGCATTGATGGTTTACCGGGTAAAGATGGCGGTATTCAATTAGTACGGAATGGATTACTCGATGCCTCATATATCTATCCCACACATGGCGACCAAATTATCAATCTCGCCATGAGTATTCTGGAGGGGAAGCCTTACAAGAAGGAAACTATGATGATGTCGGCAATCGTAACTCGTGACAATGCTAAGGTGTTGCAGATGCAGGGGGGAGAGATTATGCGACAAATTGACCAACTGGACAGGTTGCACGACAAGGCAGACAGTTATTTGCATGAACTTGGCACACAGCGTCTTGTCAACTGGCTCTCTCTCAGCACCATCTTCTTATTGTTGGTGGTATTCGTCCTTTTCTATCTATATTATCTTCGCAAAATCAGCATGCAGCGCGAACGTATGGTAAATACGCTATGGAATATGGAAGGAACCGAACCGCAGCAGACTTTTAATCTCTCAAAAATAGAGAAGAGTTCTGATAATCTTTCTGAAGGAGAGAAGGACGACAAGACAACCTCTACTCCACTTCCTTCGGGAGATGCCGGCGGTGGAATGTTCCTCTCTCGGTTTCGCGAAGTTGTGGAAACGCGCCTCAACAACAGCGAAACAAGTGTTGACGACTTGGCTTCCGACATGAACCTTAGTCGTGTACAACTATATCGAAAGATAAAGGCGATCACAGGTTTATCTCCAGTAGAACTATTGCGCAGTGCCCGTCTTGCTCGCGCATACCAGTTCCTCCTTACCACAGACAAGAACGTGTCAGAAGTGGCCTATTCTGTTGGATTCACAGCCCCAGGTTATTTTACTAAATGCTTCAAAGAGGAATATGGAATAGTTCCTGGCGATGTAAAAAAGATGGATAATGAAGACCTGAAAAAAGGAAATTAATATATATATATTGTAATAATTATCGTTCATTCCACTGCAAAAATATTTCATTGCAACATATTTTGCATGGGATGAACGATTTTTTTATTCTTAGGATATGTTATAGCAGTACTTTTGCGACACAAAGATAAAATGAATCTAAAATTGCTAACAAAAAAAATCATTCGCAAATGGAAAAACAGAAAACATTTTCAGTTCTGAGCTTGACACGCCGACTGATGTTGTCACTGTTCTTAATTCTGGCAAGCACCACAATTGCTATTGCGCAGACAGAGACAAGTGGTAAGATTATCGACAACACAGGCGAACCTATCATCGGAGCATCCATCATGGAGAAAGGCACATCTAATGGTACCACCTCCGACATCGATGGTAACTTCAATCTAAAAACCTCACCCGGTGCGAGAATTGTAGTTTCTTTCATCGGATTTGAATCACAGGAACTACCGGCTACATCGGGCATGAACATCACTCTGATCGATAATGCCAAGGAACTTAGCGAGGTGGTGGTCACAGGTTATCAAATGCAACGCAAGGCCGACCTGACCGGTGCTGTGGCGGTGATGAACATGAAAGGTGCCAAGAGTGAAAGCAATCCCAACATGCTGAACTCTATGCAGGGCAAACTGCCAGGTGTTAACATCGTGACCGATGCTGCCCCAGGTGGTGGCGGTGCCAGCATTCGCGTGCGTGGTATGAGTACGGTCAACGGTGCATCTCCTCTCTTCGTTATTGACGGTGTAGCAACCACCGAAAACCTCAACTCGCTTAACGCTGCCGATATAGAGTCGATACAAGTGCTGAAAGATGCATCTTCGGCCTCAATTTATGGTAGCCGTGCCGCCAATGGTGTGATTATCATTACTACAAAGAAAGGTAAGGGCGACAAAGTAACCGTAAATGTGAACTACACCGCATCGCTCAACACCATTGCCAAACAGTATAAAGTACTTGATGCCCAGCAATGGGGACAGGCTTATTGGATTGCAAACAAGAATGCCGGACTCCAGCCCTCTCATCCCTTCTATGGCAATGGTGAAACCCCGCAACTTGTCACTAATCTGGATGCTGCGGGCAAGGTGCGCGCGGGCAATACAAACTGGCAGGACGAGGTATTCTCATCTGCTTGGACCAATAATCTCTCGGCCTCTGTCAGCAACAGCACCGACAAAGGCTCTTACATGCTCTCAGGAAACTATATCAACCAAAACGGATTGATGAATTATACGTTCTATCGCCGATACACCGCTCGTATCAATACCACATATAATATAAATAATATATTCAGTGTGGGAGAAAACTTAATGATTGGGCAGTGGAACGAACGTGGCTTCGGCACCGGAAACGACCGTGGCATTCCCTACACTGCCATGCGTCAACATCCCGCAATCCCTGTGAAAAACATCGATGGTATTTGGACTAACCCTATGCAACTTAGCGGCTCAGACATTGCTAATCCCGTACATGAACTATACAATAGACGTGACAACTCCAACGAGTCGTGGCGCATCTTCGGCAATGCCTACATCGATATCAAGCCTATTGACGGCCTGACATTGAAGTCAAACCTTGGTATTGAGCACACGCAGTTCTTTAACAAAAACCTGGTACGTCGTATTCAGCCTTCAGACATGAACAGCGTTTCGCGTGACTATGGCCAGGGCGACACATATACATGGACTAATACTGCCAACTACATGCCTACCTTCAAGGGTTTGCACCATCTGAACATATTGCTTGGCTCAGAGTTTATCAAATATCGTTATGAAGACCTGAACGGTGTTAACCGAGACTATGCTTTTGAGGACGCAGACTACATGCAGATTGGTGTTGGCGGTGGCGAACAAACCATTGGTGGTGGTAAAGGAGAGTGGGCTTTGTTCTCTCTTTTCGGCAAGGTGGATTATAACTATGCTGACCGCTATCTGCTCTCTGCAACATTGCGCCGTGACCAGACCTCGCGTCTGTATAAGGAACACAACTCCGGCATCTTCCCAGCCTTTTCTGCTGCTTGGCGTGCCAGCGAAGAAAAGTTCTGGCCAAAGAACAAGTTGGTTCGTGATTTGAAAATTCGTGCCGCTTGGGGACAGAATGGAAACTCTGCCATCAGCGACAACTATGCTTACTACACCCGCTATGTCTACAATCTGAACCACGGCTCTTACGATCTCAATGGCACAAACAACAGTGTAGTTCCCGGCATCGTGGCTGCTAGTAGTGGCAACCGCAACTTAAAATGGGAAACAACCACTCAGACCAATCTCGGACTCGATGCACAACTCTTCGATGGTGCACTCAGTCTTTCGTTCGACTATTTCTGGAAGAATACCAAGGACATGCTCACTATTCCGCCAACACTATCAGTGGAAGGCGAGGGTGCAGCCATGTGGATGAACACCGGCGAGATGAAGAACAACGGTTGGGAACTCACAATGACTTACAATTCACCGCAGTATAGCGATTTCTCGTGGAATGGTACGCTGAATCTCTCGCAGTATAAGAACAAATTGGTTAAGTTCAACGATGTAGTGACCTCTCAGGGTGGCGACTATCGTCTGATGGTGGGTCAACCCATGGGCATCTACTATGGCTACATCTGCGATGGAATATTCCAGAATGAAGACCAGGTGTCTAACCACGCACAGCAGCAGGGTAAAGGTGTTGGTCGCCTCATCTTCCGCGACATTGATGGCAATGGTGTGGTAAACGAACAGGACCGCTGCATCATCGGTGACCCGAATCCGGACTTTGCGATGGGCTTTAACCTTGATCTGCACTACCGCGACTTCACACTCTCGGCATTCTTCTCAGGAGAATTTGGTTTCGACATCTACAACACCACGCGTCGCCAGCTCGAATTCATGCACTATGGCGGTGGCTCAAGCACCAACCACGGCGCTGACATCCTGAATGCATGGAGCCCTACCAACACCGGCGCAACAATTCCCGCCCTGACTATGGTGGACAACAACAACGAGACTCGTATGTCTAACTATTTTGTTGAAGACGGTTCCTATCTGAAATTGAAGTACCTGAAACTTGCCTATCAGTTGCCTAAGAACATCGCAAGCAAACTATATGCCTCAAACATCAGCGTCTTTGGACAAGTGGAAAACATTTTTACTATCACCTCCTATAAGGGACTTGACCCCGAGGTTATTCTCGGTGGATATGGCGCACGTGTCGATAGCGGTCTTTATCCACGCGCCAGAACCTTCACACTGGGTCTGAATTTAACGTTTTAAGTTACAGTAAACAAAATAAATAAATTAGTCATGAATACCAAGATATATAAAGCATTCATTGTATTTTGTATGGGTTGCGCCTCTGTCGCAACAACCACAAGTTGCACCGACATGCTCGACCTAGCCCCTCAAGGTGAGTTCACCTCCGAGCAACTAACCGATGAGAGCATCAAAGGTTTGATGTCTTCTGCCTATCAAGGTCTCGAGGCCCACTTCTTTGACAATAACAATGCAGCCTTTGCCGGCCCTATTACCAATTGGGTGTTCGACGTTCGTTCTGACGATGCCTACAAAGGCGGAGAGGGAGTTTCGATGGAAGCCAACATTCATCAGTTGGAGATTCAGAACATCACCAGCGACAATGCCACATGTCTGAATAAATGGGAGAA
Source organism: Prevotella koreensis (assembly GCF_003977605.1). Classification (GTDB taxonomy): domain Bacteria; phylum Bacteroidota; class Bacteroidia; order Bacteroidales; family Bacteroidaceae; genus Prevotella; species Prevotella koreensis. The sequence goes on along the minus strand of NZ_RYYU01000001.1, from coordinate 2,492,923 downwards.
CAACTATCTCGGCATTGCCCGTGTTCACAAAGCCATGCGTGCAATCAACGAGGCCTCTAATGTGAATGATAAGGAAGCACTACTGGGCGAACTGAAAACCCTACGCGCTTGGTTCTATTTCGATTTGAACCGCATTTTTAAGAGCATTCTCTACTTCACAGAGAATGATGATCCGAAGAAAATTCCTACTGGCAATATGAGCAAAGACGAAATCTATGCTGCTATCAAGGCCGACCTTGAAAGTGCCTTTAACACAATGCACGAAACGCAAGAGCAACCCGGTCGTTTCACGAAATATGTAGCTGCAGCGTTGTTGGTAAAAGTTAATGCTCAGACATCCTCATGGAGCGAAGTTGAAAAATGGGCTAACGTGGTTATTCAGAGTGGCAAATACGAGCTCTACGACAATTTTGCTGACATGTCGAAACTGGAGTTCGACAACAAGAAAGAGAGCATCATGGCCGTGCAGTTCTCAACAGCCAACAACAATATGCACGTAAACTTCTGCAACCTGCTCAACACCACTCGCTCTGATGGCAACCTTTTCGGTTCGGGCGACGACTTCTTTCTGGGTTCGCAGAATTTGGTCAATGCTTTCCGCACAGATGCTAATGGTCTGCCCTATCTCGATGGAACTTTTAACAATGTTCGTGTCACCAGCGACTACGCAGGTTCTGTCGATCCCCGCCTCGATCTTACAGTAGGTCGAATCGGTCAGCCTTTCCGAGGCCATATCTATACTCGTGGCTGGTGTCGCGACTATAACACCTATGGCGAGTACTCGGGCAAGAAAGGCCTCATCGACCCATCTAGCCCCGACATGGTAGAGGGCTTCCCATGGGGAGCCAGCGGTCTTAACTTCATTCTTATCCGCTATGCCGACATCCTGCTGCTCAAGGCGGAGGCATTGGTCGAACTGGCTGCGGGCAATAACGCACAACCAGAAATTGACATTGATGGTCGGTTAAGAGAGGCTCGCGACATAGTGAACAGCATTCGTAAGAAAGCCGCTCGCAGCATTGACAGCAACTACAGACCTATTGACCTCGACCCATTTACAGCCAATTATAACATTGGTCTTTATCCCACCGACTGGGATGGCAATCTCTACTGGACCAAAGAACGCGCTCGCATGGCAGTACGTATGGAGCGCCGACTGGAACTTGCAATGGAGGGCCAGCGCTGGTTCGACCTTGTGCGCTGGGGTACTGCGGTCACCACCGTCAATAAATACATGCAGGAAGAGGCAACGCTGCGTTCCTACTACGCCGGTGCCAGCCTTACCAATGACGAAATCTATCTGCCAATACCTATCTCGCAGATTGAAAACTCTAACGGATTGTACAAGCAATAATTTAGAAAAATACATAAAAGAAAATCAAAACTTATGAATATAAAATCATATAAAAGCATAGTTGTATTCAGCATCCTCTCTATCTTTTTTGCAGCATGTTCGGAAATAGAGTATGAACCGGCAAACTATAGTGAACCCGTAAAAAATCTCATAGCCGAGTACACGCAGGGGCATCGTCAGGTAACTCTTCGCTGGGACAATCCCACCATACAGGGTCAGACCGGCATTCAGATTATCAAAGACAATATTGATGTCATTCAATTAGACGAGGTTGTGAACAGTTACTTCATAAAAAAGGCCCCTACTAACGTTGATGTCAGTTATACGGTGAAAGCTCGCTACAGCGACGGACGAGTTTCTGAGGGTCAGACCGTGCGTTTCAACATCGCCTACGAAGTAAAAAAAGGCGATTCTAAGTTTGCCATGCTTCTGCCAAACGACTATGCTACCGGATCTGTAGACGAAAAGGATGCCGCCGATTGGTTCACGAAAAACTATGTGAACAAGGGCAAGGGCATCATCCTCACTCCGGCTACAATCGACGACCTTGACATCGAAGAAGAGTCAGTATGCTGGGTGATGTGCGACCGTATTGGCATTGGTCGCGGATGGGAAAAGCTGCCCGGAGACCTGGCCAATACTGCGACCATCGAGGCACTGAAAGCATTCTGTCACGATGGTGGTAATCTCTTCCTCACCAACCATGCCACACAACTCACCGTTGCTCTCGGTCGTATTGATTCCGGCTATGCCCCCGGCATCTTCGGTGATGGGGCGGGAGGCGAGAATCCGGACATCTGGGGTGTACATCCCATCATTGGAAACGTTGAAGGACAGATATACGACCACAGAGACCACGAAATATATAGTGGTATGACTTATGAACCAAGTCTCTATGCCGGAATATACTGCTTTGAAGGTGCCGGTGTAAAGGGCGACCATAACTGTATGTGGGATTTGAATGCCTACGGACTGGCACCCAATCCTAATGTTGTAAAGGCATGGGAGGAACTCACCAACTCAACCGTACTTGGCACATGGAACCATGTTGTGGACTATTGTTGCGCAGGTATTATAGATTTTGCTCCAACCACCACCTTTGCCGGACGCATTCTTGCCGTAGGCCTTGCTTCTTATGAGTGGAACATTGGAAGAGAGAATGATAAGCAAGCAGAACTGGAAAAGTTCACTTCCAACTGTATTAACTATCTGAAATAATGGGATAAATGTATCGAACTGTCTGGCAAATTGCTTTTGTCAGACAGTTTCTTTGAAACATTGACAAATAAAACTTTCCTAATCATGAATCTAAAAAATTATATACTGTTCGCATTGGCAACAATATGTATTGAAGCCTTTGGGCAGAATGTTGTAGCACATTTCGACATGTCACTCAACAATGGTAACATAGTTGAGAAAGTAACCAACGACAGTTATCTTGTCAACTCGCAGTTGCCACCATGCACAGTGACAGGTCTTGATGGCGAGGCACTGCGATTCGATGGATATAGTAATTATGTGAAGGCAGCACTACCCACTTCGGCTTTAAGCACCGAGTCACTGACATTGAGCATAATGCTTGCCGCCGAATCCTATCCGATGATGCAGACAGATATAGCAGAAACTACCCCAACGTTTGCCACTATATGCGGAAATCTCGATGAAACAGCAAAAAAGGGCTTTGCACTGCAACTATCGTCACAGGGCGATTTGCGTCTTGTCGTCGGGGTGGCTTATGGCTCCGGCTATATGATTGTTGTAGATGGCAACGAAAAACTTCCTCGTGGAAAGTGGAACCAATTATCTATGGTGTTCGACAAAGATGGTAATGCTGTGACACTTTATCTTAACGGAAATAATATAGGTTCGAAGAAAGTCAACAAATGTGCTCTGAATCATTCTGAAAACCACTTCTGGATTGGTAAGGATGCCACAGAAAAAAAGTACGGCCCGTTTCTTATTAATACTTTCTGCGGAGCCATTGACGACATAGCCATCTATAACAGCATTACCACGCCATCGCCTTTCACACCAACGATTGCCGGTCTTGCTTTTCCGCAATCGCGCTATGAAAACGACACCTATCATGCTCTCTGGCGACCACAGTATCACTGCATGCCCGGCGGTTCGTGGACTAACGAATCTCACGGTATGATTTACTCAAACGGTCGCTACCATGTTTTTTCACAAAAGAACCCCAACGGCCCATATATGTCGCGACTCCACTGGGGACACTATTCTTCTGACAATCTGTATGATTGGCAGGAAGAACCTATTGCCATATATCCCAGTGAAAAGTTCGACATGAAAGGTTGCTGGAGTGGTTGTGTTTATGAGGATGGTGGTACACCATACATTATTTATACTGCCGTGGATAATGCGAAGGCACGCATTGCACAGGTGAAGGCCAAGGACGCAACGCTCGTGGAGTGGACAGACAAGAAGGTCGTCATCGACGGACGTTCTCCAGGACTAAGCGATGATTTTCGCGACCCCTACTATTTCGAGGCAAATGGCCAGAAGTTCGTCATAGTTGGTACCAGCAAAGACGGACTCGGCGCATGTACCTTACACCAACTTAAAAATGGCACATGGACCAACGATGGCTCCATATTCTTCCAGTCCACCAATTCTTCGATATATGGTACTTTTTGGGAAATGCCTAACCTTACTCCTCTCACTACCCCCGAAGAAGGTAAACCCACTAAATGGCTCTTCACCTGCACCCCATTAGGACTTAGCTCCGGCACGCGTACACTCTGCTGGGTGGGAACAATAGGAAAGGACGGAAAGTTCACACCGGATGGTGGTATCAGTAATGTGCAGTACTTTGAAATGGGTGGAATCAGTAAGAATGGTTATGGTTTACTATCGCCCACAATCTGTCAGAAAGAAGGTAAAACGCTACTCTTGGGCATCGTCCCCGACAAGGTTTCTGCCGAACAGAATGCCCAAATGGGTTGGGCTCACACCTTCTCTCTACCACGCGAAATCAACCTTTCTGCCGATGGCAAACTGGTGCAAAAACCTTTTAGCGGACTCACAGCCATGCGCACTGAAATTGCTGTGGAAAAGAACTTCACACTGATTGGAACAGAAAAACTTTATCCCGTCAGTGGCAGGCAGATAGAGATAAAGGGCGAGTTTACCGTGGGTAATGGCATTTGCGGTTTTAATTTCCTAAAGCACGACGACAAGCAGGCGCAGTTGAGTTATGATGCTTCAACGGGCACTCTGAAACTGGACTACACCACATTGAATCGCTTGAAAAACGATGATGGTCTGTGGACGGTATCTCTACCGAAGAAAGTTTCTGTGGGCGAGACATTGAAACTGCATGTATATATCGACGGTTCTATCATTGACATCTTCGTTGGCGAGGAATGGGCTTTCAGCGTAAGACTCTTCCCTACTGATGCCACTGCTATCGATGCAGAGGTGTTTGCCGAAACTTCTACACAGGTAAAGGTGAGTGCCTGGACATTAGATGCAAAACGAAAAACAAGCGGTATAAATCACCCCGACTTCAACCTATCTTCAAACGATATTTTTAGCATCTACGACCTTCAAGGCAGACACATCATCAAAGCACAAATAAAAAAAGGTATGTACATTAAAAACGGAAGGAAGTATGTTGTTCGTTGATTCGCTTGCCGTGATAGGCATAGCTACCATTTCTCTCGGCACAATTCAAGAAACTGATGGGGCACAGGAACGAACATTTTGGCTGCGCAATGCCGGAGATGAGTCGGTTGTGTTGTTGCAGGGTTACACGTCGTGTGTTTGCACCACAATAGTTTTTGATAAGGATGCCAACATCTCTCCTGGCGACAGCACTGCCGTCACGCTGCATTTTAATCCGCGTGGCAAGGGTGGAGATTTCGAGGAGGTGGGCACACTTCTATATGGAAGCGAAATGAGGAAAAAACAAGGCAAGAAACCACACCATATTCAGTTCGCCTTGACCGGTCGGTGCATCACCGGCGAAGAAACTCTCATGCGGCAGTTTCCCGTACACATCAATGACAACCTGCGTCTCTCCACAGACCGTTTCGATTTGGGTGTAATGCGGGTCGGTGAAACGAAAGAGCGCAACGTAGTAGTATTGCATAAAAACAAAAACAACTCACAAGAGCGTATCCCAATACATTTCACAGTTGATGCCGACAAAAAGAAGGGTATTCAACACATCGCCTATCCTATCATCGTAGATGGAACGGAAGTATCCATTCTGCTGGATGTTCTCATAAAATAATGGTAGAATTGTTTCAAAGAACGAAATATGTTAACCTTTGAAACAAAATTAGCAATCAAAATGCGTACTTTCCATTAATTTTGCCACAGAAAATTTAATAACTAAAAAACAAGCAATTATGTTTAACAGATTTTTAATCACGTTTTTATTAGCAATGACTTTCGTTTTTGCCAAAGCACAGCATCAGCCAATGATATTGGGCGAAAATCACGCCATGCTACGCATATCGTCTGACAAAACATATCTTTTGTTGCCCGTCCATGAGAGCGAAGAAAATGCAGAGATAGCAGTGCTGGACAATCATAATGAGGTGGTGAAACGCCTGAATGTTCGTTTAGCAGTTGACAAAGTGGATAGTTACGTACCATTGGATCTTTCAAAACTCAACACCGGACACCCGATGCTTCTTGATATCGTCTTTCATGGCGAGCGCAGACAGGTGGGTGTTATGAAAGACTTTGTCTGCTGGAAGACTATTAAGAATGCTGATGAGTTTGACACGACAAATCGTGAGCATTTCCGTCCTATCTATCACCACACTCCGCAGTATGGGTGGATGAATGACCCTAATGGCATGTTCTATAAAGATGGTGTGTGGCACTTGTATTTTCAGTTAAATCCTTACGGTTCACAATGGGAGAACATGACATGGGGACATTCTACCTCGCGCGACTTGATTCATTGGAATGCAGAGCCTCTTGCCATCGAAGCAGATGGTCTGGGAGCAATTTTCTCCGGTTCGTGCATCATACATGGCGATGATGTCATCGCTTTCTATACTACTGCCGGACGACACCAGACGCAATCGATGGCAATATCTAAGGACGGCGGACAAACGTTTACCAAGTATGACGGCAATCCGATAATCACGAGCGACAAGCCCGATTTCCGCGACCCTAAAGTGTTTTGGCATGAGGATACAAAACGCTGGATAATGCTTATCGCCGTAGGTCAGGAGATGCAGATTTTCTCTTCTACGGATCTTAAAGATTGGCAGTATGAGTCAGAGTTCGGTCAGGAATATGGAGCTCATGGTGGTGTTTGGGAGTGTCCTGATTTGTTTAAGATTGACAATAAGTGGGTGCTCATATGCAACATCAACCCTGGTGGTCTTTTCGGAGGTTCTGCCACACAGTATTTCGTGGGAGACTTTGATGGACACAAGTTCACTTGTGAATCAATGCCTAAGGTAATGAAATGGCTTGATTATGGTAAAGACCATTACGCTACAGTTTCATTCCACAATGCCCCGGACAATCGCCATGTAGTATTGGCATGGATGTCAAACTGGCAATATGGTAACAAAGTACCCACAGAACAGTTCCGTTCTGCCAATTCGATACCTCGCGACTTGAGATTATTCAACTATAACAATGAGAGTTACGTCAGTGTTATACCCTCAGAGGAGATGCTTGCTCTTCGTGGTGCTAAGGTGAAAAAGCCCACAGAAGCTTGCGAGATAGTTGTAGATGTTAAGGGGCAGACAGAAATTGTTCTGTCGAACGCGAGAGGCGAACAGGTTACTTTTGTATATGACAAAGCAAAAGAGACCTTCACCATGGATCGTACAAAGAGCGGTGACACCACTTTCAACGAGAATTTCCCTGCTGTTACGGTGGCACCAATCTTCGGACAGATGAAGCAACTACGTATTTTCATTGACCGTTGCTCTATCGAAGCATTCGATGCTGAAGGCAAAATGTCTATGACAAACTTGGTGTTCCCATCAGAACCTTATAATAATATAAAGATAAAAGGTGGCAAGGCAACCATCTATCAAATCTCGGAATAACATAATATAAAAAAATGACAAAAAACAAAAATCAAACATGGGTCAGAACAAATCCCTTTATCTTATCCCCGTGATGCTCTGCTTCTTCTGCATTGGCTTCGTGGATCTGGTAGGCATTGCCTCCAACTATGTAAAAGAAGACCTCTCACTAACGGACTCCGTTGCCAACGTATTCCCTTCACTCGTCTTCTTCTGGTTCCTTATCTTCAGTGTACCCACCGGCATGCTGATGAACAAGATTGGTCGTAAAAAGACCGTATTGCTATCGCTCGCCGTTACAGTAGTATCATTATTATTGCCGCTCTTTGGTGAGAATTTTGGGATTATGCTTGTTGCTTTCTCACTCCTTGGCATAGGCAACGCTCTGATGCAAACATCGCTCAATCCGCTGGTTTCGACTGTGATGGGAGGTGGCAATCTGGCTTCCACATTGACCTTTGGACAATTCGTCAAAGCCATTGCCTCATTCTCGGCTCCTTATCTGGCAACATGGGGTGCTACGATGGTTATCCCGGAATTCGGACTGAATTGGCGAGTGCTATTTGGAATATTCCTGATAGTAGGTGTGCTTTCTACCATATTACTTTGGGTGACTCCCATTGAAGAGTCGCCAATCGAGGGCAAACCCTCTACATTCGTGGAAAGTTTCAAACTCTTAGGCACACCTATCGTATTGCTATCGTTCCTCGGCATTATGTGTCATGTGGGAATTGACGTAGGAACAAACACCACTGCTCCAAAGATTCTGATAGAACGCCTTGGCATGAACCTTAACGAGGCTGCCTTTGCCACATCGCTTTACTTCATCTTCCGCACACTCGGTTGTCTTACGGGCTCTTTCTTCCTGCGCATACTGAAGATGCGCACCTTCTTCATTATCTCTGTTTGCATGATGGCTCTGTCTATGTGTCTTTTGTTCTTCGGACATGATAAATTGATTCTCTACACGGCGATTGCTCTTGTGGGTTACGGCAACTCAAATGTATTCTCCATGTGTTTTGCAACTGCTTTGGAGTCAATACCGGAGAAACAAAATGAAGTCAGTGGTTTGATGATTATGGGACTATTTGGCGGAACCGTGTTCCCACTACTTATGGGACTTATGAGCGACTCAATGGGACAAGCCGGCGCTGTGTTAGTAATGGCTGTAGGAGTGGTTTATCTATTTACTTATATCAAACAACTAAAAAAAGCATAGAATCATGAATCAGAAACGTTATGTTGTAGGACTTGGAGAAGTTTTATGGGATGTTCTTCCCGAAGGAAAGAAACTGGGCGGTGCCCCTGCAAATTTTGCCTATCATGCAGGACAATTCCTCGGCATGGATAACACCATTGCTATCAGCGCATTGGGCGAGGACAAGTTGGCAGAAGAAACCATTGAAGCACTGAAGAATAATAACTTGAAAAGCCTTATGCCACAAGTGCCCTATCCTACCGGAACTGTTCAGGTACAACTCGACGAACAAGGCGTTCCTACTTATGATATCAAAGAAAACGTTGCGTGGGATAATATCCCTTTCAACAACGACATTCAGGACATCGCACACAACTGCCGCGCGGTCTGCTTTGGTTCACTGGCACAGCGCAATGTGGTTAGCCGTGAGACCATACAGAAATTCCTCGAGGCCACACCTGCCGACTGTCTGAAAATATTCGACATCAATCTCCGTCAGCAGTTCTATACAAAGGAAGTAATCAGAGAGTCGTTGCAGCACTGCAACATACTCAAGATTAATGACGAGGAACTGGTGCTCATCGGACGTATGTTCGGCTATCCCGGCCTCGACATCGAGAATAAGTGCTGGCTCATTTTAGGCAAATATAACCTCGATATGCTCGTACTCACTTGTGGTACAAATGGTTCTTATGTCTTCAATCCCGGACAGATGTCATTCCAAGAAACTCCAAAGGTTCAGGTGGCAGATACCGTAGGAGCCGGCGACTCATTCACAGGTTCATTCGTAGGATCCATACTCAATGGCAAGTCTATACCTGATGCACACCATACTGCCGTAGAAGTAAGTGCCTACGTTTGCACTCAAAATGGTGCCATGCCTGAAATTCCACAACGATTGAAGGAATAGCCTTTTCTTGATTATCCCTAAAAATGAAGTTAACGATAGAAAAAGAAAGCCTATCGTTAACTTCATAATCATTTTTATTGGTGTCAGCTAAACATTATTCTTTTAATCTCAATCTGTCATTAGAACCCTGAACTGATTTTGTTCGATTGCCAGACAGATGTGCTGACGTTTCTGGCAGTATGATTACCTCACAACAACCTTCACTGTTTTACCATCTGAATATTTCACGATGTTTACACCCTTCGCAGGTGCAGTCAGCAAGTTACCACTCAACGAATATCTTGCAATTTCTGTTACGTTTCCTGCCGTTGTTTTATCATTAATACCGGTGGTCATTTCTGTAATCGTCATAAAGTTTGAAAATGCCGTAGCCTCTTGGTATAACTTTTTAGTTCCTCCGGGAACCATAAGTACACAGTTTTTATAATCCACATTAGTAAAAACATTATCACCTTGTGCTACATCAGTCGGGTTTGTAATATATGAACTGATAGTTTTCACTGCGGTGCAATTAGAGAATGCCAGGTTGTATATCTTTGTGACCGTAGATGGAATAGTGATTTTTGTTGCAGAATTACAAGCAGAGAAAGCACCGTATGCAATTTCCTCGACACCTTCAGGCATATTTATCTCCTCAAGTGCAGAAGCACCGAAGAAAGCCATTCGTCCGATTTTCTTCACCGTTGAAGGGATAACGAAAGATGTAAGGCATTTACAGCGAGAGAATGAAGATCTTGGAATCTCTTCAATGCCTTCTGCAAGCACTACATTATTAATAGAATCGCAATAATAGAAAGCAAATTCGCCAATGCCTTTTACAGTTTCAGGGATAGTTACAGATTTCAGTGCTCTGCAAGATTCAAATGCACTTTTACCAATATATTTTGCTACTGTTGGCAAAACTACTTCATTTAGTCTAACACATTCATAAAACATTCTTTCGCCAATGGTATCATTAGACGAATAAATCTCATTTCCGTCTTCGTCTCTTATATACGAAGAACCTCCGGAAACGATGTTCGCACCAGACAAGTCAATTTTTCGTAGCGACCCATGATCACCATATCCATAGAAAGACCTCGACAAATCCGTAAGATGTGCGATATCTGTGCCATTTATTTCACCTGTAATTATAATAACTTCAATAGAATTTCTGTCATATTTTTCCAGAGAATCATTCAATGCGCCTCCTTTTTCTAAGTTGAAGGTTACTGTTACGGGCTCTTTGTCAACCTTCAACATCGGACTTATGTGCTTGCTGTTTGTTCCGTTAATGTTAAAGCCAACCATTTCTTTTTCCGCACGAAAAGCATTTGTAGCATTTGTAGAAACTGTCGCCAGCGCAAGGGCTGCAATTGTAAATAGTGTTTTCATAAATATTTGTGTTAAATTCCGCAACCAGTTAATAACTAAAGTATTTCAAAAGATCTCATGCAACAACATGTTGCTCATAGTTTTGCCATTCCGTTTAACTTTCAAATCTTAGCGGTTGCGATACGAAGAAGAAAATTAAACTATGGGCAAGGCAAATATATAAATAAAACATGAAAAATCCAACACTTTGCAAGTATTTTTGCAAATATGATGGGTCATTTTCTTCTTTTCTTTGTTATCATAATAAAAAACCCCGAAAGTTTTTTGTTTAACTTTCGGGGTTTATATCAGTTTGATGTTCTCCACTTACTTAAAATAGAGTAAGCATTGCAAACATCTATGTTTCAAGAATAAGAACTTATCTTATTCATCACCTAATTATTTTCATATTATAGAACTTTACTTACAATGAAAATAGTTTATCAGTCATTCCAAGCATCGTAATGTGCAAATTCTTGCTCATCACCTTCCATGTCTTCATCAAAGAAATCATTGTTCTGCTTTCCATCAGCATGGTCGTTCCAACTTCCTTCGAGAATAGAATTCTGACAAGCAGCGTAAATCACTTCAATCAAAGGCTTAATATATATCTTTTTCATACGGCAGTCCTCCTTTATTTTACGATGATTTTCTTTCCATTAACAATATACACTCCTGCAGGCAATGTGATAGTACGCGTCTCCCCTGCCTTCATAGAAAGGCGATTGACCATTGTACCATCGGTTCTTAATACCAGAATCTGCCTATCGGTTGTAGTAGCGAAGGTCAGTGTTCTGCTTCCTACGATTACAGCCATATCAGGTTTCTCGGCAGCCTCATCGATACCCGTTGGAATATCATTCTCGCCATAGAGCACGTTCAACGCTGTCAAATCCTTGGCACCGGCACTACCTGAATACTTATAATAACTACGGAACGGATATACATACACATACTGTAAACTCGGATGCAGATTCTTCGAATTCAGATACATATTCCTTGAGAAGTAGAAAATCTGCTCATCCCTATTCACTTTCTTTCCAGAGTATGAGCCATAGTTCGTGAAATTATATGTGCTGCCTGCTATGGTACCTGTTGCCGACTCTCCCTTAAAGGTATAATCGCTTGCCATGTTGCTGTTCTTGGTAGAGATTACCTCGGCACCATACTGTGTAGCAATGAACGAGATTGCATTGTCGGTTGGAGCCTTTAGCACTTTTACCATATAAGGCACATTAGCCTCAGTCTTTGACTCGGTTATAGGAGAGAAATAGGCATTACCGATATAGTTGAGCGGAGTGTTTTCGTCCGATTCTGCTATAGCCAAGCAGTTGCTGGCATTCATCTTACTCACAGTGAATGAGCATAGATTGTCCCTGTTGGTATGTGTACCGGCTTGCAAATCCAAAGCGAACGGTAGGATTAACGTAGCATTGGCCACCTTGCCGTTCTTCGGGATGGTTATTTGTCGAGTGTAAGTAGCGTAGTTCTCGGCCGGCACCGTAATCTTATAAGGAGAATAGAACGGTTGGCGGTCGGTAAGTACTATATTCCGACATGAGAGGAAAGCACCGCTCAATTTCTTTTGGATATAGTTGTCCTCGTTAAAACTTGAGCGTACCGGGAAGAATATCAAGCAGTTCGGATTGAGTTCGGCCTTCATCGCGTCCATTTCTGTTTTTTCAGGAATATGGACGGAGTAGAGGTTGGTGTAGTCGAGGTAGAGCACCTGCTTACCTGTAGCCCCCACGCCGGCTAGTTCATTTATAAGTGCCTGTTTCATCATCGGCACAGTGAGATAAGCACTTTCGCTCGGGATCTCAGCAAGGGTCACGGCATCCAATGCCTTGAACACACCGCCATACATCGGCAGATCGGCTTCGGCACCGTTGTTGTAGCAAGTAGTGTTATAGAGTTTGGTCAGTTCACACTTAGCCACATAGTCCTTAGTCTCCAATTTCAGATCCATCAGATAGTATGCGTAGTATCTATGCTCCCATGCCGTGGTAGGCGCAATGTTCCAGCGTGTTTCGTCGGCAGTGAACAGATAACAGGGCTTCTCTTGGTTCACTGCAAGCACGATATTGCTTGAGAAGCTACCACCCTGGTCCAGGTATAGTGCCTCGGAGTAGGGATACTCTTCCAATGTCGTATTGCCACCTGATGTGTTGTTCGGATCAAGTGCGTCAATATTGCTATACTTGAATGGCTTGTCGCCACACATCTCACTATGAATCTTGTCAGCAGCCGGTTCGTTTCCTGTCGTGCTGTACTGCTGGCCATTGTAATTATTATAATAAGGTGACTTCACAAAGAAGTAACGAGCATGATGCGGGTCTGCATTACCATAAGTGTTATCGCCATACTTGCTGTACAGATTCTCGAAAGTGAAGCGGCACTTCTGCTCGCCACCGCCGAAGAAGTCCTGCGGCACATAGAAGATAAACTTACCACCCGACACCTGGAAGTCGTTGCTGGTAAACTGCTGCATCAGCGTAGGGCCATTATCTGCCAACGAGTGGCATACGATGTCTATAGAGTTGATGAATGGGTTGAGTGCCTCAAGGGTGAGTTCAAAAGTGATGAGTGCCTTGGTGTCCTCTGCTAATCCTTCAACTTGGAATTTGATGGCATCGTTGTTAAGATTTGTCAGTACTACTTCGCTATCATCGCCCTCAGTAACATTTACCGTTTGTGTCACATTATCCTTGTTGGTCTTGTAAATCTTCAAGGTATAGGGAGAAGGCTTAAATGCCGGATTCAGGACATTATTGTTAGGTGAAGGATTCCATGTTGCAGCATTGGCATCCGAAGTTGTCAACTGAGGATTGTTGGCATCTGTATGTACTAAGAACAAACTACCATACTTAATGCGGTTTCCACTAATAGAAAAAGTAGAAGCTTGGTTCGCATCGGTTGTACTATATACATAATAGATGTCTCCTGCTTTATGAACATAAAGATAATGATAAGAAGACCAAGATTTTCGCCTATTGCGCAACTTACCATCTGCGGTAAATTCCCAGGAACCTTGACTACGTCCCCATGTTGCATCTCGCCTTAAATATGAAGAGCCAAACCTGATGTCTCCACTTACTGATTGCCCAACACCATTTTCATTGACATACCCAGAACCAGCCTCGGTACCATAATGGTATTTAATCTTGGCACCTGTTATGCGGTAACCCAATGGAATATTGGTTCCGTCTTGTGATTTGGTTGAAGTAGGCGTTTCTATATAATAGGTATTATTGCCCAAGGCGTAATATAGGTTGTTACCGTTCTTCAACGCCTGAATAGAACCACTGCCTGCTGTTGTAGGCAGTTTCTTGTCGGCAGTTACCGCATCTTCCTGATAGAGCCAGTTCTGAGCCGTCAACTCCTTCACTTTATTAAAATCGTAACTATAGAAAGTCACTCCGTTTTTTGTATGAGGCTCAATCTTACCCAAGTCGAGTTTGCTGGTCATGAAAGCAGACCCAACCATATTCACCCCCTCGCTGATGATGTTTGTCGGCTTGCCGGGGTTGACGCTTGCATCGAATGCTCCTTCTGCTGTAAAGTAAAGTTCACACGACTTCATCGTAACTGCATAAAAGCCTGCCTTCGTATGATGCATCAAAAAATAGAGATTATTGCCCATGTCGGTTTCTGTCATGCTGGTGCGCTCAATCACATATTCTTTCGCTTCGTTCTGAGCAGGCATATTGTCAGTCTTCTTCTTATAATTATTAAAGTCGAAGTTTTTGTCTGTCTCATAGAAAACCTTGTCCATTCCGGTTACATTCAATCCGCCAATGCTTTCACCATTCTTATTATTTAATAATACGATGCGATAACCTGTAAAGCGATAGCCTTTTGGCAGCGAGATACCCATGTGGAACTCCGTAGTAAGAGGAGAACCCGACATGAGTACATAGAGATTCTGAGTGACATCCAAAATGATGTCACCCGCAGGATCTTTCAACACTCCACTCTCCGTAATGAGATTCTTATCCGACACCGTGAGTGTCAGAGGCAGTTGGTTGTGCCGCCACAGTGAACTCCAGCCATTCTGGAATCCTACTTCACCGTCATAGGTGAGACCGGCCACCAATTTTCCCGACGAAGGGCTGATGGTCACGTTTTGTGCGTGCGTTGTCAAGCACAGTGCAAATAAGACAAAGAAGAGTGTCAGTATCTTTTTGCACGTAGCTTTAGACTGAAATGTTTGATAATTGTTCATAATAGTTGATATTTTAATTATTGGTTAAAAAAATGCATATTTACCATATTTATTTCATACGTTTCCATGTATGGATACTCGTGCGTTCGTTCAAACTCTTGTTGACACTTTGCCTACCCTCATGGATTATGTACGCGAGTTTGTATTCTGCGGATAGAAATGAGATTGACAGTTTCGTCTTCTATCTGCTTGGCGGTAATCTTGTTCTTTGAAAAATGTTCTGCATAACATATATTTTTATATACTTTTTTTACATACTTTCTTTATTTTCGTTTTTATTTCGCATTTAAAATATAATTATTAGTGCATATTCATTAAATCGATAATTCGTCATTAGTGAATGTATCTGATTTTAATGCAAAGTTAATATGTTTTGAAATAAAAAGAGAAGCATAAAAAACAAACAATCGCAATGGTTTATAAAAACCAGTCGCAAAATATCGCAAAGATTTTATATTTTCAACAAATTTGATTACTTGACAATAGAACGATATAAAAAAACGGTATTCGACTTGATAGTTTTCCCACTTTTCCTTACCTTTGTAAAAGATAACTTACGCTTGATAATTTGTAACAAACTGTCATCGCCTTGTAAGCATTATCTTTTTAACCCAATATAATATAAAGAATATAAAGAATAAAATAATGAAAGAGTTATCCCTCGTTACTTTGTTAAAGAAATTCGTCAAAGAGCGCAGTCGCGACAACGAAGAGCACATCCGATTGCTGGTGTTCATGACGGGTTCGTCGCTGACGATCGTCCTCATGCTTCTACACCTCATTGGCTTTGTTGGTCTGGAACTACCCGTATTGCGGACTATCTCATTTTTGACAGTCTTGATCACCCTTACCTTCATCATGCTCTATTTAAATAGGTGGATTTCATTAGTACAGGCAATTTCCACCTATTCTATTATAGCGCAGATGATGGAATCCATCCGTATCGTCTATCTCGTCATCATTCGTCCGCCAGACTATGAGATGATGGTGATTGGCAACCAGATAGGTTCCTACACTATTCTGCTCTATCTCGTCTTGGGTTTTGTTCCACGAGCCTCGTTCTATGTTTTGGGCATTAGCCTTGGTACTCTCTTCTTTGCCGCATTTTATGGTAGTGGAGCCATTGGCCCGCAGTTTGTTCTGTTGTTCTCCGTGCTCAGTATCAGTACATGTCTGCTTTCCGCCGTCAGCCAACGTAACGCACGCGATATTCAGCAGGAAAACAAAAATTGGCAAACTTTTCAGACCAATATTTTACGGACACTCCGCATCACGCAGGAGGAGTTGGATGCTTTTCTCGAACTCTGCAAAGATCGGAAACCATATGAAAATTATGAATTTCTCCTTTTCGAACTGCTTGACGACCGGAAGAAACAGAACCTCCTTCGGGCGGCAGAGATGTTGCAGAAGAAATACGAGGCCGAACGGCAAGACTTCGCTCAGAAGTTTCCTACGCTTTCCAAAGTTGAACTTGAGGTGTGCCGACTGGTCGCTTGTGGCAAACCGGTAAGTGAGATAGCCATCATCACAGGAAAATCCATCAGCAACGTAAGTACGGTGCGTGGAAACATCCGTAAGAAACTCGGCTTAGATAGGAATACTGACCTACGTACGTTCCTTGTGGGAGATGAGAAAGAGAAGAAATAAAAGGTTTCGAACGGAGTAGAAAAAGCAAAAGGAAGTTAGATAAAGACCGGAACGAAAGAAAAGAAGGAAACTACGCAAGTTCGGGATAAAAAATCATCATAAAATTTTATATAAAAGACAAACTTTCATGCTGCAAATTGGGCGAAATTACTGACCAATTTGGGCGAAATTGCAGGGCAAATTGGGCGAAATTGGTTTGCAAAACGGGCGAAATTGCGAGCGGTTTATGGGTTGAGATGAGGATGGGACATCATAGTTTCAAGCGCAGTTGCAGGTCGAGGTCGGTCATTGAGGAGCGGTTTATCTTGCGGAGGCCTGTCCCGATGGTGTTTCTGTCGAAATAGTTTGTGGTGGCGAATTTTGCTATGAGCATCAAATTCTTGGAGAAATCGGCACGCACGAAAAGAGAATAACGTATGCCCTCGCCATAGAACGAAGGGAAGTTGAAAGAATAGAGAGGTCCTTTCTCATATACATATATGCGCGAGTCGAAGCCATCGGTATTGAAGTAGGCCACATTTCCCACCAACGAGAGCCATTGTAGCGGTTTCATCGTCACTGTTTCGCCGAGCATCCAACCGAAGTCATTATCCTTATAAGAGACATGAGACACGTCTGCCTGCGTCTTCGATGCCCACATTCCGCCATCATAACCCACGGCCACCCTACCCCGCTGCTCCACTCTGTTTGTGAGTGCAGTCTTCTTCTGATTATCTTTCTCTTTGATTTTCATACGATAACGTGCAAGAAAATCCCACCGTCCGCGTATGTATGAAGTCTGAACAAAAGCATCGTACGAGTGTGAAGCGAATGACGACTGAAATTTAGGCCAAGGGAAATAGGCCAAATCAAAATACCCATTCAGTCGGAAATTTGCCGACGGATGCCAGTTGACACCCATATAAACACCACTCTCATTCTGCACTTTCCCTCCGTCACTGAAACCGGCGGAGTAAAGCGAGTAGTATTTTTTCGAGTAGAAACGTTGCAATGCCACTATGTCCACATCGCCCGTAAGTCTGTAAGAAGCAGTGTTTATAGTTGCCATCGCACCACAATCGCCGGTCGCCGTTTCTCCCGACAGTTGCCACCTGTGGGAAGCATAGGCGTAGTTAATGCTCACGTTCCAGAAATTATTGCCTGCCGCATAGAAACGACGGAAAACGGAGGTAACGTTAGGACGAATGTCTCTCGACAGATGCGAGAATATTCCCGTTGCCCCGATGCGCCACCCGGCCTTATGGTAAGAAAGGTTCAGGCCGGCCGTAAAGACCGACGAATTGTTCTTCTTTTCCATCTCCTTCGTTGTCCGGTGATAGCCACTGCCAACAATCGTTGCTATCGTGGAATCCTTGTTCAGCGTGGCATCTATGTATTTGAATGACGCAAAAGCCGTAGCATCAAGACCTTTCACCAACCCCACCGTTGCCGCCACGCCTTGCAAATATCCGGTCTCCATTCGCGAAGAATGTGCACGAATGTTGTATGCCCTGCTGCCGAGTTGCTGCAGCGAAACGCTCTTCCCCAGCATGAAATCGTTGTTCATCACAAGTCCCATACCGAACCTTGCCTTATATCGCCCTATGACAAGACTCTTCAACCGCCCCATTTTGCGCAGTTGTATATAATAGGAATAGAAGTCATAACCCAAGGAATTGCCCTTCGCGAGGAACGGTTCTCCCGCATCTTGCGTCCCAAGCAGTCCCGCCTTGACATACTGACCATAGGAAAATGTGTACTTTATGGAATGCCCATACGGACTACCAAGATACCCATTATCGTCTCCTCGTCTTTTATAGAAAGGCACTTTTGCCGTTGCCAGCACTTCGTGTCCGCCATATTTCATTATGTTTCCCGGCTTAGGAAACCCTGCGCTTTCCACCTCGCCGAGCACCACAAAGTGCCGAAGCAGTTCGCGCCGGTAATAGTCGAGCGACTCGATCATTGCCAGTTCGCCGAGTGTTTTCATCGGGGCGTATTTATAAAGATACTCGCATATATCCATCACCTGCCTTTCGGTGAGAAAAGGAATGGTTTCGATGTCCTCGCGCGTTGCGGTGTTCAAATCGACAGGATGCTGTTCCAGTTCGCACAACAAGTCGTAAATCTCCTGCCATGATGCCTCCTCACTGTCTTCCATCGACAGTACATCATTGAGAAGAGACTCCCATTCGCGACTGTTCTCCTGTGCCACCAACACCGGTGCTTGCAGCAGAAAAAGCAGCGAAATCAATATCCGCGATATGCTATGGTAACCGGTTATCATTCTTTCAGACCGCAATACTAATCAACCTTGACTATTTATTAATATGAATACCATATAAGATTATTGTCTTAATCCCCATTCGCTACATCGAGAACTGAAAATGCTGATAGTCCTTCATTGTCTTCCAATCGCCTCCCCATATCGCTCCGGCTCTTTTAAAAAGTTTGTATGCGAGGTCGTTGCGGTCTATTTTATATGGTATATCATTACGTTTCTCTCTATCGTACGCATATTTGACACCATTCTGCGGCGACACTTTCCCTCTTCTCACATAAGGATTGTATCTCGGATTGATGTCAATAGCGAGTCCGTAGGCATGTTTAGAAAGGTTCACAGACCCCTCCACCTTACGATAGTTGAAGCATGAGGTGTTGTTTGCCTCCATCGACTTGTCATCGTCTGCCCCGTAATTATCGACGAGGAAAATGCTCTCAATGCGGTATTCCTGCAAATACAGTTCTTTGAATATCTCTATAACGCGCTCCGCCACAGCACTGTTCACCACCATTTCGCCGGTCTGTATATTCCCGTCTTTATTGCGATGCAACAGTCGCAGATAACGCAGATCTTTACGTTTCACGGGGCATCCCTGTCGCCATGACTTGCCATTGATACGACTCCACACATCCATGTCGATGTCGAGAATCATGAAACATCTTTCTATTCCGGCCTGCATCACGTCAAACTCACTGACAACCATTCCCGGTTGCCAGTCGTGGAGCATTTTTATACGCGGTTCATTCGCCTCCGCGTTTGTTGGGAACTGCACCGAAACCATTGCCACAAAGAGCATTAAGAACAAAAAACGAGCCTTGTCTTTCATAATAAAAAATGTTTATTCTGCGACAAAGATAATGCTTTTCCGGCGATTACGCAACAGGTATTGTAACTTCTTTTTAATATCTTTGAAAATATCTTGTAATATTTTTGAAAACATAGTGTAACATGACAGACGTAATTTTGCACTCGGAAATATTCAATCAAAATTCTATATGACAACAATTATAGCATTTCAATTATTAGGTTCGCTCGCCTTGCTAATCTTCGGTATGAAGATAATGAGCGAAGCGTTGCAGAAAATGGCAGGCCCTCAGTTGCGCCACATTCTCAGCGCAATGACCACCAACCGCCTCTCAGGCATGTTCACGGGTATGCTGCTCACCGTCGCAGTCCAGTCGTCTTCGGCAACAACGGTTATGACAGTATCGTTCGTCAATGCCGGTCTGCTCGCTCTCTCGCAAGCCATTTCGGTGATTATGGGTGCCAATATCGGCACCACTCTCACCGCATGGATAATGTCGGCGGGCTTCTCGTTCAACATAACCGACTTCGTGTGGCCGGTCTTCTTCATCGGAATCCTGCTCATCTACAGCAAGCGTTACCGATATATCGGCGACTTTCTCTATGGCGTAGCGTTCATGTTCTTCTCGCTTGGCATGATGAGTCAGACCGGCAAGACAATGGATCTCGGCCACAATCAGGCACTTATAGAATTCTTCTCATCGTTCGACACGAGCAGTTATTCATCAATTCTGATATTCCTTCTCATAGGTACGGTACTCACCTGCATCGTCCAATCGTCGGCCGCAGTAATGGCCATAACAATGGTTCTATGCACCAGTGGCGTGCTTCCGGTATATCTCGGCATCGCCCTCGTCATGGGCGAGAACATCGGAACCACGATGACTGCCAACCTCGCGGCACTCACCGCCAACACACAGGCACGCCGTGCGGCACTCGCACACCTTACTTTCAACATTATCGGAGTAATCTGGGTGCTCCTTGTGTTCTATCCTTTTGTTGATATAGCGTGCTCGTTCGTTGGTCTCGACCCGTCATCTTCTTCGCAGACCGTGGCCAAAGTATCGTTTGCGCTCGCCACATTCCATACGGCATTCAACATCACCAACACCTCACTTCTCATCTGGTTCATACCTCAGATAGAGCGTTTGGTATGCCGGATACTGCCGGAAAAGCCAAAGAAGGAGGAAGAGGCCTTCCGTCTGCGCTATATACAAGCGGGTATAATGAAGACACCCGAAATTTCAGTTCTTGAGGCACAGAAAGAGACAACGCTGTTTGCAGAGCGCATGAATAGGATGTTCGGCATGGTGCAAGACCTGACCAAAGAGACTGACAAAGAGAAATTCAAGGCTCTCTTCGAGCGAATAAAGAAATATGAGGACATCAGCGACAACATGGAAATAGAGATTGGAAAATATCTCGAACACGTGAGCGATGCCCATCTGAGCGACGACACGAAGGGCAAGATTCGCAACATGATGCGCGAGATAAGCGAACTGGAGAGCATCGGAGACGCATGTTATAACCTTGCACGCATCCTTCTACGCAAAAGTGAGAGTGCCGACGACTTCACTCCGGAACAAAATGCGGCCATCGAAAAGATGATGCGGCTCACCGACAACGCAATGAAACAGATGTTGGAGACGATATGCGGCAGGCGCGAAGAGGTGTCAATAGCCCCAACTCGTGACATAGAGCAAAAGATAAACGACCTGCGCGACGAACTGAAGTTGCAGAATACCACCGACGTGAACTCCCGAAAATATGGCTTTGCCATAGGAACGATGTTCATAGACGTTATCAGCGAATGTGAAAAACTGGGCGACTATGTGGTCAATGTGGTGGAAGCACGACTCGGAAAAGATGCACAATAAAACACATTTTCAACCGAATGTGCATTGTAATGCCATAAAAAATATGTAAATTTGCAGCCAAGATGAAAAAGATTTTGGTTGTTGACGACGAGCAAGCACTATGCGAAATTCTGCAATTCAATCTGGAAGCGGCAGGATATGAAGTTCAGACGGCAGGCTCGGCAGAAGAGGCGATGACACACACAATGACGGATTTTGACCTGATATTGCTCGATGTCATGATGGAGGGGATGTCGGGGTTTGACCTCGCGCGACTTCTTCGAAGTGAGGAACGCACCCGAAACATACCTATAATATTCATTACGGCACGCGACAATGAAGACGACCGCGTGACAGGTCTTGATATTGGCGGAGACGACTACATCCCCAAACCGTTCTCCATACGCGAGGTTCTGGCACGCATTGCCGCATTGCTGCGACGCACTGCGAAAACCGAAGAACAGCAGGCAAACCTGCTTGTATATGAGGGAATAACAATAAACCTCGACCTGAAGACCGTCAGCATCGATGGAGAAGATGTCGCATTCACCAAGACAGAGATTGAAATACTAAGCCTCTTCATGAAAGAACCGGGACGAATATTCAGTCGTAAGGAACTGATAGACATTATATGGCCTAACGATGTGATAGTACTGAACCGCACCGTCGATGTGAACATTACCCGTCTGAGAAAGAAAATCGGGAAATACTCAGACAGGATAGTGACACGACAGGGCTACGGATATTTTTTCAAGAAGTGACACAAGGGCATTATCTATTATCAATTGGTGGCTATAACATAACATATCCGGAAATACAATGATGAATAAGGCAAACGAAGTGATTAAGGCTTTGCGCAGCAAGTCTGACGAGAAGCAACGCCGCATACTTATGAAATTCTTCAAGACCGGCAAGGGTGAGTATGGCGAAGGTGATAAGTTTTTGGGTTTGAAAATGCCGCAGGTGCGCTCCGTAGCGGCAGAATGTAACGAAATGGGGCTTGACGAAATATACCGGTTACTGCAATCGGAATGGCACGATGCACGTCTTTGCGGACTGCTTGTACTCGTGGCACGATTCGGAAAACTATGTTCAAAAAGACTCATTGACAACGAAGAGGCCATGAAAGAACGTGACAAGATAGTGGAATTTTACATTGCGAACGCTGAGAGTGCCAATAATTGGGACCTTGTAGATTTGTCGGCACCAAAACTCTTGGGGTATTGGCTGCTGCTCCCTTCATGCTATTCTGAACAAGAAAAGATTGAGGCTGTGGATAATCTTGCCAACAGCGGAAACCTCTGGAAAAAACGTATATCAATGGTTTGCACATGGGGAGCATTGCAAAAGGGCAACCCCGCTTTCACGCTGCGATATGCCGAGCGACACCTGATGCACCACCACGACCTGATGCACAAAGCCGTTGGTTGGATGCTTCGGGAAATGGGAAAACGCGTCAGCATGGAACTGCTGCGCTCATTCCTCACCAAACATGCCGCCGAAATGCCACGCACAGCACTGCGCTACGCCATAGAAAAGATGAATGAAGACGAGCGAAAGCAATGGCTGAACGTGAAAAAGAAACTGTAAACGAAGTATGTTGCCACGCCATTATTACGCTTGGCAACAACAAGCATAAAGAATAAAAAAAGGCAAACCCCTTTGCCATTCAAGGAAAAAGCCGTAACTTCGCGGAAAATTATTAAAGTAAAGCAACAAGATGGACTTATATCCAAAACTTATAATGGATGCACTGGCTACGGTAATGTATCCGGGCACAAAGAAAAATCTCGTCGATAGCGAAATGATTGCGGACCAACCTGCCATTGACGGAATGAAGGTGAAGGTTATTATAGAATTCCCAAGGGAAACCGACCCTTTCCTGAAATCAACAGTCAAAGCGGCAGAGGCTGCGATACACTATCATGTTTCAAAAGAAGTGGAAGTGGAAATCGTGACCGAGTTCAAGTCGAAGCCACGCCCCGAAGTGGGCAAGATGCTGCCCGGAGTGAAAAACATCGTGGCAGTGAGCAGTGGCAAAGGCGGTGTGGGAAAGAGCACAGTATCGGCCAATCTCGCAATTGCCCTGGCACGTCTCGGCTATAAAGTAGGACTGTTAGATACCGACATCTTCGGACCGAGCATGCCTAAGATGTTCGATGTGGAGGATGCACGCCCATACTCTGTGCATGTTGACGGACGCGATTTGATAGAACCCATCGAGCAGTACGGCGTGAAACTGCTGTCAATAGGTTTCTTCGTAAATCCCGAAACGGCAACATTATGGCGTGGGGGAATGGCATCGAACGCACTGAAACAATTGATTGGCGATGCCAACTGGGGAGAACTCGACTATCTTATTCTCGATACTCCGCCGGGAACGAGCGACATACATCTCACTCTGTTGCAAACACTTGCCATAACAGGAGCAGTGATTGTGTCAACGCCTCAACAGGTAGCGTTGGCCGATGCACGCAAGGGTGTTGACATGTATCGCAACGACAAGGTCAATGTTCCTATCCTCGGACTCATCGAGAACATGGCATGGTTTAGCCCGAAAGAGCTCCCGGAGAACAAATACTACATCTTCGGAAAGGAAGGATGCAAGCAACTTGCCTCGGAATTAGGCGTGCCACTGCTGGCACAAATTCCGCTCGTGCAGGGTATTTGCGAAAGTGGCGACGACGGAAAACCTGCCGCATTGTCATCAGAATCCATGACCGGAATAGCATTTATCAATCTTGCACAGGCTGTTGTTACCGTCGTCAATCGTCGAAACAAAGAGCAAGCACCTACAAAGATAGTAAGAACAAACTAATGTGAGTCAATAATTCTCTTAATGAGATTTTTTTATTAACTTTGCAGAATGATATGTTTGCTACGGCAATATTATAATAAACCTGTATTCGACCGAGTCGTTGCAAAGGCTGAAACAAGGGATAGAATTAACTTTTAGCGTTTAATTTTTACCGTTTAACATTGAAAAGCGTGGAACAAGACGGATATAAGTTACTTACAAAGATAAACAGCGCGGAAGACCTGCGCAAGTTGAGCATAGACCAGTTGCCGTTATTGTGCAGCGAACTGCGCCGTGACATCGTGAACGAATTGTCGGTCAACCCCGGACATTTCGCATCGAGTCTCGGAGCGGTAGAACTTACAGTTGCACTGCATTATGTAATGAACACACCCGAGGACAGGATTGTATGGGATGTGGGACATCAGGCTTACGGACATAAGATATTGACCGGCAGGCGCGATGTGTTCTGCACCAACAGGAAATTGGGTGGCATACGCCCTTTCCCTTCACCCGAAGAGAGTCCATACGACACGTTCGCATGCGGACACGCTTCTAACAGTATATCGGCCGCATTGGGAATGGCAGTGGCGGCGGAGAGGTTGAGCGTTGAGGGTTTAGAGTTGAGCGAGGCGGACAAAGAACCCTCAACACTCAACCCTCAACGCTCAACACTCAACGCTCAACGCTCAACGCTCAACGCAAAACCAAGGCACGTCGTGGCCGTAATCGGTGACGGAGCAATGAGCGGAGGACTGGCATACGAGGGTTTGAACAACGTTTCAAGTTCGCCGAACAACCTACTTATCATTCTGAACGATAACGATATGTCTATTGACAGGTCGGTGGGAGGAATGAAGCAGTTGCTACTCGAACTGAACACCGGCGAGACTTATAACCGCCTGAGATACAAGGCTTCTCGTTGGTTGAAGGGCAAAGGCTACCTGAAAGATGACCGCAGAAAGGGGCTTATTCGCCTTGGCAATGCCGCAAAGAGTGCCATCAGCGGACAGCAGAACATCTTCGAGGGCATGAACATAAGATATTTCGGACCTTTCGATGGGCACAACGTTAAGGAGATTGTTCGTCTCCTACGCCAGTTGAAAGACATGGAAGGACCGAAATTGCTGCACCTGCACACAAAGAAAGGATACGGATATAAACCTGCGGAAAAACAGGCTACGATATGGCATGCGCCCGGAAAGTTCAATCCGGAGACCGGAGAAAGACAGAAAAACGACACGAGCAGCCTGCCACCGAAGTTTCAGGATGTGTTCGGAGAGACACTTCTGGAACTCGCAAGGCAAAATCCGCGCATCGTGGGAGTAACACCTGCCATGCCGAGCGGATGCTCTATGAATATCATGATGAAAGAAATGCCTGACCGCGCATTCGATGTTGGTATAGCTGAAGGTCATGCCGTGACGTTCTCCGGAGGTATGGCAAAAGACGGTCTGTTACCCTTCTGTAATATATATAGTTCTTTCTCGCAGCGTGCTTACGACAATATCATACACGATGTGGCATTGCTTAACCTGCCCGTTGTTATCTGTCTCGACCGTGCCGGACTTGTAGGCGAGGACGGCCCTACACACCATGGTGCTTTCGATATTGCAGCACTGCGCCCTATTCCAAATCTTACGATTGCCGCACCAATGGACGAACCCGAACTGAGACGCATGATGTACACGGCACAACTGCCCGACAAAGGCCCGTTCGTGATACGTTATCCGCGAGGCAGAGGCTCCGTTGTTGACTGGCGTTGCCCATTAGAGGAAATTCCAATAGGCAAAGGACGAAAGTTGCGCGATGGTGAAGATGTTGCCGTTTTGAGTTACGGCCCTCTCGGTGTTTCGGTTATTGAAGCGTTGAGCGATGAAGATGGAGCGTTTAGCGATGAGTGTTTAGCGTTGAGGGATGAGCGTGGAGCGTTGGGCGATGGGGAGAAACAAGACTCTGCATCAGGTCAAATGTGTACAGCAAAACATGCCCGACAAAAGAGCGTGGCACACTATGACATGCGCTTCGTAAAGCCTCTTGACGAGGAAATTCTTGAGGAAGTGGGGCGTAAATTCAAGCGTATCGTTACCATAGAAGACGGTTCGCGCGATGGTGGTTTCGGCTCTGCCGTACTCGAATGGATGGCCGACCACGGCTACACTCCGCACATAACACGTCTCGGTCTGCCAAATTCGTTTATCGAACATGGCACCGTGCCCGAACAGCAGCGAGTGGCAGGAATTGACGTGGAGAGCATAAGAAAAGCAATTTTTGGACTTGATAATTGCCAATAGGCAGTTCGCAATCCGCTAAAAGGAAATTTCATTTATACGAGATGAAGATTATCATAGCCGGCGCATACGCCATAGGAACACACTTGGCAAAACTGTTGTCACGCAGCAATCACGACACGGTATTGATAGACGAGAGCGAAGCGCGTCTTGCTGACATAAGTGGCGATTACGACTTAATGACCTATCTTGCATCGCCTGCAAGTTTCAAGACCCTGAAAGAGACAGGAGCACATGGTGCCGACCTATTCATTGCGGTAACGCCCGACCAGCATCTGAACATGACAAGTTGCATGATGGCTCACTCAATGGGTGCAAAAAAGACCGTGGCAAGGATTGATGACAACGACTTCATGGAAGAGAAAAACATTGAGTTTTTCAGGGGAATGGGTATCGATTCGCTAATCTATCCGGAAAATCTTGCCGCAACCGAAATCTGCAACGGACTGAAAATGAGTTGGGTGAGACAGCGATGGGACGTGCATAACAGTTCGCTTGTGATGCTCGGAATAAAGATGAGAGACACGGCAGAGATACTCAACCAACCACTGAAAGAACTCTCAAAACCGGAGACTCCTTACTATGTGGTGGCAATAAAACGTGGCGAAGACACCATAATCCCGCGCGGAGACGATGTGCTGAAACTCAACGACATGGTGTTTTTCATGACAAAGCGCGACACAATATCATACGTTCGTAAGATTGTAGGCAAAGAACACTACATCGATGTGAAGAACGTCATGGTGATGGGTGGCGGCATGACGGCAGTAAGAGCAATGGCAAAACTTCCGGAATACATGAACGCCAAGATAATAGAAATGAACGAGGCACGCTGCGAAGAACTAAACGAACTGATTGACAACAAGCGCGTAATGGTAATTAACGGTGACGGACGCGACCTGTCATTGCTCCGCGATGAAGGTATCGGAAACACTCAAGCGTTCGTTGCTCTGACAAACAATGCCGAGACAAATATCCTCGCCTGTCTCACGGCGAAGCGCATGGGAGTGCGCAAAACGGTGGCGATAGTAGAGAATATGGACTATGTAAAAATCGCCGAGAGCCTTGACATCGGCACCATTGTCAACAAGAAAGCACTTGCCGCGAGCCGAATATATCAGATTATGCTTGACGAAGATGTCAGCGTTAGCAACGTGAAATTTTTCACAACGGCCAATGCCGACGTGGCAGAATTTACCGCGCAGCAAGGCTCGAAAGTAACTCGTAAGCGCGTTTTCGAACTCGGACTACCTGAAGGAACAGCCATTGGCGGACTTGTTCGCAACGGAGTGGGAAAACTGGTAAGCGGCGGTACGCAGATAGAAGCGGGCGACGTAGTAGTGATGTTCTGTCATAACATCAATATGGCAAAGTTAGAAAAGTTCTTCAAATGCTGAATCTGAAGATTATATATAAAATCATCGGTCAACTGCTTTATATCGAAGCGTTCATGATGGCAACGTGCATCGTCATGGCATATTACTACGGCGAGGACGATCTCATGGGCTTTCTATTCTCCACAATAACCACCGTGGTGGCAGCACTCGTATTCCGTTTTCTCGGAAAAAATGCCACCGACAGTCTTGGCCGACGCGAGGCTTATCTCTTGGTTACGACGGTATGGCTGATATTCAGTTTCTTCGGTGCCCTTCCTTTCTATATAACCGGTTATCTGCCGCATTTCACCGATGCCTATTTCGAGACGATGTCGGGGTTCACTACCACCGGTGCGAGTGTAATAGAAAGCGTAGAACTACTGCCACATTCACTGAAATTCTGGCGTTCGTTGACTCATTGGATAGGCGCACTCGGAATTGTTTTCTTCACCATAGCCATCATACCATCGCTTGTGGGTGGAAATATGAAAGTGTTCTCTGCCGAGGCTACCGGACCGATACGTGCCAAGATGCACCCGCGATTGAAGACCACAGCGAAATGGATATGGAGCATGTACGGCGTGCTTACCATAGCATGCGCCATCTGTTTCTTCTTCGCCGGAATGGACGTTTTCGACAGCGTGAACTACTCAATGGCAATCACCGCTACCGGAGGCTTCGCCACCCACGATGCCTCCACAGGCTATTTCCATTCCGTGGCCATAGATTATACCGCCATAACGTTCATGTTCCTTTCCGGAATAAGTTTCTCACTCCTCTATGCAATGTTCTTCAAAGGCAAGGTAAAAGCATTCTTAAAGAACTCCGAACTGAAACTTTATGTCTCCTTAATTATCCTCGCTACGATTGGGATAACTTTTTTTCTGATGCGTTCCACAGACAATAATATCCACGACGCATTCCGCAAATCGCTGTTTCAAGTGGTTTCGTTCATTACGACGACCGGTGTTTTAAACGATGATCCCGGTAAATGGCCGCATATCACATGGGTAATCCTTACCATCTGTATGTTCTTCGGAGGCTGTGCCGGCAGTACGAGCGGAGGTTTCAAGTGTGTGCGTGGCGTAATGATACTGAAAATACTTCTCAACGAACTGAAGCGTGTGCTGCATCCCCATGCCGTGCTTCCGGTGAAAGTGAACGACCGCATCATTCCATACGCAGCGCAAGTATCGGTGCTCAATTTCCTCGTACTGTATGTAATGCTGTGCCTGCTCTCCTATTTCATTATGATTCTATCGGGTGTTGACAGCACCAATTCCATAACCATTGCAATGAGTTGTGCCAGCAATGTCGGTCCCACACTGGGACTTGAAATAGGCCCAACAATGTCGTGGAGCATCCTTCCCGACATAGTGAAATGGATATTGTCGGTACTCATGCTTATGGGTCGTCTTGAGATAATCACCATTGTTGTATTATTCACATCATCCTTCTGGAAAGACAATTAAAACATATTACTATGCAGATACTGAAATTCAAGCCCCTGCTGAAACAGACTTTATGGGGTGGAGACAAGATTATAGGCTTCAAGAACATCACTTCCGACATGCAAAATGTTGGCGAGAGTTGGGAAATTTCAGGAGTGAAGGATAACGAAACGGTGGTGAGCGATGGCCCTATGAAAGGTCTGAAACTCAACGATGTGGTGGCAGAAATGAGGGAACAACTTATGGGACGTGAGAACTACGAGCGTTTCGGCAACGAGTTCCCATTGCTCATCAAGTTCATCGATGCCTGCCAAGACCTTTCCATTCAGGTGCACCCCACAGACGAGATAGCACGCAGACATGGAAAACAACGTGGCAAAACAGAGATGTGGTACTTTATGTCTTCAGACCCGGGAGCAAAGATATTCTGCGGACTGCGCGAGAATATATCACCGGAGAAATACCGTGAAATGGTGGAGACCGACACTATCTGCGACGCCCTGGCACAATATGATGTCAGCGAAGATGACGTTTTCTTCCTCCCCGCGGGCAGGATACACGCCATACGTTCGGGCTGTTTCCTTGCTGAAATACAACAGACAAGCGATGTAACATATCGCATATACGATTTCAAACGCAAGGATAAGGACGGAAACTATCGACAACTGCACACCAAAGAGGCGGCAGAAAGCATAGACTACACCGTGGAAGAGAATTATCGGACAGACTATGAGGCACATAAGAACATGGGAGTGCCTCTCGTGTCGTGCCCATATTTCCACATTTCGGTTTACGACCTTGACGAACCTATGACTCTCGATTACTCCGAACTCGACTCCTTCGTTGTCCTCATGGCACTTAAAGGCGAGGGGCGTATCATAGACGAAGAAGGCACTACGGTGTCTTTTAATGCCGGCGAAACCGTCCTACTGCCGGCAACAACACAAATGGTGAAAGTGGAAGGTACGGTGAAATTTCTTGAGACCTACGTTTAACTCAAATCTGCGCAGACAAGAATGACCGAATAAGGCAGACGCTGCGAGCACCCTACAACAAATCACTCGCTCACGAATAGGTCGCCGGCATGACATTTATCCATTCCGGGATATTCCACAAAATAACATAAACAAATAAATGGCGTGTGGTCACAATCCACACGCCATTTATTTGTTTATATCATTAATCAATATGCCTCGTCTTCCGAAATCTCTTCCTTGGTTATCTGCTTGCGGTCGAGCGAACGCCAAGCATAGATGATATACGCAAGTACGAAGGGGATGAGGAGCGACACATAGAACATGGTGCGCAGGGTAAACTCACTGCTTGAAGAGTTCTGTATCGTCAATGAACTCTGCAAATCGGCATTGGAAGGATAGTATGCTGTTCCGTTCCAGCCTGCAATGAGGAATAGTACGAGCACTGTAAGCACTGTTCCGATACCGGCAAACCATATACCTTTTTTATAAGTCTTCTTGATTACCGGAACGATAATGCCGTAGAGCACAAGAACCACTCCAATCAAAAGCACCACTGCAAGATACCACATGCTTAACAAGTTGTTCAGATACTTCATCGGTTCCATGAATATCACGCCAGTTGCCGGGTCGAAAGCATAGCCGTCTTTCAGCACTGTGCGCACGAGGAAGGCCACGAAGAGTATAAGGAAAGGCACTGCGTCAACAAGCAGGTTTGCGTGACAGCGTCTCTCGATAGCCTCATCCTTGATGTTGTTCATGAAATAGAGATTTCCAAGAATACGTGCAAGGAAGAACACAGCAAGTCCGAGAATAATATTCCAAGGGTCGAGCAACGCATCAAGACCATGCGAAGCATTAGCCCAACTGCTTATCACCGGTTCGATACCATCGGTGAAATTCTGCTTTGCCACAAGGAAATTTGAACCATCGAAGAATGTTGCCACGGCACCACCGAGCAACACCGGACCTAAAACGCCGTTCATGACAAGGAACCACTGGAATGTCTTTGTTCCGAGGATATTGCCTATCTTGTTCTGAAATTCATAACTAACGGCTTGCAGCACGAAAGAGAAAAGAATCAGCATCCAAAGCCAATAGGCTCCGCCGAAACTGGTACTGTAGAACAATGGAAAAGAAGCGAAGAACGCTCCACCGAAAGTAACGAGTGTCGTGAATGTGATTTCCCATTTACGACCGGTACTGTTTATCATCATGCGACGTTCCTCTGCCGTCTTGCCGAGTGTGAACAGTAGCGAGTTGCCACCCTGAACGAACATCAGGAAAACGAGCAATGCACCAAGCAGTGATATGAGGAACCACCAATAATGTTGCAAAAAATCGTATGTCATACCTTTATATTAAAAGTTAAATGTTAAATATTCTATGTTTCTTATTAAGAGATACCGAGCATTATGCCGAGCGTTGCGATACTGCAATGGGATTAGCCCAAACGCCCGACATCAAACACCCAAGCATCACTTCTTGTCATACTCCGGACCTTTCTTTATCTGCTTCAGCAAGATGTTTATCTCAACCGCAAGCATTGTGGTGAAGAGGGCGAGGAATACGAAGAACGTCAGAGCAATAGAGCTGGACGAAATATTGCTCACTGCGGCACTTGTAGGCAGCATGTCCTGTATGGTCCAAGGCTGACGACCGAACTCTGCAACGAGCCATCCGCTCTCACTTGCGATGTATGATAAAGGCAAGAGTATCACACCCAACCACAACAACCAGCGTTTGGTGTTGGCAATGTCCTTACGATAGGCGATGAAACCTACGATTGCGAAGAAGAGAATGAACAGCGTGCCCAGACCTACCATTACGCGGAAAGCATAGAAACAGATAGGAATTGACGGTACGAGTTCGTCTATATTCTTAATATATCCATAGCCGAAATATGGCATATTCTCTTTCAGCACCGGCAGATGACGCTGCGCCTCTGCCTCATTGCTTGCAGCCTTTGCCTTACGATATTCGCTGAGGGCAGTGATTGCAAGTTTTCCTTTTTCTATTTTCTCGGCATAAGAGATTTCCGTCTTTCCGTCGGGAGTTGAATAACCGTTGATGAGGTCGTTCACACCGGGCACATATCCGTGCATGTCGCGCGTTGCGAGGAACGAAAGAGTGTTAGGAATTTCCAATTTCATAGGTGGCTCTTTCTCGTTCTTGTAGTCGGGCTGTGAGAATGGATCGATGAACGAAAAGGCAGTAAGTCCTTGATCGGTACCACCGTTGTATAGTCCCTCCATTGCCGCCAACTTCATCGGCTGCACCTGCGCAACCCTGTAAGCACTCTCGTCACCGGTAATTGCTGCCAGTAACGAAGCCACAAAACCTACTACGGCTGCAATCTTGATGCTCTCAACTGCCAACTTCGTATCACGCTTTTTCAAGAGATACCATGAGCAAACGGCAACGACAAAGATTGCACCGATAATCCAAGACGAAATCACCGTGTGGAAGAACTTGCTCACTGCGAACGGCGAGAGGGCTACTTCCATGAAAGAAACCATCTCATGACGCATCGTGTCAGGATTGAATTCACATCCCACAGGATATTGCATCCAAGAGTTAGCAACAAGAATCCACCATGCCGAAATGGTTGCACCAAGACCGGTGAGCCATGTAGATGCGAGATGGAACCCCTTCGATACTTTCTGCCAACCGAAGAACATCACGGCAACGAAGGTACTCTCCATAAAGAAAGCCACGATGCCTTCGATAGCGAGAGGTGCACCAAAGATGTCGCCCACTATCCACGAGTAGTTGCTCCAGTTTGTTCCGAACTCGAACTCAAGGATAATTCCGGTGGCCACACCCATTGCAAAGTTCACTCCGAAAAGTTTCTGCCAAAAGCGGGCAGTGTCTTTCCAAAACTGTTTCCCCGTGCGGTAATAGCAAGTTTCTGCGATGCCCATGATGAGTGCCAAACCAAGTGTGAGTGGCACAAAGAGCCAGTGATAAATGGCAGTCAGCGCAAATTGCGCCCTTGCCCAATCCACCGCTCCTGCATCGACTGCAAGAAATAAATTGTTCATAATTATTTTAGTTTAGTTATCTGTTCAATATCTCTGTTGCTACAAACGATGACTCCTGTCCTTTTTCACTATGTTGAGAGATAAAATTAGGGAAAAAGAAGACTTTCAGTATTACAAATATGACAAACAATTTTATGCCGATAATAAGCCATAATGTCTTGCCTAACTTCATATTACGGAATCCATCATAATACAAGTAAAATGCTCTATATAGTAAATTGTTTTTATTCATTGTTTCTTTAAGGAAATGTTTCCAACATCAATAATAATCTGCAAAGGTAATAACTTTTTCATAATCTGCCAAATTCTGTTACAAAAATAATATTTTTACAAATCTTGAAACATTGAAAATTTCCCTCTTCCAATAAAGCATTTACCACCTATTCTACACTGATTAAATCGCAAATCAACTCAATTGAAATTTCTTATGCCAACCAATTTGGGCGAATTTGTCGTGCAAAATGGGCGATTTTGGTCAGCAATTTCGCCCATTTTGCTTTCCAATTCGGGCTAAATTGCTTTACATTATTTATTATACTGAGTAATAGCAGGTGATTTTACAGAAAGCGAAAGGGTGTAAAAAGCAATTTATTAACAATATTCGAGAGCATAAATCAAGGAACCGAGATTGTTCGTTATTTCCTCAAAAATATTATTTTTAAGTTACTTAAAGGTTTAAAAGGCGTATTTTTTTTGTTCGTTTTAGGAAAATAATCTAAATTTGCAATCGGATAATAGAAAACCGGTTTAAAACAAAAAAACATGAATAAGAAGATTATCATACCACTGATTGTGGTCATAGTATTATTAATAGGAGGTGTGGCGTGGCTCGCATTTGACCTCCGAGAGCAGAAACAGGCTAACGAAGACATGCAGGAACTGGCCGAACTCGACAAGAAAGAAATGGAGAACGAGTACCAGCGTTTTGCAGAACAATACACCGAAATGAAGTCGCGC
Source organism: Prevotella koreensis (assembly GCF_003977605.1). Lineage (GTDB taxonomy): Bacteria > Bacteroidota > Bacteroidia > Bacteroidales > Bacteroidaceae > Prevotella > Prevotella koreensis. Next base: position 2,458,397 of record NZ_RYYU01000001.1, on the reverse strand, counting down.
ATCAACAATGACTCCATCGTGGCGCAACTCACACGCGAACAACTGCGCACACAACAGTTGCTGAAAGAACTGCGCTCGGTGAAGGCTAACGATGCACGCGAGATAACACGACTGAAGAAAGAACTCGCAACGTGCCGCGCCGTGATACGCAGTTACGTGCTCGAAATAGACTCACTGAACAGACTCAACCAGAATCTCACAGTAGAAAACACCCGCGTAAGGGGACAGTATGAAGAGGCAACACGTCAGATTGAAGGACTGAATGCCGACAAGGTGTCGCTCTCCGAGAAAGTTGCAATAGCCGCCCAACTCGATGCCACGGCAATACAGTTGGTGATGCTCGACAAGAAAGGCAAGCAGACCGAGAAACTAAAAAAGGCGAAACAACTGCGCCTGACATTCAAGATAGCAAAGAACGTCACTGCAACGAACGGCATAAGGACGCTCTATGTGCGCATCACCACTCCGACGGGAACGGTGCTCGGCAATGCCGGAGTGTTCCAATATGAGAACCGACAGTTGCAATGCTCCATGAAACGGAGCGTGGAATATGGTGGAAATGAAACACCGGTTACACTCTATTATGACATAAATCAGTTCCTCGGAGAGGGCACTTATCAGGTCGCTATCTTCTCTGATGGGCAGCTGATTGGTTCGCGCAGCGTGAAATTTGAATAACAACAGACATTTTTTATATGTATAGACTCTTATCATTTGTTGCCGCCATGGCCTTTTCGGCAGGTGCCTGTGCCCAGCGTGTGCTGTCGCTCGACGACTGTCGCAGCATGGCATTGGAGAACAACAAGCAACTCAACGTGGCACGACTGAATCAGGAAGTGGCACTGAACACACGCAAGGCGGCACGCACGAAATACCTGCCGAGGCTCACTGCACTCGGCGGTTACGAACTGACAAGCCGCGAGGTGTCGTTGCTGAACGATGACCAGAAGACGGCACTGAACAACATCGGTTCTAACGTGGCCGGCAAAATGGGAGGCGCATTGAACGAAATGCTCTCCAACTTTGCAGGGCAAGGGATCATCACTCCGCAAATGGCACAGACGATAGGCGGACTGTTCTCCGGAATGGCAACACCTATGGCGCAGACGCTGAACGGCATAGGAAGCAACATCAGAAAAGGACTGCGCACCAACAACCGCAACACTTTCGCGGCATCTGTAATGGTAACACAGCCTGTATATACCGGAGGAGCAATCACGGCGGCCAACCGCCTTGCCGACCTCAACGAGCGACTAATGGCCGAACGACTGGAACTGTCGCGACAAACGACACTCTACGACATCGACCAAGCCTACTGGTTAGTGGTGTCGGTGAAACATAAGAAACAACTGGCTCGCAACTATCTCGAACTTGTTCGCAAATTCGACCATGACGTAAAGAAGATGTTCGAGGAAGGAGTTGCCACGCGGTCTGACAAACTTCAGGTAAGCGTGAAAGTGAATGAGGCAGAAATGCAATTGATGCAGGCAGAAGACGGTGTGGCACTGTCTAAGATGTTACTGTGCCAACTCTGCGGAATGACATACGAAGAGGACATCACCCTTACCGATGAGAACACCGAAAATCTGTCGCTGCCCACGCTTTACGATGGCGGAGAGAGTCCTACATACAATACGCGTCCCGAACTACAGATGCTTCAAATATCTGTGGATATGGCAAACACATCGACTAAACTCGTACGCGCGGCCTATCTGCCGCAGGTCGCTGTCACCGGTGGCTATCTCATGACAAGCCCAAATCTGTATAACGGTTTTGAGAAAAAGTTCGGCGGAACGTGGAATCTCGGAGTGCTGGTGCGTGTTCCGATATGGAGTTGGAACGAGGGAACGTATAAGGTAAGGGCGACAAGGGCGGCCGCACGGATGGCAGAGATGGAACTTTTTGATGCCGCAGAGAAAATCGGTCTGCAAGTAAGTCAGTGCCGCTTCAAGGTGAAAGAGGCTCACCGCAGGTATGCCCTCGCCGTGAAAAACGTTGAAAAGGCAGAGGAAAACCTGCGTTGTGCAAACCTTGGTTTTGCCGAGGGAGTGATGCAGACCACCGATGTAATGGCGGCACAGACCGCTTGGTTGCAGTCGAAAACGCAGAAAGTGGAAGCCGAGATAGAGGCCAGACTTAGCGATGTGGCACTAAGAAAGGCTTTGGGAGAACTATAACGAAGAAACAATAATAAATATCAAATATCATGTCAGCAAAGACGCAACATAACAACATACTACTCGCCATACTCGGAATTGTGGCGGTAGTGGCAATAGTGGCAGTCATCGGACTGTTCGCTTTCGGACATACCGACGAAGAAATCCAAGGCGAGGTAGAGGTTACCGAGTACAGAGTGTCGAGCAAGGTGCCCGGACGTATTCTCGAAATACGAGTTAAGGAGGGCGACCATGTAAACGTAGGCGACACGCTTGCCATTCTCGACGCACCCGAAGTGGAGGCTAAGATGACACAGGCGCAGAGCGTTGAGCGTGCAGCATCTGCCATGAGCGAGATGGCTCAGAACGGAGCACGCCAGCAACAGATACAGGGTGCTTACGAGTTATGGCAACAAGCAACGGCCGGACTTGAAATTGCCAAGAAGAGTTACGAGCGTGTGCAGCGTCTCTTCGACGAAGGAGTGATGACGGCACAGAAACGTGATGAGGCCCTGGCGCAGTTCAAGGCTTACGAAGCACAGGCCAAAGCGGCAAAGAGTCAGTATGACATGGCCGTGGAAGGTGCACGCAGCGAAGAGAAGAAAGCGGCGGTGGCGAAGGTCGGACAGGCACATGGTGCGGTGCAGGAGGTGCGCTCGTATAAGCGCGAACTCGTACAGGTGGCACAGATGGAAGGTGAGGTGAGCAGCGTGTTCTCAAAGGTTGGCGAACTCGTGGGCACCGGTTCGCCGATAATGAACATATCCGTTACGAAAGATATGTGGGGCACATTCAACGTTCGCGAAGACCTACTCAACGGAATGAAGATTGGCGAAGTGATAAAAGCATACTGCCCGGCATTCGACAAAGAAATAAAACTCAAGATATTCTACATAAAAGATCAAGGTACATACGCCGTTTGGAAAGCGACCAAAAGCAACGGGCAGTATGACTTGAAGACCTTTGAGGTGAAAGCCCGTCCTATAGAAAAGACCGAAGGTTTGTACCCAGGCATGTCGTTGATAGTGAAAAGATAGACAATGTATAGCAAAAGGAATCCTTTTCTGCGCATACTTAGTGTGGCACGGCGAGAATGTGGCATAATGATGTCAACGCCGATCTACCTCTTCTGTATGGTGGTGTTCCCCATCGTGTCGGTGATTTTCTTCACCTCAATGATGGACGACGGACTGCCGCAGGAGATGCCTATCGGTATTGTTGACAACGATAATACCGTCACAACACGCTCTATCATACGCCGTCTCGACGCTATGCAGACCAATAAAGTAGTAGGACGGTATGCCACTCCGGCGGAAGCGCGTGCCGCAATGCAGCGAAACGAGATTTATGCATTCCTCTATATTCCCGCAGGCACTACCTCCGACCTTATGTCGCAGCGCAGACCGAAAGTGTCTTTCTACTTTAACAGCACGATGCTCATGGCGGGTGCGTTGCTCTATCGCGACATGAGAACGGTATGTACGCTCGCTTCGGCGGCAGTGGGACAGGCCACCATGCGTGCGCGAGGGCACACCGACGACCAGATATTGGCGTTTCTGCAACCCATATCCATTGATTTGCACATGATAGGAAATCCCTGGCTGAACTACAATTTCTATCTCGGTTCGTTCATTATCCCCGGCTTGTTGTTGCTGTTCGTATTCCTTATAACGGCCTATTCCATAGGTACGGAACTGAAATTCCGCCGCAGCAAGGTGCTGATGCGCTTGTCAGACAATGACATTTGGGTGGCAATGCTCGGAAAGATGCTGCCGCAGACATTGATATTTCTAACCATATTCTACGGCTACCTTATATATATATATGGCTTTCTCGGCTTCCCGCATCAAGGAAATTGGTTCACAATCGCCCTCATCGGTTTTCTCGCAGTAGTAGCGTCACAGTCTTTCGGGATGTTCGTTTTCGGACTGATACCCTCGCTGCGTTTGTCAATGAGTGTGTGTTCGCTGTGGGCAATGCTTGGTTTCACTATGTGTGGTGCGGCATTTCCGCTCTTTGCAATGCACCCGATGCTGGAGGCTTTTGGACAACTTTTCCCCCTTCGACATTACTATATGTTCTATCAGATATGCGTCTTTAACGGCTATCCGATGAGTGATGCGTGGTTCAATCTCATCGCTCTGATTGTCTTCATCTGCCTCCCTATATTCGTTATGAAGAACCTGCGACGAGCAATGCTTGAATACGTTTATATACCCTAAACTCCTAAAAAACATGTATGAAAGTCTAAAAGACACCTGCTATATTTGGAGAAAGGAAATGCGCTCTGTCATAAGAGATGAAGGAGTGCTGATATTCTTTATCATTGTGCCGCTACTCTACCCCCTGGTATATTCTTGGGCATACGATAACGAGGTGGTGAGAGATGTCCCGGTGGCTGTGGTTGACCTGTCGAACAGTCATACCTCACGCCAATTCATACGTCGATGCGATGCTTCGCCGGAAGTGAAAGTAGCCTACCATTGCACCTCGATAGACGAGGCACGACAACTTGTGGGGCATCAGGTGGTGCGCGGAATACTCTACTTCCCTACCGATTTCGAACAAACACTCGGACGAGGACAGCAAACCAAGATGAGCCTATTCTGCGATATGAGCATGATGCTGACATATAAGGCAATTTATTCCACCGCGATGAATGTGTCGCAAGACATGAATGCCGATATTCAAGTTGCAATATCAAGCCCCCCAACCGACCAAGAGGATCGTATTCTAACACAGCCGCTCGACTTCGAAGATGTGCAGATGTTCAACACCACAGGCGGTTACGGCAACTTCATTCTGCCCTGTGTACTTATCCTGATACTGCAACAAACGCTGCTTCTCGGCATCGGACTCAGCGCAGGTACGGCGCGAGAGAACAACCGTTACCAAGACCTTGTGCCCGTGAGCCGCCACTACAACGGCATGTACCGCATAGTATTCGGCAAGTCGCTGTGCTATCTCATGATATTCTCGGTAATGGGTGCATACGTCACACTTGTCGTTCCGCGCATCTTCGGTTTCACAAGCATACCGCAAGCGACCGACCTTTTCGCACTGATGCTGCCCTATCTGCTTGCCAGCATCTTCTTCGGTATGCTCTTCTCGTGCATCATACGCTATCGCGAGAACGTGATATTACTCGTTGTGTTCACCTCACTTCCATTCCTTTTCCTTGCCGGAGTGTCGTGGCCGGAGAGCAGTATTCCGGCAATATGGCGCGGAATATCATACCTTGTGCCCTCCACTTTCGGCGTACGCGGCTTCGTAAGAATAAGCAGTATGGGTGCTACTCTCAATGATGTTCGCAACGAATATATCTGGCTTTGGATACAAGTAATTGTCTATTTCTTCGCGACCTGCGCCGTATATAAATACCAACTGATTAGTGCCCGCCGACATGCAATAGAGCGAATGACGGTAATAAAGAATGCCGTAGAGAAGCAAAAGGCATTAAAATCACAAGTGAAAGAATAACAGTTACAATTCAGGAACTTCAAAACACATCATTCTCTCACCCGCCATTTGTAAAAAACAATATCCCATTCACGATAAATTACGCCCAAGTAAGGTCAACGTAAAGTCTGTGAATGGGATTTGAGTTTTCTCTATCTTATAATATAATGCCGTCTATTTGGAGTTAAATGTGATGCCCCAGAACCTTGCATTATCATTACTTTTATCGTTCTCAACCTCCTCTTCGATATCATCCGGGAGATTACAGAAGAAGTCTATATTCGTTCTTGACTGCAATTCCTTTATGGTTATGTATTCTGTCGGACTTTTTTTATAGTGCGGCGACCATATACCAAGAGCGTGATACTTTCCTGTTGCATTATTATAAGATAGCAGAGCCATATAGAAATATGCGGGAACACGCAACCCTGTTGCTGTCGTATTTTTTATATGTTCCGGCTTGTCAATTGTTGCAGCCTTCACGATATACAACGTGTCACATTCCACATCTGAAGCATAGTCCCTGACTTTCTTTTCCAGTTGCTGCCACACACCACTGTTATGCCCTGTCTCTTGCGGTTGCATATTGCTGAGATAGAATGTTTGCATATTCTGCTCTACGGAAAAAAGTCTGTCGCTTGACGGGCAGAGGTGACCTCTTGAGTATATTGAAGACGTAGGCCTATAATCCGCAAGTGTTGTTCTGTGAGCCGGATTTGTGATCTTAAGGTCTTCCTTGAACTTATTATTTCGCTTTGTGTTTTTGGGCAGATTGCCTGCATGCAACTGATAACATGTCCACCTGTTTCCACGTTTCTGTCCGTCCCATTCCAAAGAGAAATTCACAACCTGTTCTTTATCGGCATAGTGAGTTATCTCATAAGTGAAGTCTTCGTCACCCTGATGCAGTTTCGGGAACTCCAGTCTCCACGCCTCCTTGTTCCTTGCAAGGTCGGTTTCATTGTTTTTATTGATGTTATTATCATCCGTCTGTCCACCTTCTTGGTCGTAGAATGTAATGAAATCGATTTGCGAATAGAGATAGTCAATGCAGGAACCGTCCTTCATGTATATCTTTATACCGAGCGAATCCTTCGCTCCTCCCTGTCCGAAGATGATAACAGACCTATCTGTTTCATCTTTTTGAAATGTCAATACTGCACCGTTTTTCAGTTTTATACACTCCGGTGTCTTGTTTTTCTGTGCTATCGCATCAATAGTAACGATAAGCAACGATAAGGCTAAAATAATTTTTTTCATGATTTCTTTTTCTAATAAGTTAAATTCATTAAACAATCATTCTTTCTCACTAATCTTCCAGAATCTATCCCATTGTGTTGTTTATTTCCAATGTTCAAGTTGTATTTTATTATCTGACAACAAGTTTTTTACCATTAACAATGTATATTCCCTTGGGCAGTTGCGTTACACCATATCCTACAAACTGACCTCCAAGATTGTAAACCCGAGCATTATCAAGACATTCGTTCGTTCCCGTCATTATGCTACCGATACCTGTCGGAATATCATAGAAAGACACCATTACCTCATCTGCCGTTGCAGGCACAACGAAATATGCGCCCATTCCTGCCACCTTGCTCTGTTCTTCAGATGTCGGAGAGTATAGTTTTTCGTCTTCTCCCATGAAACGTTCGGTCTTGTCGTTCTTCATTACGTAAGGCTTGTATGTTCCAACAAAGTGGAATCCGTCGTGTTCAACGTCTTTTGCCAATACATTTGAGAGAGTGACACCTTTATATACAGTGTTCTCCAACTTCTTTGCCGGCTTATAAAGATACGGCATTCCGGGTTCTATATTCTTTGCTTCAACGAATGTCATCACGTTTTCTTCCACCGACTTATAACTGCGCAACGCACCTTCCACGTTTTCAATCCCGAACGGCAGTGTGATAGTGTTCCACGATTCGTCAGACAATTCGCGCTTCAGTCTTACCGCAGTGTTCGTGATATTCTCATTTGGTAACACAAAGTCGATATCCTCGCCGATAACATATACAATCGGCACGAACTCATTCTCTGCCACATTATGTATATTGGTTTTCTCCACCTTGTTATATATCGGGCGCAATTCGCTTGCATCCGGTGCTGTGGCGAAGACTATTGCCGACATGTCAACTACGGCATTGTCGTATGGTGTCTGATAGTATTTGTCAGCGTTCAGATTATAGGCATTGTTGATAGTAATTTCCTTTCCGTTCACAATCACCTTTCCTTTCTTCACCTGATGTTCTTTTATAACAACCCAGTCGGCTATATGGTTGCCGTACATATTATCTGTTACTGATGCCGGCATCACGTCATCTTCTGTCACGGGGTCTGCAATCAACAACTTTTCAGAGTTGGTTTTATTTATTGCTTCCAGCACAATCATTTCTCCGACACTTGTTTTCTTACCATAGACATATCCTGCCAAGTGCTGATTATATTTCATTGTAGGAGTGGTCTTTATGCCTTTGAAATAAGCCTTGTCGCCCTTCTTATCGCGCAAGAATGCATTGTCGTTGCCGTCGACAAACAGCACGCGCACATCGTCGCCATCGGGAATATAGAGGTAAACGTCTGTGCCGTCTTCCACTGTTCTCAACTCTTTCAGTCCTTTCACCTCCTGTGTCGGCTTAGGTGCTTCAGCATTTGCCGTAACGTTGATTGTATTGATGTAGCACTGACTTACTATACTGAATGTCACCGACTTGGCATTCCCTGTCCACGTACCCACTTTATCGTTTATTTCGAGCAATCCACCTGCACACGTTACGCTTCCTGCATTATCAAAATCTATAACTATCTTTGTGATAGGAGCACCGTTATCAGTCTTCAATGTCATTGTTCCGCCATCATAGATACGGAAAGTGTAACTGCCATCATTATTGTATAAACGAGCCTCTGTTATGTTTTTCGTGTTCGACAGTGTTACGCCTTTATTCTTTAAGTCATTGACGATATTTGTCCAACTTCCGGATTCCGGCACACTGATTCCTAACTCGGTAAGCCCCGCTTCGGTATTGAAAACGAAGGTTTGGGCAGTCTCTATCGGGTCTTCCTCATTCTCTTCTTCCTCTTCTTCCTCCTCCGGGTCGTCGCCCTCTTGCTTTTCGTATTCTATGGTTATCTTCTTTATATATATTGCCTTGGCTTTGTTTTCATACTTCAACACTATCTGTCCCGCTGCGTTTCCGGTAAAATTGTGTTCTGTATTGACATTTGTAAGTTTATATGTATCGCCAAAAGATTTTCCACCTACTGTAATTGTGAGATTTGCATCAATACCTTTGGCTCCGCTTGTTTCCACTTTGATAGAACTGACAGTACCCGATATGCCATCTGTCGATAAATTAACGTATGTAGCAGGTGCAGAACCCGAACCTATTTGCTGGCCTTTGTCTGCATTATAGCCGAAATATTGTGTATCGGTCTGCAAGGTCCACTTCACCCCACCGAGGTTTTGTTCACCATTTTCGGTAAACACTTTTGTTGCAAATTCATAGGTGTACGTATCTGCATACGCCGCATTTTCCCACACAGCCAACAGCAACAGCACGGTTAACCGCAATATTTTTTTCATTTTAATAAAATGTTTACGTTAATATTTTTTTAGTTATTATTCTTACGGTAAAATACATTCCATGCCACAAAGATAGTAATTTTATTTTATATAAAATAATTTTCGATTGAATTTTCCATTTTTTCATTTCAATATTCATTCTTTAATCCACAAATAGGTGACGACAATAAGGTTAAACACACTAAAAATATCAAATTTTCTTTGTAGTTCAACAGCCTTCCACTACCTTTGCACAAAAAAAGAAATATGGGCAAAGGGAAACTGGCAAAATTCGCCGATATGGAACGCTATGATAACGTGTTCCAATATCCTTATTCGGTTGTAGAGAACGTTCCGTTCGAAATGAAGGGCCGCTGGCGCGAGGATTATTTTCACAATGACAACCCGATAGTGGTCGAACTGGGTTGTGGCAAAGGTGAGTATGCCGTGGGACTGGCCCGAATGTTCCCCGACATCAATTTCATCGGAGTGGACATAAAGGGAGCGAGGATGTGGACCGGCGCGACACAGGCTGTCTCCGAGGGGCTGAAAAACGTTGCTTTCCTGCGCACCAACATCGAGATTATCGACCGATTTTTCTCCGAAGGAGAGGTACAGGAGATTTGGCTCACGTTCAGCGACCCACAAATGAAGAACCCACGAAAGCGACTTTCATCCACATTCTTCATGGAGCGTTACCGCCGTTTCCTCCTTGACAGGGGCATAATACATCTGAAAACCGACTCAAATTTCCTCTTCACATACACCCGACTTATGGTTGAGCACAACAACCTGCCTATAATAGTATGCACGGAAGACCTCTACGGCAGCGACATGCAGGGCGATGAACAGACAAAGAACATTCTCTCCATACATACTTACTATGAACAGATGTGGATAGATCGCGGTCTGAACATACGTTACATGAAATTCCTACTGCCCCATGAAGGTGTATTGACCGAAAGCGATGTGGAAATTCCGCTCGATGAGTACCGCAGTTACAAACGCGAAAAGAGGAGCGCAAAAGACAAAGCGAAATAACAACCCTCATCATTTACGACCGATTGGGGTTTGTCTCATATCGTAAATGAGCCTTGGTAAAAACATAACGCAAACCAATTTGGGCCGTTTTGCTTGGCAAAATGGGCGATTTTGCATCGCAATTTGGGCGAAATTGGTTTGCAAAATCGCCCATTTTGCAAACATACCGATATGCTGTGATCCGTATTTTAGTAGTTTACAAGCAAGTATTACAACCACGAATGCGATTGTCTTGATTTCCCTCCTCGCAGAAACCACTGATTATCAAAAACAAACAAGCGTTTGATCAGTGTAACAAATATTCCTCCACAGACTGTTGAATACGTTGGAACAGCGGAGACTTCATGTAAGAAATATTTTTCTTCAGCATCTGTTCGATGTCCTGTGTGCTGTGACTGTAACACGACAGTTCGTTGCGCATCTGCGTTTGGTGCATTGCCTGTCGGCGTATTTCCATCTCACGTTCGCGTATGAGTTGCGAGCATATTTTGTCGAGCATGGGCAGCACCGCTCTTTCAAGCAGATGATGTCCTTGTATATAAAGATAAGTCTCATCCGGCTTCACGCCCAACTTCTCTATCAATTCACGCTTCAGTTCCAGATAACTCTCCTTTGCATCCGGATGCTTGCGCTGCAACATGGCAATGCGCTTGCCCACCTTGTGACGTATGTTGGCAATCGAGGCATACGGGTTGTCAACCTTGAAGCCGCCGAACTCGATGACACGGTTGAAGTCGGTTATGGTGAAATCGATATATATAGGTCGCCGATAGTGCCATATACTCCACACGAAGAGCGGGAAAATGGCGAGACTGTATTGGCGCATGAACTCGTTGAGATCGAGCAGTTGATGGTCGTTGAGCGTCACTGCAACGCAAACATTATGCAGCGATGGCGCGTAACATTGCAGATTTTCTATGGAATAGGCAAAAGTATGGAACACGTACGGATTGCTGATTACCTTTCGGCTCGTCTCGGTGGCACCCTGTATGAGGTAGTCGTAGTCCGCATCCACACACGCAATCATGTCACGCCCCACCCTTTCTTCAAGTATTCGCATAATTGCGGACTTCTTTCCTCGTTCCAGAGTGCGGGTGGAGGGCAGCAAAACCTCGAAATAGCGCGTCTCGTCTTCATACATCGAGAGCACCGTGCGCCAGAAAAACACATCATCGTAACTCTCCACATAGGCCACGATACGCCGCCGCGCCGTCTTTGAACGCAGGCGGTTGGCCGCTTCAAGGTATTTTGACGATATTTTTTCTCTAAGCCTGTTTGACATGATAAAGAATTGAAATTGAGAAAATTATAACTGACAAAAGGACTTTCTTGAACGATAATTCGTCAAGCCTCAGGTGTCAATCAGAATATCGTTCACCTCCGTAACGTGACCCATCCAGCCGTTCATTATCACCGCAGGCGAATGGGTGGTAAGAATTACCTGAACGTTGGGATTCATCTCAAGTATGATACTTATCAAGCGTTCCTGCCAATCCACATGCAGACTCACCTCCGGCTCGTCCATGAAGAGTATGTATGGCAGTTTGTCCTCAACGAGAACGGTGAGCAATATCACAAGCATCTGCTTTTCGCCCGACGAGAGTTGGTAGGGCAAAAGCGTCTCGCCTATCTGCGAGAAACGTATCTCGTTCTCTGTCCGCACAATCTTCTTGGCAGTCTCACGGAAAAGTTCGTCTATGATGTCTTGGAATTTCTTCTTCGGTTCGCTTATCGCCTGCGCCGCCTGTGTGTCACCATGATGCAATGCTTCGATGATGCGGTTGCCCATGTTCACCTGATAGTCGAGATATTTGCGCTGCAACTTATACAACTGCAGGTCGAGTTCGGTGGCAAGACCGTGATCCATACGGCTCGTCATGTCACCATTGACAATAGGGCGGTCGAATGAACGTATCACGTCGAAGCGTATATGCGTGGCATCTGCCGGACTGGTCTTTATGTGCACTCCTTTCAAGGTGGGATTCGCGATGTTACCATCGGCCTCGATGCTCTTTACCACCTTGTTTATTATCGTACTCTTTCCCACACCGTTGATGCCGCTAAGCACGTTCACACGCCTGTCAAGATTCCAAACCACATGGCGTTTACCGCTCCATAGCGAATCAATCTCTATCTGTTCTATATAATCTGCGTGTTTCATACTCCGGTAGTATTTGTTTGCAAATATAACATTTTTTTTCCATTCCGCAATGACGTAACAGCAACATTTTTCCAAGTTTATGAAAACAACAGAGTCACGACGTACTTGACAAAATGTCAGTTCTTTTGTCATGACATGCCCAACCTGTCGCATTGGCATGGTGTTTGTTTTATCGTTAAGCGGATGGCCGACAGTGCATATCCGGATAATTAATGTGGAATAACAAATAAAAAAATAAGATTATGGGAAAGATTATTGGAATTGACTTAGGAACTACAAACAGTTGCGTTGCCGTTTTCGAAGGTAACGAACCGGTAGTAATAACCAACAGCGAGGGCAAGCGCACCACACCATCGGTGATTGGTTTCGTAAAGGATGGGGAGCGTAAGATTGGTGACCCGGCTAAACGTCAGGCCATCACAAACCCAAAGAACACCGTTTACAGCATCAAGCGATTCATGGGCGAAAACTGGCAGCAGACAGAGAAAGAAATTTCGCGCATGCCTTACAGTGTGGTGAACGAAAACGGATACCCGCGTGTGGAAATTGAAGGACGCAAATATACTCCGCAGGAAATCAGTGCAATGGTGCTTCAGAAGATGAAGAAAACCGCTGAAGATTACCTCGGACAGGAAGTTACGGATGCGGTTATCACCGTGCCGGCATACTTCTCCGACTCACAGCGTCAGGCTACGAAAGAGGCCGGAGAGATTGCGGGACTCAACGTGCGCCGTATCGTGAACGAGCCTACTGCCGCAGCATTGGCTTACGGTGTGGATAAGACAAACAAGGATATGAAGATTGCCGTGTTCGACCTTGGTGGCGGTACATTCGATATTAGTATCCTCGACTTCGGAGGAGGCGTGTTCGAGGTGCTCAGTACTAATGGTGACACTCACCTGGGTGGCGACGACTTCGACCAAGTGATAATAGACTGGCTCGTTCAGGAGTTCAAGAACGACGAAGGAGCCGACCTCACGGCTGACCCGATGGCAATGCAACGACTCAAAGAGGCGGCAGAAAAGGCAAAGATTGAACTTTCATCTTCTACAAGCACAGAGATTAACCTGCCTTACATCATGCCGGTGGACGGAGTGCCAAAGCACTTGGTGAAGAGTCTGACACGCGCTAAGTTCGAGCAGTTGGCACACAACCTGATACAGGCTTGTCTTGAACCATGCCAGAAAGCAATGAAAGATGCCGGACTTTCTGCATCAGACATCAACGAGGTAATACTCGTGGGTGGTTCGAGCCGAATTCCTGCCGTTCAGACTTTGGTGAAGAACTATTTCGGAAAAGAGCCTTCAAAGGGCGTAAACCCGGACGAGGTGGTTGCCGTAGGAGCAGCAATACAGGGCGCAATCCTAAACCAAGAAACAGGTCAGGACATCGTGTTGCTCGATGTTACTCCGCTGACACTGGGCATCGAGACCCTCGGCGGCGTGATGACAAAACTCATCGAGGCAAACACTACCATTCCGTGCAAGAAGACCGAAACATTCTCAACGGCCGTTGACAACCAGACAGCTGTGACAATCCACGTGCTGCAAGGCGAACGTCCGATGGCTTCGCAGAACAAGAGCATCGGTCAGTTCAATCTCGATGGCATCGCTCCGGCACAGCGCGGAGAACCACAGATTGAGGTAAGTTTCGACATCGATGCCAACGGTATCCTCAATGTAAGCGCGAAAGACAAGGGGACCGGTAAGGAGCAGAAGATTCGCATCGAGGCAAGCAGCGGTCTTAGCCAAGAGGAAATCGACCGCATGAAGGCAGAAGCAGAAGCAAATGCTGAAGCCGACAAGCGCGAACGCGAGAAGATTGATAAACTCAACCAAGCCGACTCAATGATTTTCTCTACCGAGAATTTCCTCAAAGAGAATGGCGACAAACTGGGCGACGACAAGGCAGGAGTAGAAACTGCCGTGGCAAAACTCAAGGAAGCGCACAAGAATAGTGACATCGCAGCCATTGACGCAGCAATGAACGAACTGAATCAGGTGATGCAGGCAGCAAGTGCCAAGATGTATCAGCAGACAGGCGGTGCTCAGCCGGGCGCAGACCAAGGCTTCCAAGGCGGACAACAGGCCGGCGGTCAACAGAGCAACAATGACGACACCGTTCAGGATGCAGACTTTGAGGAAGTGAAGTAAGAATAAGTATTAATGTAATCGCAGCTGTCCGAAAGGATTAGCTGCGATTATTGTGTTTAATCTCAATTTATAAATTATGGAAAAAGAAGCACGAACAACGTTGGAAGCCCTTATTAAGGAGCAGAAAGAAAGGATTCCCCTGTTAGAAAAGAGGTTACCTCCACCTAACGTTCCTATGCCTTCGTATTATGTATACGAAGATAACAAACTTTATATAAAATGGTTGACAAGGACTAAGAGATTCTTAGACACGCAATTTCCCGGTGATAAAGATGTTGATAACTTTGGGCGTATTAGTAAAGAGAAATTGTGTCCTGAACAACAAGAGGAATTATTAGCCATTCTCGAAGCCTTTTTAGAGTATCCGGATATTGTAGAGAAAGAAAAGCCTAATAGTTCTAAAGGATATAAGAATATCAACATAAATAACAACATAAGCAATACGAATACCCAATCCCAGCAGCAGTCTCAACAGCAAACTATTGAGATTCTCGTAAAAGCACTTGAAGACCAACTTTCGGTAACTCAGCTAAAAGAGATAAAGCAGATTGTAGAAGAAGAAAAGGGGGATTTGGAAAAAGCTAAGCCCAAACTCATTGATAAAATAAAGTCGTTTGGCGAAAATGTTGCTTCAAATATACTTGCAAATATTATAACCAATCCTGCCATTTGGTCATGTCTTGGTTAAAGTAAATACACAACAACATTTCCTTCTATGACCCTTGAAGAATACAACCAATTAGACATTGACTACGCACACTGTGCTGGCACTCACTGCGAGAAAGCCAGCCAGTGCTTGTTGCGCCATACAGCTTACACGATGCTAGAAATGAGTACGAAGGAGCGGTATATGGTTCTAAATCCGTATGTGGTAACGGGTGCGCAACCCTGTCCGCTCTATGAACCCGAGCACAAGGAACGCTACGCGTGGGGCATATCGAGCATCTACGACAAGGTGCGAGCTGCTGACTTGCACGGAGCAAAAAGGAAAGTCATGTCCTGCTTCGGCCCAGACATCTATTACAAGGTGAAGCAGCAGCGACGCGCCATCACGGAGGAAGAGCAACGAGATATCCGCCTCGCCTTTACCGAAATGGGCTACGATGGCTATGCAATCGAGTTCGACCGCTTTGAAGAACAATACCCCGCGCTGATGCGGTTGGTAAGATACAAGTAGGTATCTCGCTCTCTATACTTGACATACTCTGACTATTTATATTTAATTACCCTCTTATTTAGTCGTTCCTTGGATGATTCTCATCTCTGTCTCCTTATCACAACTTCCTTTGAAGCGTAACATGATTCTGTTTATCTCTCGATGACGATTGCGCTGGGCAATCTTATCATAAGGATGGACGAAAGTAAAGATAACCCATATTAAACCTACTGCAAGCAACAATTCCAACACTACAAATCCTGCAAAGGAAGAGAACTCTCCACAAACACTTACAGAGGAATGTGCAGTACCAAATGCATATAAAATAGCCAAGCCAAAGAAAACCGGATATATGGAATATCGAGCAACTACCGAATTGGCTTCGTATTTCAAGAACTGTTTGAGTTCCGAAACATATTCTTTATCAAAATAAGTATTCTTAATCTTAACTGCAAACTGCATTACTTGTTAGTCTTTCAGACAAGCCAGCGGAATGACCTTGACACCATCAGGACGAGTGTAGGCCATTTCTCCTCCGGTGATAACCATCAGCAAGTCTGGCTCACGAAGTTTGATTTGTCTTTCAGTTATATTATGTTCTTGTACTAATCTTTTGATTTCTTTTAAGTGTTCAGCTCCCTCTTCTATTTCACGGCTTCCTAATTTGAATTCAATTAGGGCATATCGCCCATCATCAATATGAAGAACAGCATCTGCTTCTAAATCATATCTGTCGTGATAATAAGACATAGAACCTCCAAGGGATAGTGAATAAGCCTTAAGGTCACGGATGGCCATGCATTCGAACAAGAATCCAAAGGTTTTCAAATCTGTATAGAGTGCCTCTGGCGACAATCCTAAGGCAGCAACAGCAATTGAAGGATCGACAAATTCACGCTTAGAACCACGACGTATGGCTGATGCAGAACGAATAGCAGGACTCCATGCATCAATATCTTGAATGACGAACAAGCGTTCGAGTGCATCAAGATATGCATCGAATGACGTTGTACTGACACCCTCCAAGTGCTCGTTGACATCTCGATACACCACGGTCTTCTTTGCCAACGTCGAGATATTACGTGCATAACTCTGAAGTATTGCGCTTGCTACTTTTTCGTTTCTTCTTACGCCATCTATTGTCGACATATCTGTACTACACACTATTTGTACGTAGTTCTTGGCTATTTGCAGTTTTGCTTTATCAAACTTAGCATACAACGAAGCTGGCCATCCACCACGACAAGCAGCAAATATCAGTTCTTCAATAGACATGTCAGACATTACACCATCAATGTCCAAATCCTGATTATCAAATAGTTCTTTTATTGAAATTTTGCCATTAGACTCCAAAGATTCATAAAGACTCATTGGAAGCATTTGCATCTTTGCAATTCTACCGCTACCAGAATGTTTAACAAATTCACTTTTTTTCTTTGGGTCAATAGAATTGGAACCTGTCAAAATAAATTGCCCAAACTCGTTTCGTTTATCAACCATAACTCGCACCGAGTCCCATAGCACAGGAGCCTCCTGCCATTCATCTATAAGACGTGGAGTGCCACCAGACAGTAGAAGTGAAGGTTTCACTCTAATGGTAGACTGATATTTGTCACGCATATCAGGATCTTGCAGCCTGATAACACTATTTGCTTGTTGCTCTGCAGTTGTGGTTTTGCCACACCACTTAGGGCCTTCTATGAGCACAGCTCCGGAGGAAGCCAATAGCAGACTCAGATATTCATCTGCTGTTCTTTTGAGATATTCCATATTGTTTACTAAATTTGGTGCAAAGATATTATTTTTTTATAAACCTCGCAAATTGCTTGGTGTTTTTGTGGTGTTTTGATTTGTGTTTTTGTGATGTTTTGTTTGGTGTTTTTGTGGCATTTTAGTTAGTGCTTTTGCGGTAAATTTATTTTTTTGACTTTGTGTCTGACTAAAGAAAGCATCTCAAAACCACATTGACGATTTAGCAATATGGTTTGATAAGTCTTCTACGTTGGCTTTATGTACCATATTACGTTTTCTTACCGTTTACACATTCTTGTAATGCACTGAATTTAAATAATGTTTATCTTTGAATAAATAAAGTAAGAAATCATCTATAAATAACAGTGCTGCCGCATAGGAACACAATCCTTATGCGGCTGTATTATGTTTATTACCAACGAATTATCCGACCCAAAAACATATTAGAAAAGCATGGTATGTATGCCTTGAAATCAAAAGCAAAATCAGAGAGAACAACAATCATTCATCAAATAAAAGATAGAAATAGAAGTGCTATGATAAACTTTCAATAAGAGAACAACTTTCTCACGTTTTTTCATTCTTTATACAAAAATATTTATTAAATTTGCATGTCAATCAAAAGGAGTTGAAAAACACCCAAGATTAGTAATAATATTCACTATGGCAGAACATCAAGAACGACATAAGCAATCCATCCGCTTCTTCAACGACCGTGAAGTGAGGGCTGTGTGGGACGACGACCACAACAAGTGGTGGTTCTCGGTATTTGATATAATTGCAGCAATCAATGAGCAGGACGATTATCAGAAGACGAGAAACTATTGGAAATATCTCAAAACAAAGTTGAAGAAAGAGGATACCGAACTGGTTAGTGCCACTAACCGGTTCAAGTTGCAAGCACCGGATGGTAAACAACGATTGACAGATATGTTGGATAGCAAGGGCGTAATCTTATTGGCAAAGGCAATACCAAACAGCAAGGCAATGTCATTTCTCGATTGGTTCACCTACAGCGACAACACCATTGATGGACAGAGCAAGAAAAAAGCATATCAACTCTTTGAAAGTGGAATCTTACAATCAGCAGAGCCTGGCAGCATCAAATGCCTACAACAGATACATGCTTATCTCTTTGGCGGATTATACGACTTTGCAGGACAAATCCGAACTAAGAATATATCCAAAGGAGGCTTTACCTTTGCTAACTGCATGCACTTCCCTACTACGCTGCAAACAATAGAGCGAATGCCTGAAACCACCTTTAATTTAATGAGATTATGGACAAATATGTGAAAATGAAAATTCGTGCAAGCGAGTACCATGTGAACTCGTTCACAAATGGTCGAGTGCTGCCGAATTTATGCAACGTTGCCCATCCTTTCATGGAGGGCAATGGTCGCAGTACTCGCATTTGGCTCGACCTCATGCTAAAGCGTTCTCTAAAACGGTGTGTGGATTGGAGTCAGATAGACAAGAACCAGTATCTGTCTGCCATGCGTGAAAGTGTAACTGATAGCACGCATATCAAGTCTTTGGTACAGCCTGCACTCACCACCAAGATTGACGACAGAGAAATGTTCATGAAAGGTATTGACTATTCATATTATTATGAGCAAAATGTGTGAATATAAGGTGGAACATGGCCAGATAACAATCAATGAACCTAAGGTACATTCTAAAATGGAATCAAAGCAATATAGTCATAGATTCATGTAAAAAACAAGCAACATAATAAATATAAAAAGATGATAGATTTTAAAAGTAAAATCAAAAGTAAATCCTTTGCAAAGGATACAAATCCTGTGAATATCTATTCTAACCTGGATAGACAAGCATCTGCTGGTCCTTTAAGGCCTATTCAGAGATCTGTACTTGATGATTGGTATACCAATCATAATGATGATCGTGATGTAATAATAAAGTTACATACGGGAGAAGGCAAAACGCTCATTGGGCTCTTACTATTACAATCAAGATTAAATAGTGGTAAAGGACCTTGCCTCTATGTTTGCCCTAGTATACAATTGGCCGAACAAGCATCAAATGATGCTACCAAGTTTGGCATAAAACACCAATTGCATAAACAGGGAGAAAGAATACCCGATGAATTCCTTGAGAGCAAAGAAATTTTGATAACATATGTTCAGCGACTCTTTAATGGACGAACACAGTTTGGAATAGACAATAACAGTATAAAAATCGGAACTATAGTTCTTGATGACTCTCATGCTTGTATAGATTCCATTCGTAGTGCTTTTTCTATTAAAGCCAATCGACAATCTGATATTTATAAATATTTTTTATCTTTGTTCGAAGCATCTATGCGAAAGCAGGGTGAAGGAACATATATAGATATAAAAAACACAGAAAGCTCTTATGAACTTATGCCTGTACCTTATTGGGACTGGATAGACAAACAAAACGAAGTTGCTGAATATATGAATCAACAACAGGACTGTGATGAAGTTAAATTTGTATATCCTCTCTTAAAAGATATATGGAGCGATTGTACTGCCTATTTTACAGGTTCTGGTATAGAGATAACACCTGATTATAATTTAATTCATAGATTTACTTCTTTTACAAAAGCAGATCAACGTATCTTAATGTCTGCAACGACTCAAGATGATTCTTTTTTTATAAAAGGATTAATGATGAGTAAAGAATCTGTTATACATCCATTAACAAATTCGTTAACAAAATGGTCTGGAGAGAAAATGATATTATTTCCAACACGAATAGATAAAAGTCTCAATTCAGAAAATATTCGCAATTTTGTTTGTAAATCCTCCGTGAAAGGAATTATTAGCAAAGTCGCTCTAGTTCCTTCTCTGTGGTGGGGAGATGATTATGAAAAGAGAGGAGCTAAGATTGCAATTAGGGGTAAACTTCCTGAAGAAGTTAACTACTTGAGAAGCGGTGGTCCCTATAACCACACTGTCGTGTTCATAAATAGATATGACGGAATAGATCTTGCAGATAATCAATGTCGAATATTAGTACTAGATTCTCTACCTTCATTTGGGAATCTATCGGATAGATATGAGCAACAATGTAGGGAAGATAGTGCACTTATCACAACAAAGATAGCACAAAAAATTGAACAAGGACTAGGAAGAAGCGTAAGAAGTGAAAAAGATTATAGCGTAATTCTTATAGTAGGTGAAGACTTGGTTAGTTTTATTAAGACATCTATTAATCAAAATCTTTTCTCTCCCCAAACATTAATGCAAATTAAAATAGGAGAAGATGTTTCAAATAGTGTGAAAGATGAAATTTCGGATATTCAAACCGCAGGAAAAGCATTTTCCGAAGTAATAAGTCAATGTCTTAATCGTGATGAGAATTGGAAGCAGTTCTATAAAGAAGCGATGGATGATATTAAGCTGAAAGAAGAAGCACACCCTCTTATAGACATAATAATAAAAGAATTTAGAGCAGAACAGGCTTGCATAAAATCAGATTATTCAAGAGCGGAGAAAATATATCAAGACCTTATTAACATAGACTTTAAAGATAGAGAACAAGAAAAAGGTTGGTATCTTCAACTAATGGCAAAATGCGTCTATCGTAGAAGTAAAATAGAGTTTGAAAATATACAAAAAACAGCCCATGATTTAAATCCCTATGTCCTAAAACCTTTAAACTGCAACTACAAGGTTATAAGTCCAATCAATCAAAAATCGCTTACACTTATCCACGAATATCTTTGTAGATTTAAAACATACGAGGACTTGACACTGAAAATGGATGCAATTCTATCAGACCTCAGTTTTGGTACAAAATCAGACAAATTTGAAGCTGCACTTCAAGAAATTGGAAAATTATTAGGCTATATAAGTCAAAGACCAGACCACAAATATAATGTAGGGCCTGATAATTTGTGGATATTTCCTAATGGCTTAAATTTCATAGGATTTGAGTGTAAAAATGAAGTGTTATCTACAAGAAAATGCATTTTAAAAGAAGAAGTCGGACAAATGAATAATCATATAGGTTGGTTTGAAAAAACATATGGCATAGATAAAAATATTAAATATATCCATATTCATCAAACCAATGTGGTTTCTGATAAAGCAAATTACACAAAAGAAGTCTCCATTATAACTTCTAAAGAGCTTACTGAGTTAAAAAAGAATATAAAAGGATTTATCGGCGAATTCTCCAAATATGACTTAAAAAGCATTAATGAAGACTACATTAAGAAAGCGTTAGAAACTCATAAATTAACGCTTAAAGATGTGGAAGGACTTTATTCGATAGCACCAATTCCTCTCCAAGGGCCAAACCTATGATGGTGATAACATCCAAGATGTTTTCTAATTGATACTATTCAAATTGAGGAAACATTTTTGTACCATGTAAATATAAGTCATTGATAATCAGTATAGGATATATTTGAGGAAGTAAAGTATGAAAACATCTATAAATAACAAAGCAGCCGCATAGGGCACAATACTTGTGCGGCTGTATTGTATTTGTTGCTAACGGATTTTTCAAGCAAAAAATATTAGAACAGCATGTTGTATATGTATTGAAATTAAAATAAACTCAGAGAAAACAATAATCATTACGGCTCAACAACCGGAATTATCCGTTGAGCCGTCTTTTGCAAATGGGTCTTCAGTGGTTGAAGAACTAATCAATTCTAATCCGGAGGAGAAGGAAATGTACCAAATAAACGTGCAACTATAAGATAAATGTCACCTATAGTTGCGCTTTTGGTTAATTCTGCACAAAAACAAAATGTTTTTTGTACGTTTTGGTAGTTATTACATTATTTATTATTACCTTTGTATTCAAAATTTGACAATTCAATATAAGAAAATTCGTATAATTCAAAATCTATTATCAGATGTTATTGGCACATTGCTTAACTCTGATCTAAAGATTGGATACAGATAGATATGGAAGAGACAAAAGTGTTCACACAAGAACAGAAGACTGAATCATTGCGCAAAGCTTTGATAGAAGTTGGTTATGACATGGCCTCTTCTCAAGCTGAAAGCATGGAAGAAGATACAGAATCTTGGGTAAAAGATATTATTGACGGCAAGATTAATCCTAAATGCATTGATATCAGTGACCAAGCAAGCCATTCATTTTATAATAATGAATTGGATATATGGTTTGAACCAGACGGGGAAATTTTCCCAGAAGGCTGTGGTGAATGGGGACTTAATGAACTCATTGAAAATAATGGTATTTCAGACGATGAAGTGTTTGATTTATTGTATGAAGGCGCAGCCAATTATGTAAATGAAATCTATGGCGAGGGCTGGAAAGACAGATACCCTGAGCCTAAATATAAATAAGAATTTGTGTTATAATAAATATGTTTAAAGTTTCATGGGATAGAGAAACAGGAGGAGTGAAGTTGAGCTCACTGGTTGGGAAAGATACGGTAAATATCTCTCCTCGTCCAGTATTCTATGAAGAATTAGACCTTCTTGGACTTAACACTTTGGGATGGCAATACCCACAGTGCGAAGAACCGTTGCTATGGGCATGTAACAAGGAGTATTACTATCGTGGAGACTTGGTTTTTGAGGCTAAGGATGCTAACATATATGACAAAGCAACTATAGTATTTCAACCAGGCAAAGAGAAGTTAAAACTGAAGCCAGTCAATATGCAGAAAATGCTCGAACATACAAAAGAGCAAATGTTCCTTTGCGAGAGCGAAGCTATTGAATTCATTCGTGATATATACGATACATATAGTGGAGCCAATCGCATGACAGAAAAACATGCTGCCAACAGAATGGATTTTGAATCTCTCGCTGAAATTCAAGAGAAGAAGACAAAACAGAAAATGGCCATTGTGAAGGAAGATTGCGAGAGCTTTGATATTATGCCTTTGAGTGAAGCTGAGAAGCAAGGAAAGAAAGTATTAAAAGCAACAAAGATAGACTATTTTCTCGCTTCATTCTCTGGCGGCAAAGACAGTCAAGTTGTGCTAGACCTCTGTACTCGTGCACTTCCGCCAGACTCATTTCAAGTTATATACTCAGACACAGGCTATGAACTGCCAAGTTCTTTAGAACTATATGATGAAGTGCAGAAACACTATCATGAACAGTTTCCAACGTTAAAATTCCGCACAGCAAGAAATCATGAGTCTGTCCTCAATTATTGGGATAAGATAGGAACGCCTAGTGATAAACATAGATGGTGCTGTGCCGTGATGAAAACAGCCCCACTATATAGAATGCTCAAACTTCCCAACTCAAATAAGCAAGCGAAGGTACTTGCTTTCGAAGGAGTGAGATCTGAGGAGAGTGTAAAACGTTCAAGTTACGAGCGTATTGGAAAAGGAGTTAAGCATTCATTCGTGACTAATGCAAGACCAATATTGAAATGGAATACCACAGAGATTTTCATCTATTTGTTTCGATATAATCTTACAATAAACAAGGCATATCGAATGGGAAAGCCTCGTGTAGGCTGTATTTTCTGTCCTTTTTCGTCTCCTTGGGATGATATGGTAGTGAACAACAGGTTTAAATCTAACCTGGCTCCTTTTCTTAATAGAATTATCACTATCGCAAAAGACAGAAAAATTCCTAATATAGATGAATACATACAAGAACGTAAGTGGAGACTTAGAGCAAGTGGAAATTTTGTTTCACAGAAATCATCTGTTGAATTCATAAAAAGCACTCCACATTTGGTCGCTTCAATAAGTAATGCTAAAATCGATATTGAAAAATGGCTCATCACTATAAGTGATTTTACAATGTCAAGAAATGGTAATGTTGCCCAAGGTGAGTTTAATTTCAAAAAGAAAATATATGCATTTGAGATAAATTATAAGGATGATTCAAATTACACATTCACATTATACAATGCCTCAGACATAATGCTAGTTAAAGCATTAAAGCGTGTATTGTACAAAACAACATACTGTATAAGTTGTGAGGTGTGTGAAGTTGAATGTCCTACAGGAGCACTTTCTGTATATCCAGATATTAAAATTGACAAAACAAAATGCACTCACTGTCACAATTGTCTTGACTTTCATGAGCATGGCTGTGTTGTTGCAGATTCATTAGTAAAAAGTATGGAAAATAAAGCAAAAGCAGGTAACATTTCCAAATATGGTACTTTTGGAATCCGAGAAGAATGGTTGTCTGAGTTCTTTGCGGATTCTCAGGTCACATTTTGGATTGTAGGTAATAGCTCTCTTGGTAACAAGCAAGTTCCTAGTTTTAAGGCATGGTTGAAAGATGCGGAAATTATAGATTCCAAAAATATTCTTACTGAATTTGGACAGTTCTGTATTGATAACATGGTTAATGACCCAGAATTAATATGGTCATTAATCTGGATTAACATTGTATATAATTCAGAACTTGTTAGTTGGTTTGCAAACAATGTAAAACCTAATCATGCTTTCAATCGTGCTAGTTTATCAGAACTTGCTTATGATTATTTCTCATCATCGTTCTCTAAGAACACGATTGACTATGCCTTCCAAGCACTTATGCAGGTATTCAATTATTCTCCTTGCGGTGAAACATTGTGTCAGGGTGCTGAGTATGATAAGAATCATCTTATAAGATATGAATTCAAAGAACTATCAGAGATTGCATTGGCTTATTCTTTGTATAAATTCTCAGAAGCTAATGGCACAACATCCTTAAGAGTGAAGGATTTCTATGACGAGGACTGTAAAAACGGCATAGTTCGAGAATTCTGCTTGTCAAAAGAAACATTTGAAAAAGGATTAAGAACACTAAATTCAGCAAAAGATAGAATATTAGTTGCCAACCTCAGTATGGGACTAAATCACATAACCTTACAGGATGGACTAACACCACTCGATGTATTAAAGAAACTTTTTAGGTAATATGAATCAAATTCTTGTCTCATTTTACAAAGATGCGTTTAGTTCTTTGCATTGTTCTATATGCAAAGGCAAGGTTAACGTGGCTAAACCTTTGTTGCTTTTGTCAATAATAGAATTAATAGGTGATGGCGTGCAAAGTAATCGCTTTGAAATCCAAAGTATAAAAGAAAAATATGAGGAGTTGCAAAAACAATATGCAGCAATAACACCATACCAATATCCTTTATATTTCCTAGAGAACGAGGAATTCTTCCACTTAAAATGGAAAAAGACAAGAATAAAGACTCACACTCCATCTGCTAAACTAATTCGCGAAAATATCGAGTACGCTTTCCTGGACAATGCACTATGGGATTTATTGCAGGAGCAACAGATGCGAGAAGATTTCCATACATTAGTAATAAACAATTTCTTGAAATAGATTATGACCAAAAGATATTCTGACGCAATACGGATTCGAGAAACAAAATCCGCATATAATATTCAAACTGAGGAAAGTAACGAATGGAAGAACTTCATTCCTAATGAGCAGTTTAATGAGATATTACAAAAGATAATAGGTTCTGTCAGCAACAAAATTGTTGACGAGCATCGTTCTTTTTGGTTAGAGGGTACTTACGGTACAGGCAAAAGCCATGCCGCTGCTGTTATCAAACACCTTCTGTGTGATCCGATTATAGAAATAGAAGATTACATAGGCGAAGAATACGGTGCAGATAAGTATTCTATTATTCGTGAATCATTATATGCTTTTAGAGAAAATATACGATTGTTCCCTGTGACTATGTATGGGCCATGCTCTATTTCCAACCGATATGACCTTTCCTTGCAAATACAATTACATATAACGCAAGCATTACATGATGCTGGTATTGATGTGACTGTGCAAACAGATTTCGATAATTTCATTTCGAATATTGAGAAAAGTCCTGCCATATGGGATACAATAATCAGTAATGACACAGAATTACAATCGTATGCACCTGATCGCAAAAAATTAATCAAAGAATTAAAAGATAAGGATGCTTCTTCCGCTGTTCTTTCATTAGCTAAAAATGCTCTCAGGAATTCTGGCCTTCATGTCAGACTCGAACAGGAAAACTTATGTAAATGGTTTTTTGAGGTTCAAGATGAGCTTGTCAAGAATACCGATTATAAAGGTATTTTCCTTATATGGGATGAGTTTACTGACGTTATGGATCTTGATATTGGTGCATCATTATTGGTTAGCCTTCAGGAATTGACCGAAGCTACAATGCGTTCAAATAACAATTCCTATATTCTTCATATTGCTCATCCTTCTGCATTAGATAAATTAAAAGCAGACGAACGTACGAAAACGACAGGTAGATACCACTATATGCATTATAATATGGAACCAGTATCTGCTTTCAAGATTATGTCTCGCAAGTTTATGCATGAACAAGATAGTAGCAATCCTGTTTATGCGCTATATCATGAAATGACAGATAGGTATTTTGCGCAAATGCGCGAAGTTTATGAGAAATATGCGGAAACATCCAATAATCCAATGGAAACATTGGAAGACCTTAAATCTCTATTCCCTGTACATCCTGCTACGGCAAATATGGCAACATATTATGCGCGTGAAGTAGGGTCTTCATCAAGAAGTGTTTTCGAATTTTTGGGAAGCAATCCTGCTATTCGCGAATTCCTTGACAATGAACAATTCTTCGAGCAGGGACAAATGATTACATCAGACTATTTGTGGGATTTTGTGTTGGATGAATTCAACAATAAAACTACGAAGTATGGTGTCGTAACGGAGCGTTTTAATTCATATAAACTGCACGTCGCCAAGAAAGGTGATGCGTACCTTGCTGTATTTAAGGCAATTTTACTACTCAATGCTTTTAATAATCTTGCAGCAAACGAAACTGTAACTCCAAGCGAAGAAAACATCCGCAATATGTATGTAGGAACTCCCATTGACAAAGATATGGATGAAATACTCGAGTGGATTAATACAGAGGGTGTTGTTCAGCGTTCACCACAGGGGATTTATGAAATACGTTTTTCGGCTCTTGACACAAAAGAAATTGAGGAAATAAAGCAGCAACTTCTTGATAAAGATTTTAGATTTACATCTCAAATTTTAAACTATGGTGATACTGCCAGAAAAGAGATGGAAAAGAAATTGAAAATGGTCAATCGTCCACTATCTTTTGATTTCTATTCTGAGGACAATAATGAATACTCGCTATTACACAATATTGA
Source organism: Prevotella koreensis (assembly GCF_003977605.1). GTDB lineage: Bacteria > Bacteroidota > Bacteroidia > Bacteroidales > Bacteroidaceae > Prevotella > Prevotella koreensis. Next base: position 2,430,864 of record NZ_RYYU01000001.1, on the reverse strand, counting down.
GATTAAATATAAAGAGACAGAGTCATATGAAGTATATCTTACTTTATTAATGGCTCGTACAAATTCTGAACTTGCAGCCATTAAGGAAATTGCAACAAAGGCAATGAATGATGAACGTTTCCAAAATGTTGCATTTGTCGTTTTTGATACGATTTTAGAGTCACTAGAATTTGATCGTTTCATAGAATATCAAGCAAACGCCATCTGTTCTGGCAAACATGGGTATGCTGAACAAACGAAATCTCATACAGACAATGCAAAAGCAATTATTTGCGATTGGATGAAAGATATTTCATCTGGCACATGCACAATATATTTAAAGGGACAAAATTCGGTTATTTCTTCGCGCACATTGCCTAGCATTATAAATAGCAGTATTGCACCGAACATATTCTATTCAGGACCAGAATCCTTAGAGATTCTACGTCTGAAGGCACCCTCTACATGTTGGGTAAAACAGTTCTCTAATAAAACTGCTGATACGGTATTGTCTTTTAACACAAAAGATGAAATAACTACACGTTGTATAGGTCCGGCAAAACATATTCAATTGCTTCTACAGGATAGTGTTGATGACAACCTTCAGTTTAAATCTGGAGTTGACACGAAACATCCATTATATGTAGTATCAAGGTTCGTGAAGTCAAGGATTGACCATACCGATAAGCAGAATATCTTTAATTTTGCTGATAAATTTAGAGAATTGACAATGCCACCTTATGGTTTATTCAAGTCTCATGCAGGATATGGTATGCTGGCATTCGCCTTACGCCCATACGTTGATAAAGTTTTCGACACAAATGGAAAGCCTATTAATGCTCAACGAATGCAAGAACTGATAGATTACACCTTCAAAATATGGGACGGAGCTTCAAGTAATATACATAAAGTTGATGTAAAGTTTGAGACTAAAGAGGAAGGTTCTATTGCCAAAGGATTGATTTCCATGTTTCAACTTGGTAAACTCAAAGATTACAAAGACGTTACCAGTTTGACAGATGCACGATGGGCTCTTCGAAATGGCTTTTGTCCTGAGGCTGGTTTCCCTTTGTGGGCAATCAAATATTGTGATAAGCTTCAAGCACTTAATTGCAAGGACAAAATAGCAAAACTGACGGACAACATCATTACTATCTATACAGAGGTCGGAAGTAAGAATCCTGCTCTTATGGTAGAAACTGATGGATTAATCACGGAAGTCAAGTATGAATACATGCCTCTTCTAAACTATGATGTGGAGAACAACTTTGAAAATGGTTTCCGCAACTATCTGTTATCTGACGAGATAGTAAACCTACAGTTAAGCGACTACGAAACAGCTTTAGCTTATATTCGTCAACATATGGAATCAGGAGTAGGCCTTTGGACAGAAGCTGCTGTCATAGAGCAATTGAAGAACTGGAAATTAAGACTTAATCAAGTCGAGCCAACGCCTAACCCTGCCCCTCAAGACGACAATCCTGGTACAAGTGTTTCAGAGCCGCCAGCGATTGACACAGGTAAACACTCGAAAGCGAAAGCTCGTATTCAGTCTATATCGTCCATCGACGAAGCGAAACAGTTGCTGGAGGCATTGTGCGATTTGGGCTATGATACAATTCTCGACACCATATTAAAATAAAAGCGTATGTTTAAAACCTTTACCAACTTTAAGGAATTACTTTGGAATGTGCATGCAGATTGCAACATAGAAGGTGATGGTGCAAGTACAGCCAACAGATTCCCAGTGAGGTTTGTCTTATTCGACAACTTCCGCGACTGCTGCATGTTCGTGGAAGACATTTCTCATCTGCCAAATATCAATATACAACGATTGGAAGACTGGATGGATGAGGAGTACCCTGATATCTTTATTCCACATGACAAGTTGGCCAAGAAGATATTGCAACTCATCAGGTCAACACCTTCTGAATATAGAATTATTATGCCTTTCTCTGAAATTGCAAGATTCTATGACAACAGAAACCAACTAGAGTTTGATGCTCTAATTTCCACTGTCAAAGGGTATGACACGGAAAAAGAAGGTTTTAAGCATAAACAGAGAATTTACATACCTATTGTGGGACAAGAAGGAAAGATGCAGCACTTCCGTGATGACTCACAATCGTTTATCTGGTACTATCACAATTCTGATAGGCAACTCGATTATCGTCTGATAATGACAGACGGCACTACGTATGGAGTCAAGGGATTAGAATCTAAGTATAATATTGCGAACACACTTACAGAATGGCTTGGCTTTTGGAAATACCCTGAGCTGAAGCAAAATATCATCAGCATTTCAAAGTCAATATATTCTCACCGAGAATATGCGAAACCAGACAATGCTTTTGAGTTTTGCAAATGCGAGAATGCTTATCAGTTCTTGACAAATGGTTTGAAGCTTGATGTTGATTGCATCCCTTACAATGAGGATGAGAAAGTATATTGGGACATGCTTGCTTCAAAGGTAAACTTTGTTAATTTCAAATTTGAGCAGTTTTTTAATGAACAGTTTGGCATCTACAATCTTGCAGACTACAAGGTGTTCTTTGAAACATGGTTTAAGAACAAAGAACCATTCATGCGTTGGCTTTTAGCAAAATACTATGTACAGAAATTCTGTGACATGGGGTATATCTGCCGTGTTCTTCAACACCTTGATGGATACAGCGATGCTGCATTTGCCAAAGGGCTAACTCTGACTATCTTCAGTCTGGATGACCAGGAATCATATATAGAAGAAAGACATGAAGGACTTATGCAGGGGTATAAGAACAATATGGAACTATCACCTGATATTCAGTCTTATCTTGTCGGGAAAATAAAGGATATAGAGGCAAAGACTGGCATATTGTCTGCAATCAAGTATGTTTCATGTATGTCGTATGGCGAAAAGGCATTGGTCATAGAATGGTATCGAGATGGAAAGATATCAAAGGAAGATTTGCTTATCCTATACCCTGATTTGTATTATTACTTAGATAAGACTGTTGCTTCTGCTGAAGACACATGGGTGTTAGACTACATGGATAAATACAAAGAGGCTAAAGTCAGGAATATCTATTCTGACGATGTAAGGGCTTATATTCAAACTAAGAACCAAAATCATGTTGAGCACTTTAAATGGACAAATAAGTTTTCCACGACAAGGACTCTGTTGAGCATGCGTTCTGACATTCAGTGTTACCTCTGGATAGATGGTCTTGGCGTTGATTGGATTCCTTTCATTAGTCAGATTGTGAAAGAGCATGAATCAGAAGGCTATTATTTGAACGAAGTGTATGTTGCTACCGCAAAAGTTCCAACAAGGACTGATATTAATAAAGCTGATATTCAAGCTTTGTCTGGAGGATTGTTTGAGAAAACTGGCGATTTGGACGAAATTGCTCATACCTGTAGGGCATATCCAAAGTTTATCATAGATGATCTTGAAACTGTAAGGAAAGCAATACATAAATTTTTGATGGAACACCCAGGAGTAAAAATTGCCATAGTGTCTGACCACGGCATTTCTTATTTGTCTCAACTCGTGCCAGGACATAATTTGAAAGGATATAAATCAGATCACTACGGCCGTATTGCCGAGACTACAGTTCAAAGCAAAACATCTATCGTAACAGATGGCAAGTATGACATAATAAATATGCCAGACAATAAGACCATATGTCTTTGTGCCTTGAAGCATGAGTCTTTGATGGCTAAGATTCCAGAAGGAATGGGATGTCACGGAGGTTGTACTCCAGAGGAGCAGTTGGTCCCTATCATGATAATCTCCCTAGAAAAGAATGTTGTCACATGGCGAGCTTCACTCAAATCATTCGAAATAGAGGAGGCAAATCCTGTTGCTATTTATGAAATAGTGGGATTAGATTCAACTCAAACTCCATTTATTGAGTACAATAATAAAAATTATGCCCTTAGTGCTAAGGGGTGCGTTTTCACCAGCGAAAGATTAACTCTCGTTAAAGATGTCACAAAGGTGAAACTAAGAATAGGCACTTGGGAAAAAGAAGATACATTTACAATTAAAATGGCCGTTGAGGAAGACGACCTGTTTGATTTTTAAGATATGAATGCAAATATAGTTCAGAAAGTACAGACGCATTTAGGAGCACAGGCTTTGTATAAAGATAGTGCGACAACTGGTAATCTGTTTGCAGGTCGTAACTTACCATCTTTCGTAAAGGATTATCTCCTTAAGAAATATGCTCATGGAGAAGATGTCGACAGAAATGGACTTACATCTTTTTTGAACAAAGTTATGCCTACAGGTGATATTCGTAGCCAACTGATATCTGGACAAGATATAACCTTGCTTACAAGATTTTCCGTCAACATTGATTTGGTACATAATGTCCGTCGTTTTGGAATTCCAGATTTAGGTATAAAAGAACGTGAGGGACAGATACCTGAACACGTTGCTTCAAAACATCCAGAATTAGTTGACGGTGAAATGTGGGGTATCATAAAAATGTGTCTTCTGCCAGATGACGATGGCAGAAAGAGTCATGTTGAAATGGTTGATTTCAAACCATTTAAGCCTTATACTTCTGTAGATGTGAGCTTCATTCAGAATGTCAGAAAGAACTTTACTACTTCGGAATGGATTGATTTGATTATATCATCGATGGAGTACGAGCCTGACTCTTTTGAAACAATGCATCAGAAATTAGAGTTTATTACTCGTCTTCTATTGTTTGTAGAGCCACGTCTTAATGTTGTCGAACTTGCGCCAAAGGGTACGGGTAAATCATATGTGTTCAACAATATCAGTAAATACGGATGGCTCGTAAGTGGTGGTAAAGTAACACGTGCCAAATTATTCTATGACAGAGCAAAAGATCAATCTGGCATTTTGAAAAACCATGATTTCTGTGCTTTCGATGAAATACAGACAATTGTGTTCCAAGAACCTGCGGAGTTACAAGGTGCTTTGAAATCATATCTAGAACAAGGTAAAGTCACCATCGGTGATAAGGAATTTACGTCAGAATGTGGTTTGATGTTGATGGGCAACATACCCCTTACGGAAGATAGGAAGCCCGTTAACAAGCGTTACTTCGATGCATTACCAGATAACTTCCGTGAATCAGCATTGCTTGACCGTTTCCATTGCTTTATAGAAGGATGGTATCTGCCTCGTATCAATAAGAGTATGATTTACAAGGGGTGGACAATGAACATGGAATACTTCTCTGAGATTATGCATACGCTTCGTGTTCAGAATGTTTATGCAGAATTGTTCGATAAACTTGTTGATTACGACAGACAAGCAGGTATGCGTGAGTTTACTGCGGTAAAACGTATTGCCACAGCATACATCAAGCTTCTCTTTCCTCATTGGATAACAGTGGAGGAAGTGGATTTGGATGAATTTGACACTTTCTGCTTGCAGCCAGCCATTCATCGCAGAGGCATTATTCAACAACAATGTCACTATATTGATCCTGAGTATAAGGCAGAAATGCCTGCAATTTGGGTGAGAAGATAAACTATAATATTTTGTTAATATGGAAAATTTAAGTTGGTTATTCGACGGAATAGGTACACAGATTATCACATTCCTGGTGGGAACTATTACTGGTGGTGTTTGTGGATACAAAATAGGTATTCACAACAAGACAAAACAGTCTCAGAAAGCAGGTAATAATTCTTCTCAAACTCAAATTGGCTCAATTAATTATGGATCTAATAAGTAAAAAAGATTTTGAACAGCAGCAGAAGGCCGGTGACAACTCCACCCAAATAATGGTTTCTGGAAATGTAACTGTTGGCATTACTGAGCAGCAAGCAAGAGATATATGTAGAACTGAATGTGCTATAGCTTTGCAAAATTGGGCATTTCAAGCAGGGGCATTTGCTGAAGCTAGAATTCAAAAATTAGAAGACAAGGTTTTGCCAAAAATGTTGTCTTATGACAAGAATCTGAGCATTTTTGGTGATCCTGGCTTTCAGATATTACTCAGAAAAGCTCAAATAGCAGCAGCTTCGTCAGAAAGGGAGGATGATTATGAAATATTGTCAGATCTTTTGTTATATCGTGCTGAACAAGATAAAAATAGAGAGATAAGATTGGGTATAGCCAAAGCTATTGAGGTTGTTGACCAGATTGATGAAGTCGCACTTATTGCCTTGTCTATTGTGTATGCAGTTTCAAAATATACCCCAATTAGTCCAAGACTTAATAAAGGGCTAGAGGTTCTTGATATTCTATATGGCAAGATTTTAGACAAAAAGAGTTTACCTACAAATTCTTCTTGGATGGAACATTTAGATTTACTATCAGCCATAAGATTAAGTCCAGATGGCATTAATTCATTCAAAAAAATCGAGGAATATATGCCAGAACGATTGGATAATTACTTTGAAGCAGGATTGAGGAAAGATTCAGATGAATATAAACTTGTAATAGAAAAACTACAGTCCGTAGGAGTACCATGTACTTGCTTCGAACCACATCCGTTAAAAGAAAACTATGTTCGTCTTACAACACCTAGAGAAGTAGACAAAATCATATTGTCAGTAAAAATTCCTCAGGGTACAATTCAAATACCTCTTACAGAGCAACAGAAAGAAGTTTTTGAATATGTAAACAGCATTAATTTTCAATTGAATTGTAAGGATCAAGAGATGACTGCGTCATTTTGGAAGATATGGGATAATTATCCTCATCTGAAAGAAGTAAGACATTGATGGAATAACCTTAAACCGTATTTTACGATTACTCCTGTTGGAGTGGCTTTGGCTAATGCATATATTCGTGGAAAAGAACCTTCAATTCCTTCAATATACTAAAAATAAAACTAACATAATTCGGAATGTAAATATGATTGGAAATATCGACATACTGGTAAAAGAACTCTGCAAGCTTCCCAAGGAGGTTGGCTGGGTTGAGTTTAAGCACAACAATTGTGAGCCTACAATGATTGGCGAAGATATTAGTGCTCTTGCCAATACGGCAACCTTGAATGACCGCAACTATGCCTATATGATTTGGGGCGTGGATGATAATACACACGAAATCGTTGGAACAAAGGTACGCCTTCAACTTGAAAAGAAAGGTGAGCAGGAGTTGGAGAACTGGCTTCGCTATCTTCTTTCCAAGAATGCGGATTTTGAATTCTATGATGCAGACATAGATGGTAAGCATGTTGAGTTAATTAGAATCCACAAAGCACTTAGCGAGCCTGTTGCATTCCAGAAGATTGACTACATCCGTAGTGGTAGTTATACAAAGAAGTTGCACGAGTTCCCCATATTCCGTGCTCAGTTATGGGACAAGTTACGCCACGCTCAGTTTGAAGATGTTTGTGTAAAGACAGACCAAAGATATGAGGATATCATCAGATTGCTTCAAGTGGATGCATACTTTACCTTGTTGAAGATACCACAGCCAGCAGAGAAAGATGCTGTTGTGCATTATTTAAACGAGGACGAAATCATCCAAAAGCAGGATAATGGTCTTTATTCGATAACAAACTTAGGTGCTCTGCTATTTGCAAAGGACTTGAACGAATTTGCGAGGTTGGGGCGCAAGGCGATGCGTGTGGTTCAGTATAAGGGTATCAACAGATTGTTGATACAAAAAGAGGAATCATTTATACAGGGCTATGCTGTTTGCTTTGAAAATATCGTGCGTTACGTGAATGCCCTATTACCAAGCAACGAGGATGTAAATGCCGTCCAACTATCAACAACAAGCAAGTTCCCACTACCATCTGTTAGAGAGGCCATCGCTAATAGCCTTATTCATCAAGACCTATACATAACAGGAGCTGCTCCTGTAGTGGAGATATTTGACAATCGTATAGAGGTAACTAATCCTGGTACTCCATTAGTAGATGTGCTTCGTATTATTGACAACCCACCGAAGTCAAGAAACGAGAAGCTCGCGTCTCTCATGCGTCGATTGAAAATGTGTGAGGAACTCGGTCGTGGATGGGACAGAATGGTGTTGGCGTGTGAAGCTCAATACCTACCTGCTCCTCGTATAGAAGTATTCCAAGATAGCACCAAAGTCACTCTTTTCTCAGAGATGGAGTTTAGCAATATCCCAATGGAGGATAAGCTATGGTCATGCTATTTACATGCCTGTCTAATGTATATACAAGGCGATGCTTTGACAAACAAGTCGCTTAGGGATAGGTTTGGTATTCCAGAAACATCATCCAGCAGTTCTTCTCGGTTAATTAAGGAAGCGATTGGAAAAAACTTAATAAAAGTACTTGATCCAAATACAGCCCCTCGATATATGAAGTATATTCCTATTTGGGCATAGATTTAACTTGCTGGTAACTTGCTGAGATACTAACAATCGGGGTTGTGGAATAATACAAAATGCTGATATTCAGACAAATAATAGATTGAATTTAACTTGCTGGTAACTTGCTGGCAACTTGTTAACGATTAGAAATTGATATAGTATGCTATTCGGAGATAAGATTAAAGAGCTCAGAGAAGAGCAAGGTTTGCTGCAACGACAGTTGGCAGCATTCTTAGAGATTGACACCCCAATGTTCAGTAAGATTGAACGTGGTGACAGAAGAGCAAAGCGTGAACAAGTCATCAAACTTGCGGAATACCTTCATCAGGATGAAAAGGAAATGCTGACCTTATGGTTGGCAGATAAGTTCATTGATGCTGTTGAAGATGAGCAAGAGCGTGACTTGTGTAACGATGCTATTATTGTAGCACAGGAGAAAATAAAGACATTGTAATTATGGAGATTGACATCTTTCCCGTTCCATCTACAAAAGGAGTACATCGCTATATTGGCACGTCATTCTTGGGACTAATCATCATTACCTAAATAGTTGGCGCTTACAGGATTGCTCAACAGATGATAGGTGAGGGCAAAGAGTTACTTTGTTTTCTTGTCACTATACCTATATTTATAGAAGGATATGCTGTATTAGTATTGTTGCTTCATGCCATCAAGCAATGTCTCTATGCTTACTTCAAGAGCAATAGAAAGGAGTTGAACAATCGAGCAGACCGAGAGAACATGGATGCCTGCATCATAAAGCATTTGGAGGATATTCAAAAGAAACTGGAAACAAAGCCTGTAATGGAAATACCACAACGTAATGTGATTCCCCAGCCTGTACAACATGTACAACAAGAGCCACAAGTATCCAAAGTTGCAAATGATTTGAAACCAAAGATTCTACCAGAACTCGAAGAGACGCTCAAAAACGCTCAGCGAGATTTGGCTCCGTTCATTCAGCAACTGTACATTGGTCGCATCCAATTAACAGAAACTAAAGAAAAGCAAGAGAAGGACAAACTTGATAAAATCCTTAGATATACGCGTCTCATTTTCCTTCCACACGGATTCAGCGATGAAGAGCTTTTCCAGATTGAGGAAGCCGTTAAATTGCTTGTACAATACAACAGCATTGTGAATTGTGTATCGGTAAAGATTGAAAAGAAGAAACTGAAGCAGACCGATCTGAAGAACTTTGCATGGAACATCGGACATCAATATAACATAGACTCCGAGGTGCTGACTATGTTTGTGGTCAATCTGTTTCATTCTTGGTTCAAGAATACCGAGAAGGGCACTATACAAAAGACGCTCCATAACACAACAGGTACATACTCAATTAAAATTGACGAGAGTATCATAGAGCATCTGACAGAGTTAGAAGAAAAGGTGCTTGGCAAGAATCGCAAATAATATAATATGGCAATACTTTGCATAAAAAAAACGTCAATGTTGCCATTTTTTTAATATAAAGCCTTGTATGATTAAATAAAAAGACTATCTTTGCATTGTGAAAACGTCAATATTGACATAAATTTAATGTAAACAATGGAGATAAAAAGAGATCGATATCTAAAAAAACTGATTGATAGCCGTCAAAATGGCTTTATCAAAGTTGTAACAGGAATCCGCAGGTGTGGCAAGTCATATCTGCTGAACGTCTTGTTCTACCACTACTTATTAGATAATGGAGTGACCGATGACCACATCATCCGTATTGATCTCGAAGACCGAATGAACAAGGAACTTCGGAACCCTGATACAATGCTACGTTATGTTCACGAGAGAATCAAGGACAAAGATCTATATTACATCATTATTGACGAGGTACAGTTGATGGATGAATTCGTAGATGTTTTAAATAATTTCCGTCATATTGCTAATGCTGATACATACGTGACAGGAAGTAACTCTCACTTCCTGTCATCTGATATTCCTACGGAGTTCCGTGGTCGAGGAGAAACGATACATATAAATCCTTTATCTTTTTCCGAGTTCTATTCTGCTATAGGTGGGGACAAACAAGATGCATGGCGCGAATACTATACTTATGGTGGTTTACCGCTCATTCAATCTTTTGAAACCGAAGAGAAGAAGATAAACTATCTGAAGGGACTATTTGAAACAGTTTATTTGGCAGATATTATTGAACGACACAAAATCAGGAGTGATAGTGAGTTCCGAGAGTTAGTGCTCATTTTGGCATCGTCTATAGGTGCACCTTGTAATCCAACTAAACTGTCAGACACTTTTAAAAGCGTCAAAAATGTGAGTATTGGTAGTCAGACAATTGCAAATTACCTCACCTATTTGTCAGAGTCGTTTCTGCTGAACAAAGCCATACGCTATGACATAAAAGGAAAGAAGTATATTAATACACTTTCCAAATACTACTTTTCTGACATAGGTTTGAGAAATGCCATCTTGGATATGCGCCAACAAGAAGAGACGCATATCATGGAGAACATTATTTATAACGAACTGATTACACGTGGTTATAGCGTGGACGTTGGGATGGTGGAGATTAGAAAACCAGATAAAGATGGAAAATGGTCTCGCACACAACTCGAAGTGGACTTCATTGCCTGTTTAGGAAGCAAGAAGTATTATGTACAGTCGGCTTTGTCCATTCCTGATAGAGAAAAAGAGATACAGGAGTCTCGCTCACTAATGAACATCAATGACTCTTTCAAGAAGATTATCATTGTTAAGGACCACATCATGCCACGTCGTAATGAAGATGGCATACTGACAATAGGTCTTTTTGATTTTCTTCTTAAAGAGAATAGTTTGGATTTATAGAACAAATAGTCCTTACTTGGGATTTCTATTTTTTGTTTGGCTTTACAGTCTCTTTTACATTCTCTTATCGTTCACACGTATTTATAAATAACTGATACACAGTGGCGTTTAGATTTGAGGAGGTGAAGTAAGACAAGAATTATAACCGTGCCCCAATAGTAGAAATACCATTGGGGCTTTTATTTATTTTATCAAACACTATGGCAGAGAATTCAAATAAAAAAAAGAAAAGAAGTGACAGTATATCAAAACAGGAATACATAAACTGTTATTTTCCAGCTGCCCCTAACAAAAAAAGAAGGAAAAACTGATAAAACAAACTTTTAACATAGCACTCGAGACAAGAAGATTTGAGATAGAATTATATTGGAAGCGTACAGCATACTTTATTCTATTTATTGGTGCAGTCTTTATCGGATATTATCAAATAATACGTGAGTTCGGGTTAAGAAAGTCTCTATAAAAGTTGGTAATCTCGTTAGTTTTTTGTAACTTTATGGTTGCAAATCAAGAACTTACAAAACAACTAAGCAAAGTCATACGACAAAACAAACAGACAGAAGACAGCCAACATTATTAACCGACAATTGCATAGCGACATTCCCTACCCGTACGTTTCCTGTCATGGCAAGCATCATAGCCCGTCATCTTGATGAACTGCGAAAGGGGGAAGGAAGACATACAGAAAAAAAGAAGTTTTTAGTCCATTATACAAGAAAAATCATTATATTTGCAAATGATTTATCGTGTTAATCAATACCATAGAAGAATAATTCTTTTCATAATGGCAGAACATCAAGAACAACATAAGCAATCCATCCGCTTCTTCAACGACCGTGAAGTGAGGGCTGTGTGGGACGACGACCACAACAAGTGGTGGTTCTCGGTACTGGACATCATTGCTGCAATCAACGAGCAGGACGATTATCAGAAGACGAGGAACTATTGGAAGTATCTCAAAACCAAACTAAGAAAAGAAAATAGTCAGTTGGTTAGTGCTACTAACCAACTGAAGCTAAAAGCCTCTGACGGGAAGTCTTATAAGACAGATACGTTTGATGCAGAGGGTGTAACCCTTTTGGCAAAGCATATCAACAATACCAAGGCAACGAGCTTTCTTGACTGGTTCCTCTATAGTGATAACACTATTGACGGACAGAGCAAGAAAAAGGCTTATCAGCTTTTTGAAAGTGGTATCTTAAAGACTGTAGACCCAGGTACAATCAAATGTTTACAGCAAATACATGCTTATCTCTTTGGAGGACTGTATGACTTTGCAGGGCAAATCCGAACTAAGAATATATCCAAAGGAGGTTTTACTTTCGCTAATTGTATGCACTTCCCCGACACTTTGCAAACAATAGAACGAATGCCCGAAACAACCTTTGATGAGATTATGGACAAATATATCGAAATGAACGTTGCTCATCCTTTTATGGAGGGTAATGGTCGCAGCACTCGCATTTGGCTTGACCTCATGCTGAAGCGCGCTCTCAAACGGTGTGTGGATTGGAGCCAAATAGATAAGAATGAATATCTGGCTGCAATGCGTGAAAGTGTAGCAGATAGTACACATATCAAGTCTTTGGTGCTGCCAACTCTCACTACAAAGATTGATGATAGAGAAATGTTTATGAAAGGTATTGACTATTCATACTATTACGAACAGAACAAATAAAATATAAAATGAAATGTTATTATATCAATAATTGAATTTACGACCTCATATTTGAACAAAAGAACATTAAATAATGAAGACATATCATCTAAAACAATTATCACTCAATAACTTTAGGACCCTGCCTAAAGCTAAAGCTATTAACTCATTGAAATCCCTCTCAAACATCATAGAAATTCGCGATGTTGTAGATTGTGTAAAGAGGATTTACAGTACTATTCCCAATGATATTGAGGGTATTCTCTATCCTAAGACTCTTTCTGAACTATGTAAGAAACCATCTATTTTTTTTAGGCCCACTTCTGTGTTGGGGGAGATTAATTGGATTCTTTCTTATATGAGAGGGCAATGGTCTAACATTGCATGGTTTGCAAGAAAAAAGATTCAATTTGAGAATTGTTTTCTTCTTGGTGATTATCAGGAATCACACAACATTATTGAGGAAGTGAAAAATAAGTTGGGAGTTTCATTATGGTATTATGAGACAAAATGCCTTTTATATGAATATGAAGGGGAAAGTCAGAAATGTTTGACCTTTATTTCAGAAACACTACATTCTTGCAAAAAAAACAACAACTATATCCTATCTGTACTATACAATATTTATGAACGCACTCAGAAAAAATTATCTCCTTATAAGTTTGATGAGGACCTGAATGCATTATATAAACGCAATAGGACTGAGTTGCATAAGGATTATTATAAATATGTATTATTTAGATTAAACTATTACAATCAGTATGCCAATACGGATCTGTCGTTACCTATAATGTTTGAATCATTGGCAGCTTTGGTAGATAGGTATTTGATTCTGGTATCTGTCATAAAAAGCGTACTAGTCAAAGATCCATATAACAAAGATCTTATTGCAAAAGGATGTTATTTGTTTAACAAAACCAAAGATAAAAGCCTACATTCCGTAATAGCCTTGACTGGGAGAAAAATAGAAGGATATTACAATCAACGCTATATAGATATGCTTGATTGTTATTATTCTGGTGAATACGCAAAATGTTGTGATTACGCAAAATATATTATAGAAGAGAATCCTGCCTGTTGCTTCGATTCATTTATCTTCTATACTCGTTCTCTTATATACCTTAAACAAGGATATGAAACTCCATATAAACAAGCTCCTAATGCGCCAGTTAATAGTATAAGTAAAGGTATCTACGATGTCCTCACCTACAAGAATGTAGAAGAAAATCTTTATGCATTATATCAATTCAACAAGAATATTTATTCTTTTACAATAGCTGCAGGATTAGATTCTTTTTACAAAATAGAATCAAATGAACATGTTAATCATCGCTTAACATTGATGAATATCATGTATTATGATCCAATTTTCTCAAGAATGTGGGATGATGTTGATGGTGCAATATCATACATAGAAGAGTATAAGTTGCATGATATAAATTCTGTAGCTTGTGATATTTGGCAAAAACGCATCAGGAATGAGCAAGTTGATATTCTATCATTGCCATTGCATATAGCAGAGCCAATAAATGCCGAGTACTACTATAAAAGAAATATGTTCTCAGACGCCTTTAAACACGCAGAAAACCTTTATAAAAGTGCAAAGGAATATGTTCCAATTAGGCAAACTGCTGTCGCAAAGATGATAGATTGCCTCTTTAGAGATCAGAATGTCCAAAAAGCGATAAATCTATATGTTGACTATTACGTAAAAGATGTCGCATCTGTTGCCAAGGTCGACACATCATCTATTATACAAATGCTACAAGATAAACTCTATGAAGGAATAAGAAGAAATATTGACTTGTTGATATTTGTTATACTTACATGTAAGGAATCTGTAGATAAGAGTTTTATTTTGTTGGAATTATGTGAACTAAATCATATAAACAAACCATCAGAATTAACCAAGGTGATAGATGTGAATTCTATTGGTAAAGAGAAAGTTGAGCTTTTATTTTTCCTGTTAAATAATGATGAAATATTAAAACATTATTCAATTATAGATAGTTTTAAAGAGAGACTGTCCGAAAGAAAAAACCTCCTTCAATATAACATCTCATTAAATTCACAAAAGAAAGAGGTATATCAGGAGCAATTAAAGAAAATTGACGATGCCTTACTCGTTTATAATCTTTCGAGAAATATGGATGAAAATAAAATATATGCAAATGAGGATGCTATCATAAACTATAAGCTTGCCGAGATTGACGGTCTATTTAATAGATATAAGTTATTGGTAGATACTGTAGTTTCTCAAAGGAAGAATATCTATGTTGTTAATTTCAACGGCTCGTCTTTTTTTGACAATTCAAAAGGATATGAAGAAAAGACTAATACGAAGATTTCGATTAACAGCAATGGACTGTATGAAGTGTTCAATAACCTTTATTGTGAGATCAAGGAACAGTTTCTTAATAGCGACTATGGGCTTGTTGCATATTTAAGTACACGTGTTCGCCATGGAGAGTTGGAGAGTATGCTAAGACCAGAGATGGGGCAGAGGAATCTTATACTTCAAATTAAGGATGAAGAATACCAAAATGACGTGTATTGGACAGATACCTATAACTTAAACTCCACTGAACATCAAATTGTTAATAATGCACTTAAAGAATTCTCTAAGAGCTTTGATAATGCTGTTACATATTTGATTAAGCAAAAGCTTCAAATATACGACAAGAAAGATAAACCCAATGGATTATTCGTCTATGATGCAACCGCCGAGGAATGTGCTTTCAAAGCTATGGAGTTTGGTTTATCTCTTAAATTAAAAAATGGAGACAAATATTTATTCTGCCAACAAATGTTTAAATGGCTTTGGGAGAAAACTGAACAGAGTCTGGAAAACATTAGAAATTATATTAACAAAGATTTTATGAATGCTATCCTTTTTTCTATAGAAACCTTTGAAAGTACTATAAAAGATAGAATGCCAGATGGTTATGCACGTACTGATATGCTCTCTCAAATACGCTCAGCTACCGAAGCAATAAATCTAAAAATACGAAAAATATCTAGATGGTTCAATGTATCTCAGCCAAAACTTGAAGACGTCGATTTCAAGGCGATATCTCATCAAGTTTATAATACTATCAAGTTATCAAATACAAATTGTGAAACTGATGATCAACTATCAATCAAAGGAGAAACCTTTATGATAAAGTCCAATTATGTTATGCACTATGCAGATATTATGAGAAATATTTTTTATAATATGTTTAAGCATAGCGTCGATGCAATAGATGGAAAGCGCCACTTTACATTGAATATAGAAATAACCCCTGATGAAGTCAGGTACAAATTCGTAAATGAGACTTCTGAAGATCCTAATAAATTAAATATGATATTTAAAGAAAAACTTCAGAATACATCTTCCGCAATAGGAGAGGGAGGAAGTGGTATAGCCAAAATTAATAAAATCCTTAAACAAGATCTTGATTGCAAAGAGAACTCCATTGCAATGAATGCAGTAGAAGGATTATGCATGACAAATGTTACTATCAAATTATGCAATTTCAAAGTAAAATGAGAAAAATATTGATAATAGAAGATAATTCTACAAAACTCCAGCATATCAAGGACTTTTGTATCAATAATGTTAAGCAAAGTTGCCTAACAGATAGACAGTCTTATAATACAGCCCAACAAGAAGTTATCTTTCATGGTAGTGAATATGACATTATTTTATTAGATGTCAGTATGAACACCTATGATACAAAACGAGATGAAAATGGTGAGCAAGAACCTTTGGCTGGGGCTAACATATTAAGGTTTATGAAACTTCGTCATATAAAAACTCCTGTCATCGTTGTAACCATGTATGAGAGCTTTGTGGATGGAGTACGTATTAATGCGTTGGATGAACGTTTTGAAGCTCAATATGGAGATATTTACAAGGGATTCGTTTACTTCAATTTGAAAAACGAAGATTGGAAAGAAGAATTATTGTTAAAATTAAACAAAATATTACGATGATTAGGATTTTAATAATGGATGATGATACGGATAAAACAACTCGTATCAAGTCGGTACTTACAGGTATGTGCATGGTCAATGCCGACAATATAGAAATTGCTCGCTCCCTGAATTCAGGTAGACAAAAGCTATCAAAGAATTTATATGATTTACTTCTTTTAGATTTAGTTCTCCCTGTAAGTGACAATGATCCTATAGAACCCGGAAAAAGCGAAGACTTTATCAATGAATTGTATCGTATAGGACGCTTTAAAAAGCCCATATACGTTATTGGGTTGTCGCAGTATGAAGACAAAGTTGTTGCAAATACAGGAAAATATGAAAAAAAATTGTGGAAACTCATCCATTATGATTTGCAAAAGGATGATTGGGAACAAATTCTCCAAAACGCAGTAGAATCAATAGTCTCGACAAAAGAACAGCTATTGACAAGTCTCCATAATAAGAATAAATATAATGTAGGTATCATTTGTGCGTTGTCAGAAGAGTTCGAACAGATGAAGATTGCTTCTGGATTAGATTGGAAAAAGGTAGCTATTGAAGGAATTTCCAACGACTTCTTTGAGGCTGATCTTCGTACAGAGCTAGGTCATACTTTAAAAATTATTGCAGGACGCAATAATATGCCAGGAATGCAGGCTACTTCAGTAATGGCATCATGTATGTTCTCCTTATTCAATATAGAAACACTATTCATGACGGGAATTTGTGCAGGATTTAAAAAAGAGGGAATTGATTCCATCGATTTTGGTGATATATTCATAGCAGAATCTGAATACGATTATGGGAGCGGAAAACTCTGCGAATCTGCAGATGGTACATTTTTTAAGAAAAATCCTAAAATGTTGGAATGTGATTTTGATTTGAAGGGTAAGATGAACACCTTCATGGAAGAGAGACATCCAGAAAATCTTATCTCACGTGTACTTGATACCAAGAATCTTAATCTAATGAAAAAAAATCCTTCCATACACTTCAAACCCGGCGCATGCGGATCGTACGTCGTAGCAAACAAAGGATTTATGAGAGATTTATTAAAAGAGAACCAGAAACTTCGTGGTTTAGATATGGAGGGGTATGGTCTATATATGACTGCTCATATCTTAGGAAAAAAGTGCATGATGATTAAAAGTATATCTGATTTTGCAGATAGTGACAAAGGAGATACATATCATAAGATGTGTTCATATTCAAGCGCTTGGTTTCTGTTTGAGTTCTTGAAATACACGTATTAGCGCACATTTTTACCATAATATATTGTGTAATGCTTAGAAATATGTACAGCTGCAGTAACAAAATTTAAGAACAAAGATGAATAAGAAGTACATAGCATAGTTGTTTATTGATAATTATAGTTTCTTGTCATTTAAGATGCTCACCGCGCGTCTTATTTGTACCATGAAAATATAAATCACTGATAATCAGTGTAGGATATATTTAAGGAAGAAAGCGCGGTTATAACACAAAGTCCTGATAGCAAAGATAAGTTATCGGGACTTTTTGTGTGTACTTTTATCTTTTTAACAGCGCGTCAATCTTTTGCAGCAACTAAAGCATTTCTTATTGTTTGAGGACGTTTGCAATATAGAAACTTTCTGATAAGGGGTAGTCGGCATCGTGCGTTTTGTATTGTGCGAGCGGAGTACTTTTTTCTTCAAATAGATGTTTGCTGATGAGAAAGGACAAATAGGTATTGTACTTAACACTTTCTCGACTGGATAACGATGTAGCGAACGATGTTCTTTTCGTTGTTAAGACAAGTGCTGAAGATAAACCCAAACCAAGATATACACAACCTTTACACAACATTCGTCAAAACTTTGAGATATGCAAGCATTTTCCTGAAAATCTTGTTTTTCTTCGCTTTTCTTTTTACTTTTTTTGCCATCTCGGAAACTTTAATTAACTTTGCCACCTAATAAAAACAACACTTTTTTCAAGAAGCAATTGCAACAAACAACAGATAATGAGAAGAACGATTATTGCAATATCATTATTGCTCTTTACAATATCCGTGGCAATGGCGCAACAGAATGCCCACAGCAACATTAATGTTGCGATATTGGGCGACTCCAACACGTGGATTGGAGGTGATGACTGCGACAAAGGAAAAGGGTGGAACAAATGGTTCAAAGACATCTTCCGCCCGGCTTCGTGCAAGAGTTATGCCCGAAGCGGAGCAACATGGACCAACACACCGCAGACAAAGACGAACACCGAGGAGAACATCGCGGTACTCGGCGACGATAACGTGATATACAATCAGATAGTGCGACTGCAAGAGGCGGTAAAAAAAGGATTACAGCCCATGCCCGACCTCATAATCATTGCCGCCGGCACAAACGATGCTTGGTTTGAAGACAAACGCCCACTCGCATTCTCGCAAAATGCCGATGAAGTGTTTTCCATGGACGAAAAGCCTATTACCAACCGTCCCGTGAACACAATAACATCGCTCGCCGCATCGGTGCGCTATGGTTGCGAAATGCTTATGGAGTCTTTCCCAAATGCCCAAATAATACTTCTCACGCCACTACAGTGCACCGCCACTACGCTCTCACAGATACTTAGAACCGGTGACATTATCGAAGACTGCGCACGACACATGAGCATCTGCGTGATAAGACAAGATAAAACATGCTGCGTGAGCCGCACAAAGGAACTGCGCACCAAGCGTTTCACCACCGACGGCACGCACACCAATGCAGAGGGGGCACGACGCAACGGCATATTCCTCGCAAAAAAGATTGCATCAATGCTACAAACTGAATAACAACACTTAAAAGATTTATGGTATTTTCAGACCTGTTTTTCATCTTCGCATTCATTCCGTCATTCGCCTTGCTGTATCTCATAGCATCGTTCATAGACCGGAAAGCAAATGCCTCTACCATCACTCCGTATAACCGAACCAAGAACTGGGTACTTGTTATGTTCTCGCTGCTGTTCTACGCATGGGGCGAACCTGTCTATGTGTTCCTCATGCTGTTCAGCGTATTGGTGAACTACATCGCAGGGCGTATCATCGACCGCACCACGAGCCAGCGCCGACTGGCACTCACAATAGGCCTTGTATGCAATATCCTTATCCTCGGCGTGTTCAAGTATTTAGGCTTCTTTGCCTCTATCCTTTCAGACATAGGCATCAGCATTTCGCTCCCTACCCTCGCCTTACCCATCGGCATCAGTTTCTATACTTTCCAGTCGGTGTCATACCTCATTGATGTCTATCGCCGTGAGTCGCCGGCTCAACGCCGATATGCCGACCTGCTGCTATACATCTCGATGTTCCCGCAACTCATTGCCGGTCCGATTGTGCGTTACGACACCGTAGCCAGAGAAATAACCGACCGCCACGTCAGTGCAGACGACATTGCCGACGGTGTGTTCCGCTTCTTCGTAGGACTCGGAAAGAAAGTCATCATAGCCAACCAAATGTCTGAGATTGCCGACCAATTCCTCGTTGGTGGTATTGGAAATCTCTCAACCACCGGTGCATGGATTGGAATACTTGCTTTCTCACTGCAAATCTATTTCGACTTCTCCGGCTACAGCGACATGGCCATCGGAATCGGCCGCTGTCTCGGTTTCCATTTCAAAGAGAATTTCAACCACCCGTATTGCTGCGACTCCATTACCGATTTCTGGCGCAGGTGGCACATCTCTCTGGGCAGTTTCTTCCGCGATTATGTGTATATCCCGATGGGTGGCAACCGCAGTCATCAGGCTTTCAACATACTTGTGGTGTGGTTTCTCACGGGAATGTGGCACGGTGCGAGTTGGAACTTCATCATCTGGGGTGTATATTTCGGCATCATCGTAATGGTCGAGAAATACACCTTGCTACGTATAAAACAGCACATTCCGGCACCATTGCTTCACATCTACAGCCTGGCGTTGGTTGTCATTGGTTGGGGGATGTTCTACTTCGAAGATTTCTCACAAATGATGGTGTTCTTCCGTTCGTTCTTCGGAATGGGCATCACTTTCACCGATTTTGCTTCACAAGCAGCCCTAATGGACAAGTTCTGGCTGTTCCTCTTCGCCCTCGTACTCTGCATGCCGGTGCGCACTCTCATCGCCGACAGTTCGTCTCGACTATTTCGCAACAACCTCATGTTTCACAACGGTGCGATTCTCATAGGACGCACGATGCTGTCGCTCATAGTACTGGTACTCAGCGTGGCACTGCTTGTGGGCGCAACAAACAACGCATTCCTTTACACACGCTTTTAAAACATCATAACAATGAGACACAATCATATCTATCTTGGCCTGCTCTCCGGAGTGTTCACCATACTCACCGTGGTATTCCTGACATTCCCACGCAGCACATTCTCTGAACTCGAGAAGCGCGACCTTGCCACATTTCCGGATTTCACATGGGAGAAACTCACAAGTGGAAAGTTCACATCAGAGGTTTCGTCATGGTTCAGCGATAGCGAACCATTCCGCGACCGATTCATGTCGATGAGCATGATGTTCAGCAAGGCACTGAAACTCAACATCGAAGGCGATGAGTCAATAACATTCCATGCCGCCGAAGCAACACCACAAAACTCCGGAGGCGATGACGGAATGCCCACGACAGAAGATGCCAACGACACCACATATAATTATAAGAACAAAGTGACTGCCAACGAGAACGCCAAGATTGCGCATGCGGGAATCGTCGTTGTGGGCACCCCTCCTACGGCACGCGCACTGATGGCATACGGCGGGGGAGCAGAGGGCGGAACGGCATACGCCAACGCTGCCAACCGATATAAGGAGAAATTCGGGAACAGCGTGAACGTATATTGCATGGTGATTCCTACGGCAATAGAATATTACTGCCCTGAAAAAGTGAAGAAAGTGACCAAACCGCAGTTGCTCACCATAAACAACATAATGAAACATCTGTCGCCCGGAGTGAAGGCGGTAAACATACATCAGACTTTGGGAGAACACGCCGCAGAAAACATCTATCTGCGAACCGACCACCACTGGGCACCTCTCGGCGGTTACTACGCTGCCAAAAAGTTCGCCGAAGTGGCAGGCGTGCCGTTCCGTGACCTCAACAGTTACAGTCGCGAAGTGGTTCACAAATATGTTGGTTCGATGTATAGTTACTCCAAGGACATCGCCATAAAGCAGTCGCCTGAAGACTTCGTGTATCACGTTCCGAAAGGAGTGGAATACACCACGACATACATTGTTTACAACATCAATAAGAACTATCAGGTGACGGGCGAGAAAGCCCCTGTCAAAGGGCAATATTTCGTAAAGTTCAAGGACGGAAGCGGAGGGGCATACTGCACTTTCATGGGTGGCGATTCGAAGATTACGCAGGTGAGAACATCCATCAAGAACGGCCGCCGTCTCATCATTCTCAAAGACAGTTTCGGCAATGCCATACCCGGTTACCTGTTCTTCTCGTTCGAGGAAATACACATCATCGACAACCGTTATTTCACCAAGAACATGAACACATACGTCCGCGACAACAAGATTACCGACATATTGTTTGCCAACAACATCTTCAGTGCTTACTCATCGAAGATATGCAACAAATATATAAGTTTCTTGTCGCAATAGTAAAAGACATCATTTCTAAAACAACCACTTTTTAAAACAAAACAAAAGGAAAATGAAACAAATACCGGTATTGTTGCTCACGGGTTATCTGGGCAGCGGAAAAACTACATTGCTAAATAGAATTTTAAGCAACAAACGGAACATAAAATTCGCTGTAATAGTGAACGATATAGGCGAGGTGAACATAGATGCCGAACTGATACAGAAAGGAGGAGTGGTGACACAGGACGACGAGAGCCTCGTGGCACTACAGAACGGATGTATATGCTGTACATTGAAGACCGACCTTATAGCACAACTCAACGACATCATAAAGACCGGAAAGTTCGACTACATAGTGATAGAGGCAAGCGGTATCTGTGAACCGGAGCCCATCGCACAGACCATTTGCTCGATACCGGCCATGATACCGGAGGCTCGCAAGAACGACCTGCCGCTCCTCGACTGCATCGTCACCGTGGTGGATGCCCTGCGCATACAAAGCGAATTTGCATGCGGAGAGCGACTTACGAACGACAGTCTCGACGAGCAAGACATAGAAAACCTCATAATACAGCAGATTGAGTTCTGCAACATCATTCTGCTGAACAAGGCTTCGGAGGTTAAGCCCGAAGAACTCAGTCAAGTAAAGCAGATAATAAGAACCCTGCAACCAAAGGCCGAAATAATAGAATGTGACTATGCCGACATAGAATTAGAACAAATTCTGAACACGGGAATGTTCGACTTCGAGCGCACAATAACATCAGCGCGTTGGATTCAGGAAATAGAACGCCCAATGACAGAAGAAGAGGAGCACGAGGCAAAACATGCTCACGAACATCATCATAAGCATGAGCACGATCACCACGACCACGGACACGGGCACCACCACCATCACCACGACCACCATCATGAGGACGGCGAGGCTGACGAATACGGCATAAGCACGTTCGTGTATTACCGTCGGCAACCTTTCGACATCAACAACTTCGACCAGTTAGTGGCAAAGAAATGGCCTCGCGAGGTGATACGCACGAAGGGCGTGTGCTACTTCGCACACAACCGCGACATGTCTTTCCTCTTCGAGCAGGCCGGAGTTCAGAAAACACTGCAAGGAAGCGGACTATGGTATGCCACCGCAAATGGTGAGGAACTGGAACAACTGATGACACAGAACCCTGACATGAGACGCGATTGGGACGAGACCTACGGCGACAGAATGATAAAACTCGTATTCATAGGACGGGGAATGGACAAGGAAAACATTACCGCAGAACTCGACAAATGTCTGACAGAATAGATTAACAATAAAAAACTCGGGCGAATTTGGATTTCAAATTCGCCCGAGTTTTTTATATAAGAGGAGTAATCACACTCTCATTTAACATGAGAAACACTTATGCAGTGATTGATATTACTCAATAACTTTCATCTCTGTACGACGGTTCAACTGGTGCTCTTCCTCACTGCAAGGCACACCGTTAGAACATCTGTTGAGCAGGCGTGTCTCACCATAGCCCACTGAAACGATGCGTGACGAAGCAACTCCATGCTCTACGAGATATGCCTTAACCGAGTTTGCACGCTGCTGTGACAGACGCTGGTTGTATGAGTCAGAGCCACGCGAGTCGGTATGCGACGACATCTCAACACGAATGTTAGGATTGTCAAGAAGATAAGCAACGAGGCGGTCAAGTTCAGGACGTGCATCCGGACGTATCGTAGCCTTATCGAAGTCGTAGTGGATGTTGTTAAGACGTATCGGTTCATTCAGTTTAGGTTTCGTCAGACAGTGTTCAACAGTAACAAGCGATGTCTTGACAGGATCGTATTGATTTTTATCCACAACGAACTCCTCTGCCGGCAGACATTCTTTCTTCGTGATATTGATTGTATAGCGTGTATCTGCTCTTAGAGAAACAGAATACTCACCACGGCTGTCTGTCGTGAACACCTGTGCTTTACTGTGCTTGCCACCCTGCACTTTTACTGTGGCACCTACTGCAGGTTCTGTCGTTCCGCAAATGGTTACACGTCCTCTGAGAGTAAATTCTGTTGGCTTTACTACCGGTTTTGGTGTAGGAACAACAACCGGTTCCGGCCCCTTCTTGGCATTGATACGGAATACCACTCCACAGAACGCTCCGAAAGACGACATATCTGTCTTGCCCGAACTATATGTACGATTAACAGCCGCCCTTTCCTTTCTGTAAGGAGCCCTTATTATTACCGGATCATACCAATTATCAGCATAAGGAACGTTGAAGCAATGCATATAGTATGCGCCAAGATTAACACCTACAACATCGTTGAAGAAATATGTAAAACGCAGTTGTGACTTCATGGCCAAGCGTGTCTTGGAATCTATTTTTTCGACCTTATAATATTCATAATTATGACCGCTCTCCGGCGAACACTCACCACCGCTTATGTTTACCATACCTGCACGGAGATTCAACTCTGCCATGAACTCAGGAAGAATGGTGGCGGGAAGACGGAACGACGGACCTGCACCCAAAAATATGCGTTCCACGTTCTTCTTATTCATTTTCAAACCTTCCAAATATCGCGGATTAACATCCTTGAAATCGAAATCGGCTTTGTTTGTGATATAGTCTCCATCCAAACCTAAACCGAACCAACTCCAATAATGGTCTATGCCAAACCCTATGTTTGGACCGCCTTTGAACTTAAGATGACGATACGAATTATGATGATTCAATCCGAAATCATATCCTCCATGCAAAGAGAACTGCCAATGACGGTTAAGAAGTTCCGATCCGGCTCTCAGACCAACTTGTGAGAACGATGCAGTTATTCCCAATAGAAATAATACTGCTGATAAAAATAACTTTTTCATATTAGTATATAATTTTGGTTAAAGTTTTGTTGAATATTTGATTAACTCATTATTGTCATTTTATATCCGGTTGTATATATTTGGCAAGTTCCAAATCCTTATTCTTTACACGGCTTTCAACAATCATATCGAAAGTTATTGAGCCTTTCTTTCCATTTACTACACTTTTTATCAATATGAAAGACCGTACAAGTCCATTGAATTGCACTAAATAACAAGTTCCGACCTTCGGATCATATATATTATTACTTACATGTTTAAGATTCTCTTTGCCTCTGTTTGCTTTTGCAAACGCTCTTGCAAACGCCTTGTAATCACGAGAATTCGCCAACGTCTGAAAGTCTTCCGCACTAAAAGGCTCTCGAGGTTCAGTCATCAAACTCGAAACCATATTTGCCTGATTCCAATAGGAAACTCCTTTCTGATTTAGTGTGTAAAGGTCATCTTCATTCTTGTATGAGGTACTTGAAAAAGCCGCAGGAGAAAGGATATGACCGGGACCATCATATGTAGAATGGAATAACATAACCAATTCTTTTGTTTTAGTCTTATCAATATTAGACAATTTTACAGTAGAACCATTTTTCAATTTTAGGAAATGCCCATTTGTTTTGTTTTTACAAGCTCCCAAAGTTATGTTTTTGTAAACAGTAATCGTCGCTTTGTCATGGGTTACTCCATCTCCTTCGTCGTCATCATTGCCGCACGAAACAAACACTATCGCTGTCGCCATTGTAAGTATAACTAATAGCAAACCCAGCATTCTTGATTTCTTAAAATAATTCATAATCATTCAGTTTTTAGTTAATATTAATATTATGTTATCTCTTATGTTATCCGTTTCCGGAATAGTTAGTTTTAGGATGTACATTCAACATTCTGAACATTGTGCTGATATTTGGCAGTTATGGTTATATCTACCTATACAAGTTCATGCTTTTGTTATTTTCTTGCAATATTATAAATTTTTATTGAAACATGCAAGTATTTTTATAAAAAATATTATCCACTCACAAAATAAATTGAAAATCATTTACACAACATTCAAATACAATGCAAAATTGTATAATTATTTGGTGTTAAAACAATTTATGAACGATTGGGGGTTAATACATCTTCTCTTGTTTTTCAATTCATCCTGTTTTGAATTGCAAAATCGCCCATTTTGCAGACCAAAATCGCCCAAATTGCTTTGCAAAATGGGCGATTTTGGTTTCTAATATATCAACTACTGCACTACGGCAGGCGGCATTACTTATTTCACATCACCGACTTTCACCAAATACTCGGCTATCTGAACGGCATTGAGTGCAGCACCCTTGCGAATCTGATCGCCTGAAAGCCAGAACGTAAGACCGCAATCATCGGCAATGTCTTTGCGCACACGACCCACGAAAATGTCGTCTCTGCCGGCGGTATCAAGCGGCATCGGATAGACAAGGTTTGCGGGGTCGTCTTTCAGCGTGATGCCGGGAGCGGCTGCGAAAGCCTCACGTGCCTGCTCAACAGAGACCGGACTCTCGGTCTCTATCCAAACACTCTCTGAGTGGGAACGCAGCGAACTCACCCTGACACACATCGAAGAGCAACGTGCATCGGTGTGCATTATCTTGCGGGTTTCATGATACATCTTCATCTCTTCCTTTGTATAGCCGTTGGGCTGGAATACATCTATCTGCGGAATGACGTTATATGCCAGTTGGTGGGCAAACTTGTCGATTGTCTTCACTTCGCCCTCTTCTATTATCTCGCGGTATTGCTGTTGCAGTTCGGCCATTGCCGCCGCCCCCGCTCCCGACGCACTCTGATAGGAAGCCACACGTATGCGCTTGATGTGCGAGATGTTCTCTATCGGTTGCAGACACACAACCATCATTATCGTTGTGCAGTTGGGATTGGCAATGATGCCGCGCGGACGCTTCAGGGCATCCTCTGCATTACACTCCGGAACCACCAACGGCACATCGTCGTCCATTCGGAACGCACTCGAATTGTCTATCATCACTGCACCATATCTCGTTATGTCTTCTGCAAATTCCTTGCTTGTTGCGCCCCCTGCCGACGTGAAGGCAATGTCAATGTCGCGGAAATCGTTTCCATGACGCAATAAACGCACTTCTATTTCCTTCCCACGGAAGTTGTATTTCGTGCCGGCGGAACGCTCCGAACCGAACAGCAACAACTCGTCAATGGGAAAATTACGCTCGTCAAGGATGCGCAAAAACTCCTGTCCTACAGCGCCACTCGCGCCTACTATTGCCACTTTCATACGTAATAAATGTTTAAAATCCGATGCAAAAATACAACTTTCTATCGTATTATATGCACGATACGGTTATTTTTTGTAATTTTGTATGCAAAACAAGAAGCACGATGTTCGACCTTACAGAATATTTCCCGATTACCGACCCCACGCTGATTTTCTTCGTGGTGTTGCTCATCATATTGTTTGCTCCAATCATAATGGGTAAACTCAGGATTCCTCACATAATAGGAATGGTGCTCGCAGGCGTGTTGCTCGGACAATACGGACTGAATATATTGGTGCGCGACGACTCTTTCGAATTGTTCGGGAAGGTGGGACTATATTATATAATGTTTCTTGCTGCACTCGAAATGGACTTCGAAGGAATGAAGAAGAAACGGAAACATCTTGTTATATTCGCCTTGCTATCGTTCTCAATTCCGTTTGCGGTAACCTATATTGCGAGCACTTACATTCTTGGCTATCAGCCCATTTCGGGTATAATGCTGAGTTGTATAATGGCCTCGAACACTCTCATTTCCTACCCTATTGTGAGCCGTTACGGTTTGCAGAGCAAGCCGAGCGTCATGCTCAGCGTAGGCGAAACGATGATTGCGCTGTTCCTTGCGCTTGTAGTAATAGCAGCGGTGGTATCAGTAGGTGGTGACGGCGGTGGCATTATGTTCTGGATATGGTTTGTCGTCAAGATATTGGCGGTGTGCTTTTTCCTGGCTTTTGCCATACCACGACTGACACGTTGGTTTCTTCGCCGTTACAGCGATGCCGTGATGCAGTTCATCTTCATTATGGCGATACTGTTCATGAGTGCTGTACTGACCGATGCGGCGGGGCTGGAAGGCATTTTCGGGGCGTTCCTTTCCGGACTTATCCTCAACCGTTATATTCCTCATCTGTCGGCACTTATGAACAGAATTGAGTTCATAGGAAACGCACTTTTCATTCCTTATTTCCTCATTGGCGTGGGTATGCTGATCAATGTGAGGGTGCTTTTCAATGGTGGGGAAATAATTGCCGTGGTTGCGGCGATAGTGTTCTTCGGCACGTTCGGCAAGGCTATCGCGGCTTACCTTTCATGCTACCTATGCAGGTTGCCGCTGTCGTCGGGTCACATGATGTTCGGTCTGACCTCTGCACATGCTGCCGGAGCCATTGCTGTACTCATGGTGGGCATGAAAATGGAGGAGGCTCATGGACTGGGAATCGTTGACGACAACATGCTCAACGGTGTTATTATAATGATACTTGTGACGTGTATCATATCTACTTTTGTCACCGAGCGGTCGGCGCAAGGCATCACGCTGCGCGATAAGGACATGGCAAGCGAAGACACACACAACGATGACGAGAAAATACTTATACCGATGAAGTATCCGGAGTATGCAGAACGCCTCGTCAACATGGCCATACTGATGCGCAACCCGAAACTTAACCGCGGATTAGTGGGACTGAACGTGGTGTATGATGACGAGAAAATGGCGAAAAATCAGGAAGCGGGAAGACTGCTGCTGGATAGAATGACGAAAGTGGCGGCAGCCGCAGATGTGAAGATGGAGACACAGGTGAGGGTGGCGGCGAACATCGCGAACGGCATAAAGCACGCTTTCAAGGAGTTTCATGCCAGTGAGATTATAATCGGAATGCACACTCACAAGGAGGTATCTACGAAGTTCTGGGGACAGTTTCATCAGAGTCTTTACAACGGATTGAACCAACAGATAATGATGGTGAGACTCATACAACCGATTAATACCATACGGCGCATACAGGTGGCAGTGCCTTCGAGAGCACAGTTTGAAGCGGGATTTTATCGTTGGTTGGAGCGTTTGGCACGAATGACGGATAGTCTCGAATGTCGCATTCAGTTTCATGGGCGCGGAGATACGCTGCAACTGATAAGACAATACATCAACAACCGGCACCCGGAAGCAAGAGCCGACTATTCCGAAATGTATCATTGGGTGGGACTGCCGAAACTTGCAGGTACCATTGCCGACGACCATCTCTTTGTTGTTGTGGCTGCACGAAAGGGTACGGTGTCGTACAAGAACGCACTGGAACGTTTGCCAGAAGAAATCACGAAGTTCTTTACCGGAAAGAACATCATAATACTATTCCCTGACCAATATGGTGACCCGATGGACGAAATGACGTTCGCCCAACCGCAACACTTCGAGGACAAGAGTGCATACGAGCATCTGGCGGAATGGATTGAGAAAGTGAAAAAGTAAATTTAAATGCCGAAAATCATAACAAAAAAGGAGATATAAGATGATAGAAATTAATGATATAAAAAAGAGTTTCGGCTCGCTACAGGTGCTGAAAGGGATTGACCTGCGTATAGAAAAAGGAGAGATAGTGAGTATCGTGGGGCCAAGCGGGGCGGGTAAGACGACACTGCTGCAAATAATCGGAACGCTCGACAAACCTGACAGCGGAACAATAAAAATCGATGGCATAGACATTTCGTCACTGTCGGCAGGCAAACTGGCTGATTTCCGCAACCGGCACATCGGCTTCGTGTTCCAGTTTCATCGCTTGTTGCCTGAGTTCACTGCCATCGAGAATATTATGATTCCGGCATATATAGGTGGGACAAACAAGAGCGAAGCAAAGAAACGGGCAAAAGAATTGCTTGAGTTCATGGGACTTACAGACCGTGCAGAACATAAACCGGCAGAACTTTCGGGAGGTGAGAAACAACGCGTGGCGGTGGCAAGGGCACTGATAAACAACCCGGCAGTTATCTTGGCTGATGAGCCTTCAGGGTCGCTTGACTCGAAAAACAAGGCCGAACTACACCAACTTTTCTTCGACCTGCGCGACAAGTTCGGACAAACATTCGTCATCGTAACACACGATGAATCCCTCGCTGATATTACAGACCGTACAATAAAAATGAAAGACGGCCTGCTGGAGAACATACAGACATAAGTTTTGGGACAGAAAGACAAAAGTGTTAGAACAAAAAGACAAAAACGTTTGGGGATAAAAATCAAATAGCATAAAACGATTTGCGGGATTACCTTCTTATAGGCAACCCCGCATTATTTTTCTAAAACCAAGCCCCCTTAATCAAATAAGTCGGCGTAATGGGTCAGTTTCTGTTGTTTTTACCACTAAGATTTTTTTACCCTTTTACTCTTTCTCCTCTTTTCTTAAGTAATCATTTACTGATTTCTTTATCAGGTTTTCATCGTCAAAAATGTTGTACCATACAATTATCAACTCGTCATCACTCCAATAAGTAAAACAAGAGACCGGGGCTTCAGAGAGAATATCTACCTTTAATGGCTCACTTCCAACCATCGTTTTTAAATGGTTTAATAATCCTTCTTGACCGGGTGCGAGTTCAAGTCGCTCTACTGCGAAATATGAATTACAAATGCTATCATCTTCGTTAAGATAAGTAACTTTCAGACGGGTGTGTTGATAATGATATTTTATATTCTCAACCTTCTTATTCAATGACTTACTATTACTTTTGATGAGAGACTTTAAAAATGGGATTACACTAAATTGATGTATATTTTCAAGTTGATAAACCTTGTCTGAGGATACTTTGGAGTATGCTTTTTTATCCCAAGAATACTCCGTGGATTCTACGACTGTGATGTGTGTTCTACAAGAATCTTTTGGGTGTGATACCTTTATTGTGTCGCACGAACTCGTATCTCTCCCTGCAACAGAAGAAACATTCAGCAGGTTAAGCAAAACGAAAACTAATAAGTATGGTCTCATTTCTCTAATGATTCGGAAGGTTTATTGTTCCAAGTTGTCAGATTCTTACAAATATAACCCGTTGTCGGAATTAATTTAGTGGATACTTAATTCTTCCGATAATACGGGAACAATAGTGCATTTTCAGTGACAAGGTTTTCATAAAAGTGCTTGCATATCTCAAGGTTTTGTAGTAGTAATAAAAAAAGTTGTGCATATCTTGGTTTGAACTTAATGACTAGAGCAGCACTAAGTTGCTAAAACCAATGATATGCACAACTTTTTTTCCATGCGTATCTACTTAATTTAATCCCGCTAACGGGTAAATATAAGTGTTTTATATGTAACATTCTGAAGAACATAAATATTTCGAAAAGAATACCTCTTAACGTAAATATCCGTAAATGGGATGCTAAACATATCCCTCCTTTATGTCTTCCTGTCCTAAAAAGATTTTGTATTCAAAGTCTTAAAGGACATGTCTTTCTGTTCTCAAAAGGCCTTTACCTCCTTAGAAGTCGGCAGACTTTGGTGTTCTCGGGAACGGTATAACGTCGCGTATATTCTGCATTCCCGTAACGAACAATATCAGACGCTCGAATCCAAGTCCGAAACCTCCATGAGGACATGTTCCATATTTGCGTGTATCAAGATACCACCACATATCCTTCATCGGCACCTCTCGGCGCTCTATTTCAGACATAAGTTTCTCGAAATTCTCCTCACGCACCGAACCACCAATAATCTCTCCGATCTGTGGGAACAGTACATCAGTACCCTGTACGGTCTTATCGTCATCATTGAGTTTCATATAGAACGCCTTTATATCCTTCGGATAGTCTGTCATGATGACAGGTTTCTTGAAATACTCCTCAACGAGATAGCGTTCATGTTCGCTTGCGAGGTCATCTCCCCAGTTACATGGGAACTCGAATTTTTTACCATTCTTCACTGCCTCTTGCAGAATTTCCACACCCTTGGTGTAAGTCAATCTCACGAATGTTTCTTTCAGAACACCCTCAAGACGTTGAATAAGGGTTTTATCAACAAACTGGTTAAGGAATTCAAGATCGTCACGACAGTTGTCCAAAGCCCATTTAACACAATACTTAATGAAATCCTCTTCGAGGTCCATCAAGTCGTTAAGGTCTATGAAAGCCACCTCCGGTTCAATCATCCAGAACTCCGCCAAGTGTCTCGGAGTATTGCTGTTCTCTGCGCGGAAGGTAGGACCGAAAGTATATATCGCACCGAGTGCCGTAGCACCAAGTTCTCCCTCAAGCTGTCCGCTAACCGTCAGTGAGGTCTGCTTTCCGAAGAAATCATCGTCATAGACAATCTTTCCATCCTCGTCCTTTTTCAAGTCGTACAAGTTCTTTGTCGTCACTTGGAACATCTGTCCGGCACCTTCACAGTCGCTTGCCGTTACAATAGGCGAATGGAAATAGAAGAAACCATGCTCGTGGAAATAGCGATGTATTGCGATTGCCATGTTATGACGTATGCGCATCACAGCCCCAAAAGTATTCGTTCTCAGACGAAGATGAGCATACTGACGCATATACTCGAATGTCTGACCTTTCTTCTGCATCGGGTAATCGCTTCCGCAAAGACCATATACCTCTATGCTTTCGCAATGAACCTCAGATGCTTGTCCCTTTGCCGGACTCTCAACGAGTTTACCGGTCACACCGATACACGCTCCGGTGGTTATCAGTTTCAAGGTTTCGTCATCAACGGTACCTGCATCAACCACCACCTGCACGTTCTTTATCGTTGAGCCGTCGTTAAGTGCAATGAAATCTACCGCCTTGCTTGAGCGGTGGGTTCTAACCCATCCTTTTACACAAACGTCCTTCCCATATTCGGTATCTTTCAGAACGTCAACTATTTTTGTCCTTTTCATTTCTATCTATTTAAAATCGCTGCCCGTCGCAAGAAATCTCACAACGGGAAGCGGATGACAATACTAATGATTAGTTTATTCGAACGCTCCCATGCGCAACATTTCCACTTCCTGCTCTGTGAGGAAACGCCAGTCGCCACGACGTAGGTTCTTCTTTGTAAGACCGGCGAATAATACACGGTCGAGTTTCAATACGCGATAGCCAAGTTTCTCGAAGATGCGGCGCACGATGCGGTTCCTTCCGCTATGTATCTCGATGCCCACCTGCTTCTTATCGAAACCATCATTGGCATACTCAATTGCATCGGCATGCACCTCACCATCTTCCAGTTCGATGCCTTCCTTTATTTGTTCAATATCCTCCTGCGCCACCGGACGGTCGAGGAATACGTGATACACCTTCTTCTTGAGGAACTTAGGATGAGTGAGTTTTGAAGCAAGGTCACCATCATTGGTAAGCAGAAGCACACCGGTTGTATTGCGATCGAGCCGCCCTACCGGATAGATGCGTTCCGGACACACGTTGTTAACTAAGTCCATTACGGTCTTGCGCTGCTGAGGATCGTCAGATGTGGTGACAAAATCCTTCGGTTTGTTGAGTAGAACATAAACCTTTTTCTCCGGAGATACCTCGTTTTCGTTGAAAACCACCACATCAGAACGCAACACTTTTGTACCCAATTCGGTAATAACCTCACCGTTTACTGTAACCTTTCCTGATGTAATAAACTGATCGGCCTCACGACGACTGCAAACTCCCGCATTGGCGAGGTATTTGTTCAAGCGTATCGGCTCGTTCGGGTCGATGTTCTCTTCCTTATATTCTATGCGTTTCTTCAGACTGTATTTTGCATTAGGATTATATCCCTGTGTACGTGGACGATAACCATATCCACCTGCATTATAACCGCCCTGCTGACGTGACTGGTAACCTCCGCGAGACTGATAACCGCCCTGCTGACGTGGCTGGTAACCTCCGCGAGGCTGATAACCATTCTGTTGACGTGGTTGGTAACCTCCATGTGGCTGATAACTACCCTGCGGACGTGGCTGATAACCACCCTGTTGGCGCGGCTGGTAACCACCTTGAGGACGTGGCTGATAGCCTCCTTGCTGGCGTGGTTGGTAACCACCTTCTTGTCTATTCTGATAAGCATCTTCCTGACGCGGCTGATAACCACCGTCATGACGAGGTTGATAGCCACCTTGCTGACGTGGTTGGTAACCGCCACGTGGCTGATAACCATTCTGTTGACGTGATTGGTAACCTCCACGGGGCTGATAACCGCCCTGCGGAGTGCGTGGACGGTAAGAACGTTGTGGAGCGTCACCCTGCAATACCGCACCGAATCCATCGGGACGGAAACCGCTATCTCCTGTCTCATCACTACGTGTTTCTACAGGACGTGAAGTGTGAATTCGAGGTCTTGGAGTACGACCCGCGCTACGATAATCTCTTGAATATCCGCCAACCGGACGGTAACCCTCACGGCTCTCGCCCTGTTCTGCAGAAAATTCCTCTGTCTTGTTTTCTAATTCTTCTGACATAATCTTAATTGTTTAAAACCTCACGGTGTTTAATTTATTATATTTTTTTAAATTGTTATTCGGTTAGTTGCATGTAGGCAACATTCAAATTCCGGTGTAATTATGCGGAGTTATGGCACGCAGTTCTGCTTTCACCTCATCACTCACATCAAGTTTTCCGATGAAATCGTGTATCGTTTCAGGTGTCATTTTCTCATTTGTTCGTGTTAGAGCCTTCAATGCCTCATAAGGATTCGGGTAGGCCTCACGGCGAAGAATGGTCTGTATGGCCTCTGCCACAACCGCCCAAGTATTGTCAAGGTCATCTGCGACTCTCTCTTCATTGAGTATCAATTTACGCAGTCCTTTCATAGTACTCTGTATCGCGATTACGCTATGACCGATAGGCACACCGATGTTGCGCAGTACTGTTGAATCGGTAAGGTCACGCTGCAACCTACTTACCGGCAATTTCTGTGCCAGGAATTGCAGAATGGCATTTGAAATACCGAGGTTTCCCTCACTATTCTCATAGTCTATGGGGTTCACCTTATGCGGCATCGCACTCGAACCAACCTCGCCGGCCTTTATCTTCTGCTTGAAATAATCCATTGAAATATACATCCAGAAATCGCGATCAAGGTCGAGAATAACGGTGTTTATGCGACGTAGGGCATCGAAAACAGCACCCAATTGGTCGTAATTGCTTATCTGTGTGGTGTATTGTTCTCTCACAAGACCTAATCTTTCACTCACAAAACGGTTGCCGAACTCTCGCCAATCGTAATCAGGATATGCCACATGATGGGCATTGAAATTACCGGTAGCACCACCGAATTTCGCCGTTATATCTATTGCTTTAAGCGAGTCGAGTTGCTGCTGCATACGATAGGCGAACACTCTCACTTCCTTACCCAATCGTGTTGGACTGGCCGGCTGACCGTGAGTCTTCGCCAGCATAGGCACTTCAGCCCATGTTTCCGCATAATCGTTGAGAAGTGCAATAAGTTCTTCCACCTGTGGAATGAACATTTCATCCAACGCATCTTTTAGTGAAAGTGGAACAGAAGTGTTGTTTATGTCCTGCGATGTAAGTCCGAAATGTATAAACTCCTTATATTTACTGAAATCACCTATCTTGTCAAGACGCTCCTTTATGAAATACTCTACGGCCTTGACATCATGGTTCGTGACATTCTCAATATCCTTGACATGCTGTGCATCATCCTCGCTGAAATTACGATAGATGTCACGCAGAGGTTCAAAAAGATCATGATTAAAATCTTTCAGTTGAGGAAGCGGCAGTTCACAAAGCGCAATGAAATATTCTATCTCTACCCTTACACGGTAACGGATAAGTGCATACTCTGAAAAATAGCATGCTAATGAATCAGTCTTTGTCCTATACCTGCCATCGATAGGTGAAATTGCTGTCAGTAAGTTAAGATTCATATTAATACGTTCTTCTTTATTCTCTCGAATTCTCTATAATATAAAATGACAATATAATTATATATATCAAATACTTGTTGATAGGTTAAGTTATCTTCTGGCTTTACGAAATCCTATTTTTTATCATCTATTTTAACCAAAATTCCCGCATCTCTTCTCTGAGAAGCGGGATTTTGCTTTGTGGGCGTTGACGGATTCGAACCGCCGACCCTCTGCTTGTAAGGCAGATGCTCTAAACCAGCTGAGCTAAACGCCCGTGCTTTACGAAAAGCGATGCAAAGATACAACGTTTTCACGAAACCTCCAAACTTTTCCTTATTTTTTATCGACATAAAGCAAAAAAACATTCTTACCAAGCCAAAATCAAAAACATCATAAGCAAAAAAAGAAAAGGCTTCACAACCTTTCGGAAGCGAAACCTTTTGCTTTGTGGGCGTTGACGGATTCGAACCGCCGACCCTCTGCTTGTAAGGCAGATGCTCTAAACCAGCTGAGCTAAACGCCCTCTTTTTTCTAAAAGCGATGCAAAGGTACATACTTTTTTTAAAACCACAAAATTTTTCAGAATATTTTTCATTATACATATAGAAAAAGAACAAAAAGCCGGATTTGATTAGAAAGAAAGACACAATTTAATTGGACAGAAAGACATAAGGAGTTTGGACAAAAAAATTTGTCTTTATGTCAAAACCATTATGTCTTTATGTCAAATCAATTTTGTCATTATGTCAAAACCACGTTCTGTCTTTATGTCAAAAAGAAAGTGCCTCTCCGATTTCGGAGAGGCACCTTATAAATATTTTATTAATCTGCTAAATTTTCAGCATATATTACTTAACAACCTGTACAGTAGCACGACGGTCGTAACTGATTGGAGACAGGATCTTAACGCCACCCTTAGCCTCCTTGCGAATCTTATTCTCTCTGATGCCCATCTTAACAAGCTCGCCAGCAACGCGGTCAGCACGCTTCTCAGACAGCCACTGGTTGCGCTTCGGAGTACCAGTTGCGCTATCAGCATAACCTGTAACGAGGAGGTTGCTGTCAGTTTCCTTGGCGTATTCAGCAAGTGCGCGAACGTTTACGAGGTCTTTCAGTTCTGCGATTTCAGTTCTATCGATATTGAAGAATACAGAGATCGGAGTAGCAACGAAACGCTCTGCAGGAGTATTGGTATCAGTGATACGGATTGTCTCAGGCTTAATCTTCTTCAGGCTGTCGATTTCAGCATCGCGGTCGCGAATGATGTTGTTCAAGTCGTTGATACGGCTCTCATAACCTGCGCGGATAGCGTCAACATCGGGAACCTGATTCCAGCCGGTCTTACCAACGTTGATTGTCAGGCCAACCTCAGCATAGAGTACGTTGTCGTGAGAATCCCAACCACGGTGACCTTCGTCAACATTATTGTCAATACCGTCAAAGTCTGACTCCCAACGATTCCAACCAGCCTCAATATTCAAAGCAACGCGCTTTGAAAGATTGAACTCGTTCAAGAGACCAACACCAAGACCCATTGAATAACGGTTAGCAGTACAGTTACGAGCGAAACCGCCACCTGCAAATGGAATGAAATTCCATACACGGTTCGGGTTGTAACCCAACAGCATGTTGCTCAAGTTGAACATTACCTGTCCCTGACCGGTCCAGAAGTTGAAACCTTTGCTTCCGGAAATCATATCATTATCTGTTGTCAACTTTCCGTTTGGAATATATATACCCGGTTCTCTATGAGTACCAACTGTACGTCCCCAAATACCAGAAGCCTTAACACGAAGACCCAAGCCCGGAGTAAACCACTTACCGATAGCAG
The DNA here is from genome assembly GCF_003977605.1 of Prevotella koreensis. Classification (GTDB taxonomy): domain Bacteria; phylum Bacteroidota; class Bacteroidia; order Bacteroidales; family Bacteroidaceae; genus Prevotella; species Prevotella koreensis. Next base: position 2,393,079 of record NZ_RYYU01000001.1, on the reverse strand, counting down.
CAGAAGCCTCGAAGTTTCCACGGAAACCCTTTGCGAGAGACTGACCCATGTTCAAGCCATGCTCCTGACCAGAATAAAATACATCATACTGTCCGCCGAGCTGGATGAACCAGTTGCTCCAGAATGAGTTTGTTGCAACGCTATACTTAGAGTAAGCGTAAGTGTCCTGTGCATTACCTGCTACAGAAACAGCGGCAAAAGCCAATGCGATTAAAAACTTTTTCATAATTAAAACTATTTATTTATTGATAAATATATAAAGTCTTTTTCAAATAACCTTAATACGATATTTGCTGCAAAGTTAATAATATTTTTTTAACTGCAATACATTTTTTGTATGTTTTTTACTTTTTAGGCAAAAAAAACTATTAAAATCGTTATTTTAGGGTAAATTTCCATATAATTACTCAAGCATTCGTTCTATATCATGCTGTTTAAGGATTGAAAGTATCAATTTACCATCAGGTGTGTAGTTGACATTTGATGTGGCAAACAGTTCAGCTACTATCGTTTCCATCTCGTCATTTCCCAACACCTGTCCATGAGGTATGGCAGCACTGCGTGCAAGACTCAATGCAAGCGAATGATTTATACCGGCCGTATCAACAACACCGTTTTCAATTGCAGAATCTACCATATCCTTTATCAACATACTGACATTCATACCCTCAACACCTGACGGAATACCGTTCACAGCATAACTGCCGCCACCAAGATTGGTAAGTTCGAAGCCGAGATGCTCCATCTCCGGCATTATTTTCTGTAACGTAACGATGTCGGAAGGTGGGAATTGAATCATCTCCGGGAACAATATTTTCTGCGAACGATGTCCGTTACTTTTCATTTGTTGCATATACCTATCATATAATATACGTATATGGGCACGCTCCTGATCTATTATCATAAGACCGGATTTCACCGCCGTCATTATATATTGCCCCTTATATTGATAATGTGTAGGGGCTTTTTCATCTATCAATCCCTCTCCTTGCGTATTGTCATCGTCAAACAGTCCCTTTTCTTCAGCAGTCTCAGGAATCAGTCCTTCGTATATTTTCTCCCAGTTTCTTGTTACATTATCTCGATGGTTCACATGTCTGCCACTCTCTTTGAAAGGATTATATTGAGGATTATAATCCACCTTTGGAGCAGCGAAATCATTGTCAGAGGAATCGAACACCGGAATATCAGGTTTCCCTTCCACGTCAAAATCTATTGTTGAGACATCATTGAAACGCCCCAACGAGTCTTTCACCGCAGCAGTAAGTATCTGCCATATCGCCACCTCGTTATCGAATTTTATCTCAGTCTTTGTGGGATGAATATTCACATCGATATTCTCCGGTTCCACGGTGAAGTATATGAAATAAGGTACTTGGTCACCTGCGGTTATCAGTCGCTCGTAAGCCTGCATCACTCCCTTATGGAAAAAGCCGTGCTTCATATATCTGCCGTTTACGAACAAATACTGATGAGCACCCTTCTTACGTGCCGACTCAGGCTTTCCCACAAACCCGGAGATACGACAAACCGTAGTATCCACGTTCACTGGAAGCAGGTCTTGATTTATTTTCTTACCGAACACATCTACTATACGTTGATGTATGGTCGCGGATTTCAGATTGAACACCTCCACACCATTGTTATGAAAAGTGAAACTCACCTGCGGATAAACGAGCACAATGCGCTCGAAAGCAGAAAGAATATTATTCAGTTCGGTGGTATTCGACTTCAAGAACTTACGTCTTACCGGAACATTGAAGAAAAGATTCTCCACCGAGAAGTTACTCCCCACAGGACAAGATGCCGGTTCCTGTTTCATCACCCGCGACCCACTTATCGACAACCGAGTACCAATTTCATCTCCGGCGACCCTCGTTTTCAGTTCAACCTGCGCCACCGCAGCGATAGAAGCAAGTGCCTCACCACGGAAACCCATCGTATTGAGAGCGAACAAGTCATCCGCCTTTCGTATCTTCGACGTGGCATGACGTTCAAATGCAAGACGTGCGTCGGTCTCCGTCATACCCCTACCATTATCTATCACCTGTATAGAGGTGCGCCCGGCATCGACCACACTGACATTAATCAGTGTCGCTCCGGCATCAATAGCATTCTCAACCAACTCTTTAATCACCGAGGCGGGGCGTTGTATCACCTCACCTGCGGCAATCTGATTTGCCACACTATCCGGCAAAAGTTGTATTATATCACTCATTGTTACCTTATTTTTCTAAGAGACCAAATACAAAATGGCCACGACCAATGCCACCAAGGCAATAGCGATGAACATGAGATTCCCTCCACTACCCGACCTGCGGCGGTTTATGTGCGGCGTATTTCCGGTAAACGCGGAACGGAAATCGGTGACACCGTGATTCTCTCGACCATCCACACATTCTCCCCTCGCCCGCCTTTCCAAGTCTTCCACGAACCGCTTCCTGTCGTCTGCATATATCATACGATGCTCGAAGCGGCGCGGCTTGCGCTGGCCGAACCACATCATAACTTAATCTCCCCTCCTTTCAGCGTCTCCACAATTCCGTCTTTTATCCTTTGCAACGGTGCTTCATGTCGAGTCTGCGGCTTCAAAACCTCCTCTTCTTTCTTGCCTCTTATGTTGAAAATATCATCTTTATCCACCGGACGAATCCCATCGAACCATGCAAACCCGTCAAGAAAATCCTTACCCGGCGGAATCTGCGACATGGGATAGGCCGTCCCTTCTGCCTTCGGAGTCCATATCTTCTGCAATTTCCCGGCCTTTAAGAACATCCTTATCGTATCCGTCTCAAGATAGTTGAGCATTATTATCGAACTGTCTTTCTCCTCCATCGGATAGAACACGGTGCGCACATTGCCTATTGCCTCGGTCTTACTCAGTTTCCCGTCATCGAAATAAGCAAACATCTCGCGCGACGACACCTGATTATAATGCGTACTGTCACGCAGCATCTCGGCAGAGAAGGCCTGCCCAATGACATGCGCACGTTCAACGGTAGAGTCTTTCATGAACACCTCAATCTTCTCTCCGAACATCTGTCTGTTGTCATTCCACACTATCGGGTCGCGATACATCGTCATACAAGAGTCTTTCGTGTTATACACAAGCGAGTCGCACACTGCCTGTACATCCTCTCTATAAGCGCGTACCTTATAATAACAATGTGCGGTTCTGAAAACACTGTCGGTATTTATATTATATGTATATAGGCGTATGGTGTCGGAATGAACATAAAGAGTATCTTTCTGCGAGAAGTCTTTCATCAATGGTCTTTTCGTTGCCATTGCCTCGCCAATGTTTTCGTTATACCAAAAATAATCACATTCCAGAGAGTTCTTGTTTTCCTTGTCCACATATACAACTTTATTGAAGCCCTCACTCACGCCACTCTTCTCATTATAAAAAAGACTGTCGGCCGTAATCTCCTTTTCCTCGTTCACCACCTTGCTCCGCCCGAAGAGTTCGGTCTGTCCGGTATTACTGTTATAGAATCCCGATGTTGTATTGATTGTACTTTCTTTTGAAATAATGCGCGAAGGACCCACCACATGCGCCACCGACGTGCGGGTGTCGTAGTGCAAGGTGTCGGTGTGTATCGTGAAATCCTCGTTACGCAGCGTGACATCATAGTTGAATATCGCCTTACGCGTATCGGTGCTATATTCTCCCCAGTCAGAAACGAGAACGTTTTTCTTGTCAACCATTCTTCCTCCTTCGAAGAAATATCCCACGCCATACAGTCTGTCGTAGTTCAGACTGTCGGTGTATAGAGTAGTGCCGCGATGCTTAAGCACCACGTTATGGCGTGCCTCAGCCATCTGGTCATTACCGTCATAATATGCTTTTTCGCTTGTCAGTGTCACCGAGTCGCCTTGCACCAGTCTGACATGCCCGAAAGCCTCGAACGAATTTTCCGTCTCATAGAAGAACGCACTGTCACATCGCAGCGTTGCCCCTTTATGACGGAACTGCACATTACCCTTGAGCACCTGCGCCCCCGGCGTGTTAGGGTCGAAACGATCATACATGAGCACATCGGCATGAACAAGATAAATCCTCTCGTCGGTCGTCTTCCGTCTCTTATGCTTACGCGGGCCGTTGCTCATCGCACATAGACCGAACAGGCATAGAATCACCATCAGAATGATTCTATGCCCGCCGAAAATCTGCCTTACATTATTCAATGCGGTCATTTCACCCAGCCTTCATATTCGAAATTGCAGTTACGGTAGCGATCTTTCATGTAAACATAAGTGGTGCGCAGTTTGTTTTTCACCCACGCTTTCAGGAATTCCTCCCTGCGCTTTGACAGCACCACGTCTTTCATCACTTGGAAATCTTCGGTTATCGTGGCACGATGTCCCTCGATTCTCGACTTCAATTTCACTATCGCGCAAACCGTTTTGCCTTTCTCATTCACCATTTGGAAAGCATTTGAAATCTCTCCTACCGACATCTTTTCCACCACTCTCGCCACTTCGCTCGGCAGGTCTTGCATGCGGAAACGCGATGTGCGACCGGCCTCCGAATAGTTGGCCATCAGTCCGTGGTTATTCTTCGTGTCCTTATCATCAGAGATATAAGACGCTGCCACGTCGAAAGTGAATTTACCTTCACGTATATCCGTCGCGGTGGAATCGAGCCTTGCTATTGCATCATCGATTGATGCACGGCTCACTTTCGGCTTCAACAAGATATGGCGGCACTTGATTTTCTCACCTCTCTTGTCAACAAGTTGAATAATATGGAATCCGAACTCCGTCTCAACAATCTTTGAAATCTTATTTGGGTCGGTAAGATTGAATGCCACAGAAGCGAATGCCGGGTCGAGTGTTCCTCGTCCGGCATAGTCGAGTTCGCCACCTTGTCGTGCCGAGCCCGGATCTTCCGAATACAGACGAGCCAATGTCGCGAACGTCGTTTCGCCGCTTGTCACGCGTTCGGTATATGAGCGCAGGCGGTCTTTCACGTTGTTCAGTTCTTCCTGTTCAATTCTCGGCTGGCGCGTTATTATCTGCACCTCCACCTCTGTCGGAACGAACGGCACACTGTCTTGCGGAATATTCTTAAAATAAGCACGCACATCGGCAGGTGTCACTGTAAGATTACTCACCAGTTTTTCCTTCATTCTTTCTATCATCTGGCGGTCGCGATATTCGTCGCGCATCTGCAATCTCATCTGTGCCAGCGTCTGGTTGCGGTATTCTTCGAGTTTCTCACGCCCTCCGGCAGCATTTATCAGATAGTTTATCTGTTGCTCCACGCCCTGCGTTATGTCGCTCTCGCTCACCTCGATACTGTCTATTGCCGCTTGGTGCAGATAGAGTTTCTGCACTGCTATCAGTTCAGGAATGGCACAGTCGGGGTCGCCGTTGAGTTTAATACCTTCCATCGCGGCCTGCAGACGCATCACCTCCACATCCGATTTCAGTATCGCCTCATCGCCCACAACCCATATCACCTCATCCACCACAGACGATTCGCGCGGTGGTTGCAGATCTTCTGCCCCGACAGTACTATCCGCCGGAGCATCATTTTGTGCCATGACGTTCCCGCCCCTGCTCTCTGTCACCTTTCCGGAGCGTGCCGTCATACTTGCCGAAAGAACCAAAAGCCCCATTGCGGCAAGTGCTATTTTTCTTAAAATTCTCATCAATTATGTTTGTTTACGGTGCCCACAACATCATCGTTCACCACCACTTTATATCTCTTGCGCAGTTCGTTAACCCACGCTTTTTCCATTTCCTCCTGATAGTCGGCAGTGACCAGACCGCGCACATCATCGTAACTTTCCGGTCCTTTCTTGAGAAGTTTGCCGTAAGTGGAATCGATAGGGAAGTCTTTCATCGGTGTCAGCGTGGTGTCTTTCTTGAACACCATCTTGTCTATCACGGCATTGTCACCCTCCTTGAATATGCCTTTCTCCACGCGAATACGGAGAACCGAGTCGGCATTGAACGTAGTGCGCAGTTTCTCTGCCCACTTATCGAATGCCAATCCCTTAACACACTGTGCCACGGCTTTCTTGTCTGCCTCGTTCTTCACATGGTAAGCCATGCCTTTGAAGCGTGGCTTGTCCCAAGCATAGCGTTTCTTATTCTTTTTGAAGAACTTCTGCAAGCCTGCTTCATCCTTAGCAGCCTTCTCCCATACAGTGCGATTGCTTATCTCGTACAACAGCAGTCCGTCGTAGTATTCGCGTATGAGGTTCTTCATGTCAGAGTCCGATTCCGCCATTTCCGCAGCGCGACGGTCGAGAAGATTCTTCTCTTCCTCCACCATCTTTGCTTTCTGTTCACCGGCAAGATTGTCAATATCGTCTTTTATCCCGAGTTTCTGGGCTGCCAGTTCTTTCACTCTTCTGTCTGCCACGGCATCGCGCAGGTTTCTGCTCTCCATCCATTTCAATATGTCGGGACGCTCTTCCTCGAACGGGCGCAGATACTTATGCTCGTGCATTTTGAATATTACATATCCCATAGGCAGCAAGAACGGACTGCTCATCTCACCGTCTTTCAGTGAGAACAGTTGTGCGGCCATATCTTCCTGCAATTGACTTCTCGTCAGCGGAGGCAACTTTCCGCCACGAATTGCCGTACCTTTATCATCTGAATGCAAGCGTGCCATTTCTGAAAAATCGGCACCACCGAGCAGTGCGGTGTAGATAGAGTCTATCCTCGTCTTCTGCCTGTTCTGCTCTGCCAGCGGTGCATCGGGGCTCAGCGAGAGCAGTATATACGATGCCATTGCCTGTCCGTCGGGGCCTATCTGTTCCACAGTAGAGTCATATATATTGCGCGCTTCTTTATCCATCATTTCGTCAGTGGCGAACGTTGGACGCACCTGCTGATTGCGATAGCCGAGAAACTCCTCCTTGAACGAGGTCAGGGTGTCGAGGCGTGCATCAAGAGCCGCCTGCACTTTCAGTTTATAGTTCACGAAGAGATCAACATATTCTTTCACCGACTTCTTGTCGATTACTCCATTTGCGTTGTTCTTATTGTAAGAGTACTCAAATTCCGAACGACTTACAGGCTGTCCTGCAACAGTCATTATCACCGGGTCTTCGCTCTGTGCGAATACCATTACTCCGCAAAGGAGCATGGCTGCTACGAGAAATGTCTTTTTCATTATATTATATTCTTTCAATTTCTATTATTCCGGGCGCGAATAGTTAGGTGCCTCACTGGTTATCATTATATCGTGCGGATGACTCTCCATCACTCCGGCATTTGTTATACGGGTGAATTTTGCATTGTGTAGCATATCAATAGACGATGCTCCGCAATATCCCATTCCCGAGCGCAGACCACCTGCAAGTTGATAGATTACTTCCTGCAAGGTTCCCTTGTATGGCACACGTCCTGCGATTCCTTCCGGAACGAGTTTCTTTACATCCTTCGTACCGGCTTGGAAATAGCGATCCTTTGAGCCGTTCTCCATAGCCTCAAGCGAGCCCATACCTCTGTAACTCTTAAACTTACGACCGTTAAAGATTATCGTGTCGCCGGGACTTTCTTCTGTTCCCGCCACGAGAGAGCCTATCATTACCGAACTACCTCCGGCTGCCAGGGCTTTCACCACGTCGCCCGAATAGCGTAATCCGCCATCGGCGATGAGTGGAACACCCGTACCTTTCAGCGCACTGAACACGTCATACACGGCACTGAGTTGCGGAACGCCGACACCGGCAACCACTCGTGTGGTACAAATAGAACCCGGTCCGATACCCACTTTCACGCAGTCGGCACCATTGTCCACGAGCATTTTCGCAGCCTCTCCGGTGGCAACATTACCCACAACAATATCAACGTTGGGGAAAGAAGCCTTTGCCTCGACAAGTTTTTCTACCACAGACTTTGAATGTCCGTGAGCGGTATCAATCACAATGGCATCGGCTCCGGCCTCAACGAGAGCCTGCATGCGGTCGAGAGTGTCGTCAGTAACGCCCACTCCGGCAGCCACGCGCAGTCTTCCCTTGCTGTCCTTGCAAGCCATCGGTTTATCCTTGGCCTTGGTAATATCTTTGTATGTGATAAGTCCCACCAGACGATTATCCTTGTCAACCACCGGCAGTTTCTCTATCTTGTTAGCCTGCAGAATCTCCGCTGCGGCGTTAAGGTCGGTCTGAAGATGCGTCGTAACGAGGTTATCTTTTGTCATCACCTCGTCTATCTTCTTGTCGAGATGACGCTCGAAGCGCAGGTCACGGTTAGTGACTATACCCACAAGGTAATTATTCTCATCTACCACCGGAATACCACCGATATGGTATTCTGCCATCATTTCAAGCGCATCCTTCACGCAGCGGCCTTTCTGTATCGTCACAGGGTCATAAATCATGCCGTTCTCGGCACGCTTAACGATAGCCACTTCGCGGGCTTGTGCTTCAATAGGCATATTCTTGTGGATCACACCGATTCCTCCCTCGCGGGCAATGGCAATGGCCATCGCGCTCTCGGTCACGGTGTCCATTGCCGCCGTAACGAACGGAATGTTCATCTGTATGTTCCTTGAGAACATGGTTTTCAACTCCACCGTCTTAGGCAGCACTTCGGAATAAGCGGGAATCAAGAGGACATCATCAAAAGTGAGTCCGTCCATCACAATTTTATCTGCAACAAATGATGACATATATTTTGTGTACCTTTAAAATTTATTGCGTGCAAAAATACGCATTTTTTTTAAAACTTCATACGCTTTTCAACATTTTATTGGCAGATTAATTCAATTTAACGCGTTGTAGAGGTTTTTCAACTCCTCAACCACTTTGTTTCTTATGTTCAGACCATTCGCCAACAGTCTTATGTCGATTATTCTTATGCGGGCATAATCAGTAGTTAAGAATTAAGGGAAACAGGGGGAAACGCAAGGAATGTAACTATTTGAAATAGTATTATTTAGCTTTTTCTTGCTATTTTGAGGGTAAGCGAAAACGAGCATAAAACGGCAGGAGTTCCGTTACCAAATCGTAACCCATCGAGGAAAAAGCAAAAATGGATTACGAATTAAAGATAAATATTGCTGTCCGGTAAAAGCGAATTGAAAGTTTGCAATCCTTTTGTCTAAGGGCAATACAGACGTTTTTAGATCTATGGGGCTTGTATTCCAGTTATAAATCGTAAGCATTATAAAAGTGCTTGTTTTTATAAGATAATGATTTTGTTCTTGGATTTAAGGTCAAATAATATAGTATTAAAGGCAATTCCTCTTACACAGATTGGGAGAAAAAGTTTTAACGGACAACAATAAAAGATAAATAACTGTGTCATAGGTTTTTATTCCCCATCTTTCATTTTTCTGCATCGCTCAGAAAAACTTGTTCATCAGTACCTTTGCAGACAAAAAAATTTAGAAAAAACGACAGAAAAATGAAAGAAAACAAACTCAAAGTATCGTTCTTCGTTCAGGCGAAACGAACCGACAAGAAAGGACTTGTGCCCGTCATCGGGCGCATCTCAGTGAGCAGAACCCATTCGGGATTCTCCACCAAGAGCAAGACTTCGCTCACTCTTTGGGATAGCCATAAGCAACGGCTCATCGGCAAGAGTGCAATGGCGGTGTACGTCAATCAGAAACTCGGCGAATGCACCGCACTCATCCACGCACGCTTTCACGAACTCAGTGAAAGAGAAGAATCCTTTAACGCCACAGACGTAAGGGATGCCTATCATGGGCAAATCCACTGCTAAACCTTGCTCTTGAAGAGTTTCGGGGATTATCTCACACAGACAAAGGAGCACATAGGCATCGACCGATCCTTGAAGACCTTCAAACTTCGTACCTACCAATTCTCCTTGCTTCGTGAGTATGTGCAGAAAAAGCATAAAGTAAGCGACATTCCCCTTTCACAGTTGGACAAAGCCTTTATTGAGGGCTTCGAGTATTATCTCACCATCGACCGCAAACTGAAACGCAGCAGCATATCAAGTGCCCTTTCCGCCTTACAGACCATCGTTCGCATGGCGGTGAAGAAAGGCGTGTTGGACTTCTATCCGTTCTTGGGCTACAATTACGAGCGACCAAAGGATGAACCTCGAAGCATCACGCAGGAAGAACTCCAACGCATCATCCAGTTAGAGATTGAATGGGAGAACTACCGCATAGTCCGTGAATTGTTCGTTTTCTCTTGCTTTTCAGGGCTTGCAATTTCTGATGTCCGTAATCTTCGGGAGGAAAACATCGTCTTGGAAGAAAGCGAACTCTGCATCAAGGGCAGACGTATGAAGACCAAGACACCGGTACCGTGTGCAGGTGCTTCCTCCTGCTTGGGCAATAATGGAGCGGTACAGGGGAAAGCGTACGGGTTTTGTCTTTGACGTGCCAACCACCGACATTATTATCAACGGCATGCACCACATACAGAGAAACATCGGTATGGAAAGTCCGCTGGCCTTTCACATGGCGCGGCATACCTTTGCATCACTTATCACACTTTCGGCAGGTGTGCCTATCGAAACGGTGAGCCTGTATTTATATTCTGTCCATGCAGACAGACCGCAATTCCGTCGGAACAAAGGCATGCCGCATGGACAGAATGTCAATTGTCTGTTACAGGCGGACTACCGTCAAATGGCGACTTTATACGATTTCCCGTCAATGGAAACAACATAAATGCCGTTTGCCGTCAAGTTCAAAACAAAATGACGTGAAGTAACAATATGGTCGGCAACTTTCTTCCCGTCCGTTGAGTAGATGCATACCGTCGCGCCTATCGGTGCATCTATTATCGTTATTCTTCTGTCTGACACCTTGATTTCCATCTTGTCGTTAGATACGCTGCCGATTCCTGTGCCGATGTTCACATCAAAACTGTTCTTGGCATTTACCGACACATTGCCGTCAGCCGAGATTACCGTCCCCTCTGGAATCACGATGCTGCATCCTTTTTCGGGAACTCTCAATCCGCCGAAATCACAGGAAACAATCCATCGGCCCCACCTGCCATCCTCATCTTCGGACAGCGTGGGCGTGACCTCCTTGATCAGATTGTTGTCGGTGTCGAACAATTGAATTTTGGGGTCTGACGAGAGCATGACGGCCTGCCTGTAGTAAAAGCGCACCTCGCCGAGCACGTCAATGCCGTGATTGTCAAAGAGGCTGCACCATACATAGGTTATCGGCTCTATCGGCTTTGTATATCCACCGATGAAATCCACTCTCGTCTCTTCGTTGGTGATGTCCGTGCGAAATCTGGGGATCAGACTGCCTTCTGGCATTACGAGAGAATAGTGGACGTCTTTCTCAAAATTCATCTTCATCCCGAAGTCGGCATACGCCTGCCCCAGGTTCCAGTCCCAGCCCACATGCGCATCGAATGTCCTTACGGGCACTCCCTCGCGGTACAGGGTCATGGTGGGGCTGCCCACCGGCTCGGTCTCGGTCCCGTAGTAGAACCAGATATGCTCTTCGGTTTCTACCGAAGAACCGCTTTTCACCGAGCAGTCAGTACTTATGATCTTTTCGGGGACTTCAAAATCAAATTTCAGGTCTCCATTTTTTACGTCGGGCGCGCTCTTCAGGAAGATTGCCCCCGCCGGAATTTCCAACTTGTAGGAATTGCCCTTGGGAAGGACAAGTTTTTCGAAAGTGACAAGCACGATGCCTTTCTCCATATAAGTATAGGAGGTAATCACACCGGTTGCCATTGTCTTGTCTCCACAGGTTATGGTCGCCTTGGCATCTTTGGATATGTCAACATGAGCCGTAAATTCCATGTGAACCTGATTTATAGGCTCATAGACAAGCTTGTTCTCAATGCTGCACTCCTGCGGTACCAAGGTTGCAACGTCGTTGGCGTAAGCGGATATTGCGGACATACAGAGTCCGACAATACCGAGGAATAAATGCTTTTTCATATTAAGCTCCTTTCTTTAAATTTATTTGTTAATATTGAGGTCTGAACATACAATATGGGGAAGTATGTAACAGGCCGTAAAATCATCAGTGACGAGGTGTATTCACAACGGCTTTATAGGCATCTATCAACCCGTTCGTTCCAGCTTCCGAATGCCTTGTTGGTGTCGTATGCGTATGTCCCGATTTTCTTCGCATTCTTTGCGATGATTTCCCTAACCTGATAAGCAGAAAGTTGGGGATTGCGCTCAAGTATCAAGGCTGCTAATCCTGCCACATGCGGAGCAGACATGGAAGTTTCACCCTTATATGCAATCTCATTACCGGGTACTGTTGACAGAATAGATGTGCCCGGAGCCGTAACGAACATGTTCGACCCGTAGGCAGAGGTTGCCGAAAGCGTCCCGTCCTGTTTCATATTTGCAACGGCAATTACTTCCGGACGATAGTCTCCAGGGAAGGAGATGGGACCACTTGTGTTGCCTGCCGACTTCACAAACACGCATCCTCTGCCTTCGCGACCTTGTGACAGAGCCAAGTCGATTGCCTCCTTGACTATATCTTTATCGGAACACCACCATGAGCAAGAGATGATATCAGCACCATGCTGCCAAGCCCAATTTATTCCATTCGCCAGATTGCTTTCCAATTCTGTTGAACCAGACAGGGCGTTGCTGACAGACATTAAGGTGGCATCCGGGGCTACTCCTGCCACCTGTATCCCATTATTCCTTACAGCTGCTGCAATTCCTGCGCAATGTGTACCGTGGGCACCGTAAACCTTGCCGGGAGAACTTTTTGTTTCCGTATCATAACTCAAACTGCTGATATTGTCAGCCAAATCCTGATGGGCAAGATCTATACCTTGATCGACGATGGCAATTGTGATGCCGCGCCCTGTTGAATATCCCCATGCCCGGCTGACAGAAATATCCATCCCTTCATATGCCGAATTATACAGTCCCCATTGATTGAGGACGTTCGGATCATAGGAAATTTCGAGGGCATCGAAAGAGAAGCCCGGCGAGGAAGATGCAAACTTTCCGGATTCATATATCGAGTTTGCCACCACTACTGCATCTCTTCCAGAGGTTTCCGATACCCTCATGCTATACCATAGTGGCATAAAGGGATTCTGCCCTATAATTTCACAGTCGTATTGTCTTGCAGTACTTTGCAAAACTGGATAATCTTTTTCCGATTTCAGCTTTACATCGATATATCCTGTCGGGATAAGTTCCTTTCCGTCCTCAGTTACGAAACAAGACTGTATGGAGACGGCATCGGATTTGGAAGCGGCCGCAAGGAACTTGACACTTTGCGCTGTCATTGAAGGTTTTACCTTATAAACTTCTATTATGCTTCTGCTGTCAGAAATGCTCTTCTCAAATTGCAGGTTTCCGTTGCTGATACCTGCATTGCCGGCGAGAGGGGAGATTACTACTATTTTGGAGGCATTTTCCGTCAGAGGAATCCGTTTCCCATCATAATAATAAAATGCATCCTGAGCATAGGACACTATATTCACAGCTAATGCGAACAAAAGAAATATGATTGTCTTTTTCATTGCAAATACTATTTGATGATTATTTTTTGTGTATGGACCGATTTGCCCTGCTTTATCAACGTGCAGATATATACACCTTTGGAAAATTGAGGCACATCGATGTTCTTTGCTGACACAGGGGAGGAGAAAACACTCTGTCCACATATATTGAGAATGTAAATATGGTCACAGTTCTCAATGGAACTCAACTCTATCGAGCCGTCACGGTATGCCATGCGAATGTTCCGCCTGTATGTGATGTCGTCAATCCCGGTTTCTCTGGGATTGATAACGGGACGAATGGGATAACCAAGTGTTCTTATGCTTGAAGACCTACTTGGTCCTCCTGAACCAAAAGAAATATCCATTGCTGAAGAAATATGATCATCCGGCGCACCTTCTACCTTTTCAAGAATACCTGTCCAATAAACGCCTTTCCAATTCTGGAAATGATACGTTTTTCCTTGATTTGTATCGGCATATCCTGCAGCGGGAAGAAAAAGGGTGTTTTCATTTGCGCCATGGTGAAAACGAATGCCCCAAATGCCGTCCACTTCTTCCCATTTGTTCCAGCAAAGTCTCACGAGTTCTCCAATCTCTTCATATGTAGGCAGGCGCCACCGTCCGCCCCACTTTACCCTTGCGGCATCGTATTCCGTTCCGCAGATGTTTTCTCCGATATTCGTGCATAACATATAATAGGCAACTCCGGGAATCTCTTTATATCCTTCAAAGAATTTGTAATTCTCATTAGTATATTCCTCTTTAGGCTCTGTCTCTCCCCATGCAAAGTAGTCTCCGAAATCTATGGAAGATTCGGCTCCGATGTTGCAGGTTGCCCACAAAGTACCGCTCGGTAATCCCATATCTATATATTCGTGTCCGTCTATGACGTTTGTCTGCGCATGGGAAACAGAAACGAGTAGGATGCTTAATATGGATGTAAAAAGAAATCTCAATTCTGATGCTACGCAAACGGCTTTTTGATGCAGTCCTGCAAGTATATTACTGTAGCATATTTTTAGTGCTTGCAATGAGGTAAAGCATACACCTGCAGAAGAGAATATTTCCATAGGATAGCAGGCTAACTCACCATGAACCATAGATGCATGGGAAGGAAGCAGTTGGTCTGGGGTACTTGTTCCACAAGCTAATAGCGTCAGGTTGTTTGAAACACATCTATTTTCAAATAGCCCACAAACGGCTTCCTTTGCCAGTTGCGCATTAGAGTGAGTTATTTTTTTGTTTTTATCCAATCCATAATATCGGGTCTTGATACCATTTTGTCTAAGGACAATGGAACGAACCCTTGACGGATTTCCACCAATTTTCCCGATATAGTCCTCCATATCCTCATTGGCAATGGGAGAATTAGGAAGATATGCCGATATGCTATTGATATATACTGCTTTTTCCATAGGAGTATTATTTGGTTATTAAATTATATATTATGTATATCTGCTCTTTCAATTCGGAAATGGAAAGTTGGCTACTCAAAGCACTTCTGTATGACAATCCAATATATATATATCTAATGGAAGATATAATCTTTTCTGTTTCCACAGTTTGAGTAATCTCTCCTTTCTGTTTGGCAAGCTCTATTACCTCTTTCCACTCATGGTTCTTTCTTTTCTCGTATTCTTGAAACTTCTCTTTCCAATCCGGATAGTTGTCTTTCAGATACAAGATAAATGACATGAAATTGGCAGGAGTGACTGTGCCTTTTGTCATTATAAAAAATGATTTCATACGGCGACAGATGTTTTCTACACGATTATCAATGAAATCCTTTAATGGTGTTGAACTTGTAAATTCAAGAAAGTCTGTAGCATCATTAGTCAAGAATTCAAATACAAACCTATCAACGGCATGATTGAATATATCTTCCTTATTCTTGAAGTGATGGAACATATTGCCACGAGAAATGCCGGTCGCTTCCACTAAGTCCGAAAATGATACTGCTGCATAACCCTTTTTCAGAAATAGTCTGAACGACTCATTAAGGATAATGTCCCTTTTGCTTATGCTTTCTTTATCTATTTGTTTTTCCATTATTTCATACATGCTAAATTCAAAACAGAACGTTTGTTCTGTGTTTATGAGTGCAATATTATGAAAATTATTTCAATCCACCAAATATTTCGGAGGATTTTTCTTCAAAAAAAGTTTCATTTCTCTCTTTTTCTCATTTTGCAATAGAAAAATAGTTGTTTCTATTCATTTTTGATGATTAGGCAATAATGCTAAAAAATCCTGACAAATTACTTCCATTAAAATTAGTTGGTAATAATTTTAAGTGTTCCAACAATTTATTTCCGTAAAAACACACTGTTTTCATCAGAAAATACGCGAGTTCGGGTTAAGAAAGTCTCTATAAAAGTTGGTAATCTCGTTAGTTTTTTGTAACTTTATAGTTGTAAATCAAAAACTTACAAAACAACCAAGCGATGATTACCAAGGACAAAATTATAGAAATTTTCTGTATTATTGATGAGTTTGACAAGAATTTGAATGTTGAACTGAGTAAAAACCTATGTTTACCTTCCTATAATAGCAATGGAAAACGTTTTAGGAATCGTAAGGGAAGGCTTTCCGAGAGTGAAATCATGACCATCCTTGTATGCTATCATTTCGGTACATATCGTAATTTCAAGGAGTATTACCGGAACTGTATCCGTGGGTGGCTCAGGCATGAATTCCCAGCAGCCGTCTCCTATAATCGTTTTGTGGAACTCATGCCCCGTGTGTTCTTTAAGATGATGTTGTTCATGAAACTCTATGCCTTCGGCAAATGTACAGGTATAACGTTCGTTGACAGTACGATGATTCCGGTATGTCACAATGTAAGACGGTACTTTAACAAGGTCTTTGCAGGGTTCGCCAAGAGTGGAAATGGTACCATGGGTTGGTGTCATGGATTCAAACTGCATCTGCTTTGCAATGATTCCGGTGAAGTGATAACATTCTGTCTTACAGGAGCAAACGTAGATGACAGGGATAGCAGAGTGTGGACGGTATTTGCAAAGGTTTTGTATGGAAAGGTATTTGCTGACAGAGGATACATCAAACAGGAACTCTTCGAGAATCTGTTCAGTCAAGGTATTCGACTTGTTCATAGACTTAAAGCAAAGATGAAGAATAAACTTATGCCTATATGGGACAAGATTATGCTAAGAAAAAGATATATCATCGAATGCATTAATGAACTGCTAAAGAACAAAGCGAACCTTGTACATTCACGACACCGTTCCATACATAACTTTATCATGAACTTATGTTCTGCCCTTACGGCATATTGTTTTTTTGAGAATAAGCCGGAGGCACTGCCTGTATATGTGGAAAAATCAAGGCAGTTGGAACTCTTTTCATGCTAAACTTATCCCGAACTCGCGTAATAACTGTGTTTATTTGAGAAAAGAATGTCTGCTTAACCTTTCTTTGGCCAAGAAATATATCAGCAAAACTTGGAGAGGATATCTTTTGTTTCATGCCATAAAGGTACAAAAAGTATTTGATATGAGCAAAGAAAATGAAGAGTTTTGCAGAGGTCTCGTAAAGGCATTGTTGCAGGAGCTTGTCGGTTTGACAAAAGAACTCACCGCCTTGCAAGAGAAGGCGGTAAGTTTGACCATTGACTATCGGGATAGATGAGATATGCG
The DNA here is from genome assembly GCF_003977605.1 of Prevotella koreensis. Classification (GTDB taxonomy): domain Bacteria; phylum Bacteroidota; class Bacteroidia; order Bacteroidales; family Bacteroidaceae; genus Prevotella; species Prevotella koreensis. The sequence continues at coordinate 2,376,014 of NZ_RYYU01000001.1, read as the reverse complement.
TGATGGGATTATATTCCCCCAAGCATTTTTTGCAGCAGATTGCCCGATGAGCGTGTTATTTGGAAATCCACCGTTTGGTTTTCCACAGATTTTATCTCAGTTGTCTTGAAACGGCATAGGGCTTCCTGACGTTCCAATGTGTCACGGACGGAAGAAAGGTCTTGTATCTGCCCTGCAAACGTTCCATTGGGAGATTGCAGATAAATCATTTGTCCCTTCGTATTGTCAGGACGTTTGTTCTCAAACTTGAGCAAAATGGTGGTGTCCGTGCTGTCCGCCGGTGCAGCGGCTGTTACTCCGTGTACGGTAACCGTACCCGAATATACCTGCTTATAGGGCAGGAAACAGGCTACTGCCAAAAGGCAAAGCAATACCGCTCCTATGGCGGTGATACCATAGCGGACAAATGCGGAGGGTATCTGCCCAACGATACTGCGTACTTTCTCGCTGCGAAGCTCAAAACTCCGTTCCTGTTTATTTTCCTGTGTTTTCATATCAGTTGCCGAGTTCTAATTGGTTCTTTACTAAGGCGAAGTATTTGCCACGTTTGGCGGTCAGTTCCTCGTGTGTGCCCACCTCTGCGATTTTACCATCGTCAAGCACCACTATCTGGTCAGCATCGCGAACAGTGGAAAGGCGATGCGCCACCACTATAACGGTTTTTCCTTTGTAGAAATCCGAGAGGTTTTCGGTGATGGCTCGCTCATTGTTGGCGTCAAGGGCGTTGGTGGCTTCGTCCAAGAAGACGAACATAGGATTCTTATAGACTACCCTCGCTATCAAAATGCGTTGCCGTTGTCCCTGACTGATGCCCTGTCCGTCCTGTCCTATCATCGTGTTGTAAGCCAAAGGTAGGGCTTCTATGTAGTCGGCGATGTTTGCCACACGGGCAGCATGGCGGATGCGATCGATGTCGGGCTCATCGTCAGATATGGCGATGTTTCTCGCTATGGTATCAGAGAAGAGGTAACCCTCCTGCATCACCGCACCGCATTGGCTCCGCCACCAACCGAGATTGTATTCATTCAGGTGGGCATTGCCTATCCGGATGCTTCCATTCAGTGGCTCATAAAATCCCAAAATGAGTTTTACGAGCGTGGCCTTTCCGCTTCCGCTTGCCCCCACGATTGCCGTTACTTTGCCGTTTGGAATGGAGAGACTGATGTCGGAGAGAATATCTTTCGGACTGTATATGTCGTATTTAAAGGATAGGTCTTTTATCGTGAGGGAATGTCTTTCGACTGTTTCGTCAGTATAGGCGAAACGTGTCCGTTCGACATTCTCCTCGTTGGTCTCGGTATGGATCTCGTTCATGCGGTCAAGGCTGATGCTTACGTCCTGCCATGAGTAGATGAATTGGATGAGTTGTTCCACGGGACTGTTGAGCTGCCCGATGATGTACTGCACCGCCAGCATCATACCGAGTGTCATGTTTCCGTGTATCACGGCTGTGGCGGCAAGAACGGTAATGAGGATGTTCTTCACCTCGTTGATGGTAATGCTTCCTGCCTGTTGCACTTGTTGCAAATTGAGGGATTGCAGGTTGACCTTGAAGAGGTCGGCTTGCACATCCTCCCATTCCCAGCGTTTGCGTTGTTCGCACCCCTGCAGTTTGATTTCCTGCATGCCACCAATGAGCTGGTAGGTTACATTACGGTTGCGTCCAGCCTGCTCGAAATATTTGTAGTCGAGCTGTCTGCGCTTTTTGAGGAAGAGGATTATCCAGCCTGCGTAAAACGATGTTCCCAAGAGGAAGACAAGGAAGATGCCGAGATTATAGACAGCAAGGACGACACCGAAGACAAGGAAAGTAAAGAACGAGAACAGCAAACTCAGACTGCTCGATGTGAGAAACTGCTCCACACGTCGATGGTCTTCAATACGCTGCAAGAGGTCGCCCATCAGTTTGGTGTCGAAGAACTTCATCGGCAGTTTCATCAGTTTGATGAAAAAGTCCGAGATGAGCGAGATATTGATACGGGTGGAGATGTGCAGGAGTATCTTTGACCGGATGAAGTCAATGGCGGTACGGCTGAAAAGAAGCATCATCTCTGCCAGCAGCACCAACCACACAAAACCGATGTCCTTGCCTCCAATACCCGTATCTACGATGGCTTGGGTAAGGAATGGGAAGACGAGTTGCAGGAGCGAGCCGAGCAACAGACCGAGAATGAGCTGCGTAAAGAAACGCTTGTATTTCTTGAGATAGCTCCATAGGAATTTCACTCGGCTTTGAGTCGGTACTGTTTCCGTATCGTTTTGAGCGTAGAACTGTTCCGTTGGCTCGAGAAGAAGGGCTATGCCTTTCTCCTCACCGTTGGTCTTGGTGCTTATCCAATGCTCGCAGAACTCCTCCTTGGTATAGGTGACAAGTCCCTTGCCGGGATCTGCGACATAGATGATATACTTTCCTTTACTGTGCTTTTTTATTTTATAGACAACAACAAAGTGATTCTGATTCCAATGGACGATGCAAGGTAGTGGAACTTCATGGGCAAGAGTATCAAAACTCAAATGTCCCCCAACAGTCTTGAAACCTATTGTTTCGGCTGCTTTACTGATTCCAAATAAAGAAACACCTTCTTTGGTCAAAGCACAGTTATGACGTATTAGTTCTATATCTGGATTTCTTCCAAAGTGTACAAGCAATATAGCTAAACATGTTGGACCACAATCCATTGCATCTTTTTGACGAATAAAGTACATAATCAACTACAAAATAATATTTCTAAAAACGCCGTATCTCGCTACTGTTTCCTTGAGAAGCCTTGTTCTTAACAGATACTGTATTGAATGTATATTTGAATGTCAGTCCTATGTATCTATTGGAGGTATCCCATAGTTGGTTTATGTGGATATTATCCACGGCAGTGCGCATTCTGTTTCGTCTTTGAATATATTGACCAATATTAAGGCTAAGATACATCTTTCTGTCAAAGAAGAACTTATTTATCGACCCCGATATGCCCCCTGTTCCCAACGACTCTTCTATTCCGTTGAGCGTTCTTGAATAGCCCGTATAGCAATTCAGGGTGTACCCATTGCCCAAATCAAATCTGTTGGTAATATCGATAAAGTAGGAAGGTTTATTGAAATAATCCCTCTTTGGCTCATAGCCAAAACCAAAGGAGCCATACGACAGTTCACCAAAAAGGTCGATGGTCCAAAAACGATAAGGCTTAATCTGATAGATTGCAGCCATGCCATATTCCCAATGGGTGGGTGTGTTTTCAAATGTTTTTTTAATGACTTGTGAGTCATCGTCAAAACTATAATATACAGAAACACCATTCCGTATATGCTTTGCCTTTAACTGCACAACTAAATCCTTATAGGAAATGTTGAGATAGAAATTATTGTTTTGTGTGGACTTCAGTTGTGCGTTTCCTGTGCTATACAAAAATGGATAGACCATTGAGGATATTCCGGAAAGCACAAAATACTGCGGGCGAGAGGTGAATGTTTGCCAATTGAAACTTGCGCCTAAGCCATTTGAAAATTTATAACTGATTCCTATTTTCGGATTGTAGTAAAACTTCTTGGTATCCGAATCGCTCTGATTTGGAAAGTGTCTTTTTTCCCATTCAATGCGTATGCCTGTGGAAACAGACAGATTCTTGTAACTCCAATTATATGAGAAGAACGGACTTAACAGATTCTGCACGGTCAGACTGTTGCTGTTGTTCACATTCCCTTCGAGAACATCGGAAATGTCTTTTCTCCTCGTGTAAGTCCATTGAATGCCATATAACATGTCCCCTCCCCAAGGTCCTTTACTTCCCAATTCCAATTTGGAGTCGTAAAGAAAGGATTTGTTCTCGCTGTCCATGTTGAAATAATTGTCATTGTCAAGGAAAAGTGACTGATGCCCTTTATTCAATGAATGATAGAGATAGTTCTGGAAGTTTATGTTTATTCCTGCTATTTTCCCAATATAATAAAAAGTTCCGTTTACTCCATGATTTTCCGATTTGTTTTTTGAGGAATGAGAACCTATCTCTACATTGTCCTTTCTGTATGTATTGTCATAGTAAGACGTCTGTCTTGGACTCATGGAGGCACTCATATAAAATCCCAAAGATTGCATATCGTTAATATCGTAGTTTAAGCCTGTGTCAAACGAGTATCTCAAATTATTCTGTCTGGATTTTCCCGTAACATTGTAAGATAACTCCCCCTCCGGTCTGGACACTGTATATTCTATATCTGTCTCGGGATCAAACTTGGGGCTTGCCACTCTTAGGAGAGTAATCAAGGATAGTCTTTTCTTGGAGTAATTTGTGCGTAAAGTATAGTATTGGGATAGTCTTTGACGTTGATAAATCTCAGATTCAAAGGTTATTCCAAGATGATCTTTATACCATCGTTTTACCGTCAGTTCAATGACAGCTTTCGTTTCTATGGGATAGGTCACTCCCGAGTCTGTGATGATTTTGACAGACTCTATTTGCGAAGCATCTATATTCTGTATTTCGGAAGGATCTCTCACTTCTCTTCGGTTGATGAATATAATGGCTTGTCCACGTCCTCGAACGGAAAACGAGCCATTATCACCAGACAACAAAGGGAGTCTTTTAAGGACATCATTTGCAGAAGAGAGTTTTGCAAGAGAAGTACCTGCCACGGCTGCCAAATAATTGCCTTTGTCGAATTTTAAAGGAGAGCGACGCGCAGATACTGTAACTTCATCAAGAGTCATTTGGGTTTCTTCAAGATGTATCTCCCCTATATCGTGATACTGTGCTATCGGCACTTGAACGGATTTGGTTACATATCCCATGAAACTGCAATACAGCACTAACGAATCTTTGGGGCTTTCCTGTTTCCGTTGCCATTCTATTTCAAAGCCTCCGTTCTCGTCACAGACTGTCCCAACAAGCAAAATCCCGTCAGGGGAATGTAATGTTATCGTTGTGCCAGATAGAGGTTCGTTTGTCTTGGAGTCCACAATGCGCCCCTTATATTGTACAATAGAAGTACCGTTTGTCTGTGAAAAACAAATTTCATTGCACAAAGATAAAAGTAAGCATATGAAAATAAACTTACTGTTGTTAAGGTAGTTAAATAAATTATTCATATTAGAAACGAAATTATTTTTTCCATTGATTTGACGAGGTGGATAATTGGCATTTACTTGGACGACCATATAGAGTATCGTCTTCTGTATATGCCCGACAATCAAAACATGAGTATTTATATTGACATATAGAACAGATGTTTATTTTGTCCTTAGTTATATACCAATATTTTGTGAAAGAATTCTCTTTTATGACTTTACATAAATCAACTGAGTCAACATGACCAAAATGATGTCTCATAGATGGGCAATTTTTTACAAATCCGTCTGAGTCAACAGATATTTTTTTATACAAACAAGAATTTACAAAAATATTTTTTAAAATATAATCGCTTCTTGGTATTAAAGCTGTTTTGCCAAAACTGATATTACCACAATCTGTGGGTGCTAAAGATTGCTTTGTGCTTTTATATATAGTTTTTCGCAAATCTATGATATCTGGATTAATAAATGAAATAGAACTTTTATCGCATCGAAAAACAAGAATGTTAAACAATTTACATTCATTTTCGATGATTGTGACTATTTGTGAATACATTTCCATTGGAAGATATGTATCAACACGTACAATTGAATTTGAAGTTCGTATGCAAGATATAGCTTTCTTAAAAAAGTCCATGTTTATTTCCCAAAAACGTAATAGAATTTTACTGCATCGAAATGAGGTTAATTTTTTAATAAATCCTTGAATATCAAATGATGATGTTTCTTTGATATCAATAATTGCAGAGTCTATTATAGAAGTTGAAATATTAAGACTCTCTTTGAAGCCCTTTATAAATTGTTCTTGCGATCCAAATTGCTCTACATTATTTACTAAACGAGCAAGTTTGTTTGAAAGAAGAAATTGTACATATGAAAAAAGAATTCTTTTTTCATATGTAGAAAAGGAATTTAAGATTTCTCCTATCGTTTTATTTCCCAAAATAGTTATGAATTCAATAACAGAATTTGGCACTTTAAATAATCTTTTTTCCGACAAGTCATAGAGAATAGACTGGTTTCTCCCTTTTGAAATAATGACATCATGGAAAATCAAAAGGTACATATTCTTAATATCCTCAAAATCCTTTGAAGAATAACTTTGAAGAGTTTGTTTATCCTCAATGCTTGAAGCATTTTCAGAAACCTCAGGTACAGCAAATTCTAACTTCTCAAAATCAATAATTGAATCAATATGAATCCCATCATTAAATGGATAAAGAAATTTTGTGGGAATATTCCTCTTTGCAAATATAAGCAATATGTCTTATATTTGCAAGAAAACCACTCATTATTTTTTTTAGATATGTTTTTCCTCGTCGAAGTTAATAGTCTTTCCTAAAAAATATTATATTTGCAGCAATAAATCAAGTGTTCTTTGAGACATTGCAGAATAAAGAGAGGGAAAGAAACTCGCTCGTTTCCAACTTGTAACCCATTTATCCTTTATTCATTCTTAGTTTGCTGATTATCTGAAAGATACAGAAATATTGAATCTTTTGCGGGCAAAATGGGCAAAATTGGTCTGCAAAATCGCCGATTTTGGAAAGTAAAATCGCCCAAATTGCAAAGCAAAATGGGCGATTTTACATATTCTGGCTTATATGAGCACGGAGTATCCGCGCCGAAAGCATTTACAGATTGTTCTTCTCGATATCTTTGAAGTATTTGTAAGTGCTCACTTTCAGTTCATCGGTAGCGGCTTCGTCACAGACAATTATACCTCTACGATGGTTTTGCAGCGCACTGATTGTCCACACATGTGTCACCGGCCCTTCCACTGCTGCCTGCAGGGCGCGTGCCTTGTGGTGACCATTCACGAGTATCATCACCTCTCGGGCATCCATTACCGTCTCAACACCTACGGTGAGGGCACGGGTGGGCACTTTGCTGACATCATTTCCGAAGAAACGTGAGTTGGCAATGATAGTGTCTTCGGCAAGTGTCTTGATGCGGGTGCGCGACGATAGCGACGAGAATGGCTCGTTGAAAGCGATGTGACCATCGGGGCCTATGCCACCGATGAAGAGGTGTATTCCTCCGGCCGCCCGTATCTTGTCCTCATAGGCTGCGCACTCTTCTTCGAGGTTGGCAGCGTTGCCGTTGAGTATATTGATGTTTTCTTTCGGGCAGTCGATATGGTCGAAAAGGTTACGCGCCATAAACGAGTGGTAACTCTCCGGATGACTTTCCGGCAGTCCCACATATTCGTCCATATTGAACGTTACGACATGCTTGAACGAAACACGTCCTTCGCGATATGCTTTCACCAGTTCGGCATACATCCCTTCGGGCGATGAACCTGTGGGAAGACCGAGAACGAAAGGGTTATCCGCCGTTGGGTTGTAGGCATTTATTCTCTCAACAACATGGTTTGCAGCCCATTCAGACATCCGTTTGTAGTCTGACTCAATAATCAATCTCATAATAACACATTTAAAAAAACCGCTGCAAAAATAATACTTTTGTAAAAAACCGACAAGAAACGCTCCGATTTTTTTATAAAATAGTAGGCATTTTTTGGTGCTTCGCAGAATTATTCGTAATTTTGTCGCGATAATAAGCGTATCTAAAAACATTGTATTAGCAAAATTAATTGATGAAAGAATTTGTAATATCCGAGGTCAAAGCCGAGACTGCGATACTTGTAGGCATCATCACAAGAGAGCAGGACGAAGCAAAGACAAAGGAATATCTTGACGAACTGGAGTTTCTCGTCGATACCGCAGGAGCGGTATGTGTGAAACGGTTCACACAGAAAGTGAGTGCTCCGAGTCAGACATCATACGTTGGAAAGGGAAAACTCGAAGAGATAAAACAATTTATACAGGACGAAGAAGACAACGAGCGTGAGATAGGTATGGTGGTATTCGATGATGAGTTGTCGGCCAAGCAGATACGCAACATAGAAAAGGAATTGAAGGTAAAGATACTCGACCGCACCTCGCTTATCCTCGACATTTTTGCCATGAGGGCACAGACGGCAAATGCCAAGACACAGGTGGAGTTGGCGCAATATCGCTATATGTTGCCACGACTGCAAAGACTGTGGACTCACCTTGAGCGTCAGGGTGGTGGCTCAGGCTCCGGAGGAGGTAAGGGAAGCGTGGGACTGCGCGGCCCGGGAGAGACACAGTTGGAGATGGACCGCCGTATCATTCTGCAGCGCATCACGCTGCTGAAACAGCGTCTCGTGGAGATTGACAAGCAGAAAACCACACAGCGGAAAAGCCGTGGACGACTGATTCGCGTTGCTCTCGTGGGATATACCAATGTGGGTAAATCGACAATGATGAACCTTCTTTCAAAAAGCGAGGTGTTCGCCGAGAACAAACTATTTGCCACACTCGACACTACGGTGCGCAAGGTGGTGGTAGAGAACCTGCCGTTCCTGCTCGCCGACACCGTTGGGTTTATCCGAAAACTGCCCACCGACCTTGTAGATTCGTTCAAATCGACACTCGACGAGGTGCGCGAGTCTGACATGCTGGTGCATGTCGTGGATATTTCACACCCCGACTTTGAGGAGCAGATAGAGGTGGTAAACAATACCTTGAAAGACCTTGGGGCTGCCGACAAACCGCAGATGATTGTGTTCAACAAAATAGATGCATACACATGGGTGGAGAAAGAGGCTGACGACCTGACACCGCCGACGCGCGAGAACATCACACTCGAACAACTGCAGAAGACATGGATGGCGAAGATGAACGACGACTGCATATTCATCTCGGCAAAAGAGAGGACAAACGTCGATTTGCTTCGTGATACGTTGTACGAAAAAGTGCGCCAACTGCACGTGGAGAAATATCCGTACAACGACTTCCTTTATGAGCAGTATGACGAAGGAGAGTAATGGCGAAGGTTTTCAACCGTGTGGAGATATGGCAAATATAACAAGATAACTGATATTTGATGAATATAGATACGAACAATTACAGGAAACTTACAGAGAATGAAATAGAAATCCTTGAGAGCAACAACTGTTGGGCAGAGGACTGGTCGGCTATTGATGTGGCAGAGGATTTCGTACCTAAATATGTGAAGAACGCGGTGTTTTATGGCACAGTGAAAATCGGAGTGTTCGAGAATAATATTGAGGTGAGCCGCGGCTTCTTCAAACATTCGGGCATCTATCGCGCCACACTGCGCAATGTTTCGGTGGGCGACAACTGTCTGATAGAGAACATCAGCAACTTCATAAACAACTACACCATTGGCGAGGGGTGCTACATCTCTAACGTATGCACAATGGAAACGACCGATGGGGCAACCTTCGGACAGGGCAATCTCGTGTCGGTGCTCAACGAGGTGGGCGACGGCAACGTAGTGCTTTTTGGCAATCTTAATTCGCAGTTTGCCGCTTTCATGGTGAAACATTTCAAAGACAAGGACGTGAAAGGAGCTATACGCCGACTCGTTGACGAAGACATCAGGCTGCACACACCCGACCGTGGCACGATTGGCAACGGCGTGAAGATTGTGAACACGAAAGAAATAACGAACACCATAATAAGCGATGCGGCCGAGATTGACGGTGTGGCACGACTCAGCGACTGCTCTATAATGAGTTCGCCGAACAACAGCGTGTATATCGGCACCGGAGTAATCTGTGAGAACTCGATAATAAGCGATGGTTCGAGCATAATCAACAGCGTCAAGATGCAGAACTGTTTCGTTGGCGAGGCGTGCCAGATAAGCAACGGCTTCACCGCCTCGGCGAGTGTATTCTTCGCCAATTCGTACATGGCAAACGGTGAGGCATGCGCCGCGTTCTGCGGTCCGTTCTCGGCAAGTCACCACAAAAGTTCGCTGCTTATCGGCGGCCAGTTCTCATTCTACAATGCCGGTTCGGCCACCAACTTCTCGAACCATGCCTACAAGATGGGACCGATGCACTATGGAATACTGGAACGAGGAACGAAGACAGCGAGCGGTTGTTACCTGCTGATGCCGGCAAACATCGGTACATTCTCGGTGTGCTTCGGCAAACTGATGCACCACCCCGACACGCGCGACCTGCCTTTCTCCTACCTCATTTCATACAACGACGACATGTATCTCGTGCCGGGACGCAACATTACGACCGTAGGTCTGTATCGCGACATACGCAAATGGCCCAAGCGCGACATGCGTCCGCAAGAGTGCCAGAAGAGCATCGTGAACTTCGATTGGCTCTCGCCATTCTCTGTCGGGGAAATTCTCCGTGGAAAGAAGATTCTCGAAGACCTGCGCGAAGCATCGGGAAAGAACGTTTCCGAGTATATCTATCATGAATATCTCATAAAGGGCTCGTCGCTCGAAAAGGGTATAAAATATTATGACATAGCACTGCGCATATATATGGGAGCCGTGATGAAGCGTGTACTCAAGCGCGGAACATTCGGTGTACCATCGACAAGCATAGGACTGGGCAAGTGGAACGACCTTGCGGGACTGCTGCTGCCGGAGAGCGAAGAACAACGACTGATAGACGACATCAAGAATGGTGAACTGTCTGACATCAACCAAGTGATAAACCGATTCAACGAAATAAACGACCATTATCGCGAATATCAGTGGGCATGGACATACCGTCTGATACTCGACTACTACCGACTCGACCATATAACAGAGTCGGACATCGAGCGCATACGTCAGGACTATATCAAGGCAAGGCGCACATGGATTGCCGAAATACGCAAGGACGCAAGTCACGAATATGAAATGGGCGACGTGGAAGAGTCAGTTTATGAGAACTTCATCAATAGTCTTGACCACGAGACTGACTTCGAAAATTGAGAAATATAAATATAAACCTAATTATTAAAATTATGAGAAAAACATTAACATTGTTGCTTCTGTTGTTGTGCATCACAGCCGGAGCGAAGGACTACAACTACCGAACGGTGGACGGAGACCTGCTGAAGACACGTATCTACACACTGGATAACGGTCTGCAAATCTATCTCTCGGTAAACAAAGAGAAACCGAGAATACACACATACATCGCCGTGCGTACCGGTTCGAAGAACGACCCGGCCGAGACAACGGGACTTGCACACTATCTTGAGCATCTCATGTTCAAGGGTACAAAGCAGTATGGTACATCAAATCCGGAAAAAGAAGCTCCCTATCTCGACCGAATAGAGCAACTGTACGAGGAATACCGCAACATCACCGACCCGCAACTGCGCCGCCAAAAGTATCATGAGATTGACTCGGTGTCACAGATTGCAGCAAAATATTTTATCCCGAACGAATACGATAAGTTGATGGCAACAATCGGAGCACAGGCAACAAACGCCTATACTTCGTTAGATGTGACATGCTACACAGAAGATATTCCTTCGAACGAGGTTGAGAACTGGGCAAAGATTCAGAGCGACCGCTTCCTCAATATGGTAATACGCGGTTTCCACACCGAACTCGAAGCCGTTTATGAGGAGTACAACATCGGTCTGGCACAGGACACTCGCAAGATGTTCGACGCACTCTCGGCGAAACTGTTCCCCGGTCACCCTTATGGCACACAGACAACGATAGGAACACAGGCTCACCTGAAAAATCCGTCGATAACAAACATCAAACGTTACTTCGACAAGTGGTATCGCCCGAACAACGTGGCCATCTGTATGGCCGGCGACTTCAACCCGGATGAAGTTGTGGCAATAATCGACAAATACTTCGGTAAATGGGAGCCGGGCAAAGACGTTGAGCAGCCTAAGTTCAAGGCAATGACTGAGTTCACTCAGCCTTCCGATACCACCGTACTGGGCAAGGAAGCAGCAAACGTATGGCTCGGTTGGAGATTTGGCAGAGGTGCTACGTTGCAGAGCGACACACTGGGAGTCATTAGTAATCTGCTATACAATGGCACCGCAGGTCTTATCGACCTCAACCTCAATCAGAGCATGAAAGTTCTCGGAGCATGGGCCGGCGATGAGTCAATGATGGACGGTTCGGTATTCATAATGGCCGGAACACCTAACGAGGGACAGAAACTGACAGAGGTTCGCGACCTCCTTCTCGGAGAGGTTGAGAAACTAAAGCGTGGCGAGTTCAGCGAAGAACTGCTGAAGGCGGTTATCAATAACATGAAACTCGGTTTCTATACGCAAATAGAATCTAACAGGAATCGTGCCGACATGTACGTGGATGCGTTCATCATCGGCAAACCTTGGGAACAGGTAGTGGGACGTATGGATCGCGTGTCAAAAATAACAAAGCAAGAAATTGTTGATTTCTGCAACCGTTATTTCAAGCAGAACTACACAGTAATTTATAAGGAAGAAGGTGAAGACCCGAACATCACACCGGTTGACAAACCTGCAATAACTGAAATTCCTACCAACCGTGACATGTCAAGCAAGTTCGTAAATGACATCAAGTCATCAAAAGTGACACCGATACAGCCACGCTTCGTTGACTTCAATCGTGACATCACAACCGTCAAGACAAAGAAAAACCTGCCATTGGTATATGTTCAGAACACTGAGAACGGACGTTTCCAAATGAGTTACACCTTCAATATCGGTGACGAGACAGACCCACGTTACTCTTATGCAGCACAGTATCTGCAACTCATCGGAACCGACAAGATGACCGCAGAGGATGTCAAAAAGAAATTCTATAACCTCGCTTGCGACTTCAACACAGGCGTAAGTTACGACGAGATGTCAATCAATCTTAACGGACTCGACGAGAACATGCCTAAGGCAGTGGCACTGCTCGAAGACCTGATAATGAACGCACGCGCCGACAAAGACGTGTGGAACATGTTCGTTGAACAGGAAGCAAAGCAGAGAGCGGACAACAAGAAGAACCAACAGGCTAACGACCGTGCACTCCTGAACTACTGTATGTACGGCGAGTATAACCCCACGCGCAACGACATCAGCATCGACGAACTGCGCAACACCGACCCACAGGCTATGCTCGACATGCTAAAGCAACTGATGAAATACGAGCACACATTATTATATTATGGTCCGTCAAGTAAGGAATCGCTGATAAAGGTTATCGACAAGAACCACAAAATCGGCAAGAAACTCATGACCGTGCCGGAAGGAAAACGCTACAAGTATCAGGCAACACCTCAGAACGAGGTATATATTGCGCCATATCAGGCTCAGAACATTTATATGACCATGTACCACAACGAGAACCGTCCTTGGAACGAGAACGAAGTGGCAGTGTCATCACTGTTTGACGAATACTTCGGCGGAAGCATGAACTCGATAGTATTCCAGGAAATGCGCGAAGCACGCGGACTGGCATATAGTGCCGGCGCAAGTTATAGAACGCCGTTCCGTAAGGGCGACCCTGAAAGTTTCATCACATACATCATCACTCAAAACGACAAGATGATGGATTGCATCAAGCAGTTCAACGTTATCCTCGACACCATTCCGCAGAGCGAAACTGCGTTCTACATCGCAAAAGATGCACTGAAAAAGAAACTCGAAAGCCGCCGTGTAACGAAATTCAATCTGATATACAAATATCTCTCTAACAAGAGGTTGGGCATCGATTACGACATCAGCGAGCGCGTATATAACGGTCTTGACAAACTCAAAATGCAAGACATTGTTGACTACGAGAAGAAACTTATGGCTAACAAGCCCTACCGTTACATCATTCTCGGTGATGAGAATGCTCTCAACATGGATGCTCTCAACAAGATAGCACCGGTGAAACGCATCTCAACCGAAACGATATTCGGTTACTAATAGCGAATAGTAAAATAACAAAGACAGTTTTTCGAGAAGCGAGGAGGGAAGAAAAAGACGAGAGAATGGTGACCGACAAGCAGCGATGGCACGGCCTACGCATCAAGCCTTCTCATAAGTTGATCATCACCCGCCACCTCTCCCCTCCTCTCTTTTCTCTCTTCTCTGAACAGCATCAGAAATAAAACATAAACATTATAAACAACAACAAACATTATGACAAATACACCTGAGTTCAAGTACGCTCCCATGTTCCAGAAAGGAAAGGACACCACGGAGTACCGCTTGCTCTCGAAAGAGGGGATAAGCATTGGCGAATTTGAAGGACACAAGATTCTGAAAGTAAGCAAGGAGGCACTCACACTGCTTGCACAACAGGCATTCCACGATGTGGAGTTCATGCTGCGCCGCGAGCATAACATGCAGGTGGCAGCGATACTCAGCGACCCGGAAGCCTCTGAGAACGACAAGTACGTCGCTCTGCAGTTCCTCCGCAACGCCGAGACGGCATGCAAAGGCGTACTGCCTTTCTGCCAAGACACCGGTACGGCGATTATACACGGTGAGAAAGGTCAGCAGGTATGGACAGGTTTCGAGGACGAGGAAGCACTCTCACGCGGTGTCTATAACACATTCACCGAGGACAACCTGCGTTACTCACAGAACGCACCGCTCAACATGTACGATGAAATCAACACACGTTGCAACCTCCCTGCACAGATAGATATTGAAGCGGTAGAGGGCGACGAGTATCGTTTCGTAATGGTGGCAAAGGGCGGTGGCTCGGCCAACAAGACCTACTTCTACCCCATGACTAAGGCTACGATACAGAACGAGGGCACATTGCTGCCTTTCCTCGTGGAGAAAATGAAGAGTCTCGGCACTGCAGCATGTCCGCCTTACCACATCGCATTCGTAATCGGTGGCACCTCGGCAGAGAAGAATCTGCTGACAGTGAAACTCGCAAGCATAAAGTATTACGACAATCTTCCCACCACAGGCGACGAGACCGGACGTGCTTTCCGCGACATCGACCTTGAGAACAAACTCCTCGCTGAGGCTCAAAAAATAGGTCTCGGTGCACAGTTCGGCGGAAAGGCGCTTGCCCACGACATACGCATAGTGCGCCTGCCGCGCCACGGAGCAAGTTGTCCTATCGGCATGGGAGTAAGTTGTTCGGCCGACCGCAACATCAAAGCGAAGATCAATGCAGACGGTATATGGCTTGAGAAAATGGACGATAACCCTACAGAACTTATCCCTGAAGAGTACCGCAAGCCGGGAGAGGGAGTCAAGGGAGTAGAGATTGACCTCGACAAGGGCATTGACAGCGTTCGTGCAGAACTGTCAAAATATCCCGTCAGCACCCGAGTAAACCTGAAAGGAACAATAATCGTGGCTCGCGACATCGCCCACGCCAAACTCAAGGCACGCCTCGACGCAGGCGAAGAGATGCCGTCTTACTTCAAAGACTACCCCATTTTCTATGCCGGACCGGCAAAAACACCGGAGGGTTACCCATGCGGTTCGATGGGACCGACCACTGCAAACAGAATGGATCCATACGTTGACGAGTTCCAAGCGCACGGAGCATCGCTCGTGATGATTGCCAAGGGCAACCGCACAGACGCGGTGACAGAGGCTTGTCGCAAGCACGGCGGATTCTATCTCGGCACTATCGGCGGCGTGGCAGCAGTGCTTTCGCAGTCGAGCATCAAGTCGATAGAGTGTGTTGAATACCCCGAACTCGGTATGGAGGCGATATGGAAAATCGACGTTGAAGACTTCCCCGCATTCATACTCGTTGACGATAAGGGAAACGATTTCTTCAAACAACTGAAACCACGTCAGTGCAGTTGCTAAGAGAAAGCGAAAAGAAAAAGAAACAATCATTCCTTTCCTGATAAGGAAATGATAGATTCTTTATATCATATTTACTATTAAACAAGAGGTTTTAGGGGATATTTTCCGCTAAGACCTCTTGTTTAATAAGACACCAAAGACTTGAAAGCGCAAAGCAATTTCGCCTGTTTTGGTCAGCAATTTCGCCCATTTTGCTTTCCAAATTCGCCCAATTTGCTTTCTAATCTCGCCCATTTTGCAATCACAAGGCTATCCTATTGGCATCTGATTCGTGGTCATATCGCTAATAATAATCATCATTATGTATTTCCAAGAAAAAAAGAATATGAAATTACGAGCCGTTCAGAACGATATTATATTTATGTTACAAAAAGCAAGAAAAAGGCATTATAACATTGTCGGACAACGATAATTCACTACTTTTGCAAAGGAGATAAGCGATGAGAGGTGAGTGTTCTTTCTGCGCTTCACTCTGAAAACGGCACGTTTCGGAGCCGAGAGTAACGATTGTATTACAATAATATAAAAGCAAAAAAGAGGATATGGATATTGCTTCAATGAATGGCAACATAAGAAAACGTTCCATCGGAGGGCGCGTTTTCATACTCATTTTGTCGCTGTTCGTATTCGTGATTTTCTCGTTCGTGTTCCTATACAAGTCGAACGACAACAAAAACAGGATAGAGAACATCAACCAACGGTTGCAAGACTATAACGACCGTATGTATGAGATGCTGCAACTGCAAAGACAAAACGGTGGCATTGCCGACATCGGAACAATAACAGAATATATAAAAAAGCACCCGCAGGAGAACATGCGCGTCACCTTAATACACGAAAACGGCACCGTGATATTCGACAGTCAGCGAAAAAAGACGGAGGCGATAAAGAACCATGCCAACCGCATAGAGTTCAGAAAGGCTCTGAAAGACGGACGAGGATATGACATAAGCCGACCAAGTGCCACGGTGAAAGGCAATTTCTTCTATTCCGCGACACACTACCCTGCCGACTCATTGGTAATACGCACGGCACTGCCTTTCGACGAAGACCTCGGAAAAGACCTCTCGACAGACATCATCTTCATGAGCATCTCAATCATTGCTCTTATCATAGTGTCGGTGTCGCTCTACCGATTCATCAACCGCGTGAGCAACAACGTTACACAACTTAGGATATTCGCAAGCAAGACCAACAAGAACATGACACTCAACATAGAAGACCTTGCGAAATTCTCTGACGACGAACTGGGGGAGATTTCAGAGCATATCGTGAAACTATACATACGCCTGCAAAAGACGAAAAACGAACAGAACATCCTCAAACGACAACTCACGCAGAACATAGCGCACGAACTGAAGACACCGATAGCGAGCATTGAGGGCTATCTGGAGACAATACTCTCGTCGCCCGACATCGACGAAGAGACGCGCACGCGTTTCATAAAACGATGCTACGACCAAAGCATAAGACTCGGACATCTCGTAAACGACATTTCGGCACTCAACCAAATGGATGACGGAATGGCCAACATACAGTTCACGAAAATTGATATCGCGCAGCAAATTCGCAAGATAGTGAATGAGGTGGCACTCGAACTCGAAAACAGGAAAATGACATTCGACCTGCATATACCTCCCACAATGCACATCAACGGAAACCCATCGTTGATATACAGCATATTCCGCAACCTTACCGACAATGCCATCGCATACGCCGGCGAAGGCACCACAATAACTCTTAGCGCGACAGTGCATGCCGACAACGAGGCCTACCTCTTCCGCTTCAGCGACAACGGCGCGGGCGTTCCGCAACATCATCTTGACCGACTGTTCGAGCGTTTCTACAGGGTTGACAAAGGACGGAGCAGAAAGATGGGAGGAACAGGACTCGGACTGTCAATAGTGAAGAACGCGGTGCTTGCACATGGAGGCAGCATAAAGGTGGAGAACAACCATTCGGGCGGACTATGCCTGACCTTCACGCTGCGCAAAAACCTTTAGTCAGCACAATCTGCCCGGCAATCGAACAAAATCGATCAAGGACTCTAATTTACCGGTATGGGTTAAAAATATCCTGAGTCACTTCACAAAAAAATCGCCCGGACACCGCAACTCATTGCGAATGTCCGGGCGAAAATTAATGTATCTTTTGAAGATCGGTCGTTATCTTCTTGTCACCTTGACCACCTTACCGTTCTGCAAGCGCACTATGTTCAGTCCGCGTTGCGCCTGTGGCAGTCGGCGACCGTTGGCATCAAAGATTTCCTTCGCGCCCGAAAGGTCGCAGTCGAGTTCATAAATGCAGTTCGGCAACTCGTTGTAGTAGGTGTTAGTGGTTTCGCTATAGAACACCTTCATTCCACCTATAACAGGATGTTCGTCCTTACCAATCTCTTGTCCGAACGCCTCGCCAAGTTTATAAGCCACCTCGCCCGACTTCATCTGCTCCTCGGTGACGAGGGTATGAGCGTCGGTGATGTTGTACTCACGCACGGCAAAGACATTCTTGAAGTTCTCCTTGGTAGAAGTTCCGCCGACACATGCACCGGCTTTGTCATTACATTCTATCTCTCCAAGGCTGAACACATTCTCTACCACGGCAGTGAGGAAGTTGGCACCGGCAATACCACCGGCCGAGAGTGGCGACTTCACAGTACCGAGGTTGTAGCAGTTGGTAATCACAGACGTTCCTTCAGAGAGGTAGCCCACCAAACCACCGGCATAACTAACAGTAGCGTTCACAGTTGCCTTGTTGACACAACGGTCAATCGTTGTATTGTATCCCAGATATGCTGCCAATGCTCCGATATACTGACTTCCGGTCACTTGTCCATCGATGGTTAGATTCTTGACAGTACCATTGTTCACGAAGCCGAAGAATCCCTGATGAGAGTTCGTTGGGTTATCAACGTATATACCGCTGATAGTGTGTCCCTGACCATCGAATACTCCCTTGTAAGCCTTGCTGGTAACGCCTCCGCCCATCGGTCTCCAGTCGTAGTCGGCGAGGTCGATGTCGGCAATGAGCACAGCCTTTGTGTCCCTGTTGCCTGAATTAACATCGTTGCCATACCACGCCATTTCTGCTCCTGTAGCAATCTGATATACTCCATCAACGCTGCTCGGTTCGGTCTTTGTCACACCGTCCCATGCATCCGGCGTACTTGCTTTCTGCATACCGACATTGACTATCTGTTCGCCTTCAGCATCATCGGCTATGGTGAACTTGCCACGATAACATCTGTAACCCGCCTTTGCACCGATGATTACATAGTTGCCGTATGTTCCGGAGAACGTACCGTCACCATTATCAGTCACGGGCTTGCCATTTTTGGTGATGGTATATGCTACATCCGGAACGTCAGAAACAGGACGAATCACGAATTTTTTAAGAGGAGAAAGCGCAATACGAACTTCAGGAATGAAGCCGAAGTAGGTCTTGTGAGGAACGGCAGTGAAGTTAGGAGAGCGACCTGCCAGACGACTTATGGTGCGGTGATTGCCAATTGGGTCGCCGTAACCATTTACCTGTAACACGCCCTCATTCATTACAATCTCCGGCGTTGCGGCCACATCATGGTCTTCAGCAATCTCAAACATGATTGCCTGTGCTGCCGGAGCAGAGCCGAAGGTGTATTGTCCCGGTCCGAGAATCAGCGACGTACCGTTAGGCACACTGTTGTAAGTAACATACGCAGACATGTTGTAAATGCCCGAAAGTTTGTTTGCCGGGTGGCGCAGACCGCTGTATTGAATCTTCACCTTGTCGCCCGGTTGGAATATATTGCTGCCCGGACGCGACTCATTGGTTATTTCGCGGTGGCACGGTTTAGCCGTGAGCACCTGATAGACGGCATTGCCCTGCGCATCTTTCATGCGTACTATCTGGCGTCCTTCTTTCAGTAATAGCGTGTATGAGCCGTTGTCATTCTTTGTCACGCCTTCGCTTCCGAAGCCGGTGTATGTTGCCATCTGTGCACCGATAGTAGGATATGCCATTTCCACAGATGCCACACCTTCCGGAGTGAAGGTATATTCTGCGCCGGGTTCGGTATCAAGATAGTAGAACACATCGTGCTCTGCATCTACGTTTTCGCCTGCCACCTTCAGTGCGCCGGTGTTGTATGCCTCGTTGATGTGCATGTTAGGCTTGATGGTCGTAGCATCGCCACCAACGGTAACTACGTATGCAGCAGTATTCTCGGGCCATATCGCGCCCCAATATTCGCCACCCATATAAGGCGTTTTCTCCACCTTTTGTGTCTTATACGAGTAGTCGTAATAGTTTGTTCCGATGGCATCGTAGGTGACGAGAACAATTGCCGTACCTTTTCCAACGGCGTTTATTACCGACCAACAGTCGCCACCTTCGGAGTTAGGACGCGGCGAAATTTCTATTACTCCGGTGCTCGGATTACCGTCCAAATCCACTACAGTGTAATGGAAGTCGGGTTCCATGAAGTAGTTGTTTGTCTGCGTGTCGGTAAGTTGCCATGTACGCATTGCGTGCGCATCATACTTATCGCCCACCTTCATATTCAGATGTCCTCGTTCGTTTATGTTGACGAAGATGTCTCCGGTCTCATATCCTCCGTTCCATGTCACGTCGTGCTTTATCGTTTTGGGTCCGAAGGCAGCATAGTCTTCTTCTGTAAAAATCAGTTCGGGACACACGTTGTCGCCCGCTTTCGAAATGAAATAGCCTGCTTGTGTAAGTCCACCCTCACGCCAAGTGCGATAGTTATAGACCTGATATTCTGCCAAATGATATGTCAGCAACTTATTGTTTCCAACCACCTCTGTCTTTGTTGGCTTTATCTCTTTAAAGGCAGTGAAGTGTGCGAACTTTATGCCAAGGAACAGTTCGGCATCGGCGGGAATAGTGATAGTGCGGTCGCCACCCTTCGGTATTATACCTGCCACGTTGACACCTGCCGTAAGTGTGCCGGCCTTATAGAGGGTCATGTAACCTTCGGCCTGATGTTCCTCGCTTGGTGTCATCGTCACGTAGTAACTGTTGCCATTCAGTGCAAGGAAAGTTTTGCGTCCCGGTATTATGCTGTTGCCTACTGTAATTTCTTGTTTCACTCCTTCGCGTGAGTTCACTTCGGCCTCAACGGTGTAATCCACATCAGCCTCCCAGAAGACATTTTCACCTTTGGTGTTTGTAGCGTATGCTGTGTTTGTGAACACCATGAATGACTGTTCCGGTTCGTCGGTAACGTTGATTTCGATTGTTCCGTTATTTGTTGTTCCGTTTGTGGCGTATGCCGTGAGCACATAAGTACCTTTCGTAGCCTGGAAATTGTAGTTTCTTCCTTCCGGAGTACCTACATCTACGGCATCTCCCGTTGCCTTGTTTGCAAGACTCATGGTCGGTGAAATGCCATTCATCGTCACTTTGATATTTACAGGAGTTGCTGTAGGTTCGGTGTAATAAACAGTGTATTCATTTATATAAATAGTTGTAGTAAATTCTGGTTTCTCCACAACCTCTAAGTTTTTGGCAAAAAGTGTAATATCATTACCCCCTACCTGATAATTACCATTAGGAAATGTAAAATTCACAGAAGTTTTTTTATCACCTACCTCTATGCCATAATCGTTTACTATTCCATGCGCCTCGTCCATTGATCCACCATGAAATGCCAAAGAAGCAAATTGATTATCACCCTCTGTTGCGGTAATCAAGCCTGCACCACCTCTTAGATTGGCTCTTACTATAGCAGAGATACCCGTAATAGTACAAGTAGAAGGCATGCCGGAAATAGTAATACTACTTGAATTACCTTTACTTAAAATAAAACTGCTTATATCTTGACTATTAAAATCGACGGTCACTCCTTCTGGCACATCACCTATTGCTTTTGCGGAATACACTTTCGTTTTACGATTATAATTCGGTATAATCTTGAACGATTTCACTGCACCTGTTTCTTCTTTCCTCATCTTCACGCCATTATCAGCAAGGCACTCTTGTGAAGATGCGATTAAGAATACAAGGGACAGTAACAATAAAGTAAATAACTTTTTCATACTGTTTTGATATTTAATTTTAAACATAAACATTTAACAACACAGAACTAATCCGTGCATGGTATGTTGTAATGGCTCACACCAGAACAACATACCATTTTCCGAAATTAGTCCTTAGTATATAACTTTCTTACCATTGATTATATAGATACCTCCCTTAACTGGGTTGTCTATGCGAATTCCCTGAAGATTATAGATAGCAGTATTCTCTGTCTCCGACTTCATTTCGGTAATTCCTGATGTTGTAGAGTCGGTGTAATAAACGGTGTATTCATTAATATAAATATTAGTATTAAAGTCAGGTTTCTCTACTATATTCACGTTTTGGGCAAAAAGTGTAATATCATTACCTCCTACCTGATAATTACCATTAGGGAATGTAAAATTCACGGAAGTTTTTTTATCACTTACCTCTATGCCATAATCGTTTACTATCCCATGCTCTTCTGTCATCGATTCTCCATGAAATGCTAAGAAAGCGAATTGAGTATCACCCTCTTTTGCGGTAATCAAGCCGGCACCACCCATCAAGGAGGCACTTACGACAGAAGATATTCCTGTAATAGTACAAGTAGAAGGCATGCCAGAAATAGTAATAAAACTGGAATTGCCAGGACTTAATATAAAACTACTTTTACAAAGACTTTCAAAAGATACGGTCATTCCTTCGGGTACATCACCTGTAGCAGTAGCAGAATATACTTTCGTTTTACGATTATAATTAGGTATAATTTTGAACGATTTTACTTCACCAGAATCTTCTTTCTTCGTATTCACTACATTGTTAATATCGTTTCTACCTTCGATAGGGAATCTTACTGCAACATCATCATAGGCAAAGTATGCAGGCTGAGAAAGTCCGTAACCATTGTCATTGCTGCCAACAATATTAAAATAAACCTCATTTACTTCTTCCAAATTTGAAAGATTCCATTCAGACCAATCTGTAATAAGAATGTTGCCATATCTTGCCATAAACAACTCGTTACTCCCAATAGAATCTCCATCCAAATATCCTGATGCAACAATCTTCAAATAATCATTCGGGCCGAGGGCAGCAGTGAGGCTATTACCATTCTTCAAACAGTTTACAAGATAGGTGGTAAGGTTTACGTACATGTGGTCAACAGTACGTGCAACGCCATCTCCGAATTTGAAAGACGGAAGATTTTCTGCCGAATAACCGGAGTTGTCATGATAACCATAGTGTACACAGAAGTTGTTAGAGCCGTTATGACCGTGTCCGTTCCTGCCACTCGATGCGTTATTAGGAACATAAACCGAGAGTTGGTGCAGATAGTCGCCTTCGCTAAGTTTACCATTCCAATAGTTCGAAATGGCATGACCGCCACCCCAATACATCGTTGTGTTCCAGTTTAAAGGAAGTTCTGAATAGAGAAAGGTATTGTCCCTGTCATACCATTTGTAATTAACGCTGGTGTATGGTTGCGAAGGATTACCATGATTCGCACCATAGAGCAGTGTTCCTCCATACTGTGGATTGTCTATAAGAGACGACCAGTTGCGATGCCCCAAATAGTTTGTAGAGTCCGAAACATAGTCGGCATCCTCGAAAGTCAGAGTTTTAAGAGTGTAGGTAACACCCTCCTGAGCATATGCGGACAACAATCCGAAGCATAATGCCAATAAAGTAAATAACTTTTTCATACTGTTTTATTTTTTTAATTGTTAATAAAAAGGGTTTCTATAAATAATTCATGGCTGTCATTTGCAAACGATTTTCTTACCGTTCTTTATATATATGCCGCCACGTTGGGGCTTCTCGACCTTACGTCCCAGCAGGTCGTAGATTGAGTTATCGGTTCTCTGTTCCTCGTTTTCAACATTCTCTATGCCCGTGAACTGTCCGTTTGGAGGTAGTGCGAGGAAATGTCCGGGATTGATATACACCTTGTAAGTGCCGAGTTTCACTCCTTCGGGATTCCATTGATGGAGCGCACCCGCTTCAGTATATGAACCGGCATCGGTGGCATAGACGTAACCGGTGTATGGATTAACGTATATGGCGTATGGCATTGTCATGCTTTTGATGTCCTCAAGCAGTGTTCCGGGAAACGATTCGGTCGTTCCCACCACTCCATCGGTACGAATAATCTCAGCCGGATCGATAATTACGTAGTTAAAAGTGTATTCACTTGTATAGTATGAAAACCTCGAACCAATCACGTAGAAGCGTCCATCGCAAGTCGTAGTGTTGTATGTTGCGGCGTATGGCATAACGACAAAACTGCGCGGTTCGTCATTAAGGGCTTTCTTACAGTCGAAAATGATCGAGTTTGCCGGTATCTCGTAGTAGTTACCCGGAGAGTTGATGCAGAGATATTGTCCTGATTTTGACATTTTGCCATATAGGTTTATCGTGCCCGTATCAACGTTTTTCACCAGTTGCATAGTCTCGGCATTGAGAATACTGACGGTGGTTTCGTACTCGTGAGGCTCTTGAAAGGCATAGCCTCCGGTATTTGCAACGAAGATATGACCATCGTAAAGGGCGATGCCTTCAGGCTCATAGCCCACCTCGGTGGCGGCAACAACCTTGAAGTTGGTGATATCAATCTTCGCCACATAACCCTTGGTAAAGGCTTTCATGCCGTCAATGGTTTCGCACTCGTGTCCGTAGGAAGACACATAAACATATCGGCCGTCAGAAGCAAGTTTACGATTGTTGGGCACATTCTCGGTGGCTGCCACGGCAGTACCATCGGGACGTATGAACTGAATGATGTTGCTCCAGTTAATAGCAATGGCGATGAGCGTGTCGTTGATCTGAATAATGTCATTCGGTGTGTCGCCGAGTTTGTAACCGTTCTTCTCTCTGAACCATTCGTTTGAAACGACATGGTCGTCTTCAAAGTAGGTCAACTTGCCATTGTCGGCCTGCCAGTTACCTTCGTTCAGAATGAGAATCTTTTCCTGACCAAGCAATTCCACCGGAATAGCAGTCAAAAGGAATAAACAAATTAATGATAAAGTTTTTTTCATATTACAAAAGTTAAAGTTGCTTTATAGTTTCTTCCCACCATCGGGTATCTCGGAATATGCTCGTATTGGACATCGAGCAAGTCGTTGACCTCAAGCGTGAAGCCGTAGTTTCGCCATGTATATGACAGTTTAAGGTCTATATTGTTATAAGGTTCGAGAATGTCCCTTGGGTCGGCGTATGCCCACATCCTGCTGCTTACGTGCAGGTCGGAGAGGGTGAGTGAGAGTGTTTTCCAAGCCACAATGCCCGTAATGCCGTAACTGATTGTAGGCGAATAACAGATGGGCTTGTTGTATGTGTCCTCGTTTTTAGGGTCTGTGCGGTTAAGGTCGCGCTGCCATGTCAGCGAAGTGAGCAACGAGAAGTTCCAGTCGCGAGGCGCAAAGTTGGCCGAGGCAGTGGCATTCAGTCCGCGACAGAAGGTCTCGCCATAGTTCATCATCGACCATGTGTATGTCCCTTTCAGCGGAATACATACGATACGGTTTTCTATTTTGTTCTGATAGACATCGGCTTGAATAGCGGCCTTCCATTGTCTTGAGTTGTAGTGATATTCCATACCGATGTTTAGTTGCTTTGTGTACTCCGGCTTCAGATTACGGTTGCCTACTTGTGTATAATACAAGTCGTTGAGCGTCGGGGCACGGAATATTTTCTTATACCAGCCGCGCAGTGTCACGCCATACAGGGTGTAGCCGACGGATATGGAAGGAGTGATGCGCTGCAAAGGGTCGGCTGCACCGACTTTCAGTTTGGTATGGTCTTTGTAATGCTGATAGAGCATTGAGGCAGACAGCTGCAAGTCTTTATAGTTTGCCTGCACTGCGACAACCGCTTTCTGGTCGAGTCGGCGTATAGAGGAGAAATGTTTCAGGTCGGCACTAAGCCATGACATTCGGGCATCGTAACCGGTGTTCACCGACAGCCATTCGATGGGCATATAACAGTAGGACAATGAGGCATAGATGTCGTTCTGCCGATAGTGGTTATTGACCTTTGCCGTGTTCTGATTTTCCGGGTAATCGGTGCAATAGCGCAGGTACTCGTTGCTGTATTTGCTGTTCACCTTGAACCTGTGTCTCTTCGCAAATTCCCTCGTATATGATGCCTGCACGAACATGTCACGATCCCACTCGCGCCCCACGTTGGTGTATTTGTCGCTCAGTCGCCTGACAATACCACCCGGGCATCCGCGTTCGGAGTCGTAGAAATAGAGATGCGAGGAGAAGCCACCATTGAAAAGTGCCCCTTCGGCACGCAGGTATCTGATGTCGGAGTTGCGGCGTGTGCCCACGGTATCTTCATATTGCGACTTATATCGGAAAGGATAATCGCCCTTTGAGTTGAGGTATTCCAAATCAAGGAAGCCGCTCCAGTCGTTTCTGCTGAACTGAACATTGGCCTTGCCCGAATAGGTATGGAACGAAGCGATGCGCCCCATGACCGTCAATGAGTCCTTGCGCGGACGGCGAGTCTGCATATACACCGTTGCACCGGAGGCATACTCGCTGGCCGACTGACAGTTATCTAATTTGTTGGCATTGTAGAGCGAGACCGACTCAAGTGTGGAAAGCGAGAATTTTCCCAAGTCAACAGTGCCGTTCTGGGCATTGGTGATGCGTATGCCGTCGATATAAACGCCAACGTGCTGGGCACCGAGCGAACGCACATTGATGGTCTTAAGTCCTCCCAATCCGCCATAATCCTTTATCTGAACACCTGCAAAGTATTTCAGAGCATCGGCAATGGAGGTTGTTGACAACGACTGCAGTTCGCCTCCCGACAGTTTCTGAACCGTGGCAAGCGGACGTTTGCCGAACACTTCAACCTCTCGGATGGTGTGAATGCTGTCTTCTAACGATTTTTTGCCCGACGATTGAGCGAACGAACAGATAGGGCTTGCAAGCAGAACAAGCAGCAGCACCTTACTGAATACTATATTTTTATGTTTCATAATCATATATATAAATGACGTGGGTGTTCTGTATCAGTTTCTGCATAAAAGCCACTTGACATGACACGGCATGCACTGCGACAACAGGCTTCTGCCAAAGCATAAAACAAGTTCCCCATAGTGTCTAACCCACGAGCACCACCTACGGATATAAAGTAATTGGCAGGTCTTCTGACTTGTTTCTCCTTGCATCTCCTTCCCGGTGTAATCACAAGACTACTCCAGTGGATTCATCGATGCCGGTGATAATGAAACTCACAGCAGCGGGACTGTTCAGGACTTTCACCTGATTCCCTTATAAGCCTTACAGCCACCCACTTAAAACAGAGTATGGCAAAAGGCACCAAAAACTTTCAGTTCATATCAATGCACCTCTTCCGGTCAAGGCGCAGGTCGAGCGAACTCATCCTTGCACCTATGGATTATCGGAAAGCACATTATTCGTATGCAAAGTTATTTTTTTTTCTTAAAACCAACAAGCTCAATCGTGAATTTAACACAAAAAATCGACCTTTGTATATACTCAAATCGATCGTAAGCACATCTGCCCGACAATCGAACAAAATCAGTCAATGGATTTAATGGCCGATTAGGGTTAAAACATACCGCATTGACAGAACTTGTTTTGCACCGGAAGGAATGGTTGTATTTTGGGAAGCGGCAGAATGATGAAGAAAACTTTTCTCTGCGTATTCTTTGGTGTTTCGCTTATTTTATGTATTTTTGCACACGACTTACAAAAGGTAAGTTAAGGGGTGTCCGCCGTGGGCGGGCTGAGATCAGACCCTCTGACCTGATACGGGTAATGCCGGCGTAGGGATCAATGAGCACACTGATTGAGAATTGCTTTTTGACAATTCAATATTGACAGGTGACATATCATGCAGGATTTTCCCCTTTGAACATTAAACATTCTTATACTTAAAAACAGAATGAAAAAAAGTATTATGACTGTTGTGGCAATGATAACCGCAACGGCAGGCACGCAGACAGTGCTGGCGCAGCAAAACAATACCGACTCGCTGCGCATGGAGAAACTACAGGAGGTGGTGGTGCATGGCGTAAAAGCGCAGAAAGGTGCACCGTTTGCAGTGGAGAACATCAAACGGAAAGAACTTTCAGATTTCTCGAAAACGGGAAAAGAACTGCCTTTCCTATTCTCGCAAACGCCGGGAGTGTTGTCGTGGAGTGAAAACGGACTGGGCACAGGAACGGCATATATGCGCATCAGAGGTGCAGGCGGTTCGCGCATCAACGTTACTCTGGACGGTGTGCCTCTCAACTCGCCCGAAGACCAATGCGTGTTCTGGGCTAACATGAACAGTTATGCCTCGTTGTTGGGCAATGTGCAGATACAGCGTGGAGTGGGAACATCGACCAATGGCGACGGTGCTTTCGGCGGTACAATTTCTATGTCGTCGAAGTCGCCATCTCACACACCGATGCTCGAACTCAACGGTTCGTATGGTTCGTACAACACGTTCAACGTGGGCACGTCGTTCTCGACCGGTCTGCTGTGGAATCACTTTATATTCGACGGTGCATATCATGAGACGAACACCGATGGTTTCATACACGGTACAGCAGGGCGTTCCGGCTCATACTATGGCGGACTGTCGTGGATTGGCAACAACTTCGTGATAAGATATAAGAACATAGGAAACTTCGAGAAAACAGGTCAGGCATGGAACGGAGTGACAGCAGGCGACAACGACCTCAGCCTCATGGACGGCACGTTCGGCGGCAAGTCGGGCATCATGACATACGAGGATATGTATAATGCAGGGCTCGGACGATATAATTCGCTATACGAACATCTGGTATATGGTGACGATGGAAAATTTGCGAAAGACGAAAACGGAAACTACATTACCGAACGCTACAAGATGAGAGACGGCTCGCTGTGGCGCAAAACCACAGACAATTTCTGGCAGAACCACAATATCCTGTCGGCTGCATGGGACATCAACGAGAACTGGAGCATGAGTGGTTCGCTGCACTATACACACGGTTATGGTTACTACAACGAGTTCAGATATAAGAACAAACTGAATAAGTTCGGACTGACGTTCACAAAGAGCGACGGCACGAAACTGAAAAAGACCGACTTCGTGCGCAGAAAGGGGCTCTCGCAAGATGCTTACGGAATGGTGTGGAACCTGAGTTTCAAGAACCGAGACTGGGACTTCGTAAGCGGACTGTCGCTTCAGCAGTTCTCCGGAAACCATTTCGGACACCTCACATACGTGGCTGACGAGGAACTGAGCGCGGCAATCATGAAAGACGGTAAATACAAGTACTATGATTCTGACGCAAAGAAGTTTGACGGTAACGTATTCGCCAAGGCGATTTACCACATCAACCCGATGTTCGATGTGTTTGCTGACATACAATATCGTCACGTGGGATATAAGACCGATGGTGTCAACGATAAGTTCTATAAGAAAGGAACAGAATACGCAAACCAAGTGCTTAACATTGACCAAAAGTATAATTTCGTAAATCCGAAAGCAGGTTTCAGTTTCCATGACAACTACCACAACGCATACGTTTCCGTGGCTTTGAGTCACCGCGAACCTGAACGTAACAACTTCACAGATAACGGTAGTTACCCGGCTCCTGTTGCAGAGTCGCTCACCGACTATGAACTGGGCTATTCATACATCGAGCCGGGAATGCACTTCGGACTGAACCTGTTCTACATGGGCTACAAGAACCAATTCGTACAGACCGGTGCAAAGAGTGACATCGGCGAACCATTGACCACGAATATCAAGGATTCTTACCGCATGGGAATGGAAATGACAATAGGATGCGACCTCACATCGTGGTTGTCTATCGAGGCAAACATGGCTATGAGCAGCAACAAGATAAAGGATTTCGATGAGG
The DNA here is from genome assembly GCF_003977605.1 of Prevotella koreensis. GTDB lineage: Bacteria > Bacteroidota > Bacteroidia > Bacteroidales > Bacteroidaceae > Prevotella > Prevotella koreensis. The sequence goes on along the minus strand of NZ_RYYU01000001.1, from coordinate 2,346,496 downwards.
TTGTGGAAGACTGGGATAACGGAACACGCACCATACACTACGACAATTCCACACTCGCTTTCTCACCGTCGCTCATCTCAAATACCTTCATCAATTTCCATTGGAAGGGGCTGCAGGCCGTACTGCACTCACAGAACGTGAGCCGTCAGTATCTCGACAACAGCAAGAATGAGGCGCGTTCGCTGCCTGCCTACGAAGTGATGAATGCAAATGTCACATACACGCTGAACCTCGAAAAGAAGTTCCTCGGACTGAAAGAGGTGACTTTCGGTGCTCACTTTAACAACATAATGAACAAGCACTATGCACAGAGCGGTTGGGTTTACAGTGCCATAAGCGAGACGAACGGACATACAAATGATAACCGTTACTATCAAATCGGATTTGTTCCCGCTGCCGGATTCACCGCTATGGGCAGCGTTTCACTAAGGTTTTAGGTTGTTAAGTTGAGCGATGAGGGTTGAGGGTTGAGCGTTCTTTCTTCGCTCAACGCTCATCGCTCATCGCTCAACGTAAAACGCTACCCAATGTACGATTTCATCATAACCCACTGGCTCGACATCTTCACCACGATACTCGGACTGATATACATTTGGCTTGAGTATCGTGCACACATCGCATTGTGGGTAGTAAGCGTGATAATGCCGGCATGCGACATATATCTATATTGGTCGCACGGTCTTTATGGAGATGCCGGAATGGCCGCCTACTACACCCTTGCGTCAGTCTATGGTTTCGCCTTATGGCAGTATAAGCAACATCGTTCTCGCAGTTCATCGCACCACTCGGCTCAAACAGGAAACATTTGTGAAGAGAACCGAATAACGAACACTCAACGCTCCGCACGACTCAAACAAGAAACACTTTCGGAACAAAGCGAAGAAGGAACGCTCAACAATTACCCCATCACCCACTTCCGTCGCAAACATATCCTGCCATCGGTATGCTTCTTCTTTGTGGCATGGGTGGCAGTATATTGGCTTCTTGTGACTGTAATCAACCCAAGCGAGCAATATGTCAGCAGCCTATGGCCCATAGCCGATGCATTCACCAATGCCCTCAGTTTCGTAGCATTATGGGCTTTGGCACGGAAGTACGTGGAGCAATGGCTTATATGGATTGCAGTTGACATCGTTACGGCGGTGATGTACATCGGTAAAGACATCCCTTTCAAGGCCTCGTTATACGCTCTCTATGTCTTCATTGCCATACTCGGCTATCGGAAATGGAGGAAAATGATGGAAGAGGATAAGAAAAACAGCACCGCTTAGACATATTCTCTCTTTTGCGACACTTGGAAAAGCCAATAACGATTCTAATATTACAGCACCAGCAAAACACTGCATACTACACCGGAAGTGAACCAAAAAGGGAGAGTTGAAGTCTGTTTTTTACTTCCCCTCTCCCTTTTTGGTTCACTTCTTGTCTTACGACAACTTATACCTGTTTATTGTCTGACTCTATCTCATCAGCACCAATCCCTACGACACCACGCTTGACGTGCCCCTCATAAGTCACAAAATAAATGCCCTTACCCGGTGTCCACTCCATACAGAAAAGTTCTCCCGGACTGTTAAAGCCATTTTTCTTGATGACACGTAATGCCCATGCCTGAGAATGACCGCTCTGTGCAATACCACTCTCCACGAACTCACCATTGTTTACCAACAGGAAAGACTCTGATGTTTTGCCGGTTGGGAGGACTGTCACAGCACCATTTGTCTCGAACAGCACATCTTCAACATCGAACATAGAGAAGATTCCTTTCTGTCTTAAAAGCAAGCGGAACTGCTCCATCTCAAGGCTGTTGCGCTTGAAGTTTTTGAAATTTATGAAACCATTCTTAACAAGAAAAACACTCTCTCCCTTGATAATATGGCGCAGACGGGCAGAGCGCATGGCAAAACGAACAAGCATATTAAAAATTGTCCAAACTAACAACGCAAACAAAATATGCCACATAGACATATCAGGATTGTACAAAACGCCACCGACCAAGGCACCAATCACAAAGGCACTCACGGTGTCAAGTGGCGTAATTTGAGCCATCTGTCCTTTACCTGTGATACGCAGGAAGGCCAGAATACCTATCATACCCGTAATAAGTTTCAGAGCAATCGCAATGTAAGGCTGAATCATGTCCATAATCTTATTGTTGTTTTAAAAAAGAACTTATTCTAAATTTATATTCATTTTGATGTTGCAAAAATACATTTTTTCCACTATACCCGCAAGTAATAGACGTAAAAAACTATCAAACAGATGTTTTCTGTTCACAGAAATACAGAAAACAAGTTAATAATAGTAACTCCACAAGACATTGGAAGACAAGTCAAAGCCAGTCCATCAGTCACCTATTGAAAAGTTCTTGTTTATGAACAGGAACACAAAATAGGCGAAATTGGTCAGCAAAATCGCCGAATTTGCTCAGCAATTTGGGCGAAATTGGTCTATAAAAGGGCATAAAACATAACATGAAAAATGTCTTAATACTATTTTAAAAGGTAAAAATCATTCGTAACTGTTTGAGTTATAATGATTATTTTATAATTTTGGATAAAATCGCAAACCTTTTGTTTATAAAGACAGTTCCGAGGATTGAGAAAAATCCGGGTTACAAACCGGTAACGATTCTCATTTCCTCATTCTGCCGTGATTTGTTTGTCAATGAATTCCCGACTCAAAGACACCGGTTAATTTCAATGAATCCTTGTCGGAGTAAAGGTACATAGAGTATACGAGATTACATTATTTTTTAGGGATTTTCCGCCTTTTGTTCTTTTGTTTCGCGTTTTTGTGCGATATTTGCAAACATAATTTATAGTAACACTAACCTATGGCAAAGAAAAACTAAATCATCGTCAAAAATGTAGTCATAAAGACAATGACCAAGGACGGCATTGATTATATTTGTATCACGGACATTGCTCGACAGAAGAATGCTGCTGAACCTAAAGATGTTGTTAAGAACTGGATGCGCCAAAAGAATACATTGGAATATCTTGGACTATGGGAAAAGTTGAATAACCCAAGTTTTAAAGGGGTCGAATTCGACCCCCTTTTGGCCGAAGCCGGTAGCAATTCTTTCACAATGAGTCCTACCAGATGGGTTGAATTAACTGCTGCAATAGGCATCCTCACCAAGAATGGTGCTGGTGGCGGCACCTATGCTCAGCGCGACATTGCCTTTAAGTTTGCGAACTGGGTATCTGTATAGTTTGAACTTTATCTCGTCATGGAGTTCCAACGCCTAAAAGTCAAGGAACAGGAATTGATTGGTTGGACTGCAAAAAGAGAACTCTCTAAGATTAACTATCGTATTCACACTGATGCCATCAAGAGCCATCTGATACCTGAAAAAGTCACCACGGCACAGGTAGGTATCATCTATGCAGAAGAGTCCGATGTGCTAAATGTTGCCATGTTTGGTATGACCGCCAAACAATGGCGGGAAACTAATCCCGACTTGAAAGGCAATATCCGCGACTACGCAACCATCAATGAATTGATATGCCTATCTAACATGGAGAATATAAATGCGGTGCTTATCAATGATGGCATACCTCAAGGCGAAAGACTTGTGAAACTCAATCAGATAGCAATTCAGCAGATGCAGATTTTAGGAAGCAATGAAAAGAGAAACTTATTAAAGTAAAACTATGGAGATTGGCGATGTCGTAAATGGCTATAGGATTATAAGTCCTATTGGGCAAGGTAGGGCTGGAATTGTATATGACGTACAGAAAGGTTCTGCACATTATGCCCTTAAAGGATGTGTGGATTTAGACGAAGAATCATTGAAAAGATTTGCACATGAATAGTGTCCTAAATAATTTTTGTGAAAACGCATACAATGTTGCATCGAATCATTTGATTTGACGTGTTTTGTTCCAACGGTAAAACAGCACATACCCTCTTTATGTTTCAAATTCGTTCTCAGACAGTGGCGTGAACGGCTTGTTAATTCATTGATACAGGTCGATTTTCGTAAATGTGTTGAGCCTTAGCGAGGAAACAAGATTCGAAAAAAGTGCCATTTGTATGTTGCCTGTTGTTTGAGCACGGAACACCAAGATAAGACTTTTTGACTTAGTGAAAACTACTTCCTTCACTTTTTTGAAAATTATTTAGGACACTATTGGATTATTTTATAATTTTGCAGTATTAATCAAACATAAGTTTATATGATGAAAAAGATTTGTTTTTGCCTCATGTTGCTATGCACTTCTGCGATGACATGGGCACAGTCGCTCGATGGAACATGGACGGGCAAAATGAAAGTAGGACCGCAAACGTTAACAATGGTGCTCCACGTGGCAGGACAAACGTGCAAGATGGACGTGATAGAACAGGGAGGAAAGGGAATACCTGTAGAAGTAAAGGTTATCAGCAACGACTCAATAAGCATTGCCGTGCCTGCGATAATGATGACATACACGGCGAAACTGAAAGGGAATATGCTGCAAGGAACATTCAATCAGGCTACTTTCTCCACATCACTGAACCTTGAACGTGGCGAAGTGAAATTCAACAGACCTCAAGAACCGAAACAGCCATTGCCTTACACCACTAAAGATGTATCTTTCACAAACTCCTCGGCCAACGCCACTCTTGCCGGAACACTAACCTACCCAACAGGATGGAAAAAAGGAAAACGCGTGCCTGTGGTGCTGATGGTAACCGGTAGCGGACAGGAGAACCGTGATGAGGAGATTTTCGAGCACCGTCCGTTCCTCGTACTTGCCGACTATCTGGCACGCAACGGCATTGCTTCGCTGCGATATGACGACCGTGGCTTCGGCAAATCGACCGGTGATGCAACAAAGGCGACAAGCCGTGACTTTGCCGACGATGCCAAGGCGGGCATAGAATGGCTGCGACAGACGGGCGAATTCGGAAAAGTGGGCGTGCTCGGACATAGCGAGGGAGGAATGATAGCCTTTATGCTGGGACAGGAACAGGCCACCGATTTCATCGTCAGTTGGGCCGCTCCTACTGTACCTATCGACACTCTCATGCAGCAACAACTGTCATTGCTCTACCGTGCGAATGGTGCTCCCGATTCGATGTTGCCAAAAACGGCGGCAGAGGCAAAGCAGATTATGCTCGCAACGTCTAACACGGAATGGATGCGTTTCTTCATCAACTACGACCCTACGGATGCCATAAAGAGCACACGGTGTCCTGTTTTCGCACTGAACGGAGACAAAGACATGAACGTGCCGGCCGAACTTAACATCTCCGCACTGCGCACCCTGCTACCCGCCAACAAAAAGAATAAAATAAAAATATACCCCGGACTGAATCATATATTGCAGCACTGCACAACAGGGCTGCCAACAGAAATAAGTTCGATAGAGGAAACTATTTCGCCCGAAGCAATGAAAGACATATCCGAATGGATAAACAGTCTGTAATCGTATTTTCAAAACACTGCGTATCAGCGACAAGATAGTCCACCGAGTTGAAGGACAAAAAATGACAGGTATGGACGATATGCCATACCTGTCATTTTTTTAACTTGATTAATATAGACTACTCAGTAAATCCGGAATGGCGAATACCGGCAATCATGTATGTCCGGGCATCTGCATCGTCAGAGAACTTTGCCTTGAAAACAATGCTGTCTGCCGGCATCCCATGAAGGTTATGTCCTTGCTTCAAAAGCACCTTACCCTCACTTATTACAACATTACCTGCACCGGAATCTTCAGGAAAATAATTTGTCTCCTCACATGAGAATGTCTTTGCTCCATAATTGATAGGAATTATGAACTTCATGTTCCAAAAACTCTTTTTTCCATCCAAATTCATCCACATGGCATTGTCAACATTCTCTACTGTGTTGTAAGTCATGAGTCTAAATTCTCCCAAATCGAATGGGTCAACATCGATTGTGCCGTCATCATTTACTACATCAACCCTTACATCCCAGAAACCGGCCATGTCTTCGATCTTAGTTCCACCAGCCTCTTCATCAGTTTCCAAACTGCAAGAATTGAGTCCGAATACTGCCAGCATGGCGAATATAAACATTGAAATATATTTCTTCATAATCTATTATTTTTTATTTTTTTTCCAATACTACATCAAACTTCATTTCTGAGTAATCAGTTGTCCATTTCAAAGCACCGGTATCTTTGTCGAAAGAACCATTGACTGCATCGAAAGTGTCTTTAAATCCTTCATTATAACCGCTGAGACCGGTTATAGTCATGTCGCTATGCAACCATACATAACCTTTCAATGCCGTAAGGTCTCCATACTGAGGATAAACCTTCTGTGCATAATAGCCACCGAGCAAGTCATCAACATAGAATACACCCGGGGCAATCTTTGAAATCTTAACCTTGAATCCGGGATATTCGATCACTTTACCTTCACGCACTCTTTGCGTTCCGTCGATAGTTATATAATTACCGGAAATATCTTCAGACACATCAGGGTCGTAAACTATGACCACACGAGTTATGGAAGAGGAGAAGCCATCGGAACCTACACCGGAATAAGTAACATAATACATTCCCGGAGTATTTATGTCAACGTTTTCCAATCCTTTGATGATAATCTCTGAGGTGTAATCCTTTCCGCCCAATGTTGCATTGCATCCGGGATCGGTATAGGGTTGTCCCACAGGACTAAGAATCGTATCTTTTCCAAGCATTTCAAATCTCACGTAGTAAGTAAGACGCGAATCCGTTATCTCTTCGTCTCCGCTACATGCTACAAAACCTAACATCATGAAGCACAGAGTAAGACTGTATAAAAAATATTTCTTCATTGTCTTTTCGTTTAAGTTGTTAAACAATATTCTATTTACTTAACGTCCCAGAATACCGGAGCGTCCATCTTCTTCTCTGCCGGGGTATTCTTGTTAAGTCGACGTGCCTCTCCGGGGTATGGCAAACGCTTTGCCAGACCACCGTTCTGTATGTAGTTAACGGCCGGTTCGATCATCTCACCCGGATTGTATCCATCTTTCTTGTCAAAAATATCCTTTGCTGACAAGGTTGTAAGTTTCGGGACATCGGTGCGACGCACCTCTGACCATGCCTCCATGTGGTTTCTCATGAAGAACGAAACCCACTTTTGCATATAAATAAGGTTCAGTTTTTCCTCATTTGTACCGAGAGTGTTTATGTTTACCAAAGCACCTGTCAAGAAATCTCCAGCCTTATCTGCCATTCTGCGTGAGGCGAAATCAGCCTTTACGGCATTCTCGTAAGCAATGGCAGCAGCTCCGGCATTATTGTTGAAACGCAACTGTACTTCGGCAATCAAGAACTGCAATTCGCTCTGAGTCAGTATATAAATAGGCTCTGCTGTCATTACGGTATAATTGATTGCACTTACATCAGCGTTTTTCCATGCTTCACCCATCCATTCTTTCATACGAGTTTTTGCTCCAGGTATCTGTCCTACATAGGCATCCTTTTTCGTATTTGGCAAAATGCCATAAGCAATTCGCGGGTCGTTTGTCGACCTATAATAACTTACGATAGGATAAGCGGCAACATAGTTGAGGGCTTTAAGTCTGAAGATACTTCCGTACCAAGGATTATACTGCCCCTCCGCATCTGTAAACACGTCAAACTTAACATCTCCTTCAAAGAATTTGTTTTCTGCCACAAGAGCCTTAACCTTTTCGGTGTAAGAGTCCACATCAATACCAGCGTCTATCATACGGAGATAGATGCGCAAGCGCAATGCGTTGGCAAAACCTTTCCATTTAGCGATATTACCCCCGAACATAGGGTCTTTCATTGTGATTCTGCTGGTACCGATGTTTGCCTCGGCATCTTCCACTTCTTTCAGCACACCTTCGAATATAGTCTTGCCTTCATCCCATTTCGGTGTAGTGAGGTTGTTGCCTTTCAATGCTTCGGTATAAGGAGCATCGCTCATATTATCAACTAAGAGTTGGAATCCCCACATACGCAACACTTTACATGCGTATGTATCTGCACCGTTTACGTTCTTTGACAATATGTTATCGATGTCAGCGAACGCTCCCGCATATATATTGCGATAGCAACGATCGAAAGTATCGCTGCCTTCATCAAGATGCAGTTCTGCAAAGTTATTATACTGATTAGCCTCCGGACGTTGCTCGAAATACTGAGCAAAGAAACCCGCATACGTGAACATCTGGTCGCCAAGAGCATTGGCTATGTAGTTTTCTGCCGACGGCAGTACAAGATCCGGTGTCACGTCGCCAACATTAGCATGGTTGGGATCGTCATTAATATTTAAAGCGCAACTCGAAAACATCAGTAAACTCGCTGCCGAATATAATAATATCTTTTTCATATTGATACCTCCTGTTCTTTAGAATTTAACAGTTAAGTTGAAACCAAACTTACGTGAACTTGGATTAGCGGAATACTCTCCGAAGTTACCTTTCAAATCGTTACCGAATGAAGTCATTTCAGGATCGATGAACGTATTCTCCGAAGGAGTCCACAATAGCAGGTTGTTGCCGAATAACGACAATCTTACGCCTGTCAGGAATGTGTTTGCAAGCCACTTGCTTGGCAGGTCCCAACTGAGAACGACAGAACGAAGTTTCACATAAGACTTGTCAACAAGGAATGCTGCATCAAGTTGATCGCCACCATTGTTCCAATAATTGAAGATGTTTGTAGCATCAAGCGGTGTAGTGTTTGGAGTATAAATAGTGTTGCCACTAGCATCGGTTTCTGCAACTACAGAGTTAGGAATGATCCACGGATTACGATTGTTGTATGCAGTCTGGATAGCATTACCTACGAAATAGTTAATACTCTTAGTACGCGAGAACATAACACCACCCTTGCGAATATCAATATCAAACGCGAGCGAAACTCCTTTGTAACGGAACGTATTACTGAATCCCATCTGATACTTATAGTTCATACTGCCAACTACTTTTTGCTCGGCATCTTTAACAGGAAGACCATGGTTGTCAACAACTATGTTTCCTTTGTCGTCACGAACCGGAACGTATGCCTTGAAGAGTCCGAGTTCTTTACCAGTCTCTGCATAAAGACCGGTTCCACCGGTAAATGCCCAAATTGCAGTGCTTCCACCGAGAGACTCCGGAAGGCTTACAACCTTACTCCAGTTCTTGGTGAAGTTCCATATAATGTCCCAAGAGAAATCCTTTATCTTAACCGGAGTAGCGTTGAACATCAACTCGATACCTCTGTTACGTATCTTACCAAGATTCATGTTCTGCGCTCCGAAACCGGTTGAGGGATCCATATCGAGCGAGAAAATCTGCTTATCAGACTCCCTGTTATAGAATGCCACGTCGAATCCGATGCGGTTCTGAAGGAACATCATGTTAAGTCCGATTTCGATTTCGGTTGTCATCTCCGGACTAAGCGTCTTGCTTCCAAGAATATTGCCCAGTGTGTATGCGTTCCAGTTTCCGTTGCTGAATGGGAAACCACTACTTGCCCATCCACTTGAATTTGCAGAAGACTGTGCGAACACCACTCCTGTCATGTAAGGATTAGCATCGTTACCGGTCTTACCCCATGCGGCACGGAACTTACCATAGCTAATGATTTTCTTCATGTCATCATTGAACATCTCTGAGAATATCCAACTTCCGGTTAAACCGGGATAGAAGAACGAACGGTTACCCTTAGGCAGTGTTGATGACCAGTCATTACGTGCGGTGAGTGTGAGATAGAGCATATTCTTATAAGCAACTTCTGCCTGACCGAAAACACCCATGAGCCTACGCATCTGACTGTAACTATCGATAATAGGTTTTTCTGCCGAGTTGCCAAGGTTGAACCATGTAGGTATTGTAAGATTTGTCACTCCACCGTAAAGCCAAGAGTATGTGCGTTCATTTCCGTTGAAACCTACGAGTGCATTGAGATGCAGGTCATCCATCATATCCTTGTCGAATGTGAGCATCAAGTCTTGGTTGATTTCACGACGACGTGTCGTGTTCTGATTATAATATCCGGTAATACTCTTCAGAGCATCTGCCCAGTTAGGTGTTCCGGCATAGATAGCAGAAAGGTTCGGTGCACCTGTTTCCTGATGTCCGGTACTTGTATCAAGTCCGAAACGATATGTCAACTTGAAGTATTTCAAGAAGTCGTAATCAAGTTGGAGTTTGCCATAGAAACGTTCCGACTCATACTCATTCTTGAAGTTTTTCAGGATATAGTATGGATTGGTCACGCCATAAGGTGTGAAATAATATCCGGGAGTATTGAACGGGTCATCAAGATTCTTCAGTTCGACGATACTTATGTCACGCGGTGTCTGCATGATGTTATTATACATCGAACCTGCACCCTGACCGGTAGAAACGAAGTTGTTTCTTTGGTAAGCATAATTGAGCGATGTACTGAAAGTAAGGTTATTCACCTTGTGACTTCCTCTTCCGGAGAATGTGTATTTGTTGTATTTATCTGCATCTGTCGGAATGATACCGTCTTCATGTATCTGCGACAAACTAACGAAATACGTACTAACATCTGTAGCACCATTGAAAGAAATGCTGTTGTTGTAGCGGAAACCTACATCGAAGAAATCCCTGATATTGTTTTTCATCGGCAGGTATGACTTCATCTTCTGTGAAAAGTCATATACGTTTCCGTATCTAAGCATCGAACCGTCGAATGCCGGACCCCAAGAACCATTCTCGTTGTCGGTCTTCTCGCCATACCAACCCATACCGAATTGGTTTTGCATCTGCGGCAAACGTAACAGTGTTTCCCACTGCAAACCGCCGTTATACTCGATACCATATCCCTTCTTCTGTCTTGCACCGACCTTCGTGGTAATAAGAATGACACCATTTGCGGCACGGCTACCGTAAAGAGCGGTCGCTGCAGCACCTTTAAGAATTGTCATACTCTCCACGTCATCAGGATTGACCGCTCCTGCACCGTTACCAAAGTCGAAACCTTTGTTTAGACCGTCAGAACTGAATACAGCAGCATTTGTCAATGGAACACCATCGATAACATACAAGGGTTGGTTGGTTCCTCCTAACGAACTTACACCACGAACAATTACAGACTTCGATGAACCCGGATCCGAAGATGAGTTAGAAATCTGAAGACCGGCGACCTTACCCTGCAAACTTGACATAATGTCGTTTGTACGGGCAGCCGCAATGTCTTCTCCCTTAACAGCAGTAGCCGAGAATCCAAGCGCCTTTGCCGAACGCTTAATACCTAAGGCTGTTACCACAACCTCATCGAGCGCATTGTCCTCAGGAGTAAGGACAATCTTCATGTTTTGACTTGCCGTAACTTCTCGTGTCCGCATACCAACGGAAGAAATGCGAAGTTTTCCATTGGCGGGAACTGACAACGTGAATTTACCGTCATAATCGGTCATTGTGCCATTGTTTGAACCTACGAGCATTACAGTGGCCCCAATAACAGGCTGACCGTCTTCGGAACTGACAACAGTACCGGAGGCCTGAGTCTGCGCCATTGCCATTCCCAAACTTAGGAACAGACAGGCAAACATCATTGTTAGTTTTTTTACCATAAACAGTCTTGTCTTTAATTGGAATAATAATTTAGGTTACCTCTGCTAAGATACATAAAATATTATTTACTTCCAAATATTTAAGTAAAAAAGTTATGTTTTTAACTAAAAAAAGACCAAAATCAAGAAAATAGCAAGCAAAAAGTAGGAAAATTTAATTAAAATAGTAAAAGGCAAAAAGCATAAAAACAGTATTAATTACCAAAACATCCGGACATACACCAACAACACATGAAAAACAGCCCACACCTTATTATATATATAAAAGCAAGAACAAGAAACAACGCAGCCTTGTTTAATAAAATTAATTATTTTTCCCTTAACCGTTTTAATAACAACAAAAAAACGTGATTTATAGAACAAAGAAAAGGTAATTACAATATAAAAAAATCGGGAAGACAGCGTCAAACTGCTTCCCGAATTAATCTAAAGTAGCGAGAGTGGGTCACGATCCCACGACCTCCGGATTATGAATCCGACGCTCTAACCAGCTGAGCTATCTCGCCATCTTCCTATTTGCGGGTGCAAAGGTAATATAAAAAAAGGAATATGCAAAATAAATTCCTATTTTATTTTAGACAAAAAGAATTTTTTAGACAGAAAAACGGAAAGGTAGTGGGGACAGAAAGACATAAATGTTGGGGACAGAAAGACAAAAAGAGGTTTTGACTTAAAGACACAAAGGAGGGAGGAAAGAATGACATAAAAAGATTGAATGGGAACTGTATGATATTTGTGAGGAAAACAAAATGGGCGAAATTGCAGAGCAAAATGGGCGAGATTGCAGAGTAAATTCGGCGAAATTGGTTTGCAAATCGGGCGAAATTGCGTGAAGGGATGAACGGTAAGTGACGAGCAATGAGCGGTAAAGGATGAGAGATGAGCGGTAAATGGACACAGGAAAGAATCCGGAAGGATAATGTTTTTTAACTGAGAGGGATTGTGGTTTGAACGAATTGTGCACATTGGAATGGTAATTTTGCAAGCGGAAATTCACCGACAAGGAATGACGACTCTGTTTTCAGAAGGATAACGATTTGAAAAAAAGTTATTATGATTTTGACGATTGTGATTATAATGATTTGAAAAGTTAGTATTATGACAATTCAGATGGCTATTATTATGATAATTCAGGCACCTGTTATTATAATGACTTATTAAAAATTATCAAGAAAAAAGAAAGGAATATGTTTAACATTCTATTAAGGAACACAGCAAACAAAGACGTTGCATTGGCAGAAAGAAATGCGATGGAACGAAAAATGAGAATGCAGATTGCAAAAGACATGGCTTTCGTTCTTACATCTAACGATGGTAGAAGGATGAAATGGAACGCGTCGAAAACCGACCTCATGGAAGCACTACACTGGACTTTCATGAACGACACACTGGCAAACTATGATGGTTCGCCGTGCCGATTCTGCACATTAGTGGAACGTGCATGCACGGCTTTCGGAATAACCGTTCCCCGCAATCCGAGACGTACAGTGACAAGGGCATGCTCACGTATGGGTGTGCGCAACGCTACACTGTGCCGAAGATGCTGCATCATAGCACAGGCGGAGAAAACAGAACACCCGCTGTTGCGACTAATCACATTTTCATGAAACAATGCTTAATATCCCACAAAATGAATAAACACACAAAAGAAACAGAAACGACAATCGATATGGGAATATCGCTCAGCGAACATTTCACCCTAAAAGAAATGTGCCAAAGTGGTACGGCGATAAGGATGAACATCAAGAACATTCCCGACAAGAGAACCGTGGAAAGGCTGCAGGCTCTGTGTATTAATGTGCTTGAACCGATAAGGCGGCGATTCGGAGTGCTGAGGATTACGAGTGGTTATCGCTGCCAGGAACTCAACAAGGCCGTGGGCGGAGCGCAATACTCGCAGCATATACGTGGTGAGGCTGCCGACATTCACATCTCGTCCATGGAAGTGGGACGCAAGATGTATGACTTCATCAGAAAGAACACGCCCTTCGACCAACTTATTTTCGAGCACAGCAAAAGCACCGGAGCAACATGGATTCACGTAAGTTACAGCGAGGTGCTCATGCGAAAACACGCCATAGCCTATTATCAGGCGGCATGACAGAACCTCAAAAACAGAAAGAGGAGACCGGCTCGCTGCTGTCTCCTCTTTCTTATAAATGTGTATTCGATACCTGACGTATATATAAACATGAAATATCGAAATGTTACTTTTTCAGTTTGAAGTGCTTTTCTATCTCTGCCATTTCGTCGTTGAAACTGCTGTCGGCAGAAATTCGTTTCTCTATCTGCGAGCAACTGTGTATCACGGTGCTATGGTCGCGGCCGCCCACGAGTTGCCCGATGCGCGATGCCGGCATCTTGGTATGTTTCTGGGCGAGATACATTGCCACCTGTCGCGCCGTTACATGTTCGCGCTTACGACTGCGGCTACCCACGGCCGAAGTGCTCACCTTGAAATGTTCGCATACCGTTTCCACTATCTCATCCACCGTAAGCGGGCGGTCGTCAATCTTCACCGCACGCTTAATAACCCTCTCTGCGAGTGTCATGTCGATGTCGCGGTTATAGACAATGCTGTATGCCATGAGAGAGTTCACTACACCTTCGAGGTCACGCACGCTGCCGTTGGCCGTCTGTGCGATATATTTAACCACCTCCTCAGGAATATTCAGTCCGTCGTGTTTTATCTTACGGTTCAGGATATCCATGCACAGTTGTTCGTTAGGCTTCTCCAATTCTGCCGTCAGTCCGCACGCGAAGCGCGTCAGCAGACGTTCGTGCATACCCTTCAAGTCAACCGGAGGACGATCACAAGCAAGAATTATGCGCTTTCCGTTTCGGAACAAATGGTTGAAGATATGGAAGAACGTGTCTTGTGTCTTTGCCGCACTCATCCACTCCTGAATATCGTCAACGATAAGCATATCGATTGTCTGATAGAAACGTATGAAGTCGTTCAGGCTGTTCTTGAGCACCGCATTGGTGTACTGTACTTGGAAAAGGCGAGCCGAAACATACAGTATTCGCTTCTGCGGATACAACTCTTTCGCCCGCACACCTATGGCATTTATAAGGTGAGTCTTGCCACATCCGCTGGGACCGAAGATGAACATCGGGTTGAACGAAGTAGTAGTCGGATGTTCGGCAATGGAAAGTCCAACCGTTCGCGGCAACTTATTGCTCGCCCCTTCAACAAAATTAGAGAACGTAAAATGCGGATTCAGTTGCGAATCAATCTGTTGCGGCTTCGCGGCATCAAGCAATGTAGGCGACTGATTGACACCCGAACGCGGCCTCTGTCTGTCGATATTCGGCACCGGTTCCGACTCTATCACATTTGTCTTACCGTGCTCCATATCAGCAATTACTCGATAGTTGAGTTTGAAACCGGCACCGAAAGTCCGCGTGAGAACCTTGCGCAGCAAATCGGCATAATGCTCCTCCACATATTCATATACGAACATGCTTGGAATTTTCACCAATATCACTTTAGAATTCTCATCGTAACTCTCAAGCATCATCAGCTTGAAAAGCGTGTTGAATTGCTGTTCCGAGACATTCTCTTTTATCAAACGGAGAGTTTCGTCCCAGAGGTTTTGGTTTCTCTTTGCCATCAATCAATTACTAATTTTTGGGGTGTATGTTCCCAATAGTCAGCTTTATGTTTTTCCTTTCGTGAACTTTCAGAAAATTCTTCATTTCCACGAAAAGGTATTTCGACATTCACGAGTGCAAATTTCGGAAAAAAAAATGAAACTAACAAATATTCCTTTTTTTGAAAAAATATCCCGATTTGCTAAAGTCCTAAAATCATTGCACTTAAGAGAAGATGAAAAAACAATACAAAAAAGGGGCTTGCAAATATCGAAGTACCTGTATTATTGCGACTTACGACCTATTTCAAGAAAAGGCAAAAACATAAGATTAAAGTTCTAAAAAAAACGCTAAAACGGCTAATTACAAACACTTGGGTCATGAGACTTCAAGTTCGTAATCAGCCGTTTTGTTATTTAGACGCTTTTTAATTAACAAAGAATATTTTATACATATTTATACCAAACAAACAAGTCGGTATTTTATTTATTCTTACGTCCGAATAAAGAGAAATGCACATAACGTTTCGGGTTCTCGCGGAGGTTTATCAGCAGTGAGTCGGCCGACTGCATCGTGGAATTGAGATTATTGTAGAGCGACTGGTCGCGCATCAGCAATCCGAGCGAGCCATTGTTACTATTGAGTTGCTCGGTGAACTGCTGCACGTTGTCGAGCGTAGCATTCACCTTTCTAATTGTCTGCTCAACATCAACTTTTGTAAGGTTCTCTGTCACCATATTGGCGTTATCCATCAGTCTGCCCGCACGCTGTGTCATTGCCGGCACGTCACGATTGAGTTGTCCCATGAGCATGTTCAGTTGGCGTGTCGATGTGGTAAGATTTGCCGTTACGGTTTCCACGTTATGCAGCGATTGCGCGACTGCCGGGTCGGTGAGCAGCACATTAAGATTGGTCATTATAGAGTCGAGTTTCGGCAATATCTTCTCTATCGTCGGTATCATCTTCTTCACCTGTCCGAGTGCGCCTTCATTAATTTCTCCTTCTATTACCGCCCCCGGTTCGAGTTGGCGTCCCTTATTGTCACCGAAAAGCAAGTTCACCTGCACGTTGCCGAGCACATCGCTCACTATCTCTGCTGACGTACCTTCCGGCATGTTCAGTTGCTTGTCCACATTCACTGCCACCTTCACGCTCTCAGGATTTGAATAGTCGAATATCACCTCCTTAACCACCCCCACGCGGAATCCGTTGGCATAGATAGGACTCGACTGTGACAGTCCGCTTACATCCTTGAACTTTATATAATAGATTTTTTCTGATGAGAAAATGCTGAGACCTTTAAGGAAATTCAGCCCGTAGAAGAGCACCACAAGACCTACTATGGCAACGAGTGCAATCTTCACTTCTTTTGTAAAAAAATTCATAAATGCTATCTTTTATTATTTGTCTTGAACTCACGCACGGCCTGTCCCACGTCCATTTTCTCGCCATCCTTAAAGGCAATCACGAACGCCTGCGGAAATTTTTCGAGCAGATGTTGCCTAACGCGTAGTATTTTATTTAAATCGGTAGATGCTCCGTAAGTGTATTTGACATAGTTATCCTCCACGTAACTTTCAACACCGGTAATTCCTTTGAACAAGCTATTGTCGGCATTTAGTGGCTTTTTGCTTATCAGTATCTGCACTTTGAACACCGGCATTCCGGCAATATCTTCTTTGACAGGCATTTCCTCTGCAACCGGTACGTCATTATCGGCAGGCTTGGGTTCTACAGTCTGCTCCGCCATCATTTCCCTATCAGGCTCGGGCAGACTCTCTTCTTTCACATAAGGAACAACGCTTGACGTATAGTGCTTGTTCTTATATTTCGCAAAAGCGTTGTAGATGCCACGTGCAAGACGGCTAATGCCATCTTGGGAATTCAGGAAACGCTCCTCATCGGGCGTAGTAATGAAACCGAGTTCGATAAGACAACTCGGCATAGAGGTAGCCCGGAGCACAAGGAAGCCGGCCTGATGTACACCCTTATTGTTGCGACCGGCTGACAAGCAGGCCTCTTTCTGTATATACTTTGCCAGTTCCACGCTTTTCGACATGTTGCGATCCTGAATGAACTCGAACATGATATAACTCTCGCTACTGTTAGGATCGAAACCCTGATAACGTTGTCGATAGTCTTTTTCGAGGGATATTACCGAGTTCTCGCGCTTTGCAACGGCGAGGTTGTCGGCGGCACGGTGCATTCCGAGTGTGTAAACCTCGAAGCCCCTTGCCACTCTACCCTTAGGGAGAGCGTTAGTATGCACGGAGATGAACAGGTCGGCCTTGTTTCGGTTTGCGATATTGGCACGTTCGCCAAGAGGTATGAACACATCGGTCTTGCGAGTGTAAATGACATTAACATCGGGGCAATTCGCCTCTACAAGCCTACCGAAAGCCAATGCCACATTGAGGTTGATGTTTTTCTCTTTCGACATCGCTCCCACGGCACCGGAGTCGTGTCCACCATGTCCGGGATCGATAACGAGTGTAAAAGTCTTCTTTCCGGCACCGGTCGCAGCGATCAAAATACCGAATAAAAGCATCGTTACAAAAAACAACTTCTTGTGCATACCTTATATAATTAGGTGCAAAATTATTAATTATGGGCGAGAAAGCGAAATCTTTCAGGGCGTTTTATCATTTATTAAGTAAACTGAAACGGCGGCTCCGTCGCACTGTGCCCCCATCGGAGGATTTACTTTCGACACTTTTATCATCAGTTCGCTGACACCTTCTATCTCTCTGAAAATGCTCTCACCTATCCTACCTGCCAGATTCTCCAGCAGGTAAGACGGGTTCAGCATTTCTCTATTTACGATTTTGAATATTTCAGCATAACTTATGGTTTCTTCCACGTTGTCTGAAAGCATGGCGCGTGATATGTCGTATTTTGCTTTCAGCGACACCGTGAACTCACCACCGGTTAGTCTCTCCTGTGGCAACACACCATGACAGGCGTTGAAGCGCAGGTTGTCAAGTTCTATCCAACTCTCTTTCAACTGCATATCTCATGTTTTATCATCCGCAACGCGATGCACCGCAATTAGTGCAAATGAGGCATCCCTCCTGATAGACAAGGGTTTCTTGTCCGCAGTTGGGACAGGTCTGTCCGTTTGCCTGCGTACCGTCGGTGAGGTATTTCTTCAATGCACGTTCCACACCATTCTTCCATGTATTGATGCTCTCACTCTTCAGTTGCAGCGAACCAACAAGGCGTATCACATTATCTATCGGCATTCGGTAGCGCAGCACTCCGGAAATAAGTTTTGCATAATTCCAGTATTCAGGGTTGAATTTCTCAGACAGTCCCTCCACTGTTGTCTTATAGCCACGCTTGTTCTCGAACTGAAAATCGTAACGCTTCTTACCATCGGAACTTACCTGTTTGATTATCTTTCCTTTGGTAACAGACTTTGGCAGCATAATGCCTTCATCATCATCCTGCAAACCTGTGAATATCTCATACGGATAACCATCGAGCAGTCCCACGAAAGCGACCCACTTTTCTTTGTTGTTCTGAAATCTTACCACGTCACATTCGAGAACCTGCGGGCGCACTTCGGTAACCACGGGATGCTTGCATGGTATCTTCTCTTGTGGCACTTCTTCGGTTTTCTTCTTCTTTTCATTAACCTGAATCATAACCCCGGAGCGCGAACCGTCACGATAGATGGTGCACCCTTTGCAACCACTGCGCCACGCCTCGACATATAGACGGTTGACAAGAGCCTCGTCAACGTCGTTCGGAAGATTTACGGTAACGCTGATGGAATGGTCAACCCATTTCTGTATCTCGCCCTGCATGCGCACCTTCATGAGCCAATCGACATCGTTTGCCGTGGCTTTATAGTAGGGCGACTGCTCCACAAGTTTGTCTATTTCTTCCTGAGTGTAACGTTTCGTGGTATCTATTCCGTTTATCTTCATCCAGTTGAGGAACTTCTGATGATATACGATATACTCCTCGAACGAGTCGCCCACCTCGTCAACGAAATCTACATGGGCATTCTGGTCGTTGGGATTGACCTTGCGGCGACGCTTATACACAGGCATGAACACCGGTTCGATACCGCTTGTGGTCTGCGTCATCAGCGATGTGGTACCGGTTGGGGCGATTGTCAGACATGCAATATTACGCCTTCCGTATTTCTCCATTTCGGCATAAAGTTCCGGGTCGGCATCCTTTATTCGCATCACGAAAGGATTCTCGGCTTCGCGTTTCGGATCATAAATAGCGAATGAGCCACGTTCTTTTGCCATTCTAACAGACGAACCATAGGCCGCAAGTGCAAGCGTTTTGTGTACTTCCACAGAGAAATCGGTAGCCTCTTGAGTGCCGTAACGCAGTCCCATTGCTGCTATCATATCACCCTCGGCAGTAATACCCACACCGGTGCGGCGACCCATTGAACTCTTGTCCTTTATCTTTTCCCACAGATGATACTCCGCTCCCTTCACTTCATCGCTCTGAGGGTCAGACTTTATCTTATTCATTATAAGGTCAATCTTTTCCATCTCCAGATCGACGATGTCGTCCATAATGCGTTGGGCAAGAGCCACATGCTTGCGGAAGAGATCGAAGTCGAAATATGCTTTCTCAGTGAAAGGATTGACCACATAACTGAAAAGGTTTATCGAAAGCAGACGGCAAGAGTCGTAAGGACAGAGCGGAATCTCGCCACAGGGATTTGTAGAGACGGTGCGGAAACCAAGGTCGGCATAGCAGTCGGGGATGCTTTCGCGAATTATGGTGTCCCAGAAAAGAACTCCCGGTTCGGCACTTTTCCATGCGTTATGCACTATTTTATCCCATAGTTTCTTTGCACTGATTGGCTTTCTGACCATGGGATTGTCTGCATCTATCGGGAATTGCTGCACATACTCTTTATCTTCGGTGGCTGCCAGCATGAATTCGTCGTCTATTTTCACCGACACATTGGCACCGGTGACCTTTCCTTCGGTCATCTTGGCATCTATGAAAGCCTCGCTGTCAGGGTGCTTGATACTAACTGAAAGCATCAGCGCACCACGTCTTCCGTCCTGCGCCACCTCGCGTGTGGAATTGCTGTAACGTTCCATGAAAGGAACAAGACCGGTGGAAGTGAGAGCCGAGTTGTTTACCGGCGTACCCTTGGGGCGTATATTGCTGAGGTCGTGACCCACACCACCGCGACGCTTCATCAACTGCACCTGCTCCTCGTCTATGCGCAATACGGCACCATAAGAATCGGTATCGCCGTCAAGACCGACAACAAAACAGTTGCTGAGCGAGGCCACTTGGAAATTATTACCGATACCTGTCATCGGCGAACCGGCCGGAACGACATAGCGGAAATGGTCGAGCAAGGCGAAAATCTCTTCCGCAGAGAGCGGATTGGGGTATTTCTTTTCTATGCGAGCCACCTCCTTCGCAATCCTCCGGTGCATGTCTTCGGGACTTTGCTCATAAATATTTCCAAAACTGTCTTTCATCGCATATTTGTTCACCCATACGCGAGCAGCGAGTTCGTCACCACCAAAATAATTCAACGACTTGTCGAATGCCTCTTCTTGTGAGTATGTTTTAAGTTGTTTCATTTTCTTTTTATGATATTGACTGTCAGCAACCATGACATCAAGAGCCGACAATCTTTGTATTTAAGGATGGTGCAAAGATAATCTATTTTCACGAAACAAAAAAATACTTTATGTGTTATTTTTATTTATTCTTTAAAGGAATTGTTTTCCAAAATGGGAAACTTTTTTCTTTTCATGAACGAAAAAGTTTTCCGTTTCGCACTTTTTTATTCGTCATAAAAATAATACAACATTCCGATTTGCATAACAATCGAGGAATGAAAAACAAATTAAACAACGGGAAGGACATCGGTTTCTGTTTTTTTTCGTACTTTTGCAAATAATAACCCACACGTGGAACGATAGCGGGAAACGTGATTAAAAAACTCGGAATTATAATGGAATCAATTAACAGAAGAAGGAGTATAAGAAAATATTCAGACAAGGAAGTGAGCGGAGAGTTGCTCACACGACTGCTAAAGGAGGCGGAACGCACACAGACAATGGGTAATCTGCAACTTTACAGCGTAATTGTGACGCGCTCTGAAGAGAAAAAACGCCAACTGGCACCGGCACATTTCAATCAACCAATGGTGACAGGTGCGCCGGTGGTGCTGACATTCTGTGCCGACTTCCGACGCACAACACGGTGGGCAGAGGAACGGAAAGCAATGCCGGGGTATGATAATTTCATATCGTTCATTAATGCTGCGTCAGACACCTTGTTATATACTCAGACGTTCTGTAATCTCGCCGATGAGGAGGGATTGGGCTATTGCTACCTCGGAACAACGATTTATATGCCTCAACAGATAATCGAGGTGCTGCAGTTGCCACGTCTTGTGATGCCGGTTGCCACAATAACGCTTGGCTGGCCGGACGAAAATCCGCCACTGTCAGACCGTCTGCCAATAGAGGCAATAGTTCATGACGAGACTTATAACGACTATACCGCCGACCGCATCGACCGTTTCTACGCAGAGAAAGAGGCGTTGCCGGAAAATCAGGAGTTCGTCAGAATAAACAACAAGGAGACCCTCGCACAGGTATTCACCGACATACGATATACTAAAAAAGACAATGAGGCGATGTCGGCAACATTGATTGATGTGCTGAAGCGACAAGGGTTCATGTGGTAAATTTTACCCTCGAACAACCCATTGCGACAGAATTTCCTTTTATACCCTAAACTATCTTTTAGCATTATGGCTATGAAAGAGGCCAAGTAATCATACGAAGTCGGACAGACATGAATCTGCCCGACTTCGTTTTTTTATCCACAATCTGTCGTTAATAAGTCTGCACAAATTTTGTTTGATTGTTGAGCATATACGTGAGAAGGACAAAACACGAAACCACTATCCCATAAATACCACATCGTTAACATCTGTTTCTTTTCTATTCTTTTTTAGGCTTCTCACCAACATTTAGCCTAATAATATCATTCCAGCGTGTTGTAGGATTCGGACTCTTGAAATCGTGCTTAATGGCATTGGCAAAAACATCGGCCTTACCTTTGCCGTCTTTTTTAGTGTATTGCTGACTACCTATTACGACAGTTTCCGAACCGTTCATGCGGTTGATGCGGTCAACCACTTCATCAAGCCGTCGCATCTTCTGAATCTTTTCCACATTATAATCGAATAGGTCTTGTTGTATTGCCGAGTCAGGAGAAATACCCATAACTATCACACCTGCTTTTTTGTACTGAAAGCCTTGTATAAACATACGCCTAAGCACATCGTTAGCGGCCTGTACTATTTTTATTGTGCTGTTCGTTGGTGTGATGAGCCGTGTTTCTTGGAAGTTCCAGTATTGTGCAAGGTCTTCACGGAAGACATTCGTGTTGATAAATACCCCAACGATGCTTGCCACGGTTTTTTGAATCCTAAGTTTTTCGGCACAGCGACAGGCATAGTTGGCCACATGGCTACGCAACGTTTCATAATCGCTTACCATACCATTGAACGAGCGACTGGTGCATATTGACTTTTTCTTTGTCAGCACCTCGTTTGGCATAACATCCTCACCGTTTAACTCCTGCCATGTCCTTATAATATTTATATTATTAAATGTCTGTCGCACCCAATCCTTATGATGTCTGGCAAAATCTAATGCAGTCTTCATTCCGTATGACTGCAATTTGGCAGCATACCTTCTGCCAATCCCCCACACATCTTCTATACTGCACCATTCCAATGCCTTCTCGCGTTTGTAGTCATTGTCTATTATACAGCAATGTCTGTAAGCATCGTATTTCTTAGATAATCTGGAGGCTATCTTTGCCAAAGTCTTATTGGGTGCCATACCTATACTGACATAGATACCCACCTCCTGCCTTACCCTTTTGTGCAATGCCTCGCCCCATTTCTGCAATCTTTCCTCCCCTATTCCGTCAAGATACATAAAGCACTCATCTATTGAATAGCGGAAGTAGGCAGGTGTCTCTTGTCGGATTATGCTTATCGTGAATTTCAAGAGAAATGGCAACACAGATGAAGCCGTGTACTTTCTCAATTCTATAAAGAATCGAGATATTGTTTGGGTTTTATACGATGATATTTATGGAAAGCTTCTGTAAAATGGCTGAGATTGGCGTATCCGACTTTATAGCCCACTTCAGACACCGAGTAAAGACGGGTGGATAGCAGGCACTTTGCCCATTCCATCTTTTCGGATAGGGCATACTCGGCGATAGCTTTTCCGATAACCTGTTTGAAACACTTTTGTAATTTGGAGCTGCTCATATTGGCTTCACGTTCCAGTTCGGGAATGCTCGGTACATTGTTCAAACTTTGTAAAATCTGACGACGGCCCCGGAAGACAGCCTCCACATCGTTCAAATTCAAGTTGGAAAGAGATTTTACCTCCGAACGATTTTCGAGTTTTTCAAGGAATATCGTCAGCAATTCTATTGCCTTCCCGTGCAGATGGGGGGGGGAGAAAGGCGCATCGCTATTGGTTATCGCCTTGATACCGTCCAATACTTGTTGCATCGCATGTGTGATAGTCTCGAAGAGATAAAAAGACTTGTCCGACCAGAGCAACCAACCGATATAGGTTTCGTGAGCCATATCCATTTGCTCTATCCAGTCTTTGTTGAAGGTCAATGTGATGTTTTCATACTGTCGTTTGGGAGCGAAAGTCCATTCCGTAGGGATATTGCTTGAAGGCATAAAGATACCGTCGAGCGTGCCCCCCCCGACCGTTTTTGTGCTTGTGCCGATAATCTGCTCGTGTTTATGCTCGTTGCTGTAGAACGTCACGGGAATCCATTTTGAGTTTTCTACCGAGCGATGCACCATTGTCATCGGTTCGTACGACATGAAACTTATAAGGTCAATGTGAGCCATGACAACGGGTAGTATTGCTTGAAAAATCCGTTGCCGATTGAAGGCGGAACGGCAAAACCGTTATCCGTTACCGATGTGCCGAATTACTCAGCAACCATCTCCATCCAATCTTTTGGCTTATTGATTGCACAAAATTCTATGGTCATATGCGTTCTATTAATGCATTTTTTTATTGTATACCATTATTAGGTAGTGCTATTTATTATTAGTCCAACTCTGTCATTATCTATGTATAAATCGTGGTCTCGTTCTCCTCCCTCAAATGAAAAAGGTCTTGTTTCTCTTGGCAAACCAGCTTCTGCATATTCTCTGATTCTACCAGGCAATATTAATCTTGGGCAACGATAATAAACATCTCGACAAAAGTCTCTGTAATAACGAAAATGCATATTGTCTGATAGAATTTCTTCAAAAAAATGAGGAAACAATTCTACTTCATAAAAAGCTTCGTCTTGAATCTGGTGCTCTCTATGGGGAAAGATCAAGAACTCCGAAAGCCCTCTGTAATAATTTTTCGTTAGCTCTCTAAATAGCTCTTCATCAAATGGAATGTTGTCATTGAACGGATCATAATAGTTGCACTTAACCTTTTTGTAAAGATCATATGAGACACATGCAACCGAAAAATTAACAGGGATTTCACCTTGTTGGGATTGATCCTTATGTTTTTGCATATTTCTGCATCCGCCCGAATAGCCTTTAGCCTCAATAGCGAATATATTTTCATTGGATTTATAAGCAAGTAAATCCGGTCGACAACCCTTAATAGGTATATTCCTTAACCTCATTGCAGCTTCATAATTCACGGTGAAAATACTCTGATCTATTCGTTTTGAAAGAAAATCTGCAATGGCTTTCCCTGCAAGATTAGAAAAATGACTTTTTTCTGTAGGATCCGAGAGTTGAATTGGTGGCTCTGAAAAACGGTCTTCATTAAAAGCCCTTTTTTGTATATAATAGCTATAACTCCAATACATACCAACGAATCGAATAAATTTCTGTAGACAAGGAGCATAAGCTTGTCCGGCAATCGCTAAATGTTTAGCAAAAGCAAGTCGTGTCATTGGGAATGTCTTAGGGGTTAGTTCCCCAGTGTGATTTTTGTATTCAACTTCTATTCTCATTGCGTTTTTATATTAATTATTGATATAAGTGAAGCAACTGCCTTTGCCGCCAGTCGCTCCGCCACTTTAATGAAATTACGGATATTCCTCATTACCACTGTCGTTCGGCTTCTCACCTTTCTTGGGTTTGGCCGTCGTTTGCTCGTAGCTCACATCGGTAAGTGTAAAGTATTTCTTCGATGGGCTGAGACGTACAACCGGTTTCTCGATATGCTTCTGCACATTAAAAACCTCGCCTTTAGGGACGGATTTACTCTTGAATGAAGGTTTGAGCGTACCTAAATCACCAAATTCTACGATGTCGCCATTTGCCACGATGTCTCTGGCAATCTCGGTGGCGTAGTTCAATACGGCTTCCACTTCCTGACGGTTGAATGTAGTCGATTTCGCCACACGCTCACAGAAATTGCGGAAACTCACTCGATGTCTACCCGTTGGCTGGGCTATTTGCACGACTTTACCGGCATTTGCACCGATGTTCAATTTGCGTTCTACAAGAACGAACTGTGAAGGTTTGTTAGCCATAATTCAATAGTTTTTCCTCCTCTGCCGAAGTCGGAGGTATAGGCTTTCAGCAAAAGCTTTTTGTTAGATAACGCAAATGTACTTGATTTATTGCAAAAACCCAATAGTGTCCTAAATAATTTTTGTTAAAACACATACAAAGTTGCATCAAATCATATGATTTGACATATTTTGTTCCAACGTCAAACAGCACATACCCCCTATGTTTCAAATTCGTTCTCAGGCGGTGGTGTGAATGGCTTGTTAATCCATTTATACAGGTCGATTTTCGTAAATGTGTTGAGCCTTAGCGATGAAACAAGATTCGAAAAGTGCCATTTGTATGTTGCCTGCTGTTTGAGCACGGCAAAGAGCAATATTGTGATGAGTGCCGTCCATATCTGTATCTCTACGGCATTTGATGATGTTCCGACAAAACTCTTTATATGAAAGTTCTGCTTTAGGTTTCGGAAGAAGACCTCAATATCCCATCTTGCCTTGTACAACCCGGCAATTGTTCCTGCGGAAAGTTTCATGTTGTTGGTGAGTAGTTCTATTGTAAATCCGTGTTCTGCATTGTACACGGCAATTCTCCGTATGGGCTTGGGGTATTGTTCGGCTGTTTCGTTTCCTTTGAGTATCGCTATCTCATCAATGAGTATTTCCGGATAAGCGTTGTCAGGCAAGTCACGTTCTTCAATTCGCTTATAAACCGGGTTGTCCCTGACTCTGACTACAAAGAACACCTTTATGCTGTCCCAAATGTTCAGAAGACGCGTGTCAAAGTATCCTCTGTCGCTCACAACGATACTGCCGGGCTTTACCTCTACATGCCTTGCGGCCGTATTATCTGCCACCTTTCCATCCGTAATATGCACATATTCTGGAAGCAGCGTCATGAAATTCAGTAACGTGTGCAGTTTCACGGCTCCCTTTGAATGGGTGTAGTGCGCCCAATCGTACACCTCGGCACAAAGTGTGATAATTGTGGAATCAATGACATAGACGGCATTCTTGAAGCGGAACTTACGTCCCGAGAATCGAACCTGCTGTCCGAAATGATTCAGCAACTTGTAATAGCATTCGCGAAAGAATGCGCAGGAGCGTTTCTCATTCTGATAAGCGATGTTTGACTTCGAGGGAGAGCGGAGAATACCCAAATGATTCAGGTTGCCATTGGCGGAGTGCAGACCGTTACTTATTTCACACAAGGATACGCAGTCGGCGAACTGACAGAATATCATGCTCACGAGGTGACTCCATGTGTTAAAACCCTTGGAATATTTGTCCGTTCCATGCTTTTTAATCATAGATTTGATAAATCTTTAGGTATCTGTTGGATTATTTGAGCGAAAGTATTATCTTTGCCATGAAAGAAGTTTTGGTTTTTAACGAACACTATGATAATACTTTTTTGCTTTAGTGAAAACAACTTCCTTCATTTTTTTGAAAATTATTTAGGACACTATTGGTTTTGCAGAGGTCTTTTTAGACGAGTTCGGGACAAAAAGTCATCATAACAATTAGTTTACTATTAATGATAATATGTTTTATACAATATCATTAAGTTCTTTTCGCCAATCATTTTTATTATAAATGACTATGCAATGAAAATGTATCGATAAGCAAAATGGGCGAAATTGCAATGCAAAATGGGCGAAATTGAATTTCAATTTGGGCAAATTTGCAAGGTAATTTCGCCCAAATTGCTGTGACGTAGCATTTAAGTAGGCAGTTTGTAGTTGCGGATTGAGGGGTAACGTGTGTACCTTTGCAACAAAAAACAAGGCTTATATGACAAAAATGTGCTTAAAATCCTTGCAACTGTCTAATAATCATTATCTTTGTTCTATTTATATTTTTATGGCAAAAAATCTGCTTTTATTGTGGCTCAAAATCGACTATAAAACGTGGTCATCTTAATGGTTGTCAACGCTGGTATTGTAAGTGCTGTAAGAGGAGTTTTGTCGGACATAAGCGTCTTACAAATAGCATTGTTAACAATCGTTATTCCAAGGGTAATCTTACAATCAAAGATCTATCAGAGGAGTACGGAGTTTCAACCAGGACTATTTATAGGAAACTCACCAAATCTTATAAAGAAGAACTGCCCAACCTTCTTGTTCGTCCGGTAGTGGTTTTAATGGATGTCACCTATTGGGGACGTAATTTTGGTGTAGTTATTATGAAGGATTCATTGTCTGGTGATGTACTTTGGTTTAAGTTTATCAATAGGCATGAACGTCTTGAAGATTACAAAGAGGGCATAAACTACTTGGAATTGCTTGGATATACCATTCAAGGTCTTGTATGCGATGGTTTTAAGGGACTTAGACAAACTTTCCCCAATTATAAATTCCAATTATGCCAGTTCCATCAAGTAATGACTATAAAGACAAAACTAACCTCAAGACCCAAACTTGAGGCTTCTAAAGAACTGCTTGCAATATCCAAGATGTTATGTCATACGGACAAAGAGTCCTTTATTGGGGCTTTAGAAGAATGGTATACTAAATGGGAGGATTTTCTTAAGGAACGAACAACAACAGAAGATGGTAAATCACATTATACTCATAAAACTCTACGTAGTGCTTTTTTGAGCCTTAAAAGGAATATGTCGTGTTTGTGGACATACTATGATTACCCTGAGTTGGAGATACCAAATACCAACAATGCTATTGAATCACTTAATGCAGATTTAAAGACAAAATTGAACCTACACAAGGGAATCAGTACGGAAAGAAGAAAGATCTTCATTCAGGACTTTATAAAGTCCCATTCCCCTAAGAAATAAAAGGGGAATGGGAGTTTTTAAGCACATTTTTGTCATATAAGAGAGAACGACTCTAAAATAAGCACATTTTTGTCATATAAGCCAAAAACAATAATAACCTTTTTAAAGAATAAGAACTATGGCAATAAGATTCAGACTGATGCGTAACGGGATCAAGAGTGACAAAAACTACGGAAAATTCTTTGCTCACACAGTGAAAAACAGCGAAGTGACACTGGAGGAAATCGAACAGCAGATTCAAGAGAACTGCACGGCAAAAGCGTCGGACGTGAAACTGGTGATGAAGGAATTATTTGAGACAATAAAGCGGGCTATGCAGAACGGACATGTGGTGAACATGGGGGAGTTAGGGAAGATGTATATTGCCGTGAGAAGTGAGCCGGTAGAGTCGCCAAAGGATTTCCGAACAGATAAACATATCACCGGTTTTCGCTGTAAATATACGCCGTTCGGACGGAGATATGAGTGTGCCGAAGGGGAGAAAGCACGGAAAATACGGCGACTGATAACGGAAGGGTGTAAGGCAAAGAGAAGTTTTTAGAAAAGGAAAAACGATTTCTTAGACGGAAAGACAAAAAAGAGTTTTGACAGAAAGACAAAAATTACAAAAAGGCTTTGTGCTGAAAAGTTACCCCCCACCGTCTGATTAGACCGATTTGTCAGATTAGATCAATCAGACCGATTAGACTAATCTCGCTAATCACACAGAACAGACAAAGTCTTTCCCCACTTCCTCTATATACTCATACAGCCTCCTATAAAACCGATGTCGGGTCAGGGTGGCGACATCACCTATTATTATAAGTTTCATGCGGGCGCGTGTGATGGCGACATTCATGCGTCGCAAGTCATTGAGGAAACCTATCTGTCCTTGCTCATTGGAACGCACAAGGGATATTATTATTATGTCGCGCTCCTGTCCTTGGAAACCGTCAACGGTGTTCACGGTAATGAGCCTGCGGTATGGTTTGTAGAACTCGCGACGCTTAATTAGTTGTCGCAGATATTGCACCTGTGCCCTGTACGGTGAAATTATACCTACATCTATGTTTTCTTCGAGTATGCGTGCTCGCCCTATTTTCTCGAACAACTGTTGCAATGCACTCAATGTCAGTTCAGCCTCCGGTTTGTTTATTCTTCCGAACGACTCCCCAACAAATTCCTCATGATAAGGACGGCTTGACTTTTCATTATCAGATTGCTCTTCGTCGGAATCAGGCAGCGCGGTGGCAGAGTCTATCCAAACTATAGGGTTGTCATAATCGAGTATCCCACGGAATCGTACGGAGGGAGCACTCTCTATCTTACCACCATAGAACCACTCTGACGAGAAACGCATTATCTGCTCGTTCATTCTATACTGCACACGCAACAGGGTGACAGTCTCCGGGTGGTTTGCGGCAATTCGCTGCATCAATGTCTTATCGAGTCCACCATGCAGGGCAGCAAGACTCTTTATCGT
This sequence comes from Prevotella koreensis, assembly GCF_003977605.1. Lineage (GTDB taxonomy): Bacteria > Bacteroidota > Bacteroidia > Bacteroidales > Bacteroidaceae > Prevotella > Prevotella koreensis. The sequence continues at coordinate 2,316,590 of NZ_RYYU01000001.1, read as the reverse complement.
AGGTGGCAACTGACAATGGTCGCCGGCAAGCACAACGCGCGAAACACGTCTTATCGGAATCCAACATGCAGCCTCGAGAGCCTGTGCCGCCTCGTCGATGAACAGGGTGGAGAAATGCATTCCGTGCAGAAGTCGATGACTGCTGCCCACCAATGTGGATGCTATTACGCGTGCCTCACCGAACAGTTCGGCATTGATACGTATCTCTATCTCGGCGGCTCGACTCTTCAGCCGTTCTATTTTCTGGTGAAAGCCATTGTCACCACGCTTACGATTATTACGCATTTCGCGTATTGTCTTACGCAGTTGCCACAGGTCAGGATATTCGGGGTGGGCTTCGAAGCGGCGTTCGTAAGTGAACGAGAGCATCTTATCATTAACTCTCGTGGGATTGCCGATACGCAACACATTGACACCACGGTCAATAAGTTTTTCACTAATCCAATCTACGGCCATATTACTCTGTGCACATACAAGTACCTGACTCTCACGCATCAGCGTTTCGTAGATTGCTTCGACAAGGGTGGTTGTCTTACCGGTACCCGGCGGACCATGTACTATATGCACATCCTTGGAACGCAACACTTCGTTTACGGCCATCTCTTGTGTGACATTGAGATATGAGAAACGCATTGGGGCGAACGAAAACTGCTCCGGTTTCATCTGTTGAGAATAGAAAAGGTCGCGCAGGTAGGACAGTCGATTATTCTTTGCTTTTATTACACGTTCGAGTGCAACAAACATCGCCCTGTAACTCGTCTCATCGAATGACAATTGTATTCCGACGTTAGCACTGCCTGTGATGTCGACAAGTTGTGCACTGTCGGGAACAGCAATTACCATTCGGTCACCATCAACATAACTCACCGTTCCCGTGAGATTGAAGAAACGGAGATGCTGTTGTGGTTTCTTCTCATCGCCAACGGTAATGGTAAAGAAAGCAACCGGACGACCGGGTTCGAAATTATGTTCGGTATCTTTTTCTGAGTTCCGATAGACCTCGATGCATCGCTGGTTCAGGCTATTATAGAAAGTTTTTCCGATACGCAACGGATACCATGCGTCACCACGCTTCATACGCCTCGCCAGTCCTTCTGCATCAGCCTGTTTACGGAATGCCTGCCGTTCCTCATCATATTCTATCTGTAACAGAAGATGTTGCTGTCTAAGACTATCTATCGGGCTTTCTCGGAACATATCGGATATGGAATAAAAAAAACATCACCTTCTCATTCGGGAAGATGATGTTTCACATGTATGGTAATAGATATTATTTATTCTTCTGTAGTTTCTCCCGCTTCAGCCTCTGCTTTCTTCTGGAACCAAGCCTTTGCGATGTTATCATCAGGAGTTACCTTGATGCACTTGTCAAAATAAGGGCCTGCTACTTCGAGGTCGTTCTTTGTCCAATAGTAATATCCCACTCGGCTGTATGAACTTCCGAGATAGTAGTTCTCGTTGTCGCTACGGTCGGCCTTATTCTCCAGAATGTTGATCACTTCAGTGAAATAAGGTATAGACTTATCGTCAAGTTCTGCGGAGAATGCAGCATTGGCTTTCTGGTATATAGACCAAACCTTTGCCTGCGGATACTTTGCTACCACTTGGTCGTAAACCGCTATAAGTTTGTTGAAGTTTGCATCAATATCGGAAGTGTTGTCAGCCTCCTTGGCTTTTTTGATTTTGTTGACATAGATGTCAGCGATGTCGCGATAGTCAGAGAGTTTGGCGTTAGGGTTCTTATCAAGATACATTGCACTGTACTCCAAAGCCTTGTCTTCCTGACCCATACCGTTGTAAGCATCTGCTATGTACTTGTATGGCATGATGTTAGAAGCATCAACGGAGAGTGCTTTCTCGTATTTTGCAATAGCATCTTCATAACGTTTGTTGCCGGCAAGAGCCAATCCATAGTAGCAAAGGTCGCCGGAGTTGCTGTTCTCACCTTCTGCTGCCATCAACTTCTCTCCATAAATCAGAGCCTCATCAAACTTCTCAAGTCCGATGGTGTTGATGAGTGCCAAACGAGTGAAAGAGATGTTGTTCGGATATTTGGACACACCTGCCTTTGCTACCTCAAGAGCCTTTTCACGTTTGCCCAATGAGGTTGCGGTAACGGAATATTCGGTAAGATGACTCTCCTCGAGTTTTGAAATGTCAGACTTAAGAAAGTATTCAAAAGCCTTTTCGTAGTTACCTGTGTTATAGAAAGAGTGTGCAGCCTCTGCTTCTATCGGGAAATCGGGCAAGTTCTTCTTCAATTCCATCAACATGCGCTCAGACTCTTCCGGATCGATTTTACGATATACGTTAGAGTAACTCATGTAAGCCTGCGGATTCTGCGGATCGAGTTCTATAGACTGACGGTACCACATTGCTGCGCCACCACCATCATCTTGCATAGCCTGAATATCACCTTTAAGTATATATGCGTTGCCATAGTTCTTGTTGCGTGATATTGCAAGGTCGGCATAATGGTTTGCCATTTCAAAGTTTTTCACTGTGAGGTAAGCATTACCGAGAGCAGTAAGAGCCTCAGGGTCTTTCTTGAAGGTCTTGTTGTAAACTTTTAGCAAATCCTTGGCAACGTTCTTGTCTGACGGGTTCGCCTTCAATTCTTTCATAATGGGCTCAAGCATGGTGTTGTAATCAACTTCCTGAGCATTTGCGGCAACCGACATGCTGAGCACGAGCGCACCGCTTACGAGATATTTCATTGCTTTCATATTCTAAAATTTAATAAGTACAACTTTGTGTAAACTCTCTCTGGTCTTACTTAATACAGTTATCTACATTTTCTTAATCCTGAAACTTATAGTGAGGAACAGGACTTATTAATTTCGCTTCACACTAACAGATTTTATCACAATATCGCCTCGGTATGGAAGCAGTCCCGATTTAAAGACAATGAGTTGTCCCTTCGGACTTGTGATATAGTTTGCAAAACTCCATGGGAGTGCCTTGCGTGGGTCAACCACGATGGCGTATATTGTTCTCACGAACGGATAGCGTCCGTCCAGCAAGTATGCCTGATATGGTTTCCAACTGTTCATTGGCGTTGCCTTTTCTTGCAACGATATAGACATTACATGAATATTCTTCTTGAATGTGGTGTTTGTGGAGTCGCGGCGGTCATTAAGCCAGTTAGACCCTATCACACCGATTGCATTTGGTGTCTTGTCAACATAATCCACAACATCTTTGCTGTTCTTTGCAGCATACATATACTCGCCTTCGATTGTCTTGCCTTCGAGCAGCGAATCTACGACGTATCTCACTGTAGCCGACTCTTTGTTGTCGAACACCAACTCTATCTTCCCGCGCTTGGAGCCTTCGTATATCTGACTCCAGTCGGTTACTTCTCCTCTTAGTATTCTCTTGATATCTTTCACCGTAATGCAGGTGTCATTATTCGTACGATTCACGATGAACGACAATCCATCATAACCTATCGGAAATACTTCGGGGATGCGGTTGTTCTTTCTTATATATGCAACCTCGTTTGGTTTCAGTGCGCGTGAGGTGAATAGCAGATTAGTCTTCATATCCGTTATCTGCTTCATGCCTTCAGTCTCATTGGTGTACTGCGCCTGAAGTTTGGCTTTGGGGAACTGGAACTCGAACTGTTCCCTAAGTTCTTCAATGATGGGACTAAAACTTTCATCGGCGACAAACTGAATTGTCCCCGATGAACGTGTGTCTGTTCTTCCGCTCTTGTCCTTCTTCCCGCTACACGAGAAGAAGAACAATGAGGGTAAGATCAATCCTACTATAATGTAGAATTTGGATTGTTTCATTTTCTGATTACTGAAGTTTGAATGTTACAGGCACAGTGTATTTAACATTAACTGCCTGACCGTTCTGTTTACCCGGAATCCATTTCGGCATGCTGCTTACCACGCGGGCAGCTTCTTTGTCGAGTGATTGGTCAACAGACTTCACTACTTTGACATTTGAAATTGAACCGTCCTTGCCGACAACGAACTGCACGATAACACGACCCTGCACACCATTTTCCTCGGCCAATACCGGATACTTGATGTTGCTTGCAAGGTATTGCATAAGTGCACCTTGTCCGCCGGGGAACGAAGGCATCTGCTCAACAACGTCGAACACCTTGGTTGCGACTTCTTGTTTCACTTCTTCCTTTGGTTCCGGATCAACCTTAATGTCATTACGGATTGCCTCCATAGTACGGTCTTTGGTACCTTCCTGATCAACGTTGCTGACAGCGACTTCCTTATCAAGGTCATCCATTGCCTTCACCTGATTTTCCTCTTTCACGAGGTCGTCTTTCTTGATGACAGGAGCAGTGAACTTCTGTGATTCGCGAACCTCAGGAATTTCTTTCTTCTGTTCAACCTTAGGCTGAACCTTGATTTCTTCCTTCTTCTCTTTCTTGGCTGCATCCTGCAATTTCTGCAGTTCAAGAGCCTCAAGATACGCTTGGTTCTCTGCCTCAACCTTGTTCTGGTGAACCTTGTAAGCGAGACCGCCACCAACTAATGCAGCAACGATAATCAGTATCAGAAGGGCTTTGATGTTACGGCCGGATGTCCCCTTACGCAGTACGTATGCTCCGTAGGATTTGTTCTTGTCGGCGAACACCATATCGACCCATTTCGGATCGTAAAGATCTATTTTTGCCATTTCTTTCTTGCTTTATTATGATTTATCGTTACAATTGAACATTCTTTTCTTTGAGTATCTTCAAGTCATTGTCATTGAGTTTATCTATGACGTATGTTCCGATACTAAGAATTTGCATTTCGTCAAGAGCGTCAATCATATTATTGAACGTAGAGTTGTCAGTAGGCTTGATAACGACAGTCAGTGTAGGGATTTTCTCTGTTCCGAGATCACCTCTCTTTAACTTCGCGAGTTCTTTCTGATATATGCTATCAGGCCACTGTTTCGGATTCTGGCTGCGTTTCTGCTTCAATTCCTCAACAGCAAGAATTATGCGGTTTGCCGGTTTTGTACCATCTCCGATAGCGTGGTAACGCAACACGTCACGAATACCCTTGTTGCTCCATGTGGTCTCTTGCAACTCTTTGGCATTGCCTTCATCGTCATACTCGACATAGTAAATCTTGTTGTTAGCAGCAAGATATATAGTCACAGTCTGAGATGCCTTGGCCTCGTTCTTCTGCTCTTCCTGAGTTGTATCATCGTTGCTTGGCATAGTGAGTTCCATAGTACTCGGTTTGCTAAGCGTTGTACAGAGCATGAAGAATGTGATGAGAAGCATAAGCATATCCACCATTGGAGTGAAGTCCACACGGACATTCATCTTCTTCTGTTTGCTTTCTTTTTTTTGTGCCATATTAGTTGCCTCCCCTTACATAAGTATTTGCCTCTACCGACTTGCCGGCATCGAGTTGAGAAATCATGAAGTAATGACTTTCGTCCATGTCCTGAAGTTCGTTCATCACCTTTCTAATAGTCTTATAAGGTGTCTTAGCGTCTGCCTTCAGAGCAATTTTGATTTTGTCATTCACAGTACGCGCAGCATCAACCCATTGCTGGAATTCGCTCATACCGCCTTGAATAGAATCGAGAGGAATACCCTCCGACACAATCATCTTGTTACGGTTTGCGCTTGGTTGCTGCAGATATGCACTAATTTTCGACATCGGAACTCCGAACATAGCCTCGGTTTTGAATGTCTCAATCTGCTTTGGAGTCAACGTTACGTTAAATCTTCCGGCCATATCTGACAAAGCATTACCGAGTTGGTCAGTGTTGTCGATGCTCATAAACACCTGGCCTTCGCCCGTAGGCTTGCCACTTGCGTCCTTTTCAGGACTTACCAATATTGTAAGGACTCCGTTTTCAGGCACCTTAATCTCCGATATAGAACCCGGGGTAATCACCTTCACCGGCTCGTTCTTTACGAACGTAGATGTCAGCATGAAGAAGGTGAGCAACAGGGTCATAACATCGGACATAGGCGTCATGTCTATCCAGATGTCACTTTTCTTAATTTTTACTTTACCCATAGCGATAAAATTTTAAAGGGTTAGCAAAAATTAAGCCTCTTCCGTATGGTTTGCTTCGTATGTCTGAGCGATAGAGTAACCAACCTCGTCGAGTGCAAATGTCAACTTGTCCACCTTGTTTGTGAAATAGTTGTAAGACACAACGGCGCACCATGAAGTACCGATACCGAATGCGGTGTTGATAAGAGCCTCAGAAATACCTTCTGAAAGAGCAGCAGAGTCAGCACCACCACCTGCAGACAGAGCAGAGAATGAGCGAATCATACCGATAACAGTACCGAGAAGTCCGGTAAGAGTACCGAGCGTAACGATAGTAGCGATAATCGGAAGGTTCATTGTCAGAGTAGGCATTTCAAGCTGAGTTGCTTCCTCGTGAGCCTGCTGAATCTTAGCAATCTTCTGTGACTTCTTCAAACCTGCGGTAGCCTCCATCTCCTTGTAAGCGCGGAGAGATGCCCCAACAACGTTTGCAACAGAACCCTTCTGTGCATCACAGAGTTGCTGTGCTTTTGCGAAGTCGTTTGCATTGAGAGCAGCCTTGATGTTAGCAACGAACTTAGGCAGTGCGCCCTTGCCGAATGCAGTCTTCAGAGCGAGCCAACGCTCGATTGACATGGCGATTACAGTGAGCAACAGTGAGTGGATAACAGGCACGATGATACCGCCCTTAAAGATTGTTCCCCAAACGTCAATCGGACTGTTTGCAGAGTCGCCATCCTGGAAGTGCATTCCATTTGCGAACCATGTGTAGAACAAAGAGAAAGCGATAATAGCGCAAACGATGATGATCCAGAATGCACCTCTTACTCCTGTGAAGCCCTGAGATTTCTTAGGGCTTGCGGTCTTTTGTGTACTTGCCATAATTTAAATGTTTAATTTTAGTTGTAAATAATTTAAGTTGTTAATAAATTCCTATTTAATCCAGAACATAGTCTGATTCTGCCAGTATGCTACAAATACTGTAAGAATAGTTGCGCAAAGATAATAAATAATGGAAAAATATCGCTGCATTTAATAAGTTTTAACAACAAATCAGTCTGCTTTTTTTGCAATACAGATGATTTTGCAACTCTTTTTCCGTTGTTTTATTGTCATTTCTATATTGTGAATGTTTCTTCTTATGTCTTTTTTCGCTTATATTTTGCCACATTGATTAATATGGCTTATTGACAAGACGAATTAGACAGATTGCAGCGATTCCGTAATATCATTATTCTGCTCTATCTGCTTGCAAAAGTAACACTTTTTATTCTTTAAAACGAAAGAATTGTTTTTTTATTTCACCTTTTCATTGAAAAAGCGAAAAAAACAGCCGCTTGGATTCCCAAGTTTTCATTATAGGTTTTCCAAGCGGCTATAGTTATGACTTAGGTTCACAGGTGCAGGTTGTGCCCCATACGGTTTTTCTTTGTACGAAGGTACTTTATGTTATATTTATTAGGTGTCATTTCTATTGACACATTCTCTATGATTTGCAGTCCGTATGCTTCCAACCCTACTCGTTTTACCGGGTTATTCGTCAGCAGTTTCATCTTCCGAACACCAAGTTTCATAAGTATCTGTGCACCGCAACCATAGTCACGCTCGTCCGGTTTGAATCCGAGATGCACGTTAGCCTCCACCGTGTCGAGTCCCTCTTCTTGCAGTTTGTAAGCGGCAATCTTGTTCATCAATCCGATACCTCGACCTTCTTGCTGCATATATACCACCACGCCTTTGCCTTCTTTATCTATCATCTGCATTGATTTGTGAAGTTGTTCACCACAGTCGCATCGCATGCTGCCGAGAATATCTCCTGTTGCACAAGAAGAGTGTACGCGCACCATTACCGGTTCTCCTTCGTTCCATTCGCCTTTTACAAGTGCGAAATGTTCTAACCCATTGCTTGTCTGTCTGAAAGGAATAAACTTAAAATGACCATATTGTGTCGGCATATCCACCGTTTCGCCCATCTCCACGAGCGAATCTTTCTTCAGACGGTAGGCAATCATATCTTTTATGGTGATTATTTTCAGTTGATGTTCTTTCGCGAACTCAATCAGTTGTGGCATACGTGCCATTGTTCCGTCATCGTTCATAATCTCCATCAACGCTCCGGCAGGGTACAGACCGGCCATTTTACACAGGTCTATCGCAGCCTCTGTGTGACCACTGCGCTTCAGCACTCCGTTCTCTTGTGCATATAGAGGGTTCACGTGTCCCGGTCGTCCGAACGTCTGAGGAGTGCTGTTCGGGTCGGCAAGTGCTCTTATTGTTGCACATCGATCGTGTATTGACACACCGGTGGTGCATCCGTCCAGTTTATCAACGGTAACTGTGAATGGCGTTCCGAGCATGGATGTATTGTCTGCGACCTGACGTGGCAGGTCGAGTTCCTCACATCTCGATATTGTTATCGGCACACAGAGCACTCCACGCGCTTCTTTCAACATGAAATTCACCATCTCCGGGGTTATCTTTTCTGCTGCACAGATGAGGTCACCCTCGTTTTCGCGATCTTCGTCATCCACTACGATGACAAATTTTCCCTCGCTAAAGTCTTTTACAGCGTCTTCTATGCTGTTAAGTTTAAAATCTTGCATATACATTATTATTATAATAAGGTAGGAATCATTTAATTTATATTATAGAATTTAGGACAATGTTATTTTGGCGACATATCCCCTATTCTTTTTATTATATTCTCGTTAGTGCGCTTTATTACGCGCAGGTCTCGGTATAAGCGGAAACGGAATTGACACATTCTGATGTATAGAATGATGCCCAATGGGAAGAATATGGCCGCAGATATATTGAGCCATTTCCGTTCGAACGGCCGCGTGTGGGCTGTCAGTGACATGATAGGATAGTTGTTCAATTCTGTCAATATCACCTTGTCGCGCGTGTTCGAGAGGTCTTCTATCACTTCGTCAAGGCGTTCACCGATATTCTTTATCGCATTATCAGGCTGATATTTGAAGAACACCTTTATCAGCCCCGGCAGCCTCATGAGATGATGTTCGTGGGCGTATGTTGTTATTTCCTCACTTATTGCTGCCAACGAATTGCTGTCATCGTGATAATTCGGGTCGTTTATTATCACCTCTTTTCTCACGATGTTACGCTTTATACGCATACCAAACAGACGCATGAAGAACTCGCGGTAAGCATCAATGTTGAACACCACCGAATCGTTATTCGCTTTGTAGGTGAAGAATATGGCGAGAGGTGTGAGCACGGCGGTGGCAATACCCTTGCCGAACCATACCGCCCACATACCGCCACGTGCCATTCGGTAGCCGGTGTTGTCGAAAATATAGTACACGATGAACACAATCACAGATATTATCACCGGAACACCAAGCCCACCCTTGCGGATAATGGCACCGAGAGGAGCACCGATAAAGAAGAATATCAGGCACGAAAGGGCTTGGGTGAATTTGTTTATGGCCTCAATCTGGTGTTGTCTTATCAAGCGGTCGCCATCAGATGTCACCATAGCACGGAAGTCCACTTCCGATATTTCTGTCTGCACCCTCATCATAGCATTGTTTACGGCACCAAGTTTTTCATCAGCAGTCATTTTCGAGAATACCGAGTCAATGTTGAACGATTTCGTTCCGGCCATATCTTCGGCTCTCTTTCTGTCAATTGTTTTTTCTTCAAAAGCATTCTCGGTGTTTCCAATTACCATCGCCAAGGTGTTGTAATATGCTCTTCCGATGCTGTCGTATGTCTGATTAAGCGAATCGAGGTCGCGCTTTATGCGGTTCAAACTCTTACCCCTTGCATTGTTAGACAGTGCACTGGCATCAGCAAGGTTGAAGTCAGAGTCGAAGTCAAATACTATTCTTTTCCTCGTGAAAGTCTCTCTACGATATGGTACCGAAGCGTTATCAGACAGTTCCGAGTTCCTCATGTTTTCAAACCACTCGCCGGTCCATAGGTTCAGCAACAGGTGTTTTTTATCTGCCGTTGCCTGCAACATCCCCGAGTCGGCGAGTATTATGGCTGCATCTTCGAAACTGTCGGTCATTCGATAGATCATTATCCCATACAGTTTTCCTGTCTCGGTATCTTTTTTCTGTACATAGAGATTGCTGCCCGGTATGCCATCATAGAACACTCCTTCGGGTATTTCCAATTCCGGACTCTTCTGTTTCATTGACAGCAGTAGTTGCGCGAATGACATATTGGCACTCGGTGCCACAACATTCTGAAAAAAGAATGAGAGCAGTGCGATAAGAGTAACGATTACCATGAGCGAGCGCATAGACTGCAACAGTGATATACCGGCTGCCTTTATCGCCGTTAGTTCAGAACTTTCTCCAAGGTTTCCGAAAGTGATAAGAGACGACAGGAGTATCGCCAACGGTAACGCCTGAGGCACAAGCATAATCCCCATATACCAAAAGAATTGCGCCAACACGTCTATCGTGAGCCCCTTACCAATCAACTTGTCTATATATTGCCATAGGAATTGCATCATAAGCACAAACTGACTTATGAAGAATGTACCGACAAAAAGCATAAGAAATTGCCGGATTATGAAAACATCAAGTTTCTTAATTCCTATCATTTTGCCTGCAAAGGTAGTGTAAAATGAGCGTAAGACAAAATTATTTCAGACAAAAAGACATATAGTATTTGACAGAAAGACTCATTATTAATAGAAAAAGAATCTGTCTTTATGTCTAAAAAAGCATGAAAAACTTGTTTCTTTGGATTTCGATTTGTATTTTTGCAGAAAATTAAATGACAACAAGCATGACAGATAACATAACCGGCGAATATCGTCGTCACGGCCGAATAGAAGTGGTGTGCGGCTCAATGTTCTCAGGAAAGACAGAAGAACTGATACGCAGGCTCAAGCGAGCGAAGTTTGCAAGACAACAAGTAGAGATTTTCAAGCCGGCAATCGACACGCGATATTCAGATGCCGATGTTGTCAGTCACGACCAGAACTCAATCCCGAGCACGCCCATCGACTCCTCTGCATCGATACTCCTGTTGGCAGGCGAGAACGAGGTGATAGGCATTGACGAGGCACAGTTTTTTGACGATGGTCTCATAGACGTTTGCAACGAACTTGCCAACCGCGGCATAAGAGTCATTGTGGCGGGTCTCGACATGGACTTCAAAGGTACCCCCTTCGGCCCGATTCCCGCATTGTGTTCCATTGCAGATGACGTGCAAAAGGTACATGCAATCTGCGTGAAGTGTGGTTCACAGGCTTACGTCAGTCACCGTCTCGTAGAAAGCGACAAGCGGGTGCTGCTCGGTGAGACACATGAATACGAACCACTGTGCAGAGAATGTTACAAGAATGTGTCGAAAGAAGAAAAGACACAAACCCGAAATACTTAAAAATAAGACAATAAAGTGTTAGAACAAAAGATTACATTCGACAAACTGGTACGATGGATCATAACGGCATCGATAATAATTGCCGTAATACTCACCATCAACTACCTCAGCAGCGTGTTGCTGCCTTTCTTCGTGGCATGGATGCTTGCATACCTGCTCTATCCCCTTGTGCATTTCACCCAATACAAACTCCATGTGCCTACGCGCCCACTAAGCATCGTGGTGACACTGATATTCGTCCTTGCTGTGCTGTTCGGGGTCTTCTATCTCATCTTCCCGCCGATGATGCATCAGTTTGAAAAACTGGGCACACTGATAACACAATACATACAGAACAACACCGAAGCCAACAACATCTCGCAGGCAATACAACATTGGGTGCGAGATAATTACAAACAGATAGAGGGCTTCCTGAGACAGAAAGATGTGACTGATGCCATAAAGGGCGTTATGCCAAAGGTTTTCAATATGCTCGGACAGACTGCCGACATCATTATCAGCATCGTAGCATCACTCATAACATTGTTGTATATGTTCTTTATCCTGCTTGATTACGAGTACTTAACACGCAACTGGATTCGTATTTTCCCAAAGAATAGCCGGCCTTTCTGGTCGGGATTGGCAAGCGATGTGAAACGAGAAATGAACAACTATATCCGCGGACAGGGACTCGTGGCACTTGTAATGGGCATATTGTTCTGTATCGGATTCACCATCATTGACTTTCCTATGGCGATAGGTCTCGGAATACTTATCGGAATAATGGACCTCGTGCCATATCTTCACACCTTCGCACTCATTCCCACAGTGTTCCTTGCTCTGCTGAAGGCAGTTGACACCGGACAAAATTTCTGGGTCATTCTTGCATCTGCCGTCGCAGTTTTTGCCATTGTGCAGATAATCATCGACCTCATCGTGACACCACGCATCATGGGAAAGGCAATGAAACTGAATCCCGCCATATTGCTCCTTTCACTGTCTATCTGGGGTGCATTGCTCGGATTTATTGGCCTTATCATTGCCTTGCCACTAACAACAATTATCATGGCATATTATAAACGTTATGTTACGAAAGACGAAGAAATAATAGAGGAAAAAGTCACCGAGAAAGCAATTGCAGACGAAAAAACGCAAAAAGATTCCAAATAATTTTGCTATTTTAAAAAAACAATGTACCTTTGCAACCGCTTTTCACAAGAATAGCATATATGGAGATCCGTTAGCTCAGTTGGTAGAGCACAACACTTTTAATGTTGGGGTCTTGGGTTCGAGCCCCAAACGGATCACAAAGAACGAGAGGAAACACCTCTCGTTTTTTGTTTTCACTAAGACTATGCTCCTCCGAAAATCATTGTACTTGTATATTCTAAACTTTCAATTCTATAACAACAATACACAAAAAGGAAGAAGTCAGACAACCGATTTACAGTTATCTGACTTCTTCTTTTGTCGGGATTACTGGACTCGAACCAGCGACCTCGCGCCCCCCAGACGTGTGCGCTACCAACTGCGCTAAATCCCGAACAGATATTGAACCGCCACGGAGGTGGCCTAATTCACGTGCAAAGGTATGGACTTTTGATGAGAAAAACAAATATTTGAAGATATTTTTGTTTTTCTGCATGCAAATTGGAAATAAATATTATCTTTGCGACACAGGGAAAGGAATATCAATATCTGTAACATAAACCACAATGAAGCATTTTATATCATTCGTAATAATACTATCGTCATGCTGCTGTCTCTCGTGTGCCAAAGGACAAGCCGGAGTAACGGAAAATGGGAATATCGCGAAAGAAGAAATAACGACAACCGCCGACTCTACGCCATACACCCGATTCGACGTTCCGAAAGGCTATAAACGCGTGGAGACAAATACCGGCAGTTTCGCCGAATATCTGCGAACAATGCCACTGAAACCACGCGGAACCGATCTGCGCTACTACAATGGCACAATAAAAAGCGAGCATTACGATGGTGGAGTGGCCGACCTCGATTTCGGTTATCAGAGCACAAACCAATGCGCTGATGCCGTAATATTCCTCCGTGCACTGTATCTTTGGCAACAGAAGCGTTACAACGAAATACACTTCAACTTCACTAACGGCTTCCGAGCCGACTATAGCAGATGGGCAAATGGCGACCGTATCGTGGTGAACACAAAGACATGGCACTGTTCATGGGCACACAAGAAAGGGAAAGACTACGGGTACCCAACATTCAGAAAGTACCTTGACATCGTCTTTAACTATGCAGGCACGCTGTCGTTGGAAAAAGAACTCACGCTCGTAACAGACAACAAGATAGAAATCGGCGATGTACTCATCAACGGCGGTTCGCCCGGCCATACCGTAATAGTAGTTGACAAGGCAGTAAGCACAACAGACCCGACCGATGCCGTATATCTCCTTGCACAGAGTTTCATGCCGGCTCAGGAAATAGAGATTTTCAACAAATGGTTCCATATCAATCCAAGCGAGAAATATTTCGAGTCACCCAGTTGGGTATTCAAGGGCAATTACCACAGACGTTTTGCCAACGAATAATCCCCGCAAGAACGCATTATAAAAAGCAATTTGGGCGAAATTGAAAAGTAATTTGGGCGAAATTGAAAAGCAAAATGGGCGAAATTGCTTTTCAATTTCGCCCATTTTGTAATGGTACATATAACGAAACGGAATCTGACAGACCGTAAACTGCTGCGCATAGTGTCGTCAGTCAAAGTCTGCCGACGGAAAATAACATCTATGCTGTGTGTTAATGAGTTCCACGAGAGGCTTCAGTCGCATATCCACTATCGGCATGTGGCAGTAAACAGCCTGCTGCGCATCATATTGTTTCCTGCTTCCTCGTTCTATAAGTTCCTTCACGTTGGGCGGCACAAGAAATGATGCACGTTCGCCGATACGAGAGAAAATGTCGTTCTGGAAATTATATATTGAAATCAGGTCGTAGTCGGCAAAATGTATATATTGATTGCCCAGCATTTTCAACCAACGCCCCAGTTCACTTCCTTGCGGATGTCTGTGTACAAACAGGATTTTCCTTTGTGGAAAGAGATTCTGGAAACGGCGTATGCGATGGAATGTCTCTGCACTCTCCACACCGACAATAAGAATGTCGCGTGGTACGCTGAATATCTTATACTCATATATATACATATATGTTCCGCGTGGAGGATTGATGAAAAAATGCACCCCGCCCACCTGAGCCTCAATCGGCTCTACGGAAGTAACATAAAATCCTTCCATAGGACTTGGCTTTGCATATCTCAACTCCTGCACCTGCTCTGCCACTTCTGTCTTCGGCATATCATCAACTTCTGCGAACCTGAAATCGTGAAAACTTTGCAAGTCTTGTATGCTGAGTTTCTCCGAAAGAAAATCTTTCAGCAGTTCCATGCTTGAAGCCTTGAATGTAGTTCGCGCACCATGTTGCGTTGCCGGTATCAACACTCCATCACGTTTCATCCTGTCAAACAATCGGGTCTGCGTCTCGCTTTGTGTCAACTCCTCTCCGTTATACAATGCGAGCAGACGTTTCAATGCGCCCATAGTCAGTTTTTGTCTTTTCATCACATATACCTATTAAGAAATAAACATCAGTCATCTAATTCATCGCAAATATATAAAAAAATATTTAAACAACATCTTTTTTTGTAACCAAATGTTATTTTACAACCAAAATTTAACATAAAAAACTATTTTTTAACACCGACATCTATCACAAGCAGAAGTTTACATAATATATTAATTTTTAGCATGTTATAATTCAAGTCATACTGGCAACAGATAAAACATCATGAAAAGTAATAAAAAATCATTACCTTTGATTATCAGAAAAGAACTTTTCAGGCCTGCTCTACAAAAAAAACGTTAAGTGTTATGATATTAAAAAAAATATTCGTATATTTGAAGCACGTAATTAAAAGCAATATCATTATGACCTACGAGGAAAGAGTTCCGCTTCTGCCACGTCTGTAAGTCATTAGTCCAATTAACAAAAAACCAATCGAACAAGTATGAAAAAGAAATTTAGATTATTCACAATGGCCGCCGTACTATTATCTGCATCGGCTGCCATCGCTGACGACAACTTGGTCGTTCAGTCGGCGGGCACTCATACGCCCTACCCCATTTCCAGCGTGAGAATCATCCGCTTCGGCGCAGATGGATTCTCAATCTGCCGGAATGGACAGGCAGATGTCAACTACAACTATGCTAATGTTGACAAAATCTATTTCACTCTATCAACAACCGGCTTTGAAAACATTATCGATGATGAAACTCGCATGGGCATCAGCATAGACCCTTCAGGCAGCATCATCACTGTCAATGGCATTTCAAGCGGCAATGTCAACATCTACAATTATTCCGGTATGCAAGTTAAAATTTTGCCCAACTGGCAAGGCGAACGCATCAACATTGCCGACCTGCCAAAAGGTGTGTATATCCTAAGAATCAATAACCAATCTACCAAATTCAACAAATAACCCAAAACTATGAGAAAATATATTATACTTTTAGTACTGACAGCAGTAGCATCATTTGGTTTCGCACAAGAAAGAAATGGAAACAGAATGATTGTTCACCAAAAGAGTGGAAAAAATGTAGTTTATGCAGTTGACGCAATTGACAGCATTAGTTTCAAACACGTTGAAAACTACAGTGTGCCTATGGAGGTAAAAGAAAAGTTCGCACAATCAGTTTCCATCAAGTTCAACAAGCCCGATGAGTGTCCCAAATTCTACGTTTATTACGGTAAGGCATCGGCCAACATCGGCGGTGAGAACCTGCGCGACAGCATCATTAAGAATCACCAACTTGAGCGTACAACGGAAGGCGTATTCACCATAACAGGACTGGTATATGGAACCGAGTATGATTTCTACACACTGGCCATCGACGAGTACGGCATTACATGCGGAATCGAGCACGCCAGCGCGACCACAGCGGCTTCTGCGGGTGACGACTTCGTTATCAGCATTACCGACATTACCGGCGATAACGCCAACATTTCCATCACACCGAAAGACCTTACCATGCCTTTCTATTATTGCGCAGTAACAGCAAGTGCATACGACAAAGGCATAGAGAACTACGGCAGTACGCCTGCAGCCGACCAAGCATGGTGGGCATGGATAGCCGGCATGTATGGCATGACATGGCAGGAAGTCATGAAAGGTCAGAGAAGAGACGGCGTTCAGCAATTCACACTCAAAGACGAAATCATGTCACCAATTTGGGATACCGAATATAAAGTTTATTGCTATGGCATCAACGATGACGGCGAACTGCTCACCGACTTATACCTCAAGGATTTCAGGACACCTGCTCCTGTTCCATCTGACAACCAGTTGACCATCAAGATAGAGAAAATCTATTCGGACGGTGCAGACGTAAAGATTACCACAACCAATAACGACCCATTCTTCATTGACGCGCAGCGCAAGAAGTATTTCGATGCTTATTATAATGGCGACGACGATGCTTTCATGCGCAAACTGATTAGTGATATGCAGGGTGTGAACGGACTGATATACAATGGTTCGCAGACTGTACGTGTCAATTGCCAGCAATCAGGCACAGAATATGTACTGCTTGTTTGCGGATATAATGGTGGTCCAACAACTCAACTTCACAAAATCAACTTCACCACTGAATAATCACAACCATCAAAATCTTTTCAATAGATTTTATACTTAATATCACACCGGCAGACTTGCACTATCAAGCCTGTCGGTGTTTTTTGTGGCTCGACGCTTTCCGAACGAGTAAGAAGATTATGCGAGTTGGTCAAAAAGCACAAATCCTTATTCCGAACTCACGTTAATAATAGTAAAAGATAAGTGCATTAAAAATAAATTTAGTATTTTTGCAAGACAAAAGTTATTGAGAAACAAACAAAGAAAAGCAACAGAAATGAGATACAGGATTACGGCTCCGAGCCGTATCGACACTACCATAAAACTGCCCGCAAGCAAGAGTATCAGCAACCGTGCCCTGATAATCAGTGCCCTCGCAGGCGTAAAGACAATGCCCCGAAACATCAGCAACTGCGACGATACAGAGGTGATTGTGAGAGCATTGCACGACAATCCATACGAGATAGACATCAAAGCGGCCGGAACGGCAATGCGGTTTATGACCGCTTATCTCGCCGTAACACCCGGAGAGCATGTAATAACCGGCACCGAACGGATGAAACATCGCCCGATAAAGGTGCTCGTGGACGCACTGAGATACCTCGGAGCCGACATAGAATATATCGGAGAAGAAGGATTTCCGCCGCTGAAGATACGTGGAAAGGCACTCGACGGAGGCAGTATAGAGATTCCGGGCGATGTCAGTTCGCAGTACGTATCGGCACTGCTGATGATTGCACCGATGCTGAACGGCGGTCTCGAACTGCATCTCACGGGCAACATAATATCGCGCCCCTACATCGACCTTACAATCCACACGATGCACGACTATGGCGCACGTGTGGAATGGACAGATGTTGACACTATCGTAACCGAACCGACAGGATACCGAGAGCGTGAGTTTATCATCGAGAACGATTGGAGCGGAGCGTCTTATTGGTACGAGACATTGGCACTCATGGGCGACCGCGAGAGCAGCATACGCTTACCCGGACTCATCGACTCGTCGCGACAGGGCGACTCCGGAGTGAGGTATCTTTTCTCGATGCTCGGCGTGAAGACATCGTTTGAGGATGGTATAAAGACCAAACCTACAACGGTAACACTGAAAGCCATGCGCTCCATGCTGCCGAAACTCGACTTCGATTTCTCCGGACAGCCCGACCTCACGCAGACACTCGTGGTTACATGTGCGGCAATGGACATTCCGTTCCACTTCACCGGACTGGCAACACTACGCATCAAGGAGAGTGATCGCATCGAAGTTCTGAAACGGGAGATGAGAAAATTGGGATTTGTAATAAGAGAGGAGAACAACTCCGAACTGCTTTGGGACGGCGAACAATGCGAAGCAACGATGGAACCAATCGACACATACGAAGACCATCGCATGGCAATGGCATTCGCTCCGGCTGCCGTGAAGTTTCCCGGACTGCGAATAAACAACCCGGAGGTGGTTACAAAGAGTTATCCCAACTTCTGGAAAGACCTGCAACAAGCCGGTTTTAAGATTGAAGAGGAAGAATAGAAAGCCCACTGCGGCTTTCCTACAACAAGGATTAAGAAGAACAAAATGCTATATCTCGCTATAGGAATTATCGCCTTGGGCGTATTCGCAGCAATTCTCGGACTGCTCTCACACAATAAAGACGGTGATTCCGACGTTATTAATAGTGGTTCGCCATCTTGCACCACGTGCAGCGGTGAAGACACCCGGTGCGAACAGGAGTGCATGATGGATGCTGCCACAAAACCTGTGGAATACTTCGATGATGAGGAACTCGACGCTTTTCAACGCCGACCGTCAGACCGTTACGAGGACGATGAGGCCGAGCAGTTCCGCGAAGTGCTCTACACGATGCGACCCTCGGAGGTGAAAGACTGGTGTCGGAGCCTCACGCTTCGCGACATAAGCCTGCCCGACCAAGTGAAAGACGAGGTACTGCTGATTGTCGGCGAGGGATAAAGAATAACTATTATGAAGTTCAAGGAGTCATACTTCGCCGTAGCCATCGTGGCAATATTGCTGCTCGCAGCCTGTTCAACGCAGAAGAACACGTCATCTAGCAGATGGTGGCACTCGTTCAATGCCCGCTATAATACTTATTATAACGGGTCTATGGCGTATATAGATGCTTCGCTGGAGAAGGAGAACGGCAACAAAGACAACTTCACCGAGCGTATTCCTTTATACACGGTAGGCAACAAAGCGAGTCGTGACTTGGGCAAAGGAAACTACGAACGTGCCATAGAAAAGGCACAGAAAGCAATAAAACAGCATAGCATAAAGCGCAGACCGGAGTGGAACAAAAAGCGCAAAAAAACCGAACGCGACAGAGAATGGCTGAGCCGACGCGAGTATAACCCATTCCTGTGGAAGGCGTGGATGCTGATGGGACGCTCGCAATTCTACAAAGGCGACTTCGACGAGGCTGCCTCAACATTCTCTTACATGAGTCGTCTGTATGCCACGCAGCCTGCCATTGCGGGCAAGGCACGTGCTTGGCTGGCAAAGTGTTACATAGAACAGAACTTCATGTATGATGCCGAGGACGTTATTGCAAAGATGCGACGCGACTCGATGGATTGGCGTGCGGTGAAGGAGTGGGACTACACCTTTGCCGACTATTACATTCACACCAATCGTATCGAGGAGGCTATACCATACCTGCGCAAGGTGATACGCCATGAGATGCGTCGCAAACAGAAAGCCAGAGAGTGGTATCTCATGGGACAGTTGCAGGCCGAACTCGGTCATAACGACCTCGCATACAATGCTTTCAAGCACGTAATAAAACTTAATCCGCCTTACGAACTTGAGTTCAACGCACGCATAGCGATGACGGAGGTGATGGCAGCCGGAAAATCAAAGCAGATGATAGGCCGACTGAAACGCATGGCCGCATCTGACAACAACAAAGAATATCTCGACCAAGTGTATTACGCAATGGGCAATATCTACCTGCACCAACGCGACACCACAAAGGCCATCGAGGCATACGAGCAGGGAAACAAGAAAACTACACGTGCCGGAGTTGAGAAAGGTGTGCTGCTGCTGAAACTCGGAGACCTATACTGGGCACGTGAGAAATTCAGTGACGCGAGACGCTGTTACGGCGAAGCGATAGGTCTGCTCGACAAAGACCGCAAGGACTATGAGGCTCTGTCATACCGCTCGAAGGTGCTCGACGAACTCGTTCCGTTCACCGATGCAGTGTATCTTCAAGACTCTTTGCAGGCATTGGCAAAGATGCCGGAGGCCGATCGCAATGCTGCAATCGACCGTGTGATAGACGCTTTGAAGAAGAAAGAGAAGGAAGAACGACTCGCACAGGCAGAACAGGAGGCGCAGCAACAGCAGGCCGAGAACCAAGGAAGCATGGGAGGCAACGACCTAAGAACGCAGACGCAACAGCAAACACAGAAAGGATTGTGGTATTTCTACAACCAAATGGCGGTGAATCAGGGTAAAGCGGCGTTCCAGAAAATATGGGGACGGCGTGAGAACGTTGACAACTGGCAACGCGTTAACCGCACCGTTGTGGCGCAACAAGACTATTCGCAGTTATCGGCCGAGCAACGCGATTCGATAATGGCTGCCGAAGCATTGCAAGACTCGATAGACAACAGATTGGACAGTGCACAGAACGACCCTCACAAACGTGAGTATTACCTCGCGCAGATACCGTTCACAGACGAGCAGATTCAGGCAAGCAACCTCATAATAGAGGACGGACTGTATCACGCCGGAGTGATTTTCAAGGACAAACTCGACTTCCTGAAACAGAGCGAGAAGCATCTCGTAAGACTCGAAAATCATTATCCTGAATACGAGCACATGGACGATGCTCTATATCATTTGTATCTGCTCTACCGGCGCATGGGCATGGACGGAGTGGCAGAGTCGTATCTCGACAAACTCAAGTCGAATCATCCCAAGAGCCAATGGACTGCCATTCTTTCCGACCCTCACTTCATTGAGAACGCTCGTTTCGGAACAATGATTGAAGACTCGCTATACGCTGCCACCTACGAAGCATTCAAAGCAAACCGCATCAGAGAAGTGAAAAATAACGCAGAGACTTCCAAGTCGCGCTTCCCGATGGGTGCTAATCGCGATAAGTTCGTCTTCATCAGCGGTCTGAGTAAACTCAACGACGGTGATGCCGATGGCTGTCTGGCCGACATGAATGATGTGGTGAAGAATTATCCGAGCAGCCGTATAAGCGAAATAGCAGGCATGATAATCAACGGAGTGAACGCCGGCAAGAAACTGCGTGGCGGAAAATTCGACATCGGAGACGTATGGGAACGCCGAAACATAGTGCTGAACGACAGCGACTCGATACAGGCACGCAAGTTCGTTGCCGACCGACTGTCACCACATATCTTCATGTTCGTATATCATCCGGATTCTGTCCAAGAGAACAAACTAATATTCGAAATGGCGCGTTACAACTTCACCAACTTCTTGGTGCGTAACTTCGACATCAACATAGACGACTTCGACGGTCTCCACCGTATGCAGATATCAGGTTTCCGCAATTACGACGAGGTGCTGCAATATGCCCGTATTCTCTACAAACAGGAACACATCATGAGACTGACGAAGAAAGCACGAGGCATAATAATCAGCGAAGCAAACCTGCCATTGCTCGGAACTCACTTCAGTCATAAGGACTACGACAATTTCTACGACAAGCATTTCGCACCGCTTAAACCTTCTACTCTGCAACTGCTTACCGAGCCTGCCGAGATAGAATATGAACAACCGGAAAAACAAAGCACACAGCCGGAAAACGATGATAACGTATATGGCAACACTGAAGACAACGGAGTGGTAATAGATGCCGCACCGGAGAACACCGTGGTTGTGCCGGAAGAAAAGACAACAATACCCGAAGAGCAGGAAACTCTGCCGGAAACAATCGTGCCTGCAGAACCGGAAAAGAATGTCGAAGAGCCGGAAAAGAATGTCGAAGAACCCGCAACTCCCACCGTTACGGAAACTGAAACGGTGAAAGAAGAACCTTCAGAACCTACCGTTACGGAAACGGAGGTGCTTGATGAAGAACCCGCAACACCGACCGTTACAGAATCGGAAGTGATTGTAGAGGAACCGAAGAAACCGACTCCCACAACAGTAACAAAACCGAATGAGCCGCAAAAGCCCGAACCCACAGAACCGGAACAACCCGAAACAGAGGATCCGGATGACGAGGGCATATACTTCTATGACGAAGAAGTGATTGAGAACAACAATCCAAAGAACAATAATAATAACAATAACAACAAAAAAGTTATCGACATTGAGGACGAATACTACGACCTCGATGGTTTCTAAACAACAGATATGAGTAACGGACTTCTGCTTTGGGTTGACGACGAGATGGAACTTCTCCGCGCCCATATAATATTCTTAGAAAAGAAAGGTTACGACGTGGTTACGGCCACAAACGGAACCGATGCAATAGAACAGTGCAGCCAGCGCACATTCGACCTCATCTTGCTCGACGAGATGATGCCGGGTCTTAGCGGACTTGAAACGCTTCAGAAACTGAAAGAGATACAGCCGGCAACACCTGTGGTGATGGTGACAAAGAGCGAAGAGGAGGACATTATGAACCAAGCCATAGGCTCCAAGATTGCCGACTATCTCATCAAACCGGTCAATCCGGTGCAGATATTGCTCACACTGAAGAAAAACATACACCGAAGGGAGATTGTGGCGGAGGTGACACAGAGCGGTTATCAGCAAGATTTTCAAGACATATCGATGCAGATTGCCGACTGTCGCACGGTCGAAGACTGGACAAATGTTTACAAGAGACTCGTTCACTGGGAACTGGAACTGACAGGAACAGATACCAACATGAACGGGATATTGCAGATGCAGAAAGAAGAAGCCAATAATGGTTTCGCCAAGTTCATAAAGAACAACTATCTCGCATGGGTTAATCCGAAGACCATGCAGACCGTAGAACGACCCACAATGAGTCCGGACATCTTCAGGAAAAAGATTTTCCCGTTGTTGTCAAAGGGTGAGAAGGTGTTTCTGATAGTGATTGACAACTTCCGTTACGACCAGTGGCGGGTGCTCGCTCAGGAAATAGGCGACATGTTCGACATCGAAGAAGACACCTATTTCAGCATTCTTCCCACTGTCACACAGTATGCCCGCAACTCCATTTTCAGCGGCTTGATGCCGACACAGATTGCCGAAATGTTCCCACATCTGTGGGTGGATGAAGACGAGGCAGAGGGCAAGAACCTCAACGAGGAACCTCTTGTAAGGACACAGATAGAACGATACCGCCGTCACGACACGTTCTCCTACCACAAGATAAACGACTCTTCGGCTGCCGAACGATTCCTCGGACAGTTCAATCAGATAAAACAGAACGACCTCAACATTGTGGTAATCAATTTCATCGACATGCTGAGCCACGCGCGTACGGAATCCAAGATGGTGCGCGAACTTGCCAATAACGAGTCGGCATATCGTTCGATAACGCTAAGTTGGTTCCGCCATTCGGTAATGTCAGAACTGCTGAAAGCACTCGCACAGTCTGACCACACTGTGCTGGTGACAACCGATCATGGCAGTATCAGGGTCAACCGACCGGTGAAAATAATAGGAGACCGCAACACGAACACCAATCTGCGGTATAAGTTAGGCAAGAATCTCGCCTACAATCCCAAGGAGGTGTTCACAATAAAGAACCCTCGTCAGGCACAACTTCCGACTCCCAACCTCAGCACCTCTTACGTGTTCGCCACCGGCAACTCGTTCCTCGCATATCCGAACAACTACAACTACTACGTATCCTACTACAAAGATACGTTCCAGCATGGCGGAATCTCTATGGAGGAGATGATTATACCGTTCGTCACACTGCGCGGAAGAAAGCGGAAACTATAATAATAAAAATCAAGGAATTTAAGGAATAATGGAAATAAGAATCAATAATATTGACGACATAGCGCGTGCGGCGCGCCGGTTCATCGACAATATGCCGCAGGGAAAGGTGTTCGCATTCTACGGAAAAATGGGTGCAGGAAAGACCACTTTCATAAAAGCGATATGTGAAGAACTTGGAGTGAAAGACGTTATAACATCTCCCACATTCGCCATTGTGAACGAATATGAAGGCGATGGGAACTCCACCATCTACCACTTCGACTTTTACCGCATAAAGAAACTTGACGAGGTTTATGACATGGGATATGAAGAATACTTCTTCAGTGGCAATCCGTGCTTCATAGAATGGCCGGAACTGATAGAAGACCTCCTGCCCGAAGATGTCACAAAGGTCACTATCGAAGAAGCGGAAGACGGCTCTCGACTTGTCACTTTCTGACACTTTGGACGATGAAAGTATTTTCAACGGTTATAGGAGACGGCTGCAGGGAATTCATGCCTGAGCCGGCCACAGATACAGTTCCGGTAATACTCTTTGAAATTACGATATGTCCCGAAATGATAGCATAACTCTCAGAAAGTCGTCCCTTACGATTTCCGCAACGTTTACCATTGCTATTATAGGAAGGTAAACATAGGTTTTTTACTCAGTTCAACATTCAAATTATTGTCAAACTCATCAATAATACGGAATTACGGACTTACTACATGCTACCATGTATTTGCGGATGCTTCACGGCAACAACAGAAAACAGCATCGGTATCTCGCCATTCTTTCCTGCGATTTTGAACGTTCCGTTCTTTTCAACTGTCATATTCCCAAATAGGTTGAAAGGCGAGTAATCATACTCTCCGAAAGACTTTATCTGCAAACCATTACAGAGCAAACCATTCAGCACTACAGCCAGCCCGTGATTCCACGTAACGGTCTTTTGCCGATTGTCATTTTCCGAATCTGTGTAGGTTGCTTCTTCCACAACGTAAGGTTCTTTGCGCGAATAAGCATATCGGACTTGAGAAAAATCTTCATTGAACATCCATAATACGGGGTGAAATTCCACTATAACGAACTTTCCGGCATCTTTCAGCATTTGTGAAATTACATGTCCCCATTGGGTTAAGTCGGGCAACCAATTAACAACACCGTAAGATGTATATACAATATCAAACTGTTGTCCTTGCAGCACGGCAGGTGCATCGTAGATGTTGCAGCAGCAGAATTGTGCATTCAGCTCCAATTCCTCGTTCAACGACCTCGCTGTTTTTATAGCTTCTTCTGAGAAATCTACCCCCACAACATTGGCTCCCATCTTTGATAAGGAAAGCGTATCCATACCGAAATGACATTGAAGATGGAGAATAGACTTTCCCCGAACGTCTCCCAGCAAAGACAAATCCAAGTCGGGAACAGACTTTACCTCTCTTTTGAACTTGTCCAAATCGTAAAATGAGGAATGCAGGTGTATCTTTGTTCTTGCATTCCACGCTTCCTTATTTATCTTATAATAATCTTCCATCGTTTGTTCATTGTTGATTTACTATTCATCTTTCCTTTTTGCCGTTACTTTCGCCACGGTTTGCCACTCGCCTTTTTCATTTATTCGTTCTTTTCTCCACAGAAAAGAGGAAGTAGTTATATTGGAGAATACATATCTCATCTTCTCTGTCGTGTTTTCGGTCAGGATGATATCTTCATCAACCTTACGAGCTGTCAATCGGATAGCCTCGCCCATACAACCGTAGAAAATATCCCATTCCATCGTTTTAGGGTTGTAAATGCGAAGTGTCGTTCCATATTCGGCATCAGGCTGTTTGTTTTGTAAACGCTCCACACGGGAGGGAACGATGAAAAGGTCTTGCACTGCCGTACCTTCCAAGACTCGAGAAAATATCCATTCGCCTTTCACCCGTCTTGGCTTGGCATCCTCTAAATGGTCGTTCCACACAATAACCCATTCTCCTATCAAACTACCAAAGAAATCGTATTCTTCGGGAATTCGTCCGCTTCTTGCATTGCTACACAATGCGGTTATAAATTCACTCATTACTTTTTATTCCTTATTTTTCGGTAGTTTTTGCGAAGTTTGCTCTATCTTTCTCTCGTCTCGCGTAACCTTGCGTTCCAGTTTCTTAATATCTTCTGCGGGTGGAAGTTCTTCAGGCTTTATACCACGCTGCCCCAACATATCGCGCACACTTTGGTTGTTCTGTATGTGTTCCTTAGTAATGGGCTGTTCTCCTTGCAGGTCTTTATTTTCTACGTTGTAATTGGTCATTTCCGTAGCAAGGTTCTTGGCGGCTACGGTAAGTGTGGGCAGAAAGTCTGCCAACGGCCTGTTGGATTTTACGCCCAGTCGGTTCTTCATATCTTCGGTGGTGTGTCCCCCGAAGAGAACTGTGTCGCCTTTGGAGCGTATGCGCCCGAAGCCTTTGTCGTCAACGCCTCGCTGGTATATGTTCTGTGACAATTGTTTTTCTGCCATTCTTAATTTATCGCGGGTTTCTAAGCGAGACAGCAGGTTTAGTCGTTCTTCTATTAATTCTGCTTTTCGTGTTTGTACGGCAAAGTAGCTTTGAGCGAAGGCAATTTCTTCTTTCTTTGGGTCGCCGTTTTGAGCGATGAGGTAGCAGGCATAGCGGGTAAGCATAAAGTCGGATACTTCTCGCTTGGCTCCACTACCTAATTCGACCATTTTCGTGACCTCACGAAAATGGTCATCAACGTTGATACCTTGCGCTTTACACGAATCTACTGCCCGTCGTATGGCAACGAGAAAGTTCTCCCAGCGCGCATAGCCCAATATCGTTTGCAGTTCGCGTGCAAACCACACTTCTACTTGTTCTTTTGCATCGTCGCTTTCAATATATCGAACGATGCTGTCGAACGATGATTTGTATTGTAATATGCTATTTTTGTCCATTGTCTTTTTTCTGCTTTATTTTCTGCTTGGACTATTTTATCAATCATTTCAATTTTAAAAGTATAGTTAAATCCATCTTGCTGTGCACCCTCTCGAAATTGTCTTATAGGACTTTTCAAAAAGTCTTATAAGACAATTTTAATTCTCTTATAAGACAATTTTGGCCTTTTGCTAAGTATTGATTATCAATGAGTTGTAAAACTGCATTTTTAAGCCTTGAAAACGGTGTTCCCGACACATGGAAAATATCCTTTTCGTATGCCGGAAACACGCTTTTCGTGGAGGCATTACGATGCTGCCGGCATGCTATTTTGCGTTTACAATATCTTCCTGCGGGCCGAAGTCGAGATTTCGGATATCGAAAGAATCACGCATGACCGTACTCTTGGTAAACTGCACGTTCACCTGCTTGATGAGTTTCGCTCCCATTCCCTTGGCTTCGTCCGCCGTTAGCGCGCCCTCCGCCTTGATGGTGAGACGGAACGAACCTATGTCGCCCAAACGCACGGTATTGCCGTTCTCCAAGGCCTCGATAACTTCGTACTGTAAGGCGTCCAACACAGCTTTCACGTCAGCACTCGACACGGTGGAGCGTTTCTCTATCCGCTTTATGATTTGTGCCAGCGTTACCGGTGTGGTCGGTGCCGCCTGTGGATAATACTTCACCGTCCTATTCAACGGATTTTTCTTTGCTTGAATTACGTACTTTATCATATCACTTAGAATTAAAGGGTTAGTAATGCTACAAAGGTACTAATTTTTACGATGAAGCCGGCATAATATCCGAACTTTCTGCTAAGAGAATTTGATTACTAAACGGTAATCTCTATCAAATTACCCTCAAAGCCCACAATACTGCTCTCGTAATAACCATCACCGGTAGTTCTTGGTCCATCGGCCACTTCAAAGCCATCTGTCTTTAATTGAGCCGTTAGCGTATCCACTTGTTCTTTACTTCCCACGCTGAAGGAAAGGTGAATAAAGCCCGTTCTGTCCCTCTCTTTCTCGCCGTCTGTCATTTGCGGTTTGGTCATCACCTCCAATCGTACATTGTCGTCGAAAGACAAGAAGAAAGAGCGGAAACCTGTATGTACATTATGGTAGCCGGCATTGGGCTTTGCCCCGAAATATCGCACGAAGAAATCCCTTGCACCTTCGAGGTCGCATACATACATTGCAATATGGTTTATTTTCATAAATTATGTGTTTTGAGAATGTTCCATCATTTTCTACTGTTACAATTGCAAAGATAAAATAAAAGGCAGAGTTCACAATATATAGTTTAAGAGTTTTTAATATCGAAATGAAAAATATCTACTTTTATTTTATCAAAAACAGCACTTGAAGCAGATGTATCTCTGCCCAAGTGCCGTTGTCCATTCAGTAATATGCGCTTATTGTCTTTATCCTGTTCTACTGCTCTTGTAATTCTCCTCCGGCATCTTCTCCAAGTCCGAAGCCTTGTAGAGTATTTTTCCTGCAAATTGCGTGTAGCGAATAATCTTCCTGTCTCGGTAGTCCTGCAAGGTACGAGGGCTGATATACAGCCGCTCGCACACATCCTTACCCGTGAGGAATACTTTTAATTTGGAAAAAATGCTTAAAGCAGAGCCTCGAACTTCTTTCTGAGAACATTGATTTGAGCAGAGCCAACATGGCGATCAACTTCCTTACCGTCCTTGAAGAACACTATTGTAGGGATGTTGCGGATGCCCAATTCGGCAGCCACTTCGTCGGCTTCTTCTACGTCGCACTTTGACACAACGATTTTTCCATCGAACTCTTCGGCGAGTTGTGATACCAGCGGAGCAATCATACGGCACGGTCCGCACCATGTTGCCCAAAAGTCAATTACCAATGGCAGCGAGCCATTCTTGTAACTCTCGAAATTCTCTTGTGTGATTTTAACTTCCATTTCTTTTTCCGTTAATTTGTTCAACAATAATTATTTTGATTAAAATTCATGCAAATATCGTGCCACTTATCACCGCATGCCTTGTGATTATATCCAGCGGTGCAGAATGAAGCGGCATGTTATGTTATTTTGTCGCTATGTCATACTCGAACAATTCGTTGCTGTCGAGATATGAAATAAAACCATGGTTCAGTTCCACGCGCTTCTTTCTTGAGCGCAATGTCATTGGAGCACCGGTGCCCGGAATGTGAATTTGCAGATACACATCAGTGTCTCCGGGGTATTCATCAATGACACTGCACAGTTCGTCCACGTTCTGCGTGTCTATTTCCGACTCTTTCATCGAGATTGTTATATGATCCACGCGCGTCTCCTTTACCG
This sequence comes from Prevotella koreensis, assembly GCF_003977605.1. Classification (GTDB taxonomy): domain Bacteria; phylum Bacteroidota; class Bacteroidia; order Bacteroidales; family Bacteroidaceae; genus Prevotella; species Prevotella koreensis. Next base: position 2,287,459 of record NZ_RYYU01000001.1, on the reverse strand, counting down.
TGCTCATCAGTTGTATATTGCTGACATTGAAACTCACATAATTTGAATTCTGAAAAGGTCTTGAGCACTTCGCATTGACATAAACCGAACTCCCAACCTGCAACATACCGCTCCACTTGCCCCATTGCTCGCCGAAGAAAGGCATTTCGCCGGCTCCGTCATAATCCTCTATGGTGACAAATCCGCATGGATTGCCTTTCTTGTCGAAATGATTTCTGACGTTTGTCACGATACCACCGATTGTCAGTTCCTGCCTGTCTAACAACGACTCCTTGTTTTCAAGTTCCATGCATCGGGTGTTACAGAGTTTCTTCAGCACCATGGAATAGTCGTCGAGCGGGTGAGCCGAGAGATAGATTCCCACCAGTTCGCGCTCCTTGTTAAGCCGCTCTATGTTGCTCCACGACTCCGCTTGAGGTATTGCCGGCGTGGTAATCTCTACCTCGTCGAATCCGCCGAACAACGATTGCGCCATGTCACGCTTTGCATTCATATAGTTCTGGCCATAACGCACCAGCAGGTCTATGAACAATTCGCCCTTGCTTCCGGGTGCAAAAAACTGCTCGCGCTTTATTCCGAAACTGTCAAAACCTCCGCTGAGAGCCAGCACTTCGTAGGTCTTGCGGTTGACATTAGTGCCCAATCGCTCGGCAAAATCGAATATCGACTTGTACGCCCCATTCTGTTCGCGCTCCTCTATAATTGCTCGTGCCGCGGCCTCTCCCATGCCTTTCACGCCTCCCATGCCAAAACGTATCTCGCCTTTCTTATTGACACCGAACTTCTCATAACTCTCATTCACATCAGGTCCGAGTGTATGTATGCCCATAGCCTTGCACTCGTCCATCAGTTTTGTTATTTCCTTAATATCGTCCTTGCGCCGGCTCATGATGGCAGCCATGAACTCTGCGGGATAGTTTGCCTTGAGATATGCGGTTTGGAATGCCACCCACGAGTAGCAAGCAGCATGTGATTTATTGAACGCGTAGGAAGCGAATTTCTCCCAGTCGCCCCAGATTTTCTCCAGCACTTTCGGGTCATGACCGTTCTTCACGCCGCCTTCAATGAACTTAGGCTTCATCTCATCGACGATGTTTTTCTTCTTCTTTCCCATCGCTTTGCGCAGAGCATCGCTCTCACCGCGCGTGAAGTCGGCCAGTTGTCGGGATAGAAGCATCACCTGCTCCTGATAAACCGTGATGCCATAGGTATCTTTCAGATATTTCTCCATGCACGGAATGTCGTAAGTGATAGGCTCCGTACCGCTCTTACGGGCGATGAACGAAGGTATATAGTCCATTGGTCCCGGACGGTAGAGGGCGTTCATGGCAATGAGATCCTCAAATACCGTGGGCTTTAGTTGACGCAAATATTTCTGCATTCCGCTCGACTCGAACTGGAAAGTGCCTATCGTGCGCCCCTCCTGATATAACTTATATGTGGTGGGGTCGTCCATCGGTATGTTGTCGAGGTCGATGTCAATGCCTCTTGTCTGCTTGACATTAGCCACCGCCTCTTTCAACTCCGACAGAGTTTTCAGTCCGAGGAAGTCCATTTTTATAAGCCCTGTCGTTTCGATGACGTGTCCGTCATACTGCGTGCAGTTGGTCTTGCAGTCACGGAAGTCGGGATCGTCGGCCGTGGAAACAGGCACATGGTCGCTTATCGGGTCGCGACAAATTATTATTCCGCAGGCATGTATTCCGGTTCCGCGCACCGTTCCCTCCAGCATCTTGGCATATTTTATGGTGTCGCTGAGTTTCTTGTCTGTTGACACTTCTGCCTCTCGGAGTTCCGGTGTGCACTTAATGGCATTCGGCAAGTTCATCTTCATACCGTCGGGAAGTCGTTCCGGTATGGCCTTGCAAAGTGCATTCGATATGCTTAGCGGCACTTTCTCCACCCTCGCCACGTCCTTGATGGAGTTTTTTGTCGCCATGGAACTGTATGTAATAATGTGCGCACAGTTCTCGTGGCCGTACTTATCCATCACCCACTTCAGCACCCTTGCCCTGCCGTCATCATCGAAATCGGTATCAATATCGGGCAGCGAAATGCGGTCAGGATTCAGGAAACGCTCAAAAAGAAGGTCGTATTTCAGGGGGTCTATCTTCGTTATTCCGAGGCAATATGCCACCACGCTTCCTGCCGCAGAGCCACGTCCCGGCCCCACCATCACGTCGAGTTCGTTGCGTGCCGAGTTGATAAAGTCTTGCACTATGAGGAAGTATCCGGGGAAACCCATGGTCTTCATTATGTGCAATTCGAACTTAACTCGCTCTACAACGTCATCGGGTATCGGGTTGCCATAGCGTGTTTTTGCTCCCTCGTAGGCAAGTTTTGCCAGATAGTCTGCCTCAAACTTTATGCGGTATAGTTTGTCATACCCTCCGAGTTTCTCAATTTTTTTCTTGCCATCTTCAGGCGACAAAAGGTTCTCACCGTTCTCATCCGACGTAAATTCATCGTAGAGTTGTTGCTCGGTAAACTTCTCTCTCCACATCTCCTCCGTACCGAATGATTCGGGAATCGGGAAGAACGGCATTATAGGGTCATTGTCAAGGTTGTATATTTCCACCTTATCCAATATCTCTATGGTGTTCGCCATAGCCTCCGGAATGTCCGAGAAGACCTCTTCCATTTCTTCTCTCGTCTTGAACCATTCCTGTTTTGAGTAAAGCATTCGCGTGGGGTCGTCGATGTCTTTGCCTGTGGAGAGGCACAGAAGGTGGTCGTGTGCCTCGGCATTTTCCTTGTCAACGAAATGTGCATCGTTAGTGCAAACCACCTTGATGCCATACTCTTGTGCAAGTTCCATCAGCACTTTGTTCGCCTTTTGCTGTAGTGGGAACGTCTCGCGGTTAGCCCTTATCGATGGGTCTTTCACCTCATGACGCTGTAACTCCAGATAATAGTCGTCGCCGAATACCCGCTTGTGCCACTCTATCGCTTCGCGTGCTCCGGCTATATCATTGCGCAACACCTTTGCAGGCACTTCTCCCGCGATGCATGCCGAGCACACAATGAGGTCTTCATGATAGCGTTCGAGTTCGGCACGGTCGGTTCTCGGGCGATAGTAATAACCGTCTATCCACGCGTTGCTGACAAGTTTTATAAGGTTCTTGTATCCGTTCTCGTTCTTTGCGAGCACAATAAGGTGGTAGCCACCACGGTCAATATCGAGCGACTTGCTTTCCTTGTTTTCTCCTCTTGCCACATACATCTCGCAGCCGAAGATAGGCTTGAAAGGTTCAAGGCCTTCCTTCTTGCGTCCCTTGTTAATCCCATTCACGTAGTCGTGAAACTCTTTTATGCCGAACATATCGCCATGGTCGGTTATCGCCATGCCTCGCTGTCCGTCGGCTATGGCCTTGTCAACCAAGTCCTTAATCTTCGACTGTCCGTCAAGGATAGAGTAGTAAGTATGTACGTGCAGATGTATGAAGTCGCTCATGTAGTCTTGCCCCTTTAGTGTTTAGAGCGTCAAAGTTACGTCTTTTTATCCATTCTGCCAAACAAAAAACACTGAAATATTACTGCTTATCAATAATATTTAGTACCTTTGCACCCGCATTTATACGCATATATGCAATTATGGGAAAAAGAATAAGAAAAATCAAGAACGTCAGACTACACCGTGAAGGCACAGGCACATTGCTCTACGGAAGTTTTGTTATCATTGCCTTGGCCGTAATTTTATGGAGGTTGTTCGACAATAAGATACCATTTTGGGGTTTCACAGCCGTTGCAGGCGCATTATATCTCGTGGTTGTGAACTTCTATCGCTGTCCGAAGCGTTTCTTCGAAGAAGATACGGAAGGCATAGTTGTGGCTCCTGCCGATGGTAAAATTGTGGTTATAGAAGAGATTGAGGAAAATACATATTTCCACGAAAAGCGCATGATGATAAGTATCTTCATGAGTCCGCTCAACGTTCATGCCAACTGGTTTCCGGTTGATGGGCGGGTTAAGTTCGTGAAGCATTTCAGTGGCAATTTCCACAAGGCTTGGCTGCCTAAGGCAAGCGAAGAGAACGAGCACGCCGACACCATGATAGAAATGGAAGACGGTCGCGAAGTGCTGGTGAGACAGATTGCCGGTGCCATGGCACGACGTATCGTGACATACGCCAAAGAAGGTGAAGAATGTTACATCGACGAGCATCTGGGATTCATCAAACTCGGTTCGCGCGTTGATGTTTTCCTGCCGTCGGACTGCAAGGTCTGTGTAAAGATGAACCAAGCAACCACCGGCGACCAAACCGTAATTGCACGTCTCTAAGAATAATGGCAAACATCATAATTCGAAACATTCCCAATTCCATAACGTGCTGCAACCTCATCAGTGGTTGCATTGCCACGTTATATGCTTTCGGCGGAGACCATAAGATGGCTCTGCTGTTCATAATCATTGGCGCGGTGTTCGATTTCTTCGATGGTATGTCGGCACGTCTGCTTGGGGTGAGTTCGCCAATAGGCAAGGAACTCGACTCACTTGCCGACGACATTACTTTCGGAATGGCACCCGCAACAATGGTATTCACACTGCTCTCTAATCTTAACTACCCCACAATGCTTGAACCGCTACGCCCGATATTGCCATACACGGCATTTCTGATAGCGGCATTCTCGGCTCTCAGACTTGCCAAGTTCAATCTCGATGAGCGTCAGTCAATGGGGTTCATAGGCCTGCCGACACCGGCCAATGCCTTGTTCTGGGGTTCGCTGATTGTGGGAATGGGATCGATGCTCGAACGCAGTGACTGGGCGGTATCGGTAATCCTCCCCATGATATTGCTGTCATGCTGGTTGCTGATAGCCGAACTGCCGATGTTCGCTCTCAAGTTCAAGCAGATGGGTTGGCGCGGCAATGAGGTGAAATACATCTTCGTATTGACATGTATTCCATTGCTCGGCTTTCTCGGACTGTTCGGATTCTCTGTAATAATAGCATGGTATGTGGTGCTTTCATTCATTGTGTCGCTTCACAAAGATAAACAGGAAAGGAAGTAAAAAATAATGGCATCTTTTTTAAAACTCATATTTATAATAGGCTTGATAACCATTGTTACCATCGCGTTGGTATTCTTCTGGTTTTATAGAAGAATAAAGAATATTGCCAACATGTTCGGCAAAGCCCAAAACAAAGGGCATCAAGAAGAGCGAAGAAACAATCGCAACACCTACGGAAACCGCAATGGTGTGATTGACGCACGTACTCCCGAACAGGCAAACCGCAAGATATTCAAGCACGATGACGGAGAATATGTAGAATTCACCGAGGTTGACGAGAAAGAATAAAGGCGGTGTTTTATGGTAGTCTTGTCACAAAACACGTAAAAGACATACAATAATATCATGAAGAGAGAATACAAAATCTCTCCCTTCTTGCCATAATCTGACAAGGATTTTATGTCGTATCAATCTTGGAAATAAACACGCTTAACACGATTGCTTATGCCTGTGAGCACCTCGTATGGTATCGTGTCGAGTGCATCACTAAGCACTGTGACAGGCAGATTGTCGCCGAATATCTCCACGATGTCGCCTTCATGACAGTCAATATCCGTGACATCAATCATCGCAACATCCATACAGATGTTCCCTACATACGGCGCACGCTTTCCGTTCACCAAACAATAGCAACGCCCACGCCCCAAATGACGATTCAGTCCGTCGGCATATCCTATCGGAATGGCGGCGATTACACTGTCGCGAGAGAGCACCCCGCGTCGGCTATACCCAACGGTCTCGTCCTTAGGGACATGCCTCATCTGCAATATAGTGGTCTTCAGCGTACACACATTGTTAAGTATGCGATTGTCACGACTATCCACTCCATACAGTCCGAGTCCCAAACGACACATATCGAGTTGTCGTTCGGGGAAATGCTCAATGCCTGCCGAGTTGTCTATATGTCGCAATATCTTATGCGGGAAAGCCTCTTGCAACAGACGACTTGCCTCATCGAAAACTCTGAATTGCATGTCGGAGAAGCGGTCGAAATCGTCGCTGTCGGCTCCAACGAAATGACTGAACACCGAGCGTGGGGTCAATGCAACCTGATGTTTCAGGCGTTCGATAAGTCGCGGCATATCCTCATGCGGATTAAATCCGAGCCTATGCATACCGGTATCAAGTTTTATATGCACCGGATAGCCGGTGATTCCCTCTTTACGCGCAGCACTGATAAGTTCTTCGAGCAGTCTGAAGGAATAAACCTCCGGTTCCAATCCGTGGTCGAACATGGTCTTGAAAGCCGTTGTCTCAGGATTCATTATCATAATGTTGCCCGTTATTCCGGCCTTGCGTAGCGTCACTCCCTCGTCGGCAACGGCAACGGCAAGATAATCCACGTGATGGTCTTGCAGCGTCTTTGCCACCTCTACGGCACCGCTTCCGTATCCATCGGCCTTTATCATGCACGCTATTTTCGTTTCCGGTCGCAGGAAAGAGCGGAAATAATTCAGATTTTCCACAACGGCATTGAGATTCACTTCGAGAATCGTTTCATGCACTTTCTGCTCCAATCGTTCTGTGATATGGTCGAAAGAGAAACGCCTTGCTCCCTTGATGAGTATCATCTCGTCGTGCAAACCGTTTAATGTTTCTGAACCAAGAAACTCCTCCGTGGTATTGAAAAAATACTTTTCGTTGATGTCTATTACATCTTTCTGCGATGATATTTCCTCTCCTATACCTATAATCTTTTTCACTCCGCGCTCCTTTGCGAGATTGGAGACCTCACGATACAGCACTTCGGCCGACATTCCACTTTGATAAATATCGCTCAAAATCAGTGTATGCGGAAGTTTTGATGTGGCAGTAAGAGAATTGACAGAACTCGAAACGTCCTGTCGTCGCTGCATGAAATCGAGCGCAATATCAAGCGAATTGATGTCTGAGTTATACGAATCGTTTATAATAATACACCCATGCTGCCCTTGTTTCACTTCAAGACGCATTGCCACCGGTTCTATTCTTTTCATGCCTTCGGCTATCTGTTCGTCCGTCAGTCCTAAGTAAGCGGCAACCGCGGCACATGCTCCGGCGTTCTCTTTCGATGCACGGTCTATGAAAGGCATATCGCCTTGGTATGGTCTGAACGGCACGGTCTTGCAATTCAGCATACATATATTATTATGTATAGTCTCGTCTTCTGCATTATAGAACACCACCTCCGCATCACGGAATAGCGACAGTTTCTCACGGCATTTCTCGTCTTTCGTCGCAAAATTCTCTTGATGTGCCTGTCCGATATTTGTTATAACACCTATCGTTGGACGTATTATCTCACCGAGTGACGGCATCTCTCCCGGCATACTTATTCCTGCCTCAAAGACTCCTATCTCTGTTCTTTCATCGAGAAGCCACACTGACAGCGGCACGCCTATCTGCGAATTGTATGAGCGCGGACTGCGTGTCACCACCCGGGTCGGCATCAGCAATTGATATAGCCATTCCTTTACCACCGTTTTCCCATTGCTTCCCGTGATACCCACCACCGGAATGTTGAATTCGTCGCGATGTCGCTTGGCAAGACGTTGCAGTGCTTTCAGCGTTGAAGTGACGAGCAAGAAATTGGCTTCTGGATATTTTTCTACGTGACTATCAGGAAGTTTCTCTACCACGAAGTTGCGCACTCCGCTTCGGTAAAGATCCTCAATGTATTTCCTTCCGTCGTTCCTTTCCGTCTTTATAGCGAAAAACAAAGTTGCTTCAGGAAATCTCAGGCTACGGCTATCGGTGAGCAACCAACCTATGCTTGCATCCTTATTTCCGTATCGTTCGGCGCATATCAGTGTTGTGATTTTGTCTATCGAATACATATCCTCGTGGTGTTATGTTCGTCTAAAGAGGTTTATCGTCCTCTGTTACGAGTGCAAAATTAGGATATTTTTCTGAAAAGGCAGTGATTTTCTCCCTCGTTTTTTGCATGAACAGACGATATTCCTCACTCTCCGAATTGAACGGCCGATGCCCAATAGCCTCTTTCAACGGTCGCCATTCGTCAAGATAATGCTTCGTTTCCGGCGAGAAACAACTCTCCACAAGTCGTTCCCAGATGTATTCCACAGCCTGTCCGGAAGGGTGAATCATGTCTTGCTCGTAGAAACGATAATCCCTAAGTTCGTCATTCTGAATTTCGTATGCAGGGAAATAGAATAGTCGAGAATTGGCATTATCTATCACATCGCGTGTTGCAAGAAGCAATGTTGCCTTTGCCAATCGACTCTCATGGTAGCCGTATTTGCGGTATCTTATGGGACTTACGGTGAACACTATGTGTATGTCGGGGTTATTGCGGTGCAAAATTTCTACTGCTTTTTTCAAGTAGCATGCGCACTCATCCACCGTCAGTTCACGTTCTTCAAAAAGTTTTTGTGGACGTTTCCGGCAGTTATCCACGATTTCTCCCGTCTCTTTCAATATATATATACGGTTTGTCCCCAGCGTAATAAAACACGTGTCTATCCTTTCCTGTTTTCTATCGGCGGCTTCAGACAAATATCTCTCCACCGTATGCAACACGCTCGCGGGATTATACATCGTGCCGTAGGGATTCACCACCACAGGGAAACCCTCCTCCTTGAAACGCATGCCGATATTGTCGGCAAAGCAACTGCCAACAAAAAAAACGCTCTCACATGGTCCGATTTTCCATGTCGGACCATCAATTCTCACCTCTGTCCTAAATTCCATGCCACAAAATTAGTGCAAATCGAATACAATACAAAATAAATATCATTTATTTTTATTGTTGAGATGCAGCCTAATTTCACGGACGTAGGACGTAAAATCAGTGCCAATCGAGCGAATTACAAAAAGAAACCGATTTATTTTCACAATGATACAAGTCGTTTAATATAAAAGTATTACCTTTGCAAAGAAATAAGAACAGAAGTCATGTACACATATAAATATCCGCACCCTGCTGTCACAGCCGACTGCATAGTGTTCGCATGTCAGAACGAAAAGACACAAGTGCTTCTGATAAAGCGCGGAAGTGAGCCATGCAAAGACATGTGGGCACTGCCGGGGGGATTTATGAACATAGACGAAAGTGCAGAAGAAGCGGCTATCAGAGAACTGAAAGAGGAGACAGGAATAGACGTGAAAGAGGTCACGCAGGTAGGGGCTTACTCTAAAGTTGACCGCGACCCACGCGAGCGTGTCATAACAATAGCGTTCTATACCGTTATCGATAATCCTGTGAAAGCGGTAGGACAAGACGATGCCAAACAAGCCGAATGGTTCACACTCGACAACCTTCCCACGCTCGCTTTCGACCATTCCGAAATACTGTCAGCAGCAATCGGGATGTTGAACAAAAATAAATGATTTCATTTCGTTCAGTCTTCTGTTTGCACTAACTACACATACTTTACACATAAAGTTAGGCGGCATCTCAAAAATAAAAATAAATGGGATTTATTTTGTATTGTATTCGATTTGCACTAACTTTACATTTAACATCCGTGAAGTTAGGCGGCATCTCAACAATAAAAATAAATGGGATTTATTTTGTATTGTATTCGATTTGCACTAACTTTGCACCCTATTAAAAGAGAATTATAAGAATGCAGGACATTAGGAACATTGCGATTATCGCTCACGTTGACCACGGAAAGACAACACTCGTAGATAAAATGATGCTCGCAGGCCACCTGTTCCGTGAAGGACAGAACCTGAGCAACCAAGTACTTGACAGCAACGATCTTGAACGCGAAAGAGGGATAACAATTCTATCGAAAAACGTTTCGATAAACTATAAAGGAACAAAAATCAACATTATCGACACTCCGGGTCACTCTGACTTCGGAGGAGAGGTGGAACGCGTACTCAATATGGCAGACGGATGTATATTGCTCGTCGATGCCTTTGAAGGGCCGATGCCACAGACACGCTTCGTGCTGCAAAAAGCATTGGAAATAGGACTGAAACCAATTGTTGTTGTCAACAAGGTGGATAAACCTAACTGCCGCCCAGAAGAAGTATATGAAATGGTGTTCGACCTAATGTTCGCACTCAATGCCAACGAAGACCAACTCGATTTCCCCGTTGTTTATGGCTCGGCAAAGAACGGTTGGATGGGCGAAGATTACTCGCAACCCACCGATGACATAACATATCTGCTCGACAAGATTGTGGAGGTGATTCCCGCACCGCATCAACTCGAAGGCACTCCGCAGATGTTGATAACCAGCCTCGACTACTCTTCATACACCGGACGCATCGCAGTGGGACGCGTTCACCGCGGAACACTGACCGGCGGAATGAACATCACCATATCACATCGCGACGGAACATTGGAGAAAACACGAATAAAGGAACTGCACACATTCGAAGGAATGACACACGTAAAGACCGATTCCGTGGAATCGGGAGACATTTGCGCGGTGATAGGACTTGAGAATTTCGAGATTGGGGACACTATATGCGACTACGAAAGTCCGGAGGCTCTGCCAACAATCGCAATAGACGAACCAACCATGTCGATGCTGTTCACAATCAACGACTCGCCATTCTTCGGAAAAGAAGGTAAGTTCTGCACATCAAGACACGTCAACGACCGTCTGCAAAAGGAATTGGAGAAGAACCTCGCACTGCGAGTTGAACCTTACGAAGATTCCACAGACTCATGGATTGTCAGCGGACGCGGAGTGCTGCACCTGTCTGTTCTCATCGAAACAATGCGCCGCGAGGGCTACGAACTGGAAGTTGGTCAGCCGCAGGTAATATACAAGGAGATGATGAACGACGGCAAAAAGTGGATTGAAACGACAGATGCAAAGGCAACAACCACACGCTGCGAACCGATAGAAGAACTGACAATCAACGTGCCGGAAGAGTTCGCATCAAAGATGATAGACATGGTGACGAAGCGCAAAGGAGAAATGACATCGATGGAAAGTCAGGGCGAACGTGTGAACATCGAGTTCGACATACCATCAAGAGGTATCATCGGACTGCGCACCAACGTACTCACCGCAAGTCAGGGAGAGGCTATAATGGCACACAGATTTAAGGAATATCAACCGTTCAAGGGCGAGATAACGCGCCGCATCAATGGTTCGATGATAGCAATGGAGACAGGAACGGCAGTGGCTTACTCGATAGACAAACTGCAAGACCGCGGTAAGTTCTTCATCGATCCGGGCGAAGACGTGTATGCGGGACAGGTTGTTGGAGAGCATGTTCACGACAACGACCTCGTCATAAACGTTACAAAGACAAAGCAACTCACCAATGTGCGTGCATCAGGAAGCGACGAGAAGGCTCGCGTAATACCGAAGACGGTGATGAGTCTTGAGGAATGTCTCGAGTACATCAAGGGCGACGAGTATGTAGAAGTAACTCCGCAGTCGATACGTATGCGCAAAACCATACTCGACCATGACCAGAGAAAGAAAGCCATGAAAGAGACTTAACCAATATAAAAGGAAATCCCCAAGAGCGAGAAAGGCTCTCGGGGATTTATTCTTTCAGCATCTTCGCAACGCCGATTAGCATGAAAAAGACAGACAGACAAATTCTTGATATTGCCGTTCCAAGCATCATTAGCAACATCACTGTTCCGTTGTTAGGACTCGTAGATGTCGCCATAACGGGGCATCTTGGTGCCGCTTCCTACATCGGTGCAATAGCATTGGGCGGAATGTTATTCAACATCATCTACTGGATTTTTTCTTTTCTTAGGATGGGCACAAGCGGACTGACATCGCAATCGTTAGGGCGCAACGACACCGATAACATTATACGCATGCTTGTGCGCAGTCTTGCAATCGCCTTTTCTATTGCCGCGACATTGCTTTTGTTACAGATTCCGCTCCGCGAACTCGGCCTGCTGATAATGCAACCCGGCGATGAGGTGCGCCGTATGACCGTTACCTATTTTAATATATGTATCTGGGGAGCACCTGCCACACTCGGACTGTTTGCCTTGAACGGATGGCTCATCGGCATGCAGAACTCCCGAATACCAATGTCTATTGCCATAACGCAAAACATTGTCAATATTCTTGTGTCGCTCATACTGGTCTTTGGTATCGGAATGCGTATAGAAGGCGTTGCCACAGGCACGTTAATCGCGCAATGGTGTGGTTTCCTAATGGGAGTATTACTATGTCATCGCAAATATTTCCACAAAGAAAGGATTATCGAAAAATTGCTTCCCTTAAAACATTATTTATCCCCAACTCTCAACACCCAACCCTCCGCCCTACTCGGACAGGAAACGCTTTCAAAACGAAGCGTAGAAACAACGCTCAACGCTCCACGCTCCACAATAATAACCTACCGCCGCTTCTTCGTGCTCAATCGCGACATTTTCTTTCGCACTCTGTGCATAGTGAGCGTAATTACATTCTTCACGAGCGCAGGTTCTTGGCAGGGTGAGATAAAACTTGCCGTCAATACGCTACTCATGCAACTCTATCTTCTCGTGAGTTACGTAATGGACGGTTTTGCCAATGCCGGAGAAGCAATGAGCGGAAAGTTTCTTGGTGCAGGCGACAGCACTGCATTGCGCACCACCGTCCGTCGCACTTTCTTTTGGGGAACTATGACCGCAGCGATATTCACATTGGTATATATCGTTGGTGGAAAGCGTTTTCTTATGATTCTTACAGATGAGCCATCGGTTGTGGAGGCCTCAACGATATATATATGGTGGGCTTATCTCGTGCCCTTCTGTAGTGTTGCGGCATTCATCTGGGACGGAATATTCATCGGCCTCACCGCCGCCCGCCAGATGCTTCAGTCGATGTTTCTTGCCACGGTTGTCTTTTTCGCGGTCTATTTCATTTCCGTAAAAACGCTGGGCAACCACGGACTATGGCTCGCATTCCTGTGCTATCTCTTCGTTCGCGGAGTGATACAAACTGCACTATTCCCAAGAATAATACATCGCATTTTCCCTATTCGGGATAAGTAAGATTCTCATCTGTTGCCTTTTCCAATACTTCCTCAAGATATTTGCGTGCCTCGTAGCGTGCCATCGGCAAGTCCTGCATCAGCCAGTTGCCACAATCGCGTGGAGATGCACCCGGAATGTCGCCCTCATAGTCGGCTATGAATCGGAAAGTGCGGCGCATGAGGTCGAGAATATCACGCGAATCGAGGTCGCCTTTCATCAGTAAATAGTTGCCTGTGAGGCATCCCATAGGCCCCCAATACACAATTCGGTCTTTCCATTGTTCATCGTTGCGAAGAAAGGTTGCGGCAAGATGTTCGATAGTATGTATCGCACCATTGTGCAACACCGGTTCACGGTTGGGTTCTTTCATGCGTATATCAAACGTGGTGACGGTCTCTCCGCCTACATTATCTTTTCTGCTGACATATATTCCGCGCAGCAGACATTCATGATTTATGGTGAATGAAGGTATTTTTTCCATATTAAAATTTGTCAAACAATTTATATCATCAACCAAAATCGCCGAAATTGCATTTCAAATTGGGCGATTTTGCTTTTCAATTTCGCCCAATTTGGTTTGCAAAACAGGCGAATTTACACATTATACTATTTTTATCAGATGTGCTCAAGGAATGCTTTGGTCACTCCGAACGAGCCTTTTGCAAGACGTTCCCAGAAGTTGAAATACATCGCTGCATCCACATCTTTCAGCGGAATATCGCTGATAATACGGAAAGAGATGAACGGCACACCATATATATGGCATGTCTGCGCTATCGAACAACTCTCCATATCCACCGCCATTGCCTCCGGAAATCGGTCGAGAATACTGCTCATCTTCTCTTTCGAGTCAACAAACCAATCGCCACTGACAGTCAATCCTGCATGTATCTGCGGTAAACCTATCTTCAAATCGTTCAAAGACAGTGCCTTGTCTATCAATTCTGTCGGAGAGAGATATCTTTCGGGCATCCCCATCAACTGTCCGAACTCGCAGTCCTTACCGCAGTAAGCATCGTGATAGACACACTCACGAGCCACTACAACCTCTGTTATATTAAGGTCGGTCGATGCTCCACCGGCCACACCCGTAGAGACAACAAGTTCGGGAGCGAACTTATCAATCATTTCGGCAGCACCAACGGCAGAGTTCACCTTGCCTATTCCGCACTGTTCCATGATGATTTCGTTGCTGCCGATGGTGCCGAGGTAAAACTCCCGCTGACCTTTCTTTTCTACCCTTTCCCCTTCGAGAAGACCGCGCAACTGTCGCAATTCTTTCTCCATTGCCACGATAATACCTATTCTCATTATGCAAAAGTTTTCTGCAAAGTTACTTATTTTTTCGTCTATCAAGCCATTATCTCGGAAAAATTATTTAATTTTGCGGTCTGAAAAGACATACATCAATAGAACACAGTAATGAAAACCCTGAAAAAATACCTGCCCGACCTGATTGTCCTGGCACTGTTTTCGATTATCTCGTTTGCATATTTCTTCCCGGCAGACATTGAGGGAAGGATTCTCTACCGCCACGACTCGTCGGCCGGTAAGGGGCTCGGACACGAACTGACGGAGTATTACGAGCAGACCGGCGAACATTCGCGCTGGACAAACTCGGCTTTCGGTGGCATGCCAACCTATCAGATTGCACCATCGTACAGCAGTACCGACGGACTGAACCTTGCAATCAACACTTATCATCTTTGGCTGCCTGAAAACGTTTGGCTGATTTTCTCATACCTGTTAGGGTTCTATATTTTGCTGCGTGCTTTCGATTTTCGACAGTGGATGGCTGCGCTCGGTGCCGTGATATGGGCCTTCAGCAGTTATTTCCTTATAATAATCGCCGCCGGACACCTGTGGAAAGTCATGGCATTGGCCTACCTGCCTCCTATGATTGCCGGCGTGGTGCTTGCATATCGGGGGAAACTGCTATGGGGATTCATTCTGACCGCGATATTCACGGCTTTTGAGGTAAAAGCAAACCATGTGCAGATGACATATTATTATCTGTTCATAATAGCATTCCTCGTAATAGCATTCCTCGTGGAAGCCATACGGCAGAAGCAGCAAAAACGATTCTTGAAAGCCACGGCGGTGTGTCTTGCCGGTGCGGCAATAGGTGTCGCGATAAACCTATCGAACCTTTACCACACGTGGCAGTACCAAAAAGAATCGATGAGAGGAAAGACCGAACTAGCCAAGGGACAGTCTGCCGACCAGACCGACAGTGGTCTCGGACGCGAATATATCACGCAATGGAGTTACGGCATAGGCGAGACATGGACATTGCTCATACCCAACACCAAAGGCGGGGCAAGCATACCGATGTCGCAGAACGAAACGGTTATGGCGAAAGCAAATCCGGAATATGCCGAACTATACAATCAGATGGGACAATACTGGGGCGAGCAACCGGGCACGAGTGGCCCTGTTTATGTCGGTGCTTTCGTGCTGATGCTGTTCGTATTGGGACTTTTCATAGTGAAAGGACCTGTCAAATGGGCTCTCTTGGCGACCACGATTCTCTCGATATTACTGTCGTGGGGACATAATTTCATGCCGCTGACCAATTTCTTCATCGACTATTTCCCAATGTATTCCAAATTCCGAACGGTGGCCTCGATACTCGTAATAGCCGAGTTCACCATTCCGTTGCTGGCAATGTTGGCACTGAAGAAAGTCGTTGACGAACCGGAATTGTTGACAACAAAAATAAAGTTTGTGTATGCAAGTTTCGGTCTTACTGCCGGCGTGTGCATGCTTTTCGCCATTGCTCCGACGATGTTCTTCAGCGACTTCATATCATCTACGGAGATGAAGGCACTCGCACACTTCCCTTCCGAAGTGCTTAACTCGCTGCTTCCAAACATCAGAGAGATGAGGCAAGCCATGTTCACGGCCGACTGCTGGCGTTCGTTCTTCATCATTGTGGTAGGAACATTGCTGCTGTTGCTGTTCAAGGCTAAGAAACTTAATGCCACGGTAATGATTTTCTCGATGCTCGCACTCTGCCTTATCGACCTTTGGCAGATTGACAAACGTTACCTTAACGACGATATGTTCGTAAGTGCGGCAGAACGTGAGGCACCGATAGAAATGACACAGACCGACGAGCAGATACTCGGAGACAAAACATCAATGGGCAATTTCCGTGTTCTGAACTTTGCCACGAACACTTTCAACGAGAACAATACATCTTACTATCATAAGAGCATTGGTGGCTATCATCCCGCGAAACTGCGCCGCTATCAGGAACTTATAGAGAGTTACATCGCTCCTCAGATGACCGTTACAGCACCTGCCATTGCCGATGCAATGGGCGACATGACCAAACTGAACGGCGACAGTCTGTTCCCGGTACTCAACATGCTGAACACACGCTATTTCATACTGCCACTGCAAGGCGGACAGACCGCGCCAATCAAGAACCCATACGGATATGGCAACGGTTGGTTCGTGGACAAGGTAAAGTATGTTGATAATGCGAACAGCGAACTTGATGCCATAGGAAAGACGATGCTACGACATGAGGCTGTGGCCGACAAGAAATTCGAGCAAACGCTCGGACAGTCGAAACAACAGACCGGAGAGGCAACAGTGACACTGACATCATACAAACCGAACCATCTTACGTATGACGTAAAATCGTCAACAGGTGGCATCGTGGTATTCTCAGAAGTTTACTATCCGGGCTGGACGGCAACAATCGACGGCAATCCTGCCGAAGTGGGAAGAGTTGACTATGTGCTCAGAGGCATACAAATGCCGGCCGGAAGCCATAAGGTGGAGATGATGTTCTACCCGAAATCGGTCGATAATACCGAGACGGTGGCGTATATCGCATACCTACTGCTATTTGCTACAATCGCCGCCGGAGTATTCTTCGAATGGAAAAAACGCAGAGCAAAAGAAATAAAAGGCTGAAAAGTTTGGCGGTTCTGATAAAAAGCCGTACCTTTGCAGCCGATTTTAAAGTTACAATTAATTAATTCACATCAATTCGCTATGTATTTAGACAAAGCCAAAAAACAAGAGATCTTTGGACAATACGGAACGTCCAACACTGACACCGGTTCACCCGAGAGCCAGGTAGCACTGTTTTCATACCGTATTTCCCATCTGACGGAGCACTTGAAGAAAAACCGTAAAGATCATACTACCGAACGTTCACTCATGAAAATGGTAGGTAAGCGTCGTGCATTGCTTGATTATCTTAAAGATCGTGACATCGAGCGCTATCGCGCTATCGTAAAAAAACTTGGTCTGCGCCGATAATCACAAATGGCAATCACGCCAAAGGCTTCAAGAAAAAACCCGCTTTTCATTACGAAAAGCGGGAATTTTTTATTTCATGTTCACATATAACTCACGTTTCACTACCACACAATTCACGCCAATGTTTTTGAGTATTCTATAAAACGGCTTATATGACAAAAATGTGCTTATTTTAGAGTCGTTCTCTCTTATGTGACAAAAATGTGCTTAAAAACTCCCATTCCCCTTTTATTTTTTAGGGGAATGGGACTTTATAAAGTCCTGAATGAAGATCTTTCTTCTTTCCGTACTGATTCCCTTGTGTAGGTTCAATTTTGTCTTTAAATCTGCATTAAGTGATTCAATAGCATTGTTGGTATTTGGTATCTCCAACTCAGGGTAATCATAGTATGTCCACAAACACGACATATTCCTTTTAAGGCTCAAAAAAGCACTACGTAGAGTTTTATGAGTATAATGTGATTTACCATCTTCTGTTGTTGTTCGTTCCTTAAGAAAATCCTCCCATTTAGTATACCATTCTTATAAAGCCCCAATAAAGGACTCTTTGTCCGTATGACATAACATCTTGGATATTGCAAGCAGTTCTTTAGAAGCCTCAAGTTTGGGTCTTGAGGTTAGTTTTGTCTTTATAGTCATTACTTGATGGAACTGGCATAATTGGAATTTATAATTGGGGAAAGCTTGTCTAAGTCCCTTAAAACCATCGCATACAAGACCTTGAATGGTATATCCAAGTAATTCCAAGTAGTTTATGCCCTCTTTGTAATCTTCAAGACGTTCATGCCTATTGATAAACTTAAACCAAAGTACATCACCAGACAATGAATCCTTCATAATAACTACACCAAAATTACGTCCCCAATAGGTGACATCCATTAAAACCACTACCGGACGAACAAGAAGGTTGGGCAGGTCTTCTTTATAAGATTTGGTGAGCTTCCTATAAATAGTCCTGGTTGAAACTCCGTACTCCTCTGATAGATCTTTGATTGTAAGATTACCCTTGGAATAACGATTGTTAACAATGGTATTTGTAAGACGCTTATGTCCGACAAAGCTCCTCTTACAGCACTTACAATACCAGCGTTGACAACCATTAAGATGACCACGTTTTATAGTCGATTTTGAGCCACAATAAAAGCAGATTTTTTGCCATAAAAATATAAATAGAACAAAGATAATGATTATTAGACAGTTGCAAGGATTTTAAGCACATTTTTGTCATATAAGCCTATAAAACTATGAAAAACATCGCAGAGGTTTGTAATGTAGATAGAAATGTAAAGCCTCTAAAAAGTACATTCCGATTTTACGGCGAATAATCAGAAACAATACAAGAGAGAGTTTCTATTAATTTAATAGATTAAAATTTATTACTTGATTTATCTAATCCCATTCTTCGATAACCCTTAATTCTTACTACCAAACTCATCATCACTAATTTCTATAGGATTAATCTCACCTTTAGCACGTCTAATAGCTCTATCTATATATTTAACAAGTTTTCTTAACATATATGCATCAACACATTTCCTATTTGGCAACACTTTTTCCAATTTTATTTTGACATTTTCCAATGTATTAAGATCTTCAGCATAGCGCTTATCTCCCTTAACAAGAGCTTGACATAACATATAATGATGAGAGAAGAATTTGCACAATTCTTCTAAGCTCCTATTATTGAGATTTTGTATCTTGTAAGATAAAATGTCAGCATCAATATTTTTAAATACGGATGTCCAACGATATTCACAACGATTGTCTGGTGTAAATTCAGTACTCAATTCAATTAAACTTTCAATATTATCATTGTCAATATTTAAAAGCGCCTCTTCCATTTTATTTTTAAGCTCATTATTTCTTTGTTCAAATATCAATGTCGCATAATCTGTGATCTCTTTGCCGAATGGATTCTCGTAAAAATTACCGTAAGAGCTCGTACCTTGACAGAATAAAGTTTTTGCTTGATAGAGGTCGTTTTTATTATCTATAGATAAATAAATTTTTGCGATGTGCTGTTTTGCAAGAGATATAGTTTTTCTCGAAACAGGATGTATTTGTTTATAATCAAAGAATACAAGCAATGCAAGTGATCTTCCAATTAAAAACAGATTTGGTATGTTATTATTATTTACATCATTTTCTAATTTGATATATGCATCCTCAAACTCATTATTAGATAATTGAGAAAAATTTGCTAACTTATCCTGCAAACTTGATTTACCTTGTATTTGAATAAGTGTTTCTTCAACATAACTCTTCAAACTCTGACCAGTTTCTATCTCGTGAATTATTTGTTTGATGTGGGATGTATTAAGCACATTAATTTTATAGTTGTTAAATATGAATGAATATTTGTTTTGAAATTCACTTATTCTTTTTTTCTTCGTTTCATCACCAGAAATTCCATAAAAGTAACTCCTATCAAATTCTTTAAGTGTATCTCGATTCTCACCTCGATACTCGCAATAAACAACAACATACGATCCTAAAAGAGATGTCATAAAAGCCTCACCTTTTTCACGGAGTTTCTCATCAATCTCATTATAAAGAACATTAAAGTCATATAAGCATTGTCTGAGCAGGCGAAGATTATCACACTTTGTAGATCGAAAGCAATCAAGAATAAAAGCCTTCTTGCTTTTTAGCCATTCTGTGAGAGGGACATCATTATTTATGAAGTAATCAATAGCTGCGTTCATATCTGGCATGATCTCAAATTCTCGCCCGACGGTCTTTTCTTTAAACTCCAAAAGTTTGCCTTTTGTGTCATCCGTCGTATGCGTTTCGTCCCCAACAATGATAACATGACAAAATCCATGCTCAACAAAATTGTTGATATAACCGAGAAGAAGTTTCATGTCTACCAAGCAACGCTCTAAATCATCAAACACAATTAATTTTGGTCCAATAATAACTTCATTGTCATGAGATGTAAGTAATGATAAAGAATCGAGAGTTGCTTGCATTGACACATTACCTTGTTCGTCTTTGTTCGAGCCCAAGTCTACTTTAAATGCTATCTTTCCTAAAATTTTAATTATGTTTGTTGTTATTTTGACACTTTTGTTATACAGAAATGGATGAAGAACCCTATCTATAGCAGACGTAATCTGTGAAGTGCTTTGCAAACCATATAATGAAACATATATTGGTTTCAAAACGGCATCATTTTTGGCAACTTTTTTATTATACTGTTCTATCCAATTCTGGATGAAGAAAGATTTGCCACATCCCCATTTTCCTTTTAACATAACTGCATAACGAGGGTCAGGGTTATCCATATATGTAAATAAGTATTGCGAAATATAATCATTCATAGAAATATATTATTTGTATTTTATTTTAAATATGTATACCTTTCTTACATGAAAATACAGAGTTTTCTTCAATATCACGCAAGTTATGGGTAAAAACCCACCTTAAATTTGGTAATCTGCGAAAATCCCACCTCTTTATAGTTCAACTAATCAATAAAATACAAATAAGATCCGCTATGTTTGCCGAGGACATTTTTTCACTTCGTTCAAGGTAACTCTGGAATTATTCTGTATTATCAATTAATTTAATAACAACTTCAATGCCTAACTTGATAAAATAAATTGTTTCATAAATACTTTTCAAAATGGTGAAGGGAATTATTCCTATTATTGCCCAAAAAGAAAATCTGGACTCCAAGAAAAAACATGATTTATTTGCAATCCGATATAGATATGTCTCAGCAATCAGTTTGCTTTAGGAGACTCTATACAAGTCAGCGACATACAGTTGGCTTGCGTGGATAAGTGCCTTACTCATGTACCTGTCATCAATGATTTAACCGAAATCTTTCTTACGAAAATGTTTAGAAACTGAACTTGCGCCCGTTCCACTTCAGTTTCTTCTGCTTCTTCTTTCCGTTGTCATACCAATACGTGCAGATGATATCCTTGCCGTTACGCGGCAAATCATAGGAAACCGTAGCACCGTCGCTCGTGAAACACATCGATTTAAAGCCCGGAGCATCACATAAAGTCATCTTCTTCGTGGCATTATTGTAGCGGTAGAATTCGATACGGTCAAACTGACCGAGAGAACATTTGCCATCAGTGTAGGATTTCACATTATAGGCAAACAGTTTGTGTTTCTGATCCGCCTCATTCCAATAGCACATCTCTACCCGCAACAAATGGTTTTCATATCGGAAGTTATAGACCGCGTAGCCGTTTTTCTGATCAACGATGACCTCATCTCCCTCAGCCTGCGGAATGTTCTTGCGATATTTTATCCATGCTTGCTTGGCAGCATTAGTCGACTCATCGAGAACGTCATCTTCGTTCCAGTTATAATTGGAAAGGAAAGCCCATGCAAAGTCGCCGATAGATGGTTTTTCTCCTTGATAATTCACTCGGATAGTTTCCTGTGCTGTTATCTCCACGGTGGAGCACAGCAAGACAATAGCCAATAATAATTTTTTCATACTTGAATAGTTTTGTGATTTTTACAATGCAAATATACTCTTTTTTAAACAGACTCCTCCACTTTTAACTTTTTTTATTTGTGTCCGCTAAACATAAAAAAACAAGATCGGTTTCCTCTCTTGAATTCCGACCTTTTTGTTACCCTTGTTTTTGCAAGTAAACTTCAATAGCATCAACAAAGGCAATAGTGTCCTAAATAAAAAAGTGAAGGAAATTGTTTTCACTAAGGCGAAAAAGTATTATCTTGGTGTTCGCTCAAAACCAAACCTTCCTTCTTGGCAAAGACAACACCTTTCGCTAAAGTAATCCAACAATTACCGAAAATTATACGTGAATGGCACGCGAATTGGGGATGTGGAAAGCAATATCAATAAGAAGCGGAGCAGGGAATACCGGCAGAGATAACGCGGTCGCGTATTGCGTCAAGCACTTCGCGCGGTGCTTTAATCAATCCATGTTCCGGCGTTTCGCGGTCGATGGTATAAATCATAACGCTCTGCGGTACAATCTCTTTTACCCTTTCGAGCCACGGAGCGACAAACTCTTCACCAGTATTGTCCACGTTAACACCGCCACTCGTACCGCGGAGGAACATTGTCTGTATAATAGCATGACCTTTGAAACGCTTCATTCCCTCTATCACCTGCTCAACATCATACCATGTTCCGGTGGGTCGATCCACATTATTTATATAATCAGGATTTACGGTGTCAAGTTTCACGATATTGTTATCCACACGCATAAGCGCGTCATGCACTTTCTTCACATGCAAAAGGGTGGCATTGGTGAGCACGCTGACCTTCGCTTTCGGAAAATAATTATCGCGCAGTCGTAACGTATCATCTATGATTTCTGCAAAATGAGGATGGCACGTAGGTTCGCCATTGCCGGCAAATGTAAGCACATCGGGAGCAGGCCCGTTTTTCTGCATATCCTTAAGTCGTTCCTCGAGTGCGGCAGCCACATGCTCACGCGACGGATAATGGTGGCGCGGACGGTGGTCTTTGTTGAATCCACATTCACAGTAAATGCAGTCGAACGTACAAATCTTACCATCGTCGGGCAAAAGATTGATACCAAGACTCACTCCCAAGCGACGGCTATGTATAGGCCCGAATATGGGCGACGGATAAATTATTGTACTCATAGGGGCAAAGTTACGGAAATTAAACGAAATGCAACGAGGAAAGCATCGAAAAGAAGAATTATTGTGTTAAGAGTGGTTAATCATTTCGTCCGTCTCGTTTTTTTCCGTAATTTTGCAGCAAATTAGGTTTATTATAGCCAAAAATCAATGGGAAGGAAACGAAAGAACTCCAGCAGACGAAGTAGTCTGCAGGTGATAACCTTGTGCATAAGCACTGCCTTGGTGCTCGTATTAGTGGGTTTGGTGGTATTGTCGGTTCTCTCGGCTCGCAACCTCTCTCAACTGGTAAGAGAGAATCTTACTGTGACAATGGTGCTCGCAGAAGACATCACCGAGCCGGAAGTGGCACAACTGAGAAAAGGCATTGAGAAAGAAAGATATGTGCAACACGTGAATTACATCAGTAAGGAGCAGGTATTGAAAGAAGAAACCGAGGCTATGGGTGCCGACCCTACGGAGTTCATCGGGTATAATTTTTACACTGCATCGCTCGTGCTGAACCTCAAGGCCGACTATGCCAACCGTGACTCTATGGCATGGATTGCAACTGCTCTGAAAAAGCATCAGAAGGTGAAAGAGGTGGATTTTCAACAAGACTTGATGGATAAGGTGAACGATAACATCGGCAAGGTGAGTATCGTGCTCATTGTTTTGGCCATTCTCCTGTCTATTATCTCTTTCTCATTGATAAACAACCACGTGCGTCTAAGTGTCTATGCCAGTCGTTTCAACATACACACTATGAAATTGGTTGGTGCGTCATGGGGTTTCATACGCAGGCCGTTCATTTGGCGTGCCATTGCCATCGGTGTGGTAGCCGCCACTTTTGCCATTGGTGTCCTTGGCAGCGCGGTATATGCTTGGTACACACAGACACCGGGAATACTTAGCGTCATGACATGGGAAGTGCTCGCAATAACCGGAGGTACGGTGCTACTCTTCGGCATTATTATAACAACATTCTGCAGTTACATCTCGGTAAGCCGTTTCCTAAAAATGAAAGCGGGCGACCTTTATAAGGTTTAGTACACACGAGAGGAGTGAGGAATGCAGATAAAAGAGTGATATAACACAAATCAAAACAAACATAATCCAAAAGATTTATATGGATAAAAGAAATCTCGCCTTTGGCAAAATGAATTTCATTCTCCTTGCAGTCGGTGTGGCAGTAATCATTATAGGATTTCTGCTCATGAGTGGTTCAGGGAGTACAGAACAGGCATTCAATCCCGACATCTTCAGCGCAACGAGGATAAAGATTGCTCCGGTGGTTACTTTCATCGGATTTATCTCTATTATTGTTGCCATTATTTACAAACCAAAGGAAGAGAATAAGAAGGAAATCGGGGAATGACAGTATTAGAAACGATTATAATCGCGATAATAGAAGGACTGACCGAATTTCTCCCTGTGTCATCAACAGGGCACATGATTATAACACAGAACTTGCTGGGCGTTACCGAACGTATGCAGCAAGATGCGGAATTGGCTGCTTTCGTGCATGCCTTCACGTTCATAATCCAGTTTGGAGCAATACTTTCGGTGGTATATCTTTACAGAAAGAAGTTCTTCAACATAAACCGGTCGCCAATCTCTGAAAATGCAACAGCATGGCAGAAGTTGAAACATCGTTACAACTTCTATTGGCTGCTGATAGTGGGTGTGATGCCGGCAGTGGTAATAGGTCTGTTGGCAAAGAAATCGGGTGTGCTTGACTGGCTGCTCGACAGTGTTGCCGTAGTTGCCATAACATTGGTACTAGGTGGCATTTTCATGCTTTTCTGCGACCGCATCTTCAACAAAGGAAAAGAAGAGAACAATGTCAATGAAAGCAGCGCATTCAAAATTGGTCTGTTCCAATGCTTGTCGGTGATACCCGGTATGTCGCGTTCGATGGCTACGATAGTGGGCGGAATGACACAGGGACTTACACGCAAGAAGGCTGCCGAGTTCTCATTTTTCCTCGCCGTGCCGACAATGGCGGGAGCCACTTTGCTCGACCTGCTCGACCTACTGAAAGACGACACATCGTGGGCAACAAACCATAATATCATGATGCTTCTGTTAGGCAGTGCCGTGGCATTTATCGTGGCATTGCTGGCAATGAAATGGTTTGTCAGTTTCCTTTCCAAATATGGTTTCAAGATGTTCGGAATCTACCGTATCATAGTGGGCAGCATAATATTAATATTGCTCTTGACCGGGCACTCACTAACAATGGTGGAATGATGAACTTCAAGGAAGGAGAGATATTACATATCGACAAGCCATACCGTATGAGCAGTTTCGGGGCATTGGCTCACATACGCTATTTGCTGACAAAGAAGATGGGATATAAAGTGAAAGTGGGACATGCCGGAACGCTCGACCCACTTGCAACAGGTGTACTCATTCTCTGTACGGGTCGTGCCACGAAACGAATAGAAGAACTCCAAAAACATACAAAGGAGTATGTGGCAACACTACAGTTGGGAGCGACAACAGCAAGTTACGACATGGAACACCCTGTCGATGCTAATTATCCAACTGAACAAATAACTCGCGACCGCCTGGAAGATGTTTTGCGGAAATTCATCGGCGACATTGAACAAGTACCGCCGGCATATAGTGCTTGCAACGTGAATGGTAAACGTGCTTATACACTGATGCGCAAGGGGCACGAGGTGGAACTCAAAGCGAAGCCGGTTCGTATAGACGAGATTGAACTCATGGAGTTCGACAATGAAAAGATGCAAGCCACAATCCGAGTGGTATGTGGCAAAGGGACATATATCCGATCGCTCGCACGCGACATTGGGGAGGCTCTCGACAGTGGGGCATATCTCACATACCTACGCCGAACACGCGTAGGCGAGGCTACGATAGACAAATGCCTGACGTTCGACACGTTCAGTTCATGGCTTGAGAGGCAAGACATTGAAGGGTGAGCGATGAGGGTTGAGGGATGAGCGTTCTTTCTACGCTTTGCTTCGAAAGCGTCTCCTGACGGAGCCGAGCGGAGTGATGAGAGGTGAGCGATGAGCGAGCCGTGTTTTTGCTTCGCTACTCAAATGAGACAGTAGGTTTTCTTTATTTATGAGGAGAACGGGGAGTTAAGGACAAATTATTAGTGGGAGAGGAAATTTCACCTATTTATATTATAGTAAAAGAGAAATCAGAAGAATAAATATGAAACTATCGCAATTCAAATTCAAACTGCCGGAAGAGCAAATTGCACTGGATCCGTCGTATCATCGCGACGAATGCCGACTTATGATTCTGCATCGTAAGTCGAAGAAGATAGATATGTATAGGACTGACGAGAACGGTGAACCTTTGAAAGACAAAGATGGGAACCCTGTCTTTCTTGATTTCCGCAACGTGCTTGAGCACTTCGATGAAGGCGACACATTTATCTTCAATGACACGAAGGTGTTCCCTGCTCGCTTGTTCGGAACAAAGGAAAAAACAGATGCCAAGATTGAGGTGTTCTTGTTGCGCGAACTGAACGAGGAAATGCGCCTGTGGGACGTTCTCGTTGAACCGGCACGCAAAATAAGAATAGGCAATAAATTGTTCTTCGATGATTCCGGCACTATGGTTGCCGAGGTTATCGACAACACCACAAGTCGCGGTCGCACACTGCGATTCTTGTATGATTGTCCACACGATGAGTTCAAACGCGAATTGTTTACGCTCGGCGAAGCACCGCTACCACGATATATCGTGGACAAACGCCCTGCAACGACAGAGGACATTGACGAATTCCAATGTATCTTTGCTAAGAACGAAGGAGCCGTCACTGCACCAGCAACCGGTCTGCATTTCAGCCGTGAAATGATGAAACGCATGGAGATTATAGGCATCAACTTCGCATACATAACATTGCATTGCGGACTCGGAAACTTCCACGACATTGAGGTGGAGGATCTCACAAAGCATAAAATGGACTCGGAACAGATGTTCATTAATGCTGAAGCGTGCCATATGGTAAACGAGACGAAGACAGCCGGACGACATATCTGTGCCGTAGGAACAAGTGTACTGAAAGCGACAGAGACTGCAGTGGGTACAGATGGATTGCTGAAAGAATATGAAGGGTGGACAAATAAGTTCATATTCCCGCCGTACAACGTGGTACTCGCCGATTCCATGATAGCAAATTTCTATCATCCCTACTCCACCTTGTTGATGTCAACTGCGGCATTCGGTGGCTATGACCTCGTTATGGAGGCTTACGAAATGGCTGTAAACAACGGCTATCGCTTTGGATGTTACGGTGATGCAATGCTTATTTTGGACGATTGATGCATACCGTTTATCTTAGTCTTGGCAGTAATCTCGGCAACAGAGAAGAGAATTTGCGCAAGGCTATAGTAGAAATAGGAAAGTTGGTTGGTGAAGTTGTTCGCCAATCAACTTTTTATGTGACAGAGCCTTGGGGGTTTGAGTCGGAAAATCTCTTTGCAAATGCTGCAGTTTGTTGTATGACAGAGTATTCTCCAAGGGAAGTATTAATGCTGACACAGGGAATAGAACGCAAAATGGGTAGGAGCAAAAAATCTGTTGATGGGCATTACAGTGACCGTGTTATTGACATTGATATTCTGTACTATGATGACATAACAGTGAATGATGCCGACCTGAAAATTCCACATCCGCATATACATGAAAGAGAGTTCGTGATGAAGCCGCTAAAGGAAATATTCAAAGGAGAGGACAGAAAGACACAAAGGTTTTGACAGAAAGACAAAACTTGGGGGACAAAAAAGACATAATTTTTGAGGGACAGAAAGATATAATTACATTGGTATTTTCTAGTAAGTTCACGTATATAGGCGAATAATTGCCAGTTAAACTTGGCTCTGCTGTGCTATCTTTCATGAAAGCGATGCAAGAATTGAAAATAAAATAATCCATTTCTCACATATATTGTAACAAAGATATTAGTGTCCTATAAAAAAATATGTCTTTATATCATTAAACATTATGTCTTTATATCATTAAACATTATGTCTTTATATCATTAAACATTATGTCTTTATATCATTAAACATTATGTCTTTATGTCATTAAGTTTATGTCTTTATGTCATTAAACATTATGTCTTTATGTCAAAATAAGTTTTGTTTTTATGTCGAAAAAAGCCATGTCTTCGCGCCCTAAAGTCCAGTCCTCAATATCTTTTTAAGTTTTTTATCTCTATTATCTTGGAAAAAAATCATTTTTTTTGTACTTTTGCAAACTGATATTATAAATAACAAGAACAACGAATGGCTGGAACAAAACAGATTAAAACAGCATTGGTATCGGTTTTTCACAAGGACGGCCTTGACGAACTGCTTGCCAAGTTGAATGCAGAGGGAGTGAAATTTCTTTCTACCGGTGGCACACAAAAGTTCATCGAGTCGCTGGGCTATGACTGTCAGGCGGTTGAGAGCGTCACCTCTTATCCGTCGATTCTCGGTGGCAGAGTGAAGACACTACACCCAAAAATTTTCGGCGGAATATTGGCACGTCGTCAAAACGACAGTGACAAGAAGCAGATGGCAGAGTATGAGATTCCGGAAATAGACCTCGTAATCGTTGACCTCTATCCATTCGAACAGACAGTAAGTGATGCCTCAAGCAGCGAGCAAGACATAATTGAGAAAATCGACATCGGCGGAATATCGTTGATACGTGCTGCTGCCAAGAATTTTGATGATGTAGTAATAGTGCCGAGCAAGGCACAATATGACGAACTCCTCGATATTCTTAACAAGCAGGGAGCGGAGACCACACGTGAGCAACGACGCGGTTTTGCCTGCAAGGCATTCGGAGTAAGCAGTCATTACGACACCGCCATTAATGGTTGGTTCGCAAATAAATAGAAACAAATAATACAATATAAAGATGGGATTTTTTTCATTCATCCAAGAGATAGCAATGGACCTCGGTACGGCCAACACCATCATCATCAGTGATGACAAGATTGTTGTTGACGAACCGTCAGTGGTAGCGCTGGATCGCCGTACCGACAAGATGATTGCCGTGGGCGAAAGAGCAAAGTTGATGTACGAGAAGACACACGAGAACATCCGCACGATACGTCCTTTGCGCGATGGTGTGATAGCCGACTTCTCTGCCTGTGAGCAGATGATGCGCGGACTTATAAAGATGGTTCACTCAGGCCGCCGGCTCTTCGGCTCCCCTTCACTGCGCATGGTTATCGGTGTACCTTCAGGTTCCACCGAGGTCGAACTGCGTGCAGTGCGCGACTCTGCAGAGCATGCAGACGGTCGCGATGTTTACCTTATTTTCGAGCCGATGGCTGCGGCAATAGGTATAGGCATTGACGTGGAGGCTCCAGAGGGCAACATGATTGTTGACATTGGCGGTGGCAGCACCGAAATTGCAGTCATCTCCTTGGGTGGAATTGTCAGCAACAACTCTATCCGCGTGGCAGGAGACGAACTGACAAGCGACATTCAGGAATATATGAGTCGCCAGCATAACGTGAAAGTCAGCGAGCGCATGGCCGAGCGTATAAAAATAAATGTTGGCTCGGCACTCACCGACCTTGGCGATGAAGCCCCCGAAGACTATGTAGTTCATGGCCCGAACCGTATCACGGCACTTCCAATGGAGGTTCCGGTATGCTATCAGGAGATAGCCCACTGTATTGACAAGACTATCGCGAAGATAGAAAACGCCGTGCTTTCGGCACTCGAAGCAACACCACCGGAACTATATGCCGACATCGTACAGAACGGTATCTATCTCACAGGTGGCGGTGCATTGCTACGCGGTCTTGCCAAACGTCTGACAGACAAGATAAACATAAAGTTCCACGTAGCCGAAGACCCATTGCACAGTGTGGCTAATGGTGCCGGTATCGCATTGAAAAACGTTGACCGCTTCTCGTTCCTGATGAGATAAGAGAAGAGGTTTAATAGTGACAAATAATATAAATAGGAGTGAGGAGAAAGGATATTTCACCTCACTTACTCTTAAAACATAGCATGTCTTTCGGGCATAAAGGAATTTAAGAAATGAACAACCTGCTGGCATTTTTGGCAAAACATAACCATTGGTTGCTTTTCGTTGTGCTGGAAGTGATGAGTCTTGCGCTCCTCTTCCAGTTCAACAGTTATCAAGGTAGCGTGTGGTTCACCTCTGCCAATGTTGTAACTGGCAAGTTCTATGAGATAAATTCTTCGGTGGAGTCGTTCATAAGTATGGGCAAACTTAACGAACAACTCACCATGCGAAACGTATATTTAGAGCGGCAAGTAAAACATCTGTCAGAGATGTTGGAACGCGGAAAAAGCGACTCTACACTGCAGCTAAGCACACAGGTGCAACTGCTAAGCCAGTACAAGTTAATCCCCGCAAAGGTTGTGAGCAACTCTATTAACAAGCCAGACAACCTTATAACCATTGACAAAGGAAGCCTTGACGGCATACGTCCAGACATGGGCGTGGTAAGCGGCAATGGTATTGTGGGTGTTGTATATCTTGTTTCGCCGCATTACAGCATGATTATTCCGGTACTCAACAGCCACTCAAACATCAGTGTGATGATTGAAAATCGCGGATATTTCGGTGTGTTGCACTGGGAAGGCGGTGATAGCAAAATGGCATTCGTGGATGATATTCCACGCCATGCACGCTTCAACGGTGGCGACAATATCGTTACGAGCGGATATTCTGCGCTGTTTCCACCGGGTATTCTTGTAGGAAAAGTGCATCGCACGTATAATTCTCCCGACGGAATGTCATACCGTCTGCGCATCAATCTTGCAACCGATTTCAGCAACCTGCGCGATGTTTGTGTTATCAATGATGCGAACTTGCAGGAACGTATCAACCTGATGCGTTCTGCCAAAGACTCCATCATGCCCGCTAAGGAAAACTAACGATTGTCATGACAACGGATATTCTAAGACGAACGATACTCTTTATTGTACTGTGCCTTGTGCAAGGACTGGTGCTCAATCATATCAATCTCTTTGGTTGTGCCACACCTTTATTATATATATATATGGCACTTACGTTTCCGCGCAGTTATCCAAAATGGGCAATACTGTTGTGGTGTTTCATTCTCGGTATATGTATAGACACGTTCACCAATACCCCCGGTGTTGCTGCAGCGTCAATGACATTGGTCGGAGTGTTGCAACCGTACGTACTTGAAATGTTCATGCAGCGCGAAAACGAGAAGAACTTCAAGCCAACGTTGCGCAATCTGGGAAACAGTACATACATTTATTATATACTAATATTGGTTTCCATATTTTGCATTACATACTACTCACTCGAAATGTTCACATTCTTCAACTGGTTGCAGTGGCTGGAGTGTGTAGGAGGTAGTACGATTATAACCGCCGTTCTGGTGTATGTGATTGAGCATCTGAGACGTTAGCAAAGGCATAACAATGAAAGAATACGGACTGGAATACCGCAAATATGTAATCGGTGGAGTGGCAACGCTTATCGTTGTCATCTATATTATCCGTCTGTTCTCACTTCAGATAATGAGTGACGACTACAAGAAAAATGCTGACAGTAACGCATTTCTTAAGAAGATAGACTACCCGGCGCGTGGCAACATCACCGATCGCACAGGCAAGTTACTCGTCTTCAACCAACCGGCATACAACATAATGGTGGTGATGAACGAAGAAGCAGGCAAAATAGACACCACGGATTTCTGTTCGGCACTTGGCATAACGAAAGAATTTTATGTCAAAAGAATGGCAGAGATAAAGGACAGAAACAAGAATCCGGGGTACAGTAGATTCACCCAACAAATTTTTATGTCGCAACTCTCTGAAGAGGAATTCAGTCTGTTCCGGGAAAAACTATACCGTTTCCCGGGATTCTATATGCAGAAAAGAAGCATCAGACAATACCAATATCCATACGCAGCCCATGTTTTGGGAGATGTTGCAGAGGTATCGCCAAGTGATATTGAGGAAGATGACTACTATCAGAGTGGCGACTATATAGGTAAACTCGGCGTGGAGCGCTCATACGAGAAAGAATTGCGCGGACAGAAAGGAGTGCAAATCCTGCTGCGCGATGCTCACGGAAGAATAAAGGGGCGATACCAAGAAGGACGCTTCGACCAAAAGCCGGTAGCCGGAAAAGACCTCACACTGAGCATTGACCTCGAACTGCAAGCCCTCGGAGAACGTCTCATGGAGGGTAAGATTGGAAGTATCGTAGCAATAGAACCAAGCACCGGTGAAATCCTTTGCATGGTTTCTTCTCCCACATACGACCTGCGCATGATGTCGGGAAGACAACGCGGAAAGATGCACAGGGAACTGCAAATGAACTCATGGAAACCCTTGCTTAACCGTTCCATAATGGGACAATACCCTCCCGGGTCAACATTCAAGACATCTCAGGGACTGACATTCCTTTCAGAGGGTATAATTTCACCTAATACAATGTACTCCTGTCACCGTGGATTCCAATATAAAGGACTGCGCGTGGGATGTCACGGACACGGCTCACCACTGCCTTTGATTCCGGCAATCAGCACCTCGTGCAACGCATATTTCTGCTGGGGGCTTTATCACATGATTAACAATCGGAAGAAATATAAGACCGTCCAAGATGCCATGAACACATGGCGCGACTACATGGTGAGCATGGGATTCGGTTATAAACTCGGAATAGACTTGCCTGGCGAAAAGCGCGGACTGATACCAAATGCCGACTTCTATGACAATGCCTATAATAAGAGTTGGAACGGACTGACGATTATAAGTATATCGATAGGACAGGGAGAGGTAAACCTCACTCCGCTGCAAATTGCCAATTTGGGTGCAACGATAGCCAACAGAGGATATTTCATTACGCCTCATGTAGTAAAATCGGTTAAAGGACAGCCTCTTGATGAGAAATACAAAGAGAAGCACGTCACAAAGGCCACACGCGCATCATACGACTATATCGTGGCAGGAATGAGGAGTTCGGTTATGGGCGGAACATGTAAAGAGGCCAACAGAGCCGACTATGAGGTGTGCGGAAAAACCGGAACTGCACAGAACAGAGGACATGACCACTCGGTGTTCATGGGTTTTGCACCTATGAAGAATCCGAAGATTGCTGTCGCCGTTTATGTAGAAAACGGTGGGTTCGGTGCCACTTTCGGTGTTCCTATCGGTGCATTGATAATGGAAAAATATATTAATGGAAAACTCTCTGATGGTTCCGAGTCAAAAGCAAGAGCCATGCAGAGCAGACGTGTAGCGTATGGTTCAACGGACAGATAAGCAACCTGGCGTGCTTCGCTCTATTGACTGGATAACAATTATTATCTATCTGGCACTCCTTGTATTCGGATGGGTAAGTGTATGCGGTGCCAGTTACACCTACGGCGACACCGACATATTCAATCTCAGTTCGCGCTCAGGCATGCAGATAATATGGATTTGCACCTCGATATTCATCGGCTTGGTACTTCTTTTGCTTGACGACAGATTCTACGACACGTTCTCATACGTAATCTATGCGGCCTTGTTGTTGCTTCTTTTTGCAACAATCTTCAATCCGCACGAGATAAAAGGTTCACGATCATGGCTCGTATTGGGACCGCTACGACTGCAACCTGCCGAGTTTGCCAAGTTTGCCACTGCTCTGGCGGTGGCCAAACTGATGTCATCTTATGGTTATAACATACACAAATGGAAGGATTTCCTTAAGGCCTGTGCCATTGTTTTCACACCCATGTTGTTCATTGTAGCACAGAAAGAGACCGGTTCGGCACTCGTCTATCTGGCTTTCTTCTTGATGTTCTATCGAGAAGGAATGCCCGGAAGCATTCTCTTCACGGCCGTGGCAATGGTGTTTTATTTCGTTATCGGAATAAAATTTGAAGACATAACGTTATGGGACGGTCACACATCGGTGGGTAAATTCGTGGTATTATTGGGTGTCCATATTTTCACTTCGGTGATGATTTATGCCAATACCGGCAACCTACAGAAAATGAAAAAAGCCCTACTCTACTGCCTTGGCGGAACAATCTTAGCACTGCTTTTTTCCACTTTCGTCATTCCTTTCGATGTGGTATGGGTGCAACTGCTGTTATGTGGTTTTCTCATCGGGTATGTATTGTTTCTTTGGTTGAGCAGCAGAATAATTACTTACGGATATATCCTTGCATTCGCCATCGGTTCGATAGCATTCTTCTATTCTGCCGACTACGTTCTCGATAACGTTTTACAAGAACATCAACGCAAACGTATCGAAGTTCTGCTCGGCCTGAAAGAAGACCTTTCCGGCGCAGGATACAATGTTCATCAGAGTGAGATTGCCATAGGTTCTGGAGGTCTGCAAGGCAAAGGATTCCTCAATGGCACACAAACAAAACTGAAATATGTGCCCGAACAGGACACCGATTTCATTTTCTGTACCGTAGGAGAAGAAGAAGGATTCGTTGGTTCGGCAGCCGTCTTGCTACTGTTCCTCGCACTGATACTGAGGCTTATAAAACTTGCCGAGCGTCAACCATTCCGTTTCGGACGTGTCTATGGTTACTGTGTGCTGAGCGTTTTCCTTTTCCACGTATTCATAAACGTAGGAATGGTGTTAGGTCTGACACCTGTTATCGGCATCCCTCTGCCATTCTTCAGTTACGGAGGTTCATCACTTTGGGGCTTCACCTTCCTCCTTTTCATATTCTTGAGGATAGACGCAGGCAGAAATCTTATCAGAGAATAGTTGTTTTCGAGGCATGTGGAAAGACACTATTTCCTCTTTATTTCTATTCCGACATCGGCAATACCGGGTAATATCTCGCGCTTCATGTTGTGGCGTACACTGATTTGCAGTGAGTCGCCGGCATGGAGCGCGAGTTGCGTTAGCGAGTAATCATATTCATAAAAGCCAATCCCACGACCACGGATATTGCCCGACTTGTCAACAATACGACAGTTTAAAGTATCACTTAAATGGCGTTTCCCGGGAAAAACGGTCTGTTCTACAATCAATGTGAGACCCATGAACGGATAGTCATTGTTTACACGTAAGATTAACTTTTCCCGATAATCACCATCTACAGCCATTGTGGGCACAGAGAACTTCAATGTATCATTACGCTCCCATCCTGCTATCTGTGTAGGTTCAAAATGATGATACACCGTCTCTGTCTCGCACGCAATTAACAAGAGCGAATACAATACCAATAAAAAAGCGCAAATTTTAACCTTCATGCCATGAATGAAAGATATTATCTTGATTCCCCACCATTACGTTGCTCACCATTATTGCGTGGCTTACGCTGCTGTCCGTAACGGTGTTCGCGATTTCCGTTCTGTCGGCGATGCTGTTCTCCACCGCCCTCTATCATTTGCTGTGAACCGCGCGGTTCTTGCGATCTCGGTCCTTTATTCTTCTTCTTTTTGCGATTCTTGTCAAATCGCGTAACATCACCTTCGAACATATCAACAGGACTGTTGCTTTCCTGCTGCCCCCCGTTTTCAGATAGAGTGACAGGCTTCTCGCCCCTTCTGTTCATCTCTATTATCTGCATTGCACGCCTACCGGTAATTGTTTCAAGGTTTGCGGCAAGACGCTTGTCGGTGGAATAAGTTATCAATCCAGCAAGAATATCACTCTTGAAGAAATAGTAATCAGAGTCTTGCGTTTCCAGCACCACCTCACGACTTGGCAGTTTACGACTTGCCTCAATGTAGTTGTCAACCTCATAGTTCAGACAGCACTTCAGTTTTGCACACATTCCGGCAAGTTTCTGAGGGTTGAGGGAAATGTCTTGGAATCGTGCGGCGTTCGTGCTTACACTGATAAAGTTCTTCATCCATGTGGCACAGCACAATTCCCTGCCACAAGGGCCTGTTCCACCAATGCGCCCCGCCTCCTGTCTCGCACCTATCTGTTTCATCTCAATCCTTACATGGAACGTTGCAGCGAGGTCTTTTATCAACTGACGGAAGTCCACTCTTTCATCAGCGATATAAAAGAATATAGCCTTGTTGCCATCACCTTGATATTCTACGTCTCCTATTTTCATGTTCAGTCCGAGATTCTTTGCTATCTGCCGGCTCTCTATCATTGTGGCATGCTCACGGCTTTTTGCCTCAAGATATTTCTCAATATCCACCTGTTTTGCCAAGCGATATATGCGTTTTATGTCATCGGCAGATTTCAAGCAGGCCTTTTTCAATTGTAGTTTCACCAACCGTCCGGTCAGTGTCACCACACCTATGTCATGTCCGGGACTGGCTTCCACCGCAACCACATCACCTTTTTTCAAATCGAGGTTATAGATATTGTGATAATACCCTTTCCGTGTATTCTTGAACTGCACCTCCACGAGGTCGGTATCTTCGTTGATGCCGGGCACATCGGCAAGCCAGTCGTAAGTATTCAACTGGTGATCCTGCCGTCCACATCCCCTTCTACAGAGTCCGCGGTCAGTGTCCGTCGATATTTTGAATTGCATATTTTTGTAATCCATCCTTTTTTTCTTGTTTGTCAGGAGTGTCGGAGTAAAGTTGTCCTGCGGTTCAGCCTAAGCCATGACACATTCACTTACATTACCAATTCCTCCCTTATTTTTCCATAATACTATTTTCTCATTATCGCCACAATCATCCTCATCGCCACATCATAGAAAACCATCTTGGCATTTGTGTTCTGTCCGATGTCTCTGATTGCAGTGCCGAATATCTCGTCTATCTCAATCACGTTAGCCTCATTGATAAAGCGTGCGAACTTCGCGGCGAAATTCTCTTCTTCCATTGTCATATAAACGAGGTCGGGATTATGAAAGTTATACATGAAATTTTCACGCACGAGATGTCTGAAATAAACCAGCATGCGTTTCTGTCGCTCACGCCCCAATGCAGCAACCGTGTCGCTCCATGTTTTCAACTCCTTCACATCGCGAGCGTATGCCTTTCGCATTAGCAATTTAAAGAGGTCGAGAAACTGATTATTCTCATTCCCCGCATCAAGTTCCTCCAGTGCTTTCATCCAGTCCCCGTTAGCAACACGCGCAATCCTGTGCGCCATATCACCATCTATAGCCCGACGCTCCGTCAACGCTTTCTCAAGCGACGGAGTGTCGATTTTTTTTATATCAATGCGCTGCACACGGCTGCGTATTGTCTCCAACAGTCGCTCCGGCTCCTCACAAACCATAATAAACACGGTTTGTTGTGGAGGTTCCTCAATTATTTTCAGCATTTTGTTGGCACAGTCCTCACGCATTCGCTCAGGTAGCCAAATGATATTAACCTTGAAACCTCCCTGACTCGATTTCATTGATAGTTTCCTTATGAGCACCTCACTCTCGGCAACATATATCATAGCCTGCTGATTAGCGGCGTTCATCTTATCAAGCCAGCGATCCATTGTAAAATACGGCCCATCACTCAACATCTCACGCCATTCACGGGCAAAGTCATCACTCACCATTTTGTGGTCGGCACTTGTGCCTGTGGGCTTTATCACTGGATAAGTGAACAGCAAGTCAGGATGCGACCACGAACGAAGCATGGCACACTGACGGCACGTTCCGCACGAGTCGTCAGAACCTTCTTTATCACAACAAAGCAAATAGGAAGCAAAAGCGAGCGCAAGAGCCATCTTTCCACAACCCTTTGGTCCGCAGAACATCATGGCATGGGGCACACGCCCTTCAACCACCATCTGCGTGAGGCGTTTCTGCGTCTCTTCCTGTCCTATTACTTCACTGAATTTCATGCTACTCAAACGGCCATTTGGCTGCAAAATTACGAAAAAAACTCGCCATTACAAAGAAACACGCATCTTTTCTTTCTTTTTACTTTTCCATGACAGTAGGAAGTTCTTTTTTCAGAAAAAAAATTAATTTATTTGGTGGTTTGAATCGATTACGTTATCTTTGTCGGAACTTATGGGGATTTTATATGTTGTTCCCACCCCGGTGGGTAATATGGAAGACATGACTCTTCGCGCCATAAAGGTGCTGAAAGAAGCCGATTTCGTGCTTGCGGAAGACACACGCACGTCGGGTATCTTGATGAAGCATTTCGACATACGCAACAGATTGATGTCACACCATAAATTCAACGAACATGGCACAAGTGCCGGAATAGTGGAGCGACTACGCGCCGGAGCCACCGCAGCACTGATAAGTGATGCCGGAACACCGGGCATAAGCGACCCCGGCTTTCTCCTAATCCGCGAGGCCGTAAACGCAGGGATAGAGGTGCAGTGCCTACCCGGAGCCACGGCCATGATACCGGCATTGGTGTCGAGCGGACTACCTTGCGACCGCTTTTGCTTCGAGGGATTTCTCCCACAGAAGAAAGGACGCAAATCGCGCATCAAGGCACTTGCCGGCGAAGAGCGCACAATGGTGTTCTATGAATCGCCTTATCGACTGTTGAAACTTTTAGAACAATTAGCCGAAGAGTTCGGAAACGAGCGGCGAGTCTGCGTATGCAGGGAAATATCCAAGATTCATGAAGAAAGCGTGCGCGGAACAATTAGCGAAGTATCGGCTCATTTCAAGGAGCACGAACCACGCGGAGAGTTTGTCGTAGTAGTGGCCGGAAATAACAGAATATCAAGTGATTAATAATACACTAATAGTATTTAGAATTTTATTTTTTATACAGACATGAAGAAATTATTGTTTTTCGCAGCCTGCATGACAGCATTGGCAGCATGTACAGGCAACAAGGCTTCTGATGCACCGGGCGCAACAATGAGCGACTCGCTGCAAAGGATTGTAGAACAGAAAGAGAATGAAATCAATGATATCATGGGAACTCTCAATGATATCAATGACGGTTTACGTGAAATCAGTGAGGCCGAAGGGCGAGTTACGCTTGCCCGTTCAGGGGAGGGAGCAAACAACAGACAGAAACTGCGCGAGGATGTTAAGTTCATTCAGGAGCGCATGAACCAGAACCGCGAACTTCTCGACAAACTGCGTCAGCAACTGAGAGAGAGTTCTTTCAAGGGCGACCAACTGAAACGTACAGTGGAGAATCTTACGAAACAACTCGAACAGAAAAACATCGAACTGCAGAAAATGCGTGAAGAACTCGACAAGAAAGATATTCACATCAGCGAACTTGACGAGACCGTATCAAACTTGAACACCAATGTGGAAAACTTGAGAACCGAAAACGACCAGAAGAGTTCCACTATCAACAATCAAGACAGGCAACTGAACACCGCATGGTTCGTATTCGGAACGAAGAAAGAACTCAAGGAGCAGGGTATCATTGACGGCAGCCGAGTGCTGCGCGGAAACTTCAACAAGAGTTACTTCACCAAGATTGACATTCGCGTACAGAAAGAAATCAAACTCTACTCCAAGAAGGCAGAGATGAAAACATCTCACCCGTCAAGCAGTTATATGCTGGATAAGGATGCCAAGGGACAATTCATTCTCCGCATCACCGACCCACAGACATTCTGGAGCACAAGCAAATATCTTGTGATAGAAGTTAAATAAAACAATGAAGAGGAAGTTTTTCACCTCCTCTTCATTGCAAAGAAATCTACCATCAGTTGGCGGCATTCTTCTTCAAGGATGTCGCCAATTGCATTTGCACGGGGATGTAGTGCATTGGGGGCGTATCTGCGATAGCCACGCTTATCATCGGGCGCACCATAAACAACGCGCGGGATCTGTGCCCACCCTATCGCACCGGCACACATCGGACAAGGTTCCACCGTGACATACAGCGTGCAGTCTGTAAGATATTTTCCACCAAGAGCATTCTCTGCCGCCGTTATCGCGAGCATCTCGGCATGGGCGGTAACATCGTTCAGCATCTCCGTGCAGTTATGGGCGCGTGATATGATTCTGCCTTTGGCGACAACCACTGCACCGATAGGAATCTCTCCCTCTGCCAATGCTGCGCGCGCCTCATCTATAGCACGACGCATAAACTGCGTATCTCTCTGAATTTCTTCGTTTGTCATGCTGCAAAGATACTCATTTTTGTATATAATGACAGGCGTAGAGATATGGAAAATTACGTGACCGACAAAAAAACATGGTGCCGCAATGTCCTATTGTTCAAAATATTTTATAACTTTGCATGCAATAATGAATTGCAAGGTCATCTATAAAGAGGAAATCGACTCCACCAATAATTTCCTGCGCGAGTACGAAAATGGTAATGACATAACCGTCGTATGGACCGATTTTCAGACTGCCGGACGCGGTCAAGGCAGCAATCACTGGGAGAGTGAGCGCGGTAAGAACCTTATTTTCAGCATACTTATTCACCCTAAAAACGTGAATGCTGCCGAGCAGTACATAATCTCGATGATGACTGCCATAACGATAAGCGAATACCTTGCCAAGTCTCTGCATCGCGAGGTGCGGATAAAATGGCCGAACGATATCTACGTCGATGACATGAAAATTGCGGGTATATTGATAGAGAACTGTCTTTCGGGATGCCATATCAAGGACTGCATAATAGGAATAGGACTGAACGTCAATCAGCAGGTGTTCGAGAGTGATGCGCCAAATCCGGTTTCGATGTTTCTCATTGACGGTAAAGAGCGTAATCGTGAAGAGGTGTTACATTCGCTGCTGAATCTTTTCACAGAGAAAATGGAGGAGTTCGATGTCGGAGAAATACGCACTAAGTACCGCAACAGTCTGTATCGCCGTCACGGTTTCCACCAATACCTCGATGCCAACGGAACGTTCTGCGCAGAAATGGTGACCGTAGAAGATGATGGACACATCGTATTGCGCGACACCGAAAACCATGAACGTCGCTATGCTTTCAAGGAAGTGGCATTCGTGTTGGAAAAGAACGAGAAAATTGAGTAGCGGAACGCAAGTGCAATTATATACTTGAGTGACATAACGAAATATGACATGGAGGAATTCCTTCCAAACAAAGGTAACTACCGGCAACTGATAGTATATCAAGTTGCAGAAAGCATATACGACACCGCTTTCTACTTCGCCCATCACTATCTTGCAAGAGGCGACCGTACAATCGGCCAGATGATACAGGCCGCACGTTCGTGCAAGCAAAACATAGTGGAGGGTAGTGCCGCCTCAACAACTTCAAGTGAGACGGAACTAAAACTCATGAATGTGGCGAGGGCAAGTCTTCAAGAACTGTTACAAGACTACGAAGACTATCTCCGTGTGCATAACATGGAGAAGTGGCAATTTGACGACCCACGCTGTGTGCAGACACGTAAGGTGTTGCGTCAGCACAACGAGAGCAGTTTCTATCGCGAACACCTCCCACAGCGTTCCGCAGAAACGATTGCCAACATCGCCATAACGATGATACACCAAGAAGACGTGATGCTGCGCCGACTGATAGAAAGGCTCAAGCAAAACTTTCTTGTTAATGGTGGTATCAGGGAACAGATGAGTGCGGCGAGGAGAGATTATAGGAGAAAGAATGGGTCGTGGTGATTGGGCTGATCAAGGAAGTTGGTCGGACTGATTGTAGTAATCAGGCTAATCGGACAAATCGGTCTAATCAGACTAATCTGACTAATCTGACCAATCCTATTGATTATTACCTATTGACTCCGATTAGACCGATTAGTCTGATTAGACCGATTTTTCCGATTATCCTAATTACCTCAATTAAATCAATTTCAATTAAACAACAATATTATGTCAAGATTCAAACGTATTCTTTTAAAACTCTCAGGCGAAAGCCTCATGGGTAACCAACAGTATGGCATTGACCCGAAACGTCTGGGCGACTACGCCCGCCAAATAAAGGAAATCCACGAAATGGGTGTCCAGATAGGCATAGTGATAGGTGGTGGCAACATCTTCCGCGGCGTTAGCGGAGCACAAAAGGGCTTCGACCGTGTGAAAGGCGACCAAATGGGAATGCTCGCAACAGTAATCAACTCACTGGCACTCAGCAGTGCCCTCGCTGCCGAAGGTGTGAAAAACAAGGTACTCACAGCAATACGCATGGAACCAATAGGTGAGTTCTACACCAAATGGCACGCCATCGAAGCAATGGAACAGGGCAATGTCTGCATCTTCTCAGCAGGCACAGGCTCGCCTTATTTCACCACTGACACAGGTTCATCGCTGCGCGGACTGGAGATAGAAGCAGACGTAATGCTGAAAGGCACGCGCGTTGATGGCGTCTATACCGCCGATCCGGAAAAAGATCCCGAAGCGGTGAAGTTCACCGACATCACCTACGACGAGGTGCTCGCACGCGGTCTGAAAGTAATGGATCTTACCGCAATCTGCATGTGCAACGACAACAATCTCCCCATCTATGTCTTCAATATGGATGTGGTAGGAAATCTGAAAAAAGTCATCGAAGGCGAAGAAATAGGTACTTTGGTACACCATTAATGCCAAATCGACAAACGAAAGATAACTTAATACAAATCCTTTTGGGCGAAATTACCGTATAATTTCGCCCAAATGATTCTGAAAATCAGCAGAATAACGACAACACTACGCGATAGCCTACGCAAAAGTCTGTTTTCCCTACTACAGTTTAGGGTAATCCCGATGGCAGTTTCGTTTTTTATCATTACCTTTGCACCATAATAAAACAACAGTCAAAAGGAATTAAAAAATAAAGGAAACGACTATGAAACAGATTCATTTCAAAACCTTACGTTGCAGCGCACTCTTGCTTTTCGCTGCTTTCACACTCAGCATTAGCGCACAGACGCAACAACAAAAGATGAAGCCATATTCGCTCAACCGAAATAAAGTGTACTACCAAAAGCAACCCATTGTAGAGGCCGACTACCGTTCGTTCGTAGATTTGGGCTTCGGTTATGCCAAAGACCGATATAACGTGTACTACTTAGGACGCATTCTTCCGTATGTGGATCCACTGACTTTCAGTCTTCGCGTTGCGATACAACCCTACCCCGACGACTACTATCCGACGGACGATGACATGTACGACCGAGACGACTATTACGGCTACCGCATCACCTCGAACGCAGTTCTCTTCCGCGGAAAGAAGATTAGCGACTCGCCAAAAAGTTTCAGAGACCTTGGCTGGGGCTACGGCAAAGACAATTTCGACGTGTTCTATATGGGAGAAAAGATGGACGGAGTATTCTCAAGTTCCTTTAAAGTGCTCGAAGACGGCTATGCCGAAGACTCGTTCGACACATACTATAAAGGAAGAAAAGTGAAGTAAACACATTGCGAAAACAACAAAAGCCACGAGCGGAACCATTCTCTATAGGAGAACATCTGGTTTCGCTCGTGACTTTTAATAAATGAAAAAGGTGTCTGTTCAGCAGAACAGAACACCTCTTATCATGTCTAACAATTAATCTTGTTCCTAAGTGTAAAATTATTCTTAAGGAAGTGAGATTGCCTCAGATGGGCAAACACCTGCACAAGTACCACATTCTGTGCACTCGTCCGGGTTAATTGAGTAACGATCGCCTTCAGAAATTGCTCCTACCGGACATTCATCAATACATGTGCCGCATGCTATGCAGTCTTCGCTAATTACGTATGCCATAATGTTTTTTATTTAATTTGTTAATATTGTTATATACTTTTCACGCTGCAAAGATAATAAAATCCTCAAAACATACCTAATAATAGGTATGGTTTTTTATATAAATTAACCATTCTGTACTTTTTGATACCCATAAATGATGAAAAAGAACAGATATACATTATTATGATTAGACATATCGTCAGCCAACTACCGTTAAAAAAGACATGAAAAAACACAAAACTGTCAACAAAGCACGGATATGAATTTGTCTTGCTCACAACATACAATAATCGTTATGAAAAAGCGTTATATAAAGTATGAAAAGGATTATTGCATGCTCAATTATGGTGATTATGTGTGCCATGAATGTTGCCGCACAGGAACGTCACGTGGAAAATCGCCCTTATACCGACCTGCGGCCGTTTCATTTCGGGGTTCTCGTGGGAACTCACCTGCAAGATGTCGAACTTACGAACGTCGGTCCGCAGATGATAACAACGGAGGACGGAACGAAAGAAGCATTGGTCACATGCGATCAAGACCGCTGGGACGCAGGTTTTAACGTCGGCGTATTGGGTGAGTTCCGCCTTGACACTTATTTCGCCATGCGCGTTGCACCGGCGATGTATTTCGGCACCAAGCACTTCACTTTCCACAACCATAAGGAGAAATTAGAGAACGGCAAACCGATAGAACAGCGGCAGGAAATGAAAACGGCATACGTATCGTGCGCCCTTGACCTCATTTACAGCGCACAACGATTCAACAACCACCGCCCTTACATGATGCTGGGACTGAATCCGATGATAAACCTTTCAAACAAATCTGACGACTATCTGAAGATGAAACGATATGACCTTTACTTGGAAGCGGGCATCGGTTGCGACTTCTACCTGCCTTATTTCAAGTTGCGCCCCGAACTGAAGTTTGCCTACGGACTAATAAACAGCCTCGACACCGACCACGGCAATCATCTGAAAGACAAAAGCATGCTGCAATACACCAACTCAGTGAACAACGGACGCAGCAAAATGATTGTGCTAACGTTCTACTTTGAGTAACATTACAGGAAAGAGAAAAAGAAAGAACGACGAATAACAACCCAAAAGACGGGAAATCACTTGCGCGTGGTTTCCCGTCTTTTCTGTTATTATTTCTCTCGCTCCGTATTTATTTCTTGTCAAGGTTCAGTGTCAATTTACCCACATAAATGGCATGCTTCCCGTTCTGGTCTATAGGCACACTCTTGCCGTCAAGGTCGGTCACATACTCAAGTTTCTTAAAATAAGTGTGCGAGTGTCCGCCCAAAACGAGGTCAACGTTACGTGCATTGGAAAACACATGGTTGTCATCGTCTCCGCCTTTACTCCAACCCAAATGCGAAACACATATCACGATATCACATTTTTTCACATTCTTCAGATAGTCAGCCCACTTGTTAGCCTCCTTTGCCGGATCGAGATAGCGCACTCCTTCGCAGTTATGGTCGAAGACAAGACCTTTCAATGCCGGTGCAAGTCCGAAGATACCAATCTTCACTCCGTCGCGCTTTATTATTGTGTAAGGCTTCACCAAACCCTCAACCACCGTTCCGGTAAAATCGTAGTTGGCGCATACAATAGGAAATTTTGCCATCTTGAAGATACGCGCCATGTTCTCAAGACCGAAGTCGAACTCATGGTTACCTACCGTAGCAACGTCATACTTCATCATATTCATCAACG
Organism: Prevotella koreensis; assembly: GCF_003977605.1. Taxonomy (GTDB): domain Bacteria; phylum Bacteroidota; class Bacteroidia; order Bacteroidales; family Bacteroidaceae; genus Prevotella; species Prevotella koreensis. The sequence continues at coordinate 2,242,482 of NZ_RYYU01000001.1, read as the reverse complement.
TCACTTCCACTTCACCCTTATATATATTATAATAAGGTGAACCCTGCGAGAAGTCGCCACTGTCTATGAGCAGCAGTTTCGGAGTCTTTTCCCGTTCCTCCTCAATCATCTTTATACGGCGCAAAAAGCCTCCGCGACCTGCCAAAAGAGTGTCGGCAAGTGTAGGATTCAAAGGATATATCGTACTATGGGTATCGTTTGTGTGCAACACCACAAGTTGTTTGTCCTGTGCCTTGGCTGCTGTCGCACATACTATGCACAGCAATGCGGCTATTATGGTTTTCTTCATCATAGCGTTTTTCATTTCTTAATGGTTATACGTCCTTCCAACTCACAGTCTATTTTCTTTCCCTGTGCAGTCATACTCTTCACATATCTCAGTATCACATTGCGCGAGTTCGCCTCATCTCCGCCCGGCAAATTGAGGTTTGTCCCGCTCTTGAATGCAGTGAGGTCGTCATTTCCCTGTTGCACATAATCTATCGTCGTGATACGATAGTCACGGTTAGGATCTACCGGCTCGCCTCCTACCGTTGCCGAAATCAGTTTATAGTTCTTGTCGGCCACTATGCGCACCTCATGGCTCACGCACTCTCCGCCTCTATCCAGCATCTGTTGGAACAGTTCGAGCACCTTGTCACCCTTCAGTGTGACGAAGACTATCTTGTTCTCGAACGGCGCAACATCGTTAATGTCCCCCTTTGTGACAGCACCTGCGGGCAGTGCTGCACGTATGCCGCCATAGTTATAAGCCGCAAAATCGGGTTTCTCACCATATTCCTTTGCCGAGGCCATGAATATATCCGGCAACAGATTGGAGAGCAGTCCTTCGGGTCTTCCACGCTCAAGATAGCGCGCGGTTGTCCCCACCACCGGACTCATTACCGAGTCCACCATTTTCTTGTAAGGCGTCATGAATGTCGCTGCCTGCGCATCAGGATTTGCGTCATAACGCTTGTCGATAAGCACACGTGTCCTTGATACGGAAATTAGTTTGTAATGAGTGCCACATGCAGACATAACAAACGCAGCGAAGAATACGAAAATCAAAGTCTTGTTTCTCATTTGCTATATATATTGGTTATAATATGCAAAGATAAACAAAATCCACGAATAAATGGTTTCATAAACAACAAAAAATGAGAAAAACAAAAAAAATGAGAAAAAGAATATCATAATTGTCTGTAATTCGGAAATTTATATTAACTTTGCAGCGCTTTTTCGACGTAACCTATGGCAGGAAGAAGAGTAGCCTCGCTATGTTGCGCGAAACTATAACAAATTATAATCATCTAAAATCAATGGATTTAATTAAAGTTGCTGAAGAAGCATTTGCAACTGGTAAGAAGTTTCCGGAGTTCAAAGCCGGAGACACTGTCACCGTTGCTTACAAAATTGTCGAGGGAACGAAAGAGCGTATCCAGCTCTATCGCGGTGTGGTAATCAAGATTTGCGGACACGGCGAGAAGAAGCGTTTCACCGTTCGCAAGATGTCCGGCACAACAGGTGTGGAGCGTATATTCCCCATCGAAAGCCCGAACATCGATAACATCGAGGTGAACAAGGTTGGTAAGGTGCGTCGCGCTAAACTGTACTACCTGCGCAAACTCACAGGTAAGAAAGCACGCATCGCCGAGAAGCGCACCATCAAAGCGGAGAAATAAAAACATCTCTCCACAACTCGGAAAAGAACAAAGAAGGCTTGTACCGCAATGGAACAAGCCTTCTTTATTTCTACTTCCACGAAAAAATCAAGACGGTATGAAACGAAAAAACGGTTCATACCGAAATGGCACGAACCGTTTTTATTTTTCTATTCTGTCTTTCTCCGGCAAAGAAAATGTCGGAAAAATTACATCACCCTGCGTCCAAAGAGATAACGAGAGGCATAATAACTCTCGCGAGAGTTGCTTACCTTAACACCTCGCAACGACGCATGGATAAAGTCGAAACTTCCTGTAGCCGGGTCCACATCAACAACGATGCCCACATGACCAACGTTACCGCCACTTCGCGGACTTGTGAAAAATACGAGGTCGCCACTCTGCAATTCGCTGTTATCTATGCGATAACCCTGTGTAGATTGCTGGCGCGATGAACGACTGAGCGAAATACCCATCTTGCCGAATACATAACTCGTAAAGCCGGAGCAGTCGAAAACATACGGACCGGCACTGCCGTGACTGTAACGTGCACCCATGTGGTTGAAAGCCTCATCAAGAACGTCACCCGCCATAGAGTAATCTTCGGAGTTATAGTTCACATTCTCGCCAACATATAGGAAGTCAAAGTTGTCTATCTCTTCAACACGCTGTTCCTGTCGTGGCTGTGCCTTTGCTCTTGCTCTGTGCTTCTTCTTTCCTGCAAACGAGGGAGTGAGCGACGAGAACAACAACATTACGACAGTAAGCGCTACAAATTTCTTCATTATAATATATAATTTAGGTTCAAAAAATGATTTCTCAAAAAATTACGAGTGCGAAATTACAAAAAAAAATACAGCCGTCAAAGGCAGTTTACATCTTTTTCGATATAGTCGAAAAGTCGGTTTTACTAACCGATTTTCCCCATTCCCCTCTATATTACAACGACTTATAAGACATCACTCGGAAAAAGATTTAAGGAAATCCGTTTACATATTTTAATAAACAAGCGGCGTTATATCAAAAATTATTTAGCATTCATGGAGCACTATCAATGCAGACAGCACCTTGTGTCACTCATTATTAATTATTAATTAGAGACACATCTCTTGCATAAAAATAACCAAAAGTAGGTATTGTGTGGATAAAAACGCATTAGTACTTTTGCACGATTATTTTTTTACCACATAATAAAATGAAGAAAATCTATTTGATGTTCCTCGGTTTATTGTTTGCAATAACCGTAATGGGACAAAACACAGACGCCATGCTTTTTGGCGGAGTGCAGGCTAAAGAAGGCGGTATGCATTTGGCATACGCAACAGTCAGCGTTAAAGGAACAACGCTTACAACAAAATGTGACGCTACAGGCCACTATAAATTGACCGACCTTCCGGTTGGAAAACAGACCATAGTGGCAAGACTCGATGGCTATCAGGATCAGGAAATCGAGGTGATAATGGAGGCAGGAAAGTCTTCTACCATTCATTTCGAACTCGAAAAAGACCCACTCGAACTGAGTCAGATAGTGATTACGGGCACCCGCACATCCCACTTTGTGAAAGACGTGCCTATCCGCACCGAAGTGCTGACATCGCAGGCCATCAAACGTAAGAATGCACAAAGCCTATACGAGGCTCTGGAAGGCGTGCCGGGAATACGCGTGGAACAGCAGTGCCAATTCTGTAACTTCTCGGAAGTGCGCATGCAGGGTCTCGGAGCAGAGCATACACAGGTGTTGATAGACGGCGAACCGGTCTATTCGGGACTGGCAGGAGTGTACGGACTGCAGCAAATGGGCACAAACGACATAGACCGTCTTGAGGTCGTTAAAGGTGCCGGCTCTGCTCTGTACGGCAGCAGTGCGGTGGCCGGAGCAATAAACATCATATCGAAAGAACCGTCTTTCGAACCCTCGGTTAACGGAGATCTACAGTTCGGAAACTGGGGTTATAAGAGTTATAAGGGTTCGGGCTCTATGCGTTTCCGCAACATCGGACTCATGGTTACGGCACAGCACACGGAAATGGATGCCGTGGACGAGACAAAAGACGGACTGACACGCACGGAAGTGAAAGAGAAGGACGGCGTATCCGACCGCGTGAACAGCAGAATGAACAACGTGGGAATGAGCGTGTATTTCTTCAATCCATTCGCCAAGAACGACAAACTCGTGATTCGCGCAAAGGCTATGGACGAACTGCGCTACGGCGGAACAATGACCAACGACCTCTATCTGAATCCTTACACTGAAGGAACAGAGAACATACAGACCAATCGTCTCTCGCTCGATATGGCATATACTCTGCCTATCGGGGCACACTCCGAACTGAATTTCTCTACCGCATACGTGCATCACAAGCGCAACGCAACGAACGACACCTTCCTCGGCAACTACAAGCAGTCGCACGGTGGCAACAGTCCCGACGTTGAGTTGATGCGCCCGTACATCGCCAAAGAGAACTCCCTCACACCGTCACTCACATTCACGAGCATGCTCGGCAACCACACTCTGCTGGCAGGCGTACAGGGATATTTCACCCGTTTGCGCGAAACCGGCCTTTATGTATTGTCGGAAGATGATTACAAGACCGACCCATTCTATGGCATTCCATACACATCTATAGGAAAGAAGCATGCAACGGAATTCGGTTTCTTCATTCAGGACGAATGGAACATCACTCCGAAACTCACCGTTGTTCCCGGATTGCGCCTCGACACGCACAACTCCGGCGAGGAATATGCTTCAAGCGAAAAGGTATTTGACGGCAATTTCCCGAAGACCGAGTTCAAGGAAACTTCTTTCAACCCACGCCTTGCAATCAAATATGAACTTAATCCGTCACTCATTCTGCGTGCGAACATCGGTACAGGCTTCCGTGCACCTTACGGATTCTCTGAAGACCTGCACCTATGCAGCGGTTCGCCACGCGTATGGAAATCGTCTAAACTGAAGGGCGAACATTCTATCAGTTATAACCTCTCGGCCGACTACTACGGCAGGGGCTACCAACTGAGCCTCAACATCTTCCGCACTGACCTGAAAGATAAGATACAGTTCTCGCCGGCATCTGACGAGGTGAAGAAACTCGGTTACACATACGAGTGGCAAAACATTGACGATGCATACGTTCAGGGTATCGAACTCGGAGCAAAGGCAACACTGTTCAGAAACTTCAATGCCGGTCTAAACTGGACTTTCAATCAAGGTAAGTTCAAGAACATACGCGAGGATTGGAAAGCGACTCCTTATGCCGAAGATAGTAAGAACATATCACGCTTCCCAGCCATGACGGGCGACCTCACACTCGAATATGCTCCCGGAACATGGAACTTCTCTGTGACAGGTTCTTTGCAAGGCAAGATGTACATTGACTACAACTCTGAAGAGAATGAAGCAAATTCGAAGATAAAGAAGACAGATACCTTCACACTGTGGAACTGTCGCGTGGCAAAACGTTTCGGTACGCTGAACATCTATGCCGGCGGTAAGAACATCTTCAGTTATATTCAGGACGAAAAGCACACCGACGATGCTGCCTTCATGTATGCTCCCGTATATGGTGCAACATGGTATGCCGGTGTAAGTATTACGCTGTAAACACCATTACTGACGATAAGAATAAACCACAATTATCGTTATAATACAATGGCACCGCCGTGTTGCACCCGCAGCACGGCGGTGTTTCATATCCACCAACATTCCGTTTCATGGCAAAACGGAAAGCAATTTGGGCAGAATTGGTAAGCAAATTGGGCGAAATTGCAATGCAAAACAGGCGAAATTGCTGTGCAGTAAAAAAAGAATCGGTTGCTATATCATCGCAACACACAGGATAAAACACAGTTTTAATTGTCTCAACCTTTCCACATGTACGGGAAATACCTGCGGTTTGTTGTCGAAGAAATAATATGCAGTAAATCCCATCAAACCATGACAAAAACAGTTCTTTATCATGTTTATTATCAAAATAATCGTTAAAATAGTTGACAGTACGAAAAAAAACATGTAATTTTGTCCCTGTAAATAATAACGGATTTTGTTCGAATTTTATTGTTTTAAACAGTATAAAGATACAACACTTTCCGCATAACAACAAAATCTAATGATGATTTCTTAGAAAACGAACTCGCATAAGTATGATAGAACATCTGATTAAAAAGCAAATAACTCGAGTAAGAAAAAACGAGATCAGAAAGTTTATTCCGTTGTACCCATGACGCAAGACAGAACGATAACCAAGCAAATGGAAACAATAAAGACATAGATTAACATTCAAAACAACCTAAACGCCCAAGCCCCCGACACGGCGTTCCCACATAAAGTATTTCGTGGGTTATAAGGAGGGCACAATCTCTAATGAAACTAAACAATTTATTTGCGAACACAGCAAACAAGGTTCTTGCCCTCGCAGCAGCAGTGGTGATGACGGGCATGACGTTTACCGCATGCTCGAGTGACAACGACGACACACCGAAGTTCACCAATACCGTGACTATCGACGGCGAGGTAATAAAAATTAAAAAGTCAGAGTTGAACAATATAAATAGTTATTATGTGTTAGGCATGATACTCGAAACCGGGGGAAAAGCCACTGATATATTAATCTTACTCAATAAATCGACTATCAGCAACAAACTAATCGACCTTACACATCAAACAGAATCATCAGCCAATAGTTGGTCAATATCGGCACAGAAAGACGCCAATAAGCTTTTCTGTGGCCAAGATGCGAAAAATGAAAAATTCAAATTCTCCGGCGGTGCGATGAAAATCGATGTCAATCCAACGACGAAAGAAGTGGAGGTGACGGTAACCGGTGGAAAGATAAATACACCGACTGATACTAACCAAGGTGACGGCCAAGACCACACCATCTCCATCAGTTATAAAGGGACGGCAAAGTAAAAGCAGGTATAAGCATTGACACCTGCGCCGCCATCCAAGTTAAACGACGTATGTCGTAACCCTGCGAAGCCGGATTGGATTAAACAAAATAAGTAATAATCATTGTGAGACCTTTGCAAAACTATTGAGTTAAAATCATTTGAGATAAGCAAACTTTTATCTCAATAGTCTTGCAGGGGACAACAAAGAAAATTTCGGAAATTTCCTTAATCGAAATAAAAAACAGAATGATACCAAGCAAATGGAAAGAACAAAGACATAGATTAACATTCAAAACACCATAAACGCCCAAGCCCCCGACACGGCGTTCCCAAATAAAGCATTTCGTGGGTCATAAGGAGGGCATAACCTATAATGAAACTAAACAATTTATTTGCGAACGCGGCAAGCAAGGCTCTTGCCCTCGCAGCAGCAGTGATGATGATGGGAATGACGTTCACCGCATGCTCGAGTGACAACGACGACACACCGAAGTTCACCAATACCGTGACTCTCGACGGCGAGGTTATAAAAATTGAAAAGTTAGAGATGAACAAAATTGGCGAGGTCTATTGGTTAAGCATAAAACTCGAAAAAGAGAAAAAAGCCACTGATATATTAATCGCACTCAATCATTCGACTCTCAACAACAAACTAATCGACCTTACACAGCAAACAGGATCAGCAGTCAGTACTTGGTCAATATCTGTACTTAAAGGCATCAACTGGCTTTTCTGTGGCTATGGGGTGAAACATGAAAAATTCAAATTCTCCGGCGGTACAATGAAAATCAACATCAATCCAACGACGAAAGAAGTGGAGGTGACGGTAACCGGTGGAAAGATAAATACACCGACTGATACTAACCAAGGCGACGGCCAAGACCACACCATCTCCATAAGTTATAAAGGGAAGGCAAAGTAAAAGCAGGTATAAACATAGACACCTGCGCCGCCATCCAAGTTAAACGACGTATGTCGTAACCCTGCGAAGCCGGATTGGATTAAACAAAATAAGTAATAATCATTGTGAGACCTTTGCAAAACTATTGAATTAAAATCATTTGAGATAAGCAAACTTTTATCTCAATAGTCTTGCAGGGGGACAACAAAGAAAATTTCGGAAGTTTCCTTAATCGAAATAAAAAACAGAATGATACCAAGCAAATGGAAAGAATAAAGACATAGATTAACATTCAAAACAACCTAAACGCCCAAGCCCCCGACACGGCGTTCCCACATAAAGTATTTCGTGGGTCATCAGGAGGGCATAACCTATATGAAACTAAACAATTTATTTGCGAACGCGGCAAGCAAGGCTCTTGCCCTCGCAGCAGCAGTGATGATGATGGG
>NZ_RYYU01000001.1:2082538-2234589 GCF_003977605.1 Prevotella koreensis | reverse complement strand
ATAAAAAACAGAATGATACCAAGCAAATGGAAAGAACAAAGACATAGATTAACATTCAAAACACCATAAACGCCCAAGCCCCCGACACGGCGTTCCCAAATAAAGCATTTCGTGGGTCATAAGGAGGGCATAACCTATAATGAAACTAAACAATTTATTTGCGAACGCGGCAAGCAAGGCTCTTGCCCTCGCAGCAGCAGTGATGATGATGGGAATGACGTTCACCGCATGCTCGAGTGACAACGACGACACACCGAAGTTCACCAATACCGTGACTCTCGACGGCGAGGTTATAAAAATTGAAAAGTTAGAGATGAACAAAATTGGCGAGGTCTATTGGTTAAGCATAAAACTCGAAAAAGAGAAAAAAGCCACTGATATATTAATCGCACTCAATCATTCGACTCTCAACAACAAACTAATCGACCTTACACAGCAAACAGGATCAGCAGTCAGTACTTGGTCAATATCTGTACTTAAAGGCATCAACTGGCTTTTCTGTGGCTATGGGGTGAAACATGAAAAATTCAAATTCTCCGGCGGTACAATGAAAATCAACATCAATCCAACGACGAAAGAAGTGGAGGTGACGGTAACCGGTGGAAAGATAAATACACCGACTGATACTAACCAAGGCGACGGCCAAGACCACACCATCTCCATAAGTTATAAAGGGAAGGCAAAGTAAAAGCAGGTATAAACATAGACACCTGCGCCGCCATCCAAGTTAAACGACGTATGTCGTAACCCTGCGAAGCCGGATTGGATTAAACAAAATAAGTAATAATCATTGTGAGACCTTTGCAAAACTATTGAATTAAAATCATTTGAGATAAGCAAACTTTTATCTCAATAGCCTTGCAGGGGGACAACAAAGAAAATTTCGGAAGTTTCCTTAATCGAAATAAAAAACAGAATGATACCAAGCAAATGGAAAGAATAAAGACATAGATTAACATTCAAAACAACCTAAACGCCCAAGCCCCCGACACGGCGTTCCCACATAAAGTATTTCGTGGGTCATCAGGAGGGCATAACCTATATGAAACTAAACAATTTATTTGCGAACGCGGCAAGCAAGGCTCTTGCCCTCGCAGCAGCAGTGATGATGATGGGCATGATGTTTACCGCATGCTCGAGTGACAACGACGACACACCTACACCGGGACCCACCCCTAATTTCACCAACACCGTGACTCTTGATGCCGAGGTAATAAAAATTGAAAAGTCAGTCTTAACCGAAAAGGAAGGTATATATACGCTTGACCTGCAATTAGAATCAGGGAAAAAAGCCAAGAATATATATATCGAGCTCATACCTTCGATTCACAACGACAAACTAATCAAACTTACAGAGCAAACAGACGAAGAAGCAGGCAAATGGTCAATAGCGGCAAATAATGGACCATTAAATGTACTTTTCACTGGAAAAGGAACTATAGATCCCCTTTGTAAATTCTCGAGCGGCACGATGAAACTCAATGTCAATCCAACGACGAAAGAAGTAAATGTTACGGTAATCGACGGGGCAATAAAAACATCTAAAAAGTTATTAGGCGACAAGCTACCGCACACCATCTCCATCAGTTATAAAGGGACGGCAGAATAAAAGCAGGTATAAGCATAGACATCTGAACGCCGTATAAGTTAAACTACAAATGTCGTAACCCGGCGAAGCCGGATTGAATTAAACAAAATAAGTAATAATCATTGTGAGACCTTTGCAAGAATATTGAGTTAAAAATCATTTGAAATGAGCAAACTTTTATTTCAATAGTCTTGCAGAGGTCGCATATTATAACGATTTCTTAACCCGAACTTGCGTATTATTTCATTTCAGAATTATTCCGGTAAAGATACGACCGGAGGCCGTTCCGAGACGGCGGGCGGAAAAAAACGTGTCGCAGGAGGTGTATGTACAAATGCCTGAAGAATATATGTTTGCGACAGGTATGCCGCTTTCGATGAGTTGCAGACGGTTGCATGCAGGAAGGTCGATGTGCCATTTCATAATGGTTTGCGACCCGGAGTTTGCTGTACTGTGCATAAGTGGAAAGCGATGTGCAATTTCATCCATCGGGAAACGTGCCTTGGAAAACTCGTAATACACCTCATCGCCCACCTCGAATGCTTCGAGCGATATGCCCGGTCCTATGACGGCTCTCAACATTTCGGGTCTCGATGCGAAATTATCGCACATCGTCGAAACCACAATTTGTACCATTCGTTTCACGGTTCCGCGCCAACCTGCATGTATTGCTGCGGCACAATGATGTTCGGGGTCGTATAAAAGAATAGGTATGCAGTCGGCAGTGGAAACTCCGATGCATACATTCCGAACATCGGTAATGAGTGCATCGGAACCATCTATCATGGATTGACGTTCGTATGGAGGCTGTGATAGACAGTCTTCGGTTATTCGTTTGTACACCGTACCGTGAACCTGTCGCGGATATATTATGCGCTGCGGTGCGATTTTTAATGTATCTGCAAGAATATCAAGGTTTCGCTCAATGTTCTCTTCGGAGTCTCCACAGTAGCGGTTTATGTTGAACGAGGCATAATTACCCTTTCCCACACCCTCTCCGCGCATTGTAGAGAACGCACGAACGTTGTCGCCGAGCAAGTATTCATGCAACCTCATTCGTTAATGTCCTCAATTTCGTAGTCTTCAAGTTCCTCTATCTCGTCCTCGTCAACAAACTCAATCTCGATGTTTTCACCCTCATCTGAAAGTTCCTTGGAGAAGCGCGACATATCCTTATCACGGTGAACGATAACATCTTCGGCAGTGATGCTCTGCAGTTTATTGCTCTCACTGTTGAGTTCTTCCCACAGAATGTCTTTCAGTTCGTTCAAGCCCTGCTGTGCCACGGCAGATATAAATACAATCGGCAGAGGCTCGTCAATCTGCTTTACAATCTCCTCGCGTAGCATCGTTGCAAGTTCTTCGTCAATCATGTCGCACTTTGTTATGGCGAGCACACGATGCTTATCGAGCATATCGGGATTGAATCGGCGCAGTTCGTTGAGCAGCACACCATAGTCTTTCACAATATCGTCAGAGTCGCAAGGCACCATAAAGAGCAGCAACGAGTTACGCTCGATATGCCTAAGGAAACGCAGTCCGAGTCCTTTTCCCTCACTCGCGCCTTCTATTATACCCGGAATGTCGGCCATGACGAACGACTTTTGGTCATGGTATGCCACTATTCCGAGTGACGGTTCGAGCGTTGTGAACGGGTAATTGGCAATCTTAGGTCGTGCCGATGAGAGTGCAGACAGCAATGTTGACTTACCGGCGTTAGGGAATCCCACAAGTCCAACGTCTGCCAACAGTTTGAGTTCGAGTATCACTGTCATCTCCTGCATCGGTTCTCCGGGCTGTGCAAAGCGCGGTGCTTGGTTTGTTGCGGTACGGAACTGGAAGTTTCCGAGTCCGCCACGACCACCTTTCAGCAGCACCACCTCTTGTCCGTCGTAGGTTATGTCGCACACATACTTCCCTGTTTCGGCATCATATACCACCGTTCCGCACGGCACATCTATATATTGGTGCTTGCCGTTAGTGCCGTGACACTTATCCTTGCTGCCGTTCCCTCCATGCTCGGCATACACATGCCGTTGGTATCTAAGGTGCAGCAAAGTCCAGAAATTGTGATTGCCTCGCAATATCACACTTCCGCCATCGCCGCCATCGCCGCCGTCGGGACCACCGTTGTAGTTATACTTCACGTGCCTCAGGTGCATGCTTCCCTTGCCACCCTTTCCCGAGCGGCAATATATCTTCACATAATCTACGAAATTACTCTCCATAATAAATATAAGAACAGCCCCTACCCTATCCTCCGTTGCCGAAGGAGCGCCGATTTATAACGCTGAGAGTGAGGGGCTTCAGAATTAACTTTTCTATCCTATGATTTTTTCTATCCGAGCGAATATGCTTTCAAGAGAACCGGTGCCGACAACGTGATGGTGAACTCCTTCACGGCCGTACCACTCTATCAACGGCTTTGTCTGACTGTAATACACATCCAGACGCTTCTTTATCGTCTCGGCATTGTCGTCAGAACGTCCGCTCTCCTTTCCTCGCTTTATCAGCCGTTCGATCAGTTCTTCCTCCGGAACATCAAGTTCTATCATTGCAGCCACGCAGTGTCCGCGTTCTGCGAGCATAGCCTTTAGAGCCTCGGCCTGTGATATGGTGCGTGGAAAACCATCGAAGATAACACCACCGTGGTCTGTCCCTATCTCATCATACACCTCAGCCAGCAGTTTCACCATATAGTCATCGGGAATCAACTGCCCGTTGTCTATGAAGCGTTTTGCCATTTTGCCGAGTTCGGTTTCTCTCCGAATTTGGTCGCGAAGCACTTCTCCTGTGGAGATATGCCCCAGTCCGTACTTCTTGATTATTAACTCACTCTGTGTGCCCTTGCCAGAGCCGGGTGCACCGAAAATAACAATGTTTTCCATTTTTTGCCTTGTTTTTTATTATTGTTAATGGATGTCTTTCGGTAATAAAGTTTGTCGGGGCTACTCCACCACAGTGTAGATGTCTGGCAGATTGCGTCCCTGCTGGTCGTAGTCGAGTCCGTAACCCACGATGAAGTCGTTCGGAATCTGCATCGCGGCATACTCTATATCGAGGTCAACGGTGAGTTTATCGGGCTTCAACAACAGCGTACAGATATGTATCGACTTAGGATTTCTCGTGCCCAGAGTCTCTATCATTCTCTTCATCGTCAGTCCTGTATCAACTATATCCTCAACGATTATCACCGTCCTTCCATTCAAGTCTTCATTTATTCCCAGCACTTCGGTAATTTTTCCTGATGATGTTGTGCCCTCGTATGATGCCAATTTCACAAACGAAATCTCGCAAGGAATGGTTATCATACGCATCAGGTCGGCAGCGAAAATGAACGAACCGTTGAGCACCGCGATCAAAAGCGGGTTCTTGCCGGCCATGTCATGATTGATACGATCCGCCACTTCCTTTACATGTTTTTTTATCTCTGCTTCCGGAATGGAAGTCTTGAACGTTTTGTCTAAAATTTTAACTACGGCCATAACATTTCTCTTTATTTTGCGACAAAATTAATAAAATATTCCATATTTTTACCTTTTAGGGAAGAAAAACATAAAAATATCCCGAAACTTTTGGCTTCTGTAATCTATTTTTTGTATTTTTGCATCGTGATGAAGATTTTTACAAGCAATCAGATACACGATATCGACCAATACACAATAGAGCACGAGCCTATAAGAAGCATTGACCTTATGGAACGTGCTGCAAAGACATTGGCACGCGCCATCAGCGAGATGTGGCCGACACATACGCCCATTGTGACTTTTGCAGGTCCCGGAAACAACGGTGGCGATGCGCTTGCCGTGTCGCGCCTGCTCGCCGAACAGGGTTATCAGATAAGCGTATATCTCTTCAATATAAACCAAAAACTCAGCGACGATTGCTCTACTAACAAGCAACGGATTGCCGAGTCGAAGCGCGTGAAGCAGTTCACGGAGGTAACTCAGGAGTTCGACCCGCCGAAACTTGAGGCCGGGATGCTGGTGATAGACGGTCTGTTCGGGTCAGGACTCACAAAACCGCTTGCCGGAGGGTTCGCATCGCTTGTGAAATACATAAACCAATCGGCAGCCAAGGTGGTGAGTATCGACATGCCATCGGGACTGATGACCGAGGACAACACCTACAACGTGCGTGCCAATATAATAAAGGCCGACACCACACTGACGCTGCAGCACAAGAAACTTTCGTTCCTGTTCCAAGAAAATCAGCAGTTCATCGGAAAACTGAAGGTGCTCGACATAAGACTCAGCGCAGAAGGAATAGAGAGAACAAGTGCGCAATACTGCATATTGGAGGAGAACGACATCCGCCCGTTACTGTTGTCACGCGACCCTTTCGCGCATAAAGGCTCAATGGGAAATGCGCTCATCGTGGCCGGAACTTTCGGCATGGCGGGGGCTGCGGTAATGGCTGCAAAGGCGTGTTACAGAGCCGGAGCGGGAAAGGTAACGGTGCATACGCCGAGAAAGAACAACGCCATAATACAAATGGCAGTGCCCGAAGCAATTGTCAACCTCGACCACGAAGAGACGTATGTGGGCAATGCCATAGCAACAGAGGATTTCGATGCAATGGCCATAGGCCCCGGACTGGGACAGGTGGAGACAACGGCGATAGCGATGATTTCGCAAATCAGACGTGCCACATGTCCGGTAGTGGCTGATGCCGACGCGCTGAACATACTGGCCAATCACCGCGCATGGATGCAGCAACTGCCCAAAGGAATCATCATGACACCGCATCCGAAAGAGTTCGACAGAATGAATGGCGCACCGTGTGCCGACAGTTACGAAAGACTTTCAAAGGCTCGCAACATGGCAGAGCATCTTGAAGCCTACATAATATTAAAAGGTCACTACTCGGCATTGTGCATGCCCGATGGCAGCGTGATGTTCAACAGCACAGGAAATGCCGGTATGGCAACAGCCGGAAGCGGAGATGTGCTCACCGGAATCATCACCGGACTGCTGGCACGCGGCTACCGTAATGCCGATGCCTGTATGCTCGGAATGTACCTGCATGGACTCGCCGGAGACATCGCAGCAAAGGAGTTGGGCGAAGAGAGTCTTATGGCAACAGATATAATAAGGTATCTGCCAAAAGCATTCGAGCGACTTAAAGACTGAGAACGGCTATAAGAAAGAAAAAAGAAGAAAAATATTACGATAAAATATACTTAACGACTAAAATATATATGATATGAAAAAATTAATATTATCATTGACAATGATGTTGGCAACCTTGTGCACAAAGGCACAGGGCAAGGACTACTACCTGCCCATGACGGGAATAGAGTTCATATTTGAGGTATCACGTAAAGGACCGATTGATAATACAGAATACGCATTTGTCAGCGTCAGAACATCACTGTTCGGCCTGCCGGACGAGTCAAAACACTACAAGGCGGTAATCAACAAGAAGAACTCGATAGAATATATCTGCAAGAGTGACGAAGGCATACTGCTCGGCGTGAACAAGAATGTGACACAACCGAAACATGAAAAAGCAAAGGAAATAAAAGAAAGAACATCGTCACAACCCGATATCGTTGAAATATCAGTGATTTATGTCCCTGTAAAGGAAGTGGAACGTGTGCCTCTCTGCCACCTAATCTCCGACCAAGGAGTGTTCATAGGAGAAGGAGACCCTGCCAAAACCTACTACCTTACAATAAAAGACAATCACGATATATACAACCCACAGGCAACTGTCAAGATGAGCAAGGCCGGAAAAGACAACCCCAACATCAACGTGAACCTGCCGGGTAAGGCAACAATGATTATCGAAAAGGGTGAAAACTTCATATCATCTCAAGAACTATATCTCGGACAATTCGGACGAGTGGAGGCGATAGACAGCAAATTCTTTTCAAAAGACAGTGACTTCACTCTCGAATTGAGTCCTATTACGGGAGGAATAAAGTTGCTGAAATAAAAGCAAAAAAGAAACAAAGGGATTAAAAGATGAACAAGATTGTCGCTGCAATGGCATTTGTCGCAGCATTACTTATAGCCGCAACGGCAAAGGCACAGACAGAAGAACTGCCACAAGAGGGGTATTCGTATTTCCTCCCGAAGACATCTCTAAGACTGAGTGTACTCGTGGAAAAGACAACGGTAACGCCCGGAGAACTGTGCATATATGCAGAAAGATACCTGAAAAAGAATGACGCACCGCAGACGAAAAGCGAGCGATACAGGATTCTGAGCATATCCGTTGGCACGGAGGCTGTGAGGGATACGGCACGTTTCTTTGTGCTTAAAGCAGACGCGAAGCACTCGATAAACCATGCAGAGATTGACCGCAGTGGCATACTCACGGCGATAAACGCCGAGGGAAGAGCCGTGAAAGAGTTTGTACCTTTCACAAAATGGCAGGCACCGGCAAAGCAAGACCCACGCAAATTCCTCAATCAGGAGATACTGGCAGCAGGGAGTAAGGCGAAGATGGCAGAACTTACGGCTCACGAAATATATGATATTCGTGACAGCAGAAACGAAGTGACACGCGGACAAGCCGACTTTATGCCGAAAGATGGCGAACAACTCAGACTGATGCTGCAACTTATGGACACGCAAGAACAGGCTCTGATGCAGATGTTCTGTGGCACCACGACCTGCGACACCATGCAGACCGTGATACGCTACGTGCCCAATGCCGAGGTAAGCGACCAAATATTGTTCCGCTTTTCCGAGAAACTTGGTATGCTCGATGCAGACGACCTCGCCGGCTCTCCTTATTATATAGACATAGAGGACTTGAAAGAACAGATGCCCGAACCGGATTTACCGTTCGCAGCCCTCAAACCGTCAAAGGACGACATCGGCCTGCGCGTGGTGCTGCCGGGCAAGGCACGAGCCACTATACGCTCATTGTCAAACAGTCTGTTGGCCACGCCATACGAGTTCTTTGCAGCGCAATTCGGTACGCTTATCAATCTTAGCGGCGAACTGTTCAACAAGAAAATGCGCACCGAACTGACTCTTAACCCGACGACAGGTGCGGTGGAAACCATCAAAACAGAATTATTGAAGAAATAAAAATAAAGAAGAATTTACCTTTTATCAAATATTACGAAAACACAACCCGGGACTTTCTGCGCGAGGCAGCGAGTCCCTTCTTTTTTATCCACATATACATTGTTTACACATTGATAAACAAAGAACGCCTACAAACAAGAGAAAAGAATTTACCAAAAGCGAAAGGGGTGAAAGAGATGTTGCTTTCTACATTACAACGGCACTGCTATCGCTATGCAAGAGAATATTCTCATGAAAGCAAAATCGGCGAAATTGGTCAGCAAAATCGGCGATTTTGCTTTCCATTTCATATCCTATTATGCACTCGTTTACCATTAACCACAAACCATCATATCAAAAATATGCTTGCTCCCCCACCCTAACCACAGCCTGACATTCGTAAGCAGAGGTTCCGTCATCGCCCTATTCTTGTGTTCAACCAACTGTTGTTGCACTAAAAACATGGGACAGAAGTGGTTTTGGAGAGATCGAAAAAGCGGAATAACAAGATAAAGTCCCTGCTCCTCATACGAGGGACAGGGACTTATCTTGTAAGCCTTCAACGGCCGTGTATTATCAGATGTGCATTATCCGAGTTTGCCATCAGAACCGAGCACATTCACAATCTTATGAACATACATATTCTTCATGCTCTCACGTGCAGGCTTCAGATACTGACGTGGGTCAAAATGATCAGGGTGTTCGGCAAGATGCTTGCGCACTGCAGCAGTCATAGCCAAACGGCTGTCAGAGTCGATGTTGATTTTGCAAACGGCACTCTTTGCTGCCTTACGCAACTGCTCTTCAGGAATACCAACAGCATCGGGCAGGTTACCGCCGTACTTGTTGATAGTCTCTACTTCCTCCTCCGGAACAGAAGAAGAACCATGAAGAACGATTGGGAAACCCGGGAGTTTCTTCTCTATCTCTGCAAGAACGTCGAAAGCCAATGGAGGAGGAATCAGACGACCGGTCTTCGGGTCGCGTGTGCACTGCTCCGGCTTGAACTTATATGCTCCGTGGCTTGTTCCTATAGATATGGCGAGCGAGTCACAACCCGTGCGGGTAGCAAATTCGATAACCTCTTCCGGTTTGGTATAGTGGCTCTCTTCTGCAACCACGTCATCCTCAACACCGGCAAGGACACCGAGTTCTGCCTCAACAGTTACGTCATACTTATGAGCATACTCCACAACCTGACGTGTGATGGCAATGTTCTCCTCGAAAGGAAGTGCAGAACCGTCATACATCACGCTCGAAAAACCACAGTCAATACAGTCTTTGCAAATCTCGAAAGTATCTCCATGGTCGAGATGAAGCACAATTTCCGGCTTCTCGCAACCCAATTCCTTGGCGTATGCCACAGCACCCTCAGCCATGTAGCGGAGAATAGTTGCGTTGGCATAGTTGCGCGCACCCTTAGACACCTGCATTATTACAGGAGATTTTGTCTCAACAGCAGCCTGAACGATTGCCTGCATCTGCTCCATATTATTGAAATTGAATGCTGGGATTGCATATCCGCCAGCAACGGCCTTACTGAACATTTCACGAGTGTTCACAAGACCAAGATCTTTGTAATTTACCATAATAAGAACTATTTAATAAGTTGATATCCCGTTTATCGTTATTTTTTGCAAAGATAGCACTTTATTTTGTCTTTGCAAAGAGTTTCAATGTTTTTTTATAGCCATTTGAATATTCTGTGCAGAAAACATTAAAGCCATATACAATTATTTAAAAACACCTGTTTATAATAATTTGTATAAAAGCGCGTTATTTTATAAGATAAGGACTTGGTGTGCCCGCACGCCTCGAAAAAAACATGGAATAAACAATTATAACCAATTTATAATCTTAAATCAAAATAACTATGTTGACAACAGAAGAAATTGCAAAATCAGGATTTGCGACAAGAGCAGTACACGTCGGTGCAGAGAAAAACATGTATGGAACACTGGCCGTGCCAATTTATCAGACATCCACTTTCATATTTGAGAATGCCGAGCAGGGCGGTCGTCGCTTCGCTCTTGAGGAGGAAGGATACATCTACACCCGTCTTGGAAACCCCACATGTAATGCCGTAGAACAGAAGGTGGCATCGCTTGAGGGAGCAGAAGCATGCGTCAGCGCATCTTCAGGAATGGGTGCCATCACATCTGCAATATGGGTATGCGTGCAGGCCGGCGACCATATCGTTGCCGGAAAAACACTCTATGGTTGCACATACGCATTCATGGAGCATGGATTGAAGCGTTACGGAGTAGAAGTTTCGTTCGTCGATATGCGCGATCCGAAAGAGGTGGAGAAGGCAATGCGCCCGAACACCAAGTTGGTATATGTAGAAACTCCGGCCAATCCTAACATGCACGTTGCCGACATAGAGGCAATTGCTGAAATCACTCACCGTCATGAGGGTTGCCGCCTAATGGTGGATAACACTTTCTGCACGCCTTATCTATGCCGCCCATTGGAGCATGGTGCAGATATGGTAGTACACTCGGCAACGAAATTCCTCAACGGTCATGGTGACGTTATCGCCGGATTCGTGGTAGGAACAAAGGAATATATCGACCAAGTAAGACTCCTTGGAATAAAGGATCTCACCGGCTCTGTGCTCGGTCCGTTCGAGGCTTTCCTCATCAACCGCGGACTGAAAACACTGCACGTGCGCATGGATCGTCACTGCGAGAACGCACAGAAAGTGGCAGAATATCTTGAGAAACATCCGAAGGTGGAAAGCATTGCATACCCGGGACTGAAGAGTTTCCCGCAATATGACCTTGCGAAGAAATACATGAAGAAACCGGGATCGATGATTGCATTCGAGGTGAAGGGTGGCTTGGAGGCCGGACGCAACCTCATCAACAACGTTCACCTCTGCTCTTTGGCTGTAAGTCTTGGCGACACCGAGACACTTATAGAGCACCCTGCATCAATGACTCACTCTCCATACACACCGGAAGAGCGTGCCGCATCTAACATCCCGGAAGGACTCGTGCGACTCTCCATAGGTCTTGAGGATGCAGAAGACATCATCGCAGACCTCGAAAAGGCTTTCCAGAAGATTTAATATTGGTGTGATAGCCGAGCAACATAGAAGTGCATCGGCATCCCAAGCAATAAACACCAACGCCCCTATTGGGCATGAAAAAGGCAGGTAAACACTATTGTTTGCCTGCCTTAATTCTATCTAGTCAATTATCAAAGAGATTTTTTTATGTTTCCACATGCAATATTTCGCACATTCTGCATTATATAAATAAGAACGCATGATAAACGCTCCTTATCATGACAAAATGAGTTAAAACTTAGATTCTATTTCAGATGGCAATGTGCTGCGGTGATGCAGCGCATTGCTTGTTTTGTTTTCCGGAGGCATCAAGCCGTTACTTGCCCTTGCGCCTGTTGGCTCTCTGCTCACGATATTTCGCTTTCTGCATAGCCGAACCACTGCCATGAGCACCTGTAACGTACTTCTTTTTCTTGGCCTTTGTCTTCACTTTCTCTTCAACGGCTTTCTTAGGGCCGCCTTTTCCGAACTTTATGCCATTAATCAATATGTCGTCGAAATCGCTCATCTTACGTTAAATATAATGTTAAATATGAATTAATAATCGGTAGTGGGGCACCTCAAACGGTTATTCAAACCTCGACGTGTCATGGCATAACATCTTGTCCATGCTCTGCATTGATGTCGATATTTTAAGCCATAAGCCCAACTTCCCTCTCAATCAATGATGGAACAACCTCACTGACGTGAACGCACAAGCGATGTCATACTTGTCGCAGGTCTCTATAACATTGTCGTCGCGCACCGAACCACCAGCCTGTGCGATATACTTCACACCGCTCTTGTGGGCACGTTCGATATTGTCGCCGAATGGGAAGAAGGCATCGCTGCCAAGAGATACTCCCGTCAAGTGGGCTATCCACTCCTTTTTCTCCTCTCGCGAAAGCGGTTCCGGTCTCTCACTGAAGAACATCTGCCACATTCCGTCGCGCAGAACATCGTCGCTATCGTCGCTCAGATACACGTCTATGGTGTTGTCGCGGTCGGCACGGCGTATGTTTTTCACGAACGGCAATGCCATCACTTTCGGATGCTGTCGCAACCACCAGATGTCCGCCTTGTTACCCGCAAGTCGCGTACAGTGTATTCTGCTCTGCTGACCGGCACCTATTCCTATTGCTTGTCCGTCCTTAACATAACACACCGAGTTACTCTGCGTGTATTTCAGTGTTATCAGTGCGATGACAAGGTCGCGACGTGCCTCATCGTCAAAGGTCTTGTTGCGTGTTGGGATATTCTCGAAAAGCGCGGGGTCGTCAAGACGTATTTCGTTGCGTCCCTGCTCGAACGTGATACCGAAACATTGTTTCGTTTCCACCGGTGCAGGCACATACATCGGGTCTATCTTTATCACATTGTACGTACCCTTACGCTTGTCACGCAATATTTGCAAAGCCTCTTCGGTGAAGTCGGGAGCAATCACACCGTCGCTTACCTCTCGTTTTAGAAGCGTTGCCACCGCAGCATCGCAGGTATCGCTAAGTGCCACGAAGTCGCCATACGAACTCATGCGGTCGGCTCCGCGTGCTCTTGCATACGCACATGCTATCGGCGAGAGTTCCATATTCAAGTCGTCAACGAAATAAATCTTCTTCAGGGTGTCGCTCAAAGGCAGTCCCACCGCTGCTCCGGCAGGCGAAACATGCTTGAACGAAGCCGCTGCGGGCAATCCTGTCGCCGCTTTCAGTTCTTTCACCAACTGCCAAGAATTCAACGCATCAAGGAAATTGATGTATCCGGGACGACCGTTCATTATCTCGATTGGCAACTCCCCTTCCTGCATATATATGCGCGAAGGCTTCTGATTGGGGTTGCATCCGTACTTCAATGATAGTTCTTTCATTCTCGAAATTTAAATACTTTGATTATTTGTGGTGCGAAATTAATAATAAAATTGCTAATTTCACGCCTTTCGGCAGTTTTTTTCTGTTTTACCGTCAATATTATATTATTTTCAACGAATTGTTTTTCAAAGCATCATTCCCGCAACTTCCGTCATACCGGAGCAGTCTCAACGACACTCCCCATAAAAACCAATGTGACATGGGGTGTATAAAAAAGAAAAAGGAGTACCGCTGTACTCCAATCTTGTTAACCTTAAATCTAATACTATGAAAAACACGTTGCAAAGGTAATGACAATATCAATACAGTGCAAATATTTTTATAACAAATCGTAAGAAGATATCACTTTATTGACTTAAATCAACCATTTGGGCGCGAAAACAAGTTATAAACCATATTTTAATCGCACTTTTTAGTTATTAATTGATATTTTACACGAGGTTGTTTGTTACTTATTCGCCATTCAGGATACGCTTCAGCAGATAGGTGGCATTCTGATTTTTTGCCACTCCGGGCGTGATTTTATAACTGTATGTGACACTTTCGCCGAGTTCTATCTCAAAACAATGGTTGTGGAAACGCTCGCTCGCGTCGGCCATGCGAGAAAGTTCGAGGTCGTGCGTGGCGATTACTCCGCTCACCGGAAGACTGCTGACCGCTTCAAGGAACATGCGCGAGCCGTTGAGTTTGTCGAGCGAATTGGTGCCTTTAAGTATCTCGTCGAGTATTATCAAGGTGCACGGAGGGTTTTCGTTGACGCTGCCAAGCAGTTGTTTCAGTCTCAACAGTTCGGCATTGAAATAACTTATGCCATGCTGCAGGTCGTCGGTGGTGCGCATTGAGGTGAAAAGATTGAACACGCCGACAGTCATATCGGTGGCAAAGACCGACATTCCGGCCATTGCCAACACATAATTCACACCAATGGCACGCAAGAAAGTGCTCTTTCCTGCCATGTTGGCACCGGTTATGATGTAATAGTTTCGGTCGCATACCATGAAATCGTTGCTCACGGCATCGTCTCCGAGGAAAGGATGACGGAGACCACGGGCTTCATAAACCACCTTGTCGCCCTCTGCTATTTTCGGCATGGTGGTGTCGGGATGATTGTATATGAAAGTTGACATCGACACCAATGCGTCTATCTCTGAAAGCGCATCGAGCCACCGCTCTACACAGTCGGCATAGCGGTCGTACCACTTATGATAGCGGCGAACAAGGAAAAAGTCGCTCATGAAAAGGATATTGAAAAGCACCATGCCGAGGATATTCCCTCTGCGGTCATAGCCATCGAGTATCCGGCGCAGTTCGCCAAACGCCTCAAGTGCATTGGCATCGCCTTTCAGTTCTTGTTGCAACGAGAGCAGCAGCCGACTCTTGAAACCGGCATCGTCGGCAAGACGCACCAAGGGTATATATCCACGAAGTCCGCGCAACAGTTTCTCGCCGCCGGCACTGATGCGTTTCAACGATGAACTTGTAGCCCCGATGACTGCCCCAAGTTGGATAACGGCCCAAAGCGTGGGCACCGACGACGGAACAACACCGACGAAAGCAAGTGTCACGGAAGCGAAGAAACCGAGAATAATGAGATTTGCGAGGATTAAGGTAGAGCGTCGCTCAAGGAACGAGGACGGTTGAGCGGTGAGGGTTGAATGATGAGTGTGGAGCGAGTTGTGCGTGTTTGCGGTTGCGTTACTATTCCATTCGGCACGCCACGACTCCATTTCCGCCATTTCTGTTATCGCTTGCTGGCGTGCAAGAATTGTGTCTTTGTCATGCGGAAGCATTGACAGGCGTGCAGCAAGGCGTTCCGAGCCGCCCGGTGTGACACAACGACTGATGCGCTGAAAGAGCGATTCTGCTCCGAAAATGTCAAGGTCGAAAGAGAACGCATGATACGTGTCGGCAAAGCGACTACCGTCATCGAACGATGAGAACTTGCCTTCCAATGCTTCTTTCTCCTTTATATAATAAGCGCGAAGTGCCTCCAAATGCTCCGTTTCGCGCATATTGGCAGTGTCGAAACGGCGAACCACGGCATACACAGCAATCAGTGCGAAGCCGAGCAACAACATCGGTGCGTGCAGTCCGCCCGATGCCCACGCCACAAAAGCCGCCACTGCCGAACAGAAGGCCAGCAGTTCACCGCCGACAAACGCTCTGTTGCGGGTTTTCCTAACGCTTATTTCTTCTGACAGCCGGCTTGCTCTCTTGATATAATATTCTTTTATTTCTTTCTTTTCTTTATTCATTTTCATAACAGTAGTCTTGCATTACAGAAGTAGGTACATAAAAAAGGAGTACCGCTGTACTCCAACCTTTTTGTTAACCTTAAATCTAATACTATGAAAAACACGATGCAAAGGTATTTGTTTTCGCACACAAATGCAAGTATTCTTACGAAATAATATCAACAACAGCTTTTTTCTTGACGTATATCAACAACATAACGATTGGAAAACATCAAAAACGATAATTATACCCCACTCCGACAATGTGCTCATTCAAGTCGTCACCTTTCTCGTCAATGTAGCGATAAAATAGCGAAAAACGGTTTTTCCGATTCATCTTCCAATCGGCTCCCACGGTGTAGCGCAACTTGTCAGTACCTCCTTTTACGCTGTAAACCTCGACATCGGCATACGGAGTGATTTCGCACGACGGAATGTCGTATTCCATTTGTAAGCGAGAGCGCAACGTATGTTTCGCCTTTCCGTCCTTCACTCTTGTTTCCCAACGGTTCTCATCGTAGTCGTAACTGTCAACATTGGCTGCACAGTTGCGA
This sequence comes from Prevotella koreensis, assembly GCF_003977605.1. Taxonomy (GTDB): domain Bacteria; phylum Bacteroidota; class Bacteroidia; order Bacteroidales; family Bacteroidaceae; genus Prevotella; species Prevotella koreensis. The sequence continues at coordinate 2,218,271 of NZ_RYYU01000001.1, read as the reverse complement.
GTGTACTCCCATCGTTCGCGCAGCGAGAAGCCGAAACGAGCGGCATCCAACGAACCGACGACCGATGCATAAAGACGATGACGCGAATCGCGGTAAGAGGCTGTACGTTTAAGAATATCCACACCATTGTCTTTCATTTTTGTTTCGGCGGCTTTATAACTACTGATGAACTTATACCCGGCATCAACTTTCAGCCATTCCGACAACTTGTATTCCACCCCTCCCGCAACAGACCATCTGTCGGCCTTACGCAGATTACCACGAAACCGCAGTTCGGTCTCGCCGACAACAGAGAAGCGTTCGTCGAGTTTCTTCTCCACCTCTATGCTCGTCCATAATCCGGTTTCCGAGTTGCCCTGCGCCACTGACGGTATGGCGAAAGACACTGCAACCAACATCATCAACACCTTTCCGAGAAACTTTTTGATTGGTATCATAAGTTTCGACAGCCCCGGAACATAATCATTGAGGCACAATTTCTTGCTACCGAAAAATTGTTTATCCCACATTCTTCTCATTATTGATATTCATGTTAAACCCCAATCAGTAATTATAGTCCTTAACTTATTTTGTTCGATTGTCGAACAGATGTGCTGACGTTTCATCGAATTCTTAGCGGGTTACGTCGAGAAGTAATACCAGTGCAGATGCCGACAAGCGTACTAAAGCAGTAGGAAAGTATGCCGACAATAGCAAATACAATCAAATGCGTCCTAATGAACGACTGAAGTTTAATGTCTTGCAAAAATACGCCTTTTCTTATTACTTTCAATGTCCCGATTGTCAATATTAACGTTTTCTAACCGAAATGAAACACCGGAAATGCCTTACAAACATATACTTGCTACAATACGCCTCAGCAATTTCGCCCAAATTACTCTGCAAATTCGCCCAAATTGCAAACCAAAACAGGCGAAATTGGTCAGCAAAATCGCCCATTTTGCAAAACAGAACAATTCCTTTGCACCCACTGCAAATTAAAAAGTACAAAAAAGACAGGCACGAAATGCAATTTTTCCACATATACCATATTATACATATAAGAAATTAACCATTAATAATTATAAATATCACTATTATGAAGAAACTGTTTGCAGCGCTGACAATATTGGCAATCACGACAACCGTATCGGCACAAGAGAAACGTTGGGAACACAACATTTACACCGGAGCGGGACTCTTTGTAGAGGACAATGACTATGGCAGCGAAACCGGACTATCATCGAAAATCGGATATGGGCTGAACTACCATATCAACGAGAAACTATCTGTCATGCCGGGAATAGCATGGCGAGGGCTTATGACGGGCATCTTCAGATCGGGAGAGGTTGGATCACAGATAGATGATTTTGAGTATATTGACATCCCCTTGATAGTGCAATGGCATGGTATTGCCAAGAACAAGAAATGGATATTGGGTCTCGGACCGGTATTCTCTTTCTGCGTTAGCGGTTCTGAATATTATATAGACCACGACCCAAGACACCCTCTCAACGGATTGAACGTGGCAAAGAAATTCAACTTCGGAATACAACCAAGCGTAATGTATAAGATGGGGAAATGGAGAATTGGCCTCGAAGGAAATATCGGACTGATGAACGTACGAGATGGCCACGGAATTACAACAGGTACAATCCGCCTTCATGATATAATGGCAACGGGAAAGTTTTGTTTTTGACGCAGAAAATTTTAAGGAGTTTAGGATTAATACGGAATAAAAAGTGTGAGAATTTACAACATACTAATGCTTTTAAAAATAGTATATACGCGAGTTAGGAATAAGTTCCATCAAATAAAAGAGCCCCAACTATCTCGTTTTTTATTCACTTGCACCATTAATACCTTCGATTTGTTATGAAAGAAAAAGCAGACAAAAAATTCCGAAATGGCGACACAACACAACTGCGTAACACACATTATTAAATCTGACCTTAACAGTTACAATAGTACCTGCCAATACCATCAAACTATGGCAAAACAGTTTTTTATCAAGTTCTGCATTAAAATTCTTGTTAAATTAATCGCTAATACAGAAAAATCTATACCTTTGTCCTCGTTAATCATAGCGGATTTTATTTGTATTTTATTGATTAAAAATACCATAAAGACAGAATAATTTCCACAGATTACCAAATTTAATTATGGGTTTTTATCCAATAGTATCCTAAATAATTTTTGTTAAAACGCATACAAAGTTGCATCAAATCATATGATTTGACATATTTTGTTCCAACGTTAAACAGCACATACCCCCCTATGTTTCAAATTAGTTCTCAGGCGGTGGTGTGAATGGCTTGTTAATCCATTGATACTGGTCGATTTTCGTAAATGTGTTGAGCCTTAGCGATGAAACAAGATTCGAGAAATGCCATTTGTATGTTGCCTGCTGTTTGAAGCACGGCAAAGAGCAATATTGTGATGAGTGCCGTCCATATCTGTATCTCTACGGCATTGGATGATGTTCCGACAAAACTCTTTATATGAAAGTTCTGCTTTAGGTTTCGGAAGAAGACCTCAATATCCCATCTTGCTTTGTACAATCCGACAATTGTTCCTGCGGAAAGTTTCATGTTGTTGGTGAGTAGTTCTATTATAAATCCGTGTTCGGTATTGTACACGGCAATTCTCCGTATGGGCTTGGGGTATTGTTCGGCTGTTTTGTTTCCTTTGAGTATCACTATCTCATCAATGAGTACTTCCGGGTAAGCGTTGTCAGACAATTCACGCTCTTCAATTCGCTTATAAACTGGGTTGTCCCTGACTCTGACTACAAAGAACACCTTGATGCTGTCCCAAATGTTCGGAAGACGAGTGTAAAAGTATCCTCGGTCGCTCACAACGATACTGCCGGGCTTCACCTCTACATGCCTTGCGGCAGTATTATCTGCCACCTTTCCATCCGTAATATGCACATATTCAGGAAGCAGCGTCATGAAATTCAATAACGTTAGCAGTTTCACGGTTTCCTTTGAATGGGTGTAGTGCGCCCAATTGTATACCTTGACACAATGGGTGATAATTGTGGAATCAATGACATAGACAGCATTCTTTAGTCGGAACTTATGTCTGGAGAATCGAATCTGCTGTATGAAATAATTCAGCAACTTGTAATAGTATTCACGAAAGAACGCGCAGGAGTGTTTCCTCATTCTGGTAAGCGATGTTTGACTTGGAGGGAGCGCGAAGGATACCCAAATGATTCAGGTTGCCATTGGTGTAGTGGAGACCGTTGCTTATCTCACGGACGGATACGCTGTCGGCGAACTTACAGAATATCATGCTCACAAGGTGACATTATGTTTAAAACCCTTGGGATGTTTGTCTGTTCCATGCTTTTTAATCAGAGATTTGATTAAATCTTTTGGTAATTGTTGGATTAGTTGAGCGAAAAGTGTTATCTTTGCCATGAAGGAAGTTTTGGTTTTGAGAGAACACTAAGATAATACTTTTTTGAATTATTGAAAACAACTTCCTTCATTTTTTGAAAATTATTTAGGACACTATTGGGTTAATACAGAAAATTTCATTAACTTTGTACTCGGTAATAACGACGGGTTTTGTATGTATCTTGATGATTTAAAGTGCTTTAATGATACATCAATTTCTGTAGAAGGCCAAATGTGTGATGATTTTTTATTCCGGACTCTCGTATAAATAACAATCATAATATACTTTATGAAAAAGATAATTGCTTTAGTTGTTATATCAGTATTATTAGCAAGTTGTGATTCTCTATTAAGAAGATCATATAAAATAAATCCCCCTCCGCCAGAGATTTATTTCCCCGATGGTACGGAACTGGAGATGGCCACTGCTATATATGAAGGTAGTTATTCTGACGTAAATCATATGATTAAAAAAGGTATAGACCTGAACCATGTCAGTAAAGGCGGTATGACGTATCTTTTTTACGCCTTGTTGAACACAGACTACAACATGGTGAAATTATTGTTGGAGAATGGTGCAGACCCAAATATTCACAGTGTATTCTATACTCACCCCAAATTACATAAAAAAGGATATAGCGATGATGAGAGTGAAGGTGTGTGCTTGGAATATTCCGCATACAAGGCTTATCATATCAGATATATGAAACTATTCGTAAAATATGGGGCAAATGTAAATGATACTACCTATATCAGCCCTCTTTGGACTGCTGTTCGAGATGAGATACAGGGAAAAGAAAAGATAAAATATTTAGTTGAACAAGGTATAGATCTTAATTGCGGTAATAACCCAACACCTGTAATCTGTGGACGGGCGTTTATGTATGAATGGGATATCGTGCTCTTCCTGTTGGATGTTGGAGCAGACCCTATGGCTAGCGCAGATCCTGCCGATAATGTTGCTTCTTCTTTACAAAGATACTACGATGAGGGTTTTGACCTAAACGCTGAGCACGGAAAGATGGCGCAAGAGATAAAGCGAAGACTTGAAAAGCGTGGTGTGAAATTCCCCTATCGTATTAAGAAGAAATCAATTGAGCCTGAAAGCACGGAGCAGTCTGGAGAATAACAAAGGTTTCTGGATTTTCATTGCATTTTTACGGTTTATGGTTTTAAGATATGTAGAGTCAACCACCAAGTGCAAAATTACAAAACATGTTTGAAGAACTCGCACTTTGGTGTAGAAAAGTTTAATTTTTCTCTCGGTCTTTCGTTCAATTTCTTTTGTATCGACATAATTCTCTTGTCCGTATATTGGTCAAACGAATCCTTTTTCGGTATATATTGTCTTATTAACTTGTTTGTATTCTCAACCGTTCCCTTTTGCCATGAACAATATGGATCAGCGAAGTACACAGGTTCTCCCAAATATTTCGTGATGTCCTTATGTGCCGCAAATTCCGGTCCATTATCAGTTGTAATGGTCTTCAGGTAGTCCTTGTATGGTAGCAGCAGTTTTCTAACCACCTTTGCCGGAGGCTTTGACTGCTTCCCAAATGGCAGTTTCTGCATAAGCAACATATTGGTGGATTTCTCCACCGGTGTGAGTATGGCGTTTTGGTTAGGATCGACGATTAAATCCATCTCAAAATCTCCGAATCTTTTCCCATCAACTTCCTTACTTCTTTCATGTATGCTCACCCTGTCCTTGATTGGAAGATGTCCGCCCTTGGGCCGATGCCTGTATTTCATCTTATGTCTTGTGTGTTCGGCAAGTTTCCCTGTTGTGTCATTGTGTATGATGTTATAGATGGACCGGTGGGACACCTTTATCCCCTCATTTATGCGCAGATACCCTGATATTTGTCTTGGAGACCACCGGTAGTTGGTAATATCTTCCTTGATTCTCCGGACTAATTCGTCGGAGAGTTTGGCGTTTGTTACCGTTCTCTTTCTGCGCTGCATAGCCATATCGTGTGCCCTCGTCCAAATATACTTTCCCGATGGCGTGCTATTGCGTTTGATTTCACGTGACAGTGTTGACTTACTGATGCCGACGATGTCGGCAATTTCTTTTCTCGCTGTTTTCTTTTGGAGTAAGGCAAAAATTTGCGACCTTTGCTCCGAGATTAATTGATGATACATTTGCAATACAAAGTTAGTTAATCTTTGGGAGATTTCGGTCTCCCTTTTATATTTGTATTGCTGATTGGCTCTTTTTCCTCGCCGAGAGATGCAGACAACCTCTCGCTACGCTTCGAGAACGTCTGCATCTCTCGGCGAGGATCACTTTTTTATTGCACTTCGTTTTTGAACTTACAGGAGGTAAGGATGGATAAACAATCTCCATCAGTCTTTTCCCAAAATAAGTTGAGCCGTAAAGTCAACTAATTTTATGGAAAGACAAGTGTCGAAATGAGGGCACACCACAACGCCCCCACACTTTATGACATCTGACCTTTGCTGTTACGATAGTACCTGCTGATGGCATCAAACGATAGCAAAACAGATTTTTATCAAATTCTGCATTAAAATTATTGTTATATTCATCAATTATACAGAAAATTTTTAGAGTTTCCTTGAACAAAGTGGAAAACTTTGTCCTCGGTAATCATAGTGGATTTTGTTTATATTTTGTTGATTTAGAATACCATAAAGAGACAACAAATTCCGCAAATCTTCAAATTTTATGATGAACTCTTATTATGAACTTGCCGAGCATATGCAATGTTTTGTAACATTATGTTACAATAGTCGTTCCTTAAAAATGACTTATTACAATGATTTATAGTTAAATATCTCTCATATTTCGCATATTTTCCGAAAAAACATTGTTCATTTCGGGAAAATAGATTAGATTTGCACCTGTAATCTTCAATAAAGTGAAGATAAAGTAATAAAACCAATAGTAAACATCACTTTAGTGATGGTTAAACGCATATATTATGGTAGATCTATATGAGTATTCTACACCTGAACTTGTTCGTTTGCTTGGCTCACGTTTCAAGGAATACAGGATGCGCTGCAATCTCACACAGAAGGAGGTCGCAGAGCAGTCGGGTATAGGTCTGACAACAATCCATAAGTTCGAGAATGGTACTGCAGGCAATATTTCATTGTCAACGTTCATCCTTTTGCTGAAAGTTGTAGGTCAGGTTAATGCTTTGGATGACTTGCTGCCGGAGTTGCCGGAGTCACCCTATTTAATGCGTAAGGATGAGAAGAAGGCACAACGTATTCGTCACACGAACAATTCGATATGATAAAGTTATTGAGAGTAATCCTTTGGAATGAAGAAATAGGCAGATTGGCTTGGGACGACCGTCGCAGGCTGTCGTACTTCACCTATAATCCGGAATTTATCAAGAAAGGACTGAATGTATCTCCTCTGGTTGCTCCTGTTGATGGCGTCAGAGCTTTGGCACCGGTCTGGGGTGAGGATGCCAAGATCTATCAGAAACTTCCTGCTTTTGTCGCAGATTCATTGCCTGATGCCTGGGGTAATCAACTCTTTGACCTCTGGAGTCAGCAGAACCACCTTGCCGGTGCGGATATTACTCCGCTTGATAAACTCTCATTCATCGGTAAACGAGGGATGGGTGCTTTAGAGTTTTTGCCTGAAACAACCCGTGAACGACGAGGAGAGAAAATAGACATGAAGTCCTTGTCTGACTTGGCAGAGCGCATCTTTACCGAACGTGAGAGCGCACGTATCGTGCCTGAAGAATCAATCACCATGCAGTCTTTGCTGACTGTTGGAGCCTCTGCCGGTGGTCGTCAGCCTAAGGCAATTCTTGCCATCAACAATAAGACGGGCGAGATACGTAGTGGTCAGGTTTCCGGATTGGAGGGCTTTGACTATTATCTGCTAAAGTTCGGCAATTCAGAGTACAACTCTGCAGAACTGGAGATGACCTATTATGAATTGGCAACTGCTGCAGGAATCAGCATGATGCCATCTGAACTATATCCGGTTGAAGGTAATAATCATTTCGTCACAAAACGATTTGATCGTGATGGCGAGAGAAAGATTCATACGCAGACATTAGCCGCAATTTGTCCAGATGCCGACAGCTATGAGCAACTGATTACCGTTTGCCGTAAACTTCATCTTCCAGAGTCTGACTGCCAGGAGGTATTCCGTAGAATGGTCTTCAATATTTTGTCGAACAATACGGATGATCATAACAAGAACTTCTCATTCATCATGAACAAGGATGGTTCATGGAAATTATCACCTGCTTATGACATTACCTATATAATAGATAGAGGAGGACATCTGCCAAACGAGGATCACTGTATGTTTATCCGTGCAAAACTTCGTGGAATCACCCGTGATGACGTAATCGACTTTGCCCATGATAATGGTATTCGCCGACCGGATACTATCATACGTGATGTTGTAGCATCGTTGAAGCAATTCCGCGCTGTAGCTACTAAGTACGGCGTATCTGACAAATGGATTGGCAGAGTAGAAACCACCATCATTGACCATCTGAAAGCATGGGGAGAGTGGGAGAAAGAAACTTCGGAAGCAGCAATCGAAATCAATGGACATGCCATAGAGAATATGCGTATAGAGGCTACTTATAAAGGTAATTACCATCTGTATGCCGATATTGATGGCAAGGAACGCAAGTTTGTCATCGGCAAGAACAAGGAAGAGTTCTCACTGATAGAAAAGACAGGCTTGACAAATATCTCATCCGATCAAATTAAAGCAATGGTCGAGAAATACTTCAAACTAAAGAAATGAACTTTTATCAAATAGAAATTACGACAGAAAGAAATACTGTATCAGTAATGGTCAGCGCATCATGACCTAAACATTAATGTTTTTGTGCATTTCTGCAAGCAAGAATATTTTACCCCAAATCCGAAGAACATATTCAATGTTACGCAACATAGTGTTAAATAATATTACATGACGGCACATGAACTCTTGAACTTCAAAAACTCCTGAACTCCTTAAAAGAAATATGCTCCCACGCTATTTGATACCAGCCAATCATTTCTTTGCAATTCCTTAATTTTCAATAAAATAGCATTTCACTACTTGGCTGTGTTTGATTTTATTACTACCTTTGCCCAGCACAAAATAGATATTATGCAGTAATAATTCGGCGAAATGGCTTCCATAAATATTTTAAGGAATGCATGAAAAAGCCGAGAAAAAAATTAAGTTATGAAGAAATTTATCGGTATCATTATCCTTATGCTAACATTGTGCGTAAATAATGCTTGTGCACAGGAGAAGGGAATCGCAAGTTACTACGGACAGAAAGCGCACGGACGAAAAACAAGTAGCGGAGAAAGACACAACGCTTACGGACTTGTATGTGCACACAAGAAGTACCCAATGGGAACGAAACTCAAAGTGACAAACCTAAAGAACGGAAAAAGCGTGGTGGTAAGGGTGAACGACCGAGGGCCATACGCCAAAGGCTGGGTAGTGGATCTGTCGTGGCAGGCTGCAAAAGAAATAGATATGCTTGCACAAGGTGTAGCGCAAGTGACGGTGGAAGTGATGAAAGAAGAAAGTGACAAAAAGCAGTAAAATAGCAGCCCCACCACTACTTTATATCCCGTTTTAACAAAAAGACAGCATTGAAGTGAAAATTTTCCTATATTTACTTGGAGGATTCAAATAAAACCACTACTTTTGCTGCACCTACTTGACAAACTGTCAAAGTTTAACCTATATAAATATAAATAAATACATACTATGGAAGTTAAAAAGATTATGCAAGCCCTGGAGCAGAAGCATCCGGGCGAGTTGGAGTACTTGCAGGCAGTGCAGGAAGTACTTGAGTCTATCGAAGAAGTTTACAATCAGCATCCCGAGTACGAGAAAGCAAGAATCGTAGAGAGAATGGTTGAGCCGGAGCGTATATTTACTTTCCGCGTAAACTGGATTGATGATAATGGTGAAGTACAGACAAACCTCGGTTATCGCGTACAGTTCAACAGTGCTATCGGTCCTTACAAAGGTGGTCTCCGCTTCCACAAAGCCGTTACTCCTTCAATGCTGAAATTCCTCGGTTTCGAGCAGACATTCAAGAATGCCCTCACAACTCTCCCAATGGGTGGTGGTAAGGGTGGTTCTGACTTCGACCCAACAGGAAAGTCTGACGCTGAAATCATGCGTTTCTGCCAGGCATTCATGCTCGAACTGAAACACAATATCGGTCCTGACCAGGATATTCCTGCAGGTGACGTTGGTGTTGGTGGACGCGAAATCGGCTACATGAACGGTATGTATCAGAAACTTACACGTCAGTATCACACAGGTGTTCTCACCGGTAAGGGTCTGACATGGGGTGGTTCTATCTTCCGTCCTGAGGCTACCGGTTATGGCGCACTCTATTTCACAGAGCACCTTTTGAAGAAGGCCGGCAAGGACATCAAGGGCAAGAAGATTGCTATCTCCGGCTTCGGTAACGTGGCTTGGGGTGCTTCACAGAAGGCTACCCAACTCGGTGGTAAGGTTGTAGCAATCTCAGGACCGGACGGTGTTTGCGAAATCCCAGAAGGCATCACAAACGAGATGATTGACTATATGCTCGAAATGCGTGCTTCTAACCGTAACAAGGTTGAAGATATGGCAACCAAATTCCCAGGCAAGGCTAAGTTCACCGCAGGCAAGAAAGCTTGGAGCATTCCTTGCGACATCGCTCTCCCATGTGCATTCCAGAACGAACTTAGCGAAGACGATGCTAAGGAACTGAAGGCTAACGGCTGCTGGTGCTGCTGCGAGGTTTCAAACATGGGTTGCCAGCCGGGCGCTATCCATTTCTTCCAGAACAATGGTATGCTCTTCGCTCCGGGTAAGGCTGTAAACGCCGGTGGTGTTGCTACTTCCGGTCTTGAAATGACACAGAATGCTGCTCACTTGAGCTGGTCAGCAGAAGAGGTAAACGCAAAACTTCACTGGATTATGGAAAGCATCCACGAGCAGTGCGTTAAGTTCGGCACACAGCCTGACGGCTCTGTTGACTACGTTAAGGGCGCAAACATTGCCGGCTTCATGAAGGTTGCACAGGCAATGTTAGAACAAGGAATTGTGTAAAATACACTCTATATTCTAAATGTTTTTAATTCTTGTCCGAGCCAGTCGTGAGATTGGCTCGGACATTTTTTGCACATAAACCGAGGGAAATAGCCGGTAATAAAAGAAGATATTCTCTGCTATCATCAATGACTATTATTCGGAGATTTCATACCGTCTCACGATATAGTCTTATAGGGATATGTGTAAATCGTAAAGGCAAGCAACTTCAACGAGCTTTCTCTTTTTGATGGTTTTATAAAACAGACTTCAAATTCTCAATCACTTGCAAATCTGCCGGCAACCATTTTATGCTGTCCAATTCATCCTTCACCAGCCATAATGCAGCCTCATGTTCATTCAAATGCAAGGATTCTGAAATCATCGAACAAAGGTAGCAGTTCATGGTAAGATGAAAGTCTGTGTAATCGTACTCAACTCTACAAAAGAATTCATCCACACAAATATCGGCCGACAGTTCCTCAAATATCTCTCGCTTCAAGGCCGCTTCCGGTTTCTCTCCTACCTCAATCTTTCCACCCGGAAATTCCCACCAGTCCTTCCACTCACCATACCCTCGCTGTGTTGCGAAGACTTTATCCTCTTTTCGAATTATGGCTGCTACAACTTCTATCTGTTTCATAATAACTCATTAACCAACTTTTAAATTATTGCATTGACTATATCAATTCCTTTTGTTACAACAGAACTCTCCATGCCTATATTCTCTTTGCTTTCATCATCATCTCTTCATAAGTTCTTCGTGTTATTCTGAAATGTTATTATTATCTCCTATTTTAGATAGGAAAACGTTTGCTAAGCAAACAGCATATTCCATATTGTAATCTTTGGGACGCCATGCTAAAGTATAACTCACCTTTGCACTTGTCACCACATAGCCTTTATCAGTCCAGCCTTTCAGTTTATCTCTGCCGGAAACAGAAAGCACTGCCACTTTGTTATCTTCTTCATCAAATAAGTTACCATCATTATATCTCAGACTGTTACCACTTCTGAGACGAAGCACAATATCTTTCCGTTCTTTGAAAAAGTCGAGCCATACATCGCGCATATTGAGTGCTACAGATATTGAAGAATATTCATTTGGAGAATTTGTGACAAGAAAAAGATTTCTTTTTGCACGAGTAAGACCGACATAATATGCTCTACTGTCATTGGCCTCCCTCCCATCGGGAATAGGAGAAAGGAGATAAACGCTATCGAACTCTCGTCCTTTTGCCTTGTGTATGGTACTTACAAATATGGATTTATCGACAGTCGCAATAAAGTCTTCTATATTCGACTCTAAAATATATTCGCGCAAATCACTATAATAATATGACTTATGTGTCACTTCAAAGTCTGCAAAGAATTGTCGCATGATGCTTAGGCAAGTGCTTGAGGCATAGGTGTAAAGAGTTCGTTGTTTGGCTGCCTCCCATTTCTCTTTAGATATGCTCACTTCGTCTTTATTACCAAGTTGTTTAATGAAGTAACGCACTTCGGCAAGGTTGGCAAAACGGAATCCTCCCATCGACTGTGCCACAGTGGCATGCAGGCCACGTTGCTCCAATTCGAATGCCACCTGCATCGACTCTTCGTTGGTGCGAGTGAGTACGGCCGTGCTTCCTTGTACTTTTATTTCGGCATTCTGCAATGACTTCAATGTCATCACCTTACCATCCTCTCCTATGGCAGAGTGTATTGGATTTTGTTTCATGCGACCCTGAAGCCGTTGCACATAGCGGTTGGCACATTCGACGATGTTTCTTGCAGAACGATAATTGTCGGTCATTTCGTAGAGTTTGGCTCCTTCTTGGTCAACGAGCGACTGCATATAGCGCGCATCAGAACCTCTAAAAGCAAAAATGTTTTGGTCGTCATCACCAACTGCTATCACTCTCATCTCTTCATTCTGATGCATCAGAGCCTGAACCAGCCGGAAGTCATCAATCCCCATATCCTGGGCCTCATCAATGACGAGAACACTCTTTGCTATCTTTGACTGCTCCACCTCACCGGCTTCTATCATCTCTGCTGCTCTACGCACAACATCTTTGGCCTCATCCAAACTCCCCTGTTTGCCTATAAGGTCGAAACTATAAGAGTGGAATGTTTTGATGTCCACATAATGTGCAGCGTTACCTACCAAATCAATGAGTCGTTTTTTGAATTCAGTGGCTGCTGCTCGTGAAAATGTCAGCATCAGAAGTTGTTCATGCTTCACGTCCTCTAACAATAGCAAGGAGGCCAACTTATGAACCAGCACGCGCGTCTTGCCACTGCCAGGACCTGCGGCCACAACGATGTATTTAGACTGTTTGTCATCAATAATCTCACATTGGCGATTGGAAAGTTCACCAAAGAGTTGGTTGTACTTGGTTGGCGTGATGTTTTGGTCTATCTGTGCCCGTCGCTCTTCTTTGAAATACTGATTGATGAACTTGCGGAAATCCAACGTAAAATAGTCATTAACAAAACGTAATGCTGTGTTATAGTCGCGTACCATCAGGTTGGCATATTCTCCCACAATGTGAATCTGTCGAATGCGCTGCTTGTAGAACTCATCTAACAGGCGGTACTGTTCCTTTCCGTATCTTGTACGACGGTCGGTTATACGATTTATCTCCATCGTGTTGTATATGACAAGGAAACCTCCTTCTATCTTCATCAATTCCGTCTTCGTAAGATATAGCAGTGCTTCCTCTACATCAGCGATAGTAGGTTTCTCTTTATCTACAAACATCATTTCTTGTCTGCTCTTAATAAACTGTTGAAGCAGTTCCACGATTGAGAAATTGACAAGTGTAGCATCCTTGCCAGAATCGCGTTTTACCGCGAGGGTATCAACAATGAATCGGCAGATATCCATTCGACGTTCAAAACGAGCCATGGATTTCTCGGAGGATATCTGCAAGCGTACGCACACAGCAGCTGTCACATAATGTTCCTTTTTATATATATAGCCCTTCAGCATCATGAAATGAAGCAATAGTCGCAAACGCTTGACATTGGAAAAAGTCATTCCTGCTTTCAACGCTTCCTCGTTCAGTTCCTTATAGTTGTATCGACATGCTTCTTCAGAAAAATGCCGCAACAAGAACTGCTCTAAACGCAATATGGCATCAAGATTCTTTTGTGTCGTACTCTTGGTTATCCATGCTTGCATATCCCTGCTATCTGCCAATAACCCTTCCTGTCGCATCAGGGTGATGTTCCTGATAACAACCCCCTTATTCATTCCAAGGATATCAGCCAGATAGTCCACACGACTCTCAGCTTCTGCCCCACGCCCTCCCACTGTTGCGCGTGCACTGATAAGCAATTTGATGATGCGAACTGCTTCCTCACGCGATTTTTCGTCAAAAACATTAGATATGGTTAACTTGTGGCGTGCTTCATCCATATTCCTCACAGAGATACTCGTAGCAAATATGTGTGGCGAATTGCTGCCACGCTGAATAAATCCGGCATCCTCAAGTGCAGCAACAGCCGCTTTTACGCGCGTTTCTATGTCTTCTATCTCATCTCCCCACCCTGCTTGTCTCGCGATATCCAATGGCGAACAACTCACTTTGTCTCGCTTAGTTGTAAGGTATTTAATAGCCTTCCATACTTGCTGAATCTCACTGATACTGAGTTTGGTCTGATTGAGAAGTATGAAATGTTTGTCAAGATCGCTGTCGGCATAGAGCACAAAACAATCTGCTTGCATCTGTGGGTCACGTCCGGCTCGCCCCGACTCTTGCACATAGTTCTCTAACGAGTCACTAATATTATAATGCACAACCAGTCCGACATCTTTTTTGTCAACACCCATGCCGAAAGCAGAGGTTGCCACAATCACTTGTGCTCCACCACTCATAAACGCATTCTGGTTCTTTATCTTCTCAGCGGCTTCCATCTTTCCATTGAAAGGCAATGCCCGTATGCCATCACGAACTAAATGGTGTGCTAATTCACGAGTACGTCGAGTACGTGACACATAAACAATCGAGGGACAGTTATGCCCGATTATCAATGAACGCAAAAGGTTGTATTTATCATCGGCAGTGTCGGCATGAATTACAGAATAGCGCAGATTTTGACGTTCCGAATTAGCTGCAAAAACCTTCAGTTCTAACCCCAACTTTGTTCGGAAATAATCACAGATATCACTGATGACTTTTTGTTTTGCCGTTGCTGTAAAACACGAAACCGCAATAGGGTGAGTCAAATGTTTCTTCTCTTGCAACTGACGAATGAATTCTCCAATATACAGATAATCCACTCGGAAATCATGCCCCCAAGCCGAGAAGCAGTGCGCCTCATCAATCACAAAACGCACAACATCACGTCCAAGCATTAATCGCTCTATAGTTTTTGAGCGCAACATCTCTGGGGCGATATATAGTAGGTTTGCCGTACCATCAGCCACTTGTTCAATAGCATTAGCTCTTTCGACAGGATCTAACAATCCATTAATAGTCACCGCATCGCTGATGCCCCGTGCAGTCAAGTTATCCACTTGGTCTTTCATAAGTGACTGCAACGGAGATATAACAACGGTCAAGCCATGAGTGTTGCGACCTGCTATCAATGCCGGTAATTGGAAAGTCAACGACTTGCCACCACCTGTAGGAAATATTGTCAGCAACGATTCTCCGCGAATGGTGGCCTCAACAGCCTGTTGCTGCATTGGCACTCCGTCAAAGATACGAAACTCATCATAGTCAAAGAACTCTTTTAGTCCATAGTGAGCATCTAATCGTTGATGACAATAATCACAGTCACCACAAGACGTATTACACAGTATGTTCATTACATTAACCACCTGTGGATAATTCTTTATCACCCACGCCGGGGTGATAGAGAATAGGTCATCGGCACCTATCACAGCCAAGCAATATGCAAATTCTATAGGATATTGTTTAACTAAAGTGTCAAAGTCTGCGTGACTGCACACTTTTCCCCCATATTCTTTAAGAATAAGTTGTGTCCAATCTGTTCGTGTACCCAGTATTTTGTCCCATATGGATTGTTTCGGAGAAAGAGTAAAGCCTATGTATTTAAAAAATCCCGCAAACTCAATTGTATCCTTAAGCAAGTTATAGTAAATTTCCTGTCTCTCAAGTGACAGTTGATTCCATGCAGAAATTTCATCATTCAACAAGTCGCGAGCCTTCTTAGAATCGTTAACCGGATTGTTGAGTTCGTCAACCTGCAACTTATCATCTTTCACTAAATGGTGATATGGTCTTTTGGGAAACAATAAAGGCGAGAGGAACAGTGTATCAACAATAGTTGGATTGCCCCTCAATGCCGTATATTTCAAGTCATGATAGATTATGTTATGCCCACAAACCGTATCGCATTTTGAAACAAAAGCATCGAAATCAGCCTTGGAGTGAGAGTGCAACACGGCACCATCTTCTCTCACTGCTCCGTAGTCTGCTACCTTCTTTGTCTGCAGGCCGACCTCTGTATCAATGAATACTATCATTCTGTGTCTTGACAAAAAATCCTTGATAAAAACCTAATATACCGTATTTATACGGTTAACATTTTCCATACCTTGTTATTTTATTACGCAAAGATAGTGATTTGTTTTCAATCTCTTGTTTTAACATGAAATTATCTTCAACAATCAATATACTTTTATTGCTTTTTCATAGTATTTTGCTTTATCCTAAGACTTTTGATCACAGTTATTTGGTACAATTATAGACATTTTTGAATCTACAATTCGAAAATATTGGTATCCGATAAAATTTTGAGAGGATCCTTATACTGAACTCACGTAACAGTCATTGTGAACAATGGCATTGAAAGATACTCGCGCAAGGCCTATCTTGTCCCATAGCGGACTTCGGTTCGTTCTGTGTGGGGTGATGGTAGGAAAGAGCCTACCTCCCATCAATTATTAGGATTTCTCCGTGTTGTACGGCACTGAAAAAATCCTAATAGTCGATTGAGGTTTATTAATAAGTTTTCAAAAGTTTCAAAGATAACATAAAGGACATCTGAAAGATTTCAAGCCACTAAATGCCTATTACGCCTAATTTTACATATCATTTGTTACCAGCATTGGCATATAAAGGCGAACTTGAACCTCTGTGAGCCAAGCAGAATGTTCTGCCAAACACTCAATTTCTTTATGAGAAAGTGCGGTTAAGTTAGTACTCACACTTCGTGCTAATTGTTCATGCTCTTGCAAAGGAACTTTCTTTTCTAACTCAGACCAATTAATTGATTTCTTTAATTTCTCAATGACAACTTTATTAGCAGATATGCTTTCAGCCCCTTTCAAGTTGGTTATCTCTTCTTTTGTTATACCATGAGCCTCCCATACATCAGGATGAATATTTTCGTCTTTCAAGTTATTTGCAAAACCTTGAATAAGTCTTGCGCTACAGTCCCATTCCAATGGAACATACGCAAAATGCTCTTTGCCCACATAGGACTCATATAGGTTATCTGCTCTTTGCATTTTCTTTATCCTATCCATCATCAGACTTATAGTATTCATGACCAGATTGAAAATATTTGTTGTCCCGGAGGCAGATATGTCACTGTTACCAGCATCACTCACAATAATGAAATCTGTATGAAATCTGCTTTTGTCATGGCTGAGTTTATGGCCGCCCTGATTGTCATAGACTCCCCCATCTATCAGTTTAGGAGGTTCGGGGTTATTGGGACATTTGTCATATTCTTCTGTCAAGTGTTTCTTGTCAATGGTAATTGGCGTAAAGCCATAGGGAACACACGATGATGCCATGACGGCACTTGCTATCGGAAAGCGCTCCGGGTTAAATATTGACTTTCCCTCAACACGGTACGCATATTCTCCCATTGCCTTTTTTGAGAAATAAAAAGGCACTTGAGTAGCAATATTTGTGGAGTTGATACACAATGTCGGACTATCGGGCAAGTCGCCAAGAGTTTTTTGCTTGAAGAACACCTTATTGTACAAGCGTGAGATGAGTTTGCTTGTCGGTAGCGTATCAAATGAATATTTCAGGAAAAGGACAAGCAGAAGAAAAAAGACGATGACACCGGCTAACGCTGCACAGACACCCGACAGGATAGGTTGATTCGGGAAAAGAAAACTCGTGAGATAGGCTGTCAGATGACTCATTGCTACAGATGTGCCCAGCAGAAAGAGTCCGGCTATTCCGAGATATAAAAAAGATGACCATAAGACACTCTTTGAGAGGCATCTGATAAATCCTTTCTCAAAGTCTTCGTAGTTATCTTTGTTCAACGCATAATATGCTGCTGTTATCGAACCACCGGAAACAGAAGATATTACATCTACTTTATTTAAAATACCAAGGCGATGAAGAGCACGCAAGGTACCAATGTGATATGCTGCTGCTCTATAACCTCCGCCGGATAAGGCTAGTCCTATTTTCTTTCTTGCAATTCTCATAATTCAGAAACGGTGAAACCGTAGTTAAAAGTTATATGAAGAACTTTGGTTCGTATTATCTGAAACCAAATTCTTTAAATAAACATTATTATATTAATAACATTCTACAATCAAATCACCTGTTCTTCGTAAACAAACAGAAATTCATTATGATTACTTTATCCATCAATAGGGTCATATATAATGGTGTTATATACTCTCTCTTTGCCTACACTAAGCTAAGCATTATCGGCGACTCGTGCGGACATCAAATTCTGTGATGCGCGACGTAACCTGCTCTTTGCCTTGAATGGCGCGAACGCGGAAACGAGCCATGCCGTCTTTAAGTCTTTTGCCTGCCTGCACCATTGCGGTGTAACGTATTCCCTTATGAGGAGCAATGCTCTCAATATGAATGGAGGGTGAGATATAGATTTGTTTTGAACCGGACAACTCCTCCACTATGGGCTGAACATCATATAAAGTGATGTCGGAATTGTTATACACCTCAAATATCACTTTACTTAATTCACGAGAACGTAGGACATTATCCATATCATCGTCAACGAAACGTGCGTTGCGTATCTCCAACTTCGGGTTGAAAGTTACGCTGAAGCCTTTGCCACCTGAATTAACAGGGTCGAACGAACGCGGTGTGGAAGCACTGTAATTGCTGTTGTAGCCTTTGTCGTTGTAGTCGTAGATGCGGTCGTCGCCACTGTTAGTAAAATCGTAACCGCTGTCATTATACGAATCATACATGCTACCATCATACCTGTCATCTGTTTCGTATGCATCGCTACGTTTATACACAGCATCTTCCGAGCGATATTCTTGCGAATAGCATTCACGCTTTGATTGATCTGCGGCATTACCTATTATCGCTCCTACCACAGCACCGCCGGTCATTCCAATCAGTGAACCAACGTCACTACCACGACAGCCACCTGTTATACCACCAATCGCAGAACCAATCACCGAACCTATGCCTGCGCCTTGATAAGCACCAACACCCGTATATGAAGTGCAACCGGTAAGTAAAAGGGCTGTAACAATAATTGTAAGAAAAACCTTTTTCATATTTGTAAAATTTAATTTTATTGGTCTGTTTATATTTTATTTGCAGCAAAGATATAATTTTATTATGACACATGGATAAAATTTCCCCTATTTTAACATAGGGAAATCCCTAAAATAAATTATTACTGTGTATTAAAACCCAATTAGTCATTAGAACGCATTTGCTTAGATTTGTTATTATCGGCATGCTTCCTTACAGCTTAGTCCGCTTGCCGACATCTGCGCTACAATGCATCTCGACTTATACCACTACGACTTCGATGAAACGGCTGCACACCTGCTCAATAATCGGGCAAAATCAGTCAAGGACTCTATGACCGATTAGAGTTTAATTTTTATGCTTTTAGTCATAATATGGGCATAAAAAAAACTTCCGTCCCCATTTAAAGGAACGGAAGTTTATGTTAAGGATATAATATTTATTCTGCCTTTGCTTCTGCTGTTTCTGCTTGAGCCTCTGCTTTCGGTGTAGCCTTCTTACCTGCGCGGCGTGTACGCTTAGCGGCAGTTTTCGGAGTCTTAGCCATGTTCTCGTTAAAGTCAACGAGTTCTATGAAAGCCATTTCTGCACCGTCGCCTTGACGTGCGCCAAGTTTGATTACGCGAGTGTAACCGCCCGGACGGTCGCCAACCTTCTGTGAAACTTCTCCGAAGAGAGTCTTCAACGCCTCCTTGTTCTGCAAATAGCGGAACACAACGCGACGTGAGTTGGTTGAATCATCCTTGCAACGGGTGATCAGAGGTTCTACATACTTTTTCAGAGCCTTTGCTTTGGCAACGGTCGTAGTGATTCTTTTGTGCTCAATCAACGAAATAGCCATGTTAGCAAGCATTGCTTGACGATGATCAGCAGTACGACCGAGGTGCTTAAATTTCTTACCGTGTCTCATTGTTTGTTTTTCTTTCGGATTTGGTCTGTTAATTGTCAATTATAAATTGCCAATAAATCAGTCCTTCTCCAGTTTATACTTTGAAATATCGGTTCCAAACTGTAGATTCAGACTCTCGAGCAAATCATCAAGCTCAGAAAGCGATTTCTTACCGAAGTTACGGAACTTCAAGAGATCAGTCTTGTTGTACTGAACGAGGTCGCCAAGTGTATCCACATCGGCAGCCTTCAGACAGTTGAGTGCACGAACACTGAGGTTCATGTCAACAAGACGTGTCTTGAGGAGTTGACGCATGTGGAGCACTTCCTCATCAAACTCCTGATTGCCTTCAATATCGCTGTTTTCCAGCGTTATCTTCTCGTCAGAGAAAAGCATGAAGTGATAGATGAGTATCTTCGCTGCTTCCTTCAGCGCATCCTTCGGATGTATGGAACCATCCGTTGTAACTTCAAGAACGAGTTTGTCGTAGTCGGTCTTTTGCTCTACGCGATACGGCTCTACTGCGAACTTGACGTTGCGGATAGGTGTGTAAATAGAATCGATTGGAATTACATTGACATCAGTGCAGAACTCACGGTTCTCATCTGCCAGGACATATCCACGGCCTTTGTTTATCGTGAGGTCGAGAACCATTAATGCCTTTGAGTCTAAATGACAAATCACCAAATCTGGGTTTAACACTTCAAATCCAGTCAGATACTTGCCAATGTCACCGGCTTTGAATTCGGTGGAATTCTCTACGGTGATACTAACTTTCTCGTTCTCGAATTCTTCTACTACTTGCTTGAAGCGTACTTGCTTCAGATTCAAGATGATGTTGGTAACATCTTCTTTTACACCGGGAACGGATGAGAACTCATGTTCAACACCGGCAATCTTGATGGTGTTGATGGCATAGCCCTCGAGCGATGAAAGGAGAATGCGGCGCAGTGCGTTACCAATGGTCACACCGAAGCCTGGCTCAAGAGGACGAAATTCGAACTTGCCGAATTTATCATTTGCCTCCAGCATCACTACTTTATCAGGTTTTTGAAATGCTAATATCGCCATTAATTTAATGATTTGATTAGTTCTTAGAATACAATTCTACGATTAACTGCTCCTTGATGTTTTCGGGAATGTCAGCACGATCTGGCACGTGAAGGAACTTGCCACTCTTTGAAGCAGCATCCCACTCCATCCAAGGATACTTGCTGTGGTTGAAACCTGCGAGTGCAGACTCAATCACTTCAAGAGACTTTGACTTCTCGCGGACACCGATAACCTGTCCCGGTTTCACTGAATAAGAAGGAATACCCACAACCTGACCGTCAACTACGATATGTCTGTGGCCTACAAGTTGACGAGCTGCCGCGCGAGTAGGAGCAATTCCAAGACGGAATACTACATTATCGAGACGACACTCAAGATGCTGTAGCAGCACCTCACCGGTAATGCCACCAGACTTTGCAGCCTTATTAAAAAGGTTGCGGAACTGACGCTCGAGCACACCGTAAGTGTATTTAGCCTTTTGCTTCTCTGCCAACATGACCCCATACTCCGAAGTCTTGCGACGACGGTTCTGGCCATGCTGTCCGGGAGGGAAGTTTCTCCGGGACAAAACTTTGTCTGCACCGAATATGGGTTCTCCAAAACGACGAGCAATTTTTGATTTCGGTCCAATATATCTTGCCATAATACTTTGATAATTTTTCTTTTGTTAATGTTATTTCTCCGAACAATCCGAAAATTCGGATATTCGGGGAAATTTGGTTTTATACACGACGACGCTTCGGAGGACGACAGCCATTGTGTGGCAGTGGTGTAACGTCAACGATTTCGGTTACTTCAATACCTGCGGTATGGATAGCGCGGATTGCACTTTCACGACCGTTACCCGGACCTTTAACGTAAGCCTTTACTTTACGGAGACCAAGGTCGTATGCAATCTTTGCGCAGTCTTCTGCTGCCATCTGTGCTGCATAGGGAGTGTTCTTCTTTGAACCACGGAATCCCATTTTACCTGCAGAAGACCAAGAGATTACCTGACCATCACCATTGGCCAATGTTACTATGATATTATTGAAAGAACTGTGCACATGAAGTTGACCAAGAGCATCAACTTTCACATTTCTTTTCTTTGCGACTGTTTTCTTTGCCATAATTCTTAATTGTTAATTTTTAATTGATAATTGTGAATTACTTAGTGGCCTTCTTCTTGTTAGCAACAGTCTTCTTCTTACCTTTACGTGTTCGGGCATTGTTTTTGGTGCTCTGACCACGTACCGGAAGACCATTACGATGACGGACTCCACGATAGCAACCAATATCCATCAGTCGCTTAATATTCATCTGGATCTCACTGCGGAGATCACCTTCAACTTTGTATTCAGCGCCGATAACTTCACGGATTTTGGCTGCTTGATCGTCGCTCCACTCGTTAACCTTGAGTTCGCGGCTGACACCAGCTTTATCCAATATCTTTGCTGAACTACTTCGACCTATACCATAGATATAAGTCAATGCGATTTCGCCACGCTTATTCTGGGGCAAATCTACTCCAACAATTCTTATTGCCATTGTTTTTTAATGTAAAAATAAAATGTTTAATTTCAAAAACCTGCTAAAAAGCATGCAAAGGTAAGAATAATATCCGAGACTCTTGCCTTATTATGCTTATTTAACATTAACCCTGACGAAGTTTATACTTAGGGTTCTTCTTGTTGATAACGTACAGACGACCTTTGCGACGTACTATCTTGCAGTCGGGTGTGCGCTTCTTAAGTGATGCTCTTGTCTTCATATTATCTCTAAGTTTATTTGTATCTAAATACTATCCTGCCTTTTGTAAGGTCGTAGGGACTCATCTCTACTCTAACCTTGTCACCCGGCAATATCTTGATGTAGTGCATTCTCATCTTTCCTGAGATGTGTGCTATGATAGGCACTCCGTTCTCAAGTTCTACACGGAACATTGCATTCGAGAGTGCCTCTATTATTGTTCCGTCTTGTTCTATAGCCCCTTGCTTTGCCATGTAAGTTTATCTTGTTCTATTAATTAATGTTTTCTATTTCTTCGAAAGTTGATAAAATCTCTGCCTTGCCCTGTCTGATTGCTATGGTATGCTCGAAGTGGGCTGCCGGTTTTCCGTCTCGTGTACGTATTGTCCAGCGATCCGGCATCATGTATATGCTTCTGTTTCCCATTGTTATCATAGGTTCTATTGCGATACACATTCCTGCCTTTAGCAAAATACCGTTACCTCTCCGACCATAGTTAGGCACTTGAGGGTCTTCGTGCATTTCACGACCTATGCCGTGTCCTGTCAGTTCTCGCACCACTCCATACCCTTCCTTCTCACAATGGTCTTGTACGGCACAACTTATATCACCGACATGTCTTCCTGCCACGGCATTCTCAATTCCGAGATAAAGAGCCTCTCGAGTTGTCTTTAGAAGTTTCTTTACCTCATCTGAAACCTCGCCCACACAAAAAGTATAGGCAGAGTCGCCATTGAAGCCGTCAAGCAACGTACCGCAGTCTATGGAAACGATGTCTCCATCTTTCAGTACGTCTTCATCACTTGGCACTCCATGCACCACAGCATCATTCACCGATGTGCAGATGCTTGCGGGAAACGGTGCTCCGTATGGATTGGGAAAGTTCTTGAACGTAGGCACTGCGCCATGATCGCGTATGAACTCATCGGCAATCTTATCTAACTGGAGCGTGGTGACACCCGGCTTTATATGTTTGGCTAATTCGCCGAGCGTTTTTCCAACAAGTTGGTTAGCTCGGCGCATTAGCCCGATTTCATCTTCTGTCTTTAGAAATATCTTCATCTACAACAGAAAAGAAATTAGTAAGCAGAAACTCCGCCACGCTGACGTGATGTGCCCGAATTGAGCAGACCGTCATAATGGCGCATGAGCAAGCGGCTCTCTATCTGCTGTAGAGTGTCTATTACAACACCGATAAGAATCAGCAGTGATGTGCCGCCAAAGAACTGCGCGAACGAGTCTTGCACATTCAAGAATCCTGCGAGAGCAGGCATAATGGCTATGAAGGCAATAAACAGAGAACCCGGCAATGTGATGCGTGACATCACTGTATCAATGAACTCTGCTGTCGGTTTTCCCGGTTTTACACCCGGAATAAAACCATTGTTACGCTTCATGTCTTCTGCCATCTGTGTTGGATTCAGCGTAATTGCAGTATAGAAATATGTGAAAGCAATTATAAGTATTGCGAACACTACATTATACATTACACTACGGTGATCCATCAAGTTACGCATTATATATCCCGGCTCGCTTACATAACTTATTATAGTCAACGGAATGAACATCAAAGCCTGAGCAAAGATGATAGGCATCACGTTGGCAGCGAACAACTTCAATGGTATGTACTGGCGTGCACCTCCATACTGCTTGTTGCCCACAAGTCTCTTTGCATACTGCACAGGGACTTTACGAGTACCTTGAACAAGGAGAATTGCAAGACAAACCACGATATAAAGTATTAGAATCTCGATTATGAACATTACCAATCCACCACCTGTAATAGCAGTGAATCGCGAACTCACCTCTTGTATAAACGCCTGCGGTAGGCGGGCGATAATACCAATCATAATGACTATCGAGACACCATTTCCTATACCCTTATCGGTTATGCGTTCGCCAAGCCACAGAATGAACATGCTGCCGGCAGCGAGGATTATCGTTCCGACGATAATGAAATAATTCCATGAAATACCTGTGGCAAGTGCATCTGCCGACTGTGCGCGGAGGTTAATGAGATAAGACGGTGCTTGAAACAGCAGAATACCCACCGTGAGGATACGGGTGTACCACTGAATCTTCTTACGTCCACTCTCCCCTTCTCGCTGCATCTTCTGGAAATAAGGTACAGCTACTGCGAGCAGTTGCATAACGATAGAAGCCGAGATGTACGGCATGATTCCCAGCGCAAAGATTGACGCATGGGAGAATGCTCCACCTGAGAAAGCATCAAGGAGGGACATCAGTCCACCTGCTGTCTGTGACTGCAACTTGCCGAGGCTTCCGGGGTCGATACCCGGAAGTACCACGAACGAGCCGAAACGATATATTGCGACAAACAGGATGGTGATGAGGATTCGCTCTCGCAGATCCTCAACCCTCCAGCAATTCTTCAGGTACTCAATAAACTTTTTCATTTAAGATCAGATTATAGTTGTGTTACCACCTGCTGCCTTAATGGCCTCTTCAGCAGTTTTAGAGAAAGCATTTGCTTCAACGTCGATCTTTGCTTTAAGTTCGCCGTTACCAAGAATCTTAACCAGCACCTTGCCGTTTGTGAGTCCGGCATCAACGAGTTCTTGTATGCCAATCTTTGTCAGATTCTTTGCCTCTACGAGTTTCTGAAGAGTTGACAGGTTCACTGCGAAGTACTCCTTGTGGTTTATGTTCTTGAAACCGAACTTCGGAACGCGACGCTGGAGTGGCATCTGACCACCCTCAAATCCAATCTTTCTCTTATAACCGGAACGAGCCTTTGCACCCTTGTGTCCGCGAGTTGACGTGCCGCCCAGACCTGAACCCGGACCACGACCGATACGACGACGAGAATGTGTAGAGCCTGCTGCCGGCTTTAAATTATTTAATTTCATGATTAATAACTCTGTTTAAACGTTAGACTGTAAGTTTACTCTACAACGGTTACCAGATGATGAACCTTGCGTATCATTCCGCGGAGAGAGGGAGTGTCCTCACGTTCTACCACCTGAGAGATTTTGTGCAGACCCAGCGCTTCAAGTGTGCGCTTCTGGTCGATAGGAGCACCAATCTTGCTCTTTATCTGCTTTATTTTCAATGTTGCCATATAAAAAACCTCCTAAGTTTTTAACCGTTAAACACTTTTTTCATATCCACACCACGTATTCCTGCAACAGTGTAGGCATCACGCATTTCTGTGAGAGCCAATATTGTAGCCTTCACAAGATTGTGCGGGTTAGAAGAGCCCTTGCTCTTTGCGAGCACGTCAGTAACTCCTGCACTATCAAGAACGGCACGCATAGCACCACCGGCAACAAGTCCGGTACCGGCAGCAGCCGGCTTCAAGAACACTTGCGCTCCGCCATAGCGTGCTTCTACTTCATGAGGGATTGTGCCTTTAAGCACGGGAACCTTTACGAGGTTTTTCTTTGCAGCCTCAGTTCCCTTTGCGATAGCAGCGGTAACTTCACCGGCCTTTCCGAGGCCCCATCCGATAACGCCATTGCCGTCACCGACAACAACTATTGCTGCGAATGTGAAAGTGCGACCACCCTTTGTCACCTTGGTAACTCGGTTAATAGCAACCAAACGGTCTTTCAACTCTACGTCACTATTTATCTTAACTTTATTATTCATTGCCATAATAATCTTTTAGAATTTAAGTCCACCTTTACGAGCACCGTCTGCCAATTCCTTAACACGTCCGTGATACAAGTAACCATTACGGTCGAACACAACTTGTGTGATTCCGGCCTCCTTGGCTTTCTCTGCGAACAACTCGCCCACCTTTGCTGCCTGCTCTTTCTTTGGCATTTTTTCCATACCCAGAGAAGAAGCGGCACAAAGAGTCTTACCGGTCAGATCATCAACTGCCTGTGCGTAAATCTGTTTATTGCTGCGGAACACGCTCAAGCGGGGACGCTCAACAGTCCCGTTCACGTTCTTGCGAATTCTGAACTTTATCTTAATTCGTCTTTCTACTTTCTTTGTTGTCATAATAGTAAAATCAATTAAAATTACTTAGCAGAAGCCGACTTACCGGACTTTCTGCGGATAACCTCGCCTTTGAACAGGATACCCTTGCCTTTGTATGGCTCAGGCATACGGAAAGAACGAATTTTTGCACAAATGAGTCCGAGCAACTCTTTATCGCAAGACTCTAACAAAATCTGAGGATTCTGGTTACGTTCCATCTTTGTTTCCACCTTTACTTCTTTCGGAAGTTGGAGGAAGATAGGGTGTGTGTAACCAAGTTGGAACTCCATGAGGTTTCCTTGATTCGAAACACGATAACCTACACCGATAAGTTCGAGTTCCTTCTTGTAACCCTCGCTCACGCCAACAACCATATTGTTGACCAAAGCGCGGTACAGACCGTGGAACGCGTTCTTCTGCTTGTAGTTAACCGGGCTATTCTCATCAACCTCGAAAATTATCTGACCATCTTCCATCTTCATTTTGATAGATGAATCCACTTTCTGAGAAAGTTCTCCCTTTGGTCCCTTAACGGTTACTACGCCGTCATTCTGAGTAACTGTAACTCCTGTAGGGATAGCGATTGGCAATTTACCTATTCTTGACATATTTAAGCCCTCCCTAATTAATAGATATAGCAAAGAACCTCACCGCCTATTTTCTGGGCAGCGGCCTCTTTGTCAGTCATTACACCTTGAGACGTGGATATAATTGCGATACCCAGTCCGTTAATTACTCTCGGCATGTCTTTGTAGCCGGTATATTTGCGAAGACCGGGCTTTGACACTCTCTTGAGAGAACGGATTGCGTTCTCCTTTGTTTTTGGATTGTATTTCAAGGCAACTTTTATTGTTCCTTGAGGACCATCATCCTCAAACTTATAGTTCAGGATGTAACCCTTCTCGAAGAGGATCTTAGTGATCTCTTTCTTCAAGTTTGAAGCCGGTACTTCTACAACACGGTGATTAGCCATGATTGCGTTTCTCAACCTCGTCAGATAATCTGCTATTGGATCAGTCATAAAATATAAAATGTTTAATTAATCGGGACTACCCCGACAATATTAAAAAAATATCCTTTTCAGGTATTGGTGCTTGGTGGTGGGTGCGGCAAAAAGCAGGCACCCCCATCCTTCACCTTTATTTATCATTACCAGCTTGCTTTCTTTACTCCCGGAATGAGACCTGCCGAAGCCATCTCACGGAACTGGATACGAGAAAGACCGAACTGGCGCATATATCCCTTAGGACGACCCGTTATCTTGCAACGATTGTGCAGACGTATAGGGTTGGCGTTCTTCGGTATGCTCTGCAACTTGCGAGCGGCCTCGTAAGCCTCTGCCGGATCCTCGCTCTTAGCGACAATCTTCTTCAGGGCTGCACGTTTCTCTGCATAGCGAGCTACGAGTTTGGCACGCTTCACCTCACGAGCCTTCATTGATTCTTTTGCCATATCTCTTAATCTTTTTTAGCGTTCTTGAATGGGAGACCGAATGCTTTGAGCAGTGCAAAACCTTCCTCGTCGGTCTGTGCCGATGTAACGAAAGTGATGTTCATACCCTGAATACGGTCGATAGCATCAATGTTTATTTCAGGGAAGATAATCTGCTCCTGAATACCGAGTGTGTAGTTACCACGTCCGTCAAACTTAGTCTCAATACCTTTGAAGTCACGGATACGAGGGAGAGCCACGCGCACGAGTTTCTCAAGGAACTCGTACATGCGCTCACGTCGCAATGTAACCATAACGCCGATAGGCATCTTCTTGCGGAGTTTGAAGTTGGCAATATCCTTCTTTGAATATGTAGCGACAGCCTTCTGTCCTGTGATTGCTGAAATCTCATTGATGGCAACGTCAACAATCTTCTTGTCCTGGGTAGCATCTCCCAGACCTTGGTTAACTACAATCTTCTTAAGTACAGGAACCTGCATCTTAGAGGTGTAGTTGAACTGCTTTTCAAGTGCCGGAGCTATTTGCTCGTTATACACTTTCTTCAATTGTGCTGTATCCATTATTTGATTTCCTCCCCAGACTTTTTAGCGATGCGTACTTTCTTGCCATCCTCATTCACCTTAATGGCGATGCGTGTAGCCTTTCCGCTCTTCGGATCTATCAGACTTAAATTTGAGATATGAATGGGTGCCTCAATCTTTATGATGCCGCCCTGAGGGTTCTTGGCGCTGGGCTTGGAACTCTTGGAAACCATATTCCATCCTTCCACGATAGCCTTCTGCTCTTTAACCAAGACTTTGAGGACCTTACCTTTCTGGCCTTTATCCTTGCCAGCGAGGATGATTACCTCATCACCTTTCTTAATATGTAACTTCGTCATTACTTATTTACCGTTTTTAATTATTAAAGAACCTCAGGTGCCAGAGAAACGACTTTCATGTTCACGGCGCGAAGCTCACGTGCAACAGGACCGAAGATACGGCTGCCACGGAGTTCGCCGGCGTTGTTCAGTAGCACGCAAGCATTGTCGTCGAAGCGGATGTATGAGCCATCAGCACGGCGTATTTCTTTCTTTGTGCGCACAACCAAAGCCTTTGATACTGCACCTTTTTTAACGTCACTTGTAGGTATAGCGTTCTTTATGGCAACCACGATGACGTCGCCAACGCTTGCATAACGGCGGCGAGTTCCACCCAGCACTCTGATGCACTGAGCCTCACGTGCGCCACTGTTGTCAGCTACTGTAAGTCTTGATTCAACTTGTATCATAATTACTTAGCTTTTTCGATTATTGAAACTAATCTCCATCTCTTTGTCTTTGACAGAGGACGGGTCTCCATGATGAGCACTGTATCGCCTACATTTGCCTCATTCTTCTCGTCGTGTGCATGATACTTCTTGGTCTTCTGCACAAACTTACCGTAGATTGGGTGCTTCTCCTTGAACTTGGATGCAATAACAATGGTTTTATCCATTTTGTTGCTGATAACGACACCCTGTCTTGTTTTTCTTAAATTTCTTGTTTCCATCTGGACCATTGTTATTAATTAAGTTCTCTCTGATGCAATTCTGTTCTCAGACGCGCTATGTCACGACGAAGCAACTTAATCTGCGATGGATTCTCCAGAGGAGTGATTGCGTGGTTAAGCTTCATTTGATGAAGTCTTGCAACCTCAGCGTCTATGCGCTCTTCGAGTTCTTTAGTCCCGAGTTCTCTTATTTCCTTGTTTTTCATCTTTCTTAAGCGTTTTTATCGTAATCACGTCTTACTATAAACTTAGTCTTGACCGGCAACTTCTGAGCACCAAGACGGAGAGCCTCTTTTGCTATATCAAAAGGAACGCCTTCTACTTCGAAGAGGACACGACCCGGTGTAACCGGTGCCACCCATCCTGCGGGATCACCCTTACCTTTACCCATACGGACATCGGCTGGCTTGCGAGTGAACGGTTTATCGGGGAAAACACGAATCCATACCTGACCTTCGCGTTGCATATAGCGGTTAATTGCAACACGGGCAGCCTCTAACTGTCGGCTGTCGAGCCATTTGGCATCAAGTGTCTTGATACCGAAGGAGCCGAATGCCAACGTTGTACCTCTGTGGGCGTTGCCTTTGTTGCCACGTCCATCTTGAGGTCTTCTATATCTTACTCTTTTTGGCTGTAACATGATGATTTCTTAATTTAACGGTTATTGTTTCTCTTACGATTACCGCGACCGCCTGAGCGGCCACCATTGTTACCACGACCACCGCTGCTCTTCTCCTGTGTGAAGTTAGGGGCGAGGTCACGCTTCTCGTAAACTTCGCCGCGGCAGATCCATACTTTTATGCCCAGCAGTCCGACCTTTGTCAGAGCCTCTGCATGGCAGTAATCGATGTCGGCACGGAAAGTATGCAGTGGCGTACGGCCTTCCTTATACATTTCCTTACGTGCCATTTCTGCGCCGTTAAGACGACCGGTGATTTGCACCTTTATACCCTCTGCTCCTGCGCGCATCGTATTGGCAATAGCCTGCTTGATGGCACGACGGTAAGCAATCTTGCCCTCCACCTGGCGAGCGATGTTGTTAGCCACGATTGTTGCGTCGAGTTCAGGTCTCTTCACCTCGAAGATATTAATCTGAATTTCCTTGTCATAAAGTTTCTTCAGTTCTTCTTTCAGTTTGTCAACGTCTTGACCACCTTTACCTATAACGATACCCGGACGGGCTGTGCAGATGGTGATTGTAACCAACTTCAGTGTGCGCTCTATCACGATGCGTGACACCATAGCCTTCTCCAGACGCTTGTTCAGATACTTACGGATTTTCTGGTCTTCCACCAGATTTTCACCGAAGCTTTTACCTCCGAACCAGTTCGAGTCCCAACCGCGGATAATTCCCAGGCGGTTGCTAATTGGATTAACTTTCTGTCCCATTCTGCTTATTAATTTTCATCGTTAGGTTTAGTATCTACGAATATTGTCACGTGGTTGCTACGCTTACGGATGCGATAGCCGCGACCCTGTGGTGCAGGACGCATGCGTTTCATTGTGACACCTTCATCAACAAAGACTCTCGATACAAACAGTTCACCGTCTTCTGCCTTGCGGTTATTTTTGGTTTCCCAGTTTGTGATGGCAGAGCGAAGCAACTTCTCAACGTCGATGGCTGCTTTTTTCTTTGAGAATCGGAGTACGCCGAGAGCACGGTTCACTTCCATGCCGCGTACCATATCAACGACATAGCGCATTTTGCGTGGCGAAGAAGGGCATCCCTTCAGCTTTGCAAAAAACAATGTCTTGAGGGCTTCTTTTCTTTGTTCAGCCGCTAATCTTTTTCTTTTTCCCATTATTGTTCCTGTTTAAAAATGGTTTTTCTCCCTGAGTTACTTCTTATTACCTGCATGGCCTCCGAAGCGACGTGTCGGTGCGAACTCACCAAGTTTGTGCCCTACCATGTTTTCGGTAATGTAAACAGGGATAAATTTGTTTCCGTTATGAACTGCAACAGTATGTCCCACGAAGTCCGGGGAAATCATTGAAGCTCTGGCCCATGTCTTAACCACTGTCTTCTTGCCGCTCTCGTTCATCGCGAGAACTTTCTTTTCAAGTGATACGTTAATGTATGGACCTTTTTTTAATGAACGACTCATAATTTACTTCAGTTTACTTTGTTATTTACTTGCTCTTGCAATAATGTACTTGTTAGAATGCTTCTTAGGTGCACGTGTCTTGAGACCCTTAGCATACAAGCCCTTGCGTGAACGTGGATGTCCACCACTCTGGCGTCCTTCACCACCACCCATTGGGTGATCGTGCGGGTTCATTACAACACCACGGTTGTGCGGACGACGTCCCAACCAGCGTGAGCGACCTGCCTTACCTGACTGCTCAAGAGCATGGTCGGCATTTCCTACAACACCCACAGTTGCCTTGCAGGCAGAGAGAATCTTGCGAGTCTCTCCTGAGGGAAGTTTAATCACACAATAACTGCCTTCACGAGAAGTAAGCTGAGCAAAGTTACCAGCCGAACGAACCAGTTTCGCACCCTGTCCCGGACGCAGTTCGATGTTATGAACCACTGTACCCACAGGGATGTTGGCAAGAGGAAGAGCATTTCCCACCTCAGGCGCAGCCTCTGCGCCGGAAAGCAGTTTCGCACCAACCTCAAGTCCGTTAGGAGCAATAATGTAACGTTTTTCACCATCAGCATAGAAAAGCAATGCGATACGAGCCGAGCGGTTCGGGTCGTATTCGATTGTCTTTACTGTTGCTGGAACACCATCTTTCTCTCGTTTGAAGTCGATGAAACGATACTTCCTTTTATGACCTCCGCCGATGTAGCGGACTGTCATCTTACCGGTGTTGTTTCGACCACCGGTAGAATGCTTGCCGCGAACGAGAGACTTCTCTGGCACGGATGCAGTAATATCCTCGAACGTGCCAATAATCTTGTGTCTTTGACCCGGAGTTACGGGTTTTAATTTACGTACTGCCATTTTTCTATTTAGATATTGCTATAAAAATCGATTGTATCGCCCTCTTTCAAGGTAACGATGGCTTTCTTGAAAGCCGCTTTCTGGCCACGAACAAGTCCTGCCTTTGTGTAGCGACTTGAACGCTTGCCCGAATAACGCATTGTATTTACGTCTTCAACCGTAACGTTATACAGACTCTCAACCTCGCTCTTTATCTCAAGCTTGTTTGCTTCAGGCTTAACGATAAAACCATAGCGGTTGGGGAACTTGTCTGTAATCTTGGTCATCTTCTCAGTGACCAATGGTTTGATTATGAATGCCATGTCTGTATCTTCTAATTACTTTGTTAAGACTTCGTCGATTGCCTGCAACGAACCCTCAGCGATGACGAGCACGTCAGCGTTGAGAACTTTGTAAGTGTTGATTGCAGAAGCAGTCATCACTTCTGCCTTTTGCAGATTGCGAGCCGACAAATATACATTCTTTTCTACTTTTGGCAAAACGAGAAGCACTTTCTTGTCTTCAACTTTAAGATTTTTAGTAATATTTATAAAATCTTTTGTCTTTGGAGCCTCAAAATCGAAGTCTTCCACTACAAGAATAGCATCTTCCTGTGCCTTATATGCGAGAGCACTCTTACGCGCGAGAGCCTTAACTTTTTTGTTAAGTTTGAAACCATAGTCGCGTGGCTGCGGACCGAAAACACGACCACCACCCTTCAGCAGTGGAGAGTTGATGTCACCGCGGCGAGCACCGCCACTACCCTTTTGGCGTATGAGTTTACGTGTTGAACCTCTATGTTCGCTACGCTCCTTTGTCTTGGCTGTGCCTTGACGCTGGTTAGCGAGGAACTGTTTCACGTCAAGATAGATAACGTGGTCGTTCGGTTCAATTCCGAAGATAGATTCGTTTAACGTAACCTTTCTTCCGGTCTCCTGACCTTTGATGTTTAATACGTTAATTTCCATTAGATGTTAATTATTACGGTTGAACCTTTACAACCAGCCACACTACCTTTCACGATGAGAAGGTTGTTCTCTGGTATTACCTTTAACACTTTGAGGTTTTGAGTAGTCACTCTGTCACCTCCCATTTGGCCGCCCATGCGCATGCCCTTAAAGACCTTTGCAGGGTAAGAACAAGCACCGATAGCTCCCGGTTTGCGGGCGCGGTCATCCTGTCCGTGTGTTGCCTGACCAACACCGCCGAATCCGTGACGCTTCATAACACCTTGGAAACCCTTACCCTTTGAGGTACCTACAACGTCAACGAAGTCAACGTCGTTGAAGATTTCCACTGTGATTGTGTCTCCGAGGTTGTGCTCCTCGTCAAACTTGAACTCGGCCAAGTGAGCCTTTGGTGTTGTACCGGCTTTCTTAAAGATTCCCATCATAGGCTTGGTAGTATTCTTCTCCTTAGCCTCGCCGAAACCTAACTGAACAGCCTCATAACCGTCTTTCTCAACGGTCTTTACCTGAGTAACAACACAAGGGCCAGCTTCGATAACAGTGCACGGCACGTTCTTGCCGTCGGCACTGAAAACGGATGTCATTCCGATTTTCCTTCCTAATAATCCTGGCATTTCAATTAATGTTTATAAAAGTTTATATTTAAATTCGGACTTTGACCCCTCGGCATCTTCTAAGAGCCTGCGGAGCCTCCGACCATTATTACACTTTGATTTCTACTTCAACGCCACTTGGGAGGTCGAGTTTCATCAATGACTCAACGGTCTTTGACGTTGCGCTGTAGATGTCGATAAGACGTTTGTAGTCGCTAAGTTGGAACTGTTCGCGAGCCTTCTTGTTTACGAAGGTAGAACGGTTAACTGTGTAGATACGCTTGTGGGTGGGGAGTGGAATAGGACCACTTACGATTGCACCCGTGGCTTTCACTGCCTTAACGATTTTCTCTGCTGATTTGTCAACCAATTTATGGTCGAAACTCTTCAACTTGATTCTGATTTTCTGACTCATTGTCTTCTGTTTTGAATTTGAATTATTACTTTATTTAATATTGTAAAAGGTGAACCGCCAAAGAGTCATTTGCTCGGCGGCTCTCCCTTATGCTTTATACGAGATCAACGCGTCCCTTCACCTCCTCGAGCACAGCCTTGGCGATGCTTGAAGACACTGCTGAGTGATGGTCGTATTCCATAGAACTTGTAGCACGACCGGAAGTAATGGTACGCAGTGAGGTAACATATCCGAACATCTCTGCCAGCGGAACCATTGCCCTAACGATGCGTGCACCGCTGCGAGCCTCGTCCATTCCTTCTACCTGACCACGACGCTTGTTAAGGTCACCGATAACGTCACCCATATTCTCCTCAGGGGTTACCACCTCAAGTTTCATCACAGGCTCCATAAGTACAGGACCGGCTTTAACGCAAGCGTTCTTGTATGCGCTGCGTGCAGCGAGTTCGAACGACAACTGGTCAGAGTCAACAGGGTGGAAAGAACCGTCGAGCAATGTCACCTTCAGAGAGTCAACCGGGTATCCACCGAGAACACCATTCTTCATGGAATCTTCGAAGCCCTTCTGCACTGCAGGGATGAACTCCTTAGGAACGTTACCGCCCTTAACCTCATTAACAAACTGCAGGCCGCCCTTCTCTTTGATGTCCCAATCGGCATCAACCGGACCAACATTAACGATGATATCGGCAAACTTACCGCGACCACCCGACTGCTTCTTATATACCTCACGGAGATTAACCTCCTTGGTAATAGCCTCTTTGTAGTTAACCTGCGGTTTACCTTGGTTACACTCAACCTTGAACTCACGTCTCAGACGGTCGATGATGATGTCGAGGTGAAGTTCACCCATACCTGAGATAACGGTCTGACCGCTCTGCTCGTCTGTACGAACGGTGAATGTAGGATCTTCCTCTGCAAGTTTCGCAAGACCGTTGTCGAGTTTTGCGATGTCGGCCTGACTCTTCGGTTCTACGGCAATAGAGATAACGGTATCCGGGAAAGCGATGCTTTCAAGTATGATAGGATGCTCCTCATCGCAGAGAGTGTCTCCGGTACGTATATCCTTGAAACCTACACCTGCACCGATGTCACCTGCATCAATGCTCTCCATCGGCTGCTGCTTGTTAGAGTTCATCTGAAACAGACGGCTAACGCGCTCTTTCTTGCCAGAACGAGTATTGTACACGTACGAACCGGCCTCAACCTTACCGGAATAAACACGGAAGAATACCAAACGGCCTACATACGGGTCGGTAGCAATCTTGAATGCCAATGCTGATGTCGGCTCGCTGTCTGACGGCTTGCGATCCTCTTCCTCGCCTGTATTAGGATTCTCACCAACGATAGCCGGTGTATCCTGCGGTGACGGAAGGAATGCACAAACATAGTCGAGCAGTGTCTGAACACCCTTGTTCTTGAAAGAAGAACCACAAAGTACAGGCGTACATTCCATAGCAAGTGTTCCCTTGCGGATTGCAGCCATGAGTTCCTCAACCGTGATAGAGTTAGGATCGTCAAAGAACTTCTCCATTATCGACTCATCGAACTCTGCGGCAGCCTCTACGAGTTTGTCGCGCCATTCCTGAGCCTCTTCTTTAAGATCGGCAGGAATCTCGGCAATTTCAAACTCCGAACCCTGCGCCTCGTCATGCCAGATGATAGCCTTCATCTTCAGCAAGTCAACGATTCCCTTGAATGTCTCCTCCTGTCCGATTGGAACAACCAATGATACAGGGTTGGCACCGAGCACGTCTCTCATCTGCTGAAGCACGTCGAAATAGTTGGCACCGGAACGGTCCATCTTGTTGACATAGCCCAGACGCGGAACATTATACTTATCAGCCTGACGCCATACGGTCTCGCTCTGAGGCTGTACGCCACCTACGGCACAATATGTAGCGACTGCTCCGTCAAGCACACGCAACGAGCGTTCCACCTCTGCGGTGAAGTCAACGTGCCCCGGAGTGTCTATAAGGTTTATCTTGTATTGTTTATCTTTATATTGCCAGTAACATGTTGTGGCTGCGGAAGTTATGGTGATACCTCTCTCCTGTTCCTGTGCCATCCAGTCCATTGTTGCGGCACCATCGTGTACCTCGCCCAGCTTGTGAGTCTTTCCTGTATAGTAAAGGATACGCTCTGATGTGGTTGTCTTACCGGCATCGATGTGAGCCATGATGCCAATGTTGCGAGTCAAATGTAAATCTTGTTTTGCCATTTTATTATCTTACCCTTTTCTGTTTACCTTTTATCTCTTCCAAAATTAGAAACGGAAGTGAGCGAATGCACGGTTGGCCTCAGCCATGCGGTGCATATCTTCCTTACGCTTGAATGCACCACCCTGATTGTTGTATGCGTCCATTATCTCGGCTGCGAGTTTTTCAGCCATGCTCTTGCCGCCACGCTTGCGGGCATAAAGGATAAGGTTCTTCATTGACACACTCTCTTTGCGGTCCGGACGGATTTCCGTAGGAACTTGGAATGTCGCACCACCGATACGACGACTCTTAACCTCCACCTGTGGGGTGATATTGTCGAGAGCCTGCTTCCACACTTCCAGAGCGGACTTCTCCTCGTTCTGCAATTTACCGGTAACGATTTCGAGAGACTTGTAGAAAATCTCGTATGACGTATTCTTCTTTCCGTCATACATCAGGTGGTTAACGAACTTTGACACTTTAGTGTCGTTAAATCTCGGATCCGGCAGGATCACGCGCTTCTTTGGTTTTGCTTTTCTCATTTTACTGTTTGATATTTTTCATTCTGCATGGGGCTGTCTTTTCTGTTCTTCAACGCCTTCACCAAGGACATTTACTCAACCTGTCTTTAACAATTCTCCAGCAAAACTTTTTATTTTTCTTATTTTTGACGTTAACGTACGCCTTGACGTTGCTTTAAAAGCGGGGTCAGCCCGAGCCCTCTCCGGCCTTAGCCTGACCGCCGTTTCTTTTTTTACTTCTTTGCCTTCGGACGCTTAGCACCGTACTTTGAACGACGCTGAGTGCGGTTGGCTACACCCGCGGTGTCAAGAGTACCGCGAACGATGTGATAGCGCACACCCGGAAGATCCTTTACACGTCCACCGCGAACGAGCACGATAGAGTGCTCCTGCAAGTTGTGTCCCTCTCCGGGGATGTAAGAGTTGACCTCTTTCTGATTTGTCAAACGAACACGCGCAACCTTGCGCATTGCTGAATTAGGCTTCTTCGGGGTCGTCGTATATACACGAACGCAAACGCCACGACGCTGCGGACAAGAGTCCAAAGCCGGCGACTTGCTGTTATATACAAGCACCTTTCTGCCTTTTCTTACCAATTGTGAAATTGTAGGCATTGTTTTACTTTTTTAAATTTATATATTATTTTCGTTATATTCAGCACGTTACGGAACACTTTCTTATCCGTACAATTTGGGGTGCAAAGGTACGAAGAATATTTTTAACAGCCTAATAATAAGGAAACCGATTTTTTATCGCACCCCGATTTTAACAATAAATAACAACAAGTCATATTTTTTAATCGCAAAAAATACTCCAACTTTCCAAATCACAAACATCACGAACAACATTTCGCCCAAGCATCGGCATATTTCAACGTCGCATTATGGCATTAATCACTCTGCAATTTCGCCCAATTTACTCTGCAATTTGGGCGAAATTGCAGAGCAAATTGGGCGAAATTGGTTTGCAAAATCGGCGAAATAGCACTCACATATTTCATTCTGCGGACAGGAATCTTTGAAATATCGTGCCAACATGGGGCGCGATATAGGAGAATTCGAATGGTAGTTTATCCATTTTTCTCGTATAGTTTATCTCCATTAAACCGAAATCGATCATTGTATATTAAACATTAATTTGTTGTTTACAATCAACTTTATCGTTTTTAGTTTATTGTGAACTATAACTCCCTTATAGTAAGTTATGAGATCATTGGGAAGTATATAAATATTGTTGGGTACACTTTCTATGCGTATGGATATATTTATTTTTTCTTTATTTATACTAAAGTACTTCTTTATGTAGCTTAATTCTTTAGTGCCATCGTAACAAACCAGAAAATCCTTATCACCCTTAAATCTAAACATTCCGTATATGCTACTTTCTGTTATTGAGTTTATTCCTCTGTATTCCCAATTCTGTATTGTAATGAAAACGCGATTATGCCTGTGGCTGAATCTGACAACATACATCTCCGAAGAGTGTTCTACAGATAGCTTTTCGATTATCGTGTACAAATCTAACCTGGTACTGCTGATGCTAAGTTCTTTGAACTCATATTCGGCAGAGCGGTATAAGGAAGTGTCTCATTCATTCACATTGTATGTTACGAGTTTCTGGGCTAAAGCTATGCCTTGTGAAAATAGACTAAAAAGCAAAATGAGTATTTTCATTTGTCATTCAACCGTAATATGAGGTATTATAACTTGGGATTGAAAAGAGAAGCCTTTGTAACCATGTGTCATATTCCATCTTTTAAGGGTGTATTGAAATATAAAAATATTTTTCATTTGATATATTCTTTAAATTCAATTAAAACGAACAAAATACGCGATGATTACCGAGGACAAAGTTATAAAAAGTTTCTGTGTAATCAATGAATTTTATAAGAATTTTAATTCCGAACTTGGCAAAAGTCTGGTTTACGTTATTGACAGAGACATTGTCATTTCCGATAAAGTCTGATATTATTAAGTGAAATCGTGACTATTATGACATACCGTCATTTTGACACTTTCTACATATTGTTTCTTTGAGAACAAACCGCAGGGCATTGCCGGTACATGGGGAAAAGACGAGGTAGTTAGAACTCATTTTTGATAAATCTTATCCAGAACTCGCATAGCTTTGATACCCTTGTATGTGTAATCCTCTTTTCAAGAACTCATTGACTCGTTATGGATAACTTATAAATCTCTTTAGTACAAACCATATAGGTAGAATCATTCTTAAAAATCACATTATAGTTAATTCTTTCACGAGGAGTGTTTATTTTCTCGAAAATAACAGAATATCTTCCATTTAAAATACTTTTAGGAGTTTCTATCAAAATAGAATCAGGATTAGTACTAATAATCTTCCATGTTCCTTGAGAGTTTTTTCCAACTCATCTAATTCTTTATATGTTCCTTTTATATTATCATTAGTTGTGAGCATAACAGGAAGGCTGATATTTCCCTTAGTTATGAAAATATTATTGTCTAATGGTCGAAAATCTATTTGTCTATAGAAATGCGATTTATCGAAGTCGATATTACATACGCCTTGTAAATTTTCATACAATGGAGTATGCGTCGTTCGATTGAAAATAATGCCAACAATTATTATTGCGACAACAACTAATGATACGATTATTTTCGTATTGTTCAATAAACGGCTTATATCTTTTAATTTCTTTGTCATATCTTTCGGATTTTAATAAAATTAGTTGCTCTATTATTGTGATATTCCTACCTTTTGTTATAATCTCTCCTTGAAAAACATAATTCAAAATTTCTCCCATCTTATCAATGTTATTTCTGTAACTCGAAGGAACAGAATTTATATGGCTATTTACTGCTTTTATAACTTTTCGGAAGGATGCTATTTTAATTATCAAGCCAACCCTTTCATAATGGGCACCACCGGAGGTGTACCGAGCGACTTATAATATTCCTCGCGCTGTTTCTCTATTTCCAGCATACGGGCAGCGTAGTCTTTCTGACCTGCCGCGACATTGTTGCCACTGATGCCATAGACATTGTTGAACTTGCCTGTTCCTAATTTGGAGGCAATTCGTTTATCGCCGATAAAGTAATGCTTGGTGAAGCGGTTCTTCGTCACAGTTATAATAGGAGCAGGATAGATGGTGTTATCTTCCGTTTCGTAGAACTTCAGTGCAAACCGAATGCAGAACAAGCGATTTTGTTTTGCTGAGGTGCAGCCTGAAGTCGGAGAAAGCCAATGGGTAATCCCTTGCGGTGCTCCGTTGACATACACACCTTCGAGATCGCCATGACTCTTGATGATACGCTCGCCGGCAGCGTTATAGGTGTATCGGCCGGTCTTACCGTTATCCGACAATACCATCCGTCGGTTTTCCTCGTCCGAATATAATTCCCTCGCGGTGTTCGTGGAGTCGTTTGTTATATCTTTATATCTTTATATCTTTATATCTCATAGTCTTCACTTATTAATTATTTTTTTGAATAATTGTATTAATAAATAAACTATTAGTAAGAAAATATGAATGAGATAGGCTAAAGCTAAAGCTGTAAACCAAACAAGACTTGTTCCATACTGGCCTTTATAAACAAGATTATAAACAAAAAATAGCGTATAACTCATGAATAGGATTAAATGTGAAAAGATTTTTTTTATTCCATTCACTTTTCCAAGTATGAGCATTAATATAATGCAACATGTTCCTAAAAATACTAATATTTCATTATCACTCATCATATTATTTCTCGTTTTTTACAGAAATCCGAAAGTACTATTTTTTTGTATCAAACAAACAGAAAACATTTTATTTTCTTGATAATCAGAAGTTCATATATCATTCAGCAGACAGTCTTTGATTTTTAACTAATTTATAGTTTGAGTATTTCCCATCTATTCCTAATGGAACTAAATATTCCCCATAATATTTCCAATACTCATTCTCAAAAACTCTTTTCTCTTCTATCATTATATAAAAAATGTTAGACCTTGAACCAAGTATTTTATAAGTTGGGGAATATTGCCCTTGGGTGTCCACGACATAAAATGAAGAAAAATTTCCTAATACAGCGGTTTGATCAAACTGGTTTTTAAATTCTAAGGTATCATTATCCATTGTAATTAAATATAGATTATAATGAATATGATGATTATCCGTATTCCGTATTTGAAAAGTGCTTTTTTTACTTCTTTTTCGAGATTCAAGAACAGTAATTCTGCTTCTTTGGGGTCTGCTATCTAGTACAAGAATACTATCATCCCGTAGTTGCCAATTTCCTTTTATTTCGGTCTTTATAAATTCCGACCTACTATAATAAACAAAGCTTCCATTTTCCAGTAATTCTATACTTTCATAATAATGTGGTGTTTTATAAGTAAACACATCTTTTTTATTAAATGTATTCTGTGAATATGCAAACAAATGCAATACAAACAATCCTAATATAATTTTTACATTTCTCATAGACGCTATTTTTTTTGACCTTTTTGATAATCTTTTTGCCAACCTTTATAAACTTCTTTTATAGGAATACCCTAACTGCCAGCTTGCTTAGTTTGCTGTCTTAGCATTTTTCCTGCTTTTGATTTAATATCTATTGACCGACTTGGTAAAGTTTGGTATGCCGGCGAACTCATTGAATTACCAAAAGTTTTAACATCTCTATCACTCATTTGTAAAGGATTACCATTTACAACAATTTTCGGAGTTTGGAAAAACTGTATACCCATACCAAATGCACGTTCTCTGTTATATGCCTTAGTTTCATCTGTAATATCATATAACTGTCCATACCCTGATTTGTCAACAACTAATGAGACTTTTCCCTCTTCATATTGATAAGCGTGTATCAATTCGTGACCTACTATTCCAATGTTATTGTCTCCAAGACCTATTTTAACCTCACCCGAAACCATATTATAACTCATTCCCCCTTCTTTACTCGACTTGTCTGAAAAAATAGTGTATACCTGATCTGATTCTTCCAATTTAGATATTTCTTCTAAAGCAGTTTTATAGAGAGGCATAAGTTCTCTGCCTATACTCGATTCTACAGCACTAGTTTTTATCATTTCTTGTA
The DNA here is from genome assembly GCF_003977605.1 of Prevotella koreensis. Taxonomy (GTDB): domain Bacteria; phylum Bacteroidota; class Bacteroidia; order Bacteroidales; family Bacteroidaceae; genus Prevotella; species Prevotella koreensis. Next base: position 2,176,094 of record NZ_RYYU01000001.1, on the reverse strand, counting down.
AATTATTTATATTGTCGGATAGTTGATTATTATATTTCTTAACAATACCATCAGGATCTTTTATTTTTCTTCCATCTGAATCAACCAACTTAATCGGATTGTCAGGGTCTTCAGGCTTCTGCCATTGAATGGGTGGGCCGGGGACATCACCTTTGTCGTTGAACTTCGGTCGCTGCACCCAACCTTCAGGCACACTATGGTCACCCAAGTCCTGAATAATGCTCTTATACCCACGCCCCATATTATTGGAATCCGCTGTTATGCCCTTCATTGTGTCTTTAATTTGGGGTTTATCACTAATAGAGAAATAAAAAATTATACAAAATTCAATTAATGACTAATATCCGGCCACTTGGGAGCGTTCTCTGTCATATTTTTCCATACCTGGCTGAATACCGAATATTCCCAAGCTTGTCTTTGAGAAGTATAGCATTTCATTTCTTTCCCGACATTGATACACAAAGGCATGATCTTTCTCCTGCAAAGAATAGCTGTAAACCTCTCTCTTGTCGTATTTCGACCGGCCGTGTTTTGCCAACAGTTTCTTTCTTTCATGATTGAACATGTGGGCAAACATCAACATTTCGTTATAGACGGTATGGGTGCCACTTACAAAATCAAGCTCCCCAATCAGTTTTATATTCACGCACCGTTTATGCGTCTTTATATAAAATTGCTTATACTTGGTATCGCCGAGATAGTAGCACTGATATTCAAGTATCGTGTCGTTGCCACATATTCTATCATAAATGCGAGCCGGTTCTTCGAGACTGCTCTTAGTAAAGGGCTGTCTCTTTTTCCAAAGTTCCAATTCTATATAATTACGCCACCTATTGCCCTGTCTATGATATACTTTCACATTAGTCGTATCATTTGATGGGATTACAATCATCGTATCTTTCGTTGTCTTTACGTAAACGAAAGGCGAATATATTGGTTTACCCACCCCCTTCATCTTAAATTCATCGAATGTTTGATAACGCATAAACGTGGTTAGGTTATATTTAGTTTGCGAATATTGCAAATTACTATAGTTACTTGTGGTGGGTTGCTCTCTCTGCACCACCATTTGCTCTTTATTCGTTTTTTGATGGATTACCATTCTATCGCAAGTGGAAAGGAGTGAAAAACACAGAAGGAATATAATTTTCATACAAGTAATTCTAAAATAATGATATGATCGCATACACCTCGCAGTAATAGATTAGTACCATGGTGAATAAATATTTGATACTACAGGGTTTAGATAAAATGGCATTTGTGGTTCTACATCCCAAGATAGTCCTTTAGTCTTATCAATCGTGACATTGCGTATTTGATCAAACATACTACCACGTGACGAAATGATATACCCATTTTGCTCTATCGCAGGAAAAGGAAATACAACCTTACGTTGATTTAAATAATTGCGACCATCATAAATGTATCCAGATAGTAAAGGATGATCAGGGGCAATTACAGTTGATAAAGTTTGCTTCGACATATTTTCAACTAATTCATAACTATTTCCATAAAGAGTACCTACATTACATGCGCCAATAAACACTTGTCTCCCTTCTAATCCAGACTTAAGGATAGAGAAATCAGTATTAGATGTTACCATGTCATTTCCAATATAAAAATGGGCAGGGTTCTTTTCTGTATCTGCTGTGCCACCAGTACCATGACTATTTAAAGCATATGCCCCAGAAGCAGAATTAATCTTTTTTAACTCCGTCATTGCATTCGCAAAATTCTTCATATTGTCAACCCTCATCACAGGCATCCCTGCCTCTATAGCTTTAGCATGATCATATTCTAAAGCTCCTGTTCCATCCGATAAATTACTTGAGAAAACCGCTATAACAGGATAATATTTATTCGCCTCAATTGTTCCCTCAAAGTCATATTCGCCATTTGGGTCTATCAATTTTATAGGATTCATGTGGCAATATAAGTATGCATATATATTCGGATACTTCTCTGTCATCGGATCCACCCCATACCATAGACTCGTTACGGGGGTTATATACCTCGCCCCATAATAATACAACCCTGTCTCTTGGTCAAGTTCCTTACCATTGAATTTATAAGGCATATCCTCTGAAGATGTATGCTCATCCACGAGCAGTTCACCATAAGGCAGGTAAGCATCGAACTGGGTGATGTTTGCCTTGGCATCAGTAATATAAGAGGTGCTGCCGAGGTGATCGGAGTGATAGAAAAAGATGTCCTCGATATTAGTCGTATCGGCAGGGATATAACCATAACCGGGTTGAGCATTGTCAGGATCTTCGGGCTTCTGCCATTGGATGGGAGGACCGGGGACATCGCCTTTGTCGTTGAACTTCGGACATTGCCCCCAACCCTCAGGCACAGAGTGGTCACCCAGGTCGAGAATAATGGTGTTATAACCACGACCGGTGTTATCGGGGTCTGCTGTTGCGCCTTTCATCGTGGGAACACCCGGAGGTGTACCGAGCGATTTATAATATTCCTCGCGCTGTTTCTCTATCTGCATCATACGGGCGGCATAGTCTTTCTGACCGGCCGTGACATTATTGCCACTGATGCCATAGACATTGTTGAACTTACCCACACCGAACTTACTTGCTATGCGTTTATCACTGATAAGTGCGTGATTCATTAAATACGGTTGCCCATAAAGTTTCAAACATTGAAACTGTGCGTTCCAATGCTTGGAATTTTTCTGAGACTCTATTTTATTCATATGAGTAACGGTCGATGTAGTTATCGAAGTCCAATTCTTCGGTATAGCCATATGAGCGGAAGATCTTTATAATACCCTTTTGCTGCTCGGGTGTTAGGGTGAGCTGTCCGTTCATGTAACGGTAGTAGGTGGGGCGACTACCGAGGTATTGCTGGTTTTTTCTGCGTATCGGCGTGTCGTCCACGTGCTTTACGTTGAGAAACAGTTTGCGAAATCCCCAGGCAGCGCGTATCACTCGCTTTTCTATGTAGAACCGGCACTTGCCGTTCTGCAGGGCATTGGGGTAGATGGCTAAGCCCATCATCTTGTCGGCAGGCAGATGCTGACCGGCAAAATAGTGCATGCAAGTGTCCTTGTGCGTGCAATCTTTGTTGAAACAGAGTTCCCATGTTGATGGGACAGAAGTGAAGTTGAATGGCAGTTTATTCATGTTTATTGTTATCTTCTTTGAGATATAATTATGATCTGTATAACATATTCCTTACCAATTTATTACTCTTAAGGTTCCTCACCCGTCCTGTGACAAGGTATCAAGCCCGTTCCTATGTTTTTTGATTTTTTCTTCTTTCTTATTATTCTATTGGGAATTCTATGCCAAACTACCTCTTCTGAATTATTATTTTTTACAACTATAGTATCTCTAGCATATGATATAATATGTAAGGTATCATACATTGTTATAAATCCTCTTTTAGTTCTTACATAATGAAATATCGTATCATTAGAGAATTTAAATCTAACACCATAAATGTCACCCAAAGATCCTGTAAAACTATAATTTAAATCTTCATCAAGAAACTGTCGTATAGAGTCTTTTTTTGAGTACACTGCAATTACCCCATGAGGATTGCTTGGTGTCCAATAACGTGACCAATATGCAACATTATTATGTGTTATTACATCGAAGCATGACTGCCTGCAGGACACAAATGATATCCCTAAAACCACCAACGATATTACTTGTTTGATTTTCGTCCAATTACAATACATTCTTTCAAATTATTATTTACAGTAACCTGATTATTAACTATTTCAAATGTTGCATATCCAGTAAATGCAGTATTTAATTTTTGAAATATATCTTGAGGGATAATATTATTGTAGCTATATTGATTTAAAGATTTTGCCGCATAAGACGCTTGGCTTTGTATATAGTTATCACTAGCATAGTTCCATGCAGGACATTCTATTGCTGTACGTATTATCGCATTAACTTCACCTATAGTGCCTCCATGGGTGGATTTATCATATCTATGAGTTGACTCATGAAAAGTAACACACTCGAAGTCATAACAATTTCCTAACGAATGATTTACATAACCATTGGTAAGATATATATCATAATTCGAGGTGCCAGCATCATTTGAAAAAACGGCATCTTGTAGAATATTACCCCCAGTATTGGATACGGTTAAATTAAATTGAGACTTATCTGATTTAGCAAGATAATGAATGCCAACATTTTGAATAGCACTCTTATTATTTGTAAAATCAACATCTGTGATACTCTTATACTGATTACCACACTTTATCTTCACCGAGGTTCCTGTGTCCGTCCTCTTTATAAAAATCCCTTCTTCATCAAAGAGATCATCCATTCCATCGAGATCAACCAATTTTACAGGATTACCATGACAATAAACATACGTCCCTATATTCGGAAACTTCTCTGTCAACGGATCCACCCCATACCAAATACTCGTCACTGGATTCATATATCTCGCCCCATAATAATACAACCCCGTTTCCTAGTCAAGTTCCTTGCCATTAAACTTGTATGGCATCTCCTCGCTGCTGCTGTGCTCGTCCACGAGCAGTTCGCCATAATGCAGGTAAGCATCGAACTGGGTAATGTTTGCCTTGGCGTCGGTGATATAAGAGGTGCTGCCGAGATGGTCACTGTGGTAGAAGAAGATATCCTCAACGTTGGTGGTATCTGTGGGGATATAACCATAACCCGGTTGAGCATTGTCAGGATCTTCGGGCTTCTGCCATTGGATAGGCGGGCCGGGAACATCACCTTTGTCGTTGAACTTCGGTCGCTGCACCCAACCTTCAGGCACAGAATGTAAGCCCAAGTCCTGAATAATGCTCTTATACCCACGCCCCATATTATTGGAATCCGCCGTTGCTCCCTTCATTGTGTCTTTATAATGTTCTGATTCAATAAAATACGCTATGATTATCGAGGGCAAAGATAAAGAAAATTGTTATATTACCGAAGACTTTAACAAGAATTTTACTGCATTTCAATCTGACATCGGCATCGTTCTACGTCACATTATGGCATTAATCAATCTGCAATTTAGGCGAAATTGCAGAGTAAATTGGGCGAAATTGGTTTGTAAAATCGGCGAAATTGCGAGGCAAATTCGCCCAATTTGCAATGAAGACTTAAACCCTAATCTGTCATTAGACTATTATTTCTCCATCTCATATTGATTTTATCGCTTTCTGACATCTTTTATTTGCTTTGTTGCCATCTTATCTTCACTATTTTCTCGCCGTAGCCCGTTACGTCTTCGATAATAGTGCAGACAACCTGACCAACAATCAAACAAAATCTGTGGAGGCTCTAATAACCGATTTTGGTTAAATAATCAACCTTTAAAAAGCCCATTTCACCGAAAAGTTATCCCGATTTAACTTTTCGGTGATAGTTTGCAAAAGGAAATGAGTAAGGGAGTAGAACTTTTTAAGGAACGATTAATTACCAATATGACATACCACCATTTCGGCACTTACTGCATATTGTTTCTTTGAAAACAAACAGCAGACATTGCCGATAATTTAGAAAAGACAAGACGGTTAGAACTCTTTTTGAGGGGGCTTATCCCGAACTCGCATATATATACCACAAGGAAAATTTCTTTAACAACTATTGCTCATGATGAGAATTCCCATTAACAATATGGTTACTACTACAGATATCCTCTTTCTCATTTTTGGTATAGTCATTGTACTCATTTGTATTCGGAGACATTCCCAATATAAATTATTATTTCTTTTAATACTGTTTTTGATTCTGTTCACATATACGTTTGGAATGTATTGCCATAACCGGATCCACTTTCACCCCTCTATTTATTATTAATACGATTCATTATTTTCTTATTATCAATTGAAAATTTTTGTTTGACAACATACATCGGTGTAGATGACGGAGATGTCTTTGTCATAGCCCGTTTTTTCAACGGCAGTCTTTTCTTTTTCTATTTTTTTGCGAATGCCTCCAATTCTTTTACGAGTTCGTTTGAGAACATTATTCTGATGCTTCATTTCCACTCTTTCCTTAGTTAGAAATGTGCAAGGTAATAAAATCTCCATTTCAAACGTTTCCTTTGTTTCAATATCTCTTCCCGGTTTAAACGGGAGTTTTTTCACAAACGACAAAAAGGCGGAATAGAATGCGGAATAAGTAGTTGAGTCAGGAGGTGTTCGTTCGTATTTGGCCATTTCTACAATTCCTGACGGGTTAACACGAACTCTAATAACTGTATTCATCGTATCAGGACAGGCATTCATGGCACGATATACCTTACAAACGGAATATACCATATTCCACATTGTATCTTTTTGAACATTAGGCTCGGGAATCTTTCTATTATATAGGTTTGGTGAATTCTTTAATCGAGAAGACTGGTCTTTACTCTTTATATATGTAGAGGGTAAGTATTCACCTCGGTCATCTATTACTTGCATAATTAAAGTATCCTCGGTTAACTTCAATAATTTTTCTCTCAAATATAAGTAATTAGTCTTGATATTGGAACTACTGAAAGAAATTATTAAGGTATCACCTTCAACTGAGAAATATCTTGAGTGTCTGTCTTGTTCACTTGCGATAAAAAAACACCGATTCTTATCGTATTTCCAAAAACTACAATCTTTTCTGTTAAATACAACACCGCCTAATTCTCTATTTTCATTATCCCAATACTTTATACTGTCTGATGTAAGAAGAAAAATGAATTCCGCATCTTTTTGCTTATCACATAAGGAAGTAAATACCATAGATTTACACTTACAGAGGTTACTATATAAAAATAGTATAAACATTAAAATAATATATTTCCTCATTTGTTTAATCTCATTATTTTTACTTATTTTTGTTTCGAATAGGAGCTACTATTTCAAATTTACGAAATATTGCATTGGAAAGGCTCATCTCTACAATATTTTTATTTGTATTTACATCAAATGTGGCGATGTCGTAAAAAGCCTCATTCAATCTACCAACATATTCTGCTAACTTAGAGGGAGATAACTTAGCAGTATTTAAACTCATTTGAGCGTAGCTTGCTTGGGATTGTTGAAAATTTTCAGGAACATAATCCCATGACTTATGTGATGTCTGCATAATAATTGCCTCAACTTCACCTATGCCACCTCCCCAAGTCCTTGAGTCATACCTATGGCGGCTTTCATGAAATGTCATACTCTCAAAAATATATTTATTGAGACCTCTGCAAAACCTTTCACCCACTAACCTTTCATCTCTATAACTTTAAATGAGTGAATATTTATAAACAACGGATGTCTTTATGAGGCAACTTTAGTGTAAACACACTCTTTTATGGGTGTGTTTCCTCTTATTTGATACAATTGCACACAATAATCCCCGGTGTCCTGTATAAGTTGTAGGCAATGGACTCCATTATATGCTGTGCATGTGTTTTTGAGAGTCCGACATACCTTGCTATTCCTGCACCAAACCATCTGTGCATAGAACCAAAGGTACGCTCTACTTTGTAGCGTATCTTACTTATAGCGATATTGACCCTCTTCTGTCTTTCGGTAATCTCATGTCCTCTTGTTCCCTTATGCATGATGCGGCTTTTGAGTCCCATACGTTTGAGGGTTTCCTTATTCTCAGCAGAGTCGTATCCTTTATCCGCATAGACAAGTGCCTTTCGTGGTAGTTTGGCTTTCTTCAAAGGAGTTTCCAAGTGTTTAATATCACTTTCATTGGCTGCTGTTGTTTCTTCGGCAAGTACCATCCCATTTTCATCCGTTACCGTGTGACGTTTGTAACCGAAATGGAGTTTTCCCATCTTCTTTATCCAACGGGCTTCCGCATCCACATTAGGCTTGACGACTTCTTTGACCATTGATTTTTCCGAAGCCTCCATGTTATCATCATCTTTTCTATCCTCAACGACCTCATAACTCTTACATCCGCGGGGACGACGTGGGGTGTTCGTAATGCTTGCATCAACAATTGCGGCTTATATGACAAAAATGTGCTTATTTTAGAGTCGTTCTCTCTTATGTGACAAAAATGTGCTTAAAAACTCCCATTCCCCTTTTATTTTTTAGGGGAATGGGACTTTATAAAGTCCTGAATGAAGATCTTTCTTCTTTCCGTACTGATTCCCTTGTGTAGGTTCAATTTTGTCTTTAAATCTGCATTAAGTGATTCAATAGCATTGTTGGTATTTGGTATCTCCAACTCAGGGTAATCATAGTATGTCCACAAACACGACATATTCCTTTTAAGGCTCAAAAAAGCACTACGTAGAGTTTTATGAGTATAATGTGATTTACCATCTTCTGTTGTTGTTCGTTCCTTAAGAAAATCCTCCCATTTAGTATACCATTCTTATAAAGCCCCAATAAAGGACTCTTTGTCCGTATGACATAACATCTTGGATATTGCAAGCAGTTCTTTAGAAGCCTCAAGTTTGGGTCTTGAGGTTAGTTTTGTCTTTATAGTCATTACTTGATGGAACTGGCATAATTGGAATTTATAATTGGGGAAAGCTTGTCTAAGTCCCTTAAAACCATCGCATACAAGACCTTGAATGGTATATCCAAGTAATTCCAAGTAGTTTATGCCCTCTTTGTAATCTTCAAGACGTTCATGCCTATTGATAAACTTAAACCAAAGTACATCACCAGACAATGAATCCTTCATAATAACTACACCAAAATTACGTCCCCAATAGGTGACATCCATTAAAACCACTACCGGACGAACAAGAAGGTTGGGCAGGTCTTCTTTATAAGATTTGGTGAGCTTCCTATAAATAGTCCTGGTTGAAACTCCGTACTCCTCTGATAGATCTTTGATTGTAAGATTACCCTTGGAATAACGATTGTTAACAATGGTATTTGTAAGACGCTTATGTCCGACAAAGCTCCTCTTACAGCACTTACAATACCAGCGTTGACAACCATTAAGATGACCACGTTTTATAGTCGATTTTGAGCCACAATAAAAGCAGATTTTTTGCCATAAAAATATAAATAGAACAAAGATAATGATTATTAGACAGTTGCAAGGATTTTAAGCACATTTTTGTCATATAAGCCAATCTTTTCCATTTGGATCTATGAAATTGATAGGATTACTTGTGCTATAAACATATCCACCAAGAGTTGGATGTTTTTCCATTAATTTATCCACTCCATACCACAAACTCGTAACAGGATTCATATATCTCGCGCCATAATAGTAAAGCCCTGTTTCTTGGTCGAGTTCCTTGCCATTGAACTTATACGGCATGTCCTCGCTACTGCTGTGTTCATCCACAAGCAGTTCACCATAAGTCAGGTAAGCATCGAACTGGGTGATGTTTGCCTTGGAATCGGTGATATAAGAGGTACTTCCGAGGTGGTCGGAATGATAGAAAAAGATGTCCTCGATATTAGTCGTATCGGCAGGGATATAACCATAACCGGGTTGAGCATTGTCAGGGTCTTCAGGCTTCTGCCATTGAATGGGAGGGCCGGGAACATCTCCTTTGTCGTTGAACTTCGGTCGTTGCAACCAACCCTCGGACACAGAATGTAAGCCCAAGTCCTGAATAATGCTCTTATACCCACGCCCCATATTATTGGAATCTGCTGTTGCTCCCTTCATGGTGTCTTTATAATGTTCTGATTCAATAAAATACGCTATGATTATCGAAGGCAAAGATAAAGAAAATTGTTATATTACCGAAGACTTTAACAAGAATTTTACTGCATTTCACCCTGACATCGGCATCGTTCTACGTCACATTATGGCATTAATCAATCTGTAATTTAGGCGAAATTGCAGAGTAAATTGGGCGAAATTGGTTTGCAAAATCGGCGAAATTGCGAAGCAAATTTGCCCAAATTGCAATTAAGAATTAAACCCTAATCTGTCATTAGACTATTATTTCTCCATCTCATATTGATTTTATCGCTTTCTGACATCTTTTATTTGCTTTGTTGCCATATTATCTTCACTATTTTCTCGCCGTAGCCCGTTACGCCTTAGATAATAGTGCAGACAACCTGACCAACAATCAAACAAAATCTGTGGAGGCTCTAATAACAGATTTTGGTTAAATAATCAACCTTTAAAAAGCCCATTTCACCGAAAAGTTATCCCGATTTAACTTTTCGGTGATAGTTTGCAAAAGGAAATGAGTAAGGGAGTAGAACTTTTTAAGGAACGATTAATTACCAATATGACATGCCACCATTTCGGCACTTACTGCATATTGTTTCTTTGAAAACAAACAGCAGACATTGCCGATAATTTAAAAAAGACAAGACGGTTAGGACTCTTTTTTATGAATCTTATCCCGAACTCGCGTATTATATTTAATAGGAAAATATGGGCTTAAATATATATTAGAATCAACAGATAAGAAAAAATCTATACCTAAATATCCTCCATTATATGGTGCTTGGTAAAAGATGGAATCACCACCATCTCCTAAAACCAACACATCACATGTATCTTTCTCTAAGACTTGAAAAGTGAAATCTATTTCTTTACAGTGATAAGTATATACACCAGAATGACGGCGACACCGTACAATGACATATAAAATTACCATCAAAAAAATATCATAAATACGATATATCTTTTCTTTACCATATTATCTACATTAGCAAACATGTTATTCTTGTTTATGCGACAATGGCTTCACTCTGTATTTTTCTATTTTATCTCGACAGTATAACATCTCACCATTTATATTTATCTCAAGCGTATCATCCCTTATTCTCATTTCTTTTATCCTATATCCTTTGCATACCAAGATAGAATCATTATTAACAATATAATAAACGCTATATGGATATTCTTGATCAATAACACCAATTTGTGTAATCAATGCAAACTTTCCATTATCAACATCTATACACTCGCTTTCTTTGTTTTGAGGAGAAAAATTAGGAAAGCAACAGTTCAGCAAGAATAACATCATAAAAGATGTTGCTATTCTATTTATAGAATTTCCCATAATATCCATAATAAATATAACTTCCAGAATACGTGTGTTCACCGAAATATGGAAAACCTTTATTATAACCTTGTCCAGAGTTTTGTTTTTGATTGTATTCTCCAACTTTTTGCATAACCTTAGTATAATACCAAGTAGGTGTCCCTAAAAGATATGGCTTTGTTGAATGAACATTTGCTCCAAATAGCATATTGCCCATTGCTCTTAGTGTTGTTATTTTAGGTGTTCCATTCCTATTTACACCCGCTCTTATTGCAGTATAAGGATCCAAACCTAAACTTGCCTTAATATCTAAAGCTGCATTATTTGCAGATAATGATCTAAGAACTTCCAAATCGCCATAAAACGTAATAGGACTTTTAAAACTTAATTCTGAATTGAAAACGCTCTGTCCCCAGTCAAGTAGTCTCTGAGCATCTGCATTAAATAAAGAATATTCCCCATTATCTGTTTTTACAGTTCCAGAAACAGTTAATTTACTAGTGTCAAAAGTTATTCCTGTCTCTTTTGCATCAAAATGGAATTTACCATTCTTATTGTCTGTCCCCATAAAGTCATATGGCCTCAAAGTTGTTCCAATAATCTCCCCAGTTCTTTCATGCTTATTGTTTACAACGTAAATATTATTATCACCATCATTTTTAGCATTCACTACAGTATATGTACCATTGGAGTTTTTTGTAACATCAGTACTTTCTAAACATCCATTTGGGTCAACAAAAGTAATAGGGTTGCTAAGACAATAAGCATAAGAACCAATATTTGATTTTAATTCCTGCATCGGGTCCACCCCATACCACAAGCTCGTCACAGGATTCATATACCTCGCCCCATAATAATACAACCCTGTCTCTTGGTCAAGTTCCTTACCATTGAATTTATAAGGCATATCCTCTGAAGATGTATGCTCATCCACGAGCAGTTCACCATAAGGTAGGTACGCGTCAAACTGGATAATGTTTGCCTTGGCATCAGTGAAATAAGATGTACTGCCGAGGTGGTCGGAATGAAAGAAGAAAATGTCTTCAACATTGGTGGTATCTGTGGAGATATAACCATAACCCGGCTGCGCATTGTCAGGGTCTTCGGGCTTCTGCCATTGGACGGGTGGACCGGGAACATCACCTTTGTCATTGAACTTCGGTCGCTGCACCCAACCTTCAGGCACACTGTGGTCACCCAAGTTGATAATAATGTCGTTATAACCGCGACCGGTATTATCGGGATCGGCCGTTGCGCCCTTCATCGTGGGAACACCCGGAGGTGTTCCGAGCGATTTGTAATATTCCTCGCGCTGTTTCTCTATTTCCAGCATACGCGCAGCATAGTCTTTCTGACCTGCCGTGACATTGTTGCCACTGATGCCATAGACATTGTTGAACTTGCCTGTTCCTAATTTGGAGGCAATTCGTTTATCACCGATAAAGTAATGCTTGGTGAAGCGGTTCTTCGTTACAGTGATAATCGGGGCGGGATAGATGGTGTAATCTTCCGTTTCGTGGAAGGTAATCCCTTGCGGTGCACCGTTGACATACACACCCTCGAGATCGCCATGGCTCTTGATGATACGCTCGCCGCCGGCATTGTAGGTGTATCGGCTTGTCTTACAATTATCCGACAATACCATAAGTCGGTTTTCCTCGTCCCAATACATTCTCCGCTCGGTATTGAGACTGTCGTTCTCCACCAATGTGGGATTACCGTTGACATCATAGGTATAATGCTCGTGTCCTATCTGCGTGGGAGCGGTGGGATGGTTGTTGTCCTCATACTTATACGTGAAATCGTAAGACTGCGCTGTCTTTGTGGAGTCCACCTTCTGCACCTTGGTGAGCGGTTCACTCATCCGTCCGAAGGTCATAGTCATTTCATACGATGCACTCTTCGCCTTACCGTTCGCCTTTATCAGACGGTTAAGATCGTCATAAGCATAGGTATGATTTATCAAATAAGAGTATCCGTAGAGTTTCAAGCACAGAAACTGTGCGTTCCATAGGATGAAACTATGAGTTTCATCGGATGGAATCGTGGGTTTCATGTATTGAAATTCTGTCTTCCATTGCCTGAAACTTTTCTGAGACTCTATTCTATTCATACACATAAAGGTAGATATTTTCGGCAAAGTTCATTTCTTAGGTATGAATGCAGGCTTTTGCAGAAATCTCCTATCGTAAATACGGCTGTAAAATAAACACATCGTCTTTTTTCTTAATACTAAATTTTGCCACACTCCTATTAATTTTAAATATATTATTTCGGCTGTTAATTATAATCCCTTTAGGATTTTCCGGATTATACCACCAACCTGCAATATATACCAATTTACCATGGTTCAAGAAAATCATTCTATCAGCTAAATCCGTATATTCTGTTAATTGGAATCCTAAGTCATGATTGATTTCATCAAGGCTACACCCTAAAGAATAAAAACACAAGGTGTCCCATTCAAAATCAAATTCTTTTGAAAAATCAATTACAATATTTTTTTCTGTTTGATGTCTATTCCAGTAGGAAACAACTGCATCATCTACCTTATTATAGTCATTATCACAAGAAAAAAATAGAATTAAAAACAAAAAATAAATATATTTTTTCATTTCATACTCCCCCATGTTATTTGTAGACTTTCTAACTTTTGCTTTTCCTTCATATCATGCAGTCTTGCTTCCTTCGGTGTAAAGCCCCTATTATCTAGCCCCTCAAAAATTTTAAAAAGTTTAAGATATTTGTCTTGTGATAATATTGTCTTTGTCACGACCCATTTTTCCCCTTTTTTTATAACGGTATATAAGCCTTTTTGTCTAAATTCTTTTAGTACACTAACAGCTAAATGTCTCATACCTTTCCCTTTCTCTCTTTGTCCAATCTCTCTCCCAATTTGATTATTTAACAAATCTACTGTCTGATCTGCTTCAGACAAATTACTAAAAGTTCTAATCGCTAAATCCGTGTTGGGATTATTCTCGTGAGCATTACCTGCTTCCTCCGCAGTTCTAGCATTAAATTCTGAAGTAATAGTTGCCTGCCAAAGAGTATGGCGAAATGCTCCGTTTTCACTACCGAGTTCACGTTCAATCTTAGGGCGAGTTCCATTTAAGACATTGCCTCTTGTCGCAAATCTGGTACTGTTTGTGCTTATATCATCAGCATCATGTGTAACACCCTTACCTATTCGGTAAGTTGCTATAGGATGTTTGAAAACAAACTTTGCGTAACGTACCCATTGAGGTTGTGGTTCATTCTCTTTAATTTCTTTACCATTAGGATCTATAAGTGTAACAGGATTGCTTGTACAATAGACGTAACTTCCTGAATTTGGATATTTCTCAGTTAATGCATCCACCCCATACCACAGACTCGTCACGGGATTCATATACCTCGCCCCATAATAATACAACCCTGTCTCTTGGTCGAGTTCCTTACCATTAAACTTGTATGGCATGTCCTCGCTGCTGCTGTGCTCATCCACGAGCAGTTCGCCATAAGGCAGGTAAGCATCGAACTGGGTGATGTTTGCCTTGGAATCGGTGATATAAGATGTACTGCCGAGATGGTCACTATGGTAGAAGAAGATGTCTTCAACATTGGTGGTATCTGTGGAGATATAACCATAACCCGGCTGCGCATTGTCAGGGTCTTCGGGCTTTTGCCATTGGACGGGTGGACCGGGAACATCACCTTTGTCATTGAACTTCGGTCGCTGCACCCAACCTTCAGGTACAGAGTGGTCGCCCAAATCTCCTATAATGTCGTTATAACCACGACCGGTGTTATCGGGATCTGCTGTTGCGCCCTTCATCGTGGGAACACCCGGAGGTGTTCCGAGCGATTTGTAATATTCCTCGCGCTGTTTCTCTATTTCCAGCATACGGGCAGCGTAGTCTTTCTGACCTGCCGTGACATTGTTGCCACTGATGCCATAGACATTGTTGAACTTGCCTGTTCCTAATTTGGAGGCAATTCGTTTATCGCCGATAAAGTAATGCTTGGTGAAGCGATTCTTCGTCACAGTGATAATAGGAGCAGGATAGATGGTGTAATCTTCCGTTTCGTGAAAGGTAATTCCCTGTGGTGCTCCGTTGACATACACACCCTCGAGATCGCCATGGCTCTTGATGATACGCTCGCCGGCAGCGTTATAGGTGTATCGGCTTGTCTTACCATTGTCCGACAATACCATAAGTCGGTTTTCCTCGTCCCAATACATTCTCCGTTCGGTATTGAGACTGTCGTTCTCCACCAATGTGGGATTACCGTTGGCATCATAGATGTAATGCTCGTGTCCTATCTGCGTTGGAGCGGTGGGATGGTTGTTGTCCTCGTACTTATACGTGAAATCGTAAGACTGCGCCGTCTTTGTGGAGTCCACCTTCTGCACCTTGGTGAGCGGTTCGCTCATCCGTCCGAAGGTCATAGTCATTTCATACGATGCATTCTTCGCCTTACCGTTCGCCTTTATCAGACGATTTAGGTCATCATAGGCATACGAATGGTTGAAAGCACCACCGAGTTTTGCTTTGTTGCTATTGTTATTCTTATCGGCTTGCGTCGGGTCTATGGCATTGGTGATGCCAAGGATGTTATCCACGGCATCATATTGATACTTGTTGGTCATAATCGCCGTACCTGCTGCCATGAGGTTCATCTCCTGCAAACGCTCGCGCTGCTTGTCATAAGTATAAGTGGTTTCCGTGCCATTGCCCAATTTGGTATAAACGGTATGCCCGTCCTTGTCGTAGCCCACTTTCTCAACGATGGTTTCTTCTTTTCCCTGTTTGTCGGATTTGATGCTCTCTATTTGTCCTGCAGCATTATAGGCATAGGTCACGACTTCTCCGTCGGGATAAGTCATGGTGCGCACGCGGTTCCAACTGTCGTAGGTGGCACCGTAAACGTATGTACGCACATCGGCGGTACTGACCATAACCGAGCGAACGGTCTTTACGACTTCGCCTTGATTGCCGTAGTAATACGCCTCGCCTCCCGAAGCATCTTCCACGAGAACGAGTCTGCCCGCACGGTTATACTTCTCGCCCGGCTTGCCATAAGTGTAGGTAACACGGTTAAAGAGATTCTTGGGGTATAGCACCTCGCTCAACCGTTCGTAGTCGTAGGTGTAAGTGATGGGGGCATCAGCAGAAATCCTCTTTTTGAGTTCTGCCGTGAGTTTGGTCAGAAGGTTACCTGCCGCGTCGTAGGTACAGGTCACTTCGCCTGCATCAGGATGGTTCACCTTGAGTTTTTGTCCCAAGAGGTCGTACTCGTAGGTCGTCGTCTTGTCGTTGGGGTGATGAACGGTGGTTACTTGTCCCACGGCATCGTAGTCGTATTTCACGGTGATGTTATCACCAGAGGCATGCTGCACCGTCTCGCGGTTACGTCCTTTCTCGTCAGTGTAACTCTCGGCATTGCGTCCGAGGGCATCGGTCACCTTCGTTTCGAGCATCGGTTCGCCGTTATGGGAAACGATGCCGTAGGCCGTCGTAGTGGTTGCCCCATCAGGCAGCGTAACCTTTGTCGTGCGATCATAAACGTCGTATTCGGTGGTTGCCTGCGGGTCGCCCGTGGCGGTGTTATACGTACCGATACTGCCGTAGCTCTCTGTCATAGGATAGAACGCCTTTATGGTGCGACCGAAGGCATCGACAACGGCTCGACCGCTGACAACAGACACTTTTTGATTACTGCCGCCTGTCCATACCACGCCTGTCTGCTTGGTCTGCACGGCACGCATCAGACTGTCGGAGAAAGTATAGGTCTCTATGTCGCCCTCTGGTGCGTAATGCAGTGTACGGGCATAACGGGCAGCGGGGTGATATTCAAACTTGATGGTATAGGGTTTGCTTGCGGCTATCTCTTTCGGACCGAGAATTGTGCTCGGACGTCCCATGTCATCATAGGTATAGCGCATCTTGTTGCCGTTGAGGTCGGAAGTCTCCACCGGCACTGCCCATTTGTAGTCGTAAGCAGTGGAAGAAGAGTAACCGTAGGCATCTTTTACGTTCGTCACCAGCATGTGGAGCACGTCATCGTAGGTATAGTCATAGCGCATACGCTGCCCATTATGATTTTCGGGCTTGGTGAGACTCGTAAGGTTGCCGTATGCGTCGTAGGTCATGTCATATACCGATGGCTTGTCACCATTGTGCATCGTGATGCCGGTGATGTCGCCAAGACCATTGATGTTTGTGGAACGTTCGCGACAGACCTTACCCGCCTTATCCTTCACGGCAATATGCTTGGGTACGGAGACGATATATTTCGCCTGCAAGTCATGATAGGCAATATCGGCATCCAGTTCATAGTTCGTTGCGGTCTCCTTATAAGAAATGAGATTTCCGTAAGCATCGTAAGTATTGTTCACGGTGGTGCTCATACTGCCCGAGCCGTTGTTGTCGTAAATGGTCTGCTTTACGGATACGAGGGCTGGGAAATATACCGTCGTGTCAGTCTGCTGTTTGAGTTCGTAAGTATTCTGCGTGCCTTGCAGTTTGTTGCCCTCTGCATCGTATAGCGTCTCGGCCGTGACAAGGTCGTGCATATAGAAATGGCGGTTGTGTCCGTATTCTTCCACCTGCTTACGGTAAACGGCATTGCCGTTCTGTGTATCAATCTGCTTGGTGATAACCTTCTCAAAACCGTAGAAGTCGCGTTCCCTACGGTCTCGATAGCCGCCTTCATACTCGAACTCGTTGCGCATCTTCGTTGCTCCGTTCTCGGCGTAGCCGCCAGTAGTTTCCACGCTTTTGAGTACATAGCGCGAGCCTGGCAAGGCAAAACTGGGAAGGGTTTTCTCATAGGTTAAGGCTATATGTCCGCCAAAAGGCAAAGTAACGTCTTTAAGCAGATTGGTGCGTCCTGTGAGATTGCGGCGTACCTTTAATTCATTGGGACCGTTTTCTCTGACGTAATCGGGATAACCGTCACCGTCTATGTCAATAAGAGCCGTTGAGTTACGACTCACACCATCTGATTTGGAAGCAATAGCCCGTGGAAGGAGGGTTACAAACAATGCAGGGATAGCCACTCCCACATTGGCAAATCCGGAAACAGAAGAAGATACGCTCTTTGCTAAGGCGGCATTTTTGATAAACTTTATCTTGGGTAGAAAGCCGTTACCGGTATTATAAGCCACATACAAATCATCACCTTCTAGTGTAATAATGTCGGGCAAGCCATCACCGTTGAGGTCATTCATCGAACTAGTCGATTCTGAAGTGGTACGAGTACCATTGAAACCGAAACTAATGTTTACCTTTCCTGCGATTGGAATGCTCACGCCACCACCGGCACCCCATGTCTTGGATTTGGATGTACCGATACCACCGCAACCACTTTCTTGGGCATCTGCAAAAGAATTTCCCAGATTATAGCGCACACTACCGCCGTCAAGCATATCGGGTAAACCGTCACCGTTGAGATCCGTCCAATCTCTTTCCGTACTTGTCTTGCCGCTGGTATAGTTACCGCTGGCGCTGACGGAACCAGAAGAAGTTTCGTTTGCCTTTGCCGCAGCAATCAGGCTTTTCTTACTGAAACTCCATTGTTCGGCAATCGTTGGTGACTCTGCTCTTCCGTCACCCGCATTGCCTCCGTCTTTGAGGTCGGCTCCAATATCTATGCCAACCGTCCCTGAAGAAGCCTTGAATTTAGGATTGGCAACATTGGGCTCAAATATATGATTACTAAGTGCACCAGCCTGTGTCGTGATTTGTGCTTTGATTTCTTCCTTACGTTCTTTTATCCAATCGGGATAGCCGTCACCATTTATGTCCATGCAGGACACATTTGTATAGGAATTCTGCCAACTTTTACTTCCCGAGAGACCTGCTTTGAGGAATTTTACAGCAAACTTTCCACTAGCAGATACCGTATTTCCAGAAGCTTCCGTTTTTAGAACGGGAGCAGGAAGGGAAGAGCCACCGGCGGCATAGGAGACGCTATCAACATCTATCTCTTGTTGTCCAATACGGGAACTACACTGCGAAACTCTGCCGATATAGGTACTATCGGTTACACTGACATAGACATCTCGCTGTACATTGTAGCCCATCATAAAGAAACGCTCTTTGTTGATGGGTGTCATTACCTGCCCAATCTGCTCCGGATCGGGATCATCACTTGCAATGTCTTTGTATTTATTTTGGTCTATCTTCAAAACCGTGGTATCAATGGGTAGTTCACCCCATTCTTTGTTGCCATTATAGGCGAATTGCCCCCAGCCTTTATAAAGAAGGCCGTAGTCGTTACTATCGTATTTACTGAAAACGGAAGCTTTGATTTCCTGCTCAAAGCCAGTTCGGATAATTTTGATACAGGCTGTATCAACTTTCGTCAACTCACGTTCAGAGGAGAATGTTACATAGAAACTCCTATTCGCTAATTTTGTCGCAAGAGCCGCATCGGTAAAGATAAGCGTGTCTCGTTTAATGTGCCCATCAGGAGCAAGTGTAAAATCCGTAGAATGAATCAAATCTCCTGCGGTACTCTTGATTGTCAGGAATACTTTAGACTCTTTGTCAGAGGCTGAATGTCTGTCCACTTTCAAGTAGGGAACAAGTCGGAAACCTGTACCATATGCCGGCAACGTAGAAGCAATGAGTGGACTGAACAGCTGTGCAGGAATAGGCAAAACATGTTTAGCAAAAATAGTTCTTGCAGGAGATAAGGCAATGGTATCTTTGTTTTCATAATAGTAAATGGGCTTCCATGTTACCTTTTTCCAATCAATGGGGCTTTTCGTTTCGATTACAAACTTTAGCATGGCACTATCTGCCTTGTTGGCAAGATACTCGGTCTCGAACACACCATCGACAATGGTGTCCGCTTTGAGATGAATTTCCGCCTGTGTCGTATTGCTCGTGCGAGTCTGCTTGATAATCCTTAAATACACATCGTCCGATGTCTTTTCTTTGTGATAAGGGGCTTTGATGAGCACCTTTCCTGTTTCTGTAAGGTATGCCGTAGAGACCTCACCGCCGATATAGTCTTGCGAGGCTTTGTATTGGGTAAGGTCTTCGCCGGCATAAGTAGTCACACCTGAAGAGATGGTAGTATATTGTATGGCAGGATCCCATTTTATGCTGTCCGCTATTCCCGAGTAACGGGATTGTAGGCGGAAAAATACATGCTGTCCGGCAACAACGTTGCGGGTGAGAGCGTAATTTCGAGTTCCGCTTTCAATAAGAGAGTCTTTCCACAGTATTACACCCTGTGTCTGTATGTTCATCTTTACGCCATCACCATGTGTGGCCGTTCTTTCAACCAGTCCACTGATGGTAACGGTTCCTGTATAAGGAGCTCTCCAAACTCTTACAGCATCATTGAGGGGAAATTCCTGTTCTAAAGAATCTCTTACCTGTTTATAGTCGGGGATAAACGTTTGATCGACAACTTGCTCATCGGGTGTATGGATAGGATTGAAAGTCCCTGCACTGGTCGGTTCAAAATAGGGCTTACCGTCCGCTCCGATATGGTTAAAGTACACCGTTCCCTTGTTGGCTATGTCAACCAGTCCATCCCCGTTGAAGTCCTGCATATAAACATTCACTTTGTCGCTCTGGATACTGTGTCCGTAAGATGCGCCGACACTTGCCGGTCCGAAACCGGCGCCTACATCAACTCCGACGTTATGGTTCAGGCTCTCACTTTCAGAGAATCTGCCAATACCCTTTACGTGGATGGGATCGCCAAAACCGCCTTGTGCGGTCTTTCCATAAAGATTTGGTCTGTACCAAATGCCGGTGGAGTTCTTAAAAATCTTATCAGGAAGCCCATCGCCGTCAATATCCAAAAAAGTCACTTCCCCATAACTTTTATTTTTGCTTAATTCATAAGATGCACCGACTGAGACCGGACCGATAGCAACACCAAATCCGCCACCACCACTACCACCGGAAGAACTGGAGCTGCCGAGTATGGACAGAGAGTCGCTGACATTGTCGAAACGCTTTTTTTTAAAAAAGACAAACTTTTCTTCTTTGCTCTTACTATTCCACGTTTCTTCTTCCGAAGAAAAAATTCCGTTCTTGGTCTCATCGAAATAAGAGAAGCCCTGTGCAGCCACACGTCTGTCTTTGCTATCAAGTTGCACAATGCTATCCAGAAGTGTTTTGGAGAAGACCCCTTCTTTATAACGAAGCGCATAAGCCCGCAGCAGCTCGCTGTTATATTTCACTTCCACGCGGTCAAGCAGAGCATCGTCGGTTTGCAATATGCCCAATCGACCGCTCTTAACGACATCCTTGCGTGCTTCAGACTTGAAAGCGAACCGAACGCTGTAAGCACCATCTTCGCTTTTGCTACCGGTATATCGGTATGTGTCGGGATAGAGGTTATTGCCGCGTTTGATGTATTTGTAAGACACGAAGTTGTCATGGGTGTCTTGCGTCTTGCACAGTGCCCAGCGCAGGATGTTGCCATTACCGTCTTTGAGTACGGCATTATCATCTACGGCTCCGTCCACGCCACCGAAATAAGACACAGTACCATCTTTTGTGGTTACTTCCCATGTGTAGTTCTGCGGAGAATCTCCCTTGCGGATGATTTTGGCGAAGCCGCCCTCAACGAGGGGATAGAAACGTTTGTCTTTGCTTCTTGCCGGGGCATCGGCGGTGCGATAGGTGCGGTCGCTGAGTTTGCTGCCCATGAGCAGATAACTTTCGCTTTCCTTATCGGTATCGAAGCGAGGAACGCCCCAGCGAGTCTCTATATCGATGCTTTGCAAGGGCAGATTCCAACCGTAACCCACATAGGAAGAACTTCCGTCGTTGCTGTATTGCAGGCCGACACTTGGTTGCATGTCTGCTCGTCCTTTGGGCAAATCGAAAGAATAGCCGAGCGATGCCGTTCCGCTCTGATTCGCAGTGGGTGCACTCACGGTCGTGATTCCGGCATTCGGGACAGCGGCTTTGAGTTCGCTGATGCCGGTTGGTACGTAGTTCTGCGTTTCGGGGCTCTCCGGCACTTTGATGATACCATTGATGATGTCAGTAAAGTGAGAGGTTTCTGCCATTACCAGTTCTTTGCCTTTGTCCAAAGCCTTATGTCGCAGCATTACCCATTGGGCTTTTAACTCGTCGTAGTAATAGGTGTGAATGTCTTCGGCGGTATAACCCTGCGGAATGAGAGTGCTGTCATAAGGCACGGCGATACTTGCCGGTGAGTACACGAAATGTTCACCGTGTGGCAGGAACCGATAGCCGGCTATGCTGTCTTTCGAGTTGGTCTCAACAGTAGGATTACTTCTATCTGCTGTTACGTTGACCATCCCTGCGGGCAGGTGAGGCAGTTCTCCCTTGCGAAGTGGTGTAATACTCAACACTTTAGCACGTTCCATACTGCCATGGGGAACTTTCAGTTCTGCACAACCCACAGATAAGGAGTCGGTAATGGTGCCGGCAAAGTACTTGCTGACCGTACGTTTACGGAAATCCTGTAAATTTGCAATTCGGCCTTGTTCATTTCTTCGCTTTTGAGGAGTGCTATTCTTCCCCAAAGAAAGAATTGTATCTTTTACGGTATTCTGTTTTATAAAATCCGAATCCGAAACAGAAAACTCTTTGTTATCCTGTTTATGGTCATAATATGATGCTTTTCTGTTGTCATTGCAAGAAGCAAACAACAGAAATACCCCTATAATCGTAATGGGTAAAAATATCGATTTATTCATAGATTCTAATCTCATTTGATGGGATATGTCAATGTCTTATATCTTAACTTATTGTTCTTGAACTATATGGATAATGTCTGTTTATCTTCTTATGAGTTTCAGACTCTTTTTACTGATCCCATTCTTCATTTCAAGGATATACACACCATTTATAGGCAGCCGGCAGCGAGTGGCATGGTAAGTGTCTGCATCGCGAGTCTCGGTTTGCAACAAAGCACCATCGGGTGAATAAAGCCGCAGTTCCAGAGGAAGTGATTCTGACATTTCAACGCGCACATGGACATTGCCGTCTGTCGTGGGATTGGGGGAAACATCATAGCGGGCAAAACCGTCACCGACAATCGTTGACACATTTAAAGTGCGAGTAGTGGAGCAACCTTCACCGTTGATCAACTCAATGATATATTCGCCGTCCTCTTCGAGTGTGACGCTCTCTCCGCTAAGATATTTGCCATTGGGACTTTTCCAGCGACATATGTAATCGCCTTTTGTGTCAAGACGATAGTCGCGTGATGCGCCTTGGGCGAAGTGAACATCCTGCAATTCGGGGATTTCTGACATATCGGCATTGGATATCATAATTTCGTTTGAAAGAGTTTTGCCGGTATAATCCTTGGCAACAATGACGTATTTGCCTTGTTGCAGGTCGGGAACGGTGATAATGCTGTCTCTTGTGGATTGATTGCAGAGCATTATTCCATCAAGGCTGACAGAGTATTTATAAGGAGCGGTGCCACCTGTGAGAAGTATGTGTAGCCGGCCTTTTTCCGAAGTGGAGCAACGTGGTTGTTCGATTTCAACGGTAGCAAAAAAGTCTTTGGCGGCGCGAAGTGTAAAAATGCTTTCGCCTACATCGGCCGTAATGTTTGTAAAGACGATGCTGTCGGTGTGGCTGTCTTGTGCCTTGTAATAGCGGATTTGTCCGATGGGGAACTTGCCTGTCCCGCTGTTATCTACCGCGAGGTAGTAATACTCATCTTTGTCAAGCGGCTGTATATGGCGGATACTTCTGGTATCGAATGTCAAGGTGAGATTATGTGCAGACTGTCCCGTAGTTGTTGCTGCCCAGCGACGCTGCATCCATTTCCCATTGCCTTTGTCAGTTGCAAAGGAGAGTTGTTTGGCATTATCGCCCCAGAGATAACTTGTGCCTTCGTTGATTGATCGGGCAGAAACCTTGATGACGGCTTCGTCCTCGCTACTTTCGCCAGTGGTACGGTTGAGGCGAGAGGTGGCATCGCCGATGACACCTGCTACGCGGTGGTTGTAGGTTTTAAGTTGATAATAGTTGCGGATGGTTTCTCCTTTGGAGTTGATATATGAGTGTGCAAGTGTGATACCGTGACGAAGAGCGAGGGCACTTTCCACCCGC
Source organism: Prevotella koreensis (assembly GCF_003977605.1). GTDB lineage: Bacteria > Bacteroidota > Bacteroidia > Bacteroidales > Bacteroidaceae > Prevotella > Prevotella koreensis. The sequence goes on along the minus strand of NZ_RYYU01000001.1, from coordinate 2,152,116 downwards.
ATGCGTTCGGCAACAGTAAGTGCACGGTAGTAAACCACATATTCTGTCATGCCGTTTTTAAGGATTTTGACGGGAAGTTTTTCTTTGGTTGATCCACCTACGTTGAGTGTACCGCGTATGCCATTTGCCGACGAGGTGCTGTAGGAGTATAAGCGTAGTTGAGGTAAAGTATCACTTCCAACATAGTTCATAAAAGTTCCTTTGGCGAGGTTAGCGGTGCGTGCCGTAGTCTGCACGCGTTCAGTCTTTCCTGATTGTGTGCTGACATTCCAAAGCAGTTGTTCGTTCTCTTTCTGCATCTTGCCTACACCGATAAAGGTCATGCCGCCGGCACCGGTAAGTTGCATAGGTGTGTTGTCGTTACCGTTCGCCCATTTGACAAAACCTGCCACACCACCGGGGGATTCCGGTTGTGTTGCTATTCGCGTCTGCGATTGCGCTTGGCTTTCCATAGTGTACAATGTGCACAAGAGGAAAATGAATATACCTGTAAGATTGAGTATAGAATGTTTCATCGTCATTTCTGTTTTGTTAAGGGAATGGTATAGCCCACTGTCAGCAAAAGCAGGTGGCTGTTGTTCGTGGCTTTGTGATAGCCGTAAGGGTTCTCGTGTGTTTTTATAAGATCCATAAAGCCATAGCCGTATTGCAGGCCGGCTTCGATACCGTTCTTAAACGACGAGTAGCCTATTTTAAGTAGGGGCATGACGTGCAGTCGTGCACGCAATGTTTCTCTTAAATGTGCTTGAATGAGTTCATCTGTAGAAGCAAACATCGCGGATCGGTTAGTCGAAAAGTCGATACCATCGGGATTAAGCGGGATGCTCATGCTCACACCGGCACCCATATAGAAATCGCTCAGCAGGTAGAGTCGTGCAGCGACTTGCGGCATGATTACATGATAACGGAAAACGGTTTTTTCGTTAATGTCTCCAATCTGCTTATGTTCTTTCAATGTGGAAGACAACCATGTGTAGTCTGCCGCCAGTTCCACACCGATACGGTCGTGCCGCCAAAGGGCGAAGACACCTATCGAAGGAACAATCGCACCGCTTTCTTCTATGGTATAACGTGGGCGGATGGCACCGTCTTCAACCAAAGCACCGAGATTGCCGATAACGCTGTAACCCACACCGGAACGGATGCCGATACGGGTTTGGTAATAATGCTTGTGTGAGAAAATGTGTCCCGGCTTTGGTTCACTAATGATTTCCAATGTATCTATGACTATATCGTCTGTAACAGTCTGTTTTTCCGACGTGTCTTCAACGATAAGTACTTCTGCCTCTTCAGTAGTATCTACTTTTTCTGCCGGTTGAAGAACCGAGGCGGCAATCACCTTACGTTTATGGTTCCTCCTTGCAACCTTTTTCCGGACTTGTGGGAAAGCGGTTGTCGTATCTTGTTTGATTTTGATGGTGTCTTGCGAGATGGACACTGATGGGACAGGTTGAGTTGCCGGCACGTCTTCCTTGTCATGTCTGCAAAACCGAAGACATAATAGGATAATGAGGATGATGATTAACGCGACAATGCCACGGATGACATAGCGGAGAGTTTTGGGAGTAGAATTGCTCACAGGCACTTACCTATTTATTTTATAACATCTTGTACTAAAACCTTATCTTAAAACCTTATGCCAACCTTGGCAAAGAGGAGAAAGAGAGTAAGGGTAAAATCTCGTTTGGGACTTATCTGATATTAATCATATAACCCACTGTCAGTTCTATCTGCAGATTGTGGTTATCGTGTTCCACCCAGTTATAGGTGTTCGTTTCAGTCTTGATACTGTTAGTCAGACTGTAATGATAGCGCAAATCAAGTGTCATTCCAAAAGGAAAGTCATAACCTATACCGCCACCCAATGCCACATCGGGGCGACCTTTGAGTTTATCTTTGAGCATCCGCTCGGTCTCCTTTACAGTTGGATAGCCCAACTCCGAGAACTTCGCATCTTCCTGATTCCCCGTATAGGTAAGGTTGTTTGGTGACAGGTTAGCACCGAGCCGTCCGCCCAGTGAAACGTGTAGCGAGTTCTTTGCTTTGAAAGGATAGACGTTAAAATAAGTGGCAAGTCCCAAATGGTGATAACGGGTGGAGAGCGTATAGTTCAACTCGTTTTTGTCCTCATAGCGCACTTGAGCCGTCTTGTTGTAGTAGGCGATACCCGCTTCTACGCCCCACAAGCTTTCCGGTTGTCTATAAAGGAAAAACAACTCAGCACTTGGAACGAACTGTCCTTTGTTGTCGAACGAATAATTGGAGTAATACTTCTCGCTCACCAATATCTTGTCCACATTGTTATTCACACTGTAACCGCCACCCAAACGGAGACCGGCATTGAACGCACTCTCCTGAGCACTTGACGACAAACAAGAAGTCGCAAAGAAAATAAGCAAACCACACCTTATTGTTTTCATAACTATCTGACTTATTATCAATGATTATCGTGATATTCTGAAATCATATAAATTGAAATGCACTGATTCCGCCTGCAAAATTAATGATTTTTTTGATACATAACAACAAAACCAGCTAATTTTTGCAGAATGAAAAGACAACAATAATGTACAGAACCTCCTCCGAACACTTATAAGGAGCACGGAAGAGAATAAACAGTTTCAACGAAGGGTGATGGAGTTGACAGAGTGCCTTACTAAATCGTAAACTTTATTTGTATTTTGAAAATTCAATTTTTATATTATCATCTGGATCTCCTATAAAATAAAACAGAATAGAATCTGAATAGTAAAGGTCAAAACATCCTTGACCTTTACGATTTGGTAAATCATATATGATATGAATAAATTCTTTATTAACAATAGTCCAATTCGCTTTATTAGTATTTATTTTTAATCCTTTGTTATCTGGAAAAGGACTTATTTGATAAAAATCAACATCCTTTATACTGCATACTCCATTTCTGTAGAAAACTATTTTTTCTTCGTTTTTAGTAATCCACGTACCAACAATAATTTTGTTATTGATTTGGGTTGAACAAGAGCACAGTATAATTACAATTATAAAGAATAATTGAAGTTTCTTCATTTCTTAATTATTTATGTTTCACTCCGCTTAAGGGATGTATATTTCACTGTTAGTGGAACCACACCATTCCAAAGACTCGTCACAGGATTCAGATACCTCGCACCATAATACAGTCCAGTCTCTTGATCAAGTTTCTCAATTTCCAGCATACGGACTGCGTAGTCTTTCTGTACTTCCGCGACATTGTTTGCATAGTTGGCATAGATGCTACTGATGCCATAGACATTGTGGAACTTTCCTGTTCCTAATTTGAAGGCAATTCGTTTATCGCCGATAAAGTAATGCTTCGTCAAGATGTTCTTTTTTTACGATGATAATCGGTTATGAATTGAAATCATTTTTTTGTTAAAATAGTATTATCCATCTGTAGTTGTTTCCTATTTCTTACGACAATCTTATAGTCTCTTTGGGTCATATATCCGCTCGACATTAATGATATTACGTCAGAGTCATTTCTACATTTCAAAATAACCGTATTCCCTCTTTGAATCCAGATTCCCTTGCATGCAGAAGTAACTTCAAAATATTTTTTTGTAAATACAAAAGTGCTATCAGAATCATTTAACCTTAGATAATAGGAAAAATCCTTACCTTCTTTAACATATTCTCCTGTCATAGTGTTTATCGAGACATTACAAGAGATTAATGTCGCAAATAATATTATCAATAACTTTCTTATCATTTCTTGTAGTATGTTTTTGAATCTCCCTTTAATGTATATGTTGACGGAATCTCTATAACTTTTAATTGAGGGTACGCTTTGATCAAACTTTCTCTATAAGTATTTATATTAACAGGTGAAATACCAGTATTTGCATTTCCGCCTGGAGCATATATTTTAGATCCATCAGATTTTGTTATTCCTTGTACCCAACTTACAGTAATGTCGCTAAAAGATTTAACTACAGAAGACGAGGTAAGTCCTGATACAGATGAAGGACTGTATCCATATTTAGCTTTATATGCAAGTACTTCATCAAATACTCCAGATGAGTTGCAGGATGAATTCCTCATTTCGTAAATCATTTAAATACGTGAAAGTTTATTATTTGTTTGATTTTCGTCCAATTACAATACATTTTTCCAAATTATTACTTGAAATCGAGATAAATGTTCATCATAAAATCTGACAACCCACGCACTTCATTATGTCTTTATAATGTCCTAATTCAATAAAATACAAACAAAACCTACTATGATTACCGAGGACAAAGATATAAAAGTTTTCTGTATAATCAACGAATTTAACAAGAATTTTAATGCATTTCACCCTGACACCGGCATCGTTCAACATCACATTATGGCATTAATTACTCTGCAATTTAGGCGAAATTGGTTTGCAAAATCGGCGAAATTGCGATGCAAATTCGCCCAAATTGCAATGAGCTCTCGTATAGTCAGGCAAGCTATGAATGACTTACGCCCAATTCGCAGGGTACGCGCTAAAGAGTTGGATAGGTTTATTGTAGTTATAGTGGGCGCAAAATTGTTCGTAAATAATTAGTGACTTTTCTTGCGTATCTAAAAAAAAAATGCGAACATTGCAAAATGATTCATAGAAAAACATATAACATAAGTAGAATAAATTATAAAAAGAGAATAGACTATGGCATTTGAAAATTTTGATTTCTCGAACTTTTGGGACGATAGCGACTACGCGAAGAAAAAATATATCGGCAAGACACCTACCGACAAAGAAATATTAGAAATAGAAAAAGAATTGGGCTATAAACTGCCCCAATCGTATATCGAACTGATAAAAAAGCACAATGGTGGCATTCCGATAGCACGTTCTTTCTATGATAATGATATGGAAATAGACATCATTGGCATATATGGAATAGACAGAACAAAGCCATATTCGCTATGTGGAGATATGGGGACTCAATTTATGATGTCGGAGTGGGGTTATCCTAATATTGGCATTGCAGTGGCCGACACCATTTCCGGTGGTCACGATATGATATTTCTTGATTACAGAGAGTGCGGAAAAGACGGCGAGCCAAAAGTTGTCGTTGTAGATCAGGAAAGCGATTACCGTATTGAATTTTTGGCAGACACCTTTGAAGACTTTATCAAAGGGCTTACAATAAATGCGACAGAAATAGAAGACGAAGAGTTTGGCTTTTTAGATGAAAAACAGAAATGCCTTGCCATAAAATTCCTTCAAGAGTTAGGCGAAGAAGAGCGTGTGATAGAATTGCTCACATATATCGGTATAGAGAATTTGAGTGCACAACTTTTAGGAATGCTTGCCAGATCCTACAACAACAACGATCAGGCAGAAGAGGCCATGAAAATAATGGATATGATTCCGGTGGAAAAGAGAGACGCAAAGTGGTATTATCGCTATGGGTATTCTTACGCATACAGGAACTTCCCCATTAATTCGGACGATAAGATAAAAGCCATTGAAATGTTAGAGAAGGCCATAGAAATGGCAGAAGACGATGAATTAAAGATTTGGTGCGTGGAACTTACAGATGTTTGTGATCTTCATCTTATATTAGAAACGAACAAAGAAAAAACACCTCTTTTATATAAATGTTATACAGAACATATAGACAACCTTAAAGAGAAGGAGGAAGAGGAAAAAACATATAAAAAGATTACGGTAGATGATGTAAAAAACGCCAAAGACAGTTGGGACATAAACGAACCCATGTATTGGACAATAAATATTTATGGCTCACACGAAGAATATTTGAAATCTGCGGAGCCGTTTACATTAGAGCAAAGGTATCTAAATGCTATCATTTGGTACTATATTGAAGTGAACAATGGAGGGCATCATCAGTTTTTTAGTAATTCGACAGGTATTGTATGGGAGGACGCATTGAATGGCTTAAAATTATTTGGCATGACAGATGCGGCAAACAACTTACAGCATATTGTTGATTTGTTTGGGGGCTCAATTCCTTTTGACAGAGAAAAACGCTGGGAAGCAATAGAGAATATTGAAAAGAGTTTAAACTTATATGATGTTTTAGACAAAGCAGATGATTTTGTATATAACGATAATGGAGTGCCTGAAGACGAATATATGAAACAACACCCGGAAAAGTTCGTGTTTGAAGGGTATTATAATAAGATGTAAGATAAAAGAGAATAATCATTATACAAGTTCGGGATTAGATCCCACTCCTTTATATTAGAGAGCGAGGAGACATAACTGCAATAGCAAATCTAAGCCAATGCGCTCTGATGAACGATTGGGGTAAAACTATGCACTTGTTTCTGGAATCCGTATTGAATCTCGTTTGTATTAATTAAAGTTAAAACATTTCGTTTTATTTTGTTTATTATTACCTTCGCACTATAAACAATTTAATAAAAAAAATGAAGAAAATTATATCCTATTCTTTGATTCTGCTAACTATTTTGGCAGTATCTTCTTGTGGAAAACTGGCAAACAAAGCAGCAAAAGCATATATGAAGCAAGCTACAAACGAGTCTCTGAAAATATATGTATTAACTCAGCCGCAAGAGTTGAAGAAATGGTATGATACGATTGCAAAAAAATTAGGTGAAGGTGCTTCTGCAACTGATGTGATTTCATTAAACGTAACTGAATTACGAGAGGAGAATGCAAACTTGTTGATTAACCTTTTATTTCAGTCAAAAGAAGACAAACGTAAAGTTGTGGAAATTATATTCTCTTCAGAGGCAACCGGTTGGTTAGAGCCAGAAACAAAGGAAATTGAATTCTCAAACGGAGATAAAGAGAACTTTAATTTGGAAGATGAATTGTTTGATCTAAAAGAAATTCCTTATGCAAATCTTCAGAAGATAGTAGATGCTGCTATGAAAAAATATGAAGATAAGGAAAAGTACGAGTACCAGTACATTCAAAACATCACCATTGAGAAGAATAGCATACAAATAACCGTTTCCGGCAGATTGATATCTAATAATGTGGACAAAGAAAAGTACTATAACACAGACTTTGCCGGAAATGAAAAAAACGATGATTAATAGTATGATTTTTTAGTTCCCATTAACAGGACTATAAACATAAAAGCCATATCTGACTATGTATTCGAGTAATGATATGGCTCTTTTCATTGTTTTTTGATAGTGAGGAATTTCCATATAAATGTTATTGATGTCCGATAAAAACAACCTTAAACTACAGGGAGATTACAATACGTAGTAATGTACATCATTTTACTTATAAAGCATCGCTCTATGTGAGTATATTCCGTAGCCCCTTCATGGCTTACGCGAGTTCGGGTTAAGAAAGTCCTTATAAAAGTTGGTAATCTCACTTATTTTTATAACTTTATAGTTATAAATCAATAACTTACAAAACAACTAAGCGATGATTACCAAGGACAAAGTTTTTCACTTCGTTCAAGGGAACACCGGAAATTTTCTGTATTATTGATGAGTTTGACAAGAATTTGAATGTTGAACTGAGTAAAAACCTATTTTTACCTTCCTATAATAACAATGGAAAACGTTTTAGGAATCGTAAGGGAAGGCTTTCTGAAAGTGAAATTATGATCATCCTTGTATGCTATCATTTCGGTACATATCGTAATTTCAAGGAGTATTATCGGAACTGTATCTGTGGCCGGTTCAAGCATGAATTCCCTGCAGCCGTCTCCTATAATCGTTTTGTAGAACTCATGCCCCGTGTGTTCTTTAAGATGATGTTGTTCATGAAACTCCATGCCTTCGGCAAATGTACAGGTATAACGTTCGTTGACAGTACGATGATTCCGGTATGTCACAATGTAAGACGGTACTTTAACAAGGTCTTTGCAGGGTTCGCCAAGAGTGGAAAGGGTACCATGGGTTGGTGTCATGGATTCAAACTGCATCTGCTTTGCAATGATTCCGGTGAAGTGATAACATTCTGTCTTACAGGAGCAAACGTAGATGACAGGGATAGCAGAGTGTGGACGGTATTTGCTAAGGTTCTCTATGGAAAGGTTTTTGCTGACAGAGGATACATCAAACAGGAACTCTTCGAGAATCTGTTCAGTCAAGGTATTCAACTTGTGCATGGACTTAAAGCAAGAATGAAGAATAAACTTATGCCTATATGGGACAAGATTATGCTAAGAAAAAGATATATCATCGAATGCATTAACGAACTGCTAAAGAACAAAGCCAACCTCGTGCACTCGAGACATCGATCGATACACAACTTTATCATGAACTTGTGTTCTGCCCTTACGGCATACTGCTTCTTTGAGAATAAGCCGGAGGAACTGCCGGTATATGTGGAAAATCAAGGCAGTTGGAACTCTTTTCATGCTAAACTTATCCCGAACTCGCGTAAGATAGTCCTAAAAATGTATCTAATTGAGGATAAAGAAGTTACCTTGTTGTGCAAACTAAATAGGTAACGATTTGGAAACGAGCGAAGTGCTTTCAATCGCAGGTTTCTACATCAACAAAGAACGCTTGTTATTCTATTTGCAAAGATAACCATTTGCTTTGAAAAACAAGCGTTCTTGATAAAAGATATTTGATAATAATTTACGACATTCCTCAACAGGCTTGTTAATTTTATAATAACAGACTGAATAGTAGCGAAAAAACTTTACCGTTGATACTCGTTATTTTATATATCTATCTACGTTTTAAATACTTAAATACACTATTTAGATTAATTCCAATACCACCCACGTTTGGTTCAAGAATTAGTGTATCATTAAGTATTTTGCCAACACCTCCCTTTAACTCTTTCACTACTTTGAAATTTTTAATTGTTTTCTCTTCTTTAATGTCTTGAAATATCTTCTCAAGAAGTGTTACTACATCTTGAGGATGTTGGCAAATTTTCCGTATTTTTAAAAATACAAAATTATCTTTGGGAATATTCTTTCCTTTAATTTGCTTATTATCTCCATCTATAAAATATTTGGGATGTAGAGTAGTTATCATTAATGCTGGTAATAATTCCAATGGGTCTATACCATTTATAGATCTCCAAGACATTAATTCTGAATAAAAATGGCTACCTGCTATTCCTTGTATAACTACAGAATTATTGTTAGCTGCAAATTCTGCTATTTTATCAAAGTTTTCCCTCAAAGTATTACCAATAGGCTCGTCCCAATTGTAATAGTCCAAAATATACAAATAATACTTTTTAGAAACACTATCAGGTATTTCTGCTAATGTATGAATTTTTAATCCCATAGGTTATATATCTTTTTCTAATAGCTCGTCATAATGTTTCTGATATTCTTCCTCAGAAAAACCTTCAGCACAATTTTTGGAATGCATTAAAACACGTATTTTATCAATTCCCTTTCACTTAAAGGCTTTCAGGAAAATTTGTTCTTTTTTCTGTTCTTTTTTCTCTGCTGCAAAGATAATCATAAAGTACAGAAAGAACAAATTACAGTGGCAAAAACTTAGTGATCCTTTTTCCATATTAACATTTATTGTTGTTGTATCCCTAAGTGTAATAGTGGTAGCCTGATTATCATACAGAAACATAGGGGGGCTTATATTTTTTATTGGCAACCTGACTGAGCCCCAATCAGCCTTGAATACACATGACAATGCTATTTCCAAGTTATCCCCTAACCCATTGATTATTAGTTTATTACTTAGGATGATCTTTTTTTTACATATTAAGATTTATTGTTGTTGTATTATCTTAGCCTATTGCATAAGAAAAAAGAAATAGACATATCCCTATTCCTATAATTGGCAAAAACAATTTGGCCAAGACATTTTATCTCTGACAATAAGAGTTATACGCGAGTTCTGGATAAAAACCCATCATAAAATTTGGTAATCTGCGGAAATTGTTGTACCTTTATAGTACTATAAATCAATAAAATACAAACAAAACCTGCTATGATTACCGAGGACAAAATTATACAATTTTTCTGTATTATCGACGAATTTAACAAGAATTTTAATGCCGAACCTGATAAAAATCTTTTTTTACCATCGTTTGATGGCAACGGCAGGCGTTATCGTAACCGCAAAGGTCAAATGTCAGAAAGTGAAATAATGACCATTATGATATGCTATCATTTCGGCACATACCGGACTTTCAAGGATTATTATATGCACTATATCAAAGGTTATCTGAGGCGTGATTTTCCCACAGCCGTATCCTACTCGCTTCGTGGAACTCATGCCCCGTGTGTTCTTTAAGATGATGTTGTTCATGAAACTCTATGCCTTCGGCAAATGTACAGGTATAACCTTCGTTGACAGTACGATGATTCCTGTCTGTCACAATGTAAGACGGTATTTTAATAAGGTCTTTTCCGGTATTGCAAAGAACGGTAAGGGCACTATGGGATGGTGTCATGGATTCAAACTGCACCTGCTCTGCAATGATTCCGGCGAAGTAATAACGTTCTGTCTTACAGGAGCAAATGTGGATGATAGGGATAGCAGGGTATGGACGGTGTTTGCAAAAGTGCTATATGGAAAGGTATTTGCTGACAGAGGATATATCAAGCAGGAACTCTTCGAGAGCCTGTTCGATTAAGGTATACAACTCGTTCATGGGCTCAAGGCTAAAATGAAGAATAAACTTATGCCTATCCGGGACAAGATCATGCTGAGAAAAAGGTACATCATCGAGTGCATTAACGAACTGCTAAAGAACAAAGCCAACCTCGTGCACTCGAGACACCGATCAATACACAACTTTATCATGAACTTGTGTTCTGTCCTTACGGCATATTGCTTCTTTGAGAACAAGCCGGAGGCACTGCCTGTATATGTGGAAAAATCAAGGCAGTTGGAACTCTTTTCATGCTAAACTTATCCCGAACTCGCGTAAAAACATTAGGGAGGTAATATCTCAATAGCAAATCTAAGCAAATGCGTTCTAATGCTCGATTGGGGTTTAACTTTGTAATTGCTTCTTGAACCCACATTAATTAATGTTAATACGTTTCGTTATTTTTTTGTTTTTTATTATCTTTGCAGCATAAACAATTTTAAAAAGAGAAAAAATGAAGAAAATCTTATCTTATTCGTTGGTACTGTTCACTGTTTTGGCAGTATCTTCTTGTGGAAAACTTGCAAAAAAAGCAGCAAAATCAGTTATGGGACAAGTCGAAGCCGAGTCCGTGGAATTAAATCTTTTGAATCAGCCACAAGAGTTGAAGCAATGGTATGATACTATTACAGAAAAATTAGGAGAAGGTGCTTCTGTAACAGATGAGATTTCGTTAAGCGTAACAAAATTGCAAGACAACCAAGGAGAGTTGTTTATTAGTCTTGTTTGCCAGTCGAACGAGAACAAACATAACGTTATACAAACTCTTTATTCTTCATCGGCAAACGGTTGGCAAGCACCTATAACAAAGGAAATTGAAATCATAGGTGGAAATGAAGAGGAGTTTAATTTGGAAGATGAGTTGTTTGACCTGAAAGAAATTAGTTATTCCAATCTTCAGAAGATAGTAGATGCAGCTTGGGAAAAACATAAAGATGAGGCAAAGTACGAGTACCAGTTCATTAAAGATATTACCATTAAGAAGAATAGCGTAGATGTTGTCGTTTCTGGCAAGTTGAAGTCTAATGGTCTGGATAAAGAAGAGTACTATTACACTGATTTCGCCGGCAATGAAAACAGATAATATAAGTAATATGAATTATTAGTACCAGTGCAAGCTGGACTATAAATATAAAAGAGCCATATCAAATTCGGTTTTCGAGTAATGATATGGCTCTTTTCATTGTTTTTAACCTCAATTGGTCATTAGAACCCTGAACTGATTTTGTTCGATTGTTGAGCAGATGTGCTGACGTTTCAGCGAAGGCGTAGCGGGCTACGGCGAGATGTAATGGCAGTGCAGATGTCGGCAAGCAGACGAAAGCAGTAAGGAAGCATACCGGCAATAGCAAAACTAAGCAAATGCGGTCTAAGGACTGATTGGGGTTTAAGAGTGGCAAATCGCAGGCAAAAAATAAAGTCCCATTCGCAAGGATTCGCGTTAAAGAACTTGGTATGCGAATTGGTGCGAATGGGACATAAATTATTCGTAAATATGCCTTTAGGCATAATGGACATTTCGTAGATTCATGCCTCCGGCTTACCGTTACCGAATGGGGCGATGGTGCGCGGTTGTTGGTTGGGAATCTGTATTTTTCCGAACTGTGCTTCGTAGCGCATGACATTCTCCTGCAAAGCCTGTAGCAGACGTTTGGCATGCTCGGGGGCAAGAATCACTCGGCTCTTGATTTGTGCCTTGGGAACACCCGGAAGTATTCGGGCAAAGTCGAGCACGAAATCGCTACTCGAGTGTGTTATTATTGCGAAATTGGCATACTGTCCCTGTGCCACGTCCTGTGGCAGTTCCATTTGCAGACCGCCTTGCTGATTGTTGTTATTTTCTTCCATACTTATATTTTTTTATTATTCTTCAAGTATTAAACTTTCTATTATCAATTACCACGAATCAAGCATTAAGGTATTTTTCGGCTTGTGCTTTTATCAGTTCTGCATCATCGAAATAATTGATGCGCATAGCCTCACGAACCTCATGCAATGTCTTTGCCGCCACTTCGCGTGCCTCCTCTGAGCCTTTCTTCAATATGGCATACACCTCAGGAATGTCCTTTTCGAACTCACGGCGACGCAGACGTATCGGCTCAAGACGTTTGTTGAGCACATTGATAAGGAACTTCTTACACTTCATGTCGCCCAATCCGCCGCGGCAGTAATGCTCTTTAACCTCTTCAAGGTTCTTGTAGTCGGGCCAGAACTCTACGAAGTCTTCGTCTGTGGCAAAGGCATCGAGATAGGTCAACACGACGTTGCCCTCTACATGTCCCGGGTCTTCCACTCTCAAGTGCAAGGGGTCGGTATAAGCCATTTTCACTTTCTGCTCCACCTCTTTTGCCGTATCAGAAAGGTAGATACAGTTGCCGAGACTCTTTGACATCTTCGCACTACCATCAAGACCGGGCAGACGGAGGCACACCTTATTGGTTGGCAACATTATCTGCGGTTCAACGAGCACATCGCCATAGATGGTATTGAAACGCCTCACTATCTCACGACACTGTTCCAACATCGGCTCTTGGTCTTCTCCGGCCGGAACTGTGGTGGCCTTACAGAAAGCAATGTCGGCAGCCTGTGATATGGGATAGGTGAAGAAGCCCACCGGCACACCCTGTCCGAAGTTTCGCATTGCAAGTTCGGTCTTCACCGTAGGATTGCGCTGCAGGCGCGCCACCGACACGAGATTCATGAAATACATCGTGAGTTCGGAAAGTTCGGGAATCATGGACTGGATGAAGAGTGTCACTTTCGAGGGGTCGAGTCCCACACTGAGATAGTCGAGAGCCACCTCAATGATGTTCTGCCTCACCTTATCAGGATTGTCGGCATTGTCGGTCAGAGCCTGTATGTCGGCAATGAATACAAACATCTTGTCATAGTCTCCCTCGTTCTGCAACTCCACACGGCGGCGCAACGAACCAACGTAATGACCTAAATGCAGTCGTCCGGTGGGGCGGTCGCCCGTCAATATAATCTTTCCCATAATATTCCTTATCGTTTTATTCTGACTGCAAAGGTAACATTTTTTTCCGCACATGCAAAAAAAAACAGATGAATGGCAAAAAAATCCCGAAGCAGCATGATGCACTTCGGGATTTTCTTATCAATAAATACTTCTTTTATCAGTCTTCACTTTCTTTTACTGAGAAGTCGATAACATTCTTCTTGTTGGCCTGTATGCGTTCATAATCTTCACGCGAGCCAACCACGAGTTTGTCGAACTCGCGAAGTCCGGTACCGGCCGGTATCAGGTGACCGCAGATTACGTTCTCCTTCATTCCATCGAGAGAATCCACCTTTCCGCGGATTGCCGCCTCGTTGAGCACCTTTGTGGTCTCCTGGAACGATGCAGCAGACATGAAACTCTTGGTCTGCAATGCTGCACGTGTAATACCTTGGAGAATCTGAGTAGATGTTGCAGGCACGGCATCGCGAACCTGAACCAAACGCAAGTCGCGGCGTTTCAGACTGGAGTTCTCGTCGCGCAACTTGCGTGCCGATATTATCTGTCCTCTCTGCAACGTCTCGCTGTCGCCCGGATCTTCTACATATTTCTTACCCCAGATGCGGTCGTTCTCGTCAATGAAGTCAAGTTTATCAACCACTTCCTGCTCAAGGAACGTCGTATCGCCCGGCTCGTTTATCTGTACCTTACGCATCATCTGGCGCACGATAATCTCAAAGTGCTTGTCATTGATTTTCACACCTTGCAGACGATAAACGTCCTGTACTTCGTTTACGATGTATTCCTGAACAGCGGTAGGACCCTTTATGGCAAGGATGTCGTTAGGAGTAATCACACCATCGGAAAGTGGTGTACCGGCACGAACGGCATCGTGCTCCTGAACCAATATCTGCTTTGAAAGCGAAACAAGATACTTGCTCTGCTCTCCGGTCTTTGAAGTGACGATGATTTCGCGATTACCGCGCTTTACCTTACCCATTGTCACCTCACCATCGATTTCGGAAACGACGGCAGGATTGCTCGGATTGCGTGCCTCGAAGAGTTCGGTAACACGCGGCAGACCTCCGGTGATGTCACCACCCATATTCACCGTGCGTGGAATCTTAACGAGAGTGGTACCGGTTTTGACAACCTGTCCATCCTCAACGATAACGTGTCCTCCCACAGGGAAACTGTAAGTGCCGACAACCACGCCCTCAGAATTGAGGACATCGCAAGTAGGAACGTGTGTATGGTCTTTCGACTCGATGATGATTTTCTCGGTGAGACCTGTTGTTTCGTCGGTCTCAGCCTTATATGTTGTTCCCTCTACAACGTTTTGGAAACGCAGTGTACCTGCATATTCGGTAACGATGACAGCATTGAACGGGTCCCATTTAGCAACCAGTTCGCCTTTCTTGACTTCCGCCTTATTTGCGAAATAGAGTGAAGAACCGTAAGGTACAGGGACTGTAGAGAGTACGATGCCGGTATTTACATCAACGAAACGAGCCTCTGCCAGTCGGCTGACAACCATTTGACAGTTCACTTCACCGTGTTCGCCTTGTTCTACAAAAGGCACGGCACGTATTTCCTCGAACTCTATGCGGCTATCGCTCTTTGCCACGATAGTTGCATTGGCTGCTGCGCTACCGGCCACACCACCGGCGTGGAACGTACGGAGCGTAAGCTGAGTACCCGGTTCTCCAATAGCTTGTGCCGCAATTACACCGACTGCTTCACCCTTATGAACCATGCGCTGGGTGGCAAGGTTGCGTCCGTAACACTTCATGCAGACACCTTTCTTGCTCTCGCAAGTGAGCACCGAGCGGATTTCAACCATTTCGATAGGCGAATCTTCAATGGCACGCGCTACTTTCTCGTTGATTTCCTCGCCGGCAGACACGAGCAGTTCGCCGGTAGAAGGATGTGTGATATCATGCACCGACACACGTCCGAGAATGCGTTCATAGAGAGTAGAGATTACTTCCTCGCCATTCTTCAGTGCCGTACACTCAAGACCGCGCAATGTTCCGCAATCCTCCTCGTTGATTATCACATCATGGCTGACATCGACAAGACGCCTTGTAAGGTAACCGGCATCGGCCGTCTTCATGGCGGTGTCGGCAAGACCCTTACGGGCACCGTGGGTAGAGATAAAGTACTCAAGCACCGACATTCCCTCCTTGAAGTTAGAGAGAATCGGGTTTTCAATCGTACCACGTCCCTCAGCACCTGCTTTCTGCGGTTTTGCCATAAGACCACGCATACCGGCAAGTTGTTTGATCTGATCCTTAGAACCACGAGCACCGGAGTCAAGCATCATATAAACGGCATTGAATCCCTGGTCGGCCTCGGTCATCTGCTTGAGAAGGATGTCACCGAGACGGTTGTTAACGTGTGTCCATGTGTCGATAACCTGATTGTAACGCTCGTTGTCGGTGATGAATCCCATGTTGTAGTTGCCCTTAATGGCCTGCACCTCATCGTTACCTTTCTGCACCAACTCTTCCTTTTCCTTAGGAATGATGATGTCGTCAAGGTTGAACGAAAGTCCTGCAAGATATGCCATGCGGTATCCAAGGTTCTTTATTCCGTCAAGGAATTCGCACGCCTCTGCAAAACCTACCTTGTTGATAACATCGGCAATAATGTCGCGAAGAGATTTCTTTGATATAATCTGATTTACGAACCCGACTTCTTCCGGGATTATTCCATTTACTATTACACGGCCAACAGAGGTTTCCACCATGCGATCTACGAGATTGCCTTTCTCGTCAATGTCTTTGACAACTACCTTTACTTGTGAGTGGAGGTCGCACTTGCCTTCATTGAAAGCAATAATTGCCTCTTCCGGGCCGTAGAACGTAAGTCCTTCTCCTTTTGCTCCCGGACGTATCTTGGTGATGTAATAAAGTCCGAGCACCATATCCTGTGACGGCACGGTGATAGGAGCACCATTGGCAGGATTGAGAATGTTGTGACTCTGTAGCATCAACAACTGTGCCTCAAGTATCGCCTCGTTGCTAAGCGGGAGGTGAACAGCCATCTGGTCTCCGTCGAAGTCGGCATTGAACGCCGTACATGCCAATGGGTGCAACTGTATTGCCTTACCTTCGATAAGTTTGGGCTGGAAAGCCTGAATACCGAGACGGTGAAGTGTAGGAGCACGGTTGAGCAATACCGGATGACCTTTCATCACATTCTCAAGGATGTCCCAGATTACCGGTTCGCGGCGATCCACAATTTTCTTTGCAGACTTCACGGTCTTTACGATACCGCGCTCGATGAGTTTGCGTATGATAAATGGTTTGTAAAGTTCGGCCGCCATGAGTTTCGGCAAACCGCACTCGCCCATCTTCAGTTCTGGACCTACAACGATAACCGAACGAGCGGAATAGTCAACACGCTTACCGAGAAGATTCTGGCGGAAACGTCCTTGCTTCCCTTTTAGCGAGTCAGAGAGAGATTTCAACGGTCTGTTGCTCTCGCTCTTCACTGACGAAGACTTGCGTGAGTTATCGAACAAAGAATCTACAGCCTCCTGCAACATACGTTTCTCGTTGCGTAGAATAACCTCAGGAGCCTTAATCTCCATAAGTCTCTTCAAACGGTTGTTACGTATGATTACACGGCGATAGAGGTCATTGAGGTCGGATGTCGCGAAACGACCGCCATCAAGTGGTACGAGCGGACGGAGTTCCGGAGGAGTAACCGGCACAATCTTCAATATCATCCATTCCGGCTTGTTTATATCCTTGCTCTGTCGGAATGCCTCTACAACCTGCAGGCGTTTGAGAGCCTCAGTCTTACGCTGTTGTGAAGAGTCTGTATTGGCAAGGTTGCGCAGTTCGAATGACAGAGAATCGAGTTCGAGCCCTTGCAACAAATCATAGATTGCCTCTGCGCCCATCTTGGCAACGAACTTGTTGGGATCGCTATTTTCAAGATACTCATTGTCGCTTGGGAGACTATCCATTATTGCGATGTACTCGTCTTCTGAAAGGAGGTCGAATTTATGTGAACCGTTCACCTCTACATCTTCCGCATTTTTACGTCCTTCCATGATACCGGGCTGTATCACTATGTACTTCTCGTAGTAAATTACTGCATCGAGTTTCTTTGTGGGGATACCGAGCAGATAGCCTATTTTATTTGGAAGACTGCGGAAATACCAGATGTGGGCAACAGGAACTACGAGTTCGATGTGTCCGGTACGCTCGCGGCGCACTTTCTTCTCCGTTACCTCAACACCGCATCGGTCGCAGACGATTCCTTTATAGCGAATGCGCTTATACTTTCCGCAGGCACACTCATAGTCCTTGGTAGGACCGAATATGCGCTCACAGAAAAGTCCGTCACGTTCGGGTTTATATGTACGATAGTTTATTGTCTCTGGCTTGGTAACCTCGCCAAAACTGCTTTCGAGGATTTCCTCCGGCGAAGCAAGACCGATGGTAATCTTCGTGAAATTATTCTTTATCTTTGAATCCTTCTTGAATGCCATATTTCAATTCTTAATTCTTAAGTTCTTGATACCTAAATTGAATTTTAGTCGAGTGTTACGCTGAGACCAAGACCGCGCAGTTCGTGGAGCAACACGTTGAGCGACTCCGGAATACCCGGAGTTGGCATTGCCTCGCCCTTAACGATTGCCTCGTAGGCTTTCGAGCGTCCTACGACATCGTCAGACTTGATTGTCAGGATTTCCTGAAGCACATGGCTGGCACCGAATGCCTCGAGTGCCCAAACCTCCATCTCTCCGAAACGCTGTCCACCGAACTGTGCTTTACCACCGAGCGGCTGCTGCGTGATGAGAGAGTACGGACCAATAGAACGTGCGTGCATCTTGTCTTCAACCATGTGGCCAAGTTTAAGGAAGTAGGTGATACCTACGGTTGCCGGCTGGTCGAACTGTTCGCCTGTCTCACCATCATAGAGGTGGGTTGAACAGAGACGCGGCAGACCGGCCTTATCAGTCCACTCTTGAAGGTCTTCAAGTTTTGCACCATCGAAAATCGGTGTGGCGAACTTAATTCCAAGACGCTTACCGGCAGCACCGAGGATAGCCTCGAAAATCTGGCCGAGGTTCATACGAGAAGGCACACCAAGCGGGTTGAGCACCAAATCTACGGGACGACCGTCCTCAAGGAACGGCATGTCTTCCTGACGAACGACCTTGGAAACGATACCCTTATTACCATGACGACCGGCAAGTTTGTCTCCGACACCAATCTTACGTTTCTTTGCAACGTATATCTTGGCCATCTGTAGAATGCCTGAAGGCAGTTCGTCTCCGATAGAAATTGCAAACTTGCGACGCTTGTTTTCTGCATCAAGAAGTTTGTATTTCTTGATATAATTCATTATCAGAGTCTGAATGAGATGGTTCTTATGATCATCGTCTGTCCAATTATTGCTCTGTATTCCGTCATATTCAAGATTTTTCAGAACGGCAATAGAGAACTTGCTGCCCTTGGTTATAATCTCGGCTCCGGTATAGTCTGTCACGCCCTGAGATACTTTGTCCTCGGTAAGAGACATCAGTTTGTCAACGAGGATGTCTTTCAGGTCGTCTATCTTTGCTTCATATTCTTCATCTATCTTAGCAAGGATAATCTTATCCTGTTGCTTCGACTGACGTGTCTTTATGGCACGCGAGAATAGTTTCTTGTCTATTATGACACCGCTGAGCGACGGATTTGCCTTCAACGAAGAGTCTTTTACATCGCCGGCCTTATCGCCGAAGATGGCACGAAGCAGTTTTTCCTCCGGTGATGGGTCACTCTCTCCCTTAGGAGAAATCTTACCAATAAGTATGTCACCGGGTTCAACGCGTGCACCGACACGGATAATACCGTTCTCATCGAGGTCTTTAGTTGCCTCTTCGCTGACGTTAGGAATGTCTGAAGTAAACTCTTCCATACCGCGCTTTGTCTCACGAACATCAAGTGTGTATTCATCTACGTGTACTGATGTCAGCACATCGTCGCGAACCACTCGTTCATTAAGTACGATAGCATCTTCATAATTGTATCCCTTCCAAGGCATATAAGCCACAAGGAGGTTACGTCCAAGAGCCAGTTCACCGTCTTCGGTGGCATATCCTTCTGTAAGGATGTCGCCCTTTTTAATACGCTGCCCCTTTTCACAAATAGGGCGAAGGTCAATTGTCATATTCTGGTTGGTGCGACGGAACTTAGGAATGCGGTATTCCTTAAGTGCCGGCTCAAAACTAACGAACTCCTCATCCTCGGTACGGTCGTACAATATACGTATAGTCGTGGCATCAACATATTCTATCAAACCGTCGCCCTCGGCAGTAATCATGGTACGCGAATCCTCGCACACCTGCTTCTCGATTCCGGTTCCTACAATAGGGGCTTCATTATGAAGAAGTGGAACGGCCTGACGCATCATGTTAGAACCCATCAACGCACGGTGAGCATCATCGTGCTCAAGGAACGGAATCAGTCCGGCAGCGATAGATGCTATCTGTTGTGGCGCAACGTCCATGAGATCAACCTCTTCCGGATCGGCTACGGGGAAGTCGGCATCCTGACGACACTTCACGAAAGTACGGATAAACGTACCATCGTCATTAAGCGGTGCGTTACCCTGACCGATGATATAGTCTTCTTCCTCCTCTGCGGTGAGATAGACCACATCCTCGTTCTTTAGGTCAACCACTCCGTTCTTCACTTTGCGATATGGTGTCTCGATGAAACCGAGTTCGTTAATCTTTGCATATACGCATAGAGACGAAATAAGACCGATATTCGGACCTTCGGGCGACTCAATCGGACAGAGACGGCCATAGTGAGTATAGTGAACGTCACGAACCTCGAATCCGGCACGCTCACGACTAAGACCACCGGGACCAAGAGCAGAGAGACGACGCTTGTGCGTAACCTCAGCAAGTGGGTTGGTTTGGTCCATGAACTGAGAGAGCGGATTGGTTCCGAAGAACGAGTTGATGACGCTCGATATTGTCTTGGCATTGATAAGGTCTGTAGGCTGGAAAACCTCATTGTCGCGAACATTCATACGCTCGCGGATTGTGCGGCTCATACGTGCCAGACCTATTGAGAACTGATTAGACAACTGCTCACCTACCGTGCGAACGCGTCGGTTGGAAAGGTGGTCAATATCATCCACCGTAGCATTTGAGTTAACCAGTTGTATGAGATATTTTATAATCTCTATAATGTCTTCCTTAGTTAGGATACGAACATTCATATCGGTATCCAAACCAAGTTTTTTGTTTATTCTGTAACGACCCACGTCGCCAAGATCGTATCTCTTATCAGAGAAGAAAAGGTTAAGAATCACCTCACGTGCACTTG
The DNA here is from genome assembly GCF_003977605.1 of Prevotella koreensis. Classification (GTDB taxonomy): domain Bacteria; phylum Bacteroidota; class Bacteroidia; order Bacteroidales; family Bacteroidaceae; genus Prevotella; species Prevotella koreensis. The sequence continues at coordinate 2,131,274 of NZ_RYYU01000001.1, read as the reverse complement.
TATCATCTGCAGGTTCGGCATTTCTCAACTGACGATAGATGTAGAATATTGCTTCTTTCTCCGAGTTGGTTATATCCTTGGCCAACGTGTTGAAAATAATCGCATACTTTGATGCAGCCTCTTCGCTCTTATGCAAAAGGATTGTAGAGGCACCGCTGTCAAGAATTTCATCAACATTTTCCTTAGTGATTTCTGTTTCACGTTCCATCATAACATCGTTACGCTCAATGGAAACAACCTCACCGGTATCTTCGTCAACGAAATCCTCGTTCCAACTCTTCAGTACACGGGCTGCAAGTTTGCGGCCTATGGCTTCCTTCATATTCTTCTTGTTCACCTTCACCTCCTCGGCAAGACCGAATATCTCAAGAATATCCTTGTCGGTCTCGTAGCCGATGGCACGCAACAATGTTGTCACCGGCAATTTCTTCTTACGGTCGATGTAGGCGTACATCACATTGTTGATGTCTGTTGCAAACTCTATCCAAGAGCCCTTGAAAGGAATGATACGCGCACTGTAGAGCGCAGTACCGTTGGCATGAATACCCTGACCGAAGAACACACCCGGCGAACGGTGCAACTGTGACACCACAACACGCTCGGCACCATTGATTACAAAAGTGCCGTTACTTGTCATGTAAGGTATGTTGCCAAGGTAAACATCTTGAACAAACGTTGGAAAATCCTCATGTTCAGGGTCGGTGCAATAAAGTTTCATCTTGGCCTTCAGTGGCACACTGTAAGTCAACCCGCGTTCCAAGCATTCGTCGATGCTATAACGTGGAGGGTCGATGAAGTAGTCAAGGAACTCAAGCACGAAGTTGTTACGAGTGTCGGCAATAGGAAAATTCTCAGCGAATACCTTGTAAAGACCGTCATTCTTGCGTTCCTCCGGTGGTGTGTCCAACTGTAAGAAGTCTTTGAAAGACTTTAATTGCACATCGAGAAAATCCGGATATGGCATCGGATTCTTCACGCTTGCAAAGTTTACTCTGTTATCAACAATTTTTGAAGCCATGTATTTATAAAATAAATAATGTATTAATGATTTTCGGGAAATCTCCGAGCGCTCGGAGTTTCCGAGGTCTCTGAGTCTTGACGATTAACGCCAAAAGACAAGAAAAGGTTAAGACCCCCCTACTTAGGAGATCTTAACCGATATTTTTTAGAATGTAATTCTGAATTACTTCAGTTCTACCTTGGCACCAGCCTCTTCGATAGCCTTCTTCAGGTTCTCAGCCTCGTCCTTTGAAAGACCTTCCTTCAGAGTAGAAGGAGCACCGTCAACGAGATCCTTAGCCTCTTTCAGACCAAGACCACAAGCCTCTTTCACTGCCTTTACAACCTGTAGTTTAGCACCGCCAACCTCTGCGAGAACTACATCGAAAGATGACTTCTCCTCAGCTGCGTCAGCTGCACCAGCAGCAGGACCAGCAGCTACAGCAACGGCTGCAGCAGCAGGCTCAATTCCGTACTCGTCCTTCAGGACTGTTGCCAACTCGCTTACTTCTTTTACTGTAAGGTTTACCAACTCTTCAGCAATAGCTTTAATATCTGCCATTTTTATTCTAAATTTTAATTGTTTTTTTAATGAAAATGTTATAATATGGGTCGCTTATTTATTACGCTCAGCGATAGCGTCAAGCAGTCCGTGAATCTTGCCACCGGCATTGAGTCCGGAGATAACGTTCTTGATTGGAGACTGCAGCAATGCCACAACATCTGCAATAAGTTCGCTCTTGCTCTTGATAGAAGAGAGTTCCTCAAGCTTGTCGGCACCAACGAAGATGCCTTCCTCGGCATAAGCACCTTTCAGTGCAGGGATGCCGGCTTTCGAATACTCTTTCAGCAATTTGGCAGGAGTGTTTGCTACATTAGTAAACATCACTGCGGTATTGCCTTTCAACGTGCTGTATAAAGGTTCAAAATCAATTTCCGAAGCCTCGAAAGCCTTGTGTAGAAGGGTATTCTTCACAACGACCATCTTGATTTCATTCTTGAAACACTTGCGACGCAGGTTGCTTGTATCCTCAGCATTCAGACCGGAAACATCTACCAGATAGAAATGCGGGTATTTTTTCAACTGCTCACCAAGCGTTACGATTATGGTATCTTTTACTTCCTTTTTCATCGTTTTCCGTACTTTAAGTGTTATTCAACTGTCTTTGGATCAACCTTGACACCTGCACTCATAGTGCTTGATAGGAAGATACTCTTGATATATGTACCTTTGGCAGCAGCAGGCTTCAACTTGATAACGGTATTGATAAACTCCTTCGCATTTCCGTAGATTTGCTCCGATGTCATTGTAACCTTACCGATTGACGTGTGGATAATACCAGCCTTGTCAACCTTAAAGTCTATCTTACCTTGCTTGATTTCTTTCACTGCCTTAGCAACATCCATAGTTACAGTGCCACTCTTCGGGTTTGGCATCAAGCCACGAGGACCGAGAACACGTCCCAATGGTCCTACCTTTCCCATGCATGAGGGCATTGTGATGATAACATCAACATCTGTCCAGCCACCCTTGATCTTTTCAATATACTCGTCAAGACCAACATAGTCAGCACCTGCCTCTTTGGCCGCAGCCTCAACGTCAGGTGTACAGAGGCAGAGCACGCGAGTGACCTTTCCGGTTCCGTTAGGCAGCGAAACAACGCCACGAACCATCTGGTTAGCCTTGCGCGGGTCAACACCCAAGCGTACATCGATGTCCACGGAAGCCTCAAACTTGGTAGTAGTAATATCCTTTACCAATTGAGCGGCCTCCATCAAAGAGTATGCTTTCCCTGCTTCAACCTTATCGGCAACTGCTTTCTGATTTTTTGTCAGTTTACTCATTTTCTTTAAAATTGAAGTTATTAAAAATTATCCAGGGAAGTCCCCTTTTACAGCGATACCCATACTGCGAGCTGTGCCGGCAACAAGTTTCATTGCAGACTCCACTGTGAAGCAGTTGAGGTCAGCCATCTTGTCTTCTGCGATTGCTCTTACCTGATCCCAAGTCACCGAAGCGACCTTTTTGCGGTTTGGCTCAGCAGAACCACCCTTAACCTTTGCTGCCTCCATGAGCTGAACGGCTGCCGGCGGGGTTTTGATGATGAAACTGAATGACTTGTCGGTATAGTATGTGATAACAACAGGAAGAATTTTTCCTGCCTTATCCTGGGTTCTGGCGTTGAACTCTTTGCAGAATCCCATAATATTGATACCCTTCGAACCGAGAGCCGGTCCTACGGGAGGTGAAGGATTCGCAGCGCCACCTTTAATCTGTAATTTGATTAATCCAGCAACTTCTTTAGCCATTTCTTTTGTTAATTAAAAAGTGATTTTACATAAAAAGAATACTTTTGCCCGTAACAGCATCATTATTCTTTTTCGACTTGCATAAAACCGAGTTCCAGAGGAGTATTCCTACCGAAAATCTTGACCATAACCTTCAACTTGTGTTTCTCGGCATCCACCTCTTCAATGTTACCACTGAAACCACTGAAAGGACCGTCCGTAACTTTTACCGCATCACCAACCAAATAAGGAACGATTACCTCTTCCTTAATTTCGGTATCGTCTGCGATGCCAAGCATACGGTTCACTTCAGACTCGCGTACAGGCGACGGATTATCCAATCCTCCAAGGAATCCCAAAACATTAGGTATGAAGCGCAGAGTATGAGCAACGTCTCCTTTCAATTCTGCCTCTACAAGCACATAGCCGGGGAGAGCAATTTTCTCCTTGACAACACGCTTTGTACCACGCAGAGCAGCATGCTTCTCCATCGGTATGACTACCTGAGAAACATACCTTGAAAGCAAATCGTTGTGTTTCAATTCAGCCTCGATGTATTCTTTCACCTTAGCCTCCTTGCCACTCACAGCACGAAGCACATACCATTTCTTTTCTGTCTGAGCCATTTTCCTTTAAAAGATTAAGCAGGATAAACCATACTCATTACCCATTTAAACAACGAGTCCATACCAAATACCACCAACGCAATGACAAGGGAAGCAGATAATACAATCATTGCGGTGTGTGTTAATTCGGCACGTGTCGGCCAAGTAGTCTTATGCGCAAGTTCGTCGTAACAAACCTTGCAATAATTTGCTATCTTATGAAACATATTATTCTTCTTTCTTTGCACGGGAAGGAGGACTCGAACCCACGACCCTCGGTTTTGGAGACCGATGCTCTACCAACTGAGCTATTCCCGTAAGTAAGGCTCCGCCCGCTAAGAGCGGAACCTTTTTATGTGTTCCCAATGTCTCCGCATTCGCAAAAGACACTATAGGATATTTCAGATTAGTCCTCGAACACTTCTGTAATCTGACCTGAACCAACCGTACGACCACCTTCGCGGATAGCGAAACGCAGACCCTGGTTCAGAGCAACAGCGTAGATAAGTTCAACAGTGATCTCTACGTTGTCACCGGGCATTACCATCTCAACGCCTGCCGGCAGAGTGATTTCACCTGTACAGTCCATTGTGCGGAGGTAGAACTGTGGACGATACTTGTTACCGAACGGAGTATGACGACCACCCTCTTCCTTCTTCAATACGTAGATTGAAGCCTTGAACTTCTTGAACGGTTTAATCTGTCCCGGATGGCAAAGTACCATACCGCGCTTGATTTCGTTCTTGTCGATACCACGGAGGAGCAGACCAACGTTATCACCAGCCTGACCTTCGTCAAGAAGTTTGCGGAACATTTCAACACCAGTTACAACAGAATTCTTATCTTCACCAAGACCGAGCAACTCAACAGCGTCACCTACGTGGATAACACCAGTCTCGATACGTCCGGTAGCAACAGTACCACGTCCTGTGATTGAGAACACGTCCTCAACAGGCATAAGGAATGGTTTTTCTGTAGCACGTGGAGGCTCCTGAATCCAAGTATCGCAAACGTTCATCAGTTCGAGAACTTTCTCTTCCCATTTTGCAACACCGTTCAGTGCACCAAGAGCTGAACCGCGGATGATTGGGGTATCATCTTCAAACTCATACTGAGCGAGGATTTCTTGAACCTCCATTTCAACGAGTTCGAGCATTTCCTCGTCCTCAACCATGTCGCACTTGTTCAGGAATACAACCAAACGAGGAACGTTTACCTGACGAGCAAGCAGAACGTGCTCACGAGTCTGAGGCATAGGACCGTCAGTTGCGGCAACAACGAGGATAGCACCGTCCATCTGAGCAGCACCGGTAACCATGTTCTTCACATAGTCGGCGTGACCCGGACAGTCAACGTGTGCGTAGTGACGATTTGCAGTTTCGTACTCAACGTGAGAGGTATTGATTGTGATACCACGCTCCTTTTCTTCAGGGGCATTGTCAATCTGATCGAAAGACTTAACCTCAGAAAGACCGGCCTTAGCCAGTACAGTAGTGATTGCGGCGGTCAAAGTAGTCTTACCATGGTCAACGTGACCGATAGTACCGATGTTTACGTGCGGTTTGGTGCGCACAAATTGTTCTTTAGCCATAGCTTTACTTTTTATTTAATTAATGAATAATCGCGTTTTTTCTGCTTCACACGGTTAATAAAACAGTAGAGCTGTAACTGAGAGTTGAACTCAGGACCTCTTCCTTACCAAGGAAGTGCTCTACCACTGAGCTATTACAGCATTTGAGCGGAAAACGGGGCTCAAACCCGCGACCCCCAGCTTGGAAGGCTAGTGCTCTATCAACTGAGCTATTTCCGCAATAACGGCATTTCATCGCAGCCTCGTCAAAGAACAAAAGAACATCTGTACTCGGCTTAAACAAAACTCCGCAAAAAATCCACTGATGTGGGTGGTGATGGATTCGAACCACCGAAGTCGAAAGACAACAGATTTACAGTCTGCCCCATTTGGCCGCTCTGGAAACCACCCTTATGTTTTTTCACACATCCTCTGCCATGCTCTTCGGAGAGCCTCTTGTCGGATTCGAACCAACGACCCCGAGATTACAAATCACGTGCTCTGGCCAACTGAGCTAAAGAGGCAAATCCTTGCAGCCGTTAAGCCTTTGATAAAGGACCTGTTCTAAAACGGCTGCAAAGATACGACGTTTTTTTTAATCACCAAAACTTTTTCCCACTTTTTTTATCTCTTGCGTAGTTTTTCTTTGAATTTTGTAAGTTGAACCTTCATAGAATCGACACACAAATCTATGCTTTCTTCGAATGTATCACAAGTTTTCTCCACAAAGAGTTGCTGCCCGGGAACGATTGCCGTAATGCTTGCCTGCTTGTTCATTGCGGTGGCCGGTTTAACAACTTTCAGTTGTACTTCAACGACTTGCACATCTTCGAAAGCCTTCTCCAATTTTAAGACCTTCTTCTCTACGAACGCCTGTAACTGTTCCGTGGCGTCGAAATGGATTGACTGAATCTTAATCTCCATAGTTACCTCCTGTTTTAATAGGGTTAAGTTGTTATGCCCTTGGATGGGCGTTGGTATAAACTTTTTTTAGTTGCTCGAAAGTGGCATGTGTATATATCTCCGTAGTGGCTACACTTTCATGCCCGAGCAGTTTCTGAACACTTTCAAGCCCGGCGTCGTTATTCAGCATTGCCGTGGCAAAGGAATGGCGGAGCACATGGGGCGAACGCCTTTTCATCGTAGTGACAAGTCCAAGCCCGCGGTTAACGATACGCCACACCTGACTATACCTCATGCGCTTCCCTTTATCATCAACAAACAGAGCCTCGCACTGTCTCGACAATTCCGCATCGCGCTTGGCCATGTAGGCTAACAGTTCTTCGCGCAATTCCAATCCGAAAGGCACGATGCGTTGCTTATCTCTCTTTCCCGTCACCTTTATCCGGTTATTCACGAAATCAACGTCTGAGTCGTCAAGTCCCATGAGTTCCGATGCTCTCACGCCAGTCGCATAGAACACTAATATAATAGTACGCGCACGAATGTCTTCCATGCTATCTCTCCACTCCACATCATCAAGCAGGCGATTCATTTCCTTTTCTTTCACGAAATAAGGCAATGGTTTATTTTTCTTCGGCCCTTCTATGCTGTACGCCGGATCATTATCCATAAGTCCGCGTTTCAGTCCGAACCTATAGAACGCTTTCACTCCTGTCAGATAACCACAAACGGTGCGTGCCGTACAACCCGCCTCCATTTCATGCTCTATCCAGTCGCTTATTATGTCGCGATCAACATTTTCCCAAGCCACCCCTTCGCATTCTTCGTCAAGAAACTTACGAAACAATCCCAGCGAGCACGCATATTTCACAACCGTGCGCTCTGACGCGTTCTTCTCATAGCGCAAATAGTCGAAAAAACTCTCGGTGTTCATGTTCATTTTTATAATGCCTGTTTTTCGTCAGCGAATATACATATTTTTTCTGAAACAACAAAACTTAACGCTTGTTTTTTCTACAAAATCATCATATCACCTTATTTTTTCATATCTTTATCAGTTTTTGCCATTGCGACAGGCTATATCTGCAACTTCCAAAAATAAGCAACAAACCAATTACAAACCAACAGTTGATTATTCAAAAAATCACATTTAACCCAAATCGGCTCATTAGTTTTTATTCGATTGTTGAGCAGATGGGCTGACGTTTCATCGAAGGCGTGGAGGGCAATGTCGAGATGTAATGGCTGCGCAGATGTCGGCAAACGTACTAAAACAGCAGGGAAGCACTGCTTCAATAGCAAATCTAAGCAAATGCCTTCTAATGGTCGATTGGCGTTTACGAACAGTTCAAATGCAATTTACGACTATTAGTGTTAATCCTATTGTGGCACAAACGACCGAAACACACATATACAGAAAAGGAGGGTGTGCAAAGTGAAGTGCCCCCCAGAAGTTAGACATAATACTTCTGGGGTTCATTATGTATAGACATCACAGTTTAGAAGAAAAGAAAGAAATCATCCGCTTGCACGAGTCAGGATCAAGCATGTGTGAGTTGATGAAATGTTTTCATGTCCGTGACCATTATCTTTATATTCTGTTTGGCAGATATGAGAAATATGGTATGGATGGTCTGGAAAAATTCAAGGAAAGAAAGGTCACAAACGAATTAAAGCGATCCGTAATAGAAGAATATGAAAAAGATTGCTTACCTTTGTGGCGGATTTGCGTAGAGTATGACGTTAGTTTTGCCAGTGTATGCCGTTGGGTTCGTCAGTACAAGCACGGCGGTTATGAGGAATTGCTTCGTCATGGCTATCGCGGACGACCAAGTAAAGATATGGGACGCCCAAAGAAGAAAGAGCCAGAGACAGAATTAGAGAAGCTTCAGACCCGTGTACGCCGGCTTGAGGCCGAGAATGCCCTGCTAAAAAAAGCAAAGGCCTTAATGGAAGAAGAGGAGTCCTGGCAGCGAGGTTCTGGACACAGGCCATCCAGACATTAAGGCCGCAGTATGGTCTCGAGTTACTGTTGGAGATCAAGGGGATGGCTCGCTCTACATTCTATTACCATCTGAAAGCCCTTGGGAGGGCAGACAGATATGAGGTGGAGAAGAAGCGTATATGTGAAATATTCCATGAGAGTAAAGGCCGTTACGGCTATCGCCGTGTCACCATGCAGCTCCATAACGAAGGCATTGCCATCAATCACAAGACGGTGGAAAGGCTGATGAAGGAACAGGGCCTGAAGTGCCTGATGCGCAAGAAGCGATACCGCTCATACAAGGGCACGATAGGCAAGATTGCCCCTAATGTCCTTAATAGAGACTTTAAGGCAGACAGGCCTTACCAGAAACTTGTCACGGACGTATCCCGGATTGCCATAGGAGACAAGAAAAGTTTCCTCTCGCCTGTACCGGATTTGTTCAACGGTGAGGTGCTGGGCTATGACATATCCGACAGGGCTGATCTCTCACAGATAAACAACATGCCGGATGAGGTCTTTACAATTACAGACAAGCTGCCAGAGGACCGGGGGACGATACTTCACTCTGACCAGGGATGGCAGTACCGGCACAAAAGTTATCAGGATGCCTTGCAGAAACATGGAATCAAGCAAAGCATGTCACGCAAGGGCAACTGTCTGGACAACTCCGTCATGGAGAACTTCTTCGGACTAATGAAGTCAGAACTGCTCTATGCGAACAATTATAAGTCCATGGAGCTTTTCAAGAAGGACTTGAAGGATTATATTGAATGGTATAACAATAAAAGGATAAAAATGAAGTTGAAAGGAATGAGCCCGGTGCAATACCGAGCTCAATACCTTAGGGAATAAATAACGTGTTTAACGTCCAACTTCTTGGGGGCACTTCATTTTGACACACCCTCATATTCTTATTTTGAGTATATTATTATTCTGCGCTGAACAAAGTCCATGTCAAACAATTCAGACCACCGCCACTATTAGTGTTCACATCGGGATTTTCTAGAATTTGAGTCATATCACAATCTATAAGCTCTACTTCATAAGAAGCTCCAAAGGCTTGCTGAATTTGTTGCACAGCTGCTTTGTCGAGTTCATCCCAATCTAATTTTGGAACGATAATATGTTTACCAACTTGTAGAAAATTAATGTATCCCCAACTTTTCGATTTCAAGAGGCTCCACATCTTGGTACCTTTGATTCCTTCAATATCTCCAAAGTGCAGACGTTCAATATCAAAGTATTCTTTCAGTGGCTCACTCAGACGTTCTTCATCGTCCAAATCACAATAATTTGTAATCAGAACTTTTCCTTCAGTGATATATCTAACCATTCCATCGGCATGTCCAATCGGGTTTTCATCTTTTCCTTCCCATTCGATTAGAATAAGACGAATCTGATTATCAAAGAATTGGTCCCACCAGTCTGTAAGCTCCTCTTTGGATAGATTGTTCTCATTCAAAACTTTGCTACACATGATGATTGTTGGCTTACCAAACTTGTCGATAGCTTTGATTACATTGCCTCCATCAAGAACAAGAGGGATTGTAACAACATCAAAATTAAACTTGTCAGCCTTGCGAGTATGTACTTTGTGTAGCAACCAGTTTGTGATACAAGCTTTCTGGTCGCTAAGATAATCCGGGCTATAGGTGTAGTTCAGAAAGAGATCTCTCGTCAGCTGCACTGGCATATAATCTCTTGACCAGATGTCACGAGTGTTATACAGATCATAGTGCTTCAAGGTCTTAACAGACTCTTTCAATGCAGCATACATCTTTTCTCTTAACTGAGAATCCAAACCGCTGCTCTCTGCTGGGAGAAGACTGGAATAACAAACCGTATTGGTCATGTTATCCGTTACGAAGTTATCTTTTGATATTATCATACTCTTAGCTTTTTGACAATTCGATATTTAGTCGTTCCTTAAAAAGTTCTACTCCTTTACTCATTTCCTTTTGCAAAAGCATATTCCTGTGAAAAGTTGCTTCCTTTCAACTTTTCACAGATTATTTTTATAAGACACAAAAGAACTCTCATTGCTCTTTTGAAGTTGTATGCCGCCGCTGCCAACATTATATTTATACGCGAGTTCGGGATAAGTTTAGCATGAAAAGAGTTCCAACTGCCTTGATTTTTCCACATATACAGGCAGTGCCTCCGGCTTATTCTCAAAAAAACAATATGCAGTAAGGGCAGAACATAAGTTCATGATAAAGTTATGTATGGAACGGTGTCGTGAATGTACAAGGTTCGCTTTATTCTTTAGAAGTTCATTAATGCATTCGATGATATATCTTTTTCTTAGCATAATCTTGTCCCATATAGGCATAAGTTTATTCTTCATTCTTGCTTTAAGTCCATGAACGAGTTGAATACCTTGACTGAACAGATTCTCGAAGAGTTCCTGCTTGATATATCCCCTGTCGGCGAAGACCTTCCCATACAAAACCTTTGCAAATACCGTCCACACTCTACTATCCCTGTCATCTACGTTTGCTCCTGTAAGACAGAATGTTATAACTTCACCGGAATCATTGCAAAGCAGATGCAGTTTGAATCCATGACACCAACCCATGGTACCCTTTCCACTCTTGGCGAACCCTGCAAAGACCTTGTTAAAGTACCGTCTTACATTGTGACATACAGGAATCATCGTACTGTCAACGAACGTTATACCTGTACATTTGCCGAAGGCATAGAGTTTCATGAACAACATCATCTTAAAGAACACACGGGGCATGAGTTCCACAAAACGATTATAGGAGACGGCTGCAGGGAATTCATGCTTGAACCGGCCACAGATACAGTTCCGGTAATACTCCTTGAAATTACGATATGTACCGAAATGATAGCATACAAGGATGGTCATAATTTCACTTTCAGAAAGCCTTCCCTTACGATTCCTAAAACGTTTTCCATTGCTATTATAGGAAGGTAAACATAGGTTTTTACTCAGTTCAACATTCAAATTCTTGTCAAACTCATCAATAATACAGAAAATTTCTGTAACTTTGTCCTTGGTAATCATCGCTTAGTTGTTTTGTAAGTTATTGATTTACAGCTATAAAGTTGCAAAAAACTAACGAGATTACCAACTTTTATAGAGACTTTCTTAACCCGAACTCGCGTATATTTATAGCATCTCCTTTCACACCTTTGTAAAAGTTGCGAGATAATCTGTAATCACTTTTAAGATGTCCTATGGTAGGTTCTATTCCTGCGCGCTTGCAAAACAGTTTGTGTTTCTTTTTCTTTTGATAATAACCATCTTTGTGTTTTGGGGACTCCGGTATGAGTATCTTTGTTGTTCCGACTTGCTTTATTCCTCTATATCCTCTGTCACATGCCAAGTTATCAATGCACCTGCCTGTCATCCTTTCCATTTGTTGTAAGGTGGGTTCTACCGTATGCCCGTCATATTCATTCCTGAAAGAAACCGCTGCAAGAATAATTCCCGAGAAGGAGCGGATAAAGGAGGCTTTGTTGCCAAACTCATATTTCTTGTGTTACTTGCCCTTGCTGATGCATTGTACTTCCGGTTCGTGAAGCGAGTATATCTTATCAGGACTGTTACGTTTTTGAGAAAGAATTTTATAGAAGAGTTCAAACATCTTTTCATAACCTCTCTTATCGGGAAGATTGCGGTCAGGTTCTCTGACCAAACGACCGGCTATCGTGCGCAAACTTCGGTCTGCCTTGACTGCCTTCTTGTGATTCTTGGGGTGATTGCGAAAACGCCGGTCAAGGGAAATCTTTTTCAGAGTTCTTCGGTAACTCTGACGTAAAGGAAGTTTCTTTTCACGAACGATTTTGAGAACCCGTTTGATTATCTTTTTATGCAACTTCGCATCCGTGGGATAAGTGATATTCTTATCCTGTACAGTAGAATCAATAAAAGCCGTGACAAAATGATCCTCATCATCGTTATCCGTATTGACACGGATGCTCTCCGAAAGGATTATTTCAATTCCTTGCTCGCCTATACGGTTTCGAAAATGAACCAAATCGGAAGCTTCACAAGGTTCCTTGGGAAGAAATTCCAATTGACCGCAGAAATACTGATAATAAGCATTCTCACTCCACTGTAAAACAACACTTTCGTCGGAAATATTACGCACGTGTTTCAAGATTAAAAGACCGCACATCAAACGAATGGGATGGGCAGGGCGACCATTGGTTCTACAATATAAAGGAGAAAACGAATCTTCAAATCTACGCCAATTGATTTTATTGGCAAGCTTGTAAAGAGGATGATTATGATTGAGCATATCCTCTAAGGAAGAGAATAATGATAGTTGATTGGAGGTTCTTTTTAACATGAAATTCTGCAAGTTTTATACTGTAAAGGTACAAAAAATTGCAGAAATATACAAATAAATAAGAGGATAATTGACTATAAATCAATAAAATAAACCTTTTTTAAGGAACGACTATATAACGTGTTTAACGTCCAACTTCTTGGGGGCACTTCATTTTGACACACCTTCTTACGAACAGTTCACATGCAATTTACAACTATTAGCGTTAATCCTATTCGAAACAAACAACTGAAACACATATATACAGAAAAGGGAGCGTGTTCATACACGCTCCTGCTTTCTTTTTATCCGTCGGCCTATAAAAGCCCCCAAGAAAAATTAATCCTCTGCGGCACGGAGTTTCTGCACGTAGATTGCATGCTCCATCTTTAGGCGCTTCAAAACAGAAGGTTTGTCGTACTGCTGACGTGCACGAAGTTCTTTAATAACTCCGGTCTTCTCAAACTTTCTCTTGAATTTCTTCAATGCTCTCTCGATGTTCTCGCCATCTTTTACTGGAACGATGATCATGTCTTTGCTTAAAAATTATATGTTAAACTTCTTGTTATTATTCAAGCCTTTAACGTGTTGCCACGAATTTCGGGTGCAAAAGTACTACTTTTTTTCGGAACGCGCAAATTTTCCAAGTTAAAAGTTAATACACCATGATCAAATTCCATATTTTAAGGATTCACCCTTACGTTAAGACTCTGATTTGAAGTTTTCTTTTTTATCTCACAAAGCAATCCCTCTTTCATCTATTTGCAGAAAGAACAATCTCAATTTCAAAATTTAATTTGAATATCAAAGCACTCAATTAGTAAACGGCATATCTATATTATCAATGTGTACATCTTCACAAGCAATATATCCCCTATCCAAATCTCTCAAATCAGAAATATGTTGAATCAGATAATTCTTTACATCAGGTCGTTCATCTGATGTTTTTAAATTGTTTGCAATTGTTTTACGACAAACTCAGACCTGTTGAAGCCAGCCTCAGCAATCCAAGGATTTCCCATAAGAAGGTTATCTTGAGCTTCTTCAGCATTATTACCATACGTACAACCAAGCACTTGGCAGTTCTCTACCTCAATATTCTCATTGGGTGCGATAGTGTAGCCTTCTGCTGTGTAAATGATGTATTCGTTCATATTTTTGTCTTTTATCTGTTCAACACCCGCTTGATGTTAAGGTTGCACCATGAATAACAGCATTGCACCGCCTTTCACAAACGACTCTATATATGTAGCATCATTCCATTTATCAAATACACCTTTTCCTGTATAAAAGAACTTCAGCCTTATGCTTTCTTTCGTTCCAACGGCTTCGTTGCCTCCCGCAGCCACGCTACATCTTCCCCATCAAGATGTGGAGAAAGGCGGTGGAAAACCATTTTATGATAATTATCCAACCACTGTATCTCGTCTTCGGTTAGCATTTCGACATCAATCGGAGCAGTGTCTATCGGACATAAGGTGAGGGTTTCAAACTGCAGGAAGTCGCCAAAGGCTGTGGTCTTGTAGGGCATGGCAATCATCAGGTTCTCGATGCGCACACCGAAACGTCCCTCAAGGTATATTCCCGGCTCGTTGGTAACGGTCATTCCGGCATGGAATTTGGCCGGACGATACTCCATTCTTATCTGCTGCGGTCCTTCATGCACACAGAGATAAGAGCCTACGCCATGCCCCGTACCATGCAGGAAGTTCATTCCTTCCGCCCACATGTCTTTTCTCGCCAAGGCATCAAGTTGCGTACCGCTCGCCCCATCGGGGAAACATAACATCGCCAACTGTATATGACCTTTCAGTACAAGGGTATATACATGACGCTGTTCTTCGGTAACGGGACCCAGCGCAATGGTGCGTGTGATGTCTGTTGTCCCGTCCTGATACTGCGCTCCGCTGTCGAGTAGTAGCAATCCTTCGGCCTTCAAGGCTGCATCGGTTTCTTCTGTTGCCTCATAATGCACTATCGCGCCATGCTCTTCATAGCCTGCAATGGTATCGAACGACATGCCGCGGAAGAGCGGTTGTTCTGCACGCAACGCTGTCAGACGGGCATCAACACTCATCTCCGTTTGTCCACCCGCCTCAACAGCCGGCTTCAGCCACCGCAGGAATTTCACCATAGCCACTCCATCGCGTATCTGCGACTGGCGGAATCCCTCTATCTCTGCTTCATTCTTTACAGCCTTCAAATAAGGAATCGGAGACGGACGGCACACAATCTCGCGCTCCACCTTATTATATAATGTATGATTAACCTCCTCCGGCGAAATCAAGATGTTATACTCGAAATAATCTTTCAACCCCTGCCCCACCTTATCATAATCGGCAACAGACACTCCCTCATTGCGCAGATAGTCCGCCACTGCGGGCGTTACCTTCCGCTTATCCACAAACAGCGTGGCTTTCTTGGAGTCTATTAACAGATAGGAAACGAACACCGGGTTACAATGGACATCGCTACCACGCAGGTTCAACGTCCATGCTATATCATCAAGCGTCGCCACCAGCATACCATCGGCATGTTCCTTGCGCAGCGCATTGCGTATCTCTGCAATCTTGTCACGAGCCGATTTCCCTGCGTACTGCATGGGCTGAATCTCTATCGGGGCAGTCGGCAGCGGTGGGCGGTCGGTCCATATCGTGCGTAGCGGATCTATATTGGTGCGCAACGTAAGTCCTCCCTCGCTACGCAGTTCTGCCACAAGTTGCTCCACAGCGGCAGCGGTCATTACGGAGCCGTCAATTCCGACTTCGGTTGAGCGATGAGCGATGAGCGTTGAGCGTTGAGCGTTGAGCGCGGAGAGTTGGGTTCCTATCCATTCCGGGATTGTCGGTGTGCCGGCAATGCGTTCTTTCATCAGCACAAATTCCGTGTCCTTCAGTTGTTCTGCGGCAGCAATGAAATATCGGCTGTCCGTCCATAATGCCGCCGAGGTCATTGTCACAACAGCCGTACCTGCCGAGCCGTTGAATCCTGATATCCATTCGCGCCCTTTCCAATGGTCTGCCACATATTCACTGTTGTGTGGGTCGGTGCTCGGAAAAATGAAAGCCCCAAGTCCCTCACGCCGCATCAGTTCGCGCAGCGCACCTATCTTCTCGCTTATTGTCTGTTTCATGATATAAAGTCGTTAGTATTACATCTGCAAATTTACTAAATAATTCGATGAATGGAAACAATTTGCTAAAAATCGTCTAATAATATCCGAACTTTCAACAACTTAAAAAAAATGATTATATAAAAAACATTAAAAACAGTATGTATTAGATAATTATCAAAAAATGTTTAGTATTTTTGTACATGAAAAATCAAAACGTATAAATTATTAACCTAAAAGAGATATGAATGCCAGGAACAGCCGGTTCATGACAATAAAAAAGAAAAACGCAGACGATTCCAAGAGAATAATAATTAATAACTTTTGTGAAAAACTATTAAAACACCATGATTGATTCAAAATTTCAGCGAGTAATACTAATCGCTGTGTTGTTAGCAATGACTTTCTCGGTAAAAGCACAGACCACACCACAGGCTTTGTTCAAGTTCGCTAACAAAGCAGGTTACGAGTTCCAAATCCTTCTTTTCGGAACAGAGAAGGGAGAGGCAACAGTAGATTGGGGCACCGGAGAGGTGCAGACCATACAACTCGACGACGAGAAGGGAACTGTGCTGAAAGGTAATACTCTAAGCCAAGAACTGACGATAAAAGGTAAAATCGCGTCTATTGATTGTTCGGGAAACGAACTTCTCGAAGTCAATGTCACCGCGCTGCCGGAACTGAACACTTTCTTCTCGAGAAAAAACTACATTGAAGAGTACGACTTCACAAACAACACCAAACTGCACACTCTGTGCATAGAAAACACAGACCTCATAAAAATTGACTTGTCTAAGAACAACAAACTAAAGCAGGTGATGCTTGCGAACAACTCGATAGCAGAACTTACAATGCCTGAGGACGCCGGCGAAATAGAACTGTTGGACTGCAGTGGAAACTTCAAACTACAAGCCCTTGACTTCTCCACCTGCGTGAACATTGTGCAGATGAACCTCTTACAGACTTCGGTCACCAAACTTCCGCTTTCAAAACTCACAAAGATGAAAGCATTCTCGGCCGGTCTCGCACGCCCTATCACACTAATCGAACTGCCGAAGGATAATAGTCTGGAGCAACTCTACATGCCTGCAGCGGGACTGACATCTATCGACCTCTCCAACTGCGGTAAACTTACCGAACTTGCTCTCTCTAACAACTACTCACTCGCGAATATAGATTGTACGCACCTCACCGAACTAAAAGCACTCGACTGCATCGGAACGGCTATCGAGGGTATAGACCTCAGCAAATGTACGAAACTGGAAAGCCTGAAATGCAACAACTGCGCCATAAAGTCGCTTGACTTCACCAACAACCCGAACCTAAAGGTTCTCGACTGCTTCATAAACCAAATAGAGCAACTACTCCTCGAAAACACCAAACTGGAAAACCTCGACTGTTCCGGCAACGAAAACCTTAACACACTCACACTGCCGGCAACATTGAAAGACCTCGACTGTAGTTCATGCAAACTCAAAGAGATTAACATAAAGACACCGGAGATAATGGAGTCGCTCGTTTGTGGCAACAACAACATCAGTACACTCGATGTGAGCGGTATGTCGGCACTCGCATCACTGACATGCAACGAGAACAACATTCAGGAACTTGACACCAAGAACCTTCCAAGCCTGCTGAACATCAACGTCATGGGCAACCCACTCACCGCACTCGACCTTACCGGTTCGCCAAACATCAGTTACGTGAAACTCAACAACACCGCACTCAACGCATCTGCACTAAACAACCTATACCGCTCATTGCGAAGAATACCACAGGAATCATTGGAAACCGGCGTGTATTACCTGCTGAACGACGTGCCGGAGGCCGGCATAAGCGCAACTTCCATAGCAACAGAAAAGGGCTGGACTGTATCAACCTTAGGGTCAGGAACAGATGCTGTAGAGAACATCGTGGATAAGAATGCCTCGTTCACAGTGACCGCCAACGGAAACGGCCGGATTGTAACAGGACTCCCAAGCAACGCACGTAGCATCAGTATGTACGACACCGCGGGCAGACTCGTTGGTTGCTTCAACATCGACTCTCACTCTGCTGCAATCCCGGCATCGGTACAGCACGGCATGTATGTAATCTATGCAAACGGAATGTCGCGCACGGTGATTCTGAAATAACAACCGGAATATCAATAAATACAAATGCCTAAAATATATAACAAAATATCTTTATGAAGAAAAAACTATTTTATTGCATGGCAGTCATACTGTGTTGTCTGACAAGTATGACAGCAAAAGCGCAAGATGGCGAAGAACTGATCAATACCGTCATCAACGTAACCACACCGGGAACACTCGAAGAAATCGCTCCGGTAGAACTATGGGAAGACAAGGTCGGCTCGCTGAAAATAACCGGAAGTATAAATGGTTACGACCTACGTTTCGTAAGAAGATTCTGCGGCTCAGACGAATACGGAGGTTTCTACAGAACAAATCTAAAGACGATAGACCTCTCAGAGGCTGTCATAGTCCCGGGCGGTTCATACTACATACACATCGAGGACAAAGGCACTCCGCGCGACTATAACGTCCTGGAAGATGCGCCCAACCTGCTTCCAGACAAACTTTTCTACAACTGCTTCACAATAGAGAAGATAATATTGCCCAACAACATACGCGAAATAGGTATCGGCTGTTTCTTTACCTGCACATCGCTGAAAGAGGTCGTGATGCCTGACGATATAACACGAATCAACAGTACGGCATTCGGTGTCTGCGTAGCACTCGAAAGCATCACCCTGCCTTCAAAACTCGAACACCTCGGAGGATATGCATTTACTCATTGCAGAGCAATCGACAATATTACCATTCCGGAAGGAGTGAAACAGTTGCACATGCGTCTATTCGAGCAGACCAACAAACTGCGCACCCTGCACCTGCCTTCACACGTTACCGAAATAGACCCGGAATGTTTCTATAGTGCAGTGGCACTCGAAAAGATTACCATACCTGAAGGCGTGGAACTAATACCCGAACGGTGCTTCGAATTCTGCAGCGAACTAAAGGAGGTGACAATGCCCACAACACTGCAGAGCATTGCCGACTTGGCTTTCAAAGACAACAGCAAACTTAGCAAGGTGCGTTTCAACAACTCTTTGAGAAGCATCGGAATGCACGCATTCTCGGATTGCGAGATGATAGACACTCTCAATTTCCCCAATTCGCTTGAAGAAATAGGCAATGAGGCTTTCAGAAACTGCAAAGGCATCAAAGCCATAAACTTCGGAACAGGATTAAAGAGAATCGGCGAACTGGCTTTCTTCCACAACCACGGTGTTGAGAAACTATCTTTCCCGGACGACATTGTTACAATCGACTATGGAGCATTCGCAGAGTGCAGCGGGCTCAAGGAGATAATACTGGGCAAAGCGCAACCGGAATTGGTACAAAATCCGTTCCTCGGCTGCCTCGCATTGGAGAAGGTAACCGTAAGCGACGAGAACAACAAGTATGCCGCAGAAGACGGTGTGCTCTACAGCAAGGACTTCACCAAACTCTACTGCTATCCTAACGCACGCACCAATACCAAACTTGTCACCAACGACGCACTCGTAAAAGTTCAAGACCTTGCATTCTGGTTCTGCGCCAATCTGAAAGAAATAGAATTCTCTCCAAACTTCACCACAATGGGAATGCGCCCATTCTGGGGCTGTGAGAACATCAGCAGAATCACCGTAAAGACAGCAACTCCTGCCGTTACCGATTTCGGCGACAGCCCATTCGAGGGTGAAGGTGCTCCATTATGGACCGGCAAATGCCAACTCCTTGTTCCGGCAGGCAGCAAGCCCAACTATCAGGCATCATTGGAATGGAAGACATTCCAAATCAACGAGACAAGTGGCGTACAGAATATTACGACCGACAGCGGTGTAAAAGTGAGCGTTGAGAACGGTATATGCACCATTGAGAACATACCGGCAGGATACAACATCGCACAACTCATCGACATGAGCGGTCGCAGAGTGGGTCGCACCATTATCTCCGGAAGCACCACAGCGACACTCAATGCCAATGGCATTTCGCACGGGATCCACATCCTCGTACTGCAAGGCGCAGCCGGAACACATAGCATAAAGGTGCAACTATAAAGTTCTGACAAATAATACAAACAAATAATTCACGTCCCATTCACGACAATAGCGTTTCCATTATATCAAGAACGCCGGCAACTGTGAGTGGGACGTGAATTATTTTATTTTATCAACATTCATTTACAAGGATATTTTATACTCGAGTTCGTGATAGGAGCCCTCATAAAAAAAAGTTCTAACTGTCTCGTTTTTTACATGTACCGGCAATTCCTGCGGTTTAATCTTAATAGAAACAGTATGTAGTAAGTGCCCATAAATAGCAATAGTGTCCAAAATAATTTTGTGAAAACGCATACAAAGTTGAAGGTGTGTCAAAATGCAAATATCTTTTTGAGAATCTTACAGTTTGAAATAATTCAATATGAAAAGGCCATTTCAAGACTCGTTTTCGAGTAAAGAAATGGTCTTTTCTTTGCTTTTATTAGAACCCTACTAACAGTTTGAAAATTGTCAGGTAATTAATTTGTATTTTGACGCACTCTCATGGTTTCGTGAGTTTTACAAAAAATATTTAGGACACTATTGGTAAGAACTTACTTTTATTTACGACCGGACAACTATTACTTTGCCATGTGGTATTTTTTTGCTAACTTTGCAGTTGTAATATCATATCAAAATAAGTTTAAGAGAAATGAAGCTATTTGGATACACTCCGGTATTTTGGACATCTTTGCGAGAATATAGTAAAGAGAATTTGAGTGCTGATGCGATGGCAGGCATAATTGTTGGTATTGTTGCATTGCCTTTGGCTATCGCTTTTGCCATTGCATCGGGCGTTTCTCCTGAGAAAGGTATTATAACAGCAGTAATTGCGGGATTCATTATTTCTGTTTTTGGTGGCAGTAAAGTACAAATCGGTGGTCCTACCGGTGCTTTCATCGTTATAGTTTATGGCATTATTCAAGACTATGGTTTCGATGGACTTATGGTAGCCACCATTATGGCAGGTATGTTTCTTGTTTTACTTGGTTTTCTGAAGTTGGGAACCATCATAAAATACATTCCTTATCCTATTGTAGTAGGCTTTACGGCAGGTATTGCCCTTACCATTTTTACTACTCAAGTGAAAGATTTATTCGGTTTGACGGTAACCAATATGCCTTCTGACTTCTTGGGCAAATGGGCAACATACGGTCAATCGCTAACTTCTATCAACTGGTGAAGCACTGCGGTTGGACTTTTAAGCATTGTTATTATTATGAACACGAAGCGTTTTTCAAAGAAAATTCCGGGTTCGTTGGTAGCAATTGTTGTAATGACTTTGGCTGCTTGGATATTGCAGCAATATTGTGGGGTAAACTCCATAGAAACCATTGGCGACCGCTTTACTATTAGTAATAAATTGCCCGAACTGTCTTTGCCAACCATCAACTTTGAAATTATGAAAGGACTGGTCGCTCCTGCGCTTACGATTGCCTTGCTTGGAGCAATCGAATCGTTACTCTCAGCCACTGTTGCCGATGGTGTAACGGGCGAACGGCACGATTCTAATTCAGAACTGATAGGACAAGGACTTGCCAATATGCTTGTACCATTGTTTGGCGGAATACCTGCTACGGGTGCTATTGCACGTACAATGACCAATATAAACAATGGCGGCAAATCGCCTCTTGCAGGTGTTGTTCATGCCATTGTGCTCTTGCTCATTTTCTTGTTTATGATGCCTTTGGCGCAGTATATACCAATGTCGTGTTTGGCGGGTGTGTTGGTTGGAGTGGCTTATAATATGAGTGGTTGGAGAACTTTTGCAGCTTTGCTTAAAACACCTAAGTCGGATATTATTATTTTGCTTGTTACCTTCTTACTTACTGTGGTTTTCGACCTTACGGTTGCTATCCAAGTAGGTTTGCTTATCGCTTGTTTGCTGCTGATGCGTCGTGTGGCGGAAATAACCGATGTACGTCTTATCACCGATAAGATTAATTTGAACGATGATACTGATGTACTGTTAGATAAGAAATATCTCACCATTCCCGATGGCGTAGAAGTGTACGAAATCTATGGTCCTTATTTCTTTGGACTTGGCAATCGTTTCGAGGAACTTATGTCCACTATGGGCGATAAGTCGAAAGTCCGCATTATTCGTATGCGTAAAGTTCCGTTCATTGATTCTACGGGACTTCATAACCTTGCTGTAATGTGCGAACAATCGCGCAAACAAGGAATACCAATTGTACTATCAGGCGTCCTCCCGAATGTAAAAAACGTATTGTTGAAAGCCAAATTCGATGAACTATTGGGTGGCGAGAATATCTGTAGCCATATTAATTTAGCACTGGAGCGTGCTAAACAAATCGTATTGGCTTCAGCAAAATAATATTTGCCTTTATACTATTAGTTAAACCTAAAACAGCCATTAACTCCCGAACAGATTTTGTTTTATTGTTGAGCAGATTATGGTCAGCAATACAATTTGGGCGAATTTGCCGACCAAATTCGCCCAAATTGGTACGCGAGTGTATATCATACTTTAACCCCCAATCGGTTCATCAGAACGCATTTACTAACATTCGCCATTGATGTAGTGCTTCCCTGTTGTTTAGATAAGTTTCTGTTGCTTAAACCCAAATCGGACATTAGACCGCATTTGCTTAGATTTACCATTACCGATACGCTTCCCTACCGCTTTAGTCCGCTTGCCTACATCTGCGCAGCCATTACATCTCGACGTAGCCCGCTACGCCTTCGATGAAACGCCGGCACATCTGCCTGTGCAATCGAACAAAATCAGTTGGGTTCTAAAGACCGATTTGGATTAAAACCAAAGCGGTCATTAGCGTCCTTGACAAATTTGAGTTGAAACTATATACGAGCAGTATTTACCGAGCAGATTAGACAAAGGCAAATCTCCTTTCCTGTATCGGTCAGCATCAAGCCTTAGAATTCTTTCGCATATAGGTTTCTTGCCCCTAAACAAAGCATGGAGATATGGAGTGCCATTTTCTTCAGTTATGCTTACCTCGGTGAAAAATTGCGTCAAATCCTCTGCATCATATACGATGGAGTAACTTGGTCGCTTTGCTCCCGGTATGTCCTCTATAAGGACATTCTTTTCAACCAAGTCTTGTATGTCACGTATAGCCGTATCTTTCGAACACTTTGCCAACGTTGCCCATGCCTTTGACGTTATCTTTGCCTCATAGCCGTCAAGAAACAGATTGAGCATTTGGGTCTGTCGTTCTGTCATTGGCACAGACGATGCCTTCTGCCAGAAAAAACTCTTGTTCAGGATATTACTGACGATGGTATCTGCTTCGTCAAGTGCCTCTACCAATTTCTGCATGTACCACACTAACCACTCTGTAATGTCACCATCGCCACGCTGCATACGTTCAAGAATGTCGTAATAGCGATTCTTGTCCTTGTTAATCTGTGATGAAACATTGTAGAAACGGAAATCACTCTTCTCTCCACGAGCCAGTAGCATGTCTGAAAGGATGCGGGCTAATCGTCCATTGCCATCCTCAAAGGGATGAATGCTCACAAACCAAAAATGAGCGATGGCAGAACGGATGACACTACTTACAGACTCTTCTCCATCAAACCATACCAGGAACCTTTCCATCTCCTCTTCTACGCGGTCAGGAGAAGGAGCAATATAGTGAATTTTCTCGCGTCCGAACATTCCACTTACTATATGCTCCTCGTTTGTTCGGTAGTGACCAATCTCTATCCGGCGACCTTCGCTATAACCGGATGTAAAGAAAGCGGCTTGCCAAGCGCAAAGTTTCTCTTTATTGAGAGGCATATCATAATGTTGAACCGCTTCGAGCATTACATTGATAACAGAATCAACATAGTGAGAAGGGGCGGTGAATTTCACGTTCTCTATCCCAAGTCGTCTGGCAAGTGAAGAACGAACCTGATCAACGTTCAACCGGATGCTTTCAATCTCCGAAGAATACACTATATCATAAGTCAGGTTCTCTGCCATAGCAAGCAGTTTGCTGTCAAAATCCAAAGAACTCAGCCTGCCATAAAGCAAACCCTGTTTACGAAACACTTTCTCCTGAAGGAGTGACACCTGCGAAGCGTCCCAACGGAAGTTTGTCCAATTGTCTCTTTCGTGGATATACATAACACTTTCTTATTTTTGTGCAACGAAATAGTACCTATATCGTCGCAATTTCTGCGACAAAACTACTAAAATAATTCCAAATCGCCAAAAAATTTTGTAAAATAACGCAGATTATGCGGCGTTTTTACTGAAAATCGTCCGATACCAACTTGTAATTGGTAATTATTGATACGCGAGTTCATCGTTATATATAAGGAGTGAGACAAATGCTTATCAATTTCCATGTCGGATATGCATTTATCTGTGAGGAACAACGCTATATGCCCCTGATGCCGCATCTTTTAGAAAATATAACACTTTTATTCCAAGGGAATAGGTTTTGTTACACTTTTTTTTTCTAACTTTGCAGGCAGAGTATCATTATTTATAATAATAAAAACAAACAGTTATGGCATTTTTAACAAACGAGAAACTCACAATCGTCGGCGCAGCCGGAATGATTGGTTCAAACATGGTTCAGACAGCATTGATGATGGGTCTGACAAACGACATCTGCCTTTATGACGTGTTCTCACCGGAAGGTGTGGCAGAGGAGATGCGCCAAAGTGGCTTCGGCAACGTGAAAATCACTGCTACCACAGACGTGGAAGAGGCTTTCAAGAACGCTAAATATATCATCTCTTCGGGTGGTGCGCCACGCAAGGCAGGCATGACACGCGAGGATTTGCTGGCCGGCAACTGCAAGATAGCAGAGGAATTGGGAAAGAACATAAAGAAATACTGCCCCGATGTGAAGCATGTGGTTATCATCTTCAACCCGGCTGACCTCACCGGTCTTGTAACTCTGCTCTACTCAGGACTGAAACCGGGTCAGGTAACAACACTCGCAGGTCTTGACACAACACGCCTCCAGAGCGCATTGGCAAAGAAATTCAACGTTATGCAAGACGAAATCACCGGTTGTGCAACATACGGCGGACACGGTGAGCAGATGGCAGTATTCGGCAGTCACGTAAAAGTGGCAGGTCGCAAACTGACCGACATCATCGGTACTGACGAGTTCCCGGTAGCAGAATGGGAGCAGATGAAGACCGACGTGACCAAGGGTGGTGCCAAGATTATCGAACTCCGCGGTCGCAGTTCTTTCCAAAGCCCGTCATATCTCTCTGTTGAGATGATACGCGCAGCCATGGGTGGCGAGACATTCCGTTTCCCTGTAGGTACTTATGTAAAGACTGAGAAGTATGACCACATCATGATGGCAATGCAGACCAGCATGACAAGCGAAGGCGCTAAGTTTGAAGTTCCACAGGGAACACCTGAAGAGAACGCAAAACTCGACGCAAGTTACGAGCACCTCTGCAAAATGCGCGACGAACTTGTAACGCTCAACATCGTTCCTCCGGTGAGCGAGTGGAACAAGATCAACCCGAACTTGTAATATTGAAAATACAATAATAAATAAAGAGTCGGGAACCAAGAAAATCATAAACGGTTTTCTTGATTCCCGGCTTTTGAATAATGATTGCAGCATATTTATATATGTAGGCGCATAATACGGAACGCAATGTAAGTCATGGAAACCAATACCGACCTTCTTTTCCGCTACCATTACAGGCCGCTCTGCCTCTATGCGCTACACTATCTGCAAGACATTGATGCCGCAGAGGACATCGTGCAAGAGTCTTTCCTCCGCCTTATAGAGAGAATAAGAAAAGGGGCAGAGATAGAGAACACCAAAGCATATCTCTATTCTGCCACCCGTAATCGTTGTATAGACTATCTTCGCAACGCCGGCAACAAGTGCGAAGACATAAAACCCCACGACATCGACGGCGAAATATCTGACGAAGAGGCTGCCGACCGTTCACTTAACGAAGCGGAACTTTGGACTGCCATCGATGCCCTTCCGGCACGTCAGCGCGAGGTGTTGCTGATGAGCAAGCGCGACGGTATGCGCTATCGGGAGATTGCCGACGAACTGGATATCTCAATCAAAACCGTCGAGCATCTTATAAGCCGTGCCCTGCGTACGTTGAGAGGCAAGGCCGGCAAATTCATTTATTTATTGTCCTACTTGTCCTGATTTGAATTTCCACGGTTTAGTTTGAACGTTTCCGTCCTGTTGCCTTCGGTCTTACTCATAACGAGAGTGTTGCCGAGAACCGTTGACTCCATTTCGTATGTGCCGTTCACATCGGTGTAATAGCCGTGCATCAAGGAGAATTTGGTTCCGTTGATGGCAAAATCAAACTCACAGGTCTTGTCATTCAGCACGTACGTACCGTGATTGTCGCTGTCGAAATTCATTGTGACAGGTTTCACTTCATCTACTACGCCGTCCTTCATCTTTGTGAACGAACCGCTCCACTCTGTGTTTTTCAGCGTCTTTCCGGTAATAAGCGTTTCTACATCGTCACCGCAAGAGGTAACCGTAAACATCATGGCCATTGCCATGAGAAGATAAGTAAACTTCTTTTTCATCATAATTATTATTTTAAAAATACATTCTTATAACGGTTATTTCATACATTACCCCATATTCTCGGTGTTAAAAAAACAAAAGAATGATGACATAGCAGGCTTTTGTAAAGGAAAATAGGGACTTTAATTTTTATTAACAACAGTGATATGGGGGATATGAATGTATAATCACGTCATGGCAAAAAAGAGAAAAAAGAATGAAAAACATCATGCTCTTCCTCGCGCTGTCAATACTGCCTGCCATCTGTCTGGCACAGAACAAGACCACTATCCGGGAGGAAATGGAACGGCTCAAGCACGAAAAGCAAGTGAGTTTCGTTTATGAAAGCAGCCTTCCGATTGACGTGGAATACAGCGGTTTGCCACTCGTGGGCAATCTGAAACAGCGGTTGAGAATGCTTTTCCACAACTCCGGAATAACGTTCCGGCAGAAAGGCGACTATGTGATGCTGTTCCAAGAAAATGCAAAAAGGCGCGAAAAGAAACGCGTGAAGAAGCAGATGAAGGCTCAACGAGAGCAGAAGCATGAAGAAATGGAGGCAGAGATTTTCCGCTCCGACAGTCTTGATGAGGTTGTGGTGCGCGGCGATATGCATTCGCGAGTTCTCTCCACGCAGACCGGTAAACGCACACTGTCGTCTGCCGAACTGAACACAGAGTTCTCTGTGCTGTCATCGCCCGACCTTCTGAAGACGCTGCAACGCACTTCGGGAGTGCAAGAGGGAGTGGAACTGACATCGGGCATGCACGTACACGGCGGGAACAATGACGAGAACTTGTTCCTCATTGACAGGACTCCGGTCTATGGAAACAGTCACGCCATCGGTCTGTTCTCTGCTTTCAACACCGACGTGATAAGGCAAACCGATTTTTATAAGAGTGGTTTCCCTGCACGCTTTGGTGGCAGACTGTCGTCGGTGACAGATGTGCATACCATCGATGGAGACAGTATTAGAGGACACGGACTGCTGAATATAGGACTGATAGACGGCAGACTGATGTTTCAAGGGCCTATCAAACTGCGACGAGAACGCCAACAGATTGAGCGCGGAGAGAGACAGGGATACAGTACGACCTACGTGCTCGGAGTGCGCCGAACATGGATGGACTTCGTGACCGTACCGGCAATTTATATACATAACAAGAACAACAAGGATAACAAAATGGACTTCAGATATTTCTTGCATGACATAAACGCTAAACTAACACACCGTTTGTCGGCACGCAGCAGCATTTATCTGAGCCTGTACTCAAGCAAAGACTACCTGAAAATAAAGAAAGATATGGAAGATGAAAATAATACCGATAACGAAAATTTGAAAATCTCATACGGCAACATAAACATCGCAGCAGGCTGGAAAGGCATGTTGGGCAAGACGCTTACGGCCGACTTCTGCGCACTGTTTTCACGCTATCGTTCGCACTACGAATACAATACGTTATATCAAAAGAAAGGCTCTTCGGATGCTTATTCAAGCGTAACAAAACGCCTATACAACTCGTCGGTAAACGATTTCGGCACACGAGCCGAACTGCATTGGCGGCCATCGATGCGCCATGATATTCACTTCGGAGGCGATATTATGCAACATGTGTTCCGACCACAGACACGACAGCAGTATGACAGTTATGGTACGAACATCACACCTACCGACACTTCAAACATCAGTGTTGCCGGAACACAATATGCCACAGAAGCAAACGTTTACGTGGAAGATGAGATGCACATCGGCGAACGCTGGAATCTGAACATCGGAATGCGAGCCGGACTGTTCAGAACACTCACGGCCAATGGTTCGGAAAAGACGTTCCGGAACATTGACCCGCGCGTGGCACTGAAATATCAGGCATCACATTCCACATCGTTAAAGTTTTCATTGTCGGAGATGACACAGAATATACACTGCATAAGCAACTCATATCTATCACTGCCCACCGACTACTGGGTGCCCACGACACCACGACTGCGACCCATGCGTTCGATACAATTGGCAGCAGGAGCATACGTTCAGTTGAGCAAAAAATGGTTCGTATCGCTCGAAGCATATTGGAAAGAGTCGCGTCACGCACTGATGTCATCGTCGAGATGGTATGTGCAGACACCGGCAGACAACTGGGATAGTTATATGAGCGACGGACGGGGCAGGTTCTACGGCATAGAGGCAGACGCTTCTTATCATTCCTCACGCCTCACGGTGGATGCCTCATACACGCTCTCATGGAACCGGCGTAACTTCCCGGACCTATACAATGGTTGGTTCTACGACAAGTTCGACAGTCGGCATAAGTTCAATATCACCGCCCGACTGAAGCTGGGACGCAAGGCAGAAATGTACATGGCATGGATATGCCGAACGGGGCATCGCGCCACATATTCCACCCAACTGGCAGAAGGGCCGACACTACCTGACGTGGCAAGCGGTTACATTGGAAAGGACACAGAGGGCAAACCGAGCACCAATGTAGGTTCAGAGTACATGGGATATTACTGGACATACGAAAGGCCAAACAACATAATACTACCCACTTATCACCGTATGGACGTGGGATTTAACCTACACCATATCACCCGACGCGGTCGTGAGCGCATATTCAACATAAGCATATATAACGCGTATAACCGTCTGAACTCAATGTTCCTGCGTACAGTCAGCGAAAAGGACAACACCACGAAGATAAAAGCGAGAGGGTTTATACCAATCATTCCATCAATAAGTTACACTTTGAAATTTTGAAATAACATGAAGAAATACATTATAATATTAATGGCAACGGCATTATTCGTTTCATGCCAAATGGACAGAGACATAGAGATAGGAAAACTCATCGGTCCGCCAAAGGCTGTGATAAACTGCTTCCCGACGGCAAACGGATATACGGAGGTGTTCGTTTCGGAGAGCAAATCTTCAACCGGCAATAAGCCGGGGGATTTCAAAAGGCCGAATGTGACAGCACTAAACTATAATCTGAACGGCACACAGCAGGGTGTGAGAAGACTCGAAAGCAAGCGCGTATTCTATGCTACCAATGCACAACAGAAGAGTGGTGACAGGGTGAGGGTTGATGTTCAGGCAGACGGTTTGCCACACGCATGGGGAGAAACTATTATCCCTGAGGCCGTGCCAATAAAGGACTTGACCTCTGATGTGAAAGGAAGCGGGATATACAAGAAGCAACATCTGGCACTGATATTCAAAGACCCGGCCGGAGAAAGCAACCGCTATGCCGTACAGGTGGTGGAGAAATTGATTGTAGGAAAACGTTATAAATATGACGAGAACGATAATTTGATAAAGGTTGAATGTCGTGACACCTTGGAGTTCCTTTCCACGGTGGACACACAATACGAGCCTCTGCTGTCAGGAGTAAACTTCGCCAACCTGATGTTTAACGAGGAAGGAAGCAAGTTCTTGAACAATTTTTACTTCTTCACCGATGAAGGTATCGCAGGGAAAGAATACGCCATGAACCTCTGTCTCCAACCAACCGAGACTGATTATTACATCAAGGACTCGGAAGATGTTTATCACAAAATGACAATAGACGAAGAAGATATAATACGACACTCTTACACTGCAACCCTGTTCAGCATCACACCGGAGTTCTATCGCTTCATGAAGTCTCTCAATGACACCTACAACAACGAGTTGGGAGAAGCCGGTCTATCAGTTCTGATGCCTGTATATAGCAACGTGAACGGAGGATTGGGCATAGTTGCGGGATATAATATTTCACAAAAAGAAATCATCATTAAAAGCCATGAATAAGAATACTGAAGACAAGAACCTCGCGTTCGTCACCAAGTTCTACCGCAGTAGGAGACTTGATTGCAATGAAGCGATGAAACGGGTGATGATGAACGGTGAACGGTTAGCGTTGAGCGAAAGAGATGAAACGAAGTGGAGAAAGAACGTTAAACGCTCTACACTAATAAGGATTGCAGCCTCAATCCTACTGCTGATAAGCATAGGAATATCGATATATCTTGCCAATAAGGATGACACAGTGGTAATTTCCGCAGCCGACACGGCACGCATAGTGACAATGCCCGACAACTCGCGCATCGCCTTGCGACCACACTCCGAACTGAGTTACGAGAGCAGTGACCCACGCACATTGCGACTAAAGGGTGATGCTTACTTTGAAGTGGCACGTGATGAGAAGCATCCGTTCACCGTGAACAACGGCGTATCGACAGTCAGAGTGCTCGGAACGCGCTTCCAGATAACACAGAACGGACGAGCCACTACTGTCTATGTTTCACAAGGGAGGGTGTCTTTCTCGGCAAACGCAACAAGAGATTCCATAATACTGTCACGCAATCAGAAAGCGGAAATACGCACCGGCAACGCGTCACCACTCCTCATTCCTACCGGTTCGCCTAACCAAACGGCATGGGCAACAGGCACACTCGTGTTCAAAAATGCAGGAATTGATGAGGTGGTGGCCGACCTTTCATTATGCTTTAACAAAAAATTCGTAGCCCCGAAAACATCGAAACGTCTCACCGCAGAGTTCAAAACAGACAACTTACAGGAAATTCTGAACATCATAAAAGAGACCATCGGAGCGGAGATTCATTGCGAAGAGCAGTGAAGTTTTTTGGTTGAGGGTTGAGGGTTGAGCGTTGAGCGATGAGTGAAATCAAGGGGACTATGAACGGTGAAGTGGAAAGAACGTTTCTTCACATTCGCTCAACCCTCAACCCTCAACGCTCAACAAAACACCCTCAACCCTCAACGCTCAACCTTGTCCTATACCCATTAGCAGTAACCAGACGTACCACTTCATCGTGGTCGTGTTTTCCTGTCACGTATGCAAGCCCTTTAACGAGATCAACCTCAACACTTTCCACGCCCGCGATACCAGCGATTATCTTCTCCACATTTGCCTTACAATGGTTACAAGACATCTCTTTGACCTCATAGGCTGTTACCACCGCACTTTGGTCTTTGCAACAATTCGCCTGTATCTCGTTGCCGTTCTCTTTCTCATGATTATGAGACAAACCGCGCGAACGGAACATACGAGCACCAAAAGCATTCACAAGCAGTACAAGGAATATCGCTATCCATACCCAATCCATAACGTCAATGCAATCGGAACAATGGACACCGGCACCTATCATACTGCTCACGCTGAACCAATCCTGTGGCAAGAGGTAATCTATTCCAAGTCCGAAGAGCATCGCACCAATTACAATCGATGCTATATAAAGCCACAACGTGCGACGACCGAACACCTTACCTATGACGAGCATCGAGGCACTGTTTACCGCCGGTCCGGCCATAAGCAACACCAAAGCGGCACCCGGAGTGAGTCCTTTTGCCATCAGCGACACCGCGATAGGAATACTTCCCGTAGCACAGACATACATTGGTATTGCCACAGCCAGAACGATTAGCATGTTAAGGAGTTTATATTCGTGCAGTGCGGCAAGCCATTCATTCGGCACGGCAACGGTGATGAGCGCGGCAATGAGTAAGCCTATAACCAGCCATTTGCCCACATCCTGTAGCATTTCGACAAAGGCGTAACGCATCGAACTGCTGAATTTCTGCCAAAATCCACTCTCCTCATGTTCTTCATGGCTACAACCGCAGCCACATTCGTGCTGGTGATGGTCGTCGTGGCTGTGACTTTCTTCACATCCGCAAGCATCGTCTCCACATTCGCAGTGGTCGTGCTCGCCGCTCTTTGCCGATGCTGCCGACAATGCTTCATCCTCACGCGCAAAACGATTTACCATCCAACCACCGAGCATCGCTGTGACAAGAGCCGCAATGGGGCGCACGATGGCAAAGAAAGGACCAAGAAGCGACCATGTGGCTGCAATGGAATCAACACCGGTCTGTGGCGTTGCGATGAGAAAACTCGTACATGCGCCATGTGAGGCTCCCTCTCGTCGCAGTCCAACACTGGTGGGAATGACCCCACACGAACACAATGGCAGCGGAATACCGAGTGCCGCTGCCTTAACCACACTTTTCATATTGCGTGGCGCAAGGTGTTTCTTATAGATGTTTTTGGGCACGAATGCGCGGAGCAAACCGGCAAAGAAAAATCCCAATAGCAGGTATGGTGCCATTTCTGCGAGCATCAATACCAGTGCATCCCAATAATTTTCAATAAATGTAAGCATATTTACGTTCCCTTTCTATTTCTCCTCGAAGGAGACGATTATAACGCCAAGGCGTTTTGTTAGACATGTTTATTCTTATCGTTTGCAAAGGTACGAACAAAATTCTGCAACTTGGTTGCAAACTTTCTTCCAACGCTCTCGTGTGACAGACGAATAGTTCGCGGCACAAACAAGAAAGAGGGGTATTGCCATTTCCGGCAAACCCCTCTTTCTTGTTATATATTAATATGATTTAGAGTTTACTGAACTCTTTCCGTATCTTGTCAGCAATCTCGCGGAACTCTTCTTCAGTGAGCGACAGTTTCTCCTTGCGGAAATCAACGTCGGCCTCGCTCTGCATCGGAATGAGATGGATATGGGCGTGAGGAACCTCAAGTCCCAACACCACCTGCGCCACTTTCCGACATGGGAAAGCCGCTTTCAGAGCCACCGCAACACGTTTTGCAAACACCTGTAACTCGGCAATATCATCATCGGCAAGGTCGAAAATATAGTCAACTTCCTTGCGTGGTATCACCAACGTGTGCCCCTTTGCCAGCGGACTGATGTCGAGGAAAGCATAGAATTTCTCGCTTTCGGCACACTTATACGACGGTATTTCGCCCGCTGCAATCTTACTGAATATTGACATTGTTGAAACTTAATGTTAGAAGTTAAACATAAAAGAATTCCTCACTATTCCGCTACCATTCTCACCGGTGGCTCAAATGGAAATGTTATCTATGCGGAGTTTTATCTTTCCACTCGGTATGGCCACCTCCACTTCGTCGCCCACCTTATGGTTGAGCAGTCCCTGTGCTATCGGTGTGGTAATCGAAATCTTGCCCTCACGCAGGTTTGCCTCGCTCTCACTGACAATGGTATAGGTCATCTTTGCGTTGTTGGCCATATTTGTCATTTCCACTTTCGACATTATCTGCACAGCATCGGTACTCAGTCTTGAAGTGTCAACTATCTTTGCCTCTGCCAGTTGGCGTTTCATTTGGTTAATCTTACTTTCGAGTTTCGCCTGCACCTCCTTTGCAGCGTCATACTCAGAGTTCTCGCTGAGGTCGCCCTTGTCGCGTGCCTCGGCAATAGCAGCAGAAGCCTTTGGTCTTTCCACGGCTTCAAGCCTCTGTAATTCGGCAACGAGGTTATCGTAGCCTTCTTGTGACATATATGCCATAATTTCTTTATTAATATTATTAATTTTATTCTTATTCCACGTTTACTTATATCCCGATTTTGCTTGCAGCCAAGCCTTTTCGGGAAATGCAAAAAAAGTATTCCGGCATGCTCATCACTACACCGGAACGCATATTACTATCATTTAATGGCGTTTCCCCGCAAACAGCACTGCGATTAATGCAGCAAACTCCTTGCTTGCCGTCAGCGCATGTTTTGCCATTTTGTATTTTTCGCCACAAAGATAGTACTTTATTTCATAACAAACAATTTTTTTTCCTTTTTTTAATCTTTTACTTGTGCGTATCAATGAAAATGCGTATATTTGCAACCGCAATATTCATGGGGCATTAGCTCATCAGGCTAGAGCGTTTGACTGGCAGTCAAAAGGTGGCAGGTTCGAGTCCTGTATGCTCCACAATGTTTTTTTTAAACACAAAAAATCAAGAGGATGAGCACACCAAGCCCATCCTCTTATTTTATTCAATCGCGCGCGGAAAATCTTTCTTTATATTAGAAGATGCGTCCTGAAACACGAACCGTAAGCATAGGATATACAGTGATCTTAGATATAAACTTCAACAGACCTCCTCCATCAGCATCACTGCTTTTTATCTTCATGTATTTCCCGTTTCGTTTTTCATACACACCCGGCGAGCCCCAGAACTGGAGTCCAAAGTCTGTTGTCACACCGACACGACCGCGTGGCACCGAACGTCCGAAACCAACGCCTAAATAAGGTTTGAATGCTGCCACCTTTATTGCACCCTGTGCGATACCATCATCTCCCGGAGCGATAATATAATCAGCAATCTCTATTCCTTCCCCGGGATTCAAACCATAGATAGGTTGGAGATTTTTTACCGTAATTATACTCGAAGTACCAATATAAGCACCCATAGTAGCATGGAAAGAACTAATTGGAAAAGGATAAACGTCTATTAGCACTTTGGCATTACTAATTCCTAATTTTGCTTCAATTTCTGTTTCATAACTATTTCCCTTTTTTGTATAATTAACATCGGTTTTATAGGTAATATTCGGTAAGAACGAATAACCCGCTCTCACTTGAACATAGTCCGTGACCGGTGCGGCAACATCGAAATCAAGACCTTGAGTACCCGTCGTGACACCAAACGAGAGATGATCAAAAATACCAAATTCATTAACCATGTCTTGTGCATAAACACCATTCACACAAATAATTAATGTGAAAACAGTAAAAAATAACTTTTTCATTTCAAATTGAATATAATTAGATTTAAATAATATCGTGATAACAAATAGGCTGAAACAAATATAGTAAAGTTTCTAACTTACTTCCGGTTTTTGCTTTTCTAATTTTTGTTTTCTGTACAAAGTTAATACTTTCTTTTGAAATATAAACATTTTTGTCCATTTGTTATTTATATTTAACAATAACTATCAAAAAACATACATATAAAAGGTAAATCATTATATGGCATAAGCTCATACGGGAGTTTGTGATAACATATAAGTTTCATGCATATCGGTGATTTGTTGCAAAACAAATTGGGCGAAATTGGTGAGTAAATTGGGCGAAATTGGTCGGCAATTTCGCCCAATTTAGTTTGCATTTCGGCATGAAACGCAGAGCGACTAACGAGCATTGGGCAGGCAGAAGATTTTCAGTAACGAAAAACAAAATGCCGGTTTTAAAATGGAAATGTTTCGCGATTGGGAAAAAAGCAGTACTTTTGTGGCATGATAAGAGGACATGGCGACGATAGTTTCGCATACGGCGGAACGATAAAGCACGACTTCAGTTCAAACGTGATAACGGCTCTGCAACCGCAGGGGCTGCTCAATCATTTGCAACAGTGCATCTCACTGATAGACCACTATCCGCAACCTGCAGCAGAACAACTTGCACAGGACATAGCCGGAAAACTGGGAATAGGCAGCGAGGAGGTGTTGCCCACCAACGGCGCGACAGAGGCGATATATCTCGCTGCTGCCGCATACAGTGGTGCGACATCGGCCATCGTGGAGCCTACCTTCAGCGAATATGCAGACGCATGCCACATCAATGGGCATAAACTGCAACGAATAGCCACGATAGAAGAATGCTGCGGTGCTGCTTCAATGCTTTGGCTGTGCAATCCGAACAACCCCACGGGACGGCTTACCGAAAAAGAGTCGTTGCTTGATTTTGCCCGCTCTCACAGAAACATACTGATTGTCATAGACCAGTCGTATGAACATTCCACGACAGGCGAGACGGTATCGGCGGCAGAAGCCGTTGAAGCCGGTAATATAATACTGATTCACTCGATGACAAAGCGGTTTGCAATACCGGGATTGAGACTGGGTTTCGTCACTGCGGCACGACATATAATAAGCATGCTGGAGGGTAAGAAACAGCCGTGGTCGGTGAATGCGCTTGCCGTGGAGGCCGGTGTGTGGTTGTGCAGAAACGCCGGTACGCTCGACATCAGGCCATACATAGAGGAATGCAGGTGGTTGCAAAACGAGATAAACAGCATCAAGAGTATCGAGGCTTTGGCTTCCGACACCACGTTTTTCCTCGTAAGGCTCGACAGACCGTGTTCCACTGAACTGAAAGAACGACTTGCAGAGGAAGGGGTTCTGGTGCGCAATGCCAACAATTTCCATTCGCTCGATGAGCATTATTTGCGCATCGCGGCACAGGAACATGAGTCGAACGTACAACTCGTAAAAGCACTTAGGAAATGTATTCATCAATAACGTTAATCGTAGGTTGGTTGGCCGACAAACTGTTAGGCGACCCGACATGGTTGCCCCACCCCATTGTGCTTTTCGGAAAGACGATTGCTGCGGGAGAACGGTGGCTAAACAAGGACGGGCATCGCCGTGTCAAGGGAGGCGTTCTGACCTTAACGCTCATAGTGCTCACATTTTGCATCACGGCAGGAATTATCCACCTGTTGGGACTTTTGTCATTCGCACGACCGCTGTCTGTGATGATTTTCTCAGCGATACTCATTTTCTACTGCCTTGCCGGAACGACACTGAGCAAGGAGGTGAGAATGGTTTTCGATGCCGCCGACCGTTCTCTCGACGATGGACGACGACAGGTGGGGCGAATAGTGGGACGCGACACTTCAGAACTGAGCGATCAGGAAGTGCGCAAAGCCGCCCTTGAAACACTTGCCGAGAACCTCAGCGATGGTGTGATTGCCCCACTGTTCTGGCTTCTCCTGCTTGGAGTGCCGGGAATGATGACATACAAGATGATCAACACACTCGACTCAATGATTGGCTATCGCACGGAGCGGTATCGGCTGTTCGGCACCGTGGCGGCACGCATCGACGACGTGGCAAACTATATTCCTGCGCGACTCACGGCGATGCTCATGATTATCGTTGCCGGCAAACCGCGCCTGTGGCGTTTCGTGTGTCGCTATGGTTCGCAGCATGCCAGTCCCAACAGCGGTTGGCCGGAGGCCGCCTTGGCCGGCATATTGCACTGCCGCTTCGGAGGCACCCACACATATTTCGGCGAAACCATTGAGAAACCGTACATCGGAGAAAACGAACGCACCATAACATCTGCCGACATGCGCCGCGCCATTGCCGTGAATCTGCGTGCCGAAATTTCAATGGTGGTGACAGTTGCTATCGCAATGATGGTTGTGCGGTGGATATTATAACGCAGATTAAAGTTATAAGAAAAGGCGTATTGGAGTAACCCATGTTTTGAAAAGTTCACAATGCCATGAAATGCAGAGCAGATAAGTTAATCTCATTTCAGAATTTTAAACCCCAATAGGTCAGTAGAGTCTTTGACTGATTATGTTCGATTGCCAGGCACATGTTCTGCCGTTTCATCGAATGCGTAGCGGGCTATGGCGAGTTGTAACGGCTGCGCAGATGTCGGCAAGCGGACTAAAGCAGTAAGGAAGCATACAGAAAGAGCAAATCTAAGCAAATGCGTTCTAACGACCGATTGGGGTTTAATATGTCATCTTTCCGTTTGCTGTTTCATCCCATCAAAGAATTTCTTTTGCAGTCTCTTAGCCAATTGGTTGTTAGGATTTAACTTTAGGGCTTTCTCGAAGTTCTGCATCACATCAATGTAATAACGCTGTCCGTTCCGGGCAGGATTCTGTACGATACGCACCATGTAGAGGAAGCCGGAAAGGGTACAAATGTCTGAAAGACTTTCGTTGCTCCGGCCGACTATCATCTGCTTCATATTTGTAATGGTCTGTTCCGTTTCTGCCAGAAGATTCTCTGTCTGTGGGGCGTGGGGATTCATCACTGAGAAATTGAGACTTTGCAAGGCAATCTGATACTTAGGCTGAATGCTGTCAGGAAACATTGCATCAATGCGTTTCATTTCTGCAATACAGTTGAGAAAATCCTCCGGAGTAGCATTCTGGAGTTTTGATAACGATTGGTCAATAAGAGCCTGCATGGAAAGGTTATGGGCTCGCGCATCTGTTGGTATGGGTTGCTGAGCATGGATACTTACTGATGCCACCATAAGAAGTGCGATAACCAATAAACGGTAGTTAAAAATTGGAAATGTCATATGCTTTGTTATTTTTAAGTGAAACAAAAATACCGATAAATAGGAAACGGTCGCGAGAGGCTGTAACAGGAGTTCCGACAGCATCATAACGAAAGATGTTGGTGCGACCGAAGATGTTATTCAGCGAAGAATAGATGATAACCTTGGGACTTAACAAATAGGTAAGATTCACGTCCACACTGTTGTAATGTGGCGTGGTGCCAATAGGAAAACGTCGTCCGCTTGCGTATGATTCTGCCAGTCCGATGATTGCTTTACCAATAGCGTATTTGGCTGTTAAGCGCAGATTGTGACGTGAAGCAAAGTCGGGTGTCCGCATCTCAGTAAAGTCAAGATATAGACGTTCGGAGCAGTTGAATGAATAGGAAAGTGTGGTCGTAAGATTCTTGACGAACGAATGGTCTTCTACGAAGAGATCCACACCTCGACTTGTGCCATATCCATGAGGTTCATAAAGTCCTTTTTCCAACAACGGCAAATGGCGGTATTTTTTCCAATAAGGTTCAAGGCGGAGGAGAGTAGATTTTGCTTTGTATTGCATTGAGATGATTATGTGGTCGGCTGTGCTTTGAGCAAATGTGCTTCTACTTTGTGCCAAATAGTCATCGGTTGCACTCTGACTATAGCGACCTGCCACCAAAGAGAACTGCAAATGCTTACCGGGAATATAACTCAGCGTTGCTCGCGGCATCAGCAACCAGTCGGATTTCATTAACTCGCTTCTTACGGATAGATTGAAGAATACTCGTGGAATGATGCGCCATTGGGCATCGACGTGGGCAGCGAGTATATTATAATCGAGTTGATAATGGTAGGCATCGAATTTCATCGTACTGTTACGGATATAGTCTTCAACACCTGCCGACAGTTTCAATACGTCGGAACACACCTTGTGGAGTTCGGCTTTTAGGTGAACTTCGTTTCTGAAATTGTGATAATGATCATCTCCGGTTCTCCGCGCATCATCAATATCGGTAAACACAGAAGAATTGGCAATTCCTGTAAAAAAAGTATAGCCATGACCCATCATCGCTCTATGTGTGATGTTTGCATAGATGTTATGCTCTTTGAGGGAGAGGCTACGGCCAGGCGAGTTTTGTTCGGGAATGTGGTTACGATTGTCAAGATGCAGTCCTACAGATGTTAAGTCATAGCCGACATACGATTTCAACACACTTGAAATGTTGAATTCCTTTTTATATTGTGCCTCGCCTGACAACTTACGATAAGGACGCGTAAAATCATGCCGTTGGGTGAACAACCGGTCATACAGTCCCATGCTGGTCAGTGCGGCATTGAACGACAGACTGCTATTATTATATGCCTTAGTGCCACCTACATTCCAGTCAACTAAAGATGCGCTCACCCCGAATTTGTCACTTGTAGCCGCATCTGTGGTTTCCATAGGGAGCACGGCCGAAAGTGCCTGCCCATATTCACCGCTATAACCACCCAACGAAAAATTAATGCCTTTGAACAGGAACGGCGAGAAGCGTCCACGAACGGCAGAGTTCTTCGTATTGGTACTGTAAGGCACGAGGACGTGCATTCCATTGACGAACGTTTGACACTCATCACTT
Organism: Prevotella koreensis; assembly: GCF_003977605.1. Classification (GTDB taxonomy): domain Bacteria; phylum Bacteroidota; class Bacteroidia; order Bacteroidales; family Bacteroidaceae; genus Prevotella; species Prevotella koreensis. Next base: position 2,091,469 of record NZ_RYYU01000001.1, on the reverse strand, counting down.
TCGCCACCACGCACATAGAGTTTTCCGTTCTCGCCAACCATCTGTGTACCAGGTAGTGTTTGCAATGCCGCTACGATGTCACCACACGAATTTCCTGCCATCACCACATCAAGGGCATCCATCGTCTTAAAGTTCTCTCTCTTGCCGAAACAGAAGGAACTGGCCGTTACGACTACTTCATTGATAGTGATAGTCTGCTCGTTCATTCGTATAGTGAGATTGTGGAATAGATTGATGTTGGCAGTCTGCATATAGTCCTCATAGCCAATAAAAGTGGCTTTTAGAGTTGCTTCACCCGTTTGCGAGGTTGTAAACGAGAATCGTCCAAGGGAGTCGGTGAGACATCCGTCAATTGTACCTATTATAAATATGTTGGCACCAGCGAGCGGTTCGCGCCCATCGGTAACAATGCCCGAAATGGTGGTCTGTGCTGTCAAGTCACAGACTACTAATAGGAATAAAACGATATGTGCAATTCGATGTTTCATGCCGTAAAGATATGGCAAGAAACAGAAACCTCCAAATATCAATGACAGACAGTTAAAAGTAATGCCGGGAAACTAAATAAAATGGCGAATGACTATGTTTGCGTACGAATGACTAAGCAATAAAAGATCTTAGTCGAGCCACATACGAGCGAGATACGGGTATGCTATTCGTGCATGTTCCGAGTGTCAGTTGATAGCCATTGGAGTTACCTCGCGCAGAAGTGATATTGTTCACATTAACTACAAACGAGCGGTGGCATTGAAAGATATTCTCGTAAGCTTTCATTTCCTCAATCACGGCAGTAAGTGTTGTGTGAATCTCTATGCTTGTCGGTTTGCCCTCTTTCAGATAGCAGACAGAAATATTGTTCTTTCGCGCCTCAATATAAAGCAGATTATTGATGGGGATGCAGAGGTCGTTTCCTCGGACATTAGTATTGCGTATGGTTATAACTATGTCCTTCTGTTCCTCAGTAGTATTAATCTGTAGAGCCTCAATCCTGTCTTTCAGGCTCTGGTTATACTCTATACCGATAGACATAACGGTCATGATGACCCCAATAATCACTGTCCAATATAAGAACAGAAGGAAGATCTTAAAGGTGATAGGATAATGAAAAATAAAAGAGAACAGAAGGAAGTTGCAGACGGCAATGAAAAGTATCAGTCCGAGTACGGTACACCCATAATGCCAAATGCGCCAAGTTTTTATTCGTTGGGGTAAATGTCCTAATATTACCCATCCGTACAGAGCATAGCAAGAAGATGTAACAAGCCCGAATAATGCAGCAACCAAACATTTATTTCCATTATACATGTTGAATCCAAAAGGCTGCAACAAATAGAGTATAGCCCAGACGAGAATACCATAGACAATGCTGTCTCTCAACCTGTGCTTCCTTTGCCTAAACGGATATTTTCGTGTAAGAAATGGCATAACTCTATACTTTTGTGAGTGCAAAGGTACAAATATTTTTTTGAAAGCCCGTACTCTCCTCCGTATCATTTCGCTTAAATTCTCGTTTGTCGAAAATCGAAATTGGGATCATAATTCCCTCATCATCCATCATGACATGCAAACTCGTACTATTTAAACATAAAATTTAAGAGACAGAAAACATCATTCTTTAAAAACTCCCAAACTGACGTATGAGTAGTGCTTAACAAACCACAACGATTAGTTTCAATAAAGGCATTTTAAACTCATAATATATGTTTCGATAAGCATACTATTATACCGCAGAAACTTCTCTGGAGTCACCTCCTTCGTGCCAAAAGCGTGTAAATGCCGACATTTATTCGACATTTATTCGTATCAAAAACGTGTAAAATATAACAAAACTTAATCTCAATATATTGGTGTAACTAAAATATTTCTAAGATAAAAAATATAAGTGTGATATGCCGGCATTTCGATTCTTTATATAATCAACTTATACCCTATAGCCCTGATATTTATAATCTTAATGTTTTCATCTTGAGATAGTTTATGCCTTAGTTTTGTTATAAACACCTGCAGACTTCTTGAATTGAAGAAACTGTCATCGCCCCAGAGTTCAAGAAGGATGTCTGTTGTTTTCACAACATTATTTCGTTCTTCTATGAGCATTCTTAATATTTCTGTCTCTCGATGAGAAAGAGTTTTTATCTTATTATCGATAGTAAGTTCTTGTTTTACAACATTAAGCGTATATTTTCCAAACTTGTATTCCTCTACCATTTCACGACATGATGCTTTGCTGTATTGAGCAGCTCTGCCAACCAATGCACGTATACGAACAATCAATTCCTGCATGCCAAATGGCTTTTTAAGATAATCGTCGGCACCAATTTCAAATCCCTCAACGACATCATTGATCGCAGACCGCGCCGTGAGGAAAAGTACCGGGACTTGTTTGTCGGTCTTACGAATCCTGCGAATCATCTCAAAACCATCAATCTTTGGCATCATAACATCGGTTACAACTATGTCAGGTTTTTCTTTCCAGAATGACAACAGCCCCTCTTCCCCATTCTCCGCGATGCGTATGGTAAAGTTCTGCACTTCCAGCGTGTCTTTGATAATCATCGCAAGAGTGGATTCATCTTCTACCAAAAGAACTTTTATCTTATCCATGAAATATGAGTTTAAAAGTTGTTCCATTACCCGATTCGCTCTCTACGGCCACTTCTCCGTTAAGTTTTCCTATCATACTTTTCACATAATACAGACCTAACCCATAGCCTTTAACCTCGTGGATATTACCATGCGGCACACGGTAGAACTTGTCAAAGATGCGTTTTATTTTGTCCGAGGCAATGCCAATGCCATTGTCTGCAATGATTATTTCAATATCATCATTATGCTGTCTTGCCACTATCTTTATCTCCGGCTTCCCTCTTGAATATTTAACGGCATTGTCCAATATGTTTGTGATAATATTGGAGAGATGTGCTCTATCCGTATTTAGCATAAGAGTTTCATCAATATCAGTATATATCGTTACAGGTTTATTTGTCTTTAGTTTCTGCTCGTCAACTAATGTGGCAACGATGGAATTCAAGTGGCATTCCTCGATATTTATTTTCATTGTATTTCTTCTTTCCATGCTCATGGATAAGATTTGCTCAACCAAATCACTCAGTCTTCTTAGTTGTTTCTGGCCTATCCTTAAATACTTTTTTGCTTTTTCTTTATCTTCCGTTACATCGAAGTTGAGCAATGCGTCATTGACGGAATACGCAACAGCAATGGGTGTTTTCAGTTCATGCGTCATATTGTTAGTGAAATCGCTTTTCATCTCATCCAATGTCTTTTGTTTCTGTATTGTATGTAAGAGATACCAAAAGACAAAGGCAAGTATCAGTATTATTATAAATGACGTAGCGAGTATTCCTCTCATCTGCTTTACTACCAACAAGGTGGTATTCGACAAGATTAACCGATATGTGGTCCTTGTAACCAAATTGGTTTGATAGTTATATACAACAGTATCGCCTGCAATCTCATTGCCAATAACCTTTAGTGTATCGGTAAACGGTTTTGAACCTCGACCTGTGCCATTGAAAAGATATAGTAATTGGTGTGGCGTATTGATACCAATACTGTCAAGATGGGCTGTAAGTGCTTTATCAAAATACTGCAAGTCGGGAGTGGAAATCGCATCAACACCTGAATGGATGCTACGCTGAATAACAACACCAAGTTCCAATAAACTTTCCCAATTTGCCAGCATATTTACTGCATCATTTCCTTGTGATGACTCATCACTTGAATCAGCCATTAGTTTTCCGGTATCCTTTTTCTTATCATAACTGAGGGTCAAAGCCTTCTTCTTCATGACTTCGGTTCTAAGATGATTCTGTTCCCTCGCCTGCAACGAGTCTTTGTAATGAATTCTTGTACGGCTAACAGTTGCAAGTCCTCCGTCTTTATTTATTTCCTTTCCATTATAAGTACTTGTTATTCCACTTGCAACTTGAATATGTCCATGCGCACCATTATCGTTTTCACGAAGCAACTTTACCCTTTGCATGATTTCTTTATAGTCACTCACGCGGATTGCCTCTCTGATGTCATTATCCATTTGCGCCTTTTCTTGTCGGTAGAGACCTACGAGCCAATAGGTCTGATAGGCAAAGATACCCATCAGTGCAGAAATGACGAGTAGTGCTATATGTTTCATTTTCAACTTCATGCTACAAAGATAGTTTTTTCGTATGAACTCGCAAAATATGATAAGACTAAATAACACTATTATTAAGACTGTATAAGCGAAACTTTTTTGAGTAACTTTATAAAGCAACTAATTTTGCACGAAATATTTTAATTTATACTTATGAAGCATTATTTTTTAATAATTTTATCTGTTTTGGTGGTTAGTATCAAGGCTCAAAATAAGGATAGTCTGCGAATGGACAGTGTACTTCATAATCTTCCTGAAGTGTATGTAAAAGGTGAACGTCCCATAGCCAAGGTTAATGGGAGCACAATCAGTTATGATTTACCACGTCTGATAGAGAATAAAGGACTTGACAACATCTATGATGCAGTGAAGCAGTTGCCCGGAGTTGTGGAAATGGACGAAAGACTGTGTTTGGGTGGAACAGGTACAACAACTATAATTTTAGACGGGAAGGTGACCACAATGAGTACTGAGGAAATGACTTCACTGCTGAAAAGGCTACCTGCAAATCAGATAGAGAAAGCAGAGATAATGTATAACGCGCCCGCCAAGATGCAGATAAGGGGAGCATTGATAAATATTGTATTGAAACATAAGACGGAAAACGGACATCCGTTACAAGGAGAAATTAACCTTGCATGGAATCAAGAACATTCGGCCAGATTCGGAGAACGCATGAACTTACTTTATAACCGTGGTAACCTTTCAATGGATTTCATGTATCTTCACTCATATGGGAAAAATTACAGCAGAACGGAAGAATTTAGTCATCATAGACTTGATGATGGGAGTGTGCATGACATCGCCACAAAAGAAATAAGCAATAAGAATTTTTATGGACATGATTACCGTATAGGAATGGATTATCTCTTTTCAGACAAACATCGTCTGAGTATTGTATATAACGGAGAATATGGCAAGAATAATGCGAATCAGTTTATACTTGGTAATATTCTCGGTAGTATGAATATAAGGTATGAAACATGGTTGCATAATCTCAGATTGGACTACCAGACAGATTTCGGACTAAAGACCGGGGCGGAAATGACGTATTATCATCATCCGGAAAAACAAAGTTTGAATAGCAAGTTGCCCACAGGGACACTAAATTATCATGTAGAGAACAAACAAAGGGTGAACCGCTGGAAGTTTTTTCTGTCACAGGAGCACACCTTATGGAATAATTGGGGAATTAATTACGGTGCAATATATACTTCGAGCATTAATCACAGCAAACAGGGATATACTTCATTGAACACTACAACGGGATATAATCCCGCCTCTTCATATACGCGACAGAAAGAGGATGTAATGAATATATACTTGGGATTTGACAAAAATTTCAGTAAAAAACTTATTATGGGTGCTTCCATTGCAACAGAATATTACCACAGTTCAAATTGGAGCAGGTGGAATGTTTACCCGACACTCAATATTACTTATCTGCCAAAGAAGGGACATGTGTTTCAGTTAGGGATAAGTAGCGATCGTAACTATCCAAATTATTGGACAATGACAAATTTTGTGACTTACACTAATGGTGGCTACAACGAAATTACAGGGAATCCTAAACTGCGCCCAATGAAAGATTACAGGCTTCAGTTGGTTTATGTACTGAATAGTAAATATCAGTTTGTGGCATGGTTAAATCATGCCGATGATTATTTCACGCAATCGCCATATCAACGGCATGACCATTTGACTATCAGTTATCAATATAGAAATTTTGACTTCCGTCAGCAAATTGGTACACAGGCGGTATTGCCATTTAAGGCCGGCAATTGGTTGGACACAAGACTGACACTCATCGGAGTGTGGCAAAGAGAAAAAGCAAGCAGTTTCCATGATATATCTTTTGACCGTAACATTATTTTTGGTATGGCAGGTATCAATAGTACTATTACTTTGTCTGACAGACCTGATATAGCAATTTCTTTAGACGGAATGATTCGCTCTAAAGGTATTCAAACGATATATGATTTGCCCACATCAGGTAACATTGATGTCCGTGCACGTTGGCAGTTCATGAAGAAGAAAGCAGTTCTCAAATTTTATTGCAATGATATTTTCGCGACTTCCAAAATAAATCCGCGCATAGACTTTATGGGACAAAATCTAAGAATGGGTTTTTCTTGTTACCGTGAATTTGGTTTGTCGTTCACTTATAAGTTCGGTGGATATAAAGAAAAGAAATACAATGATGTAGATAAGGCAAGATTCTGATAATAATATTGTGAGAAAAACAAAATGAACCCCGAAAGTATTTTATATAACTTACGGGGCTCACTTTATTTTTTACGTAAGATCTAATTGCTGTTAAGTAGGTGTCGAAAATGGTTTCACAAACATTATATTGTTGTTGTCTGCTTTGATGGGCAGATTGATTGTAAACTCCTACTTATCAAGTAGATTAATCTTTCTCAATCTTTTTAATTGCTTAATACTCGTCCTCGTTGAAGAGAAAGTCCTCTTTCGTGGGATAATCAGGCCAAATGTCATCAATACTTTCGTAAACATCGCCTTCGTCTTCAATTTCCTGAAGATTCTCAAGCACTTCAAGAGGCGCGCCAGAGCGAATTGCGTAATCTATCAACTCGTCTTTAGTTGCCGGCCAGGGTGCATCTTCGAGTTTTGAAGCAAGTTCCAGTGTCCAATACATAAACCTTAAAGTTTTTACAAATTATTATTCTATGTTTTCGATGCGCAAAAGTAATAGAAATCAAAGATAAAACAAAATAAATCATAGATAATTTTCGTAATATATCCGATTATCTCATTATTTGACGCAGAAAACTATGAAACATGCTCTTCCAAGTGTTCTTTCTTACTCAGAAGGTCATGTTTATCCCTGTTATTTCTTCCAGACTTTATCTCTTACACCTTCCACGAAGTTGAGTTTTCGCGCAAGAACGAAGAGATAATCGGAAAGACGATTAATGTAGTGGGTCACTTCTTTATCAAGTTCGGTTGTCTCACCGAGAAAGAATATTCTGCGCTCTGCCCTGCGACATACGGTGCGACATACATGAGCAAGAGCTGCCTCATGTCCGCCACCCGGCAAAATGAATGATGTTTGGGGTGGAATGCTGGCATTAATCTCATCTATTTGCTTCTCCAAAAGTATTGTTTCTTCTTCAGACATCGTGTATGATGGGGCAAGCGGAGTCTTGGTCTTGTCGGTAGCGAGATATGAACATACCGTGAAAAGATTACGCTGTGTGCGGATTATAAGGTCTTTGTCTTCACCGTCTTTCATCCAAGACGCAAGCATTCCGAGATTAGCACTGAGTTCATCTACTGTTCCGTATGCCTCAATACGTGGATTGGTTTTGCTCACTTTCACACCTCCTACCAGACTTGTGGTGCCATTATCTCCGGTCTTTGTATAAACTCTTGTTATAGCCATTGTATAAAATATTTAAAAGTTAACTATATAGTTTTCTTTATAACGCTTTTTGTTGAAAAATATTATACCGCAATAATACAAATCAAACGTCGTGGGGTATCGCTTTGATGTTACGATTTCCTTCCAGAACCTCTTTGTTTCTGCATTTCTATTGATGCCTTCCACAATAAAAACCGACTGCATATCTGTCTTGAGAAGTGCTTTCGCAAACATCGTTTTATAGTCAGCTTCCAAAGATAGACGGAATAACGGTATGGTTTTATATTTAGACAATATGCAGTCCATATCATTCGGGGTGGAATGTAATGGGATATTGTAAACTGCTGTATTGCTGCATCCTGTATTCACATGGTCGGAAAATATATCACAACTCTCTGAGTAATCAACTGCAAAAGGGGATTGCAAATAGTTTGATATGCGGAAATATAGTCTGCATAGTTTCCTTTCTTTCCGACACGTGTTCCCCCATCTGATTTTAAAATCATCATACGAATAGTAAGGATAATGCTCATTAATAACATAGCGAATGAACCTGTAAGCCCAAGGCGACTGCACACCGAATCCTCGACTGTGCCTACTACGGCGTAGCCATACAAGTGCTCTCCTTATACTATGCATCTCTCACGACAATTATTCCTTTGGCAAACTTACAACTTTTTTTGTAAATATCAATGGGTTTTTAAGATATTTTCTTCTCTATCTCCTCAAAATCTTACTTCTGCGCCAAAACAGCAAAGTGTCCCTCCGACCATCTACGGTCAAAGGGACACTTCAAAATAAAGAGGGCGGCGACCTACTCTCCCGCATTGCATTGCAGTACCATCGGCGCAGGCGGGCTTAACTTCTCTGTTCGGAATGGGAAGAGGTGGAACCCCGCAGCAATAGCCGCCTAAACATTTCGTTGCGAACACGAACCTTGAAATCTGTCTGATGAAACATCAATATTTCATCAATTCTTATTTACAAAGCCGCGACGTATAACGACAAATGGGCACAAGCAAGACTAAATGATAGTTATTATCACAATTTTTGACTGTTTGTGAGAATAATAAATATATTAATTATATATATAATAACATATAAATATTAATCACACACCTGAAAATAAAACTCTAATACGAAACGAAAGTCTCGGGCAATTAGTAAGGCTCGGCTTTGGCGTCACCGCCTTTACACCTGCCTCCTATCAACGTCATCGTCTATGACGACCCTCAGGGAGTCCTAATCTCGCGGACGGCTTCGCACTTAGATGCTTTCAGCGCTTATCCGTTCCAGACGCGGATACCCGGCGGTGCGGCTGGCGCCACAACCGGCAGACCGGAGGTCTGTCCAGCACGGTCCTCTCGTACTAGTGCCAGATCCACTCAAGACT
>NZ_RYYU01000001.1:1192538-2080038 GCF_003977605.1 Prevotella koreensis | reverse complement strand
AGGGATACCGGACCTTCAGACCGGTGGGTTGTCCCATTCGGAAATCTGCGGGTCAAGGGATATTTGCTCCTTACCGCAGCTTATCGCAGCTTATCACGTCCTTCATCGCCTCCGTGAGCCTAGGCATCCGCCATGCGCCCTTTTCTACTTTCTGATTCGCAATACACGGAACATAAGTTCCGAGCAGCTCATACTTTCAGCTGTCAAAAGTGAAATCGTCTTTTGTTTACCCGACCGCCAAAAAAGACGGGGGAAAGACGGATACGGAATGACATGCAGATCCTCTAAAAAAAAAGAAAAACACGGCATTGCCGAATCATTCACTGTCTTGCTTGTGTACCAATATGTCAAAGATCATCGCCGAATAAACGGCATAAGTGGAGAATAACGGATTCGAACCGTTGACCCCCTGCTTGCAAAGCAGGTGCTCTAGCCAGCTGAGCTAATCCCCCATAAATAAGGTGGTATGCCGACTTCCCCGGGTAGTCCCAGGCAGACTTGAACTGCCGGCCTCCACATTATCAGTGTGGCGCTCTAACCAACTGAGCTATGGGACTCCGTGCATCAAACCGAATAACGGAACAACGCATATCCCCTATCGAAAAAGACAGAGAAGAAAAGCGGTACAAGGAAGCGCTAAGGAAATAGAAATACATAAACCGATACAGTAAAATATACCTCGAATATCGACATCCTCTCCAGAAAGGAGGTGTTCCAGCCGCACCTTCCGGTACGGCTACCTTGTTACGACTTAGCCCCAATCACCGGTCTCGCCCTAGGCCGACCCTCGCGGTCACGGACTTCAGGCGCCCCCGGCTTTCATGGCTTGACGGGCGGTGTGTACAAGGCCCGGGAACGTATTCACCGCGCCATGGCTGATGCGCGATTACTAGCGAATCCAGCTTCGTGGGGTCGGGTTGCAGACCCCAGTCCGAACTGAGGCAGGTTTTGGGGATTGGAGAACATTTGCATGCTCCCGACTCGCTGTACCTGCCATTGTAACACGTGTGTAGCCCCGGACGTAAGGGCCGTGCTGATTTGACGTCATCCCCACCTTCCTCACACCTTGCGGTGGCAGTGTGCGCAGAGTGCCCGGCATCACCCGATGGCAACTACGCAGAGGGGTTGCGCTCGTTATGGCACTTAAGCCGACACCTCACGGCACGAGCTGACGACAACCATGCAGCACCTTCACAGAGACCCCGAAGGGCATCACCATCTCTGGATCTTTCCTCTGCAATTCAAGCCCGGGTAAGGTTCCTCGCGTATCATCGAATTAAACCACATGTTCCTCCGCTTGTGCGGGCCCCCGTCAATTCCTTTGAGTTTCACCGTTGCCGGCGTACTCCCCAGGTGGGATGCTTAACGCTTTCGCTAGGCCACCGGCAATTTATCGCCGACAGCGAGCATCCATGGTTTACTGTGCGGACTACCAGGGTATCTAATCCTGTTCGATACCCGCACCTTCGAGCATAAACGTCAGTTGGGATATGGTACGCTGCCTTCGCAATCGGAGTTCCTCGTGATATCTAAGCATTTCACCGCTACACCACGAATTCCGCGTACCTACGGCCCACTCAAGCAAGCCAGTTCGCGCAGCAGGACCGTGGTTGGGCCACGGCGTTTCACTGCACGCTTGACAAGCAGTCTGCGCTCCCTTTAAACCCAATAAATCCGGATAACGCCAGGACCTTCCGTATTACCGCGGCTGCTGGCACGGAATTAGCCGGTCCTTATTCATGCGGTACCTGCAATATCTCACACGTGAAACATTTTATCCCCGCATAAAAGGAGTTTACAACCCATAGGGCAGTCATCCTCCACGCTACTTGGCTGGTTCAGGCTTGCGCCCATTGACCAATATTCCTCACTGCTGCCTCCCGTAGGAGTTTGGGCCGTGTCTCAGTCCCAATGTGGGGGGCCTTCCTCTCAGAACCCCTACCGATCAAAGCCTTGGTGAGCCGTTACCTCACCAACAAACTAATCGGACGCATCCCCATCCGCTGCCGAAAAAAACTTTGCCCCGAATCGGATGCCGTCAACGGGGATTATGGGGTATTAGTCCGGCTTTCACCGGGTTATCCCCCTGCAGCGGGAAGGTTGGATACGCGTTACTCACCCGTGCGCCGGTCGCCATCACGGATCGCAAGCAATCCGCATGATGCCCCTCGACTTGCATGTGTTAAGCCTGTAGCTAGCGTTCATCCTGAGCCAGGATCAAACTCTCCATTGTAAAATGTCTGATTATAATAATTAATGACACAAAATAAACAATGTGCCATAATAATAATGTCTGTCTCAAGAATGTACAATATCCGGTACAATTTAATTGACGGTTCATGGACACCATCGAAATGACAAAAGCATACGACGGCATTCCTATTTACCAAAGGTCATGAAAAATCATAACCTCGCTTCTTGTACTACTTCTCTGTCTTATTGAAATCTATCAAAGAACTCTTTATTTATGCGCTCATGAAAACACAACCAAAAAGGCCGGATTTTTCAAAAGCGAGTGCAAAGGTAATGCTAAATTCGTAAACCACAAAACTTTTTCAAAGAAAAATTTAGAAAAAAAAGAAAAAAAGAAAAGAATAAAGAAAATAAACGAAGAAAAAGAAAAAGCACATTATTATATATATAGGGAGAAAGAAAAAAAGGACGAGGGCGATACTTTTCGGATAAAGATAGGACATTGCGGGATAAAGATGTCGGATTTATACGCGAGTTCGGGATAAGTCCTTTAAAAATACTCCTAACTGTCTAATCTTTTCCACATGTACCGGCCATGCCTCCGGTTTGTTTTCAAAGAAACAATATGCAGTAAGTACAGAAATGACGGCATGTAATAATGGTCATTATTTCACTTTATGATATTTAACCTTTGCGGTTATGATAGCGCATGTCAGTAGCGCAAAGACACATTTAGTCAAGTTCGGCATTAAAATTCTTGTTAAAGTCGTCAATAATACAGAAAGTTTTACTATCTTTGTCCTCGACAATCATAGTGGATTTTATTTGTATTTTATTGATTTCTAATACAATAAATACACAAAGATTTCCGCAGATTACCAAATCTTATGATGATTTTTTATCCCTGCTCGCATATTTTATAAAAATGGAGAATTAAAATAATAAGGATTCCTCAAGGGAAAGTCATCTTAGTGAAAAGACGACTCTATCTAATATAATAAGAAGGTTGCATAAATAAATTAAGTGAAAATGAACGTTTTAAAAATAGTAATTGTAGTTTTTTCTTTTTTGATGGTGTCTTGTGAATACAATAGGCCATCAACCTTAACATTTAAACAGGAATTTGTAGATAGTATTAAAAGTTTTATTGATAGGGATAGCATTATGCACTGCTCATATTTAATTTTACATACAGATAAAGTTTCTCATGATAGAAAGATTCCAAATGGATATTTAATAGGTCCACTATATGATGACCTTTCTCCAACGTTCAAAAACTACGAATATGTAAAATTGTTTAGTTATAAAAAAAGAACTGTTTATTTATATCATATTGGTGCTGAATTTATACAAGAATCATCTGATTCCATAAAATTTTGCAAACAAGATAGCATTCTTATTTGTGATACAATATATATTAAATCTCCAATAATTAATTTTTTAAAGAGAGCAAATTTGTTTTATTATAAAGATGGCATGATATCAGTTAGAGGAGAAGTAGATACCTTATTCATGCGAAAATTATCTGTTTACAACCCAATTTAAAATTATATGCGACCTTTTATTCCTATCTCGCATGTTAATTACAGCATAGGAGGAATGATACGAATAGACAAAAAGTGAAATACTTTTCCATATCAATAATGGCTATCGTTGTAATTATAACAATAGCCACATGCTAATATTTTTACTAACGGATTGCTCCTTTTGAATATGAGTTACGTCTTCCTAAATTTCACAACTGCTATCCCACAGGTATCAATTATAATAGAAATAAAGAGGAGATGTTATACTGGTTATCTGAATTTTACCACAAATCATCTTGTCAAAAAGTAGCCATAGAAGGCTATGACTCTATTTATGTTTTACATCTTTCAGAACGAATGGAGACCTCTGCAAAACTCTTCATTTTCTTTGCTCATATCAAATACTTTTTGTACCTTTATGGCATGAAACAAAAGATATCCTCTCCAAGTTTTGCTGATATATTTCTTGGCCAAAGAAAGGTTAAGCAGACATTCTTTTTCCCAATAAACACAGTTATTGATTGGTCTCCTATTCGTGCTATAATCGAAGCAGCTTACACCAAAGGCTATAATTCTACCGGTCGTCCCTGCTATGACAGTCTTGTTTTATTCAAGATTGAATTGCTTCGCACCCGGTACGGTCTGAGTGACGGAGAGGTTGAAGATCGGGTTAACGACCGGCTTTCCTTTAGCCGTTTTGCAGGTCTTGGCATGGAAGATACCGTTCCTGACAGTACTACCGTGTGTCGTTTTCGTAATGTCTTGGTTGAGGCGGATTTATATGACACTCTCCTTGACGAGTTTAACAGGCAATTGGAAGTTAAAGGTGTCATTGTCAAGCATGGAGCAATTGTTGATGCAAGCATTACGAACACCCCACGTCGTCCCCGCGGATGTAAGAGTTATGAGGTCGTTGAGGATAGAAAAGATGATGATAACATGGAGGCTTCGGAAAAATCAATGGTCAAAGAAGTCGTCAAGCCTAATGTGGATGCGGAAGCCCGTTGGATAAAGAAGATGGGAAAACTCCATTTCGGTTACAAACGTCACACGGTAACGGATGAAAATGGGATGGTACTTGCCGAAGAAACAACAGCAGCCAATGAAAGTGATATTAAACACTTGGAAACTCCTTTGAAGAAAGCCAAACTACCACGAAAGGCACTTGTCTATGCGGATAAAGGATACGACTCTGCTGAGAATAAGGAAACCCTCAAACGTATGGGACTCAAAAGCCGCATCATGCATAAGGGAACAAGAGGACATGAGATTACCGAAAGACAGAAGAGGGTCAATATCGCTATAAGTAAGATACGCTACAAAGTAGAGCGTACCTTTGGTTCTATGCACAGATGGTTTGGTGCAGGAATAGCAAGGTATGTCGGACTCTCAAAAACACATGCACAGCATATAATGGAGTCCATTGCCTACAACTTATACAGGACACCGGGGATTATTGTGTGCAATTGTATCAAATAAGAGGAAACACACCCATAAAAGAGTGTGTTTACACTAAAGTTGCCTCATAAAAACATACGTTGTTTATAAATATTCACTCATTTAAAGTTATAGAGATGAAAGGTTAGTGAGTGAAAGGTTTTGCAGAGGTCTCGAATGAATTTTAAGAAGTACAATTATATAAATCCTTACATGAAAAAGATAAAATCAATAAAACATTCTCTATATCTCTCTAAAACGCAAGATAATTTATATTTTGACAATCTTCTCCCTATTATTGCTGAATACGAAAAAGGAACTTATAATTTTGTGTGTATATTTATCGAATTAAAAAAAATCCAAAATTCCGAGTTCCCGATACATTAATAGAATGAATGTGTTTTCCAAATTTATAAGTGATGCAATATTTTTAATTTAAACTCAATATATTCCTTTGTTAATAAGGGTTTCAGAGCGGTCTTTGATTTTTTGATTTGAAAATGACAGAGTTTTTTTGCAGTCTAGACTGCAAGATTATGAACGTCGGTAGCTATATTTTCTCCCAAGTTGTGGATTATATCCCTCGTTATCAGTTCGACAAACTCGTAGATAAGTATCGTGGAAACTGACACGCAAAGGACTTGACATGCTACAACCAGTTGCTACACCTGTTGTTCGGTCAGATTACAAGTTGCGATTCCCTGCGTGATATATGCATGTGCCTCGAAGCACATAAGCCGATTCTCTATCACATTGGTTTTCGAAATACCGTCAACCAGTCGTCACTCTCCCGTGCCAACGAGAAGCGGGACTATCGCATATACGAGGAATTGGGAACATATCTCATCAGCGTTGTAAGGCCGTTGTATGCAAAGACTTCTATTCCAGAGATAACCGTCGACAATGTCCTCTATGCACTTGATTCCACAACCATCTCCACCAGTATAAAACTGGCTACATGGGCCTTGGGGAAATACAGCCGGGGTGCTGTGAAGATACATACGCTGCTGGATCTGCGAGGCAGCATTCCTGCCAACATTCATATAACCAATGGCAGATGGCATGACAGCAACGAACTGGATGTCCTCGAACCTGAGCCTTTCGCCTTCTATATGATGGACAAGGCTTATGTCGACTTCGACGCACTGTTCCGTTTCCACTTGGCAGGTGCTTACTGGGTAAGCCGTCCGAAGGAGAACATGAAATATGAAGTCTTAGGACACAGGAAACTGAGCGCTTCCGATGTGGAAGGTGGTATCATAGGTGATTTTCACCATTCGCCTGACCACCAAGACGGTTGCCCTCTATCCAGAGCCGATACGCGCAGTCTGCATCTATGATGAAGAAGCCGAAGAAGAAATCGTATTCATTACGAACAACTTCGAAATCAGCGCATTGGAAGTGGCTTGCCTGTACAGACACAGATGGGATATTGAAGTTTTCTTCAAATGGGTCAAGCAGAACATTGTAGTGAAGACCCTGTGGGGATACTCCGAGAATGCCGTGCGCACCCATTTGTGGATAGCAATCATCGCTTATCTGATTATAGCCAGAATCAAGGCGGACTACAAAAGTCCATATTCCATCACCGAGGTGGCCACGCTGATAAGAATATCAGCCTTGGAGAAGACTTCACTCAGAGAAATCATCACCAAGCCATGCGAATCTGTCAGTCTCAATCAATATGTCAAAGAACTCACTCTTTTTGATAATGTATAACTTAACGCGATTTTATCGCATCAGTAATATTCCAAATTCTTTTAATGAAGCAGGCGTTCCATCACTTGTTTTGAAAAAACAATTATTGGCATTCAATAAGACTTAAGATACTATAAAGACACCATGATTTCAACAGATTACCAAATTTAATGATGAGTTATTATCCAGAACTCGCGTATTTATAAGGATTTGAGAGAAGGGGAAAAACAATACGTGAAGCAAATTGGGCGAAATTGCCGGCCAAAATGGGCGAGATTGGAAAACAAAATCGCCCATTTTACTTTCCGAAATGGGCGATTTTGCGAGTAAGGTTATAATCTGTTGCGCTCGCTTTGGCCGGCATGCGAACCTTTATACCTGCTATCTGTAGTATTGAATTTCCATGATATGTCTATTCCGAAGCGACGGGAATCACGATATTCCTTGAATTGCGTGCGAACGTTTATTCCGCCGTAAGCAGTCATTTTTATATAATTCGTGTGAAAAATGTCGTTTACAACGAGGGCAAAGGAAAGGCTTTTGTCACGAAGGAATTGCTTGCCAATGCACAGATTGACGAATCCCGAAGCCTTTGTCTGCGCACACCCGGACTCTTGGTAAGGTGAGAAACTTGCTTGCAAATTAAACAACCACGAGTGTGGCAGCGTTAGAGTATTGTCGAGCATGAACGAAGAGAGCAATCCATTCCAATTATGCGTTATTCCAAGTGCCTTGTTATCCTCGTCAACAAAATAAAAATTGGTGGTGTAGTTCATCTGCCAAATCCCTATTTTCGGCGAAGCATTAAGAGTTATGCCATAAGTTCTACATCTTGGAATGTTGCGATAGTCCATCATCATAACTCCCGGAAGGTTGACATCGTCATAGGCATATTGGAATGTGCGTATGGAATTTCTTAAGTATTGATAAATGATTTCGCCATAGAGCCATTTCCATGAAGAAGTCCACGAGATGTTGTATGCCGTACATGGTTTCAACAAAGGATTTCCGGTGTCATACTCATATTTACTGCGATAGTTGACCGACGACGACAGATGACCATACGACGGATTGTCGCGCATTGTGGAAAATGCGAGAATATGCCTCCATAACTTTCCTGTATAAGTGGCTGAAACCTTAGGAATGAGGACGCTGTATTTCGGACTCATATCATTGTTTTTCAACCCGTTAACATCATATCCATTTCGCTCGTTCTGCCATCGCAGTCCTGCAGAAATACCGAAACGGCCGAGCATCAGCGAGTAATTGGCGAAAAGCGACCATGTGGTGGTTTGCTGACGTATATGATTATCAGCCGAGAAACCGCTCTGACGAAAATCGCTTGTACGGTTCACCTTCGACACTTCCTCTCCAAAATCAAGGTTACCCCGCGGCATGGACATCTTGATTATGAGTTTCTCCGCCAACAGTTGGTTCTTTGTAACAGTATTACTCCCAACCGAAGGCTCTCCAACAGTCTCTCCTGTCATATCGGCAATATTGTCGGCATGATAATAATCGGCACTAAAATCCACCCCCCACCTTCCTATCTCTCCTACATAATAAGCATTGATGCTATGACTCATACTCGGTTTCCAAAACGTTGAAATGACACTTTGCCCTCCATACACAAGCGAACCATCTCGCCAAGTCTGTTCATCGCTCTCTCTCCGGTTCTCACGACTGCCTATATAGTTGAATCCGGAATAAGTTATTCCAACGGAATGATGCTCGTTTATTTCCTTATTCCAACCACAATCCACAAAATAATACTTCATACGATTTATCCAAGCACCATTTCTATGATAATTCCAAACGGAAGAAGCCGTCAGTTTGTCAAAGGAATTTGCATCAATACGATTGTTGTTGTTTACGAGAAAGATATGTGTGAAGAAGTCGGTTCCGTTGTTCAGGCGATAATTAAAATATGCGTTCAAATCAGCATAATGCTTTTTTCCCTGCCTGTATGATGCTGACAAATTTCCGCTCAAGCCCTCACCTTCAGGCTTAACGGTCTTCAGTATTATTACCGACCTAACGCCGGAACCATACTCTGCTCCGGGCTGTGTTATAATCTCGGCAGACAGAATGTTCTCTGCTCGTAAACGGTCGAGTTCCTGAGTATCGCGCATCTTCTTGTTATTGATATAAACTTCGGGAATCCCATGTCCTGCGACGCTGCCATCCGGCATCATCAATGGCAAGTGTTTCATCATCTCTCCGACCGATCCAAACCTCTTAAGCGGAGTATCCTTGACGTTCACAATGATGCCTCTGTCGGTGGCTTTATACACTCTTTGTCTGCCTTTCACCTGCACATCAGCCAATGTCTGTGCCTCCGGTGTCAATTTTATTATTCCCAAATTCTCCTTTGTACAAAGTCGATATATGGTTTTGTAGCCCACATACGATATACGGGCAATTATCACCGGACGATCGTATGGAATTACAAAAGTTCCGCTACCGTTGGAGACACCGCCGACAATCAATGCTGAGTCGGCAGGGTTCAGCAGTGCGATGTTGGCGAACTCCACAGGCATGTCGGCCTCGTCGATGATTGTTCCCGTGAGATGACGGTCGGTCTTGTGAGTACATTCCACGACAATCAGCGAGTCGCTGATGATTACCCGCATGGGATAGAACCCCACCACCTCACGCACCGCATCAGGAACAGAACGGCGGTGGAGGTTTGCCGTCACACGGAAATCCTCCAATTCGTTGTATATGAAACTTATCTTGTATCGCGAGGAACTCTCGTTGATGCTTTTCAGAGCTTCCGACAATGAAACATCACAGAAAGTACGGTTGATTCGTTGCGCCCCTACGTGCAGCATCGTCATAGAAAAGAGCATTATGGCAATATATTTTTTCATAATCTATTCTACCGTTAAGCATTGTTCTTCACGCACCACGTTGATATGTTCAAAAAGGTTCAGTTTTTCTATCACTTTCTCTATCGGTTCCTCCGGATTCCATTGGAAATACAGTCGCAGGCTTCTAATTTCGTCATTACGGAAATTCAATGCGCAGCCATAGTGTCTTGCAATCTCGCCGAGCATTTCATCAAGGCGCACATTGTCGAACGTCTTGGGTTCGGAATAGGTAATCGGTTTGACAACAATAGAATCTTGCGCCATCAGCACATCGTTGCTCAACGCCGTAGCAGTCTTCCTTGTACGGCCGATAGAGTTCTCCGAATGCCTGCCTATTGTGTATATTGCAGCTATCGCGACACCCGAAACAGCCAGTATAGTGATGATTACGGCAGCAACTTTGCGCAATTTCATGACCGGTGTGGCTGACTGCAGATGCTTTTTCTCGAAACATTCCCACGCTCTATCCACGTCAATCTCACGGTCGGCGGCATGACGAAAGCGATAACTCTGCCTCACCTCAACCATTGTTTCGTATGTTTCGCGCGAGTCTTCGCTACGGTCTATTATGGTGCGTATCTGTTCTTCGGAATATGTATCAGGGTTTTCAAGCATTTCCGAAAGTTCATAGTCCAAAATACTATCTTCCCCACAGATTGGCATTTTCTTCTTTTTTCTTTCCATAGTCAATATTCTTTAAAATGAGTTCTCAATTGCCGAATACTTTGTTGCAGATACTTATAGACGGTGTTGATGTTCATGTTCAACTTTCCGGCAATCTCTTTCAACGTCATGTTTTCATCAAAGCGCATGCGAAGAATGGTTGCGTGAGGCTCTGTAATACGGTTCTCGATATACGCCGAAACCTCTTCAAGACGTTTGATAAGTGTATCTATTGGCACCATTTCTTCCTTCGTTTCAATAGGATATAGCCCTGCAACCTGCTCTTTCAGAAGTTTTCTCCTTATTATATTATAGCAGCCGTTACGCACTGCGGTCATAAGATATGCTGCCGTTTTTTCTTCCGACATCTGCACTTCTTTCTCCAACAGTCGCACAAAAATGTCTTGCACCACGTCTTCAGCATCATCGGCATCGGTAAGATATGCCGTTGCCAGTCGAATCATGTTACAGTAGTGTGCTCTGAAAAGCACTTCAAGTCTCCTATTTTCTATCATTTCGTCAATATCGTATGCCCTTTGTTTTTCGGACTTTATTTATATGACAAACAGGAATAGCATTTTTTTATGATGATTAGTGCGAACAAACGTAAATATTTTGAGGGGGAAAAGAAAGGAATTAAGATAATTGGAATGATTTTAAACAGAAATTGAAATAACAACCCTTATAATAAAACCATATTATCTAAACTCCATATATGTTGCGCACAACGAACCACAACAGCGTGAAGAGGAGGAAAGCGAAAAGAAGATATTTGTTTGTGATTGCTGCCGTAAAACGACTTTTGCGACTAAAGAAAAGCATTGCAATAGTGAGCAATACGATGTATAAAGTGGCAAAGGGGATCCACATATTTTGCCTCAATGCCGTGACTATATCTCCATGAAGGAGGGAGTGGAGTGCACGTTGCGAACCACAGCCGGGGCATTCCCAACCGGTCAGCATACGGAAAAAGCACTTGGGAAAGAGCCGTCCGGTGTAGGGGTCGAACAAGAAATAAACGGCAGCAAGCGCGATGAGCACTGCTGCCGCCAATATTGTTTTATGTTTCTTTTGCAACTCCACGTGCTATTGGTAATGATATAAGTGTGATGTCACATAATAAAATGATCCAAAGAGAATTATCGCACATATCACAGCGAGAATAATACCAAGTATCACACTTATGATATTTGTCCGTATCGCCAACTTGTTGAATTTGCGCACCTCGTCAGCCTTGATTGCCATCAAGTCGTATTTTTTCAAGGCATGCATCATCTGCATATCGTTACTCTTGAAATAACTTATTAAAGCGAAAACAGAGCCGATAAAACAGAATTGACATAAAAAGAAACCGAAAATTATAAGAAATATATTGGAAGTTCTATAGTCATTAGGCATCGGCGGAACGTATTCTTCATTTCCGTTTCCCATCGTGTTTTGCTCTTGGGCACCACCTTCATTATATGGTAGTGGTGTGGGGTCGGGTTGCAACACATCGCAAAGCTCGGGAATGTCGCTTGCCTGAGCCCAGTCGATCAGGCCTTCGTGCCATACCGGCATATTAGGCGTAACGAACTTGCTGCGCAACTCTTCATGAGAATACGGTCCGCATTTTCTGCCGTCTATTATGACATAATATTCCATCTATACTCTCTTGCCTTATTAGTATGAGGCGAAGAAACCAAAAGCGAACATGACCACAAAATACAATAAAAAGAGAACACCTAATACGGCATCTACAATTATTGATATCTTGAACCACTTCTTTGCTTCTGCCGCCTTCTTGGCTGCCAGATCATACTGTCCGAGATTATAATATTTCTTCACATCATTACCATTGATGAAGCCGATAACCGCGAATATTGCTCCTATCACACCGCAGCATAAGAAACCTACTATTGCTGCAATGATGTTCTTCTGTGTATAGTCTTCCGGCATTGGTTCGACAGCTTGCTGCGACTGAGTGTTAAATACTGCCGGACGTGGCTGTGCGGGTTGACTGTATGTCTGTGGTGCAGGCTGTGGTTGCGGTGCAGCGGTCGGTTGTGCTGCGGTTGGTTGTGCAGGTCGCTGATACGGCGAAGCCGGTTGTGGCTGTGGCTGTGGCGCTGCCGGTATAGGCTGCGGTGCCGGTTTAGGAGTGATAGCTTCCATTACTTCCGGCAAAGTGTTAGCCTTAACCCAGTCGGTGAGGCCGTTTTTCCATACCAATGTTGTTTCAGTAACACCTTTTGACTTCAAGTCTGCCAATGCGAAGGGTCCTTCCTTCACACCATTCAATACAATGTAATATTCCATTTTGTTATGATTTTATGTTATAACTATATTAACGTTGCTAATATTTTCACTGCAAAGGTAGAAAAAAAATGCTAATAATGAAATATTTTGTGACAAAATATAAAAAAAAGAGCCTGCCGGTGTTAGTTTAGAGCAAAAATAAAACGGCAGCAAGTGGGATGCACACTGCTGCCGGCGGTAATATTTTCTGTTTTCTGTGTAATTTCTTTTGTAGTAGTCAGTCTAACTTTGATGTCTCATGAATAAAATAGAAAACGAGATACAGTGTAAATGCTGCAAAAGCAATAGTACAAACTGAACCAAATATTATATCTGTCCATATCGCCCACTTGCGGAATTTGCGCACTTCGGCAACTCTCTCCTCCATTAAGTCATACTTTCCCATGGCGTATAACATTTGAATATCGAAACTCTTAAAGTAACTTATCATAGCTAAAACAGAACCCGGGAAGCAAAACAAACAGATAAAGAGACCGAAAATTATGAGAAACAAATTGGAGCTTTTATAGTCATCCGGCAGCGGTGGAACGCGTTCTTCTTGCCCGTTATCAATACCATTTTGTTGCCGATCGGCGTAGTAATCATTTGACAGAGGAGTAGGTTCCGGCTGTAACACATCGCATATCTCAGGAATATTGCGTGCCGGAATCCAGTCGGTCATGTCTTCATGTCAAACCGGCATATTGGGTGTAACAAACTTGTCGCGCAGTTCTTCATGAGAAAAGAGACCGCATTGTCTGCCATCAGTCATTAAATAATATTCCATATCCCATCTGTTTTATAGTTACCCCGCATAACTAAGGAATGTAAAAAAGACAATAATAAAAATATAGGCAAAAATATAGATTAAGAAAAGACCGGCACATACGAGATCTACAATAATTGAAATCTTGAACCACTTCTTTGCATCTGCAGCCTTATCCTTTGCCTGTTCATACTGTCCGAGAACATAAAGCCTCTTCACCTCGTTACCACTCAAATAGCCCAACACGGCGAATATTGCTCCTATCAAACCGCAGCACATGAAACCTACTACTGCCAATATGATGTTCTTCTGCACATAATCCTCCGGCATCGGCGGAACAGATTCTTGTGTATTATATGCTTCCTGACGTGGTTGTTCTGTTTGATTATATGCTTGTGAGGCTGCAGGTATCGGTTGCGGTGTCGGGTTGGTAATGATAGCCTCCATAACTTCCGGCAAAGCGTTTGCCTGAACCCAATCCGGAAGTCCGCTACTCCATACCAATGTCGTTTCTCTAACACCCTTTAACTTTAATTCTTCCAATGTGAAAGGTCCTTCTTTCACACCATTCAACACAATGTAATATTCCATCGAAGTTATGGATTATGCTATAATAATATTAACGTTATTCACTTTATGCGGGTGCAAAGTTAGAAAAAAATACAAATAACGACATACTTTTGCAACAAAATATTAATAAAAACATTTCTTTATTCACCAACAATTTCAATAAAGGTTATTTTGAGGAAGCCTAAAATACGCTTGATAAATCGGCGATAATGGTGCATTGACAGAAAAGAAAAAGACTTGGCATCCATTCGGAAACCAAGTCTTTCGTTTTCTTTTGTGGTGCCTCCAGGAATCGAACCGGGGACACACGGATTTTCAGTCCGATGCTCTACCAACTGAGCTAAGGCACCATCATTTCAACCACTCGCTTATCGAAAGCGGGTGCAAAGGTAGCACTTTTTTATGTATTGAGCAAGTTTTTGAAGAAATTTCTTCATAAAAATATTGTTGTTTCATTTTTTCTTGCTATCTTTGCACCCGCAAATCGGGATGTAGCGCAGTTGGTAGCGCACTACGTTCGGGACGTAGGGGTCGGGCGTTCGAGTCGCCTCATCCCGACCAAAGGCGACAATCGGTTAATATCGGTTGTCGCTTTTTCTTTTCCATCTTTGCAAGTGCTTGAAAACAAACGAAATGTCTTAAACACCTCATTCTCTGTTTCGGTTCGATAATCGTCTGTGTTCTTATCGAAGTAAATACCGCTCGGGAATAGCAAATTTTGCAGTTTTTGCCTACTTGCGAAATCTCCATTTTTCCATAAAGTGCCTAAATTACAAGACATTGCGATTGCTTGGTCTATGAATTTCTGAAGGTTCGATAGATTTTTGTCTGCTTCAGCAAGTCCGCTCTCAATCTCTGCTAAATCCTTGTTGAGTTTGCGAGAAGTTGTATGATATACACTTTCGGAAATTATACCACGTCCCCAACGTACATCTACATCTTCAATTTCCTTTTGTATCTCTGTATGCCTTTTCTTCAAATCCTTGAGCATAGTGCTTTTATGGCCGTTGTAATCGTTAAACACCTTATTAAGCACCTTTGACAATACCGGAACAAACTCTGTTGGTATCTGATAGGTATTCAACAACTCAATATATAGGTTGTGCATGATAGTCGTACTTCTATTACATTTGCACCCTATCTTATTGCATTTATAATAGTCTTTACCCTTTGCCTTGACTGTATACCCCGTAATGTAACCTCCACAATCTGCGCACCTTACATGACGTTTCAAAGGGAAATTCTCAGTCACCTCTTGTTGCTCATACCCTGCACGAGTGAGGCCGTTTGCTCTATTCCATGTATCTTCGTCAATTAACACCTCTTGTTTTCCTTTGACAGGCTCATAATCAAGCAGACTATTCACAATCCAACCGCAATAAAACTTGTTCTGCAATATCTTGTTGAGGTGCTTCCGATTAGTGTTCACCCCCATTGCTCGCAACCGCTTGACTATCTCCATATCACTTGCCCCTTCGTTGGCTTTCCAAATCCAAGCATTGCGAAGTTTGCGTCCTATCTCGTTGATGGTGTGAATGTGTGTCTTTCCCTCTTTCTTGTGGTCATACCCAAGTGGAGGCTTTCCGTACCATTCCCCACGTTTTATACACTCTCTCATTCCCATGACGGCTTTATCACGTCTTAATTCATTCTCAAACTGATTGAAAAGGAAAATGATATTTTCCATAAATTTACCTGCAGCACTGTCAGGGTCTGTAAGTTGTGTGGCAGAAACCACATAAATACCTTTCGCTTTCAGATATTGCTTTGTAAAAATAGCCTCTTCCCCTGCTCTACTAAATCTATCGAAGGAATAAACCAAGATAATGTTTATTTCTTTGTCTTTTGCAACCTCCGCAATCATTTCCTTATACATTTTACCTTCATCCTTCGCTGATTCGTGTTTACCACCAAATTCTCGTTTGATGATGATTCCGTTCGCCTTAGCAAACTCTTTACATATTTTTTTCTGATTTTCGAGGCTATAATTTTCATTCTCCTGCCTCTCTGTGCTTACTCTAGTCCAAAGTGCTGCTACCTTATGCTCAAGTTTAGCATATTCTACCACCTTATTTTTTTGCCTTTTCTTTGCCATAACCTATCTATTTTTGATTTTTATGTTATTATATGTAATCGTTCCAAACGTATAAAGGAACTCTAAAATTTTCTTTTGTTCTGCCACGTCTGTAAGACCTATCTTGCAGAACTCCTTATTATATTCGTTAACCTCATCCTCTTTAAACATTTTATAATTGAGAATAAGACCCCGACAAAGCGGGTTATTTATTGTTTCTGCCTCTTGCTATATGACACCCATCACGGGTGAGCAAGTCTGTTGTACAGCATTGGGACAACGTTAAAACCCAAATTGAATTATTGTTTATTATTTCATAATCTTTTACCTATTATTGTTTTTATTATTTAATTTGCTCGATATGGATACCTTGCGTTGCCTATGTTCTGTGTTTTCACTATTTCAAAGAGCGATTGGGATATTGTCATTTATCCTCATTTGCAAATATGTTCCCAATCCACCATATAACCAAATAAAAAGGCAACTTTTTAACAAATTGCCTTAACTTTCCGTAAAGTATTGATAGAAGTGCCCGTAATTTTAGCCACATTTCGAAGACTCAAGCCCTTTCTAAGCAAACGGCTTTCCTCTTTGTATTCCTCTCTCATGGTTTCCTCTGATTTGCGAAAACCGACTTTGCGACCAACCATACCACCATTTGAACGATAGTTGTTATATCCGCTCTCCATACGGCTACGGATGAGGCTGCGCTCCATGCTGTTGAACTGCGCCAACATGCCAATTACAAGTTGTGCGATGGGGTTCACCTTCCCATCTGCCTGCAATGTCTCAAGTCCATTT
The DNA here is from genome assembly GCF_003977605.1 of Prevotella koreensis. Taxonomy (GTDB): domain Bacteria; phylum Bacteroidota; class Bacteroidia; order Bacteroidales; family Bacteroidaceae; genus Prevotella; species Prevotella koreensis. Next base: position 2,063,160 of record NZ_RYYU01000001.1, on the reverse strand, counting down.
TGATGGATGTATAAAGATATGTGCAACTCGTTCAACTTATCTACGATATTGATGAAGTCTGCCACTCTACGAGATAAACGACTGCACTCATATATAAGCAGTTTATCAATGTGGTTAGCCTCAACGAATGAAAGTAACTCCGTCAATGCTTCACGCTCTGCCACTTTTTTTGCACCGGAGATTTTCTCAGCAAATTCTTTCACCACCTCATAACCCATACGACTTGCATACTCTCGGAGGTCGTTCAACTGACGCTCATAATCTTGGCCATTGGTTGATACTCGGGCATAAATCACTGCTGATATTTTCTTTGCTTCCATGATTGACATTATTTGATATTATATGTTATCTTTTACACTGCAAATATACAACAAAAATCAATGCAAACCAAATTATTTTGATATTTTCTTTCAATTTTCTTTAAAATAATTGATATTTCAAGTTATTTTAGTATCTTTGTACCCAAAACAAGAAAAATGGAAAATAACTTGAGTCTTTCAGTGAGAATGCTTTGCAGAAAGCAAGGTATCACGATGCGCCAACTTGCAGAGAAAATGCAGATTGCGCCGGAGAGTTTGAGTAGGGCAATTAACGGAAATCCTCAACTTAGTACCATTCAGAGCATAGCAAGCAATCTGAATGTAGAGGTTGCCGACTTATTCAATAATTCTCTGGATCAAAACGACCTAACAGCCATTGTCGTGTTTCGGGGGGAAACCCTTGTGACAGACAATATAAACTCCCTTATAGACTTTACAAATGAGATAAGAATCACACTCAAAAATGAGGAAATAACAGAACATGATTTTAACGGAAAATATCATGCAAAATAAAAAGACCGACTATTGCTAACCGGTCTTTTGCTTCGTCATTATGCATTATTGATAGAAAGCCTCATTATGCCCCTGCATGTATTTCTCAAAACATGCATCATACGCTTCTTTGGCTTCATCTGTTGATGTCGGAACTCCATATAGATATACCCATACAGCTTCAAAGTCTTTTATGTCAATTTGTCGTGACCATTCAGGGTTTGAATGCACTTTTGAACTACTTCCATCTTTATACCCTATCGTATAACAGTAGTTAAGAGCCTCTTCATAATCAAAGGTGCTTTTGTTTGTTGTGAATGTCCTTGTTTGAGGGGTGACATCTTGTTTGACTTGGGTGTTTTCTTTTTGTTTCCTGCGTTGTTCTGTCTGCTGTTGTTCCACAATACGCAAACTATCTTCACGCTTCTTAAGTTCTGCCTCTCGCCTCTCTAAATCAGAGGATTGTTGTGATTGGTTGTTGCCACCACAAGATGCAAGGCAAGCCACGACTATAAAAGCCGAAATAAAACTAATTAACTTATTCATTGTCTTTTCTTTTTAGGTTAGTAGGAATGGCATAAACAATAAGAGACGCACCTCCAAGAATAAACAAAAGAGTTCTTCCTCTATCATACGATGATATATGTACTTTAGTTCCTACACTATTCCCATTTGCATCAAAATACTCACCATTGTAATAAGTCTCTGAATTATAAGAATCTGTTCCAAGAACGATTGAAACTATTCCTATTGCAGCAAGTAATATTGAACGAAGTATTTTCATTTCTCGCCTCCTTTCTCTGCTTCTTTCTCTGTCTCTTTCTTTTTGAGGATTGGTGTCTGCTCCAATAACTTTCTAATGTCATCTTCACTCTTGCAAAGTGTTCCATCAATTTCGATACCACTTTGGCTACCATCAAGAAGTGCTGCCAATGCTTGGATTTTTGTTTCAGTTCCCATCGCATTTGTACTTAAATCTGCGAAGAAATCTGCAAGTTTGACTTTAACTGCCATACGCAATAAGTTTTTAAGCATCTGTGACCCTGCGATGCTGGTTGTTATTACGTTTTCGAAGGCATATAAGAAAAGCGGAGTCACCATTTGCCTAAACTGCCTTGTGGGGCTTGGACTCCCTTGCTACACAGAATAGGAAAGATTACTCCGCTTGGCAGTATATCGCATAAGATACGATTACACACCAAGAGAGCGTTTCCCACTTTCTGATGTAGCAATAGGCATATGCCTATATGTGAAGTGTCCAAGTTCACAAGTTCAGAAAAGCGAAAATGCGCTGTCTAATATGTCTGTCAAAAGCCTATCATGGCAATATGACGTTCCAAAGATATTAAAATCTTTTGAAAAACAATCAAACATCTGGAAGAAACTTTACTTATGACGTTATTTTTCTTGTTATTCGACATATTTGCATTGACTCAAGATAATTTTTTATATTAAACATATACACTTTTTGCTCGTATCAAAACCCTTGCAATAGATTAAAATGATACTACTCAAGTATTGATACATTTCCTACGAAACAAGTCTCCGGATATCTATTTGGTGACTGGTAGTTGTCTGCCTATTGAAATACTCTCTGTAAGGTTGCATTTTCCTTTTGATAACCGTTCCTTTGGGAGTTAAAGCCCTTATCTTTGCCTCCAACTCTGCGAGGTCGTTGTGATTGTCTGCAAGGATGAGACTATTTACATAGTCCTTAAAGTCTGTGTGCCGTCTTGAGTCTGAGCATTTTTTAAGAGCCTCATCAATAACAAATAGAATAGGATTGGCAGTTGAGTTTAAGACCTTGATGAGGCTGTTATCGTCTATCTTCAGCAACCTTTTGACTTGTACCATTGTCCCGACATTTAACTCAAAACGCACTTTGTCTTGGAAATAGCTAAGTAACCTTTGTGACTGGTGCAACGACTGCAAGAAAGATAAATTAGTCTGTTGTTTCAGTTCCTTGCCCTTGTCATATATACAAACACGTTTCTTATATCTGTCTGTCGTAACCTTATTGCGTAAGCAAATGCCATTGGGATATTTCTCTACTTCCCACTTGTCATAATTGGATAGGTTCTGTTTGGTCTGTGAAATAATATCCTTAATCTGTGTGGAAGGAATATCTTTCGTAATATCACATTTCGCAACGATGGCCGTTTGAAGTAGTCTTTCTGTGTCTATCTTGCAAATGCCTAATGAGTTTATCTGCTCTATGCAGTAACGGATGTTATCTCGGTTGATAAGTTCGGGGTATCGGTCTAATAGTATCTTTCCCGTAAACTCGATAACACATTCACTATGTATGAAGTCTTTTCGTATCAACAAGTAAAAAGGTATGTCTTGTTGATATTTATAAGAGGTAACACACCCATCTTTGACGATGGTTTGAAAATCTCGCTCGTTGATGTTTCCCACAATGTCTAACGGGCAAATAAGTTTCATTCTATCGAATTGAACCATTCTGTTTCATAATCTTTATTTCTTTATTATCACCTTGCTTTTTTGCAAGTTTTGTCACCTTGACAAGTGGTAACATTATATAATTATAATTGGGTATAATGGAAAATCAAATTTTACTTTCCAAAATTTTTCAGCGAAACGCACAGGACACCCTTTTTTGTATAATGAATGAGTACAATTTGGGGACTGAGTGCGAGGATACGTTGACAACTCGATCCCCCCCTCCCTTGGGGGAGGTAGGGATTATTGAGTTTGGAAAAGAGACTGAAAGACTTATATATGAAAGACTTTACAAAAATGCAGATAAAACTTGGCTTATCTGAATATTTTCGTTATCTTTGCCCTCAAATAATAAAACTAATAATTGCGGGTCTTGATGAACAAAACTACTTTTTCAAAGTCACTGATAAAGTTCGATAATTCGTCAGCACTTCCGACCGAGAAAGAGATTATTCATTTAGAATAGTCTCTTTTTTATTTATATGATATACGTTATTACATATCAAAATATTGGCTAACGAGACAATGGGACAAACAAATTTCCGAACCATTTCAGGCAATATATTCCATCATTAGTTTGAAAGGAATTTGTCTGAAATAGTTCAGAAATGACGTAAAGGAGTCTTTACGGACACGTTACGATTGCTACTATCCACATTACAGGTGCAACAACACGTTCTTACGTGCCGTTTTCCTTATATTATTTCTTGAGTAATTTCTCTTCAAGATGCTTCAGCATGTCGATTGTCATGCGGCTGAGGTCATAGTTAGGACACCAGTCCCACTCATTACGAGCACATGAATCATCAAGGTTGTCAGGCCAACTGTCGGCGATGCTCTGCTTCAATGGGTCAACATCGTATTCCATTTCGAAGTCAGGCTTATGCTTCTTTATTTCTGCAAAGATTGTCTCCGGCGAGAAACTCATTGCCGTAACATTGAATCCGTTATGATGAACGAGACGTTTCGGGTCTGCCTCCATGATATTAATTGCCGCCCTTAAAGCATCAGGCATATACATCATATCCATCATTGTGCCCTGCTTAATCGGACATACGAATTTCTCTCCGCGCACTGCCGAGTAGTAAATATCCACTGCATAGTCGGTAGTACCGCCTCCGGGAGGTGTTACGTATGAAATAAGTCCCGGGAAACGAACCGAGCGTGTGTCTGTTCCGTATTTCTTCTGATAATAATCGCTGAGCAACTCTGTGGTTACCTTTGATACTCCGTATATGGTTTGCGGGCGTTGTACGGTGTCCTGCGGAGTGTTGATGTGTGGTGTACTCAACCCGAACGAACCGATAGAACTCGGAGTGAACACTGCGCATTTGTTCTCGCGTGCCACCTCAAGGATATTCCACAGACCGTCAATACCAATCTTCCATGCCAGTTTCGGCTTGGATTCTGCCACAACCGAAAGCAATGCTGCAAGGTTGTAGATGGTGTCGATGTTGTTTTCTTTAACCACTTTGGCGATCGCCTCGCCGTCCGTCACATCAGCAATCGCCGACGGGCCTCCTTCTTTCAATTCGCCCGTAGGCTCTGCACCGGTGATATAACCGGCCACAACGTTTTCGCTGCCATACTGCTTGCGAAGTTCACGGGTAAGTTCCGAACCAATCTGGCCTGTTGAACCAATAACAAGTATCTTTTTCATTACTTTTAAATGATATGTTGTTTATAGTATAGATTTTCGCGTGCAAAATAACCAAAAAAAAACGACATAACACCACTTTCTGCCATAAAAGTGCACATTTTTTTCGTTCCGAGCATTTTTTTCATATTAATTAGGTGTTTTCTCATTTTTTTTCAGTTACTTTGTAGGTCGATAACAGATTTGCTCTGTTTAAAGATGAAATTATTAACCCTAATTATTAACCATAAATTCAAAAATCTATGTACGGAAAAATGAAAGACCATCTCAGGCGTACTTTGTCGGAGATCAGGGACGCGGGCCTCTACAAAGAGGAACGACTCATTGAGAGTCCGCAAAGGGCAGCCATACAGGTGAAAGGCAAGGAGGTGCTGAACTTCTGTGCCAACAACTACCTTGGCCTGTCCGACCACCCACGTCTCATCGAGGCATCGAAGAAGATGATGGACCGTCGTGGCTTTGGAATGTCTTCGGTACGCTTCATTTGCGGAACGCAGGATGTCCACAAGGAACTTGAAGCAGCCATCAGCGACTACTTCAAGACAGAGGACACAATCCTTTATGCGGCCTGCTTTGATGCCAACGGAGGTGTGTTCGAGCCACTGTTCACAGACGAAGACGCTATCATCAGCGACTCTCTGAACCATGCATCCATCATAGACGGTGTGCGCCTTTGCAAGGCAAAGCGCTATCGCTATGCTAATGCAGACATGGAACAGTTGGAGGAATGCTTGAAGGAAGCACAGGCACAGCGTTTCCGCATCATCGTTACCGATGGTGTATTCTCTATGGACGGCAACGTTGCACCTGTTGACAAGATCTGCGACCTTGCAGAGAAGTATGATGCTTTGGTAATGGTTGACGAAAGTCACTCTGCCGGTGTTGTAGGAAAGACAGGACACGGTGTGAGCGAGTTCTTCAACACTTACGATCGCGTGGACATCTACACCGGAACATTGGGCAAGGCTTTCGGCGGTGCTCTCGGTGGATTCACCACCGGTCGCAAGGAGATTATCGACCTCCTTCGTCAGCGTTCACGTCCTTACCTATTCTCCAACTCTCTTGCTCCGGGCATCATCGGTGCATCTCTTGAGGTGTTCCGCATGCTGAAGGAGAGCAACGAGATACACGACAAACTTGTTGAGAATGTGAATTACTTCCGCGATAAGATGATGGCCGCAGGCTTCGACATCAAGCCAACGCAAAGTGCCATCTGTGCGGTGATGCTATACGATGCAAAACTTTCGCAGGTATATGCTGCAAAGATGCAGGAAGAAGGTATCTATGTCACCGGTTTCTACTACCCTGTAGTTCCAAAAGAACAGGCTCGCATACGTGTTCAGATTTCCGCAGGTCACAACCGCGAACATCTCGACCGTTGTATCGAAGCCTTTATAAAGGTGGGCAAAGAATTAGGTGTCCTTAAATAAAAGAGATAAACAATAAATTTTTTTACGTTCCAATTGGCGGCAAGCGGCGTTGTGTTAAACGGTGGTTGCCGCCAACTTTTTATAACGTAACATCTCCATTTATCTCATCTCGCACAACAAGCACGTACCTGCTTGTCGCCGGCAAGACATTTATCAGAAAGTCGTTAAAAATCTTACAGTCTGTGTCATTCCACCCCCGGAATCAAAGAACGCAGCGCAGAGATAACCTCTTCGTGGCTGTACCCCTCTTTTATCACGATGAATATGGTATCATCACCGGCAATAGTACCGATTATATGAGGCACATCACTGGCATCAATGTTATATGCGATACTTGATGCGTATCCCGGACGTGTTTTTATTACACCCATATTACCGGAGAAATTTATAGAAACATAGCCGCTCGATTTCAACATCTCAATTGCCGAGATAGGCTTTGTGATGCGCTTATACATAGTGTCATTGGGCAATACATATACGTATTTCCCATTCATTGAAGCGGCTTTCGCCACCTTCAACTGCTTCAGGTCTCGGCTCAGTGTGGCCTGAGTCAGTTTGAAACCTTCCTTTTCGAGCATTCTAAGCACTTCTTCTTGCGATCCCAGTTCCATGCTTGATATAAGCATCTTCAAGGCCTCTAACCTACGTGTTTTTATTTTCATGCTGTTTAAGACATTTTTTGTTTGTTTGCAAAATTATACAATTCTCTGCATACTTGCAAATATTCTTGTATGATTTTTTCTGTATGAGCAGTAAATTTTTTATACTTCAAGCCATTGAAATATATTGAAGAGAAAACTTCAACACATAACGGTCGACAATTCTCATCGCCGTATCCTATAAAATAGCACAGGCTCCAACGAGGGAGCCTGCTACTGAATTAATGTCTATAAAGTGTGTTCTTGTGGTCAATTACGGCTGCCACCGAATATTCGGAGCAGGTAGAGGAACATGTTGATGAAGTCGAGATAGAGGCTCAAAGCCCCCAGCAAGGCAATCTTCTGCATAGTTTCCTCCGGTTGGTCGGCATTAACAAGCATTTGCTTGATGCGTTGTGTGTCATACATCGTCAGTCCGGCAAATATTATCACACCCACCCAACTTACTATAAGTTCCATCATGCCGCTCTTTATGAAGAACACATTGACGAGCGATGCGATGATAAGTCCGATGACACCCATGAACAGTATGTTGCCGAATTTCGACAAGTCGGTCTTCAACACCATACCTATCACACCCATTGCGGCGAACATTCCTGCGGCGATGAAGAACACCGAGGCTATGCTACCTATATCAAATATAATGAATATAGATACCAATGTCACACCGTTGAGAAGCGAATAGAGAGCGAAAAGCAGGGTGGCTACCGATGCAGACAGTTTGTTTATACCGGCACTGATGCCGAATACCATTCCAAGTTCTGCTATAATCATTCCCCAGAACAACATTCTGTTGCTCGCAATGGTGAACCATAGTCCGGTATCGGCAACCATCCACGCGGTGAACCCCGTAATAGCCAACGCCAATGTCATCCATATATATACCTTGCGCATCGTTGCCGGCATGGCCACAGACGCGCGTCTTTCCTTTTCCTGTATCAGTTCGTAAAGTCTTTCTTCTGTCATTTTCTTCTTACCTTATTATATTATATATCGTATTTGATTTGCAAACATAGTTATTTTTCTGCAATCCTCAAAAATAAAGGCTTGTTGCTTTGCATTATTTAACGCTTCTGTGCACACTTGTGGATTGATATTTGTTTTCTCTAATCGGACGTTATAAGGTTTTCGTGACACTTATTCTCACTCAAACTTCACTTTCCCAAATCTTCCTGTCTGATGAAAATTAAGCTTTCCCTCCTGTCCAACTTTGTTCCAAGACATGAAATGACGCTTCGGTAAACGACTGCCATACTTGAAGAAATTCGCTGTTGCCTCCACTCCGTCCAGACTCTTCACGTTGCTCTTGAACAATGCCGACGCAGGGATTATCAGCGTCAGCGACCACTGCTGCTCACCGACACGTGTGTCGAAGGGCATCTTCCCCAACGAACTCCAACGCTTTATACTTCCCAACACCTTTTCATCGGCCTCCTCCCTATTGGTATTAGTGACACCGGCCTGCATTAAAATCGCTCCGATGCAGTTGCTTTCTATGTTGTAATACGTGTCTTCACCGTTAAGTTTCAGGAAAAATTCGCAGCACGCATCTTGGAACACCGGACTCTGATCCTTATCGTTCATCGCCCTTACCGCACCTTCACTTACGCGATATTCCACATAAATGTTACGCCCATCGTGAGCGATTCTGAACCGCGCATCGGGTTTATACGGATAATTTCGTTCCCAATTAAGATAGCCAATCTCGTTCCACTCCACTCTGAATTTATCGAAGGTCTCCCCGATACTCTTCGCTTCGGCAATCCCACGGGGCAGTCGTTTCACAGTCAGCGACATCTCCCGCCCCTCGTTCTTGCTCTCACCCGAAACCTTCGCCGTTCCAAATGCAGTACACATAACCATCATAATTATTATTCTCAGAACATTTCTAAAGCCCATTTCCTTATTTTTTATTTATCAAAACAAACCTACTTCTCAAATAACGTTCCACGCATACATTTATTATTCAAAAGCAAAGCGATTGTACTAAAAACAGATTCCCATTAAAACAAAATCGTGCAAATTTGTTGTTTTGAATCAAGAATGACAGACCATTTACATATTAACTCCATTATTTTTGCAATATTTTTGCTACATTTGCAAAAGCAATAAGCAGTATCATGGAAAAGCGAAAGGCTTTTTATATCATTATGACACTTGCGAAAATCAGTTTTGAAACATGAGAGAAAATTATCAAAAAAACATTGAGAATCGCCTTATCATTCCCACTATGCAATTTCTTCAACGTGAGAAGTCGAGTGGAATTGTATTGGCAGTATTCGTAATTCTGGCATTAATACTTGCCAACTCCCCTCTGCGTGAGGAGTATTCCCACTTGTTAGAGTGCCATTTCGGATTTCGGCTTATATGACAAAAATGTGCTTATTTTAGAGTCGTTCTCTCTTATGTGACAAAAATGTGCTTAAAAACTCCCATTCCCCTTTTATTTTTTAGGGGAATGGGACTTTATAAAGTCCTGAATGAAGATCTTTCTTCTTTCCGTACTGATTCCCTTGTGTAGGTTCAATTTTGTCTTTAAATCTGCATTAAGTGATTCAATAGCATTGTTGGTATTTGGTATCTCCAACTCAGGGTAATCATAGTATGTCCACAAACACGACATATTCCTTTTAAGGCTCAAAAAAGCACTACGTAGAGTTTTATGAGTATAATGTGATTTACCATCTTCTGTTGTTGTTCGTTCCTTAAGAAAATCCTCCCATTTAGTATACCATTCTTCTAAAGCCCCAATAAAGGACTCTTTGTCCGTATGACATAACATCTTGGATATTGCAAGCAGTTCTTTAGAAGCCTCAAGTTTGGGTCTTGAGGTTAGTTTTGTCTTTATAGTCATTACTTGATGGAACTGGCATAATTGGAATTTATAATTGGGGAAAGCTTGTCTAAGTCCCTTAAAACCATCGCATACAAGACCTTGAATGGTATATCCAAGTAATTCCAAGTAGTTTATGCCCTCTTTGTAATCTTCAAGACGTTCATGCCTATTGATAAACTTAAACCAAAGTACATCACCAGACAATGAATCCTTCATAATAACTACACCAAAATTACGTCCCCAATAGGTGACATCCATTAAAACCACTACCGGACGAACAAGAAGGTTGGGCAGGTCTTCTTTATAAGATTTGGTGAGCTTCCTATAAATAGTCCTGGTTGAAACTCCGTACTCCTCTGATAGATCTTTGATTGTAAGATTACCCTTGGAATAACGATTGTTAACAATGGTATTTGTAAGACGCTTATGTCCGACAAAGCTCCTCTTACAGCACTTACAATACCAGCGTTGACAACCATTAAGATGACCACGTTTTATAGTCGATTTTGAGCCACAATAAAAGCAGATTTTTTGCCATAAAAATATAAATAGAACAAAGATAATGATTATTAGACAGTTGCAAGGATTTTAAGCACATTTTTGTCATATAAGCCCGGATTTCTTATAAACGGAAAAGACTATCTGAATTTCAGTGTTGAACATTGGATAAACGATGGACTCATGTCCATGTTCTTCTTTGTTGTCGGTTTGGAGTTGAAACGAGAGTTCATCGGCGGAGAGTTACGCGATCTTAGAAAAGTGACACTTCCAATCATGGCAGCAATATTCGGCATGCTCCTACCCGCTGCCATTTACACCATATTCAATGCAGGCACTCCGACCTCAAACGGCTGGGGAATACCGATGGCAACCGACATAGCCTTTGCCTTGGCGGTCGTCTATATGCTTGGCGAACGTGTCCCTATTTCGGCAAAAGTGTTCCTTACCACCCTTGCCATTGTTGACGATTTGGGTGCGGTCGTCGTGATAGCCCTTTTCTACACTTCCGAAATCTCAGTTTTAAACATCGGTATTGGTATGCTTTTCCTCGGAGTTATGTTACTCGGAAACAGACTTGGCGTAAAAAACGTGCTCTTTTATGGTATTCTTGGCATTGGCGGAGTGTGGTTGGCATTCCTCATGTCAGGTATTCATGCCACCATATCTGCCGTACTCGCAGCAATGGTCATACCGGCCGACTCCCGTATTCCGGAAGCGGTTTTCATCGCTCGTATAAAGAAATTTACCACGCAGTTCAAACTGGCAGAGCCGAACGATGTGCGGACACTTGAACCCGAACAGTTGGAAATTCTATCAAAGGTAAAGAGCGACTCAGTGCACGCCACACCTCCTCTTCAGCGACTTGAGCACAGTCTGCACCCTTTGGTTTCTTTCTTCATTATGCCAATCTTTGCTCTGGCCAATGCCGGAGTTTCGTTCATCGACATGGATATTAGTGTGCTCTTTGCCAACAATGTTGCTCTTGGTGTGATATTCGGTCTGTTTCTTGGGAAACCTTTGGGTATCATTTTTGCCGTATGGTTCACCGAGAAAATCGGGTTTGGAAAACGCTCGCATGACATGACATGGCGCACAGTGGCCGGAGTCGGCTTCATTACCACAATCGGTTTCACCATGTCTATGTTTGTAACTATGCTGGTATTCAACTCTCCCGAAAACTATATCCAATCCAAAATAGGTATCTTCACCGCATCCATTTTGGGTGGAATTATCGGTTATACTCTGCTGAATAGGAAAATTCCTACAAATTAAAGATATTTTCAAGATAAAAATCATATTGCATACTTCCTGACAAGTCCTATTAAAGTAACAAGAATTTACTCGGCTTCAGTAATAATAAATGTCATACAGGAACAGTAATAAAAAACAGTAATTCACAACATATATGTGATAAATTACATAAAACAAAAGACAAAAATCATGCAATATATTGATAATAAACACGTTTTATATGTGATAGATATGTGACAAAGTACACAATATGGACAATATAGAACTTAAAAAGATAATAGAAAAGCTTGTTAATCTTCCTCAAGAAACAGAGTGGATTGAGTTTAAGGAGAACTTCCATAGTCCGGAAGAAATAGGAGAACGTATATCTGCAATATCTAATAGTGCCCGACTATTGGACAAATCTTTTGGCTATCTTATTTTTGGCATAGAAAATGAAACTCACAAAATGGTTGGAACATCTTTCTATGCAAAGGAAAAGAAAAAGGGAAACGAAGAATTGGAGATGTGGCTTATAAACAGACTTAGCCCACGGATTGACTTGGAAGTGTACGATTTGAAAATGGATAATGATGTTCATTTAGCCGTATATCGAATACCTGCAACCAACAATCGCCCTGTAACTTTTCTCAACACCGCTTATATACGTATAGGAACATTAACCAAGAAACTTATGAATTATCCCGAAAAGGAAGCAAAGTTATGGAGGATGTCTGGCAGTAAACCGTTGAGCAAACGCATTGCGAAATCCGGTCTATCAGTCAGTGATGTGGTATCGTTATTGAGTGTTCAGACCTATTTCGACTTAATGAATATCCCTATGCCTCAAACTGCAGAAGGTATCATTGATAGATTTATACAGGAAAGATTTGTAGAACAAGGTGAATTAGGTTTAAATATTACAGAACTGGGGGCATTAGTATTGGCTAAGAATCTAAATAATTTTGACAGTTTAGTTAGAAAACAACTCCGCATCATCGTATATAAGGGAAAAAACAAAATAGAAACCATACGTGAATATCAAGGAGAGAAAGGATATGCTGTTGGATTTGCGGAATATTTAGATTGGATAAACGGACAGTTACCAGCCAACGAAGAAATAGGAAGGGCACTACGAAAAGATGTAAGAATGTATCCGGAAATTTCTATACGTGAACTATTGGCAAACGCCCTAATTCATCAAGACTTCGATGAGCGAGGTTTTCCCATGATAGAAATCTATTCTGACAGAATAGAAATCTCCAACCCCGGTTTACCTCTTATCAGTATTGAACGATTTATAGATGAGTATGTATCAAGAAACGACATGCTCGCCGATATACTGCGCAGAATGGGTATTTGTGAAGAAAAAGGTAGCGGTATGGATAAAGTTATATTCAACAATGAGTTATACCAACTTCCACCTATTGATATACAAACCCAGGAAAACAGAACGGTAGCAAAAATATATGCATATAAGCCTTTAAAGGATATAAATAAGCAAGAAAAGATTCGTGCTTGCTATCAACATGCATGTTTGAAATACGTGTCTAATGATAAAATGACAAATCAGACTTTGAGAGAACGATTTGGTATAGATAACCACAACTACTCCACCGCATCTCGTATCATCAAAGATACTATTGATGCAAAGTTACTGAAAGAAGATGACAATGGGAATAAGTCAAGGAGATTTGCAAGTTACATTCCATTTTGGGCATAGCAAACATATAATTTATATGTGACGGATATGTGATGGATAACAGTTATATCGCAGCAACTTTTCATGTACACCACTGATTATCAGTACATAATTATATGTGACGGATATGTGACGGATATGTGATAAAAACAGTTTTAAGTTGGCAAAAAGACCGGCGGATGGCCGGTCTTTTGCATTTCGTTCCTTGCGATGCTGTTCTGAACAAAACAGACGTTCTCATGATGAAACGCATATCGGGAGAATTGCCAACAAACATGGAAACGTAACCGGCAATATCCACATATACAAAGGAGAATTATTATTTGAAGGAGTAACAAGTAAAGAGATTTCCATCTCTGTAAGACTTGTTCTCATTGAATAACTCTACACAACAGTCCTTTATATCATCCAATCCAAAGCCTTGTATTGTGCGTCCGAGCAAGAATGAAATAACATAATCTTGCCAGTTTTCACCCATGCAGGCTGCTTTTGCTGCACCCTGTTGCATAAATCGCCACATATCTTCTTCGCTGATATAGTCGTTCCAGTAGCACCATTTGGACAATGCCACCAATCGACAGATGTCCCAAGCGTAAGTGGAGTTCACTTGTCTAACCCTATCCGGGTCTATATCCAACCCATCTGCAATTTTTTCTCTGAGATATTCCAGTTTGCGGTTATCTGTATTTTGCGAAATCAATTCGTCAAACTCTGTGGTACGTTCCAATGCAAGCAAAGCGTTGAGTGTCTCCATCGCGTCTTCCGTATTTTCCACACCCCACTGACTTTTCATACCTTCCGCATAAATCTTCAAGTCAACATCCGGAACAATGCTCAACACTTCTTCGCGACGATAGGAAAACAGAATTGCCCCAAACACCAAAAGCCGTTTCTTTTCTTCTGTAAGAGGAGTCTGCGGATGGGTTGCCAGCCAAGCATTACGCCGCCGTTTGGCTTGTATGTTAAGATAACGTGCAAAGAGAAATAATCCCAATACGATTGCGGCAATCAGTGCTAATAAGATTAAGATAATTTTGAAAATCATAAATTAAATGTTTTATAATAAATATATTAATTGTAAAGACGTAAAATTTTGCAGCAGCATTTTTTTAAAAGAATGTAACATTTTGAGAAGCAAACAATTGCCCAATATCACACTACACCGTAAAGTTTATTTCGATTAATGCTTTAACCTCAATCGGTCGTTAGACTATTGTTTCTCCATCTCATATTGATTCTATCGCTTCCTGACATCTTATATTTGCTTTGCTGCCATCTTGCCTTCCTTATTTTCTCGCCGCAGCCCACTACGTCTTCGATAATAGTGCAGACAACCTGACCAACAATCAAACGAAATCTGTGCAGACCCTAATAACTGATTGGGGTTTAAGTCCAAACCAACAAACGGTATGAATAGTGCCGACAAAGTTAGCAATAAAAAAAATGAAAACCAATTCAGCCTGTATTTTTTTACCAAAGAAAAAAGTTTTATCGTCTGTTTTTGCAACAAGTGGCAGATTGATGGACGCGTCGGGGAAACCGCTTTAGTTTGTATATCATACGACAGTTCGGGAAATTATATCTTATCTTTCCAGCATTCATGTATTAATCTGTTTCATACAATTATTGCTATCTACATAACATATTCTTCATCGGCTTATTACTCCTAAGGTTATCCACCTGTCTCCTACGGCGAGTAATAAAGTTTGTTCCTGTGATTCTTGATTTTTTCATCTTCTTTTTTATTATTCTATTGGGAATTCTATGCCAAACCACCTCTTCTGAATTATTATTTTTTACTACTATAATATCTCTATCATATGATATAATATGTAAAGTATCATACATTGTTACGAATCCTCTTTTGGTTCTTACATAATGGAACATCGTATCATTAGAGAATTTAAATCTAACACCATATATGTTACCCAAAGATCCTGTATAACTATAATTAAAATCTTCATCAAGGAAATATTGTATTGAGTCTTTTTTTGAATACACAGCAATTACCCCATGAGGATTGTTCGGTGTCCAATAACGTGACCAATATGCAACGTTATTATGTGTTATTACATCGAAACATGACTGTCTGCAGGACACAAATGTTATCCCCAAAACCACCAACGATATTAATTGTTTTATTTTTATCCAATTACAATACATTCTTTTAAATTATTACGTGAGTTCGGGATAAAAGTTCATCATAAGACTCTGTAATCTGCGGAAATCATTAGTTCCAAATAAATAAAATACAAACAAAATCCGCTGTGATTATTGAGGACAAAGATAGTAAAGTTTTCTGTATTATAGATGAATTTAACAAGAATTTTTATCCCGAACTCGTGTTTTCTTGTGCTGAACTCACGCAAAAAAATATTTATCTGTATTACAAAACAGGCGAAATTGCTGACCAATTTCGCCTGTTTTGGTTTTCAATTTCGCCCAAATTGGTCGGCAAATTCGCCCAAATTGGTTTGCTCTATGTTGTCAATCGTTTGCCGAAAGGTGTTTTTAGAGCAGTTCGGGAAGCGTGAAGAGGCGTATGCCGTTGCTGCCTTTTACGAGGATATACTTATCGGTGGGGCGGTTTACGGCAATCTCTGCCTTCATCTCTTCGATGTCGCGGAACTTGCGGAAAGTGCAATCGGTCTTGCCGAACTCCTCTCCCACCAACCACACCTCGCAGAGTCCTTTCGCCTTTAGCATATCCACCACGCGCTGATGTTCCTCTCCGCTCACCTCTCCAAGTTCTCTCATATCACCAAGTATAGCCATTTTCGCCGGCACATCCATAGCACAGAGGTTTTCTATCGCAGCCTTCATACTCGACGGATTTGCGTTGTAGGCATCCATGATGAGATGATTGTGCGGGGTGACGGTCATCTGCGAGCGGTTGTTGTTGGGCATATAGTTTTCAAGTGCGTGACACACCTGTTCTTCGGTGACACCGAAATGCAGGCCGACAGTTACCGCAGCAAGCATATTATCTATGTTATACGACCCGATGAGATTTGTTCTTACGCAGCGTTCTTCGCCCCCATCAGCATGCCAAGAGAAGCGCAGGAACGGCGCACAATCTATTATCTTTCCACGCACAGAAAGACGTTCTGATGAGGCACCGCCATATTTTATAATATGTGTAGCATTCCTTTCAGCCGCCATACCCATAAGGTCGGCATTGTCGGCATTGATGAACAACGGTGCATCACGGCCAATCAAAAAGTCATAAAGTTCCCCTTTCGTGCGTTTCACCCCATCGAAAGAGCCGAAGCCTTGCAAGTGAGCACGCCCCACATTGGTTATTAGTCCGCAGGTAGGCTCTGCCGTTTCTGCCAGAGTCTTTATGTCGCCCGGATGCGATGCACCCATTTCCACAACCGCAATCTCGTGCCCGGGGCCGAGTTGGAACAACGTTTTGGGCACTCCGACATCGTTATTGAAATTGCCTTGTGTGTAGTGCACGTTGAAGCGTTCGGAAAGAACGGCTGCAAGGAGTTCCTTTGTGGTGGTCTTTCCGTTTGTTCCCGTTATCCCTATCACCGGTATTGCGAAACGGCGGCGATGTTCTCGTGCGAGGTCTTTGAATGTTTGCAAAGTGTCGTCAACAAGCAGACAGCGGTCGTCTGTATTATATTCCGGGTTGTCTATGATGGCATACGCACATCCTTTTTGCAGTGCACTTTTCGCGAATTTGTTACCGTCGAAGGTCTCACCCTTCAGTGCCAAGAAGATGCTTCCTCGCGGACAGTCGCGGCTGTCGGTGGTTATCAGAGGGTGTTCGCGGTAGAGGGCGTACATCTCTTTTATATCCAAGGTGTTCATTTGTTCTGATATTTTGAGTGCAAAAATAGGAAAAACTTTCTATAAAATTGTATTATTGGGAAAGAATTGTTATTACCGGCATGCTTACTCACTGTTTTGTCCGCCTGCCGGCAGATGCACAGCCATTACCTCTCGGCGTAACTCTTAGAAGATACGAGAAGTTTTTTTAGACGAGTTTTAGAGAAAAAGGGGCGGAAAGTTTTGCAATATCATCGAATTATATTATTTTTGCAAATCAAATAGACTGCGGCATAATCGCAGTAAATGAGATGACGAAAAACCGCAATACGGAATATACTATTAACATCGGTGGCCGACTGTTGTCGCTAAGAGAGCCACTTGTAATGGGAATACTTAATTGTACCCCCGACTCTTTCTATCAAGGGAGCCGTAAGCAAAGCGAAATGGAAATTGCAGAGCGGGCAAACCAGATTATTGAAGAGGGCGGAAAGATAATAGATGTCGGTGCGTTCTCCACTCGTCCGGGTGCTACTCAGGTGAGCGAGGAGGAGGAAATGGAGCGCATGAGGCACGCCCTTACAGCAATCAGGGGGCAACAGACAGGCGCTATTGTCAGCATCGATACTTTCAGACACGATGTGGCGAAGATGGCCGTAGAAGAGTTTGGCGTTGGCATCATAAACGATGTGAGCGGCGGAAACCCCGAAGGGTCATTCGGCAGCGACAAACAGGCTGTTAATTTGGAAGCAAGCGACATTGACGGAGACGACATCGGCAGTAACGACTGCGCTCCGGTGCTTGACGATGAATGGCGAGGCGGTGTGCCCTACATACTGATGTCGAGTTGCGGACCGCTTGAAGAAACCATGAAATTCTTTGCCATGCGCATACGACAGTTGCGTGCCCGCGGTCAGAAAGACATAATCCTCGACCCCGGATTCGGCTTCGGAAAGACGATGGAACAGAACTTCGACACGCTCCGGCGCATGGATTTGCTCGGCGAGTTCGGACTCCCGGTGCTGGCAGGACTGTCGCGCAAAACAATGATATGGCGCACATTGGGTATCACACCCGACGAGGCTCTCAACGGAACCACCGTGCTGAACACCGTGGCTCTGATGAAAGGGGCGGCAATACTGCGAGTTCACGATGTGAAGGAGGCGGTGGAAGCGGTGAAGTTAATTGATAATTGACAATGAGAAATTGACCGTTGACAATTCGGAATTGATGACTTTCAGTTTTCCTTTCTCAACTGTCCTTTCTCAACTGTAAACTGGTTCGGAAGATGTTTGATTTCGGAATAAAAGACATAATAGACATAATCGCGGTGGCACTCGGCCTGTACTACATCTACCGCGTTATGAAAGCATCACGCTCGCTGAATGTTTTTGGCGGCATCATCATGTTCTTCATAGTTTGGATTTTTGTGAGCCGAGTGTTCGAGATGCGACTGCTCGGTGCTATAATGGACAACCTGATGAGTGTCGGAGTGATTGCTCTTATCATTCTTTTTCAAGACGAGATACGCAAGTTTTTCTATAATGTCGGTGCTCATCAGAATTTCAGTGCGCTGAAAAGACTCTTAAAAGGCAGCAAGAAAGACAAGAATGTCGATATGGAAAGCGTAATGGCGATAGTGCGTGCCTGTATGAGCATGGGACGCGGAAAGGTGGGTGCACTGATTGTTTTTGAACGAAACACACCGCTTGACGACATCGTGGATACCGGCGAAAAAATTGACTCGCGAGTGAGTCAAAGACTAATAGAGAACATTTTCTTCAAGAACTCACCACTGCACGACGGTGCGATGGTGATTTCGAAGCATAGAATAAAAGCGGCGGGATGCATACTTCCCGTGAGCCATGATGACAACATACCCAAGGAATTGGGACTGCGCCACCGCGCCGCGATGGGTATAGCGGAAGAGAGCGATGCCCTTGCGGTTGTTGTTTCTGAAGAGACAGGGCGCATAAGCGTTGCCAGTCACGCCAAACTACAGTTGCGATTGTCGGCAGAAGACCTTGAAAGTCTGCTGACACAGGAGATGTAAAAAGCCTCATCGGACAACCTTCGAGGCAGCGAAAGCACATCTCGCTGAACGCAGAACGATATACAAACAATTATATAAACTATTTCCCAAACAGGGCAACCCACTTCTTTCCACACCGGAAACAGATGGTGGGAGACATGCGAAGGAATTTAAAATTTATCTACTATGGATTTAATACAACAAATCATTGAACGCGCAAAGAGCAACAAACAGCGCATCGTGCTTCCCGAAGCAGAAGAGGAACGCACACTGACAGCGGCCGACAGAGTGTTGGCCGAGGACATCGCCGATATTATTCTTATAGGTAATCCCGGCAAAGTGAATGCTTTGGCAGACCGCTTAGGACTGAAAAACATCGGTAAGGCGACACTAATAGACCCCGAAAACTGCGAGAAGAGCGAGGAGTATGCAACGCTGCTCGCCGAAATACGCAAGAAAAAGGGCATGACAATAGAGGAAGCCCGCAAGTTGGTAAAGAACCCTCTCTACCTCAGTTGCATGATTATCAAGACAGGAGATGCCGACGGACAGATAAGCGGCGCACTCTCAACAACAGGCGACACACTGCGCCCCGCACTGCAAATCATAAAGACCAGCCCGGGAATAAGTTGTGTCAGCGGCGCAATGTTGCTGCTCACAAAGGCCGAACAATATGGAGAGAACGGAATGTTGGTGATTGGCGACGTTGCCGTAACGCCTGTTCCTGACGCACATCAGTTGGCAGAGATTGCCATTTGCACCGCACAGACAGCGAAATCGGTTGCCGGAATCTCCGATCCTCGCGTGGCAATGCTCAGTTTCTCGACAAAAGGCTCGGCAAAGCACGAGGTTGTTGATAAGGTTGTAGAGGCAACACGGATTGCAAAAGAAATGGCTCCCGACCTGAAAATAGACGGAGAACTGCAGGCCGACTCTGCACTTGTGCCAAGAGTGGCACAGAAAAAGGCTCCGGGTTCGGAGATTGCCGGGCATGCGAATGTGCTTGTGGTACCATGTCTTGAGGTAGGCAACATCTCATACAAACTCGTTGAACGACTTGGCGGTGCAGAGGCCCTCGGCCCCATTCTGCAAGGTATTGCCCGTCCGGTGAACGACCTTAGCCGCGGATGCAGCGTTGACGACATCTACAAGATGGTTGCCATCACGGCATGTCAGGCAATGGACGCGAAATAGGAACGACTTGTAAGGCTAATTATTCTGAATAGTTAGAGCAAGAAATTCAAATAATAAGAATAACTTTTATCGGAAATTATATTAATTAAAATCATAAATACAAATAAACAAATATGGAGAAAAGTTTGAGTAATAAGAGTAAACCATCTGTCTGATTTCCAGCAAGAATTATTCTTATTATTCAATATTCTTTCCGTTCTAAAACAAAAAGAGATATGAAGATTTTAGTTCTCAATTGTGGCAGTAGTTCCATAAAGTATGCACTTTACAACATGGACGACAAGAGTGTCATGACAAGTGGAGGCGCAGAACGCGTGGGAGAGTCAGGCTCATTCGTAAAAGCGAAACTTGCCAACGGTGAGAAAAAGGTGATTAATCATGAGATTCCGGAGCACACAGAGGGTGTGAAGTTTATTTTCTCACTGCTCACCGACCCCGAAATAGGTGTAATCAAAGACCTGAAAGAGATTGATGCCGTTGGTCATCGCATGGTGCACGGTGGCGAGAAGTTCAACAAGAGCGTCATACTCAACGATGAAGTGATGGAAACTTTCAAGGATTGCATAGACCTCGCACCGCTCCACAACCCTGCCAACCTAAAAGGGGTGAATGCCGTGAACGAACTGATGCCGGGTCTGCCACAAGTTGGTGTATTCGACACCGCTTTCCATCAGACCATGCCAGAAGAGGCTTTCCTGTACGCAATACCATACAATCTCTACAAGCAATATGGCGTTCGCCGTTACGGTTTCCACGGAACGAGCCACCGCTACGTGAGTCAGCGCGTATGTGAGTTCCTCGGTTGCGACCCCGCCGGCAAAAAAATAATCACTTGCCACATCGGCAACGGAGCCAGCATCGCCGCCGTAAAGGATGGCAAGTGCATCGACACAACAATGGGACTCACCCCACTTGAAGGTCTGATGATGGGAACACGCTCCGGCGACATTGATGCAGGGGCTGTGGTTTACCTCCAGAAGAAACTAAACCTCGATGCAGAAGGCATATCAACACTGCTGAACAAGAAGAGCGGTGTGCTCGGAATAACCGAGAAAGGTTCGGACATGCGCGACATTGAAATGGCGGCAGAGGCCGGCGAACCACGCTCACAACTCGCTCTCGACATGTATTTCTATCGCATAAAGAAATACATCGGTGCTTACGCGGCTGCCATGGGAGGCGTTGACATAATAGTATTCACTGCCGGTGTTGGTGAAAATCAGACCGGTTTGCGCGAGGAAGTGTGCAAAGGACTGGAGTTTATCGGCGTGAAATTCGATGCTTCCAAGAACAATGTACGCGGCAAAGAAACGATAATATCGGCCGACGATTCACGCGTGAAGGTGTGCATAATTCCTACCGACGAGGAACTTATGATAGCCACCGACACGATGAATTTATTAAAATAAAAGGAACTAAAAAGAATGTAAGGCATGCCTACCGCATGCCTTACATTTTGCTTTCACCTTCCTCATATTCCTCGAGGAAGAGATGTTCGCCGTCGAACACGGCGTATGTGAACTGCCAAACCCAGTCGCCAATAATCATCATTCGCGTATTGTGGCTTAACATCAGGTCAAGTTCTATATGTCGATGACCGTATATAAAGTAATCCACATTGGGGTGTGTCTTCATGTACTGTTTAGTAAAACGCACCAGATATTCTTTGTCTTCACCCATATATGGCGGTTCTTTCTCGTTACCTCGCTTCATTCGCGAGTGCTTTGCCCAAGCCTGCCCGAACCACATAGACCACCTCGGATGTACCATTGAGAACATGCGTTGGCACAGACTGTTATGGAACAACTTACGTATAATCTTGAATTTCTTGTCAGGGTCGCCCAGTCCATCGCCATGCGCGAAATAGAAAACCTTGTTATGAAGTTCCACTGTCTCCGGTTTACGGTGCAGTATCACGCCACACTCCTCTTCCAGATAACCGTACATCCAGATGTCATGATTGCCTATGAAATAGTGAACCTCGACACCCATATCGGTTAGTTCGGACAGTTTGCCGAGAAATCGGGTATATCCTTTCGGCACACAGTATTTCCATTCGTACCAGAAATCGAACATGTCGCCGAGCAGATAGACCGCCGCCGCCTTGTGCTTTATTTCGTCAAGGAAACGCGTCAGTCGTCTCTCCTGCGTTCTTCCGTGTTCGATTGCCCACGAACCGAGATGCGCATCGCTAAGTATATATATGTTATTCCTCATTGTCATCAGTCAAGTCCGAGTTCGAGCCTTGCCTCCTCGCTGAGCATACTCTGATCCCATGCCGGCTCGAAAACGAGATTCACGTTGGCCGTCTTTATCCCTTCCACGCTCTCTAATTTCGTCCTCACGTCTTCAAGTATAAAGTCTGCGGCAGGGCAGTTGGGTGCAGTGAAAGTCATATCCACGTCAATCGTACTGCTGTCTTTAACGTCAATCTTGTATATCATTCCCAAGTCGTATATGTTTACGGGTATCTCCGGGTCATATACGGTCTTCAGCACATCCACGATGCGCTCCTCTATAATTGTTTTTTCTTCCTGTGTCATTCCTTGTAGATGTTTGTCTGTCTGCAAAGATAATGCAAAATGGCGGCATTTCAAAATAAATACGGCATTTTGTTCTTATAGTCTTCCCTGCTCTCTGTAACTGTAATAGGTGCTGTCGGTAACTATGATATGGTCGAGAAAGTATAGCCTCATCAGTTCACATGCCTTCTGCGTGCGTTCCGTCAGTCTGTCATCATCTCGTCCGGGGTGGGCGTTATTGCTGGGGTGATTGTGGACAAGAGCCACCACCGTTGCGTTGTTGAGTATCGCAGTCTTCACAAGCAGCCTCACATCAACCGCCGTTTCGGTTATTCCACCTCGCGAAAGTCTCTCGGCTTTTATCAGTTTGCAGTTCTGATTGAGCAGTATCACCCATGCCTCTTCCACGTCAAGGTCAGCCATTTTGGGTCGCATGAGGTTATAAATTTCGGTAGCCGACCCCATATCTTTGCGCTCTGCCACCGCCTCACTCTGTCTTCTTTTCCCCAGTTCGCAGGCAGCGAGAATAGAAATTGCTTTCGCCTCGCCGATACCTTTATATGCCTTCAGTTCTTCGATGCTCATCTTGCCGAGAACATTCAGTCGGTTGTCACAATCGACAAGAATCTTTTTCATCAAGTCAACGGCACTCTCCTCGGTGTTTCCACTGCCTATAAGGATTGCAAGCAGTTCGGCATTCGTCAGCGACTGCGCTCCCATCGCGGCAAGTTTCTCTCGCGGGCGATCCTCTTCCGACCAGTTGTTTATTGAAAGGCGTGCTACCTTCTCGTTTCCCATTGCTGTTTATTTATAGAACGTTTTCTCAAAGGCCCGGAACTCGTCTTTCTTCAACACACAGCGTTTCCACCACGACTCAATGAACCCGAAGCCGTAGCCCATGAGTTGGGTAAATGCCGCAGGCACCGAAATCAGTCCCACACGCAGCGAGCGATTCTTCACTGTGGAGTCTATAAGTATAATCAGACAGTAGAGCAGAATAGGCAACCACGGCAGCAATGTCACCCAATACCATGTATGCCATCTGTCCACATCGTAATATATCATTGCCCTGCCGAAAGCAGAAACGAGCACGAGCGAGATTACGCCCACGGTGAACACCATCGGCAACAGATGCACCATCTTGAGCGACTCAGGATATTTCTTATACAGGTTTATTCGCGCTATACCACTGTTATATACCTGCCGAAAGAACTTTTTGAGGTCGGTGCGCCTCTTATGCCACACCCATGCATCCGGGAAAAGTCGGCAACGCAGTCCTGCCTTGAATATCCTTATCGAGAAATCGATGTCCTCGCCGAAGCGCATTTTTGAGAATCCTCCCAATTTCAGATACTCGGTGCGCCTCACGCCCATGTTGAACGAGCGCGGGTAGAACTTGTCTAACTTCTT
Organism: Prevotella koreensis; assembly: GCF_003977605.1. Classification (GTDB taxonomy): domain Bacteria; phylum Bacteroidota; class Bacteroidia; order Bacteroidales; family Bacteroidaceae; genus Prevotella; species Prevotella koreensis. Next base: position 2,038,932 of record NZ_RYYU01000001.1, on the reverse strand, counting down.
CTTTCCGCCACGTATGCCACCCGTGGTAAAGAACGATGTCATTGAGTAGGAAATTGCTTTCTGCGTCGGTGTGAACGAGTCGTGAGCAGCATCGGGACCTCCGAAGGCATCGGCCGGTCGGCTTTCGAGTTCCTTCCCAACCTCTTCAAGGTATCTCTCCGGCACCACCACATCGCTATCCAATATTATAAGATATTCGCCTCGAGCGCGTTCTGCACCGTAGTTACGGCTCTGTCCGGGACCGCTGTTGGGTTTGTTGAAATAGTGCAGGTCGAGTCTGCCGTCGTATTTTCTGCACACCTCCTCGCACGGCACACTGCTCCCATCCTCTACTATCAGCACTTCAAAATCTTTCTCCCGCTGCTTCGTGAGGCTCTCCAACAGTTCTTCCACCTCGTCGGGGCGGTTGAACACCGGTATGACAAATGAGTATTTCATAGGTATATATAATGAAACACCCTCAACCCTTTCCTGAAAAGCGCAGGGCAGAGCCAGCATTTGTTCTTTGACTGACCATGCCCCACCGCTCCGGGAGGGGTTGAGGGTGGGCTTATGCTGACTGTCTCTTACTCCTTCACGCGGTTCAGATAAGAGCCGTCGCGAGTGTCTATCTGCACGAGGTCGCCCTCATTGATGAAGAGCGGCACGCGTATTTCCACACCGGTCTCAAGAGTTGCCGGCTTCGTTGCGTTTGTTGCGGTGTCGCCTTTCACTCCCGGTTCAGAATGAGTGATGCGCAGATTGGTCTTTATCGGCATCTCGGCGAAGAGGATTGTCTCGGTGTCAGCGTCTGACACAACCTCAACCACGTCGCTCTCTTTCATGAAGTCAACACCGGTAACAAGGTCGCGGGCGATTGGCACCTGCTCGTAAGTCTCCTGATTCATGAAGATATAGTCCTCTCCCTCTTTATAAAGATACTGGTACGGACGACGCTCTATGCGCACATCTTCAAGTTTCATTCCAACCTGAAACGTACGGTCGAGCACTCGGCCGTCGGTAACGTTCTTAAGTTTGGTGTTCATCACGGTGTTCCCTTTGCCCGGCTTGCGGTGCTGGAACTCAATACATACCCAGATGCCTCCGTCCATACGGATGGCAGTTCCTTTTTTAATGTCTTGTGAGTTAATCATAACTATCTAATAATGTATTATTTCTTATTTCGCGATGCAAAGTTACGGAAAAATTAGAAAAAAACATATAACTTGCCACTAAATTTCGTTTATTTCTTTGGTAATTAAAAAGAAATGCGTAATTTTGCACACTCAAATGGGCATTTAGCAAGAAATAATAACAATAAATATATAAAGAACATGAAAAGAACATTTCAGCCTCACAACAGAAGAAGAGTGAACAAGCACGGCTTCCGCGAGCGTATGGCAACAAAAAACGGTCGCCGCGTGCTGGCTTCTCGCCGCGCTAAGGGTCGTAAGAAACTCACGGTGTCAGACGAGCACCACGGCAAATAAGCCGTTCTGACTTTTATTTGAAGTCAAAAGCAGGGAGATGTAAGCATTTTAATGCTACACCTTCCTGTTTTTTTTTTGAATTATTTGCAGTTCTCATCTTTATTTTTTACCTTTGCTCTCGAAATGTATTCATAATGGAGGTATCAACATTTTTCAAGAAGATATTCAGTTTCTACCTTTGGGGAAACATATTCGCAATGATTGCCGTGGGGGCTGTCATTGCTATCGGTGTGCGTTTCGGGCTCGACCTTTACACACATCATGGCGAGAAAATCGCTATCCCTGACGTGAAACGCAAGTCGTTTGCCGATGCCGAACACATACTTGAGAAAGCCGGACTGGAAGTCGTTGTCAGCGACACGGGCTACGTTAAAAGCCTGCCACCGGACTGTATTCTCGAGCAAACACCGGCAGCAGGAACGATAGTAAAGTCGGGACACGTGATTTATCTCGTGATAAATTCAGACACACCAAGGCTCACCCTTCCCGACATAATCGACAACAGTTCCTACCGTTCGGCAAGAACGAAGTTGATTTCAATGGGATTCAAGGTTGGCGAACCGATGTATGTGCATGGCGAACGCGACTGGGTTTATGGCGTGCTGTGCAAAGGCAAGAGCCTGACCAACGGCCAAAAGGTCTCGGTTGACGATATTCTGATAATACAGGTGGGCGACGGAATGCGCGATACTAACGACTCCGTAGTTTACGATGACTCATATTACAGATATTACGACGACTCCGACTCGCGCGATTCGTCATACTTAAACAATGGCGAAATAGACCACGGAAACGGTTCCGGATCAAGCAATGCCGGATTGCAGACCTCGTCAGGAGGTACAGATGATTTCAAAGAGATTTACGTGCCCGATGAGTAGAGATTTCGACGAGACAATACCGGCAGCCGACTTTCAGTCATACGACATGGAAGACGACTTGGAGATGCTTGACGAGGGACAGGAACTTGCTGACGAAGAACAGAACGGCACGCTCTACGAACATTTCCGTCTGGTAGCCGATGCGGGACAGATAGCAGTGCGCATAGACAAGTTTCTAACCGAGAGAATGGCGCACAGCAGTCGCAACCGCATACAAAAGGCCGCCGACGCAGGCTTCATCCATGTAAACGGAAAGCCCGTAAAGAGCAACTACAAGGTGCGCCCGGGCGATGTCGTAACACTCATGCTGAACCGACCACGACACGATGACACCATCGAAGCAGAGGACATTCCGCTTGAGGTTGTATATGAAGACGACCAACTTATGGTGATAAACAAACCGGCGGGAATGGTGGTGCATCCGGGATGCGGGAACTATCACGGCACACTTGTCAATGCAGTGGCATGGCACTTGCGCGGATTGTCCACATACGACCCTAACGACCCGGAAGTGGGATTGGTACACCGAATAGACAAAGATACCAGCGGACTGCTCGTGGTGGCTAAGACACCGGAAGCAAAAAGCACACTCGGAGCACAGTTCTTCAACAAGACTACCCACCGCTCATACACCGCTCTGGCATGGGGAAACTTGGTTGAAGACGAGGGAACGATAACCGGAAACATCGGGCGCGATGCCAAAGACCGTCTCCGAATGGACGTATTCCCCGAAGATTCGGGAATCGGAAAGCATGCCGTGACTCACTATAAGGTGATTGAGAGGTATGGCTACACGACATTGGTGGAATGTATCCTTGAGACAGGAAGAACCCACCAGATACGCGCTCACATGAAACACATCGGGCATCCGCTGTTCGGCGATGAGCGATACGGCGGCTGCGAGATACTCAGAGGAGAGCGCACGGCATCCTACAAAGCCTACATTCGCAACTGTCTTGCTATCTGTCCGCGACAGGCTTTGCATGCAAGAACGCTGGGTTTCAAGCACCCCGAAACAGGCGAGCAAATGGACTTCAACAGCGAACTGCCGGAGGACATGCAGCAGTTGATAGAGAAATGGCGAAAACGACTGAGACAACAATAGCATTGAACATAAAAAACAACAACGCAATAGAAATGAAGAATATTAAAAGAAACATTGCCATCGTATGTGGAGGAGACTCGTCAGAGTACGACGTTTCTATGCGATCTGCACAGGGAATATACTCGTTCTTCGACAAAGAACGCTACAACGTATGGATAGTTGACATACGGGGACTCGAATGGCACGTTAGTCTGAACGACGGAACACGTGTGCCAATCGACCGCAACGATTTCTCATTCAAAGAGAACGGCAAACTCGTAATGTTCGACTACGCATATATAACGATACACGGAACACCCGGAGAGAACGGAATACTGCAAGGTTACTTCGAACTTATACATCTGCCATACTCCACCAGCGGCGTACTCGTTGAGGCCATGACGTTCGATAAGTTCGTGCTCAACCAGTATCTGCGCAGTTATGGAGTGAGTGTTGCCGACTCAATGCTCATAAGAAAAGGCTATGAGGAACTTGTATCTGACGACGAGATAGACGAGAAAATAGGCATGCCGTGCTTCGTGAAGCCTGCGGCCGACGGTTCTTCGTTCGGTGTTTCCAAGGTAAAGAACAAAGATCAACTGACCCCTGCCATTCGCAAAGCACTCATGGTAAGCGATGATGTGATGGTGGAGAGTTACCTCGAAGGTACGGAGATCTCAATCGGTTGCTACAAGACGCGCGAAAAGTGCGTGGTGTTACCGGCAACAGAGGTGGTAACATCGAATGAGTTCTTTGACTATGATGCCAAGTACAACGGACAGGTGCAGGAGATAACGCCGGCCAGAATACCGGAGGAAACGGCAGAGCGGGTGGCGAAACTCACAAGCAGCATCTACGACATACTGCACTGCAACGGCATTATACGCATTGACTATATCATAGATAAGAACCAGAAAATTTCGATGCTTGAGGTGAACACCACACCGGGAATGACCTCCACGAGTTTCATACCGCAGCAAGTGCGTGCAGCAGGTCTGAACATCACCGATGTGCTTACAGACATCGTGGAGAATCAATTCAAATAGAAGTGGAACGCATAAGGCAAACCTGCCGAATGACTTAAATAAAAACAACATGACACTATCCGACTTTGACGCAATACGTCCGTTCGAACCCGAAGAACTACCGGCCGCCTACGACCGACTGGTTGCAAATCAGCAGTTTCGCGCTGTGATGGCAATGCTTTACCCGCAAGTGCCTTTCGAAATGCTCGAAAAGAAGATGAGGGGATGCAAGACAAGTCTTGACTTCCAAATGGAGTTCTGTTATAAGTTCCTCGAATCGCTCCTTGCCAAGGCAAGTCTGGGCATAGACTTCGATACGGAGGCTGTGGACGTGAGCAAACGATACACCTTCGTGAGCAATCATCGCGACATCGTGCTCGACTCCGCACTACTCGACAAACTGCTCGTCGATGCCGGATTCACTACCACATGCGAGATTGCAATCGGCGACAACCTGCTTTCGCTTCCGTGGGTAAAGGACATTGTGCGCATCAACAAGTCGTTCATAGTGGAGCGTTCGCTGCAACCGAGAGAGATGCTCGTGGCAAGCAAGCGAATGGCAGAATATATGCACTATGTCATCAATGAAAAGAACGACAACGTGTGGATAGCGCAACGCGAGGGAAGGGCAAAGGATAGCAACGACCGTACACAACCCGCCATACTGAAGATGATGGCAATGGGCGGAACGGGAACACCGGCAGAGCGACTCGGACAACTGCACATCGTGCCGCTAACGATAAGTTACGAGTTTGACCCTTGCGACTTCCTTAAGGCACGCGAATTCCAACTGCGACGCGATAACCCGGACTGGAAGAAAGGAAAAAACACCGATGTGGAGAGCATGCAGACAGGAATTATGGGATTCAAAGGTCACATACACTACCACTGCGCTCCCTGCATAGACGATTTCTTGCAACAACTGCCGGCAGACACGCCAAAGACCGAGTTCTTCGACATCGTGGCGGCGCATATCGACAACGAGATACACCGCAACTATCGCATATATCCTGTAAACTACATCGCGGCAGACATGCTCGACGAAACGTCAACGCCATTCTTCTCGGAAGGTAAATATACCGCTGACGAACGTCGACAATTCGAGGAATATCTGCAAGGACAAATCGCAAAGATTGATATTCCCGGCAAGGATGTAGCATTCTTGCGCGAACGCATACTGACAATGTATGCCAATCCTCTGCGCAACCATATCGCGGCTTCCGCACAACAGAACACCTCGAAATAACAACAAAACGAATTCCCGCAGAACCTCGTAAAATCATCGTAAGAAAAATGAATGCTTCGAAACTTTCACTCATCATTACGGCCTTACTTCTCATCGTGGCCTGCACTTCCGAGACTTACACTCCCGGCGAGGGGAAATACAGCATGATGCGAGCAGATTTCGTAGAGACTCGCACCGATGCTTCGGGAAAATTATACTGTGCCGTGACCGATTCTGGCGACTCCCTCGTGTTGTCGCCGAAACGTACGGCTGAATGGGCGAAGACACCCGACTCGCTATATAGGGCACTGCTCTACCATAATGTCACCACACCGGGAACAGAGACCGAGGCTCTCTCATTGATAAATGTTCCCACTCCTACGGTAAAAAACAAGTCGGTCGTGAAAGCACCAAAGACCGACCCTGTAATATTCCGCAGTGCGTGGATGAGCCGTAGAGGACGATATATTAACCTTGGACTGGCAGTAAAGACCGGCCATAAAGACAATGCCGACAATAGACAGACAATAGGAATGATGTGCGATGAGGTGAAAACCTACGATGATGGTCATAAGCACTATATCCTCACATTGCTGCACAACCAAAACGGCGTACCCGAATATTACAGTGCCAACTTTTTCATGAGCATCGCTTCCTACCGACTTCCCATACTACCGAAAGCGGGCGATGAAATCACAATAAACATAAACACATACAACGGAAAAATAGAAAAAACATTCCGTTATTAACCAAACAACCGACACATTCCACCTTCCCGAACTACTCTCCGACACTAATCTCCCTCTCAATTTAGCCCAAATTGCAAACCAATTTCGCCCATTTTGCAAACCAAATTCGCCCAATTTACTCCGCAATTTCGCCCATTTTGCATCACAAAGCCTCCTCCATTCCATTCTAAAACCTTACATTCCACCCCCCTAAACATCTTTCATCTCCACTCCTTTTTCTCTTTATATCCCCCTTCCTATGTCTTTATGCCAACCCACTTATGTCTTTATGTCAACCCATTTATGTCTTTATGTCAACCCATTTATGTCTTTATGTCACCACTTTTGTGTCTTTATGTCCCCAAAACCGTGGTACCAACACGCTAAAACCCCACTCACGTTCCTCACGGAGAGCGAGTGGGGTTTAATTTTCTAATACCTCTTTCCGACCCGAGTCGGAAGCCAAGTAATGTTACTCTCACGAGAGAATCACAAGGCAGAGGACCAAAAACATAAAAAAAATTTAAAAAACTATTAACTATTATCAATGATTTCTTATTTATTAGATAAAAATTTCCAAAACAACGACTTGTTTTCATCACATTTATAGTCGAAAGTTTTATAATCACAAATATAGTGAAAAAATAAATACAAAAATATTATCACGAAAAGAAAGTTGCTATTTTATACGCAATTTATTTATTTTTAATAATACATAATCAAAATTTAACACCTATTTAAAATCCATATAAGGAGCCAATCTTTTTAAGTCGGATGCGGAAAAATCCTTTATCATCTTCAAGTCAGAAACCGAACGCAACGGACCGTGCAGCCTACGTTGTTCCACAATGGCACGCGCCTGATAGAAATTTATATACGGGTGACGTTTAAGTTTGTCGAGAGAGAGGTGGTTGATGTTTATTTTGTGCAGGTCTGGAGTACCCAATTCGATATACTGTAAAGCCTCCTCCGGCAGGCCGTCAATCTCCAACAACTGCCTTACGTCAGCATATCCGCCGAGCCGATTGCGGTAGTTTACTATCGCACGGGCATAGCCACTGCCAATTCCCGGCACGCGTTTCAGAGCCGAGGTGTCGGCCGTATTCAGCATGACACGTTCTCCGGCGGTAAGTTTCACGGGATAGCGCAGCGAGTCTTTCGCTCGTCGCGGCTCCTCGGAAGTCTCGAAAAGGGTTGATGCAGGACGGTAATCGTCGGAGATTCTGATATAAGGCGCAAGACTCTTATATTCTCCCGCAGTCACTCCATAGATGCGGGCAAAGTCTTCAGGTTTGCGGAACTGCCCTCCACGCGAGCGATATTTATATATGTTCCTCACTATCCATGGCCGCAGTCCGAGCCTCAACAGTTGTGTACTGTCGGCCGTGTTGGGGTCGAAAAAGAAACGCTCCACATTGCGACCCTCCACATTATAATATTCATGCGCACGCGACCCGCCGTATTCATATCCGTACTTCTTTCTTCCATCAACGGCAACAGAATCCTCTGCCGACAGCGATGATTTCTCACCACCGTCCCTCATCCCTCTCCCAACGAGAAAGGCAATGACAGCGATTGCGATTATCAGCAGTATTAGATTATCGTTCCTTGACGGTTTCATTATTTCTATCCACCTTTTGCCGCGCAAACAAACATCCCCTCCTTTCCTTCAAACCATGCCGTACACGCCGCAAATTATGGCTACAAAGTTAAGGAAAATTTATGAAATATCATCATAAAAAAGACATTGAGTTTATGAAAACATCAAAAAGGATGTTCAAGAATACGAACCAAGATAGAGAAAAGTAAAACTTCTAAAGTCTCTGTCATGAATATTATTTGTTGTAATATATAAACATAGTCATTTTGGTCTGTTTTTTGAAAAATATTATTAAAAATGCTCTTTTTTCATATTTGTCCACGATCTATCTACTCCATTCAAATTAAAATAGTTACCTTTGTGACTCAGATATGGTGTAAACTGTTTCTAAAAGTCAAATTGCCTATGGATCGTCTGACAAAAGAGCAACGCCATAAGAATATGGCTGCCAACAAAGGTAAAGATACCAAACTTGAAATTTTGTTTGGGAAATTGCTATGGAACGCAGGAGTAAGGTATCGCAAAAATGACAAATCGGTATTCGGGAAACCCGACTTTGTTATTAAAAGCCATAAAATTGCGATATTTTGTGACGGAGAGTTTTGGCATGGTAGGAATTGGGATATAAGAAAAAACGACCATAAAAGTAATTGTGAGTTTTGGCACTCCAAAATCGAAAGGAATATTGAGAGAGACAAGAAAGTTAATTCGGAACTGAACAAACAAGGTTGGAAAATATTCAGATTCTGGGAAACAGAAATAACCAAAACACCGGATGTATGTTTAAATACGATTTTAAATTATATGAATAGGAAATCAATCGCTGATGATAAAATCTCCATTACTAAGATGTGTAACGGAGGAAAAGTTAAAAATAAATTGGAATTATATTTCAAATGGGCTGCATAGGTACAAAAAAAATCATTACTTATGTAATATTCCAACAATAATTAAAACAAGAACATGAAACCTTGGAGCAAAGAAGAAACAATAGTTGCATTTAATGTATATTGCAAAATCCCATTCAAGAACAGCAGTAAAACGCATCCTACAATTATAAGGTACGCAAAAATTCTTGGACGTTCTCCAAGTGCATTGAATATGAAAGTTGGAAATATTGGACGATTAGACCCCGACTTGAAAAAACAAGGCATAAGCGGATTATTGCATGGAGCCAAAATGGAAGAAGAAGTATGGAATGAATTTTATGGTAATCCTGAACATCTTGCATTTGAAAGTGAGAAATTAGTAGCCAAATTTTCAAAACAAAGTATAGAGGAATATCTTGCAATTCAAATAGAAAATTTACCCTTGGGTACAGAACGTGAGATACTCATTAAACAACGAGTAAATCAATCATTTTTTAGGTCTACAGTAATGAGTTCATATAATTTTCACTGTTGTATATCAGGCGTAGGCAATCATGAATTATTAGAAGCGTGCCATATTGTAGATTGGTCGCAAGACAAAGCCAATAGAACAAATCCCAGAAATGGCCTCTGCATGAATCCCTTTTTTCATAAAGCATACGATAAACATCTTTTGGCTATAACACCAGATTTAAAAATTATCATATCGGAAGAAATGCTTCAACAAGCAACAGAAGCCACATTCTATGAGTATCTAAAAAACATTAATGGAAAAAACATCATATTGCCTGACAAGTTTCTTCCACAACGAGAACTATTGGAAATACATTATAATAAATACAAATTAAGGTAATTTTTATGATTGAATATTTTAAAAGTTTACTTGGGAACACAAAGAATTTGAAAAAGATACAGGATTTGTTTTATCCTATCATCATGATTCTGCGTCAAGAAAAAGAAGGAAACTTCAACTATGAACTACAAGACAAAAATGTGGTGATTCAAACTCCCGAGGGAGAAGAATTATTACGTATACCGGCAAATGTTTTTTTGGAAGAAGCAGAAAAGTTGTTAAATGCAATAAATTCAAATGAAGGAGCCTTTGCCATTCCTGAAATCGAAGTTTTCATGAATAGTATTCACTGCCATTCCTTGAAAGCAAAATCATCGGACAAAACCGATATTAAAATCATTTTACACGACCGTAGAACCAAAATAAACTCCGAAATGGGGTTCAGCATAAAATCTCAACTTGGTGGTGACTCTACTTTATTGAACGCAAGCCAAGCCACTAACTTTAATTTTAAGATTGAAGATATTATACTTTCAGACGAAGAGATTGATGATATAAATTCACTGAACACACAACGGAATAAAGTTATTGAGCGGATTAATGCCATAAAGAAAAAAGGAGGGAAATTAGTATTTGACAAAGTGGATAATTCTACATTCCGAAACAACCTTATCATGCTCGACGGAGACCTTCCCATTATCATTGCTCATCTGCTTTTGGAGCAATTGAACTCGGGAATTTCAAACTTGAAAGAATTGGCAGAAAAAATCAAAGAGACCAATCCATTAAAATATGACACGACACAATCATCACCATTCTATGCGTACAAAATCAAACACCTTTTGACTTCTGCGGCATTAGGTATGATGCCTGCAACGGCATGGAGTGGAAAGTTTGACGCAAACGGAGGTTATTTGGTGGTAAAGAAAGATGGAGATATTCTATGCTACCATTTCTATGACCGCAACAGATTCGAGGATTATCTTTTTTCAAATGCGTACTTGGAGCGTTCAAGTACAAAAAGGCATAACTATGCTTCAATAGTAAAAGAAGATGATGGAACTTTTTCTTTTAAACTCAATTTCCAAGTGAGATTAAAGTAAGAAAATGAAACTCAAAACGATATTGATGTGTAAAATATAGAAAATCAAGAACTGTTCGATATTTTGCAATAATCACAAACACACCTGCAAATCATACAGATATGGGTAAACGGGGCAATAAAAAAGAGGAAAGAAAGAGTTTGGCAGGCATGGTAATGAGGTATCCTTTATCGTGCCTGTGCATCGCTGCGATATGGATTCTATGCTTCATTGATGTTCCGGAAACTCCACTTGACGATGTTTCATTCATTGACAAATGGGCTCATGTATTGATGTATGGAGGCACATGTATCGTAATTTGGACGGAATATCTGTTCAAACATCGCAGGATTTCGCCGTGGCGGCTGTTCCTTTTCGCTTTCTTGGCTCCGATATTGATGAGCGGTATGATAGAAATACTCCAAGCATATTGCACCGGAGGTCGGCGTAGTGGCGATTGGCTCGACTTCGCTTCAAATGCCATCGGTGTCACTCTTGCCGCGTGTGTCTGTATTCTTCCGGCATGGTGGCGCGCCAAAGCAGGTAAGGAAAACGTCTGAGGTGTGAATTGTAGAAACGGCGGTCGCCTGTCACCTCGGTACCGATGAACTCCGGTTTCTCGAAACTTTCGTTCTCATCATTCAGTTCAACCTCGGCAAACACCAGTCCGTCGTTGTCGCCAAAGAACTCATCAACCTCGAAAACATGGTCGCGGAATGGCACTATATAGCGCCGTTTCTCTACCACTCCCGGTTCGCAAAGCGCCATCAGATGCTCGGCCTCATCGAGTGTTATCTCTTTCTCGAACTCATAGCGCGACAGTCCTCCGTTACGAGAAGGCCCTTTAATGGTAAGAAACCCTTTCTCATCGCGAATCCTAACCCTCACGGTACGTCCTCCGCCACTTAATATATAGCCCTGCTTGATGTAACTGCTCGACTCCGCCTGCTGTTTGAAATCCTCTCCTCTGACAAGGAATTTACGTTCTATCTCAAATCCGCTCATTTACTATAATATAACAATCTTATCATTCCCGCCAAGTCATATAACACCACTGCCAAGTCTTACCCAACCCGGCCGCGACAAGGAAACACCCATCAAAACAGACATTTGTCTTATATTTGCTACATCAAAGCAACGTAGATGAGCATGATTACGGCGATGAGTACGAATATACCGAATATCCATTTCACCACGTTCTGTGCCTGCTTCTCCTGCTTTGCAGAACGTGCGGCACGTTGTAGTTTTCTTTTCTGGCTCATAGTTATTTATTTTTAAGGTAATATATCTGCTCCTTTATCAACGATGTGGCGCATCAAGCAGCCAACCGTTCACTCCTCATCGTTCACCGGAAACTCCATGAGATAGGCCTTGATGAAACCATCAATCTTACCATCCATCACGCCATCGACATCCGATGTCTGGAAATTGGTGCGGTGATCTTTCACACGGCGGTCGTCAAAGACATAACTGCGAATCTGCGATCCCCACTCAATCTTCTTCTTGCCGGCCTCTATCTTAGCCTGTGCCTCCAATCTTTTCTTCATCGCACGGTCGTAGAGTTGCGACTTGAGAAGCACCATAGCCTTCTCTTTGTTCTTCGGCTGGTCGCGCGTCTCGGTGTTTTCGATGAGTATTTCTTCCTCCTCGCCGGTGTCAGGGTCGGTGTACCAATAGCGCAGTCGCACTCCCGACTCTACCTTATTGACGTTCTGACCGCCCGCACCACTGCTTCGGAACGTGTCCCATGACAGTTTCGCAGGATCCACATAAACCTCTATCGTATCATCGACGAGCGGCGAAACAAATACCGATGCGAACGATGTCATTCGCTTACCTTGTGCATTGAATGGCGACACGCGCACCAGTCGGTGCACCCCATTCTCGCTTTTGAGGTATCCGTAGGCATATTCGCTGCCCTCAATCTCCATCGTTACGCTCTTTATGCCGGCCTCGTCGCCATCTTGAATGTTTGAGATGCTGACCTTATAGCCGTTTGACTCGGCCCAACGCATATACATACGCATCAGCATTGATGCCCAATCCTGACTCTCTGTACCACCTGCACCGGAGTTTATCTTCAGTACACAGTCCATCGGGTCTTCCTTCTGGCGCAGCATATTCTTCAGTTCAAGGCTCTCGATGGCCTCAATCGCCTTGCTGTAATCTTCGTCAACCTCCTCTTCCGTGACCATTTTCTCATGGTAGAAATCGAACGCCAGTTGCAGTTCGTCGGCCATCTGTCTCACTTGATTATAACCGTCTATCCACCTCTTAATGTCCTTCACCTTCTTCATCTGCAACTGCGCGCGCTTCGGGTCTTCCCAAAAATCAGGTGCCTGCGTGCGCAATTCCTCCTCCGAATATTCCATTTTCTTACGGTCGATGTCCAAATATCTGTTCAGGTCATCGGCTCTCCTCAACACATCTTTCAGTTGTTCTGCTGTTATCATATCTTCTCTTCATCCGTTTCTGCCACACGAAATGACCACAACGGTACGTATTTCATATTTTAATTAAAAACAAAATCCTCTCTTTCACATATCCAAACGCAAATCAAAGATCGTACGAACTATTCTTCGTACATTTTCTCTATCTCTGCAGCATAGTTAATGCTAAGTATGCGTCGCTTTATTTTCAGCGTATTGGTGACTTCTCCTGCCTCTATCGTGAAATTGTGTGGAATCAGCGTGAAGCATTTTATCTGTTCGTAACCGGCCAACTGCTGCTGCAAGGTATCAATGCGTTCTTTCAGCATCTTATTTATCTTCTTGCTACGACATAAGTCCTCGCGATTGCTGAACGAGATGTTATTCTCTCGCGCATACTCCTCAAGCAGGGCAAAATCGGGCACGATAAGCGCGGAGACATACTTACGCTGGTCGGCTATCACGGCAATCTGATCGATGTATTTGTCAACGAGCAACTTCGATTCTATCATCTGCGGTGCGATGTATTTGCCGTTGGAAGTCTTGTACAGTTCCTTTATGCGCTCTTTCAAGAACAGTTCTCCGTCCTTTATATATCCCGCGTCGCCGGTGCGGAAGAATCCATCTTCGGTGAAAGACTCACGGTTCAGAGCATCGCGTTTATAGTAACCCTTTGTTATCGTGGGTCCCTTGAGCAATATCTCGTTGTTCTCTCCGAATTTCAGTTCTAAGCCTTCTATAATTCTTCCCACGCTACCTATGGTGTACGGCTTGCCTTGATGGTCGTTTGAAACGGTGGCCAGGCTCTCTGTAAGGCCATAACCCACCATCATGTCGAGACCGATAGAATGAACAAACTCCTCTACCTCGGTATTCACATACGAGCCTGCCGTGGGGAAGAAATTCGCGTTTTCGAGTCCGAGTTGCTTTCTCACGAGGGAGAAAATCGCTTTGTCGAACATCTTGTATTCCAGCGACAACAGTAGCGGTGGACGCTTTCCGCGACTGAGATACTCAATATTATGCTTACGGCCAACAGCCAACGCTTTCTTGAACAGTTTTCGCTTCATGACACTAGCAGAGTCTATCTTGGCGCGAACACCGATATACACCTTCTCCCAGAAGCGCGGAACGGAACACATACAGGTGGGATGCGTCTCTATCATAGACTGCTGCACCTCCTTCGGATAGGTGTTTACGATGATTGTCGCACCCCGACTGATAGCGTAGAAATCCCACGCACGCTCAAAGATATGCGTCACAGGGAGGAACATCATCACGCGGTCTTTATCGCCAACGGGCACAGCCTTTCTGTTGGCTTCAATCCCGGCCTCGTATTGTCCGTGTGAAAGCATTACGCCCTTTGAATCTCCGGTGGTGCCACTGGTGTAGAGAATATTTGCGAGATCATCGCTATTGGCTTGCTTATAAAGGCTTTCCAGCTCCGACTGGCGCGGACAATTCTCACCCAACTTCATGAAATCTTCAAAGTAGATTGCGCTTGTATCGTGCGGCTTTATTCGCACCGAGCGGTCGAAGATGACAAGTTTCTCGAGCGAAGGGCATAACGGCAACACACGATTAGCCTTGTCATACTGCTCCTGCTCGCCCACGAAGAGCACACGTATCTGCGCATCACTTACCACATACTGTATCTGTTGTTCACTGCTCGTGGCATAAAACGGCACGGTAACGGCACGAATACCGAACGCTCCGAAGTCGGTATATAGATACTCCACGCAATTCTGAGCGAAGACTCCAACGTTCTCTTGCACCCCGACACCAAGGTTAAGCATAGCGTTGGAAACCTGCTTTACAAGTTGCGAGAACTTGTTCCACGACAGCGACTTCCATTTAAGGCTGCCGAAATCACGGTATATCAACACCTGCCTGTCGCCGTATTTGGCGGCTTGTTTGTGTACGAGTGTCGAAAGATGATATTTTGTCTGCATAAGATTACTCCTTATTGATTATAAACTCCTCTCGTTCTGCAAAATTAAAAATAATTTATGAAAGATGCAAGATATTTTCCATTAAAACCGCTTTCTAAGATTCAGAATAAAATCAAAAGGCCGATTCTAACTTGATGAATAATCAAGAATAAACCCTAACCGAACTCAAATTTCTTATTACAAGAAATTAGAAAACGTTGATTGAAATCCGATTTGGGATAAAAAGAGAGCGCACGGAATCCGTTTTGCCACGTTTTCCATGCGCTCTCCATATTCAATTTGAAGTTCAGAACAGGTAACCCACACTTAAGAATGTATTCCGCGTATGGACGGTTCCACCTGACACGCTGAAATTCTTTCCGTTGGTTTCCGTCAGTCCAAACTCTCCACCAATGCCAAAGACCATTTTGCCATTGTCGGCATAAAAACCGAATGCCACACCCACATCTATCGGATTGAGCAGTTCGTCACTGAAAGTCTGCTTGCTATCCGATCCCGACACGCTGTAATTGCCTGCTACGCCATAGGCAACGAAAGCACCGAGACGAGGTTCGAAGTTCCATTTGCCTAAGTTGATTACATAGCCGCACGTCACGGGAACCTGTATGTAGGCAGCGTGTACAGTCAGTTCACGACTACCGCCCGTCTCATCTGCGGAAAATCCTTTCATCGACATCTCAATCCCTGAATTGATACGCCAATTGGGATTAAAGGCGTAGGTAAACGTAAGACCTATAGCACCGCCTAACACCGATTTGGTACTTTCGGACTTACCGTTGGAGGCATCGAAATCGAGCGAAGCGATATTCAGGGCAGCTTTTACGCCCCATTGCGTACGATTTCCTATCTCTACATTTTCCTGCTGTTGCGCATGCATCGTTCCGGCAACTCCAATCATGCACACTATCATCAGCGCAATCCGCCTTGCGAATGTCACCGATAGAATCTTATTTTTCTTTTTCATATCCTTTTTTCTTTATGCTCCCCTTCCGGAAGTAGATTATTCATTCTTTTTCTCTGTCATTTCCCAATACAGCACAGGGCGTTTACGCTGCGCATCCCACTGCCACGGTGCCGTGTTGTCTGTACCGAAGGGGAAGGCGATTATCTTTTTCTTCATATTCTTGTCGGCTCCGTCGGGCAAACGCCACCATGATTCCTCCTGTATGGTTGAAAGCGGAACGGCACGTTTCGGTGCCAGTTTCACGGGCGGTTGCTCCACATCGTTGCCGTCGTAGCGATGAAGAGACATGTTTTCAAGATAGTAGAATTGGAAATTGGGATGTGACAAGACCATTTTCCCTCCGACAGGGAATGGAGAGGCTTTAGGCAAAGGGGTTCCTGCACCTCTGACCTCAATCAGACGATTCAATGCTACGCTGTTGTTCAATATACCGGTACCTCCCGGGGCAAATACGACAATTCCTCCGGCATTTCCCGAGGAAAACACCGACGCTTCGGAATAACAATACTCGATAAAACCATACTTGCCTTTCGATGAGCCCGGAGTGACTCCAAAGCCAACACCTCCCGACCCTATCCCGATGCCGAAACCGCCTGTCACGACCAATCCGTTGCCGCAGGCGATACCTGCTGCAAAGCCTAACGCCACACGTATGCTTCCGGTGGAGTAACAATGCCGTATATCACCATTATTGACACCCGCAATACATCCGCCGTATTGCCCTCCTTCATATCCCGAAAGTGCTTTCACTTTCTTGCGCGGTTCCGTTTGAGCATACTCGCAAGTAAGTTCGGCAGTCGAGACGCAACATGTAATTTTGCCTATGTTCACTCCGGCTATATTGCCTATATACAGCAATTTCTGTCCGTCGGTATATGTCGGCTTGCCGGTTATGCGCAAGTTCTTTATCTCGCCTTTTCCATCGACAACCCCAAACTCTAAGTTTGCAATATGAATTGCAATAAATAAAGAGATTGCATCGAATAAAAAGTTTATCAATTTATAAAAGTAAACTTTTATTCCGGGATTAATTTTCTTACCTTTGTTGTAAAAAGGAGAAAATTAACCTGACAAGGAACAAGACAAGAACCCCAAATGGGCTTAAAAGCCCTATGACTGTATTTGTCCCCTTGTCAAAGCTGCATAGACCGGATAGAATGCTTAGTCTTCGAGACTATTTAGAGTTGTTGAGTCAAGCTGCTTCCGGTTAATCTCTCCATTTATAACTACAAAGATATGAAAAAAATTATTATTGGAATTGATTTTTCGAAAGAAACTTTCGATGCGACCTTATTGGACTGTCGCAACTCAGAACTTTCAGAAGCAGTGCAATCTGCTGTCCATGAAAAGTTTACCAACAAGAAAGAGGGTTTTAAAGCATTTGTCACATGGATAAAGTCATCTGTAAAGAAGATAAACGCTGATGAACTACTCTTGTGTGGAGAAAAGACCGGTAAATACTCTTTGCCTTTAAGCAACTTCTTGTACGCCAAAGGTTATTCAATATGGCTCGACAGCGGACTTCGCATCAAGAGATCTTTGGGTATCAGCAGAGGTAAGAGTGATAAGGCTGACTCGTTAAAGATAGCCCTCTATGCTTATCGTTATCAAGATATGGCAGTATGTTACGTTCCTTTATCAAAGAATGTTTCCCGACTCAAAGAGTTGTTTCTGTTCCGCCAGCATTTGGTATCTCAAATGAAAGCAATGGCTGTTCGTAAAAATATCACGGATGACTTCAAGAAAGAATTAGGCGATGTAAGATTCATTGTTGATAGTTCAACCAAGATAATTAAACAGATAAAAGCCATCATTAAAAAATGCGAGGAAAAGATGCAGGAACTTATCGAAGAGGATGAGGAACTCAAGACAACCCACGATAGTATTACTTCTGTCAAAGGAATATCTTTGATTAATGCCGCAGCCTTTATCGCTTACACAAATAACTTTAAGGACTTTGGAGGCAATGCAAAGAAGATAGCCACATATTGGGGAGTAGCAGCATTTGCACAAGAGTCCGGAACAAGTGTACATAAGGTGGCAAGAGTAAGTAAGATTGCAAACAAAATGCTCAAATCCTTACTCACACAGGCTGCAAGAATTGCTGTTAGATGGGAACCCAAGTTCAGGCAATATTTTGAACATCTCATCAGCAGAGGAAAACATCAAGGGGTAGCACTGAATAATGTAAAAAACAAACTCATACACGTAATAACGGCATTAGCCGTATCAAAGGAAAAGTATAATCCCGAATACGAATGTATCAACAGATAAATGTAATAAAAAAATGAATAAAATGAATGGATAGAGAATAATCGGAATTCTTGGAACGCAACTGTTAAAAGTAACGTTAAAAACAAGATTTTATTTGGTGGGAAACATAGAATGCAGTCCGACACTTCTATTATCCGTTTCAGGACCGAAACTGTTGAGGGTTATCGTATGGCCGTTGCCGTCAAAAGTTCCGCTAAATCCCATCTCGCCGTCATGATCCAACCGTCCGATGGGTACCCAGTCGTCGAGCGTTAGGTCGTTCATCAATATGTACGAACCGCTCAGAGTTTCCCTGTCCGTACCGATAGCAGCCAGCTCCTCCGCCGTGCGGATTTCGGTCTGCCCCATCGCCAAACCGATAACGGCAACGAGCAGGGCGGTCAGTATTACTATTCTTTTCATGATGATTTTATGTATTGTTTGTATTGTATTTGGTCTCCTTTCCCGCTGCGACACGATTGGCAACGGCATACACCAACAGCGACAGTGGTACAATAATTTGGAGTTTGTCCACAAAATGATCAGGATGTTCTCGTAAGAAGAGAACTTCGATTGGAGTAATACTCCAAAGTGTAAGGATAACGCTGCAAACGCTTGCCGCCATCAGCACATAGTTCGTCAGCGGCAAACGTCCTTTCCTTGCCAGCAGCAATCCGCCGTAAAGGGTAAAAGCAAGAATTCCGAAAATAGATAGGACAAAACCCACATTGATGTTGAAATCAGCACTTTGCGTAATCCTCCAAATTTCTAAGATAATCTGAATAACATACGCAGCGACGATCCATCCGCCCACCGTGCGGGAGCAATCTTTTTTTTGCAGGAAGGCGATTCCCATAACGATAAAAGAAACTGAAACTGAAAAACTACCTAAAATAGACAGCAGAATGTTTAGTTGTCCCGCACTTGTGTACCAACTGTATCGGTTACTGAATAATACATCGACAAGGTTCAGCAAACACAAATGGATTCCGAGAACGGCAAATGCCGTCAGCCACATAAGTGCCTTTTGCCGTAAGGCGATTTTCGGCGTATCCCCCATTGTGGCATCGGGTCGGTTACTGTATCGGTTGTCGCCTGCACTGCCGTCCAAGCACATCAATACGATGAGCCAGATGCCGCCTACAAAAGGAATAAGACTGACGAGCATCCACCAACCGCTACGACCCGTGTCGTGCAGGCGGCGTACACCGACCGCCATGGCCGGAACCGTCGTCACGGCATAATAAATCGCGATCAGTTTGTACATGAATATCAGCCTGTCGCTGTCGTGATCGAAAGAATCGCCGAGCAGCCCCGTCAGCAGTCCGGCGACAAGCGCCCATGCCATTGCGAACAGCAGGTTGAACAACACAAACATCCAAAACTCTTGCCGGCTTGCCCGGCCGCTGAAATCGGCATACTGCCGAAATGCTTTGATAAACCATTTCATATATTTCTCTTAGATTTTATGCCCCCGTTGCCAGAGGTGGGTTGAACATTCATTTATAAAAGAAGCCACAAGGCTACTGACAGTATCACATTTCATTGATTGCCGAAAGAATCCCATAGTAAAAATGCTCATTAAGACGACAAATAGAATCTTTTTCATTGTCTTATCTTTATAATATGTGTTACGTTGTTTAATATACTGTTACAAAATTACCACCTTATCCAAAAACAACAATACCCTACTTGTAGGAGTTTTTACCGTCAGAAGACAAAAATACACATGAAAGCAGGAAATCCGAGAAAAAGTTTCTCGGTTACGAACGAAAAATACTATCTTTGTAACAAAATTATCGGTTATAGACGAAAGATTGCAGACACTCAATAAATACAATCTGTGGGATTCCGAGACCATTGCCGACAGTTTCAAGAAAGTCATTGTTTCGTTCGACAACTTGACACCCCATTGCATTATGGCATCCGCCATGTGCAGGCGTGAAAGTTGGCGGAACTGCTGTAAAATACGGCAGCCGTATCGTAAAACTCCCATAAGTAGGGTATTGCATTTCGGCTGAGGAGCATAATTTTGCAACAAAATCATTGAATATAAAAAATCTTTGCAATATGAAAAGAACAGCTGTCATCCTCCTGCTTGCGTTCATCGTTCTTTCCGCTTTTGCGGAAGAGAAGAACCGCTATGCCGACTCGCTGTTGCACATCATACAGACGAAACGAATGACCGACCTTGAACGGGCTAAACTATATGCCGACATCACTGAATCGTACTGCGCCCATGATATGCCCAACACCTTCAAATATGGCACGATGGGTCTGGAGGCCGCCCTGCGGTGCAATGACAAGACACTGATATTCCGTTTCTACAACTATATCGGATCGACCTACACCTACCGTTGCTCCTACGACACTGCCAAAGTATATCTCGACCTTCAAATCGCCGCAGCAGAGGCCTCCGGCAATAAGAAACTTGTGCAGAAAGCATGGCAGGCGGCAGGTAATTTCTATGCTCGGCAGGGGCAGTTCATCCTTGCCGTGGAGAGTTTCCTTAACATCCTGAAACATTTCGATGGCGATGAGAGTTGCCGCGACTACATCATTGCCCACGGCAACATCGGCGAGTGCTACCGACGTATGGGCAATCCCAAGCGGGCATTGCACTATTTAGAAAGGGAACGCGTCCTGGCGGAGAAATACGGCGAACCTACAGGAATAGGGCAGTCGTACCGTGAACTGGGCTATGTGTATCTTGCATTGGGCGATACGGACAAGGCTTTGGAATGTATGCTGAAAGTGAAACCGAAAGTGCGAGGTACGCCGGTCAATTATGCTGACCTTTGCGAAGCACTTGTCAAAGTTTATCTGATTAAAGGGAAATATCAGGAAGCCCTCGCTTGTGCAGCCGAATGCAAGTATGCTGCCGAGTGGTTGGGCGACCCATATATACACACGCTAACATGGAATATCTACGCCGACATCTACCGTGCACAAGGTCGTTACAGCGAATGCCGAACCGCCGCCCTGAAAGCATGGAACATCGACTCCGTATCGATAAACACTGCACCCGTTTCTGCATTCAACATCGCTTTCGCCTCGGCAATGCTTGGCAGACACGGTGAGGCGGCACGTTTCTTCGGAGCCTACGACCGCATGATGAACGAGAGAACGGACAGGAACTATCACGAAGCACTTTCACAATTGGAGGTGCTGTATGAGACCGAAAAGAAACAACAACAGATTGCCGCTCTCGAAAAGGAAAAGCATTTCTATATATTAATAGGTGTGTCGGGCGCACTTATCCTCCTGCTTGCCTTCGGATTACTTTTCTATCGCCATCGCCTTAACAGCGGAAAGCGTGAACTCGCCGAACGGAAAGTGAAACAGTTGGAACAGGAAAGACAACTTGTAGCCACGCTTGCTCTCTTGGACGGCGAGAATGCCGAGCGCACCCGTCTGGCACGTGACCTGCACGACGGGTTGGGCAGCATGCTCTCGATTGTCAAGTTGCACCTGCATAGCATAAAGGAGTTCTCCTCACTGACGGAAGCGGATGCCGAACGACTTGCCAAAGCTCGCGACATGCTTGATGAACTGGTGGTAGAACTTCGCCGCGTGGCGCACAACTTGATGCCAACATCGCTCTCGCATTGCGGCATTAAGGCTGCATTGGAGGATTTCTGCCGCTCCATACCGATGGCAGACTTTAGGTTCTTTGGTGAGGATACACACCTTGACAGTCGCCTCGAAATTCTCATCTACCGCTGCGCCTACGAACTTGTCAACAATGCGATGAAACATGCCGAGGCCTCACGCATCAACGTGCAACTGACCGTGGACGAAAGCCTCGTTTCGCTTTCAGTACAGGATAACGGCAAGGGTTTCGGCCCCGATACGGTGACGTATGGGGCAGGCTTCACCAACATACGTAACCGCATCTCCGCATACAACGGCAAAATCAGCATCTATTCCTCACCCGGTGCAGGCACGGAAGTAACCATTGAAATAGAACTCGCATCATGATAAAAGTACACATCGCGGACGACCACCGCATGCTGGTCGAAGGATTACAGACAGCCATAGAGGATTCAGGCATAGCCAAGGTTGTGGACACCTCGCACACGCTCGCCGCCTGTCGCATCACACTTCGTTTCAGGCATCCCGACGTGCTGCTCTTGGATATCTCCATGCCCGATGGCAGTGGCATCGATTTCTGTAAGGAGATGTGCGAGGCATATCCGGACATGAAAATCCTGATGCTCACTTCCTATGATGAGTACACGATGGTGAGTCGCGCCCTCACAGCCGGAGCATCCGGATACATCCTGAAAAACGCACTGTCGGAAGAGGTGGTTAAAGGCATTGAGACCGTCATGGCTGGCGACACCTATTTCAGCCGCGACATCGACCGCATGATGAAGAAGCGCATCAACCATTCCGTATGGCTTACAGCCCGAGAGCAGGAACTACTGCGCCATATCGTGGATGGCTGCACCAATCAGCAGATTGCCGACAGGATGTTTCTCAGTGTCGAGACCATAAAGACCTACCGCAAGAACATCACCCAGAAACTCGGCACAAAAAATGCGGCGGAACTTGTGCAAATCGCCATACGCGACAAGTGGGTATAAACAAAGGTAACGAAAAGTGTTGAAGTTTCAAAAAATGATATGAACCCCGAAAGTTAGACAAAAAACTTTCGGGGTTCATATCACATACGATTCAGCATTTTCTATTTTTCCTGCGGTATTACAAATCGTCCTCCAACGCCGTGCTCTTGGCATACGCCGTGCTCTTGGCCTCGAAGAAATCGGTTTTCACCATGTTGGCATTAGAGTATTGTGATACCCATTTCATGTTCTCCGGTTCGGTGCGGTTGTCTTCAAAGAGATAGCCGAATCCGAGACTGTGCCAACGAAGATTGCCGAGATAACGTATATAGTCAGACAGCATTTTCTTGTTCAGTCCATGCACATCATCGCCAATGACATATTGCCCCCATGCTATTTCCTGACGCACTCCCTCGCGCATCATCTCCTCATAGACAGCCACTTTCTCCTCGGTAAACATCTCCGGCTCTTCCTTTTTCAACTCTTGTATGATGTTGCGGAACAGCCACAGGTGGGTGTTCTCGTCACGGTTGATGTAGCGTATCTCTTGTGCCGAGCCCGACATCTTACCGTTTCGGCTCAAGTTATAGAAAAACATGAAGCCACTGTAAAAATAGATGCCCTCGAGAATGAAGTTGGCCATGCATGTCTTCATGAGCGAATACTTGTCGCGATTGTTTTGGAACTCGTTATAGCAGTCGCCAATGAACTTGTTGCGTCGCAGCAGATGCTCGTCGGTTTTCCATTGATAGAGAATACTGTTACGCTCCTCCGGACTACAGATTGAATCGAGCATATAACTGTAACTCTGACTATGCACACACTCCTGAAATGCTTGAATGTGCAGACAAAGATTCACTTCGTTTGCCGTAATATATTCGCATATCGAGGGCAGGTTATTGCTTTGCAGCGAATCAAGGAACACAAGAAAACTCAGTATCTTATCGTATGCCGTGCGTTCTGCCTTGTCAAGGTGCGGATAATCCTTCGTATCCTGGGTGAGATTGATTTCTTCGGGAATCCAGAAGTTGTTCATCGCCTGTCTGTACCAGTCGCTCACCCACTGATAGCGCGTGTTGTTGAAGTCGTTCAGGTTTGTCGTATTCCCCCCTACTATCCTTCTCAAGCGCAAATCAGTGTCGCCTTCTGGATTGAAGAGAGCATTTCTCTTTAAATCATTTTCGTTCATTTCCTTTTGTTCTTATTATGTGCTTGTATTTGTGTTTATGCCGAGCAACTATCACACTCTTCCACTTCAAGCGATTTGCTTCTTACGTAATATATTGTTTTCACTCCGCTCTTCCATGCCAACAGATACAGATTCAGCACTTTGCGCATAGTATAGTCGTTTGTGATGTAGAGGTTAAGACTCTGTGCTTGGTCTATATGTCTTTGACGAACACCCGCCGCACGCACGCTCCATGTCTGGTCAATGAGGTATGCTCCTTTGTAAAGCCAGTATGTTTTGTCCGAAAGACAAGGTGCCACACGTGGCAACATCGCTCCACGTTTCTCTTCCAAGAAGAATTTCTTCATCACCGGGTCGGTGCCTGCCGTGGTTCCGGCAATGATGCTCGTACTGCTTGTTGGGGCGATGGCAAGCAAGTAAGCATTGCGCATTCCCTGCGAGTTCACCTTGTCAGCAATGCGTTTCCATTCGTCAGATATATAGCCACGCTTCTCAAAGTAGGCACCGTTCTGCCAGTCGCTTCCGTCAAATCCGAGATACGAGCCCTTCTCTTTTGCTATGTCCGAACTTGCCTCTATTGCAGCGCGGTTGATTCTTTCGAACACTTCGTCAACGAAAGAAAGGTGGGCTTCGCTTTCCCATTTTATTCCGCGTATGGCAAGGGCGTGGTGATAACCGCTCACGCCAAGTCCGATGCTGCGGTAGCGATGATTGGTTATGCGTGCATAGTGTAGGGGATAGAAGTTCAAGTCTATCACATTGTCGAGGGCACGAACCACGGTATAGACTTTCTCTTTCATTTCCGCTTCGTTTTCCAAAGGCAGATGTCCGAGCGACAGACTGGCAAGGTTACAGACAACGAAATCGCCCGGTCGCGTGGTCTTCACCACCACCGTATCACCCTCTTGCGTAACTATTTCGTTCGAAACGGTTTCTATGGGCGACATGTTCTGTGCAATTTCCGTGCATAGATTCGAGCAATAGATGATGCCCTTGTGGTTGTTGGGATTGGCGCGGTTTACGATGTCACGGTTGAATGTGAACGGCGTACCGGTCTCCACTGCCGAACGAAGCACCAGTCGCACGATGTCCTTAACCGACATAACGCGGCGTGACAGGCGCATATCGTCCACACAGTCCTTGTATCTTCGTTCCCACTCTTCGCCGTAATAATCCTCAAGGCAATATCCCTTTACCGACATTATTTCGTTCGGACAGAACATGTACCATTTGTTGTCAAGGTCTTCTTCTGCCATGCGCCAGAACAAGTCGGGATAGCACACGGCCGGAAATATGTCATGAGCCTTCATGCGGTCGTCGCCATTGTTGGTTCTGAGTTGCAAGAACTCCGGCAGATCCTTATGCCACACATCAAGATAAACCGCAACGGCACCCTGACGCATACCAAGTTGATCGACAGCCACTGCGGTGTCATTCACCAACTTCATCCATCTTATCGTACCGCCTGCGGCACCTTTAAATCCGCGTATTTTACCGCCTGCGGCACGCACTTTGCCGAAATACATACCCATTCCGCCGCCGAACTTACTCACCATTGCGAAGTTATCGATGCTCCTATAGATTCCTTCCAGACTGTCGGGAACAGTGTCTATGAAGCAACTCGACAACTGATGGAACGGCTTACGGGCATTTGACAGGGTCGGTGTAGCCATTGTCACCTCCAAACGACTCAGGATATCATAGAACCTTTTCACCCACGACATCCTGTCGGTTTTCTCGTTCATCGCAAGATGCAATGCTATACCGAGATACATTTCCTGAACTCTCTCGATTGGTTTTTGTGAATATGTGCGTATCAGATAACGCTTGTCGAGCAGGTCAAGACCCGAATAGTTGAGCAGGTGGTTGCGTTCCGGTCTCATGAATGTCGCCGCCTCTTCTATTTCTTCCTTGGAATAGGCATCAAGAATATACTCGCCGTAGAGTTTCTCGTCTGCCAGAAAGCGCAACTTGTCATACAAACAAAGTATTCCCTCTGCCTCTTCCACTTTCTTTATCTCCTCCTCACGCTTGAACGAAAGCAGTCGCGCGGCAATAAATTCCCAGTCGGGAACTTCCTGTGTCGTCATTTCCACGGCAGCCTTTATCAGTGCGGCGAGTTTCTCTTGCGGCTTCATCGCGTGCTTTACGAAACTCCCGAACTTGTCGGCCAGCAACGAAATACTATACTCGTTACCATTGAAGTCTCTTACGATTCCCCTGAGTACATCGCCAAGCGCATCGTTCTCTATTTCATTGACTATGCTGTTCAGCGACCTGCGCTGCTCATTTCTCTGCCATCTGAAAAGGATATAACTCTTTGCCTCGTTATAATATCCGTTGCGCATCAGGCACTGTTCCACTTCGTCCTGAATGTTCTCAACGGTTCGCTTCAGTGGGTTTTCGATTATTATTTTCTCTACCGCAGCCACCATCGAGTAGAGTCTTTCCTCGTCAGGTGTCTGTCCGGTACTTGCAAAACTTTTCCTTATGGCTACGGCAATCTTTTCCTTATCGTATTGTTCTGCCGCACCATTTCTTTTTATAATTTCCATAAAACGCAATAATTATTTTACGAGCAATTTACGGGTTACAGCGTCTGCGCCACGCTGTAGCGTAACGATATATATGCCTGCGGGCAGACTGATTGCGGTATCGGCGGCCACGGTGTCGTTAAAGAGCACTTTACCGTTCGCGCCGAGTATGGTTGTCTTAACCTCGCAGTCGGTGGTTATCGTAATCTCATGATTGCCTCCCTCTGCCGTTGCGGTAACGCGCTGCGCACCATCAATAGCCGTTACCAATGCGAATTTCACTGCAATATCTGTTGCTCTGGTAATTGTGAATTTATTGTCGATAACGTCTTCTCCGTTCGCTTTCATCGAAGTCACAGAATAACCGTTCTCCGGAGTTGCCTCAACGGTGATTACCGTGTTCTTCTTCACTTTCGAACCGCTGCTTACCACATTGTTGCCGGCATCTTTCACAACCACCTCGCCATTGGTGTAAGGCAGCACAGTGATGTAAGCATCGTTACAACCGGTGCCATCACCGTTATCGGTGTAGTTCATCAACCATAGTTTCGCTTTGGCAATCAATGTCTCCGAGTGCTCCACGTCGTTGGCATTCACTCCGCCTGCTATCCACAGTTTGGTTGGCGTTGTGCTTCCCGTAACGTCTTCGCCCGGATCAACATACATCGGAAGTTTGTAGTAGAAATCGTTCAACTGACAAGCATCCCATCCGTTACTGCGCACCTCAATATACCATATCGAGGGATTTGCCGAGAGGTCGAGCGATGCGAGAGTGTTCTCTGCGGCACCAAGTTTTTCGAGCAATGTGTTCTTGGAAAGGTCGAGTTGGCTGAGTTTGTTATGACTGACAGACAGAACGAGCAACTTGGTGTTGTTCTTGAGGTCTATATTCTCAATGAGATTGTTGCCCACATTGAGTTCTTTCAGTTCGGCCATGTTTGACACATCAACATTTTGCAGAGCACAGTTTGTGAGGTTCAAGTAAATCAGTTTGTCGTTCTTCGACAAGTCGATGTTGCTTATTTGAGTATTCTTGAGATTCACATACTCCAGTTCCGGATTGTTCTTTATGTCTATGGCACTCATATTTCCAAGCCCATACGCCCTCAGTTGTTGCAACATCGGGCTGTTCGTAACATCCACATTGTTAATACTTTTGTTCATCGACACATCAAGATAGAGCAAATCATGCTGGTTTGTAACGTCTATTTCCGCCAGTTGATTGAAGTATAGATCGAGATATTTCAGTTTGTCATTCTTCGACAAGTCTATCGCAGAAATCTTGTTGTCTGTGGCATAGTCCGGGTAACTTTCGCAATTCAGATAAGTCACGTCACCGTAGATTTTCACCTGCGTACCCTCTGTTGTTCCATCGATGAATGTCCATTTTGTCGTGGCAGTATATTCTTTCAACTCACCATCTCCCCAGTCTATTCTCACCGGAGTATTGGCATTGTCGGCACCGATGCCGTATGTACTTTTCTGTCCGAGTGGCACGGTCAGCGTAATACACCTTTCACTGTCCGCTCCTTCGAACACTGCTTTTACGTCAGCATTCGCAGTTACGGTGAAGAGAGTGTCCTGAACGAGTTTTCCATCGACCATTACGCCCTTGTATTCTTTTCCTTCCTCGGCAGTGTAGCGCACGCAAAGGATTGAGCCGGGCACCACCTTACCGTCGCTACCCACCTCATTGTAATGACGTTCGAAGGCATTATGATCCGGCGAATATGTCATATCGCGCTTCATTACCTTGTATGTACCGCCGGTAGTGGGCTGTTGCGTTATCACCACATCGTCCATCGGGCACGAGCCATCGCCCTTGACATCAATGTTCCAATGAGAGTCCGAATTGTTGTTCATGAGATACTTCTCTGCATTTGCCGTCTCTCCGTTGCATCCTGCCACGTACATATAGCCGGTGCGGTCGGGGTCTTGTGTCGTGCTATACATGAAATTGAGCGACTGCGGAGTAAAGTTTGTATTGCCTTGCAGGTAAAGATAGCGCAGCGTGAAATAGTTTGCAGTGAAGTCGAGGAACTCAAGATCGCAAGCCTTTGCCGACAAAGTCTGCAGCCATTTCAGTCCGCTCACTTCCAAACGATTGATTCGCAGTGAGTCACAATAAAGGGATCTCATCGAGGCCATCTTTGAAACATCGAGTTTGGTAAGTTTTGTTTTGCTTACGTTGAGACTTTTTAGTTTGCTGTTGTTTGAGAGATTAAGTTTCTCTATGTCGTTGTATGCTATCGTCAGGCTCTGCAGTTCGGTGTTCGCGGCAACGTTAATTTTTGTGAGTTTGTTGTGAGCCACCGAGAGGTTTTCCAGTGCTGTCAGTTCGCTAACGTCAATAGCAGAAATCATATTGTTGCTTACGTTCACCGATGTTAGCGCAGGATACTTGGCAGATGGCAGTGAGATGTCCATCAGCGAATTGTCATGAAGATCTATACTTGTGAGATTCGGGAAGTTGTAAGTATCATAGAAATGCGACACGTCACAGCCGTACATAGTTATCATCTTCATGTTCGGGTTGTTGTCGGCAAACGCCACAGTGCTCAAACTCGGGTTTTCGTAAATGTCGAAAAATTCCAACTTAGAGAATTCCCGCAAGTTCAGGATATGAATATTGTTGTTTGCCAATGACAGCACATTGAGGTTTTGGGCATCGCCGAGGTCGAGTGTGGCGTATGTCAGCAAGTTCTTGGAGACATTGAGTTTTTTCAATCCCGACTGTCCCTCTAACTTCAGAGCCGTTAAGCCTTGCTCGTTGACAGACAATTCGGCGAGTACTCCATATATTTTTACGGTGTTACCTTTCAGCACTCCTTCTGTTCTGAGTTGGTAAGGCATCATCGTAGGACTCATTTGATAGTCTTTTTTCTCTCCGTCTCCCCAATCAACAGAGATTATGCCTTCGGCCAATGGCATAGGATTAAAAACAAAAGTGTCACCATAAGACTTGTTTGTGGTCATGGTGATTACGCTCTCTGCCGACATATTTAGCACGGCACATACGAGCATCGAAAAAAGAAATAGTAGTTTTCTCATTTATGGTTATTTGTTTAATTATGGCTGCAAAAATAAGAAAAACCATTGTAATAATCATAAAAATTAAAAAAATTAACGTATTCAATGAATGTGAACCGACACAAGATTCCACATGTCTTCGCACAAGCAACAACCCTATCTAAATAGCATTTCATATTTTTGCAAAGCATTGAAAATCAAACAATAACACACATAATGCCACTACAACTATTCCTTTTCCACATATCATAATCTCTATTTACTGTCATAACTCTAACGGAAAAATTATCGCCAAGAAAACAAAATGGGCGAAATTAGTCGGCAAAATGGGCGAAATTGCAGAGTAAATTGGGCGAAATTGGTCGGCGAAAGGATATAAAACGGAATATGAAGGGACGTGGAATGGTATTCCAAGCAAATGCGCCCTAACTGCCGTTTGGGTTCAAAGTCATTACAAAAGTGAATGATTAGGCTGAAGATTGCTAAATAAGTGTAAAAAAGAAAGATGAGGAATGAGTAGTGATTAAAATTTTGTAATTTTGCATTCCAATTATCTTTAATATAGCACTCAAATAATTTATTTATGGGTATCGAAACAAGTGGAATCGCATTTGCACGTGACGGATTGAACGAGAAAGAAGTGAACGAGAGTCGTTCAAAGCATGGCGACAATATGCTTACACCACCGCGTAAAGTACCAATATGGAAATTATATATTGAGAAATACAAAGACTCAATAATTCTGATATTGCTTGTTGCCGCGACAGTTTCGCTTATCCTCGCGTTCGTCGATGGCAAATTCATGGAAACAATAGGCATCTTCATTGCCATATTCCTTGCCACCACCATCGGTTTTTACTTTGAATATGATGCTGCAAAGAGGTTTGAAATGTTGTCATCGCTAAACGAGGAACAGCCGGTGAAGGTGAGACGCGGCGGACAAGTGACGAACATAGCAAGGCGCGATGTGGTTGTAGGCGACATCGTTTTCGTGGAAACGGGCGACGAAATACCTGCCGACGGTATGTTGATTGTTTCGTCAGACCTGCAAATAGACGAGTCATCGCTCACGGGAGAACAGTTGACCACGAAGCACGCCGACACTGATAAGTATGGCAAGGGCGATTCGGCATACCCGCAGAATATGGTGCTGCGCTCCACAATGGTGATGAACGGCAGCGGCGAATATTCTGTCACGGCCGTGGGTGACCACACAGAAATAGGCAATGTGGCACGCAGCAGTACCGAGGACACCGGAATAAAGACTCCACTCGACCTACAACTCAATCGCTTGGCAAAACTAATCAGCAAGGTGGGGTTTGCCATTGCCGGAGCAGCCTTTGTGATTTTTCTTGTCCACGACATAATAACAAACACCACCCTTTGGCACTCTGACAATTATCTCGGCATGGCAGAGGAGATTCTGAAATACTTCATGATGGCCGTGACGCTTATCGTAATGGCCGTGCCAGAAGGTCTGCCGATGGCGGTAACGCTGGCTTTGGCACTGAACATGAGGCGAATGCTGAAGAGCAACAACCTCGTAAGAAAACTGCATGCATGCGAGACAATGGGAGCAGTAAACGTGATTTGCACCGACAAAACCGGCACTCTGACGCAAAACAGAATGCGTGTGGAGGAGATGATGATTTTCGGTGACAATGAAAAACTGCAACAGGAACTGCTTACAACGGCCATTGCCATTAACACCACCGCACATACCGGCGTGGGCAATCCAACTGAGGTGGCTCTACTGGAATGGGTAAGCAGCAAGGGGATTGACTATCAAAAGGTGCGCAGCGAGGCCGAGACAACCGACCTGATGCCGTTCTCCACCGAACGCAAGATGATGGCAACGGCTGTCAAGGTGGAAGGAAAAGAATGGCTGTTCGTTAAAGGTGCACCGGAAATAGTAATGCAAATGTGTGACATTGATGACGGGGAGCGTAGCCGTGCCGAAGCGTTCCTTAATGAGAAACAGGGCAAAGCAATGCGCACATTGGCATTGGCGGCGAAACCATTCGTAGGAGATAAGATTGAGAACGAACTGAAAGGGCTGCGCCTACAGGCAATAGCAGCACTCGAAGACCCGATACGCGAGGATGTTCCGGATGCCGTGGCACAGTGTCAAAACGCAGGGATAGAGGTAAAGATAGTCACCGGCGACATCTCGGGAACAGCGATAGAGATTGCGCGACAAATAGGTATTAAGCCGAGCAATGGCTTCCATATAACAGGTGCAGAGTTCGCCGCACTGAGCGACGAGGAGGCATTTGCAAGGGTGGAAAGACTGAAAGTGATAAGCAGGGCGCGCCCGCAAGACAAACAACGGTTGGTGCAGATGTTGCAGAAGCACGGCAACGTGGTGGCCGTAACAGGTGACGGAACGAACGATGCACCTGCGCTACACCATGCACATGTGGGTCTTTCGCTCGGCTCGGGCACCAGTGTGGCAAAGCAGGCAAGCGACATGACGCTGCTCGACGACTCGTTCAGAAGCATCACGCATGCCGTGATGTGGGGACGTTCGCTGTATAGGAACATTCAGCGATTTCTTTTCTTCCAGTTGGTAGTAAATCTAACGGCTTTGTTACTGGTGCTTGCCGGTTCGCTGATAGGCACCGAACTGCCGCTCACCGTGACTCAGATATTATGGGTAAACCTGATAATGGACACCTTCGCAGCAATGGCTCTCGCCTCACTGCCGCCATCGCGTGAGGTGATGAAGGACAAACCACGCTCACAAAATGACTTTATCCTTTCGCGACCGATTATCCGAGGCATACTGTTTTGCGGTCTGTCGTTCTTCGTTATGTTGTTCGCCATGCTGTGGCACTGCCTATATGACGATGCCGATTTCGGTGTGCAACGACACGAACTGACCATTTTCTTCACCACTTTCGTGATGTTACAGGTGTGGAATCTGTTCAATGCGAAGACACTTGGCAGCAGTCACAGTGCCTTCCGCTACCTGCTGCGTGACCACGGGTTGCTCATTGTACTGCTATCAATCATGGTGGGACAGTGGCTCATAGTTGAGTTTGGCGGCAACATGTTCCGCACCGACGGCCTGACTTGGCAGGAATGGGCTTTGATAATTTCTGCCACTTCGATTGTGATGTGGCTCGGCGAGGTGTGGAGGCTGATTAAACGAATAAAGAATAACATAGCAAATGACGCAAGATAAGACAATAAAGAACATAGTGTTCGACTTCGGCGGCGTGCTCGTTGGGCTGGACAAGCACCGCTGCATCGCAGCTTTGGACATCATCGGGGCGCGAGAAATATCGGGATATGTGGACGAGTGCCGACAGGAAGACTTGTTTCACGACCTTGAGATAGGACGCATCGACGTGGAGGAGTTCTGCAACGAGGTGAGACGGAAATCTCCTCTTTGCACCGCTTCTGATGAGAAGATAGCGTGGGCGTGGGGCGAACTGCTCACGGGAATACCGCAGGAGAAACTGCAAAGGATTGCAAGTCTGAAAAAAGACTACCGCATATTTCTGCTCAGTAACACCAACGTGATACACTGGAAGCGTTCGGTTGAAGAATACTTTCATTGCGGCGAACTCGGCGTTGATGACTTGTTCGAACGCATATTCCTCTCATACGAAATGGGAATGGTGAAGCCTGAGCGCGATATTTTCCTCACCATGCTTGCCGAAGCACAGATTGATGCTGCCGAGACACTGTTCATCGACGACTCTGCCGCCAACTGTGCCGCAGCAGAAAGCATTGGCATAAACACGCTGCACGACCCGGAAGGGTGGCTGTGGATGAAGAAACTGTGACCGCTTGGTTACGAAAAAACAATAAAAAGACGCAAATGGAGATAATAATACTTACCGATGGCTGTCGCCAAAAAAGCCCTTGCGTTGCCACGATAGGCTTCTTCGATGGTGTGCATCGCGGTCATCGGTTCCTTATCGACCGTGTGGTGAAAGAGGCAAAGAGCCGTGGAATTGATTCCACGGTAATCACTTTCGATCATCACCCACGACAAGTACTCGGCAGTGACTATCTTCCACGTCTGCTGTCAACAAACGACGAGAAGACCGCTTTGCTCTCCGAGACAGGCATAGAACGCTGCGCCGTGCTGCCTTTCAGCGAGGAAATGGCACAACTTTCGGCACACGACTTCATGCAGGATATACTTAAAGAGCGGCTCGGAGTAGAGGTCTTGGTTATCGGTTACGACAATCGTTTCGGACATAACCGCAGCGAGGGCTTCGACGACTATGTGCGCTATGGCAGGGAAATGGGCATCGAGGTATTGCCATCGCAGGCTTTAATGCTTAATGGCGTTGGTGTAAGTTCGTCCGTGGTACGTTCTTTCATCAACAAGGGAGAGGTGGAAATGGCAGCGAGTTGCCTCGGATACCACTACGCTTTATCCGGAATCGTGGTAAAAGGGCATCGCATAGGGCACGAACTGGGTTTCCCTACTGCAAACATCGAACCGGAGAACAAGCAGAAGATAATACCTGCCAATGGGGCGTATGCAGTGAGGGTAAAATTGGAAGGTATGCCGGGAACAATGCCTGCGATGATGAACATCGGCACGAGACCCACTTTCAACGGCGACATACAAACATTGGAGACTCACATTCTCGATTTCGACAACAATATCTATGGCCGTAGGATAAATGTGGCATTCATACATAAACTGCGCGAAGAGAAAAAGTTCTCGTCAAAAGAAGAACTGAAAGAACAACTCGAAAAGGATGCCATAATGGTGAAAGAACAATTTGAAAAAGATATAAAAGAATGAAAATAGCAATTTCCTATCTGCTGCTTTTCCTGTTAATATCAGGGTTAGCAATGTTCGTAGCGAGTTTTATCTATCTCCTAAGTATTGGCAATGGGGTTATAGATTCTCTCGGTAGCAAATCTCAAACGGCAGTTCCGATAGAGGTAGAAATGTGGGCTACGATTGTAGCGGATATCATACTGTTTGGCTATTTCCTGTGGCGCAGGTACTGTCCTGTGAGTCGCAATTACGTGCGCAGCCGTCCATTGAAAGTGGTGTTTTGGTGCATCGTGGCCGCATTGGGTACCGTTCTTCCATCAATGTGGCTTCAGGAACACCTCAGTTTTCTGCCCAACCTGTCACAACCGTTGGATAGTCTGCTCGGTTCTCCATTGGGTTACATCTCCGTTGTGATTTGTGCACCTCTCTGTGAGGAAGTGATTTTCCGCGGGGCTGTTATCCGTTCGCTGTTAGAATGGAGAGACAACAAGAAGTTGGCGATAGTAATATCTGCGGCAATATTTGCCGTGGCGCACATCAATCCCATACAAATCCCGCACGTTTTTCTGGCCGGACTGTTGCTCGGTTGGGTGTTTGTCCGCACTAATAGTGTCGTTCCGGGCATAGTGATACATGGTGTAAACAACCTCGCGGTGTTCGTAATGGCTTCTTCGATATCCAATATCGACAACATGACTCTTGCCGACCTGTATGGCGGAAGCACGTTGCGTGCCACACTAAGCGTGGTATTCTCGCTGATGATATTGGTGCCGGCAATATATCAGTTGCACCGTTCGATGAAACAATAGACCCCAATCGATTAATATTCCACAAGGTATATAATTTCCATAATTTCTTACTCATATACCTATCGGGGTATTAACCGGACGATGGTAAACAAAGAGGCACCGCTCACAATGAACGGTGTCTCAAGTCCTATTAATTCAATATATTATGAAAAATTTGAGAGAATGAAGTTTCACAACTTCTTTGCGTTTTACTTTAACATGATTGATATTATAGAGAAAGCTTAGAAAATTGTCTTATTTTATTATGACCGACGACACCTCTTGCTGCACTTTCTTGATAGAGTCGAGCCTTACGGAGTCTGCCTTTGCCACAGAAGGAGCATCAACACGCCTTGAGATTCCGGCATTATTTGCAGGCTGTGACCTATCGGCATCGCTGAAAGCCACCTGCGCAGCATTGCCCAGCGTAAGGAATATCGCCACCACTGCGGCAGCCTTGAACAACGGCATCATGCGCTGTGTCAGGCTTATGGTACGCGCCTTCACCGGTCTTTGTTCGCCAACCAACTCAAGCATACGCTTGTCGAAATCGTCACCGAGACGGTCAGTGCGTGTCTCCTCGCGCTCATAAACAAAGAGCGGGGCATACTGTCGCAGCCCTTCGGGGAGGTCTTTCTGGCAGAAGAAGGTTCTGAGAATCTCTTCCTCTTCGAGCGAAGTCTCGCCTTGCCAGTAACGCTCAAGTAGTTGTTCGATGTATTTATAATCCATAACTGTCTGCTTTGTCAAATTGTTGCTTTATCGACCGGCGTGCCCTGAAAATGTTCACTTTCACCTGTTCTTCGGTGATTGCCAGTATCTCAGCAATTTCTTTGTATGTTTTCCCTTCAAAATCTCTTAGTTGCAAGCAACTGCGTTGTTTCTCCGGAAGTCTGTTTACGAGTTGTTTCACCATTTCGACTCTGTCTTTACGGATCATCAACTCATGCGGATCGGATGTTTGGTAGGACATTTCGGCAATTCCTTGCTCAATAGACTCGTTGTTATTGTCTTTTTTCTTGATTGCGTCGAGCGCGAGATTTCGGCATATTGTCATGCTGTAAGCCTCTATGCTTTCAAGCATTTGCCACTCGTCTCGCCTGTTCCATACCTTTATCAGCGTGTCCTGTACGATGTCCTCTGCCTCTTCATGGCTGAGAGTTATTCTCAGAGCAAGGCGGTAGAGCACGTCCTTTAACGGCAATACATCGTTACGGAAACTGATATTTTTCATCTTCTCTCTATGCAAATGACGATTTATGATGGGTGTAAGTTACACGAAACGGCAAGGGTTTAACATTAATTTGCTTTTAAGTGTAATGTTTTTAACAAAGAGTTTAGGAGTGCAGTAGCATGATAATTTGAGCAAAACCTTTGTTATATTCACACTTACAAAAAAGCCACAAGTCAAGTAATATTGTCCAAACTCTAATGCCACTGCACTCCTAAACTCCTTTATAGGTTCGCACTCTCGCTTATTACTATTCCAAATAAGTATATCCGTACAGCCCGGAACGGTAGTTTGAGAGGAATTCCTTACCTTCTTCAAGCGATATTTTTCCCTGTTTCACGCTCTTTGTAACCCATGTTTCAAGTTGGCGAACAAGTTTTTTGGGATTATATTGCACGTAGTCGAGCACATCCTCCACGGTCTCTCCGTCGAAAATCTGGTCGATATGGTATTTGCCATCCTTAACGGATATATGCACGGCATTGGTATCTCCGAAGAGGTTGTGCATATCTCCGAGAATCTCTTGATATGCTCCAACGAGGAACACGCCGAGGTAATACTGTTCATTGTTATGGAAAGTGTGTACCGGGAGGATATGCGACACATGGCGGTCGGTGACGAAATTCGAAATCTTTCCATCGCTGTCGCAGGTGATATCCTGTAGTGTAGCACTGCGCGTGGGTCTTTCGTTGAGACGCTGTATCGGCATTATTGGGAACAACTGGTCGATTGCCCACGAGTCAGGGAGCGACTGGAATATCGAGAAATTACAGAAATACTTGTCTGCAAGCAGTTTGTCGAGCCTCCTAAGTTCCTCCGGTATATGCTTCAATCCCTTGACAATGAGATTTATTTCGCGGCAAACGCTCCAGAACATGCTCTCTATTTCGGCACGCGTTTTCAAGTCAACAAGACCATGACTGAACAGGTCGAGAGCCTCCTCGCGTATCTGTTCGGCATCGTGCCAATCTTCAAGCATCGAGCGTTGGTTGAGGTTATCCCATATATCATATAGGTCTTTCACGAGTTGATGGGCGTTTTCCGCCGGCTCGAAACTCTCTTTCATCTCCGGCAGTGATGCCGTTTCGAGCACATCTATCACGAGCACCGAGTGATGAGCGGTAAGCGAACGACCGCTCTCGGTGATGATGTTCGGGTGCTGAATGTTATTCTTGTTCGAGGCATCCACAAACGTATAGATACAGTCGTTCACATATTCTTGAATGGAGTAGTTAACCGAACTCTCGCTCGACGGAGAGCGCGTGCCGTCATAGTCAACACCAAGTCCTCCTCCGCAGTCCACGAAATCAACGTCATAGCCCATCTTATGCAGTTGGATATAGAACTGCGATGCTTCGCGCAATGCCGTTTGTATGCGGCGTATCTTTGTTATCTGCGAACCGATGTGGAAATGTATCAGTCGCAGACAGTCGTGCATTCCTTTCTTGTCAAGAATCTCAAGAGCCTGAAGAAGTTCCGAACTGGTAAGTCCGAACTTTGACGCATCGCCTCCGCTATCTTCCCACTTGCCGCTTCCACTGGATGCAAGTTTTATTCGTATGCCGAGGTTCGGTTTCACGTTCAGTTTCTTTGCCGCGCGTGCTATTATCTCAAGTTCGTTGAGTTTTTCAATCACAATGAAGATGCGCTTGCCCATTTTATGAGCCAACAGGGCAAGTTCGATATAACTCTGATCCTTATATCCGTTGCATATTATCAACGAATCGCTCTGGCATTGCACTGCTATCACGGCGTGCAATTCGGGTTTCGAGCCTGCTTCAAGTCCGAGGTTGAACTTCTTGCCGTGGCTTATAATCTCTTCCACCACGGGCTGCATCTGATTTACCTTTATCGGATAGATGACGAAATTCTCGCCATTATACCCGTATTCATCGGCTGCCCGCTTGAAGCATGACGCTGTTTTCTCGATACGATTGTCGAGAATATCGGGGAAACGCAGCAGCACCGGCGACGACACATCGCGCAGAGCAAGTTCGTTCATCACCTCATGGAGGTCAATCTTAACGTCGTCCTTGCACGGCGACACATAGACATTGCCCTCGTCATTGATACCAAAATAGGACGTGCCCCACCCATTAATGTTATAGAGTTCCTTGGAGTCATCGATAGTCCACTTCTTCATTGGCTTGTTGTTTATCTGTTATATATCCTTGTATAATAATCTCACATCAGGCGTTCACAATTGAATAAACGTACATATTATCATATTATTTTCTTAACATTATGGCAATTAATTGCGAGCATCTGTATCATTCGGTCACACATCGAGCAATTTTCTCACTGCCGCCACGCTTATCTTTATCTTCTCGTAGTTGTCCATCAGCGACACATCGAGTTGGTATTTCGCCTTGGTATAGTATGGTTCGCGCTCTTCCAACTGCCCGATGATGAACCGCAGCAGTTCGTCTTCATTCTTACCCTTTATCAGCGGCCGTTCCACTCGTCCCATTTTGAGATGTCCGCAAAGCACTTCGGGTCTCGCCTTGAGATAAACC
Organism: Prevotella koreensis; assembly: GCF_003977605.1. Classification (GTDB taxonomy): domain Bacteria; phylum Bacteroidota; class Bacteroidia; order Bacteroidales; family Bacteroidaceae; genus Prevotella; species Prevotella koreensis. The sequence continues at coordinate 1,999,972 of NZ_RYYU01000001.1, read as the reverse complement.
GTCTCGCCCTGCCTGTTTAGATAGTCCATGTTATCGAGATAACACGGCGTTCCTCCGCCACAACTTATTATGACATTCTCAAACTCCGCCACTTCGTGCAGCATGTTATGCTCTATCTTCCGAAATCCTTCCTCGCCTTTCTCGGCAAAAATACGAGGAATGGAACTGTGCATACGGGTTTCGACATACCAGTCAAGGTCGTAGAACATCATACCGAGTTCCACCGAAAGAGCCTTGCCAATGGTGGTCTTCCCCGCCCCCATGTATCCGATGAGAATTATCCGTTTCATTTCTTGGCTTTGTTCACCACCTCCATACATTGTTCGAGAGTGAGTTCCGCAGCCTTGGCATGCAGGGCTTTGGGCAGGCGGTAGTTCTTACCATTATATGCGATATAAGGGCCGAATCTTCCGTTCATCACCTCCATGTCCGATTCTTCGTCGAACTTCTTAAGGTGGCGTTTTTCCTCCTGCTTGCGCTTGTCTTCTATCAGTGCCACAGCCTCTTCGAATGTTATTTCCATCGGGTCGATGGTCTTGGGCACAGAAACGTATTTGCGGTTGTTGAGCACGTATGGGCCAAAACGTCCCGCACCAATCACCACATCACTACCTTCAAACTGACCCAAGTTGCGCGGCAACTTGAACAGTTCGAGTGCTTCGTCGAGCGTTATCGTCTCAAGACTCTTGTCGGCGGGCAACTGTGCAAATCGCGGTTTCTCCTTATCGTCGGCCGTACCAATCTGAACCACCGGCCCGAAGCGTCCTATCTTCACGAATACCGGTTTGCCGCTGGCATTGTCAATGCCTAATTCACGTTCACCGGCCTTATGCTCTTCGCGCTTTTTCATTGCACTGTCAACAGTCGGTTCGAACTCGTTGTAGAACAGTTTCATCATGCTCTTCCACTCCTCATCGCCCTCCGCAATCTTGTCGAACTGCTGTTCCACGCGTGCAGTGAAGTTATAATCCATTATTCCGGGGAAATTCTTCTGTAAGAAGTCATTAACAACGATACCGATGTCTGTCGGCAACAACTTTCCTTTTTCGTTCCCCACCATCTCCTTTCGGTTCGTTTTCACAACGCTTATGCCGCGCAGTGTGAAGACGCTATACTGTCGTTCGTCGCCTTTCTTATCGCCTTTCTGCACATATTCGCGCTGCTGTATGGTAGATATTGTCGGTGCATAGGTTGACGGTCGGCCTATGCCGAGTTCCTCCATTTTATGCACCAGCGAGGCCTCGGTATATCTCATCGGCCCCTGACTGAATCGTTCGGTCGCCACAATCTCACGATGTTTCAGTTCTGCTCCCCGCTCCATTGCCGGCAACAGGTGCGATGTATCTTCCCCATTGTTGTCCTCGTCGCCATTGCTTTCACGATAGACTTTCAAGAAACCGTCAAACTTCACAACCTCACCGGTTGCTATGAAGTGGGGCATTTGACGTTGAGTGTTGAGGGTTGAGTGTTGAGGGTTGAGCGAGTTTTGTGCCTTATCGGCAGAAGCATCAACGTTCAACGTCCCTCCATTTTCGTTCAACGCTCCACCCTCAACACTCAACGAAATACTCACTGTTGTCTTTTCTATCTGCGCATCGGCCATCTGCGAGGCTGCCGTGCGTTTCCAAATGAGTTCATAGAGACGACGCTCCTGAAGCGTTCCCTCTACGGTATGATTGCTCATATATGTTGGACGGATAGCCTCGTGAGCCTCCTGTGCCCCTTTGGAATTTGTGCGATACTGGCGCGGATTTGAGTATTCCTGCCCCCAAAGTTTCCCTATCTCCTCCTTGGCGGTGTTTATGCACAGCGAAGAAAGATTAACAGAGTCGGTACGCATATATGTAATAAGTCCGTTCTCGTAGAGATGCTGCGCAACCATCATTGTCTGACTGACGGTGAAACCGAGTTTTCTTGCGGCTTCCTGTTGCAACGTAGAGGTGGTGAATGGCGGTGCCGGAACACGCCGTATCGGCTTTTTCTGTATTTCATTAACGATAAAATGGGCTTTTTTGCACATTTCAAGGAAATTCTTTACCTCCTCTTCTGTCTTGAAACGAGTGTCGAGTTCGGCCTTCACTTCACTCTGCGAACCATCGGCATTAAGATGTCCGAAAAGTGCGCTCACTCTGAAATACGGTTCGCTTTTGAAAGCATTTATCTCGCGTTCGCGCTCAACGATGAGTCTCACGGCAACGCTCTGCACCCTTCCGGCCGACAAAGCGGGCTTCACCTTGCGCCAAAGCAGGGGCGAGAGCGAGAATCCAACGAGACGGTCGAGCACACGACGTGCCTGCTGGGCGTTAACAAGGTTCATGTTGATATGGCGCGGAGCATCTATCGCAGCAAGTATGGCAGGCTTCGTAATCTCATGGAACACGATGCGGTTTGTCTTCTCCTCATCAAGTCCGAGCACCTCGCACAGATGCCAACTGATGGCCTCTCCCTCGCGGTCTTCATCGGAAGCGAGCCACACTTTCTCAACATTCTTGGCACTGCTTCTCAGTTCGCCCACAAGTTTTTTCTTATCTTCAGGTATCTCATAGTCAGGCTCCAGCGTCTTGGTGTCTATACTCAACTCTTTCTTTTTAAGGTCGCGTATATGACCAAAACTTGACATTACCTTGAAGTCTTTTCCCAAAAACTTCTCTATGGTCTTTGCCTTGGCAGGGCTCTCCACTATAACCAAATTCTTATACATAACTATATTGATGTTTTATTTTGGGCGACAAAATTAGAATAAAAAGTTTGCATGCACCTTATTATATATACTTATTTTTACTTTTTTAACCATAAACACAAAAAATGTGTCATTTTCCGACTCTCCGAAACAGATATTTCAGACAAACAAGATCTTTGCAAACAAAATATATCTGCATAAAAACAACTACCGGCATGATCAACATTCTACTTTTATCTTGTACCGTCCGTCGGCCCTACGCGCCGCAACAACCTGAAAAGCAGAGCAGTTACCGCAGATTCTCCTTCCCTCTCTTACACCAAAGGAGCAATCTGAATTAAAGAGAAAGAGACTGCTGTTGCTAAGTGTAAAGGTGCTTTTTATGTAAATACAGACTTCTTAATCCCGAACGGAATGAAATATAACTGAAAACAAAATGGGCGAAATTGGTCGGCAATCTCGCCCATTTTGCTGACCAAATTCGCCCATTTTGCATCACGAAAGATATGCTTTCAGAGTCCAATCCTTGCCTCATTGCGTGCATTATTCCGATGAAATGGCGAAAAAAAGAAAACAAAGACTACTACACAGTGAATTAAGCATATCAGATTGACCATACCGCATACTTACATTATTAGAAAAAAATAATGGCAAAAAGATTTTGTTATTCCAATTATTTAGTATCTTTGCCGCAAAAATAAAACAATCAAATAATAATATACGAAAAATGAAGAAATTATTGATTTTAACATTAGTGCTTTTCTCTTTGTCATCGTGCTCCAAAATAAAAGAAAAGATTAGCAGGGGCATATTTGAAGGAAAGAATAAAATAGAGCAATCAGACAACGATGAAATGGACGATTTCAACTATGATGACGACCATAATAGTAACGACGAAGACGACTCTTTAGATGATGAAGAGTTGATTGATTTCAACGATGCCGGATACTGCGGAACAATAGACCAAAAATTAATGTACAATAACATGACAACGGAGTTCGATTTCGACTTCGACCGAGACGGTATGGACGACACATTCGTGGTGGGTAATGACCATCCCAATGGGACACGTATCGTTTGGTTGAATAATAAGACAAATAACGCGGTGAACATTTTCTACGAACTCCCCGAAGACGAGACGACGAAAAGAAGTTTCGACGAGTTTGGTTTTCTGAAAGAAGGATTGATGATACAACTTTCTATTTCATCTGCAAACAATAAAAGACAAAATGCTGCGTTGATAAGTATCGGCAAAAAAGAAAAGTGGTCTCATACTTACGTTTTTGTGCATGACCCCAATAGTGAGTCGGCTGTGAAACTGGTAGATGACTTTGATTCGGGGAGCGACTGCGAGTTCAATCCCAAAGACCAAACTTTCTATGTGCGCTCAAACGGAACAGTAAAGAAACACAAGTTTAAAATATAATAAAATCATAACCGGTAATAATAATAGGAGAAGAAAAAATGAAAAAGATTATGTTTTTTGCTGCAGCAATAATGTTCTTGGCTGCATGCAGCAACGTAAAGGGTGACGGCAAAAATGCCAACAACGGAACTGTTGAGAAAGACAGCGTGAGTGATTCTGTCACATTCCGTGAAGGCAAGCAGGATATAACCGCCCAGGTAAAGATTGTTTTCCCCGTAGGTAACGAAGCCTTGGAGAAGAGTGTGAAAGAATTTATCAAAGAGAGCGTAGGGGCAAACGATAGCGTTGATTTGAAAGACGTGAGGGCAATGGCTCACTACTACGTAGAAACAAAGTCTAAGAAACTGAAAGGAGAAGCCGAGTACGAAGGTACTGACTCTGTAGGTCCGGCTCTTTACAGTTCACTGGAAATTGGTATTATGTATGAAAACGACCAGATTATAACCATGTCGGTGAAGGAAAACATCTACCTTGGCGGACCACACGGAGCATACACCGAGAAAGGTGTAACATTCAACAAGGCCGACGGTAAGGTGATTGGCATGAACATCTTGGCACAGGATAAACTCGGAGATGTGAAGAAAGCCGTAAACGACGAACTTGTGAACGTATTCAAGAGCATTATGGGCAAAGACTATAAAGAGGCCGAATCAATGTTGAAAGACGAGAACGGAAAGGAAAAACTTGCCGAACTGCCTAATTCAGGATTGTTCATCCAGAATGATAGCGTGGTATTCATTTACCAGCAATATGAGGTAGGGCCTTACTATTTCGGTACTCCTACAGTAAAAATCTCTTTGAAAGACATGAAGAAAAAAGGCTTGCTTGAGACCGAATTCGCAAAATCAGTAAAGGAATAAATATTTAGACAGACAAAGATTTCAAATATACCGGTTATGATTTCGACCTTGACAGGTGTTGGTCAAGAAGTCGTTTTACACCACTACTAATGCTTTGGAGCCCGAATTTTTCGGGCTTCAATTCGTTTATGGGAATCCATACGGCTTCGTCCACATCATCGTCGGGGACTAAAATGGCGGTGTCTGCGACCTCGCAACGGTAGAACATGTCGATGGTGGGGATTGTCATGCCGCTGTAATGGTAGGTGTTGGGAAGAGAAAATAGGAACTCTACCGATGTTATCGTCAAGCCCGTTTCTTCCTTAACTTCGCGGATGACAGTTTCTTCTGACGTTTCTCCGATGTCACTGAAACCTCCGGGGAGGTCGAGTGTACCTTTGGCCGGCTCCCGTCCGCGCCTGACAACAAGCACACGACCTTTGTTATCGAAGATAAAGGCTGCCGTGGCTGCCGATGGGTTCATGAACAACTCGAAATTACATGATGCGCACTTTTTGCTCTTTTCGGAAGATGACATGAAAGACGCGGAACCACATAAAGGACAATACTTGAATTTATCTAAAGGGTGGGACATCATTTGTTTGGACATAAAGACTTGTTTTTAGACAGAAAGACAGAAATTGTTTGGACATAAAGACAAAAATGTTTGGACATAAAGACAGAAATTTTTAGACGGAAAGACAAAAAGAGGGAGAGTTTTAAGAGGTTATTGGAAAGGGAGTTTATATTTTCTGAATTTACGTTTACACTCAAGTTTTTCACCTCCGAAGTTGATAAGGAGGCCGTTGTCTATGTGTAAGGCGTTTAGGTAGTTCACGAGTTGCACCTCGTTGGCAGGACATAGCGAATGGTTTGCTTTTAGTTCGATGATGACAACATTATTAACAATGATGTCCGCACGGTACTGTCCCACTATTATGTCATCGTAATATACGTTCACCGGAACCTCTGTTTTAACCTCCAACCCGCGCTTACCCATCTCTATACACATCGCATTCTTATATATTTTCTCCTCAAATCCCTGACTCAACTGCCCGCGAACATGATAGGCACAATCAACCACTTCCCTGATTGTTGCCTCCACATCAACACTTACCCCCTCTTCATTAATACCATTATACATTATATTTATATTTGATTTCTCCCATTTTTTCTTTCTATAAAACTTTTTTGTCTATCCCTCCAACAAATTATGTCTTTCTGTCTAAACATATTTGTCTTTCTGTCTAAACATATTTGTCTTTATGTCAAACAAAATTTGTATTTATGTCCAAACAATTTCTGTCTTTCTGTCAAACAACATTTTGTCTTCCTTTCCTAAAGAAGTGTCTGGAGTTCCTTCTCAAAATCATTCATCTGCACATCCCTCTTATAAAGAGCATTATTGCGATCTACAAGGAAGAACGTGGGAATATTTCTCACATTATATTTCATAAGGAGAGCCTCTGCTTCTTCTCCCGAGGCACGCACACTGATCCAAGGCAGTGCAGCAGTTTGTTGTTTCCAGAAGTGTTCATCCTCATCAAGACCAACTTGGAAAATCTCCAATCCACGCTCATGGTACTTATTATACAGTTCGCGCAGCATCATTATCCTCTCGGTGCTCTTCTCCGAGGAGAACAGATGAAAGTCGAGAAACACCACTTTGCCTTGCAGGTCGGTCAGTTGTCTCATCGTACCGCGGTTATCCACTAATGCAATATTTATGATATTAGAAGTATTCACTTTCGAGGCATCAATCTCCAAATCTCTATTCTTCAATATTCTTTGGTTCTTCATACCCTCAATGGTTATGTTATGAAGATTCTGTCCGCGCAGCGTATTAGGGTGATACGTGTCCCAACTTGTGGCAACCGCCCCGAACACCTTAACGTCGTCGGCATCATTCCGAGGGTTGAATATAAACACATTACCCAAAGTCTGGAACAGAGCGAAGTACGAGTAAGCCTTCATCGGTTCCTTGAATATATAATTCCTCTTAACATCTTCTTTGTAAGCATCTACCAAACTTTGTATCGAATCCTCGGTAGCCCTAACGCCCAACATAGGATTTTGACTGATTTCTATTACTTTCTGTTGCAGCGACATCTGTCGCAAAGCAAGTTCCTTTATCTTAGAACAGTTCTCCGAACCTTCCACAGTATATTGCGAAGCCATTTCCGGATAGCGTGCCTTCACCGTCACCGTTTCTGTTGAGTCGATGCTTATGTTTATTATCTGTGCAGCGATGCGAAGCCGGTAAAACTCCGGAGCCTCCGGTTTCTCACCACAGAAAGAAAATGCACCGTTCTCATCAAGTTTCACCGAGTCGGTCTTCACCGGTCCGTCAAGACTCATATTCTCAAGATAAAGCATAGAATCCTTGGCGTTAGCAATACTTCCTTCAATACGGAATTTACTTTCATTACACGCCGTGAAAGTTACTACAGCCATCGCGCAAATGGCTATTATAATGGAGTTACGTTTCATACCAATGTTATTTATTTCTCTTATTTTGATTGCAAAAGTACTGGAAAATGATTGTAACACAAAATAAAAAAGCATTTTTTTGCTCACGGCATAAGTAACGGATAGGGCATTTGAGTATTCACATCACAGCGTTGTTACTCTTTATGTTGCAAAAAAGTGACGTAACAACACATCATAACGTCAGAAACTGCATAGTTGTTTTTTAGAGCAAAAATATACAAAAAAGTAACACTTTAAAACCAATCTTGTTACACGGCAACAAAAAACGGCATACTGACATTATGAAAGGAATACAAAACACACTACAATACAGCAAATTACAAACAACAAAATCACAAACTTATAATTTGAAACCAAAATACAAAAACACCCCATAAAACGAGGTGTAAAGTGAATATTTTTGCACCTTCACATAGCAATAATTGATGATTTACACAAAAATATTAAAAATTTTCGGCCGAAACATTTTCCATTTCATAATAAAGCCTTAATTTTGCAGCGCCTAACGTGAAATTAACATAAATCGTATAAGGATGTGACATGTATTTGTCAACAATCATGAATGAAAAACAAATAAAAAACCACAAATAGAATATGGATAAAAAAATGAAAGGCAAGAACATTTTCTCTGCCGAAAACGTAAAATCGCAAGTGGCTCAAATAGGACACCTATTGACCACAAAGAAGTTCTGGGTAGAACTTATCATCATGACTGCGGGCATGTTCGTTGCTGCAGTGGGAGTACATTTCTTCCTTATCCCGAGTAAACTCATCGTTGGTTCTATCACCGGTCTCTCTCTGGTATTATCCCAACTGATGCCGTTCATCTCTGTCGGAACAACGATTTTCGTCATCAATGCCGTGTTGTTGGTAATGTCGTTCCTGCTCATAGGAAACGAGTTCGGAGCAAAGACCGTATATACCGCGCTGATACTTGGCCCTATGGTCGATATCCTTGCTAAAGTAGCACCGATAGACGAGTCGATGTTCACCGAACACATTGCCGGCCAAGCGTTAGCAAACCCTTGGTTCGACTTGCTCTGCTTCGTTGTGATTCTCAGTGCATCACAGAGCATCTTGTTCAGCATCAATGCCTCTACCGGCGGTCTTGACATTCTCGCAAAGATCCTGAACAAGTACACCGGCCTGAACCTTGGCACCGCTGTAACCATATCAGGAGGTGCAATCTGCTGTACCGCTTTTTCCATAAACCCGGTAAACCTCGTTATAATCGGACTCATCGGAACATGGCTCAACGGACTTATTCTCAACCGTTTCATGCTCGACATGCACTCAAAAGCCCGCGTGCTCATAATATCCAATGAATATGAGAAGATACGCGAATATGCCGTTAAGACAATTAAAAGAGGCGTAACGATGCACGAAGTGATGGGCGGATACAGCCATGAGAAGAAGATGCAACTTGAAATCATCATGACCGGCGACGACCTTTCAAAGATGATGGAATGGCTGGGAGAAAACAAGATTGATGCTTTCTGCACCACGGACAACATTCGCGAAGTGCACGGACTATGGGCAAAGAAAGGGAAACTGAACAAAGGTACAAACAAACAGGAGGCATAACGCATCTAAAAAACACATATAAATATAATGAAAATAAAAAGCATCTTGGCTCTGTTGTGCATCTGCGCATCTACGGCATACGCACAGGACAATAAACCTGTGAGCCTCGATTTCGAGGCAAGAGGCGACTACGAATATCGCGACATCGACGGAACGAAGATAAAGAATGACTGCGGATTCAAGGGCAACGTGGTGAACGTCATCATAAAAGGTGAAATATCGCCGCAGTTCTCATTCGCTTTCAGAAACCGCCTGAACGGTATTCACAAAGACTACTCGTTCTTTGATGCCACCGACTGGTTGTATCTGATTTACAAACCTACGAACAATTTCTCGGTCATGGCGGGTAAATTGATAGTGAATGTGGCAGGCAGGGAACTCTACCCTGCCCCCATCGACTGCTATTTCCTTTCAGAGTTCTGCTATAATTTCCCATGCTACCAATGGGGTATGACCGGACAATACACGACAAACAGCGGTAATGACTCTTTCTCTTTCCAAGTTTGTCAAAGCCCATATCAGAAGCGATACAACGCACTCGCAGGAAGAGGTGAGGACATGTATGCCTACAATCTGGAATGGACGGGCAGACACGGTTCATACGAACCGATGTGGTCGGCAAACCTATTGGAATATGCCCCGGGCAAATTTATCAACTACCTATCGCTCGGCAACCGTTTCCATGTCAGCGACAACGTGCAAGTGGAACTCGACTTCATGAACCGTGCTGCTTCAGGTCAGACATTTTTCGGCAAAGACTGCTCGGTGGTTTGCCAAGTGTCTTACCAACCAAGCGAGAAATTCAACATCTTTGCAAAGGCAAGTTACGAGGTGAACAAGTCGGGCACTGCTGCTGATGTGGCAGTGATGAACGGAACAGAACTGAAACGAATAAGCGGAGGCGTGGAGTTCTTCCCACTAAAAGACAAGAACGTCCGGATACATGGCAACTACGGTTATGCTTTCGGCAAAAATGGCAATCCGAACGGAACGGTACACGACAAAGAGTCGAACGTGAACATCGGAGTAACATGGAGAGCAAAGGTTCTTTAATACAAAGATAAAAAAGACGGGCAAAGGAAAACCCACAACGTTTCCTTTGTCCGTCTTTTTGTTTTGGCAACAGGCATAAAAACATTGAAGCAAACAAGTGCTTACATCACACGTTATACCTATTAATAGGTATTGCGTATTTATACAGACATCAGTAATTTTGCAGGCGAAAAAACTAATAAGAGGTTGTTTCAAAACGTATGATTTGAAGCATCCTTTTAAAATACGTCTAAAAAAAATAATGCCTAAAGGCATATTTATCGAACAATATTCAAATAAAAAAAATAAAAGTATGAAAACGAATTGTTTTGTTGCGTTTGCATTACTGGCAATTGCCGTTAATGCTAACGCACAGTTAAGTAAAGAAGTGAATAATGAAGGGGCGGCAGAACTGGCCAAACCTATTGTAAAACCTGCCACGACAATAACCGACAAGGGCTTCACGGCGAACTGGGAAAAAGTGGAAGGAGCAGAAGGCTATTCCGTAAGCGTGTATGAGAAATTCGTAATCGACAAGGCAGACGATTACAAACTGATTGACGAAGACTTCAACGGCATCACCAGCGGTTCGTTTCTGTCGCCACTGGGAGGCGAAGAGAATTACGTGAATTTCGATGACTACGGATATGCACACAGTGCCGGTTGGTCGGCATACGCATTCCCTACATTCGTACCAAGCATGGTGGCCGGAAAGGTTTACTCCCCATACATAAACCTGCAGCACAACAATGGGCGTTATAAACTAATCTTAACAACATACAGCAACAACAAGGATACAATACTGGTGGAGAGCCACGGCAAGGGCGAGAAACAGATTGTGAAATACGAGGTGTCGATAAGTGGCGGTGGAACAGGAAAATTCGAGAAAGAACTGGAGTTCGAGAACGGATGTGAAGACCTGTTCTTCAGCGTGATAAACATCACCGCAAAACCGGGAATGGGCGACTATCTCGACCGAGTGCGCGTGATTCAGCACCTTGAGAAAGGAGACATATTCTACTCACTCGTTGCCATTGATGAGAAAATAGATGCCCAGACACCGAGTGGTGAAGATGTAACGGCGAAGAAATTCATCGATGCAACAAAGTATGCTTCAAACGATGTGCGTGAACTTTACTACACCGTTCAAGCCGGAGCCTACAACTTCAAACCGGACGAGAACGGCGGCACGACATATCATTATGTGCAGTCGCCGAAGTCAGACATGGTAAGAGTGAATCTCGCTGACAAGACCTCGGAAATCGTGACAGGAATCAACCAACCCTCAACGACCATGCCGGAAATTTCGTCAGATATCATATACAACCTCAACGGACAGCGAATAGATACGCCGAAGTGTGGCATATACATAAAGAATGGCAAGAAGATAGTCATTAAATAACAATTAATCTTATAAAGGAATGAAAACAAAACATTTACTCACGGCACTGTTACTCGGTACCACATTCTGTACGGCATCGGCACAGAAACTATCACTCGGCAACTATGCCGAGTTGGAGGAGGGCGGAGAGAAACCCGAAAACCTCTATGAAACAGGGAACTACTACGAGATAGCACCCATAAATTACTATCTGGAGAATAGCGGTTCGCAAACGATTCTGCCAAAAGCCGACATCGCGGCAATGGCGGGAAAGAACATCACTACGCTGAATCTGAGAATGTATAACAACGGATATTACGGTGAAGACCTTACTCGCGACATCACGATATACATCGGTGAGACAAATAGGGAGGCTTTCAAGAAAGAAGAAAAAAGATTCAGATTCTTCGACACAAGTTGGCAACAGTCCGTATATCAAGGCACACTGACACTGAGCGAGATATACAACTGGGACGGTACAATGGGACCGGAGTTCACCATTACGTTCGACCGTCCGTTCTATTACAGCGGAGAGAACAACCTCGTGGTGACTGTGACAGCCACCGGTGAGACCTGCACCGATGGTGGATTCATTATTGATTTCCCAAAGGTAAAGAAAACATCTAAGAGCACATTGACTTTCCCGGAGAGCAGAAACCCGGCAGAAGTACTCAACGGAGACCTGAAACCGGCAGGAAACCTGGGACTGGTGGACATGCCGGCAGTGGCCTACGGATATGCCGATACTACTGCACCCGACAGCACTTGGAGAACATTCACGGCGAAGTATGACACCGATCTCAACATCGCCGGACTTGATGCGCTCAAGGTTACTGCCACAACAGATGGTAAGATAACTTACGAAAAAGTTACCGAAGCACCGACAGGGGCAAACCTTATAATTCGCTCGCTCGTGGCTCCGGTATTCTATTCGACTGACACAGAAGCCTCTCCCATTGCCGATAACCTGATAAAGGTAAGCGACGGAACAGTGGCTAACGGTGACACAATCTATGTATTCGGCGAGAAGGAAGGAAAATATGGATTCTATCATCAGGCAGAACCGGCAACGCTTGAGGCCGGAACGTTCTATGTGATAGTAAAGAAATCTACCGAACCAGACCCCGATCCGGACGGAGTGCTTACAATAGGCAACTTCTACGGAAAAGGCAACGACAAGGTGGCATACGATGGATTCAACAATCACAACTCGCCAATGACATTCAACTATAAGAACAGCGGTACGCAGACAATCTATCCTGCCGCATGGTTGGAAAAACTCAATGGCAAGGCCATAACATCACTCACGTTCTCAGGAATGTCCGGCGCATATACTCAAGATGCATATAAGAGCACGGTAAAAGTGTATATCACAGAAACCGACAAAGAAACATTCCCTTACAACGATGAGTTGTCTAAGTACGAGTGGATTCAGACCGAGTATGCAGAGCCTTCAACAACCTACGACATGACTGCAAACTTCGTGCAGGCATTCAATAACGGTGAAGACTTCCACCTCGCTTTGGACATCAAGGACAAGCCTTACAAATATAATGGCAAGTCGCTCGTGGTGACGATAACGAACGAGAGCGAGACTTATTTCGATCCATCTACAGACATTTTCCAGTTCTACTTCGTTTCGCGCGAGCCAAAAGAACCATACCGCTCGGCTATATTCGCCAGCGACAAGACTACTTTCATGGAGAATTATGCAAAAGACCACGTGTTAAATATTCATGATAACGAACTCCGTTGCGCTGAAGCCCCAGCAATACAGTTGACATATATCGATGCAACAGATATCCCTACCGGCATCAACATCGTAAATAACGAGACCACTGATAATGCTTGGTACAACCTGCAAGGACAGCGTGTGGCACAACCACAGCACGGACTGTTCATACACAAGGGAAAGAAAGTGTGGATAAAATAAGAATTAAAAGGCTCTATTATTCCCAAATCGGGAATTAGAGCCTTCATATTTTTTTTCAAAAAAAGAAATCAGGAATAGCCGAAATCAATAGGATGCAGAGAAACATCAGTATGATAACGGATTAGGATATAACATGAAACGCCTACCGGAGAACAGCACTTTGCATTGCAATTTCGCCCAAATTGGAAACCAAAATCGCCCATTTTACTCGGCAATTTCGCCCAATTTGCTCGGCAAAACAGCCTGTTTTGGTTTCGCATCTGATTCCTTTCGTCGCCCCAATCGGCCATTATTGCCTGATTGCCGATGAAGATTAAAGAAATGAAGAAAAAAATTTAAGGAGTTTAGTAGTGACTTTATAAACTATGTCACCACTAAACTCCTTAATACATTCTCCCCTATCTCTAATTTTCAGAAGGCCAATATCGGTCGTGCATAACAGTCTCCGTTATACCACTCCGCCATACATTCTATCAGCGACTTACCCTTATAGTTTCCCGATTTGTGCTTCGTGCCAACAATGAAAATATCCATTGCGTCTTCACTATAACGCGTACTGGTCCACAACGGACAATAGTTGTGGAAATCACTATCTAACTCAAGCAATTCCTTATCGATCTCAGCCACTTTATCAAGGGTGCTGTTGAAGTGCGACATCGGGTCGTCGTAGATATATGCCGTGCAGTTTATTGTGGCATCTTCAGTGACTGTACGCCACCCTTTCATGCGTTGTGCGGCAGTGTTGCCACACAAGTTTGCCAACACATCCCACATCTGTCCGGTGGAAGGGATAAACCACTCGCTTGATGTTGACGGATGAGCCATAATGTTGGTGTAGTAAACTGTGGGACATTGCGTCACGAGCGCGTTCCCATAATACGCGATTACTTTTCTGCAATGCTCACGACCTTCAATGTCTTCATACCACGACTTACCGGTTTTCCTCACTTTTATATCACACTCGAAATTGTCATCGAAAGAGAATTTCGTGGTTGCAAAAGGCTCTCCGTTGTTCGGATGCTTGTTGTTCGGGTCGTGTACAAACTTACTGCAAACCACATACCCATGCTTGAATCCTGCGTCACGATCGCTCTGTGCCATGCGCAATGTGTCGGTCACGGCCACTATACCAATCACCGTCTTCCCTTGAACAGGAGCAGGTTTCACCTCTGCCCACACCGGCTTTGTACCATCATCGTTGATACTTACAAGTCCGCCGTCACTCCATGTGCCGTCACTATAATAATAGTCGCCCACTTTGGGGGCTTTGTCTGGCAACACAACATTCTCTTTCACCTTCCGGAACACCACGTTCTTAATGTTCGAGAAATACATCCGGACATCCGCTCCGGTCTTTCTCTTCAGGTTTACATATTTATATTTCGGTGTTGTGGTTGTTGTACTGTCAATCGTTGCATACTCCAGTTCGTCTATATAAAACTTGGTAGAGTCATCGCTATGGTCAACAAAAATCACCTGTCGCCTCTCTTTCGGTTGAGCCATTGCCACACAACCGACGCTTAAAATAAGGCATAAAAACAAAAATCGTTTCATCGCTTTATGAATTTAGTGACCTTTGTTCCGTTCTTGATTATATACACACCGCCGGGAAGTTTATCGCCATTCATTCTATGTCCGGACAGGCTATACACCTCTGCCCCCTCGGCATCAATAGGAAGCGCGTCGAGAACAGGAACGGCATCCAGTCCGGTGGCAATATAATCGAATGTGATTTCGTTGATTACATCATATTCAAAAGGAGTTTCTTTGCCCGATTTCTCGACAAACGTGATTATATCCTCTCCGAATTTGATTTTCTCAATATCGTTTACTGCGAATTGCGTTGTCTGTGTCCCACTTGCCACAGTTACGAAATCGTCTGCATTGACTGACGCTGCCGAAAAGAACATGGCAGCAAAAGAAAGTAGTATTTTTTTCATGGTAATTAGTTGTTGAGAATCAAACGCAAAAATAATCATTTAAAACAAGTTTGCCAAATATAAACCCAAAAAACACTGTTTATTAAAATAAATTAATACGTTCATGTAACAAGGTAAACTTACATAGTATGATTTGCCCATTTTCTTCTAATTAATTATCAACGAAAAAGACTCATAACAATCCCAAGAAACAACAAAATAGTGAAGAACAAGGAGTAAAAACTGTGCATTGACAACGATATGGTTAGTTTTTAAAGGAAACTTGTTGTCTTATGAAATAATTTCACTACATTTGCATAAACGGATAAAAACATTATAAATTCTATTAAACCTGACAAGACCTACACCTTATGAAAAGAAACATTACAGCACTATTACTCCTCATGGTAATAACAATGGCATGGGGACAGACAGAGAAAAGGAAGATGATTCTCAACATGAAAGACGGCACAACGCACTCTTTCCATACCGAAGACATCGACTTTGTGAACTTCGTAAAGGTAGAAGACAACCCTACCGACGAACTGAACATTGAAGGGACGTTGAGCATCGAAATTCCGGAAAAGTTCAAAGAGAGTTATGTAATGAATGTGATGCAGGGTGAAAACAAGATTGCCGAGATTTGCCTTGAGTACATCAAACCAATAAAGAAACAAACGGTTGTGGTGTATCCTGTTGACAGAGCGACACGTAAAGTTGATCTCACAAAGGGAATTTCGGCCACAGATGGAGGTTCTGTGGTATGGGACGAGAATACAAACAAAGTAGTTTACACGGCAGGAACAACACCGCTCACCACTCTTTACATCAGCAACGAAGGACTGACTGCCACCACTCCGGCAGAGGTTACGGGTGCTGCAACGGTAAGTCCGGATCTTCTGAAAGACACTCGTGGCACTGAGGCGAACGAGTATAAGATTGTGAAAATCGGCACGCAATACTGGATGGCGGAAAATCTGAAAACAAAACGCTATGCCAACGGCATCGAGATAACACAATATTCGGCAACCGAGACTGTGGAATGGAACGCTAACACCACCGGAGCATGCCACATATATGCCGACAACGAGGAAAATTCATTGCCCTTGTACGGCAGACTATACAACGGACATGCCGTGCTAAGCGAAAACGGACTGGCACCGGAGGGTTGGGAAATACCATCAATAGACCAATGGAAAATGCTGAAAACCTACGCCGGTTCGAGTGCATTAATATATAAGGACAGTACGCCAATGTCATGGGTTGACGGTGGCGAAGGAACCAACCTCACCGGCTTCTCCGCATTGCCGGGCGGTTATTTCTCGTCAGCGACAGGCGACTCGCACGAAGGATTGGACGCTTACTTCTGGAGCAACACCATCATTTACGACCCATTGACAAAAACAAACTCGCTGTGCATGGCTCGTCTGAACAACAAAGCAACAGGATTCGCGATATATAAAAACAACGGACACGACTATAATTTCGGACATAGCGTGCGTTGCGTAAGAAAACAATAATAAAAGAAAGGAGTTAATATGAAAAAAATTTTATTATCATTGCTCATACTGGCAGGCATCAACGTGCAGGCACAGGATGCACAGGAGTTCACGGACGGGAAATACAAGTTCGTAAAAACAAGTGAGAATACAGCAGAGATAACAGGCTTTGCAACCGGAACGACCGAAGCAACAATAGTCATTCCGTCAACGGCGAACGACGGAAAAACCACCTACAATGTCACATCGATTGGCAACAGGGCATTCTCGGCATCCTATTCGGGAGGAGCCACTGAGGTCACTATTCCGTCATCGGTGAAGCGTATAGGCAATCAAGCGTTCTTTGGCTCTACATCGAAATTCTTCTTGAAGACACTGAACCTGAGCGAAGGACTGGAATATATAGGCGAATCGGCTTTCTATGGTAACGGCATAGAGCATCTCACCATACCGGCTTCGGTGGATACGATAGCGAAAAGTGCGTTCCTGTACAGTCCGAATTTGCAGACAATAAATTTCAACGAAGGACTAAAATACATCGGTAAAGGTGCTTTCACATCGGGAACATTCGCCTACGACACCAACAAAGTGCTAAAGAAAGTGACACTGCCATCAACGGTAGAGTATATCGGCGACGAGGCTTTTCTCAACAACGCGGCTCTCGAATCAATCAATCTTCCGAAAGCACTTACCTCACTCGGCGAATGCGTGATAGGCGGAACGGTGGTGAAAGACCTCACCATTGACAGCGGATGCGAGAACTTCGTGAGAGTGGGCGACGTGGTTTATAATAAGGAAAAGACCATTCTCTTCATCGCTCCGATTAAAGGTATAACGAAACTCGCGGTAGAACCGGGCACATTGGTAATCAACGGAGGCACGTTCTGGAACTCTGACATAGAAGAGGTGACACTCCCTGACGGTCTTCTGGGTATCGGCTATGGTGCGTTCGAAAAATCACAACTGCACTCTATCAATTTTCCCAAGTCGCTCATATTTATCGACGAACAGGTTTTTGCACAAACAAAACTGACGGAAGTGACACTTCCTGAGAACGTGCCATACATCAACGATGCTCAGTTCTACGGCTGCAAATTGCTCACAAAGGTTGTCATGCCATCTTGTGTAAAGCAAATCTACAACCGCGCTTTCAGAGATTGCAACGCACTGAAAAACATAGTGTGCCTATCGTCAGTGGCTCCGGAAATAATGGATATGTACGAAGAATACGACCATCCGTTCTACAACTTCACACCGTCAGTGCTCACAATAACTGTTCCTAAGGGAGCAACCGACGCATACAAAAGTGCCGGATACGACAATTACATGAAAATCGTGGAGGGCGATAAAGGTACAATACTTCCTTTAAGCATCACTCCGGAAAATGGAAGCAAATTATATGCACAAGGAAATCTAATGGAGTACACACTAACTTTCGACCGCAACGTGACTTTATTGGATGCCACCCCCGACATACATATTCGCAAAGGAACCAATTATAGCGTATCGCAGATATATGCAGAAGGCGGATGGACAGTAAAAGTTGATGGCAATAATGTCGTGATAAGAGGTCTTGGAACAAACGGTGACACCACCGCAACGTTCGACAGTGAGGCAGAAACAAATTACCACCTCATAATTCCGGAAGGCCTTTTGACCAATGATTTGGGAGAGAGAAGCGAGTGGCTCGACATCACTTATATCGGGTCTGATAAAGTGAATGCAATAAGAGACATCTCGACAGAAACCGAAAATCAAGACACACCGGCATACAACATTGCCGGACAACGTGTCACCCCGGACACTAAAGGCATCGTAATACAGAACGGAAAGAAACGCCTGAACAGATAAACGCACAACAATAATATTAGAACAACATCTTATTCGGAAGTCGCAACATACCTACATATTGCGACTTCTGTTTAATGACATCCATAATATCTGTACAAAAATACCCACTATTGGGTATTGCCATATATCAGGATTACATTTACCTTTGTCTTCATTAATAAAACACGTAAAAATCTCAATTCTTATATGAACAAATCTATCATGGCATTATGTCTGGGTGTTCTTGGTTGTATGTTGAATTTCAGCATTGCCAAAGCCCAGGTGTCGGCATCAGACAGCGTGATGATGCATGCTAAAGGCAACCGTCTCAGCGTAGGTGGTTATGGCGAAGTGGCTTACAGCCGCAATTTCTATAGTGACAACCAGTACCGTTATCGCAATCCGGCAAAATACAAAAAAGACCCGAGCAACGGGCGTTTCGACATTCCGCACGCCGTGATTTATTTAGGCTACGACTTCGGAAAAGGCTGGACTATGGGTACAGAAATAGAGTTCGAGCACACCGGAACAGGTAGCGCAATCGAAATAGAAGACGACGAGGGCGGCGAGTTTGAGCACGAAATAGAGAAAGGTGGAGAAGTGACATTGGAGCAATTCTGGATTCAAAAAAGTTTCTCCGGTGCTGCTAACCTGCGTTTCGGACACATCATCGTTCCCGTAGGTCTTAATAATGCTCACCACGAACCGCTGCATTTCTTCAGCGTTTACCGTTCGGAGGGCGAAAACACTATCCTCCCTTCTGCATGGCACGACACGGGAGTAAGTTTCTGGGGACGCTCGGGCGATTTCAGATACGAAGTGCAAATGACTGCCGGACTCAACGCAATGCTGTTCAGTCGCGACGGTTGGGCACACAATGCGGTAAGGTCGGCTTACGAGTTCAAGCCTGCCAACAAGTACGGCTTTGCCATGAGAGTTGACAACTACACCGTTCCTGGACTGCGCCTTGCAATAAGCGGATATTACGGACAGGCCATGCACAACACTTTCCCCAACGAAATGGAGGGCGAAGGAAAGACTTATAACAATGTGAAAGGCAATGTGTTCATCGGTTCTTTCGACTTCGACTACAACCGTCACAACTGGATAGTACGCGGACAAGCCGATTTCGGAAGCATTTCAGACACACCGATGCTTAACAGCGCCAAGACCAATGCGCCGAAGACTTCGCCTTACAACAAGACATACGTTGGCAAGAACGCGGTGGCCATGGGTATTGAAGCGGGCTACGACATCTTCTCACAATGTGCCAAAATGCGTGCAGACAACCGCAAACTATACATCTTCGGACGTTACGAATACTATAATTCTTACATAAAAGAGGAGTCGCAACCTTCTTACGACTTTACCGCAAGACAACGATTTGCATTCGGTGTAAACTATTATCCGATAAAACAAGTGGTTTTCAAAGCAGAATATGCTAACCGCATACTGAAAGGTAGATATAACAACGAACCGTCTATTAACATCGGTGTGGCCTACGAAGGATTCTTTATGTAGAACACCTTTGGGCATATTTAACAAGAATATTATTCACTAATTACAGAAAAGCATAACAACAATCAAGATGAAAAAGATTTTCAATTTCGCACTGTTATTTGCTGCAGCATGCACAGTGTCTGTCAACCTGACCTCATGTAGCAGTGACGACGACAAACCGATGATTACCATCACCGAACAAAACGATGCTATCAAAGCACTCTCCACCGACTATCTGAACGACGTGGTTTACCCTACTTACAGCAACTTGGCTAACGAAACCGAGAACTTATATCAAAAGATTAGTGCGCTGAAAAAGAAACTAAAGGCAGGTGAAGCCGTTTCTGACGCAGATATTGCAGCAATATGCGACTCGTATAAGACAGCACGCAAATACTGGGAACAGAGCGAGGCATTCTTGTTTGGCGCAGCAAGCGACTTCGAAATTGACCCGCACATAGACACATGGCCTCTCGACGTGGTAACACTCGCAAAGGACTTGCAGGACGACAACAAAATAAAGGCTTTGGACGCAGCCGAGTCTAACGGTGAAGCACGCAAGTATCTCACAAAGGAGAACCTTGGCTTCCACGGCATAGAGTTCATCTTCTTCCGTGATGGCAAGAACCGTTCGAAGGAGATATTCAACAACGATGCAGTGGAATCGTTCGAAGATTATTTCAAAGGTATGAACGTGACCGGCAAAGAGGAGGTTATCTTCGCTGCTGCCGTAGCTTGCGACTTGCGCGACAAGTGCTACCAACTTGAGGTGGCTTGGCTCGGCAACAAAGCCCCGAAGGCACACAGAGAACGCGTAGCCGAATGCGCGAAGAAGTTTGACGACTACAAGGTGACTGTGGCAAAGAACGGTTTGTCGTATGGAGAAGACATCTTGGCGGCTTCAACTCCGACAAGTACTCACACCACATGGAAGAAGGTTATGGAAACAATCTTCGTGTCTGGTTGCTCCGGTATCTGCGCAGAAGTTGCTGACCAGAAGATGGGACAGGCATATCGTTCTGCAGTAGGCAAACCCGAAGAACATAAAGACGAGGACGGTAATATAGTGAAAGACGACCCGAACTACATCGAGTCGCCATACAGCCACAACTCTTACAACGACTTTTACGACAACATAATGAGTATTCAGAACAGTCTTTACGGCAACATTGAGGCTCCAAGTGGCAAATGGGACAACACTTCGGCTATGGGTTATCTCGTGAAATACAATGCTACGGCTGCTGCTGAACTTAACAGCAAACTGCAGGCTGCATTAATGGCACTGAACAATTGCAGAACCAGTGGCAAGGCGTTTGTTCAGAACCCGGGCGACGGTATGGTGAAAGTGGCAATGGACGCGGTAAGCGAACTTGACGACTGTCTGAACGAAACATCTAAGTGGATTCTCGCTAACTAATACGTAACAGACACCGAGTTGCTTTGATGCAACTCGGTGTCTATGAACATTTGGGGAGCGAGCCTTTCGCTTTCGCAATCCCTCTTCTAAAAACTATACTACAATAATATATTTGAAATATTTTCAATAACATTATGAAGAATCACAAGATAACAGCACTGATGATGTTCGGACTACTGGCCGGAACAACTATTGTTTCGTGTACCGACGACAATATCGACATCATCAGCACTACAGGCGAAGACGATTACAAATACGTGGGTAAGCAGGTTGAGGGCTTCCTGCCGGAGGAATGGTATCCGGGAGGTGAACTCGGAACCACGATGAACACAACCGCATCTTGCTATGAAGATGAGGCTCCGGCTGTTCCAAAGTCTGACCTGATTTCGGCTTTCAAACGCGGAGAAATGCTCTTCGAGCACGACTTCACAGAGAAAAGCACCGCTTCGTTCAGCGGTCTGGGCCCTGCTTACGTGCGAACATCGTGTATTGACTGTCACCCGGGCTACGGACATGGTAAGCGCATGACCAAATACAATGCCGACCAACGCGGCAATGGTTACCTGCTCGTGGTGTATCACCCGGTAGATGGCGCTAACAGCGACGACGGCCCATACATCAAGGAGGTTACCGGCATGCCGCAAACAAGAGCCGTGTCGCCGTTCCTTCCACCAATCGACGAGTCCGGCATCAATATCAATTGGCAGAAAGTGACAGCAATGGAAAGCGGGCTGCCTCTTCAATTCCCCGATGGAGAGAAGTATGAGTTGATTTATCCGGAAGTGAATATCGACATCGCAGCATTCAACGTGGATCCGAAACCTACTAATCTTGCGTTCCGTCTGGAGTCAACGATTGGTATTTACGGTAGCGGATTGCTTGACGCTATTCCCGAAGACTCAATCAAAAAGCAATATCAGAGAGAGGCACGTTTCGTAGAACTGAACCCGGGAATGTGGGACAAGGCAAAGAACGACTGGGCCGGCGACCCTTCATTGGGAAAGACCAACGGAGCATGGTATCGTCTTGCTGATGGCACAATGAAGATAAAGCGATTCACATACGCCATGACTCGCGCATCACTACAAGACGGTGCAGGAGCCAACGCGATGTGGAACATTCCAAACGTGAGCCGCAGCGACCGCCGATTCCTTTACACCACGACGGCATGGGCTACTGCAATGTCGAAAAATCCGGACGTGATTGCAAAGATAAAGGCCGATCCTAAGTCGCCTTACTATAACGATGGAACCGACGAGGGAATAGCAGCAGCCGTAAAGACATTGCTCGACCCGACCACCGATCAGTTCAACAACCCTTATCATAAGTTTGCTCCGGAAATGACTGACAACAACTTCTGGCAGTTCATGGTATGGCATCGCGGACTGGCTGTGCCGAGAGCACGCGACCTGAACGATGCTACGGTGCAAAGAGGAAAGAAGGTGTTCAACGAGATTGGTTGCGCAACATGTCACCGTCCGAAATGGACAACAGGACCGGACAACTATTGGGCACCGTCAATGCTGATAAAGGAAAATCTCAGTCTGCCACGTTACCCATATCAGAACATATACCCATATACCGATATGGTGCAGCATCGTCTTTTCATGAAGAACGGTATTCACGGTTCATGGTGTCGTACCACACCTCTGTGGGGACGCGGACTGTCAATGCTGAACACCGGTGCTGAAGACCGACTGCACGACTGCCGAGCTCGTAACGAGATCGAGGCTATCATGTGGCACGGCTATAGCAAGAATTCTGATGCCTACCATTCGGCGGAAAAATTCTACAACCTGACCAAGAGCGACCGCGATGCAGTGGTCAAGTTCTTGCGCTCAATCTAACTACTTAACGATATATGCCCTCTTTCTGCGTCCGCTTTCATTTAACGCCAGCGGGAAGGAAAGAGGGCTTTTTAAATCGAATGGGTCATTAGAATCCTTGACTGATTTTGTCGATTGCCAGTCAGATGTGCCGACGTTTTATCTAAGGAATTGCACGTCACGTCAATATGCGATGTCATATCAGATGTCGGCGAACTGACTAAAGCAGTAAGCAGGCATACCGGTATAATAACAAATCTAAGCAAAAGTGTCATAATGGCCGATTGAGGTTTAATGAAACAGAAACAACAGATGCTGAAGAAAATTATTCTTTTTTTCTACCTCATGGTGCTGATATACATGGGTGTAGCGACGGTTATAGAAAAATATCATGGCACAGACTACGTTTCGCAACACGTCTATGGCTCGTGGTGGTTCACCACATTATGGGCGATACTGACTGCCGTAGCCGTTATTTACTTCGTAAGACGTAAAGTGAAGAAAGCCTACATCGTGCTTATGCATCTCTCGTTTGTCATCATCTTGGCAGGAGCATTGCTCACCCATATCACAGCACAACGCGGAGTGGTGCACCTAAGAATGGGCGAAACATCAAATGTATATATAGACAAAGGTGCTGACAACGGGTTAAAAGAAAAAACATTGCCGTTCTCTATAAGACTGAATCGCTTCAGCGTGAAATATAACGAAGGCACACGCGCTGCCACCGATTATGTTTCTGAAATCACAATCATCGACAATAGCGGAAAACGAGATGCCACCGTGTCGTTGAACAAAATCTATTCGCACTCTAATGTAAGAATCTATCAGAGCAGTTACGATGAGGATGCCGGAGGGAGTTATCTCTCAGTAAACAACGACCCCTATGGCATTCCCGTCACTTATCTCGGATATGCCCTGCTGTTCGTTACTCTTGTGTGGATGCTTCTATCGCCCAAAGGCACGTTCCGTAGCCTGCTCCGCACCACCACGACAAAGCGTGCCATGATGCTGCCGCTACTGATGTGCTCCACGCTTTTTATGCCCGCAGAGAGCGGTCAGACAGCCAATGCAGCACCGGTTCTGCCAAAGGAAAGCGCAGACAGATTCGGCAAACTCCTTATTCTATACAACGACCGCATCTGTCCTTTAGAAACTTTCGCCATAGACTTCACAAAGAAACTTTACGGAGAGCGACAATACAATGGCTACACTGCCGAGCAGGTGCTCACTGGTTTTATATTCTGGGGAGTGGAATGGAGCAAGGAGCCTATCATAAAAATAAAAAACGGTCCGCTGAAGGAGTCGTTACAACTGCCCGACTATTGTTCGGTGAACACTTTCTTCAATAACGACATGGGCGGATATATCATCGGTCCGTATCTGAACGAATACTACCACGGCAACAACGACAAGTTTCATCAGGACGTGGCACAGACCGACGAACGCCTGCAACTTATCATGGAAGTGAGGCAGGGAAAACTCATGAAACTCTTTCCATACACCAAAGGCAGCACCACATGGTATGCCCCAACCGACAAACTGCCCGATTATATTCCCGAAGAACAGAAGCAATACATACAGGACATATTCTCGCTGCTTTACGAAGACGCACTTGCCGCCAACTACGGACAGTTCGACGAGATAGTACAGAAGATGCAAAAATATCAGATACGCTACGGAGCTAAGTCTGTGCCGGCATCACACAGAGTGACAGCCGAGCATTTATACAATGCCGTGCCCATGCCCACAATACTCTTTATGATTAACCTAACCATGGGCATACTCTGCTTGTTTCTCACCATATTCAACCGCAAACAAAGGCTGCCGCTATTGGTCATGGCATTATCCTTTGCCGCTCTTACGTTCTTTATCATCTTGCGCTGGTTGGCAAGCGCGAGCATACCGTTATCCAACGGCTACGAAACGACACTTTTCATGGCATGGATAATCATGCTTGTCACGTTCGTCACCTACCGGCGTTTCAACATCATTCTCACCTTCGGATTTCTCATGTCGGGCTTCTTCCTCTTGGTGAGCCACATATCCTACATGGACCCGCAAATCACACCCACCATGCCGATACTTATTTCGCCGCTGCTCACGGCTCATGTCAGCATCATCATGATGTCATACGCCTTGCTGTCGTTGACATTCATCTGCGGTGTAATGGCGCTGTTTATGCGGTCAAGAGCCTCAGAGTTGCAATTGCTGTCACGCATTTTCCTCTACCCGGCAATAACATGTCTCGGACTTGGCATCTTCATCGGTGCCATTTGGGCAAACGTATCGTGGGGAACCTACTGGAGTTGGGACCCCAAAGAGGTGTGGGCACTGATCACGTTGATGTGCTATGCTGCAGCCCTGCACACCTCGTCAATACCAATGTTCCGCCGACCGATGCCTTACCACATCTTCATGATAGTGGCTTTCCTGACAATCATAATGACCTTCTTCGGCGTAAACTACTTTCTCGGCGGGATGCACTCATACGCATGACATCACAACATTCAGGAAAAGAAGATTCTGAAGTCGTGTAATCAAGTCAAACTTTTGAACCTCTGTTCAAAAGCAACCATTCATGTGCCTTCCGACTCGCAATCTTCATTTCATAAAAAAGAGTAAAAATACCCCACGTTATTCTTTTATTTATATAATAATGAGTACCTTTGTGCGAATTTTTATTTTATAGATGTTTATAAACAAGATGAACGTAATTACGAAAACAGTTCAATTGCCTGATGGAAGAGCCATCACTATTGAAACCGGGAAAGTTGCAAAACAAGCCGACGGTTCGGTCATGCTCCGAATGAACAACACCGTACTGCTCGCAACTGTTTGTGCAGCAAAGGATGCAGTTCCCGGAACAGATTTTATGCCTTTGCAAGTGGATTATCGCGAGCAGTATGCTGCCGCAGGACGTTTCCCCGGTGGATTTACAAAGCGCGAAGGCAAACCCTCCGACAATGAAATTCTTACATCACGCCTCGTTGACCGCGTGCTGCGTCCGCTGTTTCCGGCAGACTATCACGCCGAGGTATTCGTTAATGTGATGCTTTTATCTGCCGACGGCGTTGACCAGCCCGATGCCCTTGCAGGCCTCGCTGCCTCTGCTGCTCTGGCATGTTCAGATATTCCATTCGAATGTCCTATCTCTGAGGTGCGAGTGGCACGCGTGAACGGAGAATACGTTGTAAACCCGACCACGGAACAGATGAAGCATGCCGACATGGACATCATGGTAGGCGCAAGTGCCGAGAACATCATGATGGTGGAAGGAGAAATGAACGAAGTTTCCGAACAAGACCTCCTCGACGCACTGAAGGTGGCAATGAATGCCATCAAACCTATGTGCGAGGTTCAGGTGGAACTGAGCAAGGAACTCGGAAAAGACATAAAACGCGAATTCTGTCACGAAATAAACGACGACAACTTGCGCGAACTTGTACGCAAAGAATGCTACGCAAAGGCATACGAAGTCGTAGGTCAGGCTCTCGAAAAGCATGCACGTGCCGAAGCCTTCGAACAGATTGTGGCTGATTTCAAGGAAAAATATTTCGCAGAAAACGAAATCGCAGAGGACGCAGAGATTTCAAAAGAAGACACCGAGGCACTGATAGACAAATACTACCACGACGTGGAGCGCGACGCAATGCGCCGCTGCATTCTCGACGAGGGCAAGCGTCTTGATGGTCGCAAGACTGACGAGATACGCCCGATATGGTGCGAGGTAAGCCCACTGCCAATGCCTCATGGAAGCAGCATATTCACACGTGGCGAGACACAGAGCATCACAACATGTACGCTTGGCACAAAACTCGACGAGAAACTGGTTGACGACGTGCTCGACAAGAGTTACATGCGATTCCTCTTGCACTACAATTTCCCTCCGTTCTGCACCGGCGAGGCCAAGGCACAGCGTGGCGTTGGTCGTCGTGAGATTGGCCACGGCCATTTGGCATGGCGTGCACTGAAAGACCAGATTCCTGCAGAATACCCATACACGGTTCGCTTGGTGAGCCAAATATTGGAATCTAACGGTTCTTCGTCTATGGCAACGGTATGTGCAGGTACTCTCGCACTGCTCGATGCAGGTGTGCCGATGAAAAAGCCGGTCAGCGGTATTGCAATGGGGCTTATCAAGAATCCGGGAGAAGACAAATATGCCGTTCTCTCTGACATTCTCGGCGATGAGGACCACCTCGGCGACATGGACTTCAAGACAACAGGTACACGCGACGGACTCACCGCCACACAGATGGACATCAAGTGCGACGGACTGTCATTCGACATTCTCGAAAAGGCTCTCATGCAGGCCAAGGCCGGACGCGAGCACATTCTCGGAAAGATTACCGAAACAATGTCTGAACCGCGTGCAGAACTCAAGCCACAGGTTCCACGCATCGAACAGTTTGACATTCCGAAAGAATTTATCGGAGCCGTAATCGGCCCGGGCGGAAAAATCATTCAGCAGATGCAGGAGGACAGTGGCGCAACCATCACCATTGACGAGATTGACGGCAAGGGAGTGGTTCAGGTTTCTGCTCCTAACAAGGAGAGCATAGGTGCCGCAATAAGCAAGATTCGTGCTATCGTTGCCGTACCTGAAGTTGGTGAGGTTTACGAGGGAACGGTGCGTTCTATCATGCCTTACGGATGCTTCGTTGAGATACTCCCCGGCAAGGACGGTCTGCTGCACATCTCTGAGATTGACTGGAAACGCCTTGAGACTGTAGAGGAAGCCGGAATCAAAGAGGGTGACAAACTTACCGTAAAATTGCTCGAGATCGACCCGAAGACGGGCAAATATAAACTGTCTCACCGCTGTCTCATACCGAAACCGGAAGGATATGTTGAGCGCGAACGCCGTCCACGTCCCGAGCGCGGAGACAGAGGCGAACGCCGTCCACGTCCGGAGCGCAGTGACAGAGGTGACCGCGGAGAGCATCGCCAGCCAAGATTCAACGAGAATCGTCAGGACAGAGGCAACGATTTCTTTGACCCGATGGAAAACCGCGAGCCGAAAGGCTTCACTGATGCCCTTGACAACAAGGATTTCTAAAAACATAATAGTGAAGTGCCCCCCTAAAGTTTTTTGTCTAACTTTCGGGGTTCATATCACTAGGCACTACTTATTTATTCTATTCCGTAAATAAAAAAGACACATGAGTATATCTAGCAAGGATTTTGAGCAATTTCGAGAGGAATTACAAAATAAGATAGACGAAGTTTATAAGACATTTGAAGAAATGAAACAGAAGTATAACGAATGTGATGATTTTTCTAATAATGTGTTAAAACCAAATAACTGGCATATAAATAATAATCAAAAAGCCAAAGAAGAAAAGTTGCTCGAAGAGTACAAAGACACAATTGAAAAATGTCAGAAGGCAATTGATGATTTAACCATTTTCTATTATAAACATATAGGCATCAATTAGAGTTTATGCAAACATCAACTCTTGACTTCCTCCACAACGCCCGAACAACTTATACAGCAGTAAAGCATTTATTTGAGATGCGGCGGACAAAGTTTTCGAGCGTGAAACATGATGATGACTTGTTCATTGTTGAGGCAAGGCATGGCTCGTGGATTTCTCCTTTCTCGGAAAAAGTAAAGATGAAAGTGGTTGCAACAAGTAGTAATACATGTAAGGTGGTTGTGGAATCATCGTCACGTTCAATCCTTAACATTCTGAATTTCGGAGCAAACAAAGGAAACGTGTCTGACATAAGCGACTATATAAACAATGAGGTATATAGATTGTGCAACCCGGGGGAGATTGCTATGAAGCATCAACAGAATGAGCATTCTGAGATTAGGATTGCTGCACCGTCTATAAAATTCAAGTGAAGCATTCAACCCAGATTGTTCAACAAGACGCATTTGCTTGGTTTTGTTCTTGACGGACTGCTTCCTTACTGTTTTAGTCCGATTGCCGACATCTACGCTGCCATCACATCTCGACGTACTATGTTACGCCTTCGATGAGATGGCAGCACATCTTTTCGACAATCGAACAAAATCAGTCAAGGACTCTAATGAAGCGATTTGGATTAAAAAAAAATTTTATTGCTTCATATTACAATAATACAATACCGAGATACGTTCTTAGTATAAGAATGAATTTGCGACTATTCATTCATGATATTAAATCGCCGTGCAAGATTGTTTAAATATCATAAAGACAATGCTAAAACCTTTATTTTTACGCAAAATAATATCTTAGTAACTTTTTTTTGCAAGCCATGCGGCAACACTATTATGCTTTTTTCTTAACTTTGCGGCATAAACTTTCAAATTATAATATATATGAAAAATATTTTTTCAATTATCGCATTGCTTGCTGTCGGAGTTATTACTGCCAATGCACAGATTACTATTGTCACTGATGACGACTTCGTAAACCGTGACACTTGCGACATTATTAAATATGTGGTGAATTACGACATGGAGTTTGTTGAAAACTTAAACAAAGTTCCATACGAATATGAAAAGGATCGCATGGTGCTGCAAATAGGAGAGAAAGCCACACTTTTCTACAGTTATGATAAGTACCTCGCAGACTCTACCAACTTGGAAATAATAAAGCGCAACGGTACAGAGTACGTTGGAAGCCAAGGTGCATCATGGTTTCTGTATAAGAACTACCCAAAAGAAAAGTATTATTCGTATTTAGATCAGATAGTTCGCGACAGATATGTATGCCATGAAATGGTGGAAGAACCCGGCTGGCAGTTGTTGTCAGACAGCACAACAATCATAAAGGAACACCCATGCGTGCTGGCAGTGGCCGACTATCGCGGGCGCAAATGGTATGCGTGGTATGCAGAAGACATTCCTTTGAGCGAAGGTCCATGGAAACTATGCGGACTGCCCGGACTGATACTGCGAGCCTACGACTCAGAAAACCAATATCGCTTCGAACTTAGCGGAATAAGGAACGGTCGTCCCGAAGAGGTCATCACGTATATAGGTTCAGAATATGAGACGGTGGACAAGAAATCGCTTGACAAAATCTATGAGCGTTATTACAATGACCCGATAAGTTTTCTTACAACCAGTTCTAACGTGAAAATAACAATAATGGATAATAATGGGAATAAGATGGATAAAATGCCAGCCATTCCCAGAAACCCTATTGAAAGATAAGTCGATAAAAAAAACAAACGTATATCTTATTTCTTTTAACCCATGAAAAGACGTTTATCGACACTTTGCATCTGTCTTGTCTGCTTCCTCACTGTTCACGCACAATCCACAGTGAAGGGAACGGTGAGTGATTCAGTCACCGGAGAATATCTGAAAATGGCCAGCGTAATCCTTATGCGCCGTGGCAAGTCGCTGACATTCACCAAGACTGATGCTCACGGACGATTCTCGTTGCAAACGAAAAGCGTAGAGAGTGACGACCGTCTCGTAGTGACCTACATGGGGTACAAGAAATGCACGATGCCTATCGTTGTGGGAAAAGACTTGCACGTGAAGATGGAACCGGCGGAATTTGAACTTAAAGAGATTTTGGTGAAAAGCGGTCCGATAACGAACAAAGCCGATACCATAACCTATGACCTCACGAGATTTGCCGACTTGCGTGACAATTCTCTGAAAGATGTGCTGCAGAAACTGCCCGGAGTGTCGATTGACAAGGGCGGGACAATAAGCGTTAACGGCAAGCCTATCAATCGTTTTACGGTGGAGGGGCTTGACCTTACAGGCGGGAAATACGACAAGATAAACGAAACCCTGAAAGCAAAAGACGTGAAAAGCGCAGAGGTCATAGAGCACGACCAACCCGTTAAGGCCTTGCAGAAAAAGGTTTACTCGGACAATGTGGCTATGAACATCAACCTGAAAGACGATGCGAAGGACAAGTTCATGTTCACTATCTCGCCTACCGCACTCGTTAGTTTCCCGTTGAAAGAGTCTGCCGCAGGCGGAAAGGCCAATGCTTTGCAGATAGGAAAAGTCGGGCAGAAGATGTATGACGTGGAATATGACCATACCGGAAAAGACCTCTCGTCGTCTCACCAACGCCTCGTAACATTCTCGTTATCGGCACAGGACTCGGAAATATCCGCTCCACAGTGGTTTCATATTCCGTCGTTACAAACTCCTATCGATGACGAAAGACTGAGATTCAACAACTCGCACGACTGGAATTTCAGACGAATAGACAAGAACGATAATGACGAAGCGACGCGTATATCCGTGGGTTATCTGCACACAACAGAATATCAGACCACCTCAAACACCTCGCATTATTACATTAACGGCGAGAAACCTACAACAACCGAAGAGAAACGGAGACTGCATCTGAGCAACGACCGTTTGCTATTAGACTACAACCGCAATCTGAACAAGGAGAATATATACGGAAATCATTATATCTCGGCAGACGCTTCGCTTACCGATGCACTGGCCATTTTCAGCGGTTCGAAAGGCGACAGAATTTCACAACGCGTGAAATCGCCCGAAATACGCCTGCAACACACTCTTGACCGTATGTTCGTGCGCAACCGCTACTCGTTGGAACTACATTCCGACGCGGAATTCTTCCACTCGCCTTCAAAACTTATGGTAAACGATTGGGCGAATAAACTGAACACCACATTATGGTACACAAACAACCACCTCACATGGATGCGCAATCGCTCGTTCACAACAACATCGCTCAAGCTCGGATTCTCGGCAGAGCATCTCAACGTGAACGGCGGGAAATCGCATATTTCCCTTGAAGCCTCACCATATCATGAGATACGCAAGGGAAAGGTCACATTGCATTTATCTCTGCCAATAATGTGGGACATGTATGTCAACCACAAACGTTATTTCCTGAATCTGTCTCCCCAAATAAATCTTAACTTCAAGAAAAGCAATCGTTCACAATGGTATTTATACGCAATGATGTTGCAGAGAACAGGAAACATAAGCGATTTCGCACTTGACGAATACCGCTACGACTACCGCACAACGATGCGAAACAATGGTGTAATACCGCGCAACACAACACTTTCCACGTCGATGGACTACAACTACAAGCGCACCGTAAAGGAACTGTTCGGAAACTTCAAAATATACTATAACCACTCGTGGTCAAACGTAATGCAGGATTTGCAGATAAAGAGTGGGGAATATGTTTACAACAGCGTGGAGCGCAAACATCACAACAGCATATTCGGCATGAGTGGCAATTTGTCCAAAGGTTGGTATTCGCTGCATCTGAAAGCACAGGCAGGGGTGGAATACCGACACGTAAGAGGGCAACAACTGTCGGGCGAAACATTGACAGGATACAGGAATAACATAGTGACGATGAAGCCCAATATAATTTTCTCCCCCTCTTGGTGCAACATCTCTTATTTGGCTTCTTTCTCTGCATCGCGCACAAGTACCGATGCCGTTTCACTACAGACATTATGGAATTGGCGGCAAAGTCTTTCGCTAACCAAGACCTTCGACCGTATTGACCTTTCGCTCTCGGCAGTGCATTATCACAACGAACTGCAGTCCTCGCCCACCCTAAACACCATCATCGCCGACGCATCGGTGGTGTGGAGAATGAAAGGTGTAAGACTATCGGCAGAGTTGCGCAACATGTTCGACCGTCGCGAATATATCGTGACATCCTACAACGGCGCAGTTTCCTCAACGAGTTTCTACCATCTCCGTCCCCGCGAGGTGTTCCTTAAAGCACAAGTATCGTTATAAGGCATCGCTGCCTATCCGGTACGTCATAATGTATCAAGGTCTTTCCGGCACTATCTGCCGAGCCAAGACTCGGGATTGAGTTTCGCCGTTTCCTTGCGCAACTGGAACTGCAATATATTATCCGTACCCACGGTGCCGAGAGTCTGGCCGGTCTTCACTTTCTGTCCGCGATGCACGCTCACCGACCTCAGATTGCAATACACAGAGATATAGTTTCCGTGGCGCACCATAACCACATTCGAACCACTGAAACTGAACACCGCGCTCACCTCGCCATTGAATATACTTCTCACCGAAGCACCCGGTTGTCCTTGTATGTTTATACCCTTGTTGTCAAGCATCACGTTGCGCAGACCTTCCACGTTGTATTGTCCGAAACGGCTCACAATACGGCATCTTCCCGACAATGGCATAGGCAGTCGTCCTCGGTTCTGCTCGAAACTGCCGCTCAACTGGCGGTCAACTGTCGCCATGGTCACCGCAGCCTCATTCTCTTTCTTGGCACGTGCCACCTCTCTTGCCGAGCGTTCCTCGTCGGCCTTGGCCTTACGCTCTATTGCAATACGATTTTCCTCAGCCGCCTTTGCAGCACTTTCGGCACGCGCTTTCTCCTCTGCACTTTTCCTTTCGGCAGCCCGGCGTTCTGCCTTCGCCCTCTCTTCGGCAGCCTTTGCTTCTGCCAATCGGCGAGCATTTTCACGCGCGGCAGCCTCGGCAGCGGCTTTCTTTCGTGCCAACTCTTCCTCTCGTTTCTTCTTTGCGGCGGCAGCAGCGGCGGCCTTTCTGCGCGCCTCTTCTTCTGCCCTTGCCTTAGCCTTCGCCACCTCAATGGCCACAAGGTTATCTATCATGGCATTCAGTTGCGCGTCTTTCTGCTTCTGTTCTGCCAACACCGATTGTATTGTTTTCTGCTGCTGTTGTAACGAGGCAACCACTTTTTGCTGCTCCTGTTGCTGTCCTTCGAGTGCAGCATGCTCTTTCTTTCCTTTATACAACAGAGTGTTCTTGTCCTGCTTCTGTTTGGCAAGTTCCTGTTGCTTACTCGTAACCTGCTCCTGTTTCTCCCTCACCATCTCGCCTTGCGCTCTCTGATAAGCGGCATATTCGCGCATGAATCGCAGTCGGCGGTACATCTGCGGCAGATTACCTGCACTGAAAACAAACATCAGTTGCTCCTGTACCCCACGATGCCGTGCCACATATCTCATCGACTCCACATATTTCTTCTTGCGCTCTTCCAACTGTTCTTCAAGCGTTTTCAGTTGTGAGCGCAGCAAGTCCATGTTTCCTTCGATAGATGTTATCTCGCCTGTTATCTCTTCTATATTGCGCTTCCGCGTCTCTATCTCGCTGTTTATCTGCACCAGACTTTTCAGTCTGTTCTGAACATCGGCCTTGTTGGCACGCAACTTTTGCTCCTGCTCCTTTATGTTTTTCTGCACCTGCGAGCGTTGGTTCTGCAGTCCGCGTATCTCCGCCGTACTGTAGTTCTGCTTTTTTCCTTTCCCCTGCTGTTTCTTTTTTGTGGTATTACCACCTTTCCCCGACTGCTTTTTCTTCCCTTGTTGCTGTCGTTGGTTCTTTTTTCCGCCCTGTGTCTGTGTGGTGCGTGCCTTCCCTTTCTGCCCACTCCTTCGCTGTTGGGCGTATGGAGCGAGCGTGAAAGCCGCCATCATGACAATCAGTATCAGTCTTTTCATTTAATACTCATTATTTTGTTCAACACTTCCTCGGCTGTCACGGCAGAATATTTGCTTGACAGTTGTGTGCGCGACTCCCATTTTCCGTTGTTAGATAGTTTGTCGAGAATCAGTTCGATTGTTATGCGCTGTCCTCCTTTTAGTGCCGACGAAGCCCCTGTAATGGTTATCTGCGATGGAAATTTGCGTCCTCCGAAAGCCTGAAAAGCATCGTATTTCCATTCCAGCGAGGCATCGCTACCTTTGCTGTCAGAGTATGCCACGTCTGCCTGTTTTATCTCGAACGACCTATTGTCTGCCTGCCATTTGTAGTTCATCTTGTCACGCTTCAGTTCTATTACACTGCAAAGAGCCTGCGGTAGCAGTTTCACGTCGAAATCTTTCAGTTCCGAGTCGCGCATACGGTCGCTTCCGGGGATAAACAATTGATTCCAGAAAAGTGCCTGCAATGAATAGAAGTTCAGTCCGTTGCGTTTCAGGAAGTCCACCTCGTTATAGTCGGCTTTCAGGTATTGCTTGTTTATTCTGTCCACTATCATCACATAGTCTTTCGTGAGTTCTATGCGTCCGGCCTCGAAAAGCCCCATCGGAGTGAGCTGAATACGTATCACATCATCGCGTCTCATATACAGCGAACCTGCCACCGAGATGTCTTTAGACCCTTTCTTAACTCGGAATTTCAGTTTTGCCGTGATGTTATTCTGTAACACCGAGCGGTCGGAAACGCTTCGCACGAATTTCAGTCGTCCCGCCTCGGTGTCCACTACTGCTGTTGGCACGGTATTCTTGTCAGTGTTTACCACCGTCTTTGTTGTCCCACAGGCAGCCAACATCATCACCACCGCCACCGAGAGGGTATGTATAGTAAGTTTCCTCGTATTCATTTATTCAAATATTTTTTCTGTTTCAGTTTCTTTTTCAGCACACTGTCGCTGCCTCCCGCATCAACAGCCTTTTTCCAATATTCCACTGCGGCGTTCCTGTCTCCACATTTCCAGAATATGTCTCCGGCATGTTCTATCACATCGGCACTTGGCGTTTTATAGTTTTTCAGTGCCTGTTCTATATATATCTTTGCCTCCTCATATCGTCCCTGCATGAACAGAATCCATGCGTAAGTGTCGAGATACGTACCATTGTCAGGCTCTGCCTTCACCGTCTTATAACTCATCTGTTCGGCCTTTTGCAATCCGTTACCTGTCAGACTGAGATAATAAGCGTAGTTGTTCAGGCATCCTATGTTCTCGCTATTCCATATAAGACAACTGTCGTATGCGGCGAACGCTTCTTTGTCCATGCCCTTTTCGTGGTACATCTCGCCCATCAGTCCGTAGAGGTCTGACACGAGTTCCTTGTTGGTCTGTTCGTTGGCCACTGTCACTCCGCGGCGTATAGTCACCAATGCATCGTCTATGTTGTCCTGTTGGTTGTAAGCCATTGCCATGAAATAATAGAACGCCAATTCATCGGGATTATACTGCTGCGCCGGACGGGAGAGTTCTATCACACGGTCGAAGTCGCGCTTTCCCCATGCCGATTGTATCAGTTGCAGTCGCGCCCCTGCCTCATCGGGTGCAATTTCGAGCACTCTCTCAAGCACCACGTCTATCGAATCTTGCGGATATTCTTTCAGTTTCAGATAGGCTGCATATAGCGCTGCCATTTCGGGAGTTGTCTGTGGTTCTGCGAGTATGCGATTGAAGAGATGTATTATTTCCATGCTTCCGGCTCCGATATGCTCGTTTTCATCGACAACTTTTCTCAGAAGTTGAATCTTATCGGCAGACGGTGTCTTGTCGCTTATAAGTATTCTCTCCACCGTTGCCTGTGCCAGTGAGTCCTCACCCGACTTTTTATAGTAGTCGAGCATCGACATCTGGGCCGACACATTGTCGGGTTCTTGTTCCAGCACTGCATCATATTCGTCGAGAGCCTCGTCCTCACGTCCGTTCTTCAGCAGCCAGTTTCCCATCATCACACGATAGTTCAGGTCGTTGGGATATTTTTCCGCGAGTTGTTTCAAGGCGTTGAATTCGGCTTTTTTGTCCCCTTTCATCGAGTATGCATGCATCTTCAACAGCGTTATCTGCTCGTTGCTGCCCTCCACCTGCTCAATTTTCTCGAGCGTGCTCACCACCTTGTCGTAATTCTTCTTTTGGTTATACAGTTGCGCCAGCATGCTGAGCACATCGGTGCGGTCGAGGTTGTTGGCATAGAGACGTTCGTAAGTGTCTATCGCTTTGTCGAAATTTCCGGTGTTGATATATGACACAGCGAGCCTTTCGATATATCTGTCGTTCTTCGGACTAAGCACTGCGGCTCTTTCCATCGACTGCATCGCCATACTGTCCTGTCCCAATTCGGAATAATAGGAGGCAATGGTGAAATAAACCTCGGCAGCATTGGGATTGATTGTGAAGCAATGGCTCAACAAGTCGAAAGCAGCATCATAGTTGCCTTTGTTCTGCTGCGACACCGCCTCGAAGAAGAAATATTTCAGGCGTTGCTCGTCGTTGTGACTCAATTTCGGTATCACTACGTTCTTCTCTCCGCCTATCGCCTGCTTCACCGAAATTGTCTCCGGCCCTCCACAAGAAATATTCAGAGCGGTCAACATAGCCACCGCAATGACAAAAAATACGGATAGTGCTTTTCGCATTTTATTAATTTTGGAGTTTCTCATCTGTTATTTCACTCCCGTATGACCATAGCCTCCTTCGCCACGTTCTGTCTCATCGAGCATTTCCACTGCGATGAAATCGGCTGTTTCGTGCCTTGCTATCACCATTTGGGCTATACGTTCACCATCGTTTATCACAAAATCGCGGTCGCCGAGGTTAATCAACAACACCATCAACTCGCCACGATAGTCGGCATCTATTGTACCCGGACTGTTGAGTACCGTCAGCCCATGCTTCAGTGCAAGTCCGCTGCGCGGGCGCATCTGTGCTTCAAAACCGGCAGGAAGTGCTATATGCAGTCCCGTGGGAACAAGATGACGCTCCATTGGGCGCAATGTAATCGGTTCGTTGATATTTGCACGAATATCCATCCCGGCACTTTGCGGTGTGGCGTATGCGGGAAGTGGCTGATGCCCCTTATTCAAAACTTTTACCTGTATCATATCTTGTATTTTAGTATCTGTTCTTTTCAGAACAAAGTTTCTATCTTAATTATAACGTGCAAAAATACTAAATAAAGATTGTTTAATGAAATTTTCAATGCTAAATTAGTCGAAATTACTGCATTTTATATTACTTTTGCACCATCACGTGACATTTCCACCGGATTTGACAAACGGTCTGATTCTTCGGAATTTCCGACATCCGGGGCGGGAATGGCAAAAACACACAATGAAATCATGGAATGGACACAACTTCTCACAAACAAACGGCTCGGACAGGAACATCGTCACAGCGAGCGACACGATGACAGAACGGAATTCAAACGCGACTACGACCGCCTTATTTTCTCCGCTCCGTTCAGACGCTTGCAGAACAAAACGCAGGTATTCCCGCTCCCGGGCAGCATCTTCGTGCACAACCGACTCACCCACTCGCTCGAAGTGGCAAGCGTGGGAATGTCGCTCGGCAACGACGTGGCACGGCAAATATTGGCAAGAAATCCCGAATTCATCGAGACGATGCTACCCGAAATAGGCACCATTGTAAGTACTGCGTGCCTTGCTCACGACATGGGCAACCCACCATTCGGACACTCCGGCGAGAAAGCGATACAGTCATTCTTCACCGAAGGAAAAGGTATGCACCTGCAAGAGAAAGTCTCTCCGGAAACGTGGGCAGACATAACCCACTTTGAGGGTAATGCCAATGCCTTCCGACTGCTTGCTCATCGCTACAAAGGACGGCGCGAGGGCGGTTTCGTCATGACATATACCACACTGTCATCGATAGTGAAATATCCCATTTCATCGACATGTGCCGACAAGAAAGGTAAGTTCGGGTTCTTCCGAGAGGAACTACCCATCTATCGAAAAATTGCTTCAGAACTCGGAATTCCGCAACTGCCAATAGACAGCAATTCGGCA
This sequence comes from Prevotella koreensis, assembly GCF_003977605.1. Classification (GTDB taxonomy): domain Bacteria; phylum Bacteroidota; class Bacteroidia; order Bacteroidales; family Bacteroidaceae; genus Prevotella; species Prevotella koreensis. The sequence goes on along the minus strand of NZ_RYYU01000001.1, from coordinate 1,961,156 downwards.
AACGGAACGCATGAGAACATCGAAAGATTGGCATACGCACGCCATCCATTGGTATATCTCGTGGAGGCTGCCGACGACATCTGCTATGAGATAATGGATATTGAAGATGCTCATAAACTGAAAATCCTGAGTTTTGAAGAAACAAGCGAACTGCTCTTGGGATTTTTCGACGACGAAACGCAGAATCTGATAAGGCAACGTATCACCGATGAAGGTATAACCGACGACAACGAAAAGGTGACTTATATGCGTGCAAGGGTTATCGGAGTGCTTGAGAAATGTTGCGTAGAAACTTTCATGGCCAATGAAACAAAAATCATGGAAGGCACATTCAATGGCTCTCTCATCGATGAAATCGCAGAAAAACAGCGATTGGCATACAAAAAATGCACCGAGACATCGCGCAGAAAGATATACAACAGCAAGCCTGTCCTCGATGTGGAACTGAGCGGTTTCAAGATAATGGACACCCTCATGGAAACATTCATCGAGGCGGCGAACTACCCCGAACGCTTCTATTCACGACAACTTATAGGTCGCGTAGGCAGTCAATACGACATCAACTCGCCCGACCTTGAAACACGAATCATGGCCGTAATCGACTATATCAGCGGAATGACCGATGTATATGCACTCGAAATATATCAGAAAATAAATGGTATCTCACTACCGATTGTATGATACGGAAAAACAATTTGGGCGAAATTGCTGACCAAAATCGCCCAAATTGCAAACCAAAATCGCCAAATATGAAAAACAATTTCGCCCAAATTGGTAAGTTAACATTTGCTACAATCAAAGTTGATGTTGTGTTATAACATTATGTTTTTATATTAAACCACAATTCGGTCATCAGATTCATTCTTATCGTAAAGGCATATAAAAATCGTAATTATCGAATTGTTATTAATGTCGAGAGCATTTTTATTTATCCTTGTAGATGATTTTATTTGCTCCGCTCGTTATATGCAACGCCTCCGGATGTTCTTTTATGAATGAGTCGATATGGCGGACGCGCTTCTGTTCAAGGATTTCGTCAACGGCTATCAGGATGCCTGTTTCCTCCACATCTCCGAAACCATTGTTGATGGCTGTGCCGAAAAGTTTCATCGTGGGACTCAGATTCATATAGGCATTTACAAGAGGCGGAATGTTATAGCCCATATTTCGCACCTCGCGATTAAGAATTTTATAGTCTTCACGGAAATCTTCCGCACAGAAGAGTTCTGCCAACTCTGTGGCATCGGTCTCAATAACGAGCGATTTCATCGGCGTAATAAGATTATCCTTGTCATGAAAATGCTTCTTCAGGAAAAACAGAATCATATCCCTGCCGCGACGGATATACGAGGGGTACATCGTCATTTTGCCAAAGAAATATTTCACGTTGGGCATTATCACGGTCAGTGCTCCAAGTCCGTCCCAAAGGTTATCGAGCGCGAATATGCTTTTGCTGTTCTGTTTCACGTTCTGATATTCGAGCGAAACAAACGAGCGTCCCAATTCTATGGTATATGGCATGTATTCCTTTAAGAAACGGTCGGAGAAATGGAACATGTGGCTCGTGGCAAGCAGAGGTTGTCCGTTGTCATCGAGTTTCCAATCGGTGCCACACATATAGCGGTAGCCTCCTATTATATCTTCGGCCTCCGGATTCCACACCACCAATTGTTTGTAGCAGTTCTCGCATGTATCGAAGTCATCGATGTCCATGCTTTTCCCTGTTCCACCACCAGCCTCACGGAAAGCAATCTCGCGCAAACGCCCTATCTCCCTCATTACATAAGGGGAATCGTGAGCCGTAATGATATATATTTCATTATGACTCTTGTTTGTCATTCTGAGTTGTTTATCCTGCGTAAACTCCGCTTTCAGCAGTTCGCGACTGACAGGTTGGATAATGTCTTGCTCCATCTTCAATTATTGAAAATTATTTCATAACTCATACACACGGTCGTAAACGAATTTCGCCCATTCCATCGGGGATTTTGATTTGTCGAATGTCTGCCAAGGGATAGGTTTCCCAAACTTCATCCGAAACTTTTTATGAACGTTTTTATACATTTCATCAACGAGGAAAAGCATTGCCACGTTGACTTTCTTCAGATAACTGTCGCTGAAATTTGCCAGTCGGTAGAAGAAGTCGGAGTTCTGCCCTCCGAAATGTATCGGCACCACATCACGATGATATTCCACACTCTTTGATATGAATGTTTTCTTCCAAGTGAGATCGCGTACAATTCCCTTCTTTCGTCGCGAACACAGTCCTGCGGGGAACATCAGCATGTGGTTATCGCTCTTGAAACCCGCCTCCACCATTGCCGGGAAATTGCGACTTTGGTTTCCGGTCTTGTTTATTGGTATGCAGAGAGGCGCAAGTCCGGGCAGATTCATCAGCAGGTCGTTCACGAGATAACGAAATTTGTCATCGTATTTCCGTCCGATTATCGAACCGAGAGCCACTCCGTCAATACCTCCCAAGGGGTGATTGCTCACGAAGGTATATAGTTTTCCGTCGTCTTTCGGCGGCAGATTCTCTTCTCCTTCGACCTCGAGCGTCATATCGAGATAGCGCATGCACTCCTCAAGCCACGGCGTTCCGACAAGTTCCCTGTTGTCCCAAAGAAACTTATTCACCTCGTCTTGATGCGCAATACGTTTGAGCCAAGAAACGAGTGGAGAGGGAACAAATCTTGCTTTCGCACCCATTTTGCTTCTAAGTATTTCGCCTACGTCTATCGTTTTCTCTGTTATTTCCCTCATTTTTTACAGAAAGTAATTGCAAAAATACACTTATTTTTTGGAATTGACGGCGTTTTTTACGAAAAAAATACAAAAAACATAAAAATGCAGAGTTATACAGTGGGACGGACTTTCAGAATATGGGTGTTTTGGCATGAATATAAAACCGCACACAGTGCCAAGGCAATATGATTCAGTAATAAAACCAAACAGTTTTCAGAGGCATAAACTATGTGGCCTACAAAGTCCTCATCAAGGATATCAGATGTTAAGAATTATTAAATTAAAAATATTTATTTACTTTTGTGGAGGAAAGTGGAGGAAAGTGGAGGAAAAATGTGTATCTTTGCCCCAAGGTATTTTTAAATAAGAACACATGAGGTTTTTAGGCAACATAGAGGCAAAGGTTGATGCAAAGGGAAGATCCTTTCTGCCGGCCGTTTTCCGCAAGGTGCTACAGGCATCGGGCGAGGAAAGTCTCGTGATGCGCATGGATCCTCACCAGAAGTGCATCGTGCTATATCCCGAAAGCGTATGGGATGCCGAAATGGACACGATGGAAAGCCGACTTGAGCGGTGGAATCGGGCAGAACAACAGATTTATCGACAATTCGTATCGATGGCAGAATTAGTGACGCTCGACGGCAACGGCCGCTTCCTTGTACCGAAACGTTATTTGCAAATGGCAGGTATCGGGCAACAAGTGAGGTTTATCGGTGTTCGCAACACCATAGAGATGTGGAACTTGGAAGAACTTGAAAGTCAGTTCATCGAACCAAAGGCTTTCTCTGAATTGTTCGGAAAGATGATGTCGGAAGACAACACAAGCACATCTGAATGATGAGTTGCGACAAGCCGCAAGAAAAAAGAAACATTTGGAATGACCTTCTCCGGAAATAGCAATCGCGACAAGCGAACAACAATACTAACAGCAACGTCAATGCAGGAAGAAAAAAAGAAAAACAGCAATGTCTTCACGGGCAATGCGAATGGTGAGGAGCATTGTGTGTCCTACCACATTCCTGTGCTGCTTACCGAGAGCATTGACGGACTGAACATTCACAGTGGCGGCATATATGTCGATGTGACCTTCGGAGGCGGGGGGCACAGTCGCGAGATACTGTCACGCTTCAACGGAGGCGAACATCTGTATAGTTTTGACCAAGATGCCGATGCGGAGAACAACATCGGGCACATCGACTCGGGGCAGTTCACGTTCGTGAGAAGCAATTTCAGGTATCTGAAGAACTGGATGAGATACCACGAAGTGGATTCTATAGACGGTCTGATAGCCGACCTCGGCGTGTCAAGCCACCATTTCGATGATGAAACACGCGGATTCTCTTTCCGCTTCGACGCGCCACTCGACATGAGAATGAACAAAAGAGCGGGCAAGACCGCCGCGGAGATAGTGAACAACGCCACAGAGGAGCAACTCGCCGACATCTTCTACATCTATGGCGAACTGAAAAACTCAAGGCGCATCGCTGCTGCGATAGTGAAAAGTCGCGCACAGAAAAGCATCGAAACAACTAACGACCTACTCTCTGTCGTGGAACCGATGTTCCGCAAAGAGCGCGAGAAAAAAGAAATGGCACGCTTGTTCCAGGCACTGCGCATAGAGGTGAATCACGAAATGGACGCACTGAAGGAGATGCTGAAAGCGGCAACAGAACTGCTCGCACAGGGCGGACGACTGTCGGTAATAACATATCACTCGCTGGAAGACCGCATAGTGAAAAACGTAATGAAAACCGGAAATGCCGAGGGCAAGATAGTTCAAGATTTCTTCGGAAGGATAGAAACTCCTTTCACGCTCGTAAACAACAGGGTGATAACACCACAGGAAAACGAGATTGAGAGCAACCCGCGCAGCAGAAGTGCAAAACTAAGAGTGGCAGAAAAGATATGAGGAACGAAGATATAGAGAAGAAAATCCTCGCAGAGGCAGAAGAAACGATAGTCAATACCAACGCGGAGGAAGGGGACATGACAGAAGAAGACTTGCCTGAAAGCGAGTCTCAACTTGCTATTGAAGAAAACAAAGAGGAAGATAAAGAGAAAAAAGAGAAAGAGGCGAAAGAGGAAAAAGAGAGGGAAGAAAAGGAGAAAAAGGAAAGAGAAAAGAGAGAAAAGGAGGCGAAGGAAATGCAGGCGTTTGCCTTGACGATACAGAGTCAGGCGCGCGAGGACGAGAAACCGCTCTCAAAGATATTGTCGCTAAGAATGATTCTCGGTGGCGATTTCTTCACTGCGGAGTTCATGAAGAAGAATGTGGGGCTTATACTGCTCATCGTGATTTTCACGCTTATCTATGTTGGCAACAGATACAGTTGCCAAAGCGGGCTGTTAGAGATTGACAAACTGAACAAGGAACTTCAGGACTCGAAATACAAAGCACTGTCTTCTGCCAGCGAACTGACAGAGAAATGCCGTGAGACGCACGTGCTCGAAATGTTGAAATACAACAAGGACAGTGTTCTGAAACAAGCCAGTCAGCCACCTTATATAATTAATGTAGAAGAGAAATGAGTAAGTTCAACAATAAGAAGATTCTTCCACGATATAAAATCATCGCATATTTCATTGTGCTGGTGAGTCTCGCCGTGCTGGTCAAAGCGGCATATATAGGCACGGTGAAGCGCGACTATTGGATGGCGGTGGCAGACCGACTGAAGAAAGACAGTGTGGAGGTGAAGCCTGTCAGGGGTAACATCTTGAGCAGCGACGGACAGTTGATGGCAAGTTCTCTACCGGAGTTCAAAATGTATATGGACTTCGAAGCGGGCGGCGAACATAAGGACTCCCTGCTTGTAGAGAAGATGGACAGTATCTGTGATGGACTGCATGAGATATTCCCCGAACGCTCTGCTGCACAATTCCGTAAAGATCTGGAGGAGGGACGGGCAAAGAAGTCGCGCCACTGGCCTATATGGAAATACCGCGTTGACTATAACACCTACACACGAGTAATGTCGTTGCCGGTGTTCTCGCTACCCCCGAACAAAGGAGGATTCCACAAAGAGGAGTTCAATGCACGACAGCACCCTTTCACATCACTTGCCTCAAGAACCGTGGGCGACCTGTACGGAGCGAAAGACTCGGCACGATTCGGACTGGAATTGTCGTTCGACTCGGTGCTGCGCGGTGAGTCGGGAAAGATGCAGAAGCAGAAAGTGAAGCGTCGCTTCATAGGTCTGATGCAGAAAGAGGCCATCGACGGCGCAGACATAGTTACTACAATTGACGTGCAGATGCAGGATATTGCCGAGCGTGCCGTGATAGAAGAACTGAAAGAAATAAACGGACAGGTGGGCGTGGCGATAGTCATGGATGTGCCAACGGGCGACATAAAGGCTATTGTGAACATGACACGATACCCCGACGGACGATTCCGCGAGGCTAAGAACAACGCCGTGAGCGACCTGTTGGAGCCGGGTTCGGTGTTCAAGACGGCATCGTTGATGGTGGCACTCGACGACGGAGTGGTTGACACTACGAAACTCATTAATACCGGAAACGGCAGAATGGATATGCACGGTGCTACGATGAAAGACCACAACTGGCATAAAGGCGGCTATGGCACCATATCATTTGCCAAGGCGCTTGAGGTGAGTTCGAACATCGGAATCAGTCGTGTAATAGACGAGAACTACGGCAAAAATCCGGAAAAATATATCGAAGGACTGAGACGAATAGGTATTGCGAGCGATTTGGAGATACCACTCGCCGGAGCAACTCCGCCACGAATAAGGATGCCTAAGAAGAACGCTAAGGGGCAGTATGTGAACTGGAGCAAGACCGCATTGCCGTGGATGAGTATAGGATATGAGACACAGATTCCGCCAATCTCCACCCTGACGTTTTACAACGCGATAGCCAACGGCGGAAAGATGATGCGCCCAAGATTCGTGAAACAGGTGGTGAAAAACGGGGAGGTGCTGCACTCTTACGAGCCTGTGGTGATGATACCGCAGATATGCAAGACTTCGACGTTGGAGAAAGTGAGAATTCTGCTCGAACACGTGGTGAGCCGAGGTACAGGAAAGGCGGCTCGTTCGCAACTCTTCCGTGTTGCCGGCAAGACCGGAACGGCGCAAATATCACATGGTACATCGGGCTATAAGAGTGGAGGTATGAAATATCTGCTAAGTTTCGTAGGCTTCTTTCCTGCCGACCAACCACGCTATAGTTGCATCGTATGCATACAGAAAAGCGGACATCCGGCATCGGGAGGCATGAGCGCGAAAGTGTTCCACAACATTTCGGAAGGCATAATGGCAAAAGATTTAAGGCTTGATGCCAGTGACTCGAGAGACTCTCTGTCGATAACAATGCCGGAAATAAAGAACGGAAACATGATTGCCGCATGGTTTGTACTGAAGCATTTCGGAATAGAAACGAATACCTCGTGGGACGGCAGTTACGCCAACGGCAACCCTATCTGGGGTAGGGCTACGCATAAGAACAACCGCATAGAAATGACGGAAACACCGAAATACGGCAACGATTTGGTGCCCGATGTCACGGGGATGGGTGCTCGAGATGCGGTATTTCTGCTGGAGAAACGCGGAGTGAAAGTAACTCTCGTTGGCAGAGGTAAGGTGAACTCGCAAAGTCTTCCTGCCGGACACAAGATAAGGAAAGGTGAGGCTTGCGTGCTAAGAATGAGTTGATACGGCTTACACTATGGCCGAAAATCTGAAACAGCAATCCCCGCAAGGGAATAAAAAGAAAAAGACATGAAACTCAACGAGTTGCTAAGGAACATCAAAAACGTCGCACTCACAGGCAGTGACAACGTAGAAATAACGGGAGTCAATATCGACTCGCGCCGCATTGGCACAGGACAATTGTTCGTTGCAATGAGGGGAACGCAGGTTGATGGTCACCGCTTCATAACAAAGGCAACAGAACAAGGGGCTGCGGCGGTGCTCTGTGAGGAACTGCCGGAGGTGCTTTCCGAAGGCGTGACATACGTAAAAGTGCCCTCAACAGAGGATGTCGTGGGTCACGTAGCCACCGCTTTCTACGGCAATCCGTCGGAGAAACTGAAACTGGTGGGTGCTACCGGCACAAACGGTAAAACCACAATCGCCACCTTATTATATAATATGTTCCGCAAGTTGGGATATAAGTGCGGTCTGTTGTCCACCGTGTGCAACTACATAGAGGAAGAAGTCGTGCCGGCAGACCATACCACGCCCGATCCTATTGAACTCAACCGACTGCTCGCGCAAATGGTGGATGCCGGTTGTCAGTATGTCTTCATGGAGTGCTCAAGTCACGCCATTGCACAGAAACGCATAGGCGGACTAAAGTTCTCCGTGGGAATATTCACCAATCTGACACGCGACCACCTCGACTATCACAAGACATTCGAGAACTATCGCGATGCAAAGAAAGCGTTCTTCGACATGCTGCCGAAGGGCAGTTATGCCATTATCAATGCCGATGACAAGAATGGCAGCGTAATGGTTCAGAACACCAAAGCCACGGTGAAGACATATTCCACAAGACAGATGGCCGACTATCGTGCCCGCCTTATAGAATGCCACTTCGAAGGAATGTATCTGGAAATAGACGGATATGAAGTCGGGGTGCAGTTCATCGGTAAATTCAATGTCAGCAACCTGCTTGCAGTATATGGCACGGCAAGGGTTCTCGGCGAAAAGCCGGAGGATATTCTCATTGCCTTGAGCACGCTGGGCAGCGTCAGCGGAAGACTCGAGCCAATCCGTTCGGCCGATGGCTTCACCGCCATCGTTGACTATGCGCACACTCCCGATGCGCTTGAGAACGTGCTGAATGCCATTCACGAGGTGCTCGATGGGCGCGGAAAGGTGATAACGGTATGCGGTGCAGGCGGTAATCGCGATAAAGGGAAACGACCGCTGATGGCAAAGGAGGCCGCAAGACAGAGCGACCGCGTCATCATAACGAGCGACAACCCCCGTTTTGAGGATCCGCAGGAGATAATAAACGACATGCTTGCCGGACTCGACCGACAACAGATGAAGAAAGTGTTGTGCATCGTCGATCGTCGCGAGGCTATCCGCACGGCGTGCATGATGGCACAGAAAGGCGACGTAATACTCATTGCCGGCAAAGGACATGAGGACTATCAGGAAATAAAAGGAGTGAAACACCACTTCGATGACAAGGAGGTGGTGCGCGAGTTTATAACAAATTAAAAAGAAATTCGAGATATGTTATACTATATTTTCAGATTTTTAGAACAGTTCAACATCCCCGGGGCACACCTCTGGTCGTATGTTTCGTTCCGCGCATTGCTCACTCTGATTCTGTCGTTGCTCATCTCTGCATGGTTCGGCGAGAAGTTTATCAAGTGGATGAGGCGCAGGAAAATTTCTGAGAAACAGCGCGATGTGAACATCGACCCATTCGGAGCAGATAAGAAAGGGGTGCCAACGATGGGCGGTATCATAATAATAGTATCCATTCTTCTGCCTGTGGTATTGTTGGGACGCATGCGCAACATATACCTCATACTGATGATAATAACCACCGTATGGCTCGGTTTCCTCGGTTTACTTGACGACTATATCAAGATATTCCGTAACAACAAGGAAGGACTGAAAGGGAAATACAAGATTGTGGGACAGGTGAGTATCGGGCTTATTGTGGGCTTGGTGTTATGGGCAAGTCCGGATGCCAAGATACGTGAGAACGTCGAGACGTTCAAGCAAGGACAGGAACTGGTGGTAACTCACAAGTCGGAACTGACAAAATCGCTGAAGACCACGATTCCATTCGTCAAAGATCACAACCTCGACTACTCGAAGATAATGGGATTCATGGGAGAATATGCCAATGCTGCAGGTTGGATTCTGTTTGTGATAATGACAATAGTAGTGGTGACGGCAGTGAGCAACGGTGCTAACCTCAACGACGGAATGGACGGTATGTGTGCCGGCAACTCGGCCATAATAGGTGTGGCATTGGGAATCTTTGCATATGTAAGTTCGCATCTTGAGTTTGCCTCATATCTTAATATAATGTATATTCCGGGGTCGCAAGAACTTGTGGTGTTCCTCTGTGCGTTCATCGGTGCGATGATAGGTTTCCTTTGGTATAACGCCTATCCGGCACAGATATTCATGGGTGACACCGGTTCTCTCACAATCGGTGGTATCATCGGTGTTTGTGCAGTGATAATACATAAGGAGTTGTTGGTGCCCATTCTCTGCGGCATTTTCCTCGTCGAGAGCCTCAGCGTTATGATTCAAACGTTCTGGTTCAAGACAATGAAACGCAAAGGGCAGCGCGTGCGAGTGTTCAGAGCCACGCCGATACACGACAATTTCCGCAAGTTGGACGAGCAACTCGACAAGACAAGCCGATATGTTTTCAAGAACTGGCCAAGACGACAGTTCCATGAATCCAAGATAACATTCCGCTTCTGGATTATAACTATAATCCTTGCGGCGATAACTATAATAACATTGAAGATCAGATAATCAGAAGATGAAAGACGAGAGAAGACGCATTGTGGTGCTTGGCGCAGCCGAAAGTGGTGCCGGTGCAGCCGTACTTGCAAAGAAGGAGGGATTCGATGTGTTCGTGTCTGACATGGGCATGATAAAGGATCGCTACAAGAAGATGCTCGATGACCATGACATAGAATGGGAGGAAGGACAGCATACGGAGGAGAAAATACTCTCTGCCGACGAGGTTATCAAGAGTCCCGGTATCCCCGACGAGGCTCCGATGGTGCAGAAAATAATTGCCAAAGGCATTCATATAATAAGCGAGATAGAGTTTGCAGGGCGTTACACCGACTCCAAGATGATTTGTATCACCGGCTCGAACGGCAAAACGACGACGACATCGCTGATATATCATATCTTCAAGGCGGCCGGCTACGATGCAGGACTGGCCGGGAACATCGGCAAATCATTGGCTCTGCAGGTTGCAGAAGACCCGCACAAGTACTACATAATAGAGTTGAGTTCGTTCCAACTCGACAATATGTACGACTTCCGTGCCAACGTTGCGGTGTTGCTAAATATAACCCCCGACCACCTCGACCGTTATGACAACTGCATGCAGAACTATGTTAACTCGAAGATGAGGATTGTGCAGAACCAGACGGCAGACGATGCTTTCATCTATTGGAACGATGACCCTATAATAAAAAACGAACTCGAAAAATACGACATAAAGGCCATAAAACTACCCTTCTCCGAACTGAAGGAGAGAGGTTCTATCGGATATATCGAGGAGGGAGAGTACAAACTTGAAGAGCCCACGCCGTTCAACATGGAACAAGAGGCTCTCTCGCTCACCGGCAAACACAACATATACAACTCTCTCGCGGCTGGACTGGCCTCTTCGGTTGCCGGAATAAAGAATGAAGTGATACGCAAGAGTCTTGGCGATTTCCCCGGTGTGGAGCACCGATTAGAGAAAGTGACGCGTGTGGCAGGTGTGGAATATATCAACGACTCGAAAGCAACCAACGTCGATGCGTGCTGGTATGCACTTGAGAGTATGAAGACACCGACCATCCTTATCATAGGAGGAAAGGACAAAGGGAATGACTACGAGCCGATAAAGGACTTGGTAAAGAAGAAGTGTGCGGGTATTGTGTATCTCGGAGCAGATAACACCAAACTGCACGAGAACTTCGACTCACTGGGCATTCCGGTGCGTGACACTCATTCGATGAAGGACTGCGTGGCTGCATGTTACGAGATGGCAGAGCCGGGAATGACCGTATTGCTATCGCCTTGCTGCGCAAGTTTCGACCTGTTCAAGAACATGGAGGATCGCGGAGAACAGTTCAAGCAACTCGTGCGCTCACTCTGAACACAAAGAATAGCCCCCAAGCGGGAAAAGAAATTTATCTCTATAGAATAAAAATAATACAGACATGGAAGAAGATAGCAAGAAGACAAAAGGCAGAATGAAGGGCGACACCATTATATGGACTGTCTTCTTCTTCCTGTGCATCGTGAGTATTGTCGAGGTGTTCAGTGCCGCGAGCGAACTCACGAACGACACCAGTTATCTTGATCCGATGATCAAACACACCATGCTGATTGGTGTGGGTGTGGTGTTTCTCGTCATCACAATGAACATCGACTGCCGATATTACAAGATAATATCACCTTTTGCATTGATTGTGTCGTTTATAATGCTACTGATTACGTCCCTAACAGGGGGCGAGATAAACGGTGCGTCACGATGGTTCGATATTGGTGGCATACAGTTCCAGCCCTCCGAATTGGCAAAGGGGGCAGTAGTTCTCGCAGAAGTGATGATACTCAGTGCATTGCAAGACGGCGACACAGTAGATAAAAGGGCATTCAAATATATCCTTATTATTTCCGTTCCGTTTATATTGCTAATCTTCCGCGAGAACTTTTCCACCGCGGCACTGCTCGGACTGGTGGTGATACTGATGATGTTTATTGGTCGTGTGCCAATGAAACAGATTGGAAAACTGCTCGGCGTGATAATGCTGATGGGACTGCTTGGCTTCGGTGCGATATGGACTTTGGGCGAGAACACCGAAGAAGAAGCACTCGCAAAGAACGACCCTCGCGTCAGAACGGAGACCATAGACAAACCGGAGAAAAAGAAAGGTGGCGGCATTCTACACCGCTTCGGCACATGGAAGAATCGCATAAAGAAATTTGTAAACGATGAGGAGGTGGCTCCGGAGAAGTTCGACCTCGATAAAGACGGACAGGTGGCGCATGCAAACATCGCCATTGCATCGAGCAATCTCGTCGGTAAAGGCCCCGGCAACTCGGTTCAACGCGACTGGTTGCCGCAGGCATTCAGCGACTTCATCTATGCCATAATCATCGAAGAGATGGGACTGTGGGGCGCGGTCGGGGTGTGTTTGCTATACCTCATACTGCTGTTCCGCACCGCAAAGATTGCCAACAGGTGTGCTTACTCCTTCCCCGCACTGCTCATCATGGGACTCGCACTGCTTATGGTGACGCAGGCCATATTCAATATGATGGTGGCAGTGGGACTCGCACCCGTTACCGGACAGCCGTTGCCGCTGATAAGCAAGGGCGGAACATCCACCATAATAAACTGCGTTTACATCGGAGTTATTATGAGTGTGAGCAGTAAGGCCAAAAAACGCGATGAGTGTTTGGCCTTGAACAATGATTGTTCAAGGTTGAGTGATGAGGAGTGAACGATGGAATGTGAGATGTGGAGAAGATGATAAAGTTAGAATATTAAAGGAAAAGATATGGACGAAGAACTTAGAATAATAATCAGCGGAGGCGGAACCGGCGGGCACATTTTCCCGGCCGTGTCCATCGCCAATGCCATACGACACAAGCGTCCCGATGCAAAGATTCTCTTTGTAGGCGCAGAAGGACGTATGGAGATGCAGCGAGTGCCGGCGGCAGGCTATGAAATAAAAGGCCTGCCTATATGCGGATTCGACCGCAAGAACATGCTGAAGAACATAAAAGTGCTGTATAAGATATGGAAAAGCCAGCGCATGGCGAAACAGATAATACAGCAATTCCGTCCTATGGCGGCAGTTGGCGTGGGAGGATATGCCAGCGGTCCGACACTGAACAAATGTGCAGCAATGGGCATTCCATGCCTTATACAGGAACAGAACTCATACGCCGGTGTCACCAACAAACTGCTCGCGAAGAAAGCAAGTAAGATTTGTGTGGCATACGAGGGCATGGAACGTTTCTTCCCTGCCGACAAAATAATGGTTACGGGAAACCCCGTAAGACAGCAACTGCTCGACTGCCGACTCTCACAAGAGGAAGCACGCAGCAAAATGGGACTCGACCCGCAACGCCCGGTGGTGCTGATAATCGGCGGAAGTCTCGGTGCACGAACCATCAACGAGAGCGTTATGGACAACCTCGAGATGATTTCGACCCACGACATTCAGTTCGTTTGGCAGACCGGAGGCTACTATTTCCAAAACATAATGGAATCTCTCAAAGCGAAAGGCTGCCCCGAAAATCTCAAGCCTACTGACTTTATAAGCAACATGGACGAGGCTTACCGCGCCGCCAACCTTGTAATCAGCCGTGCCGGAGCAAGTAGCATAAGCGAACTTTGTCTGTTGGGCAAGCCCTCGATACTCGTTCCTTCGCCTAACGTTGCAGAAGATCATCAGACACACAACGCAATGGCATTGGTAAACAAACAGGCCGCACTGATGGTAAAGGACAGCGAAGCACGACAGAAACTGATTCCGTTGGCAATAGAAACACTCACGGAGAAAAAAGCAGATTACATGAACCTTGGGACTAATGCCAAGAAAATGGCACTACCCGACTCTGCCGACATCATCGCCGACGAAGTGATAAAACTCGCATCAAGAAGATAGAACATGACAATAAAAGATATTAAATCGGTATATTTCATCGGTGTAGGAGGCATCGGAATGAGTGCCATAGCCCGATATTTCGTAAGCCGCGGATTCGTTGTGGCAGGCTACGACAAGACTCCTTCTGCACTGACACAGCAGTTAGAGAAAGAGGGTGTGCTGATACATTACGAAGAAAACACGGAGCAGATACCACATGCTTGTCGCAACAAGAATACGACACTCGTGGTATATACACCCGCAATACCCGATACTCACCGCGAACTCGAATACTTCAAACAGAACGATTTCACGGTGATGAAGCGCGCACAGGTGCTCGGAATACTCACCGAGGCACACAAAGGATTGTGCTTCGCCGGAACACACGGCAAGACAACAACATCGGCAATGTGTGCCCATATCATGCACCAAAGCCACACTGACTGCAACGCTTTCCTCGGAGGAATATCTAAGAACTATGCCACTAACTACATACTGAGCAAACAGAGCGACTATGTGGTAATAGAGGCCGACGAGTTCGACCGCTCTTTCCATTGGCTCAAACCTTGGATGACGGTAATCACAAGTACCGATGCCGACCATCTTGACATCTACGGCACGAAAGAGGCATATCTCGAAAGTTTCGAACACTACACCACGTTAATACAACAAGGTGGTGCACTGATAATGCGTCGCGGATTGGAAATGAAGCCAAAGGTGGCCGACGGTGTGCGCGTCTTTGAATACAGTATCGATGAGGGCGACTTCCATGCAGAGAACATACGCATAGACGACGGAGAAATTACGTTCGATTTTGTATCGCCAATAGAAAACGTGAAGGATGTGCGGCTCGGACAACCGGTGACGATAAACATCGAGAACGGAGTGGCAGCAATGGCAATGGCGCAACTGAACGGTTGCACGGCAGAGGAATTGCGCTACGGAATGGGGACATATAAGGGTGTTGACCGACGCTTCGATTTCAAACTGAAGACCGACAAAATTGTCTTCCTAAGCGACTACGCACATCATCCGAAAGAGATTTTCCACAGCGCAAAGAGCATGCGTGAACTCTATCGCAACCGTCGCATCACCGCAATCTTCCAGCCTCACCTGTACACTCGCACCCGCGATTTCTACAAAGACTTCGCCTCTGCACTAAGCCAACTCGACGAGGTGGTGCTGACAGAGATTTACCCTGCACGCGAATTGCCAATAGAGGGTGTCACATCAAAACTGATATACGACAACCTCGCCGCAGGAGTAGAGAAGCATCTGATATGCAAAGACAATGTACTGAAATTCATAAGCGAGCACGATTTCGAGGTTCTGTTGCTGCTCGGAGCAGGCGACCTGGACAATCAAGCATCCGAAATAGAGAAAATATTGAGGCAGAAATACGGCATTGCCGAGAAGAACAGATAAAATAACGAAAGTAAGGACGGCGATAAGCCGCCTGCAAAAATAAAGAAGGAGAAAAGTATGAAGATTCATATAAACTGGAAAAAGACCATAATCGCGACACTCGATGTGCTGCTCGCGATATATCTTGTCTTTGCCTTCACCTCTTTCAACGAGCCGGCAAATTCGGCAGTGGTGTGCCGCAAGTGCAACATAAGGATTGCCGATGAGAACACCAACGGCTTCCTTAAAGCCGAAGATGTGACCAAAATACTTACTTCTTCGAAAATGATGCCGGTGAACAAGAAGACCGGAGACATTAGCACACGCGCCATAGAGGAGAAACTAAAGAGTATGGCTTTCGTGAAAACGGCACAGTGTTTCAAGGCCGAAAACGGCGATGTGACTATCAATATCACGCAACGACTGCCTCTGTTGCGCGTCAAGAGCCAGAAAGGCGACGACTACTACATCGACGAGCGGGGAGGAGTGATGCCCAACTCAAACTATGTGTCAGACCTGATAATCGCCACCGGGAACATCGACAAGCGTTATGCCACCGACTATCTCATGCCGATGACAGAAATGCTGATGGACAACGAACTGTGGCGAAACCTTTTCGAGCAAATCAACGTGACCGAGAAAAGAGGCATAGAATTAGTGCCGCGACTGGGCGACCACATCATTTTCATCGGTCAGTTGCCGGTGGAGAGAATTTCTTCTGTACGCAAGCAGGCAATAAACAAGATGCTCGAAACCAAACTTTCACGACTTGAAAAGTTCTATCGGTACGGACTAAGCAAGGCCGGATGGAATCGGTACGACTACATCAACCTTGAGTTCGACAACCAGATAATATGCCACTACCGTAATTCTGCGCGGCAAATAAAGCCGGAAATGGCTGATGTGGAGAAGATTGAGGTGACGAAACCTGACTCCGTGGCGAAAGAAAAGAAAGAAAATACGGAGAAAACCACTCCGCAAAAAAAGGAAAAGAAGAAAGAGCCGGAGAAGAAAGAAGTAAAGAAAGAAAAGAAAGAGGTAAAGAAGGAAAAAGAGAAAAAGCCGGAAAAGAAGAAATAAGAAGCTTATATATATAATGTAATAGAAAAAAGAAATAATATAAATTGATAAGGGTATGTCAGCAAGGGAATTTATCGTAGCAATCGAATTGGGGTCGTCAAAGATGACCGGCATCGCGGGAAAGAAAAATCTCGACGGTAGCATCAGTGTACTTGCCATCGTGAAGGAAGACTCCTCGTCGTTCATTCACAAGGGCGTGGTTTATAAAATCGACAAGACGGCACAGTGTATCTCGAACATTGTGAAGAAACTCACTGCCACACTGAAACAGGAAATAACACATGTATATGTGGGAGTGGGAGGACAGTCGATAAGAAGCGTCAAGAATAACATCATCAAAACACTTCCCGCAGACACCATCGTCACACAGATGATGGTGAACGAACTGATGGATGCGAACCGTAACATGAGTTACCAAGACCAGGAAATCCTTGATGCTGCAACACAGGAATACAAGGTTGACAACCAACTTCAGATTGACCCTGTGGGCATACAGTGCAACCGTCTGGAAGGAAACTTCCTCAACATCTTATGGAGATATGAGTTCTATCGCCGTCTGAACAAATGTTTCGAAATGGCAGGAGTGGCCATCGCCGAGATGTATCTTGCACCGTTGGCTCTCGCCGATGCCGTTCTCACCGATGCGGAGAAACGCTCCGGATGTGTACTTGTTGACCTCGGTGCCGACACCACAACCGTTTCTGTTTACTACAAGAACATTCTGCGCCACCTCGCCGTTATTCCTCTCGGCAGCAACAACATCACCAAAGACATTGCGTCGTTGCAGGTAGAAGAAGACGTTGCCGAGAAAATGAAACTCGAACACGCAGTGGCCTTCACAGAGAACGGCGA
The DNA here is from genome assembly GCF_003977605.1 of Prevotella koreensis. Lineage (GTDB taxonomy): Bacteria > Bacteroidota > Bacteroidia > Bacteroidales > Bacteroidaceae > Prevotella > Prevotella koreensis. The sequence continues at coordinate 1,943,743 of NZ_RYYU01000001.1, read as the reverse complement.
CATCGACAGCCAGACAACATACCCTCTCGATACAGACAGGAACGTTGACCAACGAAGGTTTGTGGAGATTGTGGAGGGCAGACTTGAAGAAATAATCGAGAACGTGTGGTATCAGGTGCCTTCAGAATTTGCCGAACGACTGCTCGGAGGACTGATTCTCACCGGTGGTGGCTCAAACATGCCCGGCATAGAAACGGCATTCGCAAACCATACACACATTGACAAGATACGCATTGCGAAGTCGGTAAACATATCAATAAACGCAAAAGACCCACTCATCACGACGCACAACGGTATGATGAACACTGTTCTCGGTATCCTTGCAAAAGGCGACATGAACTGCGCGGGCAAAGAGGTTGACCCGACAAAAGACTTGTTCGAGGAGCCGAAAGCCGACATCACTACCACTACCGTAGAACTTCATCGCGACCCACGACAACCTAACGAACTCGCCGAGGGAGTGGTTCTCACCGAAGCAGAGAAACGCAAGGCTCAGGAACTGCGCGAACAGCAGGAAGAGGAGGAGAGAATACAGCGAGAATTGGAACTGCAACAGCAAAAGGAAAAAGAAGAGGAGGAGAAGAAAGACAATGGTATAAAGAAGTTCGGAATGCGCGTAAAATCGCTCGTGAAGAAACTACTCTCTGAAGACGAAGAACAATAAGTGAAAATCGATTACTAACAAACATTTAAAAATAGAATAACATGCCAGACAATATGATATTGGATTTCGGTGAGCCCGAAAAAGATAACAGCATAATAAAAGTGATAGGCGTTGGCGGCGGTGGCGGCAACGCAGTGAACCACATGTACAGAGAAGGCATTCACGATGTGTCTTTCGTCCTTTGCAATACCGACAATCAGGCTCTCAACGACTCACCCGTGCCGGTGCACCTGCAACTCGGAAAAGAGGGACTCGGAGCCGGGAACAAGCCCGACAAGGCACGCGAGGCCGCAGAAGAGAGTCTCGCTGACGTGAAGAATATGCTCAGTGACGGCACTAAAATGGCATTCATCACGGCAGGAATGGGTGGTGGTACAGGCACCGGAGCAGCACCGGTGATTGCCCGAACAAGCAAGGAAATGGGCATACTCACCGTGGGCATCGTAACCATTCCGTTCCGTTTTGAAGGCGATCGCAAGATAGACCAGGCTCTCGACGGTGTTGAGGAGATGGCCAAACATGTAGATGCGCTTCTCGTTATCAACAACGAAAGACTGCGTGAGATATATCCCGAACTGACAGTGCTCGACGCTTTCGCCAAGGCCGACGACACTCTGAGCATTGCTGCGAAGTCGATAGCAGAGATTATCACCGTTCACGGACTGATAAACCTTGACTTCAACGATGTTAAGACGGTGCTGAAAGACGGTGGAGTCGCTATCATGTCAACAGGATATGGCGAAGGAGAAGGACGAGTGAAGAAAGCCATTGAGGATGCACTGAACTCTCCGTTGCTCAACGATAACGATGTCTTCAACTCAAAGAAGATACTGCTGTCTATCTCTTTCTGCTCTGACAAACAGAACAACGCAAGCCTTACGATGGAAGAAATGAATGATGTCAACGAGTTCATGGCTCGCTTCGGCACCGGATTTGAACTGAAATGGGGACTTGCCACCGACCCGGAACTGGGACCTAAGGTGAAAGTGACGATTCTCGCAACGGGCTTCGGCATAGAGAATGTGGACGGAATGGACGGCCACTTCAAGAAACGCACCATGGAAGAGCAGAACCGCATAGCAGAGGAAGAGGAGAAAGCGGCAGAACGACAAGACCGCCGAAACAGATACTACGGCAAAGACGGAAAGACATCGCAGTATAAACGTCGTCCGCACATATTTATCTTCCGTCACGAAGACCTCGACAACGACAACGTTATATCTGCCGTGGAACAGACTCCCACATACAAGCGCACGCGACAGATTCTCGACAACATTCGCTCACAGGCCACCGGTAAAGGCGATGGCGAAAAAGAAAGCGACGAACAGAAAATTGACGTAACAGGAAAAATAGTTTTTTAAATATCAATAATTATGCTATTCGATCAAATAAGTGAAGACATCAAGGCGGCAATGAAAGCCAGAGACAAAGTACGGCTTGAAACGCTGCGCAACATAAAGAAAGTATTCCTTGAGGCGAAGACTGCACCCGGTGCAAACGACACTCTCGAAGATGTTGATGCGCTGAAAATCATAGCCAAACTGGCAAAACAGGGTCGCGAGACTGCCACCACTTACACCGGTGCCGGCAGACAAGACCTTGCCGAAGCCGAATTGGCACAGGTGGAGGTGCTTGAAAGTTATCTGCCAAAACAACTTTCCGACAGCGAAATAGAGGAGGAAGTGAAGAAAATAATTGCTGAGACAGGTGCCACATCAATGAAAGATATGGGAAAAGTGATGGGCATTGCAAGCAAACAAATGGCCGGACGAGCCGAGGGCGGCAAGATTTCGGCAGTGGTGCGCAGCCTTTTGGCTTGAAGCAGTAGTTAAACCCAAATCAGTCCTTAGACCGCATTTGCTTATTTTTGCTATTGCCGGTATGCTTCCCTACTGCTTTTGTCCGCTTGCCGACATCTGCACTGCCATTACATCTCGACGTAGCCCGCTACGCCTTCGATGAAACGTCAGCACATCTGCCTGGCAATCGAACGAAATCAGATCAGGGTTCTAACGACCGATTGGGGTTTAAACTCACGTCAGGCATATATGCCGTGACAAACTCCTAAATCCTAAAACCGGCGAGATTGGTTTGCAAATTCGCCTAAATTGCAAACCAATCTCGCCTATTTTGTTCCTCAATTTCGCCCAAATTGCAAACCATAACATCTCCTTTCACATTGTTCTATGCGACTTATAAGGCTCTGAAACATTATATTGCGCACATCGGTTTGCACTTATCGGCTGTCACTGTCTCAACAACCAATCGGCAAAGAACTTGTCATATACGGTGAATGTGCCAAGGTCTGACGTTATAAAATCCTTTTCAAGCAAACCCTTTACAGCGGCCTGCACACTGCTTGCCGTGAGGTGGTGACGTTGCAAGAAATCCTTTGATGAAATGTTACGAGCCTTTCCCTCACGACAGATGGCAATCAATACCTCTTTCTGTTTTGCCGGCAACTGATAGAGAAGAGACGAATATGCAAAGCTCTGCTGCACCACAACCTGTTCTATCGCCTGCGAAACATCTCCGACATCACACCGACCACCAACCGGAGTGGTAGTGAAGAGAGAATTGAGAACCGACTGCACATACCATGTGATGCCCTCATAACGGTTATATATCTCAACAACCGCTTCACGGTCTATCGCCTTGTCGTATTCTTTGAAAAGACGTTGTGCAAAATCAACGTAACGGTCACATTCTATGGGAAGAATCGTTATCATCTTGGTGCTCTGATAGAACGGTCGCGAAGCACTAAGAAAAATCTCAGTCATCACATGTCGTTCCGACCCTGCAAAGATGAAATTGCAATTACGGCAGTGCTGAATATGGGTGCGCAACAAAGCCTCAACGTTTTTCTCGGGATATCCTGCTATGGCTTGAAACTCGTCTATCGCCACGATGCAACGGTTGTCTGCTCCTTCCAGATAGCGGAAAATCTCATCGAGAGTTACTATCGGCGTTGCTATCTCACCGAGGCTCATCGTCCATTCCGGTTTGCCATTCATATCGAATGACAGGCTGCCACGCAACGATGTGAGACAGTTAACAAACATTTCCCACGCCTTTCTGCCACGCGATTTGAGCACATCTACAACCGTTTTCCCAAGTTCGTAAACAAACTCTTGCAGGTTTTTCGTTGCGTAGATGTCAACAAGAAACGTGTAGTAATTCTCTTTTATTTGTTCCTGTTGCATACAATGACATATCAGTCCGGTCTTTCCCAAACGTCGCGGAGAAATCAACGCCACGTTATTTCCGTTGGTAAAAGCATTTGTGAGCAACTTTGTCTCCTCCTCACGATCGCAGAAATAATGAGGAGAGTGATAGCCATGTATTATGAAAGGATTTGTTAGTTCCATAACTCATATTATTATATAATCAGATGTTCACTATTAAACGTATTTCTTATTCTCTTCACTTGCCATCCCATAGAATTTATAACATTTAATTATGGACAACTGATTATGGTTACAATTTTATGCAAAGATAATTATAATATTATTATAATATTCTCTTTGCATCATATATTTAACTTAATTTTGACTATGAAAAGCATTGTAGAACATTTTCTGATGCCAATGGTAAAGAGATATAATAAAGGTAGAGCGTTGTGGAATAAGGCTCGACAGAGGGTTATCGCCACAATTCTTTCAGTACAGCCAAAGAGCGCAGTTCGGGAAAACCGGCAACGTGAAGACGGTAGTATCTTACGATACCCTCAGCAATACGCACACGGTCGGAATGTGACATACGGAACAGGTGCATAGTGTTATAGCCCATACGCACCAACTGCGACAACCTTTGGGCATCAGGAGCCGAGAGATAATCGCTGTGCCGAGGCGCATCACTCACGAACATGGCATCACGCAAGTCGAAGAAATCGCCCTCCATATAGTCCTCCACATTGGGATAGAAACCGATGAAGCGCGCCATACGCATCATAAATACAAGGTGAAAATTGGCAAAGGGAGGCTCGCATCCATCGAGCCATGTAATGCTGTTCTCAACATAGTCGAAGAGCAACTCGTTGCGCTGCTCGCCACGCGTGGCGTTATAAAGAAACTCGGAAATAAACAATGCTATCGACAATTTCTCGGCCGAGAAAGGAATGGAAGAGAATGGTAACGACATGCGAACATCTCGGAGATTCTGCAACTGCACGTTGGGGCGTATGTCAAGTTCCACATCAAGCAGAGTAAGTGGTTGCAATGCCTGCTTCTGTACCCTACCCTTCTGTGTCTTTGGCATCACAACGATACATGCGGTGCGTCCCGTCTCACGGCACAGCAGTTCCACAATCACCTTCCGCTCGCCATATTTCAGCGTATGCAATACTATCGCTTTTGTCTTTACTATCATACCTTCAGAGGACAAAAGTACGAATAAAAAAGATAAAAATGCGAATAAATCGAAAAAATATTGCAGAAAATTTGCAGGATATAAATAAAAGGAGTACCTTTGCACCCGCTAATAATGACGGTCCCTTCGTCTATCGGTTAGGACGAGAGATTTTCATTCTCTAAAGAGGAGTTCGACTCTCCTAGGGACTACCAAGAATATTCTGTCATCATCGCAGCGATGCGATAGCAAAGTTTCCTCAATGCAAGTGAGGTGCAAAGCGAAACGGTGGCAGAGGGTTTTCAGAAGCGGGCAACCGCAAAAAATCCGCCCAGGGCAGCCGTAGTGGCGCAAGACCCAAAGGCTATCAAAAAACTTTTAAAACAAGAAAAAAGAAATGGCAAACCACAAGTCGGCAGAGAAAAGAATACGTCAAACCAAGACTCGCACTCTGCACAACAAGTACTACGCTAAGACAATGCGTAACGCAGTGCGCAAATTGCGCGCAATGACAGACAAGGAAGAGGCTCTTCAACTGTTCCCAAAAGTACAGAAGATGCTTGACAAACTTGCTGTTAAAAATATCATTCATAAGAATAAGGCCGCAAACCTCAAGTCAGGTCTTATCAAGCATATCAATGGATTGGATTAAAAAGGCAAAATAATAAATAAAATTTTTCATAGGATTAGACTGAGACCGTTGCCCGTGAGGGTAGCGGTCTTTTATTTTATTATTTTTAGCAATTCGCATTTCGTTATATGAGTATTATTTATTAACTTTGCAAACTATAATATACGAAACAGAAAATGGCAGAAAATCAGAACAAGCAGAATAACTATTCAGCCAGTAACATACAGGTGTTAGAGGGTCTTGAGGCCGTCCGTAAACGCCCGGCGATGTATATCGGAGACATCTCCGACAAAGGTTTGCACCACTTGGTGAACGAGACTGTGGACAACTCCATCGACGAAGCGATGGCAGGATACTGCACACACATTGAAGTCACGATAAACGAAGACAACTCAATAACAGTACAGGACAACGGTCGAGGAATACCGGTCGATGAACACAAAAAACTGCACAAGTCTGCACTCGAAGTTGTAATGACGGTGCTACACGCCGGAGGTAAGTTCGACAAAGGCTCGTACAAGGTCAGTGGAGGTCTGCATGGCGTTGGTGTGAGTTGCGTTAACGCCCTTTCAAGCCGTATGAAGTCGCAAGTGTTCCGCGACGGAAAGATATACCAACAGGAATATGAGCGGGGAATACCGCTATACCCGGTAAAGGTGATTGGCGAGACCGACAAGACCGGAACACGACAGCAGTTCTGGCCGGATGCCACTGTTTTCACCACAACAGAATACAAATACGATGTCATTGCAAAGCGAATGAGAGAATTGGCATACCTCAATGCCGGTATCACAATTACGCTTACAGACCTGCGTCCCGATGAAGACGGAAAGACAAAGCAGGAGGTGTATCACGCAAAGGACGGACTGAAAGAGTTCGTGAGATACGTTGACCGTCACCGCACACATCTTTTCGACGATGTAATATACCTGAAGACCGAGAAACAGGGCATACCGATAGAAGTGGCAGTGATGTATAACACCGACTACACCGAGAACATTCACTCTTACGTGAACAATATAAACACCATCGAGGGCGGTACACACCTCACCGGTTTCCGTATGGCTCTCACACGCACACTGAAAACTTACGCCGACGCAGACCCGCAAATATCGAAGCAGATCGAGAAGGCAAAGATTGAGATTGCGGGTGAAGACTTCCGCGAAGGACTTACCGCCGTAATATCAATCAAAGTGGCAGAACCTCAGTTTGAGGGACAGACAAAAACAAAACTCGGCAACTCCGAGGTGTCGGGAGCAGTGCAACAAGCCGTAGGCGAAGCACTGGCATACTATCTCGAAGAGCACCCGAAAGAGGCCAAACTGATATGCGACAAGGTGGTGCTTGCTGCAACAGCACGTATCGCAGCGCGTAAGGCACGCGAGAGTGTGCAGCGTAAGAACCCGATGACGGGTGGCGGACTGCCCGGAAAACTTGCCGACTGCTCTAACAAAGACCCGAAAACAAGCGAGATTTTCCTTGTCGAGGGTGACTCCGCAGGCGGCTCGGCAAAACAGGGACGCGACCGATACACACAGGCCATTCTGCCTCTTCGCGGAAAGATTCTTAACGTGGAGAAAGTGCAATGGCACAAGGTATTCGAGGCCGAGTCGGTAATGAACATAATACAGAGCATCGGAGTGCGCTTCGGTGTGGAAGGAGAAGGCGACAAAGAAGCCAATATAGACAAACTGCGTTATGATAAAATAATCATCATGACCGATGCCGATGTCGATGGCTCACACATCGACACACTCATAATGACACTCTTCTACCGCTTCATGCCGCGCGTTGTGCAAGAAGGACACCTGTATATAGCTACACCGCCGCTCTACAAATGCACGTTCAAGAAAGTGAGCGAATACTGCTATACCGAGCAGCAACGCCAACAGTTCATAGACAAGTACGTGGCCGGCGACGAGAACAGCAACCTGTTGCACACTCAACGCTACAAGGGTTTGGGAGAAATGAACCCCGAACAACTTTGGGAAACGACAATGGATCCGAAGACACGATTGCTCAAGCAGGTGACAATAGAAGACGCAGCAGCAGCCGATGAGGTGTTCTCAATGCTGATGGGCGATGACGTTGAGCCGCGCCGTCAGTTCATAGAGAAGAACGCCACATACGCAAATATCGACGCATAAGCAGCGGTGTCACGACGATAAGCCAATGAAAATAAAAAACATCAACGACATAACAATCGATAGTGCGCGAAAAATTTACAATGGAAGCCACATCGACAACGATTTGTTGCTTATCGACAACATAGAGAACCTTCCGTTGCCAAACGAACCGCGGCGGATGAAGTGTATCCTTTTGGGAATCTGTCTGCACGGCAAGGTGCAGTATAGTGTTGATACAGAAGAGCATCTTGTCAAAGCCGGCGACGTGATAATAATAAACGAGGGCACCGTGACCGATAACTACATGCTATCGCCCGACTGCAAAGGTATTGCCATATTGATGTCGTATGACTTCTTCCGCGAGACTATAAAGGGCATGCACGAATTGTCGCAACTGTTCTTGTTCAGCCGTACTCACCCGGTATTCTCTCTCAGTCAGGACGAGATAACGGCGATAAAAGCATACTTCAGAGCTATCAAATATAAGGTTGACGATAATGCCCACCACTTCCGTGCAGACGTTGTACGCTCGCTGATGATGTCAATGATTTACGACATTAGTAACGTCATTTATCGCATACAGGCGGCAAACGACAAGCGACAGACGCGGGCAGAAGCAATCTTCGCATCGTTCATAAAACTTGTGGAAGATAATTTCAGACACGAGAGGCGCGTAGGTTGGTATGGAGAACAACTGTGCATAACACCCAAATACCTCTCCGAAACGGTGAAAATGGTGAGCAAGCGCACACCAATAGAGTGGATAGACAACTACGTGACACTCGAAATGCGAGTGCTGTTGAAGAACACCAACATGAGCATAAAGGAAATAGCACAGGAACTGCACTTCCCCAACCAATCGTTCCTCGGCAAATTCTTCAAGGAGCATGTCGGCATGTCGCCCACCGATTACAGGAAATCGTAGATACCACCGGCATCACCTTCCTTTGATGTATTTTCTTTTCAGAATAGTGATAACTGCCTGTCGCAAAGCCGACGGGCTTTATTATTTTGTCTTGAGCAGTTGCTCCGCGACCTCTTCCAGTTCTTTATACCACTTCTCTCCGAAGCGTTTTATCAGCGGCTCGCGCAAGAAACGATACACAGGAACATTCAGTTCCCTACCCTTTTCACGAGCGCAGTCGCACACATTCCAGCGATTATAGTTCAGTCCCACAAGTCCTCCATTGAACGTCTTAACACGAATAGGATAAAGTGCGCAACTCATCGGTTTACAGAACGACGACTTGCCGTCACGGTAAGCCTTCTCGAGTCGGCAAAGACAGCATCCGTTTACTTTTAAACCGTTATCCAAATCAATATCGTCATAGTAGGTAAACACACAATCCTTGCCGTCAACAATGCTCGTAACGAGGTCGCCCTCGCGGTCGTTATAGACCACTCCTTGCTCGAGAATCACCTCCTGCGCCTTTTCCGAAAGGTCTTCAAACACAATATCGAGCACATTCTCAATCTCCATCACCTCGTCCATAGTGACAGGAGCACCGGCATCTCCTTCCACGCAACACCGCCCCTTGCATTTCTCAAGGTCGCAACAGAAACGCTCGAAGATTATGTCGCTTGATATAAGAACACCGGAAACATCAATAATTCCTTGTCTCACCATTCTATTTCTTCTATTCCTTGTTGTCTCAAATATTCATTGCAACGCGAGAAATGGTGGTTGCCAAACCATCCGCCACGGTTAGCACTGAGTGGCGAAGGGTGAACACTCTGTAACACAAGATTAGCCTGCGAGTCTATAAGTTGCGCCTTGCTGCGAGCAAATCCGCCCCATAACATATACACGATATTCCGTCTGTCATGTGCCAATTTGCGTATGCAGGCATCGGTAAACTCCTCCCAGCCGTGACGCTGATGCGATGCTGCCTGATGAGCACGCACCGTCAAAGTGGCATTAAGCAACAACACGCCTTGCTCTGCCCAACGCCTGAGACTGCCATTGGCAGGTATCGGCCTGCCCAAATCTCCCTGTATCTCCTTGAAGATATTAACAAGCGAGGGCGGCGGCATCACCCCTTCCTTCACCGAGAAGCACAATCCTTCAGCCTGTTCCGGCTCATGATAAGGGTCTTGTCCTATTATCACCACCTTCACCTTGTCGAAAGGACAGAGGTTGAAGGCATTGAAAATCTCGTGTCCGGGCGGGTAACAGACAGTGGAAGAATATTCTCTACGCACAAAATCTACAAGACTTGCGAAATAAGGCTTGTCGAACTCCTCTCCCATACATGCCGCCCACGACGGTTCTATCTTCACATTCATTTCAATAAGGCCAATAAAATCATTCCTTCAAACGCAGAATATCAATAATTCAAAGAGTTTTGAGAGCATAAGAACAAACAAATACTGTTATCTAAACCCCATACTCCCAAAACTCCTATACTTATCAAAAGCATTCGGATTCAGAGCATGTTGCACAAAACAACAACACTCCCCCCTACTCCTAAATTACTCCTAAGAACAAATCAAATTCTCTCCCGTCATCTCACTTGGCTGTTCCAATCCCATGATATGAAGGATAGAAGGCGCAACATCGGCAAGTCGTCCGTTCTTCACCGTAGCCGAGTTATTATCGGTTACATAAATGAACGGCACCGGATTGAGCGAGTGTGCAGTGTTCGGTGTACCGTCGGCATTTATCGCATTATCTGCATTACCGTGATCGGCGATGATAATTGTCTCATAACCATTGGCCTTTGCAGCCTCCACAACCTCACGCACACAGTTATCAACAGCCCACACTGCCTTTGCAATAGCATTATAAACACCGGTATGTCCCACCATGTCGCCGTTAGCGAAATTCACCACAACGAAATCATACTCCTGTGTCTTTATCGCAGCAACGAGTTTGTCTTTCACCTCCGGTGCCGACATTTCGGGTTGCAGGTCGTAAGTCGCAACTTTCGGAGATGGTACGAGAATACGGTCTTCTCCATCATAAGGTTCCTCACGACCGCCATTGAAGAAGAACGTCACATGTGCATATTTCTCGGTTTCGGCCGTGTGCAACTGTCGCTTGCCCTGCTTAGAAAGATACTCGCCCAAAGTGTTCTCAACATTCTCTTTCGGGAAGAGTATGTGAACACCGGTGAACGAAGCATCGTATGGTGTCATGCAATAATATTGCAAGTCCTTTATCGTGTGCATACCCTCTTCCGGCATATCCTTCTGTGTGAGTACGGTGGTGAGTTCCTTTGCACGGTCGTTGCGGTAGTTGAAGAATATCACAACGTCGCCCTCCTGAATAGTTCCGTCAACACCTGAGTTCTTTATTGGCTTTATGAACTCATCCGTAACACCCTCTAAATAACTCTCCTCCATGGCTTTCACCATGTTGTCTGCCGCCTTTCCTTTAGCCTCAACGAGCAAGTCGTAGGCCTCTTTCACGCGCTCCCAACGTTTATCGCGATCCATGGCATAGAAACGTCCCACGATGTCGGCGATTGCCGCACCATTGGCATCACAATGCTCCTGAAGTTGTTTTATGAAACCGGCACCGCTCTTCGGGTCAGTGTCACGACCGTCCATGAAGCAATGCACGAAAACATTCTTCAATCCATACTCCTTACCAATCTCTATCAATCGGAAAAGATGTTCGAGCGAAGAGTGAACACCGCCATCGCTCGTCAGTCCCATAAGGTGCAGACGTTTGCCGGTCTTCTGTGCGTAACTGTATGCCGAAACAATTTCGGCGTTATTCATTATAGAACCGTCCTTGCATGCACGGTTTATCTTTACAAGGTCTTGATATACAATTCGTCCGGCCCCGATATTGAGATGTCCCACCTCCGAGTTACCCATCTGACCGTCGGGCAGACCAACGTCCTCGCCCGATGCCATGAGTACCGAGTGAGCCGATACTGCGTTAAGATAGTCGAGATAAGGCGTGGGAGTGTTATAAATAACGTCACCCTTGCCATGTTGTCCGATTCCCCAACCATCGAGAATCATAAGTAGTGCTTTCTTTGCCATATGTCTAAGTTATAATATATTATGTAAATTGAGTTTCATTATATCAGTTGCAAAATTACAAAGAAAACTGACAAAGACAAAGTTTTGCACCGTATAAATCACCTGAACACCCCAAAACTTGATTTTTATCTCCTCTTACTGTCACAACATGACACCCAATTGCCAGCCGGTTAATAACTGAGCACAAAACAATTTCGCCGAAATTGGTCAGCAAATTGGGCGAATTTGGTCAGCAATTTCGCCCAATTTGGTCTGCGAAATATGCCCTAATGCAGAGAATAAGGAAATGAATGACGATGCAGATGAAGGTATTGTAAGAAAAAGAACAAAACCAATAATATAATAACGCTTAGAAAAATAGGCACGATTAACCATACTTATTTTTCCAAGCGTTTCATAATCCGTATGCAATATGCGCATTTGTCAACATATTAATTATTTCATAACAACTTTCAAAACCCAAAAAGAAAACACCAAGAATGTATTTAACATTCACAAAATGAAATTTCTCATAAAATACACCAAGTAATAAAGAAACATTTCGTATATTTGCAGCAGAATATTCTTATAACAATCTTAAAATCAATTTTATAATGAAAAAATTTTTACTATTAACATTGGCCATTTTCTCAATGGCATGGAATGCACAGGCTATCCGACCGATAAGGAAAGCCGAACTGATCAAACAAAGCGACGGCACGACCGTACATGCGTTTAAGCACGGTGACCAATACTGTGCATACTATACAACTCTTGACGGAAAAGTACTTTATTCAAACATTGCCGGAGACCTCTGCTACGCAAGATTGGAGAAAGGAGAACTCGTGGCAACAGACATGATTGCACACGACCTGCAACTGCGCACAACAGAAGAAAAGGCGTTCATCGAATCACTACAGATAACCGAAAAAACTCCAGAAGTTACAAAACTGGCTATGAGAAAAGAGCCGAGAAAAATTATAAGCGCATCAACTCCTGACGGACTCGGCAAGAAAGGACAGAGCGCATTGGGTGCAGTGAACAGCATCGGAGAAATTAAAGTGCCTGTGATATTGGTATCATATACTGACGTTGATTTCATGCCGACATCGACAATAGAGAAATATGACAGATACTTCAACAAGGAAGGATACGACGAAGAACCTAACACCGTTGGCTCGGTAAGAGACTACTACCTCGCACAGAGTAACGGAATGTTCTCACCCAAGTTTGAAATCGTGGCAAAGGTGAAACTCTCACAAAATAGAGCATACTACGGAGCGAACAAAAACGGAAAGTCTGGAAATGACGTAAGAGCCGGCGAGATGATAAAAGAGGCCATAAAACTGGCTAAACAAGAGAAAGGCGACACATACTTTGACCAGTTTGTGGTGGATGGAGCAATTCAAAATGTGACAGTTCTGTATGCCGGAGAGGGAGAAGCGAATTACGGAGCACCGGCTGAAGCGATATGGCCGCACGAATTCGACATCAACCAAAACATAGAAGGATACCTCTTTAAGTCATACTTCGTAGGAAATGAGGTGGGAGCATCTGCAAATACCATGGCAGGTATTGGCGTATTCTGCCATGAGTTCGGACATGCACTCGGACTGCCCGACTTCTATCCTACAAACTACAACTATGACGATGATTTCGCATTCGGCTCATGGTCGCTTATGGAAGCGGGATGCTACGTACACGGAGGAAATGCTCCTATTGGCATGATGGCATACGAGAGAAGTTATCTTGGTTGGCTCGACATTCCGGCATTGCAGGAAGAGGGCAACATTTCACTTGACGATATCAACAAAAAAGACGGTGTGCCGGCAAGATTGATTCGCAATCCTAACAACCAAATGGAGTATTTCATCGTGGAGAACAGACAGGTAGGAACATGGTATCCGAAAGAATTCGGCAGCGGACTTATGCTGACTCATTTCTGCTACGACAAGTTCAAGTGGATGTCTAACACGGTTAACAATATCAAAAACAGCAAACGTGCACACATCGTAACAGCAGACGGAAGCAAAATAGGGCATCAATTACCCTCGCAAACCCACTTCTTCGGAAACGGAGTACCAAACATTGAAAGCGCAAGATATAAACTCTATTTCGGTTCTACACTTGCAAACAGCGAGATATACAAGGTGATGGAGCACGGAGACGGTACAATAACATTCAACTTCCGCAACAAAGACTTGGCTGACAGTTATGAAATTCTGGGCACAGAGATTTTCGAGAAGGTTACAGACGTGAACAATCTTAAGAACGATGACCGCATCATATTCGTAAACGAAGAGGCAAAGATGGCCATGACAACAAAAGATGTCACCGGGAAAAGAACTGCATCAACAATGAAAGTAAGCAACAACAGCAACTTTATCACTGACAATAACGCTGAAATACTTACTATCTCTGTAAACAATGATGTCTTCACGTTCAAGACAACCGAGAACAGATACCTTGGTATGAAGAGAACAGGAATGACCACTTCATCAAGCATCAACGAGAACAGCAAGGCTAAAATAGAAATAAATAACGGTGAGGCAACGGTGAAGTTTACCGGAAGATTCAAGAAATACATTGCATACGATTCTGACAAATACTTGTTCTTCGCTACCACAACCGAACCAGTGAAACTGCAAATCTATCGCTCTACAAACTATACCAACAGCATAGAGGGCATAGAGACTCAACCGGACAACAGCGTGGAAACAATATACAACCTGAACGGTCAGCGCGTTGAAAGGGAGAATATGCAGAGAGGCATATATATCATCAACGGCAAGAAGGTTATGGTGAAATAAATAATCCCTGAATAAACTCTGATAATTTCTTTCCGAAGCATTTACCGAAACAAAACGTAATGCTTATTAAAAATCGGAAAGAAATTATCAGTTTTTTTGTGCTATAACCTAAATGAGACATCATAGTTCTAATGTCCCACTGGGGTTTACAAAGAGGAACAGTCATTGCCGACACCTGTTCCGGACTCTTGTATATCGTTCAGTCGCTTGCGACATTCCTCCAATATCCCTATCAATTCTACCGATGTCTCCGCCCGGAGCATCTCGATGCGCGTCCGACGGAAGTCTGGGATACCCTTGAATATGGGCGACGAGGCGAGATGTCGGCGTGTGTGGAGTATGGCACGCAGTTCGTTGCGCGGGTCATCATCGCCTCTCTCCTTGCGTATGTGCTCCATATTGATGTGCAACTGTTCTATCAGAATGTCTATTTTATCGTCAATAGAGAGTTCAGGCATCTTGGGATAATCATTAATCTCTTTGAATATCCACGGTCTTCCGAAAGTGGCACGCCCTATCATCACAGCATCTACACCGTAACGATTGAACGCACGGTGCGCCTCTTCGGCCGATGTAATGTCGCCATTGCCAATTATCGGGATATTGATGCGCGGGTTATTCTTCAATTCTCCTATCAAAGTCCAGTCGGCATTGCCTGTGTACATCTGCGAGCGTGTCCTTCCGTGTATCGTCAACGCCTGTATTCCGCAGTCTTGTAATTGTTCGGCAAGAGTGGTTATTACAATCTGTTCGTTGTTCCAACCTAATCGGGTCTTCACCGTCACGGGAGTGTTCACCGCCTTTACCACCTCTCGCGTGATGTCGAGCAGCAAAGGAATGTTCTGCAACATACCGGCTCCCGCACCTTTTCCTGCCACTTTCTTCACCGGACAACCGAAATTAATGTCAATGACATCGGGATGAGCCGTTTCCTCAACGATTTTCGCAGCCTCGACCATCTGCGGCACATCTCGCCCATAAATCTGTATTCCCACCGGCCGTTCGGCATCGTCTATGGCGAGTTTGCTCACCGTACTCTTCACCGAGCGTACCAAAGCCTCTGCCGATACGAACTCGGTATATACCATTGCTGCGCCGAAACGCTTGCACAAACGTCTGAAACCGATGTCCGTAACATCCTCCATAGGAGCAAGGAACAACGGACGGTCGGCAAAATTTATATTACCTATTTTCATTAATTTACCTAAAAAGTCAAATACACTCCCATTTCAACCCAACAAATGATATACTCCTCCGGCCAGCGGTTTCAGCACCCCTTTCAGTTCCATTTCAAATAGAATGGCGGAGAGTCGGGCTATAGGCAGATTCGTCTTTACCGAAATCATGTTTATCTGCATATCGTTTTGCTGTCGCAGAGCGTCAACCACCACGGTCTCGTCGGGCGACAACGAGGGAAACAGTTGGCGTTCAATACCTTTCTGTCGCGCCTCACCCAGTTTTGCATCTACGCTCCACCCCATTATTTCCACAAAGTCTTGAGCCGATGAAATGAGTGCCGCACCGTTATTTCTGATAAGGTCGTTGCAACCCTCACTATACGTATCGCCCACCCGTCCGGGAAAAGCGAAGACATCACGGTTATAGTCACGCGACAGCCGAGCCGTTATAAGTCCGCCTCCTTTGGCAGCACTCTCCACAAGAATACAGGCATCACTCATTCCTGCCACTATGCGGTTGCGCCGCACAAAGTTCACTTTGTCGGCATTTGTCTGCGTGAAAAACTCTGTCAACAGACCGCCTTGGCCTATCATCTGCACCGCAGTGTCACGGTGTCGTGACGGATAGAGTTGGTCTAACCCATGAGCCAGCACACCCACGGTCTCGTAACCGTTTAGCAGAGCACTGCGATGAGCGTTAATGTCAATGCCATACGCCAGTCCGCTCACTATCAGCACCTTCGGACAAAGCCGTTTCAGGTCGCTGACAAACCTATTTATCAAGTCCTTGCCGTATGCCGTGCACCGTCGTGTCCCCACGATATTAACCACCCGTTGTTGGTTCAAGTCGGCATTGCCGCGATAGAAAAGCAACAGCGGAGCATCATCACACTCACGCAGTCGGGCAGGATAACGTTTGTCGTTCATTACCAACGGCTCTATGCCATGCTTCCGGCAGAACTCCATTTCCACCTCGGCACGCCTCATTGCCTCATCAAGTCCGCGCAGTCCGTTCACCAACTTGTCCGATGCTTCGGGAAACACCTCTTTTATATTGTTGCGATGCTCCACTATTACCTGCGCACTGCCCAGTTCTTGGTACATCAACGACAGTCCCGAAAGACTGAAATAGTTGATGCGCATAAGTGCAAGTGCCGACAGAATTTCTTTCTCGTCCATTACCTCTGTTGTTCTCTATCCATCTGTTTTCAAGCGAAGCAAGTAGCGTTCAACGATACATTGCAAACCAAATTAGCCTGTTTTGCAAAGCAATTTCGCCGAAATTACTCGACAAATTCGCCCAATTTGGTAATCAAATTCGCCCAATTTGCTTTACATAATAAACTAATTATTCTTCAAAATAGTCATTGAATGCCGCATCATATTCCGCAGACCGGCCTAATTTACCATCTATAAGACATACCAGTTCCACCTTTGCCCGCAGGCTGAGTTTGTTGTCCGAGGCGCGTATTATGTCTTGGTTAAAAACATATCTTACACCCTCTCTCGTTATGCTTAGTCGCGAAACGAACTCATCATCACAGCGCAACGGCACCTTGTACTGCAACGCCATTCGCGCCACCACAGCATCAACGCCCTTGCGGTGCATCTCGGCGAAACTCAATCCACACTGCTTCAAGAAAAGATGTCGCGTGTGTTCCAGATAATGCAGATAATTGGCATTGTTCACAATTCCCTCTATATCGCACTCGTAGTCGCGCACCTCCATGCGTGTCTCGAATATTTTACTTACTTTGTCCTGCTTTTGGGACTTTTCTTTTTCATTGAAATTGTTGTTCATAATTTTATGTTTTAAAGAACATATTTGTTCTCTCCTTCACTCCCCCACTCCTTTCAAATATTCATATCCTATTCTGCATCTCAGACAGTCTTTGCGGTCGCAATATTCCTTTTTCAGTTGTATCAGAGCCTGACTGTCACCGGCATTTGTCACTTCAATGCCGCACTCGCGCCACATTTTGGTAATGTGATTGTTCTCTGCCCGCATTTCTTCGAGCATTCTCATCGCCCTTTCGCAGTAGGCCTCTTTCTGTTTATGCCGACCGTAGGCAAAGAGCACCGGCACGGCGGTATTGATAATGAGCAGATTAAGCGATGCCTGTGACAATGCTTTCTCTGCCTTGCAACTGCTGCTGCCGAATGTGTAGTGCGTTTCCCAGTATGGTGTCACTCTCGTCTGAAGCATAGACAGGATTTCCTTTGACGTCTCACACTCAAGCAGTCGGCTAAGTTCCGACCGGCGTTCGTAGTAGAGCCGTGCCAGTTGGGAGAGTCTTATGTGTGGGAAATTCTGCGGGCGTAGTCTGAGGAAACGCCATAATGCGGCATCCATTGGCTGCAACGAGAACTTGCGTGAGAGGTATAGATATTCGTTGCGAAGCCTCGTGAAATAGTCTTCGGTTTCCACCTCGCCTTGTGAGTGCTCCGAAATGGCCGATTTTTCAAGCAGTCCGGCCTGCCCCATGAAGAACGCCTCTATCTGAAAAAGGTCGTCGCGATGGTGTCCTACCTGCGACAACGAGATGTTCTTTGCCCATGCCTCGAAAGTATCGCCATTCACTCCGAAGCCGAAATTGCGTGCAAGGGTTATGAAATAGGCGGCTTCCCACGAGCCGTCTGCCTGTTTCAATCGTTTCAGAATGGCTTGTGTCTTATGCTCGAGACGCTCTGTCTGTAAGGCACTCAGCCAACTGTGTATCATCAGGCGCGACAGGCGTGGCAATATCTTGTGGCATGGCGGGTATTTATCTATGCTCAACAGTTCTGAGTAGTGCTCACGAACATACTGCGGTATGGCGAGTTGTATTTGTGGAACAAGATTTCCGGAGGATGTTCTGACATCGCTGTTCGTCGTCTCTGCCACGTGAAGGATAACGTTGTTGTATGCCGCATCACTGTCATGACCATGCCGATACCAGTCTGACGAGCGGTCGTGTATCTCCACATTGCCCACCCATAGCGTGCCCCCAATTTTCATTTTGGCGTTGAAGAAGTCGGGACCGGCATTGCTGTTCGACAATCCCGGATCTATCACGTCAACGGTTTTTCCATCTGTCGTGACCAAATCTTTCAAAGGAAACAACTTATGCTTCCAGCAATAATGCAGCAATAACTCCATTTCTCCTTTTCTCTTTCTTGCGTTTTGCAGATACAAAGTTACGAAAATAAGACATAAAGACAAAACTCTTTAGACAAAAAGACGTGTTTTTAAGACATAAAGACACAAAACTTGAGACATAAATACAGAAAAGGTTGGACATAAAGACAGAAAAACATTAGACAGAAAGACATAAATATATTTTTTGTATAGTTGTTATTCTAATATATCAATGCGCTCACTACTCATTTTTGTCTTTATTTCACAGCCTTTTCTGTCTTTATGTCTCATATTTTTATGTATTTCTGTCTAAAAAACTTATGTCTTTATGTCCCCCAAAAGATGTCTTTATGTCCTAAAAACACGTCTTTTTGTCTAAAGAGTTTTGTCTTTATGTCTTATTTTCGTAACTTTGCAACCTATAATTATTCAATACTCATAAGACATTATGTCAAATGTAGAGATTAGGAAAGTTTCTTCAAAGAAAGAACTGGAGGCTTTTATCGACTTCCATTACGACCTTTATAAAGGCAACGCATACGACACACCGGCACTGTTCCTTGACGATATGAAAACTTTGAGCAAGGATAAAAATGCTGCTTTCGAGTTCTGCGAGGCAGAGTATTACCTTGCCTACAAAGACGGAAAGATTGTGGGAAGAGTGGCTGCCATCATCAACAAAAGGGCAAACGAGAAATGGGGTGATGATAGTGTAAGGTTCGGATGGATTGACTTTATCGACGACATAGAAGTGTCGGGAGCACTGCTCAAGGCCGTGGAAGACTATGGCAGGGAACGGGGCATGAAGAACATCGTGGGGCCGCTTGGGTTCACAGACATGGATCCGGAGGGCATGCTCACATGGGGATTCGACCAACTCGGCACGATGGCAACAATATACAACTACCCTTACTATCCGGAACACATGGAGAAGTTGGGTGGGTGGGAGAAAGATAACGACTACGTGGAGTTCAAACTGCCCATACCAAAGGATATTCCGGAGAAATACACCAAGGTGGCGCAGATGGTGGAGAAACGTTATAATCTGCACGTGAAAAAGTTCACGAAGAAAGATGTTTATAAAGGCGGCTACGGACTGAAGATGTTCCACCTTATAAACGAATCATTCAAAGATCTGTATGGATATAGTGAGATGAGCGACAGACAGATAAAACAATATATCGATATGTGGATGCCGCTTGTTGACTTCAACCTCGTGACAGGAATAGAGGATTGGAACACGCCCAATCACGAACTCATAGGAATCGGCATAACGATGCCTTCACTCGCAAGGGCTTTGCAGAAATGCCACCGCGGTCGCCTGCTGCCATTCGGATGGTGGCACGTGTTGAGAGCACTGAAATTCAGAAAAACCAAAATTGTCGATTTGCTACTAATCGGCGTTAAACCGGAATACCGCAACAAAGGAGCAAACGCTCTGATGTTCGCCGACCTCATTCCTTGGTATCAGAAATATGGTCTCGAATGGGGAGAGAGTCAGGTTGAAATGGAAACTAACGACAAGGTGCAGGGACAATGGCAGTACCTGGAACATGTTCACCACAAGAGCCGCAGATGTTATAAGAAGGTGTTATAACAGGAAAAGACAGATGCCACGGTGGGTAAAACCTAACCGTGGCATAAAAAAGGAAGTATAATGGAAGAGAAAATGAAAGAAAGCGACATGCCGATTACGGACAACGGCAATAATGTGCAGTATGACGAAGAGAACATCAGACATCTCTCCGACATGGAACATGTGCGCACCCGACCCGGCATGTATATCGGAAGACTTGGTGACGGATCGATGCCGGAAGATGGTATCTATGTTTTGCTGAAGGAGGTTATCGACAACTCTATCGACGAGTTCAAGATGAACGCAGGTAAAAGAATAGAGGTTGACATCGAGGACGGCCTGAGAGTGTCTATCCGTGACTATGGTCGAGGAATACCACAGGGTAAACTCGTCGAGGCGGTCAGCGTGCTCAACACCGGTGGAAAATACGACTCGAAGGCTTTCAAGAAGAGCGTGGGACTGAACGGAGTGGGTGTCAAGGCGGTCAATGCACTGAGCACACATTTCGAAGCAAGCAGTTATCGCGACGGAAAGGTGCGCTCTGTGGTGTTCAGAAAAGGCGAAATGCAGAACGACAGCACCGAGAAGACACAAGACGAGAACGGCACATATATATTCTTTGAACCGGACTCGACACTCTTCAAGAACTATCACTTCCATGACGACTTCGTGGAAACGATGCTTAGGAACTATACCTACTTGAACACCGGCCTTATAATAATGTATAACGGGCGCAGGATACAGAGCCGCAACGGACTAAAAGACCTGCTCACGGACAACATGACAAACGATGGGCTGTACCCGATAATCCACCTGAAAGGCGAGGATATAGAAATTGCTTTCACACATACAAACCAGTACGGAGAGGAATATCACTCGTTCGTAAACGGACAGCACACCACGCAGGGTGGTACACACCAGAGCGCGTTCAAGGAACATATAGCACGCACAATAAAAGAGTTCTCGAACAAGAACTTTGAGTATGGAGACATCAGAAACGGTATGGTGGCGGCCATTGCGGTGAATGTGGAGGAGCCGATGTTCGAGAGTCAGACAAAGATAAAACTCGGTTCGCTGACAATGAGTCCGAATGGCGTGAGCGTGAATAAATACATAGGAGACTTCATCAAGACCGAGGTGGATAACTTCTTGCACAAGAATCCCGACATCGCCGAGCAGATGTTGCAGAAAATTTCGGAAAGCGAGAAAGAGCGAAAGGCAATGGCAGGGGTAACGAAACTTGCCCGCGAACGTGCCAAGAAAGCAAACCTGCACAACAGAAAATTGCGCGATTGCCGCATACATTATAGCGACGCGAAGAACGATAGGAAGGAAGAAACCTGCATATTCATCACTGAGGGAGACTCGGCAAGTGGTAGCATAACCAAGAGTCGCGATGTTAACACACAGGCGGTGTTCTCGCTTCGCGGAAAGCCCCTTAACTCTTTCGGACTTACAAAGAAAGTGGTATATGAGAATGAGGAGTTCAATCTGTTGCAGGCCGCACTCGACATAGAGGAAGACCTTGATTCGCTGCGCTACAATAAAGTGATAGTGGCAACCGATGCCGATGTCGATGGCATGCACATACGTCTGCTCATAATTACCTTTCTGCTGCAATTCTTCCCAGAACTGATAAAGAAAGGGCACGTTTATGTGTTGCAAACACCACTGTTCAGGGTAAGAGCAAAACGCACCAAGATAAAAGACAAGGCGGTGATAGAAGAGGCCGACAACAAGGCTACGGGAAAGAAAAACGACTATATAACGCGCTATTGTTACAGTGACGACGAACGTCAGCAGGCCATAACAGATCTTGGTCCCGACCCGGAAATAACACGATTCAAGGGACTTGGTGAGATTTCACCCGACGAGTTCGCCGGATTCATTGGTCCCGATATGCGTCTTGAGCAGGTCACACTGCATAAGACGGATCAGGTACAGCGTCTTCTTGAATATTATATGGGCAAGAACACTATGGAAAGACAGAACTTCATAATAGATAACTTGGTAGTCGAGGAAGACAAACCGGAGGAGGATAAGTATGAATAGAAAAGGTATTTTCGTTGGCAGTTTCGACCCATTCACGATTGGTCATGCCGACATATTGAGCCGCGCCCTGCCGCTCTTCGACACCATTGTCATAGGAGTGGGCGTGAATGAGCGTAAGCAGTACATGCAGTCGGCAGAGGAAAGAAGTCGGAAGATAAAGGAAATATACAAGGACGAGCCAAGAATAGAAGTGCAGACATACGGCGACCTTACCGTGGATTTCGCACATCGCGTAGGTGCCAACTTCATAATAAAAGGGGCACGTACGATAAAAGACTTTGAGTATGAGCGCGAACAGGCTGTCATAAACCGCCGCATAGGCAACATTGAAACACTCCTGCTCTATGCCGACCCGCAGTATGACAGTATCTCTTCGAGCATGGTGCGCGAACTGATTCACTTCGGAAAAGACATCAAGGAATTTCTTCCTTAACAGCAATTCTTTTTGTTATGCATTGGGGGTTGATAATGTTCAATCCCGATAATGGTGTGCGCGGCATTACCGTCAGCGCATGGCAAGAGCCTTGTTTTCGGCCTGCTCCATTATCTCACGCTCTCCCGGCCCTTTGTCGTTGATACCACAAAGGTGCAGAATGCCGTGAATAATGACGCGATGAAGTTCTTCATCATAGTCTTTTCCGAACAGTTCGGCATTGCTGCGCACGGTGTCGAGGCTTATAACAAGGTCGCCGCTAATGGTATCACCCTCGCAATAGTCGAAGGTGATTATGTCGGTGTAATAGTCATGACCGAGGTATTCACGATTTGTCTCGAGAATACCCTCATCGCTGACAAACATATATCCTATATCGCCTACGGTCTTACCATAGGTCTTTGCCACGGCTTTTATCCATGCCGTTGTCTGTCGTTTCTTAATAGTCGGCATCTTAACGCCGTCAATATTGTAGGTTATCATAGCCGATTACACATATTTATTAATGTCCTGCGGAACGAATTTCAGAGTCCCAACGTTTTCAATCCCTCTTTAATAATGTCGCTGTTCTCGTTGACAATTCGGAAATACTCGTTCATGTCCCACAGGTCGCGAGCCACAAGACCCTTCAGTTGTATGCGCAGAACTTTTAGTGTTCGTTTCAGTTCGTCATCATCTTTCGGTTTCACCCCCTGCTTCTCTCCTTCGGCCACGATGCCGTCAATCATCTGTTGAGACACTTCGAACGATTTTTCAAACTGATCGAAAGTGTCATACTTACGCTTCAACGACTTGCGTTCGTTGTCGATATACTTCAACGATGCATTTATAATAATGTTCTTTGCTGCCAATTTGCGGTAATAATTGGAATATTGCAACGTATCGAGCGGCACGAACACATCCGGCATTATGCCTCCTCCACCATATACGGTGCGGTGTTCGCGCAGAGTGTAATAACGCAGCGAGTCGTTGAAATGAATGCTGTCGCGATTGGTCAGTTCGCCATGTTTCAGTCTCTTTTCAAAGTCAAGAGCATATTCTTCCGGCTCTCCCTTGCGGTAAGGTTTCTGTATGCAGCGACCTGCCGGCGTGTAATAATGAGCCACGGTGAGACGTATCATAGAACCGTCGCTGAAGTCCACCGGACGCTGAACGAGTCCTTTAGCAAAGGTACGGCGACCCACTATCACGCCTCTGTCTTGATCCTGTATCGCTCCCGATACTATCTCGGCGGCCGATGCCGTCAGTTCGTTAACCAACACCACCACCTTTCCCGATGCCATTATACCACCTCCGTGTGCGTTATACTCCATTCTTCTCACCGCACGTCCTTCGGTATAGACAATCAGGTCACCTTTACTCAGAAACTCATCGGCAATGTCCACCGCAGCCTGAAAATAGCCTCCGCCGTTGTCTTGCAGGTCAAGAATCATGTCGCGCATGCCTTGTTTTTCCAGCATCCGCGCTTTCTCAACGAACTCGCGATATGTCGTTGCTCCGAAACTTTCTATTCTGATGTAACCCACTCCGGGGCGAATCATGTAGGCTGCGTTGATTGTATGCAATGGTATTTTGTCGCGCTTCACACTGAATGATAGAACTCCGTTCACTCCGCGACGTATTATTCCCAACCTTACCGTTGTACCCTTGGGGCCTCGCAGGCGTTTCATTATGTCAGTACGCGACATCTTCACACCGGCAATGGTGGTATCGTTCACGCTCACTATGCGGTCGCCGGCCATAATTCCCACTTTTTCAGACGGACCGTTCACTACCGGTTGCATTACGAGCAAAGTATCTTCAATGATGTTGAATTGCACTCCGATGCCTTCAAAGTTGCCTTGCAGCGGTTCGTTCATGGCTTTCACCTCTGCTGCCGTGGCGTATGTGCTGTGTGGGTCGAGTTCTTTCAACATTCCGCGTATAGCACTCTCTACCAATGCACTCTCGTTCACGGTATCCACATAGAGATTTAAAATGGCCGCTTCTGCCATTTTTAACTTGTTCACCGGCCTGTCTCCGGAGAAGTTTATCTTTAATTGTGCCTGCGCAGCAATGCTTATCAGCATCAGCATCAACACGAAACCCTGTCTTTTAAACATTCTTATTACCAATCTTTCGTTTATTCTTATATTCTTTATCAACAACACTCTACCCGAACAAATCGGGCTGAGTGATGTTACTGCCGTGTATGTTTCTGCCGTAGTGACGGTATGCCAATTCGGTTGCCATACGTCCTCGCGGTGTTCGTTTTATGAAACCTTCCATAATGAGGAATGGTTCATAGACCTCCTCTATCGTACCGGTGTCTTCCCCTATGGCGGTGGCAATGGTTGACAATCCTACCGGACCGCCTCGGAACTTGTCTATTATCGTGAGCAGTATCTTGTTGTCTATCTCGTCAAGACCGTATTGGTCGATGTTCAGTGCGGTGAGTGCGATGCGCGTAATCTGCGTATCAATACGCCCTGTGCCTTTCACTTGTGCAAAATCGCGCACCCTGCGGAGCAACGCGTTGGCTATTCGAGGCGTACCGCGTGAACGCCTTGCTATCTCAATGGCTGCCTCATCGCTTATCGGGACATTCAGTATTGACGCGCTACGCTTCAATATTCTCATCAGTGTTTCCGGCTCGTAATATTCAAGGTGCATGTTGATACCGAAGCGTGCGCGCATTGGTGCTGTCAACATTCCGCTGCGCGTGGTGGCTCCTACGAGTGTGAACGGATTAAGGTCTATCTGTATGGAACGTGCCGAAGGCCCTTTGTCTATCATGATGTCAATGCGATAGTCTTCCATAGCCGAATAGAGGTATTCTTCTACCATGGGCGACAGGCGGTGTATCTCGTCGATGAAGAGCACATCGCGTGGTTCGAGCGAAGTGAGTATGCCTGCAAGGTCACCCGGACGGTCGAGCACCGGACCGCTTGTTATCTTGAAACCCACACCCAGTTCGTTGGCAATAATGTTTGAAAGAGTAGTCTTGCCAAGTCCCGGAGGACCATGAAGAAGAGTGTGGTCGAGCGGATCACCACGATATTTCGCAGCCTCTACGAACACCTCAAGGTTCTCCACAAGTGTTTTCTGACCGCTGAAATCCGAAAAATTCAGCGGTCTTAGTGCGTTCTCGAACTCTTTCTCTACGTTCGGCAGTTCCTGTTGTCTGATGTCAAATGTTTCGTCCATCTGGTATTGCAAAGTTATCTATCAGCAATAAGCCGTTCGGCCATAGCCTTTCCTAACGCTTCGCAATTTGCCTTTACCTCCGGAGTCATGGCCTGTTTCATGTCAACCGGCGTGCCCACCGGCTCGAATTTCAGTGCATTGTCATTCCATTCCTGTATCTTGCCAACGGCTTTCGATGCCCAACCATGCGAGCCGAACCAGCCTAAGTAGTGATTCTTTATGTCTTTACCTGCAAGTTCTGACAGTAGCACTTCCATTTCATGATACAACGCCGTATTGTATGTGGGAGCACCCACGATTAGCCCCTTGTAGCGGAACACGTCGCGAATGATGTACGAATGGTGTGTCTTGGATACGTTATACATCACGATGTTCTTGATTCCTGTTTTCGATGCGGCGGCGGCAATATGCTCTGCCATGCGCTCGGTGTTACCATACATCGTTCCGTAGCAAATCACAATTCCCTCTTGGGTTTCGTATCGGCTCATGCGGTCGTACTCAGCCACAACACGGTCGATATGCTCATGCCACACAGGCCCATGCGTAGAGCAGATGTAGTCGATGTCGATGCCTGCGAGTTTTTTCAACGCTCCCTGCACCGGAACACCATATTTACCAACGATATTGCTGTAATAACGCACCATTTCGAGCCAACATGTATCGCAGTTAATCTCCGAGTCAATGATACCTCCGTTCAAAGCACCGAAGCAACCGAAAGCATCACCACTGAACAGGGTTGAAGGTTGAGGGCTGGGGGTTGAAGATTGGGGTGTGCATAAGGTTACCATTGTCTCCGGCCAGTGAACCATTGGTGTGAACACAAACTTCAACTGATATGTGTCAAGGTCTATGGTGTCGCCATTGTTAACCTCAATGTCGTTATCGTCTTGCAAGCCATAGAACCCTGAAAGCATACCGAAAGTCTTCTTGTTGCCAATGACTTTCACATCAGGATAGTATTTTTTTATCAATGCTATCGAACCGCTGTGATCGGGCTCCATGTGGTTTATCACAAGATAATCTATCTTACGGTCGCCCAAAACTTCGCGTATATTTTCTATGAATTGAGTAAAAAAGTCAACCTCTACGGAATCTATAAGGCATACTTTATCGTCGTCGATAAGGTAAGAGTTATAACTCACGCCCTCCGGCAACGGCCACAAACCCTCGAAAAGAGACTTTACACGGTCGTTAACACCGACATAGTAAATTTTGCTTTTAATTTCTTTCATTATGTATTTGTTTTATATATCTGCCTACAAAATTACAAAAAAAATAGTTCTTATGAAAAAAAAGAACTACTTTTGTGCCCATAATGGAGTATAATACATATACATTAGACAACGGGCTACGTATAATACACCTGCCATCAGCGTCAAAAGTGGTTTATTGTGGCTATCAGATTGCAGTAGGCTCACGCGATGAAGAAAAAGGAGAAGAAGGGCTGGCGCATTTCTGTGAACACGTAACTTTCAAAGGAACGGAGCGTCGCAACTCGCTAAAAATAATAAAGGAACTGGAGTGCGTGGGCGGCGACATCAACGCTTTCACTAACAAGGAAGACACTGTGTATTATGCTGCAGTGTTGCGCGAACACATGCCAAAGGCCATAGACTTGCTTACCGACATCGTGTTCCACAGCACATACCCACAAACGGAAATAGAAAAAGAAGTGGAGGTAATCTGCGACGAGATAGAGAGTTATAACGATTCGCCGGCAGAATTAATATATGACGAGTTCGAGAACATTCTTTTCGGTGGTCATCCGCTTGGACATAACATTCTTGGTACGGCAGAACAGGTGCGCCGATTTACGTCTGATGATGCGCTACGTTTCACCCGCAAGCATTACAGACCCGACAACGCTGTGTTATTTATATACGGCGGAGAAAAACTACCGAAAGCCTTTAAATCGCACAAACTCATACCAAACCCACAAAAAAACAGAACGCCTGAATCTCATTCGGACAATAACACTGACGAAAGTTTGAAACGACATGACGGTCGTGATGACCACAACTCCATTACAGAGAATAACAACACGTGTCGCTCAGGAGAAACAGAGGCCTTATCCTCAGGCACTTTCACGATTTGTCGTAACACTCATCAGGCTCATGTGATGATAGGCAACAAGACATATAATGCAACCGACCCACGTCGATGGGCACTTTATCTGATGAACAATATAATAGGAGGGCCGGGCATGAACACCCGCCTGAACATTGCACTAAGAGAGCGTCGCGGTCTTGTTTACACGGTGGATAGTTCGATGGTGGCATACGGCGACACCGGAATGTGGTGCACATACTTCGGCTGCGACCCTGCGGATGTCAAGAAATGTCTTGGCATCGTCAGGCGAGAACTTGACCGCTTCATCACCAAACCGCTCTCCTCTGCACAACTTGCAGCCGCAAAGCGTCAGTTGAAAGGACAACTCGGAGTCGCTTCAGACAATCGTGAGAACTTCGCTTTGAGTTTCGGAAAAAGTTTCTTGCACTACGGCAGCGAACGCAATCTTGACCTCACTTTCCAATACATAGATAACGTTTCGGCCGAAGATATCCGGCAGGTTGCCTCCGAAATATTCGCTCCCGAGAAAATGACAACTCTTATATACAAATAAAACCTCGGCACAATCTCAACTTTTTTGCGAGATTACGCCAGATTATAAACTTTAAAAAGGAATAAGTGCATTTATTTAAAACCTAAAAAAAGGAATAAGTTGACTTATTGATATCTATAAAAAACAGAATAAGTTATTAAAAACACACTCAATAATACAGAAGAAGTGGTTTTTCTTTGTTAAACAAGGGAAATATTGTAACTTTGTATCGGAATTAAACAAAAGAATTATGCTTGAACGTAAATTCACACAATTTCTAGAACACTTCCTAATGGAAGAGCCTAATAAGATTCTGCTCGTTAATGGTGCGCGACAGATAGGTAAGTCTTATCTTATACGTTATGTAGGACAGAAACTTTTCTCGCATTTCGTTGAAATAAACTTAAGGGAAGACGTGGAAGGAGATCAGGTTTTTGCTGATGTGCATTCAAGCAATGATCTCTATATGCGTTTGAGCAATTATTACTCAAAACCTTTAGGTAATAAATCCAATACATTGGTGTTCTTGGACGAAATTCAAAGTTATCCACATTTGATGACAATGCTAAAATTTCTCAATCAGGAATCACGCTACCGGTTCATCGCAAGCGGGTCACAATTAGGCATTGCCTTATCGGAAACGCCATCGGTTCCACTTGGCAGCGTTACCATAGAACAGATGTATCCTCTCGACTTTGAGGAATTTCTCTGGGCCACAGGTATAGGTAAAGAGTGGATAGATAACATACGGGAACACTTCATTCACGAACAAGCCTTGGATGAGAGTACACATAACATTTTGCTTAAACGTTTCCAGTATTATTTGCTTGTAGGTGGATTGCCCGAAGCCATAAATAATTATCTGGCAGATAGGAATATGGTTCGTGTCAGACAGACTCATCGGGATATACACAATCTCTATCGCATTGATGCCTCACAATATGACGAAGAACATAAACTGAAGATTCGCAAGATATACGACCTAATCCCAAGCAATTTGGAAAACAAGAAAAAACGCATTGTATATAAGAATATTGAAGATAAGAAAGGAAAAACATTCTCTGATTATGCGGATGAATTTGAATACCTGACCAATTCAGGTGTGGCTTTAGAAGTGTCTGCCATCAGTAATCCTCGTTTTCCACTTGCAGAATCGGATCAAAAAAAGTTGGTGAAGTTATACCTTAACGATGTAGGGTTGCTGACCAATCTCCTATATGAATTGAACGTTAATGCGGTATTACAAGACATCAAGAGTATCAATCTTGGTACAGTGTATGAGTCCGTTGTTGCGCAGGAACTTGTTGCACATGGTTTCAAACTACATTATTATGACAACAAGAAAAAGGGTGAAGTTGATTTTCTTGTAGATGATCATGATAATTTGACAGTTCTTCCCTTGGAAATAAAATCAGGAAAGAACTATACTGAGCATAGTGCGCTCACCAATTTCCTCGAAACAGCAGATTACGAAATAAATCGGGCAGTTGTTTTCTCTAATGAACGGGAAATATTCAAGAAGAAAGGTGTAACCTACCTTCCTATCTATTATTGTATGTTTCTTAATAATAAACATAGCGACAAACCAGTAATACTGCCAGAATTGGACGTTATCTGATATACTTGTAAACTCATGAATGAAAAAACACTATTACAATACGCGAGTTCGGGATAATTTTAGCATGAAAAGAGTTCCAACTGCCTTGATTTAGGCAGTGCCTCCGGCTTATTCTCAAAAAAAGCAATATGCCGTAAGGGCAGAACATAAGTTCATGATAAAGTTATGTATGGAACGGTGTCTTGAGTGTACAAGGTTAACTTTGTTCTTGAGCAGTTCGTTAATGCACTCGATGATGTACCTTTTTCTCAGCATGATCTTGTCCCACATAGGCATAAGTTTATTCTTCATTCTTGCTTTAAGTCCATGCACAAGTTGAATACCTTGACTGAACAGATTCTCGAAGAGTTCCTGTTTGATGTATCCTCTGTCAGCAAAAACCTTTCCATAGAGAACCTTAGCAAATACCGTCCACACTCTGCTATCCCTGTCATCTACGTTTGCTCCTGTAAGACAGAATGTTATCACTTCACCAGAATCATTGCAAAGCAGATGCAGTTTGAATCCATGACACCAACCCATGGTACCCTTTCCACTCTTGGCGAACCCTGCAAAGACCTTGTTAAAGTATCGTCTTACATTGTGACATACCGGAATCATCGTACTGTCAACGAACGTTATACCTGTACATTTGCCGAAGGCATAGAGTTTCATGAACAACATCATCTTAAAGAACACACGGGGCATGAGTTCCACAAAACGATTATAGGAGACGGCAGCAGGGAATTCATGCCTGAGCCACCCACGGATACAGTTCCGGTAATACTCCTTGAAATTACGATATGTACCGAAGTGATAGCATACAAGGATGGTCATGATTTCACTCTCGGAAAGCCTTCCCTTACGATTCCTAAAACGTTTTCCATTGCTATTATAGGAAGGTAAACATAGGTTTTTACTCAGTTCAACATTCAAATTCTTGTCAAACTCATCAATAATACAGAAAATTTCTATAATTTTGTCCTTGGTAATCATCGCTTAGTTATTTTGTAAGTTTTTGATTTACAACTATAAAGTTACAAAAAACTAACGAGATTACCAACTTTTATAGAGACTTTCTTAACCCGAACTCGCGTAACAAATATTAAAGTTCTTCAAACATCTGATATTGAATATTACATTTAGTAATATTATTATCTAATGTGCTATCACCATTATCGGAATCTAGACCATCAAAAAGAGATTGTGATATGATGTCCTTCTTATTCTTTCGCTGTGAAACATAATCTCCAAGAGGTTTAGTCCCATTCACAAATCGATTTTGAATAATTTTTATTGCTTCTTCTCCAATATCAACACCTATCCATTGTCTGCCAAGTTCTTCGGCAGCTACTAAGGTTGTGCCTGATCCAGCAAAGCAATCAAGTACAATATCTCCTGGATTTGAAGAGGAATTGATAATTCGCTTCAACATATCAATATTTTTCTCTGTAGGATAACCTGTCAAATGAGTATTTTGATTATTCACATCTAGGAAATCTAGCCAAATGTCCTGTACAGCTATTCCTTTACTTTGATCCAAATAAACTTTTCTTCTGGGATTGCCATTTGAAGACCAATAAATTTCACCTTTAGCATCCATCTCATCAAGTTTGTCTGGTGTATATTGCCAATGCTTTCCCTCTGGAGGCATCATTCCACGCCAAGATCCACCCGTTGCACCATTACGTGTGCCAGGCGCATGGCATGGAACTCTTTTGTAACGTCGGCCTGTTCCTTCTTCTATGAATGGATATTCTTTAAGAATTTTCTCGTCATCCCACTGCTCATAGGGTCTATTCCATTTTGCGGAATCCGATTTTGTGTAGAAGAGTATATAGTCAGATATATTCCCGTAAGTTGTTCTTGTAAAATTCTTTGACTTACATTTCTTGCGAGTTATCATCCCCCTAAAGTTCTTCTCACCAAAAATCGAGTCCATCAAGATTTTTATATGGAAGACCATATTACTGTCTAAATGAACATAAATAGAACCTGAAGGAGATAATAATTTGTGCATCAGGCCAAGCCTGACTTCCATAAATTTAGTATATCCTTCGGTGGTAAAATTATCGTTATATGCGTGTTTCTGTTCTCTCGTTTCAAAGGCACCACCTGTATTGTATGGAGGGTCTATATATATCAAGTCTATCTTACCGCATACTCTTTCATCTTTAATAAGACAATTTAGTACGTCTAAATTATCTGCATGATATAGCCTTTTGATGAAATCTCCACTATAATCAGTTGTACATCTAAAACGAATTTTGTCTTGTGGAACAAGCGATATGGATGATACCGTTGAGCATGTGTTTGATGTTACGCCTACTGCCATTTCTAAAGAATTAAGATTTCAACCATTTTTCTGTCAACCGCTCATCAAGCATGCGAAGAGTCAGAACCATTATTCTATCAGAGTTTATTTTTTCCAGTTTTGAATAATCATCCCACATTGAACCAAGTAATAACCCTGGCCCATCATTCAGAAATATAACTTTTGTTTTAAGTTTTTTTGTGGATGTATATGCCAAAATCTCTTTAGCACAATTATTATAGCCACCAGTTCGGTCATCTTCTTGTGCACCGCCTCGGTCACTATCATATCTGGCTAAACCAATAGCTAAGACATTTTTGTTATTATCTCTAATAACAAAATCAACAGGTCTTGTAGGGTTGGGATAATCTGGAAAAACACTTTTCAACTGAACATCCGCTCCTGCTCTTTTAGGACCCTCTATAGTGTAATTCGGGAATTTTGACTGAAACATGTCGAAAAAAGTTTCTGTCAGTGAATATCCTTTTTGTCCTCTGTCTTTATATTCCCAAAGCACAGCACATAACGCTTCGTCTGGCAGCGGCCTTTCATTGAATTTCTTCTGTACAACATTGATTGGTCTAAAGTCTTTCCCAAATGTCGCGCAAACCATCGGAATTTTATTCTTTGATTTAAGCATTTCGACAGAAGTGTCTGGGGAAACGTATTTTCTGAATACACGCAGTAATTGTATTCTCATCCAAGTTTGGGTTAGCTTTGTTATCTCTTTCAGAAGCATTTCTGAAGAAGGAGAAACTTTAAGGAGTTGACCAAAATATACTAACACCGGCTTATATAGTTCACATGCTTGCGCCAAAATATCAGGATAAAACGCACCATTTGCCATGGTAATTTGATTTGGTGCGTCATTTTTATAATCTTCAAACAATTTCATTTTGCTAATATATCAGTTATTCAATTCTTGCTTCCAATGATTGTAATATTCTTTTAAATAAGTTTTCTGGCCCCCTTTAAAAGTTCTGCCATTTTTCAATCGTTGCAACAATTCACCTACTTCAGATGAATTGCGATTTTCCCATCCTAGTTCTGTTACTAAAATATCTTCAATGTCTGAAGGCATTACTTCAGGGAGATACTTATGAATAGTACGAATATAAGTCTTACATGTTTCTTCGTCATCTGAGTGAATTAAATTCTTTGAATTAAACATACGATTATCCATTTCACGAAGAGCAATTTGTAAGATTGGATTTATCTCACATTTAGAACTTTTATCAGTTTTCGATTCTAACACGTTCTTAGCATACCATCTTGTCTTCCATTTTTTTAATCCTTCCATAGTCCATGAAAGAGCAATAATGTATTTGGCTGTCATATAATCATCTACTTTAAAGACCGCCTTAGAATCCATATGGCAGCATATCACGACATCTTTTGGGGTATTTCTATACTCGCATTCTTTTTTATATGTAATTTCTGTTGCACATTTTATAGGTTTTGTACATTCATTAAACTTCATAGGACAAGAAAACATTTGTGTCACATTATCTGCACCAAATATTTTATCAACTTGCATGAAGTTGTTTTTAGTATAACTATATAAAACTACACGTTCCACTTCATCATCAGAATCAGCAAGTTCAAATGCTTTACGAATACATTCAGCTAAAGCCTTTGTGTCAGGGCCATATGCATCGGCATAATATCTTGTTTTTGAATTCATGTCATTTTAAAAATTAAGCATTATTTTATGTGGTTTTATTGATACAGAATTGTTTTCACTTAACAGTTCTGAATTAATCTCATCAGGCATTAACCCAACTATGTCTGATAGTTCATCCATTGAGTAGTTGAGTTCAGAAATGTGTAATTCTAACATTCTATTTACAATCTTAGGACTATCTATTGGAACTTGAACTGACTCATTTTTTCTTTCTCCATAACGTCCAAGAGTTACATATAGGTATTTTGATGTTTGATCTGAAATACATTTTAGTTCTTTAGCTCTATATATAATCGCAGCTTTCGAAACCTTCCAGTAATATTTCTTCATTCCTAAATCTTTGTATTTCAGATTAAAGAAATCTTCTTTGCATTGGCTTTCTGGCATTAAAAACTCTCCTGCAAATTCATTTGCTTCGATTTCTTTTTGTTTTTCTGGTTTCTCAAGGTCCTCCGAACGTAGATGCATAACAAGATGACCTAATTCATGGGCAATGCTAAACCGTTTTCTATCATTGGAGATGTTACTATTTATCCAAATCACAGGAGCCTGATTGGTTGTGAACATTGTTAGGCCATCAAACTTTTCCATATCATCAACGTCCAAGAACATTACGATAACACCATTCTTTTCAAGTAATGAAACTATATTATCAATTGGCCCTGCTGGGACGCCTAAATAATTCCTAATCTTATAAGCTATTTCTTGTGGACTATTTTCTGCTGTAGGCTCAACAGAGGGGATTCTCAAATCAGGAATATTTATTGACTCCAACATTTCGTCTATACTTTTGCTCAAAATACTAATTTTGCTTTCAAGAATAGAAAGATCTTTTACCGTCATTGACGCTCTTTTCCTATAAAAGAGACTGGTTTCGCCTGCAATACGAATGTCCTTTTCAAAAAACGATGCCGGATAGTTAAGTGCCTGAGCTATTTTGGAGACAAATTCTGGGGCAACTGTTAGTACACCCTTTTCGAATCTCGAAAGAGTAGCTTGGGTAACTCCCAATAATTCGGATAACTTACTTTGGGAAATACCACGACTTTCTCGTGCAATTTTTATACTTTTTCCGTTAATCATATTTTATATGACCTTCTTGCCTTTTTGTTTTTTTTGCTTCACTGTTACTATTGGTTCATCATTAGAAGAATTTGGTGTAATTAAGACTTGGTTAGAGGCTGCAATATCACCAAGATCTATAGGTGCCCAAAGATGTTGGTGCCCTTCCAAGTATAATATGTAAACATGTGAAATTCTCTCAATTTCATCTAATTGATATCCAAGAATTAGCATTGGCATTGTGTCTTCACCTTCTGCCTTTTGGTATATTCTCTTGGTAGAAGATTTCGTAATATTCACCCATGGCATTCCTTTTGTATCAAGTTTTTTTATCCATACTTTATAACTTCCTATCTCTAAAATAGAGTTGCCTTTGCTGATTTGAACTATCCGAATGCCTTCTACTTGTGATAAATATTCAATTATTAATCCATGCATATTACTTGCGCAAAATGTGTTTTCACGACGGGCGACAGCATGTTCATCTGCATACTGTAAGTAACAATCGCCTGCTTCAAGTATTTTAGCAATAAGATTATTAGCTAACGGGGTAAATGCTTTCGATACTTCGTCCCTATTGGCATCTTGACGGGGATTCATTTCCTCATCTGAAAAGAGAAATAACGACCGATTTCTCAACTGTGAAATGTTATTTCTTGTCATAACTCAATTTATTTTGAGTGCAAAGATACAAAAAACATCATAATCCGCATAATATTTTCAAATAAATGCGCATAAAAATATTAAAATTTTATGTATTTGTATTTCGGACTTATAGACAAAAGGCAAAAAAGGGTTTGCTTCTACGCAATATATATGGCATACGGACTAAATATATTCTTTAAGCTGCCAGTAGATGAATTGTTGTACTAACGAAAAAAGAAAACCATATTCATCTTTTATTGTTAGGTGAATTATCCGTTTTTATGATGTTGAAAGTATTGTCTTGCTAAAACATGCACTATGTTTTTTCAAAATAAGTCTGGTAGTAAGATAAAAATCCATAAAAATTCTCTGCAATCCCATGAAATTTCAAAAGGTCACTCTTGCTGAGTTTCGCTTCAAAAAGGTCACCTGAAGGTCACCAATAAAAGAAAAAGCACCTACGAACTGATTGTAAGTGCTTGATTTTTAGAGTGGACCAGCCTGGGCTTGAACCAGGGACCTCCAGATTATGAGTCTGTTGCTCTAACCAACTGAGCTACAAGTCCGGCAAAAACAGCATAGGGCTGTAATGTGGGTGCAAAGGTAAGTGTTTTTCACGTAATTTGCAAATAAAACGCGAATTTTATTTTTGTTTTTTGTTTTTTGTCCTTACTAAGTTCAATAATATGGGACGATTATATGGCCTCATGGTTAGTTTCAAGCAGTCGTTTCATTTTTCAATATCGAACGTCACATACATTCCATTGCCCTCCCAAATGTCAAATTTCTGCACGAGTTTTGCCCCGTCGTATATTGCCACTACATTCATTACTATATCGTTTGCAGACTTAAAGGCATATTGTTTTTCAAGGTCTTTTGGACTGAAACAATATACACGGTTGCTGTTATTGAGTTCAATTCGTATGTGATGGTCTGCTCCACGGTAATTCAAGGTAAGATATAACACATTGGGCTGTATGTAGAATAAAATGTCTGTGTAGTTGGTATCGTAAGTGATATGATACTTGGCAGAGAGATCCATGTCCTGCAATGATGCGAGAGCCTTGCTTAGGTCGGCATCAGCATCCACGATGTTCGAAAATATGCTTACTGGGAATTTATGCATCGCTATCGTCTTTAAATCGTAATCGCCGACAGACATCATGGCATTTTCTATTCTCACATCTTTCCCGGTCTTAGTCACCTTGCCGTTTTCATCAGTCGTGAAACCAGACTCCGCATCGGTATAATAAATAATGTATTTACCTTTATATTCACCCTTTATCGTATTTCCGAAATCCTCTTTCTGTTTTTCTGTAAGTTTTTTCTCAACGTGGTATTCATTATTGAGACAAGACGAGAATGCCAATGTCACAATCATCGCCACCATCACTCTCAGCAAACTGATATTTTTCATATTCATATAAAATTTGGAATTACTTAAATAACGCTTTATTATATGATATTATTGTGCATGTTCTTAATAATTATATAAGGTATTCAAATTTTCATTCCGACATGAAAAATCATAAAACATACGTCTTAATGTGATTTTTTTAGCCTTTTTTTTTGCTGTTACAAAAGAAAAAATTAAATTTGCAAACGAACTTGGATTTACCTTTACTGATTTGTAGGTGATAAAAGTATTGAATACTATATTAAAACCATTAATCGGTTCTTTGACTAACTATAATAAATTCTGACAAAAATAATTATTAACTACAATGAAACGTTACATTATCGCATTGATGCTGACTATATTGTTTGGCACAGCAGCAAAGGCACAACTGCCGAAAGTTAATCTCAAGAGTATGAACGGAAAAGAGGTTCGCACCGACACTATTAATAATCAAGGCAAGCCGATAATCATAAGTTTTTTTGCCACATGGTGCAAACCCTGCAACCGCGAACTGAAGGCAATCAACGAGGTATATGAAGACTGGGTAGAGGAAACCGGCGTGAAACTTATTGCCGTTTCAATAGACGAGGCTCAGAATGTAAATAAGGTGAAGCCATTGGTAGATTCTAACGGATGGCCTTACGAGGTATTGCTCGACCCGAACCGCGATTTCAGCCGTGCACTCGGTATTCAGACAATTCCTTTCACACTTATTGTTGACGGCAACGGCAACATTGCTTACAAGCACAACGGATATACCGATGGTGCAGAGACCGAACTGATAGAGAAAGTTCGCGAAATGGTAAAATAACATCTTTTGGATAACAACTAATTTAACAAGAATACGTTCACAATACCAATGAAACAATACAAGACATTATTCTTAGCCTGTTGTTTGGCTTCCTCTGCGTCCGGTGTTTGGGCACAGAGTGCCGACGACGGCAAGAAAGTAACCTTGAGTGGAAGTGTGCAGAGCGACATGCTCATCCCTACTACAAGCAAGCAGGATGATGGCTCCAACGAGGACTTCCGCACTAACACATACGTAGAGGCAAACGTGATGAACAAATACGTTGATGCAGGTCTGCGTTTCTCTTACCTTGACCACCCGCTTCCCGGCTTCGAAAAAGACTTCAAAGGCTGGGGCGTGCCTTTCTTCTACGTAAAAGGTAAAATAAAGAATGCCGAACTAACACTCGGACACTACTACGAACAGTTCGGCTCGGGATTCATTCTGCGCACTTACGAAGAGCGTTCGCTCGGCATTGATAACTCGTTGTTTGGTGCACGATTGGTAGTGAAACCGTTCAACGGTATTCAGATAAAGGCTGTCACCGGCAAGCAACGCCGCTACTGGTCGTTGAACAAGGCTTGGATGACAGGTGCCGACATGGAATTGAATCTCAATGAATGGTCTAAGGCAATGCAGGAGAGCGGCACATACGTGACACTCGGTGCATCGTGGATAAACAAACACGAGTCTGCCGGCTACGAGGAGGTATTTGTAGATGCAACCCACAAACTCAATTTCCCCGACTATGTCAACGCCTACGATTTCCGTGTGAACTTCCAAAAGGGCGGATTCAACGTACTGGCAGAATATGCCGGCAAGACACAAGACCCATCGTTCGACAACGGATATACATACAGAAAAGGATATGTGGCAATGCTTTCCACATCCTATTCCCAAAAAGGAATGAGTCTTCTGTTGCAGGCAAAGCGTTCTGACAATTTTGCATTCCGCAGCCGTCGCAGCATGACAGGAACTTCGTCGTTCCTCAACCACCTGCCGGCATTCACCGAAAGTCACACCTATGCCCTACCGGCCATTTACCCATACGCCACCAACCCGGCAGGCGAATGGGCATACCAGGCACAGTTCGGATATAAGTTTAAGCGTCACACCACATTCGGCGGACGATATGGCACAAGCATGAAAGTGAACTTCTCTCACGTTCATGGCATCGACCGCAACCCACATCTGCTCAACGGCACATTCACGAAAGGTTCAGACGGATACGGCTCAAGTTTCTGGAAATGGGGCGACCAGACCTACTATCAGGACTTGAACGTACAGATAGAAAAGCGCATCACCAAGGGATTCAAACTCACTGCGATGTATATGAACCAATTCTACAACAAGACAGTTGTTGAAGGAAAAGGTGGCATGATACACTCAGACATTTTCATCGCCGACGGTTTGTTCACATTCAGCCCTAAGATGTCATTGCGTGCCGAGGCACAATACCTCTCAACCAAGTACGATGAGGGCGACTGGCTATTCGGATTGCTCGAACTGTCTATTGCGCCAAACTGGATGATCACACTGTCAGACATGTATAACAGCGGCTCTACAAAGTCTCACTATTATCAGACATTCGTTACATATAACCGTGGTTCACATCGCGTACAGTTGGGTTGGGGACGCACCCGTGCAGGCTACAACTGTTCAGGCGGAGTTTGCCGATATGTTCCGGAGTCTAAAGGATTCACAGTGTCATATAACTATAATTTCTAAACAAATGTCATAACCTCCATCAACGTGGAGGATAAAAGAACATAACAATGATAAAGAGATTTGTATATATATTAATAGGTGTAGCGATGACTTTGGCATCGTGCAGCGAGATTGACGAGAACGACCGTCTGACGACGATAGACAAAGTCGAGGTGCGCAAAAAGGTTCTTATCGAAGATTTCACAGGACAGAAATGCATCAACTGTCCAAAGGCCGTTGAAACGATAGAAAGCATGCAAAAAGAATACGGCAAGGAGAATATCATTGCCGTGGGAATACATGCAGGACCACTCGCATATAAGGGCTCAAGTAGCAAAATAGGACTTTTCACCGAAACCGGACAGAAGTATTACGAGCACTGGGGCATTGAGGCACCGCCAATAGGACTTATCAACCGTCAAGGTGGCAAGTTGAACATTACCGATTGGCCTAAGGCTGTAAGAGAAGCCATATCTCAGACCGCTCCGATAAATATTGAGATAAGCAATACTTACGATGAAGCAACAAAGTCTGTAAAAATAGACATAAAAACAGTTGGTATCACAGATGCCACAACAGGAAAACTGCAGGTATGGGTGATAGAAAACAATATCACAGCCATGCAGTTGATGCCAGATGGCACAAACAATCCTAACTATGTTCACAACCATGTTTTCCGTGCAACGGTAAACGGATTGTGGGGTGACGATTTTGCGATAAACAAAGACGAGACAAAGACAAACCAATATACATTGACTTTAGATGAGAAATGGGTTGCCGACAATGTCTCAATAGTAGCATTTGTATATAATGACAATGGCGTACAACAAGTTGAGTGCAAACCAATAAAATAATAACAATAAAAAAGAAATAACAATATGAAAAAGATTTTTACTTTATTCTTAATGCTTGTTGCGGGAACAACATTTTCTTTCGCACAAGGGGTGGATAACATTTTACAATTCACAGACAAGGAAGGTAATGTGCTTGAAGACGGTAGCACTGTCACACGAAACGATGTTGTTTCTGACGGCTTCGACGAATCGATGATTAATGCCGACATATCTGTCATAAACACCTCAACAGAAGAGCAAACAGTTTATGTAAAGTGGAATATCACAAGAATTGATGGTGGTACTGTTCAGACATGTTTTGGATCATGCTGGAGACAGACTACTGTGGGAGAATATACAACATCTTCAGTTATACTTCAACCCGGCGAATCACTAAGTCTCGCCACAGAATGGATACTTCCTGAAGATGCAAAGGAAGGCCAAACTTGCATAGTTACCTACCAGATAGTAAGAGTAAAAGGCTTGACAGAACATCAGGGAAGTAAAGTTACCGTAAACTATGTGAACGGTAAATCTGCAAGTATCGACAATGCCGATGCAGACCGCAACGTGGAAGTAGTGGCACGCTACAATGCCAACGGACAGAGAGTGGACGCCAATACCAAGGGCGTGAACATCATTAAACTCTCTAATGGCAATACATTGAAATCAATAAATTATTAATTAGCCATCCCTATTAAACACTTTAAGCGGGAGACCATTTGAAAATGGTTTCTCGCTTAAAGTGTTTAATAACCCTGATAAGCCATTAACTCCCGAACTCCATATTATCCGCACTTACAGTTAAACATTGTTAAGTTGCAGGAAATGTCCTGCTTTTTCTATGCGAGTCATGTTTTATTGCTTAACTTTGCATCGTAACTTTATTAATACTATGGGCATCATTGATGTGCCGTAATTTAACTAATAACCAATCATGGCAAACGATTCAAAGAATTTCAGAGTAGAATCTGACTTGCTGGGCGAACTTCAAGTTCCCGCCAATGCTTATTATGGCGTGCAGACTCAGCGTGCAATCAACAATTATCAAATCTCTAACAGCAAGATGATGGACTATCCCGAGTTTGTCATCTCTATCGCTTACGTGAAGAAAGCCGCAGCAATGGCAAACGCAGAAGTAGGCGAACTCGACCCGAAAATAGCAGATGCCATCTGCCGCGCTGCCGATGAAATAATCGCCGGCAAGCATTGGGAGAACTTCCCTGTAGATATGATGCAGGGCGGTGCAGGTACTTCGGTGAACATGAACGCCAATGAGGTGCTTGCTAACCTCGCCTTAGACATCATGGGTTATGAGAGAGGCGACTATCAGCATTGCTCTCCTAACGACCACGTAAACTGCGGACAGTCAACAAACGACGCTTACCCCACAGCCATACACTATGCCGTAATCCGCATGAACAAGAGTTTGGTGAAGAGTCTTGAGAACCTAATCGCTGCAATACGTGTAAAGGCAGAAGAGTTCAAAGACGCAGTGAAGATGGGTCGCACACAGTTGCAGGATGCAGTGCCAATGACTTCCGGACAGGAGTTCAACGCCTACGCCAACACCTTGCAGGAAGAGATTGAAAACATTGAGCGCAACGTAATACTGCTCAACAAAATCAACATGGGTGCCACAGCAATCGGTACCGGCCTCAATGCTGCACCGGGCTACGACGACATCTGCACACAACGCCTGAGCGAACTCACCGGCGAGAAGTTCGAGAAAGCATCAGACATGATAGCAGCAACACCGGACACCGGAGCATTCGTAAGTTATTCTGCTGCGCTGAAGCGTCTGGCAGTGAAACTGTCGAAGATGTGCAACGACCTGCGTCTCATGGCTTCCGGTCCTCGTTGCGGTCTCCATGAAATAAACCTCCCACCGATGGCTCCGGGTTCGTCAATAATGCCGGGCAAGGTGAACCCTGTAATCCCCGAACTGATGAATCAGGTATGCTTCAAGGTTATCGGTAACGACACTACCGTTTGCTTCGCTGCAGAGGCCGGACAGTTGCAACTCAACGTTATGGAACCGGTAATTACCGAATGTCTGTTCGAGAGCATGACATGGCTCGAAAAAGCAATGGACACTCTTCGCGAGAAGTGTATCAAGGGCATCACCGTTAACGAGAAACATAACCTCGACATGGTGAAGAACTCAATCGGTATCGTTACCGCCCTTAACCCATACATCGGATATAAGAACAGCACCAAGATTGCTAAGGAAGCACTCGAGACCGGAAAGAGTCTTGAACAGGTGGCACTCGAAAAGAAACTCCTCACAAAGGAACAACTCGACGAGATGCTAGACCCGAAAGCAATGCTTGAGGTTCACAAGAAGGTAAACTAAAAATAACCACCACCCTATGTTCCTTATTAACAAAGAAACATAGGGTGGTTTTTTAGTGGCAGTTTTTACACTTTCGTCAAACAAGAGAAAGCGTTGATTAAACCAAAACAGAATCTGTAATATGAATTATACCGATGCAAATTGGGCGAATTTGAAAAGCAATTTCGCCCGTTTTGGTTTCCAAATTGGGCGAATTTGGTTTGCAAAACAGGCGAAATTACTTTCTAAAATGTTTTCTTTTTGTTGCTCATCGTCACACTTTATGGTAGAACTCCGATAGCGGCAGGCGGTAACGGTCGCCTCTTACCCCGCCTTTGGCACGCACTCCGCAGGTTATTACCATGTTGATACCACAGTCGTATGGCAGTCTGAGGACTTTCTTTACCCGCAAACTGTCGAAGCCTTCAAGCGGACAGGTGTCGTATCCCTGTTCACTCATGGCCAGCATGAAGGTCTGCGCTGCAAGTGCACAACTCTTATGAACAACAACTCTCATATCTGTCTCTGAAATCTGACGCTTAACGGGACGCTTCAAGCCTTTCAGCTGAATGAGAATCTTGCGGTAGAATCCGAATAGTCCGAACAGTCGTTTATAGTTATAGGGCATCAACTTGGCATAGTAATCCTCCTGCATTGCGATGCGGTGAGCCTTCCGTTCCTCCGGACTGTTAAGGTTTATTTCCTCTATATTTGCTTTCAGTACGGCCTCGGCATGGCTCTTCCATCTGTCTTGTCGTGTTACGAATACCACTATCTGACGTGCCGTTCTTGCCGAACCCTGACCCAGGCATGCCGTGGCCAACTGCTTCAGCACTTCCGGATTGGTGACATGAAAGCACTCCCAGAGTTGCATGTTAGAACTCGTGGGAGCCAACGTGGCAAGTCGTATGCACTCTTTCACCTTATCATCGTCGAGCGGTTTCGCCGCATCATATTGTCTTACGGCGCGCCTGTGCTCCAAAATCTCTTGTAATGACATTATTTTTCTATTATTTGATTTTATTATTAATCTTTTCCGGTAAATAACCGATACAAAGATATTGTTTTTTTATTAATTCATAACGACTCTCTATGTTATAAATATATAATTACATAGGTTCAGGATAAGCACCGATTCAAAAAATTTCTATCATACTCTATTTTTCCATTATACTGAACAAAAAAGATCCGGCATTTTTACGCTTTTGAAGGAAAATGTCCGATTAGAGCAACTTTTTGTCCGATTAGAGCAAGTCGCTTATGGACAATTTTACTTAACTTTGCAAAAAGAAATGGCAAAGCAATGACTGAAGAACATAAAGAAAAAGAAACGGGAAAAGTTTCACAGGAACAACAGTGGGGGGCAGAACTTTTTCGAGGATTGCTTCGAACGCTTGGAGTCCATTCGGGAAATGCTCGACTATGAATTAGAGTGCAGCACAGATGAGTTTTCTGCCCATCCCGAAATTGCGGATAAGAATCAGCCGAAAGATACTGTAGATGGAAACGAAAGCAGAACTCTCTGTGTACTTGAAGGGTGGCGATTACGCCATCATTATTCCCAAGTGAACGTATTAGAAGGAAATTCAATAAAAGAAAAAAATTGTAATACTCTCTTCTGTGCATCCTGTGCGCGACTAAATTTGTCTTGCCCCAATGGGCATAGCATGATAAGATAGCAACAAAACCAGAAATGCTGTGAGTAGAATAATCAATGTTTCACCAATAAAATAACAAGTAATGGAGACTAAAAATTTCAGGAAACAATAT
This sequence comes from Prevotella koreensis, assembly GCF_003977605.1. Classification (GTDB taxonomy): domain Bacteria; phylum Bacteroidota; class Bacteroidia; order Bacteroidales; family Bacteroidaceae; genus Prevotella; species Prevotella koreensis. The sequence continues at coordinate 1,898,909 of NZ_RYYU01000001.1, read as the reverse complement.
GTGGCATACAAGATGTTTGCCATTGCAACAGTAGTGATGATGAGCATGGCGTTCACCGCATGCTCGAGTGACGATGATGATTCGAAGCCCAACCCCGATGCAGTAGAATACGTAAATCTTGGCCTACCAAGCCGTATAAAGTGGGCAAAGTGTAACCTCGGTGCCAATAAGCCTGAAGAATATGGAAACTACTACGCTTGGGGAGAGACAAAGCCTAAGACTACTTACAATTGGAGCAACTACAAGTGGATGCAACAAGGAAAATACGAATGGATATACATTACCAAGTACACCATCAAAGACGGCAAGACTGAAGGTATATGGTATGACTCCGGTGGAAAGTTCATCGGAGACGGCAAGATACTCCTTGAACCCGGAGATGACGCAGCCACCGCCAAACTCGGCTCACCATGGCGTATGCCGACCCTCACTGATATGCAGGAACTTATAGATAACTGCAAATGGGAATGGACGGAGGTAAACGGTGTAAAAGGCTGTAAGGCAACAGGTCCTAACGGCAATTCCATATTTCTGCCTGCCGCAGGCTACTACGCCGATTCCAAACTGAATGACAAAGGAACAAGGGGTGCTTACTGGTCGAGTTCGCACTCTGGGAGCATCACTTATAACGCCAACGACCTCGACTTCTTTTCCAACAACCCGCCAAGTTTGAATCACGATAGCCGTATGTTTGGCTTATCTGTACGCCCGGTAAGCGACTAAATTTGTCCAGCCCCAATGGGATAGCATAATAAAAAGCAACAAGATTTGTAATGATGTTAATAGGATAATCAATAATTTGTATTTCACAATTAAAATAACAAAACTATGGAAATCAAAAAGTTCAGGAAACAACATCCGGCATACAAGATGTTTGCCATCGCAACAGTAATGATAATGGGTGTGACGTTCATCGCCTGCTCGAGTGACGACGACGATTCTAAGCCCATCCACGATGCCGTTAAATATGTAGATCTCGGTCTGCCCAGTGGCTTGAAGTGGGCAACCTGCAACCTTGGAGCCACGAAGCCCGAGGAATATGGCGACTACTATGCTTGGGGCGAGACCAAGACCAAGGCTACTTACGAATGGGGCAACTACGAGTGGATGCAACAGGGAAAATCCGAATGGAAGTACATTACCAAGTACACCATCGCTGACAGTTGGATTGAAGGTATCTGGTATAACGGTATGAAATTCATCGGCGACGGCAAGAGTGTCCTTGAACCCGGGGATGACGTTGCTACCGCCAAACTCGGCTCACAATGGCGTATGCCGACCATCGCTAATATTCGGGAACTTATAGATAACTGTACATGGGAATGGACGGAGGTAAACGGAGTAAAAGGCTGTAAGGGAACAGGTCCTAACGGCAAATCCATTTTTCTGCCTGCCGCCGGTTTCCGTACTGGTTCCAAACTCCTAAGTAAAGGCAATAGTGGCTCTTTCTGGTCGAGTGAACTCTCTGCGTACAGCCGTAGTGCCTACAACTTCGAGTTCCTTGTCAACGAATCGCCAACTATGCCTCACTGTATCCGTATGTTAGGCTTCTCTGTGCGCCCGGTACGCAAATAAATTTACCTTATCCCGAACTCGCGTATTAGATATTGGCAAGCCTACGGGCGTTTGTTGAAGATTCGGCATACATTGTCCCGATATTGGTTTCTATTGTTTCAAGTGCATATGTTAAACCCCAATCGATCATTATAACGCATTTTGCTTAGATTTGATATTGTCGGCATGCATACCTACTGTTTTAGTCCGCTTGCCGACATCTGCTCAACAATCTAACATAATCAGTTAAAGATGCTAATAAACGATTGAGGTTTAAAATGGAAAGAATACTACAAAAACAAGCATAAAAGTTAAAAAATAACGATAAATTTAAAATAACGTACCTGTTTGTTTGTTCTAAAAAAAAAAAGTATTATTTTTGTAGGGCAATGTAAACTGATAAATTCGGTCATAAAACAATAAATTAACAATATCTATTAACTTAAAAAATTAACCCTTATGTTTAAAAAATTACTTACATTGGTAGCAATAGCGTTGCCGTTGAGTATTAGTGCACAAGTTTCAAAACTTGAGCCGGTATTGAAAAGTTACAAACTTTCAAACAAACCACAATACGTGGAAACAATCAACAAAATAAACCCGACAGAAAACCAAATCTGGTGGGGATATGTTTCAGGAAATGAGGCTCGCGGAGCTTTGGGAGTCGAGGGAACGGGCTCATTGGATGCAGCAATCTTTGTTCCGGGAACAAACACACTGGCTGTTGGAAAGACAATAAAAGCCGTTCGTTTCTATCTGCGTGACAAATCAGTCCTTGCAAATCTCAAAATCTGGGTATCCAAGAAATTGCCAAATAAAGGTTCAGCCGCTGATGTTCTTGTACAGAATGTAGATCTTGCCACACTGCAAGGTGGTGACGAGGCCAACAATAATCTTGGAAAAGTGAACGATGTGGAATTAACCACTCCTTACATGATTACCGGAGAAGGTGTATATGTAGGTTATTCTTTCGATGTCACTTCTGCTTCAACAAGCGCAGGCAAGTACCCTTGGTGTACTGTAGAAGGCTCTGATAAGAACGCTTTGTTCGCCGGCTGGGGAAAAGGTATCCAAGATATTTCCGGAGGTAAATATGGAAACCTCGCTTTCCAGTTGCTGCTTGAGGGTGATTTCATCGAATGCGGTGCAACTCCGTCTGATTTCGGGCTGATTGGAAGCGGCGTTGGAACAGTGAACAAAATAGATGTAAATATCATGAATGTCGGCCAAAAAGACATCTCAAATATAGATTATACTTTAACTATTGACGGAACTACAGGCGAAGAAAAACATGAAACATTTGCTACTCCTATCAAAGCAGGACAAAGCGGACAGATAAAAGTGACGCTCCCCGCTTACGATGAGGCAGGAAATCATAACATTGCAGTGACCGTAACTAAAGTTAACGGAAAAGACAATGGTGCAGAAGACAAAGTTGGCGAAGGCACTCTGAACGTTGTTACAGACTTCTTCTCACGCAATGTAACCATAGAAGAATTCACCACAGAAAAATGTCCGAACTGTCCGCGTGTTGCAGGATTCCTCCACGAATATCTTAAAAATGCAGATCGCGATCGCGTATTTGCCGTTTGCCACCATTCAGGATATTATACCGATTGGTTGACCACAAAGGCAGACCAAGATCTGGAATATTTGTACAATGATGGTGGTTCTACTTATGCTCCGGCATTTATGTTCAACCGTCAGCCTTATTTCACTGCATCATATCCTCAAGGTACAACCAACAAGGACAACGTGTACATTCCAAGTTCTGCCGGTGATATCAAGAGAATTGTCAATGAAGAATTAGGCAAGTTCTCTAACATGGAATTGAGTATCGATGTGGCTCCTAATGCCGATAATACACAGGCTGTGCTTACAATTAAAGGAAAATGTAATGACGCTTTTGACAAGACAAAAGGCCTGCTCACAGTATATGCTACAGAGGATGACGTGAAGGCCAGAGCACAGGCCGGCGCATCAGGTACATACTATCATCAGCACGTAATCCGCTACAACAACAGCACATGGGGTGACAATATCACATGGAACGGCAATGAATTCACTACAACTTACACTGTGACTCTGGATGCGAAATGGAAAAAGAACAAGATGTGGTTCGTAGCATTTGTGAACAAGCACAACACTTCTAACAAACTTGACAACATGATTGAAAACTCAATCGGTAAACAACTTCCAGTAAGCACAGGTGTGGAAGGCGTTACTAACGATGCCGAGAATGTTATAATGACAGACTGCTACACAATTGACGGTCGCCAGGTTTCTGCTCCGCAGAAGGGTCTTAACATCATCAAGATGTCTGACGGTACAACCAAGAAGGTTGTTATCAAATAATCGGAACTTCTTAAAAACAACAAACAGGGGCATTCTTCACGGATGCCCCTGTTGCTTATATATAAAAATAACGATATATATAAAAAAGAAGTCCCCACAAACCGAATGATTTGTGGGGACTTTTCTGCGCTCCAGGATGGGCTTGAACCAACGACCCCCTGATTAACAGTCAGGTGCTCTAACCAACTGAGCTACTGAAGCAGTGTTATAAACATTCCTCCGAATGCGGATGCAAAGGTAGAAAGTTTTTTGATAACTTGCAAATTTTTCCTTGTTTTTTTTGCATCAAAGGCAAAAAAGAATAAAAAAGAATGTGAAATGAGATTGTTTCACATTATAATAATGTATCTTTGCATCTATGTTTTTTACCTATTATTTGAACAATATTATTAATATGAAGATAAATACAAAGATGATTGCCCACGGGTTAAGAAGTATGGTACTGATGTTGGTGTTACTGCTCCCTACTGTCGGCATGGCACAAGACTCTCGGGATCATAATTTCCAAGTAGCAAAGAACCTTGAAATTTTCAATGCAATATATCGCAACCTCGACATGATGTATGTTGATACGCTGAATGCCGACGAGGTAATCGGAACGGGAGTGAATGCCATGCTGCGCTCGCTCGATCCATATACCGTTTACTATCCGGAATCGGAAGTAAAAGATTTGAAGATGATGATTACCGGCAAATATGCGGGAATAGGTGCGCTGATAAGATATAACGCAAAACTGAAGCGGGTGGTCATAGACGAACCATACGCCAACACACCAGCCGCTGATGCCGGCCTGAAGAAAGGAGACATCATTCTGAGCATAGACGATTCGATAACGGTGAATAAGGATGTGGCATACGTCAGCAGCCACTTGCGTGGCGATGCAGGCACAACATTCGCCTTGAAGATACTGCGTCCGAGCACAGGCAAGACGCTCACAAAGAAGATAACACGCCGCCCGATACAGATGCCGGTCATACCTTACTATGGAGTGATGGAGGGCAACATCGGTTATATTAACCTGAACAGTTTCACGGAGGGTTGCTCGAAAGACATGCGCCGTGCATTTGTCGAACTGCGCGAGCAAGGTATAAGCGGCCTGCTGCTTGACCTGCGCGGCAACGGTGGTGGCTCACTTGATGAGGCTGTGCATATTGTAAACATGTTCGTGCCAAAGAATATTACGCTGGTAACGACAAAAGGAAAACTGGTAAGAGCCAACCGTGAGTATAAAACAACAAAAGAACCGATAGACACCGAGATGCCGATAGTGGTTCTCGTGAACGGAGAGACGGCATCATCGAGCGAGATAACGGCAGGTTCGCTGCAAGACCTTGATCGTGCTGTGGTGCTTGGAACACGTACCTACGGCAAGGGATTGGTGCAAACACCGCTCGAACTGCCGTATAACGCTAATCTGAAAATAACAACAAGCAAGTACTACATACCCAGCGGACGATGTATTCAGGCCATAAACTACAAACATTCGCGCGGCGGATATACCGAGCATATTGCCGACTCACTTACAAAGGTGTTCCATACATCGTGCGGAAGAGAGGTTCGCGATGGTGGCGGAATCAAGCCTGACGTGGAGATACAACCGGACTCTCTGCCCAACATCGCATTCTATCTCGGCTCAACAGGACGCGACACAACAGAAGTAATGTTCGAATACGTACTCGATTATATCAACAGCCATCCCACGATAGCACCTGCGGGAGAGTTCGATCTCACTGACAGCGACTATGAGGAGTTTAAGCAGCGCGTCATAAAAAGCGGCTTCACTTACGACCCTGAAACAGAAAAAGCACTCAACTCACTAAAGAAACTTGCCACCTTTGAGGGATATTACGAGGGCGCAAAAGCAGAGTTCGATGCACTTGAAGCCAAACTGAAGCACGACATCGGGCGCGACCTCGACCGCAACAAGGAAGTGCTGAAGAACTTGATGCGTGCCGACATCGTGGCAGCATACTATTTCCAAGCAGGCGCAATAGAAAATTCCCTGCCAACAGACAAGCAACTCAAAGAAGCAATTGCCCTACTGCGCAATACCGAGAGATACAAATCTATACTCGGCAAACCCGCGAAATAGAATCAATCATCTGAATATTTTATACCAACTTACCCTTTTGTTGGTAATGCATAATAATCAGGAAAGGGATACATTTACGACAGAACTTACTGCCTATGCTATGCAAACTCAGAAAGAACTGACAAAACCACAAATCTCTTTGCCGCTGAAATAAAATTAGATGCAAAGAGATGTGTGGTTTCCTAAATGAAAGGGATTGTCAAGTCTGGCAGTGTCGGACTTAATAACATCTACACCCATGAGGTCAGACGTTATGCACAGAGATTATAAACCCCAATCTGTCATTAGAACGCATTTGCTTAGATTTGTTATTAACGACATGCTTCCTTACTGCTTTAGTCAGCTTGTACCGACATCTGCGCTGCCATTACATCTCTACGTAACTCGCTACGTCTTCAATGAAACGGCTGCACATCTGCTCAACAATCGAACAAAATCACTCAATGACTCTAATGAACCGATAGGGATAAAGGAATATAGATGAATTATGAACTCCTTTATTAATGCCTACAAAATTCCTTTTACTCTTTCCCCTTCATCTCCTAAAAACAAAAAGAGCCGCGACACTACTGTCGCGACTCTCATAATTGAAATTGATTGAAGAAAGATTACTTCTGAATCTTTTTAACACCATTCTGAATAACGATGCCCTTATAGTCATTGCCAACCTGCTGACCTGCGAGGTTAAAGATGCGGTTGTCTTTCTTAGAAGCGTCTGTAGCAACGTCCTCGATACCTGCAGGATTATTACCATAATTTATAATTACGTTTAAGAAATAACCGTAACCATAACGACCGCCATCTGCAGCAGCAGAAGTTACGATCTGATAAACACCGCTGTAATCACCTTCCTGAGGAACATTGAAAGTGATGAGGTTTTCTGTCCAAGTACCTTTCACAGGAACATTATCCTGGAAATAACCGTTATTGTCGGTACCACGGATGTAGTAATACTTTCCGTAACCCTCGTCCTGTAGTTTCTTTGATGTAGCAGCAACGTTCTGAGGAGTCGTGATTTTGAAAGTACCGGCAGCCTTATCAACTTCGAGAGTCATTTTCAGATTAATGAATGCATTGTATATACCATAGTTACCTTCCTCATCTTTTACGAATACCGGCAGGTTAAAGTCTTCTTCACCACTTTGACCAAAGCGACGAGTACCGGTCATTGTACCGTTTGAACGGTTCCATTCCGGATCAACACCAAGATCCCATCCCTTGCCTTGATAAGTGCCTTCGGTCATGTAAATGTACCAACCAGAATACGCTTCCTCCGGAACAAGAGCACCATCTTCATTAACAGTCATTTCATACTTGTCGTTGTCAAGGTTCTGTCCGTCAGCCTTTATACCACAGAAATACATTTGGCTGTTAACAACTTGTGTTTCCTTAGCACCATCGCTAACCAACTGACCGGGGATAGTAAGTTTGCCATCAGCAAAAGTACCATATACCCAAATCGGGAATTTATATTCACCCAATGTAATCTTTACATTTGCATCAGGCATATTATTAACATTGCTTGCTGCTTCAATTTTCACAAGCTTGCAACTAAACAACTCTGTTTCCTCAGAGTATGTGCGCTCAATCCAAGATCCAACTGCACCATCACCGGGAGCGTGCAAGATAGGAGCATTTGCCTTTGATGTGTTGTTGAAACTAAGATTTTCAACTCGGTTGGTGTTTGACTTAACCGAGTTGTCAAGATCAATCTTTGCGAACTTAACCTGTGCGTTTGCAGAGAAAGAAATCATGGCTACAAAGGCCAAAAGTAATGATTTTTTCATAACTGAAATAATTTATTAATTAGTAAATAAAAAAATGTTTTAAAAAATTTTATACTCTCCTGCCCAACTTCGAGGCAGGAGAGTTAATAGTCCGTATTAATGATTGAACGGATAGTTCACCTGTTCAGCAGACAATGTGAATACGTTCGTAGGCTCGTTCAAGTCAGTAAATTTAATGAACGTAGGTTTACGTTTATTGTCTGTTTCGAGTTTGAAACGACGTGGATTTGAACCTGTACCTGCAAAAGCCTCAACGATTGGCTTCAAAGCATGCTTCTTCATGTAGTCCTTACCTGTACGGTTGGTAGGCTTTTCGAGCGTATATTTCACTGAAATCTCGTTACCCTCTTCATTTGGATCTGTGAACTGGAACGAAATAAAGCCCTGTTCACCACCGGCAAAGAAGTGGAAGCCTGTCTTGTTCTCATATCTACCAATAAACACGTTGTAAAGCGTAGCCTCTTTACCATTAGCTCCTGCAGTCTTCAAAGCCTCTTTGAAAGCATCCCAAAGCGGCATCTGATACTGGCCTATCTGTGAATATGCAGCAAACCACATACCATCGCGAAGTGTTTCCCACAATGGAGGCTCTTCTGTCTCAAGCCAAACATTTTTATTATTGGCAAGATAGAAACGCTCATAAGTGTCACCCTTTGCGAAGTCACCAATCTTAACACCTCTCACAGTAAGAGTGTCATAAAGAACAAATCCTGCCGGTGTCACGATGAACGGGGCAGCAACAGCATGTGCGTCACCTTTTTCATCAAGATATTGGAATACCAAAGAACGATAACTCTGACGAACTTTGATTTTTACTGTGTCAGGAATTCCCTCACCCATAAGAGTGTAAGAGCGTGAAGACATGTACTTTTCGGTTTCCATAATAGTATTAAGATAATCTTGCCACTGAAGATCAGCAGGCATAGCATACATAACAATTCTGCGGCCATGCTTACGTCCCTTAAGTTCAATCTTTTCAGAAGAAGCAGAAAGAACGCGGAACTCGAAGTCTCCGGCAAATCCATCACCGGCCTGACCGTAATCATCGTTCTTGGGCTTAGAGAAATAGTGGAACACTTCGTTGTATCCATCGAAAGACAGCACAGTACCCATGCTCTGGATAAGTCTGTAACTTGACTGCTGGTTAACACCTACAAGGTTACCGGAATCATCAAGACCGGCATTATGAGTCTTACCAACTTTCTCTGAAGCGAAAGTTACCTGACCGTTTTCAAACTTACAAAGCACGTTGTATCCACCATACGTCAAGTTTCCGTAATATTCAATACGCCAACCATTAGGTGCGGAAGTGAGAATCTTCTGTACCTTCTCTATATCTTTTGCCGAACGCTCTGAGGAACTTTCGGGAAAATAATTATCCACCTCACTAGTGCAGGATGACAATGCCAAAAGCGACACTATGAGTGTTAGAAAATAATTCAACTTTTTCATTTCTTAATTACTAGTGTTAAAGCGTTCAATTAATTTTTTGACAAATCACGCAAGTCCAAGCCACCTACCTCTGAAGAACGACGGAGAACGATAGTACGGAAAGCATCCAAATCAAGTCCCCATTGCTCACTAAAGTATTTACGTATCAATTCCAACTTCTTCTCAAGAAGCGGTTTACCCGTATCACCTGCGGTTTCCAGAATCATATTCCAAGCCTCAGGAGACATTGTTACGTAAGTTGAGAACATCTCGGCAAAGTCTTCATTATACTCACTTGAACCGTAAGCAGTAACAAATCCTTCTTTCTGAACTTTATCATTCTTGAGATTTATCCAGTCTTGAGAGTGATAACTACCTGCCGTGATTGTCTGATAATCTGTAGAGTAGTTCTTTATCTGAGTCAGAATATGACAGAACTCATGATGCACGGTATGGAACATCCAATGGTTCAAGTCGGCCGGTGTAAGACCGGGATCAGCATATGGGTCGTCAACATTGATACGAGGATTGTCAATATCAAATTCGTTAACTCCGTAAAGCATAATCTTCAGACCGCCCTCAGCAGTTCCGAGAATTACAGAACCATTTGGTCCATACTCGCGAGAACCGATAAGTTGTATTTGACGCGGAGAGTATTTTTTAAGGAAGTCAGCACCAAGAGCCTCTTTGTAAGCATCAAGCCATATATGTTTGAACATAATGCAGAGAGCCACAGAGTGATCATACCTTGCAGGAACTACGTTATACACCAAGTCAGTAAGACGGTCGTTATAACGATATTGCAAGTCTATGTTATACTCCTGCAAGTAGTGCTTATCAATCCACTGGTCAAGTTCATTCTTTGGTTCAGCCTGTTCACCATCGAATACACTTCTGCTGCTAAGTTCATCATCATTTCCACAACTTGTTAGTCCGAGACTTGCACAAGCCAAAAGTATGGACGCAAATAAATATATCTTTTTCATTTTACTTCTATTTTAAAAGGTTTAGCGAGGATTCTTTTGCATACCGGCTTTAACAACATCGGAAGGAATCTGTATGGCACCTCTAAGGTCACCGGCCTTGAAAACAGCCGGCTCTTCACCAGTCAAGAAGTGAGCATACTCGATACCGTAACGCTTAACATCGTAGAAGCGATAGCCCTGCTGACGCACTTCAAGACGGCGCATGTGAAGAATGAGCTGAATTATATTCTCCTGCGTATTCACTTCGTTCGGAGCCACTGTATTAAGTTTAAATCCTTGCGGATGGAAGATCTTGCGGATAGAACGGTCGCGGTCTCCATCAGGAATTACCGGAGCATAATCCAACTTTGTATAGAAAGTATCAACAAGTGCGGTTGTCAGCACAGGACGCAGGTTTTTGCCTGCTTTCTCCTTACAGTGAGATACAACCCAGATGTTCATATCCTCAAGAGCCTTTGAGATATCATTCTTAAGAGCGTAAGCCTCTGCACGAACAAGCAGTGTCTCATCTCCTGTGAACGCCTGGTCGATAACGTGAACGTAACCTATACCGGCCACCTTATCAGTATATTCAAAGAACTCGTACATCTTCGGGTATGTTACACCAGACTGGTTTCCATACATTTTGTTACTCCAATAGAGAGGATTGTCATCAGAACCACTTCCCCAAGGTGCACGAGCCCAATAAGTCTCATAAGAGCACATTGTTGCGTTGTGGCCATAACGCTGGTTGAACACATAGCGTGAAGCACTTGAGTAACTCGGTATCAACAGGAAGTTTGCAGCCTCAGAAGCACGGTTGTACAAGTTGTTAATATCTACAGCACCAAGTGGTTCGTAGTTAGCATAGTTGCGCAATACAGTCTGAGGGTTAGTACCAAGAGCCTTGTCAGCATATTCAATTGCCTTGTCGTAGTTCATGTAATACAAGTTGAAACGAGCGGCGAAAGCGTATGCAGCACGATAGTTCCAGTGATACTTAGGCTGAGTGTAGATACCGTCATTAACGTTGGGGAGAGCCTCCTCAATGTCACGATTGATTGTTTCATACAACTGGCGCAGTGTTCCACGGGCATTAGAAGCCTCACCCGTTTTAAGAGGATAAGGCAATCCAAGATATTCGTCTGCCTTGTCCGGATTCCATGCCATACAGAAAACGTTTGCGAGCATGAACATACTGTATGCACGACAAAGTTTTGCCTCTGCAATCTGTGCGCTCAATCCCTTCGGATCGTTGAGTCTTTCAGCAGCACCCAATGCCTCATTTGATTTAGCGACTGCACGATAATAGTGATCCCACAAATAATAAGGAGTCTCATTACCGGTTACGTCAACATCCTGGAAACGATAGAGTTGGTCAAGCATGATGTCTGCATTATACGTTCTACCGTTGTTACCCATGTTGTCAGAACTTGTCTCTCCTACTACAGAAATGTTGCAGGAAGGATAACAAGATGTCAGGAACTGGGTAAGTTTTTCTTTATCAGAAAGTTCAGCACGGTCGTCTGGTGACTTGTCCAGATAGCTATCACAAGAAGTAAAAGCCAATGAAACCGCTGCCCCTAAAATTAAATATTTGAATTTCATATTGTTTGTCTATTAAAAGTTTAGATTCCAAGACGTACTGTGAATGTAAATTGACGTGCCATAGGAACGGCAACACCACCAGAGTTAGCAAACTCAGGATCCTGTCCGTAGAGTTTCTTGTCTGAGTAAATCAAGAAGAGGTTAGTTCCCTGGAGTTTCAGACTTGCAGAAGAAAGGCCAAGATGTCTTGCGAAGGCCTGTGGAACCTCATAGCCCAAAGAAATCTCCTTCATGCGAACAAAGTCACCCTTTGCAACGCGGTTCTGCGAGTAGTTATAAGCACTGTATGCGCGAGAGAGATAAGGATCGCTCTGCATCTGACGGAAGTCAGCGATGGCAGGGATGTCTGTCTTAGCCTCGTCTCCTGGCACAGTCCAACGGTTCTTGAACTCCTTCGGCATAGCGGTGAGGTCAGAGTAACCAAGACCGAATGTCGGATCAAGACGAACCTTGTTGCCTGCAGCGTAGGTTATGAACACATTAAGGGTAAGTCCTTTGTATGTGAACACGTTACCAAGAGAACCTGTAATAGTCGGGTCAACCGGACCATTGTATATCAAGCGGCTCAGATTATAAGACTGGAAATCCAAACTCTTGTAGCCGGTATCGCTTGTTACCAACTCGCCATCCTGATTGATGAATGTTGGCAGACCTTTGTTGTCCAATCCACGGAAATCCATTGAGAACAATGCGCGGTAAGGATAACCTTCACCGGTAAAACCGGAACCACCGAGCATATCGATGATACGTGTACGTGAGTCAAGAGATGTAACCTTGCTCGTGTTGTGAGAGAAGATGAAGTCAGTGCTCCAAGTGAAATCTTTTTTCACGATGTTGCGTGAAGAAAGTGTGAGCTCGAAACCACTTGAACTCATCGAAGCGACGTTTGCATATTTGATAACACCACCTTCGATACCGGTTGTACGCTTCGGACCGATAAGGTCATAGTTGTTACGCTTGTAGTAAGCCAACTCAAGGTTCAATCTGTTGTTCAAGAAACCAAGATCGAGACCAAGGTTAAACTCATGCTTCTTCTCGTAAGTCAAATTCGGGTTAGCGAAATCATCAACATCAAGACCTGACTCTCTATCATTGCTGAATGGACGCCATGGGTTATAACTTGAGATGATTACCTCGGCATTTGTAATAGCAGGCTTATCACCGGTCAGCGAGTAACTGGTTTTAAGTGTTGCGTGAGTGAGGTACGGATTCAACTTAGAAAACCAAGGCTCTTCATGAGCGTTCCATGCGCCTGACAAGTTCCATGTAGGCAACCAGCGTGCGCTGCGAGCCTTACCCAGGCGGTTGCTACCTTCGTAACGTGCTGTACCGTTAACAGTGTAACGACCCTTCCAAGAGTATGTTGCTGTTCCGAAGAACGAAGCCTCACGGCTGTAACCATTGTTCAGAGAGTAGTAGATAGAGTTTTCCTCTGCTGCCTGCTTGAAGTACTTATAGTCATAACTTCCGAGCAGACCCATACCAAACTGCATACCTACACCGTTGAAGTAAGAACGGCTACGCTTAACGTTGTTCACCTCCATACCTCCGTAAAGGTTCAAGATGTGACGATCGTTGAATACATCATTATAAGAAGCAGTGGCACGGAAGTCCCAACTGTTCATCTTATACTTTGTTTCGCGGTAGAAACCTCCCTTAGGAAGTACGCTCTGACGGAGTGAGTTAGGCACATCCGGGTCAAGATAGAGCCATGGGTTGGCATCACGCATTGTAGCATCGTCCATCATACGGAAAGCGATGGCCTGATTACTCTTCTCTGTGATGCTGTGGCTCTGAGTAGTTGTAGAGAACTTGTAAGCACCGAGTACGCTCAACTCGACCTTAGAGATAGGCTTGTATTTCAACTCTGCCTGGAATTTCATGTCAACAACATCATAGTTCATGTAGTTGTTATTCAACTCATTGAAGATGTTGAACGGAGCATAACTACGTACATAGAATTCGTTAGGATCGAGTGTACGTGAAGAGTTCAACGAGTAAGAGTACGGGTTGATATCAAAGTCACGAGATACAACACCGTTCACTACGTCGGTTGCACGGTTTGTAGTACCCGGAGACTGCTGCTTACGATAACTTGCGTTACCAATCATGTTCATAGTAACCTTATTGTTCAGGTTATAACTTGCATTGATATTTGCAGTATATCTCTGAACGCGGCTCTTCTTTGTCCATCCCGGGTCATCGAGCATAGAGAAAGAAGTATAGTACTGCGCTTTGTCAGAACCACCACTCATACTGATAGAATGGTTCATCTGTATAGAGTTAGAGAACAACTGATCGAACCAATCAGTATTACGATACTCTGCCTGACGCAGATAAGAAGCCATAGCCTCCGGAGTGTTAGCCAGCAAGAACTGACCTGTTGACGGATCTAATGTATTCATCAAGTGGTACATCTTACCAAATACACCACTGTTAGATGCACGGAACGCGCTTGTGAAAGAGAAGAACCCGCTCTTCATCATTTCGCGATAAACCGACATCTGCTCCTGCGAGTTCATTATATTGAACTGTGAGTAGTTCGGCTTCATGCGCATTGTGAACTCACCTGTATATGAAATACGAGAAGAACCCGCCTTACCACGTTTTGTAGTAACAACGATCACACCCGCCATAGCGCGTGCACCATAGATAGAAGTAGCAGAACCGTCTTTCAAGATATCGAAACTGGCGATGTCATCAGCGTTCAAACCTGCGATGGCATTTGAAATCACTGTCGCAGCGTCACCGGAAGAAAGAGCATCGGCATCAACCTCTGTAACATCTTCCATGATTACACCATCAACCACCCAAAGTGGCTTAGACGAACCATAGATAGAGGTGGCACCACGCACACGAATCTTCGGTGCAGTACCGAAAGTACCTGACACGTTCTGCACACTGACACCGGCTGCGCGGCCTTCGAGCGAACGAGAGATGTCAGAGACACCATCGAGTTTTGCTTTTTCGGCATCAACCTTGGTGGCAGCACCGGTGAACAATCGCTTGTCCATCTTCTGCATACCGGTCACAATGACCTCACCAATCTGCTGAGCCTTGTCTGGGTTAAGCACTACCTTCATGTTACGTCCACCCTTGAGGGTAGCAGTTTCCATGCCGATAAAGCTAACTACGATTTGAGGGTTACTAACTTGCGTGGTAATTGAGAAATTACCATCAAAATCGGTTGTAGTACCAACTTTTGTACCCTTAATCATTACAGAGGCACCAATCAGTGGTTCGCCATCCTCTGCCGAGGTGACAGTACCAGAAACAACCGTTTGCGCATTGGCCATTCCCAAGAATAATGTCAGGCTGACCAAAATCATACAAAGTCTTAATTTCATAAAAAGTTGACTTTTCAGTGTTTTTTAATTAATAAAATTAACTTTTTCACGTTCCGATTGCAAATTTAAGATATTTTTTTGTTACGAACAAAGGAAATATAACAAAAATGTTTCAAAAAGCCCCATTTTTAACAAAATCACCTTAATAAGTATGTTTTCGACTGCCGTTCCTACATTTTCACTCACCAACGAAAATCACGTACCCAGCCTACGGCGGCATCGAGCGACCGCCACAACGGTCCAAATGGTGAAAAACAAGCGCAAAAGAATGGGCATATCCATCGGCATAATGCCAAAAAGGAAGGCCGTCTGTGCTTCAAGAAGGGCGATAGTTTGCGACCTGTCAATCCTGCGCTCCAACATGCTGCTGTAGAAATCTGCTATGATGTCTGTCATCTTGCCGAAAACATTTGCAGCGTTTCTTACTGCCGTTGCGAGACCCTTCAATAAGACAGAGCCGTCGCGCGTAATCATAATATTATTCATATCTTTCTTGTTTCTTTTATTTTTCCTGTTGCAAAATTATCCCTATTCTGTGCACAATAAGTTCAATATATGTGCGTTTTTAGTTAAAAGAACAAAAGGATATGCTTAAGGAATACTACAAAGAGGGTGTGACGGAGGCAGGATGCGACGAGGCCGGGCGTGGCTGTCTGGCAGGAAGCGTGTATGCGGCGGCGGTTATTTTCCCTGCCGGTTACACCAACGAGGAACTCAACGACTCGAAACAACTAACCGACCGCAGACGCAAACGATTGCGTGAAATAATCGAACGCGACGCGCTCGCATGGGCAGTGGGCATAGTTACGCCCGAAGAAATAGACCGTATCAACATTCTCAACGCTTCAATACTTGCCATGCACCGCGCCCTCGACATGCTGAAGGTAAGGCCGGAGTCGATAATAGTTGACGGCAATCGTTTCAAACCATACCACGACATTGAGCATACGTGCGTAGTGAAAGGTGATGCGAAATATCTTTCGATAGCAGCGGCAAGCATCTTGGCAAAGACTTATCGCGATGACTATATGGACAGTCTCGCAAAGGAATACCCGCAATACGACTGGACAAACAACAAGGGCTATCCCACCAAGAAGCACCGCGAGGCTCTGCGCCTATATGGCATCACGCCTTATCACCGCAAGAGTTACAACCTGCTCGGCAACGGTCAGTTGGAATTGGATTTCACTTGAGCATAAGCAACTTACGAAATAAAGAAATCATTTTCAAGCCGATTTCATTACGACAGACAACCATAAGACGAACAAAACATGCTGAATTGCCGACCAATTTCGCCCAATTTGCCGACCAATTTCGGCGAAATTGCAGACCAAAACAGGCGAAATTGGTTTGCGAAACAATATTCAACGTTCAATATTCAACTTCTGAACAAAGACATGAGGCACGACAAACTCGAACGCGAACTGAACCTGCTGCTACTGCTTGCGGGAAACAGGGGCTACACATTGGAACAGATATGCGACAGAATGGAAATCAGTCGCCGTAACCTATACTACTATCTGGAGTTCTTCCGCGACTGCGGATTCATCGTGGAGAAACGCGGAAGGATATACAGCATAGACCGACAGTCGCCTTTCTTCACAAGATTACAGGAGCGCATCGACTTCACCGAAGACGAGATACTTACCATGAGGCGACTGCTCGAGGCTGCGAACAAGCACGATGCGGTGGCAGCAAACCTGATGAAAAAACTCGACCGGTTCTACGATTTCAACATTCTTGCCGACAGCGACCTGCGCGAACACGTTGCTCATAACGTGTCGGCTCTCTACAAGGCGATAAAGTTTAAGCGCATGACCGTGCTGCGAAACTATCACTCACCTCACAGTCAGACGGAGAAAGACCGCCTCGTGGAACCGTTCATGCTGATGAACAACAACAATGAGGTGCGTTGCTACGAACCGAGGTCGCAGATGAACAAGACTTTCAAGGTGTCGAGGATCGGCGATGTCGATGTGCTTGACGAGGAGTGGCTCAACGAAAAGCAGCACCGAACCGTGCATACCGACATCTTTATGTTCTCGGACGAGGAACAGCATACGGTGGAAATGACTCTCGGCACGTTGTCGTATAACATGATTAGGGAAGAATACCCTTCCTCCCATATATATATTAATAAGGTGTCGGAACGGCAATGGCTGCTACGGTTGCCCGTTTGCAGTTATGTCGGCATCGGTCGTTTCGTGCTCGGACTATATGACGACATCAAGGTTACGGGCGATGATGGATTCAAGGAATACCTGCGAGGGAAGATTGAGAAAATGAGAAAATGAAAATATTCAATACAATAAAAAAAGGGTTTCGCCACGAATGACGAAACCCAAATAGTATTCTTTTTTGTAGTGCAGACTACACATTAACTCCCCACAAGCATCATTTCCCCTTCGGCATGATATCTATCTTATACGCAGCGGTGAGCATAAAGTAGCGGGGTATGCAGTTGGTCCAACTCTCGGTTCTGCCTTGCGCGTTCACCACATACTCTTTGTTGCTCAACTGTCGGAGAATGTCGAAGGCCTGAAATTTCAATGTGAGATGTTCTTTCATGAACGAACGTGACAGTTGTGCATTCCAAACGAGGTCGCTGGTGTTCATCTCACGAGTGAAATATCCACGGCGGCAGAACATCTTTATGTCGGTGGCAAGGCTCATATTTATCAGCGGAATCTTATATTGCAGCGTCGCACCGTAACTAAAGTCAGTAGCGTTGAGCGTAAGGAACGTTGCTTCGCTACCTTTTGAACGCCGCCAAGCCACCTGCCCGGACACACTCGTAGTGAGGTCGCCAACGGAATATGAGAGTTGTCCTTTTTCAGTAAACCTCAGCGTAGTGACCCTGCTCAGTGACGCGGGGTTATTATCATAGACAATGCCGAAATCCACACTGCGGTTAATCAAGACAACAGATGCGACATCGTATCTTAGTTTTTTGCTCTTGCCTATCGACCCTTCAATCCCTGCATTCATACTACAGGTCAGGTTTCCGTTCACGTTGTCGTTCATATATGTGTATGCGCCGGTAGTGCTGTTGTATGTAGTCCGTGTGCCCCACGCATTCCTCGCCAGCAGCAAATGCCCCGCCACATTCCACTGTAAGTCTATACTGTCGCATGAATGCGTCCGACTCAGAAAAAGATTATATGTTTCCGACGGCTTCAGACGCGGATTATTCAACCTTATCTGCAACGGATTTACCGAATTTACGGCGGGCATAAGGCTGGCGAATGGCGGCTGAGAAATATTCACATTGAATTCAAAGTACTGATGAGACTTGCCCCATTTCAGCCATATCATAGATGGTGAGAACTCCACATAACGCCGCCTTGCCACGGTATCTACAACCGCACTGTTGTAACACATTCTCTCATTCTTGAAATGAACGGGCAAAACCACATGAAAATAACCTCCTTCGCCGTTGATAAAGTATTGCAATTGTGTCGATACCCCTCTCGTAAGATTGCGGTGACAGTTGCTGTTCTCTGCGTCTATGGCCATATTCAGAGCCTCCTTAGTAGAAGGCAGCCAGCCTATTTCGTGCGGCGTGGCACCGCCGAGGAGATCGAGCCGATAGTTGCTTTGCCGCTCGTCCTTCCACTCTTGCGAATATTCCAACTTTAAAGAAAGTCCCATATTGGTGGCCAGACTGTATCGGTAACTCAACGAAGTATTGTATTGGTATCCCGATGTGCTTAGGTCGGAGTATTGCTCCCGCCTCTCATCGCTCGCTGTGGTATAGCGTATGTTGGTGTTGTTGAAAATCTCGTTGGGTATTGTTCTGTCGTAAGACAGCCCCGCTTCGAGCGACAAATGGTCGCCCCACGGCATTTTTCTAATTGCATACAGTCGTGCAGAGGTGTTCAGCGTGGAGTAATTTACCATGCCGGTCTGTTCTCTGAGGTTTATGAGATGTTGCCTGAAGGTGCTGTCTTTACTGAATGTACTGTGCTTTCCGTTGGTGTAATCCACACCCAGTTGAAGCGAAATATTTGTCGGTGCAATCTCAAGTTCGAATTCGTTAGTGGCATTCAATCTAAAGTTTTTCTGCCTTACGTTAGAAAACGAGCCTCCGAAGATATTCCCGTCTGTGGCAAAGGATTCTTTTGACGAGCGCGTGATGTTCTCACTGTCAGTCCATTCGAGCACCCCTTCTAATTTCTCCTTGTATTTCTCATCAGGGTGTTCGTTATGTAAGAGCATACCTATCTGTTTCGTAGTCTGCGTTCCCTGCGGCATGTTAGACGGCGACCAGTCGCCCTTTTCGCCCGGTTTTCGCGACTCGTTCACATTATTCGCGTTGGCATATACCGACATTTTGTTGTGGTCGTCGAAGTAAAGCGCGAACAGTCGCGACATATATCTTTCGCGCGTCCCACCGCCTGCTTCCACGTTAGCCATAATTCCTCGGTTGTATTCTCGTTTCAGACTCACGTCCAT
Organism: Prevotella koreensis; assembly: GCF_003977605.1. GTDB lineage: Bacteria > Bacteroidota > Bacteroidia > Bacteroidales > Bacteroidaceae > Prevotella > Prevotella koreensis. Next base: position 1,879,315 of record NZ_RYYU01000001.1, on the reverse strand, counting down.
AACATAATCCTTCCGTTCCACATCCTTGCCGAGTTTGCGACTCAATTCCGTGCTTTTGTGATAAACCTTCAGGTCTTTCACCGTGTAATATGGCAGGTTGTCGAGCATCACGCGGTTCTTTCCCTTGAAGAAGTCTTTGCCGTTAAGTGTCAGGTAATCAACCTTCGTTCCGTTCACGTATATGTCTCCGTTGTCTTTCAGTTCTGCCCCCGGCAACTGCTTCACCAGCGCATCGAGCATCGACCCTTCCGGAAGTTTGAATGCCGAGGCATTATACACTATCGTGTCGCCACGGTATGCTATCTTCACTCGCGTTCCGGTTATCATCACTTCGTCAAGTTCTGCCGCTCCCGCAGTATCGTCACCCTTACGTTTCATCAGTATTTTTGGCACATCAAAATAGGAGTTGCGTGCCAATGGGGGCATTTCGTAGTTAAGGAAAGTATCCTCATAACCGTCGAGAGTGGCCTTGAAGATGTATTTCTCGCGCCGCGACGGTACGCCGATATAGAATGAGGAACTATCGAATATCCTGCAACTCGTGGTGTCCACCACCGTAGAGTCGGTATTCATCAGTGTTATCTTTGCTGCCAGTTTTGCCTTTGTGAAAGAGTCGAAAGCACCGCCACAAAGCCATATTTTCTTCTCTTTTTTCTTTTTTTGAGACTTGCCCTGCTCCTGAGAACTTGCCGACAACATCCCGACTACACACACAAGAATCAAAAGAATACTTTTTTTCATGATAAGATAGATTAAAGGATTTATCAAGACGAACACGATGCCGTGTCGCAGAAAACTGCAGACGTGCAAATATACATCATCTTTTTTAAAGACGCAAGAAATCCAACAAGCATATAAAAAATTAAAATAAAATAATCTTTTTTATACAAATTAACAAATAGTTAAACGTAATTCGACTTTAAATCAGCGACTTCGAAAATGTTATAAAATCATAATTTCAAAAAGAAACACTATCGACTTTTAATGGAAAGTGTTACCTTTGTGACCTTGAATATTATTTTGATTATAACAAAACCATAAAAAAAGAGATATGAAAAAATTATTATTTTCGCTGGTAATGGTGCTGACAGCACTTACAGCGGCGGCCATCCCTGCAAAGAAAGGGGTGAAGGTCACATTGACATTAACAGACGGCACGCAGGTCGTTACCGAACTGCGAGGCGATGAGTTCGGACATTTCTACGAGGCCGAAGATGGCAGAATATTCGTGGAATCAGAAACCCCGAACGTTTTCATGCTTGCCGACAAAATGCAAGTAATAAAAAAAGCGAACTCAAGAAGGGAAGCGCGCAACATGAATCGCAGCAAGCGTCGCAAGGAGTTCGGCGTACCAACGTCATACACCGGACAGAAAAAAGGAATCATCATACTTGTCAACTATACCGACAAAAGTTTTTTGTCTGAAAACGACAAGCCACGTTTCGACAAAATCGTAAACACCGTTAATTACTCTGAAGGCAAATTCACCGGTTCGGTACACGACTATTTCCATGCACAGAGCAATGGCCAGTTCGACCTTACATTCGATGTTGTGGGTCCTGTAACAGTATCACACGGACATGCATACTATGGAGGAAACGACGCTTATGGCAACGACAAGCGTCCGCAAGACATGATTGTAGAGGCTTGTAACCTCGTGGCAGACAGTGTTAATTTCAAAGATTACGACTGGGATAACAACGGAGAGGTTGACCAAGTATATGTAATCTATGCAGGCAAAGGCGAGGCTGACTCAGGTATCGCCAATACTATCTGGCCTCACGAATGGGAACTTTCTGCAACCGGTAATGTAATAACCATAGATGGTGTGCGCATCAATACATACGCCTGTGGCCCTGAGTTGAACGGCGGTGGCAGTATAAACGGCATCGGAACTATATGCCATGAGTTCACACACTGTCTCGGACTACCTGATTTCTACGATACCAGAGGTCAGAACAATTTCGGTCTTGATTCATGGTCGGTAATGGACTATGGATGCTATAACAACAACGGTTTCACACCGTGTAACTATACCGGCTACGAGCGTATGTTCTGCGGTTGGGTAAAGCCTACCGAACTGAAGAATAACACTACAGTAACAGACATGAAGTCATTGGCTGACTTCGGCGAAGTTTTCATCATGAGAAACCCTGCTCACGCAGACGAATACTACATTCTGCAAAACGTTCAGCAGAAGGGTTGGGACATCTATGCCGGTGGCAAAGGACTGCTCATCATGCACGTTGACTATGACAAATCAGTATGGCAGAACAACTCTGTAAACACTACATCGACCCGTCAGCGCTGCACTATCTTCCCTGCAGACAACAAACTTTCGCATTATTCTGTTTCAGGTGACCCATTCCCATACGGTGCGAAAAAAAGTTTTGGCAACACCACTTCACCCGCTGCGAAACTGTACAACTTTAATACCGACGGAAAAAAACTGATGAACATCGAGATTACAGATATCAAGAATAACAGCGACGGGACAGTTTCGTTCAACTTCGTGAACAACAACGACGGTGGCAACGACCCTGAAGAACCGGAAGGTGACATTATTTTCAAGGAGACATTCGACAAGTGTAACGGCACCGGAGGTAACGACAACAGTTGGGATGGCACGGTAGCAAGTGCTGCATTCACGCCGGACAACAAGGACTGGACTTCTACAAGTTCGTTCGGTGGAAACAAGTGCGCACGCTTCGGCACAAGCAATATTGCCGGTTCGGCAACAACACCACAGATAGCAATAAACGGTATGACCACCATGACATTCAAGGCAGCACCTTGGAGCAACGACCAAAGCACTTTGGAAGTGACATCCTCGAACGAGAATGTTGTCGTATCAAAAACCGATTTCGCAATGAACAACAACGTATGGAACGAAATTACCGTAACACTGACCGGAAACGGCGACACCAAACTAACGTTCGCAGTTAAAGGAAAGCGTTTCTTCCTTGACGACATCACCCTGATTAAAGAAGCCACAACAGGTATAAACATCATCAACACCATGAAAGACGACAAGAGCATGCGCGTATATAGCATCGACGGCCGCTATCTCGGCAATGACATTAACGCTCTCGGCAGAGGACTTTATATCGTTGGCGGAAAGAAAATCGTGAAATAAGAAAACGGTAAAAGCATGGTGTTAAATGAAACGTCACTTATCAAAACCTATATATCATCGGGCTCGACACTCTGTCGGGTCCGATGTTTTTTATCATCATTCCTGCTATCTTGCCATAGCATATCACTACACCTCCATCACAATTCATTAATCAGACGAAACCAACTGCAACTCCGCAGACACACATATCTTACCACGTAAAACGCAACAAGACAAAAAAATAACGCGCTATGTTTTCTTTCTATCAAAAGAAATCACTATATTTGCGAAAAATTTCGCAACAAACATCTTCGCAATATGAGAAATCCATTTAAGTTCGGTACCGTGGTTGACGGCGAGTTCTTCACCGACAGGGTGAACGAACTGGAGCAGATAAGGCATATATTGCAGAGCGATAATCATCTCGTACTCATCAGTCCGCGCAGATATGGCAAGACAAGTTTGGTGATGAAAGCCGTTAAACTGTCAGAGATGCCATACATCATGCTCAATATGCAAGACGTTGTGAGCACGGAAGACCTATCAGCCAAACTGATAAAGGCTGTCTTCAAAATCTATCCTTGGGAACACCTCAAACACCTTATGACGCACTTTCGTGTAACGCCGACAATCTCGGTAAATCCCGTAAGCAACGCAATAGATGTGTCGTTCCAACCAAGAATAAACTCTGATACAGTTCTTGAAGATGCCATGTCGATGCTCGCAAAAGTGGCCGACAAAGACAAACGACTTGTAGTGGTACTTGATGAGTTTCAGGAAATAACATCAATAGATAAAGGACTCGACAAAAAACTGCGTAGCATAATGCAGTTACAACAAAACATAAACTACATTTTCCTTGGAAGTCAGGAGTCGATGATGGCAGAGATTTTCGAGCATAAGAAATCTCCTTTCTATCATTTTGGTATGTTGATGCGACTGAACAATATACCCGAAAGCGATTTCCAAGAATATCTCACGACAAGGTTAAAACCCATTTTAGAAGAAAAAGCGGATGCCGTAACACACAATATAATAGAAACAACAAGATGTCATCCGTACTATACTCAGCAACTTGCATCCAGAGTATGGGAATTGGCGGAATACCAAGGAATAGAAGATAACGTCGCAGAAGAGGCCGTAAAGGGCATTGTATTGGCACATGACTTAGACTTCGAGCGTCTTTGGATGGCACTGAACAAGACCGACAGGCACACAATGATTGAAATATGCCAAGGAAAAAACCCCATACATTCACTCGATAAAGCAACAAGCACAACTTTCAGCAGTTTGAAACGACTACTGAAAAGCGGTTTTATTATCCGTGAAAATCGTTACGACATAGAAGACCCGTTCTTTAAACAGTGGATTACAGAAAGACAAAAATAATAACAACAGACAGTAATATAAATCCCACATCTCATTAATTGCGAAATTTTTCGCAACGAAATTTTTCGCAACGAACAACATTTTGAAAATCAAAGAAATATATAACGAATAATATTAAAACAAATAAACATTTTATTTATGAAAACTATCGGATTAGTATTTACATTCATGCTTATTGCCATTTGTGGCAAGGCACAGTCATTAACAGTTTTTATTCACGACACCAACGGAAAATACACTAACCTCAGAAGTACTCCTAACGGAAAGATAGTGAAGAAATTGAGTACCAAAGGAACATTTATTCTCGAAGTGGAAGACCCGCGAAACGGCTGGTGGGAGATAGATGACGACATATTCGACTGCGATGAAGAGAAAGAGATAGATCTTGATAACTCGAATCACGATTACTTTATCCACTACTCCACAATTGCTGTAGGTACGCGCAACTATGGAGGGCAACGTCTCTATCTGCGTAAAGCGGCAAACGAAAAATCGGCTGTGGTATATACTTTCAACGAAGAAATAGAACTGCGACCAATGGATATAAAAAACGGTTGGGTGAAAGTACAGACACTCGACAAGAAACATACGGGATGGATAGAGGAGGAATGGCTGTGCGGCAACCCGTTTACAAACTGCTGTTGAACGCGCAATCGCCTTATTTCAGAATATAATTATTCCGAATTTCAGAATTTCTTTACTCTCAAGGACACTATTTTTCATAGTAATTTCGTATCTTTGCGCACAAATATTTTAATTGCAATGGAACAGAAGAAAAACTTTAAGCGCACAACGGTAACATCGGCATTGCCCTATGCAAATGGCGGAGTGCACATCGGACACTTGGCCGGAGTGTATGTACCGGCCGACATTTATGTGCGCTATCTCAGGCTGAAAAAAGAAGAAGTGGTGTTCATCGGAGGCTCGGACGAGCACGGTGTACCGGTGACAATGCGCGCAAGAAAAGAGGGCATTACACCGCAAGATGTGGTTGACCGCTACCACAAAATGATAAAAGACTCATTCGAGCAGTTCGGCATATCATTCGATGTGTATAGCCGCACAACAAGCAAGACGCACCATAAGTTCGCCTCAGAGTTTTTCAAAAAACTGTATAACGAGGGCAAACTGATAGAGGAGACAACAAAACAATACTATGACGAGGAAACCCGTCAGTTCCTTGCTGACAGATACATCATAGGTGAGTGTCCATACTGCCACAGCGAGGGGGCTTATGGCGACCAGTGTGAGAAATGCGGACGCGACCTGTCGCCGACAGAACTCATCAATCCCAAGAGTACGATAAGTGGCTCGGAACCGGTGCTTAAAGACACCAAGAACTGGTATCTGCCGCTCGACAAGTATCAGGACTGGCTCAGAAAGTGGATTTTGGAAGGACATAAGGAATGGCGACCGAACGTTTACGGACAGTGCAAGTCATGGCTCGATATGGACTTACAGCCGCGAGCAATGACGCGCGACCTCGACTGGGGCATTCCGGTTCCGGTGGAAGGGGCTGAAGGTAAAGTGCTATACGTATGGTTCGATGCGCCTATCGGTTACGTATCAAACACCAAAGAACTCTGCGAAAGCAACCCTGACAAGTGGGGAACATGGCAGAAATGGTGGCAGGATAAGGATACACGACTCGTGCATTTCATCGGAAAAGACAACATTGTGTTCCATTGTATCATCTTCCCGACAATGATGAAGGCGCACGGCAAGTATATCATGCCCGACAACGTGCCGTCAAACGAGTTCCTGAACCTTGAGAACGACAAGATAAGCACAAGCCGCAACTGGGCCGTATGGCTGCATGAGTATCTTGTGGAAATGCCCGACAAACAAGATGTGCTGCGCTATGTGCTAACAGCAAACGCTCCGGAGACGAAAGACAACAACTTCATGTGGAAGGACTTTCAGGAGCACAACAACTCGGAGTTGGTGGCGATCTATGGCAACTTCGTGAATCGCGCATTGCAACTCACCAAAAAATATTTCGATGGTGTGGTGCCGGAGCGTGGCGAGTTGCTCGACATAGACAAGACTACTCTCGAAGAACTCGGTTGCGTGAAAGCAAAAATCGAAACGTTGCTCGACCAGTTCAAGTTCCGCGAAGCACAGTTCGAGGCAATGAATCTTGCACGTCTCGGCAACCGTTATATCACGGAATGTGAACCATGGAAAGTGTGGAAATCTGACCCGAAACGCGTGGAGACGGTACTTAATATCTGTCTGCAACTCACTGCAAACCTATCCATCGCCTTCGAACCGTTCCTGCCGTTCTCGTCAAAGAAACTTCAGGACATGTTGAACATCGACATGGCCGACTCTTCTGCCACAACACAAGCAACGACAACGGAGACACAACTCACATGGGAATGTCTCGGAAGCGCCGACATTTTGAAGCCAGGACATCGCTTGGCAGAACCTGCTCTGCTCTTCGAGAAAATAGAAGATGAGACCATAGAAAAACAAATCCGGAAACTCGAAGATACAAAGAAGGCCAACGAGGCTGCCGAATATAAGGCCGAACCGATAAAGGCTGACGTTGACTTCGACACTTTCGAGAAGATGGACATACGTGTAGGAAAGGTTTTGAGATGCGAGAAAGTGAAGAAGTCCAAGAAACTTCTGCAGTTCGCAATAGACGATGGCAGTGGCGTGGAGCGCACCATTCTCAGTGGTATTGCTGCCTACTACGAACCGGAACAACTCATAGGGAAACAGGTGTTGTTCGTTGCCAACTTCGCACCGCGCAAGATGATGGGCATCGAAAGTCAAGGCATGATTCTCTCTGCTGTAAATGCTGATGGTTCGCTACATGTGACAACGGTTCATGATGAGGTGAAGCCGGGTAGTCAGGTAGGGTAGTTTGGTTGAGCGGTAAGTGTTGAGCGTTGAGCGTTGAGCGATGAATGTTTAGCGTTCTTTCTCCGCTTCGCTTTGAAAGCGTTTCCTGTCGGAAACGAGTGGAGTGATGAACGGTGAGCGGATTAACCTCTTATTTGCCAACGACTTATGCCACAAAAGCAAACCAAGAAGCAACTTATATAATGCAAAACAGGCGAAATTGCTCATCAATTTCGCCTGTTTTGGTTTTCAAATTCGCCCAAATTGATTTGCAATTTCGCCCATTTTGTTCTGCGATTTATGGCAGATAGTATTTTCCACGATATTCAAGCACTTTCATATCCACAAACTTTTGGAAAATAAAAGTGTAGCAAATTTGGATATAAAGCATAAAAACAGTAACTTTGCAAGCGCAAATGCAACATTTTTTATTTATGCCACGGTTGCAGTTGCAAAGTCATAACGGTCCCATAGTTCAATGGATAGAACAAGTCTCTCCTAAAGATTAGATCCGAGTTCGATTCTCGGTGGGACTACTATATAACAAAAGTTATGAGTAATATCACTGCATACCATCTGCTATTTTCTTGCCCAAAATATCAAAAATGGGGCTTGATATTGAATAATCCTTGGACTTATGTATTACATACCTCACACACAATCGTAGTAACTGATGCTCTGAAGAAAGGCATTAGCATATTCTACGAATGTGTGTGAGAATAATCAGATCAATGGTGCAAACATCACTATTGATTGAAAGCCTGGATGTCCTGAAGCGAAACTGTGCCCGACATGTTTATCACCGTGACTTCATCACTTTCAACGTTCAGCAGATAGAAGTCGTTCTTATTTCCCGGCAGGGACTTATGATAGATTGTAACGTCTTCGCCATCGTCGTTGACAGTCATCGCAACCTCATATTTGTTTCGTTTCATGTAAGAAACCACATACGCCTTGATTTCTCCTAACAGTCTCTTTTTCTCGCAATCCAAAATGTATATTTTGTCTATCCCGGAACTGATTTTCCCTGCGTCATATTCGCCGATTTTTTTGTTTTTCATCATCGACAACATCGCCTTACCTATGTAAACAACAGATACGTCTTTGTTGTTCTTATACTTGTCAAACACAGTTGCCTGCGCGAATGTCATGCTGCAAATCATTGCAAGCATTGCAATAACCATTATTCTTTTCATTGTTTTACGTTTTTATTAGTTGTTTTATCCATTATGTCAAACCCTTTGTTGATACAGTCAGAGAATTTTGCGAGTGCTTTCTCCGCCTCTCTCTGTGCCATTTCGGGGTCGTTATATGTTTCCTGTTCCTCGGCATACTTCACGGCATCGGGTTCACGTAGTGTCGGAATGGCTATTCCAACGATGAGGGCGATACCGGCGGCAATGCCTATCGTCCAGCGCATTACTGCTATTCTGACACGCTTTTCCGACCTTCTCTCAATGCTGTTCCATTGGTCTATCTGTCTTGAAAGTCGATGTTCCAGTCCGAGGGGAACCTCAGGTTGGGGGGTGAGGGATTGGAGGAGCGATGAGCGGTGAGCGTTGAGTGTTGAGCGTTGAGCGATGAGCGATGAATGTTCTTTCTCCGCTTCGCTTTGAAAGAGTTTCCTATCAGAGCCGAGAGGAGCGTTGAGCGATGCTTCATGAAGCAGTTTTTCCTCCTCTTCGGTAGTTTCTCCGTTGAAGAATTTCTCTACCAGTATGTCCGTTTCAGATTTTTTCATCTTCATTGTTTGTTTTGAATTGTTGTCTTATGGTTTGTCGTGCGCGGCTCAGCGAAGTCCTCACCCCTGCCTCAGACAGTCCTATCTGCTGTGCTATCTGCTCGAACGTATAGCCTTCGAGGTCTTTCATCGTTATTATCCGGCGCTGCTGTTCGGGCAGTTTTTCTATCAATAGGAGTACGCGTTGCATCGTTTCCGCCGCAATCATATTGCTGTCGGGAGTGCTGTTCTCCTTTACTACGATGCTTGCCGGGTCGCAGTCTCGTTCTTCAATATGCCTTCTCCGTTGCTTGTCAAGGAATATGTTGCGCATTGTACGTATGCCAAAAGAGAGCGGACTCTCAAGGTCATGAATATCGTTGCGCTTCAGCCACAACCTCATAAAAGCCTCCTGCACCAAGTCTTCAGCCTCTGCAGTATTAGCGGTGAGACGCATTGCTACCCAATACATCTGCTTATGACAGGGCAGGAAAAGGTATTTAAAATCTGAAGCGGTCATCAGATGAATGGTTCTATTGGTTCATCAAACTTTCAAGATTCATCTTGCCGCACATCCTGACCACCGTAAACGATTCGTCTTCCTTGTCTGTAGCGATGACCACGAACTCATTAGCATCGTTCATTTCTCCGCGTGCAAGAATCCTTACGTAATCTCCATCGCTAATAGTATTTATTACTTCGCTGTAGCCATCGGCCTCAATATTGAGTTTCTTGGCATCTTTAACGAACTTCTTAACGCGCTTTCCGGCTTTTTCCATAGTAAGAATATTAATGGAATCGAGCCTCACCATTCCCGGCATTTTGTCTATCGGACCTATATTGATACCACTTTTACTAAAGCCGTTTTTAAGCATTTCCGGGCCTAAATTCACTAATTCCACTCCAGATATGGCACTGTATTTGTCGATAAATTTCTGTATGCTCTGCGCCATCATAGGCATTGCCAAGACCATAATCACCAAAGTTACAAATAGTTTCTTCATTGTTTTTCTTTTTTTCAGTTAATAAAAATACGTTGTTTGAAGCGCTTTCTATATCAAGGACGCATTTTTTCGGATTTTGTTTCAGTAAAAACAATAAAAAAATCCTTTCCTTACAAGAAATCGTATGGAAAGGATTTGTAATGCTGTCAATGTCAGAACATTTTAGCCACTCTGGCTATTCCCGCCGCAAGTATATCTACCTCGTCTTTCGTATTATAGAGTGCGAAAGAAGCACGCACGGTTCCGAGTATGCCGAGACGAACCATGATAGGCTGCGCGCAGTGGTGTCCGGTGCGCACAGCGATGCCGAGACGGTCAAGGAGGGTGCCGATGTCGAGGTGGTGGATGAGGGTTGAGCGTTGAGCGTTGAGCGTTGAGCGTTGTTTCTCTGCTTCACTGTTAAAGCGTCCATTGTCGGAGCCGAGCGGAGCGTTGAGGGATGATGGTTGAGCGTTGAGGGATGAGGTGGGGTTGAATAAATTGAAAGAGACTACGGCATCGTGAGTTCCCGCAGGTGCGGAAAGTGGCAGACCGTAGATTTGCAAGCCTTCAATCTCGCTCAGTTTTTCCATCGCATAGCGTGTCAGTTCGTGCTCATGGGCAGAGATATTGTCCATGCCGAGAGTCTCGATATAGTCGATTGCACGCGACAGTCCATGCGTAGCGATATAGTCGGGAGTGCCGGCCTCAAACTTGAAAGGCAACCGCTCGAAAGTGGTATGCTCGAAAGTGACACGGTCTATCATCTCTCCCCCACCCTGATAAGGCGGCATCTGCTCAAGCCACCGCTCCTTTCCGTAGAGCACGCCGATACCGGTGGGGCCATACATCTTATGTCCGGAAAATGCGAAGAAGTCGCAATCGAGTTCCCTGACATCAATCTTGAAGTGCGGAGCACTCTGCGCACCGTCTATCATCACCGGCACATCATGTTCGTGGGCAATGCGTATTATTTCGGCAACAGGGTTAACCGTGCCCAGAGCATTGCTCACATGGGCCACGCTCACTATCTTAGTGCGATTAGTGAACAGCCGTTCGTATTCGTCAATTACCAGTTGTCCGTCGTCGGTCATTGGTATGACGCGCAGTTTTATACCGCGTTTCGCAGCCTGAAGTTGCCACGGAACGATGTTGGAATGGTGTTCCATTGTCGATACTATCACCTCATCGCCCTCTTTCATGAACTGCTCAGAGAACGACGAAGCCACAAGATTAAGACTCTCTGTGGTGCCGCGGGTGAAGATAACCTCCTCTATCTTTTCTGCATTGATGAACTTACGAACATTTTCACGGGCAGCCTCATGCAGGTCGGTGGCCTGCTGCGAGAGGTAATGCACACCGCGGTGAACATTCGCATTGACGTTGTAGTATTCTTCAGTCATCGCATCCACCACCATACGCGGCTTCTGCGTGGTAGCCGCATTGTCGAGATATACCAGCGGTTTGCCATACACCTCGCGGCTCAATATCGGGAAATCTTCCCGCACTTTATTTATATCGTACACTTGCTATATTAAAAATAAAATGTTAAACACTAAATGTTGAATATCAAAAGACGAAGAGACGGCAATATCATTCGCTGTATCTCTTTGCACTTATCATGACTGCAAATTTAATACTTTTCAGCGAAAAAGGCAACAATGCACCATATTTTTACGCTCCGTCATTCGTCAACTACCACCGTTACAGCCGTCCCCGTGCCGGTGTATTCGGGAGCATAGGCGCACTGTGCGGTCACTGTTCCCGACTTGTAAGTTCCGACACGGTCAACATAGAACATCTTCTCTATCACCCACTCGCCACGTGGCATTTGGGCAATGAAATAGTCCGTACGTGTATCGCGCGAACTCACATAGCATCTCAGAGTATAGTCGTAACCACTGGTCTGCATCACCGGTTCGAGACAAGCGGGCCTACGGTCGGACACTTGCACGAAATCGAAGTCGCGCACGGCTTTCACCGTGATGCGCACCGTAACCCTGTCGCCAAGTCGCAGATGGTCTGCAGGCTTTCCGTCTTTCAATATCTCTCGCTTCACCGTTATGTCACTGCCTGACGATTCCACATCATCGACATCGCATATCATCTGTGCATACACCGCTCCCCACGATGTTCCGTCAGCCGGTTTGTCTATAACAACCTGCCGCTTCCCCTCTGCCGGCATCGTAACTTTCACATAACCCTCGGCACGTGTGACACCCTCCATCGGCAATGGGTCGCCATCCACGGTGATGCTTGCCGGCGAACCACCCAATCCAAAGGCATTTTCACGACCTGTAATGAAAGCATTCACTGCATCTACTGCGGCAATCGACGACTCCCACATCTGTGTACGCTTCTCTTGCAACAGCCAGCGTTGCATCTCGCCAATGGTCTCACGGTCGTCGGGTGTTATCAATGCGAGAGCCTCTATAGCCTTTGTCTGCGTCGGAATCTTATAACTACGCCATGAATACAACGCCTTTCCGGTATCGAAATAACGACCTCGCTCCGGATCTGATATGGAATATTGTTTCACACTCTCGGCATAGTCGCGCGCCAAAGAGTCCTTACCCATGTCATGGAATATTATAGCACAGAGCGCACGTTCGTATATAGAACCGTGTCGGAAGCATCCGTCGAGCAGCGAGACAAGATAGTCCTTGTCTTCGTTCTGTTGCTGCGTTAGTTGCGGTTTTGCCTTGGCACAAAGATAAAGATATTCCACCATGAAGCGCGATGGTACCTGCCGTTCCTCCTTTTTCAATGCCTTGACATGCTCTTCCATTGCCGAGGCGAGATAGGCGAACGCTTTAGTTTGCATCGTATTCATCTTTATTTTATTGTCTGTGAGACCTACCATCTGTGCGTTTACAAGCGCATCGAGTGTCAGCAGAGTTATGCTCTCACTGCCATTCATTCCCGGGAACCACCCCCACGAACCGTCTTCATTTTGCCTATCGTCTATACGTTCCATGTCTTTATCTATTTTCTTCGTCAGCGACCTGACATTCAGGAATTCGGCAAGACGGCGTTTCTGTTCCGTCTCGTTCTTTGCCGCCATTGCCCAAGGTGTTTCTTGCAGCACAATGTTTAACAGTTGTTCGTTGCGTTGCAGGTTTCCGGTCGGTGTGTCTGCCTCGCTATCGGCCTTGTTCCATGCCACGAGCGAGTCGGCAAGTGCCGGATTTTCGGTAACAAGACGCTTTCCGAAACTGTTCACGAACAACGCTCCGCTCTGACAAAGTATGCAATCGTCAAACGGAGTGGTATAAGCATGAAGAGACTGTAGCATTAACATCGATGGGTTATTAGTGTATTCGATTGAGAGTGATGCGTCGAGTGATGAAGGAGAGAGTAAAGAGGCGATGTCAATAGTCTTCTTTCCGCTGCCATACATAGTGAAAGGCCGTGTACGCATAACGAGTTCGCGACGACTGAGCAACGGCAGATAGTGTTGCTCGCCGTCTGAAGAAATGCCATCGGAGGCCATCATCTTACAAATAAGCAATGTAGGATCGTCAGCCTGCGGGGCATAATGGAACGTTGCTACTGCGGTCTGCTCGGCCGCTGCGTCAAACTCCACATCCTCCGTATAGACCTCACGTTCCGTCTCCGGATCTATGAGCACGAGGCGCGCTGTGCCCTTTACGTTGCGGTCGGAGATATTGAGGATGCGGGCAGAGAGGTGCGCATCGTCGCCTACACGCAAGAATCGCGGCATGTTAGGCTGTAGCATGAAGTCCTTGGCCGCCACAATACTGCAATCCATATTACCGACATATAGATCCTTGGTATGTGCGAACATTTTCAGTTGCCATTTTGTCAGACTTTCCGGCATGGTGAATCCTATTGCCACATTGCCACGGTCATCGGTGCGCAGGTTGGGATAACAGAATGCAAGTTCGTTGAGATTTTCACGCACCGGAACTGCACTGAAATCGGTTGAGGCAGTCTTATCCGGCGCGGATTTTGTCGGTTCGAAAGACACTAAATTGCTAATGGCTATACCGGCAGTGGCTCCGAAAAGGGCAGATTCTATTTCATCGTTGCTATAACAGCCATATACACCATCTGCAACGATAGATGATCTGCCCCGAACACGCACTTCACTTCCTTTGAAACTCTTATTTGTGGCAATTGCATAAGCCGACACCACCACTTCATCTATCGGAACTCCATCGTTGTCAAGACGAATGAGCATATTGTTGGGAGTGCTGATTCCCGTCCAAGTTGCACACCCTATAAACTTCACCATAAAAGGCGTTCCCACAGGAATATCAATCTTGAAATTACCGTCTATATCTGTAAAGGTACCGACTTTTTCGTCCATCGACATCACTGTGGCACCAATCACTGGCTCTTTATTTATATCTATTACCTTTCCATAAACGTAAGGTCTCACGCTGTTCACCATCAGAGCCGTTCCATGAAGAAAATGTTCGGGCAACAGCACTAACGGCAATGCGTATGAAAACATGTTCTCGCCTACCAATATCTCACTTGAAATGACACTAATATTAGGAACATCATGACTATTGTTTTCCAAATAATGCGGCCACCAATGACTCTCTATCAAGTCGAGCGCAGCATCATACATCGTTGCAAAGACATTGGCTCGTGCTGCAGTACCGTCGGGCTTCGTCACGTTGAGCATCCATTGTTCGGTCTGTCCGGGCTGCAATCTGTCGCGGAAGGTTTCCCATTTCATTTTCAGATGGTAATCGTCTTTCTTCTTCGTAATCCTGAAATTATGCTCGTAGAGTTTTCCGTCACGATACCACATCACAGCCACCAGTATTCCGTCGCCATAACGTTTCTGATAGTATATATCCCGACTCACTATGCTGTCTGTCATATCAAAGCGCCCTTCCTCAAGGACTTTATTGCCGGAAAATATTGCGTATGCAACGCTGACATCGGCATCGCTCGAACCAATCTGTATCGTTACGGGGGTCTTTCCGGTCGGGTCTAAAACGGAGCTCGTGGCATAGAACCATGAACGAGTGTCGTAACAAGGGCGTTTGTTGGCAATGTCGAACACTATCACTTCGCGCTTCAGGGTGTCGCCCATACAAGTGGCATAGAGCCAATACTTGCCGTCGGGCACCTCTGCCGGTATTTCCACGCTCACCTTTTTATTACCCTGCTTTGTCACGGAATATTTCTCATAGCCCTCGAACCAATAGGTAATTGGCAGCGACTGCACAACCTTGTTGCCGTTGACACTCCACAATTTGAGGTTGCCGATGCTCTTACGTTCATACACATTGTCGTAAAAGATATTGCACATCATGCTTACCGGCTTCTCGGAAAGCGTCATCTGATAATATCTTTGGCTGTGCGTTTCGCCTGCCCTGTCGGTCACTTTCGCCGTGACATTAATATATATTGGCGACTTATCATCGCTTTCCTTACTATATATGGCGGGAGTCACCACGGCATTAAAGCACCCTTTAGAATCGGTGACTACCGTAATCAGCGTATCATTTTTACATACTTTACTCTCACTCGACATACTGATACAACTCAATTCAAGCACCACCGTAGCGTCCTGTACCGGCGAGCCCATCAGCGTTTCGGTTTTTCCCGACAAGTGTATCGTGTCACCGAGGACATAGGGAGCAGATTCTTCGTCAAGCGAAACGATGAAAGTGGGCCGTTTGTATTCCTCCACAGAGAACGATTTATATTCTTCCTCATCTTCCGTCTCTACACAAATATCATATTTTCCTGTCGTTCCTGACTTAGGTATAGTGAATTTAACGCTGCAGCAACCATACTCGTCGGTCTTCCCCTTTGCCTTAAAAATTTCCTTACCATTGGTGTCTTCCACTGTAAACACTACCTTTTCTCCCTTTATCGCTTTGGCATTAGGATACTCGAAATTTCGGTATATCAATGCCGTTACATTTACTTCCTGTCCCGGACGATATATGTCACGGTCGGTGAGAACGAGCAGTTTCTGATCATTGTCACGCTCCGCTTCGGTGAAAATATACATGTGACATAATGTTGACCAGCGGTCGGTGGTGGTCTGTGGCATAATGGGCGACTGCATTTTATATTCCACCTTTGCCTCCCCTTTACTGTCGGTCACAGCAACTTGCGTCTGCACATCATCTTCAAAAGCAATCAAACTGACACCGGAAACGGGCTTGCCACTATTAGCATCAACCGCCATAATTCGCGCCACATCATGTGGATAACTCATCATAATAAGTCGCAAGTCGCTGACCCTCACCGGAATTTTGAACGCTTTAAGCGTGTCGGCCATTATCTCCAAGACATATCCGCCCAACGGCAAGGGCGGCATACACAGTTTAGTCTTTCCCCTAAGGTATGGCTCCAACGAAGGAAGCGTGAAAACATTCTCTGCTGCAATCTGTCCTTTCGTTATATTATCAAAATCATAATCGCTTTCAAGAGTCTTGACATTGAGTGACTCGTCAATCTTGTATAACGTAATCTTCACTTCCTTGACATTGACATATTCCATGTTAAGTTCGATGGAATCGCGCGACGAGAACAACGACTTGTCGAGTTTGTAATATACGCTCGGAACGGTAATTGCCGACAATATGTTGCGCAGAACATCCATACGAGGATAGGTAGCATTGCGATTGATGGTCTCTACTATGGCATCATAAGTTTCTTTCACAGAGTATATTTTGTCGCTTCGCATCTTTATACACCGGCGAATGTCAATCTCCGGTGCTATACTCAAATCTCCATATAAGTTCTGCAAAGAATCAAGTATTTCGTATGTTGATAGGCTGGCGTGTCTTCCCTGAGTAGTTTCGGTAGCGTTTCCTGCCGTAACCGAGCGAGGAGCAGACGTGGATTCGTCTAAAATATCGAGTGCGGTGAGTAGTGCTGCCCTGCGGTTTCCTTTCCTTGTATAGTAGTCGTTAAGGAAACGAGTCTTGCCAACGGCGTTGCCGATGAGATAAAGCAGGTCGTCACTCCCTGAAACATTATCCGCTTCACGCAATATATTCACCAGCGGTTGATAGTCTGACGCTTTCTTGCTTGCGAGCAAGTCGGGATTGGCAAGTGCCTGTCGCGAATACACAGTGTCGCCAATTATCGACTGATGCAGGAAAACACAGTAGAAAGCCGATGCCACACCATCTTTCTCTCTCCACTTCAGTTCTTCTTTCTTCATGTACTCCAGAACGTCGTTTACAACTTCCGGACTGAGCAACACACGACAAGAGGCGATGTCGAAATCGGCTTTCAGCAGTTGCGGCATATTGCCTTCCCTCTCTGCTTTCGCCTTTATTTTCTCCATTGTTGCAATATACGACTGCGGTTTGAAACCTCGCTCCTTCTCTACCTCGCCCCACAACTCATCATAACTCTGCGCCGATGC
Organism: Prevotella koreensis; assembly: GCF_003977605.1. Classification (GTDB taxonomy): domain Bacteria; phylum Bacteroidota; class Bacteroidia; order Bacteroidales; family Bacteroidaceae; genus Prevotella; species Prevotella koreensis. Next base: position 1,861,880 of record NZ_RYYU01000001.1, on the reverse strand, counting down.
CGACAGACAAGAAACCGTCAGCAACACCAACAATATAAACTTCCTCATATCAACAAAAATTCAATGTTACTCTTTTTTATACTTGCATTCCCTGCATAACATGTGCAAATATAAAATATTTAAACAATAAAACCAATAGTACGCCACACTTTTCTGAACAAGAAACCTAATACAAGCCAATCATTAATACCGTCTTAGTTTCTCATACATCACCTTTACCTCAGCAATCTCGCCCAATTTGCAGACCAATTTCGGCGAATTTACTTTTCAAAATCGCCGAAATTAAAAAGAAGTTCTTAGCAAATAGCAACGAAAACGATTATGTTCACAAACCACACAACAATTTAAAATCCATAAGTTTTATCATTTTTGTCTGTCCATGACGTTCCAAAACCAATAGATATTTATCGCCGGACACGATATAATCTGCCCCGACCGTTTCTGACAATGACAGAAGATATAAGTCTTTTGCATCTCTTATCTGACTTGCAGCAACATGCTGTATTTCTGCATAAATGCAAAAGTCATGAATTAAATTCAATAAATCATCAATATCAGATATGTCTATGTATTTGCGTATTTTTTCCCTGCTGGCCACGTCCTTTATCTCTGTTAGAAGTTCATGACATACAAAGATATCAAACGTCGGGTTTATCAAAATCTTTCGCACAAGAAAAGTTTGATGACCCAGCAGGAATGAAATCCAAATATTACAATCAATGATAACTTTCATTTACTTGCCATATCTTATAGCATTTACCTCGTTCATGATGTCGTCTTCAGACAGTTCCAATGCTTTCGGACGACTCTTAACAAATGCGTCTAATCGCTGTTCACTTGTTTCTGCCTGCCAACCTAATTTCTTAGAAAGGTCTTTCAACAGTTGCCAATCGCTCCGTGGTATATTTAGATACACGAATTGTGTATTTCCATTTTTTGTTGTAGTATTCATATTTTACCTCCTTATCCATTAATATTGTTTCGGTGCAAATATACAACTTTTCATTGGCAACTCCAAATATCAGCACAAATTTTCATTTTTGTCAAATATTACGCGGGTTACATATACCTAACTCACATTAAACCTCAATCGGTCATTAGCTTGTGAACTAATGACCGATTGAGGTTTAATCTCTTATTTGATGCTTATTTTATTATTACTTTTGAGCCTTTTGAACCTTGCTTTTTGATGTATATGCCAGGTTTTAAAGATTCTTTCTCTACTTTCATGCCTTCGAGAGTGAAAAACTCAATTGGAGATGTATTGTCATTATCTACAGCAGATATATCGGCAGTTACATCTACGGGAAGAACGAGTTTGAATGATCCTTTAAGATTTGCCTTATACCATACATCCCTAACATCAATAAAATTGATGCACAAAGCCCCATTCGGGAACGTTATCACCTTGCCATTACATTTACCGTAAAGATTCATTTCCTCCACCTCTTGCTTTGTTTTCAGTCCCTCGGTAATGTATCTGTCTGCCCTGCTCCAAAGTAGCATTTTTCCAACATTAAAAACAAGACCACAGCCATCTTCCATTTTATGAATTACAACACGTTCGGGATCGGTCACATCAATCTCCATATAATAAGGACGGCTGGTGTCATAGTTTTGCACTGTGGAATATGGATAGTTCAAGCCATAGGGGTCAATAAGGCGGAACAAACGCGGATGCTCTGTACTTTCCTGAACTTGGACTTCTGTGGTTACAACATCTACGCCAATTCCAACTTCAGAATCTGCAAGGAAACCATCGGTATAAGATGCGGTACCGATATCTTTCCATCCTGCATGGAAGAATGATAATTCCTTGGTTAAATATACTGCCTCCATAGCATTTCCTTTATAATAAGGAACAGCCACAAACGTAAATAATCCGTCTTTATCTAATGGGAAAAGATGATCGCCACTTGCTGTCATCTCGGAAGATTCGATAGTACCATTAACTATGCCAACAGCCATATTTTGTTCATATTCGCCTTCAAACATCGCTATTTTTATCTTCTCCAGATCTTTGCCAATCGTGAAATTAACATTTACGTACGACTTGTCTCCTTCATCAACCTTGCCTTTTATGGTAGGCACGACATCAAGATCAGGAGTTCCGGGAAGTTTCAGGCGAAACTTGTTGTTGGCATTGGCAATTTTATAATTATTTTCACCGGCCACTGTTTCGTCTTTTACAAGCAAAGTACGCTCCGGGAAAGTGATAATACCATCTTTGAGGACACCGCAAAGTCCCTCTTCTTTGGCTTCATCAAACCTTCCTGAAACATAATAGTCACCGGCTATGGAATTGATAATGATATTTCCATTACCCCAGTTCATACCGGTGTCATATCTACGGAAGAAGACATGATCCGGATCTGTCGCGTCAACTTCCATATAAGTATCGGTGGTAAGCGTTGCCGGATTCGTCGGGTAATTTTTGTAAGGTGTTACCAAACGATAAAGTCCCGGGGTGGACAAACTTTCTTCCATATCCACCTCAAACTCGTAATTATCCACCAAGTACAAAGCGGTTACCATGTCGTCACGGAACAATCCCTTACCAAGAGGTTTCCACCCTCCTTCTTGGCCTTTCACTGTCTTTTTCCGTGCAGCACAGACATAAGAGTCTGTTTCCGCCATGTGCTTTCTTACAGGGTTTTCTTGTGCGCCGACTGCTTGAAACATGAAAACAGCCAACACGAGCATTAAATTTTTAAGTAAAAAGTGATTCATTAGTACTACGAATTTAAATATGATTAATCTTGTTAACTTTTAAATTAATATAGTCATTAAAACCAGGTGGTAAAAGTATTTAATATGATTTTCTTTTGCGACTAAAAATATATCTTTTTATTTCTAATTCGAGAAATCGTAACTGTTTTTAGGAAACATGTTTTTTTATTACTTGATTCCTATCGGCACAGATTACAGCCGGAGCATTTGCCCAACTGTCCTCTAAAACGCTGTTCCACAAGATGATGCAAGCGATCGCGTAGTGGCTCGAGTTCCATTTTATCAATTACTTCGTTTATAAAAGCGAGTTCGAGTAAGAGTTTCGCTTCATTTAAAGGAATACCACGCTGACGCATGTAGAACAATGCTGCATCGTTGAGTTGGCCTACGGTGCTGCCGTGGGCGCACTTCACATCATCGGCATAAATCTCCAACATCGGTTGCGAGTACATGCGTGCCGTTTTCGATGCACACAGGTTTTGGTTTGTTTCCTGTGATATTGTCTTCTGTGCTCCGTGTTCAACGAGAATCAGACCGGCGAATGCTCCTACGGCATTGTCGTCAAGAACATATTTATATAGTTCGTTGCTAATGCAATGAGCGGCACGATGGTCAATGACCGTATTGTTGTCCACATGCTGACGCTTGTCGGCTATGACACACCCGCAAAGGTTACATTCCGCCCCTTCACCGTTGAAAACGAGATCGGTACGATTGCGTGTGACACCGTTGTGCAGCGTTATGACGTTGTGATTGACGCTGCTGTTGGCCTGCTGGTCGATATACACATTGCTCACTCTGACATTCTTTGCATGAGTTTCCTCAAGGCAATAGAACTCCAGATGCGCACCCTCGGCCACACTTGCCTCCACAACCTGTGTGGTAAGGAAATTGCTATCATCGGCAGTATGGTCGCAGAAGAGCAGTTTAATCTCGGCGTTTTCCTCCACAACTATAAGCACACGGCGGTTTATCATGAAGTTCATTGACGACGAGCCAGTGCCCGAAGGCGATTTCAACATGTTTATAACCTGTATTGCACGCTCCACTTTTACGCCCCGTGGCACATAAACGAAGAGACCGTCTTGTGCCAGCATGGTGTTAAGAGCGGTAATACCGTCCTCGGAAGACTTCGCCATCTTGCCGTAATATTTTGCCACCAAATCAGAATGTTCGGCAGCAACCTTCGACAAACTATTGACTATCACTCCTTCCGGAAGATGGCTCTTTGGCAATGCCTTGTCGTAAAAGCCGTCGTTCAGCACGAAATATAGTGATGTGCTGAGGTTAGGAACATCGCAGCGGAAAGCATCATACGGATTAACCGAAATGCCTAAGCGTTTCAAGTTCAGTCCGTAGTCAGGTTCGAATAGCGACGGTATGTCAGTATATTTATATCTCTCCACCTTCTTGGTGGGAAATCCCAATCGTTGGAAATCGCCGAAAGCCTCATCTCGCAGGCTGTTCATCACATCGGTGCTGTAAGCCTTTATGAGGTCGGCAGACTGTCGATACAGGTCTATGTATTGCTGTTCGCTTCTCATAATTGTCAATCCTTTATTTTAAATTGTCAATTATTCAGTCTTCTCCAACTTCTTCCTTTATCCAGTCGTAGCCATGTTCCTGAATGGCTCGCGCCAGTTCAGGACCGGCGGTCTTCACGATTTTTCCCTTATAGAGCACGTGTACGAACTGCGGACGAATCATTTCGAGCAGGCGGTCGTAGTGGGTTATCACTATGCACGAACTCTCCGGAGTTGCCAGTTTGTTCACTCCCTCTGCCACAATGCGCATGGCATCGACATCAAGACCCGAATCTGTCTCGTCGAGAATGCTCATCTTGGGTTCGAGCATAGCCATCTGGAAAATCTCGTTACGCTTCTTCTCACCGCCGCTGAAGCCCTCGTTGACCGAGCGACTTGACAGTTTCGAGTCAAGGTCAACGACCTTTCGCTTCTCTCGCATCATCTTTAAAAACTCGGCAGCGTTCAACGGTTCTTCGCCGAGATACTTGCGTTTCTCGTTCACCGCAGCTCTCATGAAGTTTGTCATTGACACTCCGGGGATTTCCACCGGATACTGAAACGAGAGAAATATTCCCTCGTGTGCGCGGTCTTCGGGCTTCATTTCAAGCAAATTCTTTCCGTTGAAGAAAGCCGAACCCTCTGTAACTTCATACAGCGGATTGCCTACGAGCACCGCACTGAGCGTTGATTTTCCTGACCCGTTAGGCCCCATTATGGCATGAGTCTCACCATCGTTTATAACGAGGTCAACGCCTCTAAGTATTTCTTTGTCGCCGATACGGGCGTGTAAGTTTCTTACCTCTAACATCTATTGATTTGTTTTATATCCATTATAATAAAAGCATATTAACCAATGTTTCAAAAATGCACTCTCCAAGCGACTGATTTCTCGACATGCGATAGTACCTATCTTCCTCCTCGAACAATGAAGGCGGGTCGGGAACCCAGAACGGCCCGGCAATGAACTGCCGTGTATTGACTTTCGGACACATCTTCTTTCCCGCAAACATTACCGACTGCTGCATACCACCGTCGGTCTTGGGGACATAAAGGCGGTAAGGGTCGAAGCGTATTCGGAGCATTGTCATGGCAGAATCTGTTGCGTTCGCTGTGGGCTCAAACACTCTCGGCATTTGTGCAAAGGAAAGCGTTATCACGTTGAACCATACGAAACAAATGGCAATAACTTTTTTCATTCTCTGTTATTCTTTATCCTACCGTGCCCTCGAGCGATACAGATAGCAGTTTCTGCGCTTCCACTGCAAACTCCATCGGCAGTTTGTTGAGCACCTCCTTGGTATATCCGTTGACTATCAATCCTACGGCTTGCTCGGTCGTTATGCCTCGCTGGTTGCAATAGAAGAGTTGGTCTTCCGATATTTTGCTTGTCGTTGCCTCGTGCTCGAAGATGGCGGTATCGTTATGCACATCCATATAAGGGAATGTGTGAGCACCGCAGTCGCTACCCAGCAGCAGTGAGTCGCACGAACTGTAATTACGTGCATTCTCGGCCGTTGATGCCGCACGGACAAGTCCTCGGTAAGAGTTCTGCGAGTGTCCGGCAGAAATTCCTTTTGATATTATCGTGGATTTGGTGTTCCGTCCGAGATGTATCATCTTCGTTCCGGTGTCTGCCTCCTGATAGTTATTTGTCACTGCGACACTGTAAAACTCGGCTTGAGAGTTATCACCACGCAATATGCACGATGGATATTTCCACGTTATGGCACTACCTGTCTCAACTTGCGTCCACGAAAGTTTCGCCCCTTCGCCACGCAGGTCACCTCGTTTGGTGACAAGGTTGAGCACTCCGCCCTTTCCGTTCTCATCTCCCGGATACCAGTTCTGCACCGTGGAGTATTTCACTTCGGCACGGTCTTTCACTATTATTTCCACTATTGCGGCATGGAGTTGGTTCTCATCGCGCATCGGAGCGGTGCAACCTTCAAGATAAGACACGTAGGCATCATCATCTGCAATAATCAATGTTCGTTCGAACTGACCCGTATTGCGGGCATTGATGCGGAAATAACTGCTCAGTTCCATCGGCGAACGCACCCCTTTCGGGATATATACGAACGAACCATCGCTGAACACCGCACTGTTAAGAGCGGCAAAGAAGTTATCACGATACGGCACCACCGTCCCAAGATATTGCTTTACGAGGTCGGGATGTTCCTTTACTGCCTCGCCTATCGAGCAGAATATTATGCCTTTCTCGGCAAGTTTCTCTTTAAAAGTGGTCTTCACAGACACCGAGTCCATTATGGCATCGACGGCTGTCCCGCTAAGTGCGAGACGTTCTTCGAGCGGAATGCCCAGTTTGTCGAACGTCTTCATCAGTTCCGGGTCAATGTCATCAATGGTTTCAGGCCCTTTCTTTTTCGGCTTTGCTAATGGGTCGGCGTAGTAAGAAATGGCCTGATAGTCAATCGGTGGCAGATGCAGATGCCCCCATTCCGGCTGCTTCATCGTCTGCCAATGGCGGAAAGCCTTCAGTCGGAAGTCGAGCATCCAGTCGGGTTCGCCTTTCTTTCCTGAGATAAGACGCACCACATCTTCGTTAAGTCCCCTTTCTATTATATCCGTATGCACATCGGTGGTGAAGCCGAATTCATATTTCCGCTCCGCCACCTCGCGCACAAATTCATTATTATTTGGACTCACAATGTTTTTATTAACAATTAAAATTTATAAGTAGTTGTCCACAATATAAAGTATAATGGTGAACGCCTACTTAATTGACAAATTAAAAATGGATAATCCACAACTGTTGTCTGCCCTGCAATTCATGCCCGACAAAACTTTCGGTTGTCAACTACCCATTTCCAATTATACTAAAGTTTCTGTTCAACTTCTATCTCAGTGAACGTCTCTATGATGTCACCGGTCTGAATATCGTTGAAATTAACGAGTGAGATACCACACTCCAATCCTGTAGCAACCTCCTTGACATCGTCTTTATAACGCTTCAAAGCATCGATAGGAGCGGTGTGTACCACGATTCCATCGCGAACAACACGTGCCTTGTCCTTGCTGTGCACCTTGCCCTCGATTACGAGTCCGCCGGCTACGGTACCAACCTTTGAAATCTTGAACACCTGCTTAACCTCTATCTCTCCGGTCACAATCTCTTTCATAACCTTGTCGAGCATACCCTCCATCGTAGATCTCACCTCATCGATAGCATCGTATATAATAGAGTAGGTATTGATTTCCACGCCTTCACGCTCGGCAACTCTGCGAGCATCGGCAGAAGGACGCACTTGGAATCCCACGATAATGGCATCTGACGCACTTGCCAGCATAACGTCGTTCTCGCTGATTTGTCCCACGGCTTTGTTGATCACGTTCACCTGAACTTTCTCGGTTGAGAGTTTTATGAACGAGTCAGAGAGAGCCTCGATACTACCGTCGGTATCACCCTTGACGATAATATTAAGTTCGTGGAACTCGCCAAGAGCAATGCGGTGACTGATATCGTCGAGTCCGAGTGTCTTGGTTGTGCGCAGACTTTGTTCACGCTGCAACTGTGTTCGCTTGTTGGTAATGTCACGTGCTTCCTGTTCAGAGCCCATCACATGGAACAAGTCGCCGGCTGTCGGCGCACCGTTAAGACCAAGTATTATTGCCGGTGCGGCAGGTCCTGCCTCCTGAATGCGCTGGTTGCGCTCGTTGAACATGGCCTTGATGCGTCCGTATGAAGTTCCGGCCAGCACCACATCGCCAATCTTCAGCGTACCGTTAGACACAAGTACCGTGCTGACATATCCACGACCTTTGTCGAGAGATGACTCTATAATAGAACCTGATGCGTTGCGGTTGGGGTTTGCCTTGAGGTCGAGCATCTCGGCTTCGAGAAGCACTTTCTCAAGCAGTTCATCGACACCGATACCTTTCTTTGCCGATATTTCCTGACACTGGTATTTTCCACCCCACTCTTCCACAAGCAGGTTCATGTTCGCAAGGTCTTCTCGTATCTTGTCCGGATTGGCTCCGGGCTTATCTATCTTGTTTATCGCAAACACCATCGGCACATTGGCAGCCTGTGCATGGGCGATTGCCTCCTTAGTGGTGGGCATCACCGAGTCGTCTGCCGAAATGATGATGATTGCGATGTCGGTTACCTGAGCACCACGAGCACGCATGGCCGTGAAGGCCTCATGTCCCGGAGTATCGAGGAATGTGATTTCTCTTCCGTCGCTAAGCGTCACACTGTATGCACCGATGTGCTGCGTTATACCTCCCGCCTCACCGGCAATAACGTTCGCTTTGCGGATATAGTCGAGCAGAGAAGTCTTTCCGTGGTCAACGTGTCCCATCACCGTAACGATAGGAGCACGCGACACAAGGTCGTTCTCGTCGTCCACCTCTTCTGTGATAGCCTCCTGTACTTCGGCACTTACATACTCGGTCTTGAAACCGAACTCTTCGGCAACAATGTTGATTGTCTCGGCATCAAGACGCTGGTTGATACTAACCATTATGCCGATTGACATACAAGTACCGATTACCTGGTTCACACCAACGTCCATCATCGTGGCGAGTTCGCTCACGGTAACAAACTCCGTTAGTTTCAGAACCTTGCTCTCTGCGCGTGCCTCTGCCTTCTGTGCATCAATCTTTTCCTGCACGGCATCACGTTTCTCCTTACGGTATTTCGCGCCTTTCTTGTTCTGGGTCTTCGATGTCAGACGTGCCAAGGTCTCCTTTACCTGACGTGCTACGTCTTCCTCGTTTACCTCAAGTGGCTTCTGCGGACGGTTTCTCTTCTTTTTCTTGCCTGCGCCTTGCTGTTGTTTATTGCCGCCACCCTGCTGTCCTTTGCCTCCACCGCTTTGCTGCTGTGAGGCCTGACGTGCTGCGGCATCTATATCCACACGCTCTTTGGTGATGCGCTGACGTTTCTTTTTCTCGCCATTCTGTGGTTTTGCCTGCGCGGCTTTTTCCTCACGTTCACGACGTTTCTCCTCCTTAGTTTTCTTCTTAGGACGAGTGCTTTGGTTTATTTCATCGAGGTTTATTGATCCGAGAACCTTAACCTGCGGTGCAAGTTTCTTCTCGCTCTTCAGCGTGAATATTCCGCTGTCCTCGCGTTCCTCCTTCTTATTTTCCGGTTCGGCAACAATTGGTTGCTCTACCTTTGGCTGTTCTTTCTCTGCATGATGCTTATCATGCTTCTTCTGTTCCGGTTGTGCAATCTTATGTTGCTTCGGAGTCTCATTATGCTTGGGTTCCTCCACGGTCTTTGTTTCCGTTTTAGGCATGACCTTTTCTTCAGCCTTCGGTTTGTTCTCTGGCTGTCCCACCGGTTTCTCCACCGCCACTGCCGATTCTTTCTTCTCTTCCACAGGCTTCTCCGGTTTCTCCTGCTTAGGTGCAGGCTTACCGATACTGTCGAGATCTATTTTTCCGAGCGGCGTATATTTCTGATGCTTTGCCGGCTCTGCCTTAGGTTCAGCACGGTGTTCGCTTTTCCGCTTTTCTTTTTCTTTCGACTTCTTCGGGAACAGTTTGTTGGCATCCACTTTCACTTCCTTGTCTTTCTTAAAAGCCTCAACTAATGCACTATATTGCGCATCACTCAGTTTGAAACTCATTTCGGGTTTCACTTCACCGAGGTTGGGCTTTTTCTCAAGGAATTCAACTGCCGTTTGAAGCCCTATGTTTAATTCTCTTATTGCCTTATTTAATCTTACGCTCATCTATACTTATCAGGTTTCTTGTTCTTTTTTGTTCTTCGCTATTTACACTTGAGCCGTTCTTCGCGGCCGTTGTCCCTTGAGAGGTATAAAGTTCCATTTCCGAAATGCTCGACATTCTGCCACTCTCCACCGGGAGAGTATTTCATGACGAAACACGGAAAGAATGCTCTACATTCAACGCTTACTGCTCGAACTCGGCCTTCAGTATGCGCACAACATTATCAACGGTCTCTTCCTCAAGGTCTGCTTTTTCGATAAGCATTTCTCGCGGAGCATTTATAACCGCTTTCGCCGTGTCAAGACCAATTCCCTTTATGGCTTCGATAACCCACTGGTCTATTTCGTCAGAGAACTCGTCCAAGTAGATATCCTCATCGGCCTCATTCTCATCTACTTCACGGAATACGTCGATTGTATATCCCGTAAGCATCGAAGCAAGTTTGATGTTCAGACCGCCACGACCTATGGCAAGTGACACTTCCTCCGGCTTCAGATAAACTTCGGCTTTCAAGTTCTCGTCGTCGAGATTGAGACTTGACACCTTTGCCGGACTGAGCGAACGCTGTATGAACAGTTTGGTGTTCGCCGTGAAGTTGATAACGTCAATGTTTTCATTGCAAAGTTCACGAACAATTCCGCGAACGCGACCGCCATTCACGCCGACACATGCGCCGACCGGATCGATACGTTCATCGTAACTCTCCACTGCAACCTTTGCTCTCTCTCCCGGCATACGTGCCACACGGCGTATTGTTATCAGTCCGTCGGCAATCTCCGGTACCTCTGCCTCAAGCAGACGCTCAAGGAAAATCGGACTGGTACGGCTCAGTATAATCTTCGGATTGTTGTTTTCGTTATCCACACGAAGTATCACGGCACGCACCGTCTCTCCTTTGCGATACGTATCTTTCTGTATCTGTTCGCTCTTAGGGAGCACCAATTCATTGTTCTCATCGTCAACAAGCAGCACCTCACGCTTCCAAATCTGATAGACTTCGGCACTTATCACCTGTCCGACACGATCCTTATACTTATTATATAATGAGTCGTGCTCCAGTTCGAGAATCTTGGATGCGAGGGTCTGACGCAGGTTCAGTATCGCACGACGGCCGAACTTGGCAAAATCCACAGGCTCTGATACATCCTCACCGACCTCATAGTCAGCCTCTATCTTGCGTGCCTCGGTGAGAGCAATCTCCTTGTTCTCGTCCTGAACCTCGCCATCTGCAACCACCACGCGATTGCGGTAAATCTCAAAGTCGCCCTTGTCGGGGTTTACGATGACATCGAAATTCTCGTCAGAACCGAAAATCTTCGCTATCACATTGCGGAAACTCTCCTCAAGCACGCTAACAAGAGTTGTACGGTCTATGTGTTTCGACTCGTTGAACTCTTTAAAAGTATCGACCATGCTGATGGTCTCTTTCTTTATTGCCATTGTATATTTGTTTTTATTTTATCTTTATCATTTGCCACGCGAACCGCCGTGCGTTTATCATACCGACAGCACCCGCGCCTTTACAAGGAAAGTCCGGGCTTCAGAACTTTATCAGATACTTGCAGTATTTCACCTCGTCCATGCAGTATTCATGATCCACATCCTGCAACACGGGGCGTTTCTTGCCCTCAACTTTCACTTTCTCCTGAACGCTCACGGTGAACTTTCTACCGTCAACAGCCTTCAACACTCCTTTAATTTTCTTACCATCGGCAGTAAGAACCTCTACTTCCTTGCCAATGAAGTTCAGATACTGCTGCTCAACCTTGAACGGCTGACCCAGCCCAGCCGAACCAACCTCAAGTTCGTAGTCCTCGTCATCACGACTCAGATGACTCTCTATGAAACGGCTAAGTTCCACACAGTCCTCAATCCACACGCCATCGGCATGGTCTATCTCAACCACAATCTTGTCGCTGGCATTCACATCAATGTCCACAAGGAAATACTCCTTACCTTCCAACCATTGGTTTACAAGTTCTTCTACAATCTTCTTGTCAATCATTCTCTTGTTTTACAATCTGTTATTTAAATGAAAATGTGGGACTCCGAGAAGTCCCACATTCCACCGAACGGGTGCAAAGGTACAAAATTATTTCTTATTAACCAAGAATTTCTGTAAAATATTGCTATTGAACGGTTAAACTATTAACCTCCAATCGTTCATTATAACGCATTTGCTTAGATTTTCTATTGCCGGAATGCCTGCTTATTGCTTCACTCCGCTTGCCGAAATCTACTCAACAATCGAACAAAATCTGCCAAGGAATCTAATGCCGGTTGGGGGTTTAATAAGTAGAAATATAATAGCACGGGGGTATGCCCATGTATCATAAATCACAAATAAAATGTATATTCGTTTCTTTACATCTTAGCTGATTTGGCTGTTTCTATCATCTTCTTTATGATTGAAATCCTTGCGCTTGACTCTTCAACCAAAATAGGATAAACATCTGTTGTAAAGCCAATCGCAGTAGCAATCTTAACAGCCTTTAGTGGGTTCTTGTTTTCTTTTGATGACTTAATCGCCGCTTCTGCGCCTTTGCCCGCCTTTGCAATAGATGCAGCTTCTTCTGTCAGAGTTTCACCCAAGGCCACCAATTCTTCTACTGTAGGCTGATTACTGTTTGCGTCAGTCACACCATCCTTCGTTTCGCCAATCTGACGATAATAAAGATTATGGAGAAGTTCAGAAGATTTTAATGAAGCAATAGCGGCTTTGTAAACACCCGATACGTATGCATCTACATCAGAAACACCTGTTTCCTTTGGCTGCTTGGCACATAATTTTTGCAATTTGGCATTACGGTCAACGCTTGCCTGAATCTCTGCCTTTGTTTGGGCAAAACTGAATGATACCGACATTGTGAATAATGCGACGGTTAAGAATAAAAACTTTTTCATCTTCTACTTGATTATTAAGATGACAGTACGGCTACCACAACTGAAAAACAATTTAATTTGTAATATACAAAACGCAAGAACGTGGAGCCAATCTGCCACTCGTTCTACGATCATAGACTTCCTCATCACCTATTTATTGAAATGAGTTTGTAAAGTTCATAAATCGTCAAAAGCAAAGTGTCAGAACGCCTTTTATTATGTATATGCCTACCCAGCCTTTACCATCTTAGGAGTTCGTTACGAGTATGACGCGGCAAAAATACATTATATATATTATATATCACTCCTCTCTTTGTTAATAAGCATTAATATAGTTGCAATTTGTGTATATAATTTAAATATTGGATGACAAAACCATTAAAAACAGAAAGAATTTCAGGATACTATGGGAGACCTATTGCAAAAAATATTTTCTCAAATAATAAATAAGGAGGGGGAGGCAGAATGTGGATTATTTGTATTGGGACTTCATACTACATTCGGGGCAGATGCCTTTGAGTACATAATTGATGCTTTGCAATTGGAAACCGTTGGGGAGTTCTACTATCGGCACATGAATCTTCGTAAGACAGAAAGCGCGGTGACAGATAGTGCAGTAGAAATGCGTGTGCTCGTCCTCTATAACCTCTTCACATTCGCAATCGACAGGACAAACATTATACTTTATCGAGCCGCTTCCATCGTCAACGGCATGTATGAGTCCATGTGCAAGAAAGAGATTGAGAGCACGCGAGATAGTGCTTTTGTCAACAGTTGGCAGCAACCGCTCTAATTCGGGCAGCGAAACCATTTCATCACCACGATACATCTGACGAAGAATGAGGATACGGGTGGCGGTGGGGTTTATGTTACGGCGGAGCATAATCTCCTCTATACCAAACCCATGCCTTGCCGAACCTTTAACATGTTCATTGTAAGAAGACGTTTTCTTTTCACACACATGTTCTGCTCTCGTTAAATCCTTGTTGTTTCTATCGTTATTCATCTTTTTCTTTCTGCAACTCTTGATATTGCTAACCTGTGGGGATATGTTCACGGCGCGTGTCAGTTATAATACATTCTTTCAGACACGCGGGGCGTGTGTCCCTACAAGTTAGCAGACTGTCAAAGTATAACAGGACGTGCCGTGACACGTCCTGTTGATGGATTTCATATTATTATTTCTTTGTTGCCCTGATGAAATAGACTATCAGACAGATATATGCCGCAAGCGAAAGAACCTCCGACAGACTATTCTGAAGCCATTCATTGTTTAGCATATTCAGACCGGCAAAACGCATCAATGCACTCACAACGCCCATAAGCGCACCACCGGCGATGAATCCGGAGGCAATGAGTGTTCCTTTCTCGCCGCGTTCTTTGTTCACGTCCTCATTCTTCGAACGTGACGTAACGTACCAGTTTACGGCACCGCCCACGAGCAAAGGGATGTTCAACTGTATAGGAATGAACATACCAAGGGCGAACGGCAGAGCCGGTATCTTGCAGAAAGTGAGCACTATGGCTATCACTGCACCAATGGCATAGAGCACCCAAGGAGCACCAACGCCGCTCATAAGTGGCTCTATCACAGCAGCCATGGCATTTGCCTGCGGTGCTGCGAGTTCGCCTGATGCGAAGTTATAGGTTTGATTAAGCACTATCATCACACCGCCTACGGTAGCCGCAGAAACCAATGTGCCGAGGAATTTCCAAGTCTCTTGTTTCTTTGGAGTGGTACCAAGCCAGTATCCTATCTTAAGGTCGGTAATGAAAGAGCCGGCAACCGAGAGTGCGGTACATACCACACCACCCATTATCAATGCCGCAAGCATACCACCCGGGCCTTCCATTCCCACGGCAACCATCACCACGGAGGCAAGGATAAGCGTCATGAGTGTCATGCCGGAAACGGGGTTAGAGCCGACAATGGCAATGGCGTTTGCCGCAACAGTAGTGAAAAGGAACGCGATGACAGCGACGAGCAATATACCCACAACTGCGAAGAGGAGATTGTTCATTACACCTAACCAGAAGAATATGAACGTAACGATAAGCGTCAATACCGTACCAACAGCGATTATCTTAAATGGAAGATCCTTGTCTGTTCTCATCTCTTCGGCAGTCTCGGCACTCTTGCCGACTTCGTTCTGTACCATTGCCGTTGCGCTGTTCTTCGGATTAAGTCGCATTATCGCAGCCTTTATTATAGACCAACTCTTTATTATGCCAATCACTCCCGACATCGCAATGCCACCGATACCGATACTCTTGCCATAGGCTTTGAATATATCTTCGGGAGACATATCCCCCACTGCGACAGAAATGGTTGGATCCCACTGATTAAGGACGGTGTCAGGGAAGAGCAATGCCATACCCGGCACAATAATCCACCATACCGCAAGTGAACCGATACAGATAATGAACGAATACTTCAGACCGATAATAAAACCAAGACCGAGAACCGCTGCACCCGTATTCACCTTAAATACGAGTTTTGCTTTCTCTGCCAATGTTTCACCAAAGCCTACCACGCGGGTTGTGAAATTCTCATTCCACCAACCGAATGTACTTACGATGAAGTCATAAAGACCACCGATAATTCCGGCCAAAAGCAACGGTTTGGCCTGCGAACCACCTTTCTCACCGCTCACAAGCACCTGTGTTGTGGCCGTGGCTTCGGGGAAAGGATACTTTCCGTGCATGTCTTTCACGAAATATTTGCGGAACGGAATGAGGAACAGTATTCCCAATATACCACCGAGAAGTGATGCGAAGAATACTTTGAAGAACGATGCACTCATCGCATCACCATACTTGGCCTGAAGTATATAGATAGCCGGCAGGGTGAATATTGCACCCGCAACTACTGCTCCGGAACATGCTCCGATGCTCTGTATTATGACATTCTCGCCCAAGCCTTGCTTGCGTTTGGCTGCCGTACTCACTCCCACGGCAATGATAGCGATCGGTATTGCCGCTTCGAACACCTGACCTACCTTCAGTCCGAGGTATGCCGCAGCAGCCGAGAACAGCACCGCCATCACGATACCCCATGTCACGCTCCACGCATTTACCTCCGGATATTGGCGGTCGGGAGACATCAACGGTTTATACTCCTCACCCTCTTTCAGTTCCCGAAAGGCATTTTCGGGAAGTTGTGTTTGCTCTTTTTTGTTCATGGTTTTTATTGGTAATTATTTGTTTTATCTTTTATTGCCCTTCCATAAGTTCCGCAAAAAGTTGCTCCATTCCTGCCGTTGCTCCTTTCTTTATATGCGTTATTTCGCACTTTCTTCTACCCATCACATCGTTAGGGTCGATGAGATAGATTGGCACATCGCGGCGTGCATGCTGCACCAAACCTGCGGCGGGATATACCACCATAGATGTTCCGATGATAATGACAATGTCGGCATCGGCAACTATTCCGGCAGCGATGCTGATATTAGGCACGGCTTCGCCGAAGAACACGATGTACGGGCGCAACAACGAACCATCGCCGGCACGTTCTCCGGGCTTTATTTCGAGTCGTTCCGCTGACAGTTTCACGTGGTAACGCGGGTCGTCAACGTCCCTACAAGAGCATGCTTTCATCAATTCACCATGCAGATGAACCACCTTTGTGCTACCCGCCATTTCGTGCAGATTGTCCACATTCTGTGTTATCACCGTCACGTCATACTGTTCTTCGAGTTTAGCCACGAGCAAATGTCCTTTATTCGGAGCAACATCCGAGTATTTTTTGCGCAGCATGTTATAGAAAGCATTCACGTATTCAGGATCGCTCTCCCACGCCTCATGCGTTGCCACACGAGACACCGGATTGTTCTCCCAAAGCCCATCCTCGCTGCGGAACGTGCTCAATCCGCTTTCCACAGACATTCCGGCACCTGTCAATACAACTATCTTTTTCATATCATCAGAATTAACTTGGCTTATTCGGTATGTTTCCCACGCTCCTCGCGTAGTTTATTATCATGTTTTTCCGTTTGCAAAAATAACGATAAATTTTATTAATAGCAAACAAACCACCGCATTATTTCGCATAAATAAAGAAAACAAAGCCGTGTGTCAGCGGAAGTCCGAAATGACAACATATCATAATGGTCATTATTCAACTTTCTGACATTTGACTTTTGCGGTTACGATAACGTCTGCCGATGCCATCTAACGATGGTAAAAACAGATTTTTATCAAGTTCGGCATTAAAATTCTTGTTAAATTCGTTGATAATACAGAAAAAATCTATAATTTTGTCCTCGCTAATCATAGCGGATTTTGTTTATATTTTGCTGACTTATAACACTATAAAGTGCACAACAATTTCTGCAGATTACCAAATTTATGATGAGTTTTATCCCGAACTCACGTAATGATAATGTTCAAACAATGAAAGAATCTGATGATTAATATAATGTCATTTTCAATTCTATGATAACAAATAAATATGAGAGAGTCAATTGCATTTATTAATCAGACATGTGAATATTTATAAAATATATGTCAACATCACACAAGAGCGAGAGTTCAGTTACAAGGATATTTCATCAGATGAGATGGTACAGCACGTCACTCGCTTCGTGTCTAAATTGTGGCAGATACATGCTTTTGGTGAGGGCAATACCCGGACAACAGCAGTTTTCACAATACTCTATTTTCGTTCAATTGGATTTGAGGTAAGCAATGATCTCTTTGCTCGCCACTCATGGTACTTCAGAAATGCTTTAGTTCGTGCGAACTACAAAAACGCAAGACTGGGTATAGACTATACGATTGTATATCTTGAGCGCTTCTTCCGAAATCTTCTGTTAGGAGAGCAATGGGATCTTCGTAATAGGTATCTTCATATCAACGCTACAGAAGAGTGGAAAATGCAGCCAAACCTTGCAAGCCAATCAACCAGAACAAAAGTAGAGCATAAGTGCAAGACAAGTACAGGACAAGTACAAGACAACTTCCATACAGACAATGCCAATATCAAGCGTTTGGTCATTGCCATCGGCAATCAGCAGTTGTCGGTAAAAAATATGATGAATGCTTTGGAACTAAAGGGAAGAGACAACTTTATCAACCTTTATCTTAAGCCTGCTGTGACTGAAGGCTATGTTCGTTTGCTTTATCCAAAATCTCCTCGACATCCTCGACAGAAATATCTGTTGACAGAGAAAGGGTTGGCTGTGTATAACGGATTGAGTTGTATCTAAAATGTTGGCTTAAGTGACAAAAGTGTGCTTATTTGGCTTATATGACAAAAATGTGCTTATTTTAGAGATGTTCGCTATATATACGCCTTATTTCCTACTTTACACAACACAATAATGCCCGACCATTTTCACGGCCGGGCATTATTTCATGTGTTTTCGAGTGTCTGTCCCTTACTTATTTCAGTTGGAACGCGAACGATTTGGTGCCTTCTTCGGTAACGAGTTGCAGTATTGCGACGCCTCCGGTGAGTCCAAGAGTACTTATGTTCTCCTGATAGCTGCCCTGCTTCAACAGTTGTCCTGCTGCAGAGTAGATGCGGAAAGTCTTGTACTTGCCGTTGATGCGGATGCCATCGGTGGTAAATACAGGTGCGAGAGCGTCATTGCTGTCGCCTGCTGCAGTATCAACACCGTTTGTACCAACAAGTTGTGCAAGCAACTTTATAATCACAGGTTCTGCACCACGTGTCTGAACCAGCAGTGCCGCAGCACGAGTGTTATTATCTTCGCTCTTGAATCTCACATCAACAAAACCTCCCTCTTTTGGAAGTTGTTCATTGTTGAACTTGAAGTAACTCTTCATCTTCGATGGCAACAGCGTAACGGTAACAGGAGCAGTGGCACGTTCTGTTGTGATGTTCACTCCCTGCGGATCTGTTGTGATACCGGTCTGGAAAGAGAAACTGAGAAGATTCTTGTCAACGTTTATCTTCGGAAGGTCTGTACGTCCGAACGTAAAGTCGTCAATCATGAAGTTGAGTGATGTCTCATTTCCGCCCACCGGACTGTAGAACGAGTATGCAACGTGGAATTTATCGTCAATCTGCAAACCATTTATTTTTGACAGGTCTATGCGATAGTCATACCATGTTTCAGGTTCTATGGTCACTCCGATCGGACCATGGTCAACGAGATTGATATAGTGCTGCTTAGCCTGACCATCCTTCTCGGTGATCACATAGAGTCCGAAAGCCTCCTGAGCATCCTGTGTCGGATTGTTGAAGCGCAGGCTGAAGGTCAGCACCTTGCTCTCGGCGTTGTTGTATGAGAGTGTCGGAGAGATGAGCCATGTCTCGTGTTCGCGTCTGTCGGTAGTAGCCCAGCGGAAGAAAGAAATCTGTGCAACTTCATTCTCTATTTCTGTCTGTGCCTGATTCTTCTGCTGCCATGCATAGAATGGGCGTTCGCCTCTCACTGCAATGTTCTGCCATCCTTCAAGACCAAGTACGCGGGTGTGACGCAGTCCGTTGAATGTCTCCGTGATGAGAGCCTTAGCCTCAGCATCAGCCGACTTAATCATAGCGTCTTCAATCTTGCTGAATTCCTCTCTGTCCTCAGCCTTATTGAGGTTGAATGAAACAGATGTAACGTTGATTTCGTTGTTGGCAACGAAGCGAATGAAAGTAGGACGGTGAGTGTTCACGGTGAACTTTCCTTCGGCATCGGCACTACCGGCATCCATCCAGTGTCCGCCACCATCTATTGAGTACTGCGCTTTGCAGTCAGCAGCGTTTGCGGCAGGTTCCAAAATTATGTTGTTCACACCGTTTGCGAAAATTTCGTCAAGGTACAGAACGCCGTCCTTGTTGAGTGTTACGTTGTTTGCGGCATTCCATTTTCCGTCGAGTTTCCAGTATCCGAGATCGAATTTGTGATAGTTTTTCCATGCCTCACCTGTGTAACGAGGATCCATTTTTTGGTCTTCACCGAATTTCTCTATCACATCTGCATCCGGATTAGCACTGCAAACACCCTTCAAACTGATTCTCAGAGTATCTGCCAATGCGCTTGTAAGCATCAGTGTGGCATTGAATTCACCGGCCTTCTTAGGTTTGAATGTAACCTTTACCGGACCATTATAGAGTTGTTCTTTAGGTTGTGAATAATAGAACTGTGACTTATCTATAATGAACGTACCTGCAACATCCTGAACAACGGCAAGATTTACGCTTGTTATAACATCATTTATATCGAACTCAAGAGTCTGCTCGTCGGTCTTTCCCTGTGCTGCCTTCATTTCACGTACAGTAACTCCTTCTTTCAATGCGATTTTAGGAGTAGCGCCTTGTCCCTTGAAGTAAGCCATAAGTGTGAGCGAACCACTGTTCTCTGCCTCTGCTCCACTGAATTTCATCGAGTACGAATCACTTCCCACGAATGCTCCTTTCTTTGTCGGAGTCATTGTCAGTGTTGCCTTTTTAGTGCCGTTATCCGGCAGTTTTGCAACGCTCAGTTTCATTACATTGTCTGCATCGGTACCGCCGAAGTTAGGCTCTTGCTCTGCACCGAGGTGCATTCCTTGTATTGCCACAGGGTATTCTGCCGGCACGCCGACCTCTCCCATGATTGTGCGATACTGCGGAAGGATAGCAACGAGCGGAGTCTTGTCTTTGTTAGCCAGACGTGTCACGCTGAAATCGTCCATGCGCACCTTGCTATTAGGTGCCACAACAATGTTGAATACGAGTTTCTCCGCACCTGCCGGACAGATTGTGCGGAACTTCAATTCGCCCCAAGCCTTCCTTCTTCCGAAGTAAATGTCAGGGTTGCAGATGAAGTCTTTCTCTGCACTTTCTATGATATTGCCGGAAGCGTCCAGCCAGTTCAGCGCAAGACGGAACGGCCCTTCTTCGCGTGCAGACTCAACGGTGAGGTAGTGTATGAGACATTCCAGTTCGTCACCCTGTACTACGGCCTTTCCTTCTGCCTTGAGATCAATTTCCTGTTTCAGGAATCCCATAATGGCATCGGTTTCGATACCCACTCCGAAACCGGTGTCGGAATTATATCTTTCCACGCCTTCGAGTTTCGTCACAGTGCCTGCTGTCTGCCATTTTTCGGGTGTATTGCCATTGAAATTGTAGAAGAACTGGTCTTCGAGAAGTTGCACGGTCGGGCCGTCAGGTGCAGCTCCGCCAACAGCCGAGCCTGTCAGCGTAACGGTAGCAACGGCATCGCCTGCGGTTATGTTAATCGTAGCGTTCTTTGTTCCATTGGATTTCGGTGTCAGATAAACGTCTATTGTTCCGCCGGTAGAGGTCAGAGCATCGGCCACGATGGTGAAATCGGTAGCATTGTTTCCTGCAAGTGTTGCGGTGGGAGTCTCTGTGAAGTTTGCTATCAACACGTTCACACTCTTCTTGTAACTTGTCTCTCCTACGTTTGTCTCGCTAAATTCGAGTTCCTGCGGAGTAACCGATACCGTAACAGGAAGAGCACCTGCCACAGTCTGTATGTTTCTAACTCGGAACTGCGCACGGTTGGCATTGTTTCCCGATGTGGCAAAAGCAACGAAGCCCACGCCACTCAAGTCTGCCGGTATGGTGGCGTCGAACACTTTCCAGTCGCCCGGCTTCGAGCCAACCACTCCTGTTATCTCGCCGATAGTGGCCTTGGTTGCGCCGGTCTTGTCGATAACAAGCATCTGCAACTTGATGTCTCCCTTAACCAAAGTGGCCTCATACTCGAACGTGAGTTTCTTACCGGAAATATCACTAAGTGTCAATGCCGGCGAAACAAGGTAACTCGTATAGGCATTCTTGTCTATTGCAGAGTTCGATTGTTGGAAATAAATATTCTTATACGGTGCCATCCATTTCTTTCCGGCATACGTGAATATTGATTTCCAAAGATTCCCATCGAGAGCCTCCTTGTAATTTTCGTTTATCGAGATGCCGGACTGCGGATTATCTTCGCTTAGCGACGAAAAGTCCAACGTCTCTTGTGCCTGTGCTTTTACCAGACCAAAAAGGCATAGCCACAGGCATAGTGCCAACACCTTTGTTGTCATTGAATTTAATTGTTTCATTATAATTTTTTAATTTAGATTTAAAAAATCATTAGATGATGCAGCCTTTTTTACACACAAAAATACTCTCCGAACAATTTAAAAAATAGTGCGGAGGGCATACCCAAACAAAGATGTTGCCATTTAGAGCTGCAATACTAATAAAGGTAAATCCTTGATAGGGGGAGCAAAGTTAGCAATAAATCATTACAATTCAAGACGGTTTTACCCATTTTAACACTTTTCAGAACACGTTATATTCCACAATCAAATGTTAAGCTACACTTTTTCGATTTACTTAGGAAGTATCTCAAAAACCTTCAGAAAAATACAACTATTTTATTATCAAGGCAATATGTTACGTAAGTTCCGGATAAGAACTCGAGTATATTCATTTCTTTTCTTTTGTGTTATCAAGCAACAAATCTAATTGAGTTTGAAGTTCTTCGCGATTAGGCAGGTAGAGTTGATAACGTGCAGCAAATAATTGGTTATCTATGTCTTGAAGAGCATATTCCATCAACAACTCATCTTTCTTTGCTCCCAAAACAATACCAATTGGTGGGTTATCGTCTGGCTGACAAATCTCATTTTTAAAATAGTTCAGATACAGATTCATCTGACCTATATCTCCATGCTTTATTTCTGCTCGTTTCAAATCAATCAAAACATAGCATTTCAGAATCGCATTATAGAAAACCAAATCAATCTTAAACCGCCTACTTCCTATCAGTATGACATACTGGCGTCCCATGAATGCAAAGCCTCTTCCCAACTCTAACAGGAATTTCTCCATATTAACTTTCAAAGCCTCCTCGAGTTCTGACTCTTTATAGTGTTTCTGTTGTGGAATGCCAGTAAACTCTAATATATATGGATCGCGTATAATATCAGATGCCGACAGAACTTGATGTCCTTCATTTGCTAAAGCAAGTACACCTTCTTTGTCTGTACTGAGAGCAAGCCTCTGAAAGAGAGAAGAGTTAATCTGACGCTTCAGGTCTCGGACTTTCCAACCCTCTTTGATACATTCTTTCATATAGAAATGCATCTCCATAGGGTCATCACATTTGAGAAGTTCAAAGTAATGACTCCAAGTCAATTTGTGAGACAGCGTCTCACATTTTGGGAACAACAGATATAACTTACGCATGTATGTAAGATTCGAGCGACTGAATCCACGACCTTTTAGCCGTGTTAAGTCCTTGGATAGATTAGCCAATAACCTATCTCCATACTTTGCCTTAACGTTACCCCCTTGCTCAAACTCAACAATATACTGACCGGTTAGCCAGTTTGCAACGAGCAGTTCTGCATTTACCGCATATACAGCCTTATTCTTTGCATTCCCCCAAGATCTGAGATTTGTGAGACAAGTATCACATATTCGGGATCATTGGCTTGCAGTTGACCTAACGTTTGCTTTATTATATCATTATTCTCCATATCGAGTCTTATAAAATATACGCGAGTCGAGATAAAAACTCATCATAAAATTTGGTAATCTATGGAAATCATTGTACACTTTATAGTGTTCTAAATCAATAAAACACAAACAAAATTCGCTATGATTACCGAGGACAAAGATATACAAATTTTCTGTATTATCTACGGATTTTACAAGAATTTTAATCCTAAACCGGTCATTAGAGCCCCAAACTGACTTTGTTCGATTGTTGAGCAGATGTGCTGACATTTCATAGAGTCTAAGAATTCGATGTTCCGTACCCCTGCAAGCCTTATCTATGGCTTCACTACTTTCTTACCGTTCACGATGTAAACGCCCTTTGGAAGGTCTTCCGGTTCACCGGACAGGCGGATACCGCTAAGGGTATATGTGCCTTGTACGCCTGTATTGTCGGAAACAGGAGTTTCAACGCCGGCAGGAATTTCATCAATCACCACCTTGCTCTTTACTATTTCTCCATTCAGAACTACAGCGTGCTTTGATTTACTGAACCATGCTCCCATAGGCTCGGTGATGCAACAGCCTATCATATTGAGTTCGGAGAAGTCGCGGATAGAACCTTTTTCTGTACCTAAGGCTGTTACCTTGGCATTTCTGATGGTCAACTTCTCGTTTTCTCCCTCTAATCCTGCTATGCCGCAATCTATACCCTCAGCATTCACGGTACAGTTTTCGATTGTAAGATCGGTTCCTTCTACATAAATAGCACATTCGGCATTGCTCTTCACATTAAGAACTCCGCTGCCTATGATACTCATCGGCTTATAGGCTTTAACAGTTGAACTGTTTTCTGTTGTAATGTTGTTTGTACCAATAATCTTTATCGTCAAGCCGTCAATGTTAGAATGAATGGCATCGCCGCTATAACAACTGATTGTAGCATCATGCAGCGTAAGAACCCTGGCAATCGGGTCATACTTCACTGTTCCGCTGACACCGTCAATCACAGAAAGGTCGTTAAAATTTACATAAGTTACATACTCGCCATAGATTTTAAGGTTATATACCATATAATTCAGTATCATCACCTCGCTTTTTACTATTTCTCCGTTCATAACTACAGCGTGCTCTGATTCATTAAACCATGCTATTGAAGGCTCAAAAATATTACAGTCCTCCAGATATAACTCGGCGATGTGGCAGATAGAACCGCATTCTTTTCCTATGGCTTTTACCATAGCATTTATGACAGACAATTTCTCGTTATTGCCATACTTTCCCGCTATGCCCCATTTCCCACCTTCAGCATTCACGGCACAGTCTTGGATGGTGAGGTTGGTGCTCTCTAAAATAATAGCACTGTCGTCAACGCTTCTCACTTCAAGTAATCCGTCACCTGTGATACTCAGCGGCTTATAGGCAATGACAGTTGTTTTGTCTGTAGTTTCAAGGTGGTTTCTGTCAATAACCTTTATCGTCAAGTCGTCGATGAACGAAACAATGGCATTGTAGTCAGAACTACTGATTGTAGCATCTTGCAGCGTAAGAACCTTGTTGACCGGGTCGTACTTTACCGTTCCTCTTACACCTTCAATCACGGAAAGGTCGTTACAGTTGTCAGAAGTTACAGCCGTGCCACAAATTTTAAGGTCGTAAGTCTCTGCCTGCACCATGGTGGGCATGGCGAACAGTGCGATGAACAGTGCAGCGATGGTTGCATACACATTCTTTAGTATTTTTGATTTCATTGTTAGTAATATCTCACTATTGAAACTACCCATTAAAGCCAACGCCAAATCGGAGGATCGGGCATTTGTTTGCTGATTAGGATATTTGTTTTTCTGTATAGATTAATGTATCTAACTTTTGCAAATATAGTAAATTTATTTCTTAATACCAAATATTTCTTAATGTATTTCTTTGATGGTGCGATTAGAAGAGCAAGGACATGAATTGCTAACGCTCCTGCCATAGTTTCTATTACCTGATGTTTAATTATAACACATTTACTTAGATTTGCTATTGATGTAATGCTTCCATAATTCTTTTGTTCGATTGCCGGCAGATGTGCTGCCGGCAATCGAACAAAATCAGTCAAGGCTCTAATGACTAATTTGGGTTTAAAGAAAACCAAATGGTTTCTCTTCGGGTTTCCCAAAGCATATGTTTAGCAGAGCAAAATGGGCGAAATTGCTGACCAAAATGGGCGAAATTACTTTTCAAATTCGCCCATTTTGCTTTGCAATTTCGCCCGGATTGGTTTTCCATGGCATATCTTTCGTCATAGAAAAGATTGCTAAATGATTATAATAAACAGATTATTGTTTGCATGTAATGAATTTTATTACTACTTTTGCAACCTATATTTATATTAACAATCTTATTTTTAAAGCAAAAGAATGAACAAACTTAGTTATGGGCTCGGACTCGGTATAGGCCGACAGTTGGCACAGATGAACATAGAAGGCTTGAACATCGACGACTTTGCAGACGCAATCAGAGATGTAATAGAGAACAAACCACTGAAGATGGAACACCGCGAGGCACAAGAAATCGTGCAGAAACACTTTGCGGCACAGGAGCAGAAATTGCAGGCTGAGCGTGCAGAGAAAGGCAAGGTGGCAAAGGCAGAGGGTGAGAAATATCTCGCAGAGAATGCCAAGAAAGAAGGAGTGACAACCACAGAAAGCGGCTTGCAGTACACCGTACTGAAAGAAGGCACCGGCAAGCAGCCGAAGGCTACCGACCAAGTGCGCTGCCACTATGAGGGATTCCTAATCGACGGAACAGTGTTCGACTCGAGCGTTCAGCGCGGCGAGCCGGCAGTATTCCCACTCGACGGTGTGATTGTGGGCTGGACCGAGGGACTGCAGTTGATGAAAGAGGGTGGAAAAACACGTTTCTTCATTCCTTACAGACTGGCATACGGCGAAAACGGAGCAGGTGCAAGCATTCCTCCATTCGCAACACTCGTGTTCGATGTAGAACTGCTTGAGGTGCTGTAACGCCTACGGCATACTGTTCACATATCGTGGCTGCTGACGGCCGGCATATTAATGTCAGTCAGAAATCCATCGGAAACAAAAGAAAATAAACCAATAAAAATAAAAAAAACAGAACAATGAAAAAATTATCTTTCGTGGCTGTAATTGCCATTGCTGCCGCTTCTTTTACGGCTTGTGACAACGCGGCACCAAAAGCCGACCTCAAAACAGACCTCGACACTCTGAGTTATGCCATCGGTATGGCACAGACAAACGGTCTGAAGGACTATCTCGTAATGCGCCTCGGCGTTGACACCGCTTATATGGACGACTTCCTCAAGGGTGTGAACGAGGGTGTGAATGCCGGTGACGACAAGAAAAAGAATGCCTATATGGCAGGTCTGCAGATTGGTCAGCAGATCAGCAACCAAATGGTGAAGGGCATCAATCAGGAACTCTTCGGCGACGACTCCACACAGACAATCTCTCTGAAGAACTTCATGGCAGGTTTTGCCACAGCCGTTCAGGGTGGCAAGGGACTCATGACCCAAGAGCAGGCTATGCAGGCCGTGCAGGTAAAGATGGACAAAATCAAGGCCGTGAGCATGGAGAAGCAGTATGGCGACAACAAGAAAAAGAGCGAAGAGTTTGTTGCCAAATATGCAAAGAAAGAGGGTGTGAAGAAACTCAACAAGGGTATCTACTACACCGTTATCAAAGAGGGCAACGGTCCTCTGCCTAAAGACACCTCTTTAGTCACTCTGCAATATGAGGGAAAACTCATCGACGGAACAGTATTCGACAGTTCTTACCAGCGCGGACAGGCAGTGCCGATGCGCGTAAATCAGGTAATCCCCGGATTTACCGAGGCTTTGCTCCACATGCCTGTGGGCAGCGTATGGGAGGTTTGCATACCTCAGGATCAGGCTTACGGACCACGTGAGGCCGGCCAGATAAAGCCATTCTCGGCTCTCGTTTTCAAGATTGAACTCGTTTCGCTGGGAGAAAAGAAATAAGAAAACACTAATTTAACCCAAATCGGTCATTAGAGTCCTTAACTGCTTTAGTCCGCTTACCGGCATCTTCGCTGCCATTACATCTCGCCGTAGCCCGCTACGCTTTCGATGAAACGGCTGCACATCTGCTCAACAATCGAACAAAATCAGTCAAAGACTCAAATGACCGATTTGAGTTTAACAATAAAAAACGAAATAGAAACATGAAAAAGACATTACTTTTGGCAATGCTCATCATTGCCGGTGCGACCGTCACAACGGCGACAGCAGCCAAGAAAGACAAGAAAAACAAGAACTGCAAGACTACGACATTGCAACCGGTGATTCTGACAAACGGCATCGACTCTCTGTGCTATGCACTGGGATTCTCACAGAGCAATGGACTGAAATCGTACATCTCAAACCAACTAAAGGTGGATACTACATATATGGACGCTTTCATCGAGGGATTCCTGAGTGTGGCAAACACACAACTCACAGAGGAGGAAGCGGCACGCTTTGCAGGCCATTCGATAGGATTACAGGTGTCAAAAACAATGATTCCATCGATGGAGAAAGACATCAAGGCTGCCGACGCGACACTCGTTTTCGACCGCAACGCATTCCTCTCGGCATTCGTAAGCGGAATAAGCGATAAACAGGCACTGATTACAAACGAACAGGCACAGCAGATTTCGCGCGAGAAGATGATGCAGTTGAAAGAGCAAGCAAACGAAAGAGTAAAGAAAGCAGGCGAAGACTTCCTTGCCGAGAATGCCAAGAAAGAAGGTGTGGTGGTTCTGCCAAGCGGACTGCAATACAAGGTGTTGAAGGAAGGAACGGGCATTGTGCCGAAGGAAGACGACAAGGTGCGCGTAACCTATGAGGGACGACTCATCGACGGAACAGTGTTCGATGCCAGTGCAAGACATGATGCCACAGGCGTTACTTTCAAACCAAATCAGGTGATAAAAGGCTGGACAGAGGCTCTCACAATGATGCCGGTAGGCTCTAAGTGGCAGTTGTTCATTCCTCAGAACCTTGCTTACGGACAGCGCGGTGCAGGCCAAGACATCAAGCCTTATGCCACGCTCATCTTCGACGTAGAGATATTGGGCATCGAGAACAACGATTAAGGAATGGAGAAAATAGATGCGCTCGATACTAAGATATTGAGCCTCCTCTCAAGCAATGCACGCATGCCATTCAAGGATGTGGCAGCAGAGTGTGGCGTGAGTCGTGCCGCCATTCACCAACGCGTTCAACACATGATTGAAAACGGGGTGATTACAGGCAGTGGTTTCGACGTGAACCCGAAGTCGCTCGGCTACAACACATGCACCTACGTGGGCATTACGCTCGAACGCGGGAGTATGTATAAGACGGTGGTTGAGCGACTGCTGCATATCCCGGAGATAGTGGAGTGTCACTTCACTACGGGGCCTTACACAATGCTTGTGAAACTATACGCACGCGACAACGGACAACTCATGGACTTGCTCAACAACAAGATGCAGAGCATTGACGGAGTTGTGGCTACGGAAACGCTCATTTCGCTCGAACAAAGCATCAAGAGGGAAGTGCCGGTAGTAACCGAGGGAAAATAAATTCCAATCGGTAATTAGAACGTCAGCACATCTGCTCAACAAGCGAACAAAATCAGTCAAGGACTCTGATGAACGATTTGGGTTAAACAAAACAAAGAAAACATGCGCACATACGACTTGAAATGCCATTTGGAGAAATTCTATGCGCAGTATCCGGAGGGCAAACGCCGGCCTGTGATAGGCATCACGACAAACTATGCAGAGCGTGATGCGCGACTTGCAGACCGTTATTACCTGTCTGTTGTGGAAGCAGGCGGAACACCGGTGCTGATACCTCCGGTGGATGACAGAGATGTTATAGTGTCAACACTGGAACATATCGACGGACTGATGCTTACCGGCGGGGCCGACATCAACCCGCTATGGGCAGGAGAAGAGCCGGTGACGAATCTGAGCAACATCAACAGCATGCGCGACCTTCCGGAACTTCTCATCACCCGACTGGCATACAACAGACAGATACCGATACTCGGAATATGCCGCGGCATACAGACATTGGTGGTGGCACTCGACGGGAAAGTGCAGCAGCATGTGATCTCGAACATAAAACATTCGCAAGATGCGCCGCGCGAAGAACTGACACATAGTGTGAATGTGGAGCCGGGAACAGTGTTGCAGCGGATATTCGATGGCGAGAAAAAGTTGTTCGTAAACAGTATTCATCATCAGGCAGTGGCCGACCCGGGTAAGCGTTTCTACGTGTCGGCACGTGCCGCCGACGGTGTGATAGAGGCGATAGAGAGCAGCGAATACAAACCGATACTCGGTGTGCAGTGGCATCCCGAATGGCTGCCGGAGGGCGCACCGCTGTTCAGGTGGCTTGTAGAAGAGGCCGAGAATTTCTATCTCGCCAAACAGATACACAGCCGCGTGCTTACGCTCGACACCCATTGCGACACCCCGATGTTCTTCCCGAAAGGAATAAACTTCGGACAACGCGACCCAAGAATACTCTACGACCTGCATAAGATGACCGAGGGCAGGCAGGACGCGGTGATAATGGCGGCCTATCTTCCACAGCCCAAGATTGGGGAGATGTTCTCGCAAAAGGTGGCTTTCGATGTGGCAGGTCCTACGCAATATGCCGACCTTATCTTCGACAAGATAGAAGAGATAGTGAAGAACAACCGCAATTATCTGAGTATTGCACGCACCGCTGCCGACCTTTACGAAGATAAGCGGAAGGGCAGACGGTCGGTGATGTTCGGCATAGAGAACGGATTGGCACTCAGTCACGACCTTCAGAACGTGCGTCACTTCGCACAGCGTGGCGTGGTATATATTACCCTTTGCCATAATGGGGACAATGACATCTGCGATTCAGCCAAAGGATGCAACACGCATGGCGGCCTGAGCAAGTTCGGTAGAGATGTTGTGAGGGAGATGAACGACTACGGACTGATGATAGACCTTTCGCATGCCGGCGAGAAGACATTCTATGATGTGGCAGAATTGAGTCGCCTGCCGGTGGTGTGCAGTCACAGCAACTGTCGCGCATTGTGCGATCATCCGCGCAATCTCACCGACGACCAGTTGCGCGTGCTTGCCGACAAGGGTGGCGTGGCACAGATAACGCTCTATCCGGGATTCCTCCGTTCGCAGGGCGAGGCCACCGTGACAGATGCTCTCAGGCATCTTGAACATGCCATTGATGTAATGGGGATAGACCATGTAGGAATAGGAACCGACTTCGATGGCGACGGTGGAGTGCGCGGTATGGCAGATGCGTCGGAGATGATAAACTTCACCCGCCACCTCATGGCACACCGATACAGCGAACGCGACATACAGAAGATATGGGGCGGAAACTGGATCAGGGTGATGACACAAGTACAATCAGCAGCAACAAAGAAATGAACACCATGTATATATGTAATAAGTTAAAAACAGCAGGGCTTGCTTTCGCCGTGTGTGTGGTAATCATATTCATGCCATTGATGTACGGATGCAGCACCAACAAGCAGACCAATGATGGGGAAACACTCGTGAAACAGACACCGGTGGGACCCGACTTCAACGCCGACAGTGCCTATAACTTCTGCAAGGTTCAGTGCGACTTCGGGCCGAGAACGATGAACTCGGAGGCGCATGACAAATGCGGGAAATGGATAGCAGACCGGTTCCGGCAGTACGGTTGCACCGTGACAGAACAGAAGTTCGACATCAAAGCATGGGATGGGAAGACTCTTAAATGCACCAACATCATTGCTTCCTACAAACCGGAGAACAGCACTCGCGTGTTGCTGTGCGCACATTGGGACAGCAGGCCGTGGGCTGACAACGACCCTGACTCTGCCAACCGGCATACGCCGGTGATGGCAGCAAACGACGGAGCATCGGGAGTGGCGATGATGTTAGAGATAGCACGTATAGTGAACAAGGCCGACTCGCTCAACATGGGCATAGACTTTGTCTGCTTCGATGCCGAAGATTATGGCATGCCGCAGTGGAGTGACGTACCCGATCCTGGCGACACATGGGCATTGGGGGCGCAGTACTGGTCGAAGAATCCGCATCGTAGCGGTTATGAAGCGACGTATGGCATATTGCTCGACATGGTAGGCGGACAAGGTGCACAGTTCTACCAAGAGGGCATGTCGATAAATTTTGCACCTATGATAGTGAAGAAGATACATGCCGCATCAAAGGTTGTGGGCTTTGGAAGTTATTTCCCCGACAAGGTCGGTGGTTACGTAACCGACGACCATATACCCGTGAATGAAAACATGAAGATACCGACTGCCGACATCATTGCTCATTATCCCGACTGCGAACAGAGTTCCTTCGGCCCGACGTGGCATACCATCAGCGATGACATGAGCCACATCGACCACAACACTCTCAAAGCGGTTGGCCAGACATTGATTCAAGTCTTGTTTTCAGACAACTGAACATCATGAAGCATAGAATTAAGAGCAGAGATGTAGCACACATCCCTGCTCTTAATCTTTATATATTTACGCGTCAATGACCTATTGTGGTTTAAGTCGGATTGGAGTTTTACAACGTTTACCTTGAAATAGCAATTGCAGGCCGAGTCTTTACTTCGCGACAAACAAAAAAACATGATATTTTCTTTTTTATTTGCTTGTCTTGCAGTATCTTTGCACTCGGTATGGTGCTTAATTACATTTGGATTGCATTTTTTATCATTGCTTTCGTCATAGGAATAGTAAAATTATTGTTCTTTGGCGATGTTGAAGTATTCCCTGCAATGATGGATTCCACATTCTCATCGTCCAAGACCGCCTTCGAGATTTCACTCGGACTGACCGGGGTATTATCGCTTTGGCTCGGCATTATGAAGATTGGTGAGAAGGGCGGAGTTATCAATGCCTTCGCCCGTGTGCTGTCACCGGTATTCTGCAAGTTGTTCCCTGACGTTCCGAAAGGGCACCCCGTGACGGGAAGCATATTCATGAACATTGCGGCGAATATGCTGGGACTTGACAATGCCGCAACTCCATTGGGACTGAAAGCAATGGAACAGTTGCAGGTACTGAACACAAAGAAGGATACGGCGAGCAACCCGATGATTATGTTCTTGGTGCTGAACACGTCAGGGCTGACAATCATCCCGGTGTCGGTGATGGTGTATCGCGCACAACTTGGGGCTGCACAGCCCACCGATATATTCGTGCCCATACTGCTTGCCACATTCTTTTCGACACTTACCGGTGTTATCGTGACATCGCTCTATCAAAGGATAAACCTGCTGAACAAAGTAATGCTGCTGACACTCGGCGGACTGTCGCTTGTCGTGGCCGCAATAATATGGGGATTCTCTACCATCGATAAGGCCGCGATGAACACCATAAGCACGTCGGCTGCCAATATTCTGCTCATGACAATCATTGTGGTGTTTATCATAGCGGGCATTGTTAAGAAAACAAACGTATATGAATCGTTCATCGAAGGGGCAAAAGACGGCTTCTCGACTGCCGTGAGAATCATTCCTTATCTTGTGGCAATACTCGTTGCCATCGGGGTGTTCCGCGCATCGGGAGCAATGGATCTGGTCATCGACGGCATCGGATGGCTCATCGGTTTATGCGGAATAGACAGCGACTTCGTGGCGGCACTGCCCACGGCTATCATGAAACCGCTCTCCGGAAGTGGTGCACGCGGCATGATGGTGGACACGATGACCACTTACGGAGCCGACTCTTTCGTGGGTCGATTATCGTGCATTTTCCAAGGTTCCACCGACACCACGTTCTATATACTTGCAGTATATTTCGGTAGTGTGGCGGTAAAAAACACCCGACATGCCGTTACATGCGGACTGCTTGCAGACCTTGCAGGTATTATTGCGGCGATATTCATCGGGTATATGTTCTTTGGATGAGGAGCGAGAAACAAGGACTGAAGGAGTTTTGGAGTACTGAAAAAAAGACAAAGGGAAATGGCTAATCTGAAATCACTGGCAAAAGATACTGCCATATACGGACTTCCGAGTATCGTGGCACGCTTCATCAACTATTTGTTGGTGCCCATACAGACGGAATGTTTTGCCGCGTCGGGTGGCGAATATGGTATCATAACCAACGTATATGCCTATGTGTCGCTGATAATAATACTGCTCACATACGGCATGGAGACTGCTTTCTTCCGCTTTATGACAAAGGAGGGGGAGTCGCCCGGACGTATATATTCCACGACATTGCGCATGGTGGGCTTCACTTCGCTCACTTCAACGGCACTCGTTTTGCTGTTCCTGACACCCATTGCATCAGCTGTGGGATATGCCGACCACCCCGAATACGTCGCCGTGATGTATGCAACGGTGGCAATGGATGCCTTCACTGCTATTCCGTTCGCCTATCTGAGAATAAAGCACAGACCGATTAAGTTTGCCGTACTGAAGATTGCCAACATCGGCATGAACATCATTCTCAACCTGTTATACCTTGTTGTCTTACCGGCATTGGAGTTGAATCCGTTCGGGATTTACGACAGTAATTTCACGCTCGATGTGGCTTTCGTGTTCTATATCAATATCTTATGCTCGGCGTTCACACTGCTGTTGCTATATAAAGAACTGCGCGGCATAACAGTAGGGTTCGACAAGGGAGCGTGCCTCAGAATGCTTTCATACGCTTGGCCATTGCTCGTGATGGGACTGGCAGGGCAACTCAATCAAGCAGCATCGCAGATATTGTTCCCGCATTTTTATGACGGCAGCGTGGCAGAAGCACGCACACAACTCGGAATATACGGCGCAAGCATAAAGATTGCGATGATAATGGTGATGATAACGCAGGCATTCCGCTTCGCTTACGAGCCTTTCGTATTCGGTAATAAGGATGCCGATAAGCGCGAAACATACGCCAAGGCCATGAAATATTACGTCATATTCACCCTACTTGCATTCCTTGCCGTAATGGGTTATATGGATGTGCTGAGGTTCATCATCGGCAAGACTTACTGGGAAGGACTGCGTGTGGTGCCCATAGTTATGGCTGCCGAGATAATGTTCGGCGTGTTCTTCAACCTCTCGTTCTGGTATAAACTCACCGACCGCACCATTTGGGGGGCTTATTTCTCCGGCATAGGGGCAGTGGTGCTCATAACGATAGACATACTGCTGATACCCCACTTCGGTTACATGGCATGCGCATGGGCCGGTTTTGCGGCTTACGCAGTGTCGATGCTCTTGTCTTATTTCATCGGACAGAAGTACTACCCCATCAACTATCCGGTGGGCGAGATACTCTTATACGTCGGCATTGCAATAGTGCTATATGCCGCAATAAGCGTCAGCAACAGTAATCTGAATATGTGGGCAGCACTTTCGGTGAACACCATCTTAGTGCTTATCTTCACAGCAATGGTGGTGAAAAGGGATTTGCCACTAAGAAAAAGGAGGAAGAATTGAGGAGCAGGAGAGAATAAGAGAGAATGAACGTAGTGGTGGAGAGAATCGGACAATACCTAAATACCATACTCCCCTACTCATAAACTCCTTTAATAAAGATTCATCATTAATAATAAATAACAATAAAAAAATGAAGAAATTATTCTTATTAATCTCAATGGTAACCATGTTCTCATGGCAGCAAGCACGCGCCGATGAAGGAATGTGGACATTGTACAACCTGCCATCGGCAGTGTATGAACAGATGAAGGCCGAGGGATTCGAAATGCCTTACAATGCCTTGTATCAAGGACCGGACGCACTGAAAGGCTGCGTTGTCAATTTCTCCGGCTTTTGCTCGGGTGTTGTGGTAAGCCCGGACGGTCTGGTTTTCACCAATCACCACTGCGGTTTCGAGAGCATACGCAGCCATTCGACTTTAGAACATGACTATATGCTGAACGGATTCTATGCAGAGAAACCGGAAGACGAACTCCCGAACAAAGGAATGTTCGTGAGTTTCATGATTGACCAGCGTGACATCACCGACCAACTCAATGCAATTGCCAAAGCGAAAGGCATCGCAGAGAACAAATGGGACGAAATGATTGACTCGCTGCAGAACGCCATGACTGACTCGGTGAAGAAAATAGACAGTTCATACCACATGGAAATCGATGCTTTCTACGAGGGAAACAAATACTACGCAACGACATATCAGATGTTTACCGACCTGCGTTTGGTGTTCACAATCCCGAAGTCTATGGGTAAGTTCGGAGGTGAAACAGACAACTGGATGTATCCACGCCAGACGTGTGACTACGCCGTTTTCCGCATCTATGCCGACCCAAAGACAAACAAACCGGCCGAATACAGCAAAGATAACGTGCCTTACA
The DNA here is from genome assembly GCF_003977605.1 of Prevotella koreensis. Taxonomy (GTDB): domain Bacteria; phylum Bacteroidota; class Bacteroidia; order Bacteroidales; family Bacteroidaceae; genus Prevotella; species Prevotella koreensis. Next base: position 1,826,297 of record NZ_RYYU01000001.1, on the reverse strand, counting down.
AGCCAAAACGTTGGGCAAAGGTGTCTATGGACGGATATAAAGAAGGCGACTTCGCCATGACAATAGGCTATCCGGGAACAACACATCGCTATCTGTCAAGTTTCGGAATACAGGAAATGCGCGATGCAGAGAATGCCGTGAGAGCACAGGTGCGCGGTGTGAAACAGAAGATAATGAAGAGACACATGGACGCATCGGAGGCTGTGAGAATCAAGTATGACTCAAAATATGCACAGAGTTCTAACTACTGGAAGAACTCTATCGGCATGAACAAATGTATCGACTCGGTGGGCATCGTGAACCTCAAGCAGCAGCATGAGGCAAAAATACGCGACTTCCAAGAGAGAACCGGCTACCTGAAAGGAGAACTCGACATCGACGAACTGGGCAATCTCTACAAGCAACGCTTCGAGACAAAACGCGCGATGAACTACTTCATCGAAACATTCTACCGCTCTAACGAACTCGTATCGCGCTCACTGAACGTAAATTCAGGTCATGTTGAGATGCAGGGACCGGCCGACAAACCCCAAAAACAATATTGCGTATTGGAAGATAACAGCGAACAATGGGATGCCGCACTCGACAAAGAGGTGCTGGCTGCACTGATGAAAAACTATCGCGAGAACGTGAAACCGGACTATCTGCCCGACTTCTACGAAACGATAGACAAGAAATTCGGTGGCAACTACAACAAGTATGTTGATTATCTGTATAGCAAGTCTATCCTTATGAAGAGCGGCAAGAAACTCTATCCTAACAAAAAGAACTTCGTGAATGACCCGGGTGTGAACATGGGAATCGACCTCTTGGCCGAACTGGGATTAATGTATGCTGACATGGGAGATGTCAATGACAAGATTCAGAAGCAGGAGAAACTGCTCTGTGCAGCAAAACTGCGCATGGAAGAGGAGATGCCTCACTACTCTGACGCTAACTTCACCATGCGACTCAGTTACGGCCAAGTGGGCGGATTCATGCTCAACGGCTCGCCTTCGGGCTACTACACCACAGCCGAGAGTCTTCTCGCAAAGATGAAGCGTGCCAACGAGGTGGAAGACTATTATGCCGAACCTATAATGCACGAGTTGTTCAGCAAGACCGATTACGCGCCTTATTCTGACAAACGAACAGGCAAAATGCAACTGTGCTTCCTAACAAACAACGACATCACGGGCGGAAACAGCGGTTCGCCGATGTTCAACGGCAAGGGAGAACTCATAGGACTGGCTTTCGATGGCAACTGGGACAGCCTGTCGAGCGATATCTTCTTCGACACAAAACTGGCTCGTTGCATCGGTGCCGACATTCGCTACGTGCTCTATATGATGGACAAGTGGGGACATGCCGACAGACTGCTGAAAGAAATTAACGCTCAATAAGAACCATCTTTCTCACGGATTCTGACAATTCGGTATCACAGAGAACGTTCCTTATAGGTTTTACCGCCTTTGTAAAGGCTATTTTATGAAGGCGGTAAAACTAAAAATTAACACAAATCTTAAAATACAATGCAACTATGAAGAAAATTATTTTTTTAGGGCTTTGTTTGGGAATTATGATTTCATGCAATACCAACAAGAAAGGGGAAAATGATAAGTCTAAGTCTGATAGTCTCTCAAACATTAACGGCAAGGCCATATTAGCCTTTCTCGACGATGCCGAATTCATTACCTCTGACCTTTTGCTATTCGAGGTGAAAGGCCATGTCAAGGAGGTAAAATATCATCGTGAAAACCCATACGTCATTACTTTCGACAAGAATGGTATGCTTGCTTCATGCAATTATAATAACGAATACAAGGACTTCAAGTTCGAGAACGGAAAGGCTGTGGGCAAATATTTCTCGTCTAAGCGCAACAACAAAGGCCAACTTACAGAATATGCTTACAGACCGGAAGGCGAATTATGCTACTTCCTTGATGTAAAGGAAATAACTTATAATGCCGACGGACGAGTTTCTAAACTTCTAACTTCCGGCTGGGAAAGCATGTGCGAAACTGAATATAAATATAATAACGAAGGCCTTTGCATCGAAGAAGTAGATGATGCACAAATGGAATCATTAGTCTATAAGGCTACGACAACTTACACTTACACCAAATTCGACGAACAAGGCAACTGGACAGAACGCAAGTGCAAGCAACACAGTGAGGAATGGACATTCGATGAAGAAGACGACAAGACAATAACCAATGAGGAAAAGATAGAGAAACGAACAATCACCTACTACTGATTATAAATCATACAGGCATTAGCAACCTACCAAATAACACCAATATATAAATTTAAAGTAACTATGAAGAGAATTATTTTTTTAGGGCTTTGTATGGCGGTTATGACTTCATGCAATCTCAACAAGAAAGTGGAAAATGACGGCTCAAAGTCGGATAGTATTTCAAACAAAAACGACAAGGTGGCAAAAAGTGCTACCGACAACGCCAAATTCGTTAGCCCTGACCTTATGCTCTTCGATGTGAAAGGTCATGTCAAGACAGTGAAATACGATGGAGAAGAAACATATACCGTGACCTTCGATGAGAATGGCATGCTTGTTTCATGCCCGTGCAATGACGAAGAAAAGGACTTCAAATTCGAGAACGGAAACGCTGTGGGCAAATATTTCTCGTCTAAGCGGAATGCAAAAGGACAACTTATCAGATATGCTTACGAACCGAAATTAGATGATAGGCACTGGTTTCTCGATATCAAGGAAATTACTTATAACGCCAATGGGCAAGTTATTAAACTTTTGAGCAATGGCTGGGAAACCGGAAGCGAAATTGAATATAAATATAATAGCGATGGTCTTTGCATCAAACAAGTAGAAGATTGGCTAATGTCTGCGGATATCGGGAAGTTTACGAGAACTTACACTTACACCAAATTCGACAAGCAAGGCAACTGGATAGAGCGCAAGTGCAAGCAACACAGTGAGCAATGGGAAGAAGGCGAGGAAAAGAACAAGACAATAACCAATGAGGAAGAGGTAGAGAAACGTACTATAACCTATTACTCATTATAGAAAATACAGGTATTAAAAGAATTCTACCAAAGGGCTGTAACATGGATTTTTTCACGTTGCAGCCTATTTTATTGCCGTTCCATCAATCTCTGCCATGACATTTCCTAAAGCCCAAATCGGTTCGTTAGAGTCCTTGACTGATTTTGTTAGATTGTTGAACAGATGTGCTGACGTTTCATCGAAGGCGTAGCGGGCTACGGCGAGATGTAATGGCAGCGCAGATGTCGGCAAGCGGACTAAAGCAGTAAGGAAGCATACCGATAATAACAAATCTAAGCAAATGCGTCCAAACAACCGATTTGGGCTAATGCCCTTCGCATCGACATTCCGTTGGCAAGGTCGCGCGAGACGCGCTCCACGTTGTCGCGCATCAGCCTCATATCATTCACCGTGAGGCTTCCAAGAACGTCTTCGATATTATCTATCCTATCCACAACGATGCCGATACCCTCGCGTTCCACTATCTGTGCTATGGCAGAACCGCTCCAAACAATCAGCGGCAAGCCTGCACGCAGGTAGAACGATGCCTTGTGTGGAGTGTTCACACGCAGATACTCACCGAAATCACCGGTGCAACCGGTAAGTGAGCCGCCGTCCCATACAAGTCCGAAATCGCCTGTTGCCGTTGCTATAAAGTCGTCAGACTCCATCGCACTGTGAAGAATAAGATTCTCAGAAGGTTTCAGGTCGGCGATATGGTTGCTCCCATAAACGTGTATCTCGCAATGTTTTATAACTCCTGACAACTTCACAAGAAACATATTCTTACGCTCTGCAATTGAACCGGCATAGACAATCTTACTCGGAGCAGACTCATACTGCCGCTTCTTAGGCTCCGACTCCGAGCGATAGTCATGCAGTCCGAGCCCTATGCAGGGTTGCTTCAGCCCTTTTTTCTTCAGCCATTGAGCCATCACATCGTTTGCCGCTATTATGTAGTCGGCGTTCGACAAGCGGCGCAGTTCCTGTTCTACGCTGAGACGCTTGCGGCGGAACGAGCCGAGGTCGTGTATGAAAGCCACCGTGCTCGCGCCGCGCCATCGTGCAATTCGGCATATAAACGAGAAATATTTCTTTATCGGATATTGCAGAAACACCACATCGTCCTTCCTCACCGAGAACGTATATACCACTATTCCGGCTAAGTCTATCAGGAAAGCAAGAATCTTTTCCTTGCAGTAAGTGCGTCGAAGACCCAAGTTATGCGCTCCGGCCTGCGCCACTATATCCTCATAATCCCCTTTAGCCTTGTTTCCGGCACTATGCCGTCCTTTATAATTGCGCGATATGTAGCAAAGTCTTCTTTCCATTGCTATATAAACCCGATTTATCGGATATTATTGTTTTTTCCTACATACAGTTTATTCGCGAATTTAAAAAACCTCCGCTCCAAACACTACTTCACCACAAACTTCTTTCCATTGCGGATATATATTCCACGTGGCAGTGATTGCATATCGCTCGCATCAACCTCTGTTCCATATACCGTGTATGTCTTCCCGCACTTCTGTCCGTCGTCGTTTTCAACCTTATCAATACCCAATATCTTGTCCACATCACGATCCCATTTATATATCAACTGATCATTTCGGGTGAAACTGATAAGTTTGTAATCTCTATACCGTAAGGAAAGAAAAAAACCATCGGCACCATCAAAAATCCCTTCGTATAGTCCATCGTAACCGGTGTAACCAATTCCATTTATCTGGAATATATCCGTACGTTCCGGAGCACCCTCAACTTGATATCTAATGTAAGCATAAGTGTTACCATCAAGCAATTTGACCTTATAGATTTTTTTTAATTTCTCATAATAATATTTATTTTCATACCAATCATAATATATAGGAATCTGTTTTCCTATATGCCAGTCGAAATCATAGCGCAGGGCTTCATGGTCTTTTCCCGGCCTAATATAGTATATCGAATCGCCTTGTTCGCGAATGAGAATTTTCGGCTGTTCAATCCAATTCCATGTTTCAATAGGGTCGTAATAGTCTTCCGAATTGGCCAACTTACGATAATCCACATTGATTATCTTATATTTCTTTCCGTTGAAATCCGTTCCCCCATCCACCCTGTATTTACGGAATTCGGAAAAGAATCCATCATTATATGTAACGTAGAATTTCTCTTCAATCCATGTTGTTCCTTGTGGATAATACTCCCCATGCTCCTGACCATTAGCATGAGACAATGGCAAAAATGCTGAAAATAAAAACAACAAATAAAATTTCAAATGTTTCATTACCCAATCTCCTATATATAAATTAGTAAACACACAACTTCTTTGAATCCGTATCTTGACCATCGGAACCACGAACTACATAAACCTCAGTTCCAAACACCATGTAAATGCTACCTGCAAAAGCACAATAGATAACTAAAAAGCCTACTTCACCACAAACTTCTTTCCGTTGCGGATATATATTCCACGTGGCAGTGATTGCATATCGCTCGCATCAACCTCTGTTCCATACGCCGTGTATGTCTTCCCGCACTTCTGTCCGTCGTCGTTTCCAACCTTATCAATTCCAAGAATTTTGTCCACATCACGATCCCATTTATATATTATCTTACCATTGCGGATGAAAATTCTTACTTTGTAATCTAGGTATTTTAAGGAAAATGAATAACCTCCGGGGACATCAAAAATACCTCTAAAATTATCAACAAAACCGACTCCTTTTATCTGGTATAATTTAAAGGAAACAGAATCTGTCAATGTATGATACCCTATGCAATCATACATCTGACCATCATATAACACAACCTGATGTATATCTTTTATTTCCTCATACTGATATTCTCTTGACCACCAATCATAATATGTGGGAATTTTTTTTCCTATACTCCAGTTGAAATCATAGCGCAATGCTTCATGATTCTTTCTCCATCTGGTATAGAATATAGAATCGCCTTGTTCGCGAAAGAGAATTTTCGGCTGTTCAACCCAATTCCATGTATCCATTGGGTTGAAATAGGTTCTCTCATCAAGAAGATTGGAATAGGTCACTTTGATTGTCTTATATATCTTTCCATTGAAAGTCGTAACGCCATCCACTTTATATTTCCGGTATTCGGCAAAGAGCCTACCATCGTCTGTAACATAGAATTTCTCTTCTTCCCATGTTGTTCCTTGTGGATAATACTCCTCATGCTCCTGAGCATTGGCATGAGACAATGGCAAAACTGCAGAAAACAAAAACAACAAATAAAATTTCAAATGTTTCATAACCAAATCTCCTATATATAAATTAGTAAACACACAACTTCTTTGAATCCGTATCTTGACCATCGGAACCACGAACTACATAAACCTCAGTTCCAAACACCATGTAAATGCTACCTGCAAAAGCACAATAGATAACTAAAAAGCCTACTTCACCACAAACTTCTTTCCGTTGCGGATATATATTCCACGTGGCAGTGATTGCATATCGCTCGCATCAACCTCTGTTCCATACGCCGTGTATGTCTTCCCGCACTTCTGTCCGTCGTCGTTTCCAACCTTATCAATTCCAAGAATTTTGTCCACATCACGATCCCATTTATATATTATCTTACCATTGCGGATGAAAATTCTTACTTTGTAATCTAGGTATTTTAAGGAAAATGAATAACCTCCGGGGACATCAAAAATACCTCTAAAATTATCAACAAAACCGACTCCTTTTATCTGGTATAATTTAAAGGAAACAGAATCTGTCAATGTATGATACCCTATGCAATCATACATCTGACCATCATATAACACAACCTGATGTATATCTTTTATTTCCTCATACTGATATTCTCTTGACCACCAATCATAATATGTGGGAATTTTTTTTCCTATACTCCAGTTGAAATCATAGCGCAATGCTTCATGATTCTTTCTCCATCTGGTATAGAATATAGAATCGCCTTGTTCGCGAAAGAGAATTTTCGGCTGTTCAACCCAATTCCATGTATCCATTGGGTTGAAATAGGTTCTCTCATCAAGAAGATTGGAATAGGTCACTTTGATTGTCTTATATATCTTTCCATTGAAAGTCGTAACGCCATCCACTTTATATTTCCGGTATTCGGCAAAGAGCCTACCATCGTCTGTAACATAGAATTTCTCTTCTTCCCATGTTGTTCCTTGTGGATAATACTCCTCATGCTCCTGAGCATTGGCATGAGACAATGGCAAAACTGCAGAAAACAAAAACAACAAATAAAATTTCAAATGTTTCATAACCAAATCTCCTATATATAAATTAGTAAACACACAACTTCTTTGAATCCGTATCTTGACCATCGGAACCACGAACTACATAAACCTCAGTTCCAAACACCATGTAAATGCTACCTGCAAAAGCACAATAGATAACTAAAAAATAACACGCGAGTCTTTTTACTTTCTGCAACAAACAGAGTTAAGATAATTCATTGAATTTCTCATAATCATTAGTGTTATTATGTTATTTTCACAAAAATAGTCTTTTTATTTTAAACGAACAAATATTTTGAAGAAAAAATAACAAACAAGTTGTTTTGGTAAAGCAAACATCTAACGGTCAGGCACATGACGTAACGACTATGCCTGTATAAAACCGACAAGGAACATACAAAAATGCTATGCGAAATGTTAAAATTAATGGGTTCAAGCAAAATATTTATGAAATAATTTGGTTTATATCATAAACTTATTTACTTTTGCAACGTGATCACAATCTGAATAGTAGAAAACCTTTTAAAAAACAAGAATTATGGAAGAACAAAACAACATGACTGCAGAACGCAGTTTGGAGATTATAACCCGCAGTATAGAACAGGCTCGACGTGATATTGAGCGCGGAAGTTGGAAATTCATGCTACTATGGGGCGTGGCAGTAACCATCATCGCACTAATAGTGGGACATCTGTGGGCACACTATCCTATGGGACCGGCGGCCAACGGACTGTGGGGAGCGTTGGGAATAATTGGGCTCGTGGACAATTTTATGAGGAAAAGAGAGAAGAAGAAACCTTCCACTTTCTTAGGAAAGAACATTACCTATGTGTGGACATGCCTTGGAGTAATGACTGGAGCCATGGGACTCACCACAGGTATTATCGCCGGGTTCAACCACATTCTACCACAAGCCGTGCAGGTTGTCTTCGCCGAAGGATTAACGAGAATCAGCCACTTCCCTATCACTTGCATCATTATTTTTTCAATGGGAATAGCAGGGATGATAACCGGCTGCATGCTCAAAAGCAAGATAATAATAATAAGTTGCTTACTTGCCGGAGGCGTTGGCAGCATTCTCTCGATAATTTATGCCGGTCCGTCTGAAATGATAGTATTCGCGGCGTCATCTGTAGTGGCACTTATTATCCCGGCACTGATAATAAGAATGAAAGAAAACGAAATTTAAAGCGTATGTTTGAGAAATTGGACCCGCTGTTACACAGCGAATTAAGATTAGCGGTAATGTCGATACTGATAAACGTGGGGGAAGCCGATTTCACGTATATTCGCGAACATACAGATGCTACCGCGGGCAACCTTAGCGTACAAATAGACAAACTGCAACAGGCAGGATACATCGATGTGACAAAGGGTTTTGAAGGGAAACGCCCCAAAACTTCCTGCAAAATCACAAAGAAAGGCCTGAAAGCGTTTGAGGAATATGTAGAGGCTTTGAAAGGATATATTATCGGTATCAAGTAACATTTGCAGTTTTTTGGGACAGAAAGACAGAAAGTTTAGGACAGAAAGACAGGTTCCGGGGACAGAAAAACAAAAAGGACATAAAGTTAAAAAACAAATCGGTCATTACAATCCTTATGAGATTTATGCAATGTTAATGCGTAACCGGAATGAAAAAGATATTGAATGGTAAATCAAAACAGGCGAAATTGCTCACCAATTTCGCCTGTTTTGGTTTGCAAATTCGCCCATTTTGGTCAGCAAATTCGCCTATTTTGGTTTTCATTGTAATACGGTAAAAAAAACAGTTAGAATGTAGTTGAATGGGAAATAAGCTCTACTACCCTCTTGACTACAATCTAAGCTTGCCAAATGCACTATACATTAAAGTGATGCAATGCAAAAAACGGATTATAAAACAATTTAAGTACAAAACTTGTATTTTTTCAAATAGTTTATTATCTTTGTAAGCAATATATTGTGATAAAATGTCAAATAATGAACATACAAGCGTTGCAAATCGCTTAAAAATTGTCCTTGTTGAACAAGGAAGAACAAACAGATGGCTTGCAGAGCAATTAGGTAAGACAGAACATACTGTTTCCCGTTGGTGTCAAAATAAAACACAGCCATCAATTTCTATATTGGTGCAAATCGCACAGATATTGGATGTGGATGTAAGAGTACTGATTAAATCAACAAAACAATAAGCCATGGTAACTAACTTTTTTACCAATGAGGGACAAAATACGCTTTTGAAGAAAATCGAAGGAGTATTCAAGTATAAGAAAGTGCATTTTTTTGATGTGCTTGTTGGCTATTTCCGTGCTTCCGGCTATTTTAAAATTAGAAAGTTCATAGAGCAAACACCCAAGATTAGGTTTCTCGTGGGTATCAATGTTGATAAACTTACGACACAAGCCAATCTGCAAGGGCTTCTTTTTAATCCAAACGAAGAAGAAATCCAGGAAGAATTCTTTCATGAATTGAAAAAGAACATACAAGAAGCACAATATGATAAGGATGTAGAAGAGGGTATGTATCAATTCATAGAAGACATTGTGTCTGGCAAAATAGAAATGCGTATTCACCCCAAGCAAAATATCCATGCTAAAATCTATATTTTCAGGGAAGAAGAATATCATCCGCACGGATATGGTTCTGTCATAACGGGATCAAGCAATCTTACTGACGCCGGACTTGAAAAGAATTTTGAGTTCAACGTAGAACTGCGCTATGATGACGACATTCAATTTGCTACCGAGACTTTCGAAAAGTTATGGAACGAAGCTGTGGAAATAGACTTGTCGCACATAGAATCCATAAGGAAAAAATCCTATCTGAACCCAAACTTTACACCTTATGAAGTGTATCTGAAGTTTTTGTTGGAATACTTTGGAAAGAGCATCGACTTTGATCCTAATTCTGTCTCTGATTTACCGAAAGGCTTTAAGAAGTTGTCCTATCAGGTCGATGCTGTAAACGATGGTTTTTCCAAGATGATGAAACATAATGGTTTTTTCCTCTCGGATGTCGTTGGATTGGGGAAAACCGTAGTAGCAGCCTTGATAGCCAAGAAGTTTTTCTTTGCCAATGATTTTCCTACATATCGCTCCAATACATTGGTTATAGTTCCACCTGCATTGAAAGAAAGTTGGGACGAAACCCTGTCTAAATTCAAGATAGATAATTATAGTATTATTACAAATGGAAGTCTACACAAGATAAAAGATGCTTCTCTTTACGACTTGATAATTGTTGATGAAGCACATAAGTTCCGTACTGACACTGCAACTATGTATAACGAACTCCAAAAGTTATGCAAGACTCCCACTCGACACCTGCGTACAGACGGAACCCCATACGATAAAAAAATAATTCTCGTCTCGGCAACACCATTGAACAACAGGCCCGAAGATATTGCTAACCTTGTATATCTGTTTCAAGATTCTAAGGACAGTACACTCGAAGAAGGAAACCTGCAACGTTTCTTCAGGGAGCAGATTGATGCTTATAAGAAAGTGAAAGCTGAGAAAAACAGTTCAGTCATTGCAAATAAAGTAAGGAGCATCTACGAGAAGATACGTATAAAAGTGGTAGAGCCATTGACAGTTCGCCGTACACGCACAGATCTGTTGGAAAACGAAGCCTACAAAAAAGATTTGGATGAACAAGGGATTGAATTCCCGACAGTGCATCAGCCACAGCCATTGTATTATGAATTGGAAAAAAATTTGAGTGCCCTTTACGACAAGACCATCAACGTGTTGAGCAATAAGAAAGAAGGTCTGACATATTTCCGATACCAAGCCATTAAATATCTTAACGAGGATAAAAAAAAGAAATATAAAAAAGCCGATCAAATCTCGATTCAGCTGACAGGAATTATGAAGACCTTGCTCGTTAAACGACTCGACAGTAGCTTTTACGCTTTCAAGCAGTCGTTGAAACGATACTATGAGGCAAACTGTGTGATGCTCAAAATGTTTGAGAAAGGAACTATCTACATAGCTCCTAATTTGAAGGTAAACGAACTATTGAGCAATGGGAAGGAAGACGAACTGATTAAATTAATTGAACAGTCGGCATATACAGACCCCACGATAGAAGTATGTACGCCAGACGATTTTGTCAAACCAATTTATCTAGATGGGTTGAAGCAAGATGATGCTTTATTGAAGAATTTGGTAGCCGAATGGGACAAGATAGACTATGATCCGAAGTTGGATGTATTTCTTGATAAACTGAAGAATCAATTATTCGATAAATCTATTAATTTTGAAGGGAAATTGGTAGTATTCTCTGAAAGCAAGGAAACTACGAAATATCTCTCAGAAAAGTTAAAACAACAAGGATACAACAAGGTCTTATCGGTCGGAAGCAACAACCGTACAGAAAACATGCCTTTGCTGAACGCCAATTTTGATGCAAACTATAAAGGAAATAAGAAAAACGATTATAATATTGTACTGACAACAGAAGTCTTGGCAGAAGGTGTCAATTTGCATCGAGCCAATATCGTTGTGAATTATGATACTCCTTGGAACTCCACACGCCTAATGCAGCGCATAGGTCGTGTGAACCGCATTGGAAGTGTTGCAAAAGATATCTATGTTTACAACTTTTTTCCTACGGAAAAGGTGAACAATGATATAGAACTTGTGAAAAAAGCCAAGATGAAACTTTTTGCTTTCCATGCTGCCTTGGGAGAGGATAGTCAGATATATTCTGATGAAGAAACCCCAGAAAGCTTTGGTTTGTTTGACAAGAGCCTTGAAGAAGAACGCGATGAGAAGTTAAGCTATTTAATGTGGTTGAGGAAACAAAAAGAAGAATATCCCGATTTATTGAAAGCAATAGCAAAAATGCCTTTGCGTGCCCGTGTAGGCAGACGAACCGCTAATACAGACAAATCAACATTGGCATTTATTCGTAACAACAAAAGAGATGCCTTCACACTTGTTCATAAAGATGGAAAAATGGAAGAACTTACTTTCCTTGAAGCAGTAAAAATATTTAAGGCAGATGTGAATGAGCAAGCGATTCCGCTGCATGAACTTCATCATTTCCAAATTGGTAAAGCACTTGAAAATTTTTCTGAGGGAGCAGAAGCAGAAAAAGGGAATACACTTAAAGTTAATCCCACACAGGGACCAAACGAGAAAAAGGCTATAGCCTATCTTGACAGTTTCTTGACCATACCAAATATTGCAGAAAAGGAAATTGAACTAATCCGACAAGCGAAGAGAGCGATTACAACAGGTAAGTTCCAACAGCTGCAACGAGAAGTGAACAAACTGAAAACAGCAACAAAGAATACGCCTGTAAAGTTGCCTGTCCTTCTAGAACAAATGATAAAAATTCTTTCATCGTACCCTTTATTAGCAGATCAGAATATTACCTCTGACGATGTTACAGTAAATAAACAACAGCAAAGAGAATTGTTTAATCCCGAAGTTATAATTTCTGAAAGTTTCTGTTCTTGATAGATTATGAGTGAAACTAATCGTATAGAATACAAGTTGGAGTTTACCCCCGATTTGGATATAGAGAAAGAAGTGATAGCCTTTCTGAATTACAAGGAAGGGGGCTACATATATATAGGTGTTGATAAAAACGGAAACACAGTAGGAGTCGATGACGTAGATACCTGTATGTTACGATTGAAAGATCGCATCAAAAACAACATCTCACCCTCGGTTATGGGACTTTTCGATATATCAGCAGAAGACCGAAACGGCTGCCCAGTCGTGAAGATTACCATTGCAAGTGGTATAGAAAAACCTTATTTTAAGTCCAAGTATGGTATGACTTCCAAAGGAACTTTCATTCGGATAGGTACTTCTGCAGAGCCCATGCAGCAACAACAGATTGATCGTCTGTTTGCTATGCGTACACGAAATTCCATTGGGAGGATTATCTCCAATAGGCAGGATTTATCTTTCGAGCAACTTCGTATTTATTACGACGAGCGTGGCAAACGGCTGAACGAGAATTTCAAGCATAGCTTGGAACTATTGACAGAGGACGGAAGACTTAACTATGTGGCTTATTTGCTGGCCGACGAAAACAACAACTCTATAAAACTTGCCAAATATTCAAGCCTTGACAGATGCGACTTAATAGAGAACAACGAATACGGATATTGTTCATTGATAAAGGCAACAAAAAGTGTATTGGCAAAATTAGATATAGAGAATAAAGTCTTTGCAACCATCACCTCCGCAGAACGAACCGAAAGCCCTTTATGGGATAAGATAGCTTTGCGCGAGGCTGTTGTCAACGCCATTGTACATAATGACTATTCGTTTGAGACACCACCCAAGTTTGAAATTTTCCCAGACCGCATTGAGATAACTTCTGCCGGAAGACTTCCAGAATCGCTAAGCCGTGAAGAGTTCTTTAACGGAATATCTATTCCGCGAAATAAAGAATTAATGCGCATCTATCGTGATTTGGAGTTAGTAGAGTCGTTGGGGTCAGGAGTTCCTCGCATACTCAGAGCATACGGTGAAGATCGCTTTACATTTACAGATAATTTTGTCCGTATTACTTTCCCCGTCTCCAAGAAAACTAAGCAACAGGTTACCACTATTGATGTTGACGAAAGTGTACAAGTTAGCGGACAAGTTAAATCACTGATAATCAGTATAAGTAAGCAGGTTCTATCTGTTGATGAAATCTTGCAAGTGTATAAGCAAGTGTATAAGCAAGTGTATAAGTCGCACTGGTATTTCAAAAAGAAATTCATTTTCCCGGCTATGCAGCAAGGCTGGATAGAGATGCAATATCCCGACAAGCCCAATCACCCCCAACAGAAATATAGGCTTACGGAAAGGGGGATGCTGTTGCTCAACACTTTTATTCAACAAAACGAACAAAAATAAAGAAGATATATGGATAAGACTGAACTAAGAAATAAATTGAAAGAGAATTTCAATCTTGAAACGTGGAAAAACATTCTTGGCAAAATGTTTCATAAGATTGACTATCTTTCTGTTCCGAACTCGATAGAAGACAAGTCTGTAAAAAGTGGCGGACAAATAGGAACGATACGTCTTGACAACAACCGTTCGTTGGCACTCTTTGCAATAGAAGTTGCCGACAATATCGACATTGCCCGCAACAGAAAAGGACTACGCAATATAGCCATAAGATATATTGACCAAGACATCATTCACGGCATATTGGTTTTCTATTATTCGAAGAAACAGATTGACTATCGCCTCACTTTCATCTCAAAGGAAACTACACTCAATGAGATGGGAGAGTTTCAAACAAAAGAAACGGCTCCTAAACGTTACACTTTCTTACTGGGCGGGAACGAGCCATGCACTACTGCAGCCATCCGCTTATATGAATTGGTGAAGAAAGAAAACATACTGTTATCGGATATTGCCGATACTTTCTCAGTAGAGCGACTCAACAAAGACTTCTTCAAAGGGTACAAAGACCGTTATAAGAAATTCTGTGATTTCCTTACAGGAAACGCAAAGAACAACCGCGACTATGTGAAAAAACTACTCGGTCGTCTTGTATTCCTACAATTCTTACAGAAAAAAGGCTGGATGGGCGTACCTGTAGGTAGCAAAGCATGGGAAGGTGGAGAAAAAGCATATATGCAAAAACTTGTCGAGCATTATAAGAACAACAACAGATTATTGAGCGATGTACTGGAACCTCTTTTCTTCAATACGCTAAACGAAGCCAGACCCAACGACATTGCCGACGCACGTCTTGGCGACAACATCAAGATACCTTACTTGAATGGCGGTCTTTTCGACAAGGATGCTTTGGATAATAGGGATATAGATTTTCCTTACTCTTATTTTCAGGACTTGATGGAATTCTTTTCAGAATACAATTTCACCATTGACGAAAACGATCCCGATGATGCAGAAGTAGGCATCGACCCAGAGATGTTGGGACATATCTTCGAAAACCTGTTGGAGGACAACAAAGACAAGGGAGCATTCTATACGCCAAAGGAAATAGTACAGTATATGTGCCGTGAAACCATTGTGCAGTATCTGAAATCTCATGTTGCTGAACAATTATACCCAGCTGTTGAAACACTGATTAAAAAGGGAGTAGTTAATGCCGAACTTCAAAACAAGACTAATGCAAATAAAATATACAACCTTCTTAAGACAGTAAAGGTATGCGACCCAGCCATCGGCTCAGGTGCTTTTCCTATGGGCGTACTCAATGTGCTTTATCATGCTCGTATGCAACTATACGGCTTTCTAAAGTCCACCGAAGACTTTTCTCATGCAAAGGTGAAACGAGACATTATACAGAATAATATCTTTGGAGTAGATATAGAACAAGGTGCTGTAGATATAGCGCGCCTTCGCTTCTGGCTGGCTTTGGTGGTCGACGAAACAGAACCACAACCATTGCCCAACCTTGACTATAAGATTATGTGTGGAAATTCACAACTATGTCGCTATCCTCTTGATATGCCCATAGAAGGTGTCTTTGTAGAATATAATCGTAAAGGGAAAGAAAAAGCATCTAAGGAGGGGCAGCAATGGGAAAACTTTACACTTGATACTTACAAAAGTTTGGTAGCATCATATACAGAAGAGCATCTGAACAAAACAACTCTGCGTTCTAAAATAGCGGAAATAAAAGATTGCTTTAAGACAACACTTGCTCGTGGTGACATAAAGAAGCGACAGGCAGCAGAACGGTTAGTCTCTGAATATGAAGAAACTCCTATGTTTGGAGAATGCAAAGCAATACTTGATCCAGATGGTTACAAGAAAGCCAAAAGCAGTCTTGCCAGAATGAAAAAGATGGAAGAGGAGGTGTTGAATAATAAATACTATCAAAACTCTTTTGAATGGAGATTTGAATATCCACAGTTGCTTGATGACCAAGGCTACTTTACTGGATTTGATATAATTATTGCAAATCCTCCCTATATCAAAGAAGGAAGAATGTCTAAAACTTTCTTTGAACCTTACAAGAAATCCCCTTATTACAAAGGCAAAATGGATATATGGTATCTTTTTGCATGTAATTGTATAGACTTGTTGAAAGATAACGGCTCGTTATGTTTTATTGCCACCAACAACTGGACTACAAGTTTTGGGGCAAGCATCTTGCGTAATAAAGTAATAAAAGAAACGCGCATTTGTAAACTTATTGATTTCGGAGCTGTAATGATGTTTGAAAGTGCTAGCATTCAAACAATGATTATGCTGTTTAATAAAGATAAGGTTACAGATGATTATTCCTTCGATTATAGAAAACTTACGACAAACAATGCAACAGAAAAAGACGCTATTGAATTATTAGACGGAACTTCTTCTAACTCAGTATCCTTTCAGCCAGTTGTTAGAAGGGGAAATTATATAAATAGTTCTCTAACTTTTTCCATGAATAATGATATTTTTACTTTACTTAGCAGTATAAATGATAAAATTTATTTGCAAAGAAAAGAGATAGCCCAAGGTATAGTATTTCCACAAGACGCATTAAATGCAAAAAGCCAAAGATTATTAGGTAACCAATATCGTGTTGGGCAAGGTGTCTTTGTATTATCTGACACAGAAATAGAAGAACTTGATTTAAGTGATATTGAATGTGACCTAATTAAACCTTATTATACAACAGAACAAATTGAACGGTATCGAGTGAATCCTCATAATATTTTATGGACTATATATACAAATTCTTCATATAAAAGTATCCATAGTTTAGATAATATGCCCCATATCAAAAATCATTTAGATCAATTTCAAGAAATTATCACTTCAGACAATAAACCTTATGGCCTGCATAGAGCTCGTGAGGAACACTTCTTTGTAAATGAAAAAATTATTGCATTAAGAAAATCTGTAGATAGACCGAAATTTGCTTTCTGTAATTTTCCATGTTATGTTTCACAAACATTCAATATTATCCAGACAGATAGAGTAGATATGAAATACCTAACAGGTCTTCTAAACTCTAAGCTGATAGAATTTTGGCTAAAAAACAAAGGCAAGATGCAAGGTTCAAACTTCCAATTGGATAAGGAACCGTTGTTGCAAATCCCTATAGCTGTGCCATCAATAGAAATGCAAAGTTTAATTGCTAAGTTGGTGGATTGCATTATCCTTATCAATAATGTTCATGATGTACGTATCAACAAGTTTGTCTCAAATGAGTATTTAGCCAAGATGTTTGAACAACTCATTGATGGATGCGTTTATGACATCTATTTGGCTAAAGAACTACAACGCATAGGTATTTATGTGTTCGATGCGATAAGAAATATTGTTGAGAATTGCAATTTAGATAAAGATAATTTGGTATCTGTATCTGAGTTGTATGAATCTATTAAAAAAACAGGTATTTTACAGAAATTAGACAACTTAGAATATTTAAATCCCGATATTTTCAAACCTATAATAATGAACTAATATGGCAAGTATTCAAGAAATAGAGATAGAAGGTTTCAAGGCTTTTCCTAATAAATTTAATCTTGCATTAGATAAGCATCTACTGCTGTATGGTGAAAATGGAAGTGGCAAATCTTCTATTTATTATGCACTCCACTCTTTGTTGCAAAGTGTCTATAAATCAGACCAAGGAGCAAAGTATTTTAACCATGAAGATAGCGAAGAAAATCTCATCAATATATTTAAGCTGGGTGAAATTGGGAATAATGGGTTTATGCCTCATGTGAAAATAACACTTGATAATGGTCATCAGTGGAAACTTAACCGCAATGGCCTTTCATGTATTCCTAACACTGATGATGATTCAGAACTGCGATTACTAAATAAAACAAGTGCATTCATTAATTATTCTTATATATCTCGGTTTCGTTCTGCAAGAAATTCCGAAACAATGGATTTGTGGAATGTTTTTATTAAGGACATTCTACCTTTCTATGTTCCTTCTGGTAAAGATAAAACACTTGCCGATACCTATTATGAACTTGTGTCAAATCGATACCCATATAGAGTACAAAAAGATATATCCAAGTTTAATGAAAATTTATCAGATTTCTCATAGTTTTTCTCATAAAACTTCTTAAGTGTCGTATTATCTGTTTTTTTAGGAGAACTTGTCCCATTATTATCGACAGTAAATTCTATCTTACCTTTTGAAACATAAGAAGGTTTCCCCTCTATTTGTATTAAGTACACATCTTCACATAAAGTTATGTTGAACTTATATGATATTTTTTCTACTGTACTTAACTCTATTCTGACTTTTTGACCTTTTGAAAGGAGCGGGCGAAGTGATATTTGTGTCAAGGAAAGTAAAGTTTTATAACATTGCTTAATCTCGTATTCGTATTTTCCAATATCATAGCTATCGTGGCTGGCAGGATTCAATATAAATTTACGATGATTATCAAGTTCATCGAATAAAGTTGTATCAGATATTCCACTTTCCTCTGCAAATTTCTTACTATTATTTATCAATCCATTTAAATCTAAAAGACAGTATTCCTTTGTGTATTGCCACTTTAAAGGAAGGAAACGTTTACAGAAAGCTTCTGCTTCTTTCCTCAAGAAATTGCCCGCAATTTCGTATTTATGTTGCTTAATATAATGGTCAGCTTCTTCTAGATACGTTCTGCTTATTCTTATGTATGGTTCTTTGGAATCTTGCATATAAAGTTCCCTATATGACCATTTGGAAGATGATTTTTTACTTTTATGCTTCAAGTATTCAAAAAACAATTTATCATGTGTAAAAAGATATATTTTATATTTATCAGCCATATCATCCAATAAATATCGAATCACTTTCATGCGGTTACTCATATCAAGGCTGATAAGCATATCATCAAGAGCAAGAAATTGTCCATCTTGTGGATTGCCGCCTTGTAGGCAGGCAAAACGAATAGCTAAAGCTATTGCTGTCAAACGTGCTTCATTGAAGAAGGATTGAGGTTTCTGAATAATGATATTATTAACTTCTATATGAAGACCTATTTTTGGATAACGCCAATCATAAGCACTCTTTTGGGTTCGCCTTTTAAAAGACAGTCGAAATTCTTCATTATGCGGATTATTTGGTTTATCATCATCCTCTGCATATTTGACTTGTATTACTATATCCGCTTCATCATTTTCCTTGAAATATTGATTATATATATCAGATGCTTTACTGTTCACCCTATCAATGAAATCTGATAAAACAAATGATAAAAATTTTTTAGTTTCTATTAGACTAGATGACGGAAGACCTATAGGAAACTTACTTTAATAAGAAGCGAGATATGAAGATAGAAGACTTCTCACAATTTCTCCAGATAACAGATAGGATTATCCTTTCTGCCAAGTTTGGAGATGGGAAGACTTAGCGGCTGAATGATGGAGGAAGATAAATAATTATTGCTGTCCGGTAAAACTTAAATTGCATAGAAATCCTTGCGGAATTGCCTTCAAATAGTCCTTCCTTAAAAAGCCCACTTCACCGAAAAGTTATCCCGTTTAGACATTTCGTTGAAGTGGGCTTTTTAAGGAAGGACTAATTATCGATTAACTTTTTTATTAGAAATCGGTCATTCGGATTTCTCACTGCCATACAAAACCGAGAAATCCAAATGACCGATTAAGGATTACGATGTTCTGATGTTAAATGATTTACTTCAGAACTACTTTCTTACCATTTACGATATATACCTGACCACGTTTCAGATTCCGTGTGTCGCCGTTAATATTAACGAGACGACCATTGAGGTCGTAGATTTTGGATTTGGTGATTTCATCAGTATCAACAGAGTCTATGCCATCAGCCAGTTGCTCCAATTCAAAGTTATATTCCATATCCTCAAAGAATGGTTGCATCACAACAAAATCAGATAAGTAGCCCTTTAACCTTGCACCGAGTGTGAAAGGAAGAGAGGTATCCTCCATCAGCAGTTCATACTTACCATCGGCATCGGTATGTACTATCATCTGATCTTCTTTACCTCTTGAATAGAACACTTCGGCACCGGCCAAAGGCTGCATTGTATTCATGTCACGCACAACGCCGTATATCCTCTTGGCAATGGTTTCAAGAGCGAAGTTCTTCTCGACATTTGCAACGAGTGCTGTTATCTCGGCCTCAGCCTTAACGAACTTGTCTGCCTCTACAGTGATTTTATAATCGGCATCGAGGAGCCTTACATTGAAACTATACATACCATCTTCGGCTGTCGTTGCCGTTGCCACCACCTTCTCTGCGGCATCTGTCAGAGTGACCGTAGCACCCGATACGATGCTTTCGTCGCGAGCAGAAGTAATTTTACCACTGACGGTGGCAGCCTTGCGCAGAGCAGCGTCCTTGACCATTCCTTCCAGAATCTTACCAACAGAGACTGTTCTCATCTCGTACTCGTCGGTAGCCTCAACCTCCATTACATAGTCTTCTATTTGAAGTTGGTTTACTCTGATGTCATATTTTCCATCATTACCTGTGGTCGCACTATACAGAACGTCACCGCTCTTCAACTTGACCGAAGCACCGGCCAGCGGTTCTGATGTCACGGCATCGGTCACCGTTCCCGTAACATTTGTACCAACTTTAATGGTGAAATAAGCCACCGGTGTAGATACCGACGTAGTTGTGCCCAAGCCTTCCGGAACTACATTGTCGTTCCTGTTGACGTAAGCGGTTTTGTATTTACTGTCGTACGCGAAATTACATCCGCCTACCCATGAAGAAGACGACTTCTCAATAATCACTCTTACACTGTGCAAGCCATCGAATACTATCGGATTTTCTGACAGGTCAATCTCTATCTCCGTCATTGCAGGCTCTGTGGCACTAATTCCGTCTGGCGTGAAATTGTCGTATGTCTTATCCACAACGGCGTGAGTGAGAGATTCTTTTGCAGCAGTCTTTTCTTCCGCAGTTATCGCCTTGATATTTGCAGGGTCACCATCTGTCGTTCCTACCCATGCGTTCAGAGTGAAATCTATATTCTTCTTAGGAGACGAAGCCCACATCTTATACATTATCTTAGTAATAGTACCTCCTACGGGAACACCGAATGCCGTCAGCATTTCAGGTGTGTAATAGACATCGCTAACCGAATTATTATAGTAAAGGTTTATCGGAGCATCGGTGGTCTTCGCCGTACTATCGCAAACCTGTATAATACCTCCAACGCTTTCTGCGCTGATTACGATGTTCTGTATCTCGGTAGCAGTGGTATTCTCTCCCTGTACGAACTCGATGTATGCAGGGAATGTACCCTCGGCATGCGGTGTGAATGAGAATTTAAAATCTGCGCTTGCGCCTTTCTTCATCTCCACGGCCTCTGCTTCGGCCACAGCCTCGTTATTTACATAGAGTTTTGCGGTGTAACTTCCGGCAGCAAAGTCATTCATTGTATAGTTAGTGGCCTTTGCCTTAGCGTTGTATTTGAAATTCACCATACCATTCCGGTCAATCTCCGAACTCTCGATGAACAGTCCTTTGGCCTCCTGCAATTCGATATTCTTATTCTCTATAGAACCTGCGCTAACGTTGATGTTCTCCTTTTTTGGAGCATATCCTTCGGCATGAACCCTGAGTTCGTAATCCAGTACGGGTTGTAAGATGCTGATAGAATACTTACCCTCGTCGTTGGTTGTGGTTTCATATATCACATCACCTGAAGTTGCCGTAACTTGAGCACCATTTATTTTTTGTCCGTCGGCCTTGTCGGAAACGACACCACTTATTACGGGTGCTTCTGCCAAAACTCCAAAATAGACAACAGGCAGCGTCTTCGGTGTTGTGGTGTATGCGCCTGATGACGATACCGTCCACGCTTTACTATCCAAATCCCCGTTATCTACACCACGACGTATTGACTTGGTAGTCTCGCAAACGCTGTAACCTATACCGAACGACATATTGTAACTCTCGGCTTCTGTTCGCACACCCACAACGATGTTGCCACCTTGATAAATGTATGGTTCGGCAAAAGTGAACACCATAAGGTCGTCATTATCTTCAGAAGTCTGTGTCTGGTTAGGTTTTATTTTACCGTCAAACACTTTTTTGAGAGTGGACTTGTCAACCGGTTCCAATGTTGCGAACTCATTGAGTGTAGTCTCGCCAATCCATACCTGTGTATCATATTCTGAATCGCCCACCTTGGTATTATGACCACGATATGTTATGCTCGTAATCTTGCTACCCGATGTAAGTCCTTTCAGGTCGGCAGGAAGATATATCGACTGCGATTCGCTCTTCTTGTAGTATGTTCCGAAAGGTGCAAGATAACTCTTGCCTGTTGCCGGTCCGCCTGCTTCAAGCACAGAAGAGAATGTTTCCTCGGCTATTGTTACGCTTTTCGTTTCAGACTTCGCCTCGTTGCCATCGGCAAATACGAATTTCACCACTGCATCGAATGTTCCGACCACATGCGGAGTAACGTCGATATTGAAATTAACGTTTCCGCCTGCCGGAATCGTTATTCCCGGCATTTCCTTAACAACCTTGTCGCCAAAGAGCACCTTTGCAACATAGCCACTCCCGCTTTCCGACTTGCCGAGCAGGTTAAACGCATTGACAGTTATTGTCATTTTGCCATTTACCATTCCGCTTTCAGGTATCGTGGCATTGATTTTCACATCGTGAGCAACATCAACCCTCTTGTATCCAAGAATATTGTCTATGAATACCGGCTTATTGTTTCCGCCCTCGAAAGCGACATACCATTCTCCTGCCGGGATATTGTTGATGGTGTAGCGTAGGAACTTCTTTCCGTACTTCGGTGCATTCTCGTCAGAGAACATGTCTTCAGGTGCGGTGCCCTCGGCAGTGCTCAGGGTGCGCACAAGATTCCATGTGCTGCGGTCGGCAGAGTAATAAACCTTAAGTTCGGCCTGTTGTACATAGTAACGTGCGGCCTCAAAACTCAGAGTTTCTCCGTCAGCAACCTTAAGCAACGGCGTGATCAGTTTGAAAGGACCTTGTGCCTTTTCGCTCACATCCGTCTTCAAGAACGCATTTTTCTCATTGCCCGGATAGCCGGCTTCGTTTGTATTGTTCGTAATCCAGCCGTATGAGTAGAATCCGTCGGCAATCTTTTCGGCAATCATACCGACAGCGGAATCATCGGTTTCGAAGTTCACGAAATACTTATCTGCCGCTGCAATGACGGCACTCATCTTCAGCGTGAAGTCTCCAGCATTGCTTTTGATTACGAGATTGCCCTCTTTCACTCCGGCACTTTCGGTTGTTGCGATGTTGAACGCAATGCGGTTGTGCGGAGCAATGTTTTGTGCTGTCAGCGTTGTTGTGAACCCTTCAGGAACGGTCACGCCCGTAATTTCCAACGGTGCACCACCGCTGTTGACGATTTCCATATCTTGAGACAATGCCGACAGCGAAGTTCCCAAATAAAACTCCTCACCGTCAACATAGGTCTTTGTTGAGTTGCCTATCTTTGTCTGCAAACTAAGAATCGGCACGTATGGCACAACCTTCACTGACTTTGTTGATTTATATGTCCCCGAAATATTTTCGTAGATACGGAAACTTATGCCGTTAGTCATCGCAGTCTCATAGTCTGACGTGTTCAGTGTTGCTGTCAGTGTGAGTTCTCCGGAAGTTGCTTTCCGTGCCAAGTCCTCTGTAATGGGCACAGTGACAAGGTGAACATGATCGGCCTTGTCTGCACTTCCTCCGGCATTATATTTATACAGCGACACGCTAAAGTTTTCTGTACCTGCCGCGATGTCGAAGTCTCCATTATTGGTTACAGTAGTGGTGAATGTGACATCGAACTTTCCTTCTGCGTCAGCATCTACCGTAGTGTCGGTGTTAGGCGATATGTTGTTTATCTTCAGGCTCGACATTTTCTTGAAATTCGCTGTCGTGGCTTTGAAATTATCAACATAGCAATGCACCATTCTGATACCTATGTAGGTATATTTTGTCAGTTCGGGAAGGGTGTATGTTACGAAATTCTCAGTGTTCGGCAGAACAATTGCCGTGGCATTTAGCAGCACACCGACTTCCCATTTGTCGCCATTTTTCTGCATTGTGCAGAACTCAATAAAACCATTTGCATTCGCTTTTTTCATGCTGATGGTTACCGTACCTTTTACGAGAGGTGTTACAAGATAGTCCCAGATGTTAACATAGTCCTCGTTCCATGAGTCATAAACAGAACCGGCACCGGCCTGCAGACATCCGCTATCATCCACTCCGCCTGTGGCATTGTAGGTGTAAGGCACGTATGTCGGTACATTTCCGGCACCTATTTCCTGCATTCCTACCAAATGCCCCCATCCCGAACTAACGATAAAATCACGGTTTTCGACACCATGTGGACTCGTGTTCGTTGTTATGGGGGAATTGAAATCCACCATGTAGTCGTTTACAATGTCATCTTGGGCAACGACAGGAATATTTGCCAACAGTCCAAGAATCAATAACAAAAAGATTTTTAGATTCTTCATAAGCAAAAGATTTAGGATTAATATAAAAATAAAAAAGGATTTGTCTAAAAAGGATGTGAGGTGTGACAGTCAGACATGATTGTTTGAAGTCAATTTGAAACAGATGTTCAGAAAACATCTACTCATAATAATCAAAAGGGAAACTCTCCGTTATCGAAGATTGTTTCCCTTTTGATTTCAGTGTCGTGTATTATTTTAGTACGTATTTTTTTCCGTTACGGATGTAGATGCCCTTAACGGCCTTCTCTACGCGCTGACCTGCGATGTTGTAAACAGGTGCATTGTTGTCATACTCTGCGCTGATGTCGCTGATAGAGTTTGTTCCGTTCTTCTCGAATGCTGTAACAGCAACTACCGGGACATTTTTACGGAAAACAACAATACCGGTCACAGTCGCATTATCACCTGCTACGAGAGTAGAGATGTCAGTACCTTCGAGTTTTTCCCACTTGCGGTAGAACTGAACAGTGTTCTGATCCCCATCCTCAAGGAAATAATTGGTGCGTTTTTTAGTTTCACCGTTCTTATCTTGATATTCTTCCTCTGCTGTTGTCACCTTTCCTGAAACCTTAACGAGTTTGCAAGCCATAGCCTCGCTTACGCTCTCGATAGAAACCTCGTTTGGTGTAACCTCACCTTCGGTAGCAACAAGATTGTTGTCGGCAATCACGGTTACTTCAGGCAATTTGTAGTAGAGTTTGTACTCTTTTACCTTTATGGTTCCGTTGAGTTTCTGACCTGCAGTATATGTGAGTCCACAGTCATAGAAATTGATTGCACCTGTAGCATCCTCAATAAATACATCTTTGCCATTAGCGAAATTGACATGAGCATCGGTCAATGTAAGTATGGCTTTCGCACCAACACCAAGAGCCTTCAGTGCAGCAATGTTCGCTACTTCCGGATAAACTTCTTCTGCTGCACCGGCTACGAGCTTGATGTCGTCGATACGGCCGTTGAAAGTAATAGTGTTTTTAAATGTAAGAACAAGGTTTGCTGTTCCTTCCGGAACATTGATTTTCGCTCCTGTCTTACTAACCTCAGTAATAGTTACACCGGCGGTTGAACTTGTGATTTCAAGTCCATCCTTATTGTAAGCGAATGTAAGAGTAAGATCACCGCTCTTGCCTTTCAAATCGTTGATTGTTGCAGTCCAAGTTTCTTTATTACCCTTCTTAGGAAGGAGTAACTCAAGGTTTTCTGTGCTACCGGTCTTGTAATACAACTTGGTGAACTTAGGAGCTGCACCACCCTCTGTGTTGATAGTGTAAACAGCATTTGGATTCTGTACTTCATTGACAAGTGTCTTTTCTGCTGAAGACTGCCAATTCTCCTCCCAAAGAACAGTCTCCTGTGCGTATGCACCAAGTGTCAATGTTGAAAATAACGCCACGAGGGCAATGTGTAAAACTTTTCTCATAATCATTTATTTTTAAATTAGCAAATATATTGACTTGCAAAGGTAGTCAAAAAAACTCATAACAACAGGTATGCCATGAGTTTTTTAGTTATCTTTAAGTTATTTGTAACGAAACAATTATCTTTAGTCGATATAATTATAGTTAGCCACCATTTTCTTTACAGACTCTGCTATCGAAATTATTTCTTTAGGAGTTCTGATATAATAACTTTTCACGTTGTTGGGAACGGCTTTTATTAGTTTCCCATTGTCATAATAAAAGCGCACTTCTCCGACATCACCATTTGATAATGGAGCACGCTGATAACAAAAAAGGAGTTTGCCCGTGACCTTGTCAAATAGCATCTCGCGATAGATTCCGGCAGAATAAACGATATTCTCACGGGTCAACCACGGTCTGAAAGTATTGAAATCATCAGTATTCTCGTTAGTCTCGGCGGCACGCGTGAGCAACATTTTCGTATCATGCTCCACCTTTCCTCTGCCGGCATAGTTTATCTTTGACTTAAAAGTCAGCGTATGGCATTCGTTTTCCATCCACTCGTCATCGTTCATGAATTTTGCAATTTCTTGTGCCGAGTTATACTGTTCGCGTATGCGGCTGACTTTCTTCTCTGTTGACTGCGCCAAGGCAAACTGCGATATAGATATTGCCATGGCTATAAAAATCATTTTCTTCATGACTCATTATTTTGTTTAAGTTTGACTAATGCTTTATGTGTTAAAGTACTCAGTTTGCAAATATATATATAAATAATGAAAAGAGAAAATAATACGTTATAATTTATCAAATAATTTTATCCCGGTCTTTTTGTGAAACTATGTCTTTGATGACAAGTCCGGCAAGAGTGAAGCCGAAGATTGCGGTAATGTGAGCCACCGCTCCGTTGGTCTGTGCCTTACGGAATGTGGTTGTTTCTATGGCATCGGCTGCGTTATTGCCAAGATTTGGCAGGAGTTCATCGCTATACACACAGAGGAATTTTCGTGTAGGATGACGGCCAAGAGACTTAAAACGCTTACGCAGGGCACGAGCCAACGGACAACCTTCCACTTTCATGAACTCCTTGACACCGATGCGCGTGGGATCCATCTTAAGCGCAGCACCCATCGAGGAGAAAAGGGTTGCACGGCTCTCGCATACCTTATATATTAATAACACCTTATCTTTAAGTGAATCTATCGCATCTATGACATAGTCGTAATCGTCGAAACGGTATTCCGGAAGTGTCTCTTCGCAGAACACCTGTCTGCGAGCGACTATATCAGCCGTTGGGTTTATCGAAAGAAGACGTTCGCGCAAAGCCTCAACCTTGGGGCGGCCTATCGTTTGTGTGGTGGCCATGAGTTGACGATTGATGTTTGAGACACACACCTCATCGCTATCGACAATGGTAAGGTGGGTTATGCCTGAGCGCACAAGGCTCTCTGCACACCATGAACCGACACCGCCGACACCGAAAATAATGACGCGCCGTGCGGATATGTCGGCAATAGCATCATCTCCGACAAGCAGTCGGGTGCGCGTAAGGAAGTCGTTATTATCAGTCATTTCGAATGCAAAGATAAGCATAAGATGTTTAAGAAACAAGCAAAGTAGCATATATGTAGCCATATAAAGTTTGATTTCGCCTTTCTTATGCAGTACCTTTGCAACCGCAATCACGGAGACGAGGCTGCGGCTCGAGACACGGTAACGACGAAGTGAAGGCACACCGCGCGGTAAAAATATTTCAGTGATAACAAAAAAACATTAACCATTAATTAAAAAAGAAAGGAAAAAACAATGGCAGTATTTTATAAACTTTATCAGGACAACAGAAAGAACAGTAAGCACAAGGGCTCATGGTATGGCAGGGCAAAGCACATAGACACCGTTAGCACAGAGCAACTCTCAGAGGAAATGCAAGAGAACTGTACGGTGAAGCGTGCCGACATCTTGGCGGTAATCTCGGAGTTGGTGACCACAATGCAGAGAAAACTTCAACAGAGCATGAGTGTAAAGATTGACCGCCTCGGAACATTCAAGATCGGAATCAGTACTACATCGGCATCAAGCGTGAAGGAGTTCAGCGCACAGAAAAACGTGAAAGGAACTCACCTTCTGTTCCGCCCGGAGACGAAGATAGACAAGAACGGCTATCGACATCGTGCAATGCTTAGCGGCGTAGCGGTCAAAGAACTCCCGAAAAACGACGTGAAAAAAGAAGATGAAAAAGAAACAGAAACACCTTAACAGAAAAAATATGAACAAAGAAAACTGGAAAACAATATTAAAAATTGTAGTAGCCGTGGCAACAGCATTGCTCGGTGTGTTTGGAGCGAATGCCGCAATGGGGGCTTTTTAAGGCAACGTGGCGTGAATGGTTCTCCCCTATAACCATCACTGCTTAAAACCCAATCGGCAATTAGAACGCAACAGAATCAGTCAAGGACTCTAATTACCGATTTGGACAAAAAAAAGAATGTTCTCGCACCATGCGGAGAAAAAATCTCCGGAAATGATGCAAGGACATTTTTTTTCATTTTTTATTTGTTCAATTAGAAATAATTTGTATCTTTGCAGCACTAAAACTTTTCCAAAACGGAAAACTTTTTAAGAAGCAAAATAAAAAATGTTTTCCAAAAAAGAGAACTTTGATGATACACAGGGGTAAATAAGAGAACTATTGAAATTATGATATACTAAATAAAATACTAATGGAAAGTAAACTTTTCTCTATTACCAAACGCGACGGACAAAAGGTCCGTTTTTCGTTAGATAAGATTATGAACGCCATTATAAAGGCGTTCGAATCAGTAAACGAACCCGTTGATTTGACGGTACTTAGCAAAGTACTGGCTCACCTTGACATCCATGAGGACATCAAGGTAGAGGAAATCCAGAACCAAGTGGAGGAATCTCTGATGAAAGAAGGATTCTACCATGTGGCGAAGTCGTTCATGCTCTATCGTCAGCGCCACACGGAAGATCGCGAGACAATGGAGAAGTTGAACTTTTTGGTTGACTACTGTCAAGCAGAGAATGCTGCAACAGGTTCAAAGTATGATGCCAATGCCAACGTGGAACACAAGAACATTGCAACGCTTATCGGCGAACTTCCAAAGGCAAGTTTCATACGTCTGAATCGCCGTCTTCTCACCGACAGGATAAAGAAGATGTATGGCAAGGAACTATCAACCAAATACATCGACCTGCTAAACAAACATTTCATATATAAGAACGATGAAACGAGTCTTGCGAACTATTGCGCCAGCATAACGATGTATCCGTGGCTTATAGGAGGAACAGCATCAATCGGAGGAAATTCCACTGCACCGACAAACCTGAAATCGTTCTGCGGAGGATTCGCAAACATGGTGTTCATGGTGAGTTCGATGCTCAGCGGTGCATGTGCAACGCCGGAGTTCCTTATGTATATGAACTACTTCATCGGACTTGAATATGGCAAAGACTATTGGCAGAATACAGACAAGGTAGTGGATCTTAGCCTTAAAAATCGCACGATAGATAAAGTGATAACCGACTGTTTCGAGCAAATTGTATATACATTGAACCAGCCTACCGGTGCACGTAACTATCAAGCGGTGTTCTGGAACGTGGCATACTATGACAAATACTATTTCCAAAGCCTGTTCGGAGAGTTCTATTTCCCCGATGGAAGCCAGCCCGACTGGAACGGATTGTCTTGGTTGCAGAAGCGTTTCATGAAATGGTTCAACAAAGAGCGCACAAAGGCTGTGCTGACATTCCCCGTGGAGACTATGGCTCTACTCACTAAAGACGGTGACTGCATGGACAAGGAATGGGGCGACTTCACCGCCGAAATGTATGCCGAAGGACACTCATTCTTCACTTATATGAGCGACAACGCCGACTCGTTGAGTTCGTGCTGCCGACTGCGCAACGAGATACAGGACAACGGTTTCAGTTATACTCTTGGTGCAGGAGGAGTATCGACCGGCTCTAAGAGTGTGCTGACGATAAATCTCAATCGCTGCATACAGTATGCCGTTAACAATAAAATGGTATATACCGAGTTCCTAAGCGAGATAATAGACCTTTGCCACAAGGTGCAGATAGCATATAACGAGAATCTGAAAGAACTACAGAAGTCGGGCATGCTGCCACTGTTCGATGCCGGATATATAAACATCAGCCGACAGTATCTCACCATAGGAGTTAACGGTCTGGTGGAAGCCGCTGAATTCCTGGGAATAAAAATCAGCGATAATCCGGAATATCTGCGTTATGTGCAGACGGTGCTCGGACTGATAGAAAAATACAACAAGCAATATCGCACGAAAGACCTGCTCTTCAACTGCGAAATGATACCGGCAGAGAATGTCGGCGTGAAACATTCAAAGTGGGATCGTGAGGACGGATATTTCGTGCCGCGTGACTGCTACAACAGTTATTTCTACATCGTAGAGGATGACTCGCTGAACATAATAGACAAGTTCAAGATGCACGGAGCACCGTATATAGAACACTTGACAGGTGGCTCGGCACTGCACATGAACCTTGAAGAACATCTCACAACGCAGCAATATCGCAACCTGCTGAAAGTGGCGGCAAAGGAGGGATGCAACTACTTCACGTTCAATATTCCAAATACTATATGCAACGAGTGTGGTACGATAGACAAGAGATACATTAAGGAATGTCCGCACTGCCATAGTCGCAACGTGGACTATATGACACGCATAATAGGTTATCTGAAGCGAGTGAGCAACTTCAGCGAGCCTCGACAGGAAGAGGCAAAACGCCGCTTCTACTATGAAACAGAACCTAAAGAACTCATCGAGACATAAACAGGATTTACAGTAATGCTGAAATATGTAAATACAGGCGTGGTCTTTCAGGAAATTCCTGACGAGACCACGCTTTCAATAAACATTTCAGGATGCCCCAACAGGTGTCCCGGTTGTCACAGCCGCTATCTATGGGAAAACATAGGTACGGTGCTTGATACGGACGCTATAGATGCGTTTGTGGAGGAATATCACGGTGACTTCACTTGCGTATGCTTCATGGGAGGAGACAACGATCCGGAAGAGGTGGAGCGACTCGCCCTATACATACGTCATCATCACCCACGATTCAAAGTGGGCTGGTACAGCGGCAAGCAATATTTCCCACATCATATAGACCGAAATTCGTTCGATTATATAAAACTCGGTCCCTACATCGCTCATCTCGGAAGCCTTAAAGAACGCACCACAAACCAGCGCATTTATAGAAAAACCGCTACCGACGACTTCGATGACATAACCGAGCGGTTCTGGAAAAAATAATAAATTAAAGATTTTGGTCATCATAGACTATCCATTAAGAACAGTCTATGATGACCAATAAATTTGCTTTAAAAATCAATTCACTGCAAAATTATACTCAAATTGCAGATTGATATTTATCAGAACACTATTTTTTCCTTTACCGAGGAGCCATCATTATATTGCTTAACAACGATGTTTAGACCTTTGAAAGGTTTTTCGCTCTCAATACCTTGAGAATTGAAATAAGATGTTTTAATGGTTTTGTCTGTGTTTTCCAATGTATCGATAGCGGTAACAATGCCTCCGTATGGGTTATATCCTCCATTCTCATTTCCACAATAGTCATATACATTCCAGTTAGCATTCATTGCGGTTTCCACATCTACGGAAGTACATTCATTGCCTTCGTCAACGCCTTTCGTATCAACAACAAACAAAGCCCCTTTCTTGTCTGCATTGCGCACAGGCAGGTTTCTGCAAACTTCTGACATTGCCTCGCCTTTCAACTGATTTCCGAAGCAATACACAGATGAGAGCATCGGACTATTGGGCAGTTTCAAAGATTGAATTTTGTTGTTCTCGCAGGATAGGGTAACGATTGCGTTGAGGGCAGAGAGGTTCAGTGCAGAAAGATTGTTTCCTTTGCAGTAGAGAGTTTCGAGTTTGGTATTTCCGGAAAGGTTTATTTCCTCTATTTTGTTGTTTTCAAAAGCCAGAGCAGCAAGTTCTGTGCATGCTGAAACATCAAGCGTCGATAGTTGGTTTTTAGACACGAACAGTACGGAAAGTTTGTTATTGTTAGAAAGTGAGATGTTTTCGAGTTTGTTACTGTTGAGTGAAACATTTGAAAGCAACACATTGGCTGAAAGGTCAATATTATTGATTTGATTTTCATAAGCAAACAGGTTGGTAAGTTTGGTGTTCTTACTCAAATTCAGTTCGCTGATAGCGTTATGTGAACAGTCTAACATCTGCAGGTTTTCCATTCCTTCAACATTGAGAGATGTCAGCATAAGTTTCTTGCAGACGAGTTTATTAAGGTCGCCATATATATTAACCACATTATTGGTAACAGGGAAATGTACTTCCTCATCGAATATTGCCTGCTCCTCACCATAGTCATAAAGGTCGTTTCCATTAAAGTCAATCCACACCTTATCGCGGTTTTCGTCATCAGCATTTAATACAAATGCCCATTCTGCACCATCTTTCAGCGAGGTAGCCAGGGACGCTTTTGGCAAAGTAGTGACATAGCGGCTATGGTCAGAGCCTTCATAATCGGTCTGTCCATTGAAATACTTAACGTCCCAATTCTTTTTCTTTGCCAATAATACCGTACTCTTTAGTATCTCGTTCTCCTCCGGCTGGCCGACACTCTTTAATACAAACATCTGCCCTTTCTTTTCCATTCCTGAACGATCCACGAGTCCGTCAACGATATTCTGCATTGCAGGTGCCGCTAATTTATTGGAGAAACAGAAAATCTTTTCAAGTTTCGGGCATCCGTTCACATCAATGGCAGTAAGTTCGTTATCATTCACATCAAGCATTTCGAGTTCCGCATCACTTTCCGGTAGTTTCACCAAATTAAGTTTGCAGCCATATAGACTAACTTTCTTCAGGCTTTTATTGGCAGAAAGATCTATACTTGTGAGACCCTTACTGTATGTACATTCTAATTCCTTAATTGTAGAGTTATTCTCTAATTTTATCTCTATGATGTCATTGAAACTGCATGACAGTTTACTTATCGGACCATAAATTTTCAATCTATCACCATTGCGGGGTTTGCTGTAACTGTACCATTCCCACATTCCGATAGACTCATCCTCCTCTCTCGTACCATTATTGTTCAGGTCAACCCAAACCAATGGTTTTTCTTCGTCATCTTCAACGTTAAGAGTAATTCTCCAATCTCCTGTTGACTTTGAAGAAACAATCTCTACGAATTGTTCCGATTGTGCATTTGCTGCATTCGCACATAGTGCCATTGATGCAACTGTAACAAGTAAAGTTTTTTTCATAATAGTTTAAAATAAAATAACGTAATTCTAAAAAGGTTCGTAAAAATACAAAAAAAATCAGCATGGTAGATAACGTCCATGCCGATTTTATATATTTTAACCTAACTTCACACATTAACACGTGTGCTACCGTATTGGTTTAACTAACATTTATTTGAATAAGAAGTTGATTATGAATAGTAGCGAAAGCACTATGAGTGTAGGATTGAGAGCCTTCCATTGTGCGGTGCATACCTTTATTATTACGAAACTAAGTATTCCGAGACAAATGCCATCGGCAATGGAATAGCACAGAACCATTGTTATCATGGTGATGAAGGCAGGGAATGCTTCACTGACATCACTTAGGTCAATCTTCTTAACAGAGTCGAGCATCAATACTCCTACCAATACCAATGCACCACTGGTTGCCGAACCCGGAATAAGCAAAAAGAGCGGTGACAGCAATAATGAAACCACAAAGAGCATTCCCGTAACAAAGGATGTCATTCCCGAACGTCCTCCCTCGGCTATTCCCGATGCACTCTCAACGTATGTAGTAATGGTGCTGCTGCCAAGTACTGCGCCACAGGTGGTGCCGATTGCATCACTCATCATTGCCTCGCTGACACGCGGTATACTACCATCGGGTTTCACAATGCCGGTCTTTTCGGCAAGACCGACAAGTGTTCCTATCGTGTCGAAGATGTTTACCATAAGCAACGAGAACACTACGAGTACGGTTTGCAAAGAAAAGAATCCGTTGAAATCAAACTGGCAGAAGA
The DNA here is from genome assembly GCF_003977605.1 of Prevotella koreensis. Lineage (GTDB taxonomy): Bacteria > Bacteroidota > Bacteroidia > Bacteroidales > Bacteroidaceae > Prevotella > Prevotella koreensis. The sequence continues at coordinate 1,792,220 of NZ_RYYU01000001.1, read as the reverse complement.
TTGGTGAGAGCGAATGTGGTGCCGAAACAGGCAGCCAGCCCTCAGGAATATTGGTCACTCCCATAGGTATTCCGGCAATCGTTGCGATTATAATCGCATAGAACAATGCGCCTTTCACGCGTCGTGCCATAAATACACCACTCAAAACAATGGCAATTATACCAAGTGTTGCCGTGGGGGTGAATTTGCCCAGCGTCACGAAAGTAGCTTCGTTTGATACGATGATACCGGAGTTTTTCAGTCCGATGAACGCGATAAACATTCCGATACCAGCCGAAACTGCAAACCTAAGATTCTTTGGAATGCTGTTGAGTATCAGTTCACGCACATTAAAGAATGTAATTATTATGAACAGTACTCCCTCGATGAGCATTATCGCCAGCGACTGTTGCCACGAATACCCCATTGCCTGACACAATGTGTAGGCAAAGAAAGCATTCAAACCCATTGATGGTGCCTGTGCAAAAGGCAGTTTTGCCATGAATGCCAGCAGCAGTGTTGCTATGGCAGAGGCTATGGCCGTAGCGGTGAACAGTGCACCCTTATCCATTCCTGTGGAAGAAAGAATAGCCGGATTCACCGCGAGAATATAACTCATCGTGAGAAAAGTAGTTGCGCCGGCAACTATTTCCGTGCGCATCTTCATTGTTTTCGGGTCAAAACCCAGTAGTTTTGTCAACATAACCTATTGATGTGTTTGATTATCAGAATGTCCATTTTGCCGCAATCGTAGGTATGGCATAGAACTTATCGTTACGTCCTTTATCGTTCCACACGAAATTGTTTGAGATTTCAACCTCGGTACCAAGACTAAGATTTACTCCCTCCATTCCTTTTAATGCGTTAAGATTCAGCCATAGTTGTGGCTCTGAAAGGAATATAAGTTTTCCTCTTACGTTCGGGTCGTACCATGTATCACAGAATCCGTTGAACGTGATCAAATTGTCTGCCATCTGTATTCCCCACACTCCAGTAATCTGAAATCCGCTGAAAGGGTTGGCATTATAGTGTCTGTTCTTGAAGTGATACTTATACATTGCCTGCAAAGAGAAGGTCTTGGAGAAGTCGGCAGAGTGCCAGTTCCATGCTCCACCGGCAAGGAACGCATGACGGAAACGAGTGGCGTTCCATGTTTCTTCATGCGATGTCAGGCCACCGTTATACTCAATATGAGCAACCCACTGCTTGTTGGAAGTGAGATTGAACTCACGGGAGATTTCCCAATAGGCACCCGCAACGCCGTCGCGCTGATAGTCGATGTCTGTGAAGAGGAACGTACTACCCCATTTGTCGGGCTTGAACATCTCAACGGTTGTGGTCACACTTGGGCGCGATGAAAGTTCTTGGTTAATCGAATGACCCAAATCATAATGCAACTGCACATTCTGAGCACGACCGATTCCCGCCGATGCGAGAACGATTGTGCAAGTAAGTAAGAAACGATTCATGATTTTATTTTATTAAAAGTAAAGGTTTACGGCACATGCATAAGCATATACCTGATGATGGATTATTTAATATGATTAAGTTTTTCTACTTCTCTTGAGCCTCTTCCTTGGTGGTTTTCGTCTTCGGCAGAAGCAGATTGAGCACCACTCCGATGATAGCCGAGAGACCTATTCCCGACAAAGTGAAGCCGTTCGAAGAAAGCACTGCACCACCAATGCCCATTGTCAGCGTAACAGATATGATGATAACATTGCGCGTATCGCTCATATTCACCTTATGCTGAACGAGGTTTTGAATACCAACGCTGGCGATGGTTCCGAACAACAGCAACATTATTCCGCCCAACACGGCCTTCGGGATAGACTGAAGCAGTGCGCTCAACTTGCCGATTACCGAGAAAACGATAGCCGTTGCTGCAGATATTCTGATTACGGCTGGACTTGTAACCTTGGTTATAGACATCGCACCGGTCACCTCAGAATAGGTCGTTTCGGGAGGACCTCCGAGGAAAGCGGAAGCCAAACATGCCAAACCATCACCCAACATGGTGCGATGAAGACCCGGCTCCTTGATGAAATCTTTCTCTGCCACCGCACTCACAACATAGACATCGCCGATGTGTTCAATAACAGGTGCCACGGCAACAGGAATCATATAAAGGAACGGTGCCCACTGAAAATGAGTGATTGTGGTGAAAGACACTGGATTAGTAAACCACGGTGCGGCAACAACAGGATCAAAATTCACCTCTTTCATAAAAACTGCAGCGATATATCCTGTGATGATTCCACAAATAACAGGAACCAATTTCAGCAGTCCGCGAGCAAAGGTAAGCACGAGAATAGCCGTAACAAGTGCAATAAAAGCAAGCGTCCAATTAGACTTTGCCATATCAACAGCACTGCCCGAAAGCGATAGTCCGATGAGAATTATTACCGGACCGATTACTACCGGTGGGAAAACGCGGTTGAGGAAATGCCTTCCCTGCCATTTCACGAGTGCACTCATCAGGAAATATACCAACGAAACGCTCGTCAGTCCTGCCAATGTACCGGGCAGTCCCCACTCTTTAGTGGCTTCAATGATTGGTGCGATGAAAGCAAAAGAACTCCCCAGAAAAATAGGAACCTTGCCTTTTGTTACCAGATGGAAGATAAATGTACCAATGCCTGCGGTGAAAAGAGCGGTAGAAGGATTGATGCCTACGAGCAGCGGTACGAGCACTGTTGCACCAAAGGCAACGAAAAGGAATTGCACTCCGACAATTGTCTTTTTGGAACTTGTAAGTGTTTCTGTTCTCATTTCTTTATTATAAGATGATAATTTTCTCTGAACAGGGATACCGTTTAAACGGCACAAAATTACAAAGAAAAGTTGAAACAACAATATTCCATTTATATATTTATAACATTTGTAGTAAAAAAATGTTTTATTATCGCCGGCGTTGGCATTTTTAAAGGTAGAAAACAGCCTCGTTTCCCATATTGAAAAGCAAGTCAAGAATGCTTAGATTGGGAATGAAACCGTGTCGTTGACGATATACCTGATAATACTGAACAGGTTCGAAATCTCTATCCGGCAGCGGGTGTTTCGGCCGAATGGCATCGCGGAAATCATTCTCAGCCTCATCTACATAACTTGTAGTGAGGCTTATTTTTGGTCGTATATCAAGCAGTTCGCACAACACCTCGGTCATCTCCATGTTGAAATCGAAAAGAAACTCTCGCTTTTTCGCGAAGAGAGGATGCAGGTCATCAACATAATAGTCGAAAAAAGGACTGTCACCGTATGCCGTTGCCAATGCGTTCCAATGCAGTCGTCGCCAGTTCCCGTGGTCACTGATACGCACATCGCGCATCAGACATTTCTCCCCGACAGGCCTCTCCACAGGTATTGTCAAAGCCTGCGTACCATTGGCCGTGGCTATTATACATCGGTTGCGATAGGTTTGTTTCTGGAAATTGTCATATTGCTCCACCATCACCATGTCATAGCGGTTGAGTTTCTGAAACCACTGCACCGGCGCACAGTAAGCAGAAGAAAGCAATGCTGTGGTCATCGTTTTGTTAGTGATAGTCTGTAAGCCTTCCCGATTATATCATCCTTGTGTATCAACGCTCGTTTACTGCCTTGCCATACAAGGAATACCGCTCTCTCACTACAACCGCAACGCTGACAACCGCAACGCTCAGGCAACACATAATGCTTGCCGTCGAGCATCACTGTATCGCCGGGGATATTGCCTATCACACCAAGATACGACGAGTCGGCGGCAAACACCACAATGTCTCCACGCGATAAACGCCCACAGTACAACTTGTTTACCACTATACGGTCGTTTTTTTTCAACACAGGTTCAAGGCTTGAGTTCGACACTTTATATATGGTAAACGCGTATGTCCTCACGACCAACATCAAAACCAATGCGATCGCTACGGCCAATATGAACTTCACGGCGTTACGCATATTTAATTACCTCCCTACTCCCAAACTCCCAATTAAAATCATTTTATATCATCAACCCATCTGAACAGCCTGCTCCAGCGAATACCGGAGAAGAAACTGCGGTCAGGGTCGCTACTCCACCAGATGAATATAGGCTTTCCTACGATGTGGTCTTCGGGCACAAATCCCCAGTATCGTGAGTCGGCAGAGTTATGCCTGTTGTCACCCATCATCCAGTAATAATCCATCTTGAAGGTGTATTCCTTTGCTTCCTTGCCATTTATGAATATTTTTCCGTTCCGCACCTCGAGTTCGTTTCCCTCATATACACGTATCGGACGCTCATAAATGGCGATATTATCCATTGTCAGTTTTATGCTCTTGCCCTTCTGCGGAATCCATATCGGGCCATAATTATCACGTGTCCATCCATAATGTCCGTTCAAAGGATACATATACATATCGCCGTTTACATCGGTATTTATGGTGACACTCTCCGCTATTTCCTTATGTTTGCGCAACTCATCGGCAGCATGTTTCGTCAGTGGCATATATCCGTTCTGATTCAGACTTATCTTGTCTTCCATGCTTATTCCGAGTTCATACATCATTGCCTCGGGAATATCGGCCTTTTTCTTGATGTTATAAGTGTACTGCACATTGTCCGGTTCCTTGTTTGCCTTGCCGTTAATGTAAACGATACGGTTCTTTATCTGCAATGTCTGTCCGGGCAATCCTACGCAACGTTTAACGTAGTTTTCACGGCGATCCACAGGTCGAGAATCAATATCACCGTATGTGCTACGGTTCTGTCGGATATATTCACGTCCCAGTGAGAATATCTTCCGGTCGTAGTCCCACCGCTGTTGGGCAGTAAGCGAATCTACGTTCATTTGACTGTTATATACCTGACTGCCGTAAGAATAGCACATCTGATAATAGTCTTGAGCCTGCCATTGCGATGAAGAGCAGATTGTGTCGCCTGCCGGATAGTTGAAAACAACGATGTCGTTGAGTTCTACTTTACCCAATCCTTTCACTCTTCGGTAGTCCCATTGCGGAAACTCAATATACGATTTGCACTCGAAAAGTGGCAGCGTGTGCTGTGTGAGTGGCAGCGTGAGCGGTGTCTGAGGGATGCGCGGGCCGTAACTTATCTTTGAAACGAAAAGATAGTCGCCCGTGAGCAACGACTTCTCAAGAGACGATGACGGTATGACATAGTTCTGAAAGAAGAACAGATTGATGAAATAAACTGCCACAAGAGCGAACATCAACGCATCGACCCACGACATGATGAAGCGCGTAGGCCCTTCAGAGTCTTTCCACCATTGCCATTTTATCTTCTTGCTAATATAGATGTCGAAAATGAACGGCACCACAAGTAGTCCCAACCAACTCTCTACCCAGAAGAGAAAGAGCAGATAAAGCACCGTTACCACAATGAACTTGGTCCATTGCAATTTCATGTTAAGTTTCTTCTTTGACTTGTCAATCATATCTTTTCTTTAATTAAATTTCTCTTTTTTCAAGGAATTCCATTTCTTTTTCTATCCAATGTCCGGACAACATATACATCAATTTGTTGTCTGGACATTTTTTTCGACACCTCTCATCTCAAAAAACTTTCTCGAGGTCTCTGCCCTAATCATTTTTTCATCCAATCGAACATATCCTCGATTGTCAGCAATCCACTGTGATTCTTGGTATATTCGGCAGCAAGCACAGCACCCATTGCAAAGCCCTTGCGCGAGTGTGCATCATGACTTATCGTTATGCAGTCGGCCTCCGAGTCGTACCTCACGGTGTGTATTCCCGGCACTTCGCCACGTCGCAACGAGTCTATGCGCAGCAAATTCGCATCGTAAGGCTGATTCTCCTGCCCTTTCACCCAACCATCCTTACGGTCAAGTTCGCCAATAATACCTTCTGCCAGCGTTATTGCCGTACCGCTCGGTGCATCAATCTTATGCACATGGTGGGTCTCCTCAAGGTGAACATCATACTGTGAGAAACCATTCATCAACTTCGCAAGATAACGATTAACGGCAGAGAAAATCGCAACTCCAACAGAGAAATTGCTCGCCCAGAACAGTGTACGACCGCTCATAGTCCCATTTTCTGCTCCCGACTGCACCAATGACGAGCCACTGCACATGCGTTTCACGTCATCGCCATGCTCTTTCTGCCAACCGGTGCTCCCGCTAACCACTTTCACATTCTTCTCGAAAGCACGCAGGATATTACCGTATGCTGACTGCGGATTGGTGAACTCTATGGCAACATCGGCACTCGCGAAAGCCTCGCTGTCAAAATCCTCTTGGTTATCAACATCGATAATACTCACTATCTCGTGGCCACGACTCAGCGCAATCTGTTCTATCATCTTGCCCATCTTGCCATAACCTATCAATGCAATTTTCATATCATTACGAATTAAAACTCTGCAAAGGTAAAAAAAAATATGCATATACGATTGGTTTTCAACTTAAAATAACATTTCAAACATGTCTTCACAATCAATTATCATAATATTCATGTTTCTTTTTCAATTAATCAGACGGACAGTAAACGGCATATTATAGCCTATTAAAAATAATAGTGCGGTGCAAAATGGGCGAAATTGCTCACCAATTTGGGCGAAATTGCTGAGTAAAATGGGCGAAATTGGTTTGCAAATTGGGCGAGATTGCAGTTCTCTATACGACTTCTTAAATTATCACTGATGCCTACTTATAAAAAAAACTAAAATCCTTTGCTGTGAGTTTTATTTCGACTAATTTTGCAGTCGATAATAAACCACGCATCGCAAAATGCGTCGTAAAAATAAAAACGCAGATGAAGAAAGTTTTCATTAACACGGCAACGGCGGCTATATTGCTGTTGTCATCGGTGGTTGTGTTGCAGAATGCACACGCAACAGAAGTACAAGATGGTGTCATGACGAAAATGGCTGATGGCACATACGTAGTAAACACCACATCATTGGCAAATGATGTGAAGGGCTATAAATCAGCAACTCCGCTGAACATACACATAAAAAACAACAAGGTGGTTAAGATAGAGGCTTTAAGCAACCGCGAAACACCAAAATATTTCGCCATTGTGAAAAGTCAGGTTATGCCGAAATGGGAAGGCAAAACGGTGGCAAAGGCACGCAAACTTAAAGTTGATACAAAAACAGGTGCAACAATCTCCGGCAATGCAGTGGTAGAGAACGTGCACCGCGGACTCGACTATTATGTGAAGAACGTGAAGCGATGAGGGTTGAGGGTTGAAAGTTGAGCGATGAATGTTGAGCGTTGAGCGATTAGTGTGTTCTGTTAAAAGTGGACACATTATCTTCGCTCAACTTTCAACATTCAACGCTCAACTTTCAACCCTCAACGCTCAACATTCAACGATAATCGTTCAATCGAGGTATGAATCCTTGAACCCAAGGAAGTACAGAACGCCATCAAGACCAATGGTATTAATGCTCTGCTCGGCATTTGCCACAACTCTCGGCTTGGCATGGAAAGCAATGCCGAGTCCCGACTCTGTGAGCATGGGCAGGTCGTTGGCACCATCGCCCACGGCGATTGTCTGTGCAATGTTCACCTTTTCCACCTGTGCAATGATGCGCAGCAGTTCGCGCTTGCGCTGACCATCCACTATGTCGCCGGTGTAACGTCCCGTTAGTTTACTTTCGTTGTCAATCTCCAGTTCGTTGGCATACACATAATCCACCCCCCAACGCTTTTGCAGATATTCACCAAAATAGGTGAATCCACCGCTGAGAATGGCTATCTTATACCCATATCGTTTCAAAACGCTCATCAGACGGTCGGCTCCTTCGGTAATAGGGAGATTCTCCGCAATGTCTTTCATCACATTCACATCAAGCCCCTTCAGCAGTGCTACGCGTTCTGTAAAACTCTGCTTGAAGTCTATCTCGCCACGCATTGCACGCGCCGTTATCTCCTTCACCTCGTCACCAACACCTGCTCGTATGGCCAGTTCGTCGATACATTCGGTCTGAATTAGAGTAGAGTCCATGTCGAAACATATCAGTCGGCGCATACGGCGGAACATGGTGTCCTCTTGAAACGAGAAATCCATCTCCATCGTGTTAGACAGTTCCATGAGTTTTGCCTGCATTGCATTGCGATCCTTGGCGTTTCCTCGCAACGAAAACTCTATACATGCACGTGCGTCCTTGCGGGGATTGCGAATAGAAGGACGACCCGTGAGTCGGCGTATATAGTCGATGTTGAAACCCTGTTCGGATATTACCTGCGTTGCAGCCTCTATCTTACGCGCCTCAAGATACTTTCCGAGTATAGTCAGGATATATCGGTTCTTTCCCTGGCGGTTCACCCACTCTTCATACTCATCATCGCTAATGGGCGAAAAGCCGATGTTCACTCCGAGTTCGGTGGCCTTGAAAAGCAGTTCTTTCATAACATGACCGGAATTCTGTTCGTCAATCCTGAACATCACTCCGAGCGACAATGAGTTATGTATGTCTGCCTGACCGATGTCGAGAACCGTAGCATCATATTTCGCCAAAATGCTCATTATCGAGGTCGTCAGTCCCGGCAGGTCGCTACCGGTGATGTTAGCCACTATCTGTTCCTTGCGTCCTGTTTGTTTCATTATTCTTGTTTTTTATGTGTATTTTTAATGCACAAAGATAGAAAAAAAAGTGTATATATCGTCATTCGTGTATCGTCGTTTAACAATTTTTGTTCTCAATGCCGCTTTTTAATCCCCGAAAATGCCTATCTTTGTGGTGTACAGAGTAGAGCAATGATAAACCAAGCGACTTTAGAATTTTCACTTCAACACCGCAATGACGACCCGAAGAGTCTGGCATTGAGCGTCAGACCGCCGGCCGATGTTGACTTTGCCGCCGCACTACAACAGATTACAGGGTGGCAAGCGGCACGCAAAAAACTGCCTTCTTGGGCAGAATGTGACGATATAATATATCCTCATCATCTCGCAATGGAACAATGTTCGTCTGAACATACTGCACGATACAAGGCGCAGGTGGTGGCACGACTGTTGGGCAAACGTGCTAAAGAGGGCACGATGTATGACCTTACGGGCGGTCTGGGCGTTGATTTCTCTTTTCTGTCACCGCTTTTCGGCAAGGCTGTCTATGTGGAACAGCAGCACGAACTGTCTGAAGTGGCGAGCCATAATTTCAAGATGCTCGGACTGAAAAATGTTGAAGCAAGATGCGCCACTGCAGCAGAAACTCTCCATTCCATCGAACATGCTACGATGATATACCTCGACCCGGCGCGGCGTGATGCCCACGGCGGGCGCACTTTCGCACTGAGTGACTGCACTCCCGATGTGCTGTCAATGAAATCGGAACTGCTTGAAAAGGCAGATATGGTGATGATAAAACTTTCGCCCATGCTCGATTGGCACGAGGTGGTACGACAGTTGGGCGACGTGAGGGAGTTGCACATAATATCAATAAAAAACGAGTGCAAGGAGATTACACCCGTTCTGTTGTCTGCCTCTTGCCGTGACAACTTACAGAGAACGGCAGACAGTAGGACACCGGAAACAAAGATATATTGCATCAACGACAATCAGGAATTTTCATTCACATTTTCTGTCACAACCGCAAATAACGACACTCGGAATGAAAGAGCCGTTGATGACCAAGCAGACTGCGTAGCGGGCGATTTTCTTTTTGTCCCCAATGCCTCTGTAATGAAAGCCGGGTGTTTCGAGGAAATGTCTTCGCGTTATGGCATAAGACAGATTTCGGACAACAGTCATTTGTTTGTTTCGCCCCGTTTCATCGACGACTTCCCCGGTAGGGCATTCCGCATTTCCGCCATTTCATCGATGAATAAGCGCGAACTGCGCCAAACGTTGGGTAATATCACCAAAGCCAACATCGCCGTGAGGAATTTCCCAATGACAGCCGAACAACTACGGAAACGACTCAGGTTGTCTGACGGTGGCGAAGACTATATATTCGCAACGACAGATGACAAAGGCAAGCACATTCTCTTAGTCTGCAAAAAACCTTGACAAAACAATAATGGCACTGACCGCGCTACTTATTGAAGTATAAATATACTTGCGCGATTAGTGCCATTAATGTAAATCAAAGATAAGAATCGTTGATTATTTCTTCTTCTTCGGTCGGCGACGTGCCCAACCTTCTTCGAAGCCGGCATCGTTGCTGTTTATGCTGCCAGGATTAAGAAACTTCATCCAGTCGTTTTTGCTGAATTTTGTCTGCTTCTCATGCTTAGGTTGCTGTCTGTCATCACGGCTGCGATTAGGTCTCAAGTCGCGTTTCCTTCCTTGAGGTTCGAACTGTTTCTTTCCCGAAGAACCGGACTTGCCACCCGTATCGGCATCGTTGCAACGCACTTCGCGGCCTTTGAACATCACGCCGGAGAGTCCGCGCATCACCCGCTCGGCATCTTCGCTCGGCACCTCGATGAAAGAAATGGTGCTTTGCAGGTCGATATGACCTACTTCCACGCGGCCTTTCACGTTGCGGTTGATGAACTGCATCACCTCGCCGGGGAAGAATCCGTCTTTCTTTCCAAGATTTATGAAGAGTCGGCTGTAGCCTTCCTCTGCCTGCCTGCGGCCGCCCTTTCCGCGTTCCTTGCGGTCTCTGCGTTGCTCACCGTTCCCTTTCTTTCCTGACTCGATGCGCACTTCCGGAGCATCGGCATAGTAAGCAAGGAACTTACCGAACTCCACGCTGACGATTTTCTTTATCAAGTCGTCTTTTTCCACGAACTCGAAGAATCGGTTTATGTCCTGCATGAAAGGAGCAATCTGGTTCTCATCGACATCTGTCTTGACTATTTGATCCATCACCTTGAATAGTTGTTTCTTGCAGATTTCCTGCGGTGAGGGCATTTCTCCCACCACAAATTCTTTTCCAAGTTGACGCTCCACCTGTCTTATCTTTCCCTTCTCGCGAGTATGAACGATAGCGATGCTCGTTCCTTTCTTGCCTGCACGTCCTGTTCTTCCCGAACGGTGTATATAGTTCTCGATGTCATCGGGCATTCCGTAGTTGATGACATGTGTCAGGTCGTCAACGTCAAGACCACGTGCTGCCACGTCTGTCGCCACGAGGAGTTGCGTCATGTGGTGTCTGAATTTCTGCATCGTGAGGTCGCGTTGCTGCTGCGACAGGTCGCCATGCAGCGATTCGGCGTTGTATCCGTCCTTTATCAGTTTGTCGGCAATATCCTGTGTCTCTATCTTTGTACGACAGAAAATTATCGCAAAGATGCGGGGGTGGAAGTCAACGATGCGCTTCAGGGCAAGATATTTGTCCTTTGCGCTCACCATATAGTAGATATGGTTTACGTTCTCTGCACCCTCATTACGGCTTCCGACTACTATTTCTTTCGGTTCGCGCAGGTATGTACGCGCTATTTTATCAATCTCCTTGCTCATCGTTGCAGAGAAAAGCAGAGTGTTACGCTCTTCCGGCACGCCGGCAAGTATGGTGTTCAGGTCTTCTGAAAATCCCATGTTGAGCATCTCATCGGCCTCGTCGAGCACTACATTGCTCACTGCTCCGAGTTTTGCCACGCCTCTTTTCATAAGGTCGATGAGTCGTCCCGGAGTGGCAACGATGATATGCACACCTTTCTTCAATGCGCGAATCTGTGTTTCGATGTTTGCACCGCCATACACCGGTATGACATGCACGTCGGGGATATACTTTGAGAAGTCTTTCAGGTCATCGGCAATCTGCAAGCAGAGTTCGCGTGTCGGCGATAGTACTATTGCCTGTGTCTGTTGGATACGGGTATCAATGCGTTGCAACAAAGGTATTCCGAATGCGGCGGTCTTTCCTGTGCCGGTCTGCGCGAGGGCAATTACATCATTTCTTGTTCCCAATAAATAAGGGATAACTTCTTCCTGAACGGGCATCGGTTTTTCGAAACCCATCTCTTCGATGGCGTGGCGAATCTCTTCGCTAACGCCCAATTCTTCAAATGTCTTCATTATAAATTTTACGTAATCATTAGAAGTTTAGGAGTAAAGAAATTCAATAGTTCAGACACCGCCATGCTGCATTACCACATAGGAAATCACTTCCTATCAATGCTAAAATTGCCTAAACTTCTGCTCTTCTTAAATCCTGAACATATAATTTATGGGTGCAAAGTTACTGATTTTTTTGCATTTACGGAATTTTTAAGTAAATATTTTGTATTTTTGCGCATATTTTTTCTGATTATGAACATAGGAATATTCTGCAGTGCTAACAACAATATCGAAAAGACTTATTTCGATATGACGCGCGAATTGGGTGAATGGATAGGCAAAAACGGGCACGAAGTGGTGTTCGGCGGTTGCGACATGGGACTTATGGAACACATAGCGCGTGCCTGTCACGATGCCGGGGGACGGAACATCGGTGTAATCCCATCAATAATAGAGGAGAATGGACATGTGAGCAGGTACGTCGATGTGGCGATACACTGCGACAATCTGAGCGACAGAAAGGACTTGCTGCTGGCTCACAGCGATGTAATCGTGGCTCTGCCCGGCGGTATCGGTACGCTCGACGAGGTGTTTACGGTTGCCGCAGCGGGCACAATAGGCTACCACGGCAAACAGGTAATACTATACAACATGAATGGTTTCTGGGACAAACTCGTGGAATGTCTCGATGATTTGCAACAGAAAGGAATGATAAGAGGCTGTTACGGCAAGCAAATAAAAACCGTTAGCAGTCTTGAAGAACTTGTAACGGTTATCAACTCCTTATAAATCGGGGGTTACGGACAGACGGTATGATGTATTACATTCATTGATTGTTGCTGAACAAATCAGGATTTCCCTGCTTTTGTTCCTCGTCGGTCTCAAGGTACTCGCGCTCCTCGAAATGCAGAAGAGAGGCTATAAAGGACGATGGCCAACTGCGCACTTTACGGTTCATCATCGTTACGGTGTCGTTATATACCATACGACTGAAGCGTACATTTTCCTCATACTCTTTCACACTTTCCTGCATATTGCTGAAGAGTCCCGATGCTTTAAGTTCGGGATAAGCCTCTCTGACCACCATTAAGCGACTCATCACTTCGGCCAACCCTGCCTGTTGGTTGTTGATATTCTTTGCCGTGGGCATCATACCACCCTCTTGTCGGCGTGCCTGAATGGTCTGTATTATTGTGTCTCCTTCGTGTTTGGCATACGTGGACACGGTCTTGGCGAGCGAAAGGAGTGCATCCCAACGGCTGTTCAGTTGTACCTTTATCGTGCTGAGCGAGTTTTTGCATTTCTCGTCCATATCGACCAACTGACGTTGCATATAAAAAACATAACCTATCGCAGCCAATATCATGGCAATAACAATAAGCACCAAGAAACTAATTATCATTAGGAAAATTAAAGTCATAAATTAATCAAGTTTTCTATGTTAAATAATAAAGTTTAAAAGTTTGGCATTCATGAACCTGTTGGCAAAGATAATAACTTTATGCGGAACTGCAAAATTAAACTGAGAAAAACTTATTGTCGCGATTAATCGATCTATAATATTTGCGAACCCGAAGTTTGAAATGATTAATGAAAGTGGCAAAATGCTCTTTTCTCAGTTTCTTTTTATCCGAAAAATCCGACACATGGGTACATAAAACGGATTACGGGAATTATAAAACATGATGTTTTTTTAGCCAAAATGTTTATTTATTAGGACATAACACGCGCTGATAGGCGAGCCGTTCGGCACCGTCAAGAAGATAGATTATGCCACAATAGAGGAAACCATTCGACTTTAAAGCCTGCCGCATTATGGTGTTTTGACGGTGGGTGTCCACGCGTATGTTATTAGTGCGGCACGAACACCAGTCGAGTATGGTTCTCATGATGCCGTGAACGGACGGCACAGAGGCGGCACGATGTATCACATGATAAGGCGTGACGCTGTCTATCCATCGGCCTTCATAAATCTCACGATAGGTAATATCAGGCCCTTCAACAAAGGCGAAAGTGGCGATTGCAACGCCATTTTCGATGACGAGATAACTATTACCGTTTTCGATGTCTTGCATTATGACCTCTTCTTTCGGGTATCCGTCGGCCCATTGCTCAATGTTTCCCATCGCACGCATCTTCTGCCTGCCACATTCTATCAGTTGCATTATGCGTGGCAGTTCGTGCTCTTCGGCCTTTCGTATGTGTCTGTCGCTTCCCATAGTTGCAAATTTAGCAATTTATTCTGATGTTGCAAGAGTCTGTTTGAGAAAAATTTCGTTATATGTTACGAGCAAAAATATATGGGTTCCCGTGATGAGAACCCATATATTATATATGTCTGAATATCCAAGTATTCGATTAATCCTTGAACTTGGCACAGATGAACTCGCGGTTCAGGCGTGCGATGTTGGATATTGACTCGTTCTTCGGGCACTCTGCCTCGCATGCGCGAGTGTTTGTGCAGTTTCCGAATCCGAGTTCTTCCATCTTCATAACCATTGCCTTGGCACGCTTTGCAGCCTCCGGACGACCCTGTGGGAGCAGTGCAAGTTGGCTGACCTTTGAACTCACGAAGAGCATAGCAGAACCATTCTTACATGCTGCAACACAGCAACCGCAACCGATACAACTTGCAGCATCCATTGCTTCATCAGCATCGGGCTTCGGAATGAGTATTGCGTTAGCATCCTGAGCCTGTCCTGTGCGGATAGTGGTATATCCACCCGCAGCGATTATCTTGTCGAAAGCGGTGCGATCTACCATACAGTCCTTGATAACAGGGAATGCAGCAGAACGCCAAGGTTCTACCCAAATGTCCTGTCCATCCTCGAAACGGCGCATGTAGAGTTGGCAAGTGGTTGCACCAACGCCCGGTCCGTGTGGGTGACCATTAATATATAGCGAGCACATACCGCAAATACCCTCGCGGCAGTCGTGGTCGAACACGAACGGTTCTTTACCTTCGCTGATGAGTTCCTCGTTGAGAATATCGAGCATTTCGAGGAAAGAGGTGTCATCCGGAATATCCTTCATTTGACGGGTATCAAAGTGCCCTTCCTCTTTTGGACCGTTCTGACGCCAGAAATGTAAAGTGAATGAAATATTTTTTGCCATGATATTAATTCTTGTAATTACGTGTTTGTACCTTTATCGCTTCATACTCCAGAGGCTCTTTCACCAACTCGGGAGCGGTGGTGTCGTCGCCTTTGTATTCCCAACAACCAACGTAGAAGAAGTTTTCATCGTCGCGTTTTGCCTCACCTTCCTCTGTCTGATACTCCTCACGGAAGTGACCGCCACACGACTCGTTACGGTGGAGTGCATCGTAAGCCACGAGCTGACCCATCAAGATGAAGTCGCGCAGGTGGATTGCCTTGTCAAGTTCCACGTTGAGTCCTTCTTTACTGCCCGGCACGAAGAGGTTGGTGTCAAACTCTTTCTTAAGTTTCTTCATAAGTTCGATACCTTCTTTCAGACCCTCGGCGGTGCGTCCCATACCTACGTGTTCCCACATAATGTGACCCAATTCCTTATGTAATGAATCTACAGAACGCTTGCCCTGAATACCCATCAGACGGTCGATTTCTTTCTGTACGGCATTCTCTGCCTCTTCAAACTCCTTAAGGTCGGTTGATACTCGAGGCCAGATTTCCTGATTTGAAAGGTAATTCTGTATGGTATAAGGCAGCACGAAGTAACCGTCTGCAAGTCCTTGCATAAGAGCAGATGCACCAAGACGGTTGGCACCATGGTCAGAGAAGTTACACTCGCCGATAGCGAACAAACCGTCGATTGTGGTCTGAAGTTCATAGTCAACCCATATACCACCCATAGTATAGTGGATAGCAGGGAATATCATCATCGGGTTATAGTACTTAACGCCGTTTATTTCGTTTGCCATTTCACCCGGATTAACGTCGGTGATTTCCTCATACATATCGAAGAGGTTGCCATAACGCTGGAGAACCACATCGATACCGAGACGTTCGATAGACTCGGAGAAGTCGAGGAATACGGCAAGACCTGTATTGTTTACGCCGAAGCCCTTGTCGCAACGCTCCTTTGCTGCGCGGCTCGCAACGTCACGAGGCACGAGGTTTCCGAATGCTGGATAACGACGCTCCAAATAATAGTCGCGGTCTTCCTCCGGAATATCCGAGCCTTTCTTTGTGCCGGCCTGCAATGCCTTGGCATCTTCAATCTTCTTCGGAACCCAGATGCGTCCGTCATTACGCAGCGACTCGGACATCAATGTCAGTTTAGACTGCTTGTCACCATGCACCGGAATACATGTTGGGTGTATCTGAACATAAGAAGGATTAGCAAAGTATGCTCCCTTACGATAGCACTGAACGGCTGCCGTACAGTTACAACCCATAGCGTTTGTAGAGAGGAAGTAAGCATTGCCATATCCACCGGTAGCAATTACAACGGCATTGGCAGAGAATCGTTCCAGTTTTCCTGTTACGAGGTTCTTTGCAATAATACCGCGTGCTTTGCCGTCAACGATAACCACATCTTCCATCTCGTAGCGAGTGTAGAGTTTCACCTTGTTGGCATTAACCTGACACATCAGAGAAGAATAGGCACCGAGCAACAACTGCTGACCTGTCTGTCCCTTTGCATAGAAGGTACGACTCACCTGCGCTCCACCGAAAGAACGGTTGGCAAGCATGCCGCCATATTCGCGTGCGAAAGGTACTCCCTGAGCCACACACTGGTCAATGATACTGTTTGAAACCTCTGCCAAACGATACACATTTGCCTCACGAGCACGGTAGTCGCCACCTTTCACGGTGTCATAGAACAGACGATAGATCGAGTCTCCGTCGTTCTGATAGTTCTTTGCTGCGTTAATACCGCCCTGTGCCGCGATAGAGTGAGCGCGACGCGGAGAGTCCTGAATACAGAAATTAAGCACATTGAAGCCCATCTCACCAAGAGAAGCGGCTGCACTGGCACCGGCCAAACCCGTACCTACGACGATAACATCGAGTTTAAGTTTGTTCTTTGGGTTTACAAGGCGCTGGTGTGCTTTATAATTAGTCCATTTCTCGGCAACTGAGCCTTCTGGAATCCTTGAATTTAATGTCTTTGTCATAATGTAATCTACGATTTTCGAATTTACAATCTACAATAGTTCATAATCTTCACGCCGGCATATTATCAGCACATTCCGCAGCAAAGGCTCGGAGCAACACCGAAAGCAAAGGCGAGAACAACAATCAGGAACGCTAGCATGAGGACGGTAGTATATACAATACCGATAACCTTCCAGCGATTGAACCATACCCTACCGTTGATACCGAGGGTCTGCATGGCACTCCAGAAACCGTGAGAGAGATGAAACCAGATAGCAATAAGCCAGATAACATAGAGCACAACATAAACAGGATTCTTGAAAGTCTCCTTAATCCAACCGAAACCATCGGTAGGACCGGGAACTGTGTGCATGCCTACTATCTCGGCAAACATCATGTTGTACCAGAAGTTGAAGAGGTGAAGGAGCAAGCCCAAACCAATGATGATACCCAAAACGAGCATGTTCTGAGAAGCCCAAGACACCTCACTTCTGCGTGCTGTCTCGTGATAACGCTCAGGACCGCGAGCACGGCGGTTCTGCATAGTCAACCAGAAAGCATAGAAAATGTGAAGCAATGCCAAACCGGCCAGACCACAGGTGGCGGCTACGGCATACCAATTGGAACCCAACAGTTCGCAGATAGTGTTATAAGCCGCTCCGGAAAAGAGAGCCACAACATTCATTGCACCGTGGAAAGTCAAGAATAGGATAAGGGAGACGCCCGTGACAGACATGACAACCTTCCTTCCAATAGATGAATTAGTTAACCACATAAATGATTGATTTTGAATTATTTAATATTAAAATTATTTTAGATTCAAATTTAACTTACACACTTATAATAGCGTTTTTTAACAGCCCAATACCTTGTTTTAGGTATCGCAAGGCTCGTTTTAGGCTGCAAATATACCATAAATTAATGATATTTCAAACATTTAACAGAGAAAAATGAAAAAATAAATAAATACTCATACCTAATCGACATTATCTTTATGTTTCTATCTACCATGTCGGTATGAAGAATTTAAGAAGAAGCATGGTTGGATTACCACTTCCCCACCCCGATATTTACTATATAGCGAAAAAAATATAACCGTTTACCATTCGTTAACACTTTCGTCTGAATTGTTCAAAAAATGAGAATAAAATGCTTATTTACAAAACTTTTAGTAATTTTGCACGGCATAAGGCTTAAGCAAATATGATTTTAAGATATGATGTTATTGTCATAGGCGGTGGGCACGCCGGCTGTGAGGCGGCGTGTGCAAGTGCTAATATGGGAGCGAAGACGTGCCTCGTGACAATGGAGATGAACAACATTGCACAGATGAGTTGCAACCCCGCAGTAGGCGGGATTGCGAAAGGACAGATTGTGCGAGAAATTGACGCTTTGGGTGGACAGATGGGACGCGTGACCGATGCCACCGCAATACAATTCCGCATGCTGAACCGTTCTAAAGGGCCGGCAATGTGGAGCCCGCGTGCACAATGCGATCGAGGGAAATTCATCTGGCAGTGGAGAACAATCCTTGACAATACCCCTAACCTTGACATTTGGCAAGACCAGGCAGACGAACTGATTGTCGAAGAAATCAAAAGAAACCATGCTCAAATTCAATCGGAATCATCGGTAAGCACCACCCTACCCACCAAAAGAGTTATAGGGGTGCGCACAATATGGGGAGTGGAACTGCAAGCAAAAGCGGTAATAATCACCGCAGGCACTTTCCTCAACGGATTAATGCACATTGGAAACAAGATGGTGGCAGGAGGTAGGATTGCAGAGCCTGCAGTGGAACGTTTCACCGAGAGTATAACGCGCCACGGAATAACATCGGCACGCATGAAAACCGGCACGCCGGTGCGTATAGATAGCCGTTCGGTACACTTTGAGGACACGGAAATGCAACCCGGAGAAACCGACTTCCATAAGTTTTCTTACATGGGCGAAGCGCGACAACTACCACAACTGCCATGCTGGACATTCTCCACAAACGCCGCAGTGAACGAGGTGTTGCGACGCGGACTGAAAGAGTCACCATTATATAATGGACAGATAAACAGCATCGGACCACGCTACTGTCCTTCAATAGAGACAAAACTGATGACATTCCCTGACCGCGAGAGTCATCCGCTTTTCCTCGAACCGGAGGGCACAGACACCAACGAGATGTATCTCAACGGATTCTCTTCGAGCATGCCGATAGAACTACAGATAGAGGCTTTGAAGCAGATTCCGGCACTGAGAGACGTAAAAGTGTATCGTCCGGGATATGCAATAGAATACGACTTCTTCGACCCCACACAACTGAAACACTCGTTGGAATCGAAAAAAATAGAAGGTTTATTCTTCGCCGGACAGGTAAACGGTACTACCGGATATGAGGAAGCGGCAGGACAAGGACTTGTTGCCGGCGCGAATGCTGCACTGCTTGCAGGTTCTGACAAGAGCATTTCGGCAGAAAACAGCCAATTCATCATGCACCGAGACGAATCTTATATCGGCGTGCTTATCGATGACTTGGTGACAAAAGGGGTTGATGAACCGTATCGCATGTTCACGTCAAGAGCAGAATATCGCATACTTCTCAGACAAGATGATGCCGATGCACGACTGACAAAGCGGGCATACGAATTAGGAATAGCAAAACGCGACCGTATGGAATGGTGGGAAGAAAAGAGCCGTCACATCGAACATATAATAGAAATATGTAAGAACACATCGCTGAAACCAAAAGAAACAGAAAGTGCTCTCGAATCATTCGACACCACTCCACTGCGCACCGGTTGCAAGGCAATAGAACTTTTAGGACGACCACAACTCGACATAAATAAACTCGCAACAATCATCCCTGCATTACAAGAGGCCCTCGAAGCTCCCGAAAACCGAAAAGAGGAGATTGCAGAGGCCGCAGAAGTAAGAATGAAATATGCCGGATATATCGAGCGCGAACGAGAGGTGGCCGACAAGATGCACAGACTTGAGAATATCAGAATAAAAGGAAAGTTCGACTACATGTCAATGAACCATATTTCAATAGAGGCTCGGCAGAAACTCTCAAGCATCGACCCGGAAACCCTCGCACAAGCATCGCGCATACCGGGGGTTTCGCCCAGCGACATTAACGTGCTGCTTGTGCTGATGGGAAGGTAATGGGGTTGAGCGATGAGCGTTGAGCGATGAGTGTTGAGTGTTGAGCGATGTGGAAAGATATATAATGTTTCACGTGAAACAAAGAGGCTGCAAACAATTAAATATCAATAATATATAAGATTATTTATGAACAACAAATTATTAATGGACAACCTGCGGTGCATTCCCGATTTCCCTGTTAAGGGTGTGAATTTTCGCGATGTCACCACACTGTTTAAGAGTCCTGAATGTCTGAAAGAGATGGTAGAAGAAATGTACGAACTCTACAAAGACAAGGGAATAACAAAAGTTGTAGGTATCGAAAGTCGCGGATTCGTACTGGCATCTGCCCTTGCACTGCGTCTCGGTGCGGGTGTGATACTGTGTCGTAAGCCCGGCAAACTACCCACAGAGACAATCCAAGAGAGTTACGAAAAGGAATATGGCACCGATACCATTGAGATTCACAAGGACGCTATCACACCGGACGATGTGGTATTGCTCCACGACGACCTTCTCGCAACAGGTGGAACCATGAAGGCATCATGCAATCTCGTGAAGAAATTTCATCCGAAAAAGGTATATGCAAACTTCATCATAGAACTCGTTAACGAGGGTTTCGAGGGTCGCAACATCTTTGACAAGGATATCGAAGTAAGTACTCTTATACAAGTTTAGTACCTGCAAATCATGTCTATGGTTGCGTAAAAGCGACAGAAACAAGATATGTTCCACGTGAAACGAGCGCAAAACATCTGATGAAGAAAGAAGAAAACGAAGCCAGATTGGCTCATCTCAAAAGCATAGTGTCATCCCTCCCTTCTCAGCCTGGTAGTTACCAGTATTACGACAGGGAGGGAACAGTTATCTATGTAGGTAAAGCCAAGAATCTGAAAAATCGCGTTTCGTCTTATTTCCACAAAGAAGTAGATCGTTTCAAGACAAAAGTACTCGTGAGCAAGATATGGAACATCACCTACACCGTAGTGAATACAGAGGAAGATGCCCTGCTGCTTGAGAACTCCCTGATAAAGAAATACCAACCGAAATATAACATTCTGCTGAAAGACGGGAAGACTTATCCGAGCATCTGTATCACAAAAGAACTGTTTCCAAGAATATTTTCCACACGAAACATTAATAAGAAATGGGGGCAGTACTACGGACCATATTCAAGTATCAGCACCATGTACGGCCTGCTTGACATCATCAAGGAACTGTGTCGCCCCCGCACTTGTCGCTTCCCTATCACACACGAGGGAATAAGAGAAGGAAAATACAAGCCTTGTCTCGAATATCATATACACAACTGCGCGGCGCCATGCGTGGGAAAACAGACCTACGAAGACTATAATCAAAACATTCTTCAGGCACACGAAATACTGAAAGGGAATACGCGAGAGGTTCAGAAACTGATATACGAAAAGATGATGCAGGCCGCAGAAGAACTGCGTTTTGAGGAAGCAGAAACACTGAAACGCCGATACTCTTTGCTTGAAAAATTCGCTGCAAAGAGCGAGGTGGTGAGCCACAGCATTACCAACGTCGATGTATTCACCTTAACAAACGATGAGACAAAGGCGTATATCAACTATATGCACGTGACTAATGGTGCTATAAATCAAGCCCTTACATTCGAGTTCAAGAAGAAACTCGATGAGAGCGAAGACGACATTCTTACCACCGGAATAATGCAGATACGCGAACAGGTGGGCAGTGATGCAACCGAGATAATATTGCCTTTCAAGCCAGAAACACAAATACCTAATGCCACTATTACCGTGCCACAGCGCGGCGAAAAGAAGCACCTGTTGGAACTGTCGGCAATGAACGGAAAACAGTATCGTTTCGACCGATTGAAACGTGCAGAAAAACTGAACCCCGAACAGAAACAGACACGACTCATGAAGGAACTGCAGAAGGCTCTCGGAATGCAGAAAATGCCATATCATATAGAGTGCTTCGACAACTCAAACATTTCCGGAACCGATGCCGTGGCAGGTTGCGTGGTATTCAAAGGAATGAAACCAAGCAAGAAAGATTACCGGAAATATAACATCAAAAGCGTAGAAGGACCGGACGACTACGCCTCAATGAAAGAGGTTGTGCGTCGCCGATACAGTCGCATGATAGAAGAAGAACAACCACTACCCGACCTCATCGTCACAGACGGAGGTAAGGGACAGATGGAGGTGGTGAGACAGGTGGTGGAGGACGAACTGAACCTTGCAATACCAATAGCAGGCCTTGCAAAAGACAATCGCCATAGAACCAACGAACTGCTCTACGGTTTCCCACCGGCCACCATTGGCATGAAACCCGACTCGGAATTGTTCCACATCCTCACACGGATACAAGACGAAGTGCACCGCTATGCCATAACATTCCACCGCGACAAACGCTCAAAACATGCACTACATTCGGAACTCGACAACATACATGGCATAGGATCGAAAACAAAAGATATTCTGATAAAGAAACTTAAAAGCGTCAAGCAAATAAAATCCGCTGATTTACAGATACTTACAGATATTATCGGACAAAAGAAAGCCAATATCATATATGTACATTTTCATAAGCAATAGTTCGTATAATACTCTATAAATCAACATTTTATACTAAACAAGCAATCAAAGGATGAAATAATAAAAAGCAAAATGGGCGAAATTACCTTGCAATTTGGGCTAATTTGCAGTGATATTCAGAATCTTCGGGAAAGAGAAAAGAGAGAAAAGACAATCTAAAAATTGCACAATCAGATAAAAAGCAGTAACTTTGCACTATGAGAATAGTTATACAGAGGGTCAGTCGTGCGAGCGTTACCATTGACGGTAACATTAAGTCTGCTATCGGGAAGGGTTATCTGATACTTGTCGGCGTGGAAGAAACCGACTCCGAGGCCGATGCGGAATGGTTGGTGAAGAAAATCATCGGACTGCGTGTTTTCGACGATGAAAACGGCGTAATGAACCTCAACATCGGTCAGATTGGCGGAGACATACTCGTTGTAAGCCAATTTACGCTATTTGCAAGCGTCAAGAAAGGCAATCGTCCGTCATGGCTTAGAGCAGCCCGCCACGAGATTTCCGTGCCCTTATACGAGTTCTTTTGCCGCCGATTAGAGGAAGAAACCGGCAAGAGAGTGGGTACCGGCGAGTTCGGCGCCGACATGAAAGTGGAACTTGTGAACGATGGACCGGTAACTATTTGCATGGACACGAAGAAAAATGAATGAGGAAACAATAGTCCTTCGAGGGCATTTTCCCTGCTTTCAAACGTGTTTCACACGCATTATACAAACATCATACGCATGGAATATAAGGAACAAGAAACGCAGCATATTGCCGATTTTATTGACGGTAAGAACATGTCTCTCACTCTTGACCAAGTGCAAGCAGCAGTAGATGAGTGGATTAAGAAATATGGCGTGCGCTATTTTTCAGAACTTACCAATATGGCTTGTCTTACCGAAGAAGTGGGAGAATTGGCACGTGTTATGGCGAGACGATATGGCGACCAGAGTTTCAAAGAGGGCGAGAAACCTAATCTCGGCGAAGAAATGGCCGACGTGTTGTGGGTATTGGTGTGTCTTGCAAACCAGACCGGGGTTGACCTTAATGATGAGTTGAGAAAGAGTTTCATCAAAAAGACAGCCCGCGACAATATGCGTCACAGACAAAATCCGAAACTGAAAGAACAATAATTTATTAAATATACAGACAATGAACCAGGAAAATAAGTATGAGCAGGCACTGGCAAAGTATAACTGCAACATCAGTGATGCTGAGGTAAAAGAAGCGGTAAAGAAGATTATCGAAGAGAAGGTACATGAGAATGACACACTTGAGGTGAAGAAATTCCTCTTTGGAAGTATCGAACTGACAACACTTAAAACCACCGACTCGGAGGAGAGTGTTATGGCATTTACCGAGAGAGTGAACAAATTCGACGAGGAATATGTTGATATGCCGCACGTTGCGACAATTTGTGTATATCCATGTTTTGCCAAGACAGTGGCTGAAACACTTGAGGTGGAAGGCGTTGAGGTTGCTTGCGTGAGCGGCAGTTTCCCCTCTTCACAGGCTCGTATCGAGGTGAAAGTGGCAGAGACGGCACTCGCAATAAAGGACGGTGCAACCGAGATAGATATGGTTATGTCGGTTGGTAAGTTCCTCTCCGGCGACTATGAGGGCGTTTGCGACGATATACAGGAGATGAAGAGTGCCTGCAACGGCCACGACCTGAAGGTTATCCTCGAAACCGGAGACATCGTTACGGCATCCAATATCAAGAAAGCATCTATTCTGTCGATGTATGCAGGTGCAGACTACATCAAGACTTCCACCGGCAAGGAGAAGATTTCTGCCACTCCCGAGGCTGCTTACGTGATGTGTCAGGCAATAAAAGAATACTACGAAGAGACAGGCATCCAGATTGGTTTCAAGCCTGCAGGGGGCATCAACACCGTCATGGACGCTATGACTTACTATACCATAGTGAAGGAAGTGCTTGGAGAGAAATGGCTCACAAACAAGTGGTTCCGTCTCGGTACAAGCCGTCTTGCCAACCTTCTGCTTAGCGAAATAGAAGGACGAGAGGTTAAGTTCTTCTAATTTAATGAGGATTTTAACTCAAACATATATAAAAGCCATTTTATATTTGTTTGGGTTTAATGGAGTTTGGACAACACACCTGTTTATTATGATAATAAATCGTGATGCTATCAGCAAAGGTGTTGTCCAAACTCCTAAATCTTTTTAATAATAAAATCATTAAGAAATCCCCACACATCGCCAAATAAATCAAGGAAAAAAACATAAGGGATTCACCTTCGTCAAGCGTCAATCTTCTCAAAAGACCACCCTGTATTCGCACTGATTCTCCCTACCGTATCATCGCTCCCAATAGCGATAAGAACAAACAAGGCGAAGGTAAGCATTGTGAGAAACAGTTTCAGCGAACTCGTACGTCGCCGCCCTACCCTATTCACATTCTTAAATCCAAGCCTGTCAACAACATAAACATACGCACACCCTACCAAAATAGCGAGTATATAAGCAAAGACATCGTTAGGATCGTAGGTACCATGCATAATACCCAAGCCCTGCATAAACTCATGAGAGATTGATATTAAAGGCATTACAAGAATAAACATCCAACAGTCTTTTATCTTGAAATTCCATATACAGCCGATTATTATAGAGTAGGCAAACAACCAAACACCATCAGGAAGATTATAAAGCACCCACGAATAAAGAATTGAAGGGTCGCGTTTCATGTTCTCCAACATATCGAGAACACCGATATACTTAAAGAAATGGAACATCTTCAGTGTGTCCGGACGAAAATAAACATACATCATTCCACAGACAGACACACACAGGAAGGCTATAACAATGGTTATAGTCTTAAATAGGCTAACTTTTCTCTTCGCTGTCATCTTGTATTATTGTGATGCACAAAGATAGGCATTTTTTGTAAAACAACAACGCGAGAGATACTAAAATTCTACGTTTTTGCTATTTATTGCGCTGCACAATGAAGTCGATATATGCCGTCAGCGCGTTCTTTATATCCTCTTGTTGCACATTACGGTTAATGAATTGCTGCGCCAGACTGCGGAAATGTTCCATCTTCTGCTCCGCATACTCCATGCCTCCGTTTTCCTTTGTGAAGGCCACCAAAGTGGCGATTTCATCGGTTGTAACGGTGCGTTGTTTCACTTTTCTTGCCAATTCGAGCATCTCGGCATTACCGGTGGAATTGAGAGCATAAATCACCGGCAACGTAAGTTTACCCTCCGCCATATCATTTCCTGTCGGCTTACCAATCTCCGCAGAGTCGTAATAGTCGAAAATATCGTCCCTTATCTGGAATGCAAGACCTATGTTGCGGCCAAAATCTCTCACTTCGGCTATCTCTTCCTCTCCCATTCCTGCCGAAAGCGCACCCATTTCGCAACAAGACTCGAACAGTGCGGCCGTTTTCTGCATAATCACCTGATAATAAACCTCTTCAGATATTTCATTATTATCAATATTAATCAACTGCAACACCTCTCCGGCAGATAATGTCTGACCGAGTCGTGCGAGGTTTCGTATGATGAGTTCGTTGTTTGTTTCCGATACCCTAAGCAGTGCCGACGAGAGTATAAAGTCGCCCACAAGCACCGCCACCTTATTGTTATATGTTGCATTCACCGATGCCTGACCGCGACGCTCGTTGCTTTCATCCACCACATCATCATGAACAAGACTCGCTGTGTGCAGCAATTCCAGTCCGACGGCAGCATTTTGAGTCACTGCATTCACTCCACCGTAATTCTTGGCAATGAGCAATATAAGCATCGGACGCATGCGTTTGCCACCACGCTGACGTATGTGGTCAAGCACGTTCTGCAACAGTTCATAGTCATGCTCCAATGTAGAATTGAACAATTCTACAAAGACATCAAGTTCGTTACTGATAGGTTGTTTTATGATTGACAAGAAGTCCATAAATATTAAATTTGCGACAAAATTAGTGTTTTTATCGCATTTATGGAAAAGTTTTTGTAATTTTGAACTTAAAATAAGTAGATTTATGGAGAAATTGTTTCTTTTAGACGCATACGCACTTATCTATCGGGCATATTACGCCTTTATTAAAAATCCGAGAATCAACTCAAAAGGCCTCAACACATCAGCCATATTAGGCTTTTGCAACACCCTTCACGAGGTGATTGAAAAGGAAAAACCGACACATCTTGGCGTGGCATTCGACCCTCACGGACCAACATTCCGTTCAGAAACATTCCCGGAATACAAGGCACAACGCGAGGCAACACCGGAGGATATACGTGCTTCGGTTCCTATCATAAAGAACATTCTCACCGCAATGAACATCCCCATACTCGAAGCAGAAGGCTTTGAGGCAGACGACGTAATAGGCACATTGGCACTGAAAAGCGGAGAAGCAGGTATAAAAACATATATGCTCACACCCGACAAGGATTACGGTCAACTTGTTAGCAACAATGTCTTCATGTACCGTCCGCGACATGGCGGAGGCTATGAGGTGATGGACTCTGAGGCCGTCTGCAACAAATACGGCATCACTACCCCACTCCAAGTCATAGACTTATTAGCACTAATGGGCGACAGTGCCGATAACTTCCCCGGCTGTCCGGGTGTCGGTGAGAAGACTGCGGTGAAACTAATCGCCCAGTTCGGCAATGTCGAGGAATTGCTGCAACGAACAAACGAACTGAAAGGGGCATTAAAACAAAAAGTAGAGTCGGCCGTTGATGACATACGGATGTCGAAGTTCCTCGCAACGATACGTACCGATGTCCCAATCGCTTTGGATTTGGAAAAACTGAAAACCGTGGAGCCTGACGAAACCGCTCTGTGCAAAATTTTCGACGAACTGGAATTTCGCAGCCTTTCAAAGAAGTTTTTGAAAGACCAAATAAAACCGAAAAAAAATAACATTATACAGCAAGATTTATTCGGCTTTTTCACGGACGAAACTACGGGAACAGAAAAAATATCGCAGAAATCGCAGTTAAATTCCGTTAAAACAGATTACCAACTCATTGAAGATGAGGATAAAGCACGCGAAATTTGTGATTTTTTATTAACACACAAGATATTAAGTTTAGACACAGAAACCACATCTACCAACGCCATTGTGGCCGAATTGGTGGGTTTGAGTTTCTCTGTCGAGCCAAACAAGGCATTTTACGTTGCGATACCTGACGACAGAGAAAAGGCTCAAAGACTCGTTGATATTTTCAAACCTCTATACGAAAATCCCGACATACTGAAGATAGGACAGAACATAAAGTACGACCTTGAGGTGCTGGCCGGTTATGGTGTCACCCTCGCCGGTGATATGTGGGACACCATGATTGCCCATTATCTCATTCAACCGGAACTGCGTCATAACATGGACTACATGGCAGAGGTCTATCTTAACTATAAAACGATACACATAGACGAACTCATCGGGCCGAAAGGCAAGAACCAACGCTCTATGCGTTCACTGCCTCCGAAAGACGTTTATTTATATGCCTGCGAAGATGCCGACATCACATTGCAGTTGAAGAACGTGCTTGAACCGAAACTGAAGGAGGCCGGCGTTGACAAACTTTTCCATGAAATAGAGATGCCTTTGGTAAGGGTGCTCGCCGACATGGAAATCAATGGCGTGAGAATAGATACCGACTCACTCGCCGAAACATCACTGGCTTTCTCTAAAAGAATGCACGAACTAGAACAGAAAATATACGCCTTGGCGGGCGAAGAATTCAATATCGCTTCGCCGAAGCAGGTGGGCGATATCTTGTTCAGCAAGATGAAGATAGTGGAAAAACCAAAGAAGACAAAGACCGGACAGTTCGTCACCGGCGAAGAGGTGTTGCAAACGCTGAGACACAAACATGAAATAGTGGATAATATCCTGCAACACAGAGGTTTGAAGAAACTCCTCGGCACTTATATCGACGCTCTTCCTAAGTTGATAAACAAGAAAACCGGACACATACATACGTCTTTCAATCAGACTATTACAGCCACCGGACGACTCTCATCGTCAGAACCTAACCTGCAGAATATCCCGGTGCGTGGCGAGGACGGAAAGGAAATCCGCAAGGCTTTCATTCCCGACCCGGGCTGTCTGTTCTTCTCTGCCGACTACAGTCAGATAGAACTGCGCGTAATGGCACATCTGTCGGGCGACCAGAACATGATAAACGTGTTCAAAGAGGGTAAAGACCTGCACACAGCAACAGCAGCAACGATATACAAAAAGGAAATAGGCGATGTGACACGCGACGAGCGAACGAAGTCGAAACGTGCTAATTTCGGCATCATCTACGGCATCACGGTATTCGGACTTGCCGAGCGATTGGAGATAGAACGCGGAGAGGCGAAAATGCTCATAGACGGATTTTTCGAGACATTCCCACAGGTTCACGACTACATGGAACAATCGAAACAAATGGCACGCGAGAACGGATATGCCGAGACAGTGTTCCATCGGCGACGCTATCTTTCCGACATCAACTCACAGAATGCTGTGGTGCGCAATTTTGCCGAGCGCAATGCCATAAACGCTCCGATACAAGGCTCTGCCGCAGACATTATAAAGGTTGCCATGATACGCATTTACAGGCGTTTCCAAGAACTCGGACTGAAGAGCAAAATGATTCTTCAGGTGCACGACGAACTCAACTTCAACGTCTTTCCGGAGGAGAAAGAAACGGTAGAAAAAATCGTTCTTGAGGAGATGCAAAATGCTTATCAACTCCGTGTTCCCCTCATTGCCGACTGCGGTTGGGGAGAAAACTGGTTGGAGGCGCACTGATATAAACTACCCCCTTCCCTGCATCGGGAAGGGGGTTATTTTTATTTCAACTCCCCTACTCCTTTATTATACTTGTCGTACAAGGCTTTCATGTTGTTATAGAAGAGGTTACGCTTTGCTCGTTCGGTTGCGTTCAGCATACTGTCGGGCACGTGAATGGGATATATTCTGAAGTTTTTATGCCCCGAAATTGCAGGCCTTGACACCCATACAAAACTGTAACCGCAGTCTTCGAGAGTGACCACCCTACCCCGTTTTTTGAAATCCAAACGTACCATTGCACCACCATCAGTGTTCGTCTTCGCCATATTGCTGACATAGTTTCCAAGCGAATAAGCCACCAAGTTACCACCTCGTTTCTCCTTGTTGAGCAATTCCATCGGTTGCAACACATGAGGATGTGCGCCAATGACATGGTCAACGCCTTTTCTCAACAGCCATGCCGCGATGTCACGCTGCTGCTGATTGGGTTGCAACACATATTCTATACCCCAGTGAGGCATTGCTATTATGATGTCCGGATTCATCGACTTTGCTTTCTTTATGTCGCGTGCTATCTCTGTGGTATCCATATAGTTAACCACATTAGGAGCCTGCACTTTCAGTCCGTTTGTGCCGTATGTGAAGTTCAGAAGCACCACCCTGAATCCGTTTTTCTCTACAAGCAACGGATAATCCTTATCCCTTGCAGCCTTATTCTTATATGTTCCGAGATGCGGAACACCGGCCTTGTTCATCATGTCAATGGTGCGCTCCAATCCTTTCTGCCGCGAATCAAGACAATGGTTGTTGGCTGTGAGCAACACATCGAACCCCGCATCTATTGTTGCTGCCAGGTATTCATCGGGCGCAGAGAAGCATGGATAACCCTTGTATGGCTGTCCGCCGAGAGTCACTTCAAAATTGGCTATGGCCAAATCGGCACTGCTCACCTCCTCTTTTACATATCTGAAAGTTTCTTCATAACTGTATGTACCGTTGCCGTTGCTTGCCGCATTTATCTGTCCTTGGTGCTGCATGAGGTCACCTGCCACAAGTATCGAAAGGGTATATTCCGCCGAGTCTTCATCGGGAGTCTGCCCATTCATGGCGTTCGGACGTGCATTGGTGGTACAGGCACATGCCATTATGAGCATCGCCCCGAACAATGTAGTGGATAAAAATTTCTTCATTATAATAATTGTTTTTATAGTTTTGCGGCCGTAAAATTACAAAAAAGAAACGTAACAGTCATTATTTCGTATAAAAAATTTTGCCATTTCCCTTTTTTAAGGTACTTTTGCAACATTGTCACTATCATTTGCGATACATTCGCAACAATAAAAACAGACAAGACATATTAGCAAAAACAAAACTATTCACACAATGAAAAAAACACTTGCAACAGCATTCGCACTTGCCATTGCCGCACTATCGTTCGCCGATGTATCACCGGTTTCGCACCCAAAGATTGGCACCACCGCTCAATCTACCGATGGAGCACTGACAATGACACTGATAGCAAAGAAACAAAACTATGGCGGCGGAGCAGACATACGCGACACCGACATAAACAGTCCGAAGTCAATCAACATCCATCCTGACGGCTCAAAGTACTACGTCAACTCGCTTGAGGGCTGTACAACAATAAGTTACGATTTCCGCACACACAAGAAACTGGCTGTGATAAACCATAATTTCAAGGACGGACGCGACGATCATCTGTGGTCGAAACCATCGGGACTATACCCGTGGAGGCATTACCATCACAACGTGAACACATTCTCGGGAAAACCGGTGGAAAGCACTTTCAGCCACAATGGACGCTACCTCTGGGTGCCTTACTACCGCCGTACTTTCGACATCAATGCCCAAGATCCGTCGGCAGTGGCAGTTATAGACACCAAAACAGACAAGGTGGTGCGACTCATGGAAACCGGTCCGCTGCCAAAAATGGTAAGCACATCGCCCGATGGCAAGATTGTGGCCATTTCACACTGGGGAAACAACACCATCGGACTTATCGACATATCGTCTGAAAAGCCTGAAGAGTGGCATCATAAGATGGTGCTCGTGGTTGACAAACAACTCGAACTCAACTATCCGCTGAACCGTGCCGTTGACCGTGACAGTGGCAGCGGATATGCCCTTCGCGGCACGGTATTCACTCCGGACAACCGATATCTCATCGTGGGTTGCATGGGGGGCGGAGGAGGCATCGCCGTAATCGACATACAGCAGCAGAAATATCTCGGCAGGGTACTTGGCATGATGAGCAATGTGAGGCATCTTGTAATCTCGAACGGATACCTCTATCTCAGCATCAACGGTGGTGGAATGGTGCAGCGAATGCCACTGAAAGATTTCATGGCAGTGGCAAAAAGCATGGACGGAACAACAAAGAAAACCGCCACGGCAAGCAACTGGGAAAATTGCAAGGTTGGTACCGGTGCACGCACCATAAGCATCTCGCCCGACGGACGATATATCTTCGCTGCTTGTAATAATGTAAGTCAGGTGTATGTGGTTGATACCAAGACGATGAAAACCATCTGTCAGATAGCCGTTGACAGTTATCCCGTAGGACTCGACCTCTCTTCCGATGGCCGTTATGTCTTCGTGACATCGCAAGGTCGCAGCAACCGCGGAGGAAATGCGGTGAATATCTACGAAGTGGAATACAAGAACCCGCCCACCGCGCGCTTCTGTCCGGCATGCGGAGCAACGCGAAACAACGACATGAAAAAGTGTCCGGAATGCGGACTACAATACGAAGGGATGACCGTTATGAACGATTCGACAGACTCTCCCAACTCTCCATTTGACCCTGAAAAGGGACTCTTCGGTGGAGGTTTGGCAAAATGCCTTTCAACCACAAATACACTATACTATGCCGGAGGAGCACTTGTTGCAGTGCTCGCCGGCACATTTTTCTTTGTACGCTCACGCCGAAAGAAATAACATCCGCCAACATTCCGCCCACACGCAACTCTCCCCTATCCACGCAAAGGCACACTTTCCGCACACACATCGCAACATCGTAGAGAGTAATTTCGCCCAATTTGTTCACCAATTTCGCCCAAATTGCAGAGCAAAATCGCCCAATTTACTTTCCAATTTCGCCTGTTTTGCTCTCCACATCATCACAAAATGCAATAAAGACAAATAAAAAACATAGCGCATAAAGAGAAAAAACGGAAAACGAAAACCGTCCGGAATGAAAAAACGACTTATCTTTTGGCATTCTCAAAGGAAAAAAGTATCTTTGCATGTTACAAAAAAGCAAAGACAATGGCTACCAAAAAGGAAGAGTTGACACCGATGATGAAGCAGTTCTTCTCGTTCAAAGCGAAGCATCCTGACGCACTACTACTGTTCCGATGCGGCGATTTCTACGAGACATACTGCGATGATGCCATAGCATCAAGCAAGATTCTTGGCATCACACTCACCAGACGCAACAACGGTGCAAGCGAAAAACCACCCATCGAAATGGCAGGATTTCCGCACCATGCACTTGACACCTATCTGCCGAAACTTATCAGAGCGGGTAGGAGAGTGGCCATTTGCGACCAACTGGAAGACCCGAAACTCACAAAGAAACTTGTCAAGCGAGGCATTACAGAACTCGTCACGCCGGGCGTGGCAATGAGCGATAACGTGCTGAATTACAAGGAAAACAACTTCCTTGCATCGGTACATTTCGGCAAAGGCAGTTGCGGTGTAGCATTCCTCGACATCTCTACGGGAGAATTTCTCACCGGAGAGGGAACACCGGACTATGTAGAGAAATTGCTCGGAAACTTCCAACCGAAAGAGGTTCTGTATGAACGTGGGCGCAAGAATGATTTCGAACGTGCTTTCGGTTCTAAGTTTTTCACTTTTGAAATGGAAGACTGGGTGTTCACAGAACAGACCGCACGACAGAAACTGCTGCGCCACTTCGAGGTGAAAAACCTGAAAGGCTTCGGCGTGGACAATATGCACAACGGTATCACGGCAAGCGGAGCGATACTGCAATACCTTGAGATGACACAGCACACGCAGATTGGTCATGTAACATCTTTGGCACGCATTGACGAAGAGAGGTATGTAAGGCTCGACAAATTTACCATACGTTCGCTCGAACTGCTGCATCCGATGCAGGATGACGGAGCAAGTCTGATGGACGTTATCGACCGCACCGTGTCGCCGATGGGGGCACGACTGCTGAAGCGATGGACAGTGTTCCCACTGAAAGAGGAACGTGCCATCAACGAACGATTAGACATAGTGGAATATTTCTTCCGCCAACCGGAATTCCGCATGCTCGTAGATGAGAAGTTCCATAGCGTTGGCGACCTCGAACGCATCATATCAAAGGTGGCCGCAGGGCGTGTCACTCCGCGCGAGGTGGTGCAACTGAAAGTGGCTCTGCAAGCACTGCAACCGGTGAAGGCTGCGTGCATGCAGGCGGAGAACGAGGCTCTAAGAAGGGTAGGGGAACAACTCAACCTGTGCGAAGAATTGCGCGACCGCATAGGGCGCGAAATAGAAAACGACCCTCCGCAAATGATAAACAAAGGCGGAGTGGTGAGAAACGGTGTGAACAGCGAACTCGACGAACTGCGCAAAATAGCTTACAGCGGAAAAGACTATCTGCTGAAAATACAGGAGCGAGAGACCCAAGAGACCGGCATTTCGTCGCTGAAGATAGGCTATAACAACGTCTTCGGATATTATCTTGAGGTAAGAAACACATACAAAGACAAAGTTCCGCAGAGTTGGGTACGCAAGCAGACACTCGCCCAAGCAGAGCGATACATCACTCAGGAACTCAAAGAGTATGAGGAAAAAATACTTGGGGCAGAAGACAAGATACTGTCACTTGAGGCACGGATATTCGGTGAATTGGTGGCTTCGATGCAGGAAGACATACCCGCGATACAGATAAATGCCAACCTCATAGCGCGTCTCGACTGCCTTCTGTCGTTCGCAAAGGCCGCCGAGGAGCATCGCTACGTGCGACCGGTAATCGACCAAAGCGACGTGCTGGAGATAAGTCAGGGGCGACATGCCGTAATAGAGACGCAACTGCCTTTAGGCGAAACATACGTGCCGAACGACATCTTTCTCGACACCGAGAAGCAGCAGATAATAATAATAACAGGTCCCAACATGGCCGGAAAGTCTGCCTTGCTGCGCCAGACCGCACTCATAGTGCTGATGGCTCAGATAGGTTGTTTCGTGCCGGCAGAGAGTGCCCGCATCGGTATGGTGGACAAAATATTCACCAGAGTGGGTGCGTCTGATAATATATCTCTCGGCGAATCTACATTCATGGTGGAGATGACGGAGGCCTCAAACATACTAAATAACGTCACCCCACGCTCGCTTGTGCTATTCGATGAACTGGGACGCGGCACGTCAACCTACGACGGTATCAGCATCGCGTGGGCCATAGTGGAATACCTGCACGAACATAAGAAAGCACAGGCACGCACACTCTTCGCCACCCATTATCACGAACTGAACGAAATGGAGAAGAACTTCAGTAGGATAAAGAATTACAACGTGTCGGTGAAAGAGGTTGACAACAAAGTTATTTTCATGCGTAAACTGCAGCGTGGAGGCTCTGAACACTCTTTCGGTATTCATGTGGCGCAGATTGCCGGAATGCCTAAGAGCATCGTGAAGCGTGCCAACAGCATACTGAAACAGTTGGAGAATGACAACAGTGGGGTAGGGACGGTAGGCAAACCGTCGGCAGAACAACTCAACAAAAGCCGCGACGGTTTCCAACTTTCGTTCTTCCAACTCGACGACCCGGTGCTTTCGCAGGTGCGCGACGAAATTCTCAACATCGATGTAAACAACCTCACACCACTCGAAGCACTGAATAAACTCAACGAGATAAAGAAGATTGTGAAAGGCAAATAAGGGCTTTACCGGCCGCTTATAATAAAAAGAACACGGATAATGTCATGCCGGCATTATCCGTGTTCTTTATTTTTAAATTCATTTCAGTTCTTTACTACCTTGAAACTGCGCCAGATACAGAAGATACCGATTATCACGAACGGTATGCTCAGTTGCTGTCCGAGGTTAAGGGTCATGGTCGCTTCTTTCGCCACTTGTATGTCTTTGGTGTATTCAACAAAGAAACGGAAAGTGAAGATCAGCGTCAGGCACAGTCCGAAGAAGAACCCGGTGCCCACACGTCCGGGATATTTGCGATAGAAATACCAGCCGATGGGGAAGAACAAGGCGTATGCTATGGCCTCGTAGAGTTGTCCCGGGTGGCGCGGACTCATATCAACACGCTCGAAAATAAATGCCCAAGGCACGTCTGTCACCTTGCCTATTATCTCTGAATTTACAAGATTTCCGAGTCGTATGAAGCACGCAGTGATGGGCGTTACTATGGCAATGTTGTCAAGTATCTGCCATATACCAAGACCTTCTTTGCGCACTCTGAGCCAGTAAATGAAAAGCGCCAAGGTCAGTCCTATGGTGCCTCCGTGACTTGCAAGTCCCTCATATCCTATGTATTTCCAACTGCCATCGGCCATAAATCGGATAGGTACGAAAATCTCTAATACGTGTTCCGGCGAACTAAGCCAATATTCCCGCTCGTAGAAAAGGCAATGGCCGAGTCGCGCACCAATCAATATTCCGAAGAAACAATATATGAGAAGCGGGTCGAAGAGTCCTTCTTTCACCTTCTGTTCCTTATACAGTTTCTTCACGAGGAAGTATGCAAGAGCCACTCCCACGAGCCAACACATAGAATACCAGCGCACCGCCAAGCCTCCGATACGGAAAATCTCGGAATCGGGATTCCATGTTATGTAACCTAAAATATCTGTCATAAGTCTTTATACATTAAATCTGAAGTGCATTATATCACCGTCCTGCACCACATATTCTTTTCCTTCTATTCCCATTTTTCCGGCCTCACGCACCGCCGATTCAGAGCCATATTTGATATAGTCGTCATACTTTATCACCTCTGCACGAATGAAACCCTTCTCGAAGTCGGTGTGTATCACTCCGGCACACTGCGGTGCTTTCCATCCCTTATGGTATGTCCATGCCTTCACTTCCATTTCTCCTGCGGTTATGAATGTTTCAAGATTCAGCAGGGCATACGCTTTCTTGATGAGTCGATTGACACCACTCTCCGTCAGTCCCAGTTCTTCAAGGAACATCTGTTTGTCCTCGTAGGTCTCCAACGAAGCAATGTCTTCCTCGGTCTTCGCCGCAATCACCATCGCCTCGGCATCTTCCTGACGCGCTATTTCCTCCACCTTCTTACTGTATTCGTTGCCTTCCTTGGCCGAAGCCTCATCAACATTGCATACGTAGAGCACCGGTTTTGCGGTGAGCAAGAACAGGTCGTGCGCCGCTTTTTGTTCCTCCTTGCTGTCGAAAGTCACCGTGCGGGCGTTCTTACCCTGCTCCAACACCTCCTTATAAGCCAGAAGAACGGTCATCAACACCTTTGCATCCTTATTGCCTGCGGCGGCTGTTTTCTGTGTCTTTGCCAGTTGTCCCTCTATTGTTTCGAGGTCTTTCAGTTGCAGTTCGGTATCTATTATCTCCTTGTCTTGCACCGGATTCACTGCCGCTCCGCCCTCTCTCACGATATTATCATCATTGAAGCATCGCAGCACATGTATTATAGCGTCGGTCTCACGGATATTTCCGAGGAACTTATTTCCCAGTCCTTCACCTTTAGATGCTCCTTTCACGAGTCCTGCTATATCCACAATCTCACACGTGGCAGGCACTATACGCCCCGGGTTAACAATCTCCGCGAGGCGTGTAAGCCGCTCGTCGGGCACTGTTATCACACCCACGTTAGGTTCTATTGTGCAAAAGGGGAAGTTTGCCGCCTGTGCCTTCGCACTCGACAGACAGTTAAAAAGCGTTGACTTGCCCACATTAGGCAGTCCTACAATACCACATTTCAATGCCATCTTATTATCTTTCTGTTTTTTGTCTATTTCTTAACTGCGTGCAAATTTACGCAATTTATTTAGAATATTGGCTATGTATCGGAATAAAAAGAACAACAACGGTTACTCCGATAATATATAATTGATACGTTTTTCAGTGTTCCAAAGTGTCGGGAACGACTGTCTCGTATGATAACATCTGTATTCTTCCTCCTTAGTATTTGACTTAGCACAAATGAAAGCGAGACATATAGGGTCAAGAGTTCTCATCTGTTTACATTCTTCGACAATCTTATCAAGACCATAATAAGAATGTATTATCCTCCAATCCTCAAGTGTACCATATTCCAAGACACGCTGAATGATATGACGCGGATACTTATCCATATCAGCCTGTTCCATATCCATATCCCAGAATAGCATCTTTGACAATCTTGATATACACTCTTTGCTGCTCATTATTAAATTCTTTTCGGTTGCAAAGTTAGTACAAATTAGGCGGATAACAAAAAGATTTATATCATTTTTATTCTCTTTTCGGAATGATATAAGAGAACTCATCAAAGTTTTTCACACCCATTTCTGTAAGTTGTTCACGGCTGCAGGCGATGTCTTCAGGAGTATTATAGTCGGGGATATGAGGCAGGCGCACGGTTATTTTCTCCGCCATTCCTTCATGGGACAGAAGCCACTGCAGGTTAGAGAGCATTCGACCGATTGGGCGCGAGGTGTATCTCTCGTAAATTTCGGCATTCAAATCCTTCACGTCGATGAAGTAATGGTCTATGTATGGCAGCAACCTTTCTATATCATGTCGCTCCACATTGAGTGCGGTTTCGAGCGTTATGTTCCACTCCTTCGGCATAATACGACAGAAATTCTCTATGAACACGCTCCTCAGACACGGCTCACCACCGCCGAAAGTGACACCACCCCCGGAGGCAAGAAAATAGAGGTTGTCCTGCATCACTTCACTAAGCAGTTCTTCGGGTGTGATCTTCTTGAACACACCATCAGCACGAAGACACTCCACATTGAGACAATAGCGACAAGCAAGCGTACACCCATGAAATGCCACGAGCGTCACAACACCCTTACCATCAATGCCGAGCCTATGGCGGCAGATGCCTATCAGAGGTGCTTGAGCATCACTCATCATGTAAATTTATTTTGTATGGCAAATTATATGTACAACGAATCTTCTCTCCAAGACGCGTACCCGGTATCCATTTCGGCATTCCTTTCACCATTTCCACAACAGCCTTGTCAATAGGAGGATATACTGATTTCACCACCTTTATATCAGAAAGAGAGCCGTCTTTCTCAACAATAAAACTCACGACAACCTTTCCTTCCCCATTAAATTCATTCAAAACAGAATTGTCTATACGGACATTCTCAGATATATACTTCATGAATGCTTCATAACCTCCGGGAAACTTAGGCTTCGTTTCAGACACTTTACCTAAAACCATGTCCTTCATAAATGTCGAATCGGGTTCTTGATTTGGCACGAGTCCGCTCAAACGATTGTCTTTATTAAGACCCGACCCGCACGACAACGCAGTCAGACTGGCACCAAGTCCGGCCACAACAACAGCCTTTCCGAGCATACGTCTGATGCTGAGTTGTTGCTCGATATACTTCACTTCCTCTTCGCATTTGGGGCATGTTCCGGCGCAGTCGCCCTCAAAGTTACACACTTCCGGCTCATACTTAATATCGTTCGCATCGGCTATCCGCTTGCGTATATCCTTCAGCGTCTTGCATATTCCTTTTCCTTTGTTCATCGTTCTGTTATTTTAAACAATCGCACTTTACAAACGCAAATTTATAAAAAAAATCGCATTAGTCCAAATATCCGTACAAAAAACGATG
Source organism: Prevotella koreensis (assembly GCF_003977605.1). GTDB lineage: Bacteria > Bacteroidota > Bacteroidia > Bacteroidales > Bacteroidaceae > Prevotella > Prevotella koreensis. The sequence continues at coordinate 1,752,982 of NZ_RYYU01000001.1, read as the reverse complement.
CGGTGCCAACCGCTGTCGACACCGCTTTCTTAATCAAAAGAGAAATCTAACCTAATCATAATCATTCATCAGTCGTCATTTAGTTAAATGTGCCATACGGTTTTTCTTATTTGCGAGTTTCGTAATAATCTTAAACCATCTTTGTTTCTTGATGCAAAGATAGTGATTTTTATGTTCGGTAGCAATAGGGAAGTTCCTATACTATAAGGGGATTTTCCCTATTTGTATAGATGAGAGACTAAAAATCTACATTCAGATAACAACATACTTGCAAGCATTATATAACAACCGGTAGAACAAAACGGCCGAATTTGCAAAGCAATTTGGGCGAATTTGCTGACCAATTTCGGCGAAATTGCAGAGCAAATTGGGCGAGATTGGTTTCCAATAAGCCAACTAATGGAGAAAAAAAAGATGCCGTCAGGGCGTAATAATGATGTGAATTTGTTTACAGAATGCTTGAAATTAAGAATGATTTTCTTTTGTTTTTTTCCTTATTTGCAGTATCTTTGCAGGCAGATTCATTCAGAACAATAGAAAAATCATAACGAAATATAATGGAATACGATTTCAGAGCCATTGAAAAGAAATGGCAGGCGCGTTGGGTGGAGCAAAAAACCTACCGCGTTACAGAGGATAAGAAGAAGAAAAAACTATATGTGCTCAATATGTTCCCATACCCTTCAGGGGCCGGACTGCATGTTGGTCACCCTTTAGGATATATAGCCAGCGACATCTATGCACGCTTCAAGCGACTCGAAGGATTCAACGTACTCAACCCGATGGGGTATGATGCCTACGGACTTCCGGCCGAGCAATACGCCATACAGACCGGACAACATCCGGCAAAAACAACGGAAACGAACATCAAACGCTATCGCGAACAACTCGACAAGTTGGGATTCTGTTTCGATTGGGAGCGCGAGGTGCGCACCTGCGAGCCGAATTACTACAAGTGGACGCAGTGGGCATTCATGAAGATGTTCGGCTCTTTCTACAGCAACCGCTCTCTCTCGGCAACCGACGGTGAGGACAAACCGAAAGCAAGGAGCATCGACGAACTCGCAGAATATTTTCGCCTGAATGGTACCGACGGACTCGACCGTTACGGAGTGGCATGCTCGGAAGAACTTACGTTCACCGCCAAAGAGTGGAACTCATGGGACGAGAAACGCCAACAGGAAACATTGATGAACTACCGCATTGCCTATCTCGGCGAAACGATGGTGAACTGGTGTGCCGAACTGGGCACGGTGCTCGCCAACGATGAAGTTGTTGACGGCGTGAGTGTGCGCGGTGGTTATCCTGTGGTGCAGAAAAAGATGCGCCAATGGTGTCTGCGCGTGTCGGCATACGCACAGCGTTTGCTCGATGGTCTCAACACCGTAGATTGGACAGAGTCGCTGAAAGAGACACAGAAGAACTGGATAGGGCGCAGCGAAGGAGCAGAAGTGGAGTTCCGGGTGAAAGATTCTGATAAGTCTTTCACAATCTTCACCACCCGCGCAGATACCATGTTCGGCGTTACGTTCATGGTTCTGGCACCGGAGAGCGACCTCGTAAGCATGCTCACCACCGACAACCAACGAAAGGAAGTGGAAGATTATGTGGCATACGTGAAGAAACGTACCGAACGCGACCGCATCTCCGATAAGAAAGTGACGGGAGTGTTCTCCGGCTCGTATGCCATAAATCCGCTCACCGACGAACCTGTGCCGATATGGATTTCGGAGTATGTGCTGGCCGGTTACGGTACCGGTGCGATTATGGCCGTGCCTGCTCACGACTCACGCGACTATGCTTTCGCCCGCCATTTCGGACTTCCGGTTATTCCGCTTATCGAAGGTGCTGACGTTTCGGAAGAAAGTTTCGATGCAAAGGAAGGAATCGTTTGCAACTCCGAATCGAAAAAACTCTCGCTCAACGGACTCACCGTGAAGGATGCGATTGAAAAGACAAAGCAATATGTTACGGAACAAGGATTGGGACGCGTAAAGGTGAACTTCCGTCTGCGTGATGCCATTTTCTCGCGTCAGAGATACTGGGGCGAACCGTTCCCGGTGTATTATAAAGACAACATGCCATACATGATACCGGAGGAATGTCTGCCACTGGAACTGCCGGAGATAGACCAATATAAACCCACCGAAGACGGACAGCCGCCATTGGGACACGCAAAACTATGGGCATGGGACACCAAGACAAACAGTGTTGTGGAAAAGACTCTCGTAGATAACACCACCGTGTTCCCGTTAGAACTTAACACCATGCCCGGATTTGCCGGTTCAAGCGCATACTATCTGCGATATATGGACCCCAAGAACAACAACGCATTGGTGGGCAAGGAAGCCGACGAATACTGGCAGAATGTTGATCTCTATGTGGGCGGAACGGAACATGCCACCGGTCACTTGATATATTCCCGATTCTGGAACAAGTTCCTTTTCGACATGGGAGTATCGTGCAAGGAAGAGCCATACGAGAAACTTGTGAACCAAGGAATGATACAAGGACGAAGCAACTTTGTTTATCGTGACAACATCGCCACGGCCGAAAAGGGACATCCGGTGTTCGTTTCGCTCAACCTGAAGAAGGAATGCAAGGATGTAACTCCAATCCATGTGGATGTGAACATCGTATCTAACGATGTGCTCGATATAGATGCTTTCAAGTCATGGCGACCCGAATACAGCGATGCCGAGTTCGTGACAGAAAACGGAAAATACATCTGCGGATGGGCAATAGAGAAGATGTCAAAGTCGATGTTCAACGTTGTAAACCCAGACATGATTGTCGAGAAGTACGGCGCAGACACTTTACGACTCTACGAGATGTTCCTCGGACCGGTTGAACAGTCGAAACCTTGGGACACCAACGGTATTGACGGGTGTCATCGTTTCTTGAAAAAACTATGGAATCTGTTCGACAATGCCATTAACGCAACAGGGCCGTCGGCAGCAACGAAAGAATCGCTGAAGAGCCTGCACAAACTCATAAAGAAAGTGACACAGGACATTCCGCTGTTTTCTTACAACACAAGCATCTCGGCATTCATGATATGTGTGAACGAACTCTCGCAACAGAAGTGTAACGACCGCGAAGTTATGAAGACCCTCAGCATACTCATCGCACCATTCGCACCACACATTGCGGAAGAACTATGGGAGCGTATAGGAGGGCTGGGAAGCGTATGCGATGCTGCATGGCCGGCTTTCGACGAGAAATATATGACTGAAAGCAGCATTATGATGGGCGTGGCTTTCAATGGTAAACGACGCTTCGAAATGGAGTTTGCGGCCGATGCTGACAACAAAACCATAGAAGAAACGGTGAAAAACGATGAGCGCACGACGAAATATACCGATGGAAAGAAAATAGTGAAGGTAATAATCGTGCCGAAAAGAATGGTGAACATCGTTCTCGGAGGATTATGAGAACAGATGAAAATACAATAAAACAAATAGTGAATCACTGAAAAATCATTTGTCAACAATGAAAATGAACAAAACATTAATAAGGGCTGAGTTGAGGGATTACATAGGAATTACCCTCGCACTCATATTGTATTCTTTCGGGTTTACATTCTTCCTGATGCCATACAATATCGTTACCGGTGGCGTGGCAGGTATCGCAGCGATTGTGTATTATGCCACATCGTTCCCCAACTCATACACCTACTTCCTTATCAATGCCTCACTTCTTATAATGGCACTGAAGATATTGGGTGTGAAGTTCCTTATGAAAACGATTTATGCCACATTCATGTTGTCGTTCCTTCTGTGGCTGATGAAGGACATAGCACCGGTCGATGATGTCGGGAATATGGTAAAGATACTTGGAGAGGGACAGGATTTCATGTCACTGCTCGTGGGCTGTTTGATGACGGGAACTGCTCTCGGACTAACATTCCTGTATAATGGTAGTACGGGAGGAACCGACATTATCGCTGCGTCTGTGAACAAATACCGTGATTTCTCGTTAGGAACAGTACTTATATTCGTAGATTTCATAATCATCGGAAGTTGTCTTTTCATACCAAAGTTCGGTCCTTTCATCGACCGCATGACAATGGTAGTGTTCGGTTTCTGTACGATGATTATCGAAAACTTCATGCTCGACTATATCATGAATCGTCAGCGACAATCGGTACAGTTCATGATTTTCTCGAAGAAATATAATGAGATTTCCAAAGCACTTGCAGAGGAAACAGACCATACCATGACAATTCTCGATGGCCACGGATGGTACACCGGCAAGGAAATGAAGGTGATAGTGATGCTCGCCAAGAAACGTGAGAGCGCGATAATATTCCGCATCGTGAAGATGATAGACCCCAATGCTTTCGTCAGTCAGAGTGCTGTAATAGGCGTATTCGGTGAAGGATTTGACAAGATAAAGGTGAAAATAAAGAAAAAACATCTTGAAAAGGCAAACAAAACGCTCGAACAACAAATTGAATAAGGAGAGAGAAAAAGATGAAAATAGTATTCGCCACGAACAACAAGAACAAACTGTCGGAGATACGCGGAATACTCGGAGCAGGCTTCGAGGTTGTATCGCTTGCCGAGATAGGGTGTAACGATGACATTCCGGAGACAGGGGCTACACTGATTGACAATGCCATTCAGAAAGCACAATATGTGTTCGACAAATATGGTTACAGTTGTTTTGCCGATGATACGGGTCTTGAGGTGGATGCACTCGGTGGCGAACCGGGCGTACACAGCGCACGATATGCCGAAGGAACCGACCACGACAGTAATGCCAATATGGAAAAACTGTTGCGTAAGTTGGGCGATAACACCAATCGCAAAGCACGTTTCCGCACCGTTATAGCACTGCTTGAGAAACAAGAAAATAAAGAGGGGGGGGTAGGAATTGCCACATTACATACCTTTGAAGGAAAAGTAGAAGGTACTATAATAACCGAAAAACGAGGCAATGAGGGTTTCGGATATGACCCGATTTTTATGCCGGAAGGCTACGATAAGACATTCGCCGAACTCGGTATAGACATGAAGAATATAATTTCTCACCGTGCAAGAGCAGTAAAGAAACTTGCCGGTTATCTTATGAAAAATTAGAAATTCAAAAATAGAAAAAGAGAATATTTCAACGGAAGAACAGAAAAGTATCTTGAATAAATGAAGCATGAACTATCCGTTTTGATACCAATATTCAACTGCCGATGCCGAGATTTGGTTGAATCTCTGCATCGGCAGTTGCGTGTTTTGTCTGTTGATTATGAGATAATCGTTGCGGACGATGGTTCCACAGACGATGATATAATGGGAGAAAACCGGAGCATCACATCATTGGAAAACGTGATACTCATAGAACGTGGTTTCAATTCAGGACGTGCAGTAATAAGGAACTTTCTTGTTAAAAAAGCGCGGTATAACAATCTTTTGTTTCTCGACGGAGACATGAGTTTGAGAAAAGAGGATTTCATAGAATGTTATCTAAACCATAATTCACCCGTCGTTTATGGCGGCTACGACATCATTCACGATGATAATAGGATGATGTCGAACCTGCGATACAGATATGAACGGAAAGCAGAGGGGAACCACAGTGCTGCGATACGAAGCAGAAAACCATATCAAGACTTCCACACGAGTAATTTCATGGCTTCAAAGGAGGTGATGATGCGTTTCCCTTTCGACGAGCGTTTCAGACATTACGGCTATGAGGATGTGCTCTGGGGTAAGACACTTCGCGACAATGACATTGCCATTAAGCATATAGACAACCCGCTGACCTTTGCCGATTTTGAAACAAACCCACAATTCGTGCATAAGACCGAAGAGGCAATGCGGACACTGCGGACATTCTCAAACGAACTGAAAGGATATTCTTCATTGCTCGAATACGAACAAAAGATACGAAAGTTTCATCTCACTCCACTCATGCGAAGCATATACAAACTTCTGCATAAACCATTATTACGCAACTTGGAAAGCAATAATCCGAGCATTTTAAAGTTTAATCTATATAAACTTCTTTACTTCATCGGTGAAGAGAAGCGAAATATTAAATAACATCCAAACCACATTTTTATGAGGAAATACATATTATTGGTTGTCGGAATGATTTTATCGGCAACGCCAAATGCAGCAAGCACAGGACAATGGAATGCCTATATGTCATACAGTAAAATCACTGATATAGAACCGGCAGGTAACAAGATTTATGTACTTGCAAGTGATGACCTCTTCTCCTACAACCTCAATGATAACAGTATCGAGACATACGACAAAGTGAAATCTCTCTCAGATTCAGGAATTTCGTATATAGCATGGTGCAAAGCAGCAAAGAAACTTGTTGTTGTATATAGCAATCAGAACATCGATCTCGTGCATAACGATGGTACTGTGGAGAACAACAGCAGTTTCTATAGAAAGATAATGACCGAAAACAAGAAAGTGTTCTGTCTAATTCTGAATGGTAAATATGCTTATCTCGGCACCGATTTCGGTATCGTTAAATTTGATGTTCAGAACAATGAAATAACCGCTACCTATAACATCGGGCATAAAGTAGAAAAGATAGAGGTGATAAACAATGTCATATTCTGTGAAACAGAAATCGGTATAAGGCGCGGAGACATGAAAGATAACCTGCTCGACCCTGCCAAATGGACAGGTCTGATAAGCGGAGATAATCCTACATTCAAGGACGATAATGGAATAACAACAAACACTGAACAGGGATATACCGAACTGATTGCCTACGACGAGAAGAACAAGTGCTATTGGAGCACTCAGAAAGACGGAAAACTACAGTCGTGGAAACTTGACAACAATGGCAACAGAACAATCACTGTGAGTGGTATTCTGCCGGAAGGTCCTGCATATAATTATTTCACCACGATGCGCTTCTATGGCGACAAACTATATAGTTGCGGAGGAAGTTTTACACGTTGGGGAGACCTGTATCGTCCCGGGTGCATACAGACATTCGACGGAAAAGAATGGTTCAATTATGAAGACAATCTCGAACAGAAAACAGGAATAAAGTATATCGACATTATGGACTTCGACATTGACCCTACATATAAGGACGGTGTTCGTCTCATGGCCGGTGGAAGAACAGGAATGTATGAGTTTATAGATGGAAAATTCGTGAAACTATACAACACCGACAATTCTTTGTTGCAGTCTGCCTATACCGTTTTGAAAAATTCTTTCGTAATAGTATCGGGACTGAATTACGACAAAAAAGGAAATCTCTGGGTACTCAACGGAATGACATATAATACATGTCTGCTGAAATACGGAGCGGATAAGAAATGGGAAAGAATTATTAAACCTCAGTTGATACAGGAATCGGATAAAAACGTTGCACTTCACTATCCGTCACATTCGTTTATAGACAGTAACGGACTGCTGTGGTTCACGAACGACTTCTGGCAACTGCCAAGTTTCTATTGTTTCAATCCTGAGAATAATGCACTCTTACAATATAAAGAAGAATTCAAAAATCAAGATGGAACAAAATATAATGTAAACGCCATAGAGTCGATAATGGAGAGCAGAGACGGTAATATATGGATTGGAAGTAGCGGAGGACCGGCATATCTTCCGAAAGATCTGATTGGAAAACAAGGCCAAGTACTCGTACAAATGAAAGTACCGCGCAACGATGGAAGTAATCTTGCCGACTACCTGCTCAACGGAGTAAACATAAACTGCATGGCAGAAGATCCTGCCGGACGTAAATGGTTTGGCACTTTCTCTGACGGAGTGTATCTCATTGACAGCGACAACATCACCGAACTGAAGCACTTCACTGCCGAAAACAGCAGTCTTCTTGACAATGCGATAGAGTCAATAGCTATAAACAACAGAACCGGAGAAGTGTTCTTCGGAACGCCAAAGGGTCTTTGTTCGTACATGAGTAATGCTTCGCAGAGCAACGACGAAATGGACGAAGACAAAGTATATGCCTATCCAAATCCTGTTAAGCCTGACTACAACGGACTGATAAGTGTGGTAGGGCTTACGTTTAATGCTGATGTGAAGATAACAACAAGCAATGGTGTACTCGTCAATCAAGGGCGAAGCAACGGAGGTATGTACACTTGGGATGGTCGCGATCTTAACGGTAAACGTGTGGCATCTGGCATCTATATGGTACAGACGGCAACTGCCAGTGGCGAGGTGGGCACGGTGTGCAAAATTGCCATTGTCAACTGACAGACATTTTCATGGAAAGGAAACAATGGATTGATACGTTACGAGGACTCTGTATGATTGCTATTCTGCTGTATCATACGGAGATTTACTATTCCGGTAACTACATCATTCCATACCAATGCTATGTCCATAATGCGCTGACTGTATTCTTTTTCGTCTCCGGTTATCTGTTCTGCGGTAATATTTCAGGCGGTTTCAAGTTCTCTTTTACCAATAAAATAAGGTCGATATTCAAGACATTTATCGTCCCTTATTTCATTTTTACGACTCTAATCGGCATTATGAAAATTGCGGTAGGCAACGAAGAACCGCTCGAAGTATTTCTGAAAATAATTCTCGGAAAGGCTTCATGGTTTGTCGCTGCCCTCATTGTGGCAGAATTGTTGCTCTCGGTCACGATGTTGATAACGCGTGGAAAAATCATTCTGTTATCAATAGTTGTCGCTCTATCATTTGCCATGGCATTCATTCTCGGTAATAAACACATGCCAAGTCCACTATTCTATGAACAGAACTTATGGTATATAAACGATGCCTTTCTTGCTTTAGGGATAATGATTTGTGGGATATTCTATCATCGGTATGAAGCACTTTTCAACCGTTTCAACAATATATTATATACATCATTACTATTTATTATTTCATTAATATCAAAAATTATTATTATGTACTATGATTTAAACACAGTTATCGGAAGTATTGAAATATCTAACATTCCGTTATTCATTGCAGATATAGGTATCGTTACATTATTCCTTGTGAATATCAGTAAATTATTGGGCAAACTTAATATTATAAGTTGGACGGGAGCACATTCTCTGGTTTATTATTTCTTTTGTGGTGCAATACCATTTGCAGTAACCATGGTTTTCAATAAAATAGGATTCGAATATCATAACTATTGGCAGATACCGATTGCATTTTTTACCATATACTCCCTCTGTACCATTGTTGCATTTATCATATACAGATATTTTCCGGTATTGGTAGGTAAAAACAAGAAGGGAATTTTGGCTATTATTGTACTTATGTTTACATTCTCTACAGAAATATCAGCACAGACTTTCGATGAAATGAAAGCAAACATAAACGAAAATTCATTGCCACTGATAAATATTAAAGTAGATGTGAACAATATAAAAAAAGAGACATACACAGATGGAGAAATAGAAATTTTTGATCCTAAAGGAAATTTCTCCCAAAGTCATAAATGCAAGTTACGTTATCGTGGTTCGTCTTCTTTGAAATACGAAAAGAAATCGTTTGCCGTGAAAATGATTGACGAAAAAGGCGAAGATTTGGACTGTAATCTCTTCGATATTCGTGAAAAAGGAAACAGTTGGATTCTTGATGCAATGGCAATTGATAAACTACGCATGCGCAATATTCTATGTTTCACTATATGGAATGAGTTTGGAAAAACACCATACGAAACAAAATTTGACAACCGTAACGGCATAAAAGGAAGATATGTTGAGGTTTGTCTGAATGGAAACTACCATGGTTTATATTGTCTTTCTGATAAAATAGACCGAAAACTCTTAGGTCTAAAAAAATATAAGAAGAAAGACAATAAAATTCATGGCCTACTTTATAAAGGTATTTCATGGGGAAGTTCTAGCAATCTTGAGTCGTATGATGAGGCTCCTACAGATCAAGTAAAATGGAATACATGGGAACTTAAATATCCTGAAGACATGCCTTCTGAACTTACATGGCAACCACTTATCGATTTCATAAATTTTAATTCTAAGTCAACAAGTGATGAAGATTTTCTTAGTAATTATAATGATTATTTTTATGTGGATAACTTTCTTGATTATCTCATATTCATAAATACTCTCGGAATTACAGATAATTTATACAAGAATTCCTACCTTTCACTGAAAGATATTGACGAAGACCATAAAATTATGATTACTCCATGGGATATGGACAGCAGTCTTAGAAGGCTTTATAACAGTGAAGAAAACAATAATGTATTTGATGTTGTCTCGTGTATAAAGAACGTTTCTCCTACGAAAAGACTTTATAAATATAATAAAGATAATTTCTTGAACAAGATGACAAATCGTTGGAATGAATTGTCAGAGACTTCTCTGAAACCTGAACATGTGAAAAGTTTGATGGAGAGCAATGCTGAAATACTAAACAAATCTATGGCATGGCAACGCGAAAGAACGAAATGGAACAATAATCCTGTGGAACTTTCAACAACTATTCAAGACGAGATAAATTTTATAATGGAGTGGTATACAATGAACTACCATATTGTCAATTCTACAATGAAAAACATTATAACAGGAATTGAAGAAAAAATTACTGAGCAGGAACAAAAAAATAATGCAATTTTTGACATGCAAGGAAGGAAAGTAACAAATCCGAAACATGGTATATATATAAAGGATAACAGTAAATTTGTAGTAAAATAACTGTTTTTGAAAAAATAATTTTCACTTAAATATTTCCTTAAATAGCTAGACTGTAATATCGCAGTCTAGCTATTTTTCATTTATTTTTCTGAGAAAATACGGTGTATTGCCTTTTCTTATACAACTCTGTTCTGACTCCCATTTTGCTGAACTGCTTCACCATTCGATAGTCACGATTGATGAGTTCTATTTCTTCATCCGATAGATTGAAAACGTTGGAATAGAATACATATTGCTCCTTTCCGGTAAAATCGGCCCATTGTCGATGGTCATTGTTCAAATCTACACCGTCTATTTCTCCGTTGTTGGGAAAGAAAGTAGCGACATTCTTGACATCAATTTTTCTATCATCTATATAGTCTATCATATCACGACGAACATCCCAGTAATTTAATTGTGCCAAAGAAGAATCCCATCCTTGCGCCATTTTATCGGGATAAACAATGAAATTGCCTGCTATTAAGGCCAAGAGCATAAAGAAATAAATCGCTTTACGGTGCACATATTCGCGCAACATCATAACAGCAAGCAATGCCAACAGCAAATAACTAACCGTGAAATAACGGTGACCAATGGGATTCACTATAAACAAACTTATACCCCAAACCACAGAAGTGGAACCGATGGCGACAACCAATATATTGCGATATTGAATGTTCTTCCAACCTCGACGCAACAGAAGAGTAATTACTATGAACAATAATGGTACAATCCTACCAAAATCAATAAACCGCTGAACAACAACAGCAATATTCCAAGAGAAATTCTTGAAAAATCCGATGAGAGAGCCATAACCGGTAGCATCACCCCAAGTGCTTTCAGGATTTGATATTATCCAACCTTTGAATATCAGTCGCCAAACAATGAAAATAAGCGCAGGCAAAGAACCAATTACGTATGATTTCCACTTGATAAAACCTCGATGAAGAAAAATATCAACTAAAAACAGTCCTCCACATAGCATCATTCCACGCAAGGATACAATGCCGAGAAAAGCCAGTCCCAATGATTTCTTCCACATACAACCACGTAACATTCCGTTCAAGGCAAGCAGAAAAAAGAATATAAGTGGCACTTCTGTCGTTACAAGTGTCATCTGAGACAGCAGCGTAGCATCGGCAATGACAAACAAAAATGCTGCAATAGCATCACTTCTCCTATTGAAATAATAACTACATAGATCCCAAACCTGCCATAATATACCGAAAACAAATGGTAAGAGAACAAGATGAGAAACCATTAACGACCTCCCAAAAATACTCCATGAAGCAGCCATTAACGTCGCAATGAACGGTGGATGACCCGGATCGGTAGCCGTAGGAATACTTCCCCAAGTAAATATCCCGTTTTCATATAAAGCGTTTCCCATCGCAGACACAAACGTTGTGTTGTCCCAGAATATTCCTGTCTGTAAACCTGCAATACCTATCAATAATGTGAGTAGTCCGAATATCAATATCTTTTTTGTCATCTCTTTCTTCTATAACGCAAATGCAAAAATAATAAAAGAATTCCTTAAACCTACCAATATCATAAAAAATATGTGTTGATAACCATGTGGAAAACCATGTTAATAACTTATCTTATATCCACACATATAACATAGCACTATTAATTATGCGTATAACTGTGGTTTTATTTACGCTTTTTGAAAAACTTTTCCACAGAAAATTGATAGAAAAAGATATAAACTTATTAAATTTGCAGACAGAAAATAAAATTGTGGATAAACCACTTAAATTACTAATAAATAAAGAATAATACTCTTGATAAACTGTTTATAAAAGCGAGCAAGGTGTTGAAAACAAAATAACAGAAAACAAACTGAAAAGTTTTCCACATTTTCCACACCATATCATACTCATATTCTATCTTATTTTGAAGAAAAAAAGAAAAAGATAAAATAATAATGTTATGTTGAAAAACGAATGGAAGGAGAAAGGGTTCGTTGACGAACCGATAGCAGAAGGAACTGATTTGAAGACTGAGATAAGACGTCTTTGCAAAGAAAAAGATGCTGTGATTCTTGCTCATTACTATACTGTGGGCGAGATACAGGAGGTTGCCGATTTTATCGGTGATTCGTTGGCATTGGCTCAGAAGGCTGCAAAGACTGACGCTAAAATAATAGTGATGTGTGGAGTGCATTTCATGGCAGAGACCTGTAAGATACTTTGTCCTGAGAAAATGGTTCTATGTCCTGATCTTAATGCCGGTTGTTCGCTTGCCGATTCATGTAAGGCAGAAGACCTTAAGAAATACAAAGAGGAACATCCGGGATATAAAGTGGTGAGTTATGTAAATACAACCGCTGACGTGAAAGCACTGACAGACATTGTTGTTACAAGCGGAAATGCCAAGAAGATAGTTGACAGTATGCCGAAAGATGAAAAGATTATTTTCGGTCCCGACTATAATCTTGGGTCTTATATCAATTCTGTAACCGGTAGGGAAATGTTGTTGTGGAATGGCGGTTGCCATGTGCATGAGCGTTTCTCGGTGGAAGGTATAATAAGATTGAAGAAAGAACATCCGGATGCTTTGGTACTTGCACATCCCGAATGTAAAGGTTCGGTGCTTACACTTGCCGATGTTGTTGGTTCCACTGCGGTTATATTGAAGCATTGTATAGAGAGTGATAAGAAAGAGTTTATCATTGCTACGGAGTCAGGAATACTTCATGAAATAGAACGTCAGTGTGAAGGAAAAACATTCTATCCCGTTCCTCCGGAAATGAGTGAAGACACTATCGGATGTTCTTGCAATGAATGTAATTACATGAAACTAAATTCTCTCAGTAAGATATATAATGCTTTGAAATACGAGTGGCCTACGGTTGATGTTCCTGAAGATATACGCAAAGAGGCCGTGAAGCCTATTGAGCGTATGCTGGAATTGAGTTGAAACAGCATTTATATCATATATGGGAAAACGTATAGAAAGCCTTGATTTTCTTAAGGCTTTTCTTGTTCTTACCGTACTTACCGAACATTATTTCGGAACTTCGTGTTTCGATAATGTCGGTAAGCACGATTTCCCCATGCTTTTTTGGTTCTGTGAAATTACGAATGCTTTCTTCAGAGGACAGAGTGTTCCTGTTTATTTCTTCATTTCAGGTTATCTGTTTTTCCTTGGAGGTAATTTTTCTTTTGATAAATACTTCAAGAAAATAAAGAGTAGGGTAAAATCATTGTTGTTTCCTTATATAATATGGAATACTATTGCCGTAATAATGTTGGTCGCTGTACTTTCTTCCACATTAATATCAATGATGAAATTCGGCAATCATATTGATTTTTCTATACTTAATTTGCTGTCATGCTATTGGATATATGATGGCCATCTCGCAGGAGTTGATATTCCTTCATCTAATGCTCCTCTGAATATGCCGTTATGGTATATCCGTGACCTGATAGTAATGGTTGTTATATCACCTGCAATCGGTTGGCTTTTAAGAAAGGTCGGAGTCATATTTCTTCTTATTGTGTTCGGATTATGGATATATACTTCGATAGAAATACCTTTTATATATTACCCGAAAGAAGCGATGTTTTTCTTTTCATTGGGTGCTTTCTTTTCTTTAAAAGGAAAAGACATTATGCTTTTTTCTACTTGCTGGTTCAAGTTTTTATTGTTAATATATATTCTTATAAGTATTTTATTGACAATAGGAGGATATTACGAGATAAAGAATATATTCCTTCTGAAATTCTTGAATATAATGGTTGGTCTGTTGTTATCAATTTCATTTGCTTCATATATTTCCAAAGGAAAGTTAATTACAGGTACGAAAAAATATTTTGGCAGTGCTTTATTCATATATCTTTCACACGGACTAATAAACAGCAAGATAATAAAAATATTCATCTTGCTTATCAATCCGGATAGCGACATGGGATATATAACGTTGCTGCTTCTTTCTTATTTTTCGAGCATATTGCTCCTTTATTCGCTATATAAAGCACTTGACAGATTTGTTCCTCGTGTGTTATCGGTATGCATAGGACGGTGAGTGGTTATGAAAAGAATTGGCAAGAGATTTTTTTCTCATATTATTTTATTGTTATCTGATTTTTGTATATCTTTGTATTCAAAAGAAAAAGGTTATGGCAAGGGATTATTTATGGCGTGATGAATACTGGCTTTTGCTGATGCAACTATATCTTAAGAAGCCGGCGGGAGTGAAGCCTTTGTATAGCAAACCGCTTGTTGACTTGAGTATAGAATTGCACATACCGCCTAAGGTGTTGCATGAAAAGATGTTCAGGCTGCGCAGTATTGACACTCCGAGAATAGAAAGGCTTTGGAGTACCTATGGTAACAGTCCCCAGAAACTTGCCAAGGGAGTGAGAATGTTGCGCCAGATGAACGGATTCAGCAATGCAGAAGAATTCTATGACGGCGTTGAGGTGAATGAAAGTTTTGAGAAATATTTTCGTCCGATAGACGGAAGACCGGATTTAAAACCGGTGATGTTGGTGATGATTCTAAATCTTTATTTCCGATTAACACCGATAACTATGGTTGAGGACACACCGGAGATACAGCATTTGGCAAAAAAAATGAAGATAAAACCGAGTGTGGTGGTTGAAGTGATGGATATATTCCGGATATTCGACCCATACTTGAAAAACGAAGAAATGATATTCAGCAATCTTCTCAACCCATGTCAACAAGTGTGGCAACGGTTCGGGAATGATAATTTGGAAGAACTGTCGGCATTGTCGGCACTATTGGTGGAGTATTTTTAATCATTATGTCGCAAAGATTAATACAGACTCAGGAACAAAAACTGGTGCAGCAACAGAAACTTACGCAACAGCAAATGTTGCAGGTGAAGTTGCTGGAGATGCCTATTGCCGAACTCGAACAGAGTGTTCAAGCCGAAATAGACGATAATCCGGCATTGGAAACGGCCTCTACCGATAACGAAGAATATGCTGATGAATCATCTCCTATCGATATAGAAGAAGATGATGAGAATTTTGAACAGCGCACGGAGAGGGAGGAAAGAAAAGACGAACTCGACAATGTGCTGCAGAATATGGTTGGTGATGATGAGATGCCGGAAGCGAGTGGTCCGTCGATTGGGAGTTATGCAAATGCAGATTATGAGGAGATAACCTACGGCGATCGTACTTCTTTCTACGACAAACTGAAAGAACAGATGGGTGAACTTGACCTCAACGACCAACAACGGGAAATAATGGAGTATATCGTGGGGTCTCTCGACAACGACGGATTACTGAGAAAAAAGACAGATATTATAGTTGACGAACTTGCCATATACCATAATATATATACTTCTGAAAATGAAGTAAACGAGATATTGGAGGAAATACAGGAGTTCGATCCTGCCGGAATAGGGGCGCGAACACTGAAAGAATGTTTGCTGATACAGATAGAACGCAAGCAAGCGAATCCTATAAGACTGATATTGCGCGACATAATAGACAACCACTATGACGACTTCATCGGCAAGCGTTGGGACAAAATAGCGCATACAATGGGCATCAGCGATGATGATATGGCACGTATTCACGAGGAAGTACAGCGTCTTAACCCGAAACCCGGTGCATCTTTGGGAGAGGCAGAGGGACGAAACATGCAGCAGATAACGCCCGACTTCATCGTAGATACTTCCGATGACGGCACTATAACATTCTCGATAACGAAAGGAAGAGTGCCCGAACTCTATGTGAGCGACTCTTTCTCAGACCTCGTAAAGATGTATCAGAAAGACAAGGGCAGTTTGAACACCAAAGAGAAAGAGGCTTTGATTTATGCAAAAGAGAAAATAGATAGGGCACAAGGCTTCATTGAGGCTATAAAACAACGTCGCAATACGTTGTATGTTACCATGCGTGCAATCATCGATATACAGAGAAAATATTTCAGAGATGGCGATGAAGGCGACCTCAAGCCGATGATACTGAAAGATGTTGCCGACCGAACGGGACTTGACATAAGCACCGTATCGAGGGTGAGCAATCGTAAATATGCACAGACAAGATGGGGTACGTTCAGACTCAGACACTTCTTTAGTGACAGCATAAAGACCGAAAGCGGCGAAGAACTGTCCACAAGGAAACTGAAAACAATTCTCCGTGAGATAATCGATGGTGAGGATAAGCGCAAACCATTGGGTGATGAGGCTCTTAGCAAAGAGATGAAACGACGTGGATTTCCCATTGCACGACGCACGGTTTCGAAATATCGTGAACAGATGGGAATACCGGTAGCAAGATTGAGAAAGTCATGACAGAGAAGAGATTGATACTTGCTTCTAGGGTGATAAGTTCCATTATATCACCGTTCTATCTGCCTGTATTCGGCATGATAGTACTGTTCATGTTCACATATCTCGGCATGCTCGATACTTGGATAAAGTTGCGCGTGCTGTTCATTGTCTATCTATTCACGGTGGCAATTCCCACGTATCTTATTCGTTTGTATCACTATTACCACGGCTGGACACCCATTCAGATAGGTTCTAAGGAACGACGCATGGTGCCATACGTTATAGCAATCGTTTGTTACTTTATATGTTATTACATCTTAAACCTGCTCCACATGCCGCATTTCATCGGTACGGTGATTGTTGCGGCACTCGTTTTGCAGGTGGTGTGTGCTCTCGTCAATCTTCGTTGGAAGGTATCCACCCATTCTGCAGCCATTGGCGGCGTGATAGGTGCGCTCATAGCGTTCTCGTTCCTTTTCACTTTCAATCCCACATGGTGGCTGTTTTTCCTGTTCTTCATGGCGGGATTGGTGGGCACGAGTCGCATGATACTCCGCCAGCACACTCTTTTAGAGGTGTCTATGGGTTTCCTAATTGGTATAGTGGTGGCTTTCCTCGCAGTGATGTATTACAGAAATATAGTATAGAATATAATTTTAATGAAATAGAAATATATAACTTATGAATCCACAGGTAAGTATAATAATGGGCAGCACGAGTGATATGCCTGTTATGGAAAAGGCAATGAAGTTTCTCGATGAGATGGAAATACCGTTCGAGGTGAATGCTCTCTCGGCTCACCGCACACCGAAAGCAGTAGAAGATTTTGCACTAAATGCCGCCTCTCGTGGCATAAAGGTTATTATTGCCGGTGCAGGCATGGCTGCGGCTTTGCCCGGTGTCATCGCGGCACAGACCACATTGCCGGTAATCGGTGTGCCTATAAAAGGTTCGGTGCTCGACGGTGTCGATGCGTTATACAGTATTCTACAGATGCCCCCGGGCATTCCGGTAGCCACGGTTGCCATAAATGGTGCTATGAATGCCGCAATACTTGCAATGCAGATGATTGCACTCGACGATGAAGTGGTTGCAAAGAGATTTGCTGATTATAAGTCGGGACTTGGCAAGAAGATTGAAAAGGCAAACAAGGAACTGGAGGAAGTAAAGTTTAAGTATAGAGTTTAGTATGGGTTCTAATCGTAGATTAACTTCTGTAACTAAAGTCGGTAAGGTTGCTATCGGTGGTGATAATCCTATCCGTATTCAGTCGATGGCAACCACAGACACCAACGATACTGAGGCATCGGTGGCGCAGGCAAAGCGTATTATTGATGCCGGAGGCGAACTGGTGCGCTTCACCACGCAGGGTGTTCGTGAGGCAGAGAACATGAAGAATATATCTGCCGCACTGCGCACAGAGGGATATGACACTCCTCTTGTTGCCGATGTTCACTTCACTGCGCATACTGCCGATGTTGCGGCGCAGTACTGCGAGAAGGTGAGAATCAATCCCGGAAACTATGTTGACCCGGGTCGCACGTTCAAACATCTTGAATATACGGATGAAGAATATGCCGACGAACTGAAAAAGATAGAGCGTAAACTCGTTCCGTTCCTGAACATCTGTAAGCAACATCATACGGCAGTGCGCATCGGAGTGAATCATGGTTCGCTGTCAGACCGCATCATGTCGCGCTACGGAGATACTCCTGCGGGAATTGTGGAGAGTTGTATGGAGTTTCTGAGAATATGCCGACGTGAGGATTTCAACGATATTGTAATATCCATCAAGGCATCTAACACGGTGGTGATGGTGACTACCGTGCGGTTGCTCGTGGAAACAATGGACAAGGAAGATATGCACTATCCGTTGCATCTCGGTGTAACCGAGGCGGGCGAAGGTGAGGATGGGCGCATAAAGAGTGCAGTAGGCATAGGTGCTTTGCTTACTGAAGGAATCGGAGACACTATCCGTGTGTCGCTCTCTGAAGAACCGGAGGCTGAAATTCCTGTTGCCCGTAGTCTTGTGGAACTTGTGCCTGAGTGTGCAGAACTGCGCCGTAATGCCATTATAAAAGATGACACTCTATTCCTTGACATCACAGCAAAGACGTGGGAGGAACTGCAACTTAAAGCATCAATGGCTTCCGGAGCAATACTGATAGACAAACGTGCACACAATCTTTGCATATCGTGTGGGGCATTCGCCGACGGAAACAACGCTCCTACGAAAGATGAACTTATCTCTCTTCAGGATTCTATCCTACAAGCGGCACGCATCAAATTCACCAAGACAGAATATATCTCATGCCCGGGTTGCGGTAGAACGCTCTATGACTTGCGTTCCACAATAGCACGAATAAAGGAGGCTACCAAGGGCATGGTGGGTGTGAAGATTGGCATAATGGGCTGCATCGTGAACGGCCCGGGTGAGATGGCGGATGCCGATTACGGATATGTCGGTGCAGGACGTGGCAAAATAAGCCTCTATAAAAATAAAGAGTGCGTATTGAAAAACATTCCTGAAGAGGAGGCCGTTGACCGTCTTCTTGAACTGATTGCTGCCGACCGAACTACTACTTAAACAACATTTGAATAAAGGTATGGCTGCCCATCACTTCTTTCACTTTGGCAAGCGAACCGCGAAGTGATACGAACTCGCTCAGTCCGACATGTGTATCGGTGGGCGAATGCCAGTCGTATGTATATCCGAGTTGTGTCCAAGGATATGGATTTTCCGGTTTATAGGCGAGTGAGAGGTTATACTCAAACCAGTCACGATGATTTTCCGACACTCCTTCGGGGTATGTCAGTTGTGCTGTGTTGTCGTTAGTTTCCGGGTCGCGCGATGGTCTGAACAGTGTTTTTGCGTCAATATACATCAGCACCACTTGCGTGTTCTGCGACTCCATAGGCAGTCCCAGCATCTGAATCATTCTCATTCTGCTCTCCACAGAGTCCATTTCCGCAAAGCACCCTGCTTTCTTTTTCCATTCCGAAGGCACCGTAACCCACGATTCGTTTGCTGCAAGGCGGAACGTATCGGTGGAGTTTCTATACAAAGCAGCATATTTTTCTTTCATGAATGAGGCAACGAGCACCATATCGGTATCGCCAATCCTTATCCATTCTTGCCCGTTATTGTCATCTGTTTTGTTGATAATCACCAGCGTGTTGACCAATTTTTCAGGTGTCGGTGTTGATGCATCTTCCACTGCTTGCTTGTAAAGTGCATGCAGTGTTACCGTATCTTCATGCCAAACGCTCTTCTTCTGCTGCCTCTCTTCACCATTACTTGCCAAGCAATAACTAACCGACAG
Organism: Prevotella koreensis; assembly: GCF_003977605.1. Taxonomy (GTDB): domain Bacteria; phylum Bacteroidota; class Bacteroidia; order Bacteroidales; family Bacteroidaceae; genus Prevotella; species Prevotella koreensis. Next base: position 1,732,788 of record NZ_RYYU01000001.1, on the reverse strand, counting down.
CATCAGCATAACCGATAAAACAAAACTCTTTTCAATTCTTTTCGTTTTCATAATCTTCATAAATCATTTAGTTTTCATTTCAATTTCGTGTTCACACCAATATTAGTTTCCACGTTACAAAGATACAAAATAAAAAAACCGAAAGCAAGGAAATATTATTTTTTCTCCATTTTTTATTATGACACATATTATTAGGCATAATGAACATTTTATATGCTAAAAAGCTCTCTAATGTCTATTACGCCTCTTTTTTTGGTTGTTTTTCCTCTTTCGATTATCTTTAAAATGTATCTTATCGTTATTTTATTGAATTGTACTGATTTGAGTAAATTAGGCTCAACGGATAATTATAGTCGTTAATAAATGAATCTTTTTTTTGATCTTGTATCTACCATTTTCTTTTTATAATCTGGTGGTGTCTTCTTAAAGTTCTTATCATTTTTTTGTTGACTCATTCTCTTCTTTTGGAAATGTCTTAGTGAGTCAATGTCAAGCGTTGCTGACAAAACCACAGCTTTGTTATCAACCGTATTTCCTCCCTTCGCCTTCAGAAGGTCCATCTTCATATGAGGGCCTGGCATCGTTACACGACTGTCACCAAAATGCGACACATTACTCAATATAAAGTAGCAGTGCATATCACGAGCCATTGATTCTGCAATATTGTTAAAATAATAAGTATCTTTATTGAATACTGGACTATATATGGCATCTATTTTTGAATAGAAGTACGATCGTTCCACTATGCTCGCCAACTCAAAGCAATAATAACTAGTAAATACATGCCCATGCCAATGATACAGATTTTGCCACGCTTTTGTAGAATTAGGTATCTTTAGTTTCTTTTTATTAACTATACAATCTATCTCATCGGGTGCATAGTGGTTCTTTAGTCTAATTACAGGCACAGCATCCCTTTGCCCAAAAAGCGTTATCGGCAAACAAGTTATTACATAGTTATAAACTACACGCTTTCTCACAACATATTCTATACCAGAAACAAATGCTACTTCATGATTAGCAGAATAAAGGCAATATCCCATAAGTTCGTAGATTGGCAATGCAAGTTCTGGCAAGACAAAAATATCAGTCTTGTATATTTTAGTTATCTGGTCTAAAATATTGTCAAAAATATCAAACTTTTTGGTATCAACAATACCATATTTGTCAATAACATCTATAGCATCTTTTTCCTTAATATCCATTTCCACTACTGACACAGTTTGTTGATTATTTTTCTGTGATGTAGGGGAGAAATCAACATTGAATTCCGTCACTTTATCATCATAACTTTTAGGCGGTCGGCAGAATTCCTTCCAATAGGATTTTTTCTCAACATGATTTAGTTCACAATATATTTCAAATGCCCGTTTATAAACATAATCTGGTTTATATACTTCGCCCAAACTCAATGCACTCACTATGGCATAATACTTCACATAATATGGCATCCATCGGTAACTCTGCAACTCTTCCCGATACTTTAAATTATTTATGGTCAACCTTACACCCTCATAAGTAAAACGATCTGCAAATTCCTGAAGCGGTAGTTGGTTATAGTGCATACGCACCATAAATGTTTCAAGATAAACGGAATCTACCTTTTGACTAACTCGGTGTAAACTCATGGCCAAATTACGTGATTGTTCCAAATGGAACGTTAGGCTTTTCTTTAAACACTCCATCCCAGCTTCTTTGTCTTCTCCAAACAAACCATTTTCTGACTCTAATAATTCAATCTGCCGTTGTACGTTTTTTACAAAGTCTGAAACATATTCTTCCCTGTCTGCTAATACGAATACTGTCATCAGTCGTTCCCACAACTGATAATGTTTTATCAGATATCCTTCTTTGAAGTAGTTATAAACTTTCTCTACCTCTTCAAAATGCTTGTAATCCTTACCATATTTCGCTAATCTGGAAGCCAGTTTTGCAAGATAAATGGCCAGTTTATACCTGTTCTCTTCTAGAATGTTGAATCTGCGTCCTGGTTCCTCTTCTGAATCAAAGGTATTAACCAGAGTCACAAATTCCAAGTTCACATTGCCTGTATCAACGTCGTCTGTCAAGAATCGGAATTCACTACTTCGCTCCATCTGTCCTTGTGCAAATTCGTCAAGTGACGATTGAGACAACAAACAGTTAAAGCGGTAAACATATAGTTTGTCTTTTTGTAGTTCAAATGTGCGTAACCGTTTATATTCTTTTTTAGACGCAAAAGCAAATATGAACTTACCGTCTTTGTCTTCTATTAGATCAGGAAGTTCATTATTAACATTATCTATCAAAGTTTCTGCTGCAGGTTTGGATTTTAGAACAACCATACAGTCATCAACATATCTTCCGTAATAATATGGTTTTTTTTCATTTTTGGTAATAAAATCATCAAGCGGACTTAGATACCAATTGGCTAACACATGGGCACTCATCAGCGTTAATGGCAAAGTTCTTTTTTCATCATTATTACCCTTAAACACATCTATATCCGTTTCTTGGACGATTTCCCAATATCTTTGATAAACCTTGACAATGGCTTTTGTCAGCATATTTTCACTTAGTTTGTCATCTGGCCAGTACTTGTCATAATAAGAAAAGAATTCATTAAAGTCGAAATCAATGGAATGATAGCAATTGCTAATATCAAAATTGATAATTGTTATATTTTCTTTATTTTTAATATGTTTGTTAGCTTCCTTGATACCATTCCCCCACCATTTTTTATATTGACCATGATACTTTATGAACAAAGCATTTCCATTCCGTACTCTACTATTATTGTGTGTGAGATCCATTCTATTACCATAACTATGGCTATAAAGTTTACTATCAACCTTAAATCCATATAACAGAAGCCATGCAACATCAAGTATACAGAGTTCAACAGGAATATTTGCCTTCACCAATAATTTCTCAACTTTCATTATATGGGGCGGGATATTAGTTATAACATGGTTGTCTATATTTTTATTATTGTTTGAAACTTTTTTAGGATAGAATGACAGTTCCATCTCATCGAGCCAACTATTAAGAATATTGTCGTTATTCCCTTTTGCCACACTCAACAAGTTATTAAAAATGCGTTTTTCTTCATTCTTAGAAGATATTTTTTTTGCAAATGTAGCTACGCGATACCGCATTACCATGTCCGTCTTATCGAAATAAGTGGCTGTAAGAAGCTTTCTGAAAGCTGTTTTTAAAATAGCAGTGGTTATTGTTGTCATAATCGTTACTTTTCTATTATATTATAGTTTCCACGTGAAGGCATGTCTTCATTATTTTTTCGCTTTATTATTAGCCAATTTTCTTTTTGTATAGATATTTTGCCATGTTTCTTACTCTTTCTTGCAACTCAATCATCTTTTGCATCAATTCTTCGAAATTTAACGAGTTACCATAGATGAAAAAGCGTCGCATGTCTGTATAGTCGGCTTTCCATGCTTCTATTTCTTGCTTAGGTATCATAAAATTAATTGTTAAAGGATGATGAAGGTCGTAATTTACATATTTCAAAGCATAGTATGCTCTGCGATGCTCGACTATGGCCTCATAGAGCGCATGGTCAGCCAGCGCATCTTTTCCATATTCGGTATCCATAAGTTTCTCCAAATCGTACAAATGGCGAGACATACGAACACTTCTAGGTTTTTCTTTTTGGAATTCTTCAGCTAGTAAGAATAACTTTTCCAAGAACGTGCGGGTTGGAATCACGGTTCTTATTGTACAATTAGTATCAGTATCTTCATCTTCAAACGTATCTCCAATTAGTGAACGGATTTGACGTTCCTCGGTTGGTTCGTCCATTGAAAGACAACTGATTTCAATCTTAACACGAGGTGGAATATAGTTAATAGTATCTTCTAAGATGGAAGGATAATGCAGTATAATTACCGTAGGATCTTTGTCTGAGTCAAATGGCTTCCATTCCCCATTTTTATCCTGTAATTGGGTGACATTCTTAATGGTATATCCCTTGATACCCATTTTTTTTAATTGTGTATCTAGTTGAAGAGAAAGAGTCTCTTGGATGTACTTTCGAGATAATTTCTTTAATTTGTCACGCTGATTTTTGTTTGTCTTTTCAATTCCGAAGAATGAGTGGCTAATAGCCAGGTCGATGTCTTCAGAAATTTTATCACAACTTGCGATAATTTTTCTTATCGCAAGTAAAATATTATCCAAAGTACGACTTTTGCATGACTGATTATTAATTGCTTATCAGGGATACTTTTTGCCATCACTTTGGATAATATTACTACCGTCCTAAGTTTTTTAACCAACTTTTCAGTTCAGAATCAGATTCCCATGAAGGTTTGTTATCTTCCTCTTGTGGAAGGATTGAAGTATATGTTTTCTCCAAAGCTTCCCGCTTTTGTTTGGAGTCTGCACGTGCATATACTTCAGTTGTCTGGATTGACACATGACCTAAAATATCTCTTATATAAACGAGATTCACTCCTGCCTGTAACAGATGCATAGCTTTACTATGGCGAAGACAGTGAGGACTGATTTTTTCAGGGATGAGATTTTCTGAGGCAGTTCTGGCCATCGTTGCATAGTTTTTTAAGATATAGGTTATGCCTGCTCCTGTCAGTTTTCCTCCACGACCATTCTGAAAGAGAGGGCGCTGATTCATTCTCAGTTCAAGCAGATGGTTTTCTTCCATATATTTGCGTAGGATTGATACTTGGGCATCTTGGATGGGCACCAATCTTTTCTTGTTTCCTTTGCCAAAGAGTGTTACATAGTATGGCTTGGACAAACAGACATCAACCGGTCTAAGGTCTATGAGTTCCTGTACTCTGGCTCCGGTTTCATACAGCAGGGAGAGCATGGCGAGGTCTCTACGCCCCCGCATGGTAGTCTGCGGTATATGCGCTAACAATTCTTTGACAGCATCCATCGTCAGATAATTCATGGTACCCTTGATTGCCTTTTTCATCTTGACACCAAGTATTTCCTGCCATTGATATAGGCGCGTGACATCCTCGTACTGCATATATCGGCAAAAAGCATGGATTGCAGCCAGCCTCTGATTCCTGGTCGATACAGAACTGGACTTGTCAGTTTGCAACCAGTCCAAATAGTCAAGGACATTTTTGCGGCCCATATGTTCAAGTGTAAGTTTCTCAGCATCCACTTCTCTCTTAACCCTCATAAAGTCAAGATAAGAAGCGAATGCGGTTCCATATGAACGCAATGTATTGGAGCTTACACCCCGTTCAGCCGAGAGATATTCAGTAAAGAATCCCTTCAGAAATTTAGCAAAGTCATTCTTCGTCATATTCTCTTACCATTTTTTCAAGTGAGGGGAATACATAAGATGATATGGCACCGATTTGCAGGTTCAGTTCAGGGAACATCTCAGAGGTTAGACGTATATAGGACTCTGTTCCCAATAAGGTTTTATGCCCCATGAACACGGAAAGGATCGGGAGCAGGCAATACATGTCCTTACCAGACTTTACCTGCTTCATTAGAGAATGGACTGCAAAAGTGTGTCGCAAATCATGAACTCTTGGACCACGGTTTCCTCCAATAAAAGGAATATCACACAATTTGAGTATTTTCCTGAACCACTTGTAAGCAGTACCTTTCAGTACCCTTCCTCCTGTATGTGAAATGAACAATGGTGATTCTTTGTGCCGTATGCTCTTGAGAGGCATTCTGTCTCTGTAGGATATATACTGGTGTAGTACAGCGTCCAAAGAAGGCGTAATGGGAACAATACGTTGCCGTTGGTTTTTTGATTTTCTGATGAGTATCGTACCCTTTTCAAGGTTGACATCCTCAATGTTCAAATTCAGAGCCTCGCCTATCCTGATTCCGGTAGCATATAATACACGGAATAAGGTGGGCATGGAAAACAGACATAAGGTGGGTTGAATGTTATGGAAGCGGAGGCTGTCTGCTGCAATGAAAAAACGTTCTATCTCCTCATGGGTGAAAACCCTTGGGATAAAGGACTTGTCTTTCTGCCTTGGCATGGGAGGAACATAGCAGACAAATCCGCAATGACACATATACCGGGAAAACTGACTTATTATGGACCATTTATCATACAACGTCCTCTCGCTGTCATTCAACCGGCTTTCACGCCATGCCTTCACCAGTTCTTTAGTCAAGACTGGTTCGTGTAGGGGCATGATACGATAAATTTCGTCAAGCTCTTTGAATATGTACTCTATCTTGGATATTGTAAACCCCATCGCTGCTTTCATTTTCACAAAACTTGTAAAATAAGGAGCGAAGATACTCTTGAAGGTATAATTAATCATAGAATGCCCCTCCTTTCTGTAAATAAAAAGCTTCGTCAACTAAAGGGGTATCAAGAACACATTCACGCAAGTTCACAATGTCCACCCGGAGATATTCCATTGTGGTCTGCGTACTCTCGTGCCCTAATATACCTGATATGACAGGTAAGGATGTCCCTTGGCGGAGCATATTGCTGGCAAGTGAATGACGCATGGAGTGAGGCCCGAACCTGCGACTGGATATGTCAATTCCCGAGGACTGCATTATTCTTGTAATCACACCATTCAGACTGATGCGTGTCATCGGACGGTATGGTGCCGATGCCGTTAAGAAGACTTCTTTTAGATGGGATTTCGGACGGGAGTCTCTTGCATAGGTGACCAATGCCTCTCCAATTTCCCTCAGAAGTGGAAGTTCCATTGGGGCTTTAGTTTTGTATTGGTAAAGGGTGATTTTGCCATTGTCCCAATCTATATTGTCCCATGTCAATGAGGCTATGTCTGAGACCCTCAATCCCAGTCGTGAAGCAAGGAGGAAGATTGCGTAATCACGTTTACCGACTGCCGATGACTGTTCTATAGAACCTTCTATTTGCTTGATTTCATCGCAACTGTAAACAGAAGGCAGTTTCTCGTGTTGCGGAAAATTGCTTCTTGTAAGCACATAACTAAGATTTGTTGATGTCATCCCTCTTTCATATAGAAAGGAGCAAAACTGCCGGATGGCATAGAAGTGTTCGCTTTTACATGTCTGCGCATGATCAACAAATTCCACAATGACTTTCTCTGTTATACCACATATGCTATCAATTCCTTTTTGACTGAGACCAGCTATGAAGTAACTCAATAGACGCCTGTGGTTATGGATTGTCGGCTCGCACCGTCGCTGTTCCCGTAAAAAGTCGAGATGTTGGAGAACTGCGTTGCCTATTTCTCCATCAAGAGGAAATTCGTGAAGCTTGACTATTCTTCGGCGAATTATTCCCGTTTGCATAAATTCCGTCAAAAGATGTATGCTCCTGCGATGGGCTCGTTGCGTAGAAGCTGCCAATCCCGGCAAGACATCTGCGAGAAATGACGTTCCAACTTCTGGAGAAAACAGGGTTGTCCCAGTTTTGTGCATGTACGTGACAATACCTTTCTGCCACCTTCGTTGATGCGTTTCAATACATTTCTCATCATAGCCATCCAAACGCATCTGCAAAACGCAATTGGCTATTAGAGAGTTGATTTCTGTACTTTTCATGTTACATTGAGAACACCATTTGAGGTGCACAAGTACAAAGTAACACAAATATTATCTGATAATATTATCAAAAGTGTTATTGATAATCAAATAAATGGAAATATATATCTATTAGCACTTTGGATAATATTTTACTTGTGATAAGAAAAACGCTCGATAATGTTGAAGCCTTTAGAGAGCGATGTGCCACCTTTGAATGTCAGTAATTCATGACAGTCAGTCTGAAATAGGGCTTTTAGAGTGACTGTTACCCACCAGTCCTTTTCTATTGCCAATTGATTTATTTTAGGATGATTTATTTCTGTCTGTTGCAACATTGCAAGACGATCAACAAGTTCATTGTTTAACCACAGTTTACCCATTGTCTTAACTTTGTTTAATTATTGGTTTAACAATTCGTTTCATCCATGCAGGCATCAAATCCACGTCCCTCATCAAAGAATCTTTATCAGGCTCCTTTGATATTAGTGAACGTATCGTCTGTATTTCCTCGCTATTAACATTCTCTTGTTTTAAAGTTCTAAGAGCCTGCACTAATAGTGCAATAAGGCGGGTCTCATAACAAAAATTCTTAGGCACTCCACGTTTTAATGTAACCTGACAATTTGCAAGTTTGACCATTCTCTCACTACCTGTAGTCAGATATGTGTAATTCATTGGCACTTGAGTAGATAGCCCCAAAACATTTAACGCAGTAATGCCCGAGGGTAGCACTTCTGCATTGTCGCGGGTAGCGATAGCTTGTACTACCTTGTCAACCGTAGGGAATAACACTCCAAAACGGCTTTTTCGAGGTTTTACATAGATGCCTTGTGCAATTTTTGTCAGGAAGCCCTTAGTAACTAGTTCTGACAAAGTGCCACCAACAAACTCAGAGTTATACTCAGGAAAGTCAGAACGGAAGAGAATGCTATCCTCTGGTAATGTTTCTATTTTATGTCTTAGAGTATTTCTATCATTAGAATGCGCATTTATCATACTACCTTTGAAATTTTGATGATTTTTCAAGTGCAAAGATAAGAAATCTTTTTAATATAAAGCAAAAAGTCGGAACAAGTTTACAACTATAAAGTATATTCTTCTTGGACGGCTGTATAATATACGCCAGTTCGGGATAAGTTTAGTATGCAAATAGTTCTAACTTCCTTGATTTTCCACATATACTGTCAGTGCCTCCGGCTTATTCTCAAAAAAGAAAATGCCTTAAAAGGTAGATGATATATACCTTTAAGCGAGAAATCCTCCAAATAGAACAATATAACAATGGATTAGATACAATAAATAATGGCACGTTAGAATGCTCTGCAACCTCTCTATGACAGAGACAGGGAATTGCCTAAACATCGATTTATTATTGACTTCAACTATAACAGCAATCATATAGAGAGCAATATACTGACATACGGCAAAACAGAGATTCTTTTCTGTTCCTGACATTACAATTCAGTAACTATCAAGTGAAGAGGGTATCTACTTTGTGGCTGTTAATAAACAACTGAAACAGTTAACTACTAAGGGCTACAAGGAGTAGAGAAAGATAGCACATGGTGAGTTATTATCACACCATCAGTTTAACCCAAATCGTTCATTATAGTCCTCAACTCATGCATCCTCATCCTCAACTCTGCATCTCATGCAGTTTCTTATAATACCCGTTTTTAGCGAGAAGTTGTTCGTGGGTGCCGCGTTCAACGATTTTTCCCTCGTGGAGCACGCATATCTCGTCGCTGTTTTTTATTGTTGACAGGCGGTGAGCGATGGCGATTGTAGTTCGTGTTTTCATCAGACGTTCGAGTGCGTCCTGCACCAATCGTTCGCTCTCGGTGTCGAGAGCCGACGTTGCTTCGTCGAGAATAAGGATGGGTGGGTTCTTCAGTATGGCGCGGGCGATGCTCAGACGCTGTCTCTGTCCACCCGAAAGGCGGCCGCCACGGTCGCCGATGTTGGTTTCGTAACCGTTTTCCGAATTTTCTATAAACTCATGAGCATTGGCAATCTTTGCCGCTTTCACTATCTCCTCTGTTGTGGCGTTGTCAACGCCGAAAGTTATGTTGTTTGCGAAAGTGTCGTTGAATAGGATTGCCTCTTGGTTCACGTTTCCGATTAGTTGTCGCAGGTCGTGTAGGCCAAGGTCTTTCACGTTGATTCCATCGATGAGCACCTCGCCCTCCTGTACGTCGTAGTAGCGCGGAATGAGGTCAACCATTGTAGATTTTCCGCCACCGCTCTGTCCCACGAGAGCCACCGTCTTTCCTTTCGGTATAGTGAGGTTTATGTTTCGCAGCACCCATTTCTCGCCATATCTGAACGACACATTGCGGAACTCAATCTCTCGTTCGAACGACGAAATATGCTTCGGATTTTCTGCCTCCACGATGTTATTCTCTGCCAGCAGAATCTTATCCACGCGCTCCATCGATGCCAATCCTTTCGGTATGTTATAACTTGCCTTTGAAAATTCCTTAAGAGGATTGATGATAGAGTATAGTATCACCATATAATATATGAACACCGGCCCTGACAATGCCATGTCATTCAGCACAAGGACACCACCGAACCACAGCACTATTACTATCATCAGTGTGCCGAGAAACTCGCTCATGGGGTGAGCCATAGACTGCCTTATGTTCACCCGCATTATGTTGTTGCGGTAATCGGAGTTCACCTTGTCGAACCTATTGTTCATCTTCTCCTCGGCATTGAAAGCCTTGATGATGCGCAGTCCGCCGAGAGTTTCCTCCACTTGGCTCATCGTGTCGCTCCACAGTCCTTGTGCCTTGATGGAGTTCTGTTTAAGTTTTCGCCCCACAAAGCCCATAAACCAACCGAATATCGGCACGAAAACTATTGCGAAGAGCGTGAGTTGCCACGAGGTAACAATCAGCGTTATGAAATAGGTAAGTATCAGAATAGGATTTTTGAAAAGCATGTCGAGGCTCGACATTATCGAACTTTCTATCTCCTGAACGTCCCCGCTCATGCGTGCTATGATGTCTCCCTTGCGCTCTTCGCTGAAAAATCCCAGCGGCAGCGAGTTTATTTTCTCATACAGTTGGTTTCGTATGTCGCGCACAATACCTGTTCTTATCGGCACAATCGTTGCCGACGATAGGAAATAAGAGCCGGTTTTCAGTGCTGTCATCAGTGCGAGAAACAGTCCTATTACGAGTAGTGTGGCAGTGGGGCCGAGACTGTTTATCATTTCTTGCATGTAGTAGTTCATGTTGTTCATGAACACATCTTTCACCTCTCCGCTGTCCCATGCCATGCGTTCGAAGTGTTCTGCCGTTTCTTTCGTTTGGAAAAGGATTTGCAGTATCGGCACCAGAGCCATGAATGAGAATATGTTGAGCACAGCCGACAAGGTGTTGAATGTCACCGTCAGCATCAGATATTTCTTATAGGGTGGCACGAATCGCCTCAATACATGTAAGAATTCTCTCATTGTGTGTTATTATAATGCTTCTCTGCAAATCTTGTTTCTATGAATAGCGTATGTAATACGGCAAAAATCACCTTTGCAGACAGAAATTCGTTTCTGCCTGCAAAAGTAACCAATAAATAGTTTCTTACAAAACTTTTTCAGATTTTCTTTGCCGCGATGCACTCTATCTCTACCAGTGCTCCCTTTGGAACCGACTTCACGGCGAATGCGCTGCGTGCCGGATATGGCTCGCTGAAGAACTCGGCATAAACCTCGTTCATCTCGGCGAAGTCAGCGATGTCGGCGAGCAGAACAGTGGTTTTTACCACGTCGTTGAGGCTCAGTCCTGCCGCTTCCATGATAGCCTTGGCATTGAGCAGTGATTGGCGTGTCTGTGCCTTGATGCCCTCCGGGAAAGTTCCTGTTGCAGGGTCGAGCGGAAGTTGTCCGCTGGCATATACAAAACCGTTTACTTCAATGCCCTGGCTGTATGGCCCGATGGCTGCCGGAGCGTTCTTTGTGCTTATTGCTTTCATAAATGTCAGATTTTTATTTTTAACAAAAAAATTATTTTTCTCTCGTTGCAAAGTTATGCAAAAATCCCATAACGGCCAACAATAATCACTTATTTTGTTGGCATTAAAGGATATTTTTCCGATTGTTTTATCCTCGGCTTACCATTGTTTAACTCTAACCGCTCATTAGAACGCATTTGATTTATAATGTAAATTGGGCGAGATTGCAGAACAATTTCGCCCAATTTGGTTTCCAATTTCGCCGAAATTGCTTTGCAAAACAGGCTATTTTACTTTTAGGGATGTGGTGTTTGGGGTTACATTTCACTTGCAAACGCGCTTTGAGAGGGCGTAAAGCATGAAATAGAAGACGATACCGGTTGCGAGTCCGGCAAAGGCATCGATGGCGTAATGTGCCTGTATATACACCGTTGCGAAGCAAAGCAGCACATAGAGCGGCATCAGCGTCCAAACGAGCCAGCGTTTTTTGGTGTGCCATGCGAGAAACATCAGCACCGTGCTGCAACCAACGTGGCTGCTTGGGAATGCTGCCGTGGGGCGTTCGCCGGCTTGCTTGGCCGATTCTACAAGATGATAGAACACGCCGTTGGGGTCGCCAGGCGATGGCAGGCACTCTTGGTTGCTGCTGAAATACGAACCCATGTCGGGGAATATGCCTTGCGAAATGGTGTCAATACCTACGGCGTGGAAGTAGAAAGTGGGTCCCACTACCGGCACGAAGATAAAAATGACGTAGTACAGGAAGAACGAACCGAGCACCACGAAAGCCGCATGGTGAAACTCCTCATATCGTGCGATGAAATAGAACACCACCACGAGTGCTATCATCGGATAGTATGCCGCATATCCGAGATCCATAAGTTCGCTGAAGATATGGCTCGGCATGGCCTGCGAGAACAGCAGTGCGGGTTGGTAACCGAAGAGAGACTGCTCCCATGAGGCGAACAAGTGGTCGAGGTTAGGGAACATACGGTTGATTTCGTAGGTGTCGGGATACCACCATGAGAGCAATGCCAACTGTCCGGCAACGCGCAGAAGACGTGTCACGCGGCACGGCCACATGCGATAGACAAGCCACAGTGCAATCGTCATTGCCACCACTCTGGCGCGTCCCCAGAGCATTGCCTTGGGGTTTACGGCATCGGTGTAGCAGAAGAGAATCACTATTGTGGTGAGTACGAGGTAGGCCATAACGACCCATTCCACGGCCATAAGCCCTTTCAGAGGTTTCTCTGAAGAGAAATATTTCTTTATATTTTTCATTTCCTTTGTTTTGTTTCTCGGAGCGAGAAGAGAGGTTTTAAAATTCTGTTCGCCAAATCCACTCTTCTCAAACTAAATCCATTTGTTCTTCTTATACCACTCCACCGAGCGGCGCACGCCCTCTTCCAGTTCCACGGTAGGCTTATATCCGAGTTCCTCGCGTGCCGGATTGATGTCGCACAGCCAGTTGCGCTGGCGCATGATGTTGTATTTATCATCGTTCAGGGCGGTTATCTTTCGTGTTATTCGGCTGTATCTCTCGCCTATGAAAGTCACTGCGCGTAGCACTGCCAATGGTGCCTTGATGCGCAGAAGCAGTCCCACGCCAAGGTGTTTTTTTAGCAGGTTGCTGAACATCTGCGAGGAGTAACTGCGTCCGTCGGTAAGGAAATAACGTCCTCCCACGCGTCCACGTTCCATTGCGAGGAACACAGCCCGGACAACATCATCGACATATACAAACGTGAGAATCTGCGGGCGGTAGCCCACGGAGAAGTCGATGTGGTTCTTTATGCTCTTCGCCATCATGAAATAGTCGCGCTCGCGCGGCCCATAAACCCCTGTCGGGCGCAGTATGACGTATGGCAGCGACTGTTGTTCTTTGAGGAAATTCTCTGCCGCCAGTTTGCTTTGTCCGTATGCCGTGTTAGGTACGGGGGTATCGTTATCGGTTATCTCGCTGTATGGCATATTCTCCCGAGCCGGTCCGAAGATGCTAAGACTGCTGAGATATACGAATTTCTTTATCGGCATTTCAAGCGATAACAGTGCGCGTACAAGATTTTTTGTGCCTTCTGTGTTTACTCGAAAGAAGTCGTTTTGGTTTATACACTTTGTCACTCCTGCGGCATGAACCACGAAGTCGAATTTATGTGGCGCGAGAGCATCTCGCATTTGTTTCTCGCTGTCGAGATCAAGTTTTATGAGGTTGATGCGCGGGTCGGCAAGGTATTTTGTCGAACTGCTACCTCTCACGGCCGCCCATGTCTCCATGCCTCGCTTCAATGCCTCTTCGGCAATGAAACTTCCGATGAACCCGGAGGCTCCTGTTATGAGAATTTTCATGGGTGCAAAGTTACTTAGAAAAAATGAGTTGGAAAATAAAAAGTGTGGAATTTTTAAAGTAGTAGAGGGTGGAAACCTTTTCAGAGAATATACTTTTGCGCCCATATTCCTAAAAATATTCCACCATCGGACAGTGTATGCCACGCTTTGAATTAAAAAAGTGAAATAAATTAAGTATTTTACTCTAAATTCAGGAAAAATCGTTATCTTCGCAGTTGATAATCAACTCTATCGGCTTATGGCAAAGGGAAAAAACAAAGGCAAACGCCTTACTAAGAAAAGATTAGTGGAAATGCTTTCCACATTGTTCCAAGCAAATCCTAACGAGACATTCAGTTTCAAACAGATTTTTAAGCAACTGCATCTCACCAACCACCCTGAGAAGATGCTCGCCATCGACATCATGGAGACAATGGCGTGGGACGACTATCTCAGTAAGGTGTCGGACAAATCATACAGGCTGAACACTCATGGACAGACCATGGAGGGAAGGTTTATCAGAAAGGCAAACGGAAAGAACTCTTTCATTCCAGATGGTTCGGACAAGGCCGTGTTCGTGGCAGAGCGAAACTCTCTCTTCGCACTCACGGGCGACCGTGTCAAGGTGACGATGATGGCTCGACGCGAGAAGCATATAAAAGAGGCGATGGTGATAGAGATAATTGAACGGGCACGCGACCAGTTCGTAGGGCAACTCAAGGTGGAACGGGATTTCGCGTTCCTGATAAGCGACTCCAACATCTTCGTGCATGACATATTCATACCGAAGCGCAAACTGAAAGGCGGAAAGAGCGGCGACAAGGCCGTGGTGCGCATCACACACTGGCCTTCGAAAGACGACAAGAACCTTGTGGGAGAGGTTGTCGATGTGCTCGGAAAGATGGGTGAGAACAACACCGAGATGCATGCCATACTTGCACAGTATGGACTTCCGTATAAATATCCTAAGATTGTGGAGACTGCGGCAGAGAAAATCAATGCCACGATAAGTGCCGAAGAGATAGCACGCCGCGAGGACTTCCGCGATGTGATGACATGCACCATTGACCCGTATGATGCCAAGGACTTCGATGATGCGCTGAGTATCAGGCAGGTGGGCAGCGACTGGGAGGTGGGTGTGCATATCGCCGATGTGTCACACTATGTGAAAGAAGGTTCGATAATAGACAAAGAGGCTTACAAGCGGGCAACAAGCGTATATCTCGTTGACCGCACCATACCGATGCTACCGGAACGTCTGTGCAACTTTATCTGCTCGTTGCGACCCGACGAGGAGAAACTCTGTTACAGTGCAGTGTTCGTAATGGATGACGAGGCGAACATAAAGTCGTGGCGGTTGGTGCACACGGTGATAAAAAGCGACAGGCGTTTCGCCTATGAGGAGGTGCAGGACATTCTGGAAAAAAACGGCGTGAAAGAAGGCACGGGCGAACCATCGCCCATCCGTGTGAAGAGTCTGGCGGAGGCAAAAACCAACAAACCCGTGAACTGTGGTGATGCAAAGGTATCGCCTCAACTTGCTTGCGGACTGCTGGTGCTCGATGCTCTGGCAAAGAAACTGCGCGACAAGAGATTCAAAGGAGGTGCGGTGAAGTTCGACCGTGAGGAACTTCACTTCGATGTTGACGAGAAAGGAAAGCCCACAAGGGCATTCTACAAGAAATCGAAAGATGCCAACAAACTCATCGAGGAGTTCATGTTGCTTGCCAACCGTAATGTGGCAGAGAGCATAGGAAAGGTGGAAAAGGGCAAAAAAGCAAAGACGCTGCCTTATAGAATACACGACCGGCCGGATCCGATAAAACTGGATAATCTCTCGAAATTCATCGCACGGTTCGGATATAGGATAAATACCGCCGGCACAAAAGGGCAAATATCGCGCTCGCTCAACAAACTTATGGACGATATTAACGGCAAACGAGAGCAGAACGTGATAGAGATGGTGGCTCTGAGGGCAATGATGAAGGCCAAATACAGCGTGCACAACATAGGGCATTATGGTTTGGCGTTCGACTACTATACGCATTTCACGTCGCCCATACGCCGCTTCCCCGATATGATGGTTCACCGATTGCTCACACGTTATCAAGATGGTATGCGCTCGGCAAACAAAGACCACTATGAGGAAATGTGCGAACACTCGAGCGACATGGAGGCTCTGGCACAGCAGGCGGAACGCGATTCCATTAAATATAAGATGGTAGAGTTCATGGGAGACAAAATAGGTAACGAGTATGATGCGCACATCAGTGGAATAACGAGTTACGGAATATATGCCGAGATTGACGAGAACCATTGCGAGGGAATGATTTCGATGCACGACCTTGACGATGACTACTACGACTTCGACGAGAAAAACTACGTGCTTATAGGCCGTCGCCGACATAATAAATATCAACTTGGTGACCCGATACGCATTGTGGTGGCACGAGCGAATATAGAGAAGCGTCAACTCGACTTCACTATAGCCGACTGACATCAACAATCAAAATAAATGGACACAAGACAAATTATTAATTCACTAAAAGAGCAACGACTGTGGGTTCTCGCCACAGCGGTTGCTCTGTGCCTGATTATCGCCATATTAACGGTTTCGTTATCGAAATGCTCTTCGGGAGGTTCGTATGACGAGAAGTCGCTCGCCGTGGCCGAAGCACTCGACAGTATGGAGCAGAGATTGCCCGGAGGAACGGGTTTCGTGGTGAAGTTTCCGTGCGAACGCCGTCACTGTCTGTTCTATCTTAACGGCGGACATTTGTATAAGTTCGATGGTATAACTAAACGGCTCGATGAGGTTGTATTCACCGGTCTTACAGAAGAAACGGCGATATACTATAACGATGATGATCTCAATGCCGGTATTCGTGAAGCGGTGTTGTCGCCAGACAAGGAGTATATCATGCTTACTGCTGCGGTGTCGCCTACCGGAGCGGACGGTAAGGCGAATACCGTAAATCTCACCATTGATGCTCTTGCGCAGGGATATGTGAGTCGTGAGGGCGACCTCTTCTTCGTTTCCGTGATTGATAAAGTGAGCGGAAAACCGCGTGCAATGCTTGGTTTCGACAAGTGGGGAAAACAAATCTCGCGCGAGAAACAACAGGCAATTCTTAGGAAAAATAATTCTGATGTGGCACAGGAAAGCGGTGTGGAGAGTACGGAAGGCGACAATTCCGGCACTTCCGGCGATTCCGACAATGCCACTCCGACAGGAAATAACGGTGCGGGAACGGTTTCTTCTACAGACGCATCGAAATCGGATGCTCAGGAGTCGCATGCAAAACCTACCCCTCCTCCTGCCACAACAACACCAACATCGGTATCTGATAAAGAATGAAAAAGATTTTCTATAGCCATAAAGAGGAAATATGGAACAGTTGGAGCCATGCCGGTGGCATTTTCATAGGTGTCATCATTGGCTCGATATTTTTATATATGTGCTTTGCGAAGGGCAACGGTTGGGCAACGGCAGGTATAATACTATATCTTTTCGGTATGCTGATGTCGTACATCGCGAGTACCGTATATCATAGTGTTAGTGCTTGGTCGAAGTGGAAAGAGCGGTTAAGGAAATGGGATCATGCCGCAATCTACTGGCACATCGCCGGCAGTTATTCGCCCATAACACTTGTTGCCTTGCGACAAGAAGATTATTGGGGGTGGTCATTGTTCTCGTTTATATGGCTTGCTGCGATAGCAGGGACGATAGTGAGTTTCTGTAAGTTGAAGGAACACAGTATTGTTGAAACTATTTGTTTTGTGCTTATGGGGCTTTCGGTAATCGTTGCTTTCGGACCGCTTCTGCGCAGCGTGAGTACCGCTTCGGTTGTATGGCTGCTTGCTGAAGGTGTTGCTTATATCACCGGTGCTGTGTTTTATTGTATTAATAAGCGGAGATATATGCACACGGTGTTCCATTTCTTTGTGCTCTTAGGATCTGTTTGCCATATCGTGGCGGTCTGGGATATGTTGATTGACTATCTTTGAGAGAGTGAAAGGAAGGAGTTGCCGGTAGTTGTTCGGGTTTTTTATGTAGGTCTTTGGAAGATATAAGGATATAAAGAAAGGAGTTCAGAAAAACTCGTTAATGGTTTTCTGAACTCCTTTAACCCCAATCTCTAAGTTTGCAATATGAATTGCAATAAATAAAGAGATTGCATCGAATAAAAAGTTTATCAATTTATAAAAGTAAACTTTTATTCCGGGATTAATTTTCTTACCTTTGTTGTAAAAAGGAGAAAATTAACCTGACAAGGAACAAGACAAGAACCCCAAATGGGCTTAAAAGCCCTATGACTGTATTTGTCCCCTTGTCAAAGCTGCATAGACCGGATAGAATGCTTAGTCTTCGAGACTATTTAGAGTTGTTGAGTCAAGCTGCTTCCGGTTAATCTCTCCATTTATAACTACAAAGATATGAAAAAAATTATTATTGGAATTGATTTTTCGAAAGAAACTTTCGATGCGACCTTATTGGACTGTCGCAACTCAGAACTTTCAGAAGCAGTGCAATCTGCTGTCCATGAAAAGTTTACCAACAAGAAAGAGGGTTTTAAAGCATTTGTCACATGGATAAAGTCATCTGTAAAGAAGATAAACGCTGATGAACTACTCTTGTGTGGAGAAAAGACCGGTAAATACTCTTTGCCTTTAAGCAACTTCTTGTACGCCAAAGGTTATTCAATATGGCTCGACAGCGGACTTCGCATCAAGAGATCTTTGGGTATCAGCAGAGGTAAGAGTGATAAGGCTGACTCGTTAAAGATAGCCCTCTATGCTTATCGTTATCAAGATATGGCAGTATGTTACGTTCCTTTATCAAAGAATGTTTCCCGACTCAAAGAGTTGTTTCTGTTCCGCCAGCATTTGGTATCTCAAATGAAAGCAATGGCTGTTCGTAAAAATATCACGGATGACTTCAAGAAAGAATTAGGCGATGTAAGATTCATTGTTGATAGTTCAACCAAGATAATTAAACAGATAAAAGCCATCATTAAAAAATGCGAGGAAAAGATGCAGGAACTTATCGAAGAGGATGAGGAACTCAAGACAACCCACGATAGTATTACTTCTGTCAAAGGAATATCTTTGATTAATGCCGCAGCCTTTATCGCTTACACAAATAACTTTAAGGACTTTGGAGGCAATGCAAAGAAGATAGCCACATATTGGGGAGTAGCAGCATTTGCACAAGAGTCCGGAACAAGTGTACATAAGGTGGCAAGAGTAAGTAAGATTGCAAACAAAATGCTCAAATCCTTACTCACACAGGCTGCAAGAATTGCTGTTAGATGGGAACCCAAGTTCAGGCAATATTTTGAACATCTCATCAGCAGAGGAAAACATCAAGGGGTAGCACTGAATAATGTAAAAAACAAACTCATACACGTAATAACGGCATTAGCCGTATCAAAGGAAAAGTATAATCCCGAATACGAATGTATCAACAGATAAATGTAATAAAAAAATGAATAAAATGAATGGATAGAGAATAATCGGAATTCTTGGAACGCAACTGTTAAAAGTAACGTTAAAAACAAGATTTTATTTGGTGGGAAACATAGAATGCTCTAAGTACGATTATTTCGTTGATGTAAAAAACAAGAAAGGCGAAATAACTATACCGAATGGAACATCGCTGCTGAGAAAGCGCACACGATTCCACGAGGCTACACTCAAGGGAGTGTTCATTCTTGGCGAAGGAAACAAAATGTCTGTAGGTGTTGACTATCAGATTGATGCTCTCAAGAGCGCGACTGATAACATCAGAAAAAAGATGGCAAGCACATTCGCCCTGTTCGTTCAGGACGAGATGAAGATATCCGGCGGACTGCATGCGCTGCTCGGAGTGAGATACATCTATCATCAGAACTTCCACAACTACGCCACACCGAACGTGGCACTTATGTACAGAGTGGGCGGATTAAACCTGCGTGCAAACTACGCAATGGGTTACAAAGCACCGACACTGAGCGAAATCTTTGCCACAGACATAGCCAAGAACACCGATCGCCTGACGATTGGTAACAGTGCATTGAAGCCGGAGAAGAACAACTATTACGGACTGAATGCAGAATACCAGACTTCATGGCTCACGGTTTCGGGCAACGTTTTCCTGAACAAGGTGCGCGACATGATTGACTATGTTACCATTGCACAGGGTGCTGATGCTATTGCGAAGTATGGACACAAAACCGTCAGACAGCGTCAGAACATCGACCGCGCATCTGTGCTCGGTACAACTCTCTCTATGAATGCCAACCTCGGATACGGTTTCTCGCTCAACGCTGCATACACACACTTGAAAGCAAAGGACGATGAAACCGAGAAAACTCTCGACAAAACAATAAAGAACGCATGGACAATGGGAGCACAATGGGCACGCTCATGGGGTCTATATACACTGCATGCAAACTTCAATGGTCGCATATACAGCCGCCGCTTCAGCGAAAGTTACGGTTATGCGCCAAACTATAACATGTGGGACTTCTCTACTCGCCACGCATTCAACCTCAAAAAACTTGTCGTAGAACCAGGCTTCGGCGTGGAGAACCTGCTCGACTGGACAGACGACCGTCCATACAACAGCAACTACGCAACACTTAGCCCGGGTCGTACTTTCTACGTAAGTTGTGCAATCAAATTCAAATATTGATAATAAAAGATAAATGCGCAAGCAAAGATTAATAATATTAATAACGTTCTTCGTCTTGGCAATAACCGCCATGGCACAAGTCGAGAGTGACAAGGAAGTCACCCTCGACGAGGTGGTTATTACCGGTACGGGAACAGAACATCTGCTGAAAAACGCACCTGTGCAAACAGAAGTGATAAGCGGAAAGCAGTTACGCAACTACGGAGCACGCAGCATAGAGGACATACTCGGAATGTTGTCGGCATCGTTCGATTTCAGCGAGAGCGACATGGGGTCGAGAATGCAGATTAACGGACTGGGAAACTCCTACATACTGATACTCATCGACGGAAAGAGAATACACGGCGACAACGGCGGAGAGAACGACCTTGGGTTGATAGACCCGCAAAACATCGACCACATTGAGATTGTGAAAGGTGCGTCGTCGGCTCTCTATGGCAGTGATGCAATAGCGGGAGTGGTGAACATCATAACCAAGAAACGTAGCGAGGGAATGCTTATGGAGAACTCCACCAGAGTGGGAAGTTACGGCGATGTGAGACAACACAACGGCTTGGGACTCACTCTTGGCAAACTGCAGTCGTTCACCAACTTCCAATGGCAGCACAGCGATGGTTGGCAGAACACTTCGGTAGAGGATATACACCAAACGGAGTTCCTCATTACCGACTCGCGAAACAAGACCGTAAACCGTCACACGAATTGGCAGATTTCCGAAAGACTGACATATCAGGCCGGCAGAAATCTGCAACTCTACGCTGACGGAAGTTTCTATTGGAAACGAATATACAGACCGTCAGGCAAGTACGCTTCGACAGATGTCCATACCTACGACCTCATGTATCGCAACGCTTCGGCCGGAGCAGGAGCCAAACTGAACTTGTCTAAGACAGATTATATCACGTTCGATGTTAATTGGAATCGTCACGCATACTATTATCTGTTTACCGATACCACGCTGACAGACGGATATTACAAGGGAAAACTTACGCATTACTACCCATATTTCCCGACGCAACAGTTGTTGCAGAGCGACCAACAGCGCACAATAGTCGATCTTAAAGGCGTGTTCGCTGTGCCTTACAACAATCGACTGTCGGCGGGAATGGAATACAGATACGATTGGCTGAAAGCACCCGTAAGAGTGAAAGGCGGACGAGCAAGCGCAAACCACGAAGCGATATACGTGCAAGACGAGTTCGACATGATACGGTGGATTAACATCAGCGCAGGACTGCGACTGAACCATAACCACATGTTCGGATTCAGACTGACACCGAAACTCTCGGCAATGATACACACGGGCGAACGGTTCAGGTGGCGAGCCACATGGAGTCAGGGCTTCAAAGTGCCGACAATCAAGGAGATGTACTACCAATATGTGAGAAAAATGGTGGGCACATATCTGTATCTCGGAAACACCGAACTGAAACCGCAGACAAGCAACTACTTCTCGCTCGGAGGAGAATATAACGGCCACGGACTGTCAATTACGCTTACGGCTTACCACAACAGCGTGGATAATATGATTACATTGGTAACGATTCCAAAGTCTGAAGCACCCGGAGAATACATCGTAGAGTATGACCCCATTGCCGTAAGGCAATTCAGGAATGTAGAAGATGCCAAGACAATGGGCATCGACTTCACCGCAAGATACCGCATTCGTGAGGTCAGCATGGGCATGGGATATAGTTATCTCAACACCCGCGCAAACCTATATGACACCGAAGAGAACACGCTAAAACGCGTTGTAATAGACGGCATGGCACGCCACAAGGCCAATCTGTTTGCCACATGGAACCACAGGTTCACGCCCGGCTACGCATTCGGAATAGGACTTTACGCAAAGATGTCGTCCAAACGTTACTACCAAATCAATGGTGACGGAAAGGGATATAACATTTGGAGAATTAATACCACACACGATTTCGGACGCAGCAAGAGCATGGGTTACAGCCTTGAGGCCGGAATAGACAATATCTTCAACTATGTTGACCGGACACCGCACGGCCTGCATCTCGGCACGACCACGCCCGGTACTACGATATATGCCAAGTTTACTATAAAATTCTCTAAAGGTAAGAGAACCTCTAATAAATTCAATTCTAATTTAAAACAAAATTATTATGATGAAGAAGATTAAGTTTTTGATGATTGCCATGATGGCGATTATCGGTTCAGTGTCTTTCACTGCTTGTAGTGATGACGATGACAACACCGGTGGACAGTCTAACTACGACCGTTACCAGAAAGTAGTAAACGAAACCGTAAAGAAACACAAGAAGAGTGACAAGGTGATTCTTCTCGTGGCATTCGGTGCTACATGGCAGCAGGCTTTCGACACATTCGACCATGTAAAGAGCGAATACGAAAAAAGCTTCAAGGATTATGACGTTTATCTCTCATTCTCTTCTGCTATCTGTATCAACAATGCACGTGCCGGAGAGCACAAGGCTGAGGGAGCAGAGGTGCGCGAATACTTCGACCCGGAGCACTGGCTTACCGCTATCGGTATGGCAGGTTACAAGCAGATTGTTGTTCAGTCATTGCAGGTTACACCGGGTGAGGAATATCGTCGTGTGCGCGACTCTTACGTGAAAGACTTCATGAACAACCGCAACAACGACTTCACCAAGGAGTACATGAAGAGCCTTGACAAACAGGTAGTGGTAGGAACACCGCTGATGGCAGAAGGTGGAGACGTTCAGAAACTCGCACAAGTACTCGTTAATGAGCCGGATATCTTAGAAGCACTCAATTCAGGAGCAGTTGCTTTCATGGGTCATGGTAACCCTGAAGGATACGACTATTTCGGCGCGAACATACGTTACACCGAACTTGAGAATGTTCTTCAGATGATTAAACCGAAAAAAATGTTTGTTGGTACGGTAGATATGGAAAACAACTTGGTTGCTGATGTTTACGACCGCATGATTAAAGCAGGTCTTAAGAAAGGCGATAAGGTTCAACTTTATCCGTTGATGTTCATCGCAGGTGACCACGCTCACAACGATATGGCCGACCCGGAAGACAAAGCAAGTTGGTTCTCTTTCCTCAATGACAAGGGTCTCAATGCTTCTGCATACGTGAAAAATTATCCTAAGTCAGAGGCTTGCTGGAAGAAATACAAAGAAGGAGAAGACTATATTCCGGCTCTCGGTGAACGCTCTGCTGTCCTCAAGTTGTGGATAGAACACACCAAGGATGCTATCAAGAAACTCGGAACAGAGGATGCTATGTCAACTCCTACAACAGCAGGTGATTAATCTCATCCCACAACATTTCACGCCGCTCATGACGTAGGCAGTGAAATGGAATGAATAATAATCCGCATCGGGAAGTTCGAAAGAACATAAATATCTCCCGATGCGGATTTCTTATCCCAAATCGGTATAATGGACATTTGAGAGATTTATGCCTGCCAAATGTCCATTACACCTAAAGTTCGGGCTTATATGACAAAAATGTGCTTAAAATCCTTGCAACTGTCTAATAATCATTATCTTTGTTCTATTTATATTTTTATGGCAAAAAATCTGCTTTTATTGTGGCTCAAAATCGACTATAAAACGTGGTCATCTTAATGGTTGTCAACGCTGGTATTGTAAGTGCTGTAAGAGGAGCTTTGTCGGACATAAGCGTCTTACAAATACCATTGTTAACAATCGTTATTCCAAGGGTAATCTTACAATCAAAGATCTATCAGAGGAGTACGGAGTTTCAACCAGGACTATTTATAGGAAGCTCACCAAATCTTATAAAGAAGACCTGCCCAACCTTCTTGTTCGTCCGGTAGTGGTTTTAATGGATGTCACCTATTGGGGACGTAATTTTGGTGTAGTTATTATGAAGGATTCATTGTCTGGTGATGTACTTTGGTTTAAGTTTATCAATAGGCATGAACGTCTTGAAGATTACAAAGAGGGCATAAACTACTTGGAATTACTTGGATATACCATTCAAGGTCTTGTATGCGATGGTTTTAAGGGACTTAGACAAGCTTTCCCCAATTATAAATTCCAATTATGCCAGTTCCATCAAGTAATGACTATAAAGACAAAACTAACCTCAAGACCCAAACTTGAGGCTTCTAAAGAACTGCTTGCAATATCCAAGATGTTATGTCATACGGACAAAGAGTCCTTTATTGGGGCTTTATAAGAATGGTATACTAAATGGGAGGATTTTCTTAAGGAACGAACAACAACAGAAGATGGTAAATCACATTATACTCATAAAACTCTACGTAGTGCTTTTTTGAGCCTTAAAAGGAATATGTCGTGTTTGTGGACATACTATGATTACCCTGAGTTGGAGATACCAAATACCAACAATGCTATTGAATCACTTAATGCAGATTTAAAGACAAAATTGAACCTACACAAGGGAATCAGTACGGAAAGAAGAAAGATCTTCATTCAGGACTTTATAAAGTCCCATTCCCCTAAAAAATAAAAGGGGAATGGGAGTTTTTAAGCACATTTTTGTCACATAAGAGAGAACGACTCTAAAATAAGCACATTTTTGTCATATAAGCCAAAGTTCTGATAAACCACAAAATAATTCACGTCTCATTCACGGCAATAGCGTTCATATTATATCAAGAATGCCGACAACCGTGAATGGGACGTGAATTATTTTATATCATTACCATTTTACAATGATACTTTATGAGCCGTCTTTCCCACACGAACAATATATAAGCCTTTTGGCAATGATATTGATACGTTGTCTGTGATACGTCCATTCCAATATGATGCTCCGCCGATGTTACATACATTTACAATCACAGGTTCTCCACTTTCATTGCCGTCAGACTCAATATGCAACATGCCGTTGCTACAATAAACACGATACCGGTCGGTCTGACTCATCGGAGTATCAACAGAAGACGGCCATTGCCAAGACTCCAATTCTACGATATTCTCGAACTCCGAGAACACCATGGATTTGCGGTAGGCTTCGGCAGAACCCTTTGGAACATAGAGAATAGCAGTTTCAGTCGCACTAGAATGGAATGGCAAATATGGGCCTTCACCATCTCCGTCAGTGGTCACTGGTGGCACAATTGGGCGACAATATACCTTTTTTAGATGATCATTATTCCAAAATGCATTTCTGCCTATAAATGTTACACCGGCCGGTATGTCAATGGAATCCAAAGGATCACTGTCGAAAGCTTTCGCCTCTATACGTGTGACCGTAGAAGGAATTTTCGCTTTACGAAGTCTTAAATTCCAAAAGAAAGCACTTTTGCCGATACGAGTGATTCCGTCGGGAATATTTACTTCTTCAAGGGCACTGCACCATTCAAAGGCAAAATCACCTATCTCCGTCAATTTATCGGTAAGAATCGTAGCTTTGCGTAATCCAGGCATTCCGGAAAAAGCATCTCTTAACACTTTTACATTGGGCGGAACTACCACTTCTTCAATTGTATTAATCCCATAATATGCTGCACCATCCAATATTTCAACCGTTTCGGGTAAGATGGCGACAGTAGGTGTAACTTTAGTGCAATAAATAAAAACTCCGTCATGCATTTCTCTAAGTTTAGAAGGGATATTTACTTCTTTCAGCTTGCTACAACATGCAAATAACAAATCATTGAGCACTTTAAGATTGTCAGGAAGTTTAACCTTCTCAATTTTTACACAGTAATAAAGCAAATTCTCTCCAATTTCCTCGACGCTTTCAGGTATAATCAACTCTTTGAGCAACACGTTGTAACTAAAGGCCGAGGCACCTATTTTCTTGAGTGTTTTGGGTAATTTTATCTCTTCTAGGAAACTTCCGGCAAAGGCTCGATTTGGCAAGGCATCGTTAACCATTCGTGCATCCTCAAAGTCAAGATGTCGAAGGTTTCCTCTAACGTTATCTTTCTTCTCCATCATTAATTTCACATAGGTTTCGTCTTTCATACTTGCAGGCTTTGGGAAGTTAAGAGAGCAAAGGTAATGTAGAAAGTCAATGTCTCGACCGTTAAGAGTTCCGGTCACCCGAATATGGGTTAATTCCTCGGCACCTTCGCCAACAACCTCTTGTAGTGTTCCCGGAGTTTCCACATGATACTCTTGTCCCTTGGCAGAGACAAAACACAGCAGCAACAATGTTGCAAAGTAAAATCTTAATCTCATACTCATTATCTCCTTATTATTATGTTTAAATAATTCCTTATTATATAGATGAGTCACAAGCAGGCTCAATGTCCCTTGGAAGACAAGAAACCTACGTTTCCGCTTGCAAAGATGCCCGAAATGTTCGTGCCCTCGTCATTATCGAAAGTAAGAATTGTTTCGTCTTGCGACAACACATTCGCAACTGTAGTCTCAAAACTTTGAGCCTGCATGGAAAAAACGCAGACAATAATAAGGAATAAAATAATAAAATTTTTTTTCATAATAATATGATTTCATTATGTTAGACATTTACGAAACTACACCGTGGCAAAATTTCCTCCTTTCTTAGCCGATGGATTAAGGTTTTAGAAATAAAACAAAGCCAAAATATTCATTATAGAACATCTTTTATTCTTTGCAGAATATTACGTATTAGATATTTGCTGGCACAAAGTTACTACAAAAAAGTGAAATGCGGAAAGATATAGTGATAGAATTGAGTTACAAGGGTTTCAGTTGTGCTTCCGATTATTCGTGAAGCCATCGCAATCACCCCTAAAGCCAAATCAGGACGCCGCTACGTTACTTGTCCGTAACCATGCCCGAAAAGGCGACAAACGGACACGGATAACGAAACAAGGCGTTAAGGATTAGTGAGTTATTGACAACCCACGCAACAAATCCGGTTACGGAAAAAGATTGCGCCGTTCCTCCCCGTTTTGCGTACCGGCGACGGACTCTTCACCGACTAATTTTGAACCTAAAAAAATTAAGGACGATGAAGAGTACATTTTCAGTAATCTACTACCTCAAACGTCAGGTAGTGAAAAAGGACGGGACAGTACCCGTCATGGGACGCATCACGGTGGACGGCAGCCAGACGCAGTTCAGTTGCAAACTGACCGTCGATCCCAAGCTGTGGGACACCAAAGGGGGACGTGTCACGGGCAGAAGCACGGCGGCACTCGAAACGAACCGCATGCTCGACAAGATGCGTGTGCGCATCAACAGACATTATCAGGAAATCATGGAGCGTGACAATTTCGTCACGGCGGAGAAGGTCAAGAACGCCTTTCTCGGACTGGAACACCGCTACCACACGCTGATGCAGGTGTTCCGCCAGCACAACGAGGACTACGAGAAACAGGTGGAGGCTGGCATGAAAGCCAAAGGCACGCTCCTGAAGTACAAGACCGTTTACAAGCACCTGCAAGAATTCCTCACCATCCGCTACCGCGTGAAGGACATCGCGCTGAAAGAGCTTACGCCCGCTTTCATCTCCGACTTCGAGATGTTCCTACGCACGGACAAGCACTGCTGCACCAATACCGTGTGGCTGTATGTCTGCCCCTTGCGGACGATGGTGTTCATCGCCATCAACAACGAGTGGCTCACACGCGACCCGTTCCGGGAGTATGAAATCAAGAAGGAGGAAACGACACGCAGTTTCCTGACGAAAGAGGAAATCCGGCTGCTGATGGAGGGCAGGCTGAAAAACGCCAAGCAGGAGCTTTACCGCGACCTCTACCTGTTCTGCGCCTTCACGGGCTTGTCGTTCGCCGACATGCGCAACCTGACGGAAGAGAACATCCATACCTACTTCGACGAACACGAGTGGATAAACATCAACCGCCAGAAGACGGGCGTGGTGTCCAATATCCGCCTGCTCGACATCGCAAAGCGCATCATCGACAAATACCGGGGTCTGTGCGGGAACGGCAGGATTTTCCCCGTTCCCCACTACAACACGTGCCTTGCCGGAATCCGTTCCGTCGCCAAGCGTTGCGGTATCACCAAGCATATCACGTGGCATCAGAGCCGCCACACGGCAGCCACGACGGTGTTCCTCTCCAACGGCGTACCCATCGAAACGGTGAGTTCCATGCTGGGACACAAGAGCATAAAGACGACGCAGATATACGCGAAAATCACCAAAGAGAAGCTCAACCAAGACATGGAGAACCTTGCCGCAAGGTTGAACGGCATCGAGGAATTTTCATGTTGCACCATCTAAAAACAGAGAAGCCATGACACGAGGAACCATCATCATAGAGGACAACACGGTCAGCGTAACCGGTAACGAGATATGGATGACCGCCACAGAAATCGCCGGACTGTTCCACACGGGCGTCCCGGCTGTGAACGCCGCCATCAGAGCCGTCCGCAAGCCGGACGTGCTGAACGACTACGAGGTGTGCCGCTACATGCGGCTTGAAAACGGGCTGCACGCGGATGTTTACTCGCTTGAAATCATCATCCCCGTTGCCTTCCGGCTGAACACCTACCATGCACACGTGTTCCGCACGTGGCTGGTAGAGAAAGCACTCTCGAAGGAAAAGCGGCAGGCATACGTGATGTTCATACAGAACGGAAAAGCCGGGTATTGCTGAAAACGCAGAAGACATATAATAATAAGAATAAAAAGGAAACGGACAGCCCCGTGAAGGAGTTGCCCGTTTCCTTTTTTTTCATGCAGCCGCCTTATTCCATCGGCTTGCGGTAGTTCGCCTCCAGCAGCTCACGCAACCCCGATTCGGGGTAAAGCACCTTCCCTCCCAAAAGGATAAAGGGCAGCACCCTGTTGTTGCGGTACTCCTGCAAGGTGCGGCGGCTGACACGGAGCAGTTCCGCCACCTCCCTGTCCGTCAGGTAACGTTCCCCGTCCAACGGCGGGCGGTAACTTTCCAGAAAGGCGGAGAGCCATTTCGAGCCTTTGCGCATGTTCTGCACGACGGAGGCAAGCGGCTCGTCCTCCATTGTAAACACTTCATTGTTCTCGTTCATCATCATTTCGGATTCAGTGGGTTGTGAATAATAAAAATCAAATCATTTCCCGCAGGGATAGAGCGTGCCGACAAGCGGAATGAGCTTTTTGACCTCCTCCGGCTTGTAATAGAACCTGCGGTTAATCTGCGAGTAGCCGATAAGCCGCCTGTCACGCAAGGTCTGCAACGTGCGCGGGCTGATCCTCAACTGCCCGCAGACCTCCTCGCCCGTGAGCCACCTTTCCATCCGCCCGCCGTCGCTCCTGCGCCTCAGGGCGGCTACCTTCTCCGCGAGGGCGTTGAAGGACGCCACCATCATCTCGAAGGTCTTTTTCTCGATAGATACTATTTCCATAAGCAAAACATTTCAGAGTTTGCCGCAAAGGTAACGAAGCCGCCTTGAACACGTGCCGTTTCCCACTAAAAGGCAGCTTGTTGCGTCGTCTGTCCGGGTTACGGAGCCATTATCCGTAAAAATCTTACGTGAGCCACGTAGTGAGCTGTTAAAGCCCCTTTGGTTTATTGCCGAATTTTGTCGCAGAAACATAGCGCAAGCCGAGCGCAGCACGTCAAGCTCGCTTGAACGGTATGCCGAGGCGCAGCCTATGTTCATGCAAATAAACCAAAAGAAAGGACTGAATATGAAAGTGATAACGATGGAAAGTTCCGCCTTCACCGCATTGACGGAACAGATAGCCGAGATAGCGGCACACGTGCGTGCCGTTTCCGGCGGTAGGAAGGAAGAATCCCCCGACAGGCTGCTCACCACCCGCGAGGCGGCGCACCTGCTGAACGTGAGTTGCCGCACCCTCCAGCGCATGCGCAGCGAACAGCGCATCGCCTATGTCGTGCTGCGCGGCAAGTGCCGCTACCGGCAGTCTGAAATAGACCGCCTGCTCGAAGACAGCACCGTCACGGGCGAAGCCGCGACACCGGAACAGCTGAAACGCAACCACACGCTGCGCACGGGCGGCAGACCCAAAGGAAGGAGGACGTAGGACATGGAACTGCTTACCCGCAACAATTTCGAGAACTGGATGCAGAAGGTGATGGAACGGCTCGACCGTCAGGACGAGATGCTGCTCTCCATGCAGCCGTCCGGCAAAGCCCCGAACCCGATGAACGGGATCAGGCTTTTCGACAACCAAGACCTGTGCATGCTGCTCCAAATCAGCAAGCGCACCCTGCAACGCTACCGCAGCATCGGCGCGCTGCCTTACAAGACGCTCGGCAAAAAGACCTATTACAGCGAGGCGGACGTGCTGACGTTCCTCTCCGAACATGTAAAGGACTTCCGCAAGGAAGATATAGCCTTCTACAAGGCCCGTATCCATAATTTCTTTCAAAAATAACCATTAAAACATTTTTCAGATGGCAAAGAAAAAAGACGAAAAGGACGTGCTGGTTGTCCGTGACGAGAAGACGGGCGAAATCAGCGTGGTAGCCGGGCTGAACGCCGACGGCTCCCCCAAGCGCATCCCCGCGAAAGCGGAGAACGCGCAGAGTTTCCTGCAATTCGACCGGCACGGCGACGTGCTGGACAACTTCTTCAAGAACTTCTTCCGGCAGTGCAAGGAACCCAGCCGCTTCGGTTTCTACCGTGTCGCGGCGGACCAAGCCGACAAGCTGCTGGAGGTTATCAAGGACTTGCTGAAAGACCCCGACGGCAACAAGGAACTGCTTGCGCCCCACAAGGTGGACACCTCCGGCTACGAAAAGAAAGTACAGGAGGAGCAGTCCGCCGAAAAGCAGGAACAACCGGAACAGAAACAAGATGACGAACCTAAAAAACAGGAAGAGATGGAACAGAAAAACGAACAGAATCAGGAAAGCCCGCAGCAGACGCAGGGCAACCGGGGCTACCAGCCCATCGACGAGAGCAAGATCAACTGGCAGGAGTTGGAGGAGAAATGGGGCGTGAAGCGCGACGACCTTGAAAAGTCGGGCGACCTTAACAGAATGCTCAACTACGGCAAGTCCGACTTGGTGAGGGTGTCGCCCAATTTCGGCGGAGAGGCTTTCGAGCTGGACGCCCGCCTCTCCTTCAAGAAGGACGGCGAGGGCAATGTCAGCCTTGTGCCGCACTTCATCCGCAAGGAGCAGAAGCTCGACGAGTACAAGGAACACAAGTTCTCCGACGACGACCGGAAGAACCTGCGCGAAACAGGCAACCTCGGCAGGGTCGTGGACCTCGTGGACAGGGAAACGGGCGAGATCATCCCCTCGTTCGTCAGTATTGACCGCAAGACGAACGAAATCACGGATGTCCCGACGAACAAGGTGCGCATACCGGAACGCATCGGCAAGACGGAAATCACCAAGCAGGAGCAGGACATGCTGCGTGCCGGGCTGCCCGTGCGCGACAAGCTCATCGAGCGCAAGGACGGCAGGAAGTTCGTCACCACCCTGCAAGTGAACGTGGAGCAGCGCGGCGTGGAGTTCGTGCCGGGAACCGGCAGGTCGCCCCGTACCGCCCGGACGCAGGAAACGAAGAACACCCCCGCACAGGGACAGGCGCAGGGTACGGAGAATGCCGGAGGCACGAACAAGGAGCAACGCCGCAACACGTGGACGAACGCCGACGGCAGCATCCGCCCCATCAGCAAATGGAGCGGCGTGGACTTCACCGAACAGCAGAAAGCCGACTACGTGGCTGGCAAAGCCGTGAAATTAGAGAACGTGACCGACAAGCAGGGCTTCCACGCCACGATGTACATCAAGTTCAACCCGGAGAAGGGACGCCCGTACCGCTACGACACCAACCCCGACAACGCGCAGAAGGTCGCCCCTTCCAACGAGAGCCGCACGCAGGTGGCGGTGAACAGCGAGGGCAAGACCAACGAGGCTACCAAGAACCTGAAAGAGCCGTTGCGGAAGGGACAGACCGCCCCGAAGGACACCGCACAGCAACAGCAGCAGAAAAGAAACAACAAGGGCATGAAGATGTAATCCCGTGTCCGCCACTAAATCCGAAGTAACATTTGTAAAATTCAAAACGACAGAAGAATATGAAGACAATCATTGCAGAAAAGCCGTCTGTGGCACGTGAGATCGCCCGTATCGTGGGCGCGACAAAGAGAGAGGAAGGATATTTCGAGGGAGGCGGCTACGCCGTGACTTGGGCGTTCGGACACCTTGTGCAGCTTGCCATGCCCGACGGCTACGGCATACGCGGTTTCGTCCGTGACAATCTGCCCGTCATTCCCGACACCTTCACGCTCGTCCCCCGTCAGGTAAAGACGGAGAAGGGCTACAAGCCCGACAGCGGCGTGGTGGCGCAGATCAAGACCGTTGCCCGGCTATTCAAGGAAAGCGAACAGATCATCGTGGCGACCGATGCAGGGCGCGAGGGTGAGCTTATCTTCCGCTACCTCTACCATTATACCGGATGCACCACCCCGTTCGTCCGCCTCTGGATAAGCTCGCTTACCGACAAGGCTATCCGCGAGGGACTGCGCAACCTCGAAGCGGGCGGCAAATACGACAACCTCTATCTTGCCGCCAAAGCGCGGAGCGAATCAGACTGGCTCGTGGGCATCAACGGCACGCAGGCACTCTCCATCGCCGCCGGACACGGCACGTACTCCATCGGGCGGGTGCAGACACCCACGTTGGCGATGGTGTGCGCACGCTATTGGGAGAACCGCCGCTTCACGCCCGAAGCCTTCTGGCAGCTCCATATCGCAACGGACGGCTGCGATGAAGGAACGGTGAAGTTTTCCTCTTCCGAAAAGTGGAAAGAGAAAGAGCCTGCGACGGAACTATATAATAAGGTGAAGTCGGCAGGCACAGCCACCGTCACGAAAGCCGAACGCAAGGAGAAGACGGAGGAAACACCGCTGCTGTACGACCTGACGACGCTCCAGAAGGAAGCCAACGCCAAGCACGGCTTCACGGCGGAACAGACGCTTGAAATCGCGCAGAAGCTTTACGAGAAGAAGCTCATCACCTATCCGCGAACCGGAAGCCGCTACATACCCGAAGACGTGTTCGCCGAAATCCCCAAGCTGCTCGCCTTCATCGGGGCTTTGCCCGAATGGAAAGGCAAGGTGCAGCCGAAATGCGTCCCGACACGCAGAAGCGTGGACGGCGGCAAGGTGACGGACCACCACGCCCTGCTCGTCACGGGCGAGAAGCCACTATTCCTCTCCAAAGAGGACAGCACCGTCTATCAGATGGTTGCCGGACGCATGATCGAGGCTTTCTCCGAAAAATGCGTCAAGGACACCGCCACCGTCACGGCGGAGTGTGCCGGAGTGGAGTTCACGGTGAAAGGCAGCGTCATCAGGCAAGCCGGATGGCGTGCCGTCTATAGCGTGGAGGACAAGGAAGAAACCTCCATCCCCGATTGGCGGGAAGGCGACACGCTGACGCTGAAAGGCTGCTCCATCACGGAGGGAAAGACCAAACCCAAGCCGCTGCATACAGAAGCGACACTGTTGTCGGCAATGGAAACGGCGGGCAAGGACATAGAGGACGATGCACTCCGTCAGGCGTTGAAGGACTGCGGCATCGGCACGCCCGCCACCCGTGCGGCGATTATCGAAACGCTCTTCAAGCGCGGCTACATGGAACGCTGCAAGAAATCGCTTGTGCCGACTGAAAAAGGGCTTGCCCTCTATTCGGTCGTGAAGACGATGCGCATCGCCGACGTAACCATGACGGGCGAATGGGAGAAGAATCTGGCACGCATCGAGCGCGGGGAAATGCCCGCCGAAACCTTCCGCAGGGAGATAGAGGCGTACACACGCGAAATCACCTCCGAACTGCTCTCGTGCGACAAACTGTTCGCCCGCAGGGATTCCGGCTGCAAGTGTCCCAAGTGCGGGACGGGCAGCATGCAGTTCTACGGCAAGGTGGTACGCTGCGACAACGCGGAGTGCGGGCTGCCCGTGTTCCGCCTGAAAGCGAACCGCACCCTTTCCGATGACGAGATCAAAGACCTGCTCACCGACGGGCATACGAAGCTGCTCAAAGGCTTCAAGAGCAAGCAGGGCAAGAGCTTCGACGCCATAGTCGCCTTTGACGGGGACTATAACACGACTTTCGTGTTCCCCGAAAGGAACACGAGCAGGAAATTTTCAGGACGGAAGAAATAGTATTAACTTTTGAGAAAGTAGGCTGCACCTCAACAATAGAAATAAACGGGTTTATTTCGTATTGTCTTCGATTTGCACTACCTTTGCCACTTGTTCAGAGTAATGAATTGTTCTTCGATACCGGATTACACTCATACTTTGGATTTAGTGGTGGCACTCGGAGGGATACCGAGTGCCTTTTCTTTCTCCTTTTCAGACGACTATCCCCGTCATTATCAATCCACTAAATTCCAAAGTAATGAACAACAAGAAGAAAAACGAGGGTCAGACCGACTTTTCCTATTACGGTCTGTACCTGCTGGACTACCTCCGCACGAACAGGTTTGAACAGGCTTCCGACGATGCCTTCATCCGGGAGCGTGCCGACCGTGCCGCCGAAACGTATGAGCGTGCGCGGCTCGAAGGCTATCCGCCCGAAGGGGCGCAGGAGTTGGCGATGGACACGCTCCTGCGGGGGCTTCGCTATTCCAAGTACGCCATCCTCCGCGAAGTCGTGGAAAACGAGTTTGCCGACGAAGTGCCGGGAAAGAAACGCGAAGCCTTCATCCGAAAGTTGCTGCCGCCGGTCGGCAACGTATTCTCCGCCTATGACCTTTCGGACGACAATTTCGCCCTGTCGCCCGAATACGACCTGCTCTACACGGAGCTGACGGGAGCCGCCGTCCTTTATATCGGGGAATATGGCGTTTAACCGCAAACAACGGCTGCGGGACAACATCGAGGCGATACGGACGGCATTCATCCTTGACAGGGAACGGAGGACGGCAACCGCCGAGGAACAAGCCATACTTCGGAAGTATTGCGGTTTCGGCGGGTTGAAGTGCATACTGAATCCTGCAAAGGAACTGACGGATGCCGTGCATTGGGCGAAATCGGACCTCGAACTGTTTACCCCTACGGTAGAACTGCACAGGCTGGTGCGTGAAAACAGCAAGGACGATACGGAGTACAAGCGGTACGTGGATGCCATGAAGCAGTCCGTGCTGACCGCTTTCTACACCCCGCCGGAGATAACCGGCACGATTGCGGAGGCTCTGCATGAACACGGCATACGTCCCGACCGTGTGCTGGAGCCGTCGGCGGGCGTGGGCGCATTCGTGGATGCCGTGCTGGAAAACAAGCCGGACGCGGACATCATGGCTTTCGAGAAAGACCTGATGACGGGCAAGATATTGGGACACCTGCATCCCGACCAAAAGGTAAGGGTGCAGGGATTCGAGAAGATAGAGAAGCCCTTCACGGACTATTTCGACCTTGCCATCTCGAACATCCCGTTCGGCGACGTGGCTGTGTTCGACCCGGAATTTACAGGAAGCCAAGACCCGGCAAGGCGTTCCGCACCGAAGGCAATACACAACTACTTCTTCCTGAAAAGCCTTGACGCGGTGCGTGAGGGCGGCATCGTGGCGTTCATCACCTCTCAAGGGGTACTGGACGCACCGTCCAACGCGCCCATACGCGAGTATATGATGCGTAATGCCAATCTGGTGGGAGTCGCACGCCTGCCGAACAACCTCTTCACGGACAACGCGGGTACGGAAGTGGGCAGCGACCTGATTATCCTGCAAAAGAACAGCGGCAAGAAACGGGAGCTGTACGATTATGAAGAGTTGTTCGTGCAGACGGAAAAGACACCGATAGGCAGTTTCCAGAACGGGTATGTCGGCAGCATCGGCATGATTCCCCACTCGGATCTGATAAGCGGCACAGACCCTTACGGGAAACCAGCCTATAAAGTCATGCACCGGGACGGCATCGGGCAAATGGCGGAGGATTTGCGGGAACATATGGATATTGAGCTGTATAAGTTGGACAAAAAGCTGTATGAAATGCACAGCCTGCATCCGGCACAGGGGAAAAGCACGGTAACAGAAACCATTTCCACACCGGTTGTCACTCCTGAGATACAGCCACGTCATGAAATGGCAGCGAAGCCCGAAGCGGCAACACCGCAGCCGGAGGAAGAAAAGTCGGAGATAGAGCCGCGCCGCCCCGATTATTCGGAGGGCGTGCAGCTCTCCCTGCTCGACCTCTGGGGCATGACCGAGGAAGTACGCAAGCAGGAAGCCCCCGCCAAGAAGAAAAAGACGGCGAAAAAGGAAAGCCCGGCAAGGCGTATGCCTCCCAAACCGCAGGCGCAGGTTACGCCGAAGGTTACGACTGCACCGCCACAGCCGTCTGTTGCACCACTGACGGAGAAGAGGGACAGCCATGAAACAAAGCCGGTGAGTTTCGCAGCCAAAGGCGATCTGGATGATATTTACGCCTCTTTGGATTGGGACACCAATCCGCCCATCAACGGTTTCTATGAAATGATGATGGACCTCACGCCGGAGCGACGCAAGGAACTTCGCAGGCTGGCGGCACAGCATCAGGAGAAGCAACGGGTGGACGGGACGGCGGTGAAAGCCGCTCCCGCCATTGACATGCCGGAAAAGGAAGCGACAAAACGCCCCGAAGCACAGACGGAAGTCGCAACCGTTCCCGTTACGGACAATAACGCAAGTGAGACAACAACTTCCCTTTTCCCTGAATTTGAAACGGAAAAGCCGAAGGAGGAACCTCTCGACCTTTCTCCCCGTCCGTTCAACGGTATGCTGGAGCCGCACTACCGTGACGGCTCTATGGTACTGGATGCTTCACGCAATCTCGGTTATTTGAAGGGCCTCACGCCTTACGGCGCGACATTCCAACCGCTTGACCTGACCGGCTACCAGAAGGAGAAAGCGATGTTGTATGTGTCACTCCGTGACGCATACGAGCGGCTTTACCGCTACGAGGCGGAGTATCACGATGAAGGGTCTGCGCAACGCGGAGCGTTGAACACCTGCTACGATGAGTTTGTCATGCGCTACGGCAACCTCAATGCCAAGCATAACGTGAAACTGTTGATGATGGATGTCGCCGGACGCGACATCCTTTCGCTGGAACGGGCGGAGGACGGCAGGTTCGTCAAGGCGGACATTTTCGAGCGTCCCGTTTCCTTCTCTGTGGAGAGCCATGCCAACGTAAGCTCTCCCGAAGAGGCACTCTCCGCGTCGCTCAACAAGTTCGGCACGGTCAATCTCGACTATATGCGGGAGATAACCGACAGCACGGAGGAGGGATTGCTTGACGCCCTCAAAGGACGCATCTTCTACAACCCGCTCGTAACCGGTTACGAGATAAAGGACAGGTTCATCGCCGGGAATGTGATAGAAAAGGCGGAGCGCATCGAGGCATGGATGGGCGACAACCCCGAAAACGGACGTATGCCGGAAGTGAAGCAGGCGTTGGAGGCTCTGAAAGAAGCCGAGCCGCCGCGCATCGCCTTTGAGGACCTCGACTTCAATTTCGGGGAACGCTGGATTCCGACGGGCGTGTATGCCGCCTATATGAGCCATCTTTTCGACACGGACGTGAAAATCGCCTACTCCGCAAGCATGGATGAGTTTTCGGTGGCGTGCGGCTGCCGCACCATGAAAATCACGGACGAGTTTTTAGTGAAGGGCTATTACCGGAACTATGACGGCATGCACCTGTTGAAACACGCCCTGCACAACACCTGCCCGGACATGATGAAATCCATCGGTAAGGATGAGCATGGCAATGACATCAAGGTGCGTGACAGCGAGGGCATACAGCTCGCCAACGCCAAGATTGATGAAATCCGCAACGGGTTCTCGGAATGGCTGGAAGAGCAGTCGCCGCAGTTCAAGGAACGGCTGACGACGATGTACAACCGCAAGTTCAACTGTTTCGTGCGCCCAAAGTATGACGGCTCTCACCAGACATTTCCCGACCTCAACCTCAAAGGGCTGGCAAGCCGGGGTATCAAGAGCGTCTATCCGTCACAGATGGATTGCGTCTGGATGCTCAAACAGAATGGCGGTGGCATTTGTGACCACGAGGTGGGAACCGGTAAAACGCTGATAATGTGTATTGCAGCGCATGAGATGAAGCGCCTGAACTTGGCGCACAAACCGATGATTATCGGGCTGAAAGCCAATGTCGCGGAGATTGCCGCCACCTATCAGGCGGCATATCCCAACGCGCGGATTCTCTATGCCTCGGAGAAGGACTTCTCGACCGCCAACCGCGTGCGTTTCTTCAACAACATCAAGAACAACGACTACGATTGCGTCATCATGTCGCACGACCAGTTCGGCAAGATTCCGCAGTCGCCGGAGTTGCAGCAGCGCATCCTGCAAGCGGAGCTTGACACGGTGGAGGAAAATCTCGAAGTCCTGCGGCAACAGGGCAAGAACGTGTCGAGGGCGATGCTGAAAGGGCTGGAAAAGCGCAAGCACAACCTTGAAGCGAAGTTGGAGAAGGTGGAACATGCCATCCAATCGCGCACGGATGATGTGGTGGACTTCAAGCAGATGGGCATCGACCATATCTTCATTGACGAGAGCCATCAATTCAAGAACCTGACTTTCAACACGCGGCACGACCGTGTGGCGGGATTGGGAAACTCGGAAGGAAGCCAGAAAGCCCTGAACATGCTCTTTGCCATACGTACCATACAGGAACGCACGGGCAAGGACTTGGGGGCTACGTTCCTGTCCGGTACGACCATCAGCAACTCGCTGACGGAGCTGTACCTGCTCTTCAAGTACCTTCGCCCTAAGGAACTGGAACGGCAGGATATTCGTTGCTTTGACGCTTGGGCGGCTATCTTTGCCAAGAAGACGACCGACTTCGAGTTCAACGTGACGAACAACGTGGTGCAGAAGGAGCGTTTCCGCTACTTCATCAAAGTGCCGGAGCTTGCCGCCTTCTACAACGAGATAACCGACTACCGCACGGCGGAGGACGTGGGCGTGGACCGTCCGCACAAGAACGAGATACTGCACCACATACCGCCGACGCCGGAGCAGGAGGACTTCATCCAAAAGCTGATGCAGTTCGCCAAGACGGGTGACGCCACGCTGCTGGGCAGACCACCCCTGTCGGAAACGGAGGAGAAGGCGAAGATGCTTATCGCCACCGACTACGCCCGCAAGATGGCTCTCGATATGCGCATGATAGACCCGCATTACGAAGACCACCCCGACAACAAGGCTTCGCACTGCGCCAAGACGATTGCGGAGTATTACCACAGGTATGACGCGCAGAAAGGCACGCAGTTCGTGTTCTCGGATCTGGGAACGTACCAGCCGGGCGACGGGTGGAACGTGTACAGCGAGATAAAGCGGAAACTGACGGAGGACTACGGCATCCCGGCAGGCGAGGTGCGCTTCATTCAGGAGTGCAAGACCGACAAGGCACGCAAGGGGGTGATAGACGCCATGAACGCCGGAACGGTGCGCGTGCTGTTCGGCTCCACCTCCATGCTCGGAACGGGTGTGAACGCGCAGAAACGGTGTGTCGCAATCCATCATTTGGATACGCCGTGGCGTCCGTCCGACCTACAACAGCGTGACGGACGGGGAGTCAGGGCAGGCAACGAGATTGCCAAGCATTTTGCCGGGAACAACGTGGATGTCATCATCTACGCTGTGGAAAAGTCGCTGGACAGCTACAAGTTCAACCTGCTGCACTGCAAGCAGACATTCATCTCGCAGCTCAAAAGCGGGGCGATGGGCGCGCGTACCATCGACGAGGGGGCTATGGACGAGAAATCGGGCATGAACTTCTCGGAGTACATGGCGTTGCTCTCCGGCAATACCGACCTTTTGGACAAGGCGAAACTGGAAAAGCGTATCGCCTCGCTCGAAGGGGAACGCAAGTCGTTCAACAAGGGCAAGCGCGATTCGGAGTTCAAGCTGGAAGCCAAGACGGGGGAACTGCGCAACAATACGGCGGTAATCGAAGCCATGACGGAAGATTGGAACCGCTTTCTTTCCGTTGTCAAGACCGATAAGGAGGGCAATCGCCAGAATGCTGTCAAGGTGGACGGTGTGGATTCTACCGATGAAAAGGTTATCGGAAAGCGTTTGCAGGAAATCGCCAAGAACGCCACGACGGGCGGTTTGTACAAGCCTGTCGGGGAACTTTACGGTTTTCCGATAAAGGTGGTCAGCGAGAGAATACTCAAAGAGGGGCTGGAGTTTACCGACAACCGTTTCGTGGTGGAGGGAAACTACAAGTACACTTACAATAACGGGCATCTGGCGATGGCTGATCCGGTAGCCGCCGCACGTAATTTCCTGAACGCATTGGAGAGGATTCCGTCCATCATCGACCAGTATAAGGGAAAGAACGAGGTGCTGGAAAAGGAAGTCCCACAGTTGCAGGAGATAGCAAGTAAGGTATGGAAAAAGGAGGACGAACT
This sequence comes from Prevotella koreensis, assembly GCF_003977605.1. Classification (GTDB taxonomy): domain Bacteria; phylum Bacteroidota; class Bacteroidia; order Bacteroidales; family Bacteroidaceae; genus Prevotella; species Prevotella koreensis. Next base: position 1,692,100 of record NZ_RYYU01000001.1, on the reverse strand, counting down.
GAAACAGTTGAAGTCCGAACTTGCCGCGCTTGACCGCAAAATACAGTTAGAGCTTGCGCCGCCTACACCCGATGTCGCCGAAAAGGAGAACGACGGACAGGAGGTCAAGCCTGTTTCGGAAGGTGTACGGAGCATATCGCCACAACAAACCGATGATGCACCACCGATACGCAGCCCGATGGATAAACGAAGTCCGTCTGGCAATTTCATTGCCAATCATATCATTATCGGGCGTCCGGGTTTTCAGTTTAAGGATGAAAACCGATCGAAAGGGATAAAAATTTAAAATTATGAATTTTATATAAAATATTAATAGGGGCTATCCAAAAGGTCTAAAAGTAAATCTTATCCCCTCTGCAAGTATCTGTAGAAGAGTGATTGTAAGGATTTCTTTCTTTTTGGGCAGCCTCTATTAAATTTATTTATTCTTTCTTGATTTATGTTTATAAACATTATACCAAAAAATATTCCAACTAACCTTGTTTATGTTTTGTCAGCCACCATTTGCACAACCATATTTGACTCCCAAAGAGAGTGAATTCGATAAGATAACTTGCTGCATACCCACAATAAGGGGCTAAATAGAATACGAATGGGAAATAGATAACAGTACCGACAACAGATTGCGTTATGTAGTTGGTTAAACTCATTTTACCATAAAGCTGTAATGTGGAAACCGCTTTTTTGACACGTTCCTTATGACACAATAATATGAACGAGAATATTTCTACAGAATCATCAGTAAAACAGAAAAAAATACTAATTTTGTTTTTGATGATCATTTCAAAAGGAATTAGAAAAATATCTAATTCTAACTTATAGAGGAAAAAGCAACAATTAAATATTAAAGAATAAAAGATACGAAAAATATGACGCCAAAAGAGATACTACAAGAATGGATTGACTGCTTCAACGCCGCCGATGCAGTCGCTTTGGCAAACTTATACGCTCAGGATGCCATAAACCATCAAGTCGCAAACACCCCGGTTATAGGAAAAACAGCTATCCATAAAATGTTTGTAAATGAATTTGCAACCTCAAAAATGGTTTGTATTGTTGAGCATATATTCGAGGATGGAGAATGGGCTATCATGGAATGGAAAGATCCGCTCGGGTTGCGAGGATGCGGATTCTTCCATGTGCAAAACGATAAAATCGTTTTCCAAAGAGGTTATTGGGATAAGCTCAGCTTTCTCAAACAGCACGGTTTAACCGTAGAGAATAGTGATAAAAATCCAAACACATAACACCGTCCGATATGGGAATCATCATTCATTCTTTAGAGTCCGTTTCTTTCAAAGATTTGTATGCGGCATTCTCATCCGCATTCAAAGATTATGATTTCTCTTTGAATGCGGATGAATTGCGACGCATGCTCGACCGACGAGGATACAATCCACAACTATCTTTCGGAGCATTTTTCGAAGGACGGCTGATTTCTTTTGTGTTTAACGGAACAGGCATGTACAACAACATCTTGACGGCTTATGACACAGGGACGGGAACCGTACCTTCATTCCGGGGATTACACCTAACCCAAAAAATATTCACTTTCAGCCTCGAATTGATATATCAACAAGGAGTTCGGCAATATGTACTGGAAGTTTTGCAACACAATCACAAAGCAATAAAAATATATCGCAAATTAGGCTTTGAAACACAGAGAAATTTCAACTACTACTCTGCCAAACTGAGCGATATTGTTCCTGTATTGCAAGTAAACCATACTGCATGTCGCATACTCCCATCGGATTTAAAAAACTGCCTTAACCAAACGGCCTGGTTCGATTTTCATCCTTCATGGCAAAATGACAGGGCTTCACTGGAACGCGGAATCGACAATTTGGACATATTGGGAGCTTATGAAAGAGAAGAACTTGTCGGATTTGTTATCTTTGAACCGGCATCAGGCGATATTTCATCCCTCGCAGTTGCAAAAGATTACCGGCGTAAAGGAATAGGCAAGTCCTTGCTTAAAAGTGCTGTCAGTCATTTTCAAAGCGATGTACTCAAATTTACTAATGTTGATTGCGATTGTGAATCAGTCACTGGTTTCTTGTCATCATTAGGACTTACCCCAAAAGGACAACAGTTTGAAATGGTCAGAAAAATTTAACCTACATTTATATGAATAGCCCTCATCATCAAATAACAAATTAATAATACCAAATAAAAATACGTATAGATTAAAAAAGTTCTTTGTGCTTTTGTCAGGGAACTTTTTTTTCGTAAATTTGCGTTCAATTATGCGGCAGTAATAATATACATATTAATACGAGTTAAGAATCCTGTAGTTTTCCACATGCTACGAGGAGGTATTAAAAGGTGCGTTTCGGCAATGCATCTATTGTAGTATATTATTGCTTAATCAAATGAACATTATAAATTTAGGAATTCTTGCTCACATTGATGCAGGAAAAACTTCCGTAACCGAAAATCTGCTATTTGCCTGCGGAGCAACGGAAAAGCGCGGCAGTGTTGATAAAGGTGACACCATAACAGACTCTATGGATATAGAAAAACGTAGAGGAATTACTATTCGGGCTTCTACGACATCTATTGTTTGGAATGGTGTGAAATGCAATATCATTGACACTCCGGGACACATGGATTTTATTGCAGAGGTGGAGCGGACATTCAAAATGCTTGATGGAGCAGTCCTCATATTATCGGCAAAGGAAGGCATACAAGCACAAACAAAGTTGCTGTTCAAGACTTTGCAAAAACTGCAAATCCCGACAATTATATTTATCAATAAGATTGATCGTGCCGGCGTAAATCTTGAGCGTTTATATCTGGACATAAAAACAAATCTGTCGCAAGACGTCTTGTTTATGCAAACGGTTGTCGATGGAGTAGTTTACCCGATTTGCACCTCAACAGATATAAGGGCAGAACACAAAGAATTTGTATGCAACCATGACGACGATATATTAGAACTATATTTGGCGGATAAAGAAATCTTACCGGCAGATTATTGGAATGCGATAATCGCTCTTGTGGCAAAAGCCAAAGCCTATCCGGTCTTGCATGGATCAGCAATGTGCAATATTGGCATCAATGAGTTGTTAGACGCCATCATTTCTTTTATATTTCCTCCGGCATCAGTCCCAAATAGACTTTCAGCTTATCTTTATAAAATAGAACATGACCCCAAAGGGCATAAAAGAAGTTTTCTAAAAATTATTGACGGAAGTCTGAGACTTCGAACCGTTATAAAAGTCAATGATTCGGAAAAATTCATCAAGATTAAAAATCTAAAAACCATTTATCAGGGCAAAGAGATAAATGTTGATGAAGTGGTTGCTAATGATATCGCAATTATAGAAGATATAGAAGAATTAAGAATCGGAGATTATTTAGGTGTTAAACCTTGTCTGATTCAAGGATTATCTCATCAGCATCCCGCCCTCAAATCTTCTGTCCGACCAGACAAGCCCGAAGAGAGAAGCAAGTTGATATCCGCTCTAAATGTATTGTTTATTGAAGACCCGTCTCTGTCCTTTTCCATAAATTCATATAGTGATGAATTGGAAATCTCGTTATATGGTTTAACCCAAAAAGAAATCATACAAACATTGCTGGAAGAACGATTCTCCGTAAAGACCCATTTTGATGAAATCAAGACTATCTACAAAGAACGACCTAAAAAGAAGGTGAATAAGATTATCCATATCGAAGTCCCTCCCAACCCTTACTGGGCCTCAATAGGACTGACTCTGGAACCTTTACCGATAGGGTCAGGGGTGCAAATCGAAAGTGAAATCTCCTTTGGTTATCTGAACCATTCTTTTCAAAATGCCGTTTTTGAAGGAATCCGTATGTCTTGCCAATCGGGATTGCATGGATGGGAAGTGACGGATTTGAAAGTAACCTTTACTTATGCCCTTTATTATAGTCCGATAAGTACCCCTGCCGATTTTAGACAATTGTCTCCTTATGTCTTCAGGTTGGCTTTGCAACAATCAGGAGTGGATATTCTCGAACCGATGCTCTATTTTGAGTTACAGATACCACAAGTAGCAAGTTCCAAAGCTATTACAGATCTGCAAAAAATGATGTCTGAGATTAAAGGTATCAGTTGTAATAAAGAGTGGTGTCTTATTGAAGGGAAAGTTCCATTAAATACAAGTAAAGACTATGCTTCAGAAGTAAGTTCATACACTAAAGGCTTAGGCACTTTTATGGTTAAGCCGTGTGGGTATCAAATAACAAAAGGCGGTTATTCTGATAATACCCGTATGGAAGAAAAGGATAAACTTTTATTCATGTTTGAAAAATCAGTATCATCAAAATAATGGAACGATCCAGGAATTTCTATAAGACAATACGGTTGGGGTATATACTTATCTCCGTTCTTATCGGATGTATAGCATATAATAGCTTCTATGAATGGCAGGAGATAGAAGCATTAGAACTTGACAATAAAAAAATAGACGAGTTCCGAAAAGAGATAAACAATATCAATATTCAAATGATAAAATTTTCTCTATTTGGTGAAACAATACTGGAATGGAACGATAAAGATATCGAACATTACCATGCACAGCGTATGGCAATGGATAGTATGCTCTGCCGTTTCAAAGCTACCTATCCGGCAGAGCGTATAGACAGCGTACGCCATCTTCTCGAAGATAAGGAACGGCAGATGTGCCAAATCGTTCAAATACTTGAACAACAACAAGCCATCAACGATAAGATAACCAGTCAAGTACCTGTAATCGTGCAGAAGAGTGTGCAGGAACAGCCCAAGAAGTCCAAGCGCAAAGGTTTCTTGGGCATCTTCGGCAAAAAGGAAGAAGCGAAACCAACTGTGACTACCACGATGCACCGTTCCTTTAACCGGAATATGAGAACCGAACAACAGGCGCAAAGCCGCCGCTTATCGGTTCATGCCGATAGCCTTGCCGCACGAAATGCGGAACTTAACAGGCAACTGCAAGGACTGGTTGTTCAAATAGACGGGAAAGTACAAACTGACCTACAAAAGCGGGAAGCCGAGATAACAGCCATGCGGGAACGGTCGTTCATTCAGATTGGGGGCTTGACAGGGTTCGTTATACTGCTACTGGTCATATCATATATCATCATACACCGAAATGCCAACCGCATCAAGCGATATAAACAGGAAACCGCAGATTTAATCGAGCGACTGCAACAAATGGCAAAGCGAAACGAGGCACTGATAACCTCCCGCAAGAAAGCCGTACATACCATTACCCATGAATTACGCACACCGCTGACTGCAATAACGGGCTATGCCGGACTGATACAAAAAAACTTCAATGCGGATAAAACCGGGATGTATATCCGAAATATTCAGCAATCCTCCGACCGTATGCGTGAAATGCTTAATACTCTTCTGAGTTTCTTCCGGCTGGACGACGGCAAGGAACAACCTAATTTCTCCACGTGTAGGATTTCATCAATAGCGCATACGCTCGAATCAGAGTTTATGCCAATTGCCATAAACAAGGGACTTGCTCTTACTGTGACGAATCACACGGATGCTGTTGTACTGACCGATAAGGAACGCATTCTACAAATTGGAAATAACCTGCTGTCAAACGCCATCAAGTTCACTGAGAACGGTGCCGTTTCTCTGACAATGGGGTATGATAACGGTATGCTGAAACTTATCGTCAAAGATACGGGTTCGGGTATGACCGAAGAGGAACAGCAACGTGTGTTCGGTGCGTTTGAACGTTTGTCAAACGCTGCCGCAAAGGACGGCTTCGGATTAGGTCTTTCCATTGTTCAGCGCATTGTGACAATGCTCGGCGGCACAATCCAGCTGAAGAGCGAGAAAGGCAAGGGCAGCCGTTTCACGGTGGAGATACCCATGCAGTCAGCCGAGGAATTGCCGGAACGGATAAATAAAACACAGATTCATCATAACCGAACACTCCATGATATTGTTGCCATCGACAATGACAAGGTACTTCTCCTAATGCTGAAAGAAATGTATGCACAAGAAGGGATACATTGCGATACCTGTACCAATGCGGCGGAACTGATGGAAATGATACGCCGGAAAGAATACAGTCTGCTTCTGACCGATTTGAATATGCCGGATATAAACGGCTTCGAGCTGTTGGAACTGCTACGCACCTCCAATGTGGGCAATTCAAGGATCATTCCGATTATTGTAACAACCGCTTCGGGCAGTTGCAACAGAGAGGAACTTTTAGAACGTGGATTTTCTGATTGCCTTCTCAAGCCGTTTTCCATATCGGAGCTGATGGAAGTTTCCGACAAGTGCGCCATGAAAGGTAAACAAAATGAAAAGCCTGATTTCTCCTCCCTACTGTCTTACGGCAATGAATCCGTCATGTTGGATAAACTGATAGCGGAAACCGAAAAGGAAATGCAGTCGGTCAGGGATGGGGAACAACGGAAAGACTTTCAAGAACTGGACGCCCTGACACACCACCTACGTAGTTCGTGGGAGATACTGCGTGCCGACCAACCATTAAGGGAACTTTATAAACAGCTTCATGGGAGTGCCGTTCCCGATTATGAAGCATTGAACAACGCCGTGACTGCCGTATTGGATAAGGGTTCGGAGATAATCCGGCTGGCAAAAGAAGAAAGGAGAAAATACGAAAATGGATAAAACAAAAATCATCGTGGTGGAGGACAACATCGTATATTGCGAGTTTGTCTGCAACCTGCTGGCACGGGAGAAATTCCGTACCGTGCAGGCTTTCCACCTCTCGACAGCGAAGAAACTTCTGCAACAAGCCGCTGACAATGATATAGTAGTTTCTGATTTGCGTTTGCCTGACGGTGACGGCATCGACCTATTGCGCTGGATGCGCAAAGAAGGCATGACGCAGCCGTTCATCATCATGACCGACTATGCCGAAGTACATACGGCGGTTGAAAGCATGAAACTCGGTTCGCTGGACTACATACCCAAGCAACTCGTGGAGGACAAACTCGTGCCTTTGCTCCGCACCATACTGAAAGAGCGGAATATCGGGCGAAGCCGCATGCCCGTATTTGCCCGTGACGGTTCAGCCTTTCAGAAAATCATGCACCGGATAAGGCTGGTAGCTCCTACCGACATGAGCGTACTGATATTCGGGGAGAACGGTACTGGCAAAGAGCATATTGCCCATCTACTGCACGATAAAAGCAAGCGTTCAGGCAAGCCTTTCGTGGCGGTGGACTGCGGCTCACTCACCAAAGAACTTGCGCCATCGGCGTTCTTCGGACACGTTAAAGGAGCGTTCACTGGTGCTGAAAACACAAAGAAAGGCTATTTCCACGAGGCGGAAGGCGGCACATTGTTTTTGGATGAAGTGGGTAATCTCGCACCGGAAACCCAACAGATGTTACTCCGTGCCATACAGGAACGGCGGTTCCGTCCCGTTGGCGACAAGTCCGACCGCAGTTTCAACGTCCGCATCATCGCCGCCACCAACGAGGATCTGGAAAAGGCGGTCAATGAAAAGCGTTTCCGACAGGATTTGTTATACCGCCTACATGACTTCGAGATAACCGTTCTGCCCTTACGTGACTGTCAGGAGGACATCATGCCGCTGGCGGAGTTCTTCCGTGAGATTGCCAATAAGGAATTGGAATGCAATGTTAGTGGCTTCAGTTCCGAAGCGCGGAAAGTGTTACTGATCCATTCATGGCCGGGTAACGTGCGCGAACTTCGGCAGAAAATCATGGGTGCGGTGTTGCAGGCTCAGACGGGACTTGTCACGAAAGAGCATCTGGAACTTGGAATAACCGAAACAACCTCTGTTGTCGGCTTCTCCCTACGCAACGAAGAGGAAGATAAAGAGCGGATTATACGTGCTTTGAAGCAGGCTGGCGGGAACCGGAAGGTTGCTGCCGAATTGCTTGGAATAGGCAGGACAACACTCTATAATAAACTGGAAGAATATGGATTGAAGTATAAATTTGAGCAACCATAGCCCGCAATTCGCTGAAAATGGCTATCTTTGCATGACATATTAGAAGGTAACGGCGACTGGCAGAGCCTTTTGCCGCCTATATATAACATAAGACCGCAAGGCGTTTCGAGCGAAAATCTGGTAAATTGACACTACGGAGACGATTGCGTGATGCTTATGCTATGCCTACGCATAGCGTGCATTCACGTACTCTCCGTAAAAGGCTTTACCAGAGCCGTCGCTTGAAAGTAGTGTGATTTGCACGCTACTTTTTTGCCCTTGCCCAACGAAAGGAAACGATAATGGGTAAAGTACAGATTCTTGCCGTCCTCACGATAGACGGTTGTCAAAGCTCCGAGTTATATTGCAAAGCGTATAAGGAACTGCGCCTTGAAGATTGCGGCATCAATGAGATAAGGGAAAACGCCCTTTATCATATCACACCGGATTATTCCATCTCCATGCTTGACGAATGGCGGAAATCCACAACAGACATCTGCTATCTGGCGGAAGTCACTCCTGAAAAAGCGGACTACATCAACGGGCTGCTGCGTATGCGTGTGGTGGATGAAATCATACTTTACACGATTCCTTTCATTGCCGGAACGGGAAAGCGTTTCTTCCAATCCGCCTTGCCGCAGGAACAATGGACGCTGACCTCACAGAAGGTGTACCGCAACGGAGTGGTCCGCCATATCTATAAAGCGTGCGTTTGATGTCCATAAAATGGACGAATGTTCAGTAAATGAACACTTTAAGCTGAATACAATTCCTTTCAGATAAATAAATCGCGAAATTATCACTCTGAAATCCAGCACCTTGCAGAGAGCGTGCCGGATTTTTTATTTTATGGACACGCTTTTTGCCAATCATATTCATGTGCGCATACCGAAAAAACAGAGTGTAAAATTTCAAAATTGACAGGACATGAATTATTTCTTATTGACGGAAACAGAGTTCTTCCGCCGTATAAACGAAGCCGGGGACTGCAATATGGAAACGGCATACACGGCTTTCGCCACGCAAGTGATCGAACTATGCAACGGCAATGTGGACACCACCCGCACCATCATCGCGCTGGCTTACATTGAAATCGAGTTGCAGCACCATCCCGTGCGCAATCTTCCCGAAGAAAAGAGGGAGGTTGCAGCCTACATCAGCAAGGCACTCTCTTTCGTTAGGAAGATGCAGAAGTTCCTTGCCGCTCCCCAAGTGTCACCACTAATCCCCATCCGTACATCCTCCGACAACACAACCGAAAATCCCGCCTCACCCCTGCAATGGACGGGCAACGCCATCGACCTCGTGGAACTTATCTACGGCATCAACGAGATGGGCTGCATCAATAACGGCAACATGCCGCTCAAACAGCTCGCCCCGCTCCTCTACAAGATTTTCGGTGTCGAATCAAAGGACTGCTACCGCTTCTATATCGACATCAAACGACGGAAGAACGAAAGCCGCACCTACTTCCTTGACAGGATGCAGGAGAAACTGAACGAGAAGATGCTCCGCGACGAGGAAATGGAACGTTTGAGAAAATAATCCTGTACCAATGATGAATCAGGGGGTGACGTTATGCCACTCTCTGATTTTTTGTAGGTTTTGTACCTGCCGTGCAGATACATTTCGTTATCTATTCGCCCGAAAACCAGCGAAAAGCACTATCTTTGTACCCACCTTACAGAATTGTATATGAGCATAGACAACCTCGACATAGTAAAACGGCTGATAGCCGAAAAAGAATGCGGACGGGTGGAGTTCAAGGAAACCACCGGACAGTTGGAGCGTGGCATGGAAACGCTTTGCGCTTTCCTTAACGGAGAAGGCGGCACGGTATTGTTCGGTGTTACCGACAAGGAAAAAATCATCGGACAAGACGTGAGCGACAAGACCAAGAGGGATATAGCGGACGCGATCAACCGGTTGGAGCCTGTGGCAATGGTACAAATATCTTATGCACCGCTGCCGGACAGTGAGAAGAAAGTAATTGTTTTTCGTGTTGAAGATTCAAGGCTCAACCGTCCGTTCTGCTATAAAGGAAGACCATATATGCGGGTGGAAAGTGCGACCACAACGATGCCACAATCAAAGTATAATGAACTTCTTTTGCAGCATGAAAAAGTCTGGCATAGCTGGGAAACCTACCCGAATACCGATTTGAAGATTACGGATTTGGATGAAGAGGAAATCCACAAGACGGTACGTTTAGGAATAGAGTACGGACGTTTACCCGAATCGACAGGTGACGAAGTTCCTATCATACTTGAAAAACTGAATCTTCTTGAAGGCGGTGTACTTAAAAATGCAGCCGCCGTATTGTTCGCCAAAAAGAAACTGGTACATTATCCGCAGAACTTGCTGCGACTTGCCCGATTCAGAGGTACAGACAAAACCGTATTTATAGACAACAAACGGGTACACGGGAACTTGTTCCATCTGCTTGACGAGGCAATGGCTTTTGTGTTCAGACATCTTTCATTATCCGGAACAACGGACGCATTGGAGCGTGAGGAACATTTGGAAATACCGCATAAGGCTATACGAGAAGCTGTAATCAACTCCCTATGTCACAGGAGTTACCGTGATATTGGAGGTTCGGTAGCCATAGCCATCTATGATGACCGTGTTGAAATAGAGAATCCCGGTTCGTTTCCGTCCGAATGGGATATGAATAAAATCAAATCCGAACATGGTTCAAAGCCCCATAATCCTTTAATTGCAGACACGCTTTATGTGCGAAAAGTATTGGAGAGCTGGGGACGCGGCATAAATCTCATAATAGAAGAATGTCAAAAGGTTAATTTGCCGGAGCCTGAATATCAAATAACAACCAATGAAGTGAAACTTGTCTTCAGATATAAGGTGGCAGGACAAGAAACAGGACAAGAAACAGGACAAGTAGCAGGACAAGTAGCAGGACAAGTAATGTCGCTTGTATCAGCTTTGGGAAATGATATTTTGCCGTTGAAAGAAATCATGGAGCGTTTATCTTTGAGGGGACGTGATAATTTCCTTACCAGTTACCTAAATCCTGCATTGAGAGAGGGACTTGTCGAACAAACCCATCCGGAAAATCCCAAGCACCGCAACCAAAAATACAGGCTTACTGAAGCTGGAAAAATCATTTTGTCAAAAGGCAACAGGAAGGATGGCTAAGAAGAAACATAAGAAAGATTCAGATGCAGACTTGCCTGTAATCATGGATTACGGCATCGGTTGCATATCCATTTATGACCCGGTTGATATGATGCCATACAATGACCCGCCTGTCACCGAGCAAACCCGTTTCAAGAAACTCCGCAAGGAAATGAAAGCGGAGTTCAAATGGTTGGCGTCTTCTATAACAATAGAGTATTGGAAAGAAAACCGGCAGATACCTTTCGGTGAGGAAATGTCGAAACTCAGAATCCGACTGTTGAGAATCTTCGCCGAAGAATACAGCATACTACTAAAAGATGATACAGAACTGAAAAACTATCTGCTCATGCTTGTCATTACCACCATCAACAAGCATCTCCAATCTGAAAATAAAAATCCGTAACCGGTCGTCGGCTACGGATTTTCCATATATAAACGGATATACTATTTCTGCTGCAACAGATGTTTCAGATTTTCGTCACCCGCGATGCGTTCCAGCTCGTCGGCGACAATCTGTTTCACCTCCTCCTTGATACGCCTGTAATTCGCCTGCACTGTTTCCTTCATGCAGTCTTTGCCATCCTCGTCCGTGAAGTCAGTAATTACGGGTATCGGCTTGTAGGCTTTCTCCTCGCGCTTGACCTTCTCGGCATCCACGACAATCTCACAGTGGAAAATCTTCTGTTCTATACGTTCGTTGAAGTTGTCGGACACCGAACCGACAAACATTCCCTGCGTCAAGCCGGAAATCTTGCTCGGCGGGATAAGCGCGTCCATCTGCGTGTTGATGGAGGTGGAAACATCCTGCCTGTTGATGGAAATGGACTGCCGTTTCTGCAACACCTTTCCGAACCGTTCCGAGAGCGTCTTGGCGGTTTCGCCCACCACCTGACCGGAGAAAATATTGCCGACGGTGTTCATCACCACTTTCGCCTCCTTGTCCCCGTAGTCACGCACCAACTGGCTGAAATCCTGAAATCCCAGACATACGGCAACCTTGTTGCTTCGTGCGGTGGCGATAAGGTTGTCCAGCCCCTTGAAATATATCGTCGGAAGCTCGTCGATGATAACTGACGACTTCAACATCCCTTTCTTGTTGATGAGCTTCACGATACGGGAATTATACAGACCGAGAGCCGCCCCGTAAATGTTCTGACGGTCCGGATTGTTGCCCACGCAGAGTATTTTCGGCTCTTTGGGATTGTTGATGTCCAGCGTGAACTCACTGTCCGACATCACCCAATAGAGCTGCGGGGAAATCATGCGTGACAGCGGGATTTTCGCCGATGCAATCTGCCCCATCAACTGCTCGGCAGCCCCTCCGAGCCACGCGTCCATGAACGGTGAGAGATAGTTCTCCAATTCCGGGTAAGATGTCAGTATCGGGAAGATATCCTCGTAACGGCGGTTCAGGAACTCGATGGCATGGGGGAACGTGCAATACTTGCCATTTTGGAAAATTTTAAGATACCAGATGATAGCCGCGAAGAGGATGATGGGCGATTCCACAAAGAAGTCGCCCTGCTTCTGCACCCAACTCTTGTTTAAGTTGAGCATGATGGTGTACGCGCTTTCGTAAGCGTCCGTAATATCCTCCATGAAGTCCGGGTGAATGGGATTGCAACGGTGCGAGCGTCGCGGGTCATCGAAGTTTATCACGTAGAACTTCGGCTTCACCTTGTATCCCTCCGGGTGGTTGAGCAGATGATTATAGGCTATCGTGGACAAGTCGCTGAATTTGAAGTCGTAAACATACATCGAGAAGCCCTTCTCAATCTGCTGCTTGATAAAATTGTTTACCACCGCGTATGACTTTCCGCTGCCCGGCGTACCCAATACGATGGAAGCCCTGAAGGGATTCACTACGTTAATCCAGCCGTTGTTCCAACGTTTCCTGTAATAAAAGCGGGTGGGCAGATTGACCGAATACTCGCTTTCGATGAGCCGTGTTTCCTGCATGAAGCTCTCGTTCTCGTTGTTGAACACGTCATCCATGAGGTTGTGTTTCAACAGGCGGCTCATCCACAGACCGCCCATCAGCAGGCATACATAGCCCGTGCCTACGGTCAGCACGTAAAGCCCCGTCACCGCTTCAACCGGTAGCGGCAACGCCAGTATCCACCAGTTGAGGAAGAACAGTACGAACCCTGCGGCAAGAGCCGTCCAGATCCGTCCCCAAGTAATTTTCTCTCCCTTGACGCCCTTCGTTCCCAGACAGGACAGGGCAAGGAGGAGGACGGCAAACAGTTTCGTGTAGAGGATGGAACGGAACAGCCCCGCCGTGCGGTTGAAATTCATCAGGATTCTGTCCACCACGCCGATGTCCACGCTCCAGAGCCGTATGGCTTCATAGCAGAACCAGTACACGTTCATGACCACTAAAATAATACTCACGGCACGCAGAAAATCCATGATTTTCGCCAATGCCCTCAAATCGTCTTCTTGTTGTGACATAGATTGAAAAATTTTGATGTTGATACCTCGATTACATTCCCAAACCCTTGCGCCTTTTCTTTTTCTTCTTGCGCTGCATCGCCCGGATAAAGGCTTCCTCCTCGGCATCCACAGCCGGACCTTCGGGAGTGAGCAGACCGATACCTCCCGCCGTGTTCTCGTGGTCGGATGCTGTCTGTTCGCGCATATCCTCTACTGTTTCCACCGGAACGGAAAGCGGAATCGGTGGCTGTCCGGCATAAGGCAGCGTGAAGTGTTCCTGCAAAGCGTTGGCGGAAAGTTCCTTGCCCATGCGCGAGCCGTTCAGCACGCAGCCCGTGCGATGGTCGATAAACGTGGCTCCGTAGATGCGCCCTTCCTCCGTGTAGCGCAGCACGGTGTCGATACCCTTCTCCCTGAGCCGCGAAACGAACTTCTCCTTGTCATACGTGCCTTCAAGCACGGAAAGGACGGTGCGTTTTGTCATGTCGGCGAGTTTCCGGTCCTTAATCTCCTGCTTGGAACGGGCAAACTTCTTCTGCACGGCTTCATAGCCTGCGGACTTCCCGAAAAGCGAGGACTTGAACGGGTTGCCCGTCTTGTTCCCGGCATCATCGGTGACGGAATAGACCAGCCCGTGATACTCACGCCCGCACACGTTTCCCCGCGCTTCCTCCACCGTCATATTATATAAGGAAAGGAGGGCGCGATATTCGCCCATCGTCTGGAAACGGTACTGTCCACTCAGAGCCTTGACGGTATTCCCGACCTGCCTTTTCACGTCGCCCGCCGAAGCGTCCACCTTTCGCAGAGGGTTCTCTATCCGTTGATTCTTACGTTCCGCCGGGTGCAGCCCGTACTTTTGTTCCAGTTCCCGCCGGATGCGGTCGCTGCGGCGGAAAAGGAAATCCTGATTGAGCCGCCTGCCTTTCTCGTCCACATTGATTGTCACGATGTGCAGGTGGTGGCGGTCTATGTCCTCGTGCTTTACAATAAGATACGGCTGGTCCCCGTAGCCGAGTTTTTCCAGATACTCGCGTGCGATGTCCTGCAATTCCGTATCGGTCAGCACATCGTCGGGATGCGGGTTGAGCGAGATATGGAGTACCGGTTTCTCCACCCTCGTATGCTCCGGCATACAGGCGAGAAAACCCTCCATCGCCTTGCGTATGTCCACCGTCCCCGTGCCGTCATTGTAGATGCGGTTGGTGGTGAGCAGACGCCCTTTCGCCTCGTTGATCTTTTCCCCGTTGTAGGCAAGTGCGCCGTACAGCGACTTTCCTACACTGATTTTTGCGACCATTTCGCCTCCATTTCCCTTGAAAGTTCCACAATCTGACGGCTCAGTTTCACGAGTTCGACGGTCTGTTGCTCCAGCTTGTAGAGCAACGCCATTGCCTTTTTCTCGGAAAAATGCAGCCTGAGTTCCTTCACGACTTGGTTGTAGTTCGTGCCTACCGCGCGGAACTGCGCATGGAAATCGGACAGTCTGGTGTAGTAATCCACCAGCGTCCTGTCCACTTTCAGCACCCTGAACGGCTGCCCGAAGAAGTGCGCCTTGATGAAAACCGACTTGGCGTAAACGCCCGACTTCTCGAACATGGCGAGGAAACGGTTGTGTTCCTCCTCGTTGAAACGGACGGTGTAGCGGAATACCGCCGGATCAAGTTTGGGATTTCTCCCGGTCTTGTTTCTTTTCTCTTTCATATAAACTTTGGATTTAGCGGATGGACGGCATAAGCCGCCGCTTGGGGTCACAGACACCGCAGGTTTGAAAAGCTTCCCGACTTCGGAGAGGAAGCCCGCCCCCTGCAAGGGCAAGTGCTTTTCGTGGCTGCTCAAAACGTTTTGAGCGGCTGAAAAGACATCTTGCTATGTTCAGGCGAACATAAAAATCCGTCGGGGCCGGATTGGGGGAATGCCTTTCAAACTCCGGGCTGCGCCACCTGCGGCGAACCCTGCCGTTCGGGTGCAAAGTTACGCCCTTAAAGCGGTATCGGACAGAGGCTTGACCCGGACAATCAGTGCCAACCGGCGCAACATGCCGCCACTTGTCGGGGAAGTGATACAGGTTCAAAAATATCCTTGTTTATTTGCAGCATGATTCAAGAAACGAACGATTTGAAGATATGAAAAATGAGGCTTTCAAATACCCGGCAAACCGCTTCGGCGGCTATTTGCCTGACCGGATACCCGAACCTTCGGATACCCGGTTTTACAATGACGCGGTGATTCACGGATTCAATGACTTCATGACGCAATGTCGTCATTCATCAGTTATCCGAATCCCTGCCCCACCGTTGAAGCGGATACGTGACGAACCGGACAGTCAGAGATTCGCGGACGCGGATATACATGTCACCGATTCCGTATCGGAGCAGGAAAACAATTCATCAACCATTAAAACCAACAGAACCATGAGTAATGAAACATTCGTTGCATTCGCAACACAGAAAGGGGGTATCGGCAAATCCACCGTCACGGCACTTGCCGCCAACTACCTCCACAACGTGAAAGGACACAATGTCGCAGTCATAGACTGCGACACCCCGCAGCACAGCATACACGGGTTGCGTGAACGTGAAACGGGACTTATCGGCGGGAGCCTCTATTTCAAGGCACTCGCGTGTGACCACTTCCGCAAGATAAGGAAGAACGCCTACCCGGTCATCGCAAGCGACGCCCTTAACGCCCTCGATGATGCCGAAAGGATGCTTGCCGAAGAAGAGGTGAAACCCGACATCGTGTTTTTCGACATGCCGGGAACCCTGAAAAGCAACGGCGTGGTCAAGACCCTCTCGCAGATGGACTACATCTTCGCGCCCATGAGTGCCGACCGTTTTGTCGTGGAAAGCACCCTGCAATTCGCTGTGATGTTCCGTGACAACCTCATGACGACGGGACAGGCGAAAACAAAAGGGCTGTACCTGTTCTGGACGATGGTGGACGGCAGGGAGAAGAACGGGCTTTACGACCTGTATGAGGATGTGATCGCCGAGATGGGGCTGCCGGTGCTGTCCACCCGCCTGCCCGACAGCAAGAAGTTCCGGCGCGACCTCTCGGAAGAGCGCAAGAGCGTGTTCCGCTCGACCATCTTCCCGATGGATGCGTCCCTGCTGAAAGGGAGCGGCATCCGTGAGTTCTCGGAAGAGATAAGCCGTATCATCAGACCTCAATAATCATGGGCAGCAGGAAAGTGAACACCGAAGGCATTGACGAGGAACTGTTGATAGCCTCCATCGGCAGACGCAGGCAGGACGGGACCCTGTACCACGCGCAGGAGCCGCCCGCGCCTGCTCCCGAAGAAAAAAGCGTCCCTGAAACGGAACCGCCGCCCGCGCAATACACGGCAAAGGAAAAACCGCAGAGGGACACTGTCCGCCGCAAACGGCAGGAGGACGACTATTCCGGGCTGTTCCTCCGCCGCAACGAGATAAAGACGCGCCAGTGCGTCTATATCAGCCGCGATGTCCACAGCAAGATTCTCAAAATCGTGAACGACATCGCCGGGCGTGAAATCTCGGTAGGCGGCTACGTGGACACCGTGCTGCGCCAACATCTGGAACAGCACAAGGAGAAAATAAACGAACTGTACAAGAAACAACGTGAAGACTTGATTTGAATATGGAAAAGAACCAGAAAAACAGAAGTCCGCAGCATGACGGCGGCGGTATGCTTGCCCAAGTGCAGGCGAGTGTGGAAATCCTATCCCCCGTGCCGTTAGGCGGCAAATGCGGTGAAAAGGACTATGAACGGCTGTTCATCCGTGAAGCCGAAGTGAAGGCACGCGAGGGAAAGATGGCGTATGTGCGTCCGGAGTACCACGACCGCATCATGCGCATCACCCGTGTGATCGGGCATGACAAATTGTCGCTGTCCGCCTACATCGACCATGTGCTTACGCACCACTTCAACCAGTGCGAGGAGGCGATAAAGAGCCTTTACGCCCAGAATTACGACGCAGTATTTTAACCCTCAAAAAGAGAACGTGCATGAGTGAAACAATAAGCATGACTGATATTCTGCTGACCGTATCGGTCGGCTGCAACCTGTGGTTCCTGTTCCTGCTCCTTTATGACAGGATCATGGAAACCAGACTTGTCCGCTTCCTAAGAAGCATAGCCGGAGTGTGGCGGTCGTTGGGCGGCACGGCGGCAAAGCCCGAAACGGTAAGGGACACACCGCCCGCAGACACCCCGGACATCATCGGCAAGAGCCGTTTCAGGATGGCATCGCCCCGGACAACCGCTGCCATACCGACGCAAGAAGCCGCCACTTCGGAAAAAGGCATTGAGCTGACGGAGGAAGAGACTACTTTTGACGACGGAAACACGGAAACCGTGTCCCGTCCCGCACAAGTCCCGGAGGATAAACTCGACGAAACCTTCACGAGCCTCACGCCTTCGGAACTGGAGTTCGGGGAGGACGAGCCGGAGGAAGAAACGCCCGACGCGCCGAGGGCATCGGGAAGCAGTTTCGACGAGATAGACGATGCGGTCAGAACCGCCAAGAACCCGGAAGCGACAACGACGGAACGGGAGCGGGCGGCAAAGGTCTTCACCGACATGGAAGGGACGGAGCTGTACGAGAAGCTGATGACCGGCTCGTCTGAAATGAGCATCCGCATCAAGGGACTTATCGAAATCCGGCTGAAGAAGAATAAACCGAAAAAGGATTTTGTCGTCCCGGACAGTATTGAGAACTTCGACATCCGCAACTATGTATAACGACTAAAAAAGAATGAGAATGAAAACGTAAGACGGCATCACCCACGCGCACGGCGGTACAAGGTACAGCCAATTCGCAACGGACACACCCAAGTCCGTAGAAACAAACGGGCAACCCACTAAACCAAAGTAAAGTAATCGAGTATCAACCGCCCGACAAAGGACCATCCACCCTTTGGACGGCACAAAACAAGAACAGTTTATGAACAAGAACAACAGACAGAAACTTATCCTCTCTGCGGCACTTCTGGTTGCCGCAACCGCCTCCGCCTTCGCGCAGGGAAACGGCATCGCGGGCATCAACGAAGCCACCTCTATGGTGAGTTCGTACTTCGACCCCGGCACGAAACTCATCTACGCCATCGGCGCGGTAGTCGGGCTTATCGGGGGCGTGAAAGTGTATGGGAAATTCTCGTCCGGCGATCCCGACACATCCAAGACTGCCGCCTCGTGGTTCGGGGCGTGCATCTTCCTGATTGTCGCCGCCACCATCCTGCGCTCATTCTTCCTTTAATAAACAATGTATGGCTGAATACCCGATAAACAAGGGTATCGGCCGTCCGGTAGAGTTCAAGGGTTTGAAGGCTCAGTACCTCTTCATCTTCTGCGGAGGTCTGCTGGCTCTCTTCGTCCTGTTCGTCATCCTCTACATGGTCGGCATCGACCAGTGGGTATGTATCGGCTTCGGCGTGGCATCGTCTTCCATCCTCGTATGGCAGACCTTCGCGCTGAACGCCCGGTACGGCGAACACGGACTGATGAAATTAGGGGCAACAAGGAGCCATCCCCGATACCTTATCAACCGGCGGCGGATCACCCGATTATTCAAACGGAAACGAAAGGAAGAAACGACATGAGGAATACATCCAAAATGACAACACTGGAAAACAAGTTCCCGCTATTGGCGGTGGAGCAAGGTTGCATCATCTCCAAAGACGCCGACATCACGGTGGCTTTCGAGGTGGAACTGCCGGAGCTTTATACCGTGACGGGTGCGGAGTACGAGGCTATACACGGCTGCTGGTGCAAGGCGATCAAGGTGCTGCCGGACTTCTCCGTCGTCCACAAGCAGGACTGGTTCATCAAGGAGAAGTACACGCCGGAACTTCACAAGGACGACATGAGTTTTTTGAGCCGCTCTTTCGAGCGGCACTTCAACGAGCGACCGTACCTGAAGCACACGTGCTACCTCTACCTGACCAAGACGACGAAGGAGCGTAACCGGATGCAGAGCAATTTCAGCACGCTGTGCCGGGGGCATATCATCCCGAAGGAACTGGACAAGGAAACAGCCGCGAAGTTCATGGAGGCTGCGGAACAGTTCGAGCGCATCATCAACGACAGCGGCTTTGTCAGGCTGCGCCGCCTCTCCACCGACGAGATCGTGGGGACAGACGGCAAAGCCGGACTGATAGAGCGTTACTTCTCGCTCATGCCCGAAGGCGACGCCACGTTACAGGACATAGACCTCTCGGCACGGGAGATGCGCATCGGCGACAATCGCCTGTGCCTGCACACCCTGTCCGACGCGGAAGACCTTCCCGGCACGGTGGCTACCGACACACGGTATGAGAAACTCTCCACCGACCGCTCGGACTGCCGCCTCTCCTTCGCCTCCCCGGTGGGGCTGCTGCTCTCCTGCAACCACATTTACAACCAGTACGTGATTATCGACAACAGCGAGGAGAACCTTCAAAAATTCGAGAAGTCCGCAAGGAATATGCAGTCGTTATCCCGATACAGCCGGAGCAACAGCATCAACCGCGAGTGGATAGACCGCTACCTGAACGAGGCGCACTCCTACGGGCTGACCTCGGTGCGGGCGCACTTCAACGTCATGGCGTGGAGCGACGACGCGGAAGAGCTGAAGCACATAAAGAACGACGTGGGCAGCCAGCTGGCAAGCATGGAGTGCGTGCCGCGCCACAACACCATCGACTGCCCGACACTTTATTGGGCGGCTATGCCCGGCAACGCGGCGGACTTTCCGGCGGAAGAGAGTTTCCACACCTTCATCGAACAGGCGGTGTGCCTCTTCACGGAGGAAACCAACTACCGCAGCTCGCTCTCGCCCTTCGGCATCAAGATGGTGGACAGGCTCACGGGAAAACCGCTGCACCTCGACATCAGTGACCTGCCGATGAAGCGGGGCATCACCACGAACCGTAACAAGTTCGTATTAGGTCCTTCGGGCAGTGGCAAGTCGTTCTTCATGAACCACCTCGTGCGGCAATACTACGAGCAGGGCGCGCATGTGGTATTGGTGGACACGGGAAACTCCTATCAAGGGCTATGCGAGATGATACGGCGCAAGACGGGCGGCACGGACGGCGTGTATTTTACCTACACGGAGGAGAAGCCCATCAGCTTCAACCCGTTCTATACCGACGACTACGTGTTCGACGTGGAGAAAAAGGACAGCATAAAGACGCTGCTGCTGACGCTCTGGAAGTCGGAGGACGACAAGGTGACGAAAACCGAAAGCGGGGAATTGGGCAGTGCCGTGAGTGCCTACATCGAGCGCATCAGGGCTGACCGGAGCATCGTCCCCTCGTTCAACACCTTCTACGAGTACATGCGCGACGACTACCGCAGGGAACTGGCGGAACGCGACATCAAGGTGGAGAAGGAGGACTTCAACATCGACAACATGCTCACCACCATGCGGCAGTATTACCGGGGCGGACGCTACGACTTCCTGCTCAACTCGGCGGAGAACATCGACCTGCTGGGCAAACGGTTCATCGTCTTCGAGATCGATTCCATCAAGGACAACCGCGAACTGTTCCCGGTAGTGACCATCATCATCATGGAAGCCTTCATCAACAAGATGCGGCGTCTGAAAGGTGTGAGAAAGCAGCTTATCGTGGAAGAGGCTTGGAAGGCTCTCTCGTCGGCGAACATGGCTGATTACCTGCGCTATATGTACAAGACGGTGCGCAAATACTTCGGTGAGGCAATCGTGGTGACGCAGGAGGTGGACGACATCATTTCCTCGCCCGTCGTCAAGGAGAGCATCATCAACAACTCGGACTGTAAAATCCTGCTTGACCAGCGCAAGTACATGAACAAGTTCGACCAGATTCAGGCGTTGCTCGGACTGACGGAGAAGGAGAAGTCGCAGATACTCTCCATCAACATGGCGAACAACCCCTCACGGCTCTACAAGGAGGTGTGGATAGGCTTGGGCGGCACGCAGTCGGCGGTCTATGCCACCGAGGTGAGCGCGGAAGAGTATCTGGCGTACACCACCGAGGAAACGGAAAAGGTGGAGGTGTACCGTCTGGCGGAGCAATTGGGCGGCGACATCGAAGCCGCCATCCGACAGCTTGCCGAAAGACGGAGAAACAAGCAGTAAGTAATCAATAATCGGTAAAACAGATTTATCAACGAAAAAAGAAAAGCGTATGAGCATATCAAGAATGAAGATGCTGCAAGTCAGCAAGTGTCTGATCGGATTGGCGGTCATGGTGCTGCAATCCTGCGACGTGGCGGAGAACCGCCGCGACCTGCTGTGCGGGAATTGGGAAAGCGTGGAGGGCAAGCCCGACGTGCTTATCTACAAGGAGGGCGAAGCCTACAAGGTGACGGTATTCAAACGGAGCGGCATCCGCCGCAGGCTGAAACCGGAAACCTACCTCTTGCAGGAGGAGAACGGCAACCTGTTCATGAACACCGGCTTCCGCATCGACGTGGCGTATAACGAAGCCACCGACGTGCTGACCTTCTCACCGAACGGGGACTACGTGCGTGTGAAGCCGCAGCCGGAAACTCCGGCAGGAAAATAAGAACCGCTAAAATCCAAAGAAACATGAGAACAAGAATAACATTCGTCATCTGCCTGTGCCTGCTTCTCGCGGGCAGGGCTTCCGCCCAATGGGTCGTGAGCGATCCGGGCAATCTGGCGCAGGGCATCATCAATGCCTCGAAGAACATCATCCACACCTCGAAGACCGCCACGAACATGGTGAATAACTTTCAGGAAACGGTGAAAATCTACGAGCAGGGCAAGAAGTATTACGACGCCCTCAAATCCGTGAACAATCTGGTCAAGGACGCCCGCAAGGTGCAGCAGACCATACTGATGGTAGGCGACATCACGGACATCTACGTGACCAGCTTCCAGAAGATGCTGCGCGACGACAACTTCACGGTGGAGGAACTCGGAGCCATCGCCTTCGGGTACACGAAGCTGCTGGAGGAATCCAATGACGTGCTTACGGAGTTGAAGAACGTGGTGAACATCACCACGCTCTCCATGACGGACAAGGAGCGCATGGACGTGGTGGAACGCTGCCACTCCAAGATGAAGCGTTACCGCAACCTCGTGAGCTACTACACCAACAAGAATATCAGCGTGAGCTACCTGCGTGCGAAGAAGAAAAACGACCTTGACCGCATCATGGGGCTGTACGGGAGCATGAACGAAAGATACTGGTAGCCTATGGAGTTCGACAACCTTCACCAGATTCTCCGCTCGCTCTACGAGCAGATGATGCCGCTGTGCGCCGACATGGCGGGCGTGGCGAAAGGCATCGCCGGGCTGGGCGCGCTCTTCTATGTCGCCTACCGGGTATGGCAGTCGTTGGCGAGAGCCGAACCGATAGACGTCTTCCCGATGCTCCGTCCCTTTGCCGTCGGTCTGTGCATCATGTTCTTCCCTACGGTGGTGCTTGGCACGATAAACAGCGTCCTCTCGCCCGTCGTGCAGGGTACGGCGAAACTGCTCGAAACGCAGACTTTGGACATGAACAAGTACCGGGAGCAGAAGGACAGGCTGGAATACGAGGCGATGGTGCGCAACCCCGAAACCGCCTACCTCGTGTCCAACGAGGAGTTTGACAAGCAACTGGAGGAATTGGGCTGGTCGCCCTCCGACATGGTGACGATGGCGGGGATGTATATCGACCGGGGGATGTACAAGATGAAGAAGGGCATCCGCGACTTCTTCCGCGAGATACTGGAACTGATGTTCCAAGCCGCCGCCCTCGTGATAGACACCATCCGCACCTTCTTCCTCGTGGTGCTGGCGATACTCGGTCCGATAGCCTTCGCCATATCGGTGTGGGACGGCTTCCAAAGCACGCTCACGCAGTGGATATGCCGCTACATTCAGGTCTATCTGTGGCTGCCCGTGTCGGACATATTCAGCACCATACTCGCCAAGATTCAGGTGTTGATGCTCCAGAGCGACATCGAGCGCATGCAGACCGACCCCAACTTCTCGCTGGATTCCAGCGACGGGGTGTATATCGTGTTCATGATAATCGGCATCATCGGCTACTTCACCATTCCGACGGTGGCGGGCTGGATCATCCAAGCCGGGGGCATGGGCGGCTACGGGCGCAACGTGAACCAGATGGCGGGACGCGCCGGAGGCATGGCGGGAAGCGTGGCGGGTGCTACCGCAGGCAACATGGTCGGACGTGCCGGGAAACTGCTGAAATAATCAATGTGGAATTATAAACGGAAAAAGTAAAATGGAATTCAAGTCACTCAAAAACATCGAATCATCGTTCAGGCAGATACGCCTGTTCGGTATCGTCTTCCTCTCGCTGTGCGCAGTGATAACGGTATGGAGCGTGTGGAGTTCCTACCGCTTCGCGGAGCGGCAGCGGGAAAAGATCTATGTGCTGGACAACGGCAAGTCGCTGATGCTGGCACTCTCGCAGGACCTCTCGCAGAACCGTCCGGCGGAAGCGAGGGAGCATGTGCGCCGCTTCCACGAGCTGTTCTTCACGCTCTCGCCCGAAAAGAGCGCGATAGAACACAACGTGAAGCGTGCGTTGCTGCTGGCAGACAAGAGCGTGTACAACTACTATTCGGACTTCGCCGAGAAGGGGTACTACAACCGCATCATCGCCGGTAACATCAACCAAGTGCTGAAGGTGGACAGCGTGGTGTGCGACTTCAACGGCTATCCCTACCGCACCGTGACCTACGCCACGCAGAAAATCATCCGGCAGAGCAACGTCACAGAGCGCAGCCTCGTGACCACGTGCCGCCTCTTGAACTCGTCCCGTTCGGACGACAACCCCAACGGGTTCACCATCGAGGGATTCACCATCATCGAGAACAAAGATTTACAAACCATCAAAAGGTAAACGGACATGAAGAAAATCAAGAAATCACTGTGGAGTGCGTACTGGAAACTCCACGACAAAAAGAAAATGCTGGTGGAACGGCTCAAAGGGTATCTGGACGGCTTGCCGCCGAAGACACGCAGGCGCATCGTGCTGGCGATGCTCATCGCATTCGCCGCACTTGCCCTCTACACCTTCGGTAAAGCCGTCTATGACATCGGCAGGAATGACGGCAGCCGGATGGAGATAGACCATGCCGGACAGGTGGAACTGTCCGTGAAGCCGGATAACAATCACAATGTAATACCTTATTTATATGGAACAGACGAAGAATGAACCCAAGAACGAAAACAAGGCGGCTCCCGGCAACGACAAGCCGAAAAAGGAGCGCAAGCCGCTGACCGAAGCCCAACGGCTGAAACGCCAGAAAATGATAGTGCTTCCCGCTATGGTGCTGGTATTCATCGGGGCTATGTGGCTGATATTCGCCCCGTCCTCCGGCAAGGAGCAGGAGCCGGGAACAAGCGGCTACAACATCGAGATGCCCGATGCGGACAAGGAGAACCGCCGGATTATCGGTGACAAGGCGAAAGCCTACGAGCAGGGGGCAATGGAGGAACGGCAGGAGAACCGCAGCCGCGCCATGCAGCAGTTGGGCGACCTGTTCGACCGCGAAACGGTGGAAGCGGATGGGGACAGCGACTTCGACCTTGCCAATCCCGGCGGAACGGAAGAGGCGGTGAAGCCAGCACCGAAGACCATCCAGTCCTCGGCAGCCGCCTACCGTGACCTCAATGCCACGCTCGGCAACTTCTACGAGCAGCCGAAGAACGACAATGCGGAGATGGACGAGCTGCTGGAACGCATCGCCACCCTCGAATCCGAACTGGAAAGCGGAAAAGAGAGAAGCTCCACGATGGACGAGCAGGTGGCACTCATGGAAAAATCCTACGAACTGGCGGCGAAGTACATGGGCGGTCAGAACGGCACGCAGGCGGCAGCGGGACAGACCGCAGAGCCGTCCCCCGTGCAGAAAACCGGAAAGAACACGGCAAAACCCGTCAGGCAAGTGACGCATCAGGTGGTGTCCTCGCTCGGACAGCCCATGAGCAATGCCGAATTTGTCGCTTCCTTCTCGCAGGAACGCAACCGCAGTTTCAACACGGCGGTGGGCGTTACAACCGTACCGGACAGGAACACCATACCGGCATGCGTCTATGGGGCGCAGAGCGTGACGGACGGGCAGGCGGTCAGGTTGCGGCTGTTGGAGCCGATGGCGGTAGCAGACCGGATCATCCCCCGTAATGCGGTGGTGGTCGGCGCAGCCAAGATTCAGGGTGAACGGCTCGGCATCGAAATCACCTCGCTGGAACACGACGGTACGGTTATCCCGGTGGAGTTGGAGGTCTATGACACGGACGGGCAGCCCGGCATATTCATCCCCAACTCGATGGAGATGAACGCCGTCAGGGAGGTTGCCGCCAACATGGGCGGTTCGCTCGGCAGTAGCATCAACATCTCCACCAATGCCGGGGCGCAGCTCGCCTCCGACTTGGGCAAGGGGCTGATACAAGGCACGAGCCAGTACATTGCCAAGAAGATGCGCACCGTCAAAGTGCATCTGAAAGCCGGGTACAGGGTCATGCTCTATCAGGAGAAGAACTGATGTATAATCATAAGAAATCCAATCAATAACAACAACCCACTAAATTCAAAGTAAAATGAGAAAAGTAATCATGATGTTTGCCCTCGCTATGGGCATCGCAACTGCCAACGCGCAGGAAAACGTAACCGTTGAAACGACCAACGGAAGTGAAGAACTGACCTTGACAAAAGAGGTCTATCCGCAGAAGGAGGCGGACGGCGACCTGTATCACGGTCTGACGAGAAAGCTGGGCTTTGACCGCATGGTTCCCCCGCACGGCTTGGAAGTGACCTACGACAAGACCGTGCATGTCATCTTCCCGGCGGAGGTGCGCTATGTCGATTTAGGCTCGCCCGACCTGATTGCGGGCAAAGCCGACGGAGCGGAGAACGTCATCCGTGTGAAGGCTACCGTGAGGAATTTCCCGAACGAAACCAACATGTCCGTCATCACGGAGGACGGGAGTTTCTACACCTTCAACGTGAAATACGCCGCCGAACCGCTGCTGCTCAACGTGGAGATGTGCGACTTCATCCATGACGGCGAGGCGGTGAACCGTCCGAACAACGCGCAGGAAATCTACCTGAAAGAATTAGGCAGCGAAAGTCCGATGCTGGTGCGCCTTATCATGAAGTCCATCCACAAGCAGAACAAACGTGAGGTGAAGCATATCGGCTGCAAGCGTTTCGGCATCCAGTACCTTCTGAAAGGCATCTACACGCACAACGGGCTTCTGTATTTCCACACGGAAATCAAGAACCAGAGCAACGTGCCTTTCGATGTGGACTACATCACATGGAAAATCGTGGACAAGAAGGTGGCGAAGCGTACCGCCGTGCAGGAGCGTATCATCCTGCCGCTCCGCGCGCAGAACTACGCCACGCTCGTGCCGGGCAAAAAAAGCGAACGCACGGTCTTCACGATGGCGAAGTTCACCATACCCGACGGCAAGTGCCTCGTGGTGGAGCTGAACGAGAAGAACGGCGGCCGTCACCAGTCCTTCGTGATCGAGAACGAGGACTTGGTGCGCGCCAATACCATCAACGAACTTCAAGTGCGCTGACCATGAGAAAGTACATCGCAATAATCATCGCGTCGCTTGCCCTGTTCACGGGGCAGGCGCACGCCCAGCGATGCCTGCCGAAGATGCAGGGCATCGAGGTCAGGGCGAATCTGGCGGACGGCTTCAAACCCGGCGGCAACGACGGCGGGTACAGTTTCGGGGCGGCTCTCTCCACCTACACGAAGAAGGGGAACAAATGGGTGTTCGGAGGTGAGTATCTCCTGAAAAACAACCCGTACAAGGACACCGCCATACCTGTGGCGCAGTTCACGGCGGAAGGCGGCTACTATTTCAAGATACTTTCCGATGCCCGTAAAATCGTGTTCGTCTATGCGGGGGCTTCGGCTCTCGCCGGGTATGAATCGGTGAATTGGGGCGAAAAAGTGCTGCATGACGGTTCGACACTGCACGACCGGGACGCCTTCATCTACGGCGGTGCGCTGACGCTCGATGTAGAGTTTTACGTGGCTGACCGTATCGCCCTGCTCGCCAACCTCCGGGAGCGTTGCCTGTGGGGTGGCGACACGAAGAAGTTCCATACCCAATTCGGGGTGGGCATCAAGTTCGTCATCAACTGACACGCGGCATGGAACGGACGGATATAGACACCATGAGGCAAATATCCCTCGCGGACTTTCTCGCGCGGTTGGGGCATGAGCCTGTCCGAAGGAGCGGAAACGAACTTTGGTATCGTGCGCCGTACCGCAGTGAGCGCACGCCCTCTTTCCGTGTGAACGTGGCGAAACGGCTCTGGTACGACTTCGGTTTGGGCAAGGGCGGTGACATCTTCACGCTTGCCGGGGAGTTTGCCCGAAGCGGTGACTTCATGGCGCAGGCAAGATTCATAGCGGAAACCGCCCGTATGCCGTTTGTCGCATCGGAAAAGCCGTTGTACCTGCCGGAACCGTCCGAACCTGCCTTTGAGGGGGTGGAAGCCGTCCCACTGCTCCGCTCACCATTAACAGAGTATCTGGCGGAACGGGGCATCCCTTATGCCGTTGCATCCCGTCACTGCTGCCGCTTGAACTACGGCGTGCGTGGAAAACGGTATTTCGCAATCGGTTTCCAGAACGTGGTTGGCGGCTATGAAATCCGGAGCCGTTATTTCAAGGGTTGCGTGCCGCCGAAGGATGTGTCGCTGGTCAAAATGGAAAGTTCTCCGACTGGCGTGTGCAGTTTATTTGAAGGATTTATGGACTTCCTTTCCGCTGCCACGCTTGGATTGGAAACAGGCGACAGCCTTGTGCTGAACTCCGTCGCCAACGTGGGTAAGGCGGTAAAACACTTAGACGGGTACGGGCGCATCGACTGCTTCCTCGACCGTGACGAAGCCGGGCGGAGGACGCTGGAAGCCCTCAAAGGACACTACGGCGGACGTGTCTGTAACTGTTCCGCACTCTATGACGGTTGCAAGGACTTGAACGAGTATCTGCAACTGACAGCAAAAAAGAAATGAACAATAACTTAAAAATCAAAGGACAATGAACATACTGAACAACAAGAACAAGAGAATATCCATCTTCAAGGCGTTGGCACTCTGCCTGTTCGCCGCCGTGTCGCTCACGCTCGCATCGTGTGACGATGACATGGACATCCAGCAATCCTATCCGTTCACGGTGGAAACGATGCCCGTACCGAACAAGGTCACAAAGGGGCAGACGGTGGAAATCCGCTGTGAACTGAAAAGGACGGGCGATTACGCCAACACGCTCTACACCATCCGGTATTTCCAGTTCGAAGGGGAAGGCACGCTGAAAATGGCGGGCGGCATTACTTTTCTGCCCAATGACCGCTACCTGCTCGAAAACGAGAAGTTCCGGCTGTACTATACGGCTGAGGGCGACGAGGCGCACAACTTCATCGTGGTGGTGGAGGACAATTTCAAAAATTCCTACGAATTGGAATTTGACTTCAACAACCGGAACGTGAAGGACGACATTCAGACCGTCATCCCCATAGGCAATTACAAACCTCTGCCAAGATGATGCGTGTATTCATGGCTATCCTCTGTTCGCTGCTGGCGGTCTGCTCCGTGTCCGCACGGGACAGCCGTCGGAAGGGGACGGACAGGCAGGCGGCAATCTACCGCCTGCCGCCTTTTGAGCGGGCGGTTCGCTGTACGAAGTATTTTGAAGGCTGGCACTCGGAGAAACACCACCCATACGTGGGCTGGGGTCATCAGGTGCAGCCGGGGGAAAGGTATTCGGCACGCACCATGACGAAGCGGCAGGCGGACGCACTCCTGCGGAAAGACTTGCGTAAGTTCTGCGCCATGTTCCGTAAGTTCGGGCGTGACAGTCTGCTCCTTGCCACGCTCGCCTACAATGTCGGTCCATACCGGCTTTTGGGGAGCGGGAAGATACCCAAAAGCACGCTGATCCGAAAATTGGAGGCGGGCGACAGGAACATTTACCGGGAATATATCGCTTTCTGCAACTACAAGGGGAAACGGCACGCCATGCTGCTCAAACGGAGAAAGGCGGAGTTTGCGCTGCTGTACATTCCGTAACATGGCAAATGCCTGACAAATGAAACTCCGATGAAGCCGCAACTTCATCGGAGTTTCCGCTTTTCATACATTCGGGATTTTTCCTTTGCCGATTACTTCACCGTCCCTGCAATGCTCTATGATGCCGGGCGAAAATCCCATCTCCCCGATTGCGATATGCCGGATATACTCCACATATTCCTGACCTTGAAAAATCCTGCCCGTGAGGTTTTTGAAAATCATCCTTATGCTTGTTCCGTCATCGCTGTGCAGGATGATTTTTCCGTTCTGTCTGATTTCTTCCATGATTGAAACTTGTTTTTGTGAATACTATCGTAGATTGGGACAGCGGTTTCTTTGCTACTTTCTTTGTCCGCCGTCATGCTCACCGAAAGAAAGTAGGGCGGCTTTGTCCGCCGCCACTCAAAAATGGGTGTAGAGTCCTGTTACCATCGTGAACATTTCTTCCAGCATATCGCAATATATGCCATCGTGTGTTTCGATGTCCTTCGTCTTGCACTCGAATGTCTTTTTGCTGAACGTCCTGCGGTAGAAACGCATATTGTAGAGGTCTAAGCCGGCATCGTAGATGATGTCAAGGCGGTTGGCACTCGTCTTGTTCCTCGCAAGGCTCATGCGCAGTCCGTTACCCATATCTATAAAGTCCTTGCTTCCCGTCATGGCGGCAAAGCGTCTGCCGCCTATCTGCTGTAAAATAGTCTTCGCTATCATGCTTTTCTTGGTTGTAGGTTGGCGGTGCGGACACCGCCAACTTGTTTAACATTCTGTTATCTCGGCAATGGGTGTGTTTCGTTTCAACCATTCCATCAGGCACTCCATATTGTACTCGCTTGTGATGACTGCCGTATGGCTGTTGATGGCGGTAAACCTGCTGCTCTCGTAGTCGTCTATCCACCCTTTTAGGGTATCAACTCCCCACGCTTCGGCATCGTCAAAGATGCCGTCCAATACTTTGATAGGCTCACTGAACTTCACTATCAGCGTTTGATAGGCTGCGTTCATCGTCTGTCCTCCTTTCCTTCCTTTGCCGTGAGCCACTCATCCCGTGCTTCTCGGCACTCGTCCAATGTGGGTTTGACACAAGAGAACAACTCTCCGTCTGTGGGGTGGCGGTAGTCGTACTGCACAAGTGTCCGCTTGCGTCTGCCGATACCTAATTGGAAACGCTCGTATTTCTCCGTACCTGCTTCCGTGCAGGTGCTTACTCCGTTGATGGTCATCCGTGTTGCCATAATCGTTGATTTTAGGGTGGTTAAAAATGTACTGACAAAACTCTGTTCTTCATCACCATTTCGGGGTCGCTCGTGTAGCGTTGGTGCAGGTAGAAATGGTGGGAACCGAAGCCGTAAAGGAAAAACCTGTCAAGTCCGTGCTTCTCGGCAAAGTTCTTTACACTCCGTCTTAACTGCTCCTCACTCGTTGCAAGAGTGAGGAGGTTCACAAATTCAAGGAACATCGTGGGGATTTTATCGTCCCACAGACAAACCATGCTTTCAATTTTTACTTCCATACTATTGGGTATTATAGGTTGATACTATGCCGCTTCCATCCGCTGGCGGATAAGGTTCACGTTGCTGTTCACAAGGTTTACAATGCGGTCGTGGTACTCGGTATTGGAATTGTGCAAGCCACGACTTTGCACCACTTCCAATGTCTTCAAGGAAACCTCCACCGTTTCTATGCGCTTGCCGTCAATGGTAGCGGATAGGATAAGAGAGTTCTTTTCAAGGAAATAGGAGTTGGAAAACACGCAATGGTGCAGTTCCGTCCCTTCCGCTGCAAACTCCGCAACGCTCTCCAACACACGCACCTGCAAAGTGCCGTCCGTGAAGGCGATGCCGAAGAATATGCCTTTGAGTTTGCGGTATGCCTTCTCGTGTTTCTTCGCTTGGCGGATGCGTTCCTCCAACTTCTTGCGTTCTATCTCCTTGTTGCGCTTGTGCATAAGTCTGTCGTGTTCGGCTTTGAGGTCGGAGGGACAGACGTACTTCGGGCTGTTCGTGTCCTTGCCGAAATGCCGCAGGAGGTCTATGGTGTCACGCCACATGGAGCCGTCAGCAATGGTGTAGCCGTTGCGGATACATATCTTTACGGATGCCCAATACCTCTCTATGTCAAAGGAACTGCGGATATAGTGGCGCAACATGGGGTATTGCCCTGCCTTCAACAGCGTTTCGGCTCGGCTGTCGGAAAGGATAGCCGTGAAAAGGTCGTAAGGCAGTATGTTGTGGTATTCGCCATTGAAGCCGTTGCGTTTCAGTTCGGGTATGAAACGCTGTCGGGGATAGGTGCAGACGGGGTTTATATCGTATGCACGGAGTTTGTTGTTCTTGCGTACCTCCATGTCGCTGTATTCCGCCCATAGGTCGTAGTAAAGTATGGACATTCCACGCAGTCGGGCAATGGTGACGGTTGTGCCTTTGGGCGAAATCCACCTTTGCACCACTTCATAAATGGAATACCCGGCTGCCTGCCCTGCCTTGTATTGGGACTTGACGAAGAAGAAGCGTATCACTTGGTACTGCTTGCAGGTGGTGATGATGCAGAAATACTCGTTCTCGCTGAA
Source organism: Prevotella koreensis (assembly GCF_003977605.1). GTDB lineage: Bacteria > Bacteroidota > Bacteroidia > Bacteroidales > Bacteroidaceae > Prevotella > Prevotella koreensis. Next base: position 1,660,023 of record NZ_RYYU01000001.1, on the reverse strand, counting down.
CACGCTCTTTCGGGTGCGCAACGCTTCCAACTCCATGCCGCAATGCGGGCAGGTGCATCCGCAAACGGTGTCCGCAAGGTTGTGTTCACTCCTCCACGAATGTCCGCACTCGGTGCAGATGTTCGTGCCGTCCGCCCTCTTGATGGCGTAATGTTTGAAGCAATGGCGGAAAGCGTAAGCCCTCTGTGTGGCGGTCAATTTCGGCAGTCGCTCGCTCAATCGTGCGACTTCCTGCTGTATGGGTGTTCTCGGTTTCATAATCAGAAATTGAATAGGTTGGGTTGTTGTACTTCTTGTGCGGTCGCTTTGGTGGCGGTTCTCGGCTTGCTGCGGTTCTGCAACTTGCGGAGTTCCTCCTCTTGGTATCTGCGGACTGCGTTCTGCCGTGCTTCCGCCTTTTCCTCTGCCGTGAGTTCCACAACGTGGTTCACCGCCACTTGGCACTGAATGGGCTTGCCTACCTCTATCTCGTTCTCGTCATAGTAGTGGACGGCTTGCCCGAATATCTCCCCGTCCGTGAAGCCGTTGCAACCGCTCCGCTGCACGTAGTTGAGAATGTAGGTGACACAATCGTCTATGTTCTTGGCAGGGTTGCGGTAGTTCCTCGCAAAGAGCGTATCTTCCGCTGCACGCTGCTCCAGATACATCTGTATCGTTCTCTTGAAATGTTCTGTTCCTTTCATATCGCTGTCTTTTTTAGATTGTCTGTTTCAGTATTTCTCTCCAATAGGTCGGCTCTACCTCGCTCAGAAGGAAGTCTGTAAAGTCCCTCCGTGCGTCCTTGTTCAGTTCTCGGTAGAGTTCACGGAACACGGATATGTTGCCGTTGATGTACGTTTCCACCATGTACACGAAGATGTTGTCCACCTCGTAGTATCTGCACTGCTGCGCTGCCGTTTTGCTGCTTCTCTTTGCCATGTCAGTAGGGGTTAAAGGGTGAATAACCAAAGGATGAAGCCGAAGAAGGCAATAGTGGAAAGGATAGCCACGATTACACCTATCGCCACTCGGAACACTCCGTTTACAATCTCTCTAATAATGCCCCAAAAGATGCCGAACATCCCGAAGGCGGTGCGTACCATCAAGCCGCATATCGCAAGCCCTATGTACTGCGCCATTTGTCTGAAATTTGCCGTTGCCGTCATATCTTCGCTGTTTTTGATTTTTTTGTTTTTTAATGCGGATTCAAGAGCTGAGGGAGTTGAGTTTCAAACTATCTTATCTGCCTCTCGTTTATCCGACATTTTTTTTATGCGTCTTTCTGTCGCATCGGTCGTTTTCGTTTCGGGTGCTTGAAAAGGTAGGGATTAGGGAATGCAAGGTTTTTCGGGAAAAATACTACCCGCAGGGCTGGAGATTTTTTCCGAAAACAGGAGGCTTGACCTTGCATTCCCGTCCAATCCCGGAATTACCTTTGCGCCCAGAACGGAAATGACTATCTGATGCGGCTCACTGAAAGACGCGAAAATGGAGGTAAACGGAAGTGGAGGCAGATTGGACAGGAAAACTTCAAAAGAGAAATCCGTAAAAAAGGGAAAACGCCAAAAGGAAAAGGGACATAGCCGGAGGCGTGAAACCGGGCAAACCACCGGCAAGGAAGTATGATTTTATATGTCTGGCCGAGCGTGTACGGTCGGACGGATAAAATCATTCTTCCCGGTTTGCCTGCCGTGTGTGACGGCTTGTTCCATTTATGGATCGGGCGGTCAGACACGGCTTTCCGCTTACGGCTCAAAGGAACAGTGGAAAAAGAAAAATCGTCAGAAACCCGTAAAAGCACCTCTTTGGCATAAGCACAAAAGAAATGGGCCTTGCATCATTAGTCTAAACTGTTGTTTAGGCGTGAGGCAAAGCCCTTTTCTCCGCTTATGCGTAGTCGGCATACGTTCGACCAAAATCCTTTTGGGCGATGGTGTGCCGACGGACAAAACCGCTTTTACGGAAAAACTTGTATGAGAAGAAAAAATTAGGGAGATTCATTTCAAAATCTCCCGTTTTATTGTTACTTTTGCATACGAAGAGTTCTTTGAAGGTTACGCAACGCGCAGAAGGATGATGCAGTAGATAACTAACTAAATCGTAACCTATTACTATCATGAGCAATTAACCTACGCTCAGTTCCAATAAATTACACTCTTTTCGTAACTTCATGCCACAAATATACAATTATTTTTTCTAAACGCAAGACAATTTTACTTTATTTTTCAAAAAATAATCAAAAAACCACTCAAAGGCAAACAATCTTGTCACAACAGATTATTGTCAGCGATACAAAATGGGCGAAATTGGTCAGCAATCTCGCCCATTTTGCATTGCAATTTCGCCTGTTTTGTTTTTCAATTTAGCCCAAATTGCTGATATTTACAACGCCGAACTCGTTATAAATAAAAAAGATTTGAGAAATAAAACATGCTTGGACTTTTTTTTGTATTTTTGCATTCGGATAAACAGATAGGAATTTAATCAAGAAATATGGGTAAGGCAAGGATTACCGTTGCAGGTATAGGACCGGGCAGCGAGGCCGACATCACGCCGGCAGTGATAAAGGCCATCAGCGAGGCTGACGTGGTGGTGGGATATAAATACTATTTCCGCTTCATAGAGAATTATGTAAAGGAAGGGTGTCGGTGCATAGACACGGGAATGAAACGTGAACGCGACCGTGCACAACAGGCATTCGACATGGCGATGAAGGGCCGGCATGTGGTGGTGATAAGCAGTGGCGATGCCGCCATTTATGGCATGACACCACTCATCTACGAGATGAAACGGCAGTATGCCGATGCCGACATAGAGATTGTTTCGCTGCCCGGCATATCGGCTTTCCAGAAAGCGGCTTCACTGCTTGGTGCTCCGGTAGGTCATGACTTCTGCGTAATCTCTCTCAGCGACCTGATGACCCCTTGGGCAACGATAGAGAAACGCATCGCTGCGGCTGCCGAAGCAGACTTCGTCACTGCCATCTACAACCCCAAAAGCAATGGCAGATACTGGCAATTGTACCGCCTTCAGGAGATATTCCTCATGCACCGCTCACCTGAAACACCTGTGGGATATGTGCGTCAGGCAGGCCGTCCGGAAGAGGAAGTGTTCCGAACGACACTCGGAGAGTTTGACCCGGAAAAGATAGATATGTTCACCGTGGTGATAATCGGCAACAGCCAGAGTTACATTCACGACGGTTCGATGATAACGCCGCGCGGATATTACCGTGAGACCGATGCTGCCAATGCCGGCGAAAAGAAAGAGATGGGCGTGGGACAGGAGATAATGATGGAGAGTTTCCGCACCATACATTCGGAGATGAGCAACCCCGACATTCCGCTCTATCGTCTTTGGCCGATGCTGCATGCCATTCATACAACTGCCGATTTCTCTATGGAAGAGGTTGTATATACCACCGAGAAGGCCGTGCCACGAATGTTCGAGGAGATGAAAAAAGGCCGACTGAACACCATCATCACCGACGTTACGATGGCGGCGGCAGGCATTCGCAAGGTGGCTTGCAGCAGAATGGGAATAGAGGTGAAATGCTATCTCGCCGACCCTCGTGTGGCAGAAATGGCAAAAGAGAAAGGCATCACACGCACTCAGGCAGGCATAAGACTCGCAGCAGAGGAGCATCCCGATGCGCTGTTCGTATTCGGTAATGCCCCTACGGCACTCATGGAACTATGCGCCCTGATGCGACAAGGCAAGGCAAAGCCCACAGGCATCATCGCCGCACCGGTGGGTTTTGTGCATGTGTGCGAGTCGAAGCACATGGTGAAGGTGTTCCGCGACGTTCCGAAAATAATAGTTGAAGGGCGCAAGGGAGGAAGTAACCTCGCCGCAACATTGGTAAACAGCATCTTGGCATGGGACGATGCACAACAGTTAATGCCCGGCAGAGACGTATGACACAAGGAAAAACCGACTATATAGTAATAGGCATAGACGACCACCGCGAGCCGTCATTGTCGAAGGAAGCACTGCTTGCGATTTCCTCCGGCAATGTTTTCTCGGGCGGAAAGCGTCACCACGACATCGTTGCCCATCTGCTTCCGCAGCATGCAAGGTGGATAGACATAACGGTGCCGCTCGATGATGTGTTTGCCGAATATGCAAAGATAGACGAGACCATAGTGGTGTTTGCCTCCGGCGACCCGCTCTTTTTCGGCTTCGCCGCTACGATACAACGGCGCATTCCGGAGGCCGTGATAAAGACAATGCCCACACTCAACTTGCTGCAAACACTTGCACACCGATTGCTTTTGCCTTATCACGATATGCACACGGTGACACTGACAGGTCGCCCGTGGCACGAATTTGACGCTGCACTGATAAGGAGGACACCGAAAATAGGAATCCTCACCGACAGAAATCACACACCGGCGGCCATAGCACGGCGAATGTTGGAGTATGGGTATGACAACTACGTGATGCACATAGGCGAACTGCTCGGCAATGACAGTGGTGAGCGGGTGTGCTCGGTATCGCTCGATGAGGCTGCCGAATATGATGCCGCCATGCCAAACTGCGTTATTATAACGGCCGTAAAGGAGCGCGAAAAGATAATGCCTATTCCCGATGCAGAGTTTGTTCCGCTGCCCGGCAGACCGCTGATGATAACCAAGGCGGCGATACGTCACCTCACACTCGCCGCCCTCGAACTGCAACAACGACACTCGCTGTGGGACATCGGGTTCTGCACCGGCTCGGTTTCGATAGAGGCACGGCAGCAATTCCCTCACCTGCACGTTACGTCTTTTGAGACACGAAGCGAATGTGAAGACATCATAAACACCAATGCACGACGTTTCGGGACACCGGGAATAAACATCTCGATGGGCGATTTCCTCGCTGCCGACACGTCGCAATGGCCCGCACCTGATGCCGTATTCATTGGCGGACATGGCGGACACCTGCGCGAAATGGTGCTGAAAGCAGCGCGGGAGATGATTGCAGGAGGAGTGATGGTGTATAACTGCGTGGCGGTGGAAACCACTACCGACCCGCGCATTCCGCGCGACAGCATCGAGATATTCAACAACGCTGCCGCAGAAGCGGGAATGAGCGTGGAACAACCCATGCGCGTTACCATAGATTCATATCACCCGATAAACATTCTTAAAGCAAGAAAAAAATGAGAATATCAATCATAACCGTTACCCAAGAGGGTGACAACATAGCCGAAACCTTGAAAAAGACAATCGGCGGAGACATTGACATGATAAGTCGTCAGGATGTTGAACGACTCTTTACCGAGCGCGAGGCGTTTATATTCATCGGTGCAATGGGCATCTGTGTGAGAACGATAGCACCGCTCATCGGCGACAAACACACCGACCCGGCTGTGATATGCATTGACAGTACGGGGCGCAACGTTATCTCGGTGTTGTCGGGACACGTGGGAGGAGCAAACCAACTGACGCGCGAGGTGGCTGCCGCAATAGGTGCTATGCCTGTCATCACCACGCAGAGTGACAACCAAGGGCTGTGGGCTCTCGATACCATTGGCGAGGACTTCGGCTGGAAAGCGGTGCCCAATAACGGTATGAACGATATTATAACGACATTCGTAAACAGGCGGCCAACGGCTCTATGGCTTGAAACACGCGACCGCGGAACAGACCATTTGGAGGAAACACGCCCCGAACATGTCACCATAGTGAGCAGTGAGGAGGAACTCTCGCAACAGGATTTCGCGCTGTGCATCATCGTTTCGCCATTCCGTCATGCCGTGCCGGATGGTATGCTGTGCCTACATTTCGTTCCAAGTGCAGTTTCGGTGGGCATCGGATTGGCACATCAGGCAGGACCGACAGAGGAGGTTATCGATAATATACGCTCGGTGATTGCTGCAAAGGGTATAATGAATGAGTCCTGCCGATATGCCACGATAGACATAAAAAGCGATGAACCGGTGGTGAAACGACTTATTGCCGACGGCGAAAATTTCACCTTTTTCACAGCAGAACAACTTTCAGAGATTACTGTCCCCACGCCAAGTGATGTCGTGGCGAAGCATGTGGGAACGCCAAGTGTCAGCGAGGCTGCGGCATTGCTGATGTCGAATGGTGGCGAAATGTTGATGGAAAAGCAGAAAGGAAGCAACTTCACCGTTGCCGCAGCGATTGACCGCAAGTGGCTTAGGCGCGGACATATCGAGATTGTCGGTGCCGGTCCGGGCGACCCTGACCTCGTTTCTGTGCGTGGAAGGAGAATGCTCGAGCGTGCCGACCTTATATTATATGCCGGCTCGTTGGTGCCGCGCGAACTCACTCTCTGCGCCAAAGACGGTGCCACGGTGCGTTCGTCGGCAGACATGAACCTCGACGAGCAGTGCTCGCTGATGAAGAGTTTCTATGACCGCGGTGCGTTCATAGTGCGCCTACACACCGGCGACCCCTGCATTTTCGGGGCGATACAGGAGCAGATGGCTTTCTTCGATGAGCACGGAATGAGTTATCATATCACGCCCGGAATATCGTCATTCCTTGCCGCCGCCGCCGAACTGCGGTCGCAATTCACGATTCCGGAGCGATGTCAAACAATAATACTGACACGCGGTGAGGGGCGCACACCGATGCCGGAGCGTGAGAAACTGCACCTGCTGGCTCGCTCGCAAAGTACGATGTGCATTTTCCTCAGTGCGTCGATAGTGGACGATGTGCAGGCGCAGTTGCTGGAAGAATATCCCGAAGACACACCCGTTGCCGCCTGTTATCATCTCACATGGAAAGATCAGGCGATATATCGCGGTAAGTTGAAGAACCTCGCAGAGATAGTAAAGAGTCACGACCTCACGCTGACAACGATGATTGTGGTGGGCGATGCGATAGATAACCGCTCAAATACGTCGTTGCTATATGACAGGAAATTCACACATTTGTTCAGGGAGGGGGTATAAGTAGTGTGCTCCTCGATTGCTAAACTTGCGTAACACTATCATTTGAGAGAAATATAAAACAGTAAAAAATAGGTATGATTCTGGTTTTCGGTGGCACAACAGAGGGACGGAAAGCGGCCATTGCGTTGGAAGATGCGGGCAAGACTTTCTACTATTCCACTCGTGGAAGCGAGCAGGAAATAGACCTCGTGCACGGTATTCGCACCACAGGAGGAATGGATGTCGATGACATTACACGCTTCTGTGACGAGAAAGGTATTGCCCTTCTCATTGATGCCGCTCATCCGTTTGCCGAAAATCTGCATAGCAATATAATAGAAGCGGCACGCCGAAAACAGTTGCCGGTGATAAGATATGAACGGCAATATCCTCCGCGAAGCGACGATATGATTTGGTGTGACGACTATAACGATGCCGTGGAGAGGATGGAACGGCATGGTGTTGAGCGACTTCTCGCCCTTACCGGTGTGCAGACGATAGGAAAACTAAAACCTTTCTGGGAACAACATCTCACTTGGTTCCGCATATTGAACCGTGCCTCGTCTGTGGAATTGGCGTTACGCAGCGGTTTCCCGAAGGAATATCTGACCTTCTATGACGACGAACCTACAGCGGCAACGATAGAAACACTGCACCCCGATGCCATTATAACAAAGGAGAGCGGCGAGAGTGGAGGCTTTGATGAGAAAGTGGAAGCGGCGCGTAAGGCCGACATTCCTGTCTTCGTTGTCTGCCGACCGGTGATTGATACCGCGCAAGTGGATTTCAAGAAAGTGAACGGTCCGCATGGTCTGCGACTTAAAACTCAGGAAATATTGCCCGACTTCTACGAACTGAAGACCGGCATAACCACCGGGACGTGTGCCACTGCGGCCGCTGTTGCGGCACTCACAAGACAGGAAACGGTGACCGTACGTATCCCCGACGGAGAAGATATTGAGGTGCGTATCACCGCTCTCGGTGAAAATTCCGCTACCGTTACGAAGACCGCAGGCGACGACCCCGACATCACCGACGGCCTTGACATCGTGGCAAAGATAGAGTTGTATAATACCACAGAGGAAGAAACTGAAGAAACTCAGCCCCACACTCACCCCTCATCGCTCCCCATTCCCCGCTCCGCTCGGCTCCGACAGGAGACGCTTTCGGAGCAAAGCGAAGAAAGAACGCTCATCGCTCAACGCTCATCGCTCATCCCTCCGCTCGGCTCCGACAGGAGACGCTTTCGAAGCGAAGCGAAGAAAGAACGCTCATCGCTCATCCCTCATCCCTCATCGCTCAACATAACAGGAGGCGAGGGAGTAGGCAGAGTAACTCTTCCGGGTCTCGGTCTGCCTATCGGTAGTGCCGCAATAAACGAGGTTCCGCAGCGAATGATACGCCACAATGTGCTCCCATTGCTCCCGAAAGGCATGTCAGCCACGGTCACTATCAGCGTTCCCGACGGTCGTGAGACAGGCAAGCGCACATTCAATCCGCGCATCGGAGTGGTAGATGGCATAAGCATCATTGGCACGAGTGGCATCGTTAAGCCTTTCTCATCAGAGGCTTGGATAAGTTCCATACGCAAAGAGATGTCGGTAGGCTTCTCCATCACCTCCCCCAATCGCTCAACTCTCACCGCTCATCGCTCCGCCCAACCCCCTCAAATCGTAATAAACAGCGGTGCAAAGAGCGAGCGTTACATGCGTCAACTCTACCCCGAACTGCCCGAACAAGCATTCATCCACTACGGCAATTTCATCGGTGAGACGATAACCATAGCCCGCGAACTGGGTGTTGAGAGGCTGGCAATGGGAGTTATGATAGGTAAGGCGGTGAAACTGGCAGAGGGAAAACTCGACACCCACAGCCATAAGACAACGATGAACATAGCCTTCCTGAAGCAGATGTTGTCAGAAGCAGAGGTGCAAAAAGACATCGAAGGCTTGAACATGGCACGCCAACTATGGTCTATTCTGACATCCGAAGAGATGCAACGGTTGGAAAAAATAATAATAAAACACTGTCACGAGCACTGCGATCCGCTGCTGCCCGATGGCAATATAGACATAATATTAATATCGGAAAACGTAACGAAATGAAGAAAATCATTATCTTCGTTTGTCTCGCGACATTACTTGTGGGATGCGGACAGACAACAGGAAACGGTAAAGAAAATGCTGAAAACGGTAACGACACGGCAACAGTGGCAGTGAGATATGCACAGGGATTCAGTGTGGAAGAGAAGCAAGGATTCCGACTGTTGGAAATAAAAGACCCACAGAGAACAGACAGTGCGGCGGTTTATAAATTCGCACTCGTACCACGCGGAACATCGCCGGAAGGAATACCGGATGGCTACGCAAAGATAGAAACACCGGTGAAGAGCGTCATCTGCATGACCACACAGCAACTCGGAGGATTCATAAAACTCAATGCCCTCGACTTCGTGACCGGCATAGCGAGCGCAAAAAGACTCTTCGACAAGGAACTGAAACAGCGCATCGAAGACAAACGTATAGTGAAGATTGGCAAAGAAGGAAACTTTGACGAGGAACTGATACTGGCCTCACAGCCTGACGTGATACTCATATCTCTCTCGAAACGCGGAGGATTTGAGAAACTACAAGATTCCGGAGCACCGCTTATGCCATATATGGGATATGAAGAAGTGTCACCTCTTGCACAAGCCGAATGGATAAAGTTCGTAGGTCTTCTCATAGGTAAGACAGCCGAGGCGAACGCCATTTTCGCTGAGGTGGAGCGCAACTATAACGATGCTATGGCGATGCTTCCCAAGTATGAAACGCTGCCGCAGGTGCTTTACGGAAAGATGCACGGAGACAACTGGTATGCAATGGGTGGCAAGAGTTTCATCGCAACGATAGTGAATGATGCCGCAGGGCAGTATTTCATGACTGAAGACAACCGTGCCGGCGGTGTCAATCTCGACTTTGAGGAGGTGTACTCAAAGGCCGAAAAGGCCGATTTCTGGATAATACAGAACAAGGAAAAAGAGAAATTCTCCTACCAATCGCTCATTGCCGATGACCCTCGATATGCCGACTTCAGTGCCTGCAAGAATAAAAAGGTGGTGTGCTGCGACATGAACAGTACGCCGCTTAACGAACTATCGGCAATGGAACCGGACATCCTTCTGAAGGATTTTATCCAAGCCTTTCACCCCGGAGTATTGAAAGATCATACCTCGAAATATTATAAACTGATAGAATGAACAATAAGCACCTTCATTTCTTCCTACTGATGACGTTGGTCATCGTTGCGATGTTCTTAGTCAACCTAATGCTCGGAACGGTTCATATACCCGTTGCCGACCTTTGGAACATTCTCGCCGGCGGTGATGATGAGCCGGTGATATGGCAGAACATCATACTGAAATCGCGCCTGCCGCAGGCTCTCACCGCAACGGTTGCCGGTGCAGGACTTGCCATTGCCGGTCTGCAGATGCAGACGGTGTTCCACAATCCGCTGGCAGGGCCGTCTGTACTGGGTATCAGCAACGGTGCTTCGCTTGGGGTGGGACTCATGGTTCTCGCCTCCGGGAGTATCGGCGGAGTGGCCATGAGCAGCCTTGGCATCGCCGGAAACGCGGCCTTGTCGGTCGGTGCCATTGTCGGTTCGCTCTCCGTGATGTCGCTGATTGTCTATGTGGCGCAGAAAGTAAAGGGCAATGTCACACTGCTCATCATAGGCGTAATGATAGGCTATGTCGCAACGGCGATAATCGGCGTGCTGAAATATTTTGCCGCCGAGGAGGACATCAGGGCATACGTGGTGTGGGGACTGGGCAGTTTCTCGCGCGTCTCGGCCGGTCAGGTATGGCTCTTTGTCGGTCTTATGACGGTGCTGATACCGCTGTCCATGCTTCTTGTCAAGACCATGAACCTGTTGCTTTTGGGAGAAGACTATGCCCGCAACCTCGGTCTTAACATACGGCGCGCGCGTCTTATGGTAATCGGTTGCAGCGGTGTACTCGTGGCAATCGTCACCGCCTATTGCGGTCCGGTAATGTTCCTCGGGCTTGCCGTGCCGCATCTCTGCCGCTCGATATGGCGCACCGGCGACCACCGAGTGCTCATGCCGGCCACCATGCTCACCGGTTCGGCTCTTGCTCTTGCCTGCTGCATCATTGCCCGCATGCCCGGTTTCGAGGGTGCTTTGCCAATCAACTCGGTCACTGCACTCGTCGGTGCACCCATCGTAGCAATGGTTTTGTTTAAAAGGAAGGGATGAGACACCCAATAATACAGAAAAGCAACATCTCTGCCGGTGTTGCTTTTTGTATTCATAAAACATCCAAAGAAACACCATAATAGTGTATAATTATCTTATAAACTTGTATGTTTCTGTCAAAAGTAGGGAATTTCCTACAACAAATGGGTGTTATCCCTTTGCCGTTTGCAGGAAAAACAATATCTTTGCGGCATAGTTCTAATCTTAAAAACGTTTTTGATATGAAGAAAATCATTGCAACAATCGCATTGGCGGCATTTGTTATGATGCCGTCATACGCACAGAGTTACAAGCGAAGCAAGTATTATAACCGCAATACGCGACACCTTGATTATGGTAGCAGAACACGTGGTGGATTTGGTAACAATGACGTTTACTACGGCTTCCGCGTAGGACCGGCATTCACAACGGTAAATTCTGATAATGCGTTGCTTGACGGAGGAAAGACAAAGACCGGACTCAACGTGGGATTCGCTGTCGGCGTAGAACTTACCGACCGTGCTCCGCTATATTTCGAGACGGGAGCCTACTATATCGAGAAGGGTGGAAAGAATCAGAAAGGACCTCTCGATTTCACCTATAACTTGGGATATTTGGAATTGCCGTTCGTGATTAAATATATCTATAGCATTGATAACACCTTCTCCATACAGCCGTTCTTCGGAGGCTATTTCTCATGTGGCGTGGCGGGAAAGATAAAGAACTATCAGAACCGCAAGGCGTATAGTTCGTTTGACGGAGATTATGATGGTGCTTTCGAACGTCTTGATGCCGGTTTGAGAATGGGTGTAGGCTTAGGAATAGATATGTTCTATACCGATTTGACCTACGACCTCGGCCTTTCAAATATCGGTCACGACGCATTCGATGAGTGCAACAACAGTGCCGTAATGCTTACTTTCGGTGTAAACTTCTGATATATACGATAATGCAAAATGGGCGAAATTGGTCGGCAATTTCGCCCATTTTGCTTTTCAATTTCGCCCATTTTGGTCAGCAAAATGGGCTGTTTTGCTTTACACAAGGATTTCAATCAAAAACGGTTATTAGCCCGCAAAGACTGTAATTCCTTATTTGTAGTTTTGCTTCCTGACATCTTTTATTTTCTTGTCGCCATCTTGTCTGTCTTTCCAACTCATCGTAGCCCGCTACGTTTTAGGTTCAATATTACTCTTTTCGACGTTTTTCGCTTTGCCGAAAGGAAATAAATAGTTATCTTTGCCATCACGGACAATGCTGCCTACCTACTGCGGTATTTGTCTTGCGTGCTGCGATTGTGTTGCGGCATTTGAACGAAAGCAAGAAAAAAGAATGGAAGAGAACAGAGAACTGCAACTGGCATGGGACTTCGTTGAGAACACCGGTGTGAGCATTTTCCTGACGGGAAAGGCCGGGACGGGTAAGACTACGTTCTTGCGCGAAGTGAAAAGTCGCTCGCCGAAGCGCATGGTGGTGGTGGCACCGACCGGCGTTGCAGCGATAAATGCCGGTGGGCAGACAATCCATTCTTTCTTCCAATTGCCGCTGTCGCCATACGTTCCGGAGGCACGCTACAAGAAACGTTTCGACTTCTCGAAAGAAAAGAAAAAACTGTTGCGCACGCTCGACCTGCTGGTAATAGACGAAATATCAATGGTGAGGGGCGACTTGCTTGATGCCATTGATGACGTGATGCGCAGATTTCGCGACCCGCGCCGGCCGTTTGGGGGTGCGCAACTGTTGATGATTGGCGACCTGCAACAACTCACGCCGGTAGTGACGGCGGCCGATATGCCCTTGTTGCAGGCTTACTATGACACGCCTTATTTCTTCGGTTCGAAGGCTTTGCAGCAGACACCGTATGTCACGCTGGAACTGAAACACGTATATCGGCAACAAGACCCTGTGTTCATCGGTCTGCTGAATCATATCCGCGAGGGGCAGGTTACCGGACAAGACATCGCCCTGCTGAACCAACGCTGCAACCCGAACTTCCATCCACGACCTGAAGAGGGATATATCCGACTGACAACACACAATCATCTCGCCGACTCGTATAACGAGAGCGAACTCGCAGGTATTCATTCAGAGGCGTACCGTTTCAAAGCCGAGGTGGAGGGAACATTCCCCGAATATGCCTATCCCACGGATGTGGAACTGACTCTGAAGGAGGGTGCGCAGGTGATGTTCGTGAAGAACGACCCCGCAGGGAAATTCTACAACGGACGCATAGGGCGCATAACGAGCATTGACGAAAGGCACGTCAGCGTGTTGTGTCCGGGCGATGACTGTGAGATTGAGGTGGAATATACGGAGTGGGAGAATGCGAAATATGAACTGAACGCGAAGACAAAGGAGATAGAGAGCATAGTGCAGGGCGTGTTCAGACAACTCCCGCTGCGCCTCGCTTGGGCCATAACGATACACAAGAGTCAGGGACTCACTTTCGAGCATGCCATAATAGATGCTGCTTTCTCGTTCGCGGCAGGGCAGGTTTATGTGGCACTGAGCCGGTGTAAGTCGCTCGACGGACTGGTTCTGGCGAAGCCGGTGATGAAAGAAAGCATAATGAACGACCATAGAGTGGGCAGTTACATTGCACAACAAGGAGAGGCGGCGCGGCAGAGTATCGATATGTTGCCGGTGCTGAAGGAGCAATACCACATTGAGCAACTGCGCCAACTGTTCGACTTCAGCGACCTGCAACTCAGCGACAATCAACTGTCGCGCGTGCTCGAAGAGCATTTCTCTTCGTCCTATCCGCGCCTTGTGGCTGCGCATAGGCAGGCACGCACCGACATCGGGGATAAGATTGTGGAGGTGTCGCGCAAATGGATGGCGGTGTTTATGGGTATGAACGGTGAGCAACTCCGCGACCCGCAGTTTGTGGAACGTGTGAAACGCAGTGCCACTTACTTTCTCGATACCGTGACAGATGTGCTCGGCGATTTGCTGCCTGCCACCGTTGCCGATAGCGACAGTAAACCGGTGAAGAAGCGTTTTGAAGATGCCTTGGCCGATATGTGTATTATATATGAAATAAAAACGGCAATTCTGAAGGAGGTCGCGATGAACGGTTTCGACCCTGTAACGTTCATGCGGCTGAAGCAGAAAGTGACGCTCGGAGTGCTGGACGGAAGTAAGGAGAAACCGTTGAAGCGCAGCAGAGGCAGCAAACGCGAGTCGGAGAAAGCGGAAGTGAATAACGAGGATGTGCAGAATCAGGAACTCTTCGAGTTGCTTCGCAAGTGGCGGTGGCGCAAAAGCGTAGAACTTTCTCTCCCGCCTTACACCATAATAAAACAGAAAGCACTCATCGGGATAGCGAACAGTAGTCCGCAGACTATCAAAGAACTGATTGCGATTCCTTATTTTGGAAAGAAATCGGCAGAGATGTATGGTGAGGAGATATTGGAGGTGGTGAGTAAAGGAGTTTAGAAGACAATGAGAGATAGGGAGGATTTTTGTTTATTATGAGGTGGTGCGCGTTATTCTCCGTCATGCCGGTATAGCAATTCTTTTATTTACCCAGTGCCTGCTCTACCTCCGAGAGGTTTGTTTTTTCGTTAATTCGTCGCCTCCGCCTTTACGATAAGCAAAGATGCACTTTGTCTTCGCTTGGAGAAATGCGGTTTCCTTTTACCGGACACCAATAATTTAGTATATGGTTTTCCGTACTATGGAGAGGCCGGTAGCATAAGAGGGGTAAAGAAAGAGGGGACATGAGAATCCGATTCTCTTGTCCCCTCGCATCTTTTTTATAATGCTTTCGCGATGTAGGTGAGGCTTATTTCACCTCCCAAATATCGTTAGTTTCGAGCAATTCGTTGAAATTGTGATACTTCTTCTTTGCCGAAACCTCTTCTATCTGAGCATATACAGAGTCGTTGTAGGTCGGTGCTTCAACGTCACGGATAACTCCGAGGGCAACGGGGAAGCCGTTCTCGTTGGACATCTCGGCAATTTTCAGTTGCAAGGTGTTGTCCTCGCAGTGTGCGTCATGCACCAGAATATCGTCGAGCGTATAGCCATCTTTACCGATTTCCACAACCTTCAGACCGAATCCCTGCTGTACGAGGCCGAACTCATTGTTCTCTCCGAACACTAATTTCTCGCCGTGACGCACGTAGATACAGTTCTTCTTGCGCCCCTCGTTGGTATATACCGAGTCATATACGCCGTTGTTGAAGATGACACAGTTCTGCAGAATCTCACATACCGCAACACCTTTGTGCAACTTAGCAGCCTTCAGAATTTCCTGAGTACCCTTTGCATCGGTGGCAACCGAGCGTGCAAAGAAGTGTCCGCGTGCACCGAAGCATAGTTCGGCAGGGCGGAACGGGTCTTCAACTGTTCCGTAAGGTGATGACTTCGACACGAAACCGCGCGGCGAAGTGGGACTGTACTGACCCTTTGTAAGACCGTAGATGCGGTTGTTAAGGAGTATGATATTGATGTCGATGTTACGTCTCATGGCGTGGATGAAGTGGTTACCGCCAATGGCAAGTCCGTCGCCATCACCCGAAACCTGCCATACGGTGAGGTTCGGATTGACAACCTTTGCGCCTGTTGAGATAGCCGCTGCACGTCCGTGAACGGTCTGCATTGCGTATGTATTAACGTAATAAGGCAGTCGGCTTGAGCAGCCGATTCCCGATATTACTGCTGTTTCGTGTGGTGCAACGCCTATTTCTGCCATTGCCTTATGAAGCGATGCAAGGAAAAAGTGGTCTCCGCAACCCGGACACCAACGGGGTTGTCCCTTTTTATAATCGTTTGCTGTGTACATTTTGATTAGAATTTTTGGGTTACGTAATCTACTATTTCATTCACTTGGAACGGCTGTCCCTTCACTTCATTATATTGATAAGGTACGAAGCCGTCAATCTTTGTGCGCAGATAAGAAGCGAACTGTCCGAGGTTCTGTTCTGCCACCAATACTTTCGGGTAGCGTCTCATCACCTCTTCGGTGTTCTTTGGCAACGGGTTGATGTATCGGAACTGTGCGAGAGCAACCTTTCTGCCCATCTTCTGCAGTTGTTCCATAGCAGAATAGAGATGTCCGAAAGTAGAACCGAAGCCCACGAGGAGCAGTTCGGCATCGTCTTTGTCGCCGAATACCTCTACATCGGGCACTTCTATGCGTGCCACTTTCTCTGCACGCAGGCGGCACATCATGCTGTGATTTTCCGGGTCTGTTGATATGGCACCGGTCTTACCGTCCTTCTCCAATCCTCCGAGGATGTGTGTGTAACCCTCCGTTCCCGGTATTGCCCAATAGCGTGCGCCTGTTTTCGGGTCGCGTTCGTATGGGGTATATTTGCCTTTTTGCTCCGGCAGGGCATAGTGAGGCTTAATTTCCGGCAACTTGTTGATGTCGGGAAGCATCCATGCCGCCGAACCGTTTGCTATGAATGCATCGGTAAGCAGTATCACCGGAGTGAGGTGCTCAACGGCAATTCTCGATGCATCGTAGGCCGCATCGAAACAGTCGGTGGGTGAAAGTGCGGCGATGACGGGCATAGGACTTTCTCCGTTTCGGCCGTAGAGAGCCTGTAGCAGGTCGGTCTGTTCGCTCTTCGTGGGCAAACCTGTTGATGGACCGCCGCGTTGAACGTCAACGATGACGAGCGGAAGTTCGTCGATTACGGCGAGGTTCATTGCTTCGCTCTTGAGACATATACCGGGTCCTGATGTCGATGTCACGGCAAGGGCACCGGCGAAAGAAGCACCAATCGCTGTTGCGCAGCCTGAGATTTCGTCCTCACACTGCACCGTTATCACTCCGAGAGACTTATGCTTCGACAGTTCGTGCAGAATGTCGGTGGCGGGAGTGATGGGGTAAGAACCGAGGAACAGGCGCATGCCGGCCTTTTCGGCAGCGGCAATGAGTCCGTAGGCTGTTGCCTTGTTGCCGGTGATGTCCATGTATCGGCCTGCAACCTTGTGCTTCGACTCAATGCGGTATGTTGCCGGTACGCTTGCATGAACGTTGTGTCCATAGTCATAACCAGCCTGCACCACTTTGATGTTGTTCTCAGCTATTTCCGGTTTCTTCGCGAATTTCTCGCGCAGGAAATTGTTCACGAGACTGATGTCACGATTGAACAGCCAGCACACTATGCCCAGAGCGAACATGTTGCGACACTTCAGTTGTGCCTTGTTGTCCATTCCGGTGTCCTTCAGACAGTCTTTCACCATCTTTGTCAGCGGGCATTGGATTACGCGGTCGGGGTCTATGCCCATCTCGCCGAGATAGTCCTCTGTCTGGAAAGCGGCTTTTTTCAGGTCGCTTGCGCCGAAAGAATCGGTGTCGATGATGATAGTAGCCTGTGGTTTGGCATACTTGTACTGTGTTTTCAGTGCTGCTGCATTCATTGCCACGAGCACATCGCACTTGTCGCCGGGGGTGTAAACCTTACCCTCTCCGATGTGGACTTGGAATCCTGAAACACCGGTGAGTGAGCCTTGCGGGGCGCGAATGTCTGCAGGGTAGTCCGGGAACGTGCTTATGCCGTTGCCCACTGTAGCAGAAACTGTAGAGAAAATGTTACCGGCGAGTTGCATGCCATCGCCGGAGTCTCCGGAAAATCGAACCACTACCTGTTCGAGTTCCTTGACTTCTAATTTGCCTTGTTCAGCCATTTTAATTGTTTGACGTTTACTTAGATTTAAAGAATATAGTGCTTGCAAAGGTCTGAAAAACAATTCAAATAACAAAATAAAAACGCATAATTTTCTACTTTTATTGATTTTCTTGGGAAATAGTGATGTATAATATGCAATTTGTGGTGTGGATGTAAAATAAAAAGTCCCACAGACAAAGGTCTGCAGGACTTTTCGTTTCTATATTTATTCCTTATTTAGAGTTTCGGACCGGCTGCTACAAGAGCCTTTCCGGATTCGTTTGTTTCGTACTTCTTGAAGTTCTTTATGAAACGTCCGGCGAGGTCTTTTGCCTTCTCATCCCACTGTGATGCGTCAGTGTAAGTGTCGCGTGGGTCAAGAATTGCAGGGTCAACACCTTCGAGTTGTGTAGGAACTGTGAAGTTGAAATAAGGTATTTTCTTGGTCGGAGCCTCATCGATAGAGTGGTTGAGGATAGCATCAATGATGCCACGTGTGTCCTTGATGGATATACGTTTGCCTGTTCCATTCCAGCCTGTGTTCACCAAGTAAGCCTTGGCACCGCTCTTCTGCATCCTCTTTACCAGTTCCTCTGCATACTTTGTTGGGTGCAATTCGAGGAAAGCCTGACCGAAGCAAGCAGAGAAAGTAGGAGTAGGCTCGGTGATTCCGCGCTCTGTCCCGGCAAGTTTTGCTGTGAAGCCTGAGAGGAAGTAGTACTTCGTCTGTTCCGGATCGAGGATAGAAACCGGAGGAAGCACGCCGAAAGCGTCTGCGCTAAGGAAGATAACTTGCTTTGCAGCAGGGCCTGCGCTCTTGCCGTTCACCTTCTTCACGATGTTTGTAATATGCTCTATCGGGTAAGAAACGCGGGTATTCTCTGTTACGCTCTTGTCTGCGAAGTCTATCTTGCCGTCTTCTGCAACGGTAACGTTCTCAAGCAGTGCGTTACGCTTGATGGCGTTGTAGATGTCAGGTTCGCTCTCTTTGTCGAGGTTGATAACCTTTGCATAGCAACCACCTTCGAGGTTGAACACGCCCTCATCGTCCCATCCGTGCTCATCGTCACCGATAAGAAGACGCTTCGGGTCGGTAGAGAGTGTGGTCTTTCCTGTTCCTGACAGACCGAAGAAGATAGCGGTGTTCTCACCATTCTTGTCGGTATTTGCCGAACAGTGCATTGATGCGATGCCCTGCAATGGCAGGTAGTAGTTCTGCATTGAGAACATACCTTTCTTCATCTCGCCACCATACCATGTGTTTATGATTACCTGTTCGCGGTTTGTGGTGTTGAAAGCAACGCAGGTTTCAGAGTTCAGTCCGAGTTCCTTATAGTTTTCCACCTTTGCCTTTGAAGCGTTGTAGATAACGAAATTAGGCTTGAAATTCTCCAGTTCTTCTGCGGTAGGGCGGATGAACATGTTTGTTACGAAGTGTGCCTGCCATGCCACTTCCACAATGAAGCGCACTGAAAGACGTGTCGCCTCGTTAGCGCCACAGAATGCATCAACCACGTAGAGATTCTTGTTACAAAGTTCCTTGATAGCGATGTCCTTTACCTTGCCCCATACTTCTTCGCTCATGGGGTGGTTGTCATTCTTGTATTCTTCCGTTGTCCACCATACCTTGTCGTGGCTCTGTGCATCGTCAACGATGTACTTGTCCTTAGGAGAGCGGCCGGTATAGATTCCAGTCATAACGTTTACAGCGTCTAATTCGGTTACTTGTCCCTTGTCATAGCCTGTGAGTTCGGGTTTCATCTCTTCATTGAAGAGTGTTTCAAAAGACGGATTGTGGGCAATTACCGTACTTCCGGTTATGCCATACTGTGTCAAATCTAACTTTGCCATAAATAAAATAAAAATTTAAATGTTCGTTGTTTCCTTAAAACCAAGTTTTAAATATACTTTAATCTTTCGGGCACAAAGGTACTTTATTTTTTCTTAACGAGCAGTTTTTGGCACAATAAAAAAGTTCTTGGCTTACAATTTTTGGTTAAAATGTGTAAAAAACGCTCGTGCAAAACATTTTTGCAACACGGAGTTGGCAAAAAAAACGTAATTATTCGTATATTTGCGCACTGATTACTTAACCATAAGATTATGAAGACATTAACGACAAGTGGAATGGCTTTGTCTTGTTGTACGTGTCTTCTAAGAACGTGTGTGGATATTAATTAATAATATAAGTATAATAACATATATACAATGGAAATAATAAATCTTAGTGAGCAGCAGAGTATTCTCGGGCAATATCTTGCAGAAATTCGTGACAAGGACTATCAGAAAAACCGCACTTTGTTCCGAAGAAACATCCAAAGAATAGGCGAAATAATGGCTTTCAACATCTCCAGACTGCTTACCTACGCCCCCATTCAGGTGGAAACTCCGCTGGGAACAGCCACGGTGGAAGTGCCTGAAGACAAAATAGTTATTGCTACGGTGCTGCGTGCCGGACTTCCGTTCCATGAGGGATTTCTGCATGTTTTCGACCATGCCGAGAACGGTTTCGTGTCGGCGTTCCGCATGTACACCAACCGTGAGCACACCGAGGTGGGCGTACATACCGAATACATGGCATGCCCTTCTTTAGAGGGTAAGACCCTTATCATTGTCGATCCGATGCTTGCCACGGGCGGTTCTATGGCTGCTGCCTACGAGGCTCTTATCAAGAACGGCAAGCCAAAGCAGGTTCATGTGGCATGTGTCATTGCCACTCCCGAAGGACTTGAAGTCTTGAAGCAATCGCTTCCGCCGGAGAACACCACCGTATGGGCCGCTTCTGTTGACCCCGGAATGGACGAGCACAAATACATCGTGCCCGGATTCGGCGATGCCGGAGACCTTTGTTACGGCGAGAAAATCTGATATAATGGTGCCGTATGTAACCGATTTGAGTTGAAAAAATCATTGAAAACAAAAATAATCCCCCGAAAGTTCATCGTCAAACTTGCGGGGGATTTCTGTTTTTGTATAATTATTTGTTGCCGCAACCGCAACTTCCGCTGTCTTGTCCGTGTCGTTTGCTGTATGCAACGAGCATCCATACTGCTTTTTCCTGTCCTTTCAGGTAGTCGCTCATCAGTGATACCGTAACATCATCTCCGGCTTCTGTTGCCAGTGCAAGCACCTTACGCTCCTTCTCAATCAGAGATTTCAGCCAACCGAGCAGCATGTCGCGTGCCTCACCACCGCATCCGATACCGGCAACTTCCTTAATATCCGAAACCTTGAGATACTCGCTGAAGCGGCTCTCAGGCACTCCGCCAAGTTGCAGCATACGCTCAGCCACCTCGTCGATTTTCTCTGCCGCGTCATTATAAAACTCTTCATACTTCTGGTGCATGATATAGAAATTACGACCGCTCACATTCCAGTGGAAACCGCGAAGATTGGTATAATAAACCTGAAGGTCGGCAAGCAGTCCCGAAAGACCATTCACTACGTTCTGAACTTTTTTCTCATCTAACCCTAAAAAATCTAATGTTCTCATAACTTTTCTATTATTTAATTGTTATACTTTTTTTATTTCTGATGCAAAGGTAGCAGTTAATACAACAATAAACAACAGAAAAAAACTATCCTCGGATAGGTTTCTTCTATATTTTAGGTTAAACTTTTGAAAATCAGTACTTTTCTTCCGCAAAACATATTTCCTCAAAATCAATAATTATAGGTCTGTTCCTATCCTGTCTTTTATATCTTCATGTCTGTCCTGCCCTCGTTAAATCACTTGGCATTAAACTCATAAAAATAAATTATCTGTTTAAGTTCAGTCGCAGGATGCTCCGTTCGGCTAACCTCCTTGAACTCATATTCCTTATGTCGTGCAAAGAAATCGGTGCGGTCGCCATCGGCAATCATCAGATATCCGGCATCGGGTCGTGACTTCTCAAACTGTTTGATTCGGTCTCCGAGATAGAAATTTGTGCAAAAGAAGTGCAGCATCGGCTCTGCAACAAAAGAATAAAGTCTGTCTGTGGGCAGTGTACGGCTGATCTTTTCTGCAAGCGGGCGATCGCTCTTCACGTTCTGTATTGCCGGAAGAATCAAGCCGTATAGACAGAAGTATAAGGCGATGAGCGGTATTAGCGTTGGGTGTCCTTGCTCCGCTTCGATATGAAAGAGATTCCTGTCGGAGTCGAGTGAAGAATTGATTATTCTTTCTGAGTGAGACGAAGAAAGAGTATTCCGTTGCGGTTGGGTTTCACGACGCATTAGTTTTGCCAACGTAAATACACCGGCAGCAATGGTAAAGAGCATCAGAGCGATGCTTATCGGAGTGAAACCGATGTCCTGAAGTGCCGCAAAAATCTGTTGATTCTGCCACGCATGCTTCCCATGAAAAGAGTCAAGAGCCACAGGGTGGAACTGCAACACCACGCAAGTAACGCCCAAAAGCAATGCTGCGACACCAAGAATACCGGAAAATATTTTCATTACAACAGGTTTCCAGTACTTAATCCGCATCATCCATTCTGCCAACAGCCACGCCATGAACGGATAGGCCGGCAGCAGATAGACGCTGCGCTTGCTTTTAGGAACGCAATAGAATGCAACAACGATAATGAACGCAAGCCAAGTGTAGAGTTCCAACGGCTCCATACCGCGCACTCTGTTCAGCCAACCGCGCGGTTTGTTGCAGAACTTTCGCAACGCACCGAAGTGCCTTCTCCGAAGGAAAAAGAGTGAAATGAGTGGCAACAGCGACCAAGGCAGCCACCCCACTATCAATGTCTGGAAATTATAGAACGCGTTATGCACATGACTTTCATACGGCATCTTGCCCAACATTCGCAATACGTTCTCCTCATAAACAAGAGCAAGGAACTCATCACCACCCTGCCGGTAGGCCGCGAAATACCAGCACAGAGGCAGTACAAGGGCGAGAAGCGATGATAAAAAGATGTAAAGCAGCGGAACGATTTTCTTTTCGCGAAGCATAACGAACACTCCCGCAACCACACAGGGCAGTATTATCCCAACAGGACCTTTCGTCAGCGTGGCACCACTCATAAAGAGCACCGCCAACAAGGGTATGCCACGACACCCTCGTTCTATCCAACGATAGAAAAACAGCATAGCAAGCACGATGAACATAGTGAGCAACATGTCCACCCGACAGTTCACACCGGAGCGATAAACCTCAAAAGATGTCAGCGTGAGCATGGCGGCGAGGAATGCCGTAGAGGTGTCCCTGCGCTTGGAGTAGAATAGAAACATCACACCGATCATCACTATCAGCGACAGTGCGGAGGGCATTCGCGATGTTGCCTCGCTGACATATCCCTGTGGCAGCGAGCACAAGGCCACCGCCCAATGGAAAAGTGGTGGTTTGTAAGCGATGTCGCCTCCGTTGTTCACAGGCAATATCCAGTTGCCGGTGTTCAGCATCGTCACTGCCACTATTGCCTCGCGCGGCTCTCCTTTCGAGTTATATTCCGTCAACGGAAGAAACGTAATGAGCATTGCGGCACATATCGCCACCACCATTGCAAGTATCGTTTTCCTGCTCTTCATATATTTTATTGTATCGTTCTTTATTATCTTCTTATTTCAATCCGATTCTCCTTTCAACCCTAAATCATCGGTTTCGGCTCTGTCGTTCGTTAAACTCCGCCGTTTCTATCATCGCGAAAACATAACGCTTCAGCAGTTGGGTGCTTTCCACCGGCTTCATTTCGGCAAGTTGCCGACCCGGCATCACACCATATACGAAACTCTTCTGAAGTTCGGGAGAATAGATAAAAACCTGTTCTTTACTGCGCGCCACAATCTGATTGTCGGCACTGTAGAACACCATCTCGCGCGGTTGCCGCAACAAGTCCTGACCGAACCCGTCGAACGTATATCCTATTCCCATCATTCCGAGCAATGTCGGCATCACGTCTATCTGGCATCCCAACCCCTCATACACCTGCGGCTGTATGCCTTTACCGAATATCATCAGCGGTATATGGTTGTAACTCTGTGGCAGTTCGGCATCTGCCTTGCCCACAAGTTTTCCGTGGTCGGCGAGGACAACGAATATCGTGTTGTCATACCATGCCTGTCGGCGTGCCGCTTTAATGAAGTCGCCGATGCAACGGTCGGCATATTCCACTATCTGCATTTCCGGCTCCTTGCTCTTACACTTGAACCCTTCGGGTATCACGTATGGCGGATGATTGCTTATCGTAAGCACCGTTGCCATGAACGGTCTGCCTGTCTTCGCCTGAAGATTTATCTTTTCGAGGGCGAAATCGAACAGGAAACCATCGCTCACACCGAACGCATTTACCACCTTATTGGCCGGATAGTCCTCCTGTGCGTAGATGTCATCGTAACCATTCTGCGCGAAGAAAGCCTTCATGTTGTCGTATTGCGACTCGTGTGTCATGAAGAACATGTTGTGATAACCGTTCTCCTTCAGTACCGTAGGGAGTCCGTTGCGTCGCGGTGTCACCGTTCCTTTCATCAGGTTGCGCTTCATTATTGCCGGGCATGAATACAGCGTTCCCGTCATGCCCATATTCGTGTGTATTCCGGTGCTGTAAAAATTGCTGAACGATAGCGAATTGCGATACATCTCATCAAGTACCGGTGTGAGTTCCTCGCGTGCCCCGAAACTCTTCATGAAGTTTGCCGACATCGACTCCATCAGTATTATCACCACGTTTGGGCGCGAATGTTTTCCATCTTCTCCGTCCTCGTTCTCCGCTCCCTTTATCTCTCTTCTCAGCACGTAGAGGCTGTCCACGTTGTCGCCTACTATGCCAAGACTGCGGCGTGCAATGCTCACGGCCTCGGCGGTGGGCATGAGATTGAGCGAGCGGTTCTCCTTTCGCATATCATCGAGAGTACTCGTCAGCAGGTTGAAAGCAGGGTTTATTCCGAGTTGGTTGAGGAATGAGTCGTTGCAATAGTATGCCGCGCTTATCTTTATCGGGTTATATCCTGTGCGCCCTCTGATGCCGAAGAAACACAGACCGAGCAACATTGATGTCACTATCAACCGCAAAGCGATGCCCAACGGACGGCGTGTGCTGCCCTTGGCCACCTGAATATCAATGAATGCCCGCTTCTCTGCATACCACAGCAGGCGTATGAATATTGCCGTGACGACGATGAAAATGATGATATAAAGCCACCAACTGCTCTCCTGAAACATCATTCCCGCCGTGGTACCGGTATATCCGAACCACTCGAAGATGCTCGAATTGATGTTCTTGAAAAAGAAAGCGAAGTATGGTATATTGGCTGCCGAAACGGCGAATGCCAAGGGATAGAGTATCGAAAACCACCATACGGCAAACCGCCGCCACCCTCTGTGATGACTGTTGAAACATGCCGCAAGCATCACAACAAGCATTGGCACCACCATGATATAACAGGCTATCACATTGTCGAACCACAAGCCGCGCACGAACGCTCCCATCTGCAACCATGTCTCGCCTTTCACCGCAGGTGTCAGCATGTCTTTCAGTGTCACGAACTCTATCATACGGAACAGACTTAACACAGCCAATCCCAACACATGTATCTTTAACAAGAATTTTATAGCCTTTCTAAAACGTTTCATTAAGTACTATATTAAGTCCTACATCAAGGACTACATTCATTCCACAAAGGTAATAAAATATCTGTATATGCAAAGGAATTTGCATCTCGTTTTTCAAGTAATTTTTCTTTTTGACACAATTTTGAGGACATAAGGACATAAACTTTTATGGGAAGAAAAGGAGGGGGAGCATGAGTTTTGAATACAAAAAGAGGTGTGTATTGTTTACTATGTGTCAGAGAAATATATGGGTGTGTAATTCAATTTGGGCGAAATTGCGTTGCAATTTGGGCGAATTTGTAAAGCAAAACAGGCGAAATTGGTGAGCAATTTCGCCTGTTTTGGTTATCGTTATATGACATAACTGCGTGTATGCAGTGGTTTATCGTGTTGCGAAATAATAGCCTTCGCCCAATGCCATGCGTGCCTCGAACATTCCTTGTTCGTTGAGCGACACGTCTTTTGTCTCGCCGTTGGGGAGCATTATCTCTGCCGTGTCTTTGTCTTTCATCTTGAGCAGCACCTGTTTCGTGCCCTCTGCTTCGACCGACCATGTCTGCTCTTTCTCGTCGAAGGTGAAGTTCATCTGCTTACCGTCGGCATCCTTGATTTCATACCCGTCTTTCAGAGTTGTAACGGCATACATCTTGCCGTCGCTTCCCATCACGTTCTCTGTTTTGCCAGCGTTTGATGCGAGTGGATTCTCGCCCGACCAGAACTCTATTGTGTTGAGAACGAGCAGGTCGGCAGTGCCGCAGATGGCGTATGCAGGTGATATGATGATGAATATAAGTTCGTTAAGGAACTTGTTGTCTGTGGCTGTCATATTCCATGAGAGCATCTTATTGAACAAGCCGAACGACCCGATACATGAGTTGAGCGTGATTGCCGCTACGCAAAGACACACGAATAATTTAATACTTTTCTTGAACATAGTCTGTGATTTTTAATATGAATATGTTGCAAAAGTAAGTAATTCCATTGCAATATGCAAGTAAAAATATGTTTTTTAACGTTCTGTCATTTCGTTCCACAGTTTAAAAAATACCAATTTTTGGGTATTGCCGAAATCGGGAGAAACCGATACCTTTGCCGCCACATTATGATAATAAGAAACAAAACAGATAAAACCGGCTTCGTTTTGCTAAATTTTCACTCCTTATTAATATATATGGCACTCCTGCTAATGGCCATGCCGGCGAGTGCTCAAGTCACGGCAAGGGCGCGGGTGACCGACAGACTGACGGGAGAACCGCTGCCGGGGGCGTGGATAAGAGTGGCAGGCAGTTCGCGGAATGCTGTTGTGGCCGATGCCGAAGGCTTCTTCACGCTGCACACCGACAGTGCAACGACCAATATCATAATATCTTTCTTGGGCTACAACGAACTGAAAGAAAGACTTAGAAACAATGCCACATATCGCCTCACGCCATCGACCACAATGCTGAAAGAGGTTGTGGTGACGGCAACAGAGCGACGTGGACTCACCTCGTCGTCGGTAATAGGAAAGCAGGCCATGAAGCATCTGCAACCATCGAGCATGAGTGACCTTATGGAACTGCTGCCGGGAGGAATGGCGAGCGACCCGAACCTGACCTCGCCCAACATAATAAAACTACGAGAAACAGGACGACCGGCAGGGAAATACAACACATCATCGCTGGGAACAAGTTTCGTGATAGATGGTGCACCGATGTCAACAAACGCCGATATGCAGCATGCCAACGGAGCGTGGGACAGTAAAACTACCAGCCGTGACTTTACCAATTCGGGAGTGGATATGCGCTCCATATCTACCGATGACGTGGAACAGGTGGAAGTGGTGCGAGGTATTCCGGGTGTGGAGTATGGCGACCTGACCAGCGGACTTGTGAAAGTGAAACGCCGTAGAGGAGGGCACGGTCTGCAAGCGCGTTTCAAGGCCGACATGGAGAGCAAACTGCTACACGTGTCGAAAGGCTTGGAATGGGGAGAAAAGCGGTGGACTCTGAACCTGAGTGCCGACTGGCTGAAAGCCAATGGCGACCCACGCAATGTGTTGGAGACATATCAACGACTGTCGTTCTCGGTTCGCGGAGGTCACCAGTGGCAGTCTCGGCGCAGGCAATGGAGCGCGGCTCTTAACCTCGATTACTCCGGTTCGTTCGACGATGACGACATAGACCCGGAACTCAACTATGGCGGTGTGGACTCGTATAAGAGCGACCGAAACCGCTGGGCGGCAAATTTCAGTCTGCGACAGGACAGCCGCAGCGAGGACGACTGGTGGCGTTCGGCAGAACTATTGGCATCGGTGAATTTCGAGAAGAACATACTTGACAGGCAGCGTCTGGTGCAGATAGACCACGGTCAGCCTGCCGCAGTCACCCGCGAAGAGGGCGAAAGCAAAGCAGTAATTATCTATCCGTACAAATATACGGGACGACATAAGGTCGATGGACGGCCGATAGGCATCTTCGTGAAGGCTCAAGCCGACTTCTCATTGCCTTCATCGTGGATGAGCAACCGCCTGAAAGCGGGTGTTGACTGGCAATACGACAAGAACCTTGGCAAGGGACAGTTGTTCGACCCGATGTTCCCGCTATACGTGGGATTGTCAACAAGGCAACGTAAATACAGTGACGTGCCTGCCGAGATGCAGTTGTCGGGCTTTGCCGAGGCAGACATTACCATCCCCATGGGTCGTCACCAACTGCAGTTGGTGGCCGGTCTGCGCAATTCGTCTATGATGAACCTCAGCAGCCGTTACGACCTTTGCGGCAAGGTTTATGCAGATCCGAGAATCAACGCAGGCTGGAGTCTGCCCCCAATATCATTGGGAGGGACACCGCTGAACCTGCAACTGCGGGGCGGTTGGGGCAAGCATACAAAGATGCCTACTATCAACCAACTATACCCCGAAACCTTATTCATAGACATGGTGGAGATGAACTATTGGCACGAGAAGCGCGAACTGCGCTCAGTATGGCTGCAAACATATATAAAAGACCCTACCAATTATCATCTTCATGCGGCTCGTAACAACAAATGGGAGATGAGCATCGATGCTTCATGGCGAGGCCATCGGCTTATCGTGACATACTTCGAGGAGGATATGAAGTCGGGATTCCGTCCGATGACCGACTATCATTCGTATGCCTACAAATGGTATGACACGTCAGGCATAGACCACAACTCCATTACCACCGCACCCGATCCGCACACTCTTCCCTACGAGGTGAGACACTCATTGCGCAGCACCGGGCAGACCGGTAACGGCAGTAGGACGCAGAAACGAGGCGTGGAATACACCTACTCGTCGCCGCGCTGGCCGCTGCTGGCCACCCGACTTACCGTGACAGGAGCGTGGCTGAAGTCGCAATACCGCAACTCGATGGTGGTGCAGGAACATGTGTCGCGCACGGTGGGAGGACGCAATATTGAGTTGGTGGGTTTCTACAATGACGACGACGGATATATACGTGAGATGTGGAACACAAACTTCACATTCGATACCGACGTGCCACGACTGGCATTGGGATTCTCGGTATCGGCGCAGTGTATGTGGTACACCGCTCGAGAGCACATGCACAAGGAAGCCAGACCGGTGAGTTATATGACCGCCGATGGTTCGTTGCACCCCTTTACAGAAGCCGATGCCACCGATATAGAGCGTCAGTTCCTCGTGCGTACATATAATAGTGGTATCGAGAAGCGACAGACGGTGCCCTTCTACATGAACCTTAATCTCAAGGCAACGAAACGATTGCTTGCCGACCACTTGATGGTGGCACTCTTCGTGAACAAGATATTCGACCTTCATCCTGACTATACGCGCAACAACTATACCACTCGCAGGTATGTAACGCCGTATTTCGGACTTGAAATAAACTTCAATTTATAATTCTAACAATTAATTTTATGATCAAAACATTTACCCGATTTGCACTCTGTGCAATCACAGCCTTTGCAGCAAACGATGCAATGGCATTCGACTTCCAGGCCGGTAATGTGTTCTACAACATCATCGGCGGTAACAACGTTGAGGTGACTTACGCCACCGATCAATACAACTCTTATACAGGAAACGTAACACTGCCTGCCAAGGTGACTAACAACGGAACCACTTACAACGTTACCACAATCGGCAAGAAAGCGTTCTACGGTTCTAAGACAGTGACCAACGTGCGTATTCCTTCATCGGTTACATTCATCAACGAGGAGGCTTTCAAGGAGTGTGGAAATCTTACTACGGCCTACATGGCAGAGCCGGCAGAACTGTCGGAGAACTCATTCGAGTTTGCAAACGTTACTCTCTACGTTCCCGAACTGATGAAACAGGGCTTCCTTAACGAAGATTTCTATCACCGCTTCAAGGATATCATAGAGACGGCAGAGTTTGATGTGCCCGTAGGTTCACAGACTCTCGTCATCAGCGAGATATTCTTCACCGGTACTACAACACCCGAAGGAAAGCAATATAGCGATGACCAATACGTGAAAATCGGTAACAACAGCAACGAGACCCTATATCTTGACGGCTACGCTTTTGCCGAGACAGCGTTCTTGTCGGTGGACAAACAGGACTACACTCCAAACATAATGGCAGACACGACGACAATAGATGCAATCTATATTTTCCCCGGCAACGGACAGGATTACCCCATCGCACCGGGCGAGGAGGTGCTGATTGCTGTGAATGCCATAAACCATAAGGAGGTGAATCCTAAGTCGTTCGACCTCTCAAATGCAAATTTCGAGTTCTACGATGAGTCTGACAATCCTAATTTCCAGGACTCTGATAACCCAAATGTTACAAACATGGTGAACTGGTATGATTACAGTAAGTCATACTGGAGCATGCACAACCGTGGCTTCAAGTCGTATGTTCTGGCAAAACCGGAGGTAAACATGAATGAGTATGTAAGCGGTTACAAATATACATACACATATATTTTCAGTTTTAACGGCAACTCATACCCTATGAGCGGTGACGGATATAAACTTCCCAACTCATGGATTACAGACGCAGTGGGACTCAGCGTTGCTTCCGAATGGGAATGGAACGTATTTGCTCCGACACTTGACTCAGGCTGGGCACACTGCGGTAGCGTTGACCACGACAAGTCAAGATATGGTCTTTCGGTGATTCGTAAGAAGAACGAGCAGGGCAAATGGATTGATACCAATAACTCTTCAGAGGACTTCATATCTGATGCCATTGCATCAATGCTTAATGGTACCACCGGTATCGACAACGTAAGAAACAATGACACAAAGGCAATGAGAGTATATCGCATCGACGGTGTACGTGTGAACGGTGTCAGCAAGCCGGGTCTTTACATCATCAATGGCCGCAAGGTGCTGGTGAAGTGATGCGGGAAAGAATCCTAAGCATATAGCATGATATTGAAAAGAAACATATCAACAGTAATCTTATGTCTCTGGCTCACGGCTCTGTTCAATGCCTGTGAGCCGGAGCATAACGATGATGTGACGACATCTGTGCAGGTGACATTGGCCGCTCCTGACACCATCGAGGTGCTGCAAGCAAAGGGAACGGTGTCGATGCAGTGCCTTACTAACAAATTCACATGGACCGAAGACCGGTGGGACAGCATCAGCGTGATATTCCCGGAGGTGATGCGCGGACCGTATAACATAACGGTCGATGGTAAAGTGGCAGTGAAAATAAATGGCGGGCGACGCAAGGTATATCGCTTTCGCGCAGCAAACAGTTACGTGGAGGTGCTCGACAAACCGTCAAAAGTGAAAATGGACATACAGTTATTCAAATGACAACACGAAATCTATGCCTTGCATTACTCGTCACTGCCGTCATTCCGGCAAGTTCTTCGGTTGCTGGGGAACAGGTTTTCGGAGTGCCCGACTCAGTTGTTTGCAGTCCCGAACATTCCGCAGAACATCACAACCTTTTCATTAACACACAAAACTCTTGGTTCCATAACTCTGCGCTTCACTTCGACGACTATGGCTCAACATACGGAAACTTGGGCATATATGCCGACAAACGGCGTGAGGATGAGGCTTTCGTGATGCAGGAAGGAAATGCTCTATACAACATTGGCATAAGGGCGGCGAGTTACCGAAGACTCTATGGCAAAGACAATGCCGCCGAACGATTGCGCCGTTCGATGACGGTGGTATGGGGCGAGGCATCTTATCAGAATGGTCGTCGTGACAATGTGGAATGGAATACGTCGTCAGACTGGAGCACCATTTATCCTTATGTGCTGGCCGATACCATACGCAGTGACCGCAACACCGAGCGTTATGCCTTTAAAGGTGGGTGTGCAACGCGCTTCGGACAATGGACGATAGGCGAGGAATTGACATTCAGGGCAGAGCACGAATGGAGTGTCAGCGACCCGCGAATGCGCGGAATAGTGACCGACCTGAATGCCCGAATCGGAATAAGTCGCAGCATAATGAACCACATTCTGGCACTCGGAACAACGCTGAAACTATACAAGCAGACAAACTCTGTTGAGTTTTTCCGCGAGGAAGGGGCTGTTCCCGAATATCAGATGTCGGGACTTGGCAACTGGTATGAGCGTTTTTCGGGCACGAACAACAAGGCATATTACAAGGCGACAGGCTGCGGAACAGACTTCGCCATAAGACCCGCAGCGAGGAAAGGGGGCGTGATACTCGCGGCAAGTTACGAATATACACCTTACAGACGCATACTGTCGAGCCTCAATGCCCTGCCCATCAGCCGTCTTTATGTCACCCGATGGCAAGCGAGGGTGGGATGGAAGAGCATGATGAAAGGCTCGTCCATGAGCCAGACCGGCATGGCCTTATGGCTCGGAATGAATGGTGAGAAACGACGAGGAGACGAAATTATAGGCGGAGAATCTATCGCCAACGAGTATGTTGTGCGTGGTTATCTTACGATGTATGGCAATCGTTTCACCGACATTTATCTCGGAACAATGGCAAACATCGCGTTAGGGAGCAACCATATACTCGCCCTTATTATTCAAGGAGGGCATCAACGCCACTCTTCATCGTATGCCTATCCGCACAGCGAACTCAACTTCGGCCGTAATCATTTCGGTGCAACGCTTCAATGGCAGGCAAAAGGCAGACGATGGCTCGTGGTAGCAGACGTGGAAGGCAGGTATGATAAGAATGTTTCAGGGTCGTTCACAACAACCACGGATTATTCTTATATCTCACCCCTGAAAGACAATGTGGCGGCAGCAAAGAAAAGAATGACAGAGCGATGCGTGGCACATGCGCTGGCTTCCTACACCCAACTTTCATTCGGATTGCACGCAGAATGGATGCCGAAGTTCATGAACGGAATGGGACTCTTTGCCGAAACGCGGACAGAATACAGAAAAAACAACGTGGGAGGCAGCAACAACGGCTACGCACTGCATGCCTCAATGGGAATAACTTTTTAAAACAACAAAATAAGCATTATGAAGAAACTACTTTTATTGCTTGCCGTAGCAACGGCCACGCTGACCGCAAAGGCACAGCAATTGCCACAAGATCCTACCATACGTAAGGGTAAATTGTCGAACGGATTGACATATTACATACGTCACAACAAGCAGACGGCCAACGTGGCTGACTTCTATATCGCGCAACGAGTGGGCTCGATACTCGAAGAACCGCGGCAAAGAGGACTGGCACACTTCCTCGAGCACATGGCATTCAACGGCACGGAGCACTTTCCGGGGGCTGAGAAAGGCGGACTGAGGGAGTGGTGCGAGCGTAAAGGAATAAAGTTCGGAGCCAATCTTAACGCATATACCAGTGTGGACGAGACAGTGTATAACATATCTGCTGCGCCTGTGGATAAGGCCGGAGTGGCCGACACATGCCTGTTGATACTGCACGACTGGAGTCACTCGTTGTTGCTGCGCGACGATGAGATTGACAAAGAGCGAGGAGTGATACACGAGGAATGGCGCACACGGCGAGCAGGAATGGCAATGCAACGCTTGATGGAAGAGGCGCAGCCGGTGATATATAAAGGTACGAAATATGAGGACTGTCTGCCCATTGGCTCAATGGACGTGGTGGATAACTTCGCATATCAAGACCTGCGCGACTACTACCACAAATGGTATCGACCCGACTTGCAGGCAGTAATCGTGGTTGGCGACATAGACGTTGACATGATAGAGAAGAAAATAAAAGAACTCTTCTCGCCCATTCCGATGCCTGAGAACCCCGCAGAGCGTGTGTATTATCCCGTGAACGACAACGAGAAGATGATTGTTTTCCGTAAACAGGATGCCGAACAACCCATAACGCTCTTCACGCTCTACATGAAGCGCGATGTGACACCGCGCGAAGAACGTAACACTGAGGCTTACTACCGCGATGGTTATCTCACAGACATAGTGAAGCATGCGCTCAACGAGCGTCTACAGGAACTGACCGAGCAGGTTGACCCTCCGTTTATGTCGGCATCATTGCGCGATGGTTCGTTCTTCCTTTCAAGAACCAAGGACGCAACAAACGGCTTCGTATCGTGCAAACAGGACAACGTTATAGGTGGAATAACGGCATTGGTGGCAGAAATGGAGCGTGCACGCCAACATGGTTTCACACAAAGCGAGATAGACAGGGCTAAGGCCGAACTGATGAGATGGGCGGAAAATACTTATGCCGAGCGCAACAAAGAGCGCAACGGTAGATATGTGAGACGCTGCCTTAGCAACTTCACCAACGGCGAACCACTGCTCTCGCCCGAACAGGAACTGCAAATCGTGAAGCGTCTCGATAAGAGTGTGACTGTGGAAGATGTCAACCGAATGGTGCTTGAGATGATAAGCGACAAGAATCAGGTGGTGACGCTGTACGGCCCGGACAAAGATGGCTTCGTTCTTCCTACTGAAGAGGAGATAGAGACTGCCGTACTCGCAGCACAGGCAAAGAAATATGATGCACCGAAAGAGGAGCGAGTACCGACAAAACTGATGACAAAACTGCCGAAAAGCGGAAAGATAGTGTCAGAGAAAGAGGTGAGCAACGGTTATCGGGAGTTCGTTCTGTCTAACGGCATGCGTGTATATGCCCGCAGCACCGACTTCGAGGCAGACAACATCTCCATGAAACTGTTTTCTTTGGGTGGTCGAAATGTCTATCCGGACAGCGACGTTCCGTCGATGCAATACTTGGAGTCGGTTATAGAAAGTTCGGGCGTGGCAGACTTCAGCGAGCGTGTTCTCGACAAGATGCTTGCCGGAAAACAGGCCAACGTGAAACCTTTCGTGGCCGATAATACGGAGGGTATGAGAGGTTCGAGCAGCATAAAAGACTTCGAGACAATGCTCCAACTCACTCACTTGTATTTCACTGCTCCGCGACGCGATGATGCTGCGTTCAAGAGTTTGATGAATAGACAGGTTTCGTTCCTCGCAAACCGCGATGCCAACCCGAGCGTGCAGTATAATGACTCCGTTGTAAGCATTCTCTATGGCAACCACCCTCGACAGATTCCCATGAGGAAAGAGGATCTCGGAAAAGTGAGTCACGACCGCATAATGCAGATTTACAGTGAACGGTTTGCCAATGCCGGTGACTTCTGTATGATACTGACGGGCAACATCGAGATGAAGAAACTGCGCCCGCTGCTGTGCCGTTATCTTGCTTCACTGCCGGCAAACGACACCCGCGAGCAACTCATAGACCGCGGAGTGAACATACGTAAGGTGAACGAAACACATGTATTCACAAAGCAACAGGCCACACCCTCGGCTCTTACAAATATCTATCTGACGGCTCCGATGGAATATAACGCAGACAACGACATGCGCATCGATGTGCTCTGTCAGTTGATGAGAATGGTATATACCGAGAAAGTTCGTGAGGAGAAAGGTGGTACATACGGTGTCAGCATACGAGGTTCGATGCAGCAATTCCCTGTAAACGAGGCTTTCGTGCACATCAATTTCCGCACCGACCCGGAGAAATATGACGACTTGATTCCTATAATCTATGAACAACTGTATGCTATGGCTGCCAACGGTCCGGACGAAAAGGATTTGCAGAAAGTAAAGGAATATGAACTGAAAACATACGGACAAGCCAAAGTAATGAATGGTTATTGGGAAGACGTGAAATACAACGAACTGCGTTACGGCATCGACTCAGACCGCGACTACTGCAAACGCATAGAGGCACTGACAACCGAAGACATACGACTATTGTGCCGCCAACTCATGGCGAGCAACCGTTGCATACAGGTGACAATGCTTCCGGAATAGTCGCTCCGTAACCTTAAACACTGTAATAGGATATAAAGCATAAAACAAATTGGGCGAAATTGCTGACCAATTTCGCCCAATTTGCTTTTCAATTTCGCCCAATTTGCGTGGCAATTTAGGCTATTTTGAAGAGGAGAGGGGGATTTTTAGGAGTATAAAAATGAAGGAGTATGGGAGTTTATAGAACATAATCATTGATTGTAACCTTTTATAGCAATCATTTAACTTGACTATTGTCTAAACTACTCTACTCCTTCACTCCTTAATTCCTTAAAAATTAAAGTCTATGGCAATATGATTTTATTCCTCTACCTCACCTTCTTGGGCATCCTCTTGAGCGCCTTCTTGAGCATCTTCTGAAACTTCTTCTGAAGCCTCATTGCCCTGCTCCTGAGCTGGTTGGAGTTGTGCCTCAGGCAGAGTACCGTCAACAAGTTTCTTCAGTACAGTGCTATCATAAGACAGTTCGATAGGAGCGTCAGTTCCTTCAGTCTTATAGGTGAACTTGAGATTACCATTGACATCAAGAAGAAGTTTGGCAAGTGCTTTCAGAGAAGCATCATCTTTCTTGGAATAGATAAAGACATCTTTGTAGTTTTCTTGAGCGGCAATATTCTGGAATTGCTTGAAAACTTCCATTGGTAATTCGCAGACATACTCAACAGTGTTGGTTGCCTCGTTGAAACGGATGTCTGCAATGGTTACACCATTTTCTGTTTTAGGAATACCGGCTTCTTGTTTTGCCTTTTCCACTGCATCTTTCAATACTTGGGACTTGTTGCTGCAAGCACTGAATAATACCACACTCATCATGATGGCCATAAAACTAAAAATAACTTTTCTCATAATTTTTTTAATTAATTAGGGTTAATAATTAGGGTTAATAATTAGGGTTTACATACAATATACGCGAGTTTTGGATAAAAAATTCATCATGAAATTTGGTAACATGCGGAAATTATTGCACCTTTTTGTTAGTTTGAAATCAACAAAATATAAACAAAATCCGCTTTAGTTAACGGTGACAAAATTACTAAAATTTTCTATACTATCGATGTATTTGACAAAATTTAACGCAAAATTCAATAAAAATCTTAATCTGTCAACGATAGTTTTGTCTGAACTCCTATACTTCTTTACGTCTAAACTCCCTGTCTTCTTCCACCCGAATTCCTTAATTTTTCCACATTAATTTTTGTTTTCTCTCTCGTTTCCTTTACCTTTGCAGTCATGAAGACAACAATGCTCATAAATCCGAAGTACGAAGGACTGCGCCAATGGCTCGAAACTATGCCCGGAAAGTTCTGTGACGAGGGTTGTGAGATTTACAATCTGCGTAATGTAATAAAGGTGATGGATGCGCCCGGAGGACTTGTTCTCAACGTGAAGCGTTACCATAAACCGCATTTCCCCAATTCGCTGATTTACTCATTGGGTCTTCGTAAGGCAAAGGGCAGACGTGCGTTCGAATATCCCGAACGTCTGTTGTCGGCAGGTATCGACACCCCCGAACCGGTGGCATATATCGAACAGCGTGTTGCCGGATTGATAGATTTCTCGTTCTTCGTGAGCATACAGTGCCGCGACTGTCACACAATGTACGAGGTGGCAAACAAGAGCACCGCAGAATGTGCATCACTTATGGAAGCATTAGGTAGTTTCACGGCGCGGCTTCACGATGCCCGGATAATGCATCTTGACTACACTCCGGGCAATATCCTGTGGTTTGTTGACGCTGATGGCACTTTCCATTTCAGTTTGGTGGACATTAACCGCATGCGCTTCGGTCATGTGAGTATGACGGAAGGCTGCCGGAACATGAAGAAAATGTGGGGTTCGCGCGAACTCATTGCCATAATGGTGCGCAGTTATGCACGCTCACGCGGTTTTGATGAAGATACCTGCGAAAAAGAAATAATGCAACAGCGCCGCAGTTTTTGGATACATTACAAGGATAAGGACAAACTTCCTTTCAAGATAGACGTATAATAACATGAATAAACTGAAGATAATAATACCTGTTTACCGCGCCACACTGAAACCCGAAGAGGAGGGCGCAATGGATAACAACATACGCATGTTGAGCCGTTGGACGGTGGTATTGCTGAAACCCAAGGGCCTTGACATTTCGTGGATGGAAAAGAAATATCCGCAGGCAGAGGTAGTGGAAGTGAGCGATGAGTGGTTAGGTACGAAGCGTGGGGTTGCCGGATACAATGCCATGATGATGTCGGCAGACTTCTATCGCATATTTTCAGACTGCGAGTTCATTCTCATCTGCCAAACCGATGCTTGGATATTCCGCGACGAAATGGACAAATGGATATCGCGTCCCTTTGACCATGTCGCCGCGCCTTGGGTTACTTGGCCGGTTTTTTCGTATTTCCCATTCAGCACTTTTACAGCACTGCGCCGCAGACTGACATCCCCAAGCAAAATGCTAAACAGCGATCTCTACGGACATGTAGGCAACGGTGGCTTGTCGCTTCGTCGTGTTGCTTCGTTCATATCGGCATGCGAGAATCACGCCAAGACAGTAGATGAGTTTCTTAAGAAACCCATGGCGTTGCACAACGAAGATGTTTTCTTCGCTCTCGTAGCCACCGAATTGAGGGTTCCAACGGCCAAAGAGGCCGTGACTTTCTCAATAGACGTGAAGCCAACGGTGTGTTATAGGAAACTCGGCAAACGCCTCCCGATGGGCTGTCACGGTTATCGGCAACGCAGCAGGTGGGGTTTCTGGAAACGTTTCATCAAAGATTGCTGAACGTTGGCCTTTACTCAACGCAACTACTTATTGCACAATATATTTTTATAAAGTTGGATATACTCTGCCGTATATTTGTCATAATTGAAACGGTGGGCATATTCCTTGCGCTCATTAGCAAGATGTTGATCATCCTTTGACAAGCCCTCTTTCACCACCTTTGCCATGTCGGCAGCATCGAAGTTGTCCCAATAAGTGGCATGCGGGCCGCATATCTCCGGCAGGCTCGTCAGTTTGGAAGAGAAAACCTTGCATCCCTGTTGCATTGCCTCTATCACCGGGATACCGAATCCCTCTGCCTTGCTTGGGAAAAGGAATGCGTCACAATGGCGGTACAGCCATGTTTTCTCGTCTTCAGACACTCGTCCGGTCAGTTTCACGCGGTCGATACCTAACTTGCTGATGAGTTTGCGTATCTCTTTGGCATATCTGAACTCGTCGTCACCGCAGATATATAGGTTGTGTTCGGGGAAATGCTGCATCATCGGAACGAGTGTATGGAAATTCTTTTTACGGCGTATCTGACTTATTGCGAAGAAGAATTTACCGTCCTCATGTTCCACAAATGCCGGCTTCACACCCTCTTTGTCGCCCACAGGAGTGATGCCGTTGTATATCACGCAGTGAGGTTTGTCTTTCAAACCATATATACGATCCACATCGTTTTCTGCAAAATGCGATATGAACGATATGTAGTCGGCCTCCTTGACACGTCTTCTGAAACGCCACATACGTTTCCAACGGTGGAAATGTTTCTTCTCATAGAGGAAGTTAAGGTCGTGTATGGTGAGCAGGTGAGTGCATTCGGGTGATTTATAATAGTATTCATACATCTGGTCAGTGCTGTGCCAAAGGTCAATTTTCAGTCCCTTGTCGATGATGTCCTGTTCCGGATTCTCGGATGAGATGTATGACACAGAGTCTCCGAACGTACCGATATGTGCTTCGGGAATCATGAAAATGAAATGCAAGTCAGGGTCGTTGACAGCGGCAAGACGGCGCGCATAGTTGCGGCAGATGTCTCCAAAACCGGTGTAATAGTCGAGGAACCTTAAATCTACGGCTATATTCTTCATCTTTATCTTATTGTATGTTTTAATGTTTGTAGAATAGGATTGAGTACCTGTAAGATGCAATCAATACCTCTTTAAGAGTAAATATTTCATTTCATGGTACTTGTGCTTGATATATTTCTCTATCTTTCGTCCGAGTTTCTGGTCGTTTTTCCAACTATGGTTCACAAGATGTCGCGCGAAAGTTACATCTTTTCGCTCATATCTTTTACGCGGTGCAACATAGTCGGTGGGATAGACCGTGAAACCGGCGAGGCGC
The DNA here is from genome assembly GCF_003977605.1 of Prevotella koreensis. GTDB lineage: Bacteria > Bacteroidota > Bacteroidia > Bacteroidales > Bacteroidaceae > Prevotella > Prevotella koreensis. The sequence goes on along the minus strand of NZ_RYYU01000001.1, from coordinate 1,620,416 downwards.
AATATGTCAAGCGAATGTTTTGCTCCATACTTCTCGGCAACGGCGGCCATGATCATTGGCGATACGGTCTGGTCTATCGTTCCGTCCTCGCGTTCGAAATGATGTGTGCGGTAATAATCCGTCATTTCCTTGCAATATTCATTGCCTTTTTCTGCCATGAAGAATGCGGCTTGCAGCGAGAAAGGCGTGTCCTCATGGTCAATCTTCTCATTGAAAGTGGCAAAGCCGTGCTCCGGTATCAGTTCTTGGAAACCCCGATAGAGCAAAATGTCGCTGTCCATGTAGATTCCGCCCTCGGTATATACTGCATAGAAGCGCACCGCATCGGCAGCGAACGCCCACTTGCGGTGTTTCAAAGCCTCGTTTATGAAGTCGAAACCGATAGCCTTGGCATCTGCCATTGTCCATCGCCGGATTTCATATTCGGGCATGTGCTTCTGCCATGAGCGTATGCATGCTTTTATTTCGGCAGGGAAAGGGTTATCACTGAACCAGCACAAGTGGATTTTTTGGGGTATCATGGTGTTGCTTTATCGTACACTTTTAATTTATCGGCTGCAAAATTACATAATCTTTCGCACATTACAAACTTGTTTTATCGAAAAATAAAGCCTATCCACATATATAGGTATGTCGTGTTTTGAAAATCACATTATATAAGTATTGCGTGGGCTGAAAGAATGCTTTATCTTTGATAAAAGGTAATAGAGGCGATATCTTTTGTGCTCCAAATTATCATTATTCGCAGATATACAGTGCTTTATATTATTTGGAGAGATGTTGAAAGCAATAAGGAAATGTATCCTGAAATGGTGTTTGGAAAAACTTCAAAAATTGTCAATCACAAATAATAGGCATCGGAGAATGAATACTGTTACCAATAAAATATTAATAAAAATTAGTGAGACAGACACTTGTACGACAAGAAAAAGACTCACACAAACTTAATAAATAAAAATGGAAAAAAGAACAAATAAAACGAAACAAGGCAAAATGAAAAGTATCATTTCTGCCATCTTCTGCTGCCTGTTCATTGCCACAGCAACAGCAAAACCTGTAATGAACGAAGTGACAGGAACCGTGACCGACAAGGAAACCGGAAATACCCTGCCACACATCACCGTGACAGTGAGAGGAACGATGCTCGCATGCGAGACCGACATCAATGGTAAGTTCTCATTGCGAGGACTCCCTGTGGGCGAACAGACCTTGGAAGTAAGAGCCGTGGGCTATAGAAGCAAGGAACAGAAAATCAATATTACCACTACGTCAAATCATGTTTTCGACTTCGTTCTCGAAGCAGACGAAATATCGCTCGATGAGGTTGTGGTATCGGCAAACCGCAATCTGTCATTGCGGCGCAATGCTCCGACGCTTGTGAGCGTTATTGACAATCATATCTTCGACCTAACACATTCGGTGTGTCTTGCTCAAGGGCTCAACTTTCAGCCCGGTGTGCGCACCGAAGACAACTGTCAGAACTGTGGATTTTCACAAGTGCGCATCAACGGTCTCGATGGTCATTACTCGCAAATTCTAATTGATTCGCGCCCGGTGTTCTCGGCATTGCAGGGTGTTTACGGACTGGAGCAGATACCGGCGAATATGATAGAACGCGTGGAAGTGGTGAGAGGAGGTGGTTCTGCACTGTATGGCTCGTCGGCAATAGGCGGAACAATTAATATCATCACAAAGGAACCGAGGGGCAACTCTGCCGACCTGTCGCACTCGTTCAGTGCTTTCGAGGGCTTTAATGCTTTCGAGAACAATACAACGGCAAACGTATCGATAGTGGCCGACAATAATAAGGCGGGAATGTCTATCTACGGACACAGCAGACAACGAGGCGGTTACGACCGTGACAACGACGGATTCACCGACCTGCCGAAACTTATCAATAAGACCATCGGACTGAGTTCGTTCCTGCGATTGAGCACTTATTCTAAACTCTCGCTACACTATCATTCTCAGAGCGAGTTCCGACGTGGTGGTAACAAACTGTATCTGCCGGCACACGAGGCCAATATCGCCGAGCAACTCGATCATAATATAAACGGCGGAAGTCTTGGTTACGACCTATTTACGAACGACGGAGACAATCATCTTTCTGTCTTTGCATCGTTCGAAACGGTGTCGCGAAAGAGTTACTACGGCGGCACAGGCGATGATTCTGAAGAAAAACGAGCAGAGGCTTTGAAGGCTTACAGCAAGACACACGACTGCAATATCATGACAGGAATACAGTTTGTGCATAATTTTTCACGACTACTATTCATGCCGGCAGGACTCACCGTTGGAGCAGAATATAGTCATGACAACCTCACAGACCGCTCTCTTGGCTACGGAACGCTGACAAAACAGAAAGCAAGTACGGCAAGCATGTTCTTGCAAAACGAATGGAAAACAGAACAATGGAGTCTGTTGCTGGGCGGACGGTTTGACAAACACAACCTAATAAGACACCTCATATTCAGCCCTCGCGTGAATTTGCGATACAATCCCACGCAAGACATCAACCTCAGACTCACCTATGCCGGTGGATTTCGTGCTCCGCAGGCTTTCGATGAGGACTTACACACTACTCTCGCAGGTGGAGAACGCATCAAGACGGTTCTCAGCAAAGATCTGAAAGAAGAGCGATCGAACAGCATAAGCCTTTCTGCCGACACATATCATAGTTTCGGAAAAGTACAAACAAACCTCCTCGTGGAAGGATTCTTCACAGTATTAGATGATGTTTTTGCAACGCGAAAACTCGATAAGGCCGACGAAAACGGCATCGGTATCATCGAGCGATATAACGCAAACCGTGCAACCGTGATAGGAGTAAACCTTGAAGGAAAGGCCGTTTTCAACCGATGGCTTCAACTTCAGGCCGGACTTACTTTACAGAAAAGCGAATATCGAGAGGCTGTGGTGTGGGATGAGAACGCGCCGGCCGAGAAAAGATTTCTCAGAACGCCTGATGTATATGGATATTTCACGGCCAATATCACTCCTGTGAAGAATTTCTCTGCTGCCATAACGGGCAACTATACCGGAGGAATGCTCGTTGGTCATGCCGCAGGGTCGGGTGTAAGTGCCCCTGTTGCGGTAAATACTCCAAGTTTTACGGTGCTGAATATCAAACTGGCATACGACTTGAAGTTGTATAAAACCATAAATGCGGAAATAAACTGCGGTGTGAGAAACATCACGAACGCATATCAGAAAGACATTGATAAGGGTTGGGAACGCGATGCGGCATATATCTATGGGCCGTCTTCACCACGCTGCTACTTCGTCGGAATGAAGATTTCGTATTGATATTCTTTTACCCCTTACCAATTGGTTCAGGAAACAAGTTTATTAATAAGGAGCCATTTCCTTAGTAGTTAAATAACCGATTTGGGTTCGAGCCCAAATCGGTTATTAGTTCAGTAATCAAGACCATAAATAAGAAATTGTTTACTTTGTGGTCTGTTAATTGCTTTGCTTTATTTCACTATTACCTTTTTGGTTGTTCCGTCTGTCATGCGAATGATGTTCAATCCGCATCGCATCTGGCTTTGACGGCGACCATCGGCAGAGTAGATCTCTGACACGGCAGCGGGTTGGTATGTATTAATTGTCTCTACACCGGTCGGATTGAAATTTGAAGTACTACTAAATATTACCTTATCTGTTATAACATTGCCGTTGGCATCGCATAATGCGTGCTTATCTTTATCAAAATACGCTCCTTCAGGTTCTTCTATCTTGCAATTACATATCTCGAAATTTTCGATATTTGTGATTACTCCCGACCCTGCTTCCTCTGCTTTCACTATGCCTGATGATAGGCTTATGGTTAGGGTTGGTCGTTCGCGGTCTTCATACCTGTTTCCACGTATTCCTGAAGACAATCCTTTGAATTTAAAGTTGAGGCAATGAATATTTAAGAAACCACTATTTATGTGTGTATAACCATCTACTTTTCTTGATGTCCAATCCAAGTATATGGCGCAATCATATAAACTTGTTGCCTCAAGTTTACTATCTTTTTGACCTTCTATAAAGACGGCACCATTCACATGTATTGCCGGGTGCATAGTGGTAATAGTAGAAGTGCCAAATATAAAGATTTTTGGAGAAGGTAAATCAATGTTTGGTATACTGCGATAACAGTCCGCTCGTATGCCGTAGGTCTTTTTTGCGTTTGAACCCGTAGATATATGTGAGTTTTCGAGTGTAAGTTCCAAGAAATTTGCTACGGCAGACTTGTTATCTCCTGTTCCAAAACAAGTAATATCTACATTTTTTAGTGCCAGTGACTCCTGAGCATCGCCAAGTATAGCATGATTCTTGGCAGATTCTGTCTTAATATAAAGATTTTCTATAGTAACCTGCGAATTGTTCTCTATGTATATTGCTTCATACTCATTTGAGCCTGCATATATTTCGGGTTTTGGGTTTTCTTTATCTCCCTTTAGTGTTGTACTACTTTCCAAACGTATTGCCTTGGAGTTTTCTGATCTGAAATAGCATTTGCCGATGAACATGATAGTAAGTCCTTCGTTGGTTTCGTTCTCTATACATTGCTTGCTACCTCCCGTACGTTCTATGCGTGTGTTTTTGACGTAGAGCGTGTTAGTGGTGGGGTCGTACCACACGGCATTGTCGGTGGTGTTTTCGTCGTAGGGTTTGATGTCGTTTCCGGTGATATTGGTGTAGTTGTCTGATGTGACATACACTCCTCCTACATGGAATCCGTACTTGGTGGCTGCCTGTGTCGTTTGAGGCATGCCGAACATTGTGATTAACATTGCGGTAATAGCCACAAGCATGTTCTTAAGTTGTTTTTGTTTCATAACTTTTCATGTCCCTCTTTGTTCCTCTTTCATGTGAGAGGGAAGTCGTATCAGGGGCTTAGACTTTGGTTTAACTTTATTTATTGTTTTTAAAACGAATCGCCAACTTGAATGCCATGTCTTACCGTTATCTTCGGTATTGGTGTCATCGTATTCTTTTGTTTAGTTCTGAATTCCGGATTGTTTGTTCTCCTGCAAAGATAATGATTTTTTTAAAACACAAGAGATAGAGAGTGATTTTTTTGGAAGTTCTGATGAAAAAAACTATATTTGCAACGACATATAATATATATAATAAGGAGACAAGATAATGGTAACTTTGAATATTGAACCTACACAGGTACACATTATGATTTTCTTTTTTATATATTTTTTTCTGTCTCTACACTCTATGTTGTTCGAATTGTTGCCCTATTACTTTTCTTTCATTATGATTTATTCTTACTGAACACTTACTTATAAAATACCAAATTATTAACTTTAAAACTTAAATTAAAATGAGAAAAATCTACATGTTGTTTGTGCTACTTATGGTGGCGATTACCAGCGGTGCACAGAGTTCTAAGACAGTGAATGTCACAACGCCCGGAACATTGGGCACTCTTTTGGGAGAAGACCTGTCGGAAATAACCGACCTGACAGTGACCGGAAAAATGAATAATACCGATTTTATGGTGTTTTCAAATATAACGAACCTCACGAATCTCGACTTGGCGGGAGTAACAATCGTTGATGCCGACGGAAACGAGACCGGCACAATACCTGACTACTCGATGAGTCTTAACAGAACATTGAAGAAAATCGTGATGCCTTCAAGCCTTTTGAAGGTTGGCGAAAGAGCGTTCTTTAAGTGTAAGGTGCTTGAAAAAGTGATTTTCTATGAAGGATTGCAAAGCATTGGCAAGTCTGCCTTCATGAGTTGTGCGGTTCTTGAATCGGTGAATTTCCCCGCTTCTCTTGAGAAGATAGACGACAGGGCTTTCTACAAAACTGTTATCAAGGAGTTTGTTGCCCCAGAGTCTCTTAAGTCTCTCGGTGTATCTTCGTTTTATGGTACCGCCCTTACCAAGGTAAGCATCAACGAAAAGACGGAGAAGATTGGTGAGAGTGCGTTCGGTGGTTGCGTTGACCTTGCATCGTTCGAGGTTGACGAGAAGAGCACAAACTTCAAAGTGATTGACGGTGTACTATTAACTTATGATGCAACGGCACTCGTGGCATACCCGCAAGCAGACCCTCGTGCGAAGTATATCATACCGCAAACCGTTACCACTGTATATATGTCGGCATTCGACTGTGCGGAGAAACTGAAGGTGTTGAGAATAAACAATGGTGTGGCAACGCTGCCTGTGAGCATGTGCTACGGAGCAAAGAACCTGCAAAAGATCTATATTCCCGCATCGGCAACATTGCTGAAAGCAGGCTGTCTGGATAACTGTAAGAGCCTGACAGAAGTGCACGTAAGGGCTACCACACCGCCGGAAGCAGAAACGGGTGCCTTCGGTGTGATGTTCCCAAACTATAAAATGAATCTCTATGTGCCGACAGGTCACCTCGACAAGTATAAGGAGGCAGCTGAATGGAAAGACGCTTTCCTCTCATATAACGAGGAAGATATTCCGCAGGTAACGATGACTACATCGCGCGAAATAGGCGAATACATCTCGCTCAGCATCAAGACAGAGGAGCCTTTGGAAATAATCGGAGCAGAGTATGACTCTCCGGGGGCTTTCAAAATCACCGACAAGAATATCGTTATCAAGGGAGCAATCTCTAAACTGGAGTGTTCGTCAGACAGTCTTACGAGTCTTGACGTGTCTAAGTCGCCACTGCTTGAAGAACTTTTCTGCGACGACAACGCTCTCACCGAACTGGTGCTCGGCAATAACAGTGCGTTGAAAACAATATATTGCGGCGGCAACAAAATCAACAACTTGAATCTTGAGAACCTGCCTGCACTGATAGATTTTAGTTGTTGGGGCAACCAGTTGGAGGCTATTGACTTGTCTCACAACTCCGAACTCGCATCACTCGTATGCCGAGACAACATGATTGCGGGAACGCTCGACCTCTCGGCCAACGCGAAAGTTCGCGAAGTTAACTGCTACAACAATGCTCTCACGGCAATAAAACTTGCTGCCAATTCCGAGTTGAGGCACATTGAGTTGCAGCGCAACAACATCAACGGTGAGAACATGACCGCCTTCATGGAGGCATTGCCCACCTATGTGGCTTATTCTGCGGATGAGTGGGACGACTGGTTCGGTATGAACTTGCAGGGACTTTACCTGATAGAGAAAGACCCTACGCTTGAACAGAACGCTGCAACAGCGGCTGATATTAAGATTGCAAAGGACAAGGGATGGCCTATTTTCGCAATGAATATCGAAGACTACGGAGTGGTTAAGCCTACGCCATACGATGAGTTTGTCAGCAGTGTGCAGACCATTAACGAGAGTAATGCCGGCGTGTCGTTCACGGTTTCTTCTTCTGCAATCGAAGTTAAAGGTCTTGCCGGTGGCGAGAACGTGGTGCTGTATGATGCAAATGCTCGTGTTGTGGGCAAGAAACAGGCCTCTGCAAGTGCGGTTTCTTTTGACGCAACCGGTCTTGCAAAGGGTGTATATGTAGTGAGTACATCTGCCGAAAAACGTAAAATCGTTGTGAAATAAGGCGTTTTGGCATAAATAAAAAAGCCATATCTGCGCTTCATGACGAAGTGAAGATATGGCTTTTATCATGCCCTTTCTTATACACGGGGCGATGTGTGAAAGTTATAGGACTACAGCAAACCTATTTCCTGACTATCTTAATGCTCTCACTGACAGTCTTGCCGTTGAGTTGCATTATGTAGATGCCTGCCGGCAGGGTGCTCAAGTCGATGTCGTGTTCGTTTCCTTTCTTGATGAGTGAACCCTTGAAGTCGTATATAGCCCAAGATGTTATGGCATCGCCGGTGTGAACATGATTGCCGTTGTTGCTGATATATGCTTCCGGATGCTTGTCATTACCAATCTCATCAATGCCGGACACGCCCTCTGTTTCGAACGTTATGCTCTTGGTCTGCGAGCGTCCCGACTCGTAAACGGCGGTCACTTCGGCAGTGTGTTTGCCTTTTGGCAATGCTGTCAGCATCACGTTCTTATTGCTTTGATTGACACCGTTCACGATGTTTCCGTCAAGTTTCACCTCGTATGTGGCACGGTCTTCAATAGGTTTCTTTACCGTTCCGTCGGCATACGGAGTCTCTTCTCCCACGAAGAGATTGTCAATCATCAGGAAATATCCCTTTTGGGTTTCGTTCAGCAGCACCATGCGTTTTGCATTTTCCGGTACGTCGAATGTCATTTCCTGCCAGTTCTTGTCAGAAACGTTTATCGACCGGCTTATCCATACTATGTCGTTCAATGTCTTGGGATATTCCTGTTCGGTGTATCCCACCTTGATTGTTGCCGCTCCGAGAGCGTTGGTGAAGTTCTTTATGACAAACTTGAACGAGGCCTTGCCCGTGAAATTGAGTATCGGCGAGAAGATGAAGTCGTTGTTTGCTTGTCCGCGATTGCCGAAAGACACCAAGTATTGTCTTCCCGAATAAGGCAGTGAGCCGGCATCGAATAATGCAAGTGATGGCGTTGTCTGATACGGATTGAAAGCCATGTAGGACATAGGAATGCCCATGTGTTTGAACGTGAGGTTGTCAAATTCCACCGTCTGTGCTTTGTCCATGTCCCAATATATCCAGTTCATCTCCTTTGTTGCCGGTTCCACGGTGAAAGGTTCGTATGACTCGAAGCCATCGAAAATGAAGTTGTCGGTGTTCCATGAGAGCAAGCACTTGTCTGCTTCGTCCTGTTTTTCGGCCTTGAGGTTATATGCAGGGAGCAGTCTTTCGATGAAATTGAGTTCGTGGTCGAACTCTGTTTCTTCGCCCTCGATGGTCAGTGTTTCATCGATGTCGTCGAAGCCGTCGAGTTCTGCATGCAGCAAATACTTCTTCTTTGCCACTCCGCCGATTGTCCATGTTTCCCCGTCTTTTTTCGTTGCGGTGAATGTTGCGTTGTCGTTGTCTGCTGCCTTAATTGTTATCAACGGTGAAGAGTTGCGTGGTTTGGCGTTTGTCTTGACTTTGAAATTCACGTCGGCAAGCAGATTTCTTCCTATACGACCGGATGTTGCCATACCCGATTCTTTCTCTGAAGCGAGAACGCTCGTTACGGCATATCTGTAATAACCCATAGGCAACGTGCCGAATTGTGCGTCATTGTACTCACGCACGGCAACGTCTGTTGATGCCAGATACTGCCAGTTCTCGCCCTCTTTCTCAAGTTTTCTGTAAACCTTGTATTGCTTTTGGCGTTGCAGGGTGTTTGCAATGGCCGTGCCATCGGCATTGAGCATGGCGTAGTCGATACCGATGAGAAGGTTCTTCTTCATGTCGTGCTGGTCGAGATACTCGAATGCGGCATTCGCATAGTCGGTGTTCATGACATGAACGTTAGGCTCGAACTCAAGTCCGTTGTTCACACCGGCATCGGCAAGCATGCTCAAGAATCCGTTATAGCGGAATGCCACGAGAGCACCTCCTTTCACAACGAGCGGCTGAGGCAGTTCGTAGCGACACCATGTGTTGTCGGTATTGGCAATGCCTTTCTGTTCGTAGAGAATGGTATTGGTGGGATTACCCTCGCTGTTGAGTGCAAAAATAACCAAATCCACGTTCTTGTGAGGACCGCGGAACTCATCGGTCTGCCACTTCACGGCTGTTATTGCAATGTCTTTGCGGAACACTGTGCCCACAATGCTGCGCTCGGTGTATGAGAAAACGCCTATGTGAGCCACTCCCGCACCTTTATGATATGAAATAGAGTCCACGTCTATCGGTGCTTCCCATTTAACGTTTCCTGCGTTATCCTGTGCGGTAACAGTGACCAAGCGGGGTGCCACGGCCTTATCTTTCAGTTCGATGACAGGCAGTGTTGTCGCGTCTTTCGTTATCGCAACTTGCTCCTGTTCGCTGATGAGGCCGGGGTGTTGTGCCGTGAGTTGATATGTACCTTCGTAGATGTTCGCCACCGTGTATTTACCCTCATTGTCGGTATAGGCCACATACTTGGTTGTTTCTGCGGTGCCGTTTATGGCGGTCATCACCACCTTCGCGTCTTTCAGCGCAGCCCCATCGGAGAATGTTACTTTACCTGTTGCAGTGAGTTTCTCGATCTTGTTCAGTGTTATATTAATGTCAATGTCTTCTTCAGACGACACCTGTACCGGTTGTGTATGCAGTGCATAGCCTTCTTTTCGTGCCTCAAGGGTATAGTCGGCTTCGGGTATGTTCGTCATTGTCCATTGGCCTTGGGCGTTTGTTTTTGTAGAGAAGTCGGTGTCTTTGAGAGATATTTCAACATTCTGCAATGCTGCTCCGTCATGCTTTACGGTGCCATGCAACGAACCCTCCGATGCCTCTTTTATCGTGATGCCGAAGACTTCGAGTTGGAATTTATTCGGGTCAGAGTTCATTCTGATTGCGAAATTCTCATTGTTGTCGGCTGTCGGAGTATAGTAGGCCACGTAGTTGGCACGCTGACCTTCCTCATTGGCAACCTCAAACTTACCTATCTCCTTAAATCCTGTGAGGTCTTCCTCCTTGTCTCCTTTACCGAAATAGAGGCTCATTTTCTCAATCAGTTCGAGGTTTGCGGCCGAAGCAGTAACCATTATTTTATACTTGGTGTTGCCTTTCAGCGCGATCGGACGTGAAATAATCCAGTCGTCGCCGGCCATTTTTTCGTTATAACTGCAGTATATACCCTCGCTTGCCATGCGTCTTTTCCATGTCGTACCGTCGTGGTTGCGGTCGATGATAGTCCACAAAGGCATGTCATCGTTGGTGAATTTACATTGGTATGGCGCGAGATGAGACGTTCCAAGTATGATAAATTCAGACATTGCCGCCTTTCCTTTCTCGCGACCCACCGGTGTTATTCTGTACCGGTAGTTGGCAAGCAGTGTCACGGTGTTGTCTGTAAAGGTTGTTTCCTGTATTCCTTCGGCTATTGTGGCGTTGTCCGGCAGGCGTGTAATGTCATATTTTATGCCGGCAGGGATATATCCGCCGTTGATACCTTTTGCTGGCGATGTCCATGACATTTTGCAACTTCTGCCATCAGTCTGCTTTTCAAGTTGAATATTTGTGACCGCATCGGGAATGTCCTCGCCGATATATACCTGCTTCACTGTCTCTTCACCGTTGCCCTCACTGTTTGAAGCATACGCTTTATAGGTGTATAGGTCGTTGGCGGTCAGTGTTTCGTTGGTGGTTATCAGTTCGCCTGCCGTTGCGTTGTCTTTCGAGAAAATCTCCTTGTTTCCGCGCAGCAGGTGTATCTTGAATGTTCCGAGAGTGCCGCCTCCCACAGTGTTTTGAGGTGCTTTAACGGTGATATTAACCTCTTTTGCGCCATCGCTGACAGGTGTTATCTCAAGTTTTTCAACCTTTCCCGGCGCTCCCTCCTTTACATTTGAGTATGGGAAATCGAGTCCTACGATTTGCTTTTCGCCCGTAAGTTCCACGTTAGTGTCATAATATCCGCTTTTCAAGTCAATGTTCAGGAGTTGCGTTCCCTCTCTGCTTGTGGGTATTGCCCACCATAGTCTGCCGGTCTTGTGGTCTATTCCCATCGACTGCAGTTCGCTTTTGGCCGAGTAGTCGCAACTGTTCAGAGTCTCCTCGTTGCCGTCAAGTTCGAGTTTTACGAGTTCGCTGTACGGATTTTCAGCATAGATTTGCCCTTGCAGGTCGATTGCGATTGCCACGAACTCTTGGTATAGTTCGGCAACTTCGGTCACTTCGCCATTGCTGAGGTCGATTTTCAACAGCCTGCTCACACGTCCGGCGTTGCCCAGTGCGTACATAATGCCGTTCTTGTAGTCGTAGGCCATGTCGTAGAACTTGTCATCGCTGTTGCAGGTGGCAATCTTAGTGAACGTACCAGTGTCAAAGTCGTAAGTTCCGAACGCCATCGGCGATGGGTCGTTGCCCGACTTATCGCAAGTCTGCACGTAGTACTTCTTGCCTGCAAACGCTCCGGCACGTATGCCGTAGTCGTGGGTTCGCAGCAGTTGGAAACCCGATGGATTGCCCACATCAAACTTGCACGGGCCGATGTTCTCCGGCGTTTGCGAGTCGTTGCGGTTCCATCCGTAAGCCACTTGTGCGTCTGCTCTCGAACCAATCATCAAGAGACACATAAGAAGCATGAAAAAAGTAGATTTCTTCATTGTAGAAAATGGTTTAGATTAATAAATGTGTAAATATATAATTTAATTCTCTCAAATAGATATTTTTCATTATTTGTATAGTAACGTTGCACTCCTTTTTAAATTGGATTGCGGTATGTGCGTTTGTGAAATCTTATTATATATTTGCAATTATTTGCGTATTACATTATTTATTTGTAATATTGCAGATGAAAATTTGGATTTTAATATATAATCATTTATGAAAGAAATAGAACAGTTTTCTTGGGCAGAAGATATAGAGGGAGCAGTGACGGTGAGCGACACCGAGGGTAAGGTAATATTTATGAACAAGCGTTCGCGCGAAACATTTAACAAACCCGGCGAGACAATGGTGGGAAAGAGCATGATACCATGCCACAGCGAGAAGTCGCAAAGCATAATACGCGAGATGCTCGAGAAGAACATCCCTCACTGCTATACAATCACAAAACGCGGTAAACGCAAACTTATCTATCAGACACCGTGGCGTGAGAATGGTGAAGTTCGCGGACTGGTGGAGTTCTCGTTCGTTCTCCCCGACGATATGCCGCACTACGATCGCGATAAAGAATAATTGTGATTTGAAAGATAATACGCAGTTATAGATCCATCACTTCAAGAGTCTTTTTGAGAAGTAATGAACCGGATACCACACTGAAAGGAAACTCACAACGAGGACGGTGACGAATACTAGCAGAATGTCTGTCAAGTGAACGCTGACGGGATAGGCATCGACAATGAACGAACCGCTACTGCTTCCTAATTTCACAATCCCGAAAACCTGTTGTAGAAAGCAAAGGAACAGTCCGAGAAGTATGCCCGCCACAGCACCTACGGCAGCAATCATGCGCCCTTCGAGCAAGAAAATGCGCGTTATCTGTCGGTCGCTTGCTCCGAGGTTTCGCAGCGTCACCACATCGTCTTTCTTGTCGATGATGAGCATTGAGAGCGAACCGATGATGTTGAAGCATGCCACGGCGAGAATGAATGTAAGGAAGATATACGCTATCAGTTTCTCTATCTTCATGATATTGAACGTGTCTTCCTGTTGCTCATACCTGTCGAGCACATTATATTTGCTGCCTGCTATTTCTGTGATATTATCCTTCACACTACCGATATTGCTGCCATCCTTCAGTCGCAGTTCAAGACCGGTGACCATGCCATACTGGTCGAACAGTTCGCGTGCGAATGAAATAGGCGTTATGATATAGTTGGCATCATATTTAGCCTGCTTCACATAGAACACCACACCGGGCGATAGTAGTGAGTCTTCCACAAAACCCTCGGTGGGGTTTGCCATGTCTATCTGTCCCTCACGCTTCGGAGCAAACACCTTCAGGAAACCATCCCAGCGGGCTGTAGTCCCCAAAGTCTCGGCAAGTCGTATTCCCACGATGCCGTATTGCAGATTTGCCGCTTGCAGTTCGAATTCTCCGTCACCGTAGAGGATGTCTTTTATTTGTGTCAGTTCGGCAAAACTATTCTCCACTCCCTTTATTTTTACCATTGCCTGTCGGTCTTTATAAACGGCGAGTGCGTTATCTTCCACGCAGTCCATTGCCACCTTTACCTCCGGCATTTTGCGTATTTTGTCGAGCATCGGGTCGTCGGCAGGTACGCTCTTTCCCTCTTTCGGCACCACTACCAGTTCCGGATCCATTGCCGTGAACAGCGAGGCCACGAGGTCATGGAATCCGTTGAACACACTAAGAGTGATGATGAGTGCCATCGAAGCCACGGCAACGCCCACCATAGAGATGAAACTTATGACGTTAATAGCGTTCGTACTCTTCTTTGAGAAGAGGTAACGGCGTGCGATGTAGAATGGGAAACTCATGCCCTAAGCAGTTCGTCGATACGTTCGATATAGTCGAGGGAATCGTCTATGAAGAACCGTAGTTCGGGTATGATGCGCAGTTGGTTGCGCACGCGTGTTCCGAGTTCGTAGCGTATTGTTTTCTCGTTCGCCGTGATATTCTTCAGCAGTTCCTCGCTTTTCTCGCTTGGGAAGATGCTCAAGTAGGCCGTGCAGATGCCGAGATCGGGGCTCACTTTCACCCTCGTCACGCTCACCATCGTGCCGTGCATCATTCGAGTCTGACTTTGAAATATGAGGCTCAGTTCTTTCTGCAACAGTCTTGCTATACGGTTTTGTCTTGTCTCTTGCATGTTGTTTTCTCCTTTTTATTTCGTGCAAAGGTAGTTTTTTTCATAGAGATCGCAAAATAAAACTGAAATGTTTTTATCCTGTCGCCGTTCAAAAACAGACATATAGGCATAAATTCTCTGTCATATTCTGTTGTCTTTGCGTCTTTCTTTTCGCAAGATTTATAATGATATTCACTATAATATAATGGTTATCAGTAATCGACAACGTCTTCCGATATGCCGAAGTCTATATTTATGGTAACAAAAAAAGAGGGCTCTTCTTTCAGAGTCCTCTCTCTTATTACTTTCTTGGAAAATTATTTCAAAGCGTCAACAAGTTCTGCACCGGCCTTGAACTTAGCAACTTTCTTTGCCGGAATCTGAATCTTCTGCTTTGTAGCAGGGTTAATTCCCTCATGTGCTTCACGTGTAACAACGCTGAAAGTACCGAATCCAACGAGTGCAACTTTGTCTTCTTTTGCCAATGCGTCCTTGATTGCTTCTATCGTTGCATCAAGAGCCTTCTTTGCTTCAACCTGGCTGATAGCAGCGTTTTCAGCAATCTTCTTTACTAATTCTGTTTTATTCATAATTAGGGTTGATTAAATTATTAATTTTATTGAATGCTTTCACGATTTCAACCGCAAATATACTTTAATCCTTTTAAAAAACAAACAAAAAACCAAAAAAAATGAAGAATTTGATAAAAAAAACTCTCCAAGACCCTGTTTTTGTGCCATTTGAAGGATATTTTTCGTAATTTTGCCGTGATTTTACAATAAAAATATACAAATTATATGCGTGCAATTCCAACGATAACAAAGAACTTGTTGATTATAAATGTGCTCATGTTTCTGGCTACATGGGTGTTTGGTTTGAAAGGGATAGAACTCAGCGACTATCTCGGTCTGCATTTCTTCATGGCCGGCGATTTCAGAATCTACCAATTCATTACCTATATGTTTATGCACGGAGGTTTCCAGCATATTTTCTTCAATATGTTTGCGTTGTGGATGTTCGGCGTTGTGGTGGAGAATACGTGGGGGCCAAAGAAGTTCCTTTTTTATTATATAGTGTGCGGAATAGGTGCAGGCTTGGTGCAGGAACTTGTGCAATACAGCAATTATGTCATCGAAGGAATGGCTTCGTTCCAGACTGTGAACACCGGCGATGCCGTGTTGCCGATGGATCAATACCTCAATCTGTGGAACACTGTGGGTGCTTCGGGTGCGGTGTATGGCATCCTGCTCGCTTTCGGAATGCTCTATCCGGAGCAGCGTATATTCATTTTCCCACTGCCGGTGCCTATCAAAGCCAAGTGGTTCGTGATGATATATGTTGCGATAGAACTCTTTTCCGCGCTCGGAACGAGGGGGGACGGTATTGCCCATTTTGCCCACCTCGGCGGTATGTTGTTCGGTTGGCTTATAATAAAATATTGGAAACTACATCCCGGCTCCGACTATTACGGAGGTCGTGGAGAGCAGTTCTTCGACAACATGAAACGCAAATGGGAGATGCGAAAGGGCAAGGATGCGCAGAAAGACAACAATCCCGACCGGAAACATGACACGAGAAAAAAAGAGAACGATGAGGAAATAGACCGTATCCTCGACAAGATAAAACGCTCAGGATATGACAGTCTGACCGCGGAAGAGAAGCGCAGACTGTTCGACAATGGAAACAGATGATGCTCAAAAAGGTAAAGTCGCTACTGATAAGAATCATCGGCGGAGCCAACATTTCCACCATCCTGATTGCCATATTGACAGGATACAGCGACCGTTTCGATGCCGAAACCAGTCCTTTGCTTTCGTGTTCGGGTCTGGCTTTTCCTCTTTTTGCACTTATCAACGGGCTCTTTCTCCTGTTCTGGGTGTTTTTCTGGTGGCGCGGAGCGATAATCCCCGTGCTCGGATTCTTAGCATGCTATTTTCCGATGCGTGCGTTCTGTCCGGTCAATCTGTCTTCCGATTCGCCCCACGATGCTATCCAATTGGTTAGCATGAACGTGATGCGCTTAGAATATCCTATGCCCCAAGACAGTGCCGATGCACAGCACACCATAAAGCAATTTCTTGACATGGCAAAGCCAGACATCGTTTGCTTGCAAGAGGTTCCGCCAATAGTGGATGAGTGGAAGGTGCTTTGTGACAAATACAAAAACATAGAATATGTTGACCACAACGGCAACTTGCTCCTCACCATGAGCCGTTTTCCCATTATCGGGAAAGAACGCATACCATACGAGTCTGCCGGCAACCTCAGTGCGGCATTCCATCTGCTCATAGATGGTGACACGGTGACATTGGTTTCCAACCACTTTCAGAGTTTCAGCCTTAGCAAAGAAGAACGCTCGGAGGTGGGCAAAATAATTGACGGCAGTGGCGACCGCAACCCGCGCAGCACGGGAAACCGGCTGCTGATAAGCAAGATAGTCAACGTTACACGTCACAGGGCACCGCAGATAAAAGCCGTGACGCACTATATAGACAGCATCCGCTCAAAAGGGAGGAGTGTCATCGTGTGTGGCGATTTCAACGAAACGCCAATATCATTCTCTCACAGACAAATGGAAAAACGCCTCACCGACTGTTATTCATCCACCGCCACCGGCCCGGGATTCACATTCGAGCAGAATGGCATGCACTTCCGTATCGACCATATTTTCTGCTCGCCCGACTGGACACCATACCGCTGTCAAGTGGTTGACGGATTGCGTGCATCAGACCATTATCCCTTGCGTTGTTGGTTGAAAAAAGACACTAAGCGATAAAAAATGAATAATAATCAGTCTGAAATTTTTCCAAATGTGAAAAAATAATTATCTTTGCACCCTATTATAACCGAGAAATTATAACATCAAAAGTAAAATAATAAAAATGCAAAACAAAGGAATTGTAATTACAGTAGCCATTCTGCTGACCTTGGCAAGCGTATTCTACTTGTCTTTCTCAGTAGCGACCGGTTATTATGACAGTCAGGCTGCCAAAATCTCAGACCCTATTGCGCAGCAAGACTACAAGGACTCTGTCCGCTATCTCAAGTTGCCTTTCGGTATCAATGACGGTTACACCTATCAGGAGTGTCTTGAAACGCAAATCGGTCTCGGACTCGACCTCAAGGGTGGTATGAACGTAATTCTCGAAATCTCGGTGCCGGACGTGGTTGATCTCCTTGCCGACCATAAGCAGGATGCAGCCTATCGCAAGGCTCTCGAAGAGGCAAAGAAGCAGGAAGAGACAAGTCAGAGCGACTTCATCTCGCTCTTCATCGCTGCCTACCAAAAGGCTGCGCCGGGACATCGTCTGGCTGAAATCTTCGCCACACAGCAACTCAAAGGAAAAATTTCCACACAGAGTTCTGACAAGGAAGTAGAAAATGCGCTGCGTGCAGCAGTCGATGATGCTGTGAAAAACTCATTCAACGTGGTGCGCACACGTATCGACAAGTTCGGAGTTATACAGCCAAACATTCAGGAACTCGAAGGACAGCAGGGACGACTGATGGTGGAAATGCCCGGTGTTCGTGAGCCGGAACGCATCAGAAAGTTGCTTCAGGGTTCGGCAAACCTCGAATTCTGGGAGACATACAACAACGAGGAGATAACACCGCTGCTCTCTCAACTCGACCGCCGTTTCGCCACAGGAGCCACAACTGCTGACACTGCCGCTACCGCAAAGGCTGACACATTGCAGAACAAACAGGTGGCACAGGCAGGAAAACCGGAAGAAGCAAAGGCACAGCCTAAGTTCCAGATAAAGAAGGATGCCAACACCGCACAGGAAGCAGAAAAGAATGCCACGGCAAGCGCAGAACTCGCTGCTGCCAAGAAGCAGAACCCTCTGCTCGCAGTGCTGCAGTTAGCACAGCGCGGTTCGCTATCTCTCGTTGGATATGCTAATATTCGTGACACCGCAGACATCAATAAAATCATTTATAGCGAGGTTGCAAAGCAGATTCTTCCGGGCGACTTGAGACTCATGTGGAGTTCAAAGGCTGCCGACGGAACAAAGAATATCTACGAACTCTACGCTCTGAAGGCTACCGGCAGCAACGGACGCGCACCGCTTGAGGGCGATGTCATCACTGATGCCAAGGACGACTTCCAGCCTGTTACAGGCCGTCCGTGCGTAAGCATGCAGATGAACACCGACGGCGCACGTCGCTGGGCAGAACTCACAAAGGCTAATGTGGGTAAGGAAATAGCCATCGTTCTTGATGGTGTGGTATATTCTGCACCGCGCATCAACGAGCAAATCTCAGGTGGTAATTCACAGATTACCGGTACGTTCACCATCGAAGACACCAAAGACCTTGCCAACACTCTCAAGTCGGGACGTATGCCGGCTCCGGCACGCATCGTGCAGGAAGAGGTGGTTGGTCCTACACTCGGAGCACAGTCAATCCAGCAGGGACTTATGTCCTTCGTAGTGGCATTCGTTCTACTTATGATATATATGGTGATGATGTATAACTTCATCCCGGGTATGCTCGCAAACTGCGCTCTGCTTATCAACCTCTTCTTCACGCTCGGTATCATGGCTTCGTTCCAATCGGCACTATCGATGCCGGGTATTGCCGGTATCGTGCTCACGCTCGGTATGGCAGTCGATGCCAACGTGCTTATATATGAGCGTATAAAGGAGGAACTCCGCAAGGGCAAGGGAATGAAAGAGGCTGTGCGTGAAGGCTACAGCAACGCTTTCTCTGCTATCTTCGACTCTAACCTTACATCTTTGATAACTGCCATAATCCTTGGCGTAATCGGTACAGGTCCTATCCGCGGCTTCGCCATAACACTGGGTATCGGTATCTGCTGCTCGTTCTTCACCGCAGTGTTCCTTACTCGTCTTATTTATGAAAACCGTCTTGAGAAGGGACATTGGCAGAACCTTAAGTTCTTCACCGGCATATCAAAGAACCTCCTTCAGAATACTCACTTCCACTTCATGTCTAACTTCAAGAAGTCGTTCACAATCTTCGGAGTGATAGCATTGCTCTTCGTGGTTAGTTTCGCAGTTCGTGGTCTGAGTCGTTCTATCGACTTCACCGGTGGTCGCAACTACGTTATCACACTGAACAAACCAACCCATGTTGAGGATGTTCGTAAGGTGCTCTCAGGTGCTTTCACAAACACCGTGGGCGAACAGGCAGGCAAGGTGGCAAATACCAATGTCATTGCACTCGGTACCGACGGCAAGACAATACGCGTGTCAACCAACTATAACATCGAGAGCAACTCTCCCGATGAAGATGACAAAGCTGAGACAATACTCTACGAAGCACTCAAGAAGGGCGGTTTCGTAAGTCAGGCAAATGTTGAGTCGTTCAAGAACCCGGACATACGTGAGGGTGGTTCGATAATCAGCAGTACAAAGGTGGGTCCGAGCATCGCGAAGAACATCACATACAACGCGATATTCTCGCTCGTGATTGCTCTCTTGGCTATCTTCCTTTACATCCTTGTGCGTTTCCGTAACGTTGCTTTCTCTATCGGCTCAATCGTGGCTTTGACAGTTGATACGATAATCGTTATCGGATTCTTCTCGGCACTTTACAACATCGTTCCGTTCTCTCTTGAGATAGACCAGACGTTCATCGGTGCCATACTTACCGTTATCGGTTACTCTATCAACGACAAGGTGGTTGTGTTCGACCGTATTCGTGAGAACCTCGGACTGTATAAGAAGCGCGATATGCAGGATAACTTCAACAACTCTATCAACGAAACGTTGGCACGTACCGTGAACACCTCGGCTTCTACGTTACTCGTTCTGCTGTGTATCTTCTTCCTCGGAGGTGAGAGCATACGCTCGTTCTCGTTCGCGATGATACTCGGTGTGATATTCGGTACTCTCTCTTCAATCTTCATTGCTTCGCCTGTGGCATACCTTGTTATGGGTCGCAAGATTAAGAATGCTGAGGTAGAGGAGCAGAAATAATCACTCATCATAACCCTTTGCTGCCACGTGCAGCAAACGTAAAGACTGGACTGTCGGTTGCAGATGTTGCAATCGGGAGTCCGGTTTCTTTGTTATATGTTAGCAATACTCATCTCTTGGGAAAGCAAATTGGGCGAAATTGCAAACCAAATTGGGCGAAATTGAAAAGTAAAATCGCCCAAATTGCAGAGCAAATTCGCCCAATTTGGAAATATGAAGTTCTCTAAAGGTTGCTTGTTAGCCTATATATAAACCCCAATCTGTCATTAGACCGCATTTGCTTAGATTTTCTATTGCCGGCATGCTTCCCTACTGCTTTAGTTTGCTTGCCGACATCTGCGCAGCCATTACATCTTGCCGTAGCCCGCTACGCCTTCGATGAAACGTCAGCACATTTGCTCAACAATCGAATAAAATCAGTCAAGGGCTCTAATGATCGATTTGAGATAAAGTTATAAAGGAAAGGCTTCGGATGTGGGTGCCGGCAAATGGTGCCGACACCCTATGTTCATAGTAAGATATATATATATTGGTTGTGAATGGTTCATTTAAAGCAATTTCTGTTTATATCATCATGCCATTTATTGTTGCGAGCCAGATCTTTCATACGTTTGTCAACCTCATTTTTTACCATTTCTTTGATGGTTTCGAGCAGTTGCATCCGTTCTTCCATTATCTTCTGCATTTCTTCGTCAGCATAAAGTTGCTTTCTGTTTCGCTTCTCTTTTTGCATGATTACACAGATTTTCTCCTTATGGCAACAAAGTTAGTCATGAAACCACCTTTTTCACTTGCTTAAATCTGCCAAAAACTTGCTTAAATCAGACATTCGTTATTTGTCAAAGTTGCTCAAATCTGCCATTTGTACCGTGTAACTATCTGAGCATCAAAGAATAATAGGTGGCGTTTTTACATATTTTAAGAAGTGTTTTTTCTTGTCTGAATTTTATTTTTTTTCGGTGTTCTTTCTCATTTTTTTAGAAAATAAAAAGTAGTTCGGATTGTTTTTTACTCTAAAAAAACGTTTTTTTTCTTGTTTATACTCAGTGAAATTAGTATCTTTGTGCCGTTTTCATTGAAATATAATAATAACTTTATGACAACCGAAATACCATGTAGTTTCATTATATATATAAAATGTATATGGAATGGATATTGTGGCAAGGGGAAGAGAATGGCATTATTATTCTCGATTGTTGCAGCCATGTTGCTCTCTTCGTGTAACGATTCCATACATTATGCCACGCCTGAGGAACGTCGTACAACAGACAGTATAGTAAAGGCAATTCCAACAGAAGACTCGCTTAACGAGATGCGCCGACACTTCGACAGTGAGGGAAACCAACTCGGAAGCATCACGGTATTGAGAGAACTCGGCAAGCGGCAACGCAATGAAAGCCGTTTCGATGATGCTCTGAAGAGTCACAGTGAGGGACTGAGGCTGGCAGAAATAGCAAAGGACACACTCGAGACGGTGCAGGCTCTGAACAATATCGGTACCAATTACAGGCGACTGGGCATTTATGACGTGGCTACGAGTTATCATTACAGGGCACTGAGACTGAATGAGGAGGCTGCCGACAATACCGTAATAGGTAAGAAAAACAGGATGGTATCGCTGAACGGACTCGGAAATATCTATATGGCAACCGGTAACTACGAACGTGCCGACAGTGTGTTAAGGCTTGCATTGGCCGGCGAGCAGCAGTTGGGCAGTTCCTTGGGAATGGCGATAAACTATGCAAACATTGGCAGTATATTCAAGCAAAAGAACAATATTGACTCGGCATGGTTCTACTATAGACGCTCTATGGCGTGCAACGAGGAAGCCCATAGCGTGCTCGGTGTGTCGCTCTGCCATACATATTTCGGTTCGCTCTACGAGAAAGAGAAGAAATACGATAAGGCCATCGAGGAATACAACAAGGCTTTTCTGCTTATGCAGGCTTCGAAAGACGAGTGGCATTCACTTGGTTCGCTGCTCGCCTTGGCTCATATCTACATCGAAATGGGGGATTATGCGGAAGCCATTGGTAGGTTGGAGAAAGCCGAGGAGGTGGCTCGGCGCATAAAGTCGAAAGAGCATCTTGCCGAAATACGACAGCAATATTATCTCATATACAAGCATCAGGGCGACTGGCGCAGGGCTTTGGACAACTATGTCACTGCTTCCGAGATACAAGACAGTCTTGTGGACATAAAAAAACTGAACCAGATACAGAATATCAGCCTCGGAATAGAGCGCAATCGGCAGGCGATAGAGATGAGTGATGCCAGACAACGGTATGAGTCTGAACGTACCACGCGCCGCGTCAGTATTGCCGTATTCTCGGTGATACTCATCTTGCTGGCAGGTGTGCTTGCAATGATGTTCTATATTCTGCGAACACGTGCACGCAATCATCGCATGCTGAAGCAACTCAGCGAACTGCGTGAGACATTCTTCACGAACATTACACACGAATTCCGCACTCCTCTCACGCTGATTCTCGGAATGAGTCACGATATAGGAAACAATGAGTCACTGCCCGAAAAAACGCGTGAGATGGGACTCGTTATGGAGCGGCAGGGCAACAGTCTGCTGACGCTCATCAACCAACTGCTCGACATATCCAAAGTGAAGTCGGCCGTGGGAGAACCTGATTGGCGGCATGGCGACATCGCATTGTATATCTCAATGATTGTGGATGCTCATAGAGAGCATGCGAGCAGGAAAAACATCAATCTGCAATTCTTCTCTGACAGAAGTGTGGAGATGGACTTTGTGCCCGACTTCGTGAACAAGGCGCTGAACAATCTGCTCGCAAACTCAATGAAATTCACACCGGAAGGTGGCAAAGTGAGCGTTCGTGTGGAGAAAGCAGATGCCGAGCAGGTAAGAATCAGTGTTTCGGACAATGGTGTGGGGATAAAACCGGAAAGTCTTGAGCATATCTTCAAACCATTCTATCAGGAGGAGGGAGAGAGCAGACTTCTCGGAACAGGTGTCGGACTGGCTCTTGTAAAACAGATAGTGAGTTCGGTGAAAGGAGAGATAAGAGTGGAAAGTACTGTAGGGCGTGGCACAAAATTCATCATTGACGTACCAATTAAGCATGGTGACGGAAAGTGGACGATGCTCGAAAAGCCGGACTCTGTCAATGTTGTGCCGGAGGTGGGAGACGATGGCGTGAAACCGGAGGATACCATGTGCTCAAACGATGACAGCACGCGCATTCTCATTATCGAGGATAACCGTGACGTGGCACGGTATATCGGAAGCAGGTTATCGACGATGTATGATATATGCTATGCCTTTAACGGCCGAGAGGGAATAGAGAAGGCGCGCGATGTGATGCCTGACCTCATCATCACCGACCTTATGATGCCGGAAATGAACGGACTGGAGGTGTGCCGACAGGTGCGCAATGACGAGATAATCAGTCATGTGCCGATAATCGTTATCACGGCAAAAGTGAGCGAGGCCGAGCGTATTGAAGGATTGGAAGCAGGTGCCGATGCATATCTCTGCAAACCTTTTAACGATACGGAACTGCGTGTTCGAGTGGAGAAACTTTTGGAACAGCGACAACATTTGCGCGAGAAATTCTCACAGTTGCTCAGTGAGGGCAAGGAGTCGGAGGTGGAACTGTGTGATGCCGACCGCCGTTTCCTCGCCAAGATGGTGGATGTGGTTTATCTGCTTATGGACAAACGGCAGGCTGATGTGAATACCCTTGCCGAGAAACTCTGCATGAGTTCGCGACAACTTCACCGTAAGATACAGGCTCTGACAGGAGAAACGCCGGCAGCATATATTCTGCAAATAAAGATGAAGAAAGCGAAAATACTGCTCGACACGAAACCGGAAATGAGTCTTGAGGAAATCTCCGACCGTTGCAGTTTTGAGCATTATTCCGGTTTCTATCATGCTTTCAAGAAACTCCACGGCATTACTCCAAAGCAGTATAAGCGACGTGTAGAAGATGTTTGATTTTTGATATTGAAATGTGGGAATGATTCCCGATTTATGAACTTATATAAATTTAAGATTATTTTTTATGCTAAAGATTTCAAAGTTTTTGCTGCTTGTATTGGCTTTGTTGACAGTGTCTTGCAATGGTAAGGACGAGTTTGAGGAAAGGTGGGATAAGATGGAGTGGCAGAAGGTTACTTACGGGAGTATATCCAAGAAAGGGCGGAAATATGTACAGATACCAAAAGAGGGTGGTACTTGCACTTTCAAATGTAAGAATTACAAAAAATTCTGGCTTTCTCATGTGGCAATAACAAAAGATGGAAGCAGTATTGTGCACCACGATATTTCAGACGACAGGTTCTCATTCACCGATAAGACTATTCAGGTTTATATTAATGGAGATGTCATGACAGTGCATTTTCCGGCTTCAGACGGAAACGAACGGGAGTTTGAAATTCTCGTCACTGCCGGCAATATATTCTATTATTTCTATTTGACACAGTAGGAACATTGGGTTTAAGACCCTATAATAATAACAAACACGGATTTCTCAATCTATATGACTGAAAAATCCGTGTTTGTTTTTATTCTAATGCGTGAAGCGATTATGACTTATTACTTCACGTATTCTGCATAGTCGGTGAGGTGCATATCGCCTTTGCGTGCCAGTGTGTCGTGCATTGCGAATGCTGCCGGCAGGTTGTGGCGAGTCTGTCCCATCTTTGCAATCTTCAGGTAGTCCCAAAGCAGTTGCTTATAGTCAGGGTGAGCACAGTTTTCGATGATAGCCTGTGCGCGTTCGTAAGGACTCTTGCCGCGCAGGTCGGCCACACCCTGTTCTGTTGCAATTATGTTCACGTCGTGCTCGGTGTGGTCGAGGTGAGAGCAGAAAGGCACGATAGAAGAAATCATACCGTTCTTTGCCGTTGACGGACATGTGAATATGCTTAGGAAAGCATTGCGCTCGAAGTCGCCCGAACCTCCAATACCGTTCATCATCTTTGTTCCGCTGATGTGCGTTGAGTTGGCGTTGCCGTAGAGATCGACCTCTATTGCTGTGTTAATGGCAATCACTCCGAGTCGGCGAATCACCTCCGGAGAGTTTGAAATCTCGCTCTGACGCAGTGTCAGGTGCTTGCGGCAGTAATCCATATTATCGTAAATCTGCATCAGACACTCGTTTGATACGGTGAGCGAACATGCCGAAGCATCTTTCACTCGTCCGGTGAGGAGCATATCTACTACAGAGTCTTGAATAACCTCGGTATATACATTGAAATCGGGCACTTGCTTGTTCTGTGCCAGTGCACCGAGAATGGCGTTGGCCGTAGAACCCACACCGCTCTGTAATGGCAGGAAGGTGGGTGGGATAATGCCGCGGTTCATGTCGGCGATAAGGAATTCGGCAACGTTGTTTCCGATTTGGTCGGTGATAGGGTCGCTATCCTTGAACGCTCTTGCTTCGTCAGGAAGGTTGCATTCAACGACACCGGTCAGTCGGCTTGCGTCGAACTCTATGTATGGTGTTCCTATGCGGTCGCCTACGTTTTCTATTGGAATAGGCTTGCGGTAAGGTGGATCCAGCGGTTCGTAAACGTCATGTATAAACTTGGCGTTAGGGTTGTGGAAACTGTTCAGTTCGAGTATTACACCCTTCTTTGCAAGGCGTACCACTGTAGGTGAGATACCTCCGGCTGCAGTGAGGTAGCAGCGAATCTTGTCGCCAACCTCTTCTATATCACAAACTTCGATTATAGCCCAGTCGATGTCTCCATAGAAACCGTATCGCAGTTCCTGTGCCATGTGAGAGAGGTGGAGGTCGTTGTATGCAATCTCACCGGCATTTACGCTCTTGCGGAAATCGCCGTTTGTGGTGTATGGAGCGCGGTATTTGATGGCTTGAGCAATTGACATTACTCCGTCAGTGCTCTGTCCTGTTGATGCGCCGGTGAAGATTCCTACCTGGAATGGTCTGCCTGCGGTATGTTCTGCCTCGGCTTTCTTTGCCAACTCTCTTGTTACTGCCTTTGCGGTGCCTGCCGGCGTGAATCCGCTCATGCCGATGTTATCGTCATTTTTGATAAGGGCAGCGGCTTCTGCTGCCGTGATACGTGTATATGCCATAAATAAGGTTAGGTTAATATTAGCAGGTGCAAAGTTAATAAAAATAATGGAAAACCAACAAGTTATACCGAAAAGTTTTTAATATATGGATATGAGATATGGAATATATTATTGTGAAAATGCCTACTTTTGTATTCTGATGACAGATTTGGGATAATGAAAACAAGGAGCGGAAATAAACAAAAAAACAAGTGTTCAAAACCAATATACGATGGATATTGATTTTGAACACTTGCAGATATTATAGGATTATTGTTGCATGTATCGGCTTACACCCATTTTATACATGTCGTTCCCCTCGCAGTCTATTGCCACAATAACGGGCAGTTCTTCTACTGTAAGGCGGCGTATTGCCTCGGTGCCGAGTTCGTCGAAGGCTATTACTTCGGCATGCTTCACGCATTTTGCCATTAATGCGGCGGCTCCTCCGATAGCAGCGAAATATACACCGGTGTGCTCTTTCAAAGCCTCTATTACCTCGTTGCTTCTGGAACCCTTGCCAATCATTACCCTAAGACCTTTGCCGATGAGTGTCGGTGAGTAGGCATCCATGCGCCCACCGGTGGTAGGTCCGACAGAACCTATGGGCTGTCCGGGCTTTGCCGGGCATGGTCCGGCATAGTAAACCACCTGTCCTTCAAAGTCGAACGGCATTGGTTCGCCGGCTTCCAACATCTCGCACAGGCGTTTATGTGCAGCATCGCGTGCCGTGTATATCGTGCCTGAAATATATAGCATGTCGCCTGCTTTCAGCGATTTGATCTTCTCGTCAGTGAAAGGGGCTTGCATTATTCTTTTCTCTTCCATCTCTTGTTCTGTTTTATTTTGTTATTGAGAGTTTAGGAGTTGGGGAGTTTGGAAGTTTAGACATAAACCTTACGATTTAAAACTTTCACACATTTTTTTATCTTAACTTCTTTTCTCCCCGCGCCCTTAACTCACAATGTTGTATCTGTTAAAGTTCGCCCTCGGCATGTCTCGTGGCGTGGCAACCGATGTTCACAGACACGGGTAGTCCCGCGATGTGGGTAGCATTGGTGAGTATGTTGACGGTCAATGCTGTTGTCGTGCCGCCGAATCCGCAAGGACCGATTCCCAGTCGGTTGATTTCTTCGAGCAGTTCGGTCTCTAATTGTGCCACAGTCTCGTTCTTGCTGTGACTTCCTACGGGGCGCAACAAAGCCTTCTTGCTGAGATAAGCCGCACGTTCCATTGTTCCACCGATGCCCACTCCCACTATTATTGGTGGGCAAGGATTGCCCCCGGCTGTGGCAACGGTGTCGATAATGAATTTCTTTATGCCCGGAATACCGGCACTTGGGGTGAGCATCTTCAGTCCGCTCTTGTTCTCGCTGCCGAATCCTTTGGGCGAAACTACGATGCGGAAGCAGTCGCCCTCTACAATCTCGTAGTGTATTATGGCCGGTGTGTTATCGTTTGTGTTCACGCGGTCGATAGGGTCTTTTACCACCGATTTGCGCAGATAGCCCTTTGTATAACCCTGTCTTACGCCTTGATTTATGGCATCTTCGATGAAGCCTTCGGTCACATGGACATCCTGTCCCATTTCTACGAAGACAACCGTCATGC
This sequence comes from Prevotella koreensis, assembly GCF_003977605.1. Classification (GTDB taxonomy): domain Bacteria; phylum Bacteroidota; class Bacteroidia; order Bacteroidales; family Bacteroidaceae; genus Prevotella; species Prevotella koreensis. The sequence goes on along the minus strand of NZ_RYYU01000001.1, from coordinate 1,592,541 downwards.
CCGTATCCTGACAGATAGGGCACCGCTCGTTGCGTGCTATGTCTGCATTCTGTACGATAGTGTCGATTATCTGTTTCCCCAATGGCGATTTTTCTACTGCCGAACGGTTTTTCAGTCCGCAGTAAATATCGTCAGACAACACGTAGCAAGCCTCTATGCAGAGTTTCTCTACGAGTTGTGTTATCTCTGTTGCTCTTATTTCTCTCATTCTGTTTTTGTTTAAAGTGATAGCCAATGCCTGCCGCCCGCGGCCTGCGTGTGCTAATCTTCTCTTGTAAGGAAATACTGAGTATTCCTGTTCATAATGTTTTCGGTGTTCTTATCCACCAGACCTATGAGACAATAGGTATTGGTTTCGGGGTCGTGGATGAGTTCCTTTACCAATGAGAAATTCTTTATTTCTGACGTGTTCTTCACCTGTAGGCGCGGTCCGTCACAATCTACGATATTCTCTCCTATCTTTATGTGGTCTTCGTCATAATATGCAATGGGCAGTGACTGTTCGATGATATTTTTCACTTTTGACTCAAGCAATTCGATGTCGATGTCATTTTTCTTGTAGAACTTCATCACGAAACCGTTGCGCACATCAGAGAAATAATATTGGTCGTGCATGATGTTGAAATCCTCTTGCAGCACGAGTCGTGTTATTTCCTCTGCCGAATGAGCCATTTTCCTGTACTTTAGTGATTTATGCACAATCTCGTAAATGCTTTCCGGCAGTGGTCCGAAAACGCTTGGTCGCGTAACGATTATTTCCTCTCCGATGCCTATGATGATGTCGGCATTGATGCCGAGGGTTTGGTGTATGAGGTTGAAATGCTCTATGATCACCCTCTTCTTGTGGTCGAGCAGTGTTCTTATGAACTGTGCTATCTCGTACATCTGCAAGAATCCCTGCATGAAACGTATGTCGAGATGAAAAGATGCGGCTTCGCGAACCTCGTTGAGCGCGATGGTGTCTCGTGCCAGCATTATCTTTCGTGGGTTGATTATGTCGTCATCATTTGACAATTCGAGTCCCGGGAACATTCCCTTTATGAGCGACGATTTGCCCGAACCGGCATCACCCACTATGCCTATGAGCCTGTCTGAAAACTGCAAATGGCGTTGTGATATGTGTTCGCCGAGGAATATGAGACGTTCCTTTCCGCGTGGCGCATAGTACTGCGATACGATGAGATATTTCTGAAGAGGGTTTATCATAAGCCGTTAATCTCAAGTAATGATGGAGCGAAAAAAGCCTTCCCTCCGGCAATGCTAACAAGGCAAAAGCATAAAGACCGAGGAAAGGCTTTGAAAGTATTAAAGTTCAAACGAACTCTTCATGAGGGGCACATGTTGCTGTGCGCCATACACGTCTGTCTCACCAAGGGCTCCTGATGGGATAGGACGTACTATCGTAATCTTGATTGCCTTTGCAGGGTCGAAGTGTACGATGTTGATGATGTCTTCCTCTTTTATTTTGTATAAGTCGGCGAACATCTTGTTATTGAAGATTTGAGCAGCCTTCACTTTCCCGTAAATGTCGAAATCCTTGAAAATGACATCGAATGTCAGTTCGTATGGTCCCGAGTTCTTACTCCTTATGACGGATGCCACGTCTATCAAATTATATTTCTGCATAATCGTTGCTTTTAACAGTTGCTTACTCCGTTATTGAATGTCTCGTAGCATATCGGGAAGAGGCTTACGGGGTCGTCCACCTGTAATAAGTGGTAGATATTGAACTCGAACACCTCGCCCATCTTACAGTCGGACGGTGAGAACGGGAATGCCAGATTGCCGGCAGTGGAGATGCGTCCCTCGTAACCGAAGTGGAGCATCGTGCTGCGTGCGAAACTGCAAATGGTGTTGGCAGTTTCCTGAGTGTCGGCAACGGCTTCGATGATTATGAGCAACTCGTCAGAGTGTGATTCCTCAGAGCCTTCAAACATAGCCATTACACCTTTCTTTCCGTATATCTTGAAGTCGAGGAAGAAGTCGGTAATGCCATATTTCTCGAAGTTGTTCTCAACGCGTTCCCTCACGCTCTTCACGATACTGTCAATCTTGGAAATCATCACAGGATCCTTGACTGCAGCGGGAGACATGGTGCGATAGCCTACACGACGCACGCCTTCAAGTTTCACGAAATACTGTTCCGTTGGTACGAACTTGCTGCCTGATACGCGCACTTTGTTGTCGTCAATCTGCTCGAATTTTGACTCGTGCAGGTTGATTGCACCTCCCGGGCCTGGCAAGATGTATGGGTTTGTCTTCTCGTAGAGAGTGTGTGCTGCGATTGACAGTGTGGTACACTTGCGCAGTGGAGACAATGGTTCGAGCACGAAGTCGTCCTTATGGAGGTAGCCGAACATGCAATCGCTGCCGCTTCCGGGCAGAGCGCATATCGCAGCACATTCCAATATCTTACCCAAGTGTATGGCAAGACCTTTGTCGAAGCCCTCTTTTATGGCGAGTGCGGCAAATACCGAAGGGTCGTAAGAACGTCCGGCGATAATCACGTCGGCACCTTCTTCGAGAGCATTGATATAAGGTTGTTCGCCAATCTGAGCCACTATGTGAACCGCTTCGTCAACATCCTTCTCTGTGATAGGCTTTGCCGGAGCAAGCGGAGTAACCTTTCCGTTGCGCAGGTTTTCCTTAATGAAATCCTTTTCGAACTCCGACTGAATTACAGCCATTTTGAAAGAAAGTTTCTTCTCGGCAGCAATCTCACGCACAATGTCGAGCACGAACTCAACGTGTGGTCTCGCACCACTTCCGCCTGCCGTTCCCACTATCACGGGAATCTTTGCCTCGATGCCTGCGGGTATCATTATTTCGAGGTCTCTCTTCACTGAGTTGCGGTCGGTGAATGATATTCCTGCGCCGAGATAATAAGGTCCCGGGTCTGACGAGCCGGCATCAACGGCTATCACGTGCGGCTTGCGTTTCATTCCCTCCACGAACGACTCCAAAGGAAATCCGTATCCGAGTATCGCGGTGGGGGAGAGTATTCTCATCTCTTCCATTTCTTCTTGTGCTTTAATATTGTTTGGTTTTACCATTCGCTCAATTTGTCACTGAGCCATGTTATTTTGTCAATGCGAGTATGCGGCTCATCTCGTTGAACACTATCATGTAACCCTCATCAACGCCCATACCCGGTTTTGCCAGATACTGAACAGGCGATGTGGCCATTGCGATGTGTGCGCATACCTCTGCCGAGCGGTTGGTCTCGTTGCATGTACCGCCGAGATAAGCACCCATGTTGTTCTGTTTGCAGTAGATAACAGCCTCGATAGTGTTGTTTATACCTCCGAGGTCAGGAGTCTTTATCTGTGCCATGTGGCTGGCCTTGCTTGCGGTGAAGTCCTTGATGTCTTCCAATGTGTTGCACCATTCGTCGGCAACGATTTCTGCATCGATGCCATCGCGGTCCATTGCAGCGCGTATTGCGGCAAGTGCTTCTATCTGAGCCTTCTTCTCGCCCATATCAACAGGGCCTTCAACTCTCAGGTGGAACGGTTTTGCTATCTCTGCAACCTCACCTATATATTTTGCGATAGCCTCGAAATCATTGTTGAAAACGATGCCCAATGTGCCATATACGTCAATGTGGATTGTCGGGTTGTAGCACTCGCATGGACGCAGTTTGATGATGCGGTTGCGCAGCCATTCTACATACTCCTTAATCTTTTCGCCTTTCAGACCTACCTTTGTCTCCACGTGATTGAAGAGAGCGTGTGGCAACACGTCTGCCGCTTTCATTATCATCTTGTCGGCATTCATGTAGCGGTCGTCTCCCGACTGTGAGAATATCGGTATGATGGTCTTTGAAATTTCGGTGCCATACTCTTCGGCTATTACCTGTGCCATGAGTTTTGAATTGCTTTTTGCAACAGCGTCGAGACATGCCTGTGTAACGCCATAGCGGATAGCCGTGTGATATATCTTGCCTGTTGAGGGACTGATACTCTTATCAACGATGTCTGCCATTTCGCGGAAAGAGGTGATTTCCTTACCTTCATAGAGAGGAGCAATCTCCTTTTCGATAACCGGAATGAAGTCGGCAGCGAGGAACAGAGGGTCGCGACCGCCTGCACCGGAGTACTGCACTGCGGCGCAGTCGCCGTATGCAATGGCTCCATTCTCTAATACGAACATCACACAAATTGACTCACCCGCCTGTCTTACTGCCGTGAAACCGGGAGTTACAGGTGTGCCTTCATAGAAAGCACCGTCGTTCTTTGCGCCTGACTTGATGGCCTTTTGGTCGTCGAAGAAGAAACCGGTTTTTCCCGGTGCGCACACTACTTTTTGAATTTTCATATTCAGATATTTAAGGGTTTACTATTCTTTAATCCACTATATTCTTTGTTTTTTTCACTATATTCTTAAAATCCAAGCCCGTCTTGTGTTATTCGTCTGCGGCTTTTGGTCTTCCAACAAGGTTTCCTTTGCCAATGGCATAGACATCATCTATCACCATCTGGAAACTAACGGGACGGTTTTCGAACTTGGCGCGCTCTTCCAACTTGCTCCGGTGGAAATCTATAAGATCTTGAGTGAACGGCATGTGACCGAGGTCGAGTATTCTCACAGCACCCAAGTTGTCGCGTGCCGGCATCACTTTGCCTGCATTGAACTTGCTCGGAGCGAATGGAACGTCGATTACGCCGGCCTCGAATGCTGCCACAGTACCTACGGCATAGTCGCCCTTACCCAGTTCTTCTACCTTGTCGAGGATACATTTCATCTCGGCCATGATTATCTCGCTTTCTTCTACAACAGCAGGAATTTCGCGGAAATTCTGGTCTTTAAGCATGCTGATAACCTGCTTCGTTGCACGCAGTCCGGCAGCATTGGCCTCCTTTGTCGGAACACCCATTGCCTCGTGTGGCGTTTTCACGATAACCTTTGTGGCCTTTGCCAGTGCAGCAGCGGCAGCACCCCATGAGATAACTCCGAACGATTTTGCCTCGTCCTGTGGGAAACCTCCCATCCACTGGTGGAATACGGTAGTGATGCGGGCATCTGTGAAGCCGAAACGGTCTAAGTATTTGCGTGTCATTATGTCGAGGGCGCGAATGGCGGCAACGTCCTGCATGAGGTTTCCGCACTGTCCGTAACCCACCGTGAGGTCTTTCACTCCCTGTGTGGCAGCGAGCAATGCCTCGATTACGGCAACGACATTAGAGATACATGGAGGAATAAGTGTACCGGTGAGCGGGCCGAACGGCTCTCTGTTTATCGACACTCCGGCCTCTTCATACATACCCACGAGACGGTCGGTGTACTGCCAGTGGGCAATAACTTTGTCTATTGGGTGATTCTTGGAATATGGTACATTATATGATATGCCACCGCCTTCATACGAGGTGAAGCCACCGGCGATTGAAATCTCGGTCAGCAGACGAGCGTCGGGGGTTCCGTGACGCACCTGAACAGGACTTTTCAGTGCCGAAGTTACTCTGCGGCAAATGTCCACACCGTAGTTCACGATGGGGAAACCATTGAGCATCGACCTGCCCGTTTCGCGGCTTTTCTGTATTCCTGTCTCTGCTTCGTGGTAGCGATTCAGACGGGTGTAACTGTCCACCGTTGATGGCAGAAGGTCGGCCTCGCCCTCTTCTTCAAGAAATTTCAGCAGTTTCGTGTGCTCTTCATAGAGCGCAACACCTGCACGAGGCTGTATCAGCGTAGTCTTTTCTTCTACGGCTTTAGCCAGTTTTGCAGAGAAACGTTTCTCGGGTGCTATGCTCTTCTGATAAGCCACAGCCTCTTCGAAATCTACTCCCTTACCTGTTTCCCATTGTGCCAGCACTTCTTTTCTTTCGGCAAAGAACTGGTCTTCTGAAATTTTCTGGTTTTTTAATTCCATAGGTTGTTCTGAGGAATTTATTAATTATATAAGTTTTATTTCTTCTTTCAATATCTTTAATGCCAGTTTCGGCTCCACGGTGCTTAGCAGTCCCATCGATGCGAAGATGTATTTCTTGTCGAGCATGTACTTGGGATTCTTGGGTTTTGCATACATGGCGGTTGCCGCTGTTGTGCTCTCAGCCCCCCTAAGTATGTTCTCCGGGTTGTCGCTGTTTATTATCGAACCGCCTATACCTACTATGTATGGCACCTGTGTGAGGTCTTTTCCTGTCAGTGTGAAAATCTGTCCGAGTGGAGTGTATGCTTGTTCGAAATATCCGCAGTGGCGTTCCACCGCCATTCTCACCGCATTCCGTGCCAGTCCCTGCTCGATTTTCGCCTCTTCCTCGCACGTCGGAAGTGTGGCGGGGTGGGCTGAGCACCTCTCAATCCACGCTTCTATCTTCTCCTGTTGCACACCGATTTCCTGTGCGAAGACCTCCATATTGAGTTCATCGGCCAGTGAAGTCAGGCTATATCTCATTCCGAGGTCGCCTTCCACCGATCGTTTGCTGTATGGTTCGGGCAAGCCTTTCACCAGAACGTTTTCTATAGTCGGTGCACCGTCTGCCATTGAATAAACGTCTGTCGTGGCACCGCCAAGGTCAACAGCCATCAGGTCGCCTATTCCGGGATCCACGCCGTGACCCTTGCTGAGCAGTTCGCAGCCTGTCAGTACGGCCAATGGTGTCGGTACGATTTGGTTTTCGCACATCTTCTGTACCTTCGACAGTCCTTTGGCATCTATTATTCTGCTGATGAAGAGTTCTTTTATTTTCTGTTTTGCAGGCAAGATGTTAATCTTGTTGAACTGCGGCATCACGTTCTCCGTTATCACGCATTCCCTTCCCGAACTCTTGAAAATCTCTTCCAGTTCATACGATGCACTCTTGTTGCCGGCCGCAATGATAGCGAAATTGCGCTTTATGTCGCACAAACGTTTGGCATTGGCAAGTATCACCTCCTTGTTGCCGCCGTCGGTACCTCCGCATAGCAGCACAAGGTCGGGGTTGATGTCGTATATTTCCTGTTGCTCGGCCTGTGATATTTCGAATGCGTATGTCTTTACCACCTTTGCTCCGGCACTCGATGCCGCCATCTTCGCAGCCTTTGCGGTAAGTTCGGGAACAAGTCCCAGTGCCACCATCTTCAGTCCGCCGGCAGCACTGCTGCAGCAAAGGAGTTTGTCATATTTGAACTCTCTGATTTCAGTTTCCAACTTCTGTAGTGCATTGCGCAGTCCTTCCATCACGTCGGTCTCAATGGTGGTGAAGGCTGCAGCCGTTCCCACCACCTTGCACGACACCGAGTCGATGGCCGTGACCTTCGTGTATGTGCTGCCGAAGTCAACTGTCAGGTAGTTCATGACTTTGATAATATCTCTTCTAAGTCTGCTATTGTTGTCTCACAAGGAGTTCCGGGAGGATAAACTTTCGTGAATCCCATTGCCATGAAACGCTTTTCCACGTCTTCGAAATTCTGTTTTCCGACAACGAGATTACCTCCTGCCAGAATGGGTATATCTTTCAGACCGGCCTCTTCACATTTTTCACGCAGTCCGTTACAGTCAATCTCTCCGTGACCATACATTGATGACACGAGGATTGCGTCTGCATTTGTCTCGAGCGCTGCGGCGATATACTCTTCCTGAGCCACCATTACACCGAGATTAACAACGTTAAATCCTGCCTGCTCCAAAGCATAGCACAAGATTTTGTTACCGACGGCATGCACGTCAGCACCGATTACACCGGTCACTACAGTTTTCTTGTCCATAGTACAATTCTGTGTATTATTATTTAAAGGTTAAAAATTCCTTTTTATATAAATATAAGGTGTTGCCACCTACGCTGTATTATAAGTTTACGCAAAAGTACATATAATTATGTATCTAAAAGTTATTATAAACATTAATTAACTTTATTAACCATCTTTGTGTAATGGACTGGACAGAAAGACAGAAAGTTTGAGAACAAAAAGACAAAAAGAATATAAGGTTAAATCACAATCAGTCATTTTTTGTCCACAATTATTAAAAAATGATTCTTATTGGTATCCTGTCCGTTTTCATACGTTCCTTGTCAGGAGTCCATTTTATCGTTTTTTTATAAATATCCTCTATCTTTTCAATATAGCATTGAGGTATTTTCGTACCAGAGTCTTTCTGTCTAAAAGATATTTTTATTATGTTTCCCTCTTTATCCGCAATACAATAACCGCGCAACTCTTCCGGCTGATGTAAATTCAAAATGTCTGATATGGAATCCATGTAATTTATTAAAACTGTTTTGTCAGAAACTATTGAGTCTTCCACGACAGCCTTTGGTACTATATCATATCTTACCTCTTTCTCCATAATATTATTTATCAAAGCCAACAACTTCTTGGATGTTTTATAATACTTGCCATCATACAGTGCATGAAACCTATCAAGACACATAGTTGCCAGAAGTTCGCCCGAAAAATAAAAATAAATCTTGCATCGAACATCTATCACGGGATTTCCAGACGGCTTAAGTCTTTCAATTCTTCTCTGCAACTTATCTATAATTGAAATATCTGTTGAAATATATCCTGTTGATTTGAAAGCCTTTTCAAATGATTTACATGAAACATTCACATCTGTCTCCTTATACCAACCTGCATATAAAACAACTATGCTGTCCACCTTATTAATATCCTTCCCCAAACAGGTGAATGGGAGGATCCATAGTATCAGTATGATTATCTGTTCCATATATTTATCTATTCTATAACGATTTCTTCTTATTTCCATATATTATCACATTTTTTACTTCTTCCTTTGGCTTATTCTTTGTCAGGACCTACCCTTTCTACTATAATGCCCATTACTGTTTAATCTTTTGTATGGGAAGTATTATAGAATTTCCGGAATAAAATATATTAGGACTAAAAGCCTTAATACCTTCTAATTGTTTGCAAATAACCTCTTCATCGCAAATAACTAAAAGGTTTCTTAAATATTCAACAATATTAAAATCTTTATCATTGTTATTATAACCTTCTTGTAGTAACTGAATTGTAAATTGCTTGCCGGGAGATAGTTTTACCGTAAATGTTGAAAATATCTCATGGATAATTGTAATGTCACATTCCATACCTATTTCAAAGAGGCTTGAACTATAAGCACCGTCTCTTGTTAAGAAATGCTTAAGAATCTGTTCTTTCTCTGTCTCGTTGTGAGAAGTGTCTTTATTAAACCATATATAAAAGGTGTTGTTCGATTGATTGGTCAGATTAATGTTGTATGTGATTATTTTCTCGTTCCTAATAAAATACTTTATGGTATCACAACTAAGGGTTATACCAAAGAGATTTTTTGCCGAACATATCGAGCAAAATAAAGTAAAAAGGAGTGTAACAAAAAACTTAAGTGCCATATATTCCGTATTAATGTTTACTAATATTATCAACAGTTTCTTTTCTTGCACGAAGTATTTCACGGACTAATCGCTCATTAGTATCACGTTGCCCGACAAAAAAATGTCCTGATATATTTCGATCCCTTGTAAGTACATATAAAAAAGCATGTCCATATCTTTCGTGACTAAAGGATTCTGCCTTTTCAAATAAATTATTTTTCAATTAAAAAAATGTCCGACAATTGATAAAAATACTTTTTATCAATTGTCATTTTTAGGTACTGCTCTACTTCTTTTTTCTTTATAATAACAATTCTTTCTCGATAAAAATTTGATTCCGTTTCATTTTTGACGATAAAATATGAAAATGTTGTACCTGCTGTAATGTTTTTTACAAATGAATATCCTATATTTATTGGTTGATTTTCCAATAAATTTTCACACATCATTTCAATTAAATTGAAGTCTCCTTTTCTTTTTTTAAAGTAATCGTGCATCAATTCAATATTAGTTCTGTTATTTATTGGTACTAATGATACCCAAGTTAAATAATCCTCATCCGAGTTGTTTATTATATGGTATTTATCTATTATTTCTTTTTTTTCAGTAATTCCATTGAAATAATTAACCGAGATAGGATCAACATGTATCTGATATTGGGCATTTAACTTTATAGTATAAAACAGAAAAGTTAGAGAAAGTATACTAATTTTTATTTTCATCTCTCTTGCATATTTTTTATAGTTTCTTTTTTAGAATTTATAATCATTTCCATTAAAGTTTTGTTCCCTTCAACCCATAGTTCATTAACAGGTTGATGACTTGCTCCTTTATGGTTTCCACCATTCTTAATATACAATAAAGCGTGTCCATTCGCTTCGTGACTATAAATTTCAGCTGCTCCTGCGGGCGATAAATTTTTATTGACAACAACAATAATGCTGTTGTTTGGCGAGTTTTGTATGCCGTCTTTATCAGGAAATAGGGTTTTCCCTATGAAACCGCTTTCTCCTGTGGAAAGTCCACTCATTGTTTCTCCTGTTAAATCTTTATCAGACTCTGAATCATATTTAGGGTCAAATTCATTATATGACAACGTTGCAGTAACTAAATTCCCATCTTGCCCCATAAATGTAAATTTGTCGTCTAACACGACTTCGACCATTATATCTGAATTAACCATTGTTTTTAGATTGTTAAAATTCAAACTTTTTCCATCGTATGAGTTTAATAGTTTTCGGTCAATTAATCCATTTTTATCTAAACTCACGTAATTACGAGCATCTTTAGGTAATGTATTTTGTATCATTACTAATTCAGCAATTCTCGCAGGCTTTACGTCTCTTCCAGCCAGATCGATATATCTCACCGGATTATTCACACAATACGCATAAGGACTTGTCGAGTAATATTTCTCTGCCAGCGGATCCATCGTGGTGAAGCGGCAGGTGGCGGCATCGTAGCGTCTTGCCCCATAGTCATAGATGTCGAGACCGATTTGGCGTTCGAGTTCCTTGCCGTTGTATTTGTAGGATTGGAAATCGCCGTTCAAGCCCTTGCCCATCAAGCAGCCGAAAGGGTAATAGTCGTTGCGTTCCTCCAATTTACCATTCCCACACGACGTGCCGTAAGCGTATTTCACAAATATGTTCTCGCTTATAATCATTTTATGCGGCAAATTTAATACATTATATCCTATTTCGCAAATTTAACTGTTCAAATCTTTATGTTACATTTTATTTGACAAAAATATCTGACATTCAAATCATTAAAATAATATACATCATATATTGTTTTGTTATATTTAATTATTTAAGTCAATATGTATTGTCATTGTTATTAATACATTGACTAATTTATTATTATGCATGCCTGCTTGCCAATCTTGCATTAAATTTAGTGCTTTTAACCCGGATTTTTCAAAATTAGATAATTCGTCCATGGTCTTGTTGTAAATTCTCGCACCGATTAAATGTCCTTTATCATCAATAACGAATTGAAATTGCAATTTTGTTTGTATATCTTCGTTTTTAGAAAAAGTGTATTGAAAATTTTTGCTGAAATCATTCAGAAAAGCAACTTTACCACCATTGTATTCTGGCATTCTTTCAACATAAATATATACATTTTTCTGCGTTACACTATCGTATTGTACGTTTTCTTGTTCACATTTCACAGAATGACAAGAGAATAAACAAAACATTATTATAAATAACAGGTTGTATTTATTTATTTCTAACAGGCGTTCCATGCGTATTTTTCCAATAGTTTTCATAATACTTTTTGAATAAATTAGTGTATTGTTCGAGAGTTAATGAAGGATTGTATTGTGGTTTAAAACCATATCCTTGATTTTGCAAGTCTGTACGTTGTCAAACAAAAGTGCACAACTACAAATATAGTTATTTATTCTGATATTTCATTCTTTTATTATCAAAAATTCTTTTGTTGATTGAATTTTGCTTTATTGTTTCTCGTATTTTCTTGATTTTCTCCCCTTGTCCTAAATATACGTCTCTGGGTGTTAGATTATCCAACGATTCATGAAACTTTTTCTCCATTATAGTATTTCACCCATTGCTCGATAGCATTTTCCAGTTCAGAGGGACATAAATGATGATTTAGTTTTATCACATTCTTCATCGATCTGTGATATCGTTCTATCTTTCCTTGCGTCTGCGGATGCAAGGGCTTACCATGGATATGCCTGATATTATATTCCTTACAAATACACTGTTTGAGAGAGGATGCAATATAACATGGTCCATTACGACGAATATCCTTTAATAAGGATTCTGTAGAACCATGCTTAGGATTTACTTAAAAACTCTTTTTTGTTGTCATTGTTCAAATATACCATTTTATTTATAATTCATACTAAAACTCCAAACTTAATTGGAGTTCAAGTTGTGCACTTTTATTTGACAACGTACAAGTAGTAATGAAAGAATAGAAAATTCAATCTACACACTTAGTAAAATCCAATCGTAAATAAAATGTTGACTGGCAAACTATTGCTCTGCCATTTAACCTTGCTGGAATAAAATGAATACTTTTTATAATTCTTTTTGTTTCTGTCCAAGCTATCATATTATTCTTGAAACTACTTTGGTTTAGTAAACGTATATTTTTTACCTTTCCTTTTTTACTTATTTCGATAAAAACAAGAAAACGAAACGAACTTGAGTCATACCTCATTATTGATAATTTTTGCTCAACATATTTACTTAAAACCACATCTATACTATATCCTTTTTGAGACGAAGGTAAAATATGGTATTTACCATTTAGAATGCAAACTGGCATTTGCAAACTATCACATTTATTTATAGCAGCGACAATTATCGTACTATTCCCAAAGAATATAAGCATAAACGCAACTTTAATAACTAAAATTCTTATCCGTTTCATTTGCCCTATTTATTAACCAGTTTTCTAATTTTATATTATCAGTTTGTCGATTTACTCCATGACAGGAATCCCATCCTCTAAACATAAATAAGATATGCCCATAAAGTTCATGGGTCGTAGCCAGTGCGCCATTTTTAACGTTTCTTTTTGGCTAAACATAGATTTATTTATTTGTACTTGATAATTTTTATTAGGTGAGAATTTCATTTGATCGATGGAATGTTTTGATCTTTGTAATAAATCCCACTCTGTCCTTTTATGATTCTTAGGAGCTAAACTTATACCTGTACTGCCTTGGGTTATCCACTCTGCTTTATTCCCAAAAGCATCTTCTGGAAAGAATTCTGTCTGTCCAAAATTTATTAAATCTTTAGAAGGCTTTCCACTTGAATTAACCGCATTGATTTTCTCTGTAATTGAAAATTCTACAGTCCTTTTGTCTGAAACAATTTCGTATAATGCTTTATAATTCTCACTTGGATTATCTGCAATGACACTAATTCCTTTTTTCATAATGTCCACATCAATAAAGTTATCTTTGAGTGTTATAAATTCCCGCAAATTTTGTGGTAGAGTGGATTTTATAGCATTTAGTGCCAAGTCTACATCACTTGTTAATTTTACTTTTTTTCCATCAGTATCAACAAACCGCATCGGATTATTCACACAATACGCATAAGGACTTGTGGAGTAATATTTCTCCGCCAGTGGATCCATAGTAGTGAAGCGGCAGGTGGCGGCATCGTAGCGTCTTGCCCCATAGTCGTATATGTCGAGACCGATTTGGCGTTCGAGTTCCTTGCCGTTGTATTTATAGGATTGAAAATCGCCGTTCAAGCCTTTGACCATCAGACCACCGAAAGGGTAATAGTCGTTGCGTTCCTCCAATTTGCCATTCGCACACGAGTCGCTGTAAGTGTATTTCACAAATCTGTTATTAGACATCGTAACTTTCTGTGGCAAATTTAGCACATTATATTCTATTTTGCAAATTTCTTACTCATACTTTTTAATTGAGTTTACATATAGAACAAGATATTATTATTGTTTGTCCGGCTTATATGTTGTGTATTGCATCCAATTCTGAACATTCTTTATTTTATAATTTTGGTCATATATCATTTTAATGCGAATAGTATCGTTTATTGATATGGACGTTGCGATTAAAGAATCTCCTACATTCTCAATGTATATCACATAATGCTGATATTTACCAGACTTATTATATTTATTGTTCATTTTCACATGCTCTGAAATGACGAGTTTCCTATTGGAATCATGGTGAAAACATTGGATTTTATTTCCTGACACATTTCCGTATTTATAAGTCATGGTATCGTTTGAAAGCAATGCCGATTCTATTACAGAAGCCTCCTTATTTCCAATATTTGTTTTATTGTCTTGATACAAGCCAGTTTTTGCATCATTTGCGCCAGACATTAAATAGTTCGACATTACAAGTATTCTTTTCCCATCAGAATTGGCAAGGTAATAATACTGTTCTTTTTTATAAAATTTCCATAAGAGTTTTTCTTGTCTGTCTTCGCGTCCCACTTCACATATTGATATGGTATCTCTGTCTTCTATTACGGAAATACTTTCAGCACCATTTGATGGTCGGTATAACTTTGTATTTACAGTATCATTACATGCACATAATGTCATTATTGCACACAATACTATTGATATTTTGATTTTCTTCATAGTGTCTATTCATTTTTTCAATGTGAATATTATTCTGGGACAGGCGTGTATGTGATATACGGACTCCAGTCTTGAATATATTTTATGTCATAGTTTATATCATAAACCAACTTTAATTCCAAATATGTGTTTACGTCTTCATTAAATATAGATGATGACATTAAATTGTTGCCGGCATTCTCAACTACTATTCTGTGAGGGAGATTCCTCATGTTATCACTATATAGTGTGTCAAACTCCATACTGTTTGACATTACCATTTTTCTATCCTCTCCCATGTCATCTGTGTAATAATTACCTTGAAATTTATATAATTTTATCACAAGTTTTGACTGTGTTTTTTCACGGTCAACTTTATATATAAATATTGTATCATCGCTATACGTCGTGACGAACTCTTTCGTCCAGTCTGAAGGATAAAATCTTGTCCTCTTAACAGAATTACCACATCCTACAAACAGAATAATGAAAAACGATGCCATTATTATTTTACAAATTCTCATACTATTTCCTTGCATTATAAAAAGTTTCCTTTAAATCCGGATATTTTTTGATAAGTTCGTCTCTTGTGTTATTGTAATTTATAGTACCACGTAATTGTTTCTTTTTGTCTGTTTCCCGTAAATTTTCATGTTCTTCACTTTGTGTATAACGATTCCAAATTCGTTTGGACTCATCGGAATTACCTGTTCTCAAATACGCATCAAAGATGTCATAAATATTAGATAAATGAACTGTAAATTCATGTGTTATGGTTTCAACCAACTCTGCTTCTGAATAATCCAAATCAAATATTATCGTGAACTTAGGTCTTCCATAATCGTCCACACCCATTTGTGTTTGAGTTGCAAGCCAATGATTCCCAACGTGAAATTTTGCAGTCCTTGTTTGTTGATCGTAAATCTTCTCTTCTTGTAACACAAAGTTGAACTCTGCATATTTTCCATTCCCCGCTACTCCAAATAAATGTGACCCCTTAGGGGTTAGATCTGCAATGACCTGCTTGCCAAAAGAGGTTTTAGCAAACATAAACATTGCGTTTCTAAAATTTATTGGGCTATTATAATAGCTTGTAGGATCATTACTATTATTTATATATAAAATAGTCTTAATCTTTTTCCCATCAGTATCAACAAACCGCATCGGATTATTCACACAATACGCATAAGGACTTGTGGAGTAATATTTCTCCGCCAGCTGATATATCATAGTATCGCGTGCCATAATCATATATTTCAGATCTATTTGGTGTTCGACCACCTCACTATTGTACTTGTATGGCTGGAAATTTATGTTATAAATCATTGTTTCTCAAATTATCTTTAACATATATATTTACGAAATCATATGTGTCAATAGCAATGGAAGGATAAAGTATATAGTATTGATCTTTTCTTTTACGAATGTTTTCACGTTTCCTATAATGAGAATTAGGATCTTCAATTGGAGCATAATAAAATAAGCCATCGGCTCTTCTTTTGTAATTTGGCTGTGGAAATACTTGACAATTAAAACTATTAATTTTACAGTTTAAAGTATCACTACTCTCAAAAAAACACAACATAGTTTTTTCATCTTTTAAAAATATTGTCAGGCCTCCCCGATTAGAGAAAATTATATAATCATCTTTCGGATGAAACAATCCCAAATATACATACGGCATGACATAACAGCCTTCAGTTGTGTTCCATACAGTGAAAGTGATACCATTTACGGTTTGAAAATTTCTGTACCTCGTAGATAAAAAGCCTAAGAATATCAAAAACAGTACTATAATTACCAATCTCTTATTGCTATACTTGTCTATCATCAACAAGCCGAGGGCAACGAAGATAAAACAAAAAACAATCAAAACCAATACTACCATAATTATCAATATTTATCATTCTAACAAAATACTTTCAGGAGGTGAAGTCGGTCTGCCCAGAATCTTGTTTAAAAAACCATTTACTTTACTTAATTTAGATTTTTTCATACCGTCATCATAGCCGAGCCGTTGCGCCCTTTGAGACATCATTCCTTCTGTTGATATTTTACCTTTTTGATAACTTTCTAAAAAATCAAAGCCCATTCTTGCTGTTCTCCAATTCAACCCATTTCTTCCCGCAATATACCCTGCACCATAATTTCCAATATCACGAGCAGAAGCATAAACAGTTTTACCATCATGAAGTTTAAATGGCATCCCCCTGTAATTGTATATATTTTTATCATTTTCTATTAAGCCTCTTGTTTTGAAATCATATTTCTTCCCACTTGTTGCATTTGCCATATAGTATATTATAAAAGGATCCTCACCTATTATTTCGTTGTCAATAAAATCTTGTCCTGACTTGTCGTTAGGATTAATTATTGCATCAGAGACTATTTCGTTTTTTTCATCAAAAAAGAATATTCAGTAAATGTTTGTCCAAGCACTTCGCCTGTTCTCTTACCGTATTTCATAACATAAATATTTCTGTCGTAATTTAAAGTCCCTCCAGTTATCTTATACGTACCATCTCCATTCAAAACAACTTCAATATGACTACCATCCGGATCAACAAACCGCATCGGATTATTCACACAATACGCATAAGGACTTGTCGAGTAATATTTCTCTGCCAGCGGATCCATCGTCGTGAATCGGCAGGTGGCGGCATCGTAGCGTCTTGCCCCATAGTCGTATATGTCGAGACCGATTTGGCGTTCGAGTTCCTTGCCGTTGTATTTGTAGGATTGAAAATCGCCGTTCAAGCCCTTGCCCATAAGACCACCGAAAGGGTAATAGTCGTTGCGTTCCTCCAATTTACCATTAGCGTCTGCAACCACAAGTACGTTGCCGAGATGATCGCGAAGGAAGAAATGGTAAGTGGGGACACCTTTCTTAATACTGACATATCCTCCGTCAAAAAGAATCTTAACGGGTTCCTTGTCGCTATAAACGATGTTGCCGCAGTAGTCCAACACAGGAAGACCATATATGTTTTGACTTGAACCCGACGTACTCGGGTCTGCGAAAGAGTCGTACAACGACGCACCCAAATTTATATCAGACGATGAAAGGGTGTCGTCATTTCCGGAACGGTCTGACATTACTTTGCTCATGGGCTGAATCAGTTTCAGTCCGCTCACGCTGTAAATGGCCTGTAGTTTGTTGCCTGTCGCGCTGTATTTGTATTTCACAAATCTGTTATTAGACATCGTAACTTTCTGTGGCAAATTTAGCACATTATATTCTATTTTGCAAATTTCCTTGTTCAAATCTTTTGTCATGTTGCCGTTGCGGTCATAGGAATATTCAAAGGCCTCGTCTGAACCATCACGGAAATGGAAAGCGCCTTTGTAAAGAGGACCCTCTCCGGATATGTCTGTGGCACAGACAAGCCGGTTGCCATCATATTCGAGCACGAGATTATCAACAAGACCGTATTCTCCGTCGTCAAGAAGTCCCTTTCGCGTGAGTGAAATGATGTTTCCCATTCTATCGTATTCGTAGGAAGTATTAAATCTGGAGTTTTCAGAACCGTCGTAGGTTTTGTATTCGGCCTTTTCCAAACGACCAACACCATCGTAATGGAAATCGTATTTTCCGACGTTGCCTTTAAACCAATCCATGGAGGATATGTCACCGTTGTATCTCGGAGTTGACGATTCGTTGTAATACAGATGGTATGAGTGGAGACCGCTTTCAACCTCTTTCTGCCATGACCGAACATTATATGTATAGGTCGTGCGCAGATTTCCATTGCCGTTTACCGCATCTGCCGACAATCGACCAAGTTCATCGTATGAATTGTTTTTCAATGTCACAGGTGCATTTCCATCAACAGAGTGAGTGACGGTAAGCAACCGTCCGGCATGGTCATAGGAATAGTTGTAATCCTCTTGTATCTTCTTGTGAAATTTAGACGAATGCAAATGACGGTGTTTCAGCACGGCACCGGTAAAATCATAGAGAAAATAGTCGCTGTCATAACCGCCGAGATGGTTTGTGGAATGCGTCTGCACAGGTCGGGAAAAACGGTCATAATAGGTAACATGGTAGTCGTAACCGGCTGACATTCCGCCGTCTATACGTTTCACGACAAAGCCTGTTACAAGACCACGAGGAGTGAACGTTCTTTCGTCGAACCCACGTTAACAATATGCTCTTGTTACTTTAGCGTTAGAGTGAGTTATTTGTTTCCTAAGTTATAGACGGTATTAATAAACTCATTAGTTTTATCTATAGGAAGCAATAATAGAATAAAAACTTTTTATTAAGAGTATCAATAACAACTGTTTCTATATTGTCATCTTTCCATATTGTCTTATAGAAACCTGCACCGTTATTAATAAATTTACTATATTCACTATTTCTAAGTTCATCGTTCTTTTTATTGCAATTAAAGGATTTAAGATGCGATTTCTCAGACATATTCCTTATATAGTTCATATCTAAAATATTATAAACTTCTATCCTGAAGCCATTACCATTGAACTCATTCCAATAATCATATTTCTGTAGAAAGCACACACTATTATTGAGAGGAAAATTAAGTACATTCTCTGCTCTTTTTAGAGATGACCTCTCACAAGCTATGAAAATAATACATAAAATAAATAAGGTGAAATTTCTCATAAATCTATCTTTTCGAATATCCATATCTAATCTTAAAATCCTTAGCCTCTGAAGGGGAAAATGTTTCTACTGCTCTTGTTATAAGTTCATTTTTAACACTTCTTTCACCCCATGGTTTCGAGTCAAAATCATAATGGTCAAAGAAGCCAATTATATTACCTTTAGAATTATAATATAAGGTTGCAGTGCCGAAAGCTTTATCATATTCAGAACTTGAATAAAAACTAACAACTCTTTTAGTACCATGGCCTACAACTTTTCCATTATTGGCATCTATAAAAATGGCAGGCATCTGATTTGAATATTTGGGAGCATTCTCTTTTACATAAAGCAAAATACCTGCAAATCTCTCCCCCGATAATTCAAAATCTCCATTTCCATTCCAATAATTCTCAAATAAGTTTTTACTAAATTCAGAACCAGCTCTTTTTCTTATATTATTTCCTAAGAATCCTAAATCCATTCTTTCTTTGGGTTTAGGACTTTCTCGTTCGACTTTGAAAATATCACCAACTTTTAAATTCAAAATACCTTCCTCATTTATAGAATATCCCTGACAATTTAACATTTTTGTTGAGATTTCGGCAGATGTATTAAGATATTTAGCCAAAGTCCATGCATTATCTCCTTTTTTCTGCTACAAGATTCCCATTAGCATCTTCTACCCATTTCCCATCAGTATCGACAAACCGCACCGGATCATTCACACAATACGCATAAGGACTTGTGGAGTAATATTTCTCCGCCAGTGGATCCATCGTAGTGAAGCGGCAGGTGGCGGCATCGTAGCGCCGTGCCCCATAGTCATAAATGTCGAGACCGATTTGACGTTCGAGTTCCTTTCCGTTGTATTTATAGGATTGAAAATCGCCGTTCAAGCCCTTACCCATCAGACCACCGAAAGGGTAATAGTCGTTGCGTTCCTCCAATTTACCATTAGCGTCTGCAACCACACGTACGTTGCCGAGATGATCGCGAAGGAAGAAATGGTAAGTGGGGACACCCTTCTTGATACTGACATATCCTCCGTCAAAAAGAATCTTAACGGGCTCCTTGTCACTGTAAACGATATTACCGCAGTAGTCCAACACAGGAAGGCCATATATGTTTTGATTTGATTCCGACGGATATGGGGTTATGAGAGAGTCGGAAAACGACGCGCCCAAATTTATATCAGACGATGAAAGGGTGCCGTCATTTCCTGAACGGTCTGACATTACTTCGCTCATGGGCTGAATCAATTTCAGTCCGCTCACGCTGTAAATGGCCTGTAGTTTGTCGCCTGTCGCGCTGTATTTGTATTTCACAAATCTGTTATTAGACATCGTAACTTTCTGTGGCAAATTTAGCACATTATATTCTATTTTGCAAATTTCCTTGTTCAAATCTTTAAAAAAACATATGCTAGTTCGGGATAATTATAATCTCAAAAGAGTTTTATTAGTCTCAACTTTTCCATATGTACGAGCAATGCCTCCGATTTATTGCCGAAGAAACCATCAATGAACATAGAAATCATTTATAAAAACAGACTAATTGCATAGAGCTTATATCGAATTCACGGAGTTTTATTTCTTTTTCAATTTTATTCCCTTAAAAAACAATGTGTTTCCATTTAACTTCAAACTGTCCTGCAATGGTTTGTAATGGAATATATTATTATCAAATAATTGAGAGAAAGAGATATGATACAAATTATTGCATTTGTTCTTTACTTTATACCTTTCGCTTTGTATGGTATTTTGCAACGGGAAAGGTACTATGCCGTATGTACTATCTTCGAGTGCTATATATCCTGTTAAATGAAAGTTTTCAACAACAATTTCTTTCTCCAATACCAAACTGTCAGTATTTAGGGGATAATCTGTATCATTCACGTTCAATACCCATTTTACCGAAGTATCTAATTTCAAGGGATTATCAAAAACAAATACGGGTAATGAATTGTTGTTACTTTTCATTTCTGTTACGACAATAGGGATGTTTTGAATGTCTTGTATAGAACTATTTATTATAACTCGTTTGTTGTCTTCATCCTTCCTCCAAAATCCTGCCGAATTTTCTCCGCGAAAACCATTCCGATAGTTATAAGAGAATGTACTGTCGCTATTTAATTCAATACAAAGAGTAATAGGGATAATCTCAGGATATTTTCCTCGTTGAATTACCGTATATTTTCCAAATACATTTTGTTGAATTTGACAAGAACAAAATAACGAAACTCCCCAAAATAACAATACTGATTTTAATGTTAACTGCATATCATCTATAATTTGGTATATATGTAAATTCCTGTATTTGGATCTTTTATTCCCCATAACCATTCACGATTTATTCCAAAAACTGTACGAGGAGACCCTGCAGTAGAAGCCGGGACAATTCCATTTGTAATTGAATATTCTGTCATATAGGACAGTCTCTCCAACATATCCGGATTTTGCATTCGGGTATTATTAGTGCCTAATATATTGAATGTTATTTTGCCATTATCATACTGAATAGCATGAGTAACTTCGTGTGCCCTGCTACCTATTGTACCATAATTATTTATAACAACAGTCCCGTCTGTTAAAGAAGATAAAGTTGCAGTTGTCCCCGATTTAACAGTATTAAAAGTATAGACAGTTTTAGATTCACCTAATTGTGTTATACCTTTGTATAGATTAGATAAAAGTTTTCTTTGCATCTGCACATCTTCTAATTTTTCTTGCTGTTTGGTTATCTGTTTGTCTCTCTTCTCTACACTTAATTTCGTATTATTTCCTATTGTATTAATTTGTGCATTTATTTTTTGTTCTTGTTCTGCCAATGATTTATCACGATCGGCAACTTTTTCTTGCAATCGCGTTGCAATTTCTTTGTCTTGCGTATTCTTCCATTCTCTACCATCCGAATCGACAAACCGCATCGGATTATTCACACAATACGCATAAGGACTTGTGGAGTAATATTTCTCCGCCAGCGGATCCATCGTGGTGAAGCGGCAGGTGGCGGCATCGTAGCGTCTTGCCCCATAGTCGTATATGTCGAGACCGATTTGACGTTCGAGTTCCTTGCCGTTGTATTATATTCCTTGTAAATAATTACTGGGGAGTTTTTCATTATCTTTAATTAAGCAGCACTTTGATTTAATAATTTTCATAAGTTATTGAGCAACGATACATCGCGCGGTATTATGTCATGCAGGAAATTTCAATTGACTTAGGCCACATAAGATGTCAAACAAAATTCCGAAAGACATGGCTAAGATACAAATAAAATCAGAAATACGTACATGTTTCGGCGAAAAGATCTATTTTTTAGAAAATATTAACACACACTTTGTTGCACTTCTAATTTGAATTCACATCTTTGTGTAATGGTTTGGACAGAAAGACATAATGGAGGCGACATAAAGACAGAAAGTTTGAGGACAAAAAGACAAAAAGAACATAAGGTTAAACGAAAAGGATATAAGGTTAAACCGCAATCGGTTATTAAAACTCATTTGCTTAGAGTTGCTATTGATTTGGTGCTTCCCTACTATTTTAGTCCGCTTGTTGGCAAATGTGCAGACATTACATCTCGTCGTAGCCTGCTACGCCTTCGATGAAACGTCGGCCATTTGCTAAACAATCGAACGAACTCGCGTCAACAAGATGTTTTCTAAATTCTATATTATTGAAAACAAATAAGCAACCTTGCTGCACAAACCAAAACAAGTAATGAGGGGGTATCTGTTTGTGAAGTGCCCCCTCATTATCGTTGATTGTGATGCGCACGCGAGGCATGTTTTGCCTCACTGCGCACACTTAATATCAGTTCTTTACCTTCTTCTTACCGTCAACGACATACACTCCCTTAGGCATACTCTCCCATTCTCCGTCCATCTTCATTCCGTTGATGTTGTATATGCCTTTCCGTGCAACGGTCTTGTTATCGGACGTTACCGTCTCTATGCCCGTGGCGGTACCTTTTATTATTCTGACGTTGTCAATCAGGATGTAATTGTTGTCTTTGCTGTCGCAGTGTCTGAATGCAACATACTTTGTTCCGGCAGGCAGAGGCAGAGTCCGCTCATACCATATTGATTGATTTGCACTGCCAATTTTTACTAGTCCTTCCGGTTTCTCGTCTATCAGCACTTGCGTGAAATCAGCAATATCATTACCTGTTGTTGAGACAACTACCTTATAGTGATCCGGAAAGTTTACATGCATGGCAAACCAATAATTTAACTCTGCGGCATCTGAAAGCAACGGAGATATTAAATAGTTGTCAGGGTCAAATGCTTCGCCATTCCATGACCAACTACTGATTACTTGTTTACCGAACAAAGGAATTATCCAAGTTCCTTCTTTATTTATTATTTCCCATGCCCGTCCGTCATTGTCCGCATCCACGGTTGTCCATCCTTCGGGTATCCCTTCTTCCTCGAAACTTTCGAACAGAGAAACGAACTCAGGGTCGTACATTCCCGACGGTGTCATTTTGGCCTGTCCTCCCGCAGCTTTGATTGCATTGGCGAAATCCTTGGCATCATCCATCGTGGTTAACTTTTTCAATATGCAGGGGGCGCTTTCCACAAGATTTTTTGCGGCATCGTATCCTATGCCCAACTTTTCTTTTACCACATTGATGACCTGTGTTTTTTTGCCCTTGTAACTCTCCAGCACCACGTCACATAAAGACTCAACGTTGCTAACCGTTACGTCATCGATGCACCAAGCATAGTAAAGCCCATTTCCGTTATTATCGTATGCATGCCATGAGATATTCACGGTTTCTCCCGAGTATGCACCGAGATCTAACGTTATTGCGCTCTCATATTTGTTTCCTTTGGTAACACTCCATAACTCGTTCCATGTTGCTCCGTTGTCTGTGGATATTTCCACTTTGTAAAATGAACCATTAGTCACATCGTAATCGCTAATATAATTCCAAAACGTAAGAGTTGCATTGTTTCCGAGTTTAATTTCGGGCGAAACAAGCCTTTCGTCTTGCTTGCTGTAAGACCAATGCAAGCACATCTGCTTCTTCCCATCGTGAGGGGATGTAAACGTTGTTGAAACATCCTGATTCCATGTTTCCGAGTAGTTTGTTGTCTCCACTCTCCATCCGTCAGCGATCACATCTCCTTCGAAACTGTACTTGTAATCTGTCTGTGCGTTCGCACCGGTAGTCCATAATGCCGCCATTGCGGTAAGAACTGCTAAAAGTAAATTCTTATTTTTCATGTTGTTAATGCCTCTCTCCTTTACCCCTTCCGGGGAATGCTTACAGAGGCGTGGGCATTTGTGTTAATATTAAAGATTAGTCAACTATTAGTTAAACAATATTTGCTGTTCGTGTGCTTTTTCTTAACTGTGATTGTTTTAAATATTCGATGTGAAGATAATAATAATTTCTTTACAAACGTTTTTATTTTGTTCTTTTTAATATATTTTATGAATACGGCGAATTTCGGAAGCATTACCGTTATCTGTGGGAAAAACGATACTGTTAGAACTCTTTTTTAAAAGATATTATCCCGAACTAACGTAGTCAATGATTCTGATGGCCGATTTGGGTTAATGTGATTTCAAATTGGGCGAAATTGCAGACCAAAATGGGCGAGATTGAAAAGTAAAACAGGCGAAATTGCTCACCAATTTCGCCTGTTTTGTTGTGCCGCTTAATATCATCTTGATTCTGATTGCGCATTATCATCGCGGCGAATCCATGTTATCATTGCATCAGTCTCATGCTTTTATTAAGCCTCTTTGTCATTTCATTTCCTCTTTTTGGGTCTTCAACCTTATGTCTTTTTTGTCTTTTTGTCCTAAAACTTTCTGTCTTTCTGTCAAAAACTCTTATGTCTTTCTGTCAAAAACATTTGTGTCTTTCTGTCCACTATCTTACAATGAATTTCCGAGAAACAACCCCTTTCCCGGTCTCTACTTTCAGAACATAGACCCCATTGGTCAAAGGCAGGTTTATTGTTTCGGATGTCGGTACGACAGAGAGCACCTTTGCGCCTGACAGACTGAACACCTCCACCTTTCCGGCAATGCCCTTCTCGCCGTCACGTCCTATCGTCACGTTGCGTCCGTTGTCATGGAATGAGATTTGCATATCCTCATCCACGGCCTTGCTTTCGTCAATTCCTGACACCCCACCGATGGTATATATCTTTCCGTAGTTCGTGTATTTGCCAACCGTCTCGAACGTATTCTTGTCTTTCAGTGTCTCCATCATGATGATATAATTACCATCAGCCACAGCCGGAGTGTAGTTCTTGGTGATGGTCTTTGTCTCACCGGCCTTCATCTTCAGGTTGAACTCGATGTGTATGGCCTCTCCGCCCTTTCCTGTGAGTTGCCTGATGCGGATATAGAACTTGCGGGTGAAGTTCTGTTTTGCTTTCACTGTGACGCTGAACGGCACTTTCACGCCTTTCTGCATTTGTGTGGGAAGCGTGAATTGCTCGCATTCCAGAGCCAGTTCGGGATTCTCCTTCACGTCTATTATGCAATCTTCGAAAGTTCCCTCCACGGCTTTCTCTGTGCCATCGGCGATATAGTATGTCCTTATCTTATACTGTCCCGGATCCGGATAGACCGTATTATAATATTTAATGCTGCGTGCCTCGCCCGTTTTGAACGTCTCTTCCGACATTATGAAGGGATAAGATACCATTGTGTCATCGGCCTTTTCAAGTTTCATCAGCATACCAACGCTTCCGGCGATACCATAGTTTCTCACGTCTTGTGATGCCAACACCTTCTCGCCCTGTTTCACTTCCTGCGAGTAACTTGGTGAAGCGAGCCATACATACTGTTTTGTCTGTCTTATGACAGGCGTTGTTGCGGCAGCCTTCACCTCTACCACCGTTTTCCCTACGACATCATCCTTGAACGGATGAGCCTCGTGTTTGTCCTCGAAAGCCGTCACCTGATACATTCCCGGTTGCATTTCTTCGGGGAGGTTTACTATCATTGTTATTTCCTTCTCACTGTTGTCGTAGATGCGATTGGTAACTCCACCCTGCTCGCCGGCTACATACGACTTCTCCGGAGTGTCCACCGATGTGAATTTCAGCATCACTTTGCCCAAATAGAAGTCGTTGCTGTTGTTCTTGATGTTCAGGTGGAAGGCGCCGCTACCCTTTGCATACAAGTCGCCATCGGTGGTAATCTGCTCCAGTAACGTAACGTCCGGTTCCGGAGTATGTATCGTTGCGGTCATCTTTCCGTTGTTTACGGTCACGTCGGCGTATGCCGGCAGACAGTTGGGCTGGCGAAGTACGGTGTAGTTTGTTTCTCCTTCGGGCTTGATTGCGAACATTGTGCGGTATTGTCCGTCTGCAACGTCCGGCACTTTTTCCGAGATGTCCTGCATCTTATATTGTATTGCGGTGACGAGTTGCTTTGCTTCCGGGTCAACGCCTTTGATGCTGATGTTGTCTTCTTTAAGCACTTTCACTATCTGACCGTCCTTTTCGAGCACCGCAGCGACCTTTCCTTTGAAGTTTTCGGTGTCGTTGTTCTCGATGAACGTCATGTATTGATACTTGATGTCTGTCACACCATACGAAAACACCGCAAGACGTGTGCAGCCATACACCGGCCATTCGCTCTTCTTGTTTGCTGCCGTGGCCGGCTTGATGCCAACGATGATTTCCTGTCCGAGGTTGAAACCGCCACCATTTGCCCCGATGCCGAGATCGTAAGGATTCATTGCGTTCACCATGAAGTAGCCGTTGCTCTTTCCGTACCACCCCCAGTTGATGTGCACGAAATCGTTAGAGTCGTATCCGTCGCACACAAAAGCGTGTCCTCCTTGTCCGTCCTCGTTTGACGCACTGTAATAAACAGGGCGGCCGGCCTGCAGTTCGTCTTTTATCATCTTTATCCACTCCGGTGTGCTGTAATAGTCGCGCACTTTATAACTCATGCCTTTGTCGTAGCCGAAGAACTTTGTCATTGCTCCCGTAACCATCTGCGAGTATGCGCCACTGCCTCCGGGCATGTAGGTCATGTTCACCGAAATGCCGATATGGCTGCACAGCGTTGCCACGGCGTTGTTCTGCTCTTCGTCGGCATTGTCTTTCTCAAGACGCGGCGGCATCTTGCTCCAGTCGTATGTGGCAGAGCCGAAGTCGGCAGTCAGTTGTCCCACGTTCGAGGTGTAAGTGTAGGTTCCTGTTCCGTGCTCCGGATATTTGTGAAACTGCATTATCTGAGCCATTGCCGTGGCAACGCAGCCCACGTAGTAGTTCACCTCTTTCCCGTCGGTGTCCTTGTAGGTAGGGCATTTCCCGTTGAAAGGCGCATCCTGTCCCCATTCCGTGCCTGCCAACAACGGGTGTATGACAGGAGTGCCCGGTTCGTTGGCAAATCTTCTGTTCGCAGATGTTTCGTAATTGCCATTCTCTATCACGTCGGCATAGAATTGCATCCATGCCACGATGTTGTCGGGTGCGTTCTCAAAGTTGAACGAACTCTCTGTTGAGTAGGCCAGAATATCAGCCACGTCGTCATCGCCCGAAACGATTACGAAGCCTTTTCCGTTACCCGCGTTGTATATGTAATAAGGGGCGTAGCCCTGTCGCGGCGACTGCCTTATGTTCAGATGTTGCGGAATTTCAAGCAGTTTCGCCTTTGCGCCTCTCGAAATGTTTGCGTTGAGGAATCGCTGTGCCAGTTGCAGTGCTTCTGTCTGCGACACTTTTTTCGCAAATACAGATACTGACAGCATCGACATCAGTAGAAACAAGATAGGTAATGTCTTTTTCATAAGTTAAATTATTTAAGTTAGGTTATGTTTGTCATGGGTCATGTCGTCATATTAAGGCATGGTGTGTGTTTTTCTTCAGACAGAGTGCAAAATTAATATAATATTTTCATTCTCCGTAATATTTACATTTTAATTTGATGTTTTGACACAAAAAATGGTTTTTTCTCACTACCTTTGCACCCAAATTAAATTCTGATGAAGAAACTTTTTATTGAGACATACGGCTGTCAGATGAATGTTGCCGACTCTGAAGTGGTGGCTTCGGTGATGAAAATGGCGGGATATGACGTGTGCGAAGACATTATGGAGGCCGACGCGGTGTTCCTGAATACATGCTCGGTGCGCGACAATGCGGAGCAGAAAATTTATCATCGCTTGGAGGAACTGAATGCAATGAGACGCAACAGGGCGACCAATCGTGACTCTCGTCGCGCGTTGTCGGATGCCCGACCGCTTATAATCGGCGTGCTCGGATGTATGGCGGAACGAACCAAAGACGACCTGCTGCATAACCATCACACCGATCTCGTGGCCGGTCCCGATGCTTATCTCACTCTGCCCGACCTCATGGCGCAGGCCGAAATGGGGAACAAGGCAATAAACATAGAACTATCCACTACCGAGACCTATCGCGACATAGTGCCCAAGAGACTGTTCGGCGCGAAGATAGGAGGATTTGTAAGCATAATGAGAGGTTGCAATAACTTCTGCCATTACTGCATTGTGCCTTATACGAGAGGGCGCGAACGGAGTCGTGACATCAACAGCATACTGCGTGAAGTGGGCGACCTGAGAGACCGCGGTTACCGCGAAGTGACGCTGCTCGGACAGAATGTGAACAGTTACAGATATGAGGAAAACGAACAGAAAGTGGATTTCCCCACACTTCTGCGTCGCGTTGCAGAGGAGGTTCCGAGCATGAGGGTGCGCTTCACTACGTCGCACCCGAAGGATATGAGCGATGAAACGCTGCGCGTGATAGCAGAAATGCCCAACGTGTGCAAGCATATCCACCTGCCGGTGCAGAGCGGAAGCAACAGCATTCTGAAACTGATGAACCGCAAATACACCCGCGAATGGTATCTCGACCGCGTGGCAGCGATACGCAGGATAGTGCCCGATTGCGGACTGTCCACCGACATCTTCGTGGGCTATCACGGAGAAACGGAGGAAGATCATCAACTGTCGCTCTCGCTGATGCGTGAGGTTGGCTACGATTCTGCGTTCATGTTCAAGTATTCGGAACGCCCCGGCACCTATGCCTCTAAGCACCTTCCCGACAATATTCCGGAAGAAGTGAAGTTGCAAAGACTCTCCGAACTCATCGCTCTGCAGACGCAAATTTCGGCCGAACAGAACCGGAAGGATGTGGGCAAGGAGTTTGATGTGCTTGTGGAGAACTTCTCAAAACGCTCGCGTGAGCAACTATGCGGACGCAACGAACAGAACAAAATGGTGGTATTCCCGAAAGGAAACCATCATATCGGAGAAACGGTGCGCGTAAGAATAACCGACTCGTCGAGCGCAACATTGCTCGGAGAACTCGCCGAGTAGCGAATTGAGGGTGAATTGAAAAGGAGAAACGAATGAGCGATAACGGCAATGCTGCCCTCATGAAGGCGTACAACAGATACCTGCGACTGCAACGCGGGTTCTCGCCAAACACATTAGAGGCTTATCAGCGCGATGTGAAGAAACTGACCGACTATCTCGACGGAGAGGGTATCAGACTGACCAACGTGACCCTTGAGCACCTCCAATCTTTCGCCGCATCGCTACACGACCTCGGTATCGGGGCAAAGTCGCAGTGCCGAATACTCAGCGGAGTGCGCTCGTTCTGCAACTTCATGGTGAGAGACGGACGGATAGAAGACGACCCGTCGGAACTTCTTGAGAGTCCGCAGACGGGCAAACACCTGCCGGAGGTGCTGTCGATAGAGGAGGTGGATATGCTTGAGGCGGCCATCGACTGCTCCAAATGGGAAGGACAGCGCAACCGTGCGATGATAGAAATGCTGTTCTCTTGCGGACTCAGAGTGAGCGAACTGGTGAACCTGAAACTATCCGACCTGTATCTCGATGAGCGCTTCATACGCGTCTTGGGAAAGGGAAACAAGGAACGACTTGTGCCTATCTCGCCCCGCGCCATCGACGAACTGTATACGTGGTTCGACAAAAGAAACGCGATGAAGATAAAGCCCGGAGAGGAGGATTACGTCTTCCTGAACCGCCGCGGAGCACATTTGACGCGCACAATGGTGCTGATATTCATAAAAGATTACGCCCGCGATGCCGGCATACGGAAGACCATCTCGCCCCACACGCTGCGCCACTCTTTCGCAACATCACTGCTCGAAGGCGGTGCCGACCTGCGTGCCATACAGGCAATGCTCGGGCATGAGAGCATCGGAACGACCGAAATATACACTCATGTGAGCACCAAGACTCTGCGAGAGGAGATTTTGCAACATCATCCGAGAAACAAAACTCATGCGTAAGAAGGATGATGGGACTGATAGAACAAAATGAACTACTTAAAGAATATAAAGACATGATGAATATGAATTATAACGATTTCGAGGTAATGGCTCCTGTGGGAAGCCGTGAGAGTCTTGCCGCTGCGATACAGGCGGGGGCCGACTCGGTGTATTTCGGAATCGGACAACTGAACATGCGCTCGCATAGTGCCAATAAGTTCGGCATCGACGACCTGCGCGACATTGCCCGTGAATGTGATGCCAACGGCATAAAGACCTATCTCACGGTGAACACCATCATCTATGATGAGGACATCGAGACGATGCACCGGATAGTGGATGCGGCGCGAGAGGCAGGCATCACAGCGGTGATAGCGAGCGATGTGGCCGTTATGACCTATTGTCGCAGCATCGGACAGGAGGTGCATCTTTCCACACAACTGAACATTTCAAACGTTGAGGCGTTGCGTTTCTATGCGCAATTTGCCGATGTCGTGGTGCTTGCACGAGAACTGAATATGGAGCAGGTGGCCGAGATTTACCGCGCTATTGAGGAACAGAACATCTGCGGACCGAGCGGAAAACAGGTGCGCATAGAGATGTTCTGTCACGGTGCATTGTGCATGGCGGTGAGCGGAAAGTGCTATCTTTCGCTCGACAACGCTACACGCAGTGCCAACAGGGGTGAGTGCATGCAACTATGCCGACGCTCATACATCGTGACCGACCGCGAAACGGGAACCGAATTGGAGGTGGACAACAAATACATAATGAGCCCGAAAGACCTGAAAACGCTGCGCTTCATAGACCGTATGATGAACGCCGGAGTGAGGGTTTTCAAGATAGAAGGACGCGCACGCAGTGCCGAGTATGTATATACGGTGGTGAAGTGCTATAAAGAAGCGATACGTGCGGTGATCGACGGTACGTTCACCGAGGCAAGGAAAGACGAGTGGGACGAGCGTCTCGCCACTGTCTTCAACCGCGGTTTCTGGGACGGTTACTACCTCGGACAGCAACTCGGAGAGTGGAACTCGGAGTATGGCAGCAGCGCGACGGAGCGCAAGCAGTATGTGGGTAAGGGTATGAAATATTTCTCTAAACTCGGAGTGGCTGAGTTCGCAGTCGAGGCTTGCGAGTTTGAAGTAGGCGACCGTATGCTCATCACGGGTCCTACCACAGGCGTTCTATACGTCACACCCGAAGAGATTCACGGCGACAACGGCCCTGTCAGTATTGCCCAAAAGGGCACACGAGTGAGCATCGCCGTGCCGGAAAAGATAAGACC
Source organism: Prevotella koreensis (assembly GCF_003977605.1). Lineage (GTDB taxonomy): Bacteria > Bacteroidota > Bacteroidia > Bacteroidales > Bacteroidaceae > Prevotella > Prevotella koreensis. Next base: position 1,561,008 of record NZ_RYYU01000001.1, on the reverse strand, counting down.
GAGCGACAAATTGTATAAACTGATAAAAGTAAAATAAAGATATGGCAACAATAAACGAACTGCAAGACGAGGTAATAGAGGAGTTTTCCGACTTCGACGACTGGATGGACAGATACCAGTTGCTGATTGACCTTGGTAACGAACAGGAGGCTCTCGACAATAAATACAAGACCGAGAGCAACCTCATTGATGGCTGTCAGAGCCGAGTGTGGCTGCAAGCCGACTATGTTGACGGACTGCTGCACTTCTCGGCAGAGAGCGACGCGCTGATAGTGAAGGGCATCGTGGCTCTGCTTATACGTGTGCTCGACGGTCATACACCGCAAGAGATTCTCGATGCCGAACTCTATTTCATCGACCGTATCGGTCTGCGCGATCATCTTTCGCCAACTCGCTCGAACGGCTTGCTGGCAATGATAAAGCAGATTAAGGCCTACGCGCTGGCGTATAAGATGAAAGGTGAGGCATAATCCCTAATCGGCCGTTAAGACGTATTTGCTTGGATTTGTTATAATTGGCATGCTTCCTTACTGCTATAACATTCATTTTTCGTTCACATTTCCCCGTCATGCCCCAGAAACTTCGCACCATCGAAATCTCCCGCCTATCGCTGAAAGACTTCCGCGAGGCGGAAAAATTACCTCTCACGGTAGTGCTCGACGATGTTCGCTCGATGTATAACATTGGCTCAGTATTCCGCACCTGCGACGCTTTCCGTGTTGAGGAAGTGTTGCTGTGCGGCATCACGGCCACTCCGCCACACCCGGAGATACACAAAACCGCGCTCGGAGGGGAGGACAGCGTGGCGTGGAAATATTTCCCCACGACACTCGAAGCCATCGACTATCTCCGCTCCAAGCACCGCATGATATATTCCATAGAACAGTGCGAAGGCTCGGTGATGCTCGGCGACATCGACTCCTTGCCTGTGTTCAGTGCCGACAGTGGGGCGTCGGGTTGCGCAGTGGTATTCGGTAACGAGGTGAAAGGTGTGCATCAGGAAGTGATAGATCGCTCCGATGGTTGCATTGAGATACCGCAATACGGCACTAAGCACTCCCTCAATGTTTCCGTCACTGCCGGCATTTTGATATGGGAGTTTGCCCGTCGGTTCTTCGATATGTAACCATTGTGCTATATATAGAAAAGTAAAATCGCCTGTTTTGCTGACCAAATTCGCCGAATTTGCAAAGCAAAATGGGCGATTTTGTCAACTAAAACAGGCGAAATTGCCAAACGGTGAGATTTCAAATACCTGGCGTTAACGGCATTTATGGAACGTAAAAGGTTTATTTCTTCTTAATGTTTTCTATTGATGCCTGCAGCATTCCGCGCAACATCTTGTCGGAAGTTTGTTTCAACATCTCTTCGAGCACTTCTGTCACCATCTTTACTTCGGCCTCGTCAAGGCAACTTGCGTTCTTGCACAGTTCGTAGATTTGTGATACAAAACCGTGGGCAGAGTTACTGTTAGGCTTGAGCATGAAGTTGTTGCGGAAGACGTTGAACCGTGCCAACCAATGTGATGCATTGTCTTTGGTTTTCTGGTTGATATTGTTTTGGGAGAAGAATTGGTCGAAAGAGTTGTCCAATTTCAGTATCTCTTGCTTTTTGAATTGCGGAATCCGGGCATACGAAATTATGATACGACCTGTCACCATATCCTTTTCCGGCTCGTTCCACTCCACTGCATAGGCATATCTGAAGTCCTTGTTGGCCTCGTCAATGAAGTTCACATTGACGTAGTTTACATACTCAAGACCTAGGACAATGCCCTCTTTGTCGTTATACATCAACGTGCGACGCTTGTAGTTTGCATCCTCCGCTATTGCACTCTCCCAGTTTTCCGAATACGCTTTTTCACTGTCGCGACGTATGGCCGACTTCAGTTCGTCTATCAGTTTCATATCGCTCGCTTTGATAGTGAATGTGTATGAGTCCATTTTTCCCACTATTTCGTTCGTTTCCGGGTTGCGTGTCTTGGAGTGAGACTCTTTCGACTGCACTCTGTTATTGTTTATAAAGTTCTCGAATGCGCGCTTTATGTTCTGCTGCGCAAGCATCACCTGCGGCATGAGAAGCAGGCAAATGCTGATGGTAAATGTTCTTATTTGTTTCATAACTCTGTGATTATTTGATTGTTGTTATTAGTGAAATCAATACTTCCGTCTTCCATATATACTGCAGTGTAACCATTTGCTTCCATCTGTGAAACCACGAGTTGCTTTTTCATTTCGACCATCTCTTCCTCCATTTTTCGTAGTTCCTCGTCCAACTTCGTGTTTTCCTCCATTATTATTTTTATGCTTTTCTCTGCCGAGATGTATTCTGTGGTGCTACCGGAGGCTTGCCGTTTGAGGTGGGGAGAAGGTGTTTTTGTCCGAGAGTTTGTCGTTTCCAACGTATTCTCATTGCCATTCGCCGTCTCTGACGTAATCGTTACCTCGCTCTTTGTGTCCTTTTCCCTATCCGTATTTATTGATGCCACTGCCACTTCGGTTGTTTTTCGTGGCGTTGTTTGCAATATAGTAAAGGTAGCGGTGACAATGAACAACACCGATGCGGCCGCAACCCACCATCTCTTTCCCGACTTTCTGCACATATTTTTCTCCTTTGTCGTGCCGTCTGTTGTGCCACACTCTAACCATCTGAATATTTCCTTATAGTCGGAGAGAGCATCAGGCACATCGTCACGGCGGAAATATTGTGCCAGCAACTGTTCCTCTTCGAGTGTCGTCTTGCCGTCCATGAATTTCTTCAGCAAGTCCTCTATGGTTTTCATTGAATATACTTTCATCTTTTGTTCCTCCTTCTTATTTCTTCGAGTAGCGAATGGCGTGCCCGCGATAACAGTGTAGATACCGAGGATACCGTTATGCCCAATCGTCGTGCAATGTCCTCATGGCTCATCTGTTCGTCCTGTCGCATACGCAGAATGGCATGCTGGGTTGGTGGCAACTGTTCTAATTTTCTCATCAACCATAGTTCCTCCTCGTCGGCCTCTATCCTTTCGGCCGGTGTTGCGGATGTCGCAGTGATGTTTCGTTCCTTGTCATCGAGCGGCACGGTACGTGTCCGTCGTTTACGGTCGATGGTCATGTTCCGAGCCATTATTCCTGCGAGGTTAGTCAGATTGCCGTTTTCATGGAGTTCGTTCCGCATCTGCCATAGCCTCAACATCACCTCTTGTGCAACGTCTTCAGCCTCGGCATTGCCTGCTCCGAGACTCATGCTTACCTGCAAAGCCCTCGTGCGCAGCCCCATCGCCATCTGTTCGTATGCTTTTATCTCCATCGCTGTAAATATAACGCATCCTCTTTCAATTTTCAAACGTGTTTAACATAAAATAACTTTCATGAAAGTGTCATCTGTTGCACAATCTTTGCCAATACACACCGGCATGTTTTTTTATCGCTTTTTAATTTTGTCATATATTCATTTTGCATTACCTTTGCAGATGGAAAGTGTGGGGAAGAGAGTGAGTGTATATGCAGAATCCGCCTGATTACAGACATGATACGGTGCTACCGCTGCCAATGGAGGTGACGGCAGACGCTTGGGCAGTTGATGCAGGCTGCTCAGGGAATCCCGGACCTATGGAATATCAGGGGATTGACTTGGCGACCGGAGAACGGATTTTCCATTTCGGGCCGATGAAAGGAACGAATAACATCGGCGAGTTCCTTGCAATAGTGCATGCGTTGGCATTGTGCCGGCAGCGCGGACTTCACAACAAGACGATATATAGCGACTCGTATAATGCGATATTGTGGGTGAAGAACAGGAAGTGCAAGACCAAGATGGAACGCACTCCGGAAACGGAGAAGTTGCACGAAATAATCCTTCGCGCAGAGAGATGGCTTGCCACTAACGATTTCCGTAATCCGATAGTGAAATGGGAGACTGCTAAGTGGGGCGAGATACCGGCTGACTTCGGGAGAAAGTAGGGGAGAGATGACCTGTGAGAGACAATGGATAATCGACAATTACCACGCGTAATTGATAATCAACGGAGAGATTGGGTATGAGGTTATTACGCAGAATACTTGATGTTATCGCACCGCGACAGTGCTGTGTTTGCAGCAGGCGGCTTGCGATAGACGAGGAACTGATGTGCGCGGCTTGTAATATGCACTTGCCGCGTACGTTTTTTTCTGCCCATGCTTATGACAATCCGATGGCCCAACTGTTCTGGGGGCAGATACCGATAGAGCGTGCTGCGGCATGGTTTTTCTTCGAACCACACTCCGAAGTGTCGGCAATGATTTACAGATTGAAGTATGGCGACCACCCGGAATATGGTTATCTGTTGGGACAATATATTGCCGAGGATTTTGCCACCGATGGCTTTTTCGAGGGTATTGATGCCATTGTGCCAATGCCGATAGCGCGGAAACGGCGGCGCAGACGCGGATATAACCAGAGCGAATATATAGCAAAGGGTATTGCCGAGGTTACAAAACTACCGGTGCGTACAGACCTCGTTGGGCGTAAGGATTTCCGTGGCAGTCAGACACAGAAGAACTGGTGGGAGCGGCATGGAAACGTGGAAGACGCTTTCTCGCTGAAAAACGGAGAATGGGTGCGCGGCAAGCATCTGCTTGTGGTTGACGATATTCTTACTACGGGAGCAACGGTACTGGAATGTTCGCGCGAACTTTGCCGTGCGGGAAATGTCAAGATAAGCATTCTTACGATAGGTTTTGCGGGAAAGAAATAAATTCAAATCGCTCATCAGACCGCATTTGCTTAGATTTGTTATTGCCGATATGCTTCCCTACTGCTTTAGTCCGCTTGCTGGCGTAACCATCATATCTCGCCGTAACTCGCTACGTTTTCGTCATAAAGGCAAATAATCTGCTCAATAATCAAACAAAATCGGTTCGGAATCTGATAATCTGTGTGAGATTATTTCAGCATATCGTCAATCTTCTTGAGAAGTTCCTGTGTTTCGAGATTGCGTTCCACCACGTGTCCCTGTTTGTTGTAAACCACGTTGCCGGGAACTTTATACAGACCGAGTTGTTCTACGAGTTTCCCCTCGAACATCATTCCGTCACATGCAATGCGCAATGATACGGAGTCGTTTGCCAATTCTTTTTTTATCCCATCGGTATTCGCATCAAGACAAATGCCTACCACTTTGAGAGCCTTTCCTTTCTCTTTCATTTTCTGTTTCAGCATTCTCATTTGATTGATGCTCTCATACTGCCATGTGGCGCAGGTCATTATCACAGTCACTTGGCCTTTCAGTTCGTTGCTGTTTATCGTTCCGCCGCCGCTTGCAGGCACCGAGAAACTTGGTATTTTGGCTCCGATGCCCCATTCTTTGAGTCTTTTCACGTCATTCTTCAGTCGCAACAGTCTGCCGTTATCCTTTTGTTCGGCAATCATTTTGTCGAGCAGAGTGTTTGCTTTGCCGTATTCCGGTTTTGGCGAGAGTATAAAGTATCGGCGCAAGAGATATTCGCTCACGGCCGATTCGGGATGGTCGCCGATGAATAATTCGGCATGATGACTCACATCGGGCGGTGACATCTGTGCCGTTTGCTTGCGGAAGTCGGTCATGAGTTCGTTCTCCTCCGTGCCTGTTATTTCCATTTCTTTCAGGTGCGAAACATCTGCGCTGAGGTCAACGCTCCCTCCCGACTCTGCGAATACCGGTTGTTCGGAAAAGTTAGGGAACACAATCATCAGCGTTCCGGGTTCGTTGCACGGTATTTCGTATGAGAACCGGCCTCCCGATATGTTTATGGTATCGATGCCGTTTATAATGCCGTCGTTGCTATATACCAGAAGCCGGCCTTGGTTCATGTGCAGGAAATGTCCCTCCATGCGAAACCGTCCGCGTCGCGACGAGCACGACACGAACAGCAAAGCGCATATTGCGATAAGGTATAATCTCCACTTCATAAGGCCGAAAAGCCGTTTCCCGTTCTCTTCTCGCTTATTTCTTAACGTTATTCATCTCAATATCACCATCGCCGTATGTGGCGAAGAATGGGTCGGCGTGTGTCGCCTTGATGAGATATTCGGATGCTTTATTGTTCTGTCCGGTGCGCACCATGAGCAGTGCATTGAGATAATGAGTCAGTGCGTCAGGCTTTTCAATCTCTGCCAAAGTCTGAGTTGCGGCACTGTAGTTCTTGTTAAGAATCTGAGAGAGCAGGGCAAGGTTGTTGTTTTCGCCCTTGAGGTTCTGTTCTGCCAGCATATAGTTGCCCTTTGCAATGTTCAGTGCGCCCAGCACCTTTGCCATTCCTGTGGCTCCTGTGGCATTGGCCAGATAGCGTTCGGCCATATCAATATCGCCGTGTTGCAGCACAATCATAGCCATGTTGGCGTATGCTTCGGGCAGTTTCGCGCGTTCCATTGCCTCTTGGAAGTTGTCTATTGCTTCGAGTTCCTTTCCGCTCATCATCTCCATCACGCCGATGTTGTTCTTTGCGCGATAGTCATTGGGATATATTTCAGCAGTCTTGGCATATATTGCCTTGCGTTTTGCGATGTCGTTTTCGAGTGTTGCGGTGTAGAGGAGTTCGTCGGCCGATAGTTTTTTGGGGTCGGCGGCATACTGTGCTTTCAGTTGTTCGTCGCTGCGTCCCACCGTTTCATAGTTTATTATCATTCGTGCGCGACGCAGTTCTGGCAATATGCCGTCTGCCAATTCGCGGAATCCCTCGCTCATGTTGCGTATCTGCTGTTCGCGCTGTTCCGGGTCTTGATACATGGACAGCACTCGCAGTATCACGTCCTTGTCCTGAATGTTGCTTGCAGCCACAAGTTTACGGAAGCCTTCCCAGTCTTCTGCCGTGTAGCGTGCCGACACATTTCCCGACACGCGCGCCTGTTTCATCTGTCCTTTCACGTAGTCTTCAGACACCGTCTGTCTTCGGTTGGCAAGGCGGTCGTTCACCGCCAGACTGCCTTCGGGCGATGCGTATGCGAGCACCTCAACGTTCTTCAGGTTCAGACTCTCGCTCTCGCGGTTTATCTTGCGCAGCATTTCGACAAAGTCTTTCACCGAATTGCTTGCCAGTTCGCTCTTTCTAAGGTTCGCCTGATTGACGAGGAACTTCACCTGTGCCTCCATTTTGCGGTTATTCACGCGGCGGAAAGAGTCGGGAGCGATGCATGGCGATTCGTTCTCTAACGCTTTCTGATAGAGTTCGGCCGTTGTTATTATGCCCGATGCCACCCTCACCAGCGGTTGTTTGGTTTCTTTGTTACCCTTGCGTGTCACGATGTTCAGATATAGTTCGCTGCGGTGGAATGCTTCGTTATAGTCGAAAGTCTGGCGCATAGTGAAGTTTCCACCGTTTTCGTAAGATATTACCTGATGGTTGTTTCGTGCTTTCTCTCCTTGGAACGATGTGCCCTCTTCGGCGCGAACTACCATTCCTTTGCTGCCGCGCAGTTCCGGAGTGATTGTCACTACGGCGTTTTTCTTCATGAACTTGGCTGGGAATTTGCCGTTTATGGTCACTGTTACCTGTCCTGCCTGTGTCTCCATCGGGTTTGGTGTGACATCGAAATTGGATGCGTTAAGTTGTCCCATCTTCGATGAGCATGAAGCGGTTACGACTAAGACTGAGGCTGTTAGTAGATAGAAAAGATTTTTACGCATAATCAAAAAAATCATGTTTTTTATAAAAAAAGGTGCCGCGAGCGGGACTCGAACCCGCACAGCCATTCCTGGCCAAGGGATTTTAAGTCCCTCGTGTCTACCATTCCACCATCGCGGCATAAAGGTTTTTTGCGCTTGCAAAGATACACCGATTATTCCTAACTGCCAAATCATTTGGCATTTTTTTGCGTTGTGCGACAAGTGATTGCCGCCGTTGTAGAGTCAACCAGCAAGTGCAAAATTAGAAAACTTGTTTGAAGAACTCGTACTTTGGTGTAGAAAAGTTTAATTTTTCTCTCGGCGAGAACCACTTTTTTATTGCACTTCGTTTTGGAACTTACACCCCAAGCGTGATATAGGAAACTGCTGTTCATCTTTGTACATTTGTTTGTGGGTATTCAAATATACAATATTTACAGCAGTTTCTTTTTTTATTTTATATATTTATCACTTCAAATTCCGGAAGAACCATAGTTTTTTCTATTTCATAAGATATTTCTTTAATTTATGTAATGATGCTAAACACGCTATTTAAAAGCATCACCACTATCAGTATGTTTGATTTAATTTTCTCCGTGTAAATGCACATTATGAGATTGAAAAAAGCGAAGAAAACCCATAAAGGAATGTATTCGCCCTTCACATAAGACACTAAGTTCAAGTAATAAACTGAACTTTTCTCTCGCTGCCCAGAGTAAACAAAGGGAGTGTATTTCCCTTGCTTCTCTCTAAAATCAGGCTCCAGATAGCATTGCAATGATTTTGGGTGGGATTCTATTATATTATCAAAAGAGCGTTGTGGATAAGGAAGGGACATATAATATGTTGCATCAAATTCTTTGTCTGGAAAACTATCCGACTTAAAATTAACAGTATGTTTTCCTCTACTTCCCGTAATTGTAATCCCATATTCTTTCCTTATAAAATCATCTTTTGTGTATTTTACTGGAATATCAACGAACACCAACTTCTTGTCAGCTTTATAGGTTAGATAGACAAAGCAGCCTATATAGCTGAAGAATGCAAATAATTGTAGAAAAATTATTAGTATCTTATATCTTGTTTTCATACTGTATGAGTCATACCAGCAAGTGCAAAACTACAAAACTTGTTTGAAAAACTCGCCTTTTGGTGTTGAAAAGTTTAATTGTTTTCTCGGCGAGGATCACTTTTTTATTGCACTTCGTTTTGGAACTTACACCGTGCGGTAACGCCTTTTATCTTTTCAGTCTTTGCAATATAAATGAAACAGTCAACCAATTTCGCCCAATTTGCAATGCAATTTCGGCGAAATTGGTCAGCAAAATGGGCGAAATTGGTCGGCAAAAGGTGATGTTTTGCACGATGTTTCTCCGTATATGGCATTTTCAGTTGTTTACTTTCAGCACTTTGGCAATGCCCGTATCGGTATAAGAGGTGCGGTAACGTATAAGTTTCTTGTCGTTCCCGCGCCCGTTTTCGGTCACTATGCCACCGTTGTTCATGTCGTAAACGCGCTTGCAGGTTTTGCATTTTGCCTGCCCGATGTCTGTCATGGAGAGCAGATAGCGAGGCATGTTGCTTTCGGCATAGCAGTTCGGGCACTGCGCGTCGTAGGCATACAGTTCGCCGCCGAGCGTTCCGTAGCCCACGATGACTCCGCTTTCGTTATACACTCCGAGAATACAGGTGCGCAGAGCGTCCTTGGCATTCATCTGAGTTTCGCTCTCCAATCCCCTGTTACTATGAAATCCGAACTTCTTTTCGCCTTTTATGTAGATACGACAGAATGTTCCGGGCGATGCCGCTATCAGTGCACTCGCCAGTGTCGGGTCGTTATGCTCGGCATTATCGAAGATGAAGAAGCAACGGTATTTGCTGAATTCGAACTCGCTGTTGCTGCACGATGTCAGTACGAGTGCCAGCAATGCCGATAGCAGTAGTATCCTGCAAGGTTGTCTCATAGGCTTCAGTGACTTATGGTTCTGTTGTATCGTAAGGTATCATTGCCAGAGCCTCGGCTATTTTCTCCACGCCTTCCTCCAGCGGTTTCTTTGCCATTGCTGCCATAAAGAAAGGCAGGTCGGCACTGATTGTCACTTTCAGTTTCGACTCTGTTTCGCTCGTTGGCAGCATCTGTATCCACAGGTTCATCGGTACGGGCGACTTTTCGGTTTCAAACTTGATGCACTTCGGCTCTTCGCGTTCCACCACTCGCAGCGTTACCGGTCCCATGGGTGATGATATGGAAACGCTGTCGGAGTCGAACTTGAGGTCTTTTATCTTGTCCTCCGGGATGCGGTCGCGCACCCGCTCGATGTTGTTGAGATCGCTCAGCATGTCGAAGACGCTCTTTTGCGAGTAAGGCACCTGCTTTATTTTGCTTTCAAATTTGCTCATAATAATAAAACATCAATTCCGAATTGTTATTTTTTCCAGTCGGCAGGCGCCTTTCTCCACTCGTTCAGCACTACCACATCGGCATCGGAGATGTATCCCGTTTCGAGTGCTTCGGCCACCACGTGCTCGTAGTCGGTGAGTGTGATGAGTTCCACTTTCGCGTCGTCGAAAGCCTGTTTTGCTATTGGGAAACCGTAAGTGTAACTTGCAATCATGCCTATTACCTCGCTTCCGGCGCGACGTATAGCGTCAACGGCCTTTAGCGAACTGCCGCCGGTTGATATGAGGTCTTCTATCACCACCACTTTCGTTCCGGGCTTCAGTTCGCCCTCGATGAGGTTTTCCATTCCGTGGTCTTTCGCTTTCGAGCGCACATAAACGAACGGCAGCCCCAAAGCATCGGCAACCAATGCGCCCTGGGCGATTGCTCCTGTGGCTACACCTGCTATCGCCTCTACCTCAGGGAAGTGCTCCAGAACGGCGTGTGTGAGTTCGAGTTTCACATAGTTGCGCAGTTCGGGGAATGATAGAGTCTTGCGATTATCGCAGTAGAATGGCGATTTCCAGCCCGAAGCCCATGTGAAAGGGTTGTCCGGTTGCAACTTTATGGCCTTGATTTTCAATAATTTTGAGGCAAAAGCCTTTTTCATTTTATCCATGTCTTAATTGTTTTTAATTTCCAAAAAACGTTATGTTACGAAATGTTTTGGCAACAAATATAGTGAATGATTTTGAAACATACAAAATAACAGGGTGGAAAATCACACCCTGTTGTTAATTATTCGTTTGAAACGTCACTGTTGATTACCAATGGATATCATAGGCTTGGTGATGCTCATTGTTGTTGTAGATGTTGACAAGTGTCGGATATGCCTGTGCGTTCAGAACCCATGCGTATTTTCCTACAATGTCTCCGTCTTCATCAATTCTTTTCTGTGGCAAGTTCTTTGTGGCTGTTCCGAGAAGTCCTGCATAGTATGTGAAATCCAACTCGTCCAGATCTATGTCGAATATTGGCTTGTAGAACATGATGCAACCGATGTTTACCATAGGTTTGGTGACTTCTTTCGAAGTGTAGTAAATACTATATGATTTGTTCTTTGGTACGCCTAATGCATAGTCATGTTTAACCTCTACAATATTGCCATCTTCGTATTTTAATGTACTTGTGACATTCTTTTTAGAGTAATATGCCTTTATCAAGTGTCCGTCTTTGTCATATTCGAAATCCCATGTGCGTTTATTCAACTCGTCTTCATTATCTTTTCTTCCCATGTTGTAAGCGTGCTTTATGAATCCGTTGCTGCCAACGGTCATGTAGAAGTCCTGTGCCCCATCCTTGTCATGGATTGTCATCAATACGTCAACATTCTTTTTCTTGGCTTCATAGTCTTTTGGAGCGTAATAAAAAACAACCACTATGTTTTCAATATCAGAATAAATTTTCTCTACAAGACCTTCCTGGTTTACCTGAAATTTGCGTCCTATGATTTCTTTTGGCAATCCCCCCTTGAATACATTTTGGGGATTTATCTGGGCATTGCCATTGTTACCATTGTTGTCGGATCCGTTCTCATCGCTTCCACATGAAGTGAATAATGTTGCGGTTCCCATTATCATTATTGCAAGGAACGCCAAATTGATAATTCTTTTCATTTCTTTTCTTTTTTAGATGTATTTATAAAAACAATGTTTTTGTCGTGCATTAGTCATGTAAAAACATTTTTATGCCGGCAAAGGTAACCTAAAAAATCCGATTGATGGGATTAAGTTGCTTAAAAATTTTTAAAAAACGATAATGTATAAGTGCTTTTTTGGATTCTTATGACAAAGAATATTACGTATTAAAAAAAACAAAGTGATGTGGTTTGCAGTGCGAGAAATATTTTATATATTTGCAGTTAATTTCACAGGATATTATTGAAGTGAGGATAATTTAGAAGTGCGGAAAATGAAAAAAATGAATAGATATTGTATTTTACACTTTATACTGACCCTTATTTTTTTAACAACAACGACAGAGACAGATGCCGGCGTGGTGGCGGGGAAAGGTGCAGACTTGAGTAAGATGACGGATGGCGAACTGCTGAAGTATGGCGAGGAACTGATGACGAAAGAACGTTCGGACAGTGCCCTGTTGTGTTTCGAGTTGATAAACAAGCACACACCGGCCGACATAAAACTCTATGCGAAGAGTCTGTTGTCAACAGGTAAGGCTTATTATGCTCGCAATTCGTATGCAAAGGCTATGGAAAACTACATGACGAGCCTGCATATCTGTGAGGAACAGAATATCGAGGAACTGCTGCCGGAGATTTATAAGGATATCGGTAACATATACAGCATGTTCAATGACTTCCGCCAGAGTAGCGAACTTTACACCAAGTCTCTTGACATTGCACGCAAGAGGGGAGACAGGACGTTTGTTAATAAACTGCTCAGTAACCTTATCTGTGCCTATACTCCGCAGACTCCGGTGAAGAAATATTGGGAGTATTACAAGGAGTTGAGCAGTTATAAGGAAGACCGTCCGCGCTATAAGTACGACCTGCTCATGGACAAGGGGCTTATACTTACTTATGAGAAGAAATATGAAGAGGCCATAGATTATTTCAGAAAGGCAATAGCCTTTTCCAAGGAAAACGACATTTCGTTATTAGGATTGGCATCGGTATATACAAGTATGGCCGACGCGTATCAGACATTGGGCAAGCGAGACTCGTCGCTACACTACCTGATGAAGAACAAAGAAATTGCCGAACGGATAAAGTATCCGGCACTTATGATTATAACTCTGAAGAACTTGTCGGAGATTTATCACAATGTTGACGAGCGCAAATCGCTCGAATACAAGTCGGAATATCTTGCTTTGAGCGACTCGATATTCAACATGAACGAGTTCAACGGTATCAGGAATGCGCTGTATTACTATGAAATGGACAACAAACTGAAAACAATCAGTTCGCTATCCGAGACAAATCGTGCCCATGACCATGAGATAGCAATGCAGCGACGGTGGCTCATCACGCTCACCATATTCTGTGTTGTCGTGGTGTTTCTCGTGATTATGGTGTATATTCAGAAGAGGCGGTTGAGCCGTTCTTATTACCATCTGTTCTATAAAAATCAGGAAGAACTTGCCGTTGACAAGATTTATGCACGCCGAATAAAGGAGATGCAGAAACGCATGGATATGCTGCAACGCAACGAGAAAGCACCGGCAGAAACGCCTTTGGAGGTCGCGGAGAATGAGAATGACGTGATTGCGGAAGACATAAAGCAAGAGTTTGAGGAGAAAGAAAGTGATGGGGCAGAAGCAATAGCCGACATCTCACGTCCACAGGCAAAGTTGTCAGAGGGGCAGAGAGACTCCTTGCTCGATGCCATAATGCAGGTTATGGAGCACGGAGAGGAATTTTGCGACAGCGATTTCGGCATCGAACGGCTTGCAACATTGGTGGGGTCGAACTCGAAATACGTATCGCAGGTAATCAATGATGTGTATTCAAAGAACTTCAGAACGTTCCTTAACGAGTTCAGAGTGAAGAAAGCAATGATGAGAATGAACGATACCGAGCACTACGGACAGTACACTATAAAGGCTATCGCAGAAAGTGTGGGATATAAATCGCAGTCGAATTTCATCAATGTTTTCACAAAGCAGACGGGAATTAAGCCGTCGGTGTTCCAGAAAATGTCACGCGAGAAAACTGTGGTGACAGACGATAAGGACGATACGGAATAGCGAAAATATTAGTGTTTTTTACTGAAATCGGTTACTATTTCACGAATTAGAAATCGAAATGAAGGCGTTTTTATTCATAAAAGCGTCTTTTTTTATATTTTTGCCCTCGTAATTTTTAAACCTTTAATATCGATCAAACATTACACATTATGAGTAAAAGACAAATTATCTTGGTCTTGACGGTTATAATGACAATGGCAATCTCTACGGCGCAAGCACAGGTGAAATTGGTTGTTACTCCGAAAAACGGAGGTAAAGCAACCGAATATACCTTGCAAGACATCCGTAAGATTACTTTTGACAATGACGGTATGCACATCATCGGAACAAATATTACTCCTGAACCGGTGTGGGCTCTGTCAGACATTAAAACCATTACATTTGACGGTGTCGTAACAGGCATTGGAGATGTTGTTAACAATGCGACAGGCAATATCAGCATCTCGCGCAACGGTGACATGCTGTACGTTCACGGACTGGAATCAGGTCTGCGTGCCGACGCTGCAATTTTCGACCTTAGCGGCAAGTCATTACTCCGCACAAAGGTAGCCGATGGCGAGGCGATAGACATCGCAGCACTCCGCCAAGGCGTTTACATTATTAAAATAAATAACGCAACATACAAATTCGTAAAACAATGAAAAAAATAATAACCTTGTGCCTCATGGCACTCATCAGTATCTCTGCCCTCGCGCAGACAAAACCAAACCGTATGCTCGTGGTTGAGAAGAACGGTTCTTATAAAGGCTTTTTGGTAGAAAGAGTGGACAGTGTCTTCTTCACATCAATCGAAGGTCGCGTGGCAGCAGATGTCACTTTCCAGAAATATAACACCGGAGAATCAGGCGATACTGTATGGGTTACCGTTACGAAAACACCTGAATGCAAGAATTTCCGCATCAATTGTATTCCTAAGAATATTGCCGACAAACTTGTAGATGATGCTACGGCAGCAAGATATTTCGAACATATCGGTGGCGCATTATACAGCGAAGACTTCACAAACGGCCAGATGACAGGTTTCGATAAACCGATGGCAGTAAATGCCGATTACTCAATCGTTACAATAGGATACGACCAATACGGCATTGCATGCAACATGGCGAGAGCAGATTTCAAGACTCCTAACAAGCCACTCATCGGCAATCCTAATGTGGAATGCACGGTATTGTCTGTTGGTACAACTTCAGTAAGTATCAAGTTTACACCTAACAACGACGTTAAGGCTTACGCTTACTGCATTTTCCCGAAGGGTACTGCCTATGATCAGTTCGCACAGTGGGGTCCTATGATGGGCTACTCAACATTCGGTGACATGATAAAGGGCTTCTGCCAGAAAGAACTCACCGGAGAAGTGGTAAACGAATGGAAAGACCTTGAGCCGGGAAAGGAATATGAAGTTGTTGTTCAGGCATGGGATAAGGCAGATACTTATGCAGAGCCAATCTTCTGCTATGTTACAATGAATAAACTCGGAGGCAATGGTGTAGCAACCGTAACAATTGAAATTAAGGAGTTTGGAGGCACAGACAACAACTATTACCAGCGCGTTATTTACACTCCGAACGACCAGGCTGCATTGCATCGCGACATCATTATTACAAAAGAAGCATTCGATTCTGAAACATTTAATGGCGACGAGGGTGTGATAAACTTCCTCAAAGAAGACCGTCCGAACGATCCTTACTGGAATCAGTATGGTGTAGATGATGTAAAATGGAACGCAGAACCGTCAACAACTTACTACGCATGCTCAATCGCAATGAACGCGAACGACGAATGGGGACCATTAGCGAAGGTTGAGTTCACAACCCCGAACTCGGCACCGGCACCTGCTAACGCACCTGCTTTTGGCAAGCGTATCAACTGGCAGGTTGTAAGCGGAGCGGCTAATTTCAATGCCGTGAAGATGAACACCAATAAAGGTGTTATGAAACTGGAACAGAAGTAAGCATATTGCAAAAGTGATTTTGCTGCTTATTTCTCAAAATAATAAAATATAAGTTGGGTAATATAAAAATGCTTTTATGGTATTTGTCTTTTAATTAAGTTAAAGATTCCTTTCTCTTCCGGTTGCATGGAATACTGTGTGACCGGAAGGACAGGAAGAAAATACCGGAGAGAGGATAACAATATGTAAAGAGCCAGTACTCATAATGAATGAGCGAAAGGGGCGAATGATTTAAGAAATACACCCCCAACTTGAAACACCATATAAGGACTATAACTATTATCAACGATCCCGAGGGCAGCGATAGAAAAGATTCGGTCTCTGTCTTCGGGATCTATCTTTTTATGCTTTGAAGAAGAATAATCCTCCAATCGATTAGGGATAATCTTCAGGAGCATCAATACATTGCCGTATTTGGTCTATTGTGAAACCGCGTGAGGCGGCGAAGCGCATCAGTTTCATTGTCATTTCATATTCCGATTTGGCCTTCGTCTGACGGCGTTTCGCAGCAATCAGGGGGCGCAATATGGCAACGAAAGCATCGTCATCGATTTCGTCCAGTGCCGCATTTCGCGTTTCGCGGTTGATGTGTTTGGCGTACAGAGCCTGTTCAATCTTACGTCTTCCCCATTGACAATACTCCATCTTGTCGCGCACAAAAGCACGGCAGTAACGCTCGTCGTCCACATACCTATTATTAATAAGGTGTTGCATGATGCGTGCCTGTGCCTCCTCGCCAAGCCCCCACCGATTCATTTTGTCGAGCATCTCTCCCGAACAGTGCTCTGCATTGGCACATAGTGTGGTAAGTCGTGCCAAGGCCTGTTCCTCGCTTACTGCCGATGGTTGTCTGTTAGTTGGCGTTTGTCTTCTCATATTCATACTGGTTTTGTTGCCGTTGCAAACCTCTTGCGCCCGAATCGGTCGTAACAGAAAGTGACATCGGCAAACCCTAAGCCGGTAAGCAATGTTTCGAGTTGGTCACAGAAAAGCGGATTAATCTCGAAAAAGAGTTTGCCGTGAGGGTTTAATGTTTGTTTCGCGTAAATGGCAATGGCATTATAGAAGAGCAGCGGATTGTCTTGTGGGGCGAAAAGAGCAATGCCCGGCTCGTGCTCCAATACTTGTTCTGCCATTTCCTTTGACTCGGAAGGGACGATGTAAGGCGGGTTAGAAACTATTATATCCCAACCTTTCGTGCTGTCATTGTTGCTGAAATGCTCATCACAATGCGCTCCGTTACCGGTTTCTTGTTGCAGAAAGGGTTGTTCGGATAGTATATCAACGTTTCTGAATACTATGTCGGCATTGTGCCTCTTGGCGTTCTCCTGTGCTATTGCCAGTGCTTCGTTGCTTATATCCCATGCCTCCACTCGTGCACCCGGAATGTTCAACGCAAGTGTAATGGCAATACATCCCGAACCGGTTCCTATGTCAAGAATATGCCGTATTCCTTCTCCTTCCGCCCTATCTTCCTCCACAAGTCGGCAAAGTTCCTCTGTTTCCGGTCGCGGTATCAGCACTCCGGGGGCTACATGGAAACGTCGGGCGCAGAACTCCGCCGTACCCACAACATATTGCACAGGCTCGCCGGCGAGCAGGCGATTTGTTTTTCGCTGCAGTTCGTCGGCAGGCAGGCGTTCCGTTGCGCCGCAAATAATGTCTGTCATCTGTAGTCCGTAGCCCACTTCCAGCAGGTAGCGCGCCACGGCACGTGCCTCGCCATCTTCATATCGTTGGCGCAACAGCAGACAAATGTCGTTATATGTCATCAAGAACGTTGTTTCAGTAATACGTAGATTATCACCGGTGCGCCCATTATCGGGGTTACGGCATTGAGCGGAATTATGCCTCGACTGCCCGGAAGCACACATGCAATGTTGCACAGAAGTGCCGTGGCAGCACCGCATAAGAGCGTTGCCGGCAGCAGTCGCCGATGATTTTCGGTGCCGAGAATCATACGTGCGATGTGCGGAACGGCAAGTCCGATGAAAGCCACAGGGCCACAAAAGGCGGTACTGATGGCAGTAAGTATGCCGGTAACGAAAAGCAGACTGTTGCGAACACGTTTTATGTTGAAGCCCAAATTCTCTGCATATTGGTCGCCGAGAAGCAGGGCGTTGAGCGGTTTCACGAGCAGTAGCGATGCTATGAGTCCGAAAATCGTTACAGAAGCGAATGCCGGCATTTGCTGCATGGTAACGCCACCGAAGTTGCCCAATCCCCATATCATATACGACTGCACCCCCTCTTCGGTGGCGAAGAAATTGAGCAGGGATATTGCCGATGATGTGATATATCCTATCATGATGCCGATTATGAGCAGCATGATATTGCTTTTTACAAGTGTAGAGAACAGCATGATGAGAGCCATAACCGTCATTGCTCCGATGAATGCCGCCACGAGTATGGCGACAAAGCCTGTGAGCGAGAATGTTCCGGTGGTGATGCTACCGCCGAGCAGCAGCATGACGAGAGCCACACCGAGCGAGGCACCGCTGTTGATGCCGAAGATGCTCGGGCCGGCGAGAGGGTTGCGGAATGCCGTTTGCAGCATCAGACCGCTCACGGCGAGCGAAGAGCCGCACAGCATTGCGGTGAGTGCCTGCGGCAGTCGGTTCTGAAGAATGATATATCTCCATGATGCCGGTATGTGTGAGTCTGCACCCGCCGCGCCATCAGAGCCGAAAATAATCGACATGACATCAACAGCCGGTATATCGACAGCACCCACGAACAAATTGACAGCGAAAAGAATCACTATCAACAGAAACATGGACGGCACAATGGTTATCCCTTTTCTCATTCCACCTTAATGAAATATTTCGGTGCACCGAGACCCAAGTCGGGGTGCATAATTGTGAGGAAATCGCGCAAAAGTAGTTCAGGGTGGAAAGGAGTGTCCTCATAGAACGTACTCGTGGCGGTGTTACAGCCGTAGAGTTCGCCGTTCTTGTAGGCTTTGAACTGTTCGTAGCCCCTATTTTCCGAGAGCAGAACATTGCGTGTGATGGCCTGCGGAGAGTTGTAACGGAACATCCACACATCGGCCTCCGCACCTTTTTCGAGCACCGTCTCGAACGACAATGAGAGCGAACCGGCACTCCGATCGTCTTGCCACGGATAACTGCATGCGGCATCTTTCAACATCTTTCCAATGGTGCTGCCACCTCCGGGAACATACCATACGGAACCTACGAGTTTGTCCATTATCACCGACTTCTGCTTCGTTTGTTTCGTTTGTTTGTTGTTATCGGTGGTATATTCGCGTCCTTTCTCTTTCAGTTCGTTGTAGTTTTTCTCAACTTCGGCGAACAGGGCGCTCGCTTTCTCTTCCGCGCCGAACAACATACCGTAGAACTTCATCCACTCGGCGCGTCCCAAGGCCGATGTCTCCATGTAGTCGGCCATTTCTATAATAGGTATGCCGAGATTCTCTATGCGTCCGTATCCGCCGCTGTTCTGGAACGGAGAGAGGAAAATAGCGTCGGGCGCGAGGTCGATAATCGTCTCGATGGTAGGAGCCATTGTGCTGCCGCAGTCGCGAATCTTGCCTGCCTTGACGCGCTCTTTCACCCACGGCAGGTTTATGTATTGCAGGTCGCAAACACCGGCAACAGCATTGCTGCAGCCCAATTCATCGGCGAGCGCACAATGCACGCTGGTCGTTATGAGAGTCTTTTTCAGTGGTGTGCGGACAATCGTTGCATTAGGGTGCAGGCTCGTCAGACTGTCGTCTGTGAGTTCCTTTGCGCTGCTTGGCACGAGGATATAAGTGTGCAGCACGTTACCTGTTTCCCACGGGTCGGCAAGTGTCACGGTGTTGTATCCCTCATATTCCACGATTTTTATTCGTTCGGCATACCCCAATCGCAGCGTGTCACCACTGCCGGAGCCTGTCGTCACGCCGTTACACCCTGTGCCTAAAACAAGCATCAGTACCGCTGTCGAAACAATAAGAAGTAATTTTCTCATAGCGTTATTTTCTCTTTAAATGTTCTGTAAGATATGAAGTGCTGTTCAAAACAGCCTGTTTTGTTTTGCAAATTCGCCGAAATTGTTTTGCAATCCTGCCGAATTTGGTCAGCAATTTCGCCCATTTTGCAGTGCCAAAACATTCCTTGACCGCAAAGATACGAAATATATTTAAGAACGTACAATGGAAAAGTGGAAAATTGCTGCCGTTGATGTGTTGTTTTTCTAAACCCAAATCAGTTCAGGAGTTAATGATCGATTAGGGATTAAAGATGTCGGGAAGCAAGACAATGAGTAAGGATTTATCGACTATGTGGGATAATGGCCGATTGGTGTTAAGGATTAAAAGAAAAGGGGTCAGAGAGTCGTTGCAGACTCCATAACCCCTTTTTCTTTTGTCATTTATTGTCGATTATTTTACGACAACCTTGCGAACCGTACCGTCTTTCATGCGTTGCAACTGTACGCCGCGCTGCTTTCCCGAGATGCGTTGTCCGCTTACGCCGTAGCGTGCTTCAATGCTCTCGTCGTCGCTGTCGATACTTTTGATACCGCTTACCTTGATTACGGTCACAGGAATCTTCACATATTGTGTCTTACCCTTTTGGGTCATGGCAACGATAATGTTGAATGTTTCGTCCTTGCTGCCGTCGATTGTTATTGTACCACCGGCTGCATCGAAATTGATTGTTGCTTCAACGCCCTCCGGCATTCCGTCAGGTGCGGTATATACAACTGTTCCCGATGCGTCGAGAGTGAACAATTCGGCGAGTTGTATCACCTTGTTGCCCTCCACAGTCACCATTTCAACCTCTTTCTCAGCACGTTTGCCGTTGAAGTTATCCACGCAGAAATAGCCCGGAGTAACCATTCCCCACTGGTTGTTACGTGAACTTGTGACTTTGAACGAAAGATTCTTCACTGTGCCGAGTTCGCGCAAATCAACCCATTCCCATGTACTTACGTAGTAATGGTTCTCGGCGTTTTCATCGCGATAGTCGGCAAGGTAGTAATCCTTTGTTTTGCCGTTGTCTGCGGTAATGGTGATTTTACACCAATCGCCGATACCAAATTGTCTCTCGTTTGTTGTCGGATTGGAGGTAGAACCATCGTCCACGGTGTAAGCAAAAACGTTCCAAGCGTCGTTGGTAATATAGAAACCGCGCAGTTGGTCGCCTTCATCGTTGTTCATCACAGTTATCTTTCCGCCCTGCGGGTATGCCACCATGTAGTTCTCCGAACCGTCATATCCTCCACCGACAGCATTGTTCCACTGATCTATGAAGTAGTCAGAGTTATCGAATTTTGTAGAAGTACTGTTTGCGTAAGCAAAGTTACCCCAGTAAGGAGAGGTTGGTTGGCCATTCCACATGTTGCTTGCATAGTTGTCGAACTTGTAAGAGCCGCTAACGAACGAGCCGCCTGCAGTTCCTTTCGACAAGTTGCCCATCCAGAAACTGTTCTCTGCGAGATACAGGTTCTCGAATGTTGCAGTCTGTGCAGTACCCTTCACTATTACGCGTATGGTGTCAGAAGCCGACAGGTTGTTTGCATCAACAACCGTAACAACATAGTCATCGCACTCGGTAGGAGTGACATCGCATGTCAGAGAAGTTGTTGGGAGTTCGGTAAGGTTCTCACTCTTCAGTTGAGTATGCTTGCCATTTATCCATGTCACGGTGTAAGGTGCCGTGCCTACTGTCAGCGTTGCTTCGAGTTTTACGGTCTCGCCCTCGTTGATTGTCTTATCATCGACAGCCACAACAACCGGTGGTTCCGGTGCCGGAGGAGTTTCGGTCATGGTGAACTCGACGTTCTTTGCATCGCCGTCGATATTGCGGAGGCTCACGAGTTGGAAGTAAACCTTATACGTAATATCGGTTTCAAGGTTCTCGAAGTTGATGGTGTTCTCGGTGTTAGCCACCAATGTCACCTTCTTTTCGCTTCCTTTCAGTTGCTCTGTTGTAGGTGCTTCCTCTTCGGCTTTCTTCAGAATGTAGTAGGCGGTGGCAGCAATGTCGGCCTTGATGGCGATGCTTGCCTTTCCGTCTATCGATGATTTCACTTCCGGATAGCCCTCAACGAATTGAGGAGCAGACATTGCGTTCGGGTCGTACTCGTATGCACCGATTGATATATTCTCGTTCGGGCGAGCCTTACCGTTGATGTCTGTTGTCACATAGTCGAGTTTAACGGCTGTCAGCAGGTCGCCTCCAAGGTCGTTCTCCGGCTCAAGCACATCTTCCGTCAGGAAGTTCACCATCTTGTTTATACTTCCGGTCTCGCCACTTGCAGCAACCCATTCGTCAAACTTGTACTTCTTGTTTTTTCCGCATCGTGCAATTTCCTGTGATGTAGAAGTGGTGTAGATGATGTTGTGTGACAAAGAAACCTTGCCGAAATTGTTTTCATTCTTTAAGTCGTAAACGACACCCTTCGACATGCTTTGCAGCACGTTGTTGGTGATGTTGTAATTGCCATCCACAATCTTTTCAAACATTACTGCCGGTCCGCTGTTCTCCATCATCTTGACAGAGTTGTGAGCGATGTTTACATATTGTCCCGGAGAAACAACATTGAAACCATAACTTGTCGAAGAAGTATGCTTGATAATAATCTCGTTGTTTGTGATTATCACCGGTTTCTCGGCTGTTCCCACGAGTTCGCGCAGGTATATACCGTAGCAATATGCTTGCGGTGCCATGTAGATGCGGTTGCCGTTGATAACAGTCTGGTGCTCGCTTGCCTCTCTCACTACGATGTCCATGGCCTGTGCACCCTTCTTGCCGGTAACCGTGTTCTCTATATTGTTGTTGAGAATCTTCACTCCCAGTTCGTCGTAACTATATATGCTCTTGTATCCTTGGTTCTTGAAGACGTTATTCTCGATTACTCCACCAATTTCCTTAGGCAAGGCAACATAACCTGTTCCACCCATATTGACACCCATGTAACCGCCTTCTATGAGAGAATTCTTGACAGTAAGGAAGTCATTGTTCTTGTTTGCAACGTTCTCTGCGAAATGACCTACAAGGTTTATTGACTTCTTGTAGTCACCATCTGCGGTTTCGGTCGGAGCATGCAGCCAGCAGTTGTCTATCGTTGCGTGGCGGCTCTCGTTCTTAACCATTACTACGGCATCGTAATAAACATCTTCCGTGCAAATTTCAAGGTCCTTGAGTGTTACATAGTTTACGCCAAACAGTGTTACAACACCATATCCGTTCTTATACTGATTCGGGTCGTATCCGCCGCTGCTGGTGTAGGTGTTGTGGAATATTTTAACGTCGCGCTTTCCGCTTGCAGACTGCAGAGTGAGAGTGTTGTTTGCGCTCAGTCCCTTTATTCCGGATATGAGTACGCGCTCGTTGTATTCGCCTGCGTTGATGTTAAGAACCACAGGGCCGTCAACACCTACTGCTGCGATGTCGTCGATTGCTGCCTGAATAGTTGTATAGTCGGCATCGGTGGCACCCACTGTGAATGTTCCGTGCTTTCCGCTCTTCACAGTTACTGTTGCCGTTGCGGGGTCTGTAACGTTTACAGTTTCTCCACCTACGGTGATTGCAGTTACCTGAGCCGTTGCAGTCTGATCAACTTCAGCATCGCCCTTGATGTCGTAAGCCACCCAGAAATAGTATGTGCCGAAACGCTTCAGAGTGTATTTCTCTTTGAACTCTTCGTTTGCAGAGAACCCGTCAACAGTACCTGTTGCATAGATGTGATGTGCTTTCACAGCCTCACCATCGGTTCCTGTTATGGTGAAACCTGTGATGTCGGTGCTTTCTTTCTCACCTTCGGCTGTTACGGCAACCTTCAACATCTTCACGTCTGTCTCTCCCTTCAATACTTCGGGAACTGCCACAGCCTCGGTTGTAACGCTTGTAACCTTTACGTCAGTCTTCTTGTATGCAGTAACCTCTATGGCAAATCCGTCGGGAGTGCTTGTCTTGTTGGTGAACTTAACAGTTATTTTACCGTCTTCCGACTTTGATGTTATAGGGCCATTCTCATGCGGTTTGTCATACATACTAAGTTCCATGTCTGCTTTGTCTTTGACTTCGCCGCCATGATAGATATAGAATTTGGTAGTATATGCAAGATCCCACTCCTTGAAATCGAACTTGATATTGTCGGCAGGAGACTCCGGAACGAATGTTACCGTACCATTGAAGTTCTTAGAAACAGTACCATCTGCACCGCCATCGTCATAGAACATAAGTGCCATTCCTTCCTTGACCTTTACCTCGCCGTTCTCTCCATTCTTGATAAGATAGATGTTCTTTATCTCGCGTGCGCCTTCCGGGTCACCGTTTTCAACGGCTTTCGTAGTACCGTTTATCTTTACCGATGTCACCTTTGCATCGATGGTCTGTCCCACTTGTGCGTTGTCAGACACATCAACATTCACGCGGAAGAAGTTGTTTCCTTCCAGAAGTGCTACCTGATTTGTTGTATTAACGGTAATAACCGATTCTGTTCCGTCCACCATTGCAGTAGCAACTGCTGCGTCGGCTTCAGTGATTTCGCGGTCGGTTTTACCTACAGAGAACACCTCTATCTTGCTTATATTAGCCTGAGTGTTCTTCAGATCGAGAGTAAGTGCTTCAAGATTCAGAGTGCCTTGGTCTCCTTCTGCCTTAACATTCAGCGTCAGCAGGCTCTGCGATTTGTTTCCTACAGAAACGATACCGGTGCTTGTTTGTGTTACATCAGTTGATGTATATTCCATCGGTTTGCTCATGTATTCGCTTACTGTTGAGGTCCAACCCTTACAGTTATAAGCATAAGTTGAGTTCGGATTGAATAGCACTGTAAGTGCACCATCAGGACTTGTAGAGCGTATTATCTTGCCCGGGCCGGTTTTCTGCTCGGCATTTGATTTCAGTTCATAGAGAACTTCTCCCGTTGTACCGTCACCGTTTATAATCTTGAAAGTTGAACGTGTGCCGTAACTGTTTGGAGCATACAAGACATCAAATTCTGTGATGTCAATCTGCATAACATTACCGCTGTGCTTCGGCTTGAAGATGTTCACGCGGTTGTCATTTCCCGGCTGACAGTAGTTGTTGTATGAGTTCGTCTTGGTTTTGAATACCATAGAACCGTTCACGGTTTTTGTCTGTGTTCCCATTTTCTCGTAGGAATAGACAATATTCTCCACCTTACGTTCTGCAACATTGCTTGTTGTGGCAGTTGCTGTGGTGTTGTTTGTGAACGTTGCGCTTACGAAGTTGGCGGCAACTTTTTGCTCGTTTTGTGCCTCATCGCTGATGTTGTATGTAAGCCAGAAGTAGTTGTCGCCCTCGTTAAGGGTAACGGTCTTTCCGGTTGTTGTGATCTCAAAGGCATCAGCAGTCACGTCAGCCTCGCCCACTTTATATGTTTCGGAGTCAGAGAAATTCTTTTTGTTGCCTGTGTAGTATAGCGTAGCATGTGTTACGTTGGCATTTGTGGAGTTGGTGTTGAAAGCAAACTTCTGAGCCACGAGAGCCGGTTCGGTGTCGTGGGTCTTAATGTTCACACACATCATAGGCTGATTTGCATCGCCTGCACATACCGTTTCTGTAGAAGCGGTTTCCGTTTCGGCATCGTCAGCAACCATTGCCTGCGGTGTGAACAGAGAAACTTCTGCCTCGAAACCATCAGCAGGCACAGCGTTGCTTGCATCACTGAACAGCACCACTGTCAGCGAACCATCGGCTGTGGTGGAACTGAATTCACCCAATTCACCCTTTTGCAAGGTCTGAATAAGGTTCTCCGGTTTTACTTCGCTACCGTTATATATACGCAACTCTTGGTTGTAAAGAGAGCCGTGCCAAATCTTGTTGACATTGAATTTTACCCTTACTTTTTTGCCGGAAACACCCGGTTGGAATGTTACCTGTCCGTTTGTCTTAGATACTATGCCGCCGTCTTTTCCTCCTTCATCGTAGAACAGCATTGGTGTCTCGCCCACGGTAATTGTCTGTGGGGTAGATGTCATTATAACGATGGCAGGATTTTTTACTGCAACCGATGTGCCCGCAGTGAATGGATTTACTCCGTCGGGATGAGCCGTCGTCGTTATTTTAGTGATGTCAAGCCTAACTTTTGCATTAATAGCAGCCGTTTCGAGGAAGTCGCCTATAATGTCGAAATTATTGATTCCTGACGCAAGAACTTGTTCGAGAGTGAATTTATAACCGCTACCTTCTGCTTCAACGGTTGCATTGAGAGGTTTGTTGCCATAGAAAAGTTTCAGAGCCGTAGGGTTAACTGCGCCTTCGTTCTCAGTAAGGTTGAACAGAATAGAGGTCACCTTGTCAGGATTCATCACGCCTGTTGTTGTGACAAAGGCTCTCGCAAGGTTTACATTGTTTTTGCCTGATACCGTTTCAGTAACGTTGTCATAGTTTGAGCCGGCACCGGTAGTGGTCTGATTTTCCAGTGTGACACACCTAACCTTTGCCACCCAGCCTTCACAAGTCTTGGAGTAGCGGTGCATGAAACCCACCGAAAGAGCACCATCAGGGGTAGAAGAGTAGTAAGTCTTATTCTCATGACTGCCGGTCAGTTTCTCTTCGAGCAATGTTCCGGTCATGCCGTTGAAACTTGAAGTTGAAGTTACACTGATTGCATCTTTCGCAAAACTGAACGTATCGCCGGCATCGGCGATACCGTCGTATATGTTCAAATACATGAAATAATGGTCACTATGCTGCTTCAAATCGATTTTCTCGAATGTGATTTGAATCGATTTTCCTGCCTCAACCGGCTTGAACACCGTTAAAGACTGGCAGTTGTAACTGTTCTCTCCCTTAATCTTGTCCGTGCCCCAAGGGTCATAGAACGTGATTACCTCGTCGGAAGCCACCTCTATGGTTTGCTTTCCGAATTGCAACTGATTGACGTTTCGGTCTGCCATCATCTCTAATGGCACCCCTAACAGTACTGTCAGAAGCAATAGTGATAACTTTAAAAATTGTTGTTTCATAAAAAATTGATGATTAATTAATGTATAAAATTATTTTCGTTTTAGGGTATTAATACTTTTCTTACCTCTCCGTTACTCATTTTCACGATGTTCATACCGCGTCGCGGAGTTGTAATTCGTGCTCCGTCGGCGGCATATCGTGCCACCTCTGTTGATGTATGTGAGCCGTTAATGTCGTCTATTCCGGTTGCAATGATTGCTGCGATAGACTCTTCGAGGTGCAGGTCTTCGGCTCCGCTCACCTCCGTACTCGTTTCTCCCAGCGCTCCCACGGTCTGGTTCAGTCCGCTATATACACGCACGAAATCAACAAAATCGAGACTCACCGGTTGGCGATTATTGTCCACCGCCCACGCTATGTCTATGCTACGGGCATCTATATTGTCATATTATTTCGAACACATTTGACGACGACACGTAGAACTCTTGCTGGCGATAACGGTTGTCGATCATCAATGTTGTCGTGTCGCGGTTGATGTAGTGGGTGTTATAGTGTACGTATTTCGTCAGCAGTCGTGTGCTGAATACGTTCCCTATGCTCTTCTGCAACGAAGCCTGTGCGAATGTGTTATGATCCCATTGTCGCTCACCGCGTCGCCATACGTTGTTCACTATTGCTCCGGGAATGCCGCGCCCGGAGTGGTAGGTGTATGCCTTAATGTTCCACGCGCCCTGCTCGAACACCCCGTTAAGATTGGCCTCGGCGCGTAATGCCCAGATGTCGCCGTTCTGTCGGGTGGCAGTGGTGTCGTATGCAACAGTTCCGTCGGGAGTTATCCTGCGATAACGGAAATCATATTTTCCGCTCGATGATATTATTCCGGCACTCATTGAAGAACTCACAGCCTCTGATATTCTCTCTTCCCAAAGCGTGGACAGAGCCACCATGTCGCTCGAACCATATTTAATATTAAAGCGAAGATGCCTGTTCTCGCCTATTGCAAAGCGTGGGCGACGTGTGCGGATATACACCGAACCGGCGTTCCCGAACTCGCTTGCGGGCTGGAATATCGCGCTCTTCTGTCCGTTGTATAGTGTTATTTCTTCAACATTGTCGAGTGAGAATTGTCCAAGGTCAATCTGTCCGTTCTGTGCATTGCCAAGTTCTACGCCGTCATAGAATATGCCCAAATGGTTTGTGCCCATAGAGCGTATGTTAGCGGTTTTTATGCCTCCCACGCCTCCGTAGTCTTTCAGTTGCAGTCCGGCGAAATATCTCAGTGCGTCGGCAACGTTATGAGAGTTGAGTCTTTTCAGTTGTTCTACGTTCAGGGTGTGTGACGGAATTACCTCTCTGAACGTGAGACGCGACATTACGACCACCTCGGCAACATTTTGAATGCTGTCAAGACGGCTCTTCTTTATTTGTCCGTATGAAACGGAGAAAACAAAGCAAAGCAGGCATATAAGCCATGAGCGCAGAGTGATTTCCACAAATATTTACACGTAATGACTACACGTCATAGTCGTTTCCCCATCGATGCCCATACCCAGGGGCGTTCCGATGGTATTTATGCAGGCAGGTCTTCTGACTTTGCCGACGGCAACGAACGTCTTCCCAATAATCTCAGTGACATTCTTGTTCGTGCCTTTACAATTTCGGCTTACAGCAGCGGGTCTGTCCGGGAGTTTCACCCGATTCCCTTTTCATCTCCAAAAGGCGAGAACCTGCATATTCGATGCAAAGTTACGGTGTTTTGTTTTAATCCCCAAGAAAAACCTTAAGAATTTATCTTAGGCATCCCGATACTTGATTCCGGTGCGTGCCTCTACCACGTTCACCACGTAGTCGCCAAGTTTTTCACACTCGTTCACGATGTCCATGTATATCGTTCCGGTGCCGTAGGAATAAACATGGTTGTTTACATCTTTTATGTTGAGGCTTCGCAGTTGGTCACGGAAATTGTTGATTTCATTCTCTATGTTGAACGTAAGGTTTACGTCGAAACTCTCCTTGCGTCCTGCCATGAGGGTATTCATGTGGGTGAGTGCCTGATCGGTGAGTTCCATCATCTGATGTATGTGCTCGTATTGTTTCTCAGTGAAATGATCTTGCTTGGCCTGTATCTTACGGCTTATTGTGCGTGCGACGTTGTAGCATGAGTCTCCGATGCTCTCTATCTCGGTTATCTCGCGCAGCATGGCGCGTATCTTGGCCTTCGTTTCGTCAGAAAGGTGGTTGTCGCTCACTTGGTCAAGATACGTTGCTATTTCTATTTCCATGTTGTCGGAGATATTCTCATACTTCTCTATCCTCGCATAGAGTTTCGCAAATTTCGCTTCGTCTTTCTCCACGAGCAGTTCTCTCACCATTCCGAACATGCGCTGCATTCGCTCGGCAAACGATTGAATCTCTTTCTGTGCCTGAAGAACCGACAACTCAGGGGTTTCCATAAGTCCGGCAGGGATGAATCGCAGACGGAAATCTTCTTCCTCATCGAGTTTCTTAGGCTTGATTATACGGCACACGATTTTTTCTATCTGAGGAATAAACCAAATCAGAATTGACGTATTGGCAATATTGAAACAGGTGTGGAATGCGGCCAATACGAAACTCAGTTTGGCGGCATTGGCAAGAAAAACATCTTCTCCCACGCTTGTCTTTGTCATCGTTACATCGTAGCCTGCCAAGCCGCAAACGAGGTCAACGAACGGGCGGAAAATGAGCAGAATCCAGCAAATGCCGAACAAGTTGAAGAACATGTGTGCGAATGCGGCACGCCGTGCCTGTGTATTGGCGGTGAGGGCAGCGATGTTAGAGGTGACGGTGGTGCCGATATTCTCGCCCATCACGAGCGCGATGCCTTGATAGATGGGAAGCACACCGCTCGAACATAGAATCATGGTGATGGCCATGACGGCGGCCGACGACTGCACGCACATCGTAAGTACGCCGCCAATCAGCAGGAACACCAATGTGGTGACAAAACTGTTGGGGTCGAACGATGAGAAGAACTCAAGCACCGACAAGTTCTCGCCGAGGTGCATGTCGATACCCGTCTGGCGCAGGGTGCCGAGTCCGAGGAACATGAACGCGATACCGAAAAGGAAATCGCCGATGTCCTTACGCTTCTTATTATATATAAGGAGTATGGCTATGAAGAATGCAGGATATACGAAGTCGGTGATATTGAACGAGAATCCGGCCGACATAATCCATGCCGTGAGAGTGGTACCTATGTTGGCACCCATGATTACAGATATGGCTTGGGCAAGTGTCAGCAGACCGGCGTTAACGAACGAAACGGTCATCACCGTCGTCGCCGTTGACGATTGCACCGATGCGGTGACGAAAACTCCTGTGAGCATTCCCGTGAAACGGTTGGTTGTCATTGCCTGAAGAATGTGGCGCAGTTGCGAACCGGCCATTTTCTGAAGGCTTTCGCTCATTGATTTCATACCAAACATCAACAGTGCGAGAGAGCCTATCAACTTGAAAAATATCCAAACATCCATAGCGGATAAATTAAAAAATATAAATATTAAATGTTTAATCAGGTTTTAATTCCTCGATAGCAAGATTGTTGTTATCTTTGCCATTGACTTCGCGAAAACTATTCGCACGGGTTTCGCGAATATTAACCGTAAAATCCATTATTATGAAACAAACAGTTAAAATCCGTTGCAAAAATAATAAAAAAACGGTAAATGTGGAAATAGGAAGCACACTTTCTGATATTTTTTCTATTTCGGGGGTGGAAATGAAGCATGGACCGGTAAGTGCCGAGGTAAACAATCGCGTGGAAGGAATGCATTATAGGGTTTATCATAATCAAGACGTGGAGTTCCTCGACATCACCACACCAAGCGGTCACCGTGCCTACGTGCGTTCGCTTTTCTTCGTGCTGTGCAAGGCGGTGAGCGACATCTATCCCGACGGACATGTGGTGATAGACATCCCGGTGAGCAATGGATACTATTGCGACCTGCGCATTGGACGAGCCGTGACGCTCGAAGATGTGACAAAAATCAGACAGCGTATGGAGGAAATCATTAAATCGGCCAGGCCGATACGCCGACATGAATGTCCCACCGAGGAAGCCGTGGAAGTGTTCAGTCGTGTCTCCACGCACTCGTCTAAGGTGAAACTGCTGCGTGGCATAGGCTCGCTTTACACCGTGTATTACGAAATAGACGGATATAACGATTATTACTATGGCACGCTGCTTACAAATACCGAACAACTATATCTATTCGGTCTGGAAAAATATTACGACGGACTTTTGCTGCGTATTCCTTCACAGGACAATCCGGATGTGCTTGGCGAAATGGTAAAACAGGATAAGATGTTCGAGATTTTCCAAGAACATCATCGCTGGCAGGACATCATCGGTATATCCACAGTGGGCGACCTGAACGAGGAAGTGAGGCACGGGAATGCAACAGACATAATAAAAGTGTCGGAGGCTTTGCAGGAAAAGAAAATCGCACACATCGCAGAAGCAGTGGCAAACAGCCGTGGCGTGAGAATGGTTCTCATCGCAGGGCCGTCGTCAAGCGGTAAGACAACGACGTGCAAGCGTCTCTCGGTGCAACTGATGACATGCGGGTTGCGTCCGGTGCAGATTTCGCTCGACGACTATTTCGTTGACCGCGCAGAGACACCGCTTGACGAAAAGGGCGACTATGACTATGAGAGCCTTTATGCTCTGAACATACCGTTGCTCAACAAACATCTGAAACAGTTGTTCGACGGTGAGGAGATAACGCTGCCGAGATACGACTTCCAGACAGGGAAAAGTGCCCCGGAGGGGGGAGGAAAGATGCGGTTGCGCGAGAACGATATTCTCGTAGTGGAGGGAATACATGCACTGAATCCGAAACTCACGGAGCAGATTCCGGACGAGATGAAATACCGTGTCTATGCCTCGGCACTGACAACGATACTTATAGACAATCATAACTATATACCCACCACCGACAACCGACTGCTGCGACGCATCGTGCGCGACTATAAATATCGTGGATGTTCGGCACGGGAGACCATCAGACGTTGGGGTTCGGTGCGTGCAGGAGAGAATAAATGGATTTTCCCGTATCAGGAGAATGCCGACACGATGTTCAACACCGCAATGCTTTTCGAACTCGCCGTGCTAAAGAGTCAGGCGGAACCGATACTGAGAGAGGTGCCGCAGAATGCTCCGGAGCATTCCGAGGCCTACCGCTTGCTGAAGTTCCTCAGTTACATATCGCCAATCAACGACCGCGAAATACCGCCTACTTCACTGATACGCGAGTTCCTCGGTGGCTCGTCATTCAAGTATTAGGTATTACGGAAACAGGGGCTTTGCCTCGCTTTTCAGCATGGTAAGATAGGGACAAAATGCTTGGAGCATGTCTATGGCGATATAAAACATGCCCTATCGTAATGCAAAATGGGCGAAATTGGTCAGCAATTTCGCCCATTTTGCTGACCAAATTCGCCCAATTTGTTTTCTGGTAGGACAGAAAGACATGAAAGTTTGGGACAAAAAGACATAAAGGTCTGTGGACAAAAAGACATATTTTGGGGGACATAAAGACATAAAGGATTTAGGACAAAAAGACAAAAAGATCATTTTTTGTATGAATTTATATGTCATTTCTTCAAATCCTAAAAGTCTTTATGTCTTTTTGTCCTAAATCCATTATGTCTTTTTTGTCTTAATAATATGTCTTTATGTCCTCCCAAATATGTCTTTATGTCTAAAATTTTTTATGTCTTTTTGTCCGGAAAATATGTCTTTATGTCCCAAACCTTTATGTCTTTATGTCAAAATCGGCTCTTTATGTCTCAAAAATCCCATCTTTTTATCAAAATTTTATCTTTTTTTTTGCAGAATAAATCAATTTGTTTATCTTTGCAGAGTAATTTCTTTTCACGGCTTAAGCACAACGAGAGCCTGTGATTTGGAATCCAACTGAAATCAGGAAAGGTGATATACTATTATTAACTCATAAATAAACAATATTATGGACGCAAATCAGATTGATCAGTTTTTAGCACTGAACAGTGAAAACCTCCCGGAAGAGAGACTTAACGAAATTCGTGAACTTCTTGCAGCAGCAGATGATAACAAGGTAAACTTGCTTAATGCAACTCCTTTGAAAGGTAAGACAATGATGCTGCTCATCTCTGTCTTCCTTGGCAGTTATGGCGTTGACCGCTTCATGCTGGGTGACACTACAATGGGTGTTATCAAGTTGTTGACATGTGGAGGTTGTGGTATCTGGACCATCATCGACTGGTTCAGCATCATCAACAAAACCAAGGAGTACAACTACAAGAAGATTATTGAGGTGCTTGGATAATCCTTACACGGATTTCATCCGCTTCCAAATTTAATCACAAAGACTATTTGCAGCGTGCTATGGCGCGTTGCTCATAGTCTTTTTTTTAACCCCAATCGGTCATTAGAGTCCTTGGCTGATTTTGTTCGATTGTTGAGCAAATATGCTGACGTTTCATCGAAGGCGTAGCGGGCTACATCGAGATGTAATGGCTGCGGCAGATGTCGGCAAACGGACTAAAGTAGTAAGGAAGTATGCCGGTAATAACAAATCTAAGCAAATGCGTTCAAATGACCGATTGGTGTTTAATATTATATTCTGAACAATAATGGATTCTAACAAAGTAAGCACTTTCTTCATTGCCAATCAGGGATATATCCCCACGGAGTATATCCCAATTATAAGGCAAAGATTAGAGGCTATGGACGACAGCAGATCGTTCACATTGATGTCGATAAGTCTCAAAAGTCCGTTAGTTGCACTCTTTCTGTCAATCTTTTTGGGTACGTTCGGGATAGACAGGTTCTATATCGGAGATGCCACTAACGGTGTGATAAAACTCATCGTGGGACTCTTCGTTCTGCCTACAGCGTCGGTGTTCACTTTCGGCATTGGAGCGATTCTGTATGTTGGCTATATGCTCGACTGGTTCTTGATAATGGGTGCCGCGAAGAAAAAGAATGCCGAAAAGATGATGATGTACCTTTGATGACGGCGAGGGAAGAAAGAAAAAAACTGTGGCTGCTCAATATTGTGTGGGTAGCACTACTATTTTGGCTGCTAATCAACTGGACTGACGGTGGCTATAAAAACACTGTGACGGTGTGTCCCACTAAACTGTTGTGGAGCGTACCGTGTCCGTCGTGTGGTGTTACGCGTGCTTTTCTGCTTGCTGTGCATGGTCGTTTTCTCGAGGCGGTGCAGATGAACATCAATGTGATTTTCCTCGTCCCGATATATGTAGTTTTCCCGATAGTGGGAATTGTGGGAATGATAATGCGCAAGAATCTGCAACAGATGATGCTTGACACGGCAGAGAAGTATATGAGGCAATGGCGATTCATTGTGCCGTTCGCCCTTTTCGAGATAACTGCCGAGGTTTTGAATATATATCACCATTTAACCTGCGGCATGCCATGAATGCATGGTCGCGGATAATCCTTTTAAATAAGGCAATCTTGATGAAACGAATTTGTCTTTTCCTTATATTCATCTATGCACTCCTCTTATGTGCATGTAGCGACAACGGAGATTCCGGTGCATCGAAAAATTCGGTCAT
Source organism: Prevotella koreensis (assembly GCF_003977605.1). Lineage (GTDB taxonomy): Bacteria > Bacteroidota > Bacteroidia > Bacteroidales > Bacteroidaceae > Prevotella > Prevotella koreensis. The sequence goes on along the minus strand of NZ_RYYU01000001.1, from coordinate 1,526,806 downwards.
GCAGAAAGCCGACTCTTTGCTCGAAGCATCGTTCGATACATTCGACAAAGGAAATTTCTCTGATGCGCAGAGCATGGGAGAGAGGGCTTTGGCAATTTATACCGAAGCAAAAGATACGGCAAACATGCGCGAATGTTACTCTCATTTATGTTGTTGTTATGCGCGTACCTCCAATACGGAGAGGGCGATAGCAATGGGAGAGAAGGCTCTGAAGATAGACAGTATAAAGATGGATTATGAGTCGATGGGGTCTGACTATAACAATCTTGCTGCCGTTTATCTGGCCGTGAAGGATGTTGAGAATGCAAAGAAATTCATCGATAGCTCTATGAAAATGGATCGTATATCGGGCACCAACAAGAGTGAGTCGGCACATTTGGGAATTGCATGCGAGGTGTATAATAAACTCGGAAGGCATGAAGAGGCTCTGAATTTTGTTGCACAGGCATTCGAAATTGACAGTGATGCCGGCGATTCGCTGAAAATGGCACGCAGGTTGTCGCAAATGGGCGATGTTTATGCCGATATGGGAAACTATGTTAAGGCGGAGAAAAACTATTTGGACGCAAATGTGTTGATGCATGACACGCCGGAAAATATTTCCGTATGTATCAACTTAAAGCAACTGGGCAACGTCTATCTGAAGATGGGAAGACGGACAGACGCGGTAAAAATGCTGGAGAAAAGCAAAGAAATGGCGGAGCGCATGGGCGTGAAATATCTTATACAACAGAATCTTGAGATTCTTGCTGAGATATACAAGACCACGCAACCGACAGTCGCCGTGACTTATTTGCAGAAAGCAGGAGAACTGAAAGACAGTATCTTTAATGAAAATACATGTCGGATAAAAGAGAACTATGCCGCAATGTACGAGTCAACACAAAAGCAAGAGACGATTAAAAAACAAGAAGCACTGCTGTCTATTCATAAAATGGTGTTTTGGGGAGGTGTGACATTGGTACTCATGTTGCTGTTTCTTTGCGTGGCGTTGTTCTACATAGTAAGGCTGCGCTCGCAGCAACAAAAGATGATTGCTCGGACAAACTCCATACGACAAGACTTCTTCAAGAATATAACGTATGAGTTCAGAACGCCACTCACGGTGATACAGGGACAAGTGAACAGCATGAAAGAGGGCGAGACCGATCCGCAAAAACTGAACGCTTATGACACTATAACAGGACAGTCGGATGTTCTTCTCAACCTCATTAACCAACTCATTGAAATTTCGAAGGTGCATACCGATGACGTAAATAATGTGTGGCGTTCGGGCGATGTCGTGGCTTTGACGCGTATGGTGGTTGAAAACTTACGCACTCATGCCGAAAAGAAACTCATAACATTGGAGTTCGAGTCGAAGCAGCCGTGTATTAATATGGACTTTGTGCCGGGCTTTATGAAGAGGTGTTTGTGTAATCTGATATCCAATTCGCTGAAATTCACACCGCGAGGTGGGGTAATTATCATCACTATGAAGAGGGAGGAAGGGATGATTGTTATCAATATCGCCGATACGGGAATCGGTATTCCGAAAGAGGACTTGCCACATATCTTCGAACCTTATCACAGGGGGAGCAATGTGGATCCAAATATAGGTTCGGGAATTTCGTTGTCGCTGACACAGCAAATGGTGCTAGCAATGAACGGAAGTATTGAGGTTAAGAGCATTGAAGGTAAAGGTACGTTGTTCACACTTTCTATTCCTCTGAAACATTCCGAGCGTGAATTACCATACTGGATGCCTTCGCTGTTTGCCATGGGAAATGCGGTAGTGGAATCTGGTTTGGGGGAAGTAAAAAAGGGATGGGTAAAAGAGGAGTCCCGAGAGATTGCCGATGGTGACAGACTACAGGTGCTATTGGTGGAGGATAATGCCGAGGTAGCGCGGTATATGCGTGCAATACTGACAGAGAAATACAAAGTGATGTATGCCCCGAATGGTAGTGATGCGCTTGCAAAAGCCATGGAATATGTGCCAGACATCATCGTTACAGACCTTATGATGCCCGAAATGGATGGGTATGAGTTGTGTCGCAGCGTAAGGGCAAGCAAATTGCTGAACCACGTTCCTGTGATTATCGTAACGGCACATGCCGAGCATGATAATCTTATGAAAGGTTTTGAGGTGGGGGCCGATGCTTATATTGCAAAGCCCTTCGATAGCGAAGAACTGATGTTGCGCGTGGAAAAACTGCTCGAACAGCGACGGTTGCTGCGAGAGAAATATTCTAATGCGCTGCTTGACGAAAGTGTGGAAAAGGTGGATACCACCGCTGCCGACCAGAAATTCATGTCGCAACTGCATCAGATACTACAGGCGAATATGAGTGATACGGGACTTGGATCGGCCTTCGTGGCAGAAAAGTTGTTCATGAGTCAGCGACAACTGAACCGTAAAGTGAAAATGCTGACAAATGTTGACACCGCTACCTATATCCGGGAGTTCCGTATATTGTTTGCAAAACAGATGTTGAAGAATACCGATAGTTCGATAACCGATATTTATATGCAATGTGGCTTCGACTCTCCTTCTTATTTTTCTAAGATGTTCAAACAATCAACCGGGATGACACCTACGGAATATAGGAAAAAGAATGTATAGCGAAAATATTTGATTGTAACATAATAAAAAAGGTAAATCGATGTTTATTAGCGATTTACCTTTTCTTATGTCCTTACTGTTATATTTTTTATTGTTCAAAAAGTCCTATTTGTTATACTTTTTGTCCGTAATATAACATAAAATATAAAATAAACTTTGCACCTTTGTACCAACAAAAGTTCAATAGCCTACACTATCAATATATATAAGAGTATGATGAAAGAATGCCCTCAAGCGACACACGATAAATCAGAGACCGGTGATGTTTCTGCCTATGAAATGATGAATATGGAAATAGAGAAGTTCATTAATATGGTGGATGAAGAAGAACGCAATAATAATGTAGTTCTCCACAACAAACTCAGTTGGAGGGACGGAAAATATTTTAAACCATCATGATAAATTGCTCAAATAATGCTTTGGGCGTATGCTAAATTAGTTACTTAGCGTGCATTTTCAGTGTTATGTGCGCAATCAGACTACACAACACAAGGCTTTAAGTAAGTGTTAGACTTATTCATACATAAAGATATGAAAAATTTTAGAAAGTGGTAAAAAGAGTAAAGCCGCGCTGGAAGTGATTCCGACGCGGCTTGTGTTGTTGTCCAAGGCGGATTCGAACCACCACAAACAGAACCAAAACCTGTTGTGCTACCATTACACCATTGGACAATTGCGGATGCAAAGGTACGATTTTTTTTGCTCTCTTACAAAATTTTCGCATTCTTTTTTGTCAAGCGATTCTATTTTGTCGGTTTCCAAGCGCGCCTAATGTTACTTTTCGCTTGTTATACGATACAATTCGCTCATCGCTCCGCTCGTCTCCGACAGGATACGCTTTCAAAGCGAAGCGGAGAAAGAATCCCTCATCGCTCAAAGGTCAACAAAAAAAGAGAGTGTGTCAATATAAAACTTTGGCACACTCTCATTGCGTTTTACCTCAGCCGACACAAGCGGCTCGGAAAATTATTTCAAGCCATTCCAAGTACCACGAATATTACGGCATTGTACAAATAAATCCGGGAAATTGAATATCTTGTATGGGCCACTTTCACTATCGTACATTCTTATTACGCTGACCATACGTTTGTAACTATCCCATCCACCGCTGGTAATTACAAGAGCGTGCAGTACTTTACCGCCTGCAACTTCCGAATCTTCATTCGCTTTATTTGGGTTTGCAGTTATTTGTACGGTGTATGGTTCATTAGGCTTGTATGCATTTGAATAAGTCGCTCCTTCCAATGAGGCTGCCGGGAGATAACGTTGAACATAAGGGTCTTTGCTATTCGACTTGATTTTATCCTTTATTATTTTTAGCGAACTGCTTGCACAAGTTGGTGTACATAACAACTCAATACACTTTTTTCCTGTTTCATGGTTGCGACCATATATTTCCATAGCCATTGGCAACATGGCAATACAACCCTCAGCAGTTAAGCCGAGAAATTTCTCATAAACGGCCTTGAACTCTGTGTAGCCTGATGGTATGTTTGTGAAAGATACCCTGTTTTTAGCATTTTTGTTATATTCATCAAAAGAGAAAGCAGATGTCACGCGACGAATGGCATTTCCATTAGACGAGAAATTGTCCTCCTTGGAGTTTATTTGCACACCTATAGTGTAGGTGTGATCACCATAAGTTGCAGTGTTACCATCAATTTGCAACGTTTTTTTATCTTCATTTACGAGGTTTGCCCAAGGGTCTTTATTTGTGCTTCCGCCGCCTCCGCCACCTCCGCCGGAGTCATCACCACCGCCTCCGCCGCCTCCGCTTGGGATATCCGGATCATCACTACCACAAGATACAAACGTCAGTGTGCCTGCTGCGAATAGTCCGAGCACTGATAATAACATGATTTTCTTAAAAATGTTCTTTTCCATAATTGTTGTTTTTAGTGTTAATACTATATGAGGAAATCACTTTTTCAGTAGTAATCGTTTCATTTGAATTGATATTTCTGTTTTATGTTTTTCAGATTTTCATCTAATAGATGTCATCACTAATTTATTGTTGTACTTATTTTTGTTTTTGCAAAAGTAAGTTTTTTTTTAAAAACGTGCAAATTTTTAATAGAAAAATAATTTAAACCCATAAAAAAATGAGTTTCTCTGTTTTTATTTTATGATAAACATGCGCTATCTGTTTAACAGGTGGCGTATTGCAGAAATTGGGGAAAATAACAACATTCTCGGGCCAGACCATCTCATAATCTTTCTTATCATTTCCCGCTCTCGTGGTGCATAGCAATGTATCGGGCATTTCTTGCAGGCGGTTTTTTTATCCCCGAACCTACATCGTTCAAGTCTTTTACAGGCATATTCTGCCAACCTTTGGTATTCTTCAGGGATATCTTTCTGCTTCAGTTTGTAACGAGAATAATGCTCAATCATTGTTCTCACTGTCTTTTTCTCTCGTTCTATTTTTCTCATTTGCTTTTCAATTATTGCATGCCGGCATACCAATCATTCCCCGTATGATATTTTTCGCTTTTAGAAAAATCACCAATGCCGCAGAAAAGTGGATGTTTTGTATAAAATACAATCCATTTCTTCAGCGGCATTGGCGGTATATAATTAAATGTGTGAAGTGACTTACATGCGTTCCGGAACCTCTATTCCGAGCAGAGCCATGCCATTCTTGATTATCTTCGCCACGTTCTTGGCGAGTACAAGTCGTGTGATGCGTGTCTGTTCGTCGTCGGCATTCAGTACGCTGAAGTCGTGATACCACTGGTTGAACTCCTTGGTAAGTTCGTAACAGTAGTTCGCTATTCCGCTCGGACTATAATCCTTGCCGGCCTGTTCCACTGCTGTTGCGAAACTGTTCATCTTCTGCACCAGTTCGATTTCTTTCTCGTTCAGCACCGCATCATTCCTTGTCGCTATGCCATTGATGTTAATTCCCATTGCTTCTGCTTTTCTCATAATGCTCTTTATGCGTGCATGGGTGTATTGTATGAACGGACCGGTGTTGCCGTTGAAGTCGATTGACTCCTCCGGATTGAATAACATATTTTTTCTTGCATCGACTTTCAGAATGAAGTATTTCAGTGCTCCCATTCCCACTATTCGTGCAATGGACTGTTTCTCCTGTTCTGTGAGGTCGGCGTTTTTGCCCGCCTCGTCTGCTGTGCGTCGTGCGTCGTCTGTCATTACGTCAATCAGGTCGTCGGCATCCACTACCGTGCCCTCTCGGCTTTTCATCTTTCCGTTAGGCAATTCCACCATTCCGTATGAGAAATGTACGAGTTCCTTGCCCCATTTATATCCCAGACGGTCGAGCAATATCGAGAGAACTTGGAAATGATAGTTCTGTTCATTGCCCACCACATATATCATCTTGTCAATAGGGTAGTCGTTAAATCGCATCTCGGCGGTACCGATGTCCTGTGTCATATATACGCTTGTGCCGTCGCTGCGCAGTAGAAGTTTCTTGTCGAGTCCCTCGTCTGTGAGGTCTGCCCATACCGAGTTGTCCTCGTGACGTTCGAAGAGTCCTTTCTCCAAGCCCTCCTCAACCTTTGCTTTTCCGCGCAGGTAAGTCTGACTCTCATAGTAAATCTTGTCAAACCCAACGCCCAACGCTTTGTAGGTTTCATCGAAACCGGCATACACCCACGAGTTCATTTTCTCCCAAAGAGCGCGTACTTCCGGGTCGTTCTGCTCCCATTTTACAAGCATATCGTGAGCCTCCTTTATTAACGGAGCCTCCTGTTTTGCCTTCTCTTCGGCCTCTTTTTCAGGCAATCCTTGTTCTATGAATTTGGGTTTTAGCAAAGAAATTTCTTCCCTATAATGCTTGTCGAAGAGTACATAATAGTCACCGATTAGGTGGTCGCCCTTCTTTCCGCTTGTTTCCGGTGTCTCTCCGTTGCCCCATTTCTGCCATGCGAGCATAGACTTGCAGATGTGTATTCCCCTGTCGTTCACTATATTAGTCTTCACCACTCGGTATCCGTTGGCCTCCATTATGCGTGACAGCGACCAGCCGAGCAGGTTGTTGCGCACATGTCCGAGGTGCAGCGGCTTGTTGGTGTTAGGCGAAGAATATTCTATCATTACCAATTGACTGTCTTCTCCGGCTTTCTTATAACCGAAGTCAGCATCTTTATTTATATCGTTCAGTAAACTAATCCATGCCGATTGCGAGACCACGAGGTTAAGAAATCCTTTCACCACGTTGAACGAAGCCACCACTGCGGTTTCTTTTATCAGTCTTTCTCCAATCTCCTGTGCCGTATCTTCCGGCTTTTTCTTTGATATTTTCAAGAAAGGGAACACCACAAGCGTGAGGTTTCCTTCAAAGTCTGCACGTGTTTTTTGCAACTGCACGGCAGTGCGGTCAACGTCCTGACCATATAGTTCCTTGACAACTTTCAGCGTTGCCTTTACTATTTCGTTTTCTATATTCATAACTTATTGATTTCCAATTTGACTGCAAAGTTACTGAAAATTGGAGACAATACAAAGAATTTGCTACTGATTTATCTCAAATCTAAGCACATGCGTCTTAATGCCCGAGTTTGGTTTATACAAAAGAAAGACTTCGGAATCAGGCCTAAACCCTCATCCGAAGTCTTTTACCAACATGAAAAAAAACTACATATCTTCTACTAATTTATCCATTCCAAGTTCTTTTGCCAACTCCTTTTGGAATTCCAGGTCTTCAGAAACTTTCTTACCGTTTTCTGTTGCATGTGCTGCCTTGTTAAAAGCCTCTAACTGATTGCTGAGTTCCTCATATTTCTTCATCTTCTCAGCAAGTTCACCTAACATCTTCACCTGGTCTTCCTCGCTTAAATTCTGAGCATTCTCCTTGATTTTGCTAAGTTCCTCAAGCATAGGCTTTGTAGCCTGCATAGAAACTCTGTAGGCATCTTTCCACTCTTCTACACTCCAATTTGCGCCATCTTTCTGTGCATTTTCAAGCACTGTCTTAAAGTCTTTTGTTCCTGAGCAAGAAACAAAGAATAGACCCATCATCATTAAGAATGCGCTAAAAATTACTTTTTTCATTGTTTATTAAATTTAAATGGTTAATAAAAATCGGACTTTCTTATACGATTGTATTTTTATATCTTCGACTAAGCGTGTTGCATAATATCATGTTTGCAAATATAACTAAAAACATGATAAGTTCCAAATTTTTTTTCATAAAACGATTTTTTTCGTCTGTTTTCTGTGTGTTATGTCTTGATTATTTCTTGTATTTCACTATGTTCCATGCAGATACCAACCCGATATCTGCATGAAACATCAGAACTGGAAGTAGATGAAGGGCTGTATGTCGCTCGACTTCACCTGAATTACGATGTATATCACGGCCGTGATAAGTGCCGCACTGACAAAAACATTGGTCATGGACAGTCGGACGATGATGTGCTGCTGCCATCTGTCCGGCAGGAAATGGCTTAAGAAACCGAATGCCATCAGACCGAACACCCATGGATAACCGCTCACCACCTGCCACAACAGTTCGGGGTGGAAGTTGGTCAATACCTGTCCGATTATCGTGAGACTCGTATCCAAATCGCTGCTGCGGAAGAATATCCAGCAGAAACAAACGAAGTGGAAAGTAATGATTATAGCCCCAATCTTGCGTATTCCGGTGCTTTTATATCGTTTGTCGTGACGGAAAATGTTCTGTGAGAAGAACTTATGAACGCTGAGTGCCAACCCGTGCAATGCTCCCCAAAGGATGAAATTCCATGATGCGCCGTGCCATAGTCCGCCGAGCAGCATTGTCAGCGTTAGGTTCAAGTATGTCTTAAATTTGCCCTTGCGGTTGCCGCCGAGCGAAATATACAGATATTGCTTAAGCCATGTGGAGAGCGAAATATGCCAACGTCGCCAGAAATCGGTCACCGACACCGAACTATAAGGCGCATTGAAGTTCATCGGGAAACGGAAACCGAGCAGCAGTGCTATACCTATGGCCATGTCGCTATATCCTGAGAAGTCGCAGTAAATCTGCAGGGCATAGCCATATATGCCTAACAACACCTCCAAGCCACTGAACATTTCGGGCTGATCGAACACGCGTTCCACGAAGTTGATGCTTATATAGTCGGAGATTACCGCTTTCTTGAAGAGTCCTATTATGATAAGATATACACCCATGCCAAACATTCGTCGGGTTATCGAGAGTGGTTTTCGAATCTGCGGAACGAAGTCGCGTGCTTTCACGATAGGTCCTGCCACGAGTTGTGGGAAGAACGAAACGAAGAAAGCATAGTCGAGAAGCGAGTCTAATGGGCGTATTTCGCGACGGTAGATGTCTATCGTATAACTCAGACTTTGGAACGTGAAGAAACTTATTCCCACCGGTAGGAATATGTCGAGCGGCTGGAAATTGTTGCCGATAATCTGTGACAGCGAACCGAGGAAGAAGTTGGTGTATTTGAAATAAGCCAGCAACGAGAGGTCGATTACCACACTCAGTGCCACGAGCAATCGTGTCTTGCGCTTGTCATCCGGTTCGCGTTCGATAATCTTTCCCATCATCCGACCTATCAGCCAGTCGCTCACCGTAACCACGGCGAGCAAAAAGAAATAGATGCCACTGCTCTTGTAATAGAAGAAATAGGAAAACATTGTCACGAACACAAGCCGTGGCATGAGTTTCTTCTGCAAAAGCATATATATGAAACAGAAACCGAGGAAGAGCCAAAGGAATATGCCGCTGCTGAAAATCATTGGCTGGGCAGGGTCGTAAGTCAAGACCTGCGCAATATTGTCTATTATTGTCATCTTTGCGTCTTGTTTACTTTCCGGCCATTATCCCGTCATACAGTTTCTTTGCAAGGTAGGCTCCGCCCTTGAAATTGATGTGGGTATAGTCCTTGCCTGCCATACCTTTCTGTGCCATTTTGCTTATGCCGCCATTTCCTCCCATTGCCTCGAAGAGGTTGAAGAAAGCCACTTTGTTGTCGGCAGCCAATAATTGCTGATAGGAAACCAGTTCTTCTACACCTTTCATTGTCTTGATCTCTCCACCGGAACGTTGGTCTCTGTCGCTCATGCTGACAATCAGTATTGTGGCATTGGGGTAGCATCGCTTCAGCATTTCCACTACTTTCGACATCTGTGTCACATAGTGCTGCAACTGTTTCTGGGTGCTTCGCTGACTCGTTGCGTTCAGTCCGAACTGCAGCACCAGCATGTCGTATGGGCGTTTTGCCGCCATCTCCTTCATTGTCTGCTCCGGTATGCTTGCCAATGACATTCCGGCACTTCCGCGCATGGCGAAATTGTCCACCACCACACCGTTTTTCGGGTCGAGTGCCGTGCCGTAGAACTGTGTTGAAGAATTTGCTCCGTTCACAGCCCATTTCACTTTCGTCATCTGTCCTGTCACCGAAACGCTCTGCACATTTGACGCAGCCTCTATCGAGAACGACTTCTGTTCTCCGTCATTCATCGTCGCTGTGATGCTGATTGGCGTTGAAGTCTTGAAGTAAAGGGTTGATGTGCCCCACGAACCGCAGTGGTTGTTCCATGTTGTTCCGCTGAACGTAGCCTGTGCAGAGCCTGCTACGGTAAAATATCTCTGCGAAATACCCTGCTGTGAGGTGTTGAATGTCTTTCGTTCCATTACCGAATGGCTCGTGAAGCCGTTTGTTGCCACCCTCACTGTTGGTCGTGCACTGTTTGTTGTCTTGCCACAGTCAACCCACCCGACACCATTTCCGCCATACTTGTCTTGCAGCAGTGCTCGCAGGTCTGTTGTCATTATGTCGCTTTCGATGAACGAGTCGCCCCAATAAGCCACCCTCACCGGACGGTTCATTTTCTGCACATTTTCAAGAGCCTTGTAGAAACTCTCCATGCCGTGAGCACTGCCTCCCGAATAGTCTATTATGCACGTAGTGCCCGGTGGGCAAGGTTTCTTTTTCTTTGCCGGTGCTTGCTCGCCAGGTTTTCCTGCCTTTGCGGTCACTGTCGGAGCAGCCGGTATCACCGGTTTCGCTATTACTTCGCTGTTGTCATCACCGTCAATTTCGGGCAATACGTCACTCAGAATGTCAACATCCCTAAGTGATGTCCCTGCCAGCGACACCTGCGGCATGAAGTGCATATAAACCAATATCGTTACTATAATTGCTATAAGAACAAATGTTCTTGCCGGTTGATTGTTCATATTGTTGGAAATGAATAATTTAAATAAAATCCTATTGCCTATATTAATATAGAGTTTGCAAAATTACTACTTTTTTATCAATTAGCCTTATTGCCAAGAGTTTTTTTACAAAATTATTTAGAATAATATTGCGTAAAAAGGATGGATTCCATAAACATGTGCAAATTTATATAATTACACGAGTTAGGGATAGACACTTGCGCACCAATAGTCTCGGTGGTGAAACTTATTGAACATTTAACAATACTTAAGTCTGTTGAATAACATTTGTTACCAACGGCTTATTTTTACACCTATATCTTTGCACTAAAAAAGAAAATATAAAAAGATAAGCATATGAAGAAGTTAGATTTATCGCAGAACATATATGAGTTGACAACTCAGTACCCGGAACTTATTGATATTATGAACAATCTTGGTTTTGTAGAAATCAAGAAGGAGTTCATGCGTAAGTCGATGGGCAAGTTGATGACATTGCCAAAAGGTGCCAAACTTAGGGGTATCGCGATGGAGAAAGTAATTGTTGCTCTTATGCAGAATGGTTTTGAATTATCTGGTGAAATGACACATTTTGTAAAGGAGAAAACAGAAAAGTTTACTTATGCACCGGAGACATCTACTAAAGAAGAGAGAATAGATTTACTAAAAGGATATTTACATCGACTAAATGCCGGTGAGGATATTGAAAAGGTCAGACGAGATTTCGTCAAGAATTTCAAGGATGTGGAAGCATCAGAGATTATGCGTGCAGAACAAGAACTTATTCGTGAGGGAGAGTCTATAGACAAGGTGCAGAAACTGTGTGATGTTCATTCTGCATTATTTCATGGTGCTACGCGCGAGGAAAAGATAGCCAATGCAGAAAAAGAAGTATCAGCCTCACTAAAAAGAGAGCATGCATTTGCTGAAACTAAAGCACAAGAGACTCATAACATGGCTAAGGCAAGAGAGAATATTGATAAATGTGGAACACTCATAAATATAGATGGTCATCCGCTGCAGACATTCACTCGGGAGAATGACTCTCTTGCAAAACTCATTGCTGATATTAGAAATCTCTTGGATGAAGACAAGGATGTATCTTCTACTTTAACTAAGATTCGTGAGATAGCAGTGCATTACGCCAAGAAGGGAGATTTGATCTATCCCCATCTGAAGGTTAAATACGATATTATTGGTCCTTCGCAGATAATGTGGACGCTCGATGACGAGATACGTAATGAATTGAGTTCACTTGTAAAACAACAGGCTCGTGATGAAGAGTGGACTATACGTGTACAGAATGTCATTCAGCGTATTGATGAGATGATATATAAGGAGCAGAACATCCTTTTCCCTATATGTGCAGCCAATTTTACTGATGAGGAATGGATGGGTATTTATCGCGACAGTAAGGATTACGCTACTTGCCTTGATGTTGTGAGCAATAAATGGGTGGTTGCAGAAGAATATACCAACTCAATTCCTGAGCATCAGGGAGAGGTGGTTATGCCTGGTGGTCATCTTACAATAGAGCAACTGACAGCATTACTTAATATCATCCCACTGGAAATCACTTTTGTGGATGGAGATAACATTAACCGATTCTTTAATGAAGGCGAGAAAGTGTTCCATCGTCCACAGATGGCCATTGATAGAGAAGTGTTCTCATGTCATCCTCCTAAGATAGAATCAATTGTAAGAACCATTATCAATGATTTTCGTAGTGGCAAACGTGAAAAAATACAGATATGGATGGAGAAAAATGACAGAACAATGCTTGTAACATATCAGGCAGTACGAGATAAAGCGGGAAAATATATTGGCACCGCTGAGTTTGTTCAGGATATGGAGTTTGCCAAGGAGCATTTCCTAGAGAAATAGTATGTAATAAATGTTAGAATTTACAGGCTAATGGCACAACTGTTGCAGAATGTATAATAGAAGTAATAACAAGTAAAAAGATAATATTATGAAGTTCGAAAAAGGAAAAGTATTTGTAACAAATGATTTGGTAGATTACGCAGAATGTGGAGTTGTTAGTAAGGAATTGGTTCACAATAATGCCGGTAGTATAACAATCTTCTCATTCGATGAGGGGCAGGGATTATCAGAGCACATTGCTCCATACGATGCATTTATACATGTTATAGATGGCAATATGGTACTAAATGTAGAAGGAACAGATAATCACATAAAAGCAGGTGAAAGTTTCGTTATCCCAAGTGGTGCTCTTCACTCTGTAAAGGCCGAACAGAAATTCAAGATGATTATTACCATGATCAGAGGCTAAACAATCCGTAGATGCAAGGTCAGAAAAACAGTTGCATAGGAAATAATAAAAAAGACCAGAGTATTTTAGTAATCTCTGGCCTTTTTATTATTAAGCACAATGCTGTTCTATCATTTCATTTTATCGGAGTTGATAATCGTGATAGTTTTTCCCTCTATCTTAATAGCTCCATTATCCTCGAATTCTGATAAGCAACGAAGTAGCGAGAACTTCCGAATACCAAAAATATCTGCCATTTCCTGACGACTCACATTAAGTTTAATAGTTCGACTTTGTTGTTCTGTAGCTATTTTTATCAAGTATTGAGCCACCTTTTCTTTAACACTGAAAAGCGAGAGCATGCGCATCTTTTGCGTAAGGAAAACATCAATCATTGACAATTGTTGAATAAAATTCCAACGTATTCTTTCGTCTGTATCAATAAGTTTTTTCAGTTCTGATGGCATCATACGCATCAGAAGTGTTGGCTTGCTAGTCTCTACGCTTACAGGCATTTCATTCTTATTGGCAAAGATAAAAGCTGGAGATATCAGGGTTGATGCAGGTAACCTGTCTATCTGAACTTGTTTACCCGATATTCCTGTCATACGAGCAATCATCTCTCCCTCAATGATAATATCGGCATACTTGCAAGGCATGCCAGCGAGAGTATATATATCCCTGGCAGGATAATTCACTATTCTATAATCTGCTAACATCAGTGCTTGTTTAATTTCATCAATTGTAAATCCGTGGAATAATGGACATTTCTGTAAAGTAACGAATGCAGTTTCTTTCATATTGCGTCTTTTTTATTAATAGTACGTTAAAATACTATGCTGCGTCAGCAGCGAAACTAAATATCTCATTTGCACTTTCTTTATTTAATGGCGTGTTCGGGTTCTTCTCTAACACGTCAATAATTCCTTGCGCATAGTAGGCGTTGACCATCTGCGCTTTAAGGCGGTCTATGGAGATGTCAAGTTCCTTGCACCATGCCTTGAGTGCATAAGCCTTGCCTGAGGCATCCTCCAACACCCTGGCATACCGGTCGAATAGGTTCATCTTGTTTTTCTCCTCAACTTTTCCAAGTGTGGTATGTACGGTCTTGAGCATCATGCACTCATGCAAGTCCACGTCTATCACTCCGATGCCGAGTATCTCAATACCGTGCTTTACTGCACCTGCACAGCCCGACCAAAACGTACCCACGTATGGGGTATGCTTCCCGGCCTTCTGCCGATAGCATTGCTCGCCACGCTTGCCATAGCGTCCCATCTGCGTGAATTTGCATCTCCTTGGGATGACCATCAAAAGAAAAAGCATTTCCATGTCGCTTGTCTGAATACTTTTGGTTAACTTTGCCCCATCTCCGGCACTAAATGCTACTTTGCAGAGTTTCATATATCGGCTAATCAAGTTGGTTATCAGCATGAACTTTATTGTATTTTGAATCTACAAAGTTGCTGAAAATTAGAGAGATAACCGGTTTTATGTTATATTTCATTACTTAACTCATTCTTTTTCAACCATTTATATTCTATCGCTGAATCGTATTTTTGTCTCACTTTTGAAGTCATGCTCAAACGCTCTCCAAAAAATTAACGGACTAACGGACTATTGTTTTATAAGAACGCTATTTTTACATGTTTTATTGCTCTAAAACATAAATTCCCCCGATAGTGTTTTCTATCGAGGGAAATACATATTAAATAATATATTTTTGAATATCTTCTTCTACTGTAGAATTCCCAGCAAGACCGAAGTTATCAATCAGTACCTGAAGCACACCTTCTGAAACGAATGCAGGAAGGGTCGGCCCAATATGTATATTTTTCACGCCAAGATGTAGAAGAGCCAACAGAACAATAACGGCCTTCTGTTCATACCATGCAATATTGAAGAATATTGGCAGGTCGTTGATATCGTTTGCACCAAATATTTCTTTTAGTTTCAAAGCCACTACAGCCCAAGAATATGAATCGTTGCACTGACCTGCATCCAACACACGAGGAATACCATTGATATCGCCAAGGTTCAGTTTGTTGTACTTAAACTTTGCACACCCACTGGTAAGAATTACCACATCATTTGGTAAAGCTTTAGCAAAATCTTCATAGTAGTTGCGACTCTTCATACGGCCGTCACAGCCACTCATAACCACGAATTTACGTATAGCCCCACTCTTCACTGCCTCTACAATCTGATCAGCAAGGGCAAAAACCTGAGCATGGGCAAAACCACCGATAATCTCACCACTCTCTATCTCATTTGGTGCATCGCATGTCTTTGCAAGTTTTATCACCTCGGAGAAGTCCTTGTGCCCATCCTTACCAGCTTCAATATGCTTCCAACCAGGAAAACCAGTAGAATTAGTTGTGAACACGCGATTGTTGTATTCTGCGGACAATGCTGGTGGAACAATACAATTGGTGGTAAACACAATAGGACCATTAAAACTTGCAAACTCCTCCTTTTGCTTCCACCATGCATTGCCATAATTACCCACAAGATGTTTATACTTCTTTAGTTGTGGGTAGTAGTGAGCGGGCAACATCTCTCCATGAGTATAAACATCGACACCAGTACCATCTGTCTGAATGAGCAGTTCCTCAATATCTTTTAAGTCGTGACCTGAAATCAAAATACCAGGATTCTTGCCTACCCCGATATTTACCTTTGTAAGTTCTGGGTTGCCATATGCTTTAGTATTTGCTTTATCGAGCAACGCCATGACATATACACCATACTTACCCGTTTCAAGTACTGTTGCAAGTAGTGTTTCCATATCAGCTTCAGGATTACTGATGATTGCAAGAGCCTTACACATAAATGCAATGATATCATCGTTTGTTTCGCCTAATCGAGCCGCATGCTCATAGTAAGCCGCTATGCCCTTTAAGCCGAGTATGGTCAATTCTTTGAGCGAGCGTAAATCTGCATTTTCATTACGAAGAATACTCTCGCGACGGCTCTCTGCATCATAATCGGCCTTTTCACCTCCCCAACTTACCTCTTGGTAATTCGGTAGAGAGATATTTTTGCTTGCAGCTATTTCAAGCAGTTGTTTTTTTATATTAAGACCTTTGTCCACCTTGTTCAGTATACTCTGATCATCAAAGTTGGCATTAGTGATTGTCGTAAACAAAGCATCGGTAATGAACTCTGCAACATTGTCTTTCGCCTTTTCTCCGACAGCATCCTGAATTGTACCAACACCACGAACCACACTCAACAGCAAATCCTGCCATTGCGAGGTTGTTGCCTCTTTTCCACATACACCCTTAATAGTACAACCTGTTCCTTTTGAAGTCTCCTGGCACTGGAAACAAAACATCTTATTTTCTGTCATTTATTTTATTTTTTGAATTATGACTGCAAAGGTATATTCATTAAGAAAGGATATTGGTAACAAATGTTACTTGGGGTAAATAAGAAACGTTAAAATCTCTTTTATATATCCTAATTGTCGCGTATAAAATGGGCGAAATTGGTCAGCAATTTCGCCCATTTTGCAAACCAATCTCGCCCAATTTGCAAACCAAATTGGGCGAGATTGGTTTCTTGAAGAAATGTGATTAGTGATTGTTTCGTTATCGACAATCGCCCGAAAGCACGTTCCGTATAAATCAGTTCTCTGCAAATGCAGATGCTTCGGCTGCTGCAATGATTTCTTCGTAAGACTCTCCTTTGTTCTTTATGTAGATATCAGAGAGGTCGAACTCGTCTTCTTTGTCCTGTTTTTCCGGCCATTGGCGGTCGTTGTTTCTTGCATTTTCTTTGGCAATGCCGTCTTCGCGGTATGTGTTTGGTGCATCTTTCCGCATGCCGTTGTTCATGTCGGATATGATGAAATCATTCTTTGTTTCGCGCTCGGGCACTCCCACCGGTTCCTCCTCCATCTTCGTTCTTGCGGACTTAGAGGCAAACACGGCATCGATGAACTTGGGTTGCTTTCTCAGTCTGCTCAACGTCAGTCGGCTTGCCTGCTGCTGACTCTCTTTTTTCGAGTATCCTCTTCCCATGTCACCGTCAATACCTTCGAGCACTGCTTTATAGCAGAATGTAGGGTTGCCGTCCTTGTCTTTGTCGCTGCTTACGAGTTTGAACTCCAGTCTCACTTTGTTTTTCTGACTCCATTCTATCAGTTTCGACTTGAAGTTGACTTCCTTATAAGCCACTTTGTCGATATTTATGAGTTGCGCCAATATGCGCTTGTCCATGAAGCGCATGCAAGCGTCGTATCCACGATCCAGATAGATTGCGCCCACGAGAGCCTCGAAAGCGTTGCCGCCCATGTGGTTGTTGTGGCTCGTATTGGTTCGCGACGACTGTATAAGACGGTTTATGCCCATCTCTTCGGCAAGTCGGTTGAGGGTCTCTCGCTGCACTATCTTAGAGCGTGTGTTGGTTAGGAATCCCTCACGTTTGCCCGGAAAGTGATTGTAAACGATATGTCCCACCACGGAGTCGAGCACAGCATCGCCGAGGAATTCAAGTCGCTCGTTGTTCACGGGTCGCCCTTTCTCGTTGCGGCTGTGCATACTCTTGTGCATCAGTGCCGTTTTATAAAATTCTATGTTGTGCGGATAGAAACCGATAATATCGTAGAGAGCCAAAAAAAACTCCTTCTCCTTGCGGAAAGGGAGTTTTATTCTGTCAATGAGATTACTCAGCATATTTCTTGAAAATAACACACGCATTGTGTCCGCCGAAACCGAATGTGTTGCTCATGGCAGCACGTACTTCGCGCTTCTGAGCCTTGTTGAACGTGAAGTTCAGGTTGTAGTCGATTTCCTCGTCCTTGTCATCCTCACTATGGTTGATGGTAGGCGGTATGATGTCATTCTGCACAGCGAGCACTGTCGCCATTGCTTCCACCGCACCGGCAGCACCGAGCAGGTGTCCGGTCATTGATTTTGTGGAACTTATGTTGAGTTTATATGCAGCCTCTCCGAATACGGATTTGATGGCTTTCACCTCAGAAACGTCGCCCACAGGTGTCGATGTGCCGTGCACGTTGATGTAGTCGATGTCCTCCGGTGTCAGGTTTGCGTCCTTGAGGGCATTCTCCATAACGAGTCTTGCACCGAGACCTTCGGGGTGAGAAGCGGTGATGTGGTATGCGTCGCCGCTCATTCCCTCTCCCACCATCTCTGCATAAATCTTTGCACCGCGTGCTTTTGCGTGTTCCAATTCTTCGAGAATGAAGCATCCGGCACCCTCAGCCATTACAAATCCGTCGCGGCTTGCGCTGAACGGACGGCTCGCAGTCTCCGGAGAGTCGTTGCGTGTAGAGAGTGCATGCATGGCATTGAATCCTCCTACACCGCTCTCGCAGACCGCAGCCTCGGCACCGCCGGCCACAATGGCGTTTGCCTTGCCAAGTCGAATAAGATTGAAAGCGTCGGCTAATGCGTTTGTCGAAGATGCACAAGCACTTGTCGTTGCGTAGTTAGGACCGTGGAAACCATATTTGATAGAGATGTGTCCGGCAGCGATGTCGCTGATCATCTTAGGGATGAAGAACGGTCCGAACTTCGGTCCGTTTTCTATGTTCTGTCCATAGTAAATAATTTCATCCTGAAAGGTTTTTATACCTCCGATTCCTACACCGAATACTACTCCGATCCTTTCTTTGTCAACAGTCTCCAGATTCATTCCGCTGTCTTCAACCGCTTGTATCGCACTGATAAGTGCCAACTGCGTGTAGCGGTCAATCTTGCGTGCTTCTTTACGGTCGATATACTGGTTGATATCGAGCCCTTTCACTTCGCAAGCAAATTTGGTTTTGAATTTGGAGGTGTCAAAATTAGTGATAGGTGCTGCACCGCTCTTTCCTGCAACGAGGTTGTTCCACGTTTCTTCCGGATTCAGACCAACAGGTGTTACGGCACCAAGCCCTGTCACGACAACTCTTTTTAACTCCATTTATTTATAATAATAATTGATAACTGATAATTGATAATTGACGTAGTGCTGCAAAATGAGCAACATAAATGAATAGTCAAATGTCAATTATCAATTATCAATCTGATTTTAAACAATCTTATTTCTGGTTGTCCTCGATGTATGCGATAGCATCGCCTACCGTACCGATTTTCTCAGCCTGATCGTCCGGAATAGAGATGTTGAATTCTTTCTCAAACTCCATGATCAACTCTACTGTATCCAAAGAGTCTGCGCCAAGGTCGTTTGTGAAACTTGCTTCTGGCTTAACTTCTTCCTCGTTTACACCGAGTTTCTCAACGATGATGTCTCTTACTTTAGATTCAATTTCTGACATAATTGTAATTTTTTTAATGTTAATAATATTCACTAATATATAAAAATCGGCTGCAAAGGAACAACTTTTTATTCATGTGTGCAAATATTTCAACGAAAAAAAACATTTTGTTTGCACACACCACCCCTATGTGTGCATGTTTTTGATGTTTTTACTTAAAAACTTTGCCGTTTGAAAATAAATATTTAAATTTGCATCAAATCTAAATAAAACACCAAATGTCATTTACACAACTCTGTAACGAGATTTTCGACAAGGCAATTAAAGACTACCATGTTGCCGACAACGTTGATACTCCTATCAACAACCCGTATGAATGTGACTCTATCGAGAACAGGCTATACTTGAAATGCTGGATTGACACCGTGCAGTGGCATTTTGAGGACATAATACGCGACCCGAACATCGACCCGGCGGAGGCTCTGATACTGAAGAGACGCATCGATCGAAGCAATCAGGACAGAACCGACCTCGTTGAACAAATAGACACTTATTTCCGTCAGAAATACAGCGAAATAAAGCCTTTGGAAGAGGCAAGACTCAATACCGAGAGTCCGGCATGGGCGATAGACCGCCTCAGTATTTTGGCACTGAAAATATACCACATGGCCGAACAGGCCGCTCGTAATGATGCTTCGGAAGAGCATCTGGCGAAATGTGCGCAGAAATTGGAGGTGTTGAAAGAGCAGCAGGTTGACTTATCTACGGCTATCGACCAACTTCTTGAGGATATTGAGACCGGTAGGAAATATATGAAGGTATATCGCCAAATGAAGATGTATAACGATCCGGCTACCAATCCTGTGCTCTACGGCAAGAAATAAGGTAGATGAGAACCGAGCACATATTAATAATAAGGTTCTCCGCGCTTGGAGATGTGGCGATGACCGTGCCTGTGGTGAGTTCGCTCGCACGGCAATATCCCGACCTGCGCATTACCGTACTGAGTCGTTCTTTTATGCGCCCGCTGTTCGAGGGGATTGCCCCGAATGTGGGATTTATGGGAGCCGACTTCAATAAAGAGTATTGCGGTGTAAAAGGACTCAATGCTCTTTACAGACGGTTGGTGGCGAAGAATTTTACCGCTGTTGCCGACCTGCACGATGTGTTGCGCTCAAGTTATCTTAGAATGAGATTCAGTGCGGCGCGTTATCACGTGGAACATATCAACAAGAATCGTCGAGGCAGGAAGGCACTGACAAGGAAAAACGACAAGAAACTTGTCCCACAGCAGACATCGTTCGAGAAATATGCCGATGTGTTGGCGCGTTTGGGCTATCCTGTAGAACTGGATTTTACTTCGCTGTTCCCACCCGAAGGAGGGCCGTTGCATGAGATAGAAGCGGCCATAGGTGGAAAAAAGGATTCGCAAAAATGGATCGGCGTGGCTCCGTTTGCCGCCCATGAAGGTAAGGTCTATCCCAAAGAAAAGACATTTGAGACGATAAAACTATTGCTCAAAAGTCATCCGACGGCACGCATATTCCTGTTCGGTGGAGGCGAGAAGGAACTGAAAGTGATGGACGCATGGGCCGGCGAGGAGCCTCGTTGCTCTGTGGTGCCGCGCATGGTGCAAGGCTTTCGCAACGAACTTATACTCATGAGCCACCTCGACGTGATGCTTTCAATGGACAGCGCGAACATGCACCTTGCATCGCTCGTTGCCACACCGGTTGTTAGTATATGGGGGGCAACGCATACATTGGCCGGTTTCAAGGGTTGGAATCAGTCGGAAGCGACTGTCATACAGGTCGATATGCCATGCCGGCCGTGCAGTATATTCGGAAACAGCCCGTGTCATCGCGGTGATTATGCTTGCCTGAACAGCATCACTCCGGAACAGGTGGCCGGCCGGATTGAGAGTTTCTTGAAGTAGGATTGTATTTCAAACAATGACCGAGAAAATAAAATTTATTCTCTCCGCAATGCTCTTCCTCGCCCTTCTCGCCGCTTGTATGAGGCAGCGAAAGGAAATGCCGGACTCGGAATGCTTTAGGACAGACTTGCTGATGAAGACCACCCCGGTGAATCAGAATGAACACTCTCGCTGTATGGTATTCGCGTAATGACAGTTGAAACGAAAAGAAGTAAAGGGAGAATGAAACAGAGATTGGAAGAGATTGACTTCTTGCGGTGTGTCTTGATACTGTTGATGATAACGTTCCACATCGTCTATATCGGCGACACTTACGCCTTTGCGAAGCAGTTCGTATATACTTTCCACATGCCGGCGTTTCTCCTTGTATCAGGTTATCTGTGCAATACGGATAAGAAAATGGCAACTTTCATGAAGTCGATGATGTGGATATTCATTCCCTATTTGGTCATGGAAACTGCTTATGTGGTAATGGCCTCGCTGCTGCCGATACGCGAACACATTGACAATATTACGCCAATGCTGCTTTTCGACAAAATTTTCTTGCATCCGCTTGGCCCTTATTGGTATCTGCATACATGGATATTGTGTTCTATGGTATGTTATTTTGCCATGCGACTGAGGGCGATAAAGCCCATGTTGCGGTTTCTTGTTGCGGTGGCAGGATGTCTGCTGTTAGGTTTCTGTGGACTCGTAAGTCTGCCCAATGCCATGTATTTCATGGCCGGAGCGATGATAAGCCTACTCGGAATGAGGTTTCTCGCAGTATTCCACCCTGCATGGTGGGCGGTGCTTCCGGTGCTTTCGATAGCCCTTTTCATGCCTTCGCAACTCGACCGCGCCACGATTGGCGGAATGGCAATAGTCTTTTTCATGATCTCTTTCATATTATATATATATCGTTTCACGAGCAGCAGAATGCGTCGTCCTTTGCTTTTTGTGGGAAGAAACACCCTGTTGCTGTTGCTCTTCTCCCCCATATTCACAGCTGTTTCAAAACTCTACCAACCCCTTTTTTTATCTTTCGACCCCAGCGGATTCTCTTTCTGCATCGTCACCGTGACCATTGCCACCCTTGGCAGTCTCCTTATCGGGCACGTTTCAGATCTGCTCCGTCTCTCTCCGTTCTTTTTCGGGAAAGAGAAAGCGGTTAATTGACACTTATGTAGTAATGTTTTTTCATTTTGCAGATGTCGTTTTGGCTGTTAAGATGAATAAAAAACCACCTTCCTTTATCGTTCTTCATTATATTTTTATTACCTTTGCAAACTAATAAACAACAGTGATTATGGAACAGAATTTTTTGATTTACAACACACTGCATAGGCAGAAAGAACGTTTCGAACCGCTTCATGCGCCCAACGTGGGTATGTATGTGTGCGGCCCTACGGTATATGGCGACCCGCATTTGGGACACGCCCGCCCTGCCATAACATTCGACATATTGTTCAGATACTTGAAACATCTCGGATATAAGGTGCGCTACGTGAGGAATATTACCGATGTGGGACACCTCGAACACGATGCCGACGAGGGCGATGACAAGATAGAGAAGAAGGCTCGACTTGAGCAACTTGAGCCAATGGAGATAGCGCAGCACTACACCAATCGCTACCATGATGCGATGAATGTGCTCAATGTGCTGCCGCCATCGATAGAACCGCATGCCACGGGGCATATCATCGAGCAACAGGAACTGGTGCAACAGATTATTGATAACGGATATGCTTACGAGAGCAACGGTTCGGTTTATTTCGATATTGAGAAGTATAATAAGAAATTCAAATATGGAAAACTGAGCGGAAGAAACCTTGATGATGTTATAAACAATTCGCGACAACTCGATGGAGTGGGCGAGAAGCGCAACCAAGTGGATTTCGCTCTGTGGAAGAAAGCACAGCCGGAGCATATCATGCGTTGGCGTTCGCCGTGGAGCGAGGGCTTCCCCGGCTGGCATTGCGAGTGCACGGCGATGGGCAAAAAGTATCTCGGCAACCACTTCGACATTCACGGCGGAGGCATGGATCTTGTCTTTCCGCACCACGAATGTGAGATTGCACAGTCGGCAGCATCACAGGGTGACGACATGGTGAAGTACTGGATGCACAACAATATGATAACAATCAATGGCCAGAAAATGGGCAAGTCGCTCGGCAATTTCATAACCCTTGAGCAGTTCTTCACCGGCAACCACGACTCGCTTGAGCAGGCATACGGTCCTATGACGATACGCTTCTTCATTCTTGGAGCGCACTATCGCGGCACGGTGGACTTCTCAAACGAAGCACTGAAGGCGAGTGAGAAAGGTCTCGAACGACTGATGCAGGGCATAAAAGACCTCAAACGCGTTCCGGTATCTGAAAAGTGCGACCCGCAGACGGAAAAAACCGTGAAAGAGTTGCGCCAAAAATGCTATGACGCAATGAATGATGACATGCAGACACAGATAGTGATAAGTCATCTCTTCGAGGCTTGCCATGTCATAAACTCGCTCATCGACCACAAGGCTACAATCTGCGAGGCATGTCTGAAGGAACTTTCAGAGGTGTTACATCTGTTTGCTTTCGACATCCTCGGACTGAAAGCGGCCGGCGATACCAACAATGCGGCACGCGAGGAGGCCTACGGAAAGGTGGTAGATATGGTGCTGTCGCTGCGCTCAAAGGCAAAGGCCGATAAAGACTGGGCCACATCAGACAAGATTCGCGACGAACTTGCCGCTGCCGGTTTCGAGGTGAAAGACACCAAGGACGGTGCAACATGGAATCTGAACAAATAGAAAGCAACAACGCCGCAGGTGTTGATTTATGTCAAAATAATAACGTAAAAAGGCATTTTTTGACACCTGCTGTTGCGAAATTCATAGAAACTGCTTACCTTTGCAGTGTGTTCGTGAGAATACATCACAAAAGTTTTCATAGGTTAGTAGTTTGATAGATTTAAGGTAAAGATTATGTTATTAGATTTTTAAACATGCGTAATGTTGATTGTTGCCTTTATTTTTATGATGCTTTGCATTGTTACATTAGGCAAGATTCAAATACGCTGAAGTTTTCAGGAGGCCGAAGTGAGAGATTCATATCGTCCTCTTTTTTGTTTTTAAAAGGTTATCTGCTCCGCAAGGGCAGATAATTTTTTTTGATACATAGTCGTTATAAAAAAATATATTACCGCCATACTGCGTCATATATATAATAATGTATAATATGGCAAATATTGTTTTGTAATGTTAAATTATTGTTTTTCGATAAAATTTTATTGTGTATTGTTTGCGCATTTCATTTATTAATCATATTTTTGCATATCGAATAACGATAAGAACGATATAAACATTGCATATATATGAAACAGAGAATGAACATACTTTGCATCGTGATACTCATCTTCATGGTAGCAATGGCATTGTCGCAGTTCACCGACCTGTTTTACTCGACAGACAATTCGAGTTTGATGTTGCCGGTGTGTGTGACTCCGACGCATATCGGTGACGACAACATGGTGACACTAACTGACGGCAACACAGGTAGCGATGTAAGGGTATGGGTGAAGGAAGTGATGTTGGAAAGCACCCTTCTTGAAAGCAAAAAGGGTGAAGTAATGAAACTTATCTTTATGCTTCCTATCTCGGTGATAAGTCTTGTGACATGGTTCATTTTCATAATTTATCTCATTCGGTTTGTTGTTGCAATCAACAAAGGTAAGGTGTTCACGTGGAAAACAATACGATTGCTGCGCACGGCGGGCTGGGCGGCACTCATTTCGAGTGTGTCAATGATTGCCGTCGCGTTCTATGAGGTTTATGCTCCTTCAATGTTGTTTGTGCCACAAGGTTACATATACAATTATTCCTACGCCATCATGCAACTTCCTTCGTTACTGCCCGGACTGCTTCTGCTGCTCATGGCACAGATATTCGGAATCGGAGTGAAGCAGAAAGAAGAACTCGAACAGGTGGTTTAAGTTGCCATAACGCATAAGATACATGGCAGAAAGGAACAAAAAACACAAGTGACATGGGTAATATTATAGTGAATTTGGATGTCGAGATGGCGAAGAAGAAAGTGGGGTTGGGCGAACTTGCCGAACGGATAGGCCTCACACAGGCTAACCTCTCGATATTGAAAACAGGAAAGGCAAAGGCAATACGTTTCACCACGCTGGAGTCTATATGTCGCGAACTGGGGTGTCAGCCCGGGGATATACTTGAATATCGTGACGAATGAACATAAATTTAATGAGAAGAAAGAAGAAATAATTACATGAACTTTATGTGCCATTTATGGCAATTCGAGTTCAAAAGAAATAATGATTTGTAACAACAAGTTTAACGTTAAATATAAAGTATTATGATTATCAGTACAACACCCACACTGGAGGGATATCCTGTGAGACAGTATTTAGGAGTAGTTACCGGCGAGACAATAGTCGGAGCAAACTTATTCAAGGACTTTATGGCAAACATCCGCGACATTGTGGGAGGGCGTGCAGGCTCTTACGAGAAAGTCCTGATTGAGGCAAAAGACACCTCGTTGGCAGAGATGAGCCGACGTGCAGAAGCCCTTGGGGCAAATGCCATACTCGGAGTGGACATAGACTATGAGACGGTAGGGCAGAACGGTTCCATGCTTATGGTGGCAACAAGCGGTACGGCAGTAATAATATAAATCGGAAACAGAAATACTATGAAGAAAATAATGCTTACGCTGGCACTCGTGACAGCAGTCGTAATCGGTGCGAATGCACAACTGTTATACCGAATTTCCGGCAACGGACTCGAAAAAGACAGTTACATCCTCGGTACACACCACCTTGCTCCGGTGTCGTTTGCAGACAGTATTCACGGAGTGAAAGCCGCGCTCGACAACACCGTACAGGTGTGTGGAGAACTCGACATGGCAGACATGATGAACCCGGAGAAACTTATGGCAATGCAAAAAGCCATGATGCTTGAAGACGGAAAGACGCTATCTTCACTGCTTGATGAGAAGCAGATGTCGAAACTGAATTCGCTGCTGAACATTGTGATGGGAGCCGACATGAGCAATCCTATGGTGAAAATGCAACTGGAAAAGATTACACCTTCGGCCTTGGTGACACAACTTACGATGATAATGAGCATGAAACGTTGCCCCGATTTTGACATGACAAACCAGTTCGACGGATATTTCCAGAAACTGGCGCAGAAGAATGGCAAAGGGGTGAAAGGCTTTGAAACAATGGAGTTCCAGATTGCTACATTGTTGAAAGGTGCCACAATGGAGCGACAGATAGAACAACTGATGTGTCTATGCGACAACTATGAGTATATGGACTTGATGTCAGAACGGCTGACCAAAGCCTATTTCTCACAGGATCTCAAGAAGATTAAGGAGGTGATGGACGACAAACTCAACAGTTCGTGCGATGCTACAGATGAGGAAAACGACCGTCTTATATACAATCGTAATCGCAAGTGGCTGGCAGAGATGCCGATGATGATGAAACAGAACCCCACGTTCTTTGTCGTTGGTGCCGGCCATCTCGTAGGAGATGAGGGCGTGCTTGAAGGTCTTCGCAAGGCCGGATACACGGTGACGGGAGTAGAATGAATTGATATGGTTAGCAATTAGGGAGTTTGAGAATGTATGATGTTCGGGAGATATGCAGCAAATAAATGTACTTGCCACTTTTTTAAATATCATAAACAGATATGTTGTATATGCCCCTGAACTCATATATTCAAGAACAAACGGAGAGCAATTTCGGCGAATTTGCAAACCAAAATCGCCGATTTTGCAAACCAATTTCGCCCAAATTACTTTCCAATTTCGCCCATTTTGCAATGTTGTCGAGGGCTTTGATGTTGAGCGTTTAGCGTTGAGGGTTGAGCGATGAGCGGTGAGCGATGGACAATCAACGATGAACGTTCTATCTTCGCTCTGCTCGGCTCTGCCAGGAGACGCTTTCAGAGGAAGCGGAGAAAGGACGCACAACCCTCATCGTTCATCGCTCAACCCTCGTCGTTTACCGCCACCGCTCAACATATTAATGAATATTAATGATAAAAAAAGCGAAATAATAGGTGCTTAAAGAATATTTTATTAATTTTGCAAGCATAATTTAAATTTGATACTAATTGAAATAAAATTATTTAATAAACCAAAAGTATGAAATTCAAAAGAATCTTTTTTGCTGCGGCTCTATTTGTTGTAAGTGCCACGGCAATGATGGCTCAGCAGTTGCCTCCTATCCCACAGGACGAGAAAGTGCGCGTGGGTAAACTCGACAACGGACTGACCTACTACATTCGTAACAACAACTGGCCGGAGCATAAGGCCAATTTCTACATCGCACAGCGTGTAGGCTCTATTCAGGAGAACGACGACCAGCGCGGCCTGGCACACTTCCTCGAGCACATGGCGTTCAACGGTTCGGAGCATTTCCCCGACTCAACATTGTTGGAATATACCCGCTCACTGGGTGTAGAGTTCGGTAGCGACCTCAACGCTTACACATCAATCGACCAGACAGTGTATCGCATTTGCAACGTTCCTACTACGCGTGCCACTGCTGTAGATTCTTGTGTCTTGATATTGAAAGACTGGTCTAACGGTCTTACCCTTGATTCAAAGGAAATCGACAAGGAACGTGGTGTGATACATCAGGAATGGCAGATGGGCGAAGGTCCCGGCCAGCGTATGTACCAGAAAATACTTCCGAAACTCTATCCGGGATGTAAGTATGGTGAGCGTCTGCCTATCGGACTCATGGAAATCGTCGATAACTTCGAGCCGGATGTGCTCCGCGCATACTATCACAAGTGGTATCGTCCGGACAATCAGGCGATCATCGTTGTGGGTGATGTTGATGTTGATCGTGTAGAGGCTCTCATCAAAGACCTTTGGAAAGGTGTTGTGGTGCCGGCAGACGCTGCTCAGGTGGTTCCTGAACAAGTGCCAGACAATGCCGAGGCTATATACATCTTCGAGAAAGATAAGGAACAGCAGTACTCCATCGTGAACATAATGATGAAGCACGACCCTGTGAAAGACGAGGAAAAGGGCGACATGGGCTATCTGCTCGACCAGTATGCAAAGCAGGTTATATCAATGATGCTGAACCTCCGACTGGAGGAACTTACAAAGAAGGCAGACTGCCCGTTCATCGGTGCATCGGCTGCTGACGGACGTTACATCTTCTCAAAGACAAAGGATAACTTCGAAATGCAGGCTCTTGCAAAGGATGACAAAGACTTGGAGGCTCTCTCTGCAATCTATCGCGAGGCTCAGCGCGTGCGCCAGTTCGGTTTCACACCGGGCGAATACGATCGCGTGAAGGCTGAATATCTTAGCCAACTGGAGAAGGAATACAACAATCGTGACAAGGTGAACAATGCTGTTTTCGGCAATGCTTACCGTGACAACTACCTCGACAACGAACCGATTCCATCTATAGAGGTGAAGTATCAGATAATGAGCCAAATCTTAGGCTCTCCGATGATTAACGTTGACATGATCAACGAGTATGCTAAGGAACTCATCAGTGAGAAAGATTCAAATCTCGTTGTGCTCATAATGGCACGTGAGAAGGAAGGAAAGGTTTCACCGACAATGGCACAGATGGCAGAAGCAGTGGCCAAAGTGCGTGGAGAAAAACTTGAGGCTTACGTTGACAACACGAAGAACGAGCCGCTCATCGCTCCGGAGAAAATGCCGAAACCGGGCAAAATCGTTAAGGAGAAGGAAAACAACGTGCTCGGATACAAGGAGTTGGAACTCAGCAATGGTGCTAAGGTGATAATGAAGAAGACCGACTTCAAGAATGACGAGGTGCGCTTCCAGGCTATTGCAAAGGGTGGAAACACTCTCTATGGAGAGAATGATTTCGTGAACTTGAAATACTTCGATGAGGTTATCTCACAGAGCGGACTCGGCAATTTCTCTAACACCGAACTGCAGAAGGCTCTTTACGGAAAGCAGGTTTCTGTAAGCCTTGGCATGAGCAACTTCTATAAGTCACTCTCAGGCTACACTGTTCCGAAGGACATCGAGACCATGCTGCAACTCGTTTACCTCAACTTCACTAACGTATCTAAGGACGAGAACTCTTACAACTCTATGATGCAGCAACTCGAACTGATGCTTGCAAACAAGGGACTCACACCGGAGGCTGTATATAGCGACTCGCTCATGTTTACCCTCTACGGACATAACCCACGCTTCGCACCGAGCGACAAGGCCGATCTGCCTAAGATAAGTTACGACCGTATAATGCAGATATGGAAAGAAAGTTTCAGCAATGCACGCGGTTTCGTGTTCTATTTCGTGGGCAATTACGATGAGGCTGCACTCCGTCCGCTCATCGAGAAGTACATCGCTTCACTGCCATCTACAAAGAAAGTTGCCGATTGGAAGCCTATCGAACTCTACCCGACAGGAAAGGTTTCGAATGTTTTCACACGCAAGATGGAAACTCCGAAGGCTACGGCATTCAAGTTCTGGCACGCAATAATGCCTTACACTCTTGAGAACGAGGTTCTCTCTGACGCAGCCGGACAGGTACTTGCTATGGTTTATCTGAAAGATATTCGTGAGGATGCAAGTGCTGCTTACTCTGTAAATGCAAGTGGTGGCATTAGCCGTCAGTGCGATAAGGCAATGGCTGTGATGCAGGCTTACTGCCCGATGGATCCTGAAAAGGCAGAAACAGCAATCGCTCTCTTGGCGAAAGGCATTGCCGACAACTCTATCAAAGTTGATGCCGACAAGGTTGCTAAGGTAAAAGAGAATATGCTCAAGAATGCTGACATAAATGCAAAGAGCAACGGCCGCTGGGTTGTTTACCTCAGTGAGTATGTATTTACAGGTGTTGATCTCCAAACCAATTACAAGAAGGTGGTTAACGAGTTGACACCTGAAAAGATTGCAAACTTCCTCAAACAACTTCTTGCTTCAGGCAATGAAATTGATGTCATAATGACTCCGGAGAAGTAATGAAATAAAAAACCGACCGCCGAAACGGTCGGTTTTTTATTTAGGAGGTTAGGAGTAGTGGAGTATAAGGGTTAAAACATATTGTAAAGAAATAACTAAGATGTTCTACAAGCCCCTATACTCCTTTATTGTATTAATCCTAAACCATTCCCACTCACCTGTTTCACTTCCCTCACTTTTTCCCGAATAAGTTAATTTCTCATAACTTATAACCACCTTATACCTTTTTTTTGTACCTTTGCCCCCGATAAATTAATTTACTATTTTTAATCAAGCAAAGCAAATGGCATATTTATTTTCATCCGAATCAGTTTCGGAAGGACATCCCGACAAAGTGGCCGATCAGATTTCAGACGCGCTACTCGACCAGTTTCTGGCCTATGACGAAAAAGCCCGCTGCGCCATAGAGTCGTTCGTTACCACAGGACAGGTGGTCATAATGGGCGAGGTGCGTAGTGAAGTTTACATAGATTTGGAAACTATTGCGCGAAAAACGATTAACAAGATTGGGTACACCAAGAGTGAATATAAGTTCGACGGAGACTCATGTGGCATTCTTTCTGCCATACATGAGCAGAGCGGAGACATAAACAGAGGCGTTGATAAAGAACTGAAAGGTGCCGGACAGACTGCCGAAGACCAAGGTGCAGGCGACCAAGGTATGATGTTCGGATATGCCGTTAACGAAACAGAAAACTACATGCCGGTGTCGCTCGACCTCGCACATCGTTTGGTTTACGAACTCGCGGAGATACGTCGTGAGGGCAAAGAGATGACCTATCTGCGTCCCGACTCAAAGAGTCAGGTGACCATAGAATATAGTGATGAGGGCTTGCCGCAGCGCATTCATACCATCGTTGTTTCTACACAGCATGACGAGTTCGTGTCCGCAAAAGATGCGGGAAGTCAGGAAGAAGCCGACACACAGATGCTTGAGCGCATACGCGAGGATGTGAAAAACATACTCGTTCCGCGCGTAAAGGCCGGTATCCACAGCAATAAGGTGTTGGATTTGTTTAATGATGAAATCATATATCACGTAAATCCTACGGGAAAATTTGTAATCGGAGGACCCAACGGAGACACCGGACTGACAGGGCGAAAGATAATAGTTGACACCTACGGAGGCAAAGGTGCGCACGGCGGAGGTGCTTTCTCGGGCAAGGATTCGAGCAAGGTTGATCGCTCGGCGGCATACGCAGCGCGTTATATTGCAAAGAATATGGTTGCCGCAGGAGTGGCTGACGAAATGCTGGTGCAGATAAGTTATGCCATCGGAGTGGCAAAACCTCTGAATATTTACGTTAATACCTACGGTAAGTCGCGCGTCAATATGACTGACAGCGAGATAGCAGAGAGAATAGTGAAGATGTTCGACCTCACACCAAAGGGCATCGAACGACAGTTGAAACTGCGCCAGCCGATGTATCTGGAGACTGCGGCATACGGTCACATGGGTCGCCCGAACGAGGTGGTTAGGAAAACATTCACCTCGCGCTACCACGATGAAAAGACAATGGATGTGGAACTGTTCACTTGGGAAAAACTCGATCAGGTGGAACGAATAAGGAGAGAGTTCCTTATTTAGAATCAAGGATTGCAAGTTGATAATTTACAGATTTCATATCTACAGTTGATATAACGGATGATGAAAGGCATGTTGTTAAGGGCAGACTCTTTGCATAACGCTCGACAATACGCCGCCACAGAAGTGACGGAAGGACATCAGGAGGGGCAACACGGTGGTGTTGCCCCAAACGAATTGACCCCCAAGCATGTGTTGCAACAGTTGCCGAAAGATGCCACACCGGCACAACAAGACTCGGCAATACAGGCTAACTTCAAGCCCACAAGGGAAAATCTGAGTACACGTCCGGACACTCTGCGCATGCCTTTCGATTCTCTTTCGAGCAAGAAAGACACTAAACCATTCTTCGAAGAGTCGTTCTTTGACCGCGACTCGATGTATCATCCCGAACTGTCGGGCGGTCGCTATGGAGTGGCAGGCGACCCTGTGCCTTACAATATGCGTGGCGACACACTCATAACCACCCTTCTGCTGGCCAGTTTCATTCTCGGTATAATCGCATTTTCACACTCACGCGACTTCATTTTCCGTCAGGCCAAGAACTTTTTCCGCGTTCGCAGCGGTAATACCACGACCGAAAACGAAACCATATCGGAACTTCGCTTTCAGTTCTTCCTTGTCTTTGTGACGTGTCTGCAATTCTCTTTGCTCGCGTTTTTCTACGTAGAAGAAACCGTCAGAGAGCCATTGATACTGAAATCCCACTACACGCTGATAGCAATATTCCTCGCGTTGTTCTCCGGTTATTTCCTATTGAAAGCAGCGGTCTATTCCTTTGTAAACAGGGTTTTCTTCGATAGGACGAGCAACAGGGTGTGGCTCAAGTCGCAACTCTTCGTCACAAGTGTCGGCGGAGTGCTGCTTTTCCCGACAGTTGTGTTGCTTATATATTTCAATCTGCCACTACAGACGGTACTTATTTATACTGCTGCGTTGCTGATTTTGATTAAAATACTTTCTTTTTACAAGTGTTATGTAACATTTTTTCGGCATAACGGCCCAAAATTGCAGATTTTTTTGTACTTTTGCACGCTTGAAATAGTGCCCCTCCTAACATTGGGTGGTGGCATGATGATGATAGTGAACAGTTTGAAAATAAATTATTAGATAGATGATAAAGAAGATATTGGTATCCCAACCGCAACCTTCAAGCGAAAAATCACCCTATTACGACATTGCCAAAGATTTCGGTGTAGAACTGGTGTTCCGTCCTTTCATAAAGGTAGAGGGACTCACCTCGAAGGAGTTCAGGCAGCAGAAAGTGAGCCTGCTCAACTATACGGCAGTGGTGTTTACGTCGCGTCATGCCATAGATAACTACTTCAAGTTGGCGAAAGAGATGCGTATCGAGGTTCCCGAAGAAATGAAATACTTCTGTGTTACGGAAACTATCTCACACTATATTCAGAAATATGTGCAGTATCGCAAGCGCAAAGTGTTCTTCGGAAACACAGGAAAGATTACCGACTTGGTGCCAATCATGATGAAGCATAAGGTAGAAAAGTATCTCATACCGATGAGCGACGTACACGACAACAGCGTGAAGGAACTGCTCGACTCAAAGAAATTGTCTCATCAGGAGTGCGTGATGTATCGCACCGTGAGCAACGACTTCAACGAGGAAGAGGCTACAGCATTCGATTATGACATGGCCATCTTCTTCAGTCCTTCGGGCATAACGGCTTTCAAGAAGAACTTTGGCGATAAATACAACCACATCTCCGTGGCTACCTTCGGGCCGGCAACGGCAAAGGCTGCGCATGATGCCGGGCTCACGGTGGTGATAGAGGCTCCTACAAAAGAACATCCGTCGATGACCGGAGCACTGCGGCAATACCTGCGCAAGCAAGAAAAATAAATCTCATACACTGTTTAATGGCGATAACCGACGCTCCTACACTGGAAAAGAGAGAGCGGATCAGCAGTAAGAAAACTATCGACCGCCTCTTCTGCGGAGGGCAAAGCAAAGCAATGTCTGCCTTCCCGCTAAGGGCGGTATATGCCGTTATGCCGAGAGAAAAGGATGGTGTTGAGGCAGCAATGATGGTCAGTGTGCCGAAGAGAATGTTCAAGAGAGCCGTTAAACGTAACCGAGTGAAAAGACAGGTGCGTGAGGCTTACCGTCTGAACAAACATGTTCTCAAGGACGCTTTGGAATCAATGCCCGAAATGACGTTGCTCGTTGCTTTCGTGTGTATAGACGACAAACTGCACTCTTCGGCAAAGATAATTCATAAAGTGCGCAACTTGCTGGAGCGTATAGCAGAGCGAATGCTTAACGGCAAGATACCACAGACGGAAGGATAGGAGGAGAGAAAACATGAAAATCATATATGCCATATCCAAAGCCTTTATATGGTTGCTGACAAGTCCGATATTGTTCTATCAGCGTTTCATAACGCCATACACCCCGCCCTCGTGCCGTTTCGTGCCCACATGTTCGGAATATGCAAGGCAGGCAATAGTGAAACATGGCCCGATAAAGGGCCTCGCCCTCGCTGTGTGGCGCATTCTTAGGTGCAATCCTTGGGGCGGAAGCGGCTACGATCCGGTGCCGTGATGCCTGCAACAATTTAGCACCGAATAAAAATAATCCCTCAAAACAATTCAATAATAACCCCCGGAAAACCATATAGCAATGAATAAAAACTTTGTTGAAGAACTGAAATGGCGCGGTATGCTGGCACAGATAATGCCGGGAACCGAGGAGTATCTTAACGAAAATATTGTATCGGCATACTTGGGAACCGACCCCACTGCCGACTCACTGCACATCGGACACCTCTGCGGAGTGATGATGTTGCGCCACCTGCAGCACTGTGGGCATAAGCCGATAGCACTCGTTGGCGGAGCCACAGGCATGATAGGCGACCCGTCGGGAAAAAATCTTGAACGCAACTTGCTTGACGAGACTACACTGCGACACAACCAAGAGTGCATAAAAAGACAACTCGCAAAGTTCCTTGACTTTGAAAGCGATGCGCCTAACCGTGCCGAACTCGTGAACAACTACGACTGGATGAAAGATTTCTCTTTCCTCGACTTCGCACGAGAGGTGGGTAAGCACATCACCGTCAACTACATGATGGCAAAGGATAGCGTGCAACAACGTCTTAACGGAACAGCGCGTGACGGACTGTCATTCACCGAATTCACCTACCAACTGCTGCAAGGATACGACTTCCTGCACCTATATCGCAGTCATGGAGTGCGCCTGCAACTTGGCGGAAACGACCAATGGGGCAACATGACAACCGGAACCGAACTCATAAGACGCACACTCGGAAGCGAAGCAGAACCGGCTTTCGCACTGACATGTCCGCTCATCACGAAGGCCGATGGCAAGAAATTCGGTAAGACAGAGAGTGGAAACATCTGGCTCGACCCCAAACGCACGTCCCCATACCGTTTCTATCAGTTCTGGCTTAACACCGGTGACGAGGAAGCCGAACGATACATCAAGATATTCACATCGCTCGACCGCGAGACAATCGAGACTCTCGTAGAGGAACATAAGCAAGACCCGGGACGACGCATGTTGCAGAAGAGACTTGCAGAAGAAGTGACAGTGATGGTACATTCGCAAGCAGACCTCGACGCAGCGATAGAGGCTTCGAACATACTTTTCGGCAAAGCGACAAAAGAAGGACTGCAAAAACTTGACGAACAGACATTCCTTGATGTCTTCGATGGTGTGCCACACTATGAAATTACGGCTGACAAACTGAATCGACCGGCAGTAGAACTGTTCACACAAGATGCCGACATATTCCCCTCGAAGGGCGAAATGAGAAAGATGGTGCAGGGCGGTGGAGTGAGCCTGAACAAGGAAAAACTTCAGGCTTTCGATCGTATCATCACGACCGAAGACCTTATCGCCGGCAAATATCTGCTCGTACAGAAGGGCAAGAAGAACTATTTTCTGCTCACGGTGAAAGCCTGATTATTGTTATAATTGGCCGGCCTCTACCATAAGTACGACCCTCTCGGTAAGACGATCCTTGCCGTTGGGGTCGTATTTTTTTGTCAGTGATGCGCCGAAAGCCCAAGCGAAAGCCTGATAGAAGCCGGCTTTCACGGGACCGAGGAAGGCCTGTACCAATTGGTATGAGGACGAGTTGCATTCACGGTGAATAAGTTTTATGAGTAGTTTACCCTGCGAGAATGTCAGTTTTTTCATTCTTGGGGTATATTGTTTCTTTATCGCTTCCTCCACCTTTTTCATGTGCTGATCCTTTGCTTTCTTGTTAGGTAGCGTCTGAAGATATTCGTATGTCTCGATGATGATGCCGTTCACTTCCTTCGCTATCGGCAATACCCGCTTCACATTCTTCACCAACTGGTTGTATTGTTGCTGTTGTTTCTCGTCCTTGAAGGCTATTGCCGGATACACATAGACGCGGTTCAACTGCACACACTGTATGCTGTCGCCCTGTTTGTCGAGTACACGCGTCACCTTGACCCTCGGCTCCATTGTCGGCTCATTCATGCTGATGGGCATATCTTCGGGGTTCATCTTGTCGTTATCCACAGCCTGTGCCGTGGCATTAAGTGCAAGGCAGAAGAACATAGCCGTAATTACGGCGCGTGTAATCACTCTCATAATATCGGCAAAAATACATAATAAATCCCATTTCTCAACATTCCTTTGACTATATTTAACCAAAACCTCCCCTCCATAGCATGCCTTTTGCCGCAGTGAAACATAAGATTATGTTGCCCGCAAAGCCGTTTTCTCGATAAGATTTACTAACTTTGCACAAAATCATCGACTGTAATATGGCTAATCAAAGAGCAGAAGACGAGAAGTATATGCGACGATGCCTGCAACTGGCACGCTGCGGTGAGTTCTTCGCCAAACCAAATCCTATGGTTGGTGCGGTGATAGTGGCGCGCGAAAGGATTATCGGTGAGGGCTTCCATGTGTGTTGCGGAGGAGCTCATGCCGAAGTCAATGCTTTCGCATCGGTTGCCGTTGAGGACGCTCATCTTCTGAAAGAAGCGACAATATACGTAAGTCTCGAACCTTGCTCTCATTGGGGTAGGACA
The DNA here is from genome assembly GCF_003977605.1 of Prevotella koreensis. Taxonomy (GTDB): domain Bacteria; phylum Bacteroidota; class Bacteroidia; order Bacteroidales; family Bacteroidaceae; genus Prevotella; species Prevotella koreensis. The sequence goes on along the minus strand of NZ_RYYU01000001.1, from coordinate 1,490,036 downwards.
CCACCTTGTGCCGACCTTATAGTCAGCAAGGGCGTTAATCGTGCCGTGGTGGGTTGCATCGACCCTTTCGCCGAGGTGCAAGGGCGCGGCATAATCAGACTTCGCGAGGCAGGAATAGAGGTAGAGGTGGGCGTGCTTGAGGAAGAATGTCGGCATCTGAACAGGCGTTTCTTCACCTATCACAGTCTGCACCGCCCTTACATAACACTGAAATGGGCGCAAACGGCCAATGGTTTTATAGACGATTGCGGCAACAGTCTCGCCATTTCAACACCCGTCACGCTGATGCTTATGCACAAGATGCGTTCGGAGAACGATGCCATCGTGGTGGGGCGAACCACCGACGAGCGCGAGCATCCGCAACTCACGGTGCGCCATTGGGTCGGTCCGTCGCCGGTAAAAATGGTACTTACACACAAAACCGAACCATGTCAGGGAATGGAAAACGAACTCACCGACAAGCAGGTGCTCGACATACTGATGAAGGCGGCGCACGATAGCGGTGTGCAGTCGATGATGGTCGAGGGCGGAAGAAAAACCTTGCAGTCGTTCATCAACAATAACCTGTACGACGACATACGCGTGGAAACCTCCCCGCAGTGCGTGGAAAAAGGAACTCGTGCCCCCGAACTCCCCGGCGATGTCAATGTGGTAGAACAACAAAGCATCGACAACAATACGATTACCCTATACCGACGAACCAAAATATGACGTTCTAAGTCAATCCGAACGCTCATTCTTCGGCATATTGAAATGCTCGTTTCGCAACATCAGATGCGCATAAAATCCGCTCAAGCAGTCGTTTTTGCAATATGCATCTGACAAGTTGTAACTCGTTGTATTAAAAATAATTAATAAGGAAAGGCAATACCCCTGTTATTGTCTTTTTATTTTTACCTTTGCACTCCAAAATAATTATATGGTAAAAAGATTAATAAACCGAAACGACAACGATTTGAACATTTAAATATTAATCAATTATGAAGATTCAAAAAATTCATGCAAGAGAAATCATCGACTCAAGAGGTAACCCGACTGTTGAGGTTGATGTAGTATTGGAAAACGGAGTATTGGGACGCGCTGCCGTACCATCAGGTGCATCTACAGGCGAGAACGAGGCTCTCGAACTTCGCGACGGCGACAAAGGTCGCTATCTTGGCAAAGGAACTTTGAAGGCTGTTGAGAACGTGAACACTATCATCGCACCTGCACTTCAGGGCGACTGTGTTCTCGATCAGCGTGCACTCGATTATAAAATGCTGGCTCTTGACGGCACACCTACAAAGAGCAAACTCGGTGCTAATGCCATTCTCGGTGTTTCTCTGGCTGCTGCAAAGGCTGCTGCAAACGCACTCGGAATGCCACTCTATCGCTACATCGGCGGTTGCAATTCATACACCATGCCTGTTCCGATGATGAATATCATCAACGGTGGTGCTCACTCTGACGCGCCAATCGCTTTCCAAGAGTTCATGATACGTCCGGTAAGCGCACCGTCGATAAGGGAGAGCATCCGCGTTGGTGCCGAGGTGTTCCACAACCTTGCCAAACTGCTGAAGGCTCGCGGACTTTCCACAGCCGTAGGCGACGAGGGAGGTTTCGCTCCTGCGCTCAACGGTATCGAGGACGCACTGCAGATTATCTGCGACGCGATAAAGGCTGCAGGCTATGAGCCGGGCAAGGACGTTAAGATTGCAATGGACTGCGCTGCCAGTGAGTTTGCTACTCAGGACGAGAACGGCAACTGGTGGTATGACTACAGCCAACTGAAGAACGGTAAGAAGAAGGATCCCAACGGCAAGAAACTCTCTGCCGAGGAGCAGATAAAGTTCCTTGAGAAACTCATTACCGACTTCCCAATCGACTCAATCGAGGACGGTCTCGATGAGAATGACTGGGAGAACTGGGTGAAACTGACCGCTGCCATTGGCGACCGCTGTCAGTTGGTGGGCGACGACCTCTTCGTTACCAACACCAAGTTCCTGCAAAAGGGTATCCAGATGGGTGCTGCCAACAGTATTCTCATCAAGGTTAACCAGATTGGTTCGCTCACCGAGACCCTCGAGGCAATCGAAATGGCACACCGTCACGGCTACACCTCTGTTACCTCTCACCGTTCAGGCGAGACCGAGGATGCCACAATCGCCGACATCGCAGTGGCAACTAACTCCGGTCAGATAAAGACCGGTTCTATGAGTCGTACCGACCGCATGGCCAAGTACAACCAACTCATTCGCATCGAGGAGGAACTCAACGCCACAAGTCGTTATGGTTACGCGAAAATAAAATAAGAAACCGCGATATAAAAAGAATGAAAGGTCATGCCCGCGACGGTATGACCTTTCTTCGTTTCTGTACTTTTCGTTATTTCTGCAGTGCGCGTCTTACGACTCAGATGTCGCTGTCGCCCTGCGGTTTCACTGTTGCCTTCCCTGCCTCTTGCCACGCAAGGAAACCGCCAGTGAGGTTTACTACCGTTTTGTATCCCTGCTCGGTGAGTTTTTTTGCCGCTGCTGCCGACCTGCGACCGCTGCGACAGAACACCGCTATGGGCTTTGTCTTGTCGAGTTTTGCCGTTGCTTTCTCCATAAAGTCACTCTCTTTCACGTCTATCAGCACCGCTTCGGGTATCGTTCCCTCGGCATATTCTTCTGCCGTTCGCACGTCAACGAGTTGCACTCCGTCGTCCTTATGTTCTTCGAGATAGGCCTCAAACGCCGTCACATCAAGGTCGGTATAGTTTTTTTGTCCGCATGCCGTACCGCTGATGCACAGGCATGCAAGTAATAGTTTCAGAAAATTGTTCATTGTTTTGTTCCCATTTTTAAGATGATTGATATTCTTTTCCGCCTGCAAAGGTAATGAAATTAATTTATTTCAGATACCTTAGGCAAAGCAATTTGGGCGAATTTGCCGACCAATTTGGGCGAAATTGCAAAGCAAAACAGGCGAAATTGCTGACCAATTTGGGCTAAATAGGTTTCTGTTACGTGGCATAACAACAATAGCGGAGATGTTTCTCGCCATGACGAAAAGCACCTCCGTTAGTATTTTTGCCGTCGCATTTCGCCGGTTTCTTATATGACATGCGGAATGTTTAGAATGGCAGATCGTCGGCCGGAGTGTTGTCCGAAGCCTGTGCCGCAGGCTGTTCGCCGAACGGTGCCGCAGATTGCGGTGCGCCGAATGCTGTCGGTGGTATCGGTTGCATTCCCGGTTGTGCTGCCTGTGCGGCTGCCGGGTCTATGCGATCCACTTTCCATGCGTTTACGGAATTGAACCAACGCCCCTGATACTCGCGTGCATCGATGTCGAAACTCACGCGCAACTCCTCGCCGGCCTGAATGTTCATGGCGTTGATGCGGTCTTCTCCGAATATGCGGAAACAACATTTCTTGGGATACTGGTCGTGTGTCTCGATAACGTATTCCTGTGATGCCCAGTGATTACCGGTGCGTGCTGATGTTCCCTCCTGTTTCGGCAGGACGTTGATTATTCTTCCTTCTATTTCCATTGTCGTTTATGATTTATTGTTTGTTATTATTGTCTTTCCGTATGTAAAAAATGTGCTAAAGCGCGAAATCGTTTGCGAAATTAATAAAATAGATTTAAAAGAGGAAACTTTTTTGCTTGTTTTTTTGTTTACCACTGTCGTTTTTTGTAATTTTGTGGCTAATTCATGATAATATAAATAAACCATAACATAATTTCAGAATATGAGATTTACCGTATCAAGCACGGCTCTTAGCAGCCGACTGGGCATCCTTTCAAGGGTGATTAACAGTAAAAACAGTATAGCAATCCTCGACTGTTTTCTCTTCGAGGTGAGCAACGGCAGGTTAGAGATAACTGCATCTGACAGCGAAAACGTGATGAAGACCGAGTTGACTCTCGACGAAATGGAAGGCGAGGGCAGTTTCGCCGTGAACAATCGCACCATTCTCGATGCTGTGAAAGAACTTCCGGAGCAGCCGCTGACGCTTGATGTGAACATGGAACAGATGACAGTAAAGGTGATTTATCAGAACGGTATGTATAATTTCACATGCCAGAATGCCGAGGAATATCCGCGCTCACAGCAGATGGGTGATGAGGCTGCAACGCTTCAGATTTCGGAAAAGGCATTGCTTGACAACATCTCGCGTTCGATATTCGCCGTGGCCAACGAGCAACTGCGTCTCGTGATGAACGGCATCTACATGGATCTCACGCCGGAGTCGCTGAACATCGTTGCAACCGACGGTCGTAAATTAGTGCGCAACAAACTCTTCTCGCTGAAGAGCGACAACCCCCGTTCGTTCATATTGCAGAAGAAACCGGCCACGCTTTTGAAGAATGTGCTGACAAAAGAAGAGACCGATGTCATTATACGTTTTGACGACCGCAACGCCGAGATAACATTCGGGCATACGATGTTGGCATGTCGTCTTATAGACGGACGTTACCCCAACTACGCTTCGGTGATACCGGAAGACAACCCATACGAACTCAGCATCGACCGCAAGGCACTCATCGGTGCACTGCGTCGCGTGCTTCCGTTTGCCAGCGAGAGCAGTCAGCAGGTGCGCCTGCGCATCGGTACCGGTAAGATAGAGGTGTCGTCAGAAGACATCGACTTTGCTACAAGTGCCAAGGAAGAGGTGAGTTGCTCGTATGAGGGCACTCCGATGAGTATCGGTTTCATGGGAACGTCGCTCGTTGAGATACTCGGCAACCTCGAAAGCGACGAGGTGCTGATGCAGTTTGCCGACCCGAGTCGCCCATGTATCATCATTCCATCTGAGCAACCGGAGGGCGAAGAGGTGCTTATGCTCTTGATGCCAATGCTGCTGAACGACTAAGAACGACGCGATGAAACTGAACCTGAAGAAGCCCCTCGTGGTCTTCGACCTTGAAACAACAGGTCTTGACATAGTGAAAGACCGCGTGATACAGATTTCGTACATAAAGGTATTCCCCGACGGTAAGGAGGAACGTGTGAACAAGTTTGTGAACCCCGAAAAGGAAATTCCCGTTGAAGTGGAACAACTGACGGGCATAAAAAACGATGACGTAAAGGACGCACCGACGTTCAAGCAGATAGCAAAGACGCTGGAGGCCGACTTTAAAGGGTGTGACTTCTGCGGTTTCAACTCCAACCACTTCGACATTCCGATGCTTGCAGAGGAGTTTCTTCGTGCCGGCATCGACTTCGATTTCAATGCTTGCAGACTCATCGACGCACAGACGATATTCCACAAAATGGAGCGTCGTAACCTTGCTGCGGCATACAAATTCTACTGTGGCAGGAAAATGGAGGACGACTTTGAGGCTCACCGTGCCGACCAAGACACGGAGGCTACCTATCGTGTGCTGATGGGCGAACTCGACATGTACGAGCCGGGACGACAGGAAGAACCGGAACGGCAGTTGCGTAACGATATGGACGAACTTGCCGAGATGTCGAAGAATAACGACAATGTGGATTTTGCCGGGCGCATGATATGGAAGGATATGCTTGACAAAGATGGCAAGACATTGCTCGACAAGGACGGGAAACCGCGTCGTCATGAGGTGTTCAACTTCGGAAAATACAGAGGCTGGGACGTGGCAGAGATACTGCGGAAAGACCCCGGCTATTTCAGTTGGATGCTCGGTGGCGACTTCACCTATAACACAAAGCAGGCACTTACGAGAATACGCCTGCGCGAAATGAAGAAAAATTGAGAAAGATATGCTGAACGGCAAGAAGATAGTTTTGGGCATTACGGGCAGCATCGCCGCATACAAGGCATGCCTTATAGTCAGACAACTCGTAAGAAAGGGTGCCGAGGTGCAGGTGGTAATAACGCCTGCGGGAAAAGAGTTCATCACCCCCGTCACCCTCTCGGCACTGACACGTAAACCCGTGATAAGTGAGTTTTTCGCACAGCGCGACGGCTCGTGGAACTCGCACGTGGAACTCGGACTGTGGGCAGACGCAATGCTCATAGCCCCGGCAACGGCAAGCACCATCGGGAAAATGGCCAACGGCATAGCAGACAACATGCTCATTACTACCTATCTGTCGATGAAGGCACCGGTGTTCGTTGCGCCGGCGATGGATCTCGACATGTATGCCCATCACTCAACGCAGGCAAATTTGGAACGGCTTCGCAGTTTCGGAAACGTGATAATAGAACCGGAGAGCGGTTCGCTGGCAAGCGGACTCGAAGGGAAAGGTCGCATGGAAGAGCCTGAGAAGATAGTGGAAATGCTCGACAGGTATTTCGATGAGCAGTATTATGCCAACTCTCCGCTGTGGGGAAAGAAAGTGCTGATAACCGCAGGACCCACATACGAGAAAATAGATCCGGTGAGATTCATAGGCAATTACTCAAGTGGTAAAATGGGTTTTGCACTGGCCGAGGAATGTGCACGGCGTGGAGCAAAGGTGAAACTCATTGCCGGACCGGTGAGCATGAAAGCATCGGAGCGCATCGAGCGCATTGACGTGGAGAGTTGCGAAGAGATGTATGAGGCCGTCGTGGCATCATTTGGCGATGTGCATGCAGCAATATTATGCGCTGCCGTGGCCGACTTCAAGCCCGCTGAGGTGGCCGACAAGAAGATAAAACGTGAGGGAGAGTCGCTCACGCTGCACCTTGATGCGACACACGACATTGCCGCCGAACTGGGTCGCCGCAAGCATCGTGACCAGATTCTCGTGGGCTTTGCGCTCGAAACGAACGACGAGGAGCAGAACGCATTGAGCAAACTGAAAAAGAAAAAACTCGACTTCATAGTGATGAACAGCACGCGGAACGAGGGTACTACATTCGGTAGCGACGACAACCGGATTGTCATTATCTCGGAAACGGCGAAGAAGACTTTCCCGAAGAAGCCGAAAACAGAGGTGGCACGAGACATTATCGACGAACTGGAGATTCCGCTTCGCGAACAATAAAACTATTTTTCCATTCTTTCATTGCCGTGACGCTGTCTCGGCCAGACAATAAAACGATGAAAAAACTCCTTCTACTCATACCACTGCTTGCCATGACACTGTGCTCGGGAGCACAGGAATTGCAGGCGCGTGTCAATGTGAATCATCAGCAGGTGCAGGGCACCGATGCTTCGGTGTTCGAGAGTTTGCAACAGACATTGGAGCAATTCATCAACGAAAGGCAATGGACCTCGCTGCAGTTTCAGAAGAATGAGCGCATACAGTGCAGTTTCAATATTACCGTGACAAAGTATGATGCCTCGTCAAACTTATTCACATGCAATGCGCTGATACAGGCAAACCGTCCGGTTTATAACTCTTCGTACACCACGACGCTGTATAACAACCGCGACAATAACTTCGATTTCGAGTTCTCGCAGTTCGACCAACTGAATTTCAACGAGGATCAGATAGATAACCAACTCGTGGCTCTGACCGCCTACTACGCGTTGCTGATAATCGGTATCAATCTCGATTCGTTCGCACCGATGGGTGGAGAAGACGTGCTGCAACGCTGCCTGAACCTAACCAACAACGCTCAGAACCTGACTTATAGCGGATGGAAAGCGTTCGACAATGACAGAAACCGATTCGCCATAATCAACGACTACATGGAAGGAGCGATGAAACCGTTCCGGCAGTTGCAGTATGATTACTACCGACTGGGGCTGGACGAAATGGCCAACAACGTAGAGCGAGGACGCACAAACGTGACGGCAGCATTGGAGAACGGGCTGAAAAAAGCGCACGAAGACCGGCCGATGAGTATGCTGCCGCAAATATGGACCGACTATAAGAAGGACGAACTTGCCAATATATATAAAGGTAAGGGTACGCAGAAAGAAAAGGAAACGGTCTATGATATTCTGTTCTCAATCAACGCCTCGCAGAACAACTCGTGGGAAAAGATAAAAGAATAGGAAATGCTGAAACAACTATACATAAAGAATTTCACGCTGATTGACGAACTCGACATAACGTTTGAAAACGGTTTTTCTGTCGTTACGGGAGAGACGGGAGCGGGAAAGAGCATCATTCTCGGTGCAATAGCATTACTGCTCGGACAGCGGGCAGACTCGAAACTTATAAAAAAAGATGCCGAAAGGTGTGTTATAGAGGCGCATTTCGACATTGATAATTACAATATGCAGTCTTTATTCGAAGAGAACGACATCGACTACGATGCCGAAGACTGTATATTGCGTAGAGAAATCACTGCTTCGGGCAAGAGCAGGGCGTTCGTGAACGATACACCGGTGGCTCTGACGACCATAAAAACGCTCGGACAGACACTGATAGACATACACAGCCAACATCTTAACCTGTTGCTGCGAGAGGAAGATTTCCAACTTAGCGTGGTGGACATCATGGCCGGAAACGACAGTCTGATGGCCGAATATCAAGATGCCTACAATGCCATGACGAAGGCAAGAAAGGAACTGGAGCAACTGAAAGACAACATAAGCCGTAACGCGGAGAACGAAGACTTTATGCGTTTCCAACTCAACGAACTGCGAGAGGCAGAACTGCGGGAGGGAATACAGGAAGAACTGGAACAGGAAAGCGAGACGTTAAGTCACTTGGAAGACATAAAAGGGGCTTTGTATCAAGCCGAGTCGCTGGTGGAGGGAGACAACGAACGCAGTATGACCGACAGACTGAAAGAGGCCGCACGGGCACTGAACGGCATTGCAGAGGTTTATGGCGAAGCGGCTGAAATGGCAGAACGCCTTGACAGTTGTGCAATAGAACTGAAGGACATCGGACAAGACCTCAGCCGCAGGGCAGAGAATGTGGAATTCGACCCGCAACGTCTCGAAGATATAAACAACAGGCTCGACATTATCTATTCGCTGCAAAAGAAACATCATGTGGGTACGATAGATGAACTTATTTCGATAGGGAAAGACCTCGAGAATCAACTCTGTAGAATAGAGAATGGTGATGAAGAACTGCTGCAACTGACGGCCGAAGTGGAACGTTTGCAAGCAAAATGCACCGATGCTGCGGCACGTCTTACCAAGCAAAGGCGTAAGGCTGCCAATGAGATAGAGAAAGAGATGAAGCAGCGACTTGTGCCATTGGGCATTCCTAAGGTGCGTTTCAGTATCGCCATTGACGACAAACCTCTCTCACAGAGCGGTGCCGACAGGGTGTCGTTCCTGTTCAGTGCCAATACGAGTACAGAGATGAGACCTGTCAGCGAGGTGGCTTCGGGAGGTGAAATTGCCCGCGTAATGCTGTCGGTAAAGGCGATGATAAGCGGTGCTGTGAAACTGCCGACAATTATCTTCGATGAGATTGACACCGGAGTGAGCGGTAAGATAGCCGAGCAAATGGGAAACATAATGCAAGAGATGGCCGGAAACAACCGTCAGGTAATAAGCATTACGCACCTGCCACAGATAGCCGCGCGTGGTGAAAACCACTATAAAGTGTATAAGGAGGAGACCACAAACGGCACCGTCTCGAACATGATAATGCTCTCTGAAGAGGAACGGGTGCAGGAGATTGCGCAGATGTTGAGCGGTTCTGACATAACAGAGGCGGCTGTTAATAATGCAAGAGAATTGTTGAATAAGATGCCGTGAAACAGCGGTGGGATAGGGGGGCTTTTCTCCCAAACTCCTTTTTAAAGAATAAATATGGATAATTCATCAGTAAGAAAGTTTATTATGGCATTTGCGATAATGGTTCTGCCATTGTTGGCAAATGCACAACCTTCGGCGGTAAAGAATGTCGGCAAGGCGGTGTTCACACTCACTACGTTCAAGGAAGACGGAACGTTGCTGGTCTCGTCACGCGGTATTTTCGTTGGAAAGAACGGCGAGGGGATAAGTATGCTGAAACCTTTTGAAGGTGCGGCAAGTGCCGTTGTGATAGATAACAGCGGTAAGAAGATGAACGTTGTGAGAATACTGGGGGCTAATGACATGTATGATGTTGTGAAATTCCGCGTGGACGGTAAGACAACTCCTGCCAAACTCGCCTCCGGACAGGAACAGACAGGCGCGAAAGTGTGGGTGGTGGGCTATGCAAAGGACGCGGCAGCACCCACGGAGAACAGCATAAAGAGCGTTGAAACATTCAATGGAAGTTTTCCGTATTACATACTATCTGAGACCGCTCCGGAGTCTTTTGCTTCGTGTCCGTTGGTGAATAGTGCCGGCGAGGTGCTGGCATTGGTGCAGCCTTCGCTGACATCGAGTGAAACACATGCCACAAGTGCTTTGTTCGCAAATGGTCTTACCGTGAGCGGACTGTCGCACACCGACCCTGTGTTGCGTCGCATCGGTATTACCGCAGCACTGCCTGCCGACTATAAACAGGCATTGGTGGCACTGGCTATGGCGCCGCAGATGCTTGACGAAAAGAAATATGAGGAACTGGTGAACGACTTCATAGAGCAATTTGCCGACTATCCCGACGGATATTCGGCACGTGCACGTATTGAGATGTCAAAGCAACTGTTCGCCGAAGCCGACCGAGATATGCAGACAGCGATTGCCAAGTCGGGGAACAAAGCCGATGCGTATTACTCCTATGCACGTCTGATGTACGACAAGGAAACATTGTTGCCCGATGTACCTTATGCCGAATGGAGTCTCGACAAGGTAGTAGAGATGGCACAGAAAGCATTTGAAACAGACCCACAGCCGTTGTATAACTATCTGCAATATCAGGCAAAGTATATGCAGAAAAAATACCAGGAGGCTTACGATGGTTTTATTTCTCTTACCAAAACGCAGTTTCGCAGCCCGAATATCTTTCATGAAGCGGCACTCTGTAAGAAAGAGATGGGAGCACCGATAGATGAGGTTATCTCGCTTGTTGACAGTGCTATAATGTCGGTTGACACGCTCCGACTGAACGAGGCCGCGCCTTATCTGATTATACGTGGAGGTCTGCTTGACGAGGCCGGGAAATATCGTGATGCGGTGTTCGACTATGCAAGGGCAGAGATTTTGATGCAGGAAAATTTATCTGCGGAGTTCTATTATGGTCGCGAACAGTTGGAGATAAAGGCGAAGATGTATCAACAGGCACTTATTGACATCAACCATGCCATACGCTTGGACTCTCAAGAACCGTTCTATTATGCAGAGAAAGCCTCGCTGCTGTTACGTCTGAACATGAAAGAAGAAGCCGTTGATGTGGGGCGGCAGTGTGTTGGTATAGCACCGGAATATAGCGAGGGCTATCTTGTTCTCGGCATAGCATTGGTCACATCGGGAAAGAAAGAGGAAGGATTACAGAATCTTCAGAAAGCGAAAGAACTCGGAAACGAACAGGCGGAGGGAATGATTTTGAAGTATCAATAAGGTTTCCGTAAGTCGGAGGCATACCGGTGTGTTGATGATACGGCGCGGATAGGGATATTGTGCGTTTGGATTTTCAGCGGATTATATATCGACAAATAAAAACGAAATGCTCCAAAAGTCTTCCACATGACTTTGGGAGCACTTCGTTTGTGTGGTTGAAAAGTTTTGCAGTAGTTGAAACAACACGCTCGGAAAATGTTCAAATAGCGTAATCGGAGGCATAAAAGCACCGGCACTTGGGTTGACATCTATGTCAGGTGCCGGTGCTCTTATCGTTTTATGAACTCCCGTTGCGGATGTCTTACGTATTTTTGGAAGAGGATTTTTCAGTGCCCGTAGGTGTGGCCGGTTTGCCACTCTCTTTATCCCAAATGTACAGAGTACCATCCTTGTTTATACCTACCCAGATGTTCTTGGGCTTGCTGTCTTCGGCGGTTTTGCCTTTCACTGCGAGTTCGTAGTGACGGTTTTTGCCCGTACCCTCGGTTTTGCCCGTGAACGAAAGGGCTCCGGAGGAGAGTTTGAGGAACTGCTCCAAGGAGGCGAAGCCTGGTTTCAGGAGTGCCTCATACCCTGCGGTGCGCTTATCGCGCGCAGTCTGTGAGGTGGCTGCACGGTGTGATAGCGTGTTGCGTTTCTTGTCCACGAGGGCGTTGTACAGAGTTATGAGTTCTGCAAGTCCGGACGTGTTTGGTTCGAGGTCGTCAAGCGAGTCCATACGACGGACTACTGCGTTGATGGCTTTGTCTGTTGCTGCGCGCAATGCCTTGATGTCGAACGTTCCCGACGGTATTGCACTTTTCAGGCGTGAGCGGTATCGTTGGTCAAAGGCAGTGTTGGCCTTGTCGAGGCGGTCGATGTAGGGCTTGGCAAGAAGTTTCGTCACGTGGAAGGTCATTGCTTTGGCACGCAGGTCGGTGATGAGGTTCTTGAGCATGCCGCTTTCCTTGTCGTAGTTTACATGTAGCATCTTGGGATAGCGTGCAAGTACCTCCGATATACTTTCGGCGGATGTCTTGAAGGCATCATCGTCAGAGTGCAGGTGCAGGTCTGTCAGTATTTGCAAAGAGCGGTAGGCTTGGTCGCGAATCCTGTCAAGTACCTCCAATTCTTTCGTACCTTCTTCCTGTCGCGGCAGATTGAGAGCCTTGTCCTCGTCCTCAAATGCCTTTTGCAGTGGAAAGAGTATTTGGGTGATTTTGGCGATGTTCGCCTCCCGACATATTGCCAGCACATGGCCGGCGAACTGGAAATGCTCCATGTTTTGGAGTGATGTCAGTGCAATAGACTTGATTTTCATAAAAACAGGTTTTAAGAGATAAAAAAATATGGTTTTGATATTTCCGAGCTCTCGGACAACCGTCCTACGGACTTTTTCTCGTTTCCGAGCCCTCGGAAAGCATGGATTTTTATGTTTTTCACTAATCCGAGTTCTTGGAAAGTCGGAAAACTCTATTTTACGTCTTTCCGACCACTCGGAAACGTTGTTTTTCCTGTTTTCTGACCGTCCGTGCCCTCGTATGGCGAGAAAACAGGGACATTCTATACTGACCACATGACGGAAAGCGAAAATCTCGACAAGTATAGAAAATAATCGTCCCACGTTCTTGATTGGAGCGTGGGACGGAAATAGTTTTTATTAAAAGTTCTGAGGTCAGAGCAGCCCGGTCAACAAACTCTTGAGATAACTATCAGAAACATTGGCGAGTTCGCCCTTGTCATAGATGGTGAGTAGGTTGATTTCAATGTGTTCGTGCGTAAGAACCACATGGTAGGCTATCACTCTTGCACCGCTACTCTTGCCCTTGCCTTTCGATGCAATAGCCATTCTTACCTTGCGCATGCTGTTGCCGAGGTCTACCCCTTGCATAGGGTCAGTTTCCATGGCTTGCATGAAAACCTTGAAGTCGTTCGTGAGCGAATGGTATTTCTTGGCCAATCGCTTGAACTGTCGCTTAAACTCTTCGCTAAGATAAATCTTCACTGTCATACGCCTTCTTCAAGTTCCTTGATGAAATCTTCAGCCTTCTGCATTTTCATGCCTTTTTTCTTCGCGGTCTTCAATTCGTCAACGGCGCGTGTCAGTGTTTTCTTCACATACGCCTTGCGTGCCTGCTCCTCTCCTTTATAGATAGAGGTGGAAGCCACGCCACGAAGCATGCTTATTGCGCGTCGTATGCTTTGTGCGGTAGAGTCTTCGTTAAGTGTTACCAAAATCTGTGTCATATTCTTGCCTCCTATTTTCTGCAAAAATACAATTTTCCGGCGACAATTCCAAATATCAGAGGAGATTTTCGTTTCCGCCGTGTGTCAGTATGTCAAAGAGCGAAGGGTGCGGACACTGCGATGCGCCGCAGCCCATGATTGTTACTAAATATTGTTGTCCGGTTTTCAGCAGATTATTTTGCCACGGGGCGAACGGAGAATCCCCATGACCGGCCGTCGAATCCCCGCGGCCCAATCTTGTTCAATCCGAAATACAGATCGCAACCGCGTTGCGTGTCGCCCGGAACGGCCAACCAATAGTCGCCGAAGTTCCCCACGCTGTGTAACGTGCCGTCATGCCCACGATAGCCCGAAGCGGGGAAATAAACCGTGGCATTAGGACTGGTAATCTTGTTGTTGAAATTCCAACCATAGTCCCAGTTTCCATAAACATTAAACTCGGATTGATTTTCGGAGTTGTTGCCAGTGGTAGTGAATCCGGTAAAGGCATAGCCGGCAGCCATGTGGAAGCCCGCGGGACAAGGATCGTAGATGGTTTTCACGACAGGGTTGTCGTTGTGGCCGTAGCCGGTATTGTCCATAGACCAAAGGTTGTTGTAAGAGTAATTATTGATCCATGACGAACCTTCAGTATAGAATATTTCGGGATGGCGGATGCCGTTCTGGATGGACATGTTGTTGCCACCGTTCTTGTTGAAAGAACCCTCGGAAATTGCGTCCGTACCGGGGAAAGCGTCCTTACGGCCGAATTGGTACAACGTGCTGTAGCCTTGCCGCACTCCGCCGTTGTTCTGGGTGATGGTAATGATGCCTTCCTGCTTTACACCACCATTGGCAACGGTCTGCTCCACCTTGACTTTTACGCTGCGGGGAGCTGAATAGGTGCTAGCTTTCCAAACGGTGTATTTCCAGCCGAGTGTCTCATTGGGGATGTTGTAAACCTTCTTCTGGAAATTCGTGCAAGCCGTAGTCTGAAGTACGCTTTGGGGAGCGAACCACAGGTGCCAGGACCATACGACCACACCGGCTTTGGTCACGGCGATGACTGCATTTCCGTTTTTGATGGCAGAGGCGGGCACTTTGAACTTGACAAAAGCGTTGGTACCGCTGCCCGACACGGCGAGGTTGGTTACGAGTCCGCTTTCGTCTGCCCAGACAATTTTGGCACCATTGGGTGAATTGACTCCGCCGTTGCTCTCCGTAATCCAAGGTCTGGTAATATTTTGGTTATTATGATTCTTGAAATGTTTGAGGATATGACTACCCGTATTGCTGGTTTGTACGGCATGGACATTAGTCGTGCCGTTCTTGATAGCATTGCCATAGACCAGCGGAATACGGTAATGTCCCGGTGCGGAGATGACGTAGCAGTTGGCTGTGCTGCGCTGAATCGTGCCGCCCTTTGTGGAAAGGTCGTAGGGAGTGCCGGAGGAACCTAATGCCGTTGCATTCTTTAAGGCCTTGTTGCGTTTGGTAAGCAGGTCGGTAATGTTGGTCGTGAGCGTGCCGAATCCGCTCTCGGCAGAAGTTCCGCCGTTACCCTCGGTCATGCTCAGAGAGGTAAGCCATGCGGGTTTGACCGTTGTCTCGGCTCCCCATGTCTGACCGCCATCAGTACTCTCCTGATAGCTCACTACTTTCCACTTCACGGGTTGCTGTATGTGGGTGACGGGATCCTCGCGATAACTCTTGACAGTGTAATCGCCGGTCGTGGTGACATCGTAGCCGACGGCGGCGGGACTGGTCACGGTGAGTTGATAGTCCCATGTAGATGTATTCTGCGACAGGGCATAGGTCTTCGTAGTGCCGGGCTTCCATGTGCCCGAGAGATTGGCTGTGATAGGCGTTGAGCCATCGGAAAAGTGCACTTTTACTTGTACGCCTGCGAGCGACTGTGGTATCATATAAAAGGTGTAGTTGTCGCCGTTGTTGCCCAGAATGATGTTGTTCACAGCTGTTGATGTGCTCACGTTCACTGTGCCATCACCGCCGAGAGTGAAGGTCTGTGGAGTGGAGAGGTCGCTCCATGCAGCACCCGTTCCATCAGTTTGCGTGGAGAGCGTGTAGCGTCCCTTGCTCATGGCTCCGATAATTTCTACCTTGGTGATAATCTTGTTATACGAAAGGTTCTGCCCCACTTTGAAGCGAACGGCTGTCAGGGCATGACGGAAACGGAGATTAATGTCGGGTGCAACGAACTGCGTAGCATAATGCACAACGCCCGAGCAGGCCGTCATGAGGTCTTTCTGGTTCTTCACATCTTTCTCTACCTCTAAGTCTATGTAGGGTGTGCCGATATAGGTCTCGCCCGAAAGTTTTAACTTGCCGTTGGCATTTTGCTCGCGTGGGAATATGGCGAAGAACTTGCCGTAGGGCTTTTCCCATGACCAGTAGATAGGGTTGACGAGCGTACCGTCGGGATTAGTGTCCTTGTCGTAGAACCACGGTGTATTGCTGATGCCGACCTCCGTGGTACCACGGTAGCCGATGGTGGAGAATTTGCCGAGCGTAGCCATCGTGGTAATGTTGGCGCGAGTCTGCCCTCTCTCCTCTTTCACGGGAGACACGCCTGCCGTGGTGGTCTCGATTATGCACAGGTCGTTTGCACCCGTGCCGCCGTTGACGGCGAACTTCTGCGTGGTAAGATCCTCGGGTGTGAGAGCCTGCATGGCAAGTCCTTTGGCAAAGTCTGCACTGGTTATGGTGCCATCGAAAGGTGCAATCTTGGCAGCAGCTCTCGCCGCGTCGTTTTGAGCATCGCTCACGTTGAATGTTACGGTAGTGCCTTTGTCGCCACCGTTGCTA
Organism: Prevotella koreensis; assembly: GCF_003977605.1. Lineage (GTDB taxonomy): Bacteria > Bacteroidota > Bacteroidia > Bacteroidales > Bacteroidaceae > Prevotella > Prevotella koreensis. The sequence goes on along the minus strand of NZ_RYYU01000001.1, from coordinate 1,473,719 downwards.
TTGGCGAGATCGTCGTCGGTACACGAACCGAGCATGAGACCGGCCAAAAAGACGAACACCGCGGAACATATACTTATGAGCACTGCTCCTTGTAGTTTGCACTCCGGATTTTCTTTGAATCTTCTCATATTATTTACTTGTTAATTGATGGTTGTTAATTCTTTAATCTTTTCATTCTCATTCATCTTCCCAGCAGTCTAATCCAATGAATGTCTTGGCTCCGGAGATTTCCGTATCCTCGTCATCCTCCACAGGGTCTTCGATACTGACGTTCCCGCCGACATTCGGGCTTCCTACCATGAGACATTCTTCAATGTTCATGCCTATCAGCTCGCAAAAAGGAGCGATATAAGATTTCTTTTCTTCTTTTCTTTTGTTCATAATTCTTATGATGTTAAAATGATACTTTTTAGCATAATAAAACGGTCTTGTTTCTTCTTGTTATACGGAAAGAAAAAACACGGTGAAACGAGGCAATGGAAACTTGTGAAAGTCCTTTGCCTATTGGTGTTGCGCGGGGGCATCTCGCGCGCGTATGATAAAGTGTATAGTGAGGGTATAAGCGACGGTGCGCCTATGAGAGAGAGAGAGAGAGAGAGAGAGAGAGAGAGAGAGAGAGAGAGAGAGAGAGAGAGAGAGAGAGAGAGAGAGAGAGAGAGAGAGAGAGAGAGAGAGAGAGAGAGAGAGAGAGAGAGAGAGAGAGAGAGAGAGAGAGAGAGAGAGAGAGAGAGAGAGAGAGAGAGAGAGAGAGAGAGAGAGAGAGAGAGAGAGAGAGAGAGAGAGAGAGAGAGAGAGAGAGAGAGAGAGAGAGAGAGAGAGAGAGAGAGAGAGAGAGAGAGAGAGAGAGAGAGAGAGAGAGAGAGAGAGAGAGAGAGAGAGAGAGAGAGAGAGAGAGAGAGAGAGAGAGAGAGAGAGAGAGAGAGAGAGAGAGAGAGAGAGAGAGAGAGAGAGAGAGAGAGAGAGAGAGAGAGAGAGAGAGAGAGAGAGAGAGAGAGAGAGAGAGAGAGAGAGAGAGAGAGAGAGAGAGAGAGAGAGAGAGAGAGAGAGAGAGAGAGAGAGAGAGAGAGAGAGAGAGAGAGAGAGAGAGAGAGAGAGAGAGAGAGAGTAGCAAATTATTTGGAACTGCCAAATAATTCAACGACTTTTTTACAAGAAAACTGTTGTTTTCCTGTTCCCTGCATATACTTTTATAATATAAAGATTGGTGCGTAGGATTGTTGTATCTCTCTAATACGTTCAATTTCTGCTTCTTCTTAGAATTGTGGGGGCAAAGGTAATGATTATTTCCTTAACTGCCAAATTATCAGAAATGTTTTTACTTTGCAGGGAGAAAGAGTATATAAGAAAAGTGTTTAAAAAGTTATGCGTAATGAGTTTTCCCGAATATCATTTGATATGATTGCTTTGCAAGAACGTCAGGCTCGTGTCCGTTTGCATCCCATGCTGTTCTTACAGACACGTGCATTGGGAAAATGCACCTGAATATCCATTATTGACTCTACTCCTAAACTTTTTAACCCAAATCTCTAAGTTTGCAATTCATATTGCAAACTTAGAGATTTGGGTTAAAGAACATTATGTGGTTACATCTTGCTTATAATGCCAAGCGATGTGGCGCGTATGAAAGCGATGATGTTACGAATTTCTTCTCCGTCGGGCACCTGTTCCTCTACCTGTGACACTGCATCGAGAACGCTTGTCTTTCCTTGGAATATCAGACGATAGGCATTTGCAATGTGCTTTTGGTTTTTTTCATCAACTCCGTGGCTTGAAAGCACATGTGAGTTGAGTCCGCTATAATTCACAGGAATTCCGCTTGCCACGATATATGGCGGCACGTCCTTGCTTATGCGGCATCCGCTACTTATCATTGCGGCCGTTCCGACACGCACTTCGGGATTTACGATGACGTTTGATGACAGTATCACTCCGTTCATGAACTCGGTATCACCGGCAATCTTCGTGCCATAACCGAATACGCATCTGTCGCCAACCTTTGTGTCGTGCGAGAGATGCACACCCTCCATTATGAAGTTATTGTTGCCGATACGTGTCAGTCCTTCGCTTCGGGTGGCGCGGTTTATCACCACGTTCTCTCGTATGATATTTCCGTCTCCAATCTCCACACGGGTCATCTCTCCATGATAATTGAAGTCTTGCGGTACGGCACCAATCACCGTTCCCTGATGTACATTGTTCCCTTTGCCCAACGTAGAGCCTCTCATGATGCTCACGAAAGGATAGATAACACATCCGTCACCGATAACAACGTCATCCTCTATATATGCAAAAGGATAGATAGTAACGTTGTTGCCTATTTTCGCGTTAGGGCTTATCACTGCTTTGTCGCTTATCATAGTCTTGTGCCCCCCTCACGTATTTCTCGGCTACAGTTTGCATGTCGCGTATATACGGAGGTTGTAGGGGCGTTTTTTTAAAGGTTTTTATTCTATTTTATTGCCATTCCTGATTGTCATGTAAGGCGTATGTGGGTAACTTTATCTCGTCCCTCCGCCCAATGCTTGATAGAGGCTTACCACGGCCTGCATCTTGTTGAAGTCGTCGGTAAGTTGTGAAATTTCGGCGTTGAGCAACGAACTCTGTGCCTGTATCACCTCAAGATAGGTGCTCGAAGACTCCGAAACGAGCATTTTTGCGTGTTCCACGTTCTGACGCAACACCGCAACCTGATGTGCATCGAGTTCGCTCTTTGCCGCATTGGAGTTATATTTCACAAGCGCATTGCTCACCTCACTGCCTGCCTGGAATATTGCATTCTGCCAGTTGTTGTAGGCCTGTTCGTACTTTGCTTGTGCCACCACGAGTCCTGCTTTCAGTTGTCCGTTCATGAATATCGGTTGCACGAGCGAACCTATTGCCGATGCGAGTATCTTTCCGGGGTTCACAATCATACCGCCACCGTTGTTTGTATATGCACCGCTACCGCTGATAGTGATTTTCGGATAGAAGCGCGAGCGGGCTGTGTTCACATCGTAGAAACATCCGGCAAGAGTCATCTCGGCACGGTGAACATCGGCACGGTTGGCCAGAAATTGCAGTCCGACGCCGGTAGAGAACTCCGAAGGGAGAGTCTGATTGGCAAGTTTTCCACGTGCAATGGCCTGCGCCGGCTGTCCTATCAGTATCGATAACGCATTCTCCGTCTCACGTATCTGCCTCTTCATGTCCTCTGCACGTGCCAGAACATTATAGTGGGCGGCCTCCGCACTCTGCACACTGGTGGAGCGATAGCGTCCCAGTTCCATCTGCATTTTCATCACATCCCATGTGTCTTTGGTCAGAGTGCTCATCTCGTTGATTATCTCCAACTGTCTGTCGAGCATCAAAAGGGTGTAATAAAGATTGGCAATGTTAGACACGATTTGTGTCTTCACTACCAGTTGATAGTCCTTTGTTGCAAGCAGAGCCATCTGTGCGGAGCGTTTCTGATTGAGCAGATTGCCGAACAGATCGATGGTCCATGAGGCATTGACCGGCAGCGAGTAAGTTTGCCTTGCCTTATCGAAATCCCATGAAGACACGGTGGCCTGCGGTGTGAAGGTGAACTGCGGAACAAACGCAAGTTTTGCTGCCGTCAGTTGTGCCTCCACCATTTTCACGTTCAGTGCGGCATTTCTCATGTTCACGTTGTTGTCTATGCCTTGCTGAATGAGGCCTTGCAGCATCGGGTCGGTAAACACCTGTCGCCACGGCAGGTTTCCGAACGAAGCCGTATCGGTGGTTTCCTTCATATCGGATGCCGACATCCGGTCGCGTATTATGCCATCGGTATTGATGTCTGGGCGTTCATATTTGCTGTATATTCCGCAACTGCCCATCATCATTGTGGCCGACAACATTGCAATTATAGTTGTTTTTCTCATTGTATATTAATGTCACATTCTTTATTTAACATTGTCATTCTTCTTATCATCGATAGGTCTGCTGTATTGCAACAGTTCGCTATCCACGTTTGCATTGTTGTCTTCAAACGTAATAGGCTTCACTTTCTCTTGCAACCATTGGAACATAACAAAGAGTGCCGGCACAACGAATATCTGTAGAATCATACCGATGAGCATACCACCCACTGCCGCTGCACCCAGAGTCTGGTTACCGTTGGCACCCACACCATTGGCGAACATCATCGGCAACAGACCGATTATCATTGCGAACGAGGTCATAAGGATAGGACGCAGACGCGATGCCGCTCCCAACACTGCCGACCACTTGATTGCCATACCCATGCGTCGGCGTTCCAAGGCGAACTGAACTATAAGGATAGCGTTCTTGGCCAACAGTCCGATAAGCATGATAAGCGAAATCTGCATGTAGATGTCGTTGCTGTGACCGAACAACTGCGTGAAGAGGAATGCACCTGCAAGACCGAACGGTATGGAAAGGATTATCGACAGTGGCAGCAGATAACTCTCATACTGTGCACTGAGAATGAGATATACGAACACAATACATAGCACGAAGATTAGTCCCGTGGTGTTGCTTGATCGCGCCTCTTCGCGAGTCAGTCCGCTATATTCGTAGGTGTAACCCTGCGGCAATGTCTCTGCCGCAACTTCCGAAATGGCTTCCATTACTTCACCGGACGAGTACCCTTCGTTCGGTGTCACGTTGGCCGAAATACTTGTGAAAAGGTTGAAGCGGTTGATGTTCGAGGGGCCATATACGCGATTCAGACTACAGAATTCGGTTATCGGCACCATGCCCGATTTGGTTCTCACGTAGATGTTCTTCATTCCGTCCGGTTTCATTCGGCTCTCCACGTCACCCTGTATCATAACGCGATAGAGTTTACCATACGAGTTGAAGTTAGACGCATAGAGTCCGCCGTAATATCCTTGCAGTGTGGTGAGTACTGCTGATGGTCCGATGCCGGCCTGCTTACACTTTGCCACATCAACGTCAACCATATATTGCGGGTAGTTCGGGTTGTATGATGTCATGGCCGTTTGCACCTCCGGACGTTTCTGCAACTCGGCAAGGAACTCTTGCGTACGATTGAAAAAGTTACCCAAATCGCCACCGGTCTTATCTTGAAGGTTCAACGTCACGGCATTGGTAACAGAGAATCCGGATACCATTGGTGGTGGGAATGCCAAGATTTTAGCATCTTTTATTGTTGCCGTTTGCTTGTATATCATTCCCAGAACAGTACCATTGGCACGCGGATTAAGGAAGAAACGCATAATGCCGTCGCCCTCCCAGAGTCCGGAAAGTTTATACCAGAAACCGCCGATACGTTCTTCGAAGGGTTTCAGTTTTATGATGAATGTGGCCTGGTCGGAGCCTTGTCCGGAGATGAAGTTATAGCCCTGTATCTGCTCGCGGCTTTGTATCGCAGGGTTGGATGCCAACATCGAGTCCACTTGGTCTATCACTTGCTGCGTGCGATGAATGCTGGTTCCGGGCGGCATGGAAATCATACAGAAGAGTACTCCCGTGTCTTCGTCAGGCACAAGACCGGTCTTTGTCGTTGCCATACCTAAAACGAGGGCAGCAACGCCCACCGCAACGGATATTCCAACTGCAATTTTATGATTCACGGCACGCTCCACTCCCCTCTTGTATTTTCCAAGAATCTTGTTGTATTGAGTGTTGAAAGAGGCGTGGAAACGGTCAACCATGCTCATTTTCTTCTCCCCTTCCTCGTGCGGCTTCAGGAAAATGGCACAGAGGGCGGGCGAGAGTGTAAGGGCGTTCAGTGCCGATATGAAAATAGACACGGCCATGGTGACACCGAACTCTTTATAGAATGAGCCGGACACACCGCCGATAAACGACACCGGAATGAACACTGAAGCCATCACAAGCGTTATGGATATGATTGCACCCGAAATCTCATTCATCGCATCTATACTTGCCGAAAGTGCGCTCTTATAGCCCATGTCGAGTTTTGCATGTACCGCCTCGACCACCACAATGGCATCATCGACCACAATGGCAATGGCAAGGAGCAACGCCGAGAGGGTGAGCAGGTTTATCGAGAAGCCGAAGATATTTAGGAAGAAGAATGTTCCTATCAGCGACACAGGCACCGCAATGAGCGGGATAAGGGTGGAACGGAAGTCTTGCAAGAAGACATACACCACGATGAACACGAGTACAAGGGTCAGCACAAGCGTGAAAATCACCTCCTCGATAGAGGCATAGAGGAAGTCCGTTACATCATAGTTCACATTCAGTTCGCAACCCGGCGGCAGCATCTTCCTTTGATTTTTAAGTTCTTCTCTACAGTTTTGTGCAATCTGATTGGCATTTGAGCCGGCCACTTGTTGCACCATACCTACTACCGAAGGCTTGCCGTCGTGGCGCATCGATACCGAATATTGCAGTCCGCCGAGTTCTATCTTGGCTACGTCTTTCAGTCGCAAGGTCTGTCCCTCGGTGTTGGTAGAGATAAGAATATCTCCATACTCTTCGGGAGTTTTCAGACGTCCCTTGTAGCGCATCACATATTCGTATGCCACATCACTCTGCTCTCCGAACGCTCCGGGGGCAGCCTCTATGTTCTGGTCGGCCAGTGCTGCCGAGATGTCTGAAGGCATCAGACTGTATTGTTTCATTACCTCTGGCTTCAACCATATTCGCATCGAGTAGGTCTTCATACCCGGACTATTCACCTCACCGACACCCTCAACACGTTTGAGAGCAGGGATTATGTTTATCGCGAGGTAGTTTGTCAGGAACTCATCGTCATAACGCCCATCGGTTGACGAGAGCGAAAATATCATCACCTGCGATGTCTGACGCTTCGATACCGTAACACCGGCACGCGTAACTTCGGCCGGCAACAACGATTGAGCCTGCTGAACGCGGTTCTGAACGTTTACGGCAGCCATGTTGGGGTCAATCCCTTGGCGGAACATTACGGTAATCATCGCCATACCGTTGTTGGTGGCGGTGGATGTCATATAGTCCATTCCTTCCACACCGTTTATGCTCTCTTCAAGCGGTGCGAGCACAGAGTTTTTGACGGTCTCGGCATCTGCTCCCATATACGCGGCTTGCACTGACACGGTAGTAGGGGAGATATTTGGATATTGCTCCACCGGAAGTGCCACGAGACCGATTATTCCCAGTATCACGACGAGCACCGAAATCACCGTTGATAGTACCGGGCGTTTTATAAAGTTTGTAAATGTCATATATCAGTATTTTACCGGCATGGCCGGTGTTTCTTTATTCATAACTCAAAAAACAGCAACCGCCTACTTGCTCATTGCGTTGATAAAGCCCTTGGCGGAGTTTTGGTTCTCGCCGAGTTTTGTGGCCTCCTCTATTTTCTTTTGGTATTGGGCGGTGGTGATTGGCTTAATCTCCATACCGTCGGTGAGTTTTGTAATGCCGTTGGTGACATACTTGTCGCCGGCCTTAAGACCTGAAAGCACTATGTAGTTTTTACCATCGTTCTGGGTGTCAACCTTGATTTCGGTATATTTTACCTTATTGTCTTTACCCAACAAATAAACGAAAACCTTGTCTTGAACCTCAACGGTGACGCTCTGCGGGATAACGATAGCGTTGTTATCTGAGCGCGGAACGACTATCGAACCGGATGCTCCCGACTTCAACAACCTCTGCGGATTGGGGAAACGGGCTATCATCTGCACGCTTCCCGTGGCAGCATCCACCACGCCGCTTGCCTTCACCAGTCGGCCTGCCTCAGAGTATATCGAGCCATCTGAGAGTTGAAGTTTCAGTTCAGGATATTGGTCTATGGCTGCTTGCATGCTGCCGGCGGTCTTTGTCATTTCAAGAATGTCTTTCTCGGTCATTGAGAAATAGGCCTCGATGGTACTGATGTTAGACACCGTTGTCAGGGCAGGCATGCTCGAAGCACTCACCATTGCGCCTTCCTTGTATGGCAATGTGCCCACCACACCGGCCGTCGGACTCTTCACATAACAGAAACTCAGCATCTCCTTCGCCGATGCAAGACCGGCCTGTGCCTGCGCAAGTTGTGCCTTTGCACTCTCGTAGTTGTTCTTCGCACTTTGCAGTTCAAAGTCTCCTATCACCTTATTCTCACGGAGTTTTATACTGTTCTCGTAGGCCATCTTCACCGTGTTACACTGCGCCGTGGCAGTGTTCACCGAAGCCTGTGCCTGTCTCACGGCCGCCTGATATGTTGCATTGTCTATTACGAAGAGCAACTGGCCGGCGCCCACCGTCTGTCCTTCCTTCACACAAACTTGCGTAATGAATCCCGCAACCTTCGGACGTATCTCTACGTCCTGTATTCCTTTCAGTGACGTGGGGTAAGATGTCTGCATCGAAGTGCTTTGACTCTTTACGGTCTCAACCGGGAATTCGTTGTCATTGAAATCCGTATTGCCTTTCTTGCCGCACGAAACGAGCACGGCAACGATAAAGGCGAACAGTAAGATTTTATCTCTCTTCATATCTGTTATATATTGTTTTTATCTGTTTGTTTTAAAATATAATTAATCGTATTACGGGAAAACTATGTGTAACTTGCAAGTTTTCGACACGCAAAGATATACATTTTATTAATACATGCGACACTTCACGCGAATAATTAAATAGAATTAACAATATTAAGCCCCATGCTCTTTGCCTTTTCCATGAGCAGTTGCATCAGCGGTTCGCGTTCGTTGGCAACGCTGTTGTCAAGCACGGCCTCTTTCAAACATTTCTTTAGTTCGCCCACTTCGCGTGACGGTTTCAGTCCGAACATCTGCATTATCTCGTTACCATCTATCACCGGCTGCAACTTTCGCTTGTAATCATCCTCCTTGAGTTTTGCAAGTTTCTCGCGCACAAGGCGGAAATTGTCACGGAAACGAGCCTTGCGCACTTCATTCTTCGACGTTATGTCGGCCTCGCACAGCGTCATCAGGCTGTCTATGTCGGCATCAGCATCGTTGATGAGTCGGCGCACAGCACTGTCGGTCACTTCTTCATCGGCAATCACTATCGGGCGCATGTGCAGGTCAACCATTTTCTGCACAAACTTCATTTTTGAATCGAGCGGCAGTTTTATACGGCGGAATATCTGCGGCACCATTCTCGCCCCGATGTAGTTATGGTTGTGGAACGACCACCCCACGGCATTGTCCCAACGCTTGCTCTTTGGCTTGCCCACATCGTGCAGTATGGCCGACCAGCGCAACCACAGAGAATTATCGTCGCTTGCCGCCACATTGTCGAGCACTTCAAGGGTGTGGTAGAAATTGTTCTTATGAGATTTTCCGTTACGCGTTTCCACAACATCGAGGGCGCACAGTTCCGGAAGGATATACTGTAGCAGTCCGGCGCGGTAAAGGTCATAAATGCCTCGACTCGGCTTTTCTGTCATTATTATTTTGTTCAGTTCCTCTTGTATTCGCTCGCCGCTGATTATTTTCAGTCGGTGAGCGTTTCGTTGCAGGGCATCGAAAGTCTCTTCTTCGATGTCAAACTTTAACTGCGCCGAGAACCTTACACACCGAAGCATGCGCAACGGGTCGTCAGAGAAGGTTATGTCGGGGTCGAGCGGGGTGCGTATTATCCTGTCTTCCATGTCGTATATTCCATCGAAGGGGTCAACGAGTTCGCCGAACCGTTCTTTGTTAAGACATATCGCGAGTGCGTTTATTGTGAAATCGCGTCGGTTTTGGTCGTCTTCCAGCGTGCCATTTTCAACTATCGGCTTGCGCGAATCATGACTGTAACTCTCTTTTCTTGCCCCTACGAACTCCACCTCGATTGGTTGAGCGTTGAGCGTTTGGCGTTGAGCGTTGAGCGATGAGGGTTGAGGGTTGAGCGATGATTGTTTTTCTTGCTTCTCGCTCATCGCTACATCCTCATCACTCAACGCTACACGCTCAACGCTCAACGCTACACGCTCATCACTCAACGTTACACTCTCATCGCTCAACAAAAAAAACTTCACCTGTGCAGTTCCGAAATTGCGGAACACACTGAGGTGAGCGCGTCTTCCGAGACGCTTTTTCAGTTCGGTGGCCACGGCGATGCCGCTACCCACAACCACCACATCTATATCATTTGACGGCCGTCCAAGAAATATGTCGCGCACAAAACCGCCCACAACATAACATTCCACTCCGAGCGAGTCGGCAGCATCAGAAATCTTGCGAAATATGTCCTTATCGAGAATCTGAGCCAATTCGGCATCACTATACAATCTCATACGTAACAGAATTTGAGTGCAAAGATAAGGTAAAAAGGGCATAATTCAAAACTAACAACCCCTTTTTTCATTACAATAAATGCCCTTTTGCAATGCAATTTCGCCCATTTTGCTCAGCAATTTCGCCCAAATTGGTCGGCAAATTCGCCCAAATTGCTCTGCATTACATCATAAATGGGAAAAGGAAAGGTGTGAAAAGGCAAAGGTGGAAGGGCGGAATGATGATGGATAAAGAGGAAAAGCATGACGTTTTGCTATGAAACTTTTGCCATTTCAATAAATATCAGTACTTTTGTAAACCGAAAAAGAACAAGAGAACAATCATAGAGCAATGAAAAGAATAATATTTTTGGCAATTACAGCAGTATTCGTATTGGCATCGTGTAAACAAACCAATGCACAGAAGGAGGCGGAGGGGCTGCTGAAAAAGGCTACACTGGAATATGAAAACGAGAAGTACGAGGATGCTCTGCGCAGCATCGACTCCCTGCGCAACGTCTATCCCAACTCCATTGATGTGCGCGAACGTGCGCTGATTCTGTATCAAGATGTGTGTCTTGGACAGGCACAGAAGAACGTGGAGAGACTGGATGTGGAATTAGAGAAACTTGAGGCGGAATACAACTCAAAGAAATCACTCGCCGAAGCGCATCATGCCGAGGGAACGGCCACCGAGGAAGAACTCGAAGGGGTGAACAGAATGAGGCTGCAACGCGACTCGCTGAAAGTGAAGTTCGACACAGAATGCGCCAAGGTGAAACTGATAAAGCAGAAGCAGAAAGAGGGATAAAGCGTGTTGGAAAACAGAATTGACACATAACCCGATATGGGTCTCAAATATTGGGGGACAAGTCATTTTTATCATTATTCTCTTCTCAAATTCAGAAAAATAGATTAATTTTGCACCCGACTAAGGTATAAAATAATGTGTAACACACAGAACAACACGGAGGAACAATTCAAGACCGCGATGAAAGAATGTCGCGAGTTGTTTCGGAGCAAACTGCACGACTACGGTGCTTCATGGCGTATCCTGCGCTCATCGTCGCTCACAGACCAACTCTTCATCAAGGCGAAACGCATACGTTCGCTCGAGATAAAGAGAGAGTCATTGGTGGGTGAAGGCATACGTCCGGAGTTCATCGCCATTGTCAACTATGGTATTGTGGGACTGATACAACTCGAACGTGGGTTTGTTGACTGTGTTGACATATCGGCCGAGGAGGCTATGGCACTATACGACCGCCATGCCGACGAGGCATTGCAACTGATGTTGCGCAAGAACCACGACTACGACGAGGCTTGGCGCTCGATGAGAGTGAGCAGTTATACCGACTTCATACTGACAAAACTGCAACGAATAAAGGAGATTGAAGACCTCGACGGAAACACACTCGTGAGCGAGGGGATTGATGCCAATTATATGGACATCATCAATTATGCTGTGTTCGGGGTGATTAAGTTGAGCGTTGAGGGATGAGCGTTGAGCGATGAGCGTTGAGCGTTGAGGGATGAGGGATGAGTGTTGAGGGATGAGTGTTGAGCGTTCTTTCTGCACTTCGCTTTGAAAGCGTTTCCTGTCGGAGCCGGGCGGAGTGTTGAGCGAAGAGCGTTGAAGTAAATACGAAAGATGAACGAAGGGAAGAATGAAACGAACGGAAGGACGGCAGAAGAAACTGTCGTTAGTCGTACCACGCTGTTCGTTCAACATGCAATAGTAAACCTGTGCCGTCTGGTTGTAGCCGTGACGTTTATCGTTTCCGGTTTCGTCAAAGCAATTGACCCGTTAGGCACACAATATAAGATTGAGGACTATGCCGCAGCAGTAGGAATAATGCAACCGGCAGGTTCTTTGGCAACATTAGGGCTTTCGGTAGCGTTATCGGCAGTGGAGTTCAGCCTTGGTGTGCTGCTATTGTTCGCCATTCACCGAAGAGTGGTGTCGCGCATCACGGCAGTGTTCATGGCCATAATGACCATTATAACGCTGTGGCTCTGGATTGCCGAACCGGTGAAAGACTGCGGTTGCTTCGGTGATGCGATACATATCAGCAATGCCCAAACGCTGATGAAAAACATCGTGCTGCTGGCAAGTGCTGTGATTGTGGCATGGCGACCGCTGCAAATGGTGAGGTTCATCAGTCGCTCCAACCAATGGATAGTGATAAACTACACAGTGCTGTTCATCGTCGGAGTGAGCATCTACTGCCTGTATATGCTGCCACTGTTCGACTTCCGCCCATATCACATCGGTGCAGACATAAAGAAAGGCATGGAGATGCCGCCTGGAGAGAAAGGTCCGGAGTTTGAGACGACATTCATAATGGAGAAAGACGGGGAGCGTCGCGAATTCTCGCTCGACAACTATCCCGACTCCACATGGACGTTCATAGACAGCAAGACGGTGCAGGTGAGCGAGGGTTATGTGCCCCCGATCCACGACTTTTCAGTCGTTATGCAACCTGACGGTGTGGATGTCACGGAGGATCTGCTTGCCAATAAGGACTACACATTCCTGCTCGTGTCTCCGCAATTAGAAAAAGCAGACGACTCAAACTTCGGTGACATAGACCGTATCTATGAATATGCCACCGGCAACGGCATGAATTTCATCGGACTCACGGCAAGTTCAGATGAGGCGATAAGCCGCTGGAGAGATATTACCGGAGCAGAATATGACTTCGGAATAACCGACGGCACAACGCTGAAAACAATGATAAGGAGCAATCCGGGACTCTTCTTGCTGAAAGAGGGGCGCGTGATTGGAAAATGGAGCCATAACGACCTGCCCGACCCTGCGTCGCAGGAATTTAAGGCACTGATAAAGAATGGTATCGACAATGGCAACTTCGACACGGCAAAGAAAGTGGTGAAAGTTGTTATATGGTTTGTCATTCCGCTCTTCCTCCTCACACTTGCCGACCGCCTGTGGGCGTGGAGCAGCATAGTAAGAAACACGAGAAAAAAGAACAAATTATATAAACTATTAAAAAAGAAGAAAATGAGAAAGAAAATCGTAGCAGGTAACTGGAAGATGAATCTCAACCTGCAGGAAGGCGTGGCTCTGGCAAAAGAACTCAACGAGGCACTGACAGCAGAGAAGCCAAACTGTGACGTGATAATATGCACGCCATTCATTCACCTTGCATCTGTTGCGCAGGCAATAGACCAAAACGTACTCGCACTCGGAGCAGAAAACTGCGCCGACAAAGAGAAAGGGGCATATACAGGTGAGGTAAGTGCAGAAATGGTGAAGAGCACCGGTGCACAATATGTCATCATCGGCCACTCGGAGCGTCGTAGTTACTATGCCGAAACTCCCGAAATACTGAAAGAGAAAGTGCTACTCGCACTGAAAAACGGACTGAAGGTGATTTTCTGCATAGGCGAAAGCCTTGAAGAACGTGAAGCAAACAAACAGAATGAGGTGGTGAAAGCCGAACTCGAAGGCTCGGTATTCAACCTTTCTGAAGAGGACTTCCGTAAAATTATCATCGCATACGAGCCGATATGGGCCATAGGAACCGGTAAGACTGCAACCTCAGATCAGGCAGAAGAAATACATGCTTACATACGTTCGATAATAGCAGAGAAGTATGGCAAGGCCGTTGCCGAAGACACGTCAATACTGTATGGCGGTTCTTGCAAGGCAAGCAATGCCCCCGAACTGTTTGCAAAGCCTGATATCGACGGCGGACTTATTGGTGGAGCGGCACTGAAAGCAGCCGACTTCAGAGGAATTATCGATGCTTGGAAATAATAAGTTGAGCATTGAAAAGTTGAAGGTTCTACAATAAAAAATCACTAAACAACAATACCCAACAGCATTATGAGACATATAATACTGACAATGATTTTGGCAATAGCAGGCTTTACGACTGCCGGTGCACAAACTTTCCTGCAGCATTTGCAGCAGAGGCAGCAAGGCCAGGGGATGGTCACCGTGAACGAAAGCAGGGGGATTGACAGTCTGGTGAACAATATTCTGCCACCGGTATCGGAAAGGAAAACCGATAAATCGAGCAAAAAAGACAGCGAGAAAATATCCGACAAGGATAAGCACGACTCGGCCAAGAACGAAACTGACAAGCACGACTCTGCCGGAAAAGAACCTGACAGAACAAGGACTGAGTATAAAAGACACGAACCGACGACCGACGAGAATGTGACCGTGGACAAAAGAAAGAAGGTCATGGTGAACGGACACCGCGCCAACGGTTACAGGGTGCAGGTGTATCGTGGTGGCGGAACGCGCGATGCCAAGCAAAAGGCTCAGTCTATCGGCAACAAACTGAAGAATAGTTTCCCCGGACAACCGGTCTATGTGCATTTCTATTCGCCAAACTGGATAGTGAGAATGGGTAATTTCAGATCTCAGGAAGAAGCCGTTAGAGTGCTCAGGCAAGTGAAAAACGCAGGATTTGGTTCAGCAACTTTAGTGAGAGGACCTATAACAGTATCAAGATAAATATATGAATCCGGAAATAGAATTTCGCGAAGGTCTCGACGAACTTGCGACACATTATAAGGAAATAATACAACTTCTCGGCGAGGATACCGAGAGAGAAGGACTGCAGAAAACACCGATGCGAGTGGCAAAGGCAATGCAGATACTGACACGCGGATATACACAGGACGCAAACAAGGTTCTGACCGATGCCCTCTTTGCGGAGAAATATAACCAAATGGTCATTGTCAAGGACATAGACTTCTTCTCTCTCTGCGAACATCACATGCTGCCGTTCTATGGCAAGGTGCATGTGGCATATATACCCAACGGATATATCACGGGACTTTCTAAAATTGCACGCGTGGTGGACATCTTCAGTCATCGACTACAAGTGCAGGAGCGTCTCAACTTGCAGATAAAGGATTGCATCCAGAATACCTTGCATCCGCTCGGCGTTATGGTCGTAATTGAGGCAAAACACATGTGCATGCAGATGCGCGGTGTCGAGAAACAAGGGGCTGTTACCACGACAAGCGATTTCAGTGGGGCTTTCAATCAAGCGAAGACTCGCGAGGAATTTATGAATCTCTTGCACAGTGAGGGAAAGCATATATAACCATTTGTGTTAAATAATGTGAAGTAAATACGCCGCCGATGCAATATTTTGCATGGCGGTGTATTTATATTACAGAAACTTTTAAATAATAAAGAATATGAAAAATTACAATTATCTCGCAACGTTAATGTTTGTAGCAATGTTCTCTTTAGTGATGTCATCGTGTCTGGGAAATGATGATGAACCAAGGAAACAAATCGACCCCATCTACTACAAACACGTAAGTGGAAGTTATTCAGGATTCGTGCAGTATCTGGTAAATTGGGAAACAAAAGAGTTCAAAAAGGAGGATGGCATAAATATGACTGTTACCCCTGACTCAACAATAAAGATTACAGGCATACCCGCTGCAGTTTTCGCAAAGAACATCAGTGACGAAAAAATCAAGGCAGCAATATCGGCACTGCCAAGTCCGACGTTGGTGGTACGCTTCCTGATAGTAGATGTCAACGCGAACGGAGTTGCCATGTATTCAAAACCATTGCCATTGGAGTTCAAGGGAGTAATTGTTGACGGGAAGTCGCACGACTACCTCATAAGATTCTACGGTCCGTCGCTTGCCGGAACTACACCTGATTATTCTAAATTCTCTCTGAACGCATACCTATACAGCCTTCATGAGGACGGTTTAGAGAAAGAAAAGTTCATAAAGAAGAATAACGTTGTGAATGAAAACACAATAATATTCGTGGAATGTCAAAGGGCGAAATAACAGCGAACACATATAAAACAGAAAGAGAGAAAGGGAAGCATAAAGCCGCCCTTTCTCTCTTTTTGATTTATGTCCGGTATGAATAAACTTAGAGATTGGAGTTGAAGGATAGAATAGATGTCATGCTCTTCGATATGATCTACTATTCCACACAGATTACATCTTTTTGTTTTAACACGAATAATTAACATCGTGGCATTTCTCAATTCATCTTTCGCCGCCAATACCAGTGGTAAAGTTTGAACAAAGGATTCCACAGTACCTCCTCGGGATAATATCGGAAAAACTTCATGTCATAACCTACTACTCTAACAATTCTGTGCCAGTTGCTCTCCTTTGATTTGTCACCGAACCGAGTATCCATTTGTCCGAAGTTTCCTGTCGCTTCAATTTCTTCAAGCAACAATCGCCCTACCTTTTCGTCCGGTTCTACATATTGAAATTCCTTTTCCAATCCGAAAACCTCCTGCATTACCCACATCACGGCTTTTGCAAAGTTCAGCATCCCAGAGCGTCTTATTATCATTAGAGCATCCTGCTGTTTCTCTGTATTTATAGGAGTGTTTTTCAACACATAATAATAGTCCATCAACTGTCTTAGTCCTACACCCTCCTCGAACAAATGCTTGTAGATATGGCACAACTGGAACACCATGTTGAACTCTCTCGTAGGCATTATTATTTCGCCATATTGTGTATTCACCACATTGCGGAACTGCTCTTCCGAATTTTCAAGAAACCATTGCTGAAGTCGCCTGTTGCGATAAGGAGTGTAAAGGAATGCCGGACGATAATGCACCTCTGTCTCAACATTTTTCATGGCAGGGAAATCAATGTGGTGATATGTTGCTTTCGTGCCGGGCGTCAATTTATGGACATAATCTATCACCATTCTTATCGACTCCAACTCACCTTTTTCTTTATAGCCCTTTGGCAATGTCCATACATCAATATCTCCGCTCATGCGTCTCTTTCTCAGATGCTCCGGATATAGCAAAGCATTGCCTTGTCCTTTCAGTATGCAAGCCTCGAAACTATTGCTATGAAGATGTTTTATCATTTTCACGCACGATTCAGTGAGTTTTTCGTTTCTCGTTTCTATATGTTGCACAAACATATATTGTCTGATAATCGTATCTCTTGGCGGTCGTTGCTCCTTCGGCAAGCGTTCTATTGCAGAGAAAGCCACCCCAATCATGGTCTGCTTGTTTGCAGTTTCGATAAGGCTTTCCCACTCTTTTTCAGTAGGAGCTACATCAAATCTATCCTTTCTGCCTATCGCAATAAGAAGAAGTTCTATAAATCGCTTCATTATACAATATAGGTTTCGATGATTTTATCATAGAATGTCGGCTCTGCATTTCTGTTGTCAGGCTTTATTCTGTAGTTCAGTTTATGAAAAGCACAAGCAGATGTAAGTTTCTTCATCCAAACATCATCATACTTATGTGTTATTCTTTTACCTAACATCAATGTCACGCTATTGTTGTTCTTTAGCATCTTGGACATTTCTTCCGGACATTCATTGATAATCATAGAGAAGAAAAGGTGGAAAATATAGTAATCAATGACACAATCATAGTCGCGCCAATATTGATAGAGCATTTCACGTAGCACGAGCAGCACGCGGTTATTGGTACACGATGTTATGAACCAATTGGAAAAGCCAACAATCTTGTTTGTCTGCGCATCACGATATTGAAACAGGAAAAGGTCAGAGTCCAAGACCTTCTCGGGGAAATTGTTTCCGGTGCAAAGTACGGTGGAATCAATCCAAGTTCCTCCATATTTTATTAACAGTTCAAGACGAATGAGATCGGAGAATTGAGGATGTGGTATCTTTCCCTGCTTGTGTTTCTTAACAATATAATCGGGAAGTTCAATGAATTGGCCGTATGTATCGTATGAAATCAATTCTATCTTCTTTCCCACAAGGTTTCTTTTCTGTGACTCATAGCATGCCTTGACCAACAATGGCGCATTTTCCATGCCCTGAAGCCAGCAGAACCATATCTTGTCACTACGCTTCTGTTCAGGATTTACCGTGTTATATTTTTCAATCAGACCGTGCATGGTTTTCTCGTAACGTTTACGAAGAATCGGTTGCACCTTACGTTCAAGTGCTGGATAAATCTCTTTCGGGGGCAATCCCTTTCTTTGAATACGCACAATTTCCTTTACGAGAATATGCAATGCGCCGATGCGTGCATATTCTCTTAAAAGAGTAAAACCGCCAAGTTGGCGGAATTTTGTTATAAGTTTCTTAATGTCCACAGAGAGAGTATCTTTTCAGATTCCCTGAAACCAACATACAAAAGAACTATGCTTTCTCTTTTATTATGTTCCAAAGAAACAGTGCGTTTCCTATGATATACCTGCGCCACATGCGTCGAGGCTCTATAATAAGACGGTAGAGCCACTCCAACGAATGTTCTTGCCACCATAAAGGAGCACGTTTTGTCGTGCCTGCAAAGAAGTCGAACACGGCACCGATTGTTCCGCAATGGCAATTTATATCCAGTTCGTGCCAGTGCTTATAAACCCATTTCTCCTGCTTGGGGGCAGTCATGCCTATCCATAACAAGTCGGGATCAGCATCATTAATTGCTTTCACAATTGCTGCGTTATCCTCATCGGAGAACTCCGGTTTGTAAGGTGGGGAATAAGTAACTGTTTCAAGATTAGGATATTCGCGTTTTGCTTTCTCACGTATCAGTTCCAACACTTTTTCGGAACTTCCCATGAACATTACTTTTGGCTGTTTCCTGTCGTCGTTTGGTTCAGAATTTACGTTCGCCGCCTGTACATTGCTTCCTACTCTCAATTGTTCATCATTCAGTCTTCTCATCTCGAAAACGAACAAATCCCAGCCTGCAATTCTCTCTCTTGGTTGCGATTTTGCATTCAACCACTTGCAGGCCTTTACGATACTTGCTCCGTCCGGAATCAATGCGTCGCCATTCAAAAGTGCTTCAGCAAATAACGCGTCCTTTTGTGCAGTATTGTAAGAATGAGCATTGATTGTATTGATAAGACATTTGCCAATAGGTAGTGTACTCAAACTCCCCTTACTTTCTATTATATCGAGCGTCTTTAAACGAAATATCATTTTTACGTTATTTCAAAGTACTAAATTCTTATATTGATAAATCTTGTGTATTCAGTAATCAATTTTATAAGTATAGAGTTATATATCATAGATTTAGCATTTTAAATTAATTTTTCTTTCATATCTTTTACAAGTCTTTTTATAATAAACACAACACCCTAACTTTTCTATCAATGTAAGAAAACATATAACATAAAAGAGTCTTTTAATATAAATTATAAGTATAAATATAATAACTCATTTATGAACTAAAATTATTATAATCTATCACTGTTTGTAAGATATTAGTAATGCGTTTTTCAAAAACTTTTATATTGAATTCTCGTTCAAATTTCATACGTCCACGTTCTCCCATCAATTTCGCTTCATTTGGATTCTCAAGAAGCCATTGAATCCTATCTGCCAAAACATTTGCATTGCGTGGCTCTATAACAAAACCTTCTTCTCCATTCTCTATTTCTGCAGGTATTCCACCAATAAACGTGGAAATTACAGGTAACTTATGTGCCATTGCTTCTATATTCACTAGTGGGAAAGCTTCATTTGAATAAAAAGAAGGGAGAACAAATATTGATGCTCGCTGAAAAATCTCATCTTTTTCATCTCCCATCTTTTTACCATGATATTTAGTATAACCCTTTAAATCTCTTTTTATTGTTTCAATTTCAAATTTTTCTCTATTTATTTCCATCGTTTCTCCACCTACAAAATCGCAGAAAAATCGAACATTCTTCGTCTTTAAAATATTAAGTGCATCCAAAAGAACAAAAACCCCTTTGTCAATTAAAAGATTACTAAGAAATAAAATATGTGGAATAGTTTTGTCCAATCTTTCTGTTTCTAAAACAGATCTTGAGCATAAAGATATGTCAGGAATACCATTTGGGCATATATACACATTCTCGCGATTGACGTATTTTTTCATGTCATCATATAACTGTTCCGCTAATAAAATAACTTTTACTTCGGAAAAGAAATCCTTGTATAAAAGATTGTCAACAAATCTGTCCTGTCTGTTTTTAACACCTTTATTGTGATAATGCAAAACAACTTTATATCCCAATACTTTTATCATTTTTACTATTAGAAAATCTTTGTAGAAAGCGAATCCACAAGCATTTGGAGTTATATATACTAATTTAGGTCTTAATTTATGAAGTGTTTTGCGAATTTTTATAAGTTTTGTAAAAAAATCCCAGACCTTGTAAAATCCAAACTTTCCAATATCTTTCAAGTTTTTTGCTGTCGCAAGATTAATATAATGACAATCAAATGTTTTATTGATTAATTCACTATCATGAATATATTTTCCTACTACTGCAGCTCCATGAATAGGAGGTGGCATATGCATAATAAAAAGAATATTAGATTTCATATAAACATTAAAATATGTTTTATTGATCCGTAAAAGAATAACAACTATTTAAAACATTGAGCAAATCATTTTTCAAATTGCTTACCGCAAGACATGAAAAACGTTTATCATATTCCATAACTGCCAAACGATCTAATTCTAGAGCCATTAACATTTTTTTTGCAAATTCTTTCTCATCACGTCCAACAACAACAAACCCATTCTTTCCATCACTAATCATTTCTTTTGAACTACTAAAATCTGACACAACACAAGGCACACCACAAGCACATGCTTCAACTAAAGTAGTTGACCACCCCTCTCTCATTGAACCCATAACAAAAACATCCGCATCGTTAAGTATTTTCCCAATTTCTGCAGGCGTTTTTTTTCCGTCGCAAAATACTTTTCCTTCTAAATCTTTAGTTCTAATATAATTATTTATTTTTTTTTCGTCTTCACCATCTCCAATAAAATGAAATTCAGAATCTTTATTTTTTTTACTTACAATTTTGAAAGCATCTATCATAAGTTTCCAACCTTTGAACCAACCTAGACGACCTACCGTAACAAAAATATTACCTTTTTTTCTCTTTCTCGTATTATCCATATAGTAATATTTATCATCGTATCGTGTGGGAAATTGTATTATGTTTTTGGCTTCTATCATACCACTACTCCTTTTAGCAAATTCATCACGAGCTTCATAATCTGCTGCAGCTAAAAGCCACCTCGCTTTTGCGGCCTTTGGCATAAAGAAAAATTTATCGTAAATTTTTGCAAAATGATGTGCTAATGGGTATCTTGAAATTAACAATGGATTTCCCACTCCAGGAAGGATATAACAAGTTTTATTAAGAACTCTATCAGGAAAGAAATATATGACTTCAGGTTTCTGTGTTAATATTATATCGAAATCATTCCTGTCCAATATTTTCCGAATATATTTCCTTGTATATATGCAATTTTTTATCCGTTCTGGAATCAATGGTCGTTTGGAGGATGCCGTAACCTTTGCCATAGAGAAATAATCGTATTCTTTTCCATCGATTTTCTTTCTCGTCCATCTTCCCACAAGTGTTTTAGCATCGGTAGTTATCCCGGCAAGTAATAAGTCATTGCCAAAAGCAGGTAACATATTACGGTAAAAGTTCAATATTCCTCCGGTAGGATAGTCTTCGTAATTTACATTATCTATAACAAGAATCCTCATATTTTACTTGATTTTGCTATTTGTATTTTCTTATATTTGTTTATTATCAACAGCATTTATTTTATTTTTTTTGCGTATGGTATATGAGCCGCGTATAGCCATGGCAAGTAGCATGAAATATCCCATACCCTTTCCCGACAGATAACTCGTATCGGCAACTCCCTCAAAGAATAATGCCAACATACACATCAATGCAATTTTATAATTCAATAAATTACTTATTCTATTTATATCTTTATACCTTCTAATCCAAAACCATAAGAAAAAGAAAATTCCCATCAAACCATACTCTGCCAATGTTGGGAAATAGGCATCTGCAAGAAACATAGGATTATCTTTAGTGAGCCCCCATATCATATTCATTCTATATTTATAATATAATGGAGAGTAATGCACTGCAGCAGCATTGGTAGCAAATGTCCCAAGACCGCTACCAAATGGAACATAATCTTTGAAGATAATAGTTCCCGCAGTGGTATATGTCGCAGGACGCGCCAGCATCTCGGAAACTTTTGCTTCCTTAAATCCTTCTACATAATATGCGTTGAACTTATACCATGTGAAAAATACAATTGCGCATACAAGAGCCCCAATTTGAATATAAGACAACAAGTTATTCAAGCGGAATTTATTTTTAAGTAAGAAAACAAAACCGATAAGCATAACATACTCTCCATAAAACTTGGATTTGCCGGAGAAAAGTCCTAATGTAGCAATCAATATGCCAATATATATATGTTTTTTCTTATCCCCTCTAAAGAATATATATAGCAAACTACATTGGAAACATGCCTGTCCGATTGTCGCATCCTCACTTCCAAAATTAAATCCCATGAAATATAGGAAGATTCCTATTATATAAACATATAAAATTGTGTTCTGTTGTCGCTTAGTGAATGATGGCGCGAGCAAATATGTACAGAAGAAAATAGCATACGGACGCACTTGTTGCTGCAAATCAAGAAAAACTGCACTCGGGACGTTTACAGCCATAACTAACGAATAGACAACATAAAATAGCATCAATGCTCCATATACATATATCTCTTTCTTTATCTCATATCCCGAAGTGCTTTTTATGAATGTGAATATAACAAGACCAAGTGTCATAAACTCATCTATATACTGCAAACCTGACTTGTCGTAAAACAAGATACAGAAAGGAAGATATAAAACCCAAAACCAAGTAAAAAAAGTATTTGTTCTCATTTATAACAAAATCTTTTTGCAAATAAAAAAGAATTTATTTTTCTCCGTTTTAATCATTAATGTGTTTGATTGAGATTATTGCTCGAGTGATCTTTTTTCCGAGTATTTTCTTTAACCAATATTTAATGTTTTTTTTTGAAGAAACCCATGAGCCTGCAAAATGATGTATTGTCGCACTATTTTTAGTAAGATGAAGGCTCTTTGTTGTAATGTTTATAGGACAGAAGAATTCCGAAGGATAAAAAGTTACATATTTAGGAAAGTCTTGAAACATATCTTTCCTTTTCAATCCATGCAATACCATCAAGTTTGTAATGATTCTAACATTGGTGGTCATGTCGAAGGAACCATCTTTCATAAGAAAATGTTTACCCTTATAGTAATCTAAATTATCTTTAGCCCATTGACTACTTTTCTCTGCACCCATTATTCCTGTGGGGACATCACGGCTACTTTCAAAACCGGAAAATGCCGAGTGATGCAAAAACTCGTCCAAAGGTCTTAATACCTCTACGTCAGTATCCATATATATACCTCCTTCAGTATATAGAGCATACAATCTCACTATATCTGTCACGAAAGCAAATTTCCTATTGTCATACGCCTCCCTTGCATAAGGATACAAGTCTAAATCGAAATTATCCTCATTCCACTCTTTTACCTCATAATCCGGAAGATGCTTTTTCCAAGAATCAATGCATTTAACAGCAAGTTCTGGCATTTCTCCCCTGCCAAACCAACAATAATGTATCTTTTTAGGTATCATATATTTATGTTTTTTACAAATTCTACAATTCTCTCACATGCCATACCATCACCATACGGATTAACTGCATGACTCATTTTTACATACTCCACATCAGAGTCTATCAAATTTGATATTTCTTTTACTATTTTATTATAATCAGTACCAACAAGTTTTACAGTTCCTGCATCCAAAGCCTCTGGTCTCTCAGTAGTATCCCTCATTACAATTACAGGCTTACCCAAACCTGGAGCCTCTTCTTGTATTCCACCACTATCAGTTAGCACAACAAAGGATTTGCTCATAAGCAAAACAAACTCCAAATATTCTAATGGCTCAATGAAAAACATATTATCAATTTTCAATGAATTATCGCCAAATACCTTATGTATTGAGTTTCTAACATTTGGATTAAGATGCATCGGATATACGAAATCAACATCTTTATATTTTATCGCAAGATATTTAATAGCATTACATATATTTAAGAATCCATCTCCAAAGTTTTCTCTTCTGTGACCTGTAATTAAAATTAGTTTTTTACCCTTATCCAAACGCCTCAACTCATAACCTGCAAATAATAATTTTTCTTCTATATGAGCACGTAATTCGTTATCATTTTTTATTCTGTCAATAACAATGTGAAGTGCATCTATAACAGTATTTCCAGTAACTAAAATACTAGTATCTTTCACATTCTCTCTTATTAGATTTTCTTTGCTAAGTGATGTGGGAGAAAAATTATATGTTGCTATCCTTCCCGTAATTTGCCTATTCATCTCTTCTGGCCATGGGCTATACATATTATGAGTTCTCAATCCTGCCTCAATATGCCCTACGGGAATCTGCATATAAAAAGCTGCTAAGGCAGCAGCAGTACTTGTTGTAGTATCTCCGTGCACAAATACAATATCTGGTTTTGCTTCATTTAATACATCACGCATACCAATCAATACTTTTACCGTTACATCATAAAGATCCTGCCCTTTTTGCATTATATTGAGGTCATAATCTGGATGTATCTCAAAAATATTAAGCACTTGATCAAGCATTTCCCGATGTTGGCCAGTCACGCATACTACTGTACAAAAATCATCTGGATATTTTTGGAAAGTTTTAACAAGTGGCGCCATTTTTATAGCTTCAGGTCGGGTGCCAAAGACCAACATTATTTTTTTCATAATTATTTATATTCTAAGTTATATAAAAATTTCTGTATCTGTATAATCCTCTCTCTCCAATTACCTTTTTTCATCGCAGTATCAAAATTCTTGTTTACGAGATTCTGATATTCTTCTATATTTTCGAAAACATCCAATATTTGCCCATATATATTTTCCTTATTTAAATCAACAACAGGATTATAACCAATAAGCTCTGTCAATTCTTTTGGTGCCCTTCCAATCATTATTATTCTTGAAAGCATATTTTCCCAATACCGTTGAGTTAATGTTTCAATACCACCTGTAACTTCTGGCTGTACATCACACCTTGGAACACAAATTGTTATTTTCGTATCTTGAAGAGCATTATAAAAGTCAGCATTATTAACAAAAAGGCGACCGCCTTTACTATAAATATGATTAAATCTAGATGGAAGTGGTTTCTTGAACAAATATCCATTATTTCTACCGAACTCTAACAAGTCTATTTTCCTATATTTTAGTTCTTTTCCAGGTTTATATAATGATGTGTCTATACCCTCTGTAATTGTCATGATATTCATGTTGGGAAATCTCTCACGCATTCTTTCTGCTGTCTGTGAAGATGTGAAAATTGCTGTCTTTACATCATGTTTAACAAACCACCGGCAAGTCTTCTCAAAAAATATTGGCCAACAATCCCATACCAATGGAATAATCTCATATCGTGCATAGTCTGGAAAGGTGTCGAAACTAAGACTCACCGGTTCCACAAAACGTAATTGTGCAATATCATTATTTTTTGGAATTGTCGGCAGTTCGTAATTATATGCAAACCTATGAAATAGTCGCCAAGGATAATGGCTCGGCATTGTCTCTCCTCCCATCTTAACCCAGGCATCGTAAACCTGCATCTTGAAATTCACACCATGATTGTATGGTGCTACAGCAACTACTTTCTTCATTTTAAGTTTTTAATTACACGCGCAGGATTACCTACGGCAATACAATCAGAAGGAATGTTTCTTGTCACGACACTACCGGCTCCAATTATCGAACGAGCACCTATTCTTACCCCCTTTAACACCATCACATTTGCACCAAGCCAAACATCATCTTCAATAACTATGGGAGCAGACTTTACTTCTCCCTTTATTTCTCCACGTCGCGCTTTATAGTCAATTTCATGAGCATCATTATCCATGATAATACAATTTCCACCAACATTCACATTATCTCCTATAGTCAAACTATTCCTCACCCATATACATGGAGAACTCATTCCTACATTGTTACCAATCTTTACCACTCCACCATGAGTGATGTGTATGCATGCACGAATATTACGACATAGGGGATTGATACAATTACCGCTAGTCAAAGTGAAGTTATCTCCCACAGTAAGTGTACCATTTCTTACTTGCAAATACATCTTTTTATATATTTGCAGTTTTTTTGCAAACTTCACCCCTTTTATTCGAAAAAGTATTCTGTTATACCAATTCCATAGTACGAAGATTGCTAAAGAATAAAACGTATATGTTTTTTTAAACAAAGACTTCATTAGTAATATTAATTATCTTAGTTTTTGTCTTTCTTACAGACAACTTATCTTAATATATTAAATATCATTATGTAAATATTCCATAAAATTTAGCATGAGATTAACAAACTCATTTTTCGAAATACTTTTTTAATGCATCAATATCACATAACAAATCAGAATGACCTGAAAACCATTCAGGAGTATTATTCCACCATTTAATTCTCATAAGAAAATCAATGGTTTCTTTATCATATCTATAAGCAATTACTCTGGCAGGAATTCCTCCAACAATTGCATAAGGAGGAATATCCTTCGTAACAATACTGCCTGATAACACAACAACTCCATCAGATAAGGATACTCCACCGATGAAAGTTACATTATTGCCGACCCAACAATCATTACCAATATTTAATGCAATACTATTTTCTTCATCATAAAAACGATATTCCTGAAATTTCTGCTCTCTCGCAAATGTATGCCCATTTTGTTTTTTTATCGAAAAGAACATCGGACAGGTAGTTACGAATGGACTTTTCATAGGATGGGTCTCAACAATTTGCCGAGCTTCAGAGCCTATTGATGTAAAACGACCTATATAAGCAGTTATATGATTGTTATTTCCAATGTAAGTACCATATCCCATTTTTCCATAAAACGTAGAGTTCGCCCCAACTGCATTACAGCACTCGAATTCGGAGCTATGGGATATTTGTGCGGAATATGGAAATTTAACTTTTCCTTTCAACCTATGTTTGTTGTAAAAAAATAGCAAACAATGTTTTACCCTGTTCCTTATACTCATTTGTAAAATTTCCTTATAATTTTATACATTATCAACAAGTCATACCTAAAATGCAAGGAAGGATAAAGTTTGCGAATCTGCTTCTTGTAATAATTACGTTCACCCAAATATAGTTTATACAGACACATCTTTTCCCAAAATGACTTCCCCCTAAAATCCAAATGCCCGACAAAATCTTCACTAATATCTTTTCTTGCATTACTTGCTGAAGAAAAATTCGCATTTATCTTTGCTACAACGGAATCAATCAAAAAAACTTTATTTGTTCTATATTTTCGAAATAAGCAATCTAAATCTTCATAACGTCTAATACACTCATCATACATGTGTTCTTTACATAATTTATTATGATATAATGTACTTCCGGAACATTGATATAATTTATTTAAAAAAGTAGCTTTATAAGCATTCTCAAGTTTTCCTTCAATATATTTAGTTGCTATCCTATTGTTTATGTAAACCTCTCCACAATACATCATATATTGTGAATTATTTATAACACCTCTCCATAAGCAATCCAGAGCATTTGGTAACATCTCATCATCCGCATCTATAAAATACAACCAATCTGCCTTTGCATTTTTTATACCCGTATTACGCGCTTTACTCGGTCCACCATTACTCTGAACAATAATTCGAATTCTTTCATCTTTAATTGATTCTACTATTTTAAGACTATTATCAGTTGAACCGTCATCAACAATTATCAACTCGAAATCCTTGAATGACTGGTTTAGAACACTATTAACCGAACGTTCTACAATTTTTTCCTTGTTATATAAAGGTATTATAACTGATATTTTAGGGGTCATCTTTAATTATTTATTCTTAATATTCTAATAAACAAATTACCGAGTTTAGATTTTAGGAATAAGTCAGATGGCATGTAATTCCAAATATTGAAAAATATATATTCAAAGTTAGTAAGAATTGAGCAATATTTATTTATTATTTTTTTTCTCTGTGCTTCGTTAGTCAAATATCCCGAACTCAAAAGTAATCTTAAAGTATCATATATTAAAACTTTTTGTTCTCCTTTTAATACCGGATCTATATTATCACAAAAATCTTCAATCATTGTTTTGAAAGCATTTATTTCCTTTGATGTGTTAATCGATTTTGTAATCGAATTTGGATTTTCATAATAAATGTAACATTTATCTCTATATAATGCAAAAACGTGTATATGCTTTGCCAAGAAAAATGTCCAATAGTTATCCTCGTGGATAATTCCCTCTTTCATAAACAATCTTTTATCCAAGAGCAATTTGCGACTAAGCATTTTATTTGCCACACAAACAGGCAACATGTTATAATCGAGCAACATCTTTTTAATATGCAAATGATTATCCGAATAAGAAGGTATATCTTTATTCAAGAATTGTTTCATATATGGAGAGTCGTGCTCAAAAAGACCTTGTATAAGTTCTACTTCAGGATGTTGATTTATAATATTAACGAAGCCTTCAATACACGTTGGAACAATTGCATCATCACTGTCTAAAAAATATAGATATTTACCTTGGGCATTCTTTATCCCCGTATTACGAGCACAAGATAATCCCCCGTTTACATCATGCTTAATTATTTTAAACTTAATGTGTCCCTGGTAATTATTGATATAAGATTCTGCAATCTTTATGCTGTCATCCTGCCCGCAATCATCAACCAACATGCATTCAATGCTTTCTGTTAATGTTTGGTTCGCAACAGATTGCAAGCACCGTTCAATATAAGAGGCTACGTTATAAACTGGAATTATAATTGATACTAAAAAATCCATATACTATTGCATTACAGTTTTAAGATGTTCGATAACTCTTTCAGAGGCATGACCATCGTCAACACTTCCATATATCTTTTGGAATTCATCAATCTTTTTAAAATACTCTACTTCGTCATAATTCTCAATTGCATAAAATAACTCTTCATTAGATTTACACAAACTAAAAGGAACTTTCATGAACCAAGGCTTCAGTCCTCTCATATTCTGATATTCGTCAATGTCTTTCACATAAAGAAAAATAGGACGTTTCATAAGATTAAAATCAAACATTGTACTTGAATAGTCTGATATTAAGATATCCGAAGAAATAAGCAATTCCTGAATATCTTCATATTCTGTCACGTTTACTACATTCACATCTCTGATTATATCCGGTTCCCCGAACCAAATATAATTGGGATGTAGCCTTACAAGAAGTTTCCATTGTCCTCCAAATCTCTTTGATAGGGCTTGCAGAAGTTTAGTTGCATCAATATCATACACCTCATTATCTCCATTGTCACGAAAAGTTGGTGCGTAGAGTACAATTTTTATGTCAGTTGTTATGTTGAGCCTCTCTTTTATCTTTGCCACCTTTTCTTGTGTATAATTAAAAAATATGTCGTTTCTTGGTAATCCTAACTCCATAATATCACAATTGCACCAAAAGTAGTCCTTCATCTCTTTCGTCTGCATGGCACTGCTTGACAAAAACAAATCGGATACCTCTGAGTGCCATTTGCTACCATCTATATATCCTTGGCTTAACTTTTCTAAAGCCCCGGCCTCTACATATTTTGCACCGCTTTGTCCATGAGGGATATACACAAAATACTGTGCTGGTTTCTTCTTCAAATCGCAACGTCCTTTCATTGTTGTTACAATAACTTTTGCAGTTGCAAGTTCATAGGCACATTTTATTCGTCCCAATTTTGCTTGTTTTATCCATTTCGGTACAGAGTATCCGAATTTGTTCACAAGCCAGGTAATTTTTATGTTATTATCATTTTTAAGTTTTTCGGCTATATATTTAGGACTATCAGCATATCCATTTCCAAAATCATAAAGCATAACGATTTTGTTTTTTTTAATAGGAAGATAGTAGAATAATTTAACGGAAAATCTTTGCAATGGAGAATATATATATTTCCATATAAACGACTTAATTTTATTCATGCTCTTAAATTTTAACATTCAAACCTGTCAATAGACTTTGATCCGTCCACAAATAATCCCATTCTCCGAATCTTCCGATAAGTTTAATACCTTTGCTTTTTATGTAGCCTTGAACTTTCTTTCTATTATAATATACTGATTTTGAAAAAATGACATTGGCATATTTTTCAAAACCTATATGTGTAAACAATATGTCTTTTTCATTTATGATTCCTTTATCTACCAATTTCCCAACAGTTCTTTCCAGTAATTGTTTTTCTGAGTATTCTCCTTCTTTACAATAGACTTCCATCTGCAAACTACTACAACCGTTTGGTACATTGTCCGGAGATTTTATTGATGGCGAGTAAACACGTGCCGCAATTATGTCTTCATCATAAATATACCACCAAAGATATGGAGGAATGTTTTTTGTCTTAAGTGCAATGGAAATATGATATCCGGAAGTGTTTTCCAATTCGCTTGCCGATTTTTTTATATCCAGAGGTACATCATCCATCATAAGTATAATTTCCGGCAGGGGCAAACTACTAATGAGTTCATCGTAATGGTAAAGTTTCCCATCTTTTGTTTTTATTGTTTTCTCCCTATAATTTATACTCTGAACTTCTTGATTTAATCTAATATCTGCATCTTTAGCCAACTCTTTTAAATAAGCTTTAAAACCTCCCTTTGCTGGGTAACGCATCTCTTTGGCATAATATGTTACAGGTGTATCCTCTGTCTGACTGCCCTTTATTACTTCATCAATAGATGGCTTGTAAATTCTCGAGCCAACCCATTCCGTACGCAATTCGCAAGCTTCCTTCATCCAATATTTTCTCGTATAGACCATTGGAAAATGTTCTGCAAAATAGTTTCCGAATTGAAAACGAAGCCATTCCTCATAATTCTCTATTTTCGGAATTTCTGTCGGTCTTTTTAGAAAATCATTTATTATCAACTCCTTCTCATCATCATCCAAAACAAACAAATTATTTTGTACAGGATGTTTTACCCATTTGCCTTTATAAATATTATATGGGTTAGGAATATGCGTAATAATTTCAGGGGAAGATGCTTTAAAAATAGCATTTACACTTGTGTCCTTAGCAAAGGAAAGGTGAACAAATCGATCAAAGCGGAATCCATCAATCTCAAAACTACCACACAAACCTCCGTAATCTGCATCTTTTTCAAGAATAATCGGATTATATCCTTTTTTCCTTAAAGTGTATCCGGCACCTAAACCTGATATACCGGCACCTAATATGACTATTCTCTTATCTTTCATCTATTTAACATCTGTTCTTTCATCATCCTAATACCTTCCACTACATCTATATTTGCTCTCCAATTTACCATTGATATGTTTTTGGCAATTGGAGCAACTGCGTGCATCGTTTCACGCTCACGATAAGGACGTCCACCCCATTTTATATTACAAGTTTTGCCATATGTTTTTTCAACAATTATTGCCAAATCCTTTATGGAAAGTCCCTTACCTGTTCCTATATGAAACTCTTCACCGTTGTCTATCCCCCTGAACAATTCCATGTTTTTGAGAATATGAACATAAAAGCCTGCAAGATCACTAACATGTGTAAAATCAAGGATTTGTTCTCCATAGGTCATATCAACAGGATTTTCTGCATCCATACTTTCTATGATATAATCCATAATTCGTTTTACAGTAGGAATTCCTCCATAAATACTATATGGAACAACAGTAATATATTTATAACCAGACAATTTGGAGTAGTAATCGACAAAATGCCTGAAAGCACTCTTGGTCGCAGTATATAATTGGGCATCTTCTATCTTCCCAGGCCCATACATGTATTCTGCAAAAGAACCCGTATTGACAAAGAGTTTCAAAGATGGGCAATTACGTAGAGAGTTCAATAGGAATACACCGAATTCAATATTTGCGGCAAGCATAGGCTTTATTATCTCCGTGTCATTGCGAGGTGTCGTAACAGTTGCTAAATGAAATACCACTTCGGGATCAAATTTTTCCACGGCAACAAAATCGGTTGACAACACATGCTTACATTGTGGATAATTATACTTCTGCAATGCAAGTGGCTGATCTTTTGGAATATTTAATGTCAATATTTCAACATCAGGAAATTCAGATAGAATCATTGGCATAAGATTCTGGCCGACAAATCCTGTTATACCAGTTAATAGCAATCTCATTTTCTTCTAATTAAATGTAATTTTATTTATGCTTAATTATTACATACATAATTATAGAATTCAAAATTATAGAATTCAAATATTTTAACTCGATAGGTATAAGTAAATGTAATATGTATATATCAAAACAAGAAAGGTATAATTGAAACTAAAATCGATTCTTTTAATATGGGATAAAAAGAGTCATTTATCTTTAAAAGCATAAATAATTTCATTTATATTTTTCCTATCCGTTTCATCATCATCATGAGGCTCAGGGATAACATCCATAAGCATAGATGTATCGTTGCCCTCGCCATAGAATGCCATCCATAATCCGGGTGCGACTGTAAGACGTTGATAGTTTTCCTTGGGTGATAAGGTTATTTCTTGAAACATTCCTTTGGTTTCGCTACCGTCACGATCGTCATAAATTACAAATTTTATTTTGCCGACAATGACAATGAGATTGAGTGTCATTCTGTTATGCCTTTTCCATCCTTTTACAACTCCATGATGAATCTGTGTAAAATAAACTTCTCCAAACCCTTTATATCCCTCATCAAAAGAACGAAGTGCATGATATAAATCCCCTTTGGGATTTTCTATTTGCTTCAATGGATATAATGCCACTCCTTCTATCATAATGCCCATTCAAGTTTTTGTTTCTGCGCGATAGAAACGTATTCTTTTATTTGGTTGGCAGTCAATTGGTACATATCTTTGTCTTTGTCAATATAGAACGCACGATACCAATCTGCGATAAATTGCACACACTTTTCATAAGAAAGAGTAGAATGCCAATGAAGATATGCTAAAGCCTTGTCGCAGTTAAGTTTCAGCAAAGTGGCCTCTTTAAAAGGAACATTGCCCGTAAGTTTGGTTACATTATGTTTGTCAAGTCCCCATAAATCTGCAATATCCTGTACCAATTCATACACTGTCTTTGTCTGTTCTGCCCTTGGGCCAAAATTATAGGCACTCCCATTTTCACTTTTTCCTTCTGCAAGAGATTGAGCCAGTATCAGATAACCACTTAATGGTTCCAATACATGCTGCCATGGGCGAGTCGCTTTGGGCGAGCGTATTTCTACGGTTTTACCTTTTGAAAAAGCATTGACACAGTCAACAATAATTCGATCCTTTGCCCAGTCGCCACCACCTATTACATTACCGGCTCGGGCTACACCAAGTTTGATGTTGTCCATTCCTTTTATAAAAGAATGCCAATAACTCTTAATAACAAGTTCTGCAGCACCTTTGCTGCCGGAATAAATATCCTTGCCACCCATATTGTCTGTTTCACGATACCCCCAAATCCATTCCACATTGTCGTATGCTTTGTCAGAGGTTATCAGAACACAGGTACATTCCCATGAAATATTCTTAATTGCCTCACATACAGCCGCAGTACCCATGACATTTGTTTCAATCGTATCAAACGGTTCATTATAAGAGGTTAAAACTAAAGCCTGCGCTGCAAGATGAATTATAAAATCAGGTTTGACAACCTGAACATATTTGTCAAACTCCACTTTATTACGGATATCTCCATAATAATGATGAATTTTCTCCTCCATTTCCAATGTTTTAAACATTGAGGGGCTTGTAGGTATATTCAGAGAATAGCCATATACATCTGCCCCAAGCATGTTCAACCATGCTGACAGCCAAGTCCCTTTAAACCCTGTATTTCCTGTTATCAGGACTTTCTTTCCTTCGTAAATATTGTTAAATGCCATAAAATCACACAAATTTATTGATTGGTATTTCTCTTTCCCATTTCTTCCATGGGGCGTTGTTTGACGACAATAATTTTTCGAGCATAATTTTCTCTCTTATATTATCCATGCACTGCCAAAAGCCTTCATGGATATAAGACATTAACTGTCCTTCTTTTACCAGATTTTCTAAAGGTTCTTTTTCAAATACACACATGTCATCTGTAAGATATTCAAAAATCTTCGGTTCCAAAACCATATAGCCCGCGTTTATAGGTGCACCATCTGATAAACTTTTTTCACGAAAAGACTTGACCGCATTATCGCCACCGATATTCAGTACTCCTTTATCTTGGCTCATTTTTACCGCAGTCAAAGTGGCGGTTTTGCCATGCCCTTTATGAAATTCCAATAGTTTATTTATATCTACATCGCAAACTCCATCACCGTATGTCATAAAGAAAGGCTCATTGCCAACATATTTCTTTACACGTTTGATACGTCCTCCTGTCATTGTATTGTATCCGGTATCTACAACAGTAACTTTCCATGGTTCGCAATTGTTCTTATGTACAGTCATTTCATTCTTTCCGTTTCTGTAATCAAAAGTAACATCGCTATTATGTAAGAAATAGTTTGAGAACCATTCTTTTATATACTCTTGACGATAGCCGGCACAAATTATAAATTCCGTATGACCATAGTATGCGAATTCTTTCATTATATGCCACAATATTGGCATCCCTCCAATTTCAATCATTGGTTTTGGTTTGAACTGACTCTCTTCGCTGATACGAGTGCCAAAACCGCCGGCAAGCAAAATAACTTTCATATTTTATTGATTTATTTATTTTTTAAAACAGGAAATAAAAATAGTGTGACAAAATTAATATTGTATTATTATTGCATTATAAAATATTAATATATTTCATGTCAAATTGTTAAAAACATTAAGTAAGGAATATCGTATTTCAAATACTTATTTCAATTTAATTTTGCACTACGATATGACTTTTGTTTTTTATTTGATTTAGTATCATGTCTCTAACAAAAATATAACTTTCATTCTTGGTTAACATTGAAATAATAATATAATAAGCAATACCGAACATTATTTGAAGAAGCAAAACTATCAAATCGTTGAATTGTAAAATAATTCCAATGAAATAAACTACACTTCCCATTGATAACGCAAGTATGGAATTACTTCCAATATCTTTTAGTTGTTCTATTATTGGATATGAAAGCAGTTTGCGATTTGGGAACGCATTTACAACAAAAGAGTAAAATGAATATACCAACATACCTACACAGATTGCCAAAGGACTTATAAAAGCTGTAAAAATAAGTATTGCCAACATTAATGGTTTCTTATAGAATTCCAATTTCAATACAACATCTGCCCGCCCTATAGCATTAAGTGCTTGTAAATTAGCCGTAGCCAATAAACTTATACATTCCATAATACAAATTACCTGCATGAAAGGTATGCACTGACTCCATTTGTCTGTGTATAAAAGTATTACCAATTTGTCAGAAACTGCCGCCAAACCAATTAGAAGAGGTAGCATAATATAACTGCATGTCTTCATGGAACGGCTTAATGCGCGTTTCACGGCAAACTTGTCATCCTGTAGTTTTGTCAAAGCAGGAAAAAGAACACTGCTAATAGTTCCTGAAACATTCTTCGTTATTATTCCGGGAATTCCCTCACCCCTGTTATAAAAAGCCAAATCTGCTTTAGAATAATAGAAGCCTATGATATATCCACGTAATTGACTACAAATAGTTCCAATCAGACCTGCACTCGAATATTTCCACCCATACGAGAATAATCCAAGAAATCTCTCCTTGGAAAATTTCAGACTCGGCAACCATCTTACTTGTAAATATACAGTCAGTGTTCCAATTATACTGCTTGACATATATTGTCCAACCAAGGCCCATGCTCCATAGCCTTTGAAAGCCATGACAATGCCGATTACTCCTGATAATAACGAACTGGCCAAAGTACTGTAAAAATAAGTCTTAAATGCCATCTTCCTACTTATTATGGAAGTCTGTATGGTTGACAATGTACCGAGAGGCATTAACAGTGCAGACACGCGGAGTATAGGTGTCAATCTGTCGTCTTTGAACATTTCAGAGAAATATGGCGCAGAAAAGAATAGCATTGTGTATATTATCGTGGCAAAACACAATTGTGCCCAGAATATTGTGGATAAATCCAAGTCATCTACATCCTTTTTCTGAATTAAGGCTGCACCTAAACCGCAGTCGATGAATATTCCGAGCAATACGGTGTACATTCCGGCAAGGGCAACAGTACCATAGTCTGAAGGTAATATAAGACGTGCTAATACTACTGATACAGTGAATGTGATTATCTGTCCAAGCATCTTCTGCATAAATTGCCAGAAGACACCGGACATAGTTTGCTGTTTTAAAGAACTCATTGTCTCAAATTATTATCAGCCATTTATTCATGGACAGTAACTTGTTCATCTATTGCGCCGTTAGGTTTAAAAACTTCTCGTTGATACGGGAAATGTAGATTTTTATATTTTTTGAAAAACATTATTATTATCTGTTTATTATGCTTGGACTCTTTCTCCTCCTCCCATCTGTTTATTATATTACTTGCCTGTACCTGATAGCAAGCATTTCCTGTGCATCCATAGAGAGTTGTAAGGAGGAGGGCGGCAACTTGTTCTGCCTTTATTCCGCTTAATACGCTGTCAGCCTTGTGGAGCAAGGCGTTCATGTCTTCTGTTCGGCCGAGTACGAGGTAGGCGGGGAGTAGCAGAGAGTAGTGCTTGCAGCGGAGTATCGGTGTGGGCATTTCGAGAGAGCCGAAGAGGTTTATTATTTCTTGAGCCGTTCGGCGGTCGTCATCGGTCACTCTTTCTGCCGAATGGTAGTGGATTATGGCCTCGTGCATTTTCGTGAAAAGGCGGTCGTTATTGAGTTTGGTGTATATGTGTTTGCCGCTTTCGTTTAAAGCCACTACTTCATATTGCCCTTGCTTCACATATAGCAGCGGCACCCAAAGCCAGTCTTCCACACATACCATAACACTCTTTTGTCCTGCACCGGGTTGTATCATTACCGTTGCCTCTATCCCCATGAACTGCCCATCGGTTATTCTCACCCTGTCGCCTCTCATCAGTTTGTCCGGTTCGGGTGTATATACCGGCAGTACGTCATCGTATGCCCGCGCCACCCAGCGCAGGTTTTCCATTGCCGAATCGGTGAGATAAGGGTAGTATTGTCTGTCATCTTCACGAACTCGCGGCAGGAAATTATACTTATGCAACGTGCTGCGCTTCATTTTGTATATTTCGGCCTCGGAAGCATGCACAAAAACATAATTGAACAGAAGTGGGCGGGAGGTCTTGGTCATTTTTCCTCTGACGCTTTTCACCTCCATATAAGATGGGGCGAAATACTCGAACTCCTTTTCGCCCTTCCTTTTGCGCAATTCCAGTTCTGCTTGAAGTCCTGCTGAGGGCGAACCACGATGCCCATAAGGTAGTAAAAGTACATACCACCTCACCTCATTACAGTCGTTGGAAACTGTACGAATAGTTGCGTCTTTACATAACTCGGCCATATCGGCAAATATTGCAACTTGCTGATTTTGTGAACTTTAGCAAAGGAGGAAGATGCGTTTCTGAAAATTTCGGCATCCTCTTATACATACATTGAGTGCCTATAATTTTTATATTTTAGGTTGGCTGTAAAGCCTGTATGTAAAAATCAGACCTTGAAGAAAGGTTGAGATTGAGTGCAAAATTACAAATAAATTTTGATAAATGTTACATTTTTCAAAATAATTTTCGGGGTCATTTCATTTTATATGTGTAAAAAACAAAGAACCATTCAATGCTTCGTTACTGAAATGTGGGGGCACACAGAGTTTGTTCTTTCCGCCAAGAGAATATTTATTTGAATTTTTTCGTGACAAAATGTTTGTATTACAAATCTTATTCTTATCTTTGCGGCCAAAATAAAAAACCTTAAAATACTTGTAATGAAAAATCCGACAAAAATCATTGGTCGTTTCATTCCTTCGGGCATTTTATGCCTCGCCATAGTGGTTGGCATCTTCTGTTATATCGGTTCGATAATGGGTGTTTCACAAATGATGAACACTATCATGAAGACTGCTCACGACTTGTTGCTGAACACGTGTTTGTATCTCATGGCAATATGTGTGCTTACAGGTGCCGTAGGTAAGATTTTCATGGAGTTTGGTGTTGTGGCACTGCTGGAAAAACTTCTCCGACCAATGATGCGCCCGCTCTTCAATTTGCCGGGTGTTGCTTCGCTGGGTGCGGTGATGACATTCCTTTCTGACAACCCTGCAATCATTACGCTGTCG
The DNA here is from genome assembly GCF_003977605.1 of Prevotella koreensis. Lineage (GTDB taxonomy): Bacteria > Bacteroidota > Bacteroidia > Bacteroidales > Bacteroidaceae > Prevotella > Prevotella koreensis. The sequence continues at coordinate 1,435,441 of NZ_RYYU01000001.1, read as the reverse complement.
CGCGACAAGCGATTCAGTGGTTATTTCAAGAAATACCAGTTCATATCGCTGACCAATTTCGGTACGGCATTCGGTATGGGGCTTATCGTTGTGATTTTCATGGTGGGGCAGGGCTATGGCGTAGAGCCGTTCATAGGTCTTTTCGGAGCGTTCATCGGTTGCATTGTCTCAACACGTTTCATGCAGTATTTCGTATTGAAAGAGTATCCTAAATATGCCGAAGAGAATGCCGATGCGGCAACAGGAGAAGCGGCACAGGACACTCTGGTTAAAGCCGTCGAACATGAACAGCCCACCTCTCTATTCGTCCGCATACTCAATTCGTTGCTTGACGGAGGACGTTCGGGCGTTGACATTGGTCTTGCCATTATCCCCGGTGTGCTCATTATTTCCACCATCGTGATGATACTAACGTTCGGACCGAGTGCCGACGGAACATATACCGGAGCGGCGTATGAGGGAACACAGACATTGCCGATGCTGGCAGGGAAGATTGACGTGGTGTTCAATTTCCTGTTCGGATTCTCCGACCCGCATCAGATAGCATTCCCCATCACTGCACTTGGAGCCGTAGGAGCGGCATTGAGTCTGATTCCTAATTTCGCATCGCAAGGGTGGATAGACGGAAACGCGGTTGCTGTATGTACCGCCATCGGTATGTGCTGGAGTGGATTCCTTAGCACTCACACTGCCATGCTCGACTCGTTGGGCTACCGCGAACTCACATCGAAAGCCATCATCTCGCACACCATTGGCGGAATATGTGCTGCCATTTGTGCGCATTGGGTGTACATGCTTTATACGTTGATATAGATTTATCCCTCAAAACTCAAGGACGTTAATGCCCGATAGGGGTTAAAATCCAAATACTTCATACACCAATTTAGGCGAATTTGCCAACCAAATTGGGCGAAATTGAAAAGTAAAATGGGCGAAATTGCTGACCAATTTCGCCCATTTTGCAGGTCGGTTGTTATCCCAGTATCTTGTATTCGCAAGTATTTACGCGCCTTTGCAATATCCTTTCACGTGAAACGAGAATGGTCGATAAAGCACCTCGTGCCACAAAAACATTCGTGAATACGTCAAATATACTTGTCACCGTATTTCATCTGCACGTCATTGATATATTTCCTGATAAGTGCAGATGAGTCCTCACGCTTGCAGATTAGTAGCACATTGCCGTTCTCTGCTACAATGAAATCCTCCAAGCCATTTATGATACCGATGTGGTCGTCGGGCAGTTTGATTATATTGCCGTGACTCTCCTCTATTATCATCTTTCCTCCGATGCTAACGTTGTCATCATCACTCTTGCGCATACTGTCGTAGATGGTGTGCCACATGCCGAGGTCTGCCCAACCGAAATCACACTGCATGACATATACATTCTCGCTCTTCTCCAGAATACCCATATCGATGGAAAGATTAGGATAGGATGGGAAATTCTCGTTTATATATGCCGTCTCCTCCTCAAGATTCCATACATGGTTCTCGTCATCAAACTTTGTGAGCACCGTGGGGAATATCTGCCTCAACGAATGGCGCAGGTATTTCGCGTTTGCGATGAACAGTCCGCTATTCCAGAGAAACTCTCCGCTCTTCATAAACATTTCCGCGAAACTGCGCTCCGGCTTCTCCGTGAACGACTTTACTGGGAAAACAAAGTCTGTTTCGCCTTTTTCATCATATTGTATATACCCATATCCCGGTTCGGGCCGAGTAGGTTTTACGCCCATTGCCAGGAGAGCATCGCGGTCGGATACGAGCCCCAATCCTCTCTCTATGTTGTCAAGGAATGCCTCCTCGTTGAATACTGCCATATCGCTCGGTGTCATCACAATCCTCGCACTGCTGTTATTGTGGTAAATGCGATATGTGGCCCATGCAGTGCTTGGTGCCGTGTTACGGAATATCGGTTCGCTGAGAATATTTCCAATAGGAATTTCGGGGAGTTGTTCATCTACGAAATGAGCATATACGTTGTTTGTGTTGACATATATATTCTCCACCGGAATCAACTTGCTCATCCTGTCGAAAGTCTGTTGCAGCAACGTCCTGCCGGTCGAGAAGAAATCTACAAACTGTTTGGGCATATCTTCGCGACTGCATGGCCATAGTCTCCGACCCTTTCCACCCGCCAAGATAACACAGAAGTTATCTTTATTCCGAGTTCTCATATTATTAGATTTGAATTATGCTACGAAAATAACAAAAATAAACCGGTCAAACAAACTTTTGCGCATTTATTTAATTATTTTTTCCATTTCCTTTGTTTTTTGCCAAAAAAGAATTATCTTTGCACCCGCATTCGTCATCAAGACGTTTTTCGCTAAGCCCAGATGGCGGAATCGGTAGACGCGCTGGTCTCAAACACCAGTGGAGCAATCCATCCCGGTTCGATCCCGGGTCTGGGTACAAAGCAAAAAGCTAAGTAATTGACTTATCAATACTTAGCTTTTTCTTATTTTATAAATGTTCCCAAATTGTTCCCAGTCAGTTATGTAAAGGACTAAAGAGACTAAAGGGAGAATGATATGTATGCTATTTCTAATAGTTAATTTATAACTTAATATACTATTGAACTGTAATAATTACAAAACTATGAAAGATAATTATATGAATGAAAAAAAACAAAAGTGGGGTTTTCTTAGAGAAACTAAGCGCATGGCTGAGAAGGCTGGAAAAGACGAAGTTACGGGGCTTCATAGAACTGGAATGGAAGACTATCTTAAAGTTATTTTTCCAGAAATTCCTACAGAAGAATGGATTCATGATAAGACTATTAAAGGATCTAAACGCAAAATTAGACCGGACTACAGGTGTGAAAATCTAAAACTTATAATTGAGTTCGATGGTGTGCAACATTATCAAAACCCTGAACGTATAAAGGCGGATTTTGAAAACCAAAAATTTTATGAAGATATTGGATATAAAGTTGTGAGAATTCCTTATTTTATTCAATTAAGTAATAATGTTGTTAAATCTATATTTGACAGGAATATTGATGAGCCTTTATTTGATGAGTCTATTTCCTCAATGGGTGTCAAAGGGAAAAATACACCAGCCTATTGCTGTTATGAGGGCCTTAAAAGAATGGCAAGAGAGTTTTGTCATTTTCCAGAACAATATGATGTAAATGTAAAAGCTTTAGAAGAGGAAAACGATGAGATTTTAACAGGAGTATCAATACTTAAAGAAGAATATATCAAAGTAAAAAATGAAGAAACTAAATGATATTAAAATATTACTGATGCGATAAAATCGCGTTAAGTTATACATTATCAAAAAGAGTGAGTTCTTTGACATATTGATTGAGACTGACAGATTCGCATGGCTTGGTGATGATTTCTCTGAGTGAAGTCTTCTCCAAGGCTGATATTCTTATCAGCGTGGCCACCTCGGTGATGGAATATGGACTTTTGTAGTCCGCCTTGATTCTGGCTATAATCAGATAAGCGATGATTGCTATCCACAAATGGGTGCGCACGGCATTCTCGGAGTATCCCCACAGGGTCTTCACTACAATGTTCTGCTTGACCCATTTGAAGAAAACTTCAATATCCCATCTGTGTCTGTACAGGCAAGCCACTTCCAATGCGCTGATTTCGAAGTTGTTCGTAATGAATACGATTTCTTCTTCGGCTTCTTCATCATAGATGCAGACTGCGCGTATCGGCTCTGGATAGAGGGCAACCGTCTTGGTGGTCAGGCGAATGGTGAAATCACCTATGATACCACCTTCCACATCGGAAGCGCTCAGTTTCCTGTGTCCTAAGACTTCATATTTCATGTTCTCCTTCGGACGGCTTACCCAGTAAGCACCTGCCAAGTGGAAACGGAACAGTGCGTCGAAGTCGACATAAGCCTTGTCCATCATATAGAAGGCGAAAGGCTCAGGTTCGAGGACATCCAGTTCGTTGCTGTCATGCCATCTGCCATTGGTTATATGAATGTTGGCAGGAATGCTGCCTCGCAGATCCAGCAGCGTATGTATCTTCACAGCACCCCGGCTGTATTTCCCCAAGGCCCATGTAGCCAGTTTTATACTGGTGGAGATGGTTGTGGAATCAAGTGCATAGAGGACATTGTCGACGGTTATCTCTGGAATAGAAGTCTTTGCATACAACGGCCTTACAACGCTGATGAGATATGTTCCCAATTCCTCGTATATGCGATAGTCCCGCTTCTCGTTGGCACGGGAGAGTGACGACTGGTTGACGGTATTTCGAAAACCAATGTGATAGAGAATCGGCTTATGTGCTTCGAGGCACATGCATATATCACGCAGGGAATCGCAACTTGTAATCTGACCGAACAACAGGTGTAGCAACTGGTTGTAGCATGTCAAGTCCTTTGCGTGTCAGTTTCCACGATACTTATCTACGAGTTTGTCGAACTGATAACGAGGGATATAATCCACAACTTGGGAGAAAATATAGCTACCGACGTTCATAATCTTGCAGTCTAGACTGCAAAAAAACTCTGTCATTTTCAAATCAAAAAATCAAAGACCGCTCTGAAACCTTTATTAACAAAGGAATATATTGAGTTTAAATTAAAAATATTGCATCACTTATAATATTAAAAGTGAATAACTTCTGGCAAAGGAAACAGATTATACCTTAATGATTAATGGCGAATGGGGATGTGCTAAAACTTACAATCTTAAGTATGAATTTAAAAAGTTTGTTGAGCAACAAGAGTGCGCGAGGAGGTTGTTTCTTTCAATGCAAAGATACTAATTTTTAAGCAACTCACAACGCTTTGTGTTTCAAAATATAATATTTGGGACTGCAATTTCGGCGAAATTGCAGAGCAAAATGGGCGAATTTGCTTTGCAAAATAGGCTGAATTGGAATGCGGGGAATGAGGAATAGATGGCAGATGGATAGTTGTTGAGGCGCTGTTGTAGGGTTGTTTATATTAAATATGGTGTGCTAAAGTTGTGGTGAATGACAATAAAAGCGGGAATGCTGCGTTATAATTCTGTGTTTAAACGATCAAGGATAATTTTGTTTTTGTTTGTCATGGTTGCGCAGTCGGCTATGGCACAATATGACGTGGCCTTCAGTCACTATTTCGACATGGAACCCTATTTCAACCCTGCAGCCATTGGTAAGCAGGATAAGGTGAACATCGTGGGAGCCTACTCCATGCAGTTTGTAGGTTTTGAGAACAATCCGAAGACGATGTATGCAAGCGCGGATGCGCCATTTAGTTTCATGAATAGTTTTCATGGAGCCGGTGTTCAGTTGCTTAACGACAAAATCGGTGTTTTCACGCATCAGCGTATGTCGGTGCAGTATGCCTTGAAGCGTCCGCTTTTCGGTGGTGTGATGAGCGTGGGAGTGCAAGCCGGACTAATTCTTGAGGGCTTTGACGGCTCGAAAATCGATGTCGGCGACCCTTCAGACCCGGCCTTCACGGGCTCAGACTTGAAAGGAAACTCCGTTGATTTGGGTGCCGGAATTTACTATACACACGGCACTTGGTATTCCGGAGTGTCGCTCCAGCACGCAACGGCTCCGCTCATCGAGTTGGGCGAGAGGAACGAATTGAAGATAGATCGCACATATTATTTGACCGGCGGATACAATATTCGGCTGAGAAATCCGTTTCTAACTATACCGATGTCAACCATTGTGCGTTATGACGGTACGGGTTACCGTGCCGACGTTACGGCGCGATTGCTGTATCAGAACGAGAAAAAACGACTCTACGGAGGCGTTGGATATAGCCCGAAAAACTCGGTTACGGCGTTCGTGGGAGGGAGTTTCCACGGCTTCAACCTTGGTTACAGTTACGAGGTTTACACCTCTAAAATAAGTCCGGCAAACGGAAGTCATGAGTTGTTCGTGGGCTATCAAATGGACTTGAACTTCCGTAAGAAAGGCCGAAATCTGCATAAGAGCGTGCGCTATCTGTAACGTTGCTCGGTAGAGAAATAACTAAAAAAGAAACAAAACAGATATAACATAAGATGAAAAGGAATAGGATACTTATCGCTTTTGCCGTGATGTCGCTTGCCGTTCTTGCTTCGTGCATGGGCAGCAAGGGCACTTCTGTTTCGGGAAGAGGCGGCGAGGTGACCGGCATTGGCGGCGGACGTGGCTTCGTTGAGCCGACACCATACGGGATGACCCAAGTGCCACGTGGATTCCTACGCATGGGAATAGAAAAACAAGACAGTCTCTGGGGCAAAACCACTCCGGTGAAAGATATATCGGTTGACGGATTCTGGATGGATGAGACCGAGGTAACAAATTCCAAATACAAGCAATTCGTTTATTGGGTGCGCGACTCTATACTCCGCACTCGTCTCGCCGACCCGGCATACGGAGGCGATGAGACATACTTGATAACCGAAGACAAGAACGGCGATCCTGTCACTCCGCATCTCAACTGGAAAAAGGCATTGCCGCGAAAGCCCAACGAGGACGAACTCCGCGCTTTTGAAAGTCTGTATGTAACTAATCCCGTGACGGGCGAGAAACTTCTCGACGCTGCACAACTGAACTATCGTTACGAGATTTACGACTACACCACGGCAGCATTGCGCCGCAACCGTCTGCGCCCGGAAGAGCGCAATCTTAATACCGATGTCACAATAAACCCCGACGAGATTGTGATGATTTCGAAAGACACGGCGTATATTGATGACGAAGGAAGGATTGTGCGTGAGACCATCAATCGGCCGCTATCGAGCGAGTGGGACTTCCTTAACACATACATAGTGAACGTATATCCCGACACCACTTGCTGGGTGAATGATTTCCAGAACAGCGATAACGAGGTGTATATGCGCACATATTTCAGCAGCCCTTCTTATAATGAATATCCTGTTGTGGGTGTCACTTGGGAGCAGGCAAATGCTTTCTGTGCATGGCGAACAGACTATCTACTGAAAGGATTGGGCGGTGAGGCGCGATTCATACAACGCTATCGCCTGCCGACAGAGGCCGAATGGGAGTATGCCGCACGCGGAAAAGACGGCAACGAGTTCCCTTGGGAGAGTGGCGACCCGGCAAACGGTCGAGGCTGTTTCAATGCCAACTTTAAGCCCGACCGTGGCAACTATACCAAGGACGGCAACCTTATAACGAGCCGTGCGGGAATCTACACTGCCAACAGCAACGGACTGCACGACATGGCCGGCAACGTGGCAGAGTGGACAAGCACCATATACACCGAGGCGGGAGTTGATGCCATGAACGACCTTAACCCGCAGTTGGAATATAAAGCGGCCAAGGAAGACCCTTATAAACTAAAGAAAAAAAGCGTGCGTGGCGGCTCATGGAAAGACCCTGAAAGTTACATCCGTTCGGCATGGCGCACGTGGGAATATCAGAACCAGCCGCGTTCGTACATCGGATTCCGCTGCGTTCGCTCAATGGCGAACACCACAAGTGGTAAGCAGAAGAAAGGTAAGAAAAAATAAACTTTAAGAAATCAAAAGATGACAAGATACAGCAAATTGAATTTCGTTTACCGTCTGCAGAAGTGGATGGACAGCGTTCCGGGTCAGACTTTCCTCAATTATGCTTACAGTTGGGGTGCCTCGCTCGTTATTTTAGGTGCATTGTTCAAGTTGAATCACTTGGCCGGTGCGAGTCTGATGCTCTACATCGGTATGGGTACCGAGGTGTTCGTGTTCTTTATCTCGGCGTTCGACCGTCCGTTTGACAAGACAGCGATAGGAATGGATTTGCCTACTCATCTTGGTGATGAAGACAACGATGATAACAAAGTGCCTGATGTGGCCGAAGATGTGGAAACCGAAGGATTGCAGCATGCCGGCCGACCCGCTACTATTATAATAGGTGGTAGCGGTATTGTCGGTGGCAGTCAGAGCGGTATCGCTCAGGGAGGTGAGGCTTACGATGAGCCAATCGGTCAGCCGGTGGCCGCCGCTGTTGATCAGGCAGGCATCATCCCGCAGCCCGTAGTTCCCGATATGGCAGAGGCGGCAGGTGCATACGTGGAGGAACTGAAGAAACTCACCGAGGTGCTTCAGAAGGTTTCAGAGCAGAGTCAGCGTCTTACCACCGATTCGGAGGAAATGGAAAACCTCAACCGTACACTCACCGGTATATGCAAGATATATGAGATGCAACTCAAGAGCGCAAGTTCTCAGATTGGTACAATCGACGAAATAAATGCCCAGACACGCAAGATGGCAGACCAGATAGAGCAACTCAACAGTATATACACCCGCATGATAGAGGCCATGACGGTGAATATGCGTGCCGCAGGTGCTGCCCCACAGCAGTAAAAAACAAATCCGTAATACGTAAACCGGTATTCTAATAGATGGCAATAAAGAAAAGACCAGTATCTCCTCGCCAAAAGATGATCAATCTGATGTATATCGTACTTTTGGCAATGCTTGCGCTCAACGTTTCCACGGAAGTGCTGCAGGGGTTCTCTATTGTTGAGGAAAGTCTCAACAGAACCACCGAAAACTCCGGCAGACAGAACGCAACAATATACGGAGACTTTGAGGCTCAGATGGCTAAAAATCCCGAGAAGGTGCGCCAATGGTTTGAGAAGGCCACGCGGGTGAAGCAGATGAGCGATTCGCTATATAACATGGCGCAACAACTGAAAGAGGCTATCGTGCGCGAAGCCGATGGCAAGGACGGTGACGTTAAGAACATTGAAAACAAGGATAATCTTGATGCTGCTACCCATGTGATGCTCGCTCCGGGCTCGGGAAAGGGCAAGGCTCTGTATGATGCCATAAACTCTTACCGCCAACAGATTCTGTCAATGGTTACAGACGAGCAGCAGAAGAAAATCATAAGCAGCAACCTATCGACACAGGTGCCGAAGAATGCCACAACAATGGGCAAGAATTGGCAGGAATATATGTTCGAGAATATGCCTGTGGCAGCGGCCGTAACACTGCTCTCGAAGTTGCAAAGCGACATACGTTATGCCGAGGGTGAGGTGCTGCATACACTCGTGGCGAATATTGATTTGAAGGATATTCGCGTCAATAAACTCGATGCTTTCGTTATTCCGGAGAAGACTACGCTATATCCGGGCGAGCAGTTCGTGTCGCAGATAGTGATGGCAGCGGTGGATACAACGATGCAACCGGAGATTTATGTCAACGGAACGCGTGTGAATACCGTGAACGGGCGCTACTCGTTCACTGCCGGTGGCGTGGGCGAACATCAGTTCAGCGGTTATCTCATAACCCGCAATGCGGCAGGCGAACAACTGCGCCGCGACTTCACTCAGAAATATAGCGTCATACCGACACCCGACGGTGCAACGGTGGCGGCCGACCTTATGAATGTGCTTTATGCGGGATTCAAGAACCCGATGAGCGTCAGTGTGCCCGGTATTCCTGCCAATCAGGTTCGTGTTAGCATGAGTGGCGGAACTCTGACACCGACAGGTAACGGTCGTTTCATTGCCATACCATCGGCTGTGGGCAAGGATGTTACGTTCAACATCTCGGTTACCGATAATGGGAGGACACGTACGCTGGCTCCGTTCACATTCCATGTGCGCAAGTTGCCAGACCCGACTCCTTATATGATTGTAGGTGACAACCGATTCCGTGGCGGAGGACTGGCCAAGGCTTCGCTTATGAATGCTTCGGGCATAAAGGCAGCAATCGATGACGGACTGCTCGATATAGAGTTCCGTGTGACCGGTTTCGAGGCCGTGTTCTTCGATAATATGGGTAATGCCGTGCCTATGGTGAGCAACGGAACACAGTTCAGCGAGCGTCAGAAGGATGCATTCCGCAAACTGTCGCGCAACCGCCGCTTCTACATTTCGCGTGTCACGGCAGTGGGTCCGGACGGTATTTCCCGCCAGTTGAACGCTTCGATGGAGGTGATCATAAAGTAAAACAAGAAACAAACAGACACTTATGAAAAAGATATTGATGATATTGCTCGCAACGGTGGCTGTGCTCTCGGTAAACGCACAGCCGCAGAAACGCCGTGCAGAGCAGCAGCAACAGAAGAGTAACCGCTCGCAACAACTTTCCACAAGGGCGCAGATTTCTTTCCCTACGGCACAGTCGATGTCGGAAGATGTTGTGTGGCGACGCGACATTTATCGTGAACTCGACCTCAACGAGGATGCCAATGCCGGGTTGTATTACCCTGTTGAGGCTATCGGTTCGCAGATGAATCTCTTCACATACATCTTCAAACTGATGATGAGCGGCAGTGTGAAAGTGTATGAATATCGTCTTGACGGTAACGAGGTGTTCACCGATGATGCCCGTGTGGCACAGAAGGCATTCCTCGACAACTACCACATATTCTACGAGAAAGACCAGAACGGACGCACACGCATCGACAACAGTGACATCCCCTCGCGCGAAGTAAAAGGATATTATATAAAGGAGAGTGCCTACTACGATCAGGCTTCGGCCACATTCCATACCAAGGTGCTTGCCCTTTGTCCGATAATGAGCCGCGAAGACGATTTCGGTGACGGTGCAGCAAAGTACCCACTGTTCTGGGTTAAGTATGAGGATTTGGCTCCGTTCTTGAGCAAGCAGACGATAATGACGAGCAATCTCAACAACGCTGCCACTATGAGTGTCGATGACTATTTCACCAAGAACATGTATCGCGGTAAGATATACAAGACCAATAACATGCTTGGTAAGACGCTTGCACAGTATTGCAGCAACGACTCTGCAATGACAAAGGAGCAGAAACGCATAGAAATGGAGTTGCAGGAGTTCGAAAAGAATATATGGGGTAATCAGCAACGTAAGGACTCACTCGATAGCATTGCCAACACCGGCGGCAAGAAAGTGAAAACCCAGAAACGTTCGCGCCGCGACAAGCCGAGTCAGGCAGAGCCTTCGAAAGCGAAGACACGCACCCCGTCTCAATCGTCGTCAGGCTCCTCTTCGCAGCCTCGCGTGTCTGTGCGCAGGCAGCGTCATTAATATGAAACCTTTAATCGGGCAGGCTCGTTCTGCCCATAATATTAATCATTTAACACAAATATCTAATGAGAAAAACTATTACCCTTATCCTCGTTGCCGTGGCAATGATGGTAGCAACGCCGTCACAGGCGCAGGTGAAATTTGGTCTGAGAGCCGGTCTTAACGTGACTGATATGTCTCTCGACAAAAAAGTTGTAAAAACAAAGAACCGCACAGGTTTCTTCGTGGGCCCTACCGTTAAGTTCACTCTCCCCATTGTGGGTGTCGGTATTGATGCCAGTGCACTCTACGACCAGCGTGAGACTGAGATCGAAAATTCCAAAGAGAAAATTAAGGAGAAGGCAGTGAACATTCCGGTGAACCTTCGTTACGGCATCGGTCTTGGCTCAATGGCAAGTGGTTATATTGCGTTTGGTCCGCAATTTGCATTAAATGTTGGTAACAAAGATGAAAAATTGCTTGAAAATACTACATGGAAACTGGATAATTCGACGTTCAGTATCAATGTAGGTGCCGGCGTAATGCTGATGGATCACTTTCAGGTTGGTGCCAACTACAACATCGTTTGTGGAAAGACCGGCGAACTTGAAATTGTCGAAGGAGTAAAGACCGTGCTCAAGGGGCGTGCCAATGCTTGGCAGATACATGCCTCTTACTATTTCTAAGAAAGCTTTACCATAATGGTAATAATCGCGCGACGGGCGACTGCTCCATTGGAGTGGCCGCCCGTTTTTCGTGTAATGGTTTACTATTTTTTTATTGCCGATATTGGCAGAACAGCCTCGCCGAGTTCTATCATGGCGTTGAACAGTGCGATGCTGTGATAGTTGTTGATGTCTGAGGGTTTGATGTCGTGCTCCGTGATGAGGCCTTTTTCTATCAGAAGAGCGCGTTTCGTGCCTGCCAAAAGCGGTTTTCGCGGTGTCAGCCATTGCTTTCCGTCGTTGAAAACCACGTTGGTATAGGTGGTGTCGGTGACGAATCCGTCTTTCACTATCAGCATCTCGGTTTCTTTTCCGGAGTGTCTCTTCATGCTGTCGAGCATAGTCCGGTCTTCATATTTGAACGAGTAATCAATCGCATTGCCGTCAGCAAGCAATAGTTGGCTTATCCGGCGCATCATGTATGGCGTGCAAGTGATGTCGTGAATGCCTGTGCAGTCATATATGAAACGCAGTTTTGAAATGCCTACAGATGCCTTTGCGATGCTTTCAAGTCGCTCGCGGTCTATGTGTAATTCGTTGTATTGGAAGTGTTTGGCAGTCTTCATGACACGTTGCACATGTCTTTCGAGATTCATTATCTTCCCATCGACAACCTTTATCGTTTCAATAAATCGGCACATAAATCTTCTCTATCACTTCGTTATATTCGTCGTCGTTGTTGCTTTGGGCAGTAATGCCACCTCCGGCCTTGTAGAATAGTTGGCCGTTCACTTGGTCAATGAAGCGTATCATCACCGCCGTGTCCATGTCGCCGCCCTTTGAATAGCCCATAATTCCTGTGTAGAAACCGCGTTCGTAGCCCTCCGCCTCACTTATTATCTGCATCGTTTTCGGTTTCGGAGCACCGGTTATCGAGCCTGCAGGGAGCAGTCGCAGGAGCATTTCGCCGAGATGTGCGCGGTAATAGTCGGTCAATCTGCCCGTTATTTCCGAACTTGTTTGCAGTATCTCGCCCTTGTGTGTGGTCAGGTGCTCCACATATCTGTATCTCTCCACACTTACCTGTTCGGCCACTTGGCTCAGGTCGTTGCGTATAAGATCCACAATCGTGGCGTGCTCGGCCGCTTCCTTCCTGTTGTTCATGAGCAAATGCTCGGCATCAGGCAGTGTAGCATCGAGCGTTCCTTTCATAGGGAAAGAAGATATGATGCCATTGTTGATCTTGATGAACGTCTCCGGCGAGAAGCATACAAACCTATCTTTCAGCCAGCAACGGTATCTTGCCTGCGAATGGAGGCAGATGTCGCGCATGCTGAGGTTTGTCTTTATGGGCACGCGGCATGTGAGGTTGGCCAGATAACTGTTTCCCTCACGCTGGTTTCGCTTCACGAGGTTTATGCTTCGTTCGTATTGCTCTCGGTCGGGCAGGTTGAACTCAAGCGTCGGATTGTCCGTTAGGCACGGCATGCCAGGCCTTATGTTCGAGAAATCGGGAAATGCCACCAACAGTTCGTTACTGTCGATATTCTCGGTTTCTTCTATATAAACTTGGCTTTGATCGTAACTGAAAATGAAGAAAAACGCTTTGTCGGTCTGTCCGAGTTCGTTAATCTTCCTTTCTGCTTCTATCCTGTCGTATGTTTTCATTTCCTGTTTCCGATTTAATATACAAGGATGCGGTCATGATAACCCGACGTGAGACACTTCTTCTCTGCCAATCCCTGCACCAATAAAGTCGCAAAAGTAACCATTTTTTTTAATTCCTCACATTATTCTGCCCTCTAATTTGAAATCCTTAACTAACATTTTTACCCTTGCAGCGCAAAATATGATGTGCATACCTCCGTGAAACTACGATAAAAATATTAACTTTGCAGCACCACATACAAATTGTGCGATATTTATGTACTTCGTAGATGTGATACTTCCCGTCCCTCTTGAGGGGCTGTTCACCTACGGCCTGCCCGAACAATGGGTGGGTCGTGTGAGTATGGGCGTGCGTGTTCTCGTGCCGTTGGGCAAGAGCAAGCATTACATTGCTATGGCGGTGAAGGTACATCAGACAGAGCCGGAAATGAAGTGGAAGCCGATAGAGCAGGTGCTCGATGAACAGCCGGTGGTTCGCGAGCAGCAGATGAAGTTGTGGCAGTGGATTTCCGAATATTATATGTCTCCCATAGGCGATGTTTTCAAGGCTGCCATGCCGAGCGGAATGAAGAGCGAGGAGGGCTACAAACCACGCACAGAGACCTTTCTCGACTTGTCACCCAAATGGCGTTCGGAACAAAATCTGCATTTGGCTCTCGATATGATGCGACGCGCCGACAAGCAACGCCGCGTGTTCGAGACATTCCTTGCCATGACAGGTTGGGACAAGATGGAGGGTGATGTGCCGCGAGAAACGATAACAGAACTGTCGCGCGACGAACTGATGAATGCCACACACTGCACCGCTACGGTGTTGAAATCGCTGATAGACAAAGGTTTCTTGATAAAATACGAGCGCGAAGTGGGGAGGCTTAATCAAAGTACCGAACCCGACTATACGAAAATACAGAAACTAAACGCAGCCCAGCAAGATGCCTATAACGACATATTGATGGGATTCTTGCAGAAGAATGTGGTGCTGCTACACGGTGTTACGTCGAGCGGAAAGACCGAACTCTACATACACTTGATAAAGCGTGCCATCGACCGTCACGAACAAGTGCTCTATCTCATGCCTGAGATTGCCCTCACGGTGCAGATGCAGCAACGCTTGCAACGGGTGTTCGGGAACCGCCTTGGCATATATCATTCAAAATACAGCGATGCCGAACGTGTTGAGATATGGCAGAAACAACTGTCCGAAACGCCTTACAGTGTGGTGCTGGGAGCCCGCTCTGCCGTTTTTCTTCCGTTCCAACGGCTCGGACTTGTGATAGTTGACGAAGAGCACGAAACGTCGTTCAAGCAGCAAGACCCTGCCCCGCGCTATCATGCAAGGTCGGCGGCGATAGTGCTTGCGGCAATGTATGGGGCGAAGACTTTGCTCGGAACGGCAACGCCATCTGCGGAGTCTTACCATAACGTACTTACCGGAAAATATGCCGGTGCCACCCTCACCACACGCTATAAGGACATCGCGATGCCGGAAATACGTGTCGTCGATACGAAAGACTTGCAGCGAAGGAAGATGATGCACGGTGCTTTCTCGCCCCAACTTATTGGATCGATGCGTAGCGCACTTGATAAGGGCGAGCAGGTGATACTGTTCCAGAATCGTCGCGGTTTTGCACCAATGGTGGAATGCAAGATGTGCGGATGGGTGCCGCGATGCAGCAACTGTGACGTTTCACTTACTTTCCATAAGAACACATCGCAACTCACATGCCACTATTGCGGTTTCACATACAGCGTGCCCGACCGCTGCCCGAACTGCGATAGTCAGGACTTGAAAGGAAGAGGGTTCGGCACCGAGAAGGTGGAAAACCAGATACTGGAACTGTTCCCCGATGCAAATGTGGCGCGAATGGATCTCGATACCACCCGCACACGCAGTGCATACGAGCGCATCATAGGTGACTTCTCGGCCGGAAAGACAAATATCCTCATCGGTACGCAGATGGTTACCAAGGGACTTGACTTCGACCGAGTATCCGTTGTGGGAATCCTCAATGCCGACTCGATGCTCAACTATCCCGATTTCCGTGCCTACGAACATGCCTTCATGATGATGTCGCAGGTGAGCGGACGTGCCGGACGCAAGGGGCGACGGGGGCTTGTGCTGTTACAAACGAAGAACAAAGACCTGCCGATAGTGCAACAGGTGGTTGCCAATGATTTCTCTTCTTACTTCAAAGACCTTGAACAGGAGAGGCGCGATTTCCGCTATCCTCCCTTCACTCACCTTATATATGTATATATGAAGCACAAGGACGAACGCGTGATAGAGAGTGCGGCGATGGAGATGGGGGCGCGACTGAGACAGTGGTTCGGCGTGAGAGTGCTCGGTCCGGATAAGCCTGCCGTGGCAAAAATAAAAACAATGAATATACGCAAGATAGTATTGAAACTTGAACTCGGCATCGACCTTGCCCTCGTGCGCCACTATCTTAGACAGGCAGAGCATGACATGATGCAGAACAAACAATATGTCTCGCTTCAGATTTATTTTGATGTTGATCCACTGTAATGACGTTACGCCGGCATAAATCCTCCTTTATGTCTTTAAAAATTCATGTCTTTCTGTGCATAGTTTCTGTCCTTCTGTCAAAAAAACTTAAATCACGTTGCTTTTATTGTTCAAAAAGTAATGTGTATTGTTTTTTTTACTAACTTTGCGAAACATACAAAGATACATTTAAACGACTAAATTTTAATAACTTAATTCGAAAATCAAATGAAAAAGATCTATTTTTTTGCAGCATTAGCATTTGGCATTACAGTATTTGCAAGTTGCACCAATGGCAAAAACAAGGGTGAAAACAAAGATGGTGACAGCACAGAGCAGAATGTCACAAAGAATGAAGAAGGTAAGAAAATAGGCCCTATGGGTTCTTTTACTATGGCCGAAGGTTCTGCACTTGAGGATGTCGATAACATCGAGTATGTACTTTATCCCAGCAATTACGAGTCTGCTATGGAGGATGGCGAGGACATCAAAGGTGCCACCGCTATCTACTACAATTCTACAATAGCAGATGCCGGTGAAAACAACACCAAACTTTCGGGCAAGGATGTACGCTATCCTAACAACCTGCTCATTCCTATATACAAGGATGCGAAGGCGAAGAAGGGTGATGTGGTTTTGACATGGTGGCAGAGTGGTTCAGGAATGCAGCGTGCAATCGTTACTGATGACAGCGACCCTACAATGCCTAAGGTACACTATCTTGATCTTAGTTACAATGCCGAAGGTACAGGTATCGCACAAGGTCACGAGAACGAACAACTCAAGCCGAACAGTTTTGTTGTGTTGAAAAACGGAGAATTCCAACAGGGTGCTCCTATTGTGGTTAACGAAGACGGTAAAAAGACTGAAGGTGTGCTAGTGAGAGTCGATGGTGACAAGGTTCTCTATCTTGGTTTTGCAAGTTCTTTGAAAGAGGCGAATAAGAGCGAAGTGAAGGTTATTCCTATCAAACCTAACTACAGTGTGGGTGATAATGTGAAGGGAGTATTCGTTGGTTCGTTCACGAAAGACTACAAGGTGACTAAGATTGACAACAAGATTGGTCGCGTTTGGTTAAATGATGGAAACAAAGAGACTATTCTTAACATAATGCAAGTTATGAAGTAAGAACACGGCATCTTATCTTTCGAAAAACAAAATGGGCGAAATTGCAGTGCAATCTCGCCCATTTTGTTTGGTAATTTCGCCCAATTTGCGTTGCAATTCAGCATAAATTGAAACGCATTTGGAATTGTTTCTTATATTGATATTTCAACTCCGATACCCAGAGCGTGGTTTGTTCGTGTGAACGAATCGCCCACAATGGTTGCGCCTGTATTAGGATCGGCCTTTGTCACGCGGTCGTAGTTCTCGTAGTTTGTCTGGAAATATGCTATCGAAGCCTTGACCGTTTTGTTGAATTTATAGGTCATGCCGAAGCCGTAACTGTATGAGTTTACCACGAATGACATATCGTTCATATAGTCGTCGGTGAGTTGGTAACGTGTGAGTTGTCCGCCTGCCGATACGTTTATTTTGTCCGTTATGTCCCACTCCACACCTGCGAGATACTCGTTTGTGCCACCTGCGAGTTTCTTCTCTGAGTGGTTATACCAGTGAGCATCGGTGTCGAAATAGTGATGATAGCCGAGGCTGAGGTTCACTCCCGGTATTGCTGTCCATTGTGCACCAATGGTGAACAGTGCCGGAGCATCCTCATCAACTTCAGTCTGGTCTTGGAATTTGTTCATTGCCTCAATCTCCATCGCCTTTTCGAGTGTAGAGTTGTTCTTCATCTTCATCTGAGTGTTGAACTCATACTTTGCTGCAAGGTTGAAATCGCCAACCTTCCAGTCTATGCCGATTACCGGAGCAATGCCGAATCCGGTCTGATTGCTCATCAGGTTCACACCTTGTGAGTATTTCTGAAGAGCCTCAAGTTGTCTCAATGTGGCCTGTGCTGTTGCAAGACCTTGTGCTGCCTGCTCCGGTGTAATCTGTCCGTTGGCGATTGCGAGTTCTGTCTGCCATACCTTCTTGTTTATCGTTGCGGTGGCGTTGTTCAGGAAACTTGCGAAATCAACGTATGTGTCTGCACCCATTTTCACCTGTATGTTGCTCAGTCTTGCTTTGTATGAAGCGTCTCCGTAGAGTGCGCGCAGACCGCCATATACCGAGAAATTAGGTGTCACTTTATATGCCGCGCCCAACTGCAAACCGATGAAATACTGTCGTCCGCGCATGTATGCGTCAACGTCATATCCTGTTGCTCCGAGCGGTTCGAGTTGTTTTGCTATCGATCCAACCGCACTTTCGAACGAACCGAGACCGTTTGCAAACTCACATACACCGCCACCGCCGGGGATGGAGAAATTAAATTGCAGACTCCAATTGCCTTTGTTCATTGCCGCTTGTATCGAAGGAATGAAAGGAGCGTCTGCTATGCCTTCGAAAGTCTTCACCGCGCTGCTGTTCTTTTTTCCCAAAAGGAATAGCGGGTTGGTGGAAGTGATGGTGCGTGTTTGGTGCGCATACTGCCAGTTGAAAGCAAGATGGAATCCCTCCGGCATGAAAACCACACCTGCCGGGTTGCTATACACACCGTCAAGACCTATCGCTGCGTCGCGAGAAGGGTTCTTGAGGAATGCCACACTCTGGTTGGTATTCGTGAGAATACCACCTGCAAAAGTGCTGCTTGCAATGGCAAGCAACAGCGTTGTTACGCTAAATTTAATTTTAGTCATCTTAAGTAATCTTTGTAAAAATTGGCTGCAAAGTTACCGTTATTGTTCTATATTTCCGACAAAGAATACTTGTGCTTAATGCTTTTTAACTATAATCCTGCACATTTTTGCTCAAAACGGGCAATATGTGCAGGATTATTGAATGGGATAAGTGGTATAAGTGAACAGCGTGGGAAGGTGTTTCACTTCTTTAATTCCGGATAAACGATGCGTGTATGGTAGATAGCCTTGAGTCGTTCGATGAGCACCTGTTTTGCCATAGAGATGTCGTGGAACGTGATAGGGCAGTCTTGGAAGAATCCGTCGGCTGTTTGGCTGTCTATTATTTTGTTCACGAGGTTGGTGATACTTTCCTCCGTGTATTCGCTAAGCGAGTGTGAGGCTGCCTCGACGCTGTCTGCCATCATCAGTATGGCCTGCTCTCGTGTGAACGGATTTGGTCCGGGATAACTGAAAAGCATTTCGTCCACCTCCTCGTCGGGGTGCTCGTTCTTATATGTAATATAGAAATACTTGGTCTTTCCGGCACCGTGGTGAGTGCTTATGAAGTCCTTTATCACTCGTGGCAGGTTGTCCTGTTCGGCCAGTTTCAGTCCTTCGGTTACGTGACTTATTATCACCTGTGCCGCTTCCGTGCACGGCATGTTGCTTAATGGGTTCACTCCGCTTGCCTGATTTTCGGTGAAGAAAACCGGGTTTATCATCTTTCCGATGTCGTGATAGAGTGCTCCCGTTCGCACGAGTTGAGCCTTTGCGCCAATGCGGTCGGCTATCTGTGCTGCAAGATTGCTGACGGTGATGGAGTGCTGGAATGTTCCCGGTGCCACCTCACTTAATCTTCTTAGCAGTTCTTTCGATGTGTTCGACAGTTCTACGAGCGTCACGGCACTTGTGAATCCGAATACTTTCTCTACCACATACATAAGAGGATAGGCAAAAAGGAGCATCACACCATTGAAAGCGAAGTATTTCAAGATGCTCGTGTCGATGTTTCCCATTGTGTTTTCCTGAATCATCTGCATTGCGAGGAATATTCCACACATTGACAGTGTGACGTAAAGTGCCACGCGCAACACCTGTGCACGCTGTGTCAGTTCGCGCAGAGAGTATATCGCCACGAGTCCTGCAACCAGTTCTGTTATGATGAACTCATACTGATATTTCACCGCCACGGCGCATATAAGCACCATTGTGAGGTGGGCGACGAATGCCGTTCGCGAGTCCATGAACACCCTTATGAACATCGGGGTTATTGCAAGCGGCAGCACATAGATATTGAATATGTTGTGGCGCATCATCAATGACACGATGATGGGGAAGAATGTTATCAGCGAATAGGCCATTGCGATGTTCCGAGTGCCGTAGAAATAGTCTTTGCGGAACAGTTCGAGATAGATCGTAAAGAGAATTACGAAGAAGGCGACATACATGAACTGCCCTGCGATTGTGGAACTTATCTCGTTCTTTCCGGCCTGTCGCCTCTCCATTTCGCGCTCTAATGAGTTTAGTACCAGTACGTCTTGGTCGTCAACGATTTCTCCCCGGTCTATTATCTTCTGTCCGCTTATCACCATTCCGTTTGCCACGGTCACCGTGCTCAGCAGGTCAATACGCTCTGTTTCGCTTCGTTTGCTGTCATAAATAATGTTCGGAACGACATATTTGTTGAGGTTGCACTTCTGCAACAGTTGTCTGTAAGGCAACAGTCGGGCATCGATGAACAGATGTTCGTATGCCGACATCTCACTGTATATGTTGTTCGCGCCAATGCTTTGTGCCGTTTTGCCTATCACGAGGCGCACCATCCGCGTCGTGTCCTTGAAGTTCTCGGAATACTCGTGCGTGTCCATAATCCCCGCCTCGTATATCTGTGCGAGGTCTTTGGCAATAACGTCCACCGTGTTTGGCGGCATGCCGGCTATGCCTTCGGCGAAGTCGTGTTTAAGTCTTCTTATTGCAGTCTGTCCGATGCTGTCGTTGAAGTTATAATAAGG
The DNA here is from genome assembly GCF_003977605.1 of Prevotella koreensis. Classification (GTDB taxonomy): domain Bacteria; phylum Bacteroidota; class Bacteroidia; order Bacteroidales; family Bacteroidaceae; genus Prevotella; species Prevotella koreensis. The sequence continues at coordinate 1,414,952 of NZ_RYYU01000001.1, read as the reverse complement.
CTCAAAATTGTTCAGGATACTGTCTTTCTCATTCTTTATACTCTCTTCTGTCTTATAGATAGGGAAGTCGAATTTTGCTATTAAAGACCCATGCATCCAAGGCTTTCCAACGTCATACTGGTACTGTGGACCACTATTTTTTGGCAAGAACCATACTATTATTGTCACCGTCACCGTAACGAGTGCTGCGCGCATGAAAAATTTTCGCCAAAAGCGAGGTTCTCTATGCTTGAAAATGTTCATTTTATTTGCTTTGTTATAATTACCCTGCGAAAATACAAAAAAATATCGTATAATTGAAATAAAATAAGTAATTTTGCACGGAAATTTAATTACGGGGATATTCTGTGGGCGTTTTCGATATTGAGGTTGCAGGCCTCATACATGTGTTTTCGAATCCTTGCCGATAGAATCCCGTTCCTCAAAAAAGAATAAAAAGATGTCAGAAAGAAGAGTCAGGGTGCGTTTTGCACCAAGTCCCACTGGCGCATTACACATCGGTGGCGTGCGCACGGCATTGTTCAACTACCTGTTTGCCCGTCAGCATGGCGGTGATTTCGTTTTCCGTATAGAAGACACCGACAGCAACAGGTTTGTTCCCGGTGCCGAGGAATACATCATAGAATCGTTCCGTTGGCTCGGACTGAAGTTCGACGAAGGCGTAAGTTTCGGTGGGAAATACGGTCCGTACCGTCAGAGTGAGCGTCGCGAGATATACAAAGAGTATGTCACACGTCTGCTTGATGCAGGCAAGGCATACATCGCTTTCGACACTCCGGAAGAACTCGACATGAAGCGTCAGGAGATTCAGAATTTCCAGTATGATGCCACTACGCGTTCCCTGATGCGCAACTCGCTCACCATGTCAAAGGCCGATGTCGATGCATTGATAGAGGATGGAAATCAGTATGTGGTGCGCTTCAAGGTAGAGCCGGGTGAAGAAATTCACGTCAACGACCTTATCAGAGGCGATGTTGTGATAAAGAGTGACATTCTTGACGACAAGGTTCTTTATAAGAGTGCCGACGAACTGCCCACTTATCATTTGGCGAACATCGTCGATGACCACCTCATGGAGATAACGCACGTAATACGTGGCGAGGAGTGGCTGCCATCGGCACCGCTCCATGTATTGCTCTATCGTGCTTTTGGTTGGGAAGATACCATGCCACGCTTCGCTCATCTGCCGTTGCTGCTCAAGCCGGATGGCAAGGGTAAACTGTCGAAACGTGACGGCGACCGTCTCGGTTTCCCTGTTTTCCCGCTCGAATGGCACGACCCGAAGACGGGCGAGGTGAGCAACGGATTCCGCGAACAGGGCTATTTCCCGGAAGCAGTGCTCAATTTCCTTGCACTGTTGGGCTGGAATCCCGGCACAGAACAGGAACTCTTCACGCTCGACGAACTCGTTAAGCAGTTCGATATATCAAAATGCTCGAAGGCCGGAGCACGTTTCGATTTCCAGAAAGCCATCTGGTTCAACCACGAATACATATTGAACAAGAGCGATGACGAAATAGCCGAACTCTTTGCACCTATCGTTGCGGGCAACGGAGTAGAGGAATCTATGGCTCGTGTGCGACAGGTGGTGCACATGATGAAAGACCGTGTGAACTTCGTTCGCGAACTGTGGCCGCTCTGTTCTTTCTTCTTCGTTCCGCCCATTGAATACGATGAGAAGACCACTCGCAAGCGTTGGAAAGCCGACTCGCCTCAGGTTATGAACGAACTGGCAGAGGTTCTTGAGGGCATCGAAGACTTCTCTATCGAGAATCAGGAACGAGTGGTAATGGCATGGGTAGAGTCAAAGGGCTATAAACTCGGCGATGTGATGAACGCTTTCCGTCTTACGCTTGTCGGAGAAGGCAAGGGACCGGGCATGTTCGACATCACGGCTTTCCTCGGAAAGGAAGAGACGCTCACCCGAATGCGCCGTGCCATAGAGGTGTTGTCTGCCGATGCCGCAGCCCAATAATGGTGACTACGATTTTGAAAACCTATTTATGAAATAAGCGAAGTTATCCCCTGCGTAAGCAGCATTTCCATTCATGGAGGGCAAGGGGGCGGAATGTATGTATCATATAGCAATCTATCTCTATCTGTTTTGCGTCGCAGTTGTCAGCATCTTCAACGAAAAGGTGCGCAAGATGTGGCGTGGCGAACGCGAGGCGGTTAGAATACTGAGACAGAAGGTAGATCCTAACGCCCGTTATGTGTGGTTCCATGCCGCCTCACTCGGCGAGTTCGAGCAAGGCAGACCCATAATGGAGCGACTCAGAAAGGAACATCCCGAGTATAAGTTACTGCTCACTTTCTTCTCGCCTTCGGGCTATGAGGTGCGCAAGAACTACGAGGGAGCCGACATCGTTTGCTATCTTCCGCTCGACACCATAAGGAATGCGCGCCGCTTCTTGCGTGCCGTTCGTCCGGAACTGGCATTCTTCATAAAATACGAGTTCTGGTATAATTACCTCCACATTCTGAAACATCGTGGTGTTCCGGTTTATAGCGTGAGTTCCATTTTCCGTCCCGGACAGATATTTTTCAGATGGTATGGCTGGGAATATGGGCGCGTGCTGAAGTGCTTCACCCATTTTTTCGTGCAGAACGAAGTGAGCAAGGAATTGCTCTCCACCATAAAAATAAATAATGTCACCATAACCGGTGATACGCGTTTCGACCGAGTGCTGCATATAAAAGAGCAGGCCAAACAACTTCCAATCGTTGAAAGTTTCGTTGGCAACACGGCAGCAGGTACCACTGCCCGCTGCTTCATTGCCGGCTCGTCATGGCAACCTGATGAGGATATTTTCATGAAATATTTCGAGCAACATCACGACTGGAAACTCATTATCGCACCGCATGTAATCGACGAGAATCATCTGCGCCACATCATCGGCATGACAAAGCGCAAGGTGGTGCGCTACACACAGACCAACGAGGCCGAGGCGAAAGATGCCGACATACTCATCATCGACTGCTTCGGAATTCTCTCAAGCATCTATCGCTATGGAACGGTGGCATACGTAGGTGGCGGATTCGGCGAGGGTATCCACAATCTGCCCGAAGCCGCAGTGTGGAACGTGCCGGTGTTCTTCGGCCCCAACAACCGCAATTTCCAAGAAGCACAGGCATTGAAAGCGTGTGGCGCAGGAATAGAAATTGGCTCATACGACGATTTTTCTTCACAAATGAATCGTCTTTCCGCATCCCCCGAAGAACTGCAACGCCTCGGAACTCTAGCAGGAGAATACGTTGTTTCGCAGGCCGGAGCCACAAAGAAAATCCTCAGTTGCGTCGGACTTTGACGCACTTTATCCCTGCAAGAAACTCATTTCATTGTGATAAGGAAAGTAATTTCGCCGAAATTGCTCACCAAATTCGCCCATTTTGCCAAGCAATTTGGGCGAATTTGGTGAGCAAAAGGTTATGTTTTGAAAAACGTTATGGGTTATAATAATAACCGATTTGTGTTTATGCTTTAGGAAGTTTTGCCTTATCTTCGTTTTTGCCGCGTTTATCAGAGAGATACATACCGGCCAGAATGAGAGCCGAACCGACTATGAAATAGCCTGTAATCTGCTCGTCGAGCACCCACCATGCTACGACAATCGTTGCTATGGGGTTGAAATATACCCAGTTGGTGGCCACCATCGCACCGAGTTTCGCCATGCACCAGTTCCATGTCAGGTAGCATACCATTGATGCCACGCAACCAAGGAACAGCAGATTGGCAATGACCTGTGGGCGCATGAGCACTTCTGCCGGTGGCAGTCCGGGAGTGATGATATAATAAGGCAAGGCCGTGACGAGTCCGTAGAAAAACACTTTGCGGGTGAGAAATAGAGTAGGGTATCGGCCGGTCATCGGTTTCATAAGCAACGAATAGATTGCCCACGAGATGCAGGCAGCGAATGCGAGAGAGTCGCCGGCAGGCTGAAGGTGGAGCACGAAACGACCGTTGAGCACCACAATGGCCATTCCTGCGAATGCCAGCATAGACCCGATTATCTGTATCTTGTTGAAAAGCTCGCTCTTATACACCGCAGCGAAGAGCAGCATGGTGAACAGCGGGCATGAACATACGATGAGTGAGGCGTTCGTGGCGGTGGTGTATTGCAGTGCCGCATTCTCCGAAAGAAAATACATCGAACCGGCGGTGATGCCCAGTCCCATCATCTTCAGTTCTTCTTTCCACCCGTTGGCAAACCACATGAACTTGTGTTTGCGCACTCTTATCAGCGAGAAACCGAGCAGCAACACGTAGGCCATCAGGAAGCGAATGGTGAATATGTTCACGGGCGATAATCCGTTCTGTATGAGCAGTTTTGTCCAAACGAATGTCGTACCCCATACCGCTATGGTGAGGAATGCGACAAGATGATATAACATTGTGTTTTCTCGTTTCATGGTGCAAAAGTAGTTTAAAGTTATGATACTGCAAAGAATTAGCAAAAAAATATTGTCATTCTGAATTTGTTTTGTAAATTTGCAAGTATAAAAAAGAAATAAGCGATACAAGTAACTGTTTTTTAGATTACCTGACAAGAATGCAACACTTAGAAAAAGGATACGTCATTGATGAGAAATATACTGTTGCGATGTTTCTGAAAGAGGGAATGTGCAATGAGAATTATCGTGTGCTCGACGATAACGGCAAATCATTCTTCATGAAACTTTTTGATATGCAACGCGTGCCGGAACTGCTTGTTGACAGCGAGTTCGGCGTGAAAGAGATTGCAGTTTATCATAAACTGCAGGTTGGTGGCATATCGAGACTGCACACCGATGGGGCGGTAGAGATTGAGGGGAAACGGTTCTGTTATCTCATTACCGAATATTTCGGGGGCGAACTGCTTTCGGAGGTAATCTCGCGGAAGGAAATCCTCGATGCACAAGAGGCTCTGCGATATACTCTGGCCATAGCCGAAGGACTGAAAGAGATGCACGCGGCGGGATTAGTGCATAACGACATAACACCGTCAAACATAATCTTTACGGAGGTGTCGGCGAAAGCCAAGGCGCGCATCATTGACCTTGGGCATACCTGCGAACCGATTGACGGCCAACCACCGTTCTTCACGTCCGACCTCGACCCGTTTTGTCGTGCTCCGGAGACATATAACAATGTATATAATATGGCTGGCGACGTGTTCTCACTCGCTGCCGTGGCATATACCATGCTGACCGGGAAAATGCCGTGGCAGTATGATATCAGCGACCCTGCCGATGTGGAGAAAATACGGGATACGCTGCGTGCCAAACGCATAATGACACCGTTGGAGATTTCAGAAAAGGAAAACCTTTCCGAGCATTTCCGTAATGCCATAACGCAAACACTGAAGGCTTCGGAGAAGAAGAGAATGACACTGGAGCAGTTTGTAGATGCCATTCAAGGCAAGATGCCTGTGAAAAAGGCCGATGTGGAGAGCGAAAAGAGAAAGATGGCGACCGAAAGCAGGCACGAAAGAGAGGACGAGATGCGGGTCAGTGTTGAGGCAGAGAGGAGAAGCGGCAATGGTTTCGATGGTGTGGCAGGCATGGAGGAACTGAAGAAGATGATGCGTGAGAAGATTATTTTTGTGCTGAAAAACAAAGACCTTGCCGAGAAATACAAACTGACACCGCCGAACGGAATGTTGCTTTACGGTCCTCCGGGCTGCGGAAAGACGTTCTTTGCCGAAAAGTTTGCAGAAGAATCGGGATTCAATTTCATAAATATCAAGTCGAGCGACCTTGGCAGTACGTATATCCACGGTACGCAAGGGAAGATTGCAGAGTTGTTCAAGAAAGCAGAGGAAAAAACGCCTACGGTAATATGTTTTGATGAGTTCGATGCGCTGGTGCCAAATCGCAGCGGTATTGATAACAATAACTTGTCGGGCGAAGTGAATGAGTTTTTGTCGCAACTCAACAACTGTGCCAAGCGGGGACTGTTCGTTATATGCACCAGTAACCGACCCGACAAAATAGACCCGGCCGTGCTGCGCACCGGACGAATAGATAAAATGGTTTATGTGCCCATGCCTGACGAGGATGCAAGGCGCGAGATGTTCAGACTGCATCTTGCCGGAAGGCCGTGCGAGAACATCGATTGTGACCGTCTGGCGAAACTCACCGAGGACTATATCTCAAGCGATATCTCGTTCATCGTGAACGATTCGGCTATCACGGCGGCACTCTCCGACAGTATGATAACACAGGAACTTATGGAGAACTGCATACGTTGTAATCGTCCGTCACTGAGTCGGGAAATTGTGAAAAGTTACGAACGGATGAGGGAAACATTCGGAGATACGGTCGCAGGCAATGCAAGACCGCACATAGGTTTTAAGTAAGCGTCACGTTTCTGCAGACGGCCGATAGGCTATGAATAATGGCTGTGAGAAGTGCCGGCTATGGATATTTTGTAATGGATAATGTATAATTGAAACTATAACGAAATGGCAAATTTAGATGATATTATCAGTTACCTACAAGGCGAGGGACTGATGCCGAGTAAAGATGAAGACGGAGACATCGTTTTCAAGTATCAGATGAATAATTATATCATCTTTGATACGCCGGACGATGAGCCTTACTTGCAGATTGCAATGCCCCATATATACGATGTTACGGACGATAATCTTGTTGAGGTGTTGGCAGCATGCAATAATATCAACCGTACAATGAAAGTAGCAAAGACCATTATCACGGGCGATTGCCGTTCTGTGTGGGCAGTGTATGAGACAATTCTCGATTCTAATCCGGTGTATGATGATTTCCTGCCACGTGCCCTCAATATTCTTGTTGAGACGCAGAAGAATTTCTATGAAGTGGTTGAGGGTTGAGGTTTTATCGTTGAGCGTTGAGGGTTGAGGGTTGAGCGAACTTCTCCATTAACAAGCCTTCGCTCAACCCTCAACCCTCAACGCTCAACTTTCAACCATCAATCATACCACTTCATATATTCAACATAGTGTGCCGCGTTGTCGGTCTGTCCCGGCTTTGTTTTCTTTATGAACTTCGCCGGCACACCTCCCCAAATCTCGTTCGGTCCGATTTTTGTTCCACCTATTATCAATGCTCCGGCAGCAACGATTGCACCCTCGCCGATTTCGCAGTGGTCGAGGAGTGTGCTTCCCATACCTATGAGCGCGTGGTCGTGGATTGTGCAGGCATGAACCGTGGCGTTGTGTCCAATGGTCACATCACTGCCGATGTGTAACGGACCGGTATGTCGTGTCGTGTGCAGGCATGAGCCGTCCTGAACATTTGTTCTGTCGCCGATTGTAATCGGTGCCACGTCGCCGCGAACAACGGCATTGAACCATATAGAGCACTCGTCGCCCATTGTCACTTCGCCCACTATCGTGGCGTTTTCACTAAAATAACAGTCCTTTCCCCATTGCGGTTTCAGACCGTTCACTTCTTTTATAAGAGCCATTTTCTTGTTTCGTTTATTTATATTGAGGGACATTACGGCCTCCTCGAAATATGATTTTATGGTCTGCAAAGTTAATAAAAATAGTGGAAAGCAATCTCTTTTAGTCAATGTTTTTTTCACGTCAGCATTCATTGACATCGCAATCAATCTGCTACCTATTTTCTCTTATTTGTTAAAATAACAATAAAATACGGTGTCAGAACACTTTTTCTTGATTTAAATTTTCCGTTCTCATTATTAGTAATTAAATTTGCATCCCCGAAAAGGTTGTTTTGAACAGGTGATAAATTACCAAGATACGGAATATAATTTTATATTATTGATTTTGAATACTTATTCATTTGGAATATATTATTAATCATTAACTAAAATATTTTACACAAGATGAGAAAACTGTTTTTTGTATTATGCTCTGTGCTTATGCTATCCAATATAGCCAAGGCGCAGAAAGTTGAAAACGGTGTGCTTATTTCGTGGGATGATGCGCAGGGCGTAATAACAATCCCTGACAATGTTACCGAGATAGCCGCCAACTGCTTCTATCAGGAAGGAGAGCCGGATGATGAGGGTTGGGGAACGTCAGACCCTATCAGCAACACCAATATAAAAGGCGTAAACCTTAACAATGTAACAAAGATTGGTAAGAATGCGTTCAGAGGATGCACCGGAATCACTTCAATACAAGCACCGAAAGTGCAGACCGTTGGTGAGAATGCGTTCTATGGTTGTGATGCTCTCACAGAGATCAACCTGCCTGTTGTTGTTACACTTGAGAAGGACGCGTTCAGTTATTGCACGGCCGCAACATCAATAACCTTGGGAAATACGCTGACCGATGTCAACGGCAATCCGTTCAAGAAATGCGATATGGTGCAGAGCTTGACCATGCCGGAGGGCGGCGCAATATTCCATACCGTTTCTGATGCACTGCTGCGCAAGGCTGATGCTAAACTCGTGGCTTTCGCCGGAGGTAAAAATGAGTTATCACTCGATGCCGAGACATGTAAGATTGTTGGCGAACAGGCTTTCCAGAGTAATGCTTTGCTGAAGAAAGTGACACTGCCGGGAGTTACTGTTGTTGGTAACAACGCATTCAACATGTGTACATCGTTGACTGAAATCTACTTGCCGAGACTGGTACGCATCAACGACGACAGTTTCTTGACATTCAATGGCGTTGCTTCTCTAAGCATTATCGATATTCATCTCAGTGAGAATTTCGAAACATTCGGACATAGTCTTGCCGACAAAGAGCAAACTACCATATACGTAGCGAATGCTACGATACAGGAAAAATTGCAGAAAGAATATAAGAAATGCAAGATTGTGGTTGGCGAACCCGGTGCTAAGAATAAATATAAGGTGACATACTCTTGGACTCCAAACAATGGCGGAGCCATGGAAGCATGGACAACCGGAAACATGGATGTGCAGAGCGGAGAGGAAATCTACGAGGGTACAATGGTTAGAATCAAGGCAACACCGCGTGGCGGATATAAAATTGACCATTGGACAGTGAACGGTGAGACTCTCACCGAGGAACTGCCGTCAGAAGGAACAACCGGACAGATATACACAATCGATGCACTGCAAGGCAATGTTGATGTTACTGTGACATTCGCTGAACTTCCTGAGGGATACGTGGTGTTCTTCAAGAGCATGCAGCCTGACTACGGAACAGTGACCTGTAAGACACAGGATGGAAAAGATGTGAAGAGTGCCGGAGTGGTGCCTATTGGCTCTGTGCTGACTTTCACGGCAACAGCAAAGGATGGTTTTCACGTTACCGAGTGGTATCGTGAGGTGACAGCACCAGACAATTCTTCGTCATTCGTTTTGATTGAAGGACAGTATGGCAAGGAGACATATACATGTGATGCATACGATATGATGGATATACGCGTTGATTTCGAACGCAACGCGGGAACAAACGTTGTGAAATTCAATTCGCTTAACGAGTATGGAACGCTGACAGCAACGGCCAATGGCAACGATATATCTACCGGCGCAGCAGTGGCTACCGGCTCGAAGTTGGTGTTCACGGCACATCCGCTTGAGGGATATAAAGTGGATAGTTGGCTTAATAACAACGAGTTGGTTGTCGGACTGACCGCAAACGAGTATGTTATAGAGAGCCTTAATACCGATGTGAAAATATCTCTAATATGTTCAAAGGATGAGTCGGCAGGCGACGAACACAAGCCTGTTGTCAATGACGGACACCTTGTGAAGTGGCAGCCGGTTGGTGAGGCTGTTGTAGGCGACACCATCACAGCAATAGACGCGCGTGCTTTCGAGGGTGCTAACGAGATGACAAAGGTAACCATAGGAAAGAACGTGGAGACAATCGGCGAATTGCCGTTCCTCTATTGCATACGACTGACCGACATTACCGTTCATGCCGAGAACAAACATTTCTGTGATGTGGATGGTGTAGTATATAATAAGGAGAAGACAGAAATCGTTGCCTATCCTTCAGGTCGCGAGACTCAGGAATACACATTGCTGCAAACCACACAGACAGTGCGTCCGGGTGCGTTCGCCGCAAACTTCAACTTGAAGGACGTGAAAGTGCCGACAACAGAAATGCCTATCGCTTCTGAGGCCGGAGCACTTTACTCGGCAGACAAGAAGACACTGCTTTTCCAACCGATAACGGTAGGCGAAGAACTCAAAGTGAAGGAGGGTGTAGAGACCATAGGACGATTGGCAATATGTTTCAGTCCGGTGTTCAAGAAGATATTCCTTCCCGCTTCGCTCACGAAAATAGAGTCGTTGGGTATGGCGTATAACATGATGTTGTCACAGTTCGCTTGGCAGGAAGGTGTCACACCGGCACTCGAGACTATCGGTGACAATGCTTTCGAGCGCGACATGTCGTTGCTTCAACTGCCTCACATCGCTTCATTGAAGCATATTGGCAGCAATGCGTTCCTCAATGTACTGCTTATGGAAGAGGCACATATACCTGCCGGATGTACACTGTCGTCTGATGCGTTCACACATTGCGTTGCATTGCAGAACGTATATGCTTACGCTATGCAGCCACAGACTATCACTGATGACACATTCAAAGACATTGAGAACATCACAACTGCAACATTGCACGTGCCGGAGGGTACTGCCGAACTTTATAAGGCTGCTGCCGGATGGCGTCGTTTCACACTCATTGCCGAGGACATAGCAAGCGGTATCTCTTCTACCACTGCCGATGGAAACATTCGTGTGACACGTGTTGACGGAGGTTATCTCGTTGAGGGTGTTGACAATGGTGAGCACTATGCCGTATATACCGTGACCGGAGCATGCCTTGCAAAGGGTAATGTGAATGGTAATAGCATCTTCGTACCTGTACAACGTACTGCCGGTCCGCTGCTGTTGCGTGTGGGAACGAAGACCGTTAAGATGTGGTAATATCTCTCTCCTACCTGTCTTTTGGACATAAAGACATAAATCTTTTTTGGACATAAAGACAGGAATTTAGGACAGAAAGACAAAAAAAACATAAGGTTTTTAGTAGATTTAGAAATGACATTTTTGTCTTTCTGTCCTAAAACCCTTATGTTTTTTTGTCTATTTTTATGGCTTTCTGTCTTTTTGTCAAAAACGTTTTGTCTTTCTGTCAATTACCAATTAGAATGTTCTTTTTGTCTTTCTGTCCTAAAACCCTTATGTCTTTTTGTCTATTTTTATTGCTTTCTGTCTTTCTGTCAAAAACGTTTTGTCTTTCTGTCAATTACCAATCACGTGTTTGCTGACTCGCTCCGTCCCGTCATTCAGCACTTCTCGAACGAGATATAGTCCATGTCTCATCCTATCGGCGGCTACTTCCATGCCGTCAATGGTGTAATATCTGCGAGCAATGACAGAGGCTTGTGTATCAGGTTTTTGCACTTCCAACGAAAAAGATGAGCGTTGCAATACTTTCAATGTTATAGTCGTCACGCTATCGGTGAAAGTCAATACGGCTTGCCTACTTTTCATTCCATCAGGCAGTGGATCGCATTTTATGTCGAGAGTGTCAAGCGTCAGTCCGTTCGGAACATTCGAAACGGTACACCAATCGGCATCACTTCCTTTGAAACGATAACCGAGGTAAGAGAAAAACTCCTGCTTCGTTATGCCGCCCTCGTGAGGAATCTCAACTATTTCCTTGCCAACCGGCAGTGGCGTGATTACGCTGTGAGCGATGCCGGGATAAACATAGAACGATGTCTGCCCGCTCGGCGCACTCTGGAAATAACCCGTCATTGGTCTCCATTCTCCGTCTTTAAGCATATAGGCCGTATTATCCTTGTCACGCATTGGTGCCATTGCGAATGTGAGGTGCAGTGTCTCGTTCTTCTCCGGCAGGTCGGTCACGGTGATGAAAAACTCCTCATCGATGATATGCGGCTTGCCGAACTCCACCGTTATCAAACCATTATTATTCTTTATGGCATAACCAATCTCCGGTATTGTCCACGAGTTGAAGTCGATAACCTCGCCCGGCACACCGTTATTACTTCGCGTCAGGCTGAATTTTACCGGCATTACCTGCTGGTAAACCTCCTCGGCCGAAGCCTCAGAAGCATAAACGTAGGCACCATAGACAAGTATCGGGCGCGACGGTTTGGAGAATTTCTCTGCAAATCCTTGTAGTTTACTGCCTGCAATATTGCATGCTCCGGGAAATTTTCCGTCCTCACCCATATCATAGTTCGTGGGAATATCGGTCTCGAGCAGGTTGCATACAAGTCCGTCGTACTTAGGAAGCACACTGTCTGTTGCGGCCTTCGCAATAATGCTTGAAGACTCGTTGCTCTCGTCCTGTTCCTCATTATCAGCAACGAGTACGGCATATTGTTTACTCAGGAAGTTATATGCAATCGTCGGATTCTGCTCATTGCTATACTCATCGGTCTCGGATGTCGGGCCGTTTGTAAACCTCCACGACCATGAAGTGGGAAATCCTGTCGATGTGTCGTGATATTCCACCGGCACAAGCGGGGCAACCATCTTCAGATGTGACACCGCATCGCGGAACGAGGCAGGGCAATCGAACGATGCGGTGGGCTTCTTTCCCGTCACGCCAACAAATCCTTCGATTGTCTTAACGTCCTCTCCCTCGCCATCGGCAACCGTCAGCGTAACGTCATAAGTGCCGCTTTTGGTATAATAAACCACCGGATTTTGCTCGTTCGAAGTCTCCGGAACGCCGCCCGGGAAACTCCATTCCCATGAGGTGGGATTACCCTTTGAAAGGTCTTTGAAATAAATCTCCTCACCGGCGAGTACGTCAATATGAGTCGCTTCGGCAACCCCTGTCACCGCAACATTGTCTATGCCATACCCATACATATAACCACCGACATTGAAACCATCCTTTGTGCCTGCGCCATAATCGAACCTCACTCTCACCGTTTTTCCCGCGAAGGCTGCAAGGTCGAGTTCCACGCCATGCCACTGTGTGCCCGATGAAGTGATTGACGTGCTCTTCCACAGTTCGGTGCGGGTATCGAAATCGTCATCCGATACACTTATTGTCAGTGTGGCATAGTCGTTATAAGTTTTCCCTCCATAGATAGAGGCATGCAGAAGAGCATTAGATGGCACACTTACTTCGGGACTTGTTGCGTGTGCTTTCTCTCTCTTCCACATCTGATAAGGCACATCGAGCGTCAGCGACTGCACGTCTCCCTCTACCGATGGTTTGGCCATTGCCGCCGTTTTCCATTTCACGTTACCTTCCTGACCATTCTGCAATGTCCAGCCTTCCGAGCCGTTATCGAAATTCTCCGCCCATATTGTTTCCTGTTCTCCGCCGCCTTTCACGCCGAAGTTGGCCGTCAGTCCGTTTGCGGCAGCCCTTTTAAACCTTGCCATTCGCTGCCTATCGGCCTTAATACTTGTTGCTACGTGAATGTCGGGAACATGCTTTTCCATGCCGTTCATCACCTTTCGTGTTACTATCACATCATCGTCATCACCAATTGCAAAGATCGCAACCGAGACGAGAACAACCAATAATAAGAAATTACGTTTCATGTTTATAAGAGTATGGGGTAGGAATAAAAGAGTTTGTGTTAAAATAATTCAGGCATCGCATGCATAATGTTACTGTCGATATGGCAGAACTTTATGCAGGCGATGCCCAAACTTTATTATCAAGAAATGTCGATAATACTATTATCCGCAGTGGAAGTATGTCTGCACGAGTTCCTTGATGGCCTCAGGATTGTTCTCGATGTCGCGACGCAGAGTGCTGTCATCGAAAGAACGGAGTTGCTTGATGATACCATCAATCATAGCCTTGCTGAACACACCTTTTTCCTCGTACACGGCACGCTGACGCTCAAGACGCTCGGCAGAAGCCCAGCAACTGTCAGGCAGTTGTGCCAACTTTTCCAGTTTACCGGCATTTGCAGAGTCGTGTATATTCACATTAACGTATGTGTTGTCTGCCACTTCGAGAGCATTGTCCATCTCGAAACCATGACGACATGCCACGCACAGACCTGCGATAAGTTGATACAGGTCGGCACTTCCGTCCGGAGAGCGCATCTCTACGGTCTGCTTTGAAGAAGTGTCAATGATTGACTCCGGCTCCTGTGGGTTGGCAGCGTGGCAAAGGTCTATGCCTGCTGTCCAGCCTAATGGTACTCTCACCAGCACGCTGCGGTTGCGGTCGCCCCAGCAAACGTTAGTAGGTGCTTCCTGATGCGGTACGAGACGGAAATAAGATGTTGGGTTCTTGTTGCCGAAAGCAGTGATACTCTCTGCCAAGTCCATCATACCGGCGATAGCCTTGCGTGCAGCCTCGCTCAGTTTACCTCCGTCAAGCATCTGGTTCTTGCCGTCTTTCACCATGCGCATGTGGATATGCAAGCCGCTTCCGGCCTTTCCTACGGTAATCTTCGGAGCGAAAGTCACGTCGAGCCCCATTTCGTATGCGAGGTTTCTGATAACCCATTTTGCAAGCATCAACTGGTCGGCCGCTTTCTCTGCATATACCGGGAGGAACTCAATCTCGTTCTGCTCGTAGAGCAATCCGTCTTCTGTGAAGTTTCCAACCTCAGAGTGTCCGTACTTGATCTGTCCGCCTGTCTGTGCCACATAGAGCATGCACTGCTGACGGAACTCGTTCATCTTTGCGTATGGAGCCGACTCATGATAACCGTGCTGGTCGATAGCAGGGTACATTTCAGGGTCGTCGTCGATTACATAATATTCCAATTCGCCCATTGCGTAGAACTCCATTCCTGTTGTTTCGCGGAATGCGCGGCATGCCTTGCGCAGTGTATTCTCAGGCGAAGAAGCAAGAGGCTGACCGTCTTTGTCGAAATAACTACACAGCATACAGAGTGTAGGAATCTCTGCAAACGGGTCAAGGAAAGCGGTGCTGAAACGTGGCAGCACATAGAGGTCGCTACTTCCGGCCTCGATAAACGAGAAGAGGCTTGAGCCATCGACGCGCTCACCGCATGTAAGTATAGTCTCAAGATACTCCTTATTGGTGATAACGAAATTGAGAGTTTTCAATTTTCCGTCACCTGCAGGGTACATGAAGTTGAGCATTTTAATGTCGTTTTCTTCGATAAAGCGGATAATGTCCGCCTTGGTGAACTCGTCTGTCGGCTTCTGTAAGAATGCCACTACAGTGTTGGCATTCATTGCCAGTTCTGCTTTTGTCATAATAATGTTATTAAAATTTATAAGTTAGTAATTTCGATTAATGTCTGCAAAATTAGTCATTTGTTTTAATACTTCCAAATAAAAGGAGGAAAATTATTCAAAGTTATTATTTGTAAGTAAAATACCCCAAATTTAGTGATAGATGTAAGCCTTTTATAATGTCTGTGTTACATATCTTTATATGCTATTAAACTTATTTATTTCCTAATTGTTGTTTCTGCTTTGTTGAACTTTCAGGATTGCTAATGTTTTATTATTGAAGATTCATACTTACCCATTGTAGGAATTAATTTGGTGCATACTTAATTCTGCCGATGGCTCTTTATTAATAAGGTGCAATAATATTTTTCGTTTATATAATCTTGCCAACTGTTTTTTTAGCAAGAAAACTAAAGAAGTAAGGAAGCGTGTCGGTAATAACAAATCTAAGCAATTGCGGTCTAATAGTCGATTGGGGTTTAATGTATAAAGAGTGTGAATCCATGTTGTTGTTTGCCATTGACAATCAACTGTTTTACGTTTTGCCATATTTCGGAAAGTAATTTGGGCGAAATTGCTGACCAAAATGGGCGATTTTGCTGACCAATTTCGCCCAATTTACATTCAAGTTGGTGGCGTAATGTTCCATGAAAGCTTATATACGGTTACTTATGTCATTGTTAATGGGAAATGGGTGCAGAGTATGCGCGACTTCTTATTTTACCGGTTAATATACGGAAGCGCATGCGGTTATTCGTCATTTGCACTTTAACCTCAAACGATCATTAGCCCACAAAGTGGATAATTTCTTATTTATAGATTAGTTTTTACGAATAAAATATGTGAAATGATTGCTTTTGTCGAAATTAGTTTGTAATTTTGTGCCCATACATATTTTATTATTAACCAAATCTAACTTTAAATAATTACGCTATGGAATTACCATTCGCAGAATCTTGGAAAATCAAGATGATTGAACCGATGAGAAAGAGTACGCGCGAGGAGCGCGAACAGTGGCTTCGTGAGGCAAACTACAACGTGTTTCAGTTGAAGGCTGAACAGGTATATATCGACTGTCTTACTGACAGCGGCACAGGTGCCATGTCAGACCGCCAGTGGGCAGAGATGATGCTCGGCGATGAGAGTTATGCCGGAGCGACATCGTTCTACAAGTTCGAGTCGGTGGTGCAGAAAATCTTCGGAATGAAGTATGTAATCCCTACACACCAAGGACGTGCTGCCGAGAACGTGCTGTTCTCTTTTCTCGTGAAAGAGGGTAATGTCATTCCGGGCAATGCTCACTTCGACACTACGAAAGGACACATCGAGAGCCGCAAGGCAAAAGCAATCGACGTTACCAACGATGACGCAAAAGATACGCAGAAGGTGGTGCCGTTCAAGGGCAACGTAGGACTGGACAAACTTGAGAAAGTGCTCGTGGAGAACAAGGGTAATGTGCCGTTCATGGTGCTTACCGTTACCAACAATACCGTTGGTGGACAGCCTGTAAGCATGAAGAACATACGCGAGACATGCGAACTCTGTCATAAGCACGGCGTGCCTGTTGTGATGGACTCGGCACGATTTGCGGAGAATGCTTACTTCATAAAGACACGCGAGGAAGGATATGCCGACAAGACTATAAAGGAGATTGCACTTGAGATGTATAGCCATGTGGATGCCATGACGATGTCTGCAAAGAAAGACGGCGTGGTGAACATGGGCGGATTCATTGCCACAAACAACAAGGAATGGTTCGAGGGTGCAAAACTTTTCTGTATTCCTTTCGAGGGTTACATCACATACGGTGGTATGAGCGGACGCGATCTCAACGCACTTGCAGTGGGTCTTGACGAGAACACCGAGTATGATATGCTGCACACACGCATACATCAGGTTGAATATCTCGCATCTAAACTCGATGAGTATGGAATACCTTACCAGCGTCCTGCAGGTGGTCATGCCATCTTCGTTGATGCCGACAAGGTGCTCACTCACGTTCCGATAGAGGAGTTCCCTGCACAGACACTTACATGCGAGTTGTATCTTGAGGCCGGTGTTCGTGGTTGTGAGATTGGCTATATCCTTGCCGACCGCGACCCTGTGACACATGAGAACCGTTTCGGTGGTCTCGACCTGTTGCGTCTTTGCATCGCACGTCGCGTATATACCGACAACCACATGAACGTGATTGCTGCCGCACTGAAGAACGTTTATGACCGTCGCGAAAGCATTACACGTGGCGTTGCCATAGAATGGGAGGCTCCGCTGATGCGTCACTTCACCGTGAAACTGAAAAGGCTCTAATCGCTTATATTAGAACAAATTACATTAAGGGCACGTGGGATTTTTAATAATTCCGTGTGCCCTTTTTGTTTTTAAGAATATATCCGGTACGCGATATTTTGCCAAAAAAGAAATTGGAAATGGTCTTGAAACAATAAGATTGTTGTACCTTTGCAACGAATAATCAAATACCCTGTGAAATCTTATCTGTGATGGAATAAACAAAATAAGTGACAACGATGGATATTATAATGGATTTAATTAAGGGTGAAGGCATCGGACATTCTATTTTCGTATTGTCCTTGGTTATTACGGTCGGGATATTACTTAACAAGATAAAGATTGGAGGGTTCTCGCTGGGCGTGACATGGGTGCTCTTCTCCGGAATACTCGCAGGTCATCTCGGCATGCAGATAGATCCGATGGTGCTTTCGTTCGTGAAAGAGAGCGGTATGGTGCTGTTCATCTTTGGCATCGGTATGATTGTAGGGCCCGGTTTTTTCTCTACATTCAAACAGGGCGGAATACAATTGAACCTGCTTTCCATGTTGTCTATTGCAATCGCCGTGGGCATAACATTCCTTATATTCCTGTTTTCCGGAACTCCGATAGATACGATGATGGGAATACTAGCGGGAGCGGTAACCAACACGCCTGCTTTGGGTGCGGCGCAGGAAGCGGCAAAAGGTATTACCGGCGCAATATCCCCTGATATTGGTATCGGATACGCACTGTCTTATCCTGTGGCGATACTCGGACTGATACTTACTACCGGTGGCTTGAAATGGGCATTGAAAATAAAGGTTGAGGACGAGTCGAAAAAGATAGAAGACCGTGAGAAAGCCAAGCGTATGGAGGCTCTTGTTTTTTCTATCGAGGTAACCAATCCGGCTATATTCGGCAGTAAGGTATCGCACGTGAAGACGCTCCTCGACAAGCATGAGTTTATCATTTCAAGAATACTTCACAAAGAGACGGGAGAGATAGAGATGGCTCACCCTGAGTCAATAATAAGAGAGGGTGATAAGGTTCTGGTAATATCCGAGCAAAATGAAGTAGAGACCATTTGCGTGTTCATCGGACATAAGATAGAAATGGATGACACTCAGTGGTTTAAACTCGACCATAGGCTTATATCGCGCAGATGTCTTGTGACACAGGGTTCGGTCAATGGGAAGAGTATTGAGGAACTGAAATTCAGGACGTTATACAACGTAAACATCTCAAGAGTGCAGCGTGCCGGGGTGCATCTTATCGGAAAAGCAGACCTCAGACTGCAGATGGGCGACACCGTAATATTGGTGGGAGAGGAGAGCGACGTTAAGAGAGTGGAGAGAATATTGGGTAACTCGGTAAGCACTCTGCGCAAACCAAACCTGTTTGTGCTTTTCGTTGCGGTACTGATTGGCGTACTCGTAGGAAGCATAGAGTTCCCATTCGGAGGAATGCCGATGCCGGCAAAGTTGGGCTTCTCAGGTGGAACGCTCATAGTGGCAATACTCATCAGTAATTTCGGGACACGGTTCAAACTAAATACTCACAACACACAGAGTGTCAATCTCATGTTCAGGGAGTTCGGTATAACGCTGTTCCTTGCATGTGTTGGACTTAGTGTGGGTGAGAGTTTCATTGACAAACTTCTCAGTGGCGGTTATTTGTGGATGCTGTATGCTGCCGCCATAATGCTTATTCCGTTGTGGGTTACAAGTATTGTCGGACGCTACTGGCTCAAACTTGACTACTTCACGCTTTTGGGATACGTTGCCGGTAACATGACCTTTGCACCTGCTCTGTCTATGACTCCCGATGCTTCGAAAAACAATATTCCTGCTATCAAATACGCAACGGTATATCCCTTGACATTGTTCATAAGGGTTATGATAGCGCAAGTTATGGTATTACTCTTCGCTTAACTCTTTTCGACATACAGACAGGATGGTTTTTGGACAGAAAGACATAAAGGAGTTGGACATAAAGACATATTTTTTTTAGACATAAAGACATAAGTTTTTTAGACATAAAGACATAAGTTTTTAGGACATAAAGACAAAAAGATGCTTTAAGGACAAAAAGACATAAAGGTTTTAGTGCATAAAGAGATAACATACAAGTTAATACAAGATATGTTCTTTTTGTCTTTATGTCCTAAAATCTTTATGTCTTTTTGTCCAACCCTTTTATGTCTTTCTGTCCAAAAACTTATGTCTTTCTGTCCGAAGAAGAGTTGTGGGCACTCTCAAAGGTTGAGTGTCTCGTCAGTAAAGTAGCGTGGTCGTCTTTTTGTCTCTTGATAAATCTTGCCCATGTAGGTGCCGAGCACACCGATAGCAATGAGCAATGCGCCACCAACAAACCATATACTTACGGCAAGTGAGGTCCAGCCGGGCAGTGTGTTACCACGTGCATGCTCAACAAGAGAGTATAAAATGATGAGCGCAGCCACTATGGTGAAGATAAATCCGGATAAGGTTATCAGTCTCAGTGGTATGATAGAGAATGACGTTATGCCGTCAATGGCGAAACTGATCATCTTTCGAAGCGGGTATTTTGACTCGCCGGCGAAGCGTGCGGTGCGGTCATAATACACCTTCCCCTCATTGAAACCGAGCGTGCGTACCATACCTCTTAGGAACATATTGCGCTCCGGCATGGAGAGAAGAGCCCTCACTGCGCGTCGCGTCATCATACGGAAATCGGCGTGATTATATATAATGTCGCTACCGGCCATGCGCATCAGTTGATAGAAATATTGTGCTGTGAGACGCTTGAATGGGGTGTCTGTCTTGCGTTCCTTGCGTATTCCGTAGATTATATCCTTTCCTTCTGCCACCATCTTTGCCATGTCAATGATAACCGTTTCGTCGTCTTGAAGGTCGGCATCGATGGTCACGATAGCGTCACACTTATCTACCACTGCCTCCATTCCCGCCCATAGCGCATTTTGGTGACCGGCATTATGTGCAAGTTTCAGTCCTGCAACGTTTTCCATTTCATCACATGTCTTGCTTATCAGAGCCCAAGTGGCATCGCGACTACCATCGTCCACGAACAGAGTTTTTGCCTTGGTGTCAGCCTCTTCGGCAAGTCGCGTGCATAATTCCTGCAATTTTTCCACCGTCTCGGGCAGCACTTCCTGTTCGTTATAACAAGGCACAACGATGTATAAAGACATCGGATTGCCGCTGTTGCCTTTCTTTTGAAAGGTTATATTCATGTTACCCATATTCTGTTTTGTAGTTTCCATAATATCATTTTTCAATCGGAATAGTCCTCCCGTTTTCAACTTTGAAAAGGTGTTCATACTCCTCTCGTGTTCGTTTCCAGCGGTCATGACTCCATAGATAGATTGTCGGGTCGCGTCTGATGCTCTCCTCCAGCATTTCGAAATATCTGCATGTTACCTCGTTTGGCTCCATTTTCGATGGCTCGAGTGTAATCGGTTTGAATGTGAACACATACCTACCACGTCGCGGTCGTTCAGCATCCACGTAAAAAACGGCATTGTTCATTTTCCTTATTATTCGCTCGGCACCGGTAAAAACAGGAGTTTCATGTCCGAGAAAGTTCAGCCATAGATGTATGTTATTCCATTTCGGCGACTGGTCTGCGATATATCCGAACAGTGTCATCCGTCCCTCTCTGCGATATTCCACGAGTTTTCTCAGAATGTCTTTCTTTGGAATACATATCCCGCGCAATGCCTGTCGTATCTCTATGAAAAGAAGGTCGAAAAACTTATTGTGTAGTGGGTGGTATATCAGTCCGCACACTACAGGCTTCCTTTCACCATTTCTGTTGCGTTGAATGGCGTGCGAACCCCATTCGCTGAAGGCGAGATCGGTGGCCGAGAGCAGTTCCCAATTGCCGTAGTGTCCGAGCATTGCCGCGCAGTGCTGCCCTTTGTCGAAGCATTTCTCCAACTCTTCCACACCTTCAAAACTCACGTGCTTCAAGAAAGTCTTATCGCTTACGCTTAGCATTTTCAGTGTTTCCACGAAATAGTCGGACAACCATTTGTAGAACTCGCGCTCTATTTCTCTCCGCTCCTGTTCGCTTTTTTCGGGGAACGACTTGCTCATATTGCTCCTTACCACGTCCTTACGATAGCCCACAATATGATATATTATAATGTATATGCAGTCTGAAAGGAGATAAAGAACACTGTATGGCAGCAGCGAGAGAGCATAGAAAGGCGACATGGCAATCATTCTCACTCCCTTATTTGAGAGTGAGAAAGACTCCTTTATTTTCGTCAGTATGTTGCTCATTGCAAATGTTCGATATATTATTCCTCTCTTTTTATGCCTGCAAACGTAGGAAACATTCCGCCCAATGGGCATATATGCCTATTTCTCAATGCTCGTAACAGGATTTCTTACACCATACATACTGGTAAGGAATGCCTTTGCCGAGCCGAAGCGCAGAAACATATCGAGCCTCACCGGCACATGGTTCTTGTCGTCTGTGACATAGAAACGCACCACCTCCTTGTATTTACCTTTCACCAGTTCCATGTATGACAGTTCCAGACAGCGGTATTTTCTGCCGTTATCTGCTTTCACCGTGGACTTCCCGCGATAGCGTAACAGTGCATGTTCAATACCATTGCCATCGGCCATAGGGAACTTCACCTCGAATCCTTTTTTCCAATTCGCAGGGTCGAAACTACGTGCACGCAAGAATATATTCATCATGTCGAACACACATTCATTGCTTGTCGAGTTGAGCCACGTGTGTGTTCCGTCTTTCTTTTGGCGGTGTTGGCGCAGTTTTGTTTTCCCTCCGCTGTATGTGTACCACACCTCATCCACCGTATATCGTTTCCCCTCTTTCGCCCCTTTTCGGTAATACAGCGGTGCCATGTCGGTAGAGCAGTAGCACAACAGGGTGTCACGGAGTATGAACATCTTATCAACCTTGCTGTTGCCACGCGTCACCAACGACCCGCGCAACGCCTCCTGGCCATTGAAATATGACTTATACACCGAAATTGATGCCGTTCCGGCCTTCACCCATACGAACTGCCAGTTGTAGTAGAGGTTATAGGTCAGCGACTCTCCGGACTGGAATGCTGTGTTGCGGAACGTGCACTGTGCAGACGCATTGACAACGATTGTTGTCAGTAGCAGCATTGCAAATAGTGTCTTTTTCATAATTTGTGCTTATTATATGTTATTTACTGATGGCGGTGCGTCATAACTTGGGAATATATTCAATCCCTAATTTTCGCGCCCTTTCCATATTGCGGTTTTTTATTTTCTTGTCTTTATCAGGCTTCTGCTTTACTATCTCCGATGGTTTTTGCATTTCCAACGGCCTTGCTGCAGGCTGCCAAGACAACGGCAAGTCCCATTTTGCCTTGCACTCCACCTTTTCCGGATAGTAGTAAACCGTCTCTGCCTGCCTGTCCTCGTTATAACTGCCGGTGTCCCAGATACCGTTGCGGTTGCTGTCGATGAACATTCTCAAATAGTATGTTCCCGGATTGACGTAGAAAAATTCTGCCGTACCGTTATCGGTCGATACCTCTTTCTTCATTTTATCGCTCCTGTCGAGCAGTTGCACCACTACAGTTGTGTCCTTCATTCCGCCGATGTTCACTATCACCGTACTGTATTCATCGTTCGATCTCACCTTGAATCCCTGCTTGAACGGCTTGGAAACGCGATTGTAGATGTCGGTAAAGGCGGCCGAGTCAATCTCAAGACTGTATTCTGTGTTCGGTCTCCACTCTCCGAGAATGTCGAACACGCGTTCTGCTCCTTTGCGTTTCTGCACCACCAAGGGAGCGCGATACCACAGAGTGTCTATCTTTGAATACAGATGAACCTTGCCGGTGTCGGCCAATGCGAGCGGGACATCGAACTCTATCGATGGATTGCGGTCAGGGTCTGACATCGAACTGATGTTATATCTCGGTATGAGAGCCTCCTTTGGCATCACCGTAAGGAACGGTTCGCCACGTTTCTCGGCTTTCTCTTGTTTCTTTTTCCATTCGTCGTATTTCTTCTGCTCGCGCTTCATTCGTTTCGCGTAAGTGTCGCGAGAGAGAATTTCGAGTGTGTCGGTCTGTTGTTTTAATGCGCCGAGCGAGTCTGTCGCCATGTATTGCAGTTCCACGTTCAGCGTGTCACGGTTTATCAGTGTGGAGTCTTTTATCCAGTAAGTCAGTGAGTCTTGTAGGGTGTTGTGCTCGATGATGAAAGCGTCTCGCTCGTCGAAATTGAGTCCGCGCAATCTTGGCAACTGCTCGTTGCCATAACTGAAGAACAGCGAGAAGCGGTTGGCCTCCTTGCGTTCGGCCTTTATGAAGTAGCGGTCGGTGTTCACTTCGGTGAATGCACGCAGCACTATATTGTCGGGCATGAAATGTGTATAGTTGACGCGGGCGATGTCTTTGATGCGCAGCGAGTCGAGCCATAGAGTGTCTTGGCGCACGTCGGGCTTCGACCACGGAGTTATGATGTCGTGACTGAAAGCCAGTTTCTCGCTTTTCTGGGTGAACTTGAAGTTTCCGTCGGCATCCGCCAAGGCATAGATGCGATAGTTGCCGGGGGCTATTCCGCGTATCACGAAGCGTCCGCGACTGTCGGTGCGACTAACGCGTAGCATCGGTTCGGTTCTGAACGCCGAATCAGACAGGTTGCTGTATAGTCCTACGAGCATGCCCTTTATCGGTTCGAGATTGGCCGCTTCAAGCACGTGTCCCGACACTTCGAGCGTGTCGATGTTGCCACCTGTGGAGAAACTGTAAGTGAAGTTGCCCAACGGGTTTCCCTCGTTGTTGTCTGATATGGCATCGCTGAAGTCTATCGTGTAGGTGGTGTTCGGGCGCAGCGAGTCTTTCAGTTCAATCTTTATCTGCTTTCCGGCACCCTTTATTTCGGGAGTTTCGAGTTGAGGCGGTGACACCACGACCTTCTCTTGCGGGTTGTCGAGTTTTATGAACTCGTCAAAGTATATGTTTATCTTTCGCGATTTTATCTCGGTAGAGTTGTTTTCGGGTGTCGCACCGATTATCCGTGGCGGTGTCTCGTCATACCATCCGCCGTCCGGTTGTCCCATTTTTGCGCAGGAGAAGAGCAGGAGCACAAAGAAACAAAGTGGCACTGCCCACCTTGCTTTCACGCCAAACCCGTTACTTTTTCGTTCTTTCATCATGCAGTTCCTCTTCTTGTTGTTATCTCATTCCTTGTCGTTCATCGACATGAGTTGTTCCACATACTGACGACTGTTGCTCAGTCGTGGCACCTTGTTCTGTCCTCCCAGTTTGCCGCGCGACTTCATCCAATCCTCGAAAAGTCCCTTCCGGGCACATATTATCTCCGGATGCTGCAGCGTGATATCCTTATGTCGCTTTGCCTCGTAGTCGCTGTTTATCTCTTGCAGTTTCTTGTCGAGCAGATTGCCGAAACGTTCGAGCGAGTCAGGTTGCTGCGCAAACTCTATCAGCCATTGGTGTCTGCACTTCGCATTGTTGTCCATGAACACCGGTGCGGCGGTATATTCCAGCACTTCGGCACCGGTCTCGCGACATGCGTGAGCCAGTCCTTGCTCGGCATTGTCAACTATCAGTTCCTCACCGAAAGCGTTTATGAAATGTTTTGTGCGCCCGGTGATTACGAACTTGTATGGGTTTACGCTCGTGAAGCGTATAGTGTCGCCTATTACATATCGCCACAGTCCGCACGTTGTGCTTATCAGCATGGCGTAGTTAACGCCCGGTTCCACTCCTTCCAGCGGCACGATGCACGCCTGTTTCTCCGGTTCGATGAGTTGTTGTTCAACTCCGGCCGTAGATATTGATTCGTCGAATTTGTCTGTCGGTATGAATTCATAGAACACTCCGTAGTCGAGCATCAGCAGCATCGACGCATCTGAAGGGTCGTTCTGCAAGCCGAAAAATCCCTCGCTGGCGTTGTATGTCTCCATATAGTGCATGTCCGGCGTGACGATGAGTTGCTCGTATTGTTTGCGGTAGGGTGTGAACGACACTCCGCCGTGGAAGAACACCTCAAGATTTGGCCACACCTCATTGAGATATTTCTTCCCGGAGAGTTCCATTACGCGCATCAGCACCGATAGCATCCATGACGGAACACCGCTCAGATTGGTGATGTTCTTCTCTATTGTCTCGTGTGCTATGCGGTCGCGTTTCAGTTCAAAGTCGCTCAGCAGAGCGGTTTGTTTGCATGGCACGCGCACAAGATTGGCCAGCGGCGAGATGTTCTCGATGAGTATTGCGCTTAGGTCTCCCACTAACGAACCGGGCAGATTGTAGTTGGGCGAGTGGCTTCCGCCGAGGATAAGGGCACGCCCATCGAATATACGGCTCTTCGTATTGTTGCCTAAATACATTGCCACCGCGTCCCTGCCGCCCTTGTAATGCATGGCGTTAAGGCCTTCGGGGCTTACGGGAATGAACTTCGACTTGTCGTTTGTGGTACCCGACGATTTGGCATACCATTTCACTTGCCCCGGCCACAAAATGTTCTGTTCGCCGTGTCGCATGCGGTGTATGTCGTCCTTCAGTTCTTCGTAGGTGTTCAGTGGCACCTGTTTGCTGAAGTCTTCGTATTTTTTTATCGAGTTGAAAGAATGCTTTTGTCCGTACTCGGTGTGTTTTGCACGCTCCACGAGATGCTCCAATGCCTCTCGTTGCAGTTGCAACGGCGCACTATTGTGCAACAGCAATTTCTTCTGCCGTGGTATAAATGCGTTCCTTATGATTCCTGTAAGACTCATTCTTTAATATCTGCAGTCAAGGTCTTTTTTACAAATTCGCTATCAAATCATCCTCTTTCGGCTGCAAAGTTACTAAGAAAAAGCGAATACAGGATATGTTAAAGGTTAAAAAGTTAAAGGTTTAAAGGGAAAATACTTTAACCTCAATCAGTCATTAGCATCCTAATGAGCGATTGGGGTTTTAACCTTTGTCTTTTTGTTATGTCTTGTTTTTTGACGTTTGTATGACAGACCGCAAAGTACATAGTCTCCTATTTGTAGTCTTGCTTGGGTTAGAATGATTTTCCGAAACTCAAGTAGGGAATAAGATAAAAGTCATCTACCGTGTGAGCTCCACCCAACCCGAACGACGGAGAGAGACCGACGCGCAACGTGAAACCATTGGCCGGTTGCAGACGGTAGCCGATGTTTCCGAAAAAATAGTATGTGAAACTGTTTTTCTTTTCTATCACATGTTCTTTATATTCATAATATGTTTTGTCGTCTTTCTCCTTTATGGTATATCTGTCGTATTCTGTCTTGCCGGTGAGATATCCGATGTTGGTTCCGAAACCGAGTTCCAACTTACTGCTTTTATTGCCAATAAGATAGTTTGCTCGTGGCACTAACGATATTAGGTGGTATTGCTCTACAACTTTGAATAGGGTGCTTGCCTCGGAATATCCCCATCCGAGCCCGACAGAGTAACCCCAACCGCTGTTCCCTTTGACGCGGGTGTCGTATTGCAGGCCTAACCAGTTGGAGGGGCCTAACAGTTCTACCGAGATGTTCTGTACCGGTTTCGCGGTGGAGTTGTTGTTGTACTGTGCCGATGCCGGCATTGTAGTGAGTAGCGCAATCGCTGTTGCCAAGATTATTTTTTTCATTTCTTTTGTTATGCTTTTATTTGATGTTTCTATGCGATAGACGTTTTTTCAGAGAATCCCCCTACGACTTGCGGCATTTTTTTAGTATGTATGTCTTTTTGGTGTTTACGGTTTGAAAGTTTGGAAGCGATTGATGTTTAATATACAATGACCAATTTTGGTTAAATGAGTCAATGCTTATTGTATTCTCATTGGTAATATAATGCTCATCAAAATGGGCGAAATTGCTCACCAATTTCGCCCATTTTGCTTTTCAATTTCGCCGAATTTGGTCGGCAATTTCGCCCAAATTACAGTTTACTTCACTATTTTCAGTACGCCATTTCCATTATAACGTATGATGTAAGTGCCGCGATGCAGGTTGCACAGGTCTATTATCTTACCGGTTGTTCTCATCATAAGAGTGCCGTCAGTACTGTAAACCTCAGCTGAAGTGGCTGCCGAGAAAACTATTTTTTGCTGCTGTGCATCATAATATACTGCTTTGTCGATGCCTGTTTCGCTTATTCCCGTTACGTCATTTCCCTCATAAAGTTGCATGTCTGATGGCGAACCGTTAAGGTTATAAACACTCCAGTTTCTGCTATTGGCGAGTTTTACGTCAGACTTCAGACATACATTTTCTTCTCCTGAATATTTGGTGTCAATGACGATGAGCATGCCCGGACTGCTCTTGGGACGTATAGGCAGGCTGTTAATCATTGCGGTCATTTCCGAACCGGCAATTTTGTTGCCGTAAACATTCAGGTATGAGAGATCGTTGCATGCTGAAAGGTCGAGTGACTTGAAACTGTTCATTTCGCAACTGAGTTTTGTGAGTTGTGCGCTGTGGCTCAGATTGAGTTCGGAAAGGTGGTTCAATGCACAATTCACGTATGTCAGGTTCGGCATATTGGTGATGTCGAGATGTGTAAGTTGTGAGTAGAGAGCCTTCAGTTCGAGCATGTCGGCATGTATGGCAACGGTGTCTTCGGTCATGTTCAGTATGAGGTTGTCTCCGTTCCATGTGATAAGTGTACCTCCAATGATGACAGGTGTGTAGTTTTGATTAATCAGTTTTATACCGAGACTCAAGTAGTCTTTTAACTCTTTTGACAAGCGGATGTGCTGTGTTGGCACTTCTTGCCCGCTGAAGACTGCGCGAACAACGGTATTGCTGTTGATTTCGGCCATCATTGTGGCCGTGATGTCAATGTCGTTTGCTTTTAGTTCGTTCAGTTCGAAACCTGTTTCGGGTGTAGCGTTGAATCGAAGTTCTGTGCCTTCGAGTATCTGTGTCAGACTGCTTTCGGTCATTGCGTTTATGGTTCCGTGCTTACAGGGTTCTATTGTGACCGAATAATAAACCGGTTCTGTGCCGCTGTATGATTGTCCGAAACCATAGTATCCGCCGTTTATATAGTCGCGTACATTCCATGACTTGTCTGTTGCAATTTTAACATCGCTCTTCAGTGCGATGTTCTGTTCCGGAGTGCCTTCGGCCTTGCTGTCGATGATGAATATTACCGGTTCTGTGGCCTTGCCATCGTATAGCGACTTCACCATGTCGGTCATGCGTTGCGCCCTGAGTTTGTTGTGATAACAGTCCACGCGCAATAGCGCCGTGCATCCTGTGAGATTCAGTTCGCTCAAGATGTTGTCCTGACAGTGAAGCATTGTGAGTTTCTCAAGGTTGTTAAGTGCAAGCGATGAGATTTGGTTTTTAGAACAATCAAGTTTCGTTATGATGTTTCTGTCAGAGAAACTGATTTCCGTTAGGTTGTTATCGCTGCACACGAGAGATTTAACACCGCCTCTTATGTATAGTGTCCGGCTTGTAAGCGTGTATGTTTGCTTGCCGGTGTATGGTCCGTTTTCTTCGATTCCCGTTATCACTATGTCTCCTTCGTCGGGTGTTATGTCGAGAGTGACGGTCTCTCCCACGTTTCTTGAGGTTTTTAACATTATGCTGTTGTTGCATATATTCGGTTCATAGTCGAGTCCGAAATATAATGTTCCCGTCATGTTTGGTGTTTCCGTGCCACCCAGCCAGTCGCATACCACCCAGCCTTTTTCTCTTGCCGCATTGACATCTTTCATGTAACACTTGTTGCCTTCGTTCTTGTCGCGTGTGTCCACGATGTAAAGCATCGGCGAACCTTGTGTCGGTGTGGGTAGATTTTCTATGAAACTATCCATCTTCTCGCCTTCTATAAAGTTGCTGAAAACCTTTATCCACCATAGTTTGGTGTTCTTGGTGAGGTCGAGGGTGGTGAGTTTGTTCTGTTCTGCGTATAGGTCAACGAGTTCTATGCACTTCGACACGTCGAGCGTTGTGAGTTGGTTGTTGCCACATTCTATGCGCGTGAGTTTAGAATTGGATTCGCCTGTTGTCAAGGTCTGCAGTTTATTGGAGTATGCTTTCAGACTTTCGAGTTTCTTATTTGTGGAAACATCGAGTGTTGAGAGTAGGTTATTGTGACATTCCAGAACGGTAAGTTCCTGACATTTGCTCACATCAAGTGTCTGAAGATTGTTCTTGTAGCATTTTAGAATGGACAAACTTGGCGCACTGACTATGGTCAGGTCGGTTAGTTGACATCCGTAACATTCGAGTGATGTCAATGGTCCGGTTACGGTGATTTCTTCTGTTTCGGCAGTCACAATATACTGACCGAAATACTCGTCTGCATCTACACCTGTCACCGTTGCTTCCCCGTATGGCTGCGTGTAGATGCGCAGTATTGTGCCGACAGGTGCGGCAGTCTTCATTTTTATAACGGTGTTGGTCTCTTGTGCCGTTGCCGTTAAGGTTGATAGTACTAATGCGAAAAACATCAGTAGCAAACTGTTGAGACGATTCTGTACTGTGTCCGCATGATTCTTGTTGACCTGCAGGTCTGCGTTTGATGAGATTAGATACTGTTCCATATTATTCACTTTTTAAAAATTTATGATATGGTATAAAAAAACACAATTCCGTTCGCTTTATTCATAGACAATATGTAATTGTGTTTTTACTACAGGCAAATATACAAAAAAAATGCTTTTGACGCACATTTTTATCAGTTTTTTTTGTGTTTTGCTTTGAATAAATAAAGAAAAAGTCCGTAACAACACTTATGGTATAAGTCATTACGGAGTATTCAGGAAAAAAACAGTGATGGGAAAAATATGGAGAGTGTTATATATGGACGGTAGTACAGACGAGTAGAGGGTTGCGACCGGCATCGTTTATGCTGCCACGTGGCTGCCGTGGATATTGAAATAAATAAAAATATAAGGGTTGTAAGTTATGACAGGGGGATTATCCAAGGGTTACGTTCTTGGCAACGATTGGTTCACGGAGGAATATTCGGGCACATTCCGTGAAGCGGTCGGGGTTCTCGGTGGTAAGGTATCGGCACGAGCCACCTCGTGTTATGCGTGCTTCCATGTCGGGATGACGTTGGAAATATTGGGCAAGGCTTTCGGCTACGTATTCTCCCTGCGACACTATGCGGATGTCGCTTGGTACGTGTTTCTTTATTGTGTTGAGCAGTAGTGGGTAGTGGGTGCATGCCAATACGAGAGTGTCAATGTCCGGGTCGCGTCCCAACAACTCCTTTATTCGTTGTCTTACGAAATAGTCCGCGCCCTCGCTGTCGGCCTCGTTGGCCTCTACTATCGCAGCCCATAGCGGGCAGGCCTGTCCTGTAACTACAATATCGGCAGCCTGATGGGCGATTTCCAGTTCGTAACTGTTGCTCCTTATCGTGCCCTCGGTGGCAAGTATTCCTACATGACGCGATGCCGTGAGAGGCGGGATTGCTTCTGCCGTGGGACGTATTACGCCGAGTACACGGCGGTCAGAATCGATGTAAGGGAGGTCGTTTTGCTGTAATGTGCGCAGTGCTTTTGCCGATGCCGTGTTGCATGCGAGTATCACCAAGTGGCAACCCATTGAGAAAAGTTGCATTACAGCCTCGCGTGTGAAACGATATACCACATCAAAAGAGCGCGGACCATACGGTGCACGGGCGTTGTCTCCGAGATACAAATAATCGTATTGCGGCAACAGTCGGCGCATCTGATGAAGTATTGTCAGACCGCCATAACCGCTGTCGAAGACACCGATAGGGCCGGGTGATGTTGGTAATCGTGTTCCCACTTTATTGCAATGCGTCTTTTACGATTGTCGTAATGTCGTCGGCAATGGTTGTGTCAATATACGGACAGGCGTTGTTGTCTGTGTTAAGTATGAAAGCATAGTGGCGTTCCATGCCGATTTTGCGGAGCACTTCCTTCATTTTTTTGTGCACCGGAATCATCATGTTCTTCTCTGCCTGAGTGAGCAACCGCTCTGCCTCGGCCTTGAAAGCGATATTCTTCTGCATCAGTTCCTGAAGTTCGGCCTGTCGTTTCTGTAATATCAGAGGAGCGAAGTCGCGTTGCCCATCGAGGAACTCCTCGTATTTGTTGTTGAATTCGTCTTCTGCCCGCTTCATCTCTGCTGTGTATTTTCCACGCAGGGAGGCGATGTTCTTCTGTGCGGTTACGTACTCCGGCATTGCGTGCATTGCCTCGTCGTAACTGAAATAGGCAACACGGTTTTGTGCGTTTGCCGTTGAGGGAAGCAGAATAAGGAGGCAAATAACTGTGAAGATGGTTGAGATTTTTTTCATAAGAGTGGGGTGAGGGGATTTTAGATGATATAGGATAATGAGTGATAGGGGATAAGGGAGATAAGGAATGAGGAGGAGTATGAGGAGTTTGGACAGCACCTTTGTGTTTTGTAAGCACATTAATATGGAACAATATGCGTGTGTTGTCCAAACTCCTGAACTCCTCCTTACTCCTCGAATCTTTTTAAAGCAGTGCTCTGCAATATCCTTATTTCAGTTTGTTCAGTTCTGCCTTGACCTCAGTTGTTATGTCCTTGCTGAGAGTTTGGCTGATGTATGGGATGCCGGCGGCTGTGTCCATGATATATACATATCCTCCTGCAGAGCCTACATTCTTGATAGCGTTGAGCAGTTTGTTTGTTATCGGTTGCAGTTTGTCTTGCTGCATTTTTGCCAAAGCCTGCTGGTTGTCTTGGAATGTCTGCTGGATTTTCTGGTACATCTTCTGCAATTCAGCCTCAGTTTCCTGACGCTTAGTCTCGTTCATGGTGCTTGAACTCTTGTCATACTCCTCGCTTTTGCGCTGGAGTTCCTGTTGCATTGCCTGCAGTTCGTCCTCATACTTCTTGGTCTGTGCTTCCACTTCGCCACGTGCCTGAATAAATTCCGGCATTCCCTGCATGATTGCTTGTGAATCAACATGTCCGAACTTCTGTGCGAAAAGAGACAGAGGAGCGAACACCATCAACATAATGATAATCTTTTTCATTTTCTTTCAGTTAATTTTTATTGTTATTGTTTTTATTACTGTTTACCGTTTGTTGTTCCCGTTCAGTTGGAATATCCTAACTTTTGCAGCACTTCGTTGCTGATGTCAATCTTCGGTGAGCCAAAGATAATGCCTGCATTAGAGGCGCGGTCGAGCACGAGAGAATAGCCGCGGAGGTCGGATATATCTTTTACCGCTGTGTAAATCTCCTCCTGTATCGGTGTCATGAGAGCCTCGCGCTTCTTGAACAGTTCGCCTTCCGGACCGAAATATTTGCGTTTCAAGTCGCTTGATTCTTTTTCTTTCTGCATTATGGCATCTTGTTTTGCCTTTTTCTGTTCTTGCGAGAGGAACACTACCTCGTTCTGATAGTTCTTATACATAGTCTGTGCCTCGGTGTTCAAGGCCTCCACCTCAGCCTGCCATTTCTTAGATACTTGGTTGAGTTGTTCGTTGGCACGCTCGTATGCCGGCACGTTTTTCAGGATATAATCCATGTCTATCAGTGCGAACTTCTGTGCGTTAGCCGTTATTGCAACTATTGCCATTACGGCTATAATCAATAATTTCTTCATAATCTATTCCTTTTATTTATTATCAGAACTCCTGTCCGAGAATGAAGTGGAACTGTCCTCCACCTTTCTTTCCGAACACTTTATCGAAACCGTATGCCCAGTCAATACCCATCATACCCACCATTGGCAGGAAGATGCGCACTCCGAGACCTGCCGAACGCTTCATACTGAATGGGTTGAACTTGCTTGTGTTTGTCCAAGCGTTACCCGCTTCGGCAAATGCCAATCCGTAGATTGTGGTGTTTCCGAGCAAGAACGGATAGCGTAATTCCAGCGTGAAGCGGTCGTAAGCATAACCCTCTTGATGGTATGGGGTCAGCGCACCGTTGTCATATCCGCGCAGTCCGATTGTTTCCTGTGCATATCCGTTGCTGTATCCGCTCATTCCGTCACCTCCCATGTAGAATGTTTCAAATGGCGACTTCTTGTCCTTGTTGTAAGAACCGAGCAGTCCGAGTTCCACTCGTGTCATCAATACCAGACATTTCTGTCCTCCGGTGAGTGCCGTGAAGGTGCGAGCCTTGAACTTCCACTTGTGGTATTCTATCCATCGGTATTTCTCTTGTTGCTCCTTTATGTATGTTGCCGACTTAGGGTCTTTGGCAAGGTTCTTATAATCCTTGTTCTCGAACTTGCTCCACGGCGGTGTGATAGTGAGCGATGCCGTGAACTCGGAGCCGCGACGCGGGAACAGTTGGTTATCGGTAGAACTGCGTGCGAGCGTTATTCCGAGGTTCAGGTTGTTACAGTTTCCGGTAGATACGAGGAAGTAACGCCAGTTTTTAAGGATATACCTTGTGAACGACATCTCCACGTTCAGCATGAAATAGTCGTCAGGCCACCGCAGACGCGTACCCCAACCGACGCTTGCTCCCATGAGTTTCACAAACTTGTCAGGGTCGTAGTAGTTCTCGTAACTGTTGTAGTAACTGCTTCCAACACCATATAGGTAGTTGTAATAATTGTTCATGTAAGCATTGTTATAGTAGTTGCTCGACACGTCGGTCTGCTTACTAAAATATGCACTCACAGAGAATTGTATCGGTCGTTTGCCTCCGAACCAACTCGTTGAGTAACTCGCGTTGTATGATTGATAATACTGAGCGTTGGTCTGTGCGCCTATCGAGAGCACCTCACCGTCACCCACAGGTAATATTCCTCGATGTTCCTTGTTCTTTCTGAACAGGTTTGCCAAAGAGAAGTTGTTGAGTTTCAGTCCCACGCGACCGATAACACCGGTCTGTCCCCAACCGAGTGAGAACTCCACTTGGTCGTTAGACTTCTGCACAAGGTTCCAGTCGATGTTCACCGTACCGTCCTCGTAGTTCGGTTTCACGTCGGGCAACACCTGTTCCGGGTCGAAATGTCCCATTGATGCAAGTTCGCGCTGTGAGCGTTGCAGTGCCTCTTTCGAGAATAGGTCGCCCGGTTTTGTGCGCAGTTCGCGTCGTATGACGTTCTCATAGAGGCGATTGTTTCCGGTTATTCTCACGCGATTGACGTGTGCCTGCGGTCCTTCCTGAATACGCATTTCGAGGTCTATCGAGTCTCCCACGATGTTTATCTCGGTCG
The DNA here is from genome assembly GCF_003977605.1 of Prevotella koreensis. GTDB lineage: Bacteria > Bacteroidota > Bacteroidia > Bacteroidales > Bacteroidaceae > Prevotella > Prevotella koreensis. The sequence continues at coordinate 1,380,477 of NZ_RYYU01000001.1, read as the reverse complement.
GTTGCAGGTTATAGAACAAGTATCCGTTGTTCCAATATAGGTTACCCACTGCATCTTCGTCCTCCGAGAGGCGTTTGCTCATGAGTCTTTGGTTATACACATCGCCTTTTTGGAAGCCTAATTGCGCAGCGAGGAAGTCGGTGTTGTAAATGGTGTTTCCCACCCATGTGATGTTGCGCAGGTAATATTTCTTACCCTCATCCACCTTGATGTAGATATTCACATGCTTGTCATCGTTGTTCCATACCGAGTCTTCCACGATTACAGCATCGCGATAACCCAATTCGTTATACTTCTCAATGAGTTTCTTCTTGTCCTCGCTATATCTTTCGGGGGTATATTTCTTTGCTTTCAGGAACGATGAAAGTTTTCCCGCTTCATGTGTTTTCGAGAAAGCACCTTTTCTGAACAGTCCGCCCTTTATCTTTCTGTCGGCAAGTTTTTCGTTGCCTTCGATGATTATTTTGCGCACTTTCATCTTCTCTTTCTTATCTACCATGACATCGAGAATCACCTGATTCTTACTCGTAACATCGTCTCGTTGAGTTATTTCGATTTCGGCATTTCTATATCCTTTGTCATCGAAGTACCTCTTTGCCAATATCTTTGCGCGGTCAATCATGTTAGGTGTGATTTGTGAACCTTTCAACAGACCAAGTTTCTTTTCCATGTCTTCTTGCTCGCTCTTCTTCAATCCGATGTAGTTGATTACGCTCACGCGTGGTCTCAATGCGAGATGAAAGTGCAGATAGACTTGGTCGCCGACGATAGAGTCTGCGCTAATGGCCACCTTGGAGAACAGTCCGTGCCTCCAATATCGTTTCACGGCCTCTGTGATTTCGCTTCCCGGCAGAGTGATATGTTGTCCTCTCACCAACCCGGAAACGCCGGCCAGCACATAGTCTTCATATCCTTCCACTCCCGAAACGGCAATTCCGCCTATCACGCAGTTGCGCGGATTTCCGGCGTATGTTATTTCCGGGTTTATTATTTTCTCTTGTGCGCTGACGGTGATGCTCACCATCAAGGCGGCAATCACGAGTGCCTTCCTTATCGTATTGTTCATTCTCAACGTCTGTTGTATTTTTCTTTATGAGGTATTTTGAACACCATTCTCTTTTTCTTATCCTTCTTCTTCCACCTGCTCTCCGGTCTTTCCGAATCGTCGTTGCCTTCCCTGATAGTCGAGTATGGCAGCCTGCAAACCCTTTTCGTCAAAGTCGGGCCAGTAGGTATCGGTGAAATAAAGTTCCGAATAAGCAATTTGCCATAGCAGGTAGTTGCTCACGCGCAGTTCTCCTCCTGTGCGAATGAGCAGTTCAGGGTCTGGCATGAAGTCTGTTTCGAGGTGCTTTGCCACCGTCTCTTCGGTTATTTCTTCCGGGTCAATGGTTGTCGGCATGAGGTTATTTTTCTTTATCTCCCACACGATGTTGCGCACGGCCTGTGTTATTTCCCATCGTGCCGAGTAACTCAATGCCACCACCAGTGTCATGCTGTCATTGTCTGCGGTGCGTTCCATTGTGCTCCACAGTTTCTCGGCCACCTCTTTCGGCAGTCTGTCTATGTCTCCTATCACTCTCAGTCTGACGTTGTTCTTCATGAAGATTTCGTCTTCGAGCGATGTCAGCACCAGTCCCATTAGCGCGGAAACCTCGCTTACGGGTCTGTTCCAATTCTCTGTCGAGAAGGTGTATAGTGTGAGATATTTCACTCCCAGTCTGACACACTCTGCCGTGATGCGTCGCACCGTTTCTACTCCGGCCTGATGTCCGAATGTGCGTTCGTATCCATGTTCCTGTGCCCAGCGTCCGTTGCCATCCATTATCATGGCAATGTGCTGCGGAATGCGGTTCATATCCAGTTGTTCCATAATCAGTATCTATCGTTATGACAAGTCCTGCACTTCGGCATGAAACTGTATGTCAGCGTCACCTGAAGTGTGTGATAGCAGTCTGTATTCTTGAAAGCACCGTTACTTATTATATTGTACGGGTCTTTTATTCCGTCGAGTTCGTCGCTCAGCGAGAAGTGCATTGCCCATTCTATGCCGAGGTTCACTCTCGGTGCTACTTTGTATTTCACTCCCACTCCGATAGGAATATTGGCAGTGAAAACGTTTTTCTCCTTACCCTTTACGAACGTTCCTCCGAGTCCTATAGCAATGAACGGTGTCAGTGGCTTTGCTCCTCGGTATTCCCTTCCTGTGCCGTATGGCCAGAAGTTGTATTCGTATGAAAGATCCACGTTGACGAGGGTGTTGTCGAACTCATATTTTGAGCCATTGAGTTGTGGATAGTATGTATTGGCATCGGCTGCCTTTCCTTTCATTTTCCCATATCCCATCTGCGCTTTCAGTCCCATGTACGGATTGAAAGTTTTGCGCATCACCGCCGTTGCGGAGGGTTGCAGATTGCTTGTCAGACTTGAGTTGAAGTCGCCGAGATAGCCTGTCACCCCTACGCCCGCGCCTATCTCCATGCGATATTCCTCGTCTTCCTGTGCAAGGAGGGCGAGCGAAGAGAACATGAAGACCGTCATAATGACGAGTCGCAGTATAGGGTTAAGACGTTGCTTCATCTGCCTTTACTATTCCATATTATATAATACGCGTGCGCGAGGGACACTATTATTTCTTGCCATCCAAAGCCGACTGCCAACCCAAGCTGTTCAGTCGTCCGCGCCATATCTGTCCTGTTCCGGCGCAGATAATCCACAGGTGGTTACCGCTATCGGTCACCAAAGCCATTGCCGTGGCATTCTTGTCGATGCCCTCGGGCAGTTGGTAGCGAGCATCATTTACCCATGTTATACCCATGTCGCCACTGGTATATATCTTGTCGAACGCCTCGACCTTGCACGGTGCAATGCCTTTGCCTCCCACAGCCAGCAGAAGGTCGCCGCATAACGTCATGCTCATGTCGGCCAGTCGCGGCATTACATATTTGCTGTTATTGTCAATGACATAGTAAGCCCACGGCATGTTGAGGGCATATTTTCCTTTGTCTTCGATTTTTCCCCATATCACGGCGGTTGTGTCGGCCGTGTATGCTGCGTCACGGTTGCCCACGAGCACCACGTGTTCTACGTCTTTATTCGTGCGAAGAGTGGTGCATGCATAGTTTATGTCGGTTGTCGGCAGCAATTCCTGACCGCTGTCAATATCGTCTGCAACCCATGTCACACCATCGTAACTGCACGACATCTTTCCTTCCGCATCGAAAGCGAACAGTCTGCTGCTTGATGCTGCGACAAGTCTTTTCACCGCCGGCATGCTCACTACATCCCATGTGCCACCATCTTCTGAAGACATCAATCGCCCGTTATGAATCATGTATAGTCTGTCGCCTTTCTTCACGATGTTCTGATAGGCATCTTTGTCGAGCGGTTCGTTGAAATTGAATGGTACCGAAGTCCATGACTTGCCATCGTTTACACCGGTCTGCATGGCCACGGTTTTTGTTCCGTCACTACCGAAAGCCAGTATCCTGTCTCCTATTGCGAAAGCCCTGAACGCTTTGAATGTCGCCATTTCGGCATTCGTGTCGAGCTTTGTCCATTTGAAGTCGTTTGCTTTCTGTTTGTGTACGTTCACTTTCACGGTGTATTCGCGCGTGTTCTTTCCGTCGTGACTCATCACAACCAGCGTGCGTGGAACGGAGAAATCGAGCGTGTCGTTGCTGGTAATACTCTTTATATCTGTTCCGATAATAGATTTCAATCCCACCTTTCCGTTCTTCTCGGTTGTCGCAGTGATGAGCATTTTAGTCGCATCGATACCGTAAGGCAGGGAGTCGGTGTTGTAGATTTCGCATTTGTTCTGGTCTATTTTGAAACGGAACAATGCTCCGCTCACTGTCACCACGTATGTGCTATCTTCTCCCTTTGACGACTTTTTAGTCTTATACAAACGCATAGTTTTGATTGCAAATGCGTTTATTGCGGTGTCCTTGTAAGACACGTTTTTGTCGTTATCGTCCGGAAAACACGACACCAATGTCGCTGCCGCAAACAATATTATCAGGAAAGGTGAAATAATCCTTTTCATTTTCTTATTTATTTGAATTTTACGTGCAAAAGTAATCAGATTTCTGCAATTACCATATCATTTGTCGGTATTATTATCTAAAATAATGATTTGAACTGCGATTTTTAAGTTTTATTTTGACAACTTTTGTGATTTTTCGGGGAAATGGCGAGGGTGTTATGGAAATGTATGTTGGCAAAAGCCTTTTTCAAGACTACGTCTTGGTGTTTTCGATAGACTTAAACATGTCCTTTTGAAGAGCAATTTCGGCGAAATTGGTGAGCAAAATGGGCGAAATTGCGTGGCAATTTGGGCGATTTTGTGGTGGACATAAAGACATAATTGGTTGGACAGAAAGACAAAATGTTTTTTGACAGAAAGACAAAAAGGGTTAAACAGAAAGACAAAAAGAATATATCTCGTATGAATTTGGATGCAAGTTGTTTCTTTTTAGGGATTTATGTCTTTATGTCCAAAACCTTTTTGTCTTTCTGTCAATAACCTTATGTCTTTCTGTCAATGGCCTTTTTGTCTTTATGTCCAACCAATTATGTCTTTCTGTCCAAAACCTTATGTCTTTTTGTCAAAAATGTTTTGAGGGTAAATAAATAATTCATACCTTTGCAAATATATTGATTAAAATACTAAACAGTAGATTATGAGAAAGTTTTTGCCGATAGTATTGGCTTTTTTAATGAGCGTCGTTGTGTCCGCGAAAGAGATTAAACGACCGACCTCCTTTAACTATCTTCGTGCCGAGGAGGCTGTGGAAAATGGTGACTATGATGAGGCACTGCAGTATCTTCAAAAAGAACTGAAAGAAAATCCCAAGAACGGTTACGCTCATTTCCGTGTGGCTTGGATATATCTACAGAAAGACGAGAACGGACTTGCTCTCTCTAATATTGAAAAAGCACTGAAATTCCTACCGAAGAAAGATGGCGAATACATCGGTTTCTCGCATAATCTGAAGGCCAATTTGTATAAGAGCCTCGGGCAGAAAGATAAGGCTATTGAGGAATTAGGACTGGCGATAGAGGCGCAGCCGGAAGACATTGACTATCTTAATTTCCGCGGACAGGAATACTACGAGATGAAGAAGTATGACCTTTCTGATGCCGACTACCGCAAAATCACCAAGATAGACCAAGGTTCGACGGTGGGATTTCTTGGGCTTGGTCGCAATGCCACAGAACAGAAAAACTATGCCGAGGCAGAGAAGAATTTCGATCACGCTTTGAAACTCTCGCCGGATGAAACGCAGGTGTATTGCTTCAGAGCAGAATGTTACATCGGACAGAAGAAGTGGGGAAAGGCAATAGACGACATTGTAAAGGCGGCTTCCCTTGGTGGCAGCGGATGGGTGATGGAATTGATGTCGAAGATTGACGAAGAACCGCAGTTCTCGCAACTAATTTCACGACTGAAAACTGAGGCAAAGAAAGACCCTACGGAAATGACATGGTATTTTATTGCCGGTTCGTTATGTGCCAAGTTGGGCAAACCGCAGGATGCCATTCCTTTTTTTAAGAAATTGTACGATATAGGGAACACCGAGACTGCTTCTTACCTGTTGGCCAGCGCTTACAGTGACCTTGGAATGTATGACGAGGCAATGAAAAACATAGACAATGCGCTTGAGGAAGATAGCACAGACATAAATTATCATTGGCTGAAGTCTCGTGTGGCTCATTGTATGGGCGACGTGAAAGGCGCGATAACATCGGCAACGAAGATGGTTGATAATGCTTCGGAAAACGACTTTTCGCATCAGGCACTCGGAACCGAAATGATGTGTGCGGGGCTTTACAATGCGGCAATCGACGACTACAACACTGCGATAAGCATCGATGGCAATAGTACACATGCGTATCTATATCGTGGATATTGCAATACAAAACTTGGAAACACCGATGTGGCGCGTGCCGACTATGAGAAAGTGATTGAGATAGATTCCGTTCCGGCCACTGCCTCGGAAGCGATGTTTGCTTATGCCATGCTCGGAAACCGCGAGAAAGCGGTGGAGATGTGCGACAGTGTGCTGGCAAACGACAGTTCGATTGGCATGTTGTATAATGCGTCGTGCCTCTACTCGCGACTGAACGACCCGAAGATGGCGTGCCAATACCTGCGCAAGGTGTTCGAAAAAGGCGTTTTTGAACTCGGTCATATCGATGCCGACTTCGACATGGATAACGTGAGAGACAACGAAGAGTTTAAGCAGATAATGCAGGAACAGCGCAAGAAAGTTGCGGAAATCGTAGCAAAACTTAAAGAAAAGTCTGACGAAATAGAATATGAGGACGAGGAGGTGGAAGTGCCTTTCACCAAGGAAGGTAATCTGTACCGTGTGAAGTGCTCCATAAACGACCTGCCACTGAGTTTCATCTTCGATACCGGAGCGAGTGATGTCTGTCTGTCGATGGTTGAGGCTACGTTCATGATGAAGAACGGCTATCTCTCAAAGAGTGATGTCATCGGGTCGGCTAACTTCACTGATGCCAACGGAAACGTGAGTGCGGGTACGGTGATAAATCTGCGCAACGTTAACTTCGGCGGACTGTCAATCGACAATGTCAGGGCTAACGTGGTGAGAAACCAGAAAGCACCGCTGTTACTCGGACAAACGGTGCTGAATCGTGTTGGAAAGATTGAGATAGACAAAGAAAAGAAAGTGCTGAAAATAACGCATAAAGTTCAGAAATAAACAAGGAGGGGCTATATGTTAGGCGCGATAATAGGAGACATTGTAGGGTCGAGATTTGAGGCAGGTCCGCCACCGCAGCCGGGTTTTAAGTTGTTCACTCCCGAATGTTGTTTCACCGATGATACGGTGTGCACGGTGGCAATAGCCGATGCTATTCTTAAACATCGCGACTATGCCGAGTCGCTGGTGGATTGGTGTCGGCGTTATAATAATCGAGGCTTTGGCGGACTGTTCTATCAGTGGTTTATGGGCAACGACCACACCCCTTACGGCTCTTACGGCAATGGTTCGGCAATGCGTGTCAGTTCTGTCGGGTGGCTGTTCAATGACATTGATACGGTTATGGAGGAAGCACGGCGTTCGGCAGCGGTGTCGCATAGTCATGAGGAAGGCATTAAGGGGGCGCAATGCACTGCAACGCTGATTTATTGGCTTCGCACCGTGCGTGTAACGAAAGAACGACTGAAACATTCCGTGGAGCAGAAATTCGGATATGAGATACCATCTCTGAAAGATGTGATGCGCATTGGTTCGTTAGGCCATTTCGATGGCACGTGTCAAGAAACGGTGCCTGCAGCAATACGCTGTTTTCTCGAAAGCGACAGTTTTGAAGATGCTATACGCAAGGCGGTGCTCGCTGATGGCGACACCGACACGAAAGCAGCAATAGCCGGTTCCATCGCTGAGGCTTACTATGAAGTGCCCGATGAGATTGTGAATAGTGCGTTTGAATATCTTCCGCACGATATGCTTGATGTGGTGAATGAGTTTTGCGATTGTGTTATAGGTGGAATGAAGTGAGTGTGATTATACTCATCTGTTCATAAACACATAGAATCCGTATAAATGTAATCAGAACAAACATGAATCTCCTTATTATTAATGGTCCAAACCTCAACCTTCTTGGTACTCGCGAGCCGGGCATATATGGAAAAGAAGGAATGGAGCAGTACTTGCAGACATTGCGTGGACGGTTTCCACAAGTGAATATTGAATATTATCAAAGCAATATCGAGGGCGAGATGATAAACAAGATGCAAGAGGTGGGCTTCACATACGATGGAATAGTACTCAATGCCGGAGGTTACACGCACACGAGTGTGGCACTGCGCGACTGCATAAGCGCGATAACAACGCCGGTGGTTGAGGTTCATATATCAAATGTGCATGCACGTGAGGACTTCCGTCACCACTCAATGCTCTCCGCAGTGTGCATGGGAGTGATTTGCGGGTTCGGACTTGACAGTTACCGGTTGGCAGTAGAGGCAATCATAAACAAATGAAAGACCGTCGGTAATTATAAAAAAAGAATGACACTCGACGATTATATACTGTCACATATTGACCCTGAGGGAGATTATCTTTATCGTCTTTGGCGAGCCACGAACGTGCATTTGCTGCACGGACGCATGGCAAGCGGACACCTGCAAGGCAGACTGTTGAAGATGATTGTCACGATGATACGCCCGAAGAACATTCTTGAGGTTGGTACGTTCAGTGGGTATAGCGCAATATGTATGGCCGAAGGACTTGAAGAAGGCGGACGACTATACACTTTCGAGATAAACGATGAGATGGAAGATTTCACTCGAACGTGGTTAGAAGGCTCGGCTGTTGCAGACAAGATAGACTTCCGTATCGGTGATGCAAACGTAGAAGCACCGCGATTGGGAATTGAGTTCGACATGGCTTTCATTGATGGCGACAAGCGCACATATCTCGAAACATACGAAATGGTGTTGCGGATATTGCGCCCCGGAGGTTTCATTCTTGCCGATAACATATTGTGGGACGGTCATGTTCTGGAACAAGCGAAACCTGCCGACCGACAAACGCAGGGCATAGAGGCGTTCAATGACTATGTGGCGCGTGACAGTAGGGTGGAAAGAGTGATATTGCCGATTCGCGATGGACTGACAATAATACGCAAACTCTGACGGTTATATCAAAAAAATTATTGCTGTCCGGTAAACCCTAAATCACATAAAAATGCTTGCGGGATTGCTTTTAAATAGGTAATTCCGCATTATTTTTTGAAAACAAAGCCCCCCTAATCAAATAAGTCAAGTTCTTTTGGTTATGAATTTTCCTTTTCTGCCATTATTATGAGTTCATCATTCTGTGGATTTTCCATAAACGAGATGAGATCTGTATAATACATTAGCGTAAGCCTTAGCATGGTTACCTGCTGCGAGAAAGAGACGTGTCTTTTTATCATTCTGCGATAAAAAAGGCGTGAAAAACCATCTATATATGGCTACCTTTTTGTACCTTTGCAAAGTTATTTCATTCATAATATAATATTGCATATGAATACATTAAGTACAGAGAGACAAAATAAGATTCAAGAACAATTATCCAATGAACAAAAATTGGTTTCTTTTGATATGCGAGAACTCACTATAGAGTTTTATGTCACAAAGTATCTTAAAAATATAGAAAAAGATGACAATGAAATATATGTGCCTGATTATCAACGCGAATTTGTTTGGGATATTACCAGACAGTCTCGATTTATAGAATCATTGTTATTAGGATTACCTGTGCCTTTTATATTTACGGCAGAAATTCTGGAAACAGGACGTCTTGAAATTGTTGATGGTTCTCAACGTATTCGTACAATGGCTGCATTTTTATCAAATGATCTTCAATTAAAGGGACTTGAAAAATTGACGGAGTTTAATGGCATTAAATTTGGGCAATTACCTTCTGCTACCCAACGAATGTTTAAAAATATTGCTATTCGTATGATAGTTCTATCTTCTCGTGCCACAGAAGAAGTACGAAAAGAATTGTTTGATCGTATCAATACCAGTAGTGTTGCTTTGGTTCCTATGGAAACACGTCGAGGTGTTTATCGGGGTGAATTTATGACTTTTATAACTGAACTTGCTAAAAGTGAAAAATTTAAAGCCTTGTGCCCTTTTAATAAGTATTTAGAAAAACGACATGAAGAAGAAGAACTAATCTTGCGCTTTTTTGCATTCATTGATGCGTATCCTGACTATCACCAGGTTGAATATAAAGGAGTTGCAAAATACCTTGATGAATATCTTGATAACGGAAATAAGAATTTTACGGATGACGAACTAAATAATAAGAAGGTTGCATTTGAGCAGATTGTGGATTTTATATCAAAGACTTATGAAGGACAGGGGTTTGCCAAGAAACCAAACGCAGTAGGTGTTTCTAAACCATATTTTGAAGCAATTGCTATTGGTATATATATGGCTTTACAAGAAAATCACGATATTCAGCCACATAAATTAGATTGTCTTATTGTTGACAAACATAATAGGAATGATTTCTTTGAAACCATAGAAGGACGCTACCGCACTCATACGGCAACAAAAATATTGAAAAGAATAAATTACGTGAAAAATTCATATTTGGCAGATGCAGAAAAATAAATTCAATCAAAGTATTGAGGACATCAATGATTTTTTTTCTTTATTAGAATTTATTGATTCTATTGAAACATACAAAAAGATCACATTGCGAAATCCATTAGTGCTTTCTTCACTATTAGTTACTTCAACTCAACAAAAATGCATGAGAAGTCACGCTATTTTGATATTATACAATATCGTCGAAGCAACAGTTGTAGAATGTTTTTTGGCGATAAATGATGCGATTAATGATGAACATCTTAAATATTATGAACTTGAAGATTCTTTGCGTGACCTATGGTTAAAACCTATTATGACCAATGGAGATTCAATTAAAACCCGTATTACAAAAACTAAAAAAATAATAGGCCAGATAAGCTCTGATATACATTTCGATGGTGTGATAGGACGTTTTAATGGGAATGTTGATCTTAGAACGATTCTTAATGAATGCAAAGATTATAATTTACAATTGGGAGCCATACCAAATAAAAATGAAGTCGCTTCTACATTGAGAGTAGTTAAGGATGCACGAAACAACCTTGCTCATGGGAATGTAAGTTATTCTTTTTTGGGATCTAATATAGTGTTTTCTGATATAAAAAAGTATAAAGATGACATATTAGATTTTCTTCCATTTTTTATAAATCGAGTTGAGGAATATATTTCAAACAAGGAGTATAAAAAATAAAATGGATAAACAAATTGGAGTATTTTTAGGTAGATCTGGTCTATATTTAGATATTACTGTCCGGTAAACCTTATATCGTATAAAAATCCTTTCGGGATTGTCTTTAAAGGGGTGATTCAGCATTCATTTTTGAAAACCAAGCTCCCTAATCAAATAACTCAAGTTCTTTTGGTGGTGAATTTTCCTTTTCTACCATTATTATGAGTTCATCATTCTTAAAGTTATTGCTCAGCAGAACAACTGACTTATGTGAGTTATTACTCCACAATTCCACTCGTCTTGCCTTGTGCATTATCTCTCCCTTCTCAAAGAGAATCTTCTTGTCAGTATGCATAACCAGCCCGTCAGGACTTACATAGGTTACTGATGATAGCTCCTTATATGTGAGATTCTTCTTCATCTTAGTCACATAGCATACTCCTTCCTCTGTAAGTCTCTGGAACTGTGCATAATCTACGTATGCCCTGTTCATTGTAAGGGTTGCATCTTTTGGAAGATGCACTTCTTTAAGTAGATAATGATCATGCGTAGCTGCAGATGTAAGCTGTACACCCATGGGAACGCCAACATGATACTTCATTACCGTATGAACCTTCATACCTCCTTTCTTCTTACCACTCTTAGGATGTCTGCCTACTTCTTTGAGGATGTTGTCAAAAAGGGTAATCATAGTTGAATCCATCATATACAGAAGTTTCTCCCATGTCTTCTGTTCACCTTTTGGGCGACTATCCGCTAAAATGTGTACTTTTGCCCATGTTATTGAAGTTTTTTTGCAGAAACAAAAGTAACAAAAAAAAGAGCTAAATCCATGTGAAGATTTTAGCCCATAACTTTTATATGCTGAAAAAAAGGTTTATCGGACAGCAATATATCAAAAAAATCGGTCATTAGGATTTCTCGTTGCATCATGATGCATCTAAAAGTCCTAATGACCGATTCTTGTTAATATCAGTAAGTGACACTGATTGGCACTTTCTGTAGTTCTTTCGTTGCCGTTCCTTTTAAATCCTTTCCTTCTCGTTTGAGGTTTATCTTTATGAGTTCTTTGTCATTTGTAGCGTTGAGGAAGAACTCGTCGCCGTATTTGTCACCGGATATTTCGAGTGTTATATCACTACTTTTATATACCAGTTTTCCTGTTACGAAGCCTCCGGAGGTGACATTGAGGGTCAGAGTGATGTCGTCATTGGCCATTGTTCCCTTGCAGTTATAATTGCCACCGGCCTTTGCCACGTCTTTCTCTGCCTTTTGTTTTTGCTCTTCCGTGAGTATCTCCCGTTCTTTCACAGTGGTGTTACTGTTGCCTTCGTCTCCGGTATCTGTCACCGAACCGTTTGCCGTATGGGTGTTGTCGGCATTTTGTTGCGCTTCGTCTTTATAGTCAGAGTTGCCGATAGATGAAGCCTCGTCGGTCGGTTGAATGGTTATGTTATTCTTGGTTTCCTCCACATGCTCCTGTTCATCGTTGTAGGAAGAACTGATTGTATTGAACAAACTCTTGCCTGCGAACGAAATTATTGCTATCGTGAGCACTGCAAGAACAGCCACAACAAGGCATCCCAAGGCAAACATCTTTCCGCAAGATGACTTCTTTTTCGGTGGTGTGGGTGGTGTAGGCGACTTGCGTACAGGTTCTTCCGGTTTATTCTGTACGGTTAGGGGCGATTGTGGAGGCACTACATTGGGCTTGTTTTGAGGTTTCGGTTCGTCGGAAGGTATGTATTTCAGATGGTCTTCCGGAATTGATGTGGGAGGAATGTTATCGGGCGATGGTGTATGAACGTCGGTTACCCGCGACTGATTTTCGCTGTATGTGGGAGCGACTTCAGGAGTATCAGGCGACTGTATAGTGGTCTGTATTGCACCGCAACGGGGACATATCACTGTGACTTCCTGTTGATTGTCGCAGATATTGATGTCATATTTGTATCTGCATTTAATACATCTTATTTCCATAATATTAGGTGTTATATGTTAAGCGTAAATCAATGAATGTTATTATCAGTGGGTTGATAACTCGAATTTGAATTTTTTCCGGTTATAACTCTTGAATGTTCCGCTGAATGTACCGTCAGAATAGAGTGTTCCGTAGAAGTCTCCGGTATGATCGCCCTCCACGTTATATTCGCTCATTGTGACCACTCCGTTTTCTTCCACAATACCATGCAGCGTGAGTTGTGTGTGACTTCCGCGCAGCACATAATAGTAATTGCCGTCTATCTTGCTCCCGCGTTTGGTAAGATTCATCACTATCGGCAACTGCTTTTTGGGACCTATGATATAGCCTTCGAAGCGGAATGTGGAGTTGCCTGTTGTGCTTATTGTCATCGTTGACGGTTCAGTCACGTTTGCGATGCTGTCCTCCGGTATGTCGTTCTCGTCTTTTCCGAATATTTTTGACATGCCATAGATAAAGCCAAGGCCTATTGTCGTTATGATTATGAACAGTACAAATGCAGAAAGACGGCGCGAAGAACCTCCGTTGGATTGCGGCGAATAGTTATGCCGTGCGGGTTGGTGAGCCGGGTTTATATTGCTGTATGATGATTGTTTGTTCTCATCTTCGGTTTGCATTTTGCTTTGTTTAAAAGCAGAGGGGGCAGAGGGAGGAGTGTTCCCGGGGTTTGAATTGTGTGGTAACTCCGGTGTATCTGATTGTGACGGCATAAATTCCGGTACTTCCGGAACTGCGGCTTGCGGCATAGGTGGCACAGCAGACGAACTTACTGAAACCTGTGGAGGTGTCTGTTCCCTGCGAATGTCATCTTCTGTTACTTCAAATGAGAATGAATGACCGCATCGCGGGCAAATCGAGAGCACCTCTGTTGTTCCTGATTTCAGTGCTTCGCTGTACTTAAATCTGCAATGTGGACATTTTATTTGCACAACCTTCGATATGTTAAAAGTTAAATGTGAAAAAACTAAGCCTTATATTAAGGACGTTTATTTGTTGTGGCAATGATGCCGTTACTCGAATATCAGGTAGCCGTTCTTATAGTCGAGTGAGACCTTTCCGAACTTAGATAGTGCCGTTTGTCCGAGCAACAGTGGTGCGTTCTGGGATTCTATCACCGCTGCTTCCACGTTTCTTATGGTTCGGTTGCCTATCTTTACCTCTTTCAGTCGTATAACTGTGCCTTCCGAAAGACTTCCGTCGGCAGTCTGATAACTCTCTCTTCCTATTATATCATTCTTTGTTAGGAGTCCCTGTTTTGCGAGAAACTGCGCCTCGGTCTGTGAGATTGTGATGCTGGAAGCACCGGTGTCGAATACGAATTTCATAGGTACCCCATTCACTGTTGCCGGCATAACGATAACCCCACCCTCGCGTTCCATCTTTATCTTCTGCGGTTTTCCGCTATGGCGTGATGTTGATGTCTGTTCGGTGTCGTTCTCTCGGTGCTGTTTCTCGCTGCCTCCTCGTGGTCTGTATTGACACGATGCAAGGACGAGAACCGTGATAATGAATAATGATACCTTTCTCATTCTGTATATTTGATATGCCTGCAATTCCCTATTCAAACCTTACCGTGGCCTTCTCCACTACCCGCCAGGAGTTGCCTTCGCGCACAACCTGTCCCTCTTTCACGTTCACGATGTTGCGTGGGGCATTCTTGTTGTTCTCCACGCGACACACAGTCTTCACTATCTGCGATATTGAAATCATTGCCGTAGCAAGTGCATCGCGGTTGTCGTAGAAGATGAAAGTGCCGTTGTTGCCATCGACCGTGGTCATCTGATATACCGTTTTGCCTACTCGAGGCTGGGGGAATGTCTCGTGGAAGACACCATCAGGGGATGGAGGAGGGAGGTATTGTGTCAAAGGTTCTGTCTTGGTTTCGCTCTGAAAGTCTCTCCTGTTGGAGTCGAGCGGAGGATTGATGGTTGAGAGACAGGGGGCGTTGTCCGGGCTATCGAATCTCTCCGATGGGGTAGATAGATTCTCTTGGACAGGCTTGTCCGATTTGTTAGATAGTTCCGATTCAAGTTTCTCAATCCTCTCTTTAAGGGCCTTTATCTCCTTGTCATATTCCTCTGCCGTTATATATACATGCGTTTGCTCATCGTTTTTGGCTAATTTTCGCATAACGAATTTGATAAGCCATGTGGCAACCGAATATATAACGAAGAATGCCAGTACATAAACTCCTATTAAGAGTATGATGTTTTGACCGTCTTGCTCCATATAAATCTCCCTTTATATAATATAAAATAAAATTAATTCAAGTTCTCAATCAAGTTGTAACGTATAGAACCAACAATGGGATAGAAGAAGAGGGTGTCAGAGATCTCATCGTTATCATTCTTTTCCTCATTGTTTTTCTGTGCCGCTTCCCAGCCCTGTATGAGGTGATGTTCAAGGTCACGGTTGACGAGTTCGCGGAAAGTATTGATGCTCTTCATGTCCACGAGGAATCGGTCGGTGACGTGAATACGGTCGCAGAAGCCCAAGAAGAACTCATTGTATCGTCTCACTTCTTCCACCACTTCTGCCACAATGGTCTGTCTGCGGTTGACATCGGCCATGTCGGAGTAGGTTATTCTTTCACGATTTATTAGCGAGAAATTCGTGCGAATAGTATTATCGTAGTCGGCCAGTTCGCTGTTAATCTCCTTCACCTGCATCATTCCGCTCTTGTCGCGTACCTGATACAATCCGCCTTGACATGTAATCTGCTTCGGACGGGTCTTCTCTTTCACCACGGCGAACGCTCCGTTATCGTATTTCTCTTCGTAGATTTCCTCGATTATCGTCTGTGTGAGCAGGTCGAGTTCTTCTTGCGAGCCAACAATGTCGAGCACTTTCGACCCCGTACCGCTGAACATAACGTTGCGTGGTTTCTGCAATCCACGCTTTTTCATCATATTTGCCACGTAATATATCAGCGTGACATAGAAATATATGAACAGCAACTTGCGTGCAGAGTCGGTATTGAGCAGTTCGTTGTATGAGAATACCGGATTATTCTTCGTGGCCTTGTTGTTCTCTACCGAGAATAGGAAGGCGTTGATGTCCTCACTCTTGCGCTTGGCTGTGATGTCATCGAGGATACCATTCAGTTCGCCGTATTTGTCCTCATCGTTATCGAATAGGTTCTTGAAATAGGTCACATATTTCTTTAACATCGGGTTTGTATCGCCTTGCGGCACATCAGAATAAGCATCGCCGAAGATAGAGTTGGCGGCAAATCGGAACGATGTGAGCAATGTGGGGCGTGCGGAGTTCTCCTGAAATACGGCCACGTCGCTCGTTCCGCCACCTATGTCGATGCTTGCAACAGTTGATGCGGCAGCCTTGAAGCGGTCGGGATGGGTTTTGTAGAAGTAGTAAGGAGCGATAGATTCGGGCATCTGTATGAGATTATCATCGGTTGCCTCAATACCGAACACGCTCTTCATAATCTGTCCCCATGTTCTCTTTATATTCTCTATGTTGCCTTGCTGCATGCTGAGAGGGTAGAACCACACCAGCCTTGTCTTGCGCATGTCACCACCGTCAAGCAGCACTTTGGCTCTGATAAGCAGTGCCAGTTCGGTAAGGTAGCATGATATGCGCTTTTTGTTTGCCGGATCGGTGCTCCATTTGAGGTTCGCTTTTATCCGGTTTCCTATCCCGATGCTCTCTTTTTCGTATATGAACGGAATGTTGGCATCGCCCAATGCCTCTATGCGGTCAATGGTCATGGTGTCGAGACGCTCACATTCGGACAGCACTGTGCGCTGTGGGAAACCGTAATCTTCTCCCATTACCTTTGGTATGAACTCCTGTCTCATCACTATTTCGAACAGATATTTCGTCTGGTCGCTACCATTATACAGCGTTGCTATCAGTCGTTCGCGACTTTCGTTCTCTATTTTCAGAGGTTGTGGCAACTGCTCATCGCGCATGCTTTCTACGTGAGTGTTGGTAGTTCCGAAGTCAACGGCGAAAGTGAATGCCGATGTTCCGCCCTCGCCTTCTATCCACTGCGGTGTCACCAGTCCCTCGGCAATGCGCATTCCTCGGTCGTCGCTTACCACGATGTTCATCAAGTCGAAGTCGGTATCTATGCTGTAGAACGTAGATCCCATGTTCTTTATCCGTTTAAGGCTGCGTTGCCTTGTCACGGGCTCGTCTATACGTTGTTGCAGTCCGTTGCGATAGAACTCCAGCGAGAGGTCGCTCGCAGCGAGATTTCCCAGTGCACGGTCAATCAACTGCACATGATAGCGATTGAAGTCTGCACGTTTCACGAATGGGAAGATGGCGAGCGAGAACGAAACACTTACGAACTTACCATAATTATTCGTACTATCGTATGTCAGGTCGCCGTTCACCGCCTCAACATATGTGCGTTGCAGTGTGATGAAACTGTATGGACTTTTCTCCGTTTTTCGTACCCTTATGCGCAGTATCGCCTTCACCGCCTCCTGTCCGGCAATGCGCAGATGCTGCATTTCGAATATCGGCAGACCGGCAATCGTGCCCGTCATAAGGTCTTTCATCGTGAAATATTTGAAGAATACCGGCTTCAGGGGCAGCAGGAAACTGTTGTTGTCCACGTCACGACTATGTGCTTTTATGTTTCCATCGAAGAAACACTCGTTGTCAACGGGGAAGTCGAGTTTTATCATTGTCGGCCGGAAGAAGTCGTCATCGGTAAGCCAAGGATACTGATGGGTTGTCGATGGCAGAATACGTTTGTTGATGTCTTGCTCCCGAAACATTTCCGGTGTTATAACGGTGGAGTTCTCCCACGGATAGGTAACGTATATGAATGGGTCGCTTGCCAGTGTGTTAAGGTCGTTCTGCAATACCAACGGCCTGCGTGTTTCTGCCAAAGCGTCGGGTTGCGAGGGCACTATAACGAAGTCGCTCTCGGCAATCGCTGCGTTCACATCCTCCTGACGACAGCGGTAAAGCGGGAAACCAAGCACGTTGACACCATTCTCTATCGCAATGTAGTTGCGGTTAAGATACTCGCGAGCCTTCAATGCACTCTCTTGGTCGGATGCCTCAGGGTTGCCGATTTCGGTTATTATCTCGTTCCGGGTCTTAGCATAGTCGAGCCCCATACGCTCCAACATCTTGAAGTTCTCTATCAGATAATTGTTCACCTCGCTGCACATACGCTTCAGTTCGGGGAATGCAGTGAACATGGCATATACATATTTCACGAACTTCGGATTGCGTTCCCATAGGTTTCTCCACTCTCCGAAGAGCACCTTCCCTTGTTCCACCTGTATCTGTTCCATGCAGTTGGCATTGGGCGAAGCCATGAAAAGCGATGCCGGCGACGTGCTTCCCAACACCTGATTGCCATATACGATGAAATAGATGGACATGTTACGTGAGAAATTATATGCCGTGGCATCTTGCTCGATGAACATCTGCAGCGTCTCGCCAAGCAGTCTGTGGGCAGGGTCATTGAGCAGCATTTGCAGGTGTTGCATGTTCCATTCCACGAGTTGCAAGCCATACATGGACTTCATTTCATCGAAGTTATGGAACATCTGCGCAATGTCCAAGGCCTGCGAAACAAGTCTCATGTCCATGCGTGTTCCTAACAGTCGCGGGTCTTTCGCTATGTGTTCGAAGGCGTTTTTTACAAGGTCGAGTTGCGCGAACGGACTGGGTATCGCCGTCTTGGGATTCTCGGCTTGTCCGCCATTCGGGTCTTTTATTGCCTTGATGTCGTCCTCGTTATATTGTCCTGTCAGCGGAAACCAGTCCTCGCCGTTGCTTTTCCTGTTGTATGATAGTACGTTGTCCATGTCCTATACGATTGAGTTGTACTTCTTGTCGATGATCTTATCAGTCGCTCTGTCGAGCAAATCCATCAGTCTGAACATCACGTTGGCATTGCTGTAGCGTGCTTGTTGACTTGCCGCTTTCGACTCGTTGTTCAGTGTTTCCTGCATTGTCTTATACGAAATCTTGCTCTTTAGGAATCCTGTAACGGGAGCAATGTCCGAAAGACAGTCGTAGAGTTCGCGGGTATATAGATTGAAAGGAGCAAACTGTCGCTTGTTCATTGCCATTTCCTGCAGCCACTGTCGGTATGCCGTGAAGAAACTTCCTGTGAGCGAACTATATCCCGATGTGCTGAGGAACGAGCGTTGTATCTTTGGTGTGTCGTCGGTGTAGGCCATCTTTCCGATGTCTTCGCCGAAAGAATATGTGAGATACATGAACGCGAGGTGGAACTTTATCAACTGTCGGTTCACCACGAATCGTGTGCGTTCGCCAAAGTCCATCAACGAAAGAACCATCTTGTCGTTACGCAGTCCGTATTCCTTGAACGCTGCGTTTCGCACCCTGCCGTTGTCTGTTCGCAGTTTCTCATCGCTCATCGACAGGAAATCGAGGATAGCCGTAGCACCCACATATTCCACGAAGTGTGCATCGTTGCGCTGTCCGTTCTGTCCAGGGTCGTTCTTATAAGGATTGGAAACTACCTCGTCGCCGAGATAATAACAAGCATTAACGCTTGACCCCAACATTCCGTCTTTCGATCCGGTGAGATTCACTCGGTAGTAATCGAGAGCCGATTTCGTTTTGCTTATGAAGTCGGCAATCGTTATCTGACTGTTCTTGTCTTGCTCGATGTTGAAATAAGGCAGTACGGTAAGAGCACCAATCTTTGCATCGACGAGTGTCCCTTTGTTTGCCACGGTATGATTGTTCACAGCGTTGCGTATGTTCTTCACTATTATTGGATAGCCTGCAGCACCTGTTCCACCGAAGATACTGCTCACGATGAATACGCGGTCCCCGGCACTTAGCACGTTGGCAAACTGCTTGAACTCTTCCGAATCTTTAAACTGATTAAGTGCCACGCTGCCTATATTGGGACTTCCCACGAAGCCGATGTCCATCTTGGTTTTCAGTTGTTCGTTGCTGAAAAGCATGCTGCACAGGGCTTGGTTGGCACTGTCAAGGGTGTTGTAACTTATGAAGTCGCGGAATTCCTTTGACGCGATACTCTCCAGATTGAACACGAACGAGTCGTTGAGAACCGTATCGCGGTTCAGATCACTAAGCGTAGAAATCCTCGTAGCGAAGAAACCACGTTCCACCTTATCGCTACTCGCGTCACCATAGATGCTGTTACGTATGTCCTTATACCAGCGCAGCAGGTCATCGGTGCGTTTAAGATCTTCGTTGGCCTTGTGCGGATCCATTATTATCGGAACCACTTCGAGATTTTTTATTGCGTTCCCGTTCTCGTCTATCGGTCGTATGCCTGCCGCGAGTTGCATTATCAGTGGTTTCAGCACGCGCGACCCTGTGCCGCCCACGAGGAAAAGAAATAGTCTCATTGTTTCATTTTTAATTTTAACAGAGTTCGCGTTTACATGACAGTTTGTCCACTTATTTCATTTCTTATGACTATAAATGAGAGCATTGTCCGTACTCCTCAACTCCTAATACTCCTAAACTCCTTAATCCTCAACTCCCTCTTTACTGTGGTATCGGTGTATGTCTGCAGTTGCTGCTCCACCACCTCATGGCGTATGAAGCAACGATGAAGAGAACAACCTCCACCATTATGTTAAGGAATGAGAAATGTATCAGTTGCATGGTGTATTCGTAGTCATACTCATTGAACACGCTGTTCGGATAAACAAAGGTTGCCGTGGTAGCGAACAGCACGGTAATACCGAGGAATATCAGCCAGTGATACCAGCGTGCGAAGGCCACGGAGTTAATGGCATAATAGTAGATTGCAGCCACCGCCCATGCCAATATCGAGGTTATCAAGGCCACAGCGAGATACATGTTCTCTTCGTACATGGCCTGCGAGAACTCCGTCTCATAATACAGGATTTCGTATATTTGCATCGAGAAAACGATGTATAGGATTGTAATCACAAGTCCCGTAATAAGAAAAATACCGTTCTTCATTTCTTATCTTTTCATTTTTAGTTTCAAATCAAAGTAATAAGGTTCGCCGTCAGACAGTTTCTTGTAACTGTCATATATTCCCTGCAAAAGATATTTCAAACCGAATGTGGTGTTTGGGAAGTCGGCCGCAGCGAAGTTTGTGTCATCTTCCGACGAACTCTCGGCAATCCATTCGGGCAGTCGGTTGAGCAGTCTGATGCTCACTTCTTGGTCTTGTTTCATGGCACTCATCTTCAGAGTGATTATATGTGTGGCTTTATCGAGATATTTCTTGTTGTTTGAGTTGCGGTCATCCGAACCTATTACGCGAATCGATTTTATCTCTATCGGGTCGTCGCTTTTCACCAAGTAGTTCTTCGGATTCGTGAGATAGTCGTTCTCTATGAGCATCGAACCGAGGTTTACGGCCACCTCTATCTGCAAGTCGTCAGAGTTACGGTCGGCCTTCACGTCCTCTATGCTCGTTATGCGCTCCGTCTGCCCTTTGGTGGGGCGGAATTCTCCGCGACTCTCCTTGCCTCGCAGCATCACCGTGTAGAAAGGCTTATAAGCATCACTGGCATCGAAAAGGTATTTGTGCTCAAAGCCTTCAAGTTCGCCGAACCTCGCGAATGCCGCATATTGCGGGTCGTTGGTGAGACGTGCTATGTCGTCGTTGTCGCCCACGATGAGCACGTAATATGGTCGTTTACCGTGATATTCTTTGCCGTTCGATGGAGTGTTGTACGGATAGTAGTTTCCCGAATATGTGCCCGACATTTTCATTATAAGCATCGACTTGCGCCTTGCTTTTTCCTTGAAGACGGCATTTGCCACTCCCTCGGCCTCGTTCAGCACCTTCTGTTTGTTCACTGTGGCAAGGTCGCGGGTCGAATATATCATGTCAGAGACAAGTATGCTCAGTTCGTTTGACTCGTTCTTGTTGAGTATCGAGTCGAGTATAAGGCCGAAATCGGTATATTTCGGATCGCCGATTCCCTCTGTTGTCTTGAATATATTGTTGTCTTTGACGAATTCCTTGTACGACTTTGGGTATTTATAAACAGCATCGTTCACTACGAATATTGTGTTGTCATCGTTCTCCGAAGGCAGCGAGTTGAGCATCTTCACGATGGCTTTCTTGAACTCTCCCGCGGTCTGTGGCGAGTCGTAATTCACCATACTGCCCGAACGTTCAAGGTAGAATTTCACCGTGAGGAATTTCTTGTCCGCCTTACCCCAGAATGTTATTTCTTTCTGGTCTTTCCCTTTCGAGAACAATTTCCTTATATATTCCTTAACTGCTTCCTCGTCTGGCTTGCCGTCTTTATAAAATTCCTTCATGTGAGCCTTGTTGGCATCCATGAAGTCTATAATCTTCCGCCAGTCGTCACTGTCTATGGTGGCATCGTCTTCGGCCAGTTCTCGCACGAGCGAAGCCAGTTCTTTCTTACTGCTGTCGGTACAAGCCGTTACCAAAGGCAACATTATCGCCACGGCAAGGGCAATATTGAAAATTCTTCTCATTATGGTTTTCAATTTGGTTCGCATCAGAATATAATATGTATTCAAATTGCAAAAATACAAATTTTTACGTTCCAAATCAATATTATCAATGCTATTTTTTGTTAAACATCTGCTTTGAATCATATTCCACGTTCATGTTCCACAGCCCTGTTTATCAGTTTTCCTGCTTTCGTTTTACTTCTTTTTCTATACCTGTCAGACTCTCATCTTGATGCTTATTCTAATTATGTTGAAAATCCCGAGAAGACAAGACTCGCTTTATAAAATCCTATCCGCAATGAGTGTTTATCGGCATTGCGGATAGAACTTTCTGCTCTTTATATTTTTAGCGGACATAAAAATATTTGTCCATACAAATCTTACACTGAGTAGCGATATGCGCAAATAAAAGTCTGCAACCGTTTGTATGCTGCTTAATACGGTTGCAGACGTAAAAAAACGAGAAGAATATCAATTCGTGTTCAGAACTCTATAGGTTTTATTACCTATTTTGACGATGTATATACCTCTGCCAGGAAGCGTGATATTGCCTGTTCCTTCACCGACAAGCATACCTGTTGCATTGTAAACCTTGACAGGTAACATAACTCCTTCAAGATGGAGAATTCCACCCTCGATGTATATTCCTTTGTCTTGAGTTAGGCATTCAATGCCACTTGGGTCTTCGTCGAGATGAACTCGTTGCGAGTCATAACTCACCTTTCCATCCTTGTAACTTGCCACACTGAATGCGTATTTCTCTGTTGGAGCAAGTTCGGTAGTGTTGATGTAGAGTTTGGCGGCTGTAGGGTCATTTGCAAAGTTTGCGTCGGAATATATGGCAGTTGCTTCTTCTCCTGATTTAAGTTCCTGCCATACGCGCAGGTCGTCGAAAAAGTAATAAAGTGCTTCTCCATTGCCGGCGTCGCAACCTTCGAAATAAATATCGCAGTGTTCAATTCCGCCTTCAAGCGTGAACTCATGCTCTACCCATTCCGTTGTAACGGGTACGGTATGGGAATTGATGGCCACATTGGGAATTACATCGGTATTTCTGATCTGAACTATCAGGCTCTTTGCCCTATTGTCCCCTTTGATTTTGAACTTTACCTTTACTTTTCCGTCGCCATTCCGCAAGTCGAGTATCGGAGAGACTAAGCTTCCGTTGACAATAGCGTGATACCAGGCATTGTTAAGCCCCAGTACTCCATTGGCATAGACGGCATTCATTGTTCGCCATCCACATCGATTTGTCACTTTCAGCACGTCCATCTTTATTTCTCCCTGTGTCGTCCCGTTGTCGTCGGGATTGTCGGTTGTATAGTCGGAAACAATGAAACTGAAATCGGTGTTGATGTAATCGAATGCCTCTCCGTTGGTTTCTGCCTTGCAAGTGACAAAAGTCTTCACGAGATAGCCAGCTACATTTGAGACAGGATTCCAATTTGCATTGAATCCATATTCGGTAATGTCTGATGCTGCGCGAGGTGTTGGTACAGGCAGTTCCGGATCTATTATGTATTGAGCAGTAAGGTTCGTACTATACATGCCCAATAAAAATGTAAGAATTAGACTAAATTTTTTCATAAGTAATGTTTTTTGAGGTTTAGGCGAGAGGGGAAATCTTATAGCAGCAATAAGTTCCCCACTCTCTATTTTTTTATTTTATCATGAATTTCCCAGATGTAGAACTGTTATCTTTATAGACGGCCTTCACGATGTATATGCCTTGCTGCAATCGGCTTATATCAATACTTCTTGCATCATATTCTATAGCGAGCATGGTGCCACACATGTCGAATATAGCCATATAGCTGATGGGCTTTGATGAAGTTGAAGTGAGTTGACGGCCGGGTGTTATGCTGAACATCGGTGTGTCGATTCCTTTGAGCATAGTAATGTGTGAAGAATCCGTCGAACGTAGATAAACGGGAAGTTTGAACAACGAGGCCAGTGGGTCGTTAGTTGTTATCTTAATGCTTGCTTCATAGAGATTGTCTTTCAAACCATAGGTATTGATGTGCAACTTCACGTTATTGTTTTGTCCGGCTGCGAGTGTCAATTCTTGTTTGTCGAGATTGAGCCAACTGACAGCAGGCGTACGCTGTCCGGTGACATTGCCTCGTATAAGGATATTGCAGTCTGTTCCCAAATCGGCCAGCGACCACCAATAGTTGCTGTTTTCTATGGAAATCATGTCGCCGAAACCTATACTTGCCGGTCCTTGATCGACTCCCACAAGATAATTGATACCTTTGCAACCTTCCAGTGCTACGCCGATCCATAAATCTTGGTCGGCTATATTGACAGGATGTTCGAGTACGATGTGATTCCAAGAGTTGGGCTGTGGAACGAATTGTTGTTTCACTATAGGTTCACCATTTGTATTCTGGGTTCTCCCTTTCCAAACTACAACGAACGACTTTCTTGCCGCTGATGCGATATAGACATCAATGCTCGAAAGTTGCATACCTGAGATGTTTGCCAGTGCAGTGCCGGGGAAATGTTGTGCAAACGATACATATACATTGTCTGCTCCGACATTGCTGCTATAATCGCCTCCGTAACTGAGTACGATATTCGTATCTTCGGTTGGTTCCTTTGGATATCCGACAGTTTGGCATCCCTGTCTGCCGACCGAAAGCACAGGTTTTTGAGTCTGCGTAGGATTGCATGTCGGAGATTTATATACGGGCCTGGTATCAGGTGAGAAAGGCAGTCGATAGAGTACGGAAATATTTGCGTGCAACGTTTCCGAACCGTCATTTTTCATATTCAGAGTATGCTCGCTTGTCTCACCGACGTTCATCTCAACATCTAATTCCTTGCTCCCTAACGATAGTGCAGGGGTAAAAGCAGGACGGACTACGGTCAGAGTATAATCTTCCGTCTCACCATAGTAATAGTTACCGCATGGTGAAGTATCCGTATTGCTCAATACTATTCTCATACACTTGTCACCTGGCTCGGCATATATCTCTTCGGGTATCTTTATGTCAATTGTGTTTTGAGTGACATAACCGATGAATTCGCCCACGTCATCAAACAGTCCGTTACCATTCCAATCCACCCATACTTTGACAAAGTAACCATTTCCGGCAATCCGGTCTATCGTCATGGTAAGCTTTTCGGAGGGCTTTATCTCGGTTTTCAGATTACGGAAGTCGGAATATTGCGACCATTCGGAAGGGTTGTCTATCGTTCCCACCGTGACCCGCTTTATGTACTTGTATTTCTTGTCGTAAAGACTCTGTGAACTACATACGTCCTCAATGTTTGTTGTAGAGAACGCTATTGTTTGCGGAGCGAAGAGTTCATCGCCTGGGGTAATGTTCCGTAACGTATAGTGATGTGTGCCGATAGCCGAGCAGTCTATGCGATTTTTGAATGTGTATTTATATGTATCGCCTTGTCGAATAGTTGCATCAACAGTTTCTGTATGCAGCAAGCGTTCGTTTTCATATAGTTCGAGCATAGCATCCGATATGTCCGTCGTGCCATAATTCCGCAACTCTACCTGAACTTTGGCAAACTTTCCGCGTTCGGTCTGAGACGGACTCAACATTCGGGTGAACTTCAGTCCCTTTTGGGCGAGAGGCTCGTTCTGACTGCCCAGAAAGCAATAATTGAACCCGCCGTTGAACCATTTAATCGGTTGTCCTTCCTGCTCGTAGGAGATTAGCCCGGGATGCGAGATTGATGAATCGTGAATCGTGCAGAATGAACTTTGCGGATGGTCTCCCATATCAACAGCGCATACACTGACGAAGCCGCTTTCCATCCTCACTTTTTCTTTCAGGTTCATCTTGAAAGCGTAGATAGGACCGACCGGTTCGCGTCCCTCCACGCCCCAAGTAGCACCGGTTTTCTCTCCTATAACGTCAATCTCTTCTCTGTATATCAAGTTCCCTGGAAGGCCCGTTGGTGCAATCTCCCAAAAAGCAACCTCGAGACGTATCGGTTCCAACATGTTTCCTTCTGAGTCAAGATGGAGTCTTTCGGTAGAAAGTTGAAAACTTCCGTCGGCAAAGATACCGAATACCTGCACACCATGAATGAGAAACCGATTGTCGGAAAACGTTTGATAGTCTCTCGTTTTTCCGTTGACATATCCCTGATCTGATCGGTTGATGCCTTTCATTCGCGCGTTAGGGTCGAAGGCTTCAGAGTGGATGGTGTTTTCCGGACAAAGAAGATCTCCTGTTACAGACGATTTAAGAATGGTTGATGAACGACCAATCGTTATCCTGCGTGATACGGGATTGTCATTTTTTGCTGTAAGCTGACTGGCAGACAATAGAAGTAAGCCTGCCAAAATAAGTGTATATAGTTTTTTTATTTCCATACGAATAAGTTCTTGGATTTAGAAATAATATTAGTGAAAATCCCTACAATATTCGGAAATTTATCCACAAACGTGTTTAATCGGCTACGCAACGAATAGAATGCGCAAAGGCTCGGTTACCCATTGCCTTTACCGTCAGGAATCTCGGATCGAGTTGGAAAGCGAGACGGAAAGCTATAGGCGAGTTGTCCATTCCGAAGAAAGGATCAGTAACATATTCTGCGGTGGACGACCATACAAATACACCTCCTCTACCGATTATATTGCATCCCGAGTCAAACTCTCTACCGCTACCCGAAGCAGGCCACCAAGCCGTGTTTCCCTCAAATGTATAGGTGGCACCGCTCAAATCTTCTTTTGTAACCAACTTCTCCAAAGGCTCCTCCCAGTCCGAGGTCTGCGGAACATGGTATCCGGCCGGACTCGGGTCATAATCCGTCTTCACTGCACCCCACAACTTAAGATCAATCGTATTGTTCCAGTCGCACGATTTCGGGTCACAGAAAAACATTGTTGGTTGGGCGATTGCCTCGTCTATATTTACGGCATGATACTCGAATTTCCATTCAAGTCCATATTTGGGATTGAGTATAGTCCACTTGCGCGACTCATTGAAAGCATCTGCTTTATTCCATTCAGTTTCTTCATATCCGCCAAAGAACGGAACTATGCGACCCCATTGCCACAGCAGACCCCATGTCTTCTTTCCGTCGGCCGGATCTGCGCTGAGCGCACCAAGGTTACGATCCATGAAGACCTTTCCGTTTTCATATTTCATTGTCTTCGGTATTTCCGTACACCAAATATGCCATACCCAGACGATTTTTCCCGTTGTATCGAAAGCTGCCAAAATGATGCTCCCTCTCTCACCTGTTGCATCGAGAAGCACGCGCTCTCCATCGAACGAAACATTTTTCAATAATTTTTGTTCATTGCTCTCACCTACCTTTGTCGACCATATCCAGTCTACCTTGTCGATGTTTGCAATCGGCTTTCCGCTAACGTGCAGTGGCACGAAACTATACTTTCCTGCTTCAGGGACGATATAGCAGTTCGCTCCTTCGCCCAAATCCTTCGCCGGAATCTCAGTAGTTTTGAATTCGGCACGATACGCCTTTGGCGTAGAAAGCTCATCTTTCATGAATACTACAGCCGTATAATCCATATTCGCAGCAAGCGTATCTGGTGTGAAAACAGACGCTCCCTTACTGGGTGTAATCATTGTGTTAGGGGACGAAAGCAATCTGATAATCCCTGCATCGTCCAAACCCTTTAACATCTCGGAACGCACGACTTTACAGAAATAGTAAATGTCTGTGTTCGATGGTGTAACAGTTACCTTGGCACTGTTCGACGTAACGTCTGTTACATTGATGGTAAAATTAATCGGCACCTGTGGTATTTCGGGCGAATCGTTGTCGCTACAGCCCACAACCATAAAACCGATAATTAAACTGATGACTAACAAAAGAATTTTCTTGTGGTTTTCCATAAGATAAAAAATTTAAAGATTAGATACTAAGAAAGATTAGATATTTTATAATAATGTGCGATTATCTTTTTTGTATTATTAGATAGTTTCATCACGAAACCGCTGCAAATATATAAAAATATTTTCTATGCCACAAATTTTTTGCGCATAAATTTCGTTTTTTTTATTCGTTTGTATTCTCGATTGTAGTGACTCCCCTGCAAAATAAGCACCTTGTCAGAGATCTTCGATTAGTTTTGTATAAGTTAATATTTGTCTGATCTTTTCGTTTAACTCGTTATATTTTTGTAATTTTGCAGCGCTTTTTAAGCCAATGAATACATAATGACAAAGAAACAGATACTTCTCATCAATGACCTTGCCGGCTACGGAAAAGTGGCCACGGCGGCCATGCTGCCCATACTCTCATATATGGGATTGCCGGTTTATAATCTCCCCACTGCACTTGTCAGCAACACTCTCGACTACGGAAAGTTCAACATAATGGAGACCACCGACTATATGGAGGGCGTGTTCCCTGTGTGGAAACAACTTGGTTTCTCTTTCGATGCCATTGCCACGGGCTTCATTTGCAGTGTCAGACAGGCACGAATGGTGGCATCCTATTGTCGCGAACAGGCAGCATCGGGTACCACAATCTTCGTTGACCCAATCATGGGTGATGAAGGGAAACTGTATAACGGAGTGACACCGGAACGCGTAGAGTGTATGAGAGAAATGGTTGAGGTGGCTCATCTCATATTCCCCAACCACACCGAGGCGGCATATCTCACCGATACACCGTATAAAGAAGAGGGTGTCACGCCGCAGGAGGCGCGCCAATTACTCGATGCTCTACTCGCAATAGGCACTCGTTCGGCATTGATAACGAGCATAAAGGTTGACGGACAGCCGTCGGTGGTGGGCTACAACCATGCCGATAACGAGTATTTCTGCCTGCCATACAACGAAATTCCTGTGCATTTCCCAGGTACCGGCGATATGTTCTCTGCAATTCTCATCGGTCATCTGCTTAATGACAAATCGCTGAAACAGAGCACTCGCGAGGCAATGGATGCACTGTCACGACTGATAGAGGCCAATAGGGAGAACGAAGACAAAAACAGAGGAATACCGGTAGAGAAGTATCTCAACCTACTGTAATCCCTTTACCCCTTTCAACTCCACCAAATATTAACGACAAATTCATGTCTCATTTACGGACATTTACGTTCAAATCTTCAACGTAAATGTCCGTAAATGCTTTAAAACAAGGATTGTTACGCCAGTGCGGGGTAAGAAAGTTGTTTAAAAGTTGGTAATCATCGCTTATTATGCTTGTAATTATTTATAAATCAGCAATATAAAGTTCTAACAAGTTTCATTAATCACCAAATTTACAGACACTTATAATTCATCGATCTCACGTTAAGATAAGAAGTCGCGCATACTCTGCACTCATTTCCCATTAACAATGACATAAGTAATCGTATATAAGCCTTCATGGAGCATTACGCCACCAACTTGAATGTAATTTGGGCGAAATTGGTCAGCAAAATCGCCCATTTTAGTCAGCAATTTCGCCCAAATTGCTTTCCGAAACATGGCAAAACGTAAAACAGTCATAGATATTGAAAAGAAATATAAATAAAAAATTGTTCGTATGTATTTATTCGTGAATTCCAATTAGAAGTGCAACATTTTGCAGTGAGACGCAAGTTTTCAAACTATGAAAACACCGCGGAGGTTTGTCATGCGGCCGGAGACGCTATGCCTCCAAAGAGCATGCCCGGGTTTAACGACGAATAAAGAAAGAGATAGAAACATTTGTTCCTCTCCCCAAGATTAATTAATTTTGTATTGCACCACTAGTAATGAGCGACCAAGAGATGGGTTTGGTGAAAGCATTGATAAATTGGAAGTGGATATCATAGTAGGAAAAGACAGAAAAGGAGTAATCGTCACATTTGTTGACAAATACAGTTCACTGCTTCTAATGAGAAAACTTGAGACGGAGAAAAAGGCAGCCCCATTGGCACAAACTGTAATAAAAATGACGAAAGAGGCAAATATACCGGTCAGAAGCATTACAACGGACAACGGAACAGGGTATGCCGGACATCAGGAATAAGGCAGATTCAGGATAAAATAAATGGAATACCAAGAATAAAGATAGAATTTAGGACACCAAATGAAGTCTTTTCAGAATATTTTCTTTAATTTTGCACTTGCTTCTTGAATCAGCCTATACATATCCTATTTTATAAAATAATATTACAAACAAAACGCAATATAAAATCGAACAAAATTGTTATTGAATACGCCCATGCATTATAAAGTTATTTTTTTGCTTTTCTCTACAATGGTATCAACATCGTCTCTTTGGGGACAAAATATATCCGGAAAAATTGTGGGTGATAGCAATACATCTATCGAATATGCAAGTGTTATTTGTGTATCACTTTCAGATACAGCTAAAGTTATCACCTCTACCTATAGCAAGGATGATGGGACCTTTATTTTAGACTGTTCTTCACACAAGAACGAAACTTTGCGCTTGAAGATTAGTTCTGTGGGGTTTCATGCTTTTCAAATTGATGTTCCCTCTGATTACGTTTTTGAGAATCCAATAGTTCTGAAAGAGAATGCAATAGCATTGCAGGAAGTTACCGTTTCCGCATACAAGAGAGCTATTACTATGACGGAAGGAAAGCTTGGTATTGATGTGGGCAAACTAACCTTAGGTATTACCGATAATGTTATGGATGTACTCAAGAGAACTCCTGGTATTGTGATTTCACCTGAAGGCATAAAGGTTCAAGGAAATGACCCACTTGTTGTCATTGACGGAGTAAAACAAAGAATGCCGATGAGTACCCTTCTTAACTATTTGAAATCAATTCCTGCATCCCAATTGAAAAAAATCTATATAAAAAGTGTGGCAACAGCAGAAAATAGACTCTCCGGAGAAAATGCGACTATTGAAATCCTGACAAAAGAAAGAGTGAAAAGTGGTTTTAATATAAGCAATACGACACACGGAACACTTCTGCGTAATGAGGCATACAAGTGGGGAGATTATATCGATCTACGAGGTAAATATGGAGACTTGTCGGGAAGTGCATCTTTGGGATATGCGAAATCTTCTCTTCTCACAAGAACAAAGGATTTATGCTCTTATGAACAAGTTGATAAATTACTGAATCAGAAAGAGACACGAAACAAAGATGCCTATTTTGGGGTACTGAATCTTACTTGGACACCTAAAGCTTTAAATGGAAGTTTGAATTATTTTGCATCTTACTATGTAGATGATTTGCATCACAAAAGTCAAGAAACATACAAAACGGGGGAGATTTTAGATAAATCAACATCTCGTTGTATAAGGGATTGGACAGATTTGCTTTCTACTAATATAGAGTACCTGTCAGCAGACACGTTGAAGCATCAATTTAAAGTTTCATATGGTTTGCTTACTGGTGGCGACAACTATAGTCAAATCTCAAATAACAGCTTGGGAAATTCTCTTATGATTGATAAAAAAATGGGAGGATATAGACATATAGTAGAAGCCCAATATAAAATGAAACTCCCGAACTTTGTATATACTATCGGTAGCCAGTCTTATTTCTCTAAAATGAGTGAAACAGTTATATCTCAAAAAGAAACTGACTTTACTGTATGGGAAACCATCATGGGGCTATATATGTCAGGGAGATTTAGATTTCACCAAAATTTGTCGCTGTATTTGGGACTACGAGCAGAGTATGAGCATTATAAATATATAACAACGAATATATCAAAAAATAGAGAATGGAACTTTGCTCCATATCTAACCATGGATTGGAAAATAAGTAATAATTTCAGCACTTCTTTATACCTTACAATGAAGAACAACCGTCCGGGATATTTCTCCATGCTTCCCGGTATTACTTATTATAGCGACAATGAGTATAGTCTTGGAAATCCTTACCTAAAATCTTCCATGCAGTACGACTTTAAAATACAAAACCTACTCTTTAAATATGTTGTTGTTTCATTAGGAGCACGTTTAAACTCCAACACATTCGGAACGACCTATAATTTAGATAACAATGGAATAAGATATACTCAACCGAAGAATTATGCCGACCTATTATATCTCTATGGGGATATTTCTGTACCATTTTCTTTCATGCAAGGAAAACTTAACGGATCGTTGTATCTTTACCTAAGAAATCTCAGTTATCATGATGTGATAAAAGAAATCAAATCGTCAGAATCCAATCCAAAGGCCAATTGGTATGGAAGTGGTAATTTGTATGTTTCCTATCAAATAACAGACAATTTTGGCTTTTACATTAATCCTTTCTTCAAAACACGAAACAATTTATTGCAAGTAAAAAAGAAAGGCTCAATGAGCATAGATATGGGTATGCAATATACCTTGCTAAAAAATAAAAATTTAGCCTTTGCGCTCACAGTAGAAGATCTTTTCAATCAACTAAAACTCGAATCTTTATATAATTATGGCCAAGACATTCAGGTTATAAACACTATTGCCCCGAATACTCAGTGTGTTCGTTTGTCTATAACTTATAATATTGGTCATGACAGTAAAAGTATTCGTGTAAATAAAAATGAGAATGACACTTCTAGATTTATGAAATAAGGACATTAATGGAGAAAATAGATTATACATTATTGAGAAATTATATTGAAAGTATTAATAGTCTTTATACTTGCGAATATAATTCTTCATTTAATAGTTTACATGAAGGAATAGGAACATGCATGCTATTAAATTATTATCTTGGATGTTTGTTTGAAGACGATTCGTTATTGATAAAATCTCATCAACTTTACGAATGGTCAATCGCTAAAACAAACGAAGGAAATATTAAAAATTTACACTCTTTTGCGGAAGGGCTACCAGGGGTTTGTTGGCAGATTTCATATTATTCAAAACTTATTCATGAACCTATAGAATATGATAATACCATAGATGAACTAGTAGCTATATCTGCCCTAAATTCAATTAAGCATAATAATGAGACCTCTGCAAAACTCTTCATTTTCTTTGCTCATATCAAATATTTTTTGTACCTTTATGGCATGAAACAAAAGATATCCTCTCCAAGTTTTGCTGATATATTTCTTGGCCAAAGAAAGGTTAAGCAGACATTCTTTTCCCAAATAAACACAGTTATTGATTGGGCACCTATTCGTGCTATAATCGAAGCAGCTTACACCAAAGGCTATAAGTCTACCGGTCGTCCCGGCTATGACAGTCTTGTTTTATTCAAGATAGAATTGCTTCGCACCCGGTACGGTCTGAGTGACGGAGAGGTTGAAGATCAGGTTAACGACCGGCTTTCCTTTAGCCGTTTTGCAGGTCTCGGAATGGAAGATACTGTTCCTGACAGTACTACCGTGTGTCGTTTTCGTAATGTCTTGGTTGAGGCGGATTTATATGACACGCTCCTTGACGAGTTTAACAGGCAATTGGAAGTTAAAGGTGTCATTGTCAAGCATGGCGCAATTGTTGATGCAAGCATTACGAACACCCCCCGTCGTCCCCGCGGATGTAAGAGTTATGAGGTCGTTGAGGATAGAAAAGATGATGATAACACGGAGGCTTCGGAAAAAGCAATGGTCAAAGAAATCGTCAAGCCGAATGTGGATGCGGAAGCCCGTTGGATAAAGAAGATGGGAAAACTCCATTTCAGTTACAAACGTCACACGTTAACGGATGAAAATGGGATGGTACTTGCCGAAGAAACAACAGCAGCCGATGAAAGTGATATTAAACACTTGGAAACTCCTTTGAAGAAAGCCAAACTACCACGAAAGGCACTTGTCTATGCGGATAAAGGATACGATTCTACAGAGAATAAGGAAACACTCAAACGTATGGGACTCAAAAGCCGCATCATGCATAAGGGAACAAGAGGACATGAGATTAGCGAAAGACAGAAGGGGGTCAATATCGCTATAAGTAAGATACGCTACAAAGTAGAGCGTACCTTTGGTTCTATGCACAGATGGTTTGGTGCAGGAATAGCAAGGTATGTCGGACTCTCAAAAACACATGCACAGCATATAATGGAGTCAATTGCCTACAACTTATACAGGACACCGGGGATTATTGTGTGCAATTTTATCAAATAAGAGGAAACACACCCATAAAAGAGTGTGTTTACACTAAAGTTGCCTCATAAAGACATCCGTTGTTTATAAATATTCACTCATTTAAAGTTATAGAGATGAAAGTTGAGTGAGTGAAAGGTTTTGCAGAGGTCTCAAACTGTAATAAAAATGACGAAAGAGGCAAATATACCGGTCAGAAGCATTACAACGGACAACGGAACAGGGTATGCCGAACATCAGGAAATAAGGCAGGTTCAGGATAAAATAAATGGAATATCAAGAATAAAGATAGAATTTAGGACACCAAATGAAGTCTTTTCAGAATATTTTCTTTAATTTTGCAATTGCTTCTTGAATCTTCCGTGTGTAGCAACTTGCTCTACTGCTTACGTTGTAGAACCATTTGGAGGACTATACAAGTGTTGTAATGATATGGGAGATGAAAAAATGATTGTAGGCAAGATTGCTAATGAAAAGTTAATAAGACAGACCTCTACAATCAATATATGGTAGAAGGGCAATGGACTTCTGATGACGAATGCAAGAAATGCTTTTTCCTACCAATATGTAGTGGTGGATGTGCTTGGCAACGAATTAGAAATAAATTTCATGGAGGCTTGTATAACTTTTGTAGTATTTATAAAGAGGGTGGAATAGACAAGTTCTTAAAGGTCTATTATAATAAAAATCCTCTGAGTTAAAAAACAAATAACTATGAGAACTTTTCTTTTACTGATATTTGTCCATATCTGCATTGTTGCATTTCCTCAAGCATTCTGTATAAAGGGGACAGTAATTTCTGAAGACCAAAACCCGATAGAGTTTGCAAATGTTGCTCTGTCTGATAGGGACGGTAACATCCTTAAAGGAACCATTACTGATAGTTTAGGATTTTTTTGTCTTAGTTTGGATGGTTATAGTCAAATGAAAAATATTTTTCTGAAAGTTTCTCATATTGGTTACGAGAGTCATAAGCAATTAGTTGATAAAGAGGATTTTGGTATAATATTACTGTATCCTGTTAGCAAAGAGTTGAAAGAAGTTGTTGTAACTGGAAAGAAATCTCCATATACAATGAAAGCAGGTACGCTTACCGCCAATATACAAAACAGTATTTTGAAAGATGCAGGAAGCGCAATGGATGTTCTTAAACAATTACCATTAGTAAATATTAAAAATGACATTATCAATATATTTGGGAAAGGAAATGCACTGGTATATATTAATAATAAAGAACTTCATGGTGTAGAAGAACTGCTTAAACTATCTTCGAAAAGAATAAAAAAAATAGAGATTATTACCACGCCGGGGGCACAGTATTCTTCCTCAGTAGGTGCTGTTGTAAAAATATTTACAACAGAGTCTGCCGAAGGCTTTTCTGGGATAATTCACACAAGAGTGTACAGAGGAAAAGGGTGGAGTGAATCGCTTTTAGCCAATGCAGCATATTCAACAAAGAAATTTTCTTTTTTTGCAGACTATTCTATGCAAGATATTAGAAAGGAACAAACTCAACAGACTGAAGTGTCTATAAATGGGTTGTCTCCAAATCTTATTTATTCAAATAATGAACTAACCTTAAGAAGGCAATCCCATAATCTTGGCATCGCTGCAGAATATCGTGCATCAGAAGATCATCTGTTAGGAGTAAAATACAGTCATTCCTTTTTAACTGATGGACACTATAAAGTATATGGAGCAATAACGGCTTATTCCGACTCAAAAAGAAGTGCTGATTACAATCAAAAATCCAATTACTATCCTGATGGAAATGGTGGAAATATAAATGTATTTTACAAAGGTAAAGTTTCAGAATGGAGTATAGACCTTAACTCGGACTATATGTTTGGACATACAAAAACTTTTGCCTCTTATGACAATACTGAGTTTATCAGCAACAAACATAATATTGTCAATAGTAATAGTGAAAATAACTATCGTTTAGGAGCAATCAAATTGGAACTATCACGGAAAATCAGGAATTCTACAATTCTATTCGGAACCGACTATGCGAAAACTCGAAATCAATCATTTTATAGTAATGATAATAATAGTGATTTACAAAACGATTTGCCACAGACCTCTACCTTAAATAATCAAGACTTATTTGCGCTATTTCTTAATTACAAGTATAGTATATATCATTTTGATGTTGAAATGGGCTTGAGGTTTGAATTTATCAATCAACGTTATTATATAAATGAAAGACAACAAGAAGACCAGACAAAAAAATATAGTAATCTTTTTCCCACACTCGTTATCTCACGCTCACTTTTTGATGAAAAAGTGAATATGTCGTTAAGTTATAGAAGGGTTGTAAACAGACCATCATATTACCAATTGAGAGGTGACATTCAGTATAATTCTCCATATTCTTATGAAGTTGGAAATCCTTTACTGAAGAGTACTTATGTTGATGATATAAACTATACCGTGTCATATTCAAATTTGAATTTTATGACTTCCTATAAATCATACCATAACAAAACTTTGTTTACAATAGATCAATATGAGAATAAAGCCATAACCATGTCAGGTTTCACAAACGTGGATGGTTTTAAAAAGCTCAGCATTGTTTCAATCTGGGATCCTACGTTCTTTAAGGTCTGGAATCCTGAACTGGAAGTTGGATTTGAAAAGCAATTTTTTAAACTCAGAAATAAAAGTGTCGTGAATACTTACAATCGCCCTTATTTCTACGTCAGCTTATATAATATATTGAAGCTGCCCCTGGATTATTCTTTTGTCGTTCAAGCAAAATATTGGACATCATACAATTCTGGAGTTTCATATGAATACAGTGGAATGTTTGTTGATGCATTTATTCAAAAATATTTTATGGATAAAAAGATGGTTATAAAAATAGGAGCGGAGAATATTTTTAATACAAGTAAAGAAAAATGGGAAATGATGTATAATAGTATAAACTATAAAAAAATAGCCTATAACGATAATAGATTTATCTACATTTCGTTTACATATAATTTTCATAATACAAAAAAATATGCAGGAAAGGGAACCAAAAATTCTGAACAACGTCGCTTGAATACCCTCTAAAATGATAATATTTAGAAAACAATCAGACTCTATGGATTGTTGGGTTGCCTGCGTTGTTATGATTACGCCAGTTCGGGATAAGAAGGTTGTTTTAAAAGTTTGTAATCTTACTTGTTTTTCGTGACTTTATAGTTGTAAATTAATCAATTACAAACATTATAAGCGATGACTACCACCGACATAATTTTTCACTTCTTTCAAGGAAACTCCAGAGATTTTTTGTGTTATAGATGAGTTTTGCAAGAATTTAGATGCAGAGTTGAGTAAAAATCTTCAGATTGCCCCCACCGGTAAGGGATATAGGCATTTTCGACATCGTAAGGGACGTATGTCTGAAAATGAGATTATGACCATTTCTTTAGAACAAATCTGATGTATTGCCGGTATATATCGAAAATACAAAACTGTTGGTGTTGTTTTAAAAAAACTTATCCCGAACTTGCGTATTATTATGGGAAATAATATTGAATATCAGAAAAAAATGTTATTTTTGCATCAGAAAACAAAAATAAAAATTACAATGGCAAAACTTATAGTAAAATCTTACGACGAATTCGCATCTTATTTAGGGAAAGAACTTGGAACTTCCGAATGGCTTGAAATAGGTCAGGAGCGCATCAATATGTTTGCTGATGCCACGCTCGACCACCAATGGATACATGTGGATGAGGAACGAGCAGCAAAGGAAAGTCCTTATAAATCTACGATTGCCCACGGTTATCTCACGTTGTCATTGCTGCCACACCTTTGGGAGAAAGTGATAGAGGTGCAGAACATAAAACTACTCGTAAACTATGGCATGGACAAGATGCGCTTCGGACAGCCTGTGAAGACCGGATCGCGAATAAGACTGAAGGCATCTCTGCACAATATAAACAATCTTCGTGGTGTGTGCAAGACCGAGGTGGCGTTCAAAATAGAGATAGAGAACGAACGAAAACCGGCCATAGAGGGCATTGCCACATTCCTTTATTATTTCAACAACTGATACATTGGTATCGGATATACCTGCACATAACTTTAAATGATAGTGTCATCTATGACATCGTTACTATTGGAAACTTATCCCGGAATAGAAACGGAGCATGATATGTTTACCGATGCGTGGCTTTTTTTTCTTAATAACCCAAATGTTGTACTGATAATCTTGCATGTCGTGGTTATCATGGTGGCATTCTTTGCATATAAATTGTTTAAGTATTAAAGAGTATGCAGAAAAGAAACCGCCGGATATTGTTACTCATGTTGCTGGTATGCGCTCTTGCGTTGCCGGTAATGGCAGGGCGCACGGTAAGTGTCAACATTGATGTTGAACTGCTTGACAACGGAGATGCCCTCGTCCGCGAGAAACGAGTGGCAGAAATAAATGAATTTGGTACGGAAGGATATATCTCGATATTCAACCTTAGGCGCGGTATGTCTATCACAGACCTTTCTGTGAGCGACGAGACAGGGGAGAAATATGAATTTGAAAAAGTGTGGAATACCGAGCGTACACGCGACGAAAAGAAAAACCGATGTGGCTATAACTATACCGAGAATGGTGTGGAACTGTGCTGGGGAATAGGTGATGAAGGTGAGAGAACCTACTACATAAACTATCGTATCGTTGGACTGGTAATGGGTTACTACGAGAGTGACGGATTCAATCACTGTTTTTTCTCTACCGATGCGAACGGAACTGACGAGGTAAAGGTGAAGATATTCCGCAAGGGAGTTCTTTTCAAACGCTTCGAGCCTAAGGTGTGGATGTTCAGATGTTACGGCGACATCAATGTTGTTGATGGACTGGTGGATGCTCATACCACGGAAAGAATTTCAGGTGATGAAATGGTGGTGGTGATGTTGGAGTTCCCGAAAGGGGAGTTTCATCCGGATGTCAATGTCACAGGCAGTTTCAAGACAAATGTAAAGGACATCGCCATTGCGGGAAGTACATACGAGATGGCGGAACTTGAGAACAACACCTCGCTCTTTGAACATATCTCCAGAGATTCGGAAATATGGTTATTGGCTCTCGGTGGTATTATTTCGCTTTGCTTGACCATATTTGTCAGTGGCGCAATCGTATTTGACGAATTGAAACGAAAACTCAGACTCAAAAAGTTGTTAGGTGGCAGTAAGAAGAATATTATGTGGCGGCGTGATATTCCTTTGAATGGTGATTTGCTGAAATCGCGCGATGTCTATTCTGTCATAGAAGAATCTTCCATTACTGATAATGATGTCATTTCTGCATATACTCTGCGACTGATGTTGCAGAAAGATGTTGTGATAAGGCGACTTAATAATGCCGATGGGAGTGGGTATAAATATGTTTTGCTGATCAACCAACCTGTCGCCAAAGCACCGAAGGAAACTCTTGACCGTAACGAAAAGATGGCATTGTGTCTGCACCAACTTTTCTATGAGGCAGCCGGTGAAGACCATATCCTTGAAATTAATGAGATACAACTCTATTTCAAGAGATACCCTGTGGAATATCGTGAGAAAGTACGTGAGATTTATTCTCTATTACATGAAAGTAATAATATTAATCTTTTCACCTTGACGTGTGAAGAAGTGCGTAGCGTGATGGGATTCGACAGATTCCTGCGTGAGTTCACTCTCCTTAGCGAGCGCGATTTGATAGAAACAATGCTTTGGAAAGAGTATATGGTATTTGCCACAATGTTCGGTGTGGCAGGGCGCGTGAGAAAGGAGTTGCGCAAGTTGCTTCCGAAGGTAAGTATCCAAGATTACGAACTCTATAACTCAATCTCCGAAACTCCGATGTATCTCAATGCCGCAACGTCTATCTATGCCGGAATGAAGTATGTGAGAGAATATAAAACTTATGAAGAGAGAATGAGGGAAAAAGAAGAAAAGCGTAGAAGGGCAGAAGAGCAGCGCAGGCGTTCGAGCGGCGGTGGTGGCAGTTCGTCGTATAGCGGTGGTGGTGGTTACTCCGGTGGTGGTGGCAGCGGTTTCAGGTAAGACTTACGAACTCACCTGACAATCTCTGCGTCTGCGATGTCATGCTCCATCCATTGTCTGATGCGGTCGCGGTAGTTTCCCAAACTGTCGCTTTGTTGTTGCATCTGTTGCAGTTCTTCCTCGCGAGTGCCAATCAGTCGCAGCATCTCGGGGTAACTTGGAGCGAAAGTACTATAATAACTCTCATCGCTGTCGAACATCTTGAATATTCCGGAGAATATCTCGTTGACACTCTCGCGTAGCGTATGTTGCAGTTCGGCTACTCTTTCATTGCGCTGTTTCGCCTCGTACCAATCGTATAGTTCCATTGCAACACCGAGTGCAACTCCGGCGTTTCCTATCCATCTGCCTGCTTTGGTCTCAAACTTTGCCGCCCGTCCTACGGTACTTCTGAATGTTTGTGAGAACAGGTTGTAGGCATGACTCACCACGTCGAGTTTCGACTTCACTTCGCGCAGCACTTTCTGCGACTCTTTCAGGCCGTTGCCCAATATGTCGTTCTGTGCAGTGAATCGGCTCTCGAACTCTATTTCTTTGCGTTCGAGAGAGGTGTTGTTGGCCTCGGCACATTCCGACAAAATTTGATTGATGTTTCTGTTCAGTATATAGCACGTTACCTTTCCGTGTTCCATACCGATTTGTTCTTCAACCACCTGCACGAGTTGGTCGGCCGATTCGGCATGCCGAATTTCACTCAACAC
Source organism: Prevotella koreensis (assembly GCF_003977605.1). GTDB lineage: Bacteria > Bacteroidota > Bacteroidia > Bacteroidales > Bacteroidaceae > Prevotella > Prevotella koreensis. Next base: position 1,339,607 of record NZ_RYYU01000001.1, on the reverse strand, counting down.
TCGTAGTTTCAAGTCGTTCATGCGGTCGGTCATAGTGCCCCGACTGCTGTTCAGTTCCTGTCGGAGTATCGCACATTCGTTCTTCATGTCGGCAATTTCCTCACGACACCGCATCAACGGGTCGGCCATGCGTCGGTTTGTAATGTCGATGTCGTTGCCTATGCCTGCCAGTACGTCGCGCACCACCGCAATTCCGGAGCCTTCGGCCAGTTCGGCAGCGGTGGTCTGTCCCACTAATCGTTCCACTTCCTGTCTCAATAATGATATGTGGGAGCGTCGTTCATATTCCTCTCTGCGTTCCAGCCAATATTCAAGTCCACGCCCTTTCGGGTCGGCCGCGATGCACACTATGCGCAATCCTTCTCTCTCATCGTCGGTAAGTGTGAGCGTGTCATCGAGACGTTGAACAAAGGTGGCGCGCTTCACAGCAGCGTGTTCGTTGTAGTCCTCCTCGTCTGTCATGTCTGTTCCTGCCTCATCCATTTTGTTTATTGCGAATATCGTAACCGGAAGTTTCCCGAAGTCACGCAACACCAGTCGCAGGCTATCCCTGTGAGAGTCTTTCAATGGCAGTACGGCATCGCAGACATATATCACTGCCTCGGCTTCGGAGATGTATTTACGAGTGAGTTCGGAACATCTTATCTGTTGTCCGTCAATCTCTTTCTCCTTTGTCCCGAACAGTCCCGGAGTGTCCACAATCTCATAGTCGTGCCCCAAAGAGTCGAGATGATATACCGTCAGTTCGTCTGACGACTCTTCCACGTCAATCTTCATCGACTCGTGCAGCCTCCCCATCATTCCTGCCACGGCACTCGTCTTTCCGTCGCTGAACGAGCCAAGCATCACGATGCGTGTCTTTCCGGCAGTTGCATTTTGTATCGCAGAGTCAACCTTTTCGGCCACCTCGCCGAGTTCGAGTCCCAGTTTCTGTCCTTGTTCCACGATGCTCTTCAGTTTTTGAAGACGCTCTATGCTGTTCTCATATCGTGCCATATTCCTTTGATTTTATATCTTCTATGAATTTTGTGATAGCCCTTTGGGTATCTTCTATTATACGCTCGATGGTCTGAAGGTTGTTCATTTCATGCTCTATTGCCTCTGTCATTCGGTCTCTGTTCTCGGCAATACGTTCGTTTATTCCCTTTGTCAGATTCCGGAGTCTTATATTGCTGTCAATCCTTGCTTTCTCAATCTGCCTGCGTGCCACCTGCTTGGCCTTGCTTCTGCGCTCGTCTCCGAAGATTGTCTTGCGTGCTATGTGCGACAGACCACCGAGCATTGCTCCTACCGCCGTTGCTACTCCGGGAGCGATAAAAGTGAAGAAACTACCGATGGAAGCCCCTCCCGCCACTGAAACAGCAAAGCCGCCAACGTCGCCGATGCTAAGATTCAATGCCTCCTCTATGCGCTTTGTGCTTACGAAGAACGAGCCCAACCGTTTCTGTGGGTCGGCAATGTTGAGTTGTTCGGCAAGTGGGATATAATCAATCTGCTGTTTCCGTAGGTTGATGTAGTCGTTCATCTCGCCGATATTGCGTGCCACCACGTCGTTCATACCGTTCTCTATACGCCCCGGTACGACAGCCTCCAACTGCTCTATGGCGAATTTCCGTTGCGCATCATTAAGCATTTTGTTGTCTATTGTGGCGCACACCTTATCTTTCAAAGCATTGTATTCCTTGTCGTTAACCTGCTTTATGTCGCGTTCGATGGCAGTCTGCGTTTTAGTTGCTGCAGCCCTTATGTCGCTTTGTAGGGTGTGCAGCAGTAGTCGTGTGCGGCGCGTTGCCTCCTGTTGTTGTTGCAGTTCTTCGGCTATTCCGTGGTAGGCGGTTCGGGCAAGCGAAATCATCTTCTGTTTGTTGGCCTCGACAATCTCTTCGAGGAAGTGGTCGGCCATGTTGTCGATAAGTTCGGTGAGCGCGAACATTCGGCTGAATCGGAACAGAGTGTTGCTGTCGCCGAACAGTTTTTTCAGTTTTGCTTGAGTGCGCAGCAGGTCGTTACGGCTCTCTGCGAAGTCGGCAACGGAGCACATTGCGAGCAGTCCTTGCAGTGAAATGTTACCTTTGTATCGCTCGCCGAGAATATCGCTGAACGTTCCGGTGATTAGAGTTTCGGTCTTTACGGTTTTCTCTGTCATCAGCGTTTCACGCTCTTCCGGTTCGTCATAGTCGCCCGCTCCACCTCTTATATTATATATCGAATACACGCTCACCCAATCTTTCAGGTAACGTTTTATCTTCTCTGCCGTTGCCGTGTCTGGCTGTTTGTTGTGTCCCTGCACGTAGAAAATGCTGTGAGCCTTGTCGAGTGCCCGCTTAATATCTTCGGAATAGTCCTCCTCCCGGCCCTCTATTCCCGGCACATCTATCAGCGTGAAAGGCTTGCCGTTAATCTTCAGGTGGTATTCGCAGTACACTTTCGTGAAGTCGGCACTACCGTCGCCCACAATCATTCCGTCATGTGCCGAACCGGTTCGTACACGTTCCATTTCGCGTGTTTCCTCGTTTGTGAGAATACGCATTGTCTCTATAATGGTGCTTTTGCCCGCGTTGGTTTCTCCGAAGAATGCAATGACGAGTTGATCCCACACCGTTGAGCCTATTGTTTGCTCTGCCTGTGTGTTATATCCGCTTATCAGTCTTTCCATTGTTGAGGCAAGAGCATCGCGCGTCTGAGTCAGCACGGCATCACGCCCGCTTGCCCCACGCATATCGGCGGCCGCCTGTTGCAGTTCTGCCACTATGCGTCGGTATTCGCGTTCCACTCTGGCTCGTGCGTTCTCGTTCATTGTTCCAATAGATTTTGCAAGGGCAAAAATAGGCATTACTTATGAGACTGCAAAATGTTTCGTCCCTTTTTTATCTACGTGTCGCAATGCCGTTGCCGCCTGCGAAGCGCGTACAACTTCGGCTTTTATGGATTATTAACCTCGGGTGTTTGGTGAAACGGCAGTCGTTTCGTAATTTTGTAATTTACTATACACTCAGATTACGAAACGAATAATATATAAATGACCTCCGAGGAATTGTTTGACAGGGCGGCCGAAATAGCCCATGCCGTGCACAGCGCGAACACTACTGACGAGTATTCACGCCTCTGTCCGAAACTGCTCAGACACATGCACGAGACGCTTGTCATGGCATCTGCCGCGGGTGTTGCCGACACCGAACAGGCTTACGGCAATCTGTTCTCGCAGGTTGGTTACTTATGCAAACGACACAGGGTGGCTGTGAGCGATGTCGTTGATATACAGGCGATGCGCCGCCACAGCAACAAGGCAGAGACAATCACGCCGGAGCAGTTGCTTTATGATGTGCGCTCTCTCTGTATCTTCGTTTCGGCTGTGTTCTCATGCCCTATTCCGGCATCGATAATAGGACTGGTACCACAGACCACACAGGAGAAACTCTCGCGCCGAGAGGAGGCGAAACGCGAACGATACCATTACGTCAGATGTATCGTTGACAGCATTGCAGACACATCTTTCACGGCCGTTGCCGACAATATTGGTGATGCTGCGAGAATCGAGGTGGACATTTCGGCAGAGCATTTGAAATATCTCCAACCGATACTTCGCGTCGGCATGCAGGTAAATCTGATTGACAGCCGTGCATCGGAAACCGACAGTGAAGAGATGCATTGCCTTGAACCGTCACTCATTGTCATCGAGCCCGACTTCCTTATAGACATCAGTACGATAGCATCTTGCTTCAAGAGTTACGGTCGCAGTCCGCTGAACTACATCGTGAAGCGCTTAGGAGCACCGGCAAACACACAGCCGATACTGCTCGGAAACCTTGCAAGCGCAGTGCTCGACAATACCATAAACGCCCCGGAGACAACCATCAACGACACCATACGTCAGAATTTCCGCGACAAGGCATTGGCTTTCAGTACCTGTGAAAACTTTAATGCCGCGACATTCGTCAGCGATGCGCGGAGGCAGGCTACGAATATCGCGGCGGCGATAAAGGTGATGAAGCATGATAAGGTAGCACCGTTACACACCGACAAGGCTTTGATAGAGCCATCGTTCGTGTGCGAGAAACTCGGCATTTCGGGTCGCGTCGATCTGATGAGTGCCGATATGTCGGTGCTGGTGGAACAGAAGTCGGGAAAGAACTGGAACATAGAGACGCATCGCAGTGGCAGGTATGGTGTGCAGTTGGAGGAAAACTATGTGCAGATGCTGCTCTATTACGGTGTGTTGAAATATAATTTCCAACTCTCCGGGAATAGGATAAACATGCACTTGCTATACTCAAAATATCCACCGAAGGACGGACTGGTGTCTATGAATTTCTATCAAGGACTGTTCCGGGACGCAATAAAGATGCGCAACCGCATGGTGACACTCGACATGTTGGTGGCAGAGCGCGGTTTTGCAACGATAATGCCGATGCTGAAACCGGATATTTTGAACGAGAATAAATGTACAGACACCCTATATCTGCGATTCCAAAAGCCGCAACTGCACGCCATGCTCGACCCGCTGCACACGCTGTCGGAACTCGAACACGAATATTTCTGTAGGATGATGACATTCCTTTTTCGCGAGCAAAGGGTGGCAAGACTCGGACTGCAAGAGGGCATCGGCTCATCGGCTGCCGACCTTTGGAACATGCCTCTTGCCGAAAAGCGAGAGACGGGGAATATATATACGGACCTGAAAATAACTGCGAAAGAGAAGAGTGAGGCATATCGTGGGTTCGACCTCATAACGCTTGCCGTGCCAAGTCAGGGTGATGATTTCCTTCCTAACTTCAGAAGGGGCGACGCGGTGTATCTTTATGAATACAAGGATGTGCCCGATGTGAGGCGTAGCATACTTTATAAGGGCTTTATAAAAGACCTTTCCGTAAATGAGGTTACGGTGGCTTTGGCCGACGGTCAGCAGAATGATGCAGTGCTTGTGCCACACTCTGATGCGGCTTACGCCGTGGAACATTCAGCCGGCGACCTGTCGCAAGGCAGTAAGATACATTCACTGCATAACTTCATAACGGCTCCGAAATCTTTCCGTGACTTGTTGCTGGCGCAGAGAGAACCGCTTGCGGACAGCAACGTGAAAGACGATGACATAACTGCTCGGGCACTGTCGTCAAAAGACTATTTCCTACTCGTAGGCCCGCCGGGAACGGGCAAGACATCAAGGGCATTGCGCAGTCTTGTGCAGGGAGAATTGGCTGCCGGCAGCGATACATCGTTGCTGCTAATGTCGTACACCAACCGAGCCGTAGATGAGATATGCTCGATGCTGAAAGATGCCGCAATAGACTATCTCAGGATTGGCTCGCCCTACCGCTGCGACCCGCGTTTTCACGACCGACTGTTTGCAAATGCCATAGGTGATGATGCCACATTGGCGAGCATGAAGCAACTGCTTGCAGGTACTCGTGTCATTGTGGGCACTACCACCACTATCTTGTCGCACGAGGAACTGTTCTCACTGAAACGTTTTTCGCTCGCCATTATAGATGAGGCAAGTCAGATACCTGAACCTGATATTGTTGGACTGGTGGGTTGGCATGATGCCGGTGGCAATATGGGAGTGGGCAGATTTATTCTAATAGGCGACCATAAACAACTGCCGGCGGTTGTGCAACAGAGTCGTACAGACAGTAGGGTGGAGGAGGAATGCTTGCGAAACATCTGTCTTGATGATTGTCGTAACAGTCTGTTCGAACGGTTGTTGCGAATAGAAAGGCAAGCCGGGCGAGAACGTTTTATCGGTGTACTGAACAGACAGGGGCGCATGCACCCCGACATAGCACACTTCCCTTGTAATATGTTCTATGCTCGCGAGAAGATATTGGAAGTGCCGTTGGAACACCAACTTGAACCATCAGATCGCTGTCGGCGCGTAGTTTTCATTCCCTCGGCCGACTGTCGTGAGCCGGGACGGTCTGACAAGGTTAATACAAGCGAGGCAGTAATAGTGGCGGAGCAACTGAAACGGATATATGATGAGCACCGCGAGGATTTCAATCCACAACAGACTGTAGGTGTGATAGTGCCCTATCGCAACCAGATAGCCGTGATACGGCGCGAGATAGAGTTGCTCGGCATTGAGCCACTGAATCGGATTTCCATAGATACCGTGGAACGTTATCAGGGTTCGCAGCGCGACATAATAATCTATTCTTTCACTATACAGAACCCATACCAACTCGATTTCCTCACAGCCAACTGCTTCGAGGAGGACGGCGTAATAATAGACCGAAAACTGAACGTAGCCCTGACAAGGGCGAGAAAACAACTTATAATAACCGGCAACCGCCGCATCATTAGCCGTAATGATATATTCAGACGGTTAGTGGAGAGTATTGAGGATGGATGTGTCGGATGAAATCAACAGACAAGATTGAGGATAAAGGAATCGTCATAGAGACAAATCAAGTAGATGAAGCCTATAAGCGTGTTGGAGATAAAAGTAGAAAGTTGCTTTTTGAAGAACGAACATTGTTAATGAAGGCATAATGGACATTTGGTGGGCTTAAACCTCTCGAATGTCCATTACGCCCAACTATTAGAATGAATGTACGGTTTTGTTTCTTCCCAAACCAGAAATTAATACGGCATTGGGAAGTAGCAATCATTATTTGATTCTATCAATCAGTTTCTTAGGGAGTTTTGGCATAGCACCGTTCTGCGTGCAGACATAGGCACTTACATCTACCGCCAGTTTGTGGGCTTCCGTAATTGGCATACCCGCCAATATGGCTGAAGCAAATGCTCCGGTAAAGGAATCACCGGCACCAACCGTATCAGCAACCTCCACCGTCGGTGTTTCCCTGAACGACTGGAGGTTTGGAGCAAACACGTAAGAGCCGTTCACACCACAGGTCAGTACGAGCATATCCAGATTGTACTTTCCTAAGAGCAGCCAGCACTTGTTCTCAATGTCAAGTCCCGGATAACCGAATAGACGACCTATGGTAACGAGTTCTTCATCATTAATCTTGAGGATATTGGCATGCTTGAGCGAATTAGTGATAATCTCCTTTGAATAGAAATTCTGACGTAGGTTAATATCGAATATCTTCAAACAGCCCTTGGGTGTGGCTTCAAGGAATTTCTGTATTGTCTGACGGCTTACGCTGCTACGCTGTGCCAGTGAACCAAAACACACGGCACGACAGTTCTTGGCAACGGTCTCAATTTCCGGAGTAAACGGAATATTATCCCATGCCACTCCTTCCTTTATATCATAGGTAGGCACACCCTCTATGTCGAGTTCAACCTGTACCGTTCCTGTCATATAATCCACTTCCGGCATGAGGTATTTTACTCCTTTTTTATCGAATTCATCAAGGGTTTCCTGTCCCAACGGATCATTTCCAACTGCACTGACAGCAAGCGAGTCATGACCGAACTGACCTGCATGATAAGCGAAGTTTGCAGGTGCGCCACCGAGTTTCTTCCCTTCCGGAAGACAATCCCATAATGCCTCTCCGAGGCCAACGATTACTTGTTTCATATATTTTTTGTTTTCAGTTATTTTCATAGAGGACTTATTTGACCAATACGGCAACAGAGCCAACTGGTAAATAGTCCTATTTCATCCTTGGAATATAAGAGAAAAGATAGAGCACGCCTATTGTCATAACCAAAACGGCACCAACCTGTCCGAAGGCATCGCCGGCAAAGCCCATCAAAAGAGGGAAGATGGTACCGCCGAAAAGACCCATAATCATAAGTCCGCTCACCTCATTTTGCTTATCAGGCACACTCTGCAAAGCACGTGCGAAGACCATAGAGAACACATTGCTGTTGCCATAACCGACAAGGGCAATCGCTACAAAAAGAATTGCTTTTGACGTTCCAACTGCCAGTCCGAACATTGAAAGTGCCATCATTAAAACAGAGATAATGAAGAACACTTTGTTGTTCATCACCCGCAGGAAAAATGAGCCTGTCAGACATCCGATGGTACGGAAGATAAAATAGAGTGAAGTTGCAAAGGCAGCATCGTTTAATGACATATTGAATCGTTCCATCAGAATCTTTGGTGCCGTGGTGTTCGTGCCAACATCTATACCCACATGACACATAATACCAAGGAAACTAAGAAGGACAATGGGTTTACCCAACAGACTGAAACATTCGGCAAATGAACTTGGCTTGCCCTCAATCGGTTCTTCTTCGATAGACGTAGAGAAGAGCAGCAGCGTGGCAAGGACTCCGATAATAAGATAAACAGGAAAGAGAACGCGCCATCCGAGACCAAAGGCCGGAATGCTTGCCTGCGCTCCCCATATAGCAATATAAGGTGCCATAAAAGAGGCTATGGCCTTGACAAACTGCCCGAAGGTAAGTGTTGAAGCCAAGTTCCCTCCTTTCATTACCGTTGAGACCAGTGGGTTCAACGATGTCTGCATCAAAGCATTGCCAATACCGAGCAGTGAGAACGAAACGAGCATCAAACCGTATGACTCACCGAATATCGGCAAGAGAAGGGATAACAGAGTAACGACAAGACTGATAAGCACAGTATTTTTACGGCCAATCCTGTTCATCAGCATCCCTGTCGGCACGGAGAAGATCAGGAACCAGAAGAAAACAAGAGACGGAAAGACATTGGCTGTGGAATCTGACAGATGCAAATCGTTCTTTACGTAATTGGAAGCAATGCCTACCAAGTCAACGAAGCCCATTGCGAAGAAGCAAAGCATTACGGGCAATAGCGCGAGTTTGTTTGTTTTCGACATAATGTATAAATTATTAGTTTGACCATTTTAATCTTCTTGATAACGGTTGCAAAGATATGTCTTTACAACGAAACAGACTTTCATATTCGGTTCATTCACCGCAACTACAGCCCTAATTCGCTCACCTTGATATTCTTGAAGGCAGTTTTGTTTCCGTCAGAATAGAACTTGATGGATGTATATGGCTGTGTAGGGAAGACAAGGTTTGTCATTGCGATGCGACCGCCATTTACAAAGATTTCAATCGAACACTTGTCAACAAAGATGTCCAAGTGATAGGTATCGGCATCACAGAGGGTCAGAGGAGCCCACGTTCCGAGGGCAAAATCATTCTTATAATTTACTGAATTCAACTTACGGAAAGGCTCCTTAATCTCCGGATGCTCGTGAAGATCGAATTCCTTTTCAATATTGTGGGGCTCGGCCTGCTCACCGAAATTGACCTTACCGCTTTCAGTACGATCCATAATAAGTCTGCCTTTCTTCATATCGAAATAGATGTCAACCTTCTCACCTTTATTGTTATAAAGTATGATTCCGGTCTTGGTCGCCTGTCCCGGCATCACGTTCATCTCCAGTTCAAAGGCATTCTCCTTGTTGGAAGAGACATTTGCAACATCCTTTTCGTGAGAGATGAGCAGGTCGGGCAGACTATTGCTATTCCTTCTCAACAAGCCGACTTCAGGTGCAACATTGGACGACATATATATTTCTCCATCCTTCCCTGTAAAGAGTTTGAACTCACGTGGGAGAGTATTGGCACCACGATACTGACGGATTGGGGTGACATTGGCATACTGCCAGTTGCTCATCCACGCGATACCCAGCACACGATCTTTAACGCCGGAGAAGGTCACTGTTGCATAATGATCCTTGCCATAGTCAAGAAACTTGGCAACAGATGGCTTACTGTCGAAGACAAAGTTATTTCCATCAAAGTCACCTACAAAGTACTCTGTAGCACTACCACCGAAGAGACAGCCCGGATTAATGTTCACAATCATTACCCATTTCTTCTTATTCGTATCGCCATCGACAGGAAGTTCGAAGAAGTCGGGACATTCAAACTGGTTCGGTTGTACACCATAGCCTTCACCGAAAGCACTTACATAAGTCCAATCCTTCAAATTGGGTGATGAGTAGAAACGCATCTCTTTGTCGGCAGACACTATCATATACCACTTCTTCAGCGGTGCATACCAGAACACTTTCGGGTCACGGAAGTCTTTGAGTCCGTCGAAAGGAGTCAGCACAGGATTCTTTTCATACTTATGGAAGGTATAGCCTCCATCAGTACTGTATGCCATACATTGTATCTGGCCATTCTCATCGCTGGCTGACGTATATAGTGCAACGATGGTATTCTTGCCATATCCCGCCGTACCATCAGTATCTATAACAGCACTTCCGGAGAAGATATGCCCCATCGGGTCGCGTGCTATCGTAGGGTTGACCTCTTCCCAATGTACAAGGTCGCGACTGACGGCATGCCCCCAGTGCATATTACCCCACTTTGACCCATATGGATTATACTGATAACAGAGGTGATAGACACCATCTTTGTAGAACATACCGTTAGGATCGTTCATCCATCCATACGAAGGTGTGTGATGGTATGAAGGGCGGTAGAAATCGGTGTTGGTAACATCCCACACGTTTGAAAGTTTCATCTCTCCTTCCTTGAGAGTCAGGGCATCGGACTTCAGGTTGAGAATCTTGATGACCGATGTCTTACCCATATTGAGTTTGAAAGGCACATAGTAGTCGGTCTTGTCTTGTGCCAATCTTATATACATCCATGTATCTGTTGGCTTTCCTTCGTCAAGTTTCACCTGTGCCTCATCTTTATCTTCCTGAACAGGCAGGATAAGGAACTTTGGTGACTTGTCAATCTTTACAATTGTGGTATCACCAACTCGCGTGATATTCATTTTCTGTGCCGTAGCAGACAGTGAAAGCCCTGTCAATGCAGCACAAAGGATGACATTTCTTTTTTTCATAGGTGTTTATGGTTAAGGCCATTTCCAGTCTCAACGCGGACTTTTCGGAGCAAGCCTGATAATGTTTATATATTGTTTATGAACTCATCCACGGGGCACTCAGCCTGTAGGCAGGCTGTAGTAAGATGCTGAATCACTTTTTACCATTGCTTAAGAATGTATTCGGCCAAGTCCAAATGCAGAACTGTCAACCATCTTTAGTGTACGTAGTCAGAAAAAAGTGCACAACTGCAAATATAGTTATTTAGTTTGATATTTCATCATTTTATTTTCATAAATTCTATTATTGGTTGATTTTTGTTTTATTACTGCCCGCTAAACCATTTTAGTTTTTACCCTCAATCTGTCATTAAGGAAGCATACCGGTAATAACAAATCTAAGCAAATGCGTCCTAATGACCTATTGGTAAAAGATTAGGGCTGAACTCCTATCTTGGAATTCAGCCCTTTTAGTTACCTCTGTCTTGACCACAAAACAATATAACCATGGACAAAGGTGTACATTTTACCTGCCAGTAATAATTTATATATTTACAAATATCCCAGCCAGCGCAGAATGTCGTTGAGATTGGCTACTACCATGAGAAGTATCAGCAGTCCGAAACCGATGTATTCTGCGTAAATTAGGAATTTCTCTGAAGGTTTGCGGCGTGTTATCATCTCATAGAGCAAGAACAATACGTGACCTCCATCAAGTGCCGGAATGGGCAGAATGTTCATGAAAGCGAGGATTATAGACAGGAATGCCGTCATCAGCCAGAACGAATGCCAGTCCCATGTCGGTGGGAACAGACTTCCGATTGCTCCGAATCCGCCAAGCGATTTTGCTCCTTCTGCCGAGAAAATGTATCGCATGTCACCAACATAACCTTTGAGAGTGTTCCAACCGTATGCAATACCTGCCGGTATGCTCTCAAAGAAGCCGTATTCCACTTTTATCGGTTTGTAGTATTTGTTGATGCTTGTTTGTCCCACGCCGAGCAGCAATTCGGGTGTCATCGTCAGATTTGCAACGAGCGTGTCTTGCTGCGATGTTCCCTTCAGTACGCTTACTGTTACGTTACGCACTTTCATTGAATCGGCACTCGTCTCCGCTGCGGTAAGCATATCTGTAAGCACTCCCCTCTCAAAGTTGAACTCGTTCCAAGAATCTATAGCCTTTCCGTTTATTGCAATCAGACGGTCGCCTTTACTAATCCCTGCTTTCTCGGCAGGAGAGCCGGGCATTACACTGTCTATTTCTGCCGGAATGAACGGACGTGCGAACACCGGTTCGCTCTTCAGCATTGTCAAAAGACTAATGTCTCCCGGTGTTTTGATGTCAATTTTCTTGCTTCCTATAATATTTCCTGCGGAGTCAGTGGTGTTTCTTATCACGGTGACGGTGTGTGCATCGGCAATGTTACGATATACGTCAACGTTGAATTTGCCGAACTCTTTTCCGTCGTATGCCACGAGAATATCATGGTCTTGAAATCCGAGTTTCTTTGCCTCGGTGTTGAATTTCCAACCCATTGTGAGGTCTTTTGTCTCGAAATAAGAGTCACCCCATGTGAAGAGTACCATAGCATAGATGAACAATGCAAGAATAAAGTTCACGAGTACTCCTCCGAGCATTATCAGTAGTCTCTGCCATGCCGGCTTCGTTCTGAACTCCCACGGCTGTGCCGGCTGACTCATCTGCTCTGTATCGAAACTCTCATCAATCATTCCCGAAATCTTACAATAGCCTCCAAGCGGCAGCCACCCGATGCCATACGTGGTTTGAGAGTTCTTTGGTTTGAACTTGAAAAGGTGGAACCAAGGGTCGAAGAAAAGAAAGAATTTCTCTACCCTAACGCCGAAAAGTTTTGAAAAGAAGAAATGTCCTCCCTCATGGAGTAGCACCAAGAGTGATATTGCCAGCACGAACTGCAGCAATCTGATCAAAAAAACTTCCATATATTAAAATGATGTGTTACGTTGTTATTTTATTTTTATGTTTTACAAAAGGTCTGTTGCGATGCGCCTTGCCTCACGGTCGGTCTCGATATAAACATCGTAGTCTGGCGAAGCACTGAATGTCGCGCGTTCCATGGTGCGCTCTATTATCTCCGCAATCTGCGGGAACGAACAGCGGTCTTCGAGGAAAGCGCGGTTCACTATCTCGTTTGCGGCATTAACGATGCACGGCATATTTCCTCCGCGACGTATCGCCTCGAAAGCGAGGGCGAGGCAACGGAATTTCTTCATGTCGGGTTCGAAGAACTCAAGTGGTTGTTTGAAGAGGTCGAGACGATTGCCGGTGAGCGTCAGTCTGTCGGGGAACGAGAACGCGTATTGTATAGGCAGACGCATGTCAGGCACACCGAGTTGTGCTTTTACCGAACCATCGCAGAACTGCACCGCACTGTGAACTATAGACTGCGGATGTACAAGCACTTCGATGTTGTCAGCCTCTACGCCGAAGAGCCATTTCGCCTCAATCACCTCAAAGCCTTTGTTCATCATCGTAGCAGAGTCTATCGTTATCTTTGCTCCCATGTCCCATGTGGGGTGTTTCAGAGCATCGGCTTTCGTCACACCTGCTATCTGCTCGCTTGTCATTAGTCTGAACGGTCCTCCCGAAGCCGTTAGGAGAATCTTGTCGATGGGATTGTCGCCTTCGCCCACGATGCACTGGAATATTGCCGAGTGTTCACTATCAACCGGAAGTATCGGTGCGTGGTTCTCGATAGCAAGCCTTGTTATCAGTTCGCCGGCAACCACGAGTGTCTCTTTGTTTGCGAGGCATATTTTTTTCTTTGCCTTAATGGCGCGGATTGTGGGTGAAAGACCTGCAAATCCGACCATTGCCGTGAGTACCATGTCTATTGGTTCGGCCTCCACTATCTCGTCTATGGCACGCGCTCCGGCATACACTTTCACTTCCGGCATGTCGCTAAGCATTGCCTGCAGTTCGTCATATCTCGCTTCGTTGGCAATGACCACCGCCGCAGGGCAAAACCGCCGTGCCTGTTCGGCAAGTTCTTTTACACGGTTGTTAGCCGTGAGACAATACACCTCATACAGGTCGCTGTGCTCCTCTATCACTTGCAGTGCCTGAGTACCGATACTTCCTGTCGAGCCTAATATCGCTATCTGTTTCTTGGTTTCCATTTTCTTTATGTCTATAAGTCAAGCAGACCCTCCGGCAGAGCCATTGTTATGGTGTGGTTGTCGGGGTCGATTTCCTTTATCAGTTCCGGCGATGCCGGTATCAGCATGTTGCTTCCTTCGCCGGTTGTCACCTCGAAGAGTGTATTCACCGTCGTATCGTCTATGCCACAGACGGTTCCTATCACCTTTTTATATATATAGTCCTTAATTTCAAATCCCACCAATTCGTTCAGTGAGAAATCGTCATCGCTGCTGTCGGAGAGATGTCTTGGGAAGAACACCTCGCAGTTTGTCAACCCTCGTGCCTGCTCCTGAGTGTCGATGTCGCAGAACTTCACTATTGCCGTTTCGTCCGAGCGGAAGCGGTATTCCTCGAAGAAGAACGGCACGAGTATGCCTTCTGTCTTCAGTATGATGTATTCTGCATCTACGCGATCGAACACATCATCGTTGAACATCATCGTCACCTCGCCCTTCACTCCGTGCGGTTTGCCGATTTTTCCTATTCGATATACCTCTTCTTCTCTTATCATCTCTTAGTTCTCCACTCGCGTTATTCGTGCTCCGAGAGCGTTGAGGCGCACCTCTATGTTCTCGTATCCGCGGTCTATCTGTCCGATGTTGTCTATTATACTGGTGCCTCCGGCCGTGAGAGCGGCTATAAGCAAAGCAATTCCTGCACGTATGTCAGGACTTGTCATTCGTCCTGCTCTCAACCGTTTCGTGCGGTCATGTCCCACTACCACGGCACGGTGTGGGTCGCAAAGTATTATCTGCGCTCCCATATCAATCAGTTTGTCCACGAAAAACAGTCGGCTCTCGAACATCTTTTGATGTATGAGCACCGAACCGCGTGCCTGAGTTGCCACAACGAGCAGCACCGAGATAAGGTCGGGAGTGAGTCCCGGCCACGGCGCGTCGGCAAGAGTCATTATCGAACCGTCGATAAACGAGTCCACCACATAATGTTCCTGTCGTGGTATAATGAGGTCATCGCCCTCAACGAGAATCTCCACTCCCAAACGACGGAAAGCATCCGGTATGATTCCGAGATTGCGCAGAGACACGTCTTTGATGCGTATGCCGTCACCAATCATCGCTGCCATTCCTATGAACGAGCCGACTTCAATCATGTCGGGCAGTATTCTGTGTTCCGCACCGCCGAGCGAATCCACGCCTTCTATTGTCAGAAGATTGCTTCCGATGCCTGAAATCCGTGCTCCCATGTTGTTGAGCATGGTGCATAGTTGCTGTATGTATGGCTCGCAAGCGGCATTGTAGATTGTTGTTGTGCCTTCGGCGAGTGTAGCGGCCATTATTATATTTGCCGTACCCGTCACGCTGGCCTCGTCAATCAACATGTATGTTCCGTGCAGAGAGTTGCACCGTTGTTTCTTGTTTCCATTGTCATCGGGCAATGCCTGTATCTCATAAACGTTCTGTTTGTCGTTGAATTCGAAGTGTGCACCGAGGTTTTTGAATCCGAGGAAGTGCGTGTCGAGTCTGCGACGACCTATCTTGTCGCCTCCGGGTTCTGCCACAACAGCCTTTCCGAAGCGTGACAGCAACGGTCCTATCATGAGCACCGACCCTCTCAGCGCAGCACATTTATGCACAAACACGTCACTGCCCAGAAAATCAAGGTTCAAATTTGCGGCACAGAAAGAGTAGTCACTCTCTCCCTGTTTCTCCACCTCTACTCCGATGTCGCGCAGCAGTTGAATGAGGTTGTTGACATCAAGAATGTTCGGCACGTTGCTGATTCTCACCGTCTCGACAGTCAGCAGTGATGCGCAAATCACCTGCAGAGCCTCGTTCTTTGCCCCCTGCGGTATGATGGTTCCGCTGAGCGTGTGGCCTCCTTCGATTATGAATGATTGCATGGTTTTCGGTTTTTGTTACTTCCTTTTTCTTTTCTTTGCCAGTTGTCCTTGTGGAATTTGCTTCGTAGGATAGGGAGTATTGAACTTGAATGTGGCGAGGTCAAGTTGTATCACGCCATCTGTGAAGCGTGCGAGATCGCTCGCAATCTTCTCATCGTCAATAGAGCCTTGACTCCATTGCATAAGATTTTGCTTCATTTGGTTTGCTGTGAGTCTTGTCAGTTCGTCCCGTTCTTTTCCCTCCGGCATGCTCTTCAGTTTGTCGAAAATCTCGAACATCATCTTCCCGTAGTGCCTTACCGGTATCTGTTCCATAGGATAAGGCATAGGTTCGGGCTTTGCGGCAATTTTTAGTGCCGAAGAAACGTCGAAAGGATAGTCGATGTCGAGTTTGAAGTCGCTCATAATAGCGAGGTGATCCCACAGTTTTCGTTCGTGGTCGATGCTCTCCCTGCTCTTCAATGTCATCTGTCCCATCACCTTTATAATGGCGTTGGCACAACGTTGGCGTTCCTGTTTTGTTTTCAGAGTCATGGCATGGTTCACCATATTCTGCACTTCGCGTCCATACTCCGGCATCACAAGTTTCTCGCGTTGCGTGTTATAGTCAAGTCCTTCAATGTTCATATACTAATTCTTAATTCCTTTTTTCTTTTTTATAAATTCTGTTCTCCTATCAGATTAGTTTCTTGGGCATCTTTGCCACAAAGTCCTTCAGATAGAATGGTACGTAGTAAGCCAGATCTTCATATTCCTCCTGTACCCATTTTCGTTCTGCAAGCGGGAACATATATTTTGCCAAAGGCTCTATTCCCTCTATCAGTCGGGCGTTGGGATGATTAATCGTTTCCATGCACTTTGCCGCTCCATTGCCGAAGAAATAAACCGGTCGGCGGTCGAGATATTCCCGATAGGTGTCGGCATCCACAACGTCGGCACGTGTCTCGCGTTGCTCTTTCAGTGCTCGGTTGTATATAGCGGAATATACTTCCATGCGGCGCGCGTCAATCATCGGACACAGCAGAGTATCCTCTTCTATCTCGTGATTCAGCAGAACCGGCACGCACATCACTTCAAGCGTTGGTACCGCGAGCAGTGGAACGTTTCTTCCGTAGCACACACCCTTTGCCATAGATACGCCTATGCGCAACCCTGTATATGAGCCCGGGCCGCAACTAACGGCTACTGCGCCAAGAGGAATGGCATGGTTGTCGGTGAACGACAGTGCCTCGTCAATATAAACGCCAAGACTCACGGCATGGTTGGGACCGCCATGGTCTTCCTGTTTGAAAATGCATTGCCCGTTCTCGCTCATGGCAACAGAACATACGTCAGTGCTTGTCTCAATACTTAAAATACACGCCATAATCCTATTGTGGTATTAATAATTTTGCAAATTTACTCATTTTCCAAGAAAAAATATTACTTTTGCAAAAAATTAACGCGAAAGAATGATATGATACAGTCAATGACAGGTTACGGCAAGGCCGTTGTTGCTTATAAGGATAAGAAGATTAATGTTGAGATAAAGTCACTGAACTCTAAGACTCTCGACCTCTCCACACGCATTGCACCCATATATCGGGAGAAAGAAATGGAGATGAGACAGGTGGTGGCGGCGGCACTCGTGCGTGGAAAGATTGACCTTAACGTGTGGGTGGAGAAAGAGGCCGGCATGGATGCCACACCGATAAATGCTGCTCTCGTGGGCAATTATTTCAGTCAGATAAAAGAAATTGCCGACAAGGTTGGTTTTCCTTTGTCGCCGGAGACATTGCTCCCCACATTGATGCGCCTGCCCGATGTGCTGGCCAAGATCGAGATAGAAACTCTCGGCGAGGAGGAGTGGGCGGCCGTTGAGAAAGCATTGACCGAGGCTCTAAATGCCATAATGGAGTTCCGCAGACAGGAAGGGGCTGCACTTCAGAAGAAATTCAGTGAGAAACTCGATAATATTGCAGCCTTGTTGGCAAGCATAGAGCCGTATGAAACATCAAGAGTGGAGAAAATACGCCAACGCATTGTTGAAGGACTGAAGGCTATTCCTGAAGTGGAATATGACAAGAACCGCCTGGAACAGGAACTCATTTACTACATCGAGAAACTCGACATCAGCGAAGAGAAGCAGCGTCTTACCAACCACTTGCGTTATTTCCGTGAGACAATGGAGCAGAGCGACTGCCAAGGTAAGAAACTCGGGTTCATTGCTCAGGAAATGGGACGTGAAATAAATACCACCGGTTCGAAGAGTAATCTTGCAGAGATGCAGAACATCGTGGTGCAGATGAAAGACGAACTGGAACAGATAAAGGAGCAGGTGCTCAACGCATTATAATCCTCTCATGCTTCAGTAAACTTACCGATACGGCGGCTTCACATTAATGAAGCCGCCGTATTCCGTATTTTTTACGCGTCTCATTGTTTCTTAGGGACGATGATAACCTTTTTTGCACAGTCCATTCCGTTGGCTCCGGGGAGATCCATGTGTTTGCCGTTTGTCCATAACACACCACCGAAGTCAATGTTACCGCAGGCATAAACGTTGCCTTCATCCACTACGATGGATGAAACGTAGCCAAGTCCTTTTCCTTGATCGATCTTCATTTCCTTGCCGTTTTTCCATATTCTGGCTAAACTTTCGGTCTCAATGTCCTTACCCTCAACACGCTTGTTTTCGCTTCCTCCAACATAAACGTCATTGCCATTGATGGCGATGCAGTGTGCTATTGGAAGATCTCCTCCCCTCACTAATGTTTCCACGGGTTTGCCGTTCTTCCAAAGCGTAAGGTCGCTGGTGTTCGGGGAGTCGGAGTTACATACCATTGTGGTATATATGTCGTTGCCTGAAACACCAATTGTCGTGAATCCATACATTGTCACTCTGCCACCGGGGGCGGTATATGTGGTCAGTTTTCCATTCTTCCATATTGCTCCCACTCCTTTCGTATTGTCGTCATTATATACTCTTCCGCAAGCATATACGTCACCATTGTGGGCAAAAGCACTGTGCAGGTCGCAGTTGGAATATCCTTCCATATCCAATGTTTTCTTTTTTCCGTTATTGTCCCACATAACGGGGATTGAGATAATGTATCTTTGGCTACCGGCCTTTTCGGTACAGCCAACGACAGCGACATCCCCTCCGATGTCAACCAGTTTAGGAGTGTTTACTTCCGAACCACCGTCAAGTTCCCTGAATCTGCCGTCTTTCCAAATAAAGAAAGTACTTTCATTTTTAAGTTTGTTGTAGGCCACTCCGAGATAAACGAGTTTCCCGTTTATGGCAACCATGTCCCATACCGTAAACATATCGTAGCCATCGGGTGTGCCAATCTCGTCAGAGATGTTTTTTGCGATGCCGTTTTTCCAATATACACTTTTATATATTCGTCCCTCAGGGAATTCGGCATTCTCGTCTATAAATGTGGTGTCTTGCACATATCCCAATACGTAGATGTCTTTACCTGCACCTTCATCTTTCCTGTTTTCCCCAACATTTGTCTTTGTCTTTGTCGTGCACGCCATGGCAATTATGGCAGTAAGGATAATAATAATTCTTTTCATAATCGTGTTGTTTTATTAAAGTGTCTTTTGCAAAGGTAGGTAAAAAAGATTTGGAATGCAAATTTTTAAGTTAAAAAAAATGAATGTCAAAGCACGCGAATTTAACGCAAATATCATTGCAGCATAGCGTATTAAACTTTCAGATAGGTGAAAAGTGGCCGAAAAGTTGTTGTCGTTCAACAGATTTTTCGTATCTTCGCGCCATGAAAGAGAGCAAACTTATAATTTTCTCGGCTCCCAGCGGCAGTGGCAAGAGCACCATAGTAAACTGGCTTATGACCGAGCATCCGGAACTGTCGTTGGCTTTCAGCATCTCTTGCACAAGTCGCAAGCCACGCGGAGCGGAGCAGCACGGCGTGGAGTATTTCTTCATTACGCCCGAAGAGTTCCGGCAACGTATTGCCGATGATGAGTTCCTTGAATACGAGGAAGTGTATGAAAACCGATTCTACGGCACGTTGAAATCGCAGGTGGAACGTCAGTCGGAGGCCGGACAGAATGTGGTGTTCGATGTTGATGTGAAAGGTGGTTGCGCCATAAAGCAATTCTACGGCTCGCGTGCGTTGGGCATATTCATACAACCGCCATCGATAGAAGTGCTTCGTGAGCGACTCGAACATCGCGCAACCGATTCTCAGGAGGTAATAGAACAGCGCCTGCAACGCGCCGAGTTCGAACTCTCCTTTGCCGATAAGTTTGACAGAACGGTGATAAACGATGATTTGGAGAAGGCAAAACACGAGACCTTGGCGATAGTACGTGAGTTCCTTAATATATAATAATGTGGAAAGAAACAGACCCTTCTATTAAAAATCTCTTTCCCGAAAGGAAAGGGTCGAAGACACTTTGTGGCATTTTCGGTGGCTCTTTCAATCCGATACACAATGGTCATGTGGCTCTTGCAAAGGAGATTTTGCGCAAGGTTGGGCTTGACGAGGTGTGGTTTCTGGTTTCCCCGCAGAATCCGTTGAAACCACAAGGAACGTTGCTCGATGATGACCTGAGACTCGAAATGGTACGGTTGGCTCTGTCCTACGAATCCCAACTTGTGGCAAGCGACTATGAGTTCGGACTCCCACGCCCGTCCTACACTTACGACACGCTGCGCCAACTCTCGGCCGACTATCCGCAGCACTGTTTCGTACTGCTGATAGGAGCTGACAACTGGCATCTCTTTGGCGAATGGCGAAACGGCTCGGAGATCCTCGCTAACTATCCCATCGTAATCTATCCCCGCGAGGGCTACGCCATCAATGCCTTGTCACTGCCACCCGCCGTCCGCCTCGTCGATACCCCTCTGTACAATATTAGCAGCACCGCCTTGCGCCGCATGATAGCCGAAGGCAAGGACATCAGCCGTCATGTTCCATCTCGAGTAGCGACATTCATTGTGCAAAATCATCTTTACAGATAACTCCTTTGGTCATGTCTGATAATGATACGAGCGATTTGGATTGCTCGTAGGTTACCAAATATTATGATGAACTTTTATCCCTAACTCGCGTAATCATAGCAAAGCAGTCATAAAAATGAAAAGAAAAATGGCGGAACAATTACAACGAGGCCTCCAAAATGAGGGCTTGCCAACCACCGAAATAAGTGAGTGCAATGAACAACATCTTGCTACGTGTTCGCGTGAAATAAGTTTTACGGCAACTGAGTCAAAACAGAATGGCAAGCAAGGAAAGAATACACGAGGCGGAAACAGGCGCAGAAGCAAATCACAAAGACCAAGACAGAGTTTGCCGGAACGCATACGCGAACAAGGATGTTGCTTGGTTTACGGCATTATTGGTTTATTAATTTTTCTTGGTTTGTTTTTTCTGTTAGGCGATACCTGTGAGGGTTATACGGGCATAATGCGCTTGTTGTGCATCGCGTTTGTAGTTGGTTTAACTGCTGTTGGTGGCTATAAAACCCTCTTTTCAAAGAAAGATAAATGGCACGAGCGCCTTTTGGGGGCAGTGTTTATGGTTGGGGGCGGTGTGTTTGTGTCGTTTATAGTTGGAATGGTGGCGATGGATCTCTTTGTTAATGACTTGTGTGTGTATCAAGGTGAGGTGAATGTTGAGACGCATAAGCCTAAATGGAAAGGGATTTTTGCCACGTATGAAATATCGTGGGAAGGCGACAACACCTATTGGTGGACAACACACAACATCAGTCACAGCACCATGAAACGGATGGTTTATCATAATCATGCTCGCGTAACGTATTGGAAATACACTGGCATAGTGAAGCAAGTGGAGCCGATTTAGGTAGCAGCAATATTTAAGACAATATTTGATAAAAACAGTTTTTTATCAAGTTCGGTATTAAAATTCATGATAAACTCGTTGGTAATACAGAAAAAATCCATAACTTTGTCCTCGGTAATTATAGTGAGTTATGTTTGTATTTTAGTGATTTACAATACTATATATATACAACAAATTCCGTAGGTTATCCAACTTTATTATGAGTTTTTATCCTGAACTCGCATTAAAATAAACTCGCACGCCCGAGCCCGATATGAGGCGTTCCTATCCCGACACACATGGGGTGGGACAGCAGGAGGGTATCAAATACTTATGAAAAAGATACGAACATTGTTTTTACACACACTCCTCACCGCAATTGTGGCGACAGTGATGCTTGCCCTGCCGCAACACGCGCAGGCTCAGACTAAGGAGGCATACGTTGTAAAAAGTGCCGACGGCAAGACTCTTACCTTCTATTACGACACACTGAAGGCTTCGCGTCAAGGCATAGTGTGGGGCATCGACAGTATGCAGACAGATAAAAACGGCACCTTTCCGATTTGGGCAGGCACTTTTGCGAATCCTGACTATACTCTCGATAAGGTGGATTTCGACCTTTCTTTCAAAGACTTCCGCCCCAAGACCACATCCGGTTGGTTTTTTAATTGCAATGCCTTGAAACAAATCGTGGGTATGGAGAACTTAAACACCTCGGAAGTAACCGATATGAGTGGGATGTTCTGCGGTAGTTCATCCCTGACCGAACTCGATTTAACCAACTTCGATACAAGTAACGTAACCGATATGCGCTGTATGTTCTTAGGCTGTTCATCTCTGCCCGTGCTCGATGTTACCAAGTTTGACACAAGTAACGTAACCAACATGGTTGGTATGTTCAAAAACTGCTCATCGCTGACCGAACTCGACATAACCAAGTTCGACACAAGTAACGTTACGGATATGACCTGGATGTTCTCCGGTTGCTCATCGTTGCCCATGCTCGATGTTACCAAATTCGACACAAGCAACGTAACCAACATGGTTGATATGTTCAAAAACTGCTCATCGCTGCTCGTGCTCGATGTTACCAAGTTTGACACAAGTAACGTAACCAATATGTTTGGCATGTTCTTCGACTGCTCATCGCTACCCGTACTCGATGTTACCAATTTCGACACAAGAATGGTAACTAACATGTTCGGCATGTTCGGTGGCTGCTCGGCTCTGACCGAACTCGACTTGACGAGTTTCGACACAAGCAACGTAACCGACATGCACTACATGTTCTTCGGCTGTTCATCGCTGACCGAACTCGATTTAACCAACTTCAACACAAGTAAAGTAACCGACATGAGCGACATGTTCTACGGTTGCTCATCCCTGACCAAAATCTACAGTAACGAATAACATATAGGCAAACTTAAGGAAAAACTTATGCACATAATAAATCCAAACGCCCGAGCCCTCTATGGGGCGTTCCCACTCCCCACACGGCGGTGGGACAGCAGGGGGCATCAAATGCTTATGAATAAGAGACGAACTTCAATTTTACGCACTCTCCTTACCACCATTGTGACGACAGTGATGCTTGCCATGCCGCAGCACGCACAGGCGCAGAGCAAGGAGGCATACGTTGTAAAAAGTGCCGACGGCAAGACTCTTACTTTCTATTACGACACACTGAAGGCTTCGCGTCAAGGCACTGTGTGGGGCATTGACAGTGTGCAGACAGTTAAAAACGGCACCTTTCCGATTTGGGCAGGCACTTTTGAGAATCCGGACTCAACGCTCGCGAAGGTAGTTTTCGACCTTTCTTTCAAATATTTCCGACCCAAGACCACATCCTGTTGGTTTTTTAATTGCAATGCCTTGAAACAAATCATGGGTATGGAGAATCTCAATACCTCGGAAGTAACCGATATGAATAGGATGTTCAGAATGTGCTCCTCGCTGACCGAACTCGATTTGAGAAGTTTCGATACAAGGAACGTAACCAATATGAGGGAGATGTTCGCCGACTGTTTGTCTTTGACCAAGTTAGACTTAACAAAGTTCGACACAAGTAACGTAACCGATATGAGCGAGATGTTCATCTGTTGCTTGGATCTGCCAAGTCTTGATTTGAGGAGTTTCGACACAAGTAACGTAACCACCATGAGCGGTATGTTCTCCTATTGCAAATCCCTGGCCGAACTCGACTTAGGCAAGTTCGATACAAGGAATGTAATCAAAATGGATGAAATGTTCTCCAACTGCAATTTGCTGACCGAACTCGACTTGAGGAGTTTCGACACAAGGAACGTAACAAAGATGAATGGTATGTTCTTCGGATGCTTGGCTCTTACCCGACTCGACTTAACTCGGTTTGACACAAGGAACGTAACCAACATGAGTCACATGTTCTTCTACTGCTTGGCTCTGCCTGTGCTTGATGTAACAAAGTTCGACACAAGGAACGTAACCGACATGTTCTGCATGTTCGGTAGTTGCATGTCTCTGACCCATCTCGACGTAAGCAAGTTCGACACAAGGAACGTAACCAGAATGGATGAAATGTTCTCCAGTTGCTCTTCCCTGACCGAACTCGACCTAAGGAGTTTCGACACAAGGAACGTAACCAATATAGAGGGCATGTTTTCCGCCTGCTTGTCACTGACCAAAATCTACAGCAAAGACGAGCGTATAGGCAAAGTAAAGAAAAAGTTCAAGCAAATGAGAGGGAAGCCGGTCACAACTCCAGAGGAACTGCGAACATACTTACGAAACAACTACTGACTTTCTTTCTAAACAAATGCAATCATGCTTCCTAAGGAACGACTGAAGAACTTCCTAAGCAGTATTGAAACCTAATTGGTTAACGCGGCAAAAGCCGCATAAGTATAACCTTAAAAAATATATATTATGTTAATATACAATGCCCGATTGAGGATAATGCACGATGAATAGCAGGGTAGGGGGTGCTTCCTGACATATTTTATTTGCATAGTATATTTTTTCGAAATAGTTTTTAACTTTCAGGAAAAACATTTATCTTTGCGAATGCTTTATCTTTACTATACGATAAAGGATATAAGAATGAAAAAGGTATATAAGATACTCCAACCGAGGTTACTACTTATACCGCCATGGCTTTCAAGGAATAGCGTCGGGCATGGAGAACCTCAATACCTTGGAAGTAACCGTCATGGCCTGGATGTTCTTCGTCTGCTTCTCCCTGACAACAATCTATAGCAACGGCGAGCGTATAAACAAACTCAAGAAAAAAGGTACAAATAATCAACCCAAACGCCCGAGCCCTCTATGGGGCGTTCCCATTCCCCACACGGCAGTGGGACTGCGGGGGGCATCAAATGCTTATGAATAAGAGACGAACTTCAATTTTACGCACTCTCCTCACCACCATTGTGGCGACAGTGATGCTTGCCCTGCCGCAGCACGCGCAGGCTCAAACTAAGGAGGCATACGCTGTGAAAAGCACCGACGGCAAGACTCTTAACTTCTATTACGACACACTGAAGGCTTCGCGTCAAGGTACTGTGTGGGGCATTGACAGTGTGCATACAGATAAAAGTGACTCCTTCCCGGGTTGGGCTGGAACTCGGACGACTTATGACTATACACTCGAAAAGGTGGAATTCGACAGTTCGTTCAAGGACTTCCGCCCCAAGACAACATCTTATTGGTTCTTTAATCGTAAAGCTTTGAGAGAAATCACTGGCATAGAGAACCTCAACACCTCGGAAGTAACCGACATGCAACGTATGTTCTTCGGCTGCTCATTGCTGAACGAACTCGACTTAACCCGATTCGACACCAGAAACGTAACAGACATGAGTTGGATGTTCCAAGACTGCTCATTGCTGGCCAAACTCGACTTAACTTGGTTCGACACAAGCAACGTGACCAACATGGGTTGGATGTTCAAAGGCTGCTCATACTTGAAAGAACTTGACTTAACCCGATTCGACACAAGTAACGTTACCAACATGACTGGGATGTTCTTCGGCTGCTCATCTCTGACCAAACTTGATTTAACCCGTTTCGACACAAGTAACGTGACCTGCATGAACTTTATGTTCTACTTATGCTCATCGCTGCACAGTCTCGACTTAACTCGGTTCGACACAAGTAACGTAACCGGCATGCGTGATATGTTCTCCGACTGCTCATCGCTGACTGAACTCGACTTAACCCGGTTCGATACAAGGAATGTAACCGACATGGGGTGGATGTTCAGAGGCTGCTCATCTCTGACCGGTCTTGACTTAACCCGATTCGACACAGGGAATGTGACCAACATGAGTAGTATGTTTTCCGGTTGCATGTCTCTGCCCCGTCTCGACTTAACCCGATTCGATACAAGGAACGTAACCGATATGAAATTGATGTTCTTGAGTTGCTCATCGCTGACCGAACTCGACTTAACCCGGTTCGACACAAGAAACGTAACCAACATGGAGGGAATGTTTACCTGTTGCTCGTCTCTGACCAAGTTAGACGTAAGCAAGTTCGATACAAGGAACGTGA
Source organism: Prevotella koreensis (assembly GCF_003977605.1). Taxonomy (GTDB): domain Bacteria; phylum Bacteroidota; class Bacteroidia; order Bacteroidales; family Bacteroidaceae; genus Prevotella; species Prevotella koreensis. Next base: position 1,313,535 of record NZ_RYYU01000001.1, on the reverse strand, counting down.
CCAACATGACCTGCATGTTTGCCGAGTGCTCTGCTCTGACCGAACTCGACTTGAGGAGTTTCGATACAAGTAACGTAACCGACATGGAGGGCATGTTCTTCGCCTGCCAGTCACTGACCAAAATCTACAGCAAAGACGAGCGTATAGGCAAACTAAAGAAAAAGTTTAAGCAAACGAGAGGGGAACTGATTCTACCTCCGAAGGCATTGCAAACATACTTCCGAGAAATCTACGAACGTGATTTCTAAGCAACTGCAAACATACTTCTTAAGCAGTCTTTAAGCCCAATCGGTTCGTTAGACTGCTACTTCTTTATCTCCTATTGCTTCTGTGGCTTCTTGGCATATTTTATTTGCATAGTATATTTTTTCTGAAATAGTTTTTAACTTTCAGGAAAAACATTTACCTTTGCGAATGTTTTTATCTTTACTTTACGATAAAGAATATAAGAATGAAAAAGGTATATAATAAGACACTTCAACCGAGATTCGTGCTTATACCGCCATGGCTTTCAAGGCATAGCGTCGGGCAGACGCTACACATAATTTCCTTGCCTGTCTTCTTGCAGTACCGACTGTTTAAAAAGTCCGTTGTAAGGAGTTTGCCGGAGACTAAAAACGATTAAACAACTTCTCCCTATTTCTTTCCGGAGGGAGGGAAGAGGAGTTACGAATGAAGAAAAACCGCCAGTTGCAACTTTTTTTATTTGGCATATACTATGAAATTATTGCAGTTGACATTAACTCTGATTTCACAATTACAATCTTCTCTGAGAGATTAAGGAGAAATATGAAAAACATCTATAAACAATTTAAAGCCACTTCTTGTCCCGCTCCTCCTCCCCTCAGAAGGAAGTAGAGATAGGAGATTTTACCTTATGAGAAAAATTTTTCTAATTGCCATTGCAGCACTTTCTGCAAATGTACAAGCAATCTATTCACAGGAAACCGGAACCATAGCACCTAAACCGGCATATACTTGTGATTTTGAGAACACGGCAACAACTGATTTTACCGACCAAGTCATCACCATCAATGGCAAGCGTTGGCGATTTCATAATGCTCGTATTACCGACTCGTCTATAAATGGTATCCCACAGGGAAAGCGTGCAGCCGAAATCCTTTCAGGTACAAAAGACGGTGAGCCGGCTTGTATCGAACTCCTCGACACTATCCGTGGCGGTTCTCTCGCGTTCTGCTTTGGCCACTCAGGAATGGACCGTACCATAAGTCGCAGCAGCGAAGCATGGTTTATCGAGGTTACCAACGACGACGGAGAGCATTGGATGTCGAAACCACTAATATTCGATGATACCGACGTAACACCTATGTCGTCTTTCGACTCGCCTTATTACGGAGAATCTTTCCGCTTCAGAATCCGCTTTACAGACAAACGTGGGTATGGCAGCAACTGGCGTATATTGATAGACAATATCTTTGTAACGCAAGGAGAAAACATTGAAGTGCCTTGGTACATACAGCCGGGACGCATCTTCGATGGCTTCGAAACCTCTCAAGACAGCATCTCTTTCACTCCGTTGATGAGCGGCTCGACATTCTTCTTCGGCGAAAAGGGAAGCCCATACGCCGATACTTATATACAAACACGTGTCGATGAGAATGAGCCGGCCAACTATTACATCATGCCGGAGGGGATTAAGTTTGTGGCAAAAAACCTAACCGAAGGCAAACATAGTTTCAATGTGAAGTTTATGCGTTCTGCCGACGACCAGCCTTGGGACGGACCTCTGCAAACAAACTTCGATTTCTATGTGCGTCCGGTCAGCGGTACGATTAAAGGCATAGCAGCATTACGAAATGCAGAAGTTGGTAAGTTCTATGACTTGGTGCCAAATGGTAACGATAGCATCTTCGTAAACTGGATAAAGAAGACGCGTGCACAGAAGTGGCTCTTTGACGGCAAGTCAGGAATTTTGGTAGATGATCCGAACTATCTCGACTTCTCTCCAACACTGTCACCAAACGACCAGATTGTGAAAAAGATGCGCGGTCAACTTCTCATGCTCGATAATAACCTTGTATTCCGTCTCGACAGCAAACCCGAAATAGAAGATGTACCTAACTCTAACTTCCATTTCCGCAACTATGTTTGCGATAACCTGAGCATCATTACAGGCAAACCTGATAATTATATAGCCTATCCGCTCGCGCTTACAGGTGTGAAACTCGTTCAGACATTCAACGAAATAGACCATGCTCCTAATGGGCGAATCGAGATAGAAGACTCTAAAGGTAATAGGCTGATACTTCAAAACATCTACCCGGACAACTTCAAAACCTCTCAATTCCTTGAGGCCGGTACAAACCACTTCATTATATTTGGTATGGTAGGTAGGTCGTATATCGATGGTAAGATTTGTTTCTACCCACTTGCCGCGTTGCCTGACCATGACGCAGATGCTGCAGGTATTACTAAAACCACATCGGGTACTCCGTCATTGTCGGTAAATCATGCTTCCGGCAATCTCTCAATGCAAAGTTCTGCTGCTTGTACAGTAGATATTACCGACCTCAATGGTAGTTTGGTTGCTCGTTTGGAACTTGCGGCAAACAACGCAACAACAGTTTCGCTCGGTCGCGGTCTCTTCATGGCCACTGCCCGTTTTGCTGATGGTAGCAAATCTACCGTGAAGTTTGTAAACTAACTTGCTTCTTCTTTTTAACCCGAATTGGTCAAGGGCTCTAATTACCGATTGGGGGTTAACATAGATAACCTATTCGGAATTGCACACTAAAGCCTTAATGCAGAGACTTTGGTGTGCAATTACTTTTTCATTATACTGATGAGATAAGTCTTGATGAATTTCTTATAATAATATAGCGAACTCTTTTTGAATGATATTATCCCGAACTCACGTATTATCTGCAAAGCAAATTGGGCGATTTTGCAAAACAAATTGGGCGAAATTGTTTTGCAAAATCGCCCAATTTGGTCGGCAATTTCGCCCAAATTGCTTTGCCGAGAAATATAATCCAAAAGCAAATAGAGGGGAAAGTGGGAGAAATTTTGGTTTTTATCATAGAAAACGTGTGATTATTTCTTTTTTTATCATCGAAAAAATGTGTTTTGGCAGGAATGCAATCAATATCAATTCACACACTTCGTTGTCAAGGAAAGATATTTTTGGCGGCGATAGTGTTAAATAAATAAAAAAGAGAGTGTTCGTTTCTGTTACGCGCATTATTATCGGAATAAAAGAATTAACTTTGCACTCACAAATTTTCGAGGGGCCTTAGAACCCCCAGAGCCGTTGTGTAAATAGCAGTCACCTCGTTTAGTGCGTATGGTCATTGCGGTTTGTGAATCGGCGGTTCACTGGCAGGCGGAGAGTCTGCTCGCTCCCAGGTGCGTGAAGCCAGGCGCAATCGGATGGCGACATATCCGGCAAATTATAAAACGTTTTAAGTAATATTTTCAAATTACATGAACACTTTAAGTTACAAGACTATTTCCGTTAATAGGGAAACAGCGCAGAAAGAGTGGGTTGTTGTCGATGCCACCGATCAGGTAGTTGGCCGTCTCTGCTCTAAGGTAGCGAAGTTGATTCGCGGTAAGTACAAGCCATCTTTCACTCCTCATGTTGATTGTGGCGACAATGTTATTATCATCAATGCCGAGAAGGTAATCTTCACCGGTAAGAAAGAAACCGACAAGTTGTACACTCGCTATACGGGTTACCCCGGTGGCCAGCGTTTCAACACCCCCGCACAGTTGCGTCTTCGCAAGGACGGTGTTGATCGTATTCTCCGCCATGCAGTGAAAGGTATGCTTCCGAAGGGCCGTCTGGGTCGTGCTTTGCTCGACAATCTCTATGTTTATGAGGGAACAGAGCATCCACACGAGGCACAGAAGCCAAAGGCAATTGATATTAATCAGTACAAATAAAGAATAAGGAAAAATGGAAGTAATTAATGCAATAGGTCGCCGTAAGAGTGCTGTGGCACGTGTTTATGTTAGCGAAGGAACAGGCAAAATCACGATAAACAAGAAAGATATCGATACATATTTCCCCTCTGCAATACTTCAGTACGTGGTTAGGCAGCCGCTGAACCTCCTCGACGTGGCAGAGAAATATGACATCAAGGTAAACCTCGACGGTGGCGGTTTCACAGGTCAGAGTCAGGCTCTGCGCCTTGCCATCGCACGTGCGCTGGTGAAGATTAACGCCGACGATAAGAAGGCACTGAAAGATCAGGGATTCCTCACACGCGACAGCCGTGCTGTTGAGCGTAAGAAGCCGGGTCAGCCAAAGGCTCGTCGTCGCTTCCAGTTCAGCAAGCGTTAAACCTCTTTCTTGGCGAGAGTGTGCTCGCGTATTTTCGGGCTATCTGTTCTGTGTGGCATCTATGTGTCTTATGGGCAGTTCGGAAGTCGTGGAGAAGCACACTGTATGCTCGCCGAGGATAAAAGTTGCTGAATGTTTAGTATCTAAACTTGCGAGACTTGGGACTGCTTTCCCGATTACTCGCAGGTTGGTTCTAATCGAAATACAGAATTCAAAAGAAAGTAAACAACAAACAAAATTTAAGCAAAAATGGCAAGAACAAACTTTGAACAACTGCTTGAGGCAGGTTGCCACTTCGGGCACCTCAAGCGTAAATGGAATCCGGCAATGGCTCCTTACATTTTCATGGAGCGTAACGGTATTCATATCATAGACCTGAACAAGACAGTAGTGATGATTGACGAGGCTGCCGATGCACTGCGTCAACTTGCAAAGTCAGGAAAGAAAATCCTCTTCGTGGCTACCAAGAAGCAGGCAAAAGACATCGTGGCAGACAAGGCTTCGGGCGTTAATATGCCTTATGTCATCGAGCGTTGGCCGGGCGGTATGCTCACCAACTTCCCCACAATCCGCAAGGCTGTGAAGAAGATGGCCACAATCGACAAGATGATCAACGACGGAACATTCTCAAACCTCTCAAAGCGTGAGATGCTGCAGGTGACCCGTCAGCGTGCGAAACTTGAGAAGAACCTCGGTTCTATCGCCGACCTCACACGTCTGCCTTCTGCACTTTTCGTTATCGACGTAATGAAAGAGCACATCGCAGTGAGCGAGGCTGTGCGTCTGGGTATCCCTGTGTTCGCAATCGTTGACACCAACAGCAACCCGAAAGACATCGACTTTATCATCCCGGCAAACGACGATGCCAAGGACTCTATCGAGGTTATTCTCAGTGCTTGCTGCGAAGCAATCAATGAAGGTCTCTCAGAGCGTAAGGCAGAGCGTGCAGACGAAAAGGCTGCAAAGGAGCAGGAAGAGGTGGCAGAGGATGCAAAACCACGTCGTCAGCGTCGTCAGCGCAAGGAAGAGAAGGTAGAGGAAGCCGCTAAAGAGGCACCGGTAGCAGAGGAAACTCCTGCTGCAGAGGCTGCAGTTGAAGAGGCTCCCGCAGCAGAATAAGTCACGGCTTACAAGGCTGTTCGCCCTTAATCCTCATTGGTTTGGCACAGACCGAACCGATGAGGGAATATTTAAAATCAAATATTTAACATTTAACGTATATAAGAAATGGCTATTTCAATAGACGATATAAAGAAACTCCGCACCATGACCGGAGCCGGTCTGGCTGACGTGAAGAAAGCGCTGACCGAGGCCGAAGGCGACTTCGACAAGGCAAAGGAACTGCTCCGCGAGCGTGGATTGGCTATCGCTGCAAAGCGTAGCGACCGCGAAACCTCTAACGGTTGTGTGCTCGTGAAGAGTGTTGATGGCTTCGCTGCCACAATAGCACTCAAGTGTGAGACCGACTTCGTGGCTAATGGTGCCGACTTCATCGCCCTCACACAGTCAATCCTCGATGCTGCAATCGCAGCAAAGGCCAAGACCCTTGACGAGGTTAAGGAACTGGCACTCGCTGACGGACAGAAGGTACAGGAGGCTGTGACACAGCGTTCGGGTATCACCGGCGAGAAAATGGAACTCGACGGCTACCTCATCATTGAGGGAGAGAACGTGGAGGTTTACGACCACATGGGCAAGCACACTCTTTGCACAATGGTACAGACCAACAAGACTGCAGTTGAAGCAGGTCACAAGGTTGCAATGCAGGTTGCAGCAATGAAGCCGGTGGCTCTCGACGAGGCAAGCGTTCCACAGAGCATTATCGACGAAGAGTATAAGGTTGCAGTGCAGAAGACCAAGGAAGAGCAGATTGAAAAGGCTGTTGTTGCTGCCATCAAGAAGGCCGGCATCAACCCGAACCTCGTGGATAGCGCAGACCATATCGAGTCTAACATCGCTAAGGGCTGGCTCACTCGCGAAGAGGCTGACAAGGCTACAGAAATCCGCGAGAAGACTGCTGCCGAGAAAGCGGCTAACCTCCCGGAGCAGATGGTAGAGAACATCGCTAAAGGTCGCGTTGCAAAATTCCTGAAAGAGAACTGTCTTGTTGACCAAGAGTTCCAGTTCGGAGACGGTGACAAGGCTACTGTTTCACAGTGGCTCGCTGCTCAGGACAAGGAATTGAAGATTGTTGACTTCAAGCGTTTCACTCTCGTTGCAGACTGATAACAAGGCGTAATGCCGTGACACGAGGTAGTGAGGGGAGACCGAAAGGCAAATGTCCCTATCATGAATCTGTGTCGTAAATAAAAATATCAAAAACCATATCCTGTTTCGTCAAGAAGCATGGATATGGTTTTTGTCGTTTATGGGAATTATCTTAATCCGCGTCACAGGCGGATTGGTGCGTTTGTAGAAAATGAATATAATTGTGTTTAATCCCAATCGGGCATTAGGACGCTAATTTCCGATTTGTGTTAAAATTTCCATTTAAGTGCAGGTTTTAATGTTTTGTTTCGTAACTTTGCATTATAAGGGGCGGTTATTTCTGCTTTTTTTACCCGAATTGGTCATTATAGCCTGCACAGGTTTTGTTTGATTGTAGGTCAGGAAGCGCGATAATTAATATGATATGGGGAAATAGCAGTATGATTACAGATAAGGGTTTAAGTTCTGATAAATTCTCCCGACCCTCACAGTATAACAAGAAGAAAACTCAAAGGAATGAAGATTTTTGCAGTCGGAATGAACTACGCGCAGCACAATAAAGAACTCGATGGCGCGTTATATATACCAGAAGAGCCGGTGATTTTCACCAAGGCAGATTCGGCATTACTGAAAGACGGTAAGCCGTTTTTCGTCCCCGACCACCTCGGACGCGTGGATTACGAAACAGAGTTGGTGGTGCGGATATGTCGATTGGGCAAGGGTATTCCCGAGCGCTTTGCTCATCGATATTACGATGCGGTGACGGTGGGTATTGATTTTACTGCCCGCGACCTTCAACAACGCCTGCGCAAGGCCGGTATGCCGTGGGAACTGTGCAAGGGATTCGACGGTTCTGCAGCGATAGGAGAGTGGATAGAGAAGGAGAAATTCCTTGATGTCCAAGCATTGCATTTCCATCTTGACATAAACGGTAAGACCGTTCAGGAGGGTTGCACGAGCGATATGTTTTTCAAGATAGACCGTTTGGTGAGTTACATCAGTGAGTTCTTCACGCTGAAAACAGGCGATATGATATATACCGGCACGCCTGCCGGAGTAGGAGCGGTGAGCATCGACGATCATCTCATAGGCTATCTCGAAGACAGAAAGGTGCTGGAGTTTAATGTAAAGTAAAAAAACAGGATATATGGACAAAAGAAATATTCCTTTATATATAAGAAGTGGAATGGCGAGTGTCGTGCTTATGCTCGTCATGCTGGTGTCGCACCTGCCGGCATCGGCACAGACGCGCTTCTTCAATCTTACTGCCGACGAGGTAAAGATAGACTCCTTGCTTCCGTATTTCGGGTATAGCAAAAGTTTGGATGACAACCATGCCGACTCCGTATATAGTGTGGAAATTGTATATCCTGAGTTCTTCGACATGTCGCCGGCCGACATCGAAGCCTATAAACTGATTTCCGACGAACTGCCTCCGGCTATGCCGAAAGTGGAGACGAGTATGACTATGGAGCGCAAGAAGGGATTCCTGAAAGTGGGTTTCATGCCGATAGTCTATCGTGACGGAAAATTCCGGAAACTCGTTAGTTTCATGCTTCGCATAACGTCGAAGCCGATTCCGGAAAATATGCATCGTAACATGGTAAAGAGCAATGTGCCAAAGACAGAACGATATGCCGAAAACTCGGTGCTTTCAAAAGGTCGATGGGCAAAGATAAGGGTAAAGGAGAGTGGCGTGCACCAACTAACGGAGTCGGTGATAAAGCGTGCCGGATTCTCTAATATTGACAAGGTAAAGATATACGGATATGGCGGTGCGCTGCAGAATGAGAAACTCGTGGGCGACGAACTCGTGGCTCTCGACGACCTGAAAGAAGTCCCGACCTGCAATGTCAACGGTCGCCGACTGTTCTATGCACAAGGTTCTGTGAGTTGGGACGAGAAGCATAATCGCGTGCGCAATCCTTATTCTGACTATGGTTATTACTTCATAACGCAGTCTGACGATACTCCGCTGACTGTCTCGGAAGAAGAATTCATAAAGGAGAACTATCCCAAGGGTAAGGATTACAACACTCTTCACGAGATAGATAACTACGCGTGGTATCACGGAGGGCGCAACCTGTTTGAAAACTCACCGATAAGAGAAGGCGAGGAAAAGACATACACCATTTCCCGAAAGGGCAAGTCGGAAAAAGGAATGGTGACCGTTGCCGTCTCTGCGAAAATAAATTCGCTGATTGATATAGATGTCAACGGAACTATTGTGAGTAATTTAAAGGTGAAATTGAAGAACTATGACGTTGCCAATTCCAAAGATACCATATTCTATGTAAACAATCTGCGGGACGAGAACAGAGTGAAGATTATTGTGAAAAGTGGAGGACCGGCGCGTCTTGATTATATCGCAGTGCACACGGACGACCCCGCACCTGCTCCCGAACTTGCCACTGCTACGTTCCCGCAGGCGGAATATGTGTATAACATAACAAAACAAAACCTGCATGCCGACCGCAATATCAATATGGTCATAATAGTGCCGGCATCGGGAAAATTGACGGCTCAGGCAGAACGACTTGCCAAATTCCATGAAGAATACGACAAAATGAAGGTTAAGGTGGTGCCCGCAGACGAACTGTATAACGAGTTCTCATCAGGCACTCCGGATGCCAATGCCTATCGCAGATATATGAAAATGCTGTATGACAGGGCGGAGAATGAGGCCGATATGCCACGCTATTTGTTGCTCTTCGGAGACTGTGCGTGGGACAACCGAATGAAAATAACCGAGTTCAAGTCGTTCTCTGTTGATGATTTCCTGCTCTGTTACGAGAGTGAGAACTCGTTCAGTCATACTTATTGTTACATAGACGACGGATTCTTCTGTCTGCTTGACGACGGCGAGGGGGCGAGAATTTTGGACAATGACATGCACGACATCGCAGTGGGACGCATTCCTGCACGTACTGAAAGCGAAGCGAAGACAGTGGTTGACAAGACCATCAACTATATCAAGAATGCCAATGCCGGAGCATGGCAGAATGAGATTATGTTCATGGGAGACGATGGCGACTACAACGTTCACATGGAAGACGCGGATTATGCGGCAAAACTCGGAGAGAAACTACAGCCCGGAATGGTGGTGCGCAGGGTGATGTGGGATTCATATACGCGACAGAGCAACTCCACGGGAGTATCATTCCCCGGTGCCACTGCCGACATATTGCAGCAGGAAAAACGTGGCGCATTAATCATGGATTACAGCGGACACGGTAGCGCAAGACAACTTAGTCATGAGGGAGTGGTGAGACTTAAGGATTTTAAGGATGCCGACAGTCCGAACCTTCCGCTTTGGATTACTGCCTCGTGTGATATAGCTCCATTCGACGGAGTGGAAGAAAATATCGGTGAAGCGTCGATATTCAACCGCAATGGTGGTGGCGTTGCCTTCTACGGAACCACCCGAACGGTGTTTATTCACAGCAACAAGGTGATAAATCTTGCATTTCTTAAATATGCACTCGGATATAAGGACGGTAAACCTAACACCCTCGGCGAGGCGCAAATGATGGCTAAGAACGAATTGATAAGAAACGGTTCGGACAGAAGTGCCAACAAGTTGCAATACTCATTGCTTGGCGACCCGGCTCTCGCTTTGAAACTTCCAACACTCAAGGCAGTGGTGGATAAAATAAACGATGTGGATGTTTCAAATGGTGTTATGCCGGAACTGAAAGCGGGAAGTGTGGCAAAGGTGGAAGGACATATTGAGCGTGCAGGAGTGGAATATGCCGGATTCAACGGACAGGTGACTGCGACCGTGCGTGACAGTAAGGCTCTCGTGGTGTGCAATACAAAAGATGCCAAAACAGGAAAATCATTCCAGTTCTATGACCGGAAGAAGACTTTGTTCAACGGTTCGGACAATGTTGCCAACGGTAAGTTTGCTTTCTCGTTTGCCGTCCCAATGGATATAAACTACACCGGCGGACAGGGACTGATGAATATCTATGCCATAAACAATGAAAAAACAGAGATTGCAAACGGCAGTACGGAGTTGTTCACGCTCGGAGGAACCGAGAATGTGGGCAACGACTCAATCGGCCCGTCTATCTACTGCTATCTCAATTCGCCCTCGTTCACCAATGGCGGCAATGTTAATCAGACTCCGTATTTCGTGGCACAGATAACCGATAAGGACGGAATAAACACCACCGGCAACGGCATTGGCCACGACCTTGAACTCGTTATAGACGGAGAAATGTCGCTGACATTCAATCTTAATGATAACTTCAAATATGATTTCGGGTCATACACATCGGGAAAAACCTATTTCTCGCTGCCCGAACTTTCTGAAGGACAGCATAAACTGAAGTTCCGTGCATGGGATATTCTGAACAATTCGTCCACTGCCGAACTATCATTCAATGTGGTGCGCGGTCTCGAACCGACACTCTACGATATAAGTTGCACAAACAACCCTGCCTCAACTACCACGACATTCATTGTAAACCATGACTACATGGGCAACAAACTTGATGTCGATATAGACATTTTCGATGTCAGTGGTCGTCATCTTTGGACGCACAGCGACACCGGAGTGCCAACATCGGGCACATATACTATGGAGTGGAACCTCACGGTAGAAGGCGGTCAGCGTTTGAAAACGGGAGTATATCTGTACCGTGTGCGTATCAGTGCCGATGGAAGCAGCAAGGTTTCAAAAGCAAAGAAACTTGTGATAATACAATAAAAAACCGATTAAAGAGTTATAATAAATGATGCGCAAGGAAGTGCGTCACAAAATATCATATCAAGATGAACCGGAAAATAAGAATAACAATCATGGCTATGGCAGTTCTTTTGGCCATTAGTGCGAAAGCGCAAGACAAGAAGAACTTCTTCAATCCCGTGAATACCTCTGTGACATCGCAGAGCATTGCACCCGATGCACGTTCTGCCGGAATGGGCGATGTCGGTGCTGCTACAGACCCGGACGTTAACTCGCAGTATTGGAATCCTGCGAAATACCCATTTACCATAAGCCGTGCCGGAGTGGCGTTGAACTACACTCCGTGGCTGCGCAGGCTTGTTGGCGATATGGATTTGGCTTGTCTTGCAGGCTATTATCGCATCGGCGATTATTCTGCCGTGAGTACTTCGCTGCGTTATTTCTCGCTTGGCGAGGTGATGATGGGTTCTGGTGTAAGTCAAGATGACGGCATGACAATCAACCCATACGAGATGTCTTTCGATGTGGCCTATTCGCTTATGCTCAGTGAAAAGTTCTCGATTGCTGCCGGAGTGCGTTGGATATATAGTGACCTTACTTACGACTATAATGAGGATACCGCTCCCGGTTCGGCTTTTGCGGCCGACCTCGCGCTCTATTATCAGAACTATATAAACCTTGGCTCACGCGAGTGCCAGTTGGGCTTGGGTATGAATATAAACAATATCGGTTCGAAAATCAATTTCGGAGGCGACAATCGCAGTGAGTTCATACCGACAAACCTGCGTCTTGGAGGCTCTCTGATGATACCGATTGACGAGTATAACCGCTTCACTGTTTCTGCCGACGCTAACAAGTTGCTCGTTCCTACATATCCGAAGATAAGGGACGGCGAGTCTAAGTCAGACTATGAAGACCGTGTGCTGCGCGAATACTACGACGTTTCATCAATCAGCGGAATCTTCAAGAGTTTCAGCGATGCTCCCGGTGGCGCATCAGAAGAGTTGCAGGAGATACAATGGAGTCTCGGCGCGGAATATATCTACAATGACAAATTTGCACTGCGTGCCGGCTATCACCATGAGAGTGAGAACAAGGGAAACCGCAAGTATTTCACTGTTGGTGCCGGATTCCGCATGAGTGTGTTCTCTCTTGATGCAGGTTATGTGATTGCCACAGCAAAGAGTAACCCTCTCGATCAGACTCTCCGCTTCTCACTAACATTCGATATGGACGGAATAAAGGATTTGTTCCATCGTCGTTAATATTACAAGAAATATGATACGCGTTGGTTTTGGTTACGATGTTCACCGCCTTGTTGAGGGGCGCGACCTATGGCTTGGCGGCATAAAGTTGCCGCACGGCATGGGATTGTTGGGGCATAGCGATGCCGATGTACTGATACATGTAATCTGCGATGCCCTGCTTGGGGCGGCCAACATGCGCGACATAGGCTATCATTGGCCTGATACTGCTGCCGAGACAGACGGTATTGACAGTAAGATACTGCTCCGAGAAACGATGAAACTCATAGCCACAAAGGGTTATCGTTTTGTCAATCTTGATGCAACGATATGCGCGGAACGCCCGAAACTGAATCCTCATGTGCCGGCAATGAAGCAATGTCTTGCGGCAATCATGGAGACAGACGAGGATAATATTTCTATTAAGGCGACAACAACCGAACGCCTTGGTTTCACCGGTCGCGAGGAAGGCATATCTGCTTATGCCACCGTATTGATAGAAAAGGAATAACTACACAATATCTTTTAGTTGTCGTAAAAATATAGACGACACATTAACGGCAGGTGCAAAACCTGCTTTTTTTGCTCCACAAACCAGCCACACACTACACTATTACAAGCAGAAAGACAAATACCAATTAGGTGTTATCACATATTATGCTTGATTGTTAATGCCCGAATACCTATTAGTGATTAATTATTTATTATTAATAAGTAGTTGTTATATTTGTGTAATAACATATAAATCAAAGGTTTGGTATTCAATTATTGTAAGTTTGTATGTATGTTTCCGGGATAAATATACTATTTTTTAAGTATTGTGAGTGTTTCTAATTGATTTTAACTTTGCAGTCGATATTTAAGAAACATATTATTAATCAATTTTAAAATCAAATGAAAAGTAAGTTATTTGCGGCAATCTTGTGCCTTGGAATGTTTATGTTGGTGTCTTGTGGAGACGATGACGATTCGAATAACAAGAAACCGGATCCAAATCCCGGTACCGAAGGAAATGTTACACCGGACAAACTTCCGGTGAAAACCTGTAAGTTTGTTGTTCAGGGAAGAAAGTTCGAAGGATATGACAAGTGGGTCTATGTGAACCTTGAAACCGGTGAAACTGAGACAAAAGACGATGTAAACGCCAAGCAATGGCGACAGTATGGACCGGATGGAACAGAGACAGACGGTTTTGGAAAATATAACGTAATTAAAGAAACCCCTGCCGGAGAGCCTAATGCTCCTGCCAAGTGGCATCTCGCATTCCATATCTATGAGCCAATGACCAATGGTGGAGAGGTTTTCATGTCAGACCTTACAGACCTCAATTCTATAAAGGGACTGCCGGAAAATGTTACTTGGGTGGCTGATAAGAAAGTATGGCTGATTGGAGATATGACCGGTATGATGACTACACCGACAACCATCGGATATATTGCCGGTTGGGCAAATCCGGAAATGTATAAATGGCATTACAAGAAAGGTATGGGTGAATACTTCATCACCATGTCAAAATCAGACCCTTCAAAGGCTCCTGTTTTCTTCATGAAGTTTAAGGATGGCAGTTATGCTTTGATACAATATAAGAGTATGCTTGATGAAACAGGCAAGAAGAAAGAAATTACTTTCGACTATAAGTTCGTAAAGGCCAAGAAATAATCAGGTAAGTATAAATTCCATTTTCCAACTCACCGGTGTGCGACCGGTGGGTTGGAAATGGGTTTGTAGGTATTGGAAAAGACTGTGATATAAATTGAAAAACATTCAGACATCAGATTATAGTGGTATGAATAAATTACTTTTTCTGCTCGTTGCGTTGCTCGTTACAGTTTCTGTTTCTGCCCATTCAAATGATGAAACCTCCAATCCGATGCGATATGAGGTGACCGGCGTGGTTACTGACGAGAGGGGAAATCCGCTTGCAGGGGCATCTATAGTGGTGTCGGGAACCAACATTGCAGTCGGGACAAATGCCAAAGGAGAGTTCCGAATCGGTTTTCAGCAAAACTGTAAATATGTATTGAATATCAGTTATGTGGGATATTCTGTAAGTAAAGTAAATGTCTCGCCCGCCGATGACGCGCCTATCGTTGTGAAGATGAAACCTTCTGACTTGAGCATTGATGAGGTTGTGGTGACAGGAACACAGCATGAAAGACCGCTGAAAGATGTGCCGGTGATAACGAGAGTAATATCTCGCGAAGAGATAGAAAACATAAATCCCACAGACCTTACGGCTCTCTTAGAGCGTACTTTGCCGGGAGTGCAGTTTAGTTACAACGAAATGAGTCAGGCCACAGAAATCACTTATCAGGGCATGGACAGCAAAGCAGTGCTCTTTCTTATTGATGGTGAGCGTATAAGTGGTGAGAGTGGGGCTAATAATATTGACTATAACAGGTTCAATGTTGACAACATTGAAAGGGTTGAAGTGGTGAGAGGAGCCGCCGCAACATTATATGACAGCCGTGCAATAGGAGGTGTTATAAACATCATTACGAAGAAAAATGTGCGGCCGTTAAGCATAAACCTACATGCAAGATATGCCGGTATAAACGGCGAGTCGTATGCCGTTTCGGCAGGAGTGAACAAGAAACGTTTCTCTTCACTTACGACTTATGGATTCAGAAAACGCGATACTTACGAAATAAAAGACAAAGAAGGAAAAGTACAAGACGTGATAAATCCCGACGGAACGGTTACGCAAATAAAGGCAGAACCTGAAAATACGTCTATATACGGATATAGGATTATCGATGTGGGACAAAAGTTTGTATATCGTTTCACCGACCGTCTCAGTCTTGATTTGCGTGGCTCGTATTATGCGAACACGCGTCCGTCACCGGCAACACGCCGCTATCACCAACGATACGAAGACTTTGTTGTGAGCAGTAGGCTGAAATGGTATGTTGATGAACGTCAGAACATCGAGTGCTCTTTCCTGAAAGATGTTTATTTGAAGAATAATGTGTATGACCTTATCACAATGAAAGAAAAGGTTTATCGCAATATTAATGACGTGTTCAGATTGTATTACGCCGGTACTTTCGGACAACACGCTATCAGTGCCGGCATTGATTTCAGTACCGAAAGACTGAAACACTATTTCATGAAAGATACCGGCGACGTGAAAATGAACTGCTTCTCGGCTTGCCTCCAAGAAGACTGGCGCATCAATGACAAGCTTAATGTGGTAATGGGAGTGCGTGGAGACAAGGGATTGCACTACAAGTTTCATCTCACTCCGAAACTTTCGGTGCTTTACAGGCCGATGAGCACCATCACCTTGCGTGCCAACTATTCGCGCGGATACCGCATCCCGAATCTCAAAGAACTTTACCAAGAGTTCAATATGGGTGGAATAGGAATAATGATGTATGGCAATAAAGACCTTAAACCGGAAATAGGAAGTCAGATTTCAGCATCGGTGGAGTATGATTACAAGTTGCTGAATGTTTCCGTTTCGGCCTATCATAATCGCTATAATAATAAAATAGCGTATGAATATATTGATCCGGGAAAGTCGTATAGCATGCGTTATGCAAATGCTTTCAATGTGAAAACGACCGGAATAGAAGCCACGGCAAACTACAAGACAACGTTCGGTTTGTCTCTTTCGGGTGCATACGCTTACGTGTATGATTATGATAAGCGCGACGGATACAATATGTCGTGGCTGCGTCCGCATAGTGCACGCATCAATGTTCAGTACAGAAAGAAGATCGGAAAGACAACTACATCGCTGGCCTTCAATGGTAACTGGGTGTCGAGAATTACGAGATATTCTTATAATAGTAAAGAAAATGTGTACATAAGAACGATTTATGACCCGCGCACGATATGCTCTCTGAACCTGCGTTCGGAACTACCACGAAGCATAAATGTGGGATTTATGATTGAGAACTTGTTCAATTATAAAGATAAAGCGGTGGATTCGGCAGTTCAGTTGCCCAACAACGGTATAATGTTCGTGGCCACACTGGGCATTAATATCTCTGATTTGCTAAAACTATAACAATTATGAAAAAGAAGATAATAATAGCAACTGTCATCGCGCTTCTCTTGGTTTTGGGCACGGTAGCATGGAATGTATGGCTTGGAAGGACTAAGGTCGCATTCGTGAATTACCAAGCGATAACTCTCGGACATATAGCAAAAGCAATAGATAATCCGATGATTAAAATATCGGATGTGAGTCTTGACAATCTCGATGAGTTGGATGATTACGACATCGTATTGATAACCTCAATGGGGTTGAGACTCACCGAAGAGCAGAGAGAACGGATAAAGGAGATTGCAGGGAACGGAACGCCGGTGCTGTGCACGATGGTTACTAATCCGGAAAATGACTTCACGAATATGGATTCGATTACTGCCGATACATTGAAGCAGTATATCGGCAGTGGCGGCAGGGAGAATTATCATAACATGTTGTTATACTTGCGCAAGTATGTTGACAAGAAACTTATCTATGCTCCTACCCCGAAACCGGTTGTTGAGCATATAACGAAGTTGCTTTTCCATACCGACCCCG
This sequence comes from Prevotella koreensis, assembly GCF_003977605.1. Classification (GTDB taxonomy): domain Bacteria; phylum Bacteroidota; class Bacteroidia; order Bacteroidales; family Bacteroidaceae; genus Prevotella; species Prevotella koreensis. The sequence continues at coordinate 1,296,550 of NZ_RYYU01000001.1, read as the reverse complement.
ATAAGAAAGACGACGAAGACGCGCAGTTTGCATCTGTTGCCGAATATCATGAGTTCCTGAAAAAGAAAGGAATATGGAAAGATAATGCTCCGGGAATAATAATAACCGGACAAATGGGAGAACCAAAAGAACTTATCGAAAAACTGGAAGCAACGGGTAATATTGTGTATCCGCTAAACTCTATTCGACAGTTTATTGACGAAAAACATTGCGACAGCATCAATGTATCGGCAGTAATAAATATGGCGCACGGGCGTTTGGGCGATAATATAGTTATGTTCTTGAAAGAGAAGAACGTACCCCTGTTCTCGCCACTCAACGTAAATCGCCTCGTTGAAGATTGGGAAAACGACAAGATGGGAATGAGTGGCGGCTTCTTATCGCAGAGTGTTGTGATGCCGGAAATTGATGGTGCGCTGCGCTCATTCGCACTTTTTGCCCATTATATAGGGGACGATGGTCTGCGTTATGTGAAACCTATTCCGGAGCGATTGGAAACATTCGTTAAGACGGTGAACAACTATATAGGGCTGAAACACAAGCAAAATAAGGAAAAGCGTGTGGCGATTTATTATTATAAAGGTCCGGGACAGAACGCCATGACAGCAGGAGGAATGGAAGTGGGAGCCTCACTTTACAATCTTCTTCTTAAATTGAAGAGTGAGGGTTACGATGTTTCAGGACTTCCAAACTCTGCTCTTGAACTTGTAAATATGATACAGTCGCAAGGTGCTGTGTTCGGAACATACGCAGAAGGGGCTTTTAATGACTTCATGAAGAACGGAAAACCGGAACTCATAGATAAAAAGCAATATGAGAGTTGGATAAAGAAAACAATCCGCCCGGAGAAATATAAAGAAGTGGTTAATGCCTTCGGAGAATTTCCGGGAGAATATATGAGTACGCCGGATGGCAAACTTGGAATAGCAAGATTGCGCTTTGGAAACGTGGTATTGCTCCCTCAGAACTCTGCGGGAAAAGGTGACGACTCTTTCAAGATAGCACATGGTACGGATGCCGCACCTCCACACACTTACATCGCATCGTATCTGTGGGTGCAATATGGATTCAATGCCGATGTCCTCATCCACTTCGGAACTCACGGAAGTCTTGAGTTTACGCCAAAGAAACAAGTGGCTTTGGGTGCAGAAGACTGGCCCGACCGACTCGTAGGAGCAATTCCTCATTTCTATCTATATACCATTGGAAATGTGGGAGAGGGACTGATTGCCAAGCGTCGTTCGTATGCCGGACTGCAGTCTTATCTCACTCCGCCATTTATGGAAAGCCAATTGCGCGGTACTTATAAGGAACTGGAAGACAAGATAAAGATATATAATGACAAGGTAGGTAAGAATTTGCCCGGAACAGAGAAGGCTTCGCTCGACGTGAAAGCACTCGCCATAAAACTCGGAATACATCGAGACCTTGGTCTTGATAGTGTAAAAGGCAAGCCATATAGCGCCGATGACATAATGAGAATAGAGAACTTCGCTGAAGAACTCGCAATGGAGAAGGTGACAGGGCAACTCTATACCTTGGGAATACCTTACGAACCGGCACGAATAGAGAGCAGTGTATATGCCATGAGCACAGACCCTATCGCTTATTCTTTGTTCGCTTTAGACAAGTTGAAAGGCCGTGCCGACAACGGTTTGCTAAAACATAAGCCGCTTTTCACACAGCGTTATGTAGTTCCGGCGAGAGGTATGGTGGCTCGATTGCTCTCCAATAATCGCCCTGTGACAGACGAGATGCTGTGTCAAATGACCGGAATATCAAAGCAGGAACTCGAAAAGGCGCACGAAATATATCGTTCGCTCACAGAACCAAATAGTTATATGGGGATGGGTATGGGTAATGGCTCGTCAAGTAGCGGTATGCCGAAAGGAGCGGGTATGAAGTCGGGCAATATGCCGAAAGCAATGACTGATGCCATGAAATCCATCTCTAAGAAAGGCTCTCCGAAAGGAGGAATGCCACCGGCTATGATGAAAGCAATGAGTTCTTCGGGCAAGATGAAAGGACAAATGCCTATGGGTATGATGGACAAAAAACAGGAACAGAAATCTTATTCGAAGCAAGACAAGGAGTTTTCGTACGCCGTAATGGAGGTGGAACGCACAATAAAGAATGTTGGAACATATAAGAAAAACCTACTCGAAAGTCCGATAATCGAGTTAGAAAGTATCATCAACGCGATGAACGGCGGTTATACCATGCCGTCACCGGGTGGCGACCCGATAGCAAATCCGAACACTATTCCCACCGGTCGTAATCTTTTTGGCATAAACGCAGAGGCCACACCAAGCGAAATGGCATGGGAAAAAGGTAAGGAACTGGCAGAGAATACTATCGAAATGTATCGCAAGCGTCACAACGACAGCATTCCGCGAAAGGTTAGTTACACGCTTTGGAGCGGCGAGTTTGTAGAGACAGAGGGTGCCACAATAGCACAGATACTTTACATGTTGGGAGTTGAGCCGATAAGAGATGCTTTCGGTCGTGTGTCAGATATCAAACTGATACCATCCAAGGAATTGGGTAGGCCGCGCATAGATGTTGTTGTGCAGACATCGGGACAGTTGAGAGACCTTGCCGCCTCGCGCCTATTCCTAATCAACAGAGCGGTGGAAATGGCTGCCGAAGCAAAGGACGACAAGTATGAAAACCAAGTTTCTGAAGGTTTGAAAGAGTCTGAACGCTTGCTTATCGACAAAGGAGTGTCGCCCAAGGAGGCACGTCAGTTCGCTTCCCGACGCGTGTTCGGTGGCGTTAACGGCAACTATGGAACCGGTATTCAGGCAATGGTGATGAGCAGCGACAGATGGGAGAAACGCTCGGAGGTTGCAGATACTTATATAAATAATATGGGTGCGTTCTATGGAGATGCCGATAATTGGGAGTCGTTCAAGCAATATGCTTTTGAGGCCGCATTGACACGAACCGATGTTGTCATACAGCCAAGGCAGAGCAACACATGGGGCGCTTTGAGTCTTGACCATGTTTATGAGTTCATGGGTGGACTGAATCTCGCAGTAAACCAAGTTACCGGAAAAGACCCTGATGCTTATCTTAGCGATTATCGCAATCATAACAATATGCGAATGCAGGAAGTTAAGGAGGCGATAGGAGTAGAAAGCCGCTCCACAATATTCAATCCTTTCTATATAAAAGAGAAGATGAAAGGCGGGGCAAGCGCAGCGGGTGGCTTTGCAGAGATAGTGCAGAACACTTACGGATGGGAGGTTATGAAACCTAATGCCATAGATAACGAGTTCTGGGATGAGTTGTTTGATGTTTATATCAATGACAAACATAATCTCGGAGTGAAAGACTTCTTCGAGCAGAAGAATCCCGCCGCAATCGAAGAAATAACCGCGGTGATGCTTGAAAGTGCGCGTAAGGGAATGTGGAAAGCCGGGAACGAAAAGGTCAGAGCATTGTCACAGTTACATATTGAACTTGTTAACAAGCACAAACCCTCATGCTCCGGATTTGTTTGTGATAATGTAAAACTGCGCGATTTCATTGCCGAAAACTCTTCAGACAAGACTTCTTCTAAATTATATAAGGATAATATAGAGAAGATAAGAGAAGGACAAGTGAATGGAAAGCAGGGCATGAAGATGAAGAAAGAGACTCTTGGCGATGATGCCGACAACGATAAGAGTGTGCTCAGCAACGTTGTTGTCAGTGTGGTTGCAGTGGTTGTGATTCTGGCATTGGTACTGATAGTGCGTCGAAGCCGCAGACAAAGAGAGACCGAAGACAATCACAAATAATGGAGTCTGTTGTATCTATATTGATGATTTTGGTTTGTTTCAATTTCGTATTGAAACAAACCTTGGTCGCACGAACCACAATGTTTGTGTCTGTTGTTGTGCTGTCGCTCTTCGTTGCACTTGTTTGGAATGTGGCAATAGAGCAATCTAAGACACAGATAAGTGCATGGTTGGCCGACAGTGCTTTGATGCTCGACATCGCTGTGGTGCTGAGTGTTGATGTCATTGTGCAACTTGCATATTGCATTTTTGTTATTCGTGTGCCGCAATACAGATTGGCAAAACGTCGAACACGTATCGTCGGAACTCTCCTTACCATGTTTCCAGGGGTGGCAATCTTCCCTATCGTGTTCGGCATTCTTGTCGAAGCAATATTCACTCTCACCGGAACTTCATTCCAACTCATTGCTTACGGCATGTCGGCCATAATACTTTTGCTCGTTCCTACCGCAGTCTTGTTGTTGCGGAAATTTGTCGGCGAGCGTGAAGTGCGTATCGAAATGCTCTTCCTTTCAGAAGTACTTGTGGCAATGTTCGGCATACTTGCCACTGTTAATGGCAATGTCAAGAACAGCCATTCTAATGACATCGACTGGCTTGCACTGGCCGGATTTTTTCTGTTATTTATAATACTTGCGTCCGTGGGCTTTGCTTCTCATACATTTAAAAACAAAAAGAGAATAAAAAAAAGAGAACAACAGTGATGCTTTGGCAGTCAATATCGGTATCCGATTATATGGCATCGCCTGCCGAAAGGCGGTTCTCATAAATATTGAACATAAAATAAAACGTAAAAATGACATACATATCAGATTTCTTATTTTGGATTTCAACGGGATTGTTAGTGCCCGTAATAATTCTGCTGTTGATTTTCTTTGGGCGTTCATTGGTGCTTATCGGTACGTTCTTCGGTCGCTATATCAATGTTAGAAAGATGCAATACGTAGTGAAAAAAGAATTTGAAACGCTCTCAATCGACAATATTGAAGGTCTTGAAGAACGTCTGCCGAAGAATGACTCCTCGCTTCTGATGGTTTATGCACATCGCATATTGGAGGTAAAAGACAGTAGGGCGAACGTCGAAAGACTGCTGGCACAGTATGAAGTTGAGGCCGACAAGGATATGGGAGTTTCAAAAACACTCTCAAAACTTGGTCCGGTGCTCGGATTGATGGGTACACTGATTCCTATGGGACCTGCTCTTGTAGGTCTGTCAACCGGTGATATTGCTTCAATGGCTTATAACATGCAGGTGGCTTTTGCCACCACTGTGGTAGGTCTTTTCTCCGGAGCGGTGGGAGTGGTGACGCTACAGGTGAAACGGCGTTGGTATATGCAAGACATTATTCAACTTGAGTTCTTGTCGGAGTTGTTGAACAATAAAAACGCAAAAGTATGAGAAAGCGCAGACTCTTATCCGCCAATGAGGACGTTGACCCAATGAGTGTGGTTTCCAATCTCTTTGATGTGGCTATGGTGTTTGCCGTCGCCCTGATGGTTGCTTTGGTAACGCGATACAGCATGACGGAGATGTTCAGCACGGCAAATTTCACAATGGTGAAGAACCCGGGCAAGGAAAACATGGAGATAATAACCAAGAAAGGGCAAAAAATAGAGAGATATACGCCCCAGAAAGACCAAAGTAAAACCTCCGGAACGAGTGGAAAAAAAGTGGGAATAGCATACGAACTCGAAAACGGAGAGATAATTTATGTGCCCGAATGATACAGGGATAAGGGCTTGTATGTAATGAAATAAAGAAGAGATGTGTTTGCTTTGACAGGCATTTATATTTCTATGCGTAATGGACATTGGGTAGGCTTGAATTACCAGCCTACCCAATGTCCATTAATAATATTAGAGAGATTCTCTGCTTACCCAATGTCCATTATACCAGAAAGTACTATTTGCAGGGACAGTAGAGCCAAGATTTCTCGCTTTTATGTTTTTTGCGGACACCAATAATTCCCATAAAAGAAACGCGCTACAATTCTCAACGAACTGTAGCGCATAAAAATATGTTTAACTAAAAAAACCTTTCTGAATGGAAAGGTAACCTCACGGCTCCCTTTGTCATCCTAAACAATCATGAAAAACTTACCTAAATCTAATAACTAAAAACCTAAATTTTTACTACTAACCTAAACAATCTATTAACCTTTTGATGTTGCAAAGGTATGAAGTTTGTGAGATACGTGCAACAAATATATTCATGATATACCTTTTTTCGTGCTTTTCTTGAGGTAAATCAATGTGTTGTGTGCGAAAACAATAGGCAAAATGCTGTTTTTATTTTGTGTTTACGCAAATAAGGAGTATCTTTGTTGTCTGCTAAAAATGCGCCTGCAAGGGTGGGTTACTGTTATGAAGATATTGATAGTGAACACAAGCGATGTGAGCGGTGGTGCCTCAGTGGCTGCCCGCCGACTTGTCGAGGCTCTCAACAATAACGGTGTTGAGGCGCGAATGCTTGTGCGTGAAAGACTCTCCGATTGTTCTTTCGTGACACTGATGCCCGGAAAATGGCAGCAGAAATGGAATTTTCTTTGGGAGCGGTTGCGTATTTTTACGTCAAATCTTTTCTCTCGGAAGAACCTGTTCACGGTCTCTATTGCCAATACCGGTCAAGACATCACTTGCACAAAGGAGTTTCGTGATGCCGACATAATACATCTGCATTGGATTAATCAGGGTATGCTCTCGCTCCGCAACGTTGAGAAAATTCTGCACAGTGGCAAGCCGGTGGTGTGGACTATGCACGACATGTGGCAACTTACTGCAATCTGTCATTATGCACACGAATGTGACAGGTTCACCGCGCAATGTGGCAAATGTCCTTTCTTGCGCTTCAAGCATGAGACGGATTTGTCGCGAAAGGTGTTCCTTATGAAGCAGAAAATGCTCTCCGGAGCCACCGTGCGCTTTGTTGCCGTCAGCACATGGCTACATCGTGAGGCACAACGGAGTTCGCTGCTTGGCGGTCGTGACATCAGTGTCGTTCCGAATGTGTTGTCCCTGTCACGCTTCCGTCTTTTCCCACGCGATGAGTCACGTCGCATCCTTGGCATCAGTCATAAATATGTAGTGATGTTCGGAGCGGCGCGAATAGATAATGATATTAAAGGTTTTCGTTTTCTTCGCGAGGCGTTTCAGTATATTATTGATAAAGGTTTACTGCCCAAAGAAGATCTCTGTTTGATGCTTTTCGGAGGCATAAAAGATGATTCTTTGCTGCATGATTTTCCCGTACATTATTTATATAATGGTTATGTTAAGGGCGATGACACTCTGTCGATGATGTATTCCGCTGCCAACTGTGTCGTTTCATCGTCGCTTTACGAAACATTCGGGCAGACCCTCATCGAGGCATTGGCATGCGGTTGTCTTCCGGTAACGTTTGACAACAGCGGCCAGACCGACATAGTGCGACATCGCGAGAATGGTTATCTCGCACGGTGGAAAGACCCGAAAAGCCTTGCCGAGGGAATAACATGGGCCGCGCTCGACGGAGTTACCGACCGCATGGAATTGCGCCGTGATGTTATGGAACGCTATTCCGAGAGAGTGGTGGCACGTCAGTATATGGATATTTATAAATCAATGAAGTAGGCCTTGAAGATGATTAAATTCAGCATAATTACCATAACATATAATGCCGAGGCGGTGTTGGAACGCACGCTCGAAAGTGTTGCTGCACAGACTTATCCGGAAATAGAGCATATAATAGTGGATGGAGCGTCAAAGGATAGCACCCTTACCATCGCAGAGGAGTATCGCAGGCAGTCGGACGCAGCCCGCAACGGTCATCATGTTCTTATCAAGTCAGAACCTGATAAAGGCATTTACGATGCCATGAACAAGGGATTGGACTATGCATCGGGCACATATATCGTTTTCATGAATGCCGGAGATTCCTTTGCGTCGCCATCAACGCTCGCCGATATTGTTGAAAAGGCGTGCCTCGACGTTATAGAAAAAGAGGGACGCTCACTGCCGGCGGTGCTTTACGGAGATACCGATATATATGATGCCGATGGTAAATTCCTGTGCCACCGACATCTTTCCGCGCCCGAAAAACTATCGTGGCGCTCGTTCCGCAACGGTATGTTGGTGTGTCATCAGGCTTTCTATGCTCGTACCGATATTGCAAAATGTATCAAATATAACCTGAAATACCGCTATTCGTCAGACGTAAACTGGTGTATATGTGTGATGAAAGAGGCAGAACGCTGTTCTCTGTCAATGACTAATGTGCATCAGGTGGTGGCGCATTATCTGCAAGAAGGACAGACAACAATGCACCGTAAAGCCTCTCTGAAAGAGCGATTTGCTATAATGTGCCGTCATTACGGAATGTTCTCTACATTAATTATGCACCTGCTATTTGTCTTCCGCGCTTTGAAAAGAAAATTCTTCGGTTAAAGAAACAACCCCATTGCTTTCCTGAAAGATGTCCTATTGCTGACCAATTTCGCCGATTTTGCCGACCAATTTCGCCCAATTTGCTGACCAATTTCGCCCAAATTGGTTTTAGTATTAATATCAATGGGGTTGCTTGAAAGGAATGTTTTTCGGGTTAAATGATATTAGATTGGACGTAAATACATTTCTTGAAATTTTGTTATTAGGCAAAGTTGCAGTAATTTTGCGGCTGAAATGGCGATGATAAGGATATTACGTGTTATATCGAGACTGCTTGGCGCGGTGATGATACCCATAAGGAAGAACTTGGTTTTCTTCGTTATGATGTATATTCTCGGTGCAGTGTGTATATGCCGTACTTCCGGAGCGCAGAGGAGCACAGGTATTCGAGTTCTGGTGGCACGAACTGCTGGTGGATATATATGTCGTTTGCGTGGTGCTTTCTTTCATTCCCGAAAAAATAAGACGGTGGGTAAGAACGGCGTTTTATGTTGCGGCATACGCTGTTGCCATTGTCGATGTATATTGTTTTGTGAAGTTCGACTCCACGCTGACCCCTACCATGCTACTGCTTGTTGGCGAGACAAACGGTGGGGAGGCTGCCGAATTCCTGCGTTCCTATATTCAGCCTTCTGTTTTGTTCGGTCGGCTTGGTCGGGTTTTCCTTGTCTTGTTGTTGCATATCACTACGGCGGTGTTGCTGTCTGTATTTAAAGAAAGGAAAGAGAAGATGCTCGGCAGACTGCAACTGCTGTGGCGCGGAATCTGCATAAGGCGTTCGCCACTGTTTTATGTTTATCCTTTGTTGTCGCTGTCGCTTATCGTACTTATGGTCTATTCTTTCACATCATGCATGGAAAACAAGCGGGCAGAATTGCGACTTATGACATTTGAAAGCATCGGTGAGGTGGAACATGAACTCACGGAGAAGACCTGTGCCAATTTATACCAACCGTTATACAGGCTCGTTTTCAGCATATATGCCAACAAACTTGCGTCGCAGCAACTGACAAGGCTTATTAAAGGTATTGATGAGGTTAGTGTAGATAGTTGCGATTTCACCTCGCCGAACATCGTACTTGTTATTGGCGAGAGTTATAACCGTCACCACGCACAACTTTACGGGTATGAAAAAAAGACCACTCCGAGACAGGTGCGACGTGAGCGGAGAGGCGAACTGATAAAGATGAAAGATGCCGTTTCGCCTTGGAATCTGACGAGTTATGTCTTCAAGCATCTCTTCTCAATGTATGCCGTGGGCGATAAGGGCGACTGGTGCGACTATCCGCTTTTCCCGGAACTGTTCCGTCGTGCCGGCTATCATGTTACTTTCATTACCAATCAGTACCTGCCAAAGGCAAAGGAGGCGGTCTATGACTTCAGCGGCGGATTCTTCTTGAACGACGAAACGCTGAGTAAGGAAATGTTCGACACGCGCAATACGCGGCTGTATGCTTTTGATGATGGTGTCGTTTCAGAATATGACAATCTGAAGAAGGCCGATAAAGAACATAACCTCATTATCCTTCACCTTATGGGTCAGCATGTGAGATATGCTTCGCGAGTGTCCGAAAAGCAGAAACATTTCCGTAAGGAAGATTATCAACGTAAGGGTTTCTCAAATAAGGAACGTCAAATTATGGCCGATTATGACAATGCGGTGCTCTATAACGACTCCATAATGGATGAGGTGTTGAAACGATTTGAGGACAAGGATGCCGTGGTGATATACGTACCCGACCACGGAGAAGAATGTTATGGAGGTGATGTGCACTTCTTCGGACGCATGCACAGCACCGAAATAAATGCCCGATTGGCTCGCGAAGAGTTTGATATACCGATGTGGTTCTGGTGTTCGCGGAATTTCAGGAAGAATCATCCTGAAATTGTTAAATCCTTAAATTGCGCAGCGAAGAAACGGTATATGACTGACGCACTGCCCCATTCGCTCCTTTCTTTGGCTGGAATACATACTCGATGGTATCGCTCTCGCCTTGATGTGTTGAGGGAAGAGTATGACGAGAAGCGTCCAAGGTTGCTGAAGCATACCACCGACTATGACAAACTGTGCAAGGAAAGCGGTAAGTGACAGTGGCATTTTTTTGAAACAATAAGCAATAATGGATATAAGAAACAACTGTTTGCGCGGAATAGCGATACTCGGTATCATGCTTCATAACTACTGCCACTGGCTTGGTTTTGCGGTAAAGGAGAACGAGTACACGTTCGATGCGTCCAAGCCAATGCAATTCTGGGAGAAACTTACATCGTTCGATCCGGATATTTTCATACACTTCTTTTCATTCTTAGGACATTACGGTGTGCCGATTTTCCTTTTTGTTAGCGGCTACGGACTCGTTAAGAAGTATGAAGGAGCGGCCGTGGGGGATACTTTTAGTGCTCAGCCTCCAACGCAAAATGCTCTGCACATCCCTTTCATGCGCTATCATTTCCTTAAACTTTTTCGTTTGATGGTGGTGGGATATATTGTTTTTGTGGCGGTATATTTTCTGCGTAATGACGACGGTGGGGTAATATATTCTTTCGACAAGGTGCTTGCACAGTTGGGAATGGTGGTTAATTTTGTTTTCAAGCATCCTGATAAAATTATAAAGCCGGGGCCGTATTGGTATTTCGGTCTTATGCTTCAACTTTACGCTCTTTACATTATATTATATCATCGCAGTCGTTCATGGAAGACGCTCGTTGTCACGGTAGTGGCGTGCTGGGCACTGCAATGGGGGGCTAATGCTGTGGATGAGGGATTGCTTAATTATCTGCGTTACAACTTTTTCGGTGCTGTAATGCCGTTTGCTATGGGCATTGCATACGCCCGATGGGGGCGTGAACTGCCTCGTATGGGCTATTTTGCGTTGGCTTTGGTGTCGTCTTTCGTGGTGCTATACGGTGGTTTTTGGTTTCAAGGGTGGCTATGGGTACCGGCGTTTGTAGTTATCGGTGCCGTCAGTACGGTGCGACTGCTCCCCACCAGGCTGCTCAATGCCTTTGCATGGGTAGGTTCGCTCTCGGCGACAATTTTCGTCACGCACCCCATTGCACGCGAAATCATCATCGGGCATTACCGCCGTAGCGAGATATATTCAGGTCTTGTGATTTATGTCTTTACAGCCTTCGCAATGGCTATGTTGCTGCGCTATTTGTTGAAATATATCCCTAAACCAAAGATTTGATAACTTGTATTCGTGTGTCAGTTTGCCTGTGAAATTCTCTCCATGTGCAAAGTTTGGTCGCAATATTCAACCACTGCCGGACGGTGAGTTATGAAAATTACCGTTTTGTCATGTTTGTCGAGTATGTTTCTCAGTAATTGTCGCTCGGTATCAGGGTCGAGTGCGCTTGTTGCTTCATCGAAAAGCATTATGCTTCCACGGCGAAGCAATGCCCGCGCGATGGCAATTCTCTGAGCCTGTCCTTCGCTGAGTCCCCCTCCACTCTCACTGCACACCGTGTCAAGGCCTTTCGGCAGCGAGAAAACAAAGTCGGCACATGACTGTCGCAAAGCACTATTCATATCTTCTTCTGTCGCTTCCACTCGTCCTAATCGGAGGTTCTCTCTTATCGTTCCGCTCAACAATGTATTCCCCTGCGGCACATACACGAAGTTGCATCTTATCAATGGCGACAGTATGTGCTTATTTCCCTTATTATATATGTATGCGTTGCCGGATGTCGGTCGTATCAATGCAAGAATCATTCGTATAAGAGTAGTCTTTCCGGCACCGGTTTCTCCGAGTATCGCGGTGCATGAACCCGGATAGAAATCGAATGTGAGATTCTTTACAACGTCACGTTCTTCGGTGGTATAAGCATACGAAACATTGTCAAGAAGCACGCCGCAAGCCCCCTTCATCTCTATCGGATTGCCCTGTTCTTCGAGAGGATTTTCTTCTAATTCCATGAGTCGTTCGGCTGCGGTGAACACACTGACGAATGCCGGAACGAGTTTCGTAAGCGAGCGGGCAGGCCCTTGAATCTTGGCCACCAATTGCAGGAAAGCCGTCATTCCACCGAAAGAGAGTGTGTTGTTATACATTCTCAAGGCACTCCAAAGGAATGCGATGAGGTAGCCCAGTGCGAACCCGAAATTAAGTATAAGGTTCGAGAAAACCGAGAATTTGGTACGTTTCACAACGTTCTGGCGCAGTTCGCTTTGTGTGTTCTCCAGTCTGTCCACCATCATCGAGTCGCTCTCGAGTGTCTTTATGAGCATTCTGTTCTGTATTGTCTCTTGCAGAATACTTTGTACTTTAGAGTCGCTGTCTCGCACATTGCGCGTCATTTTCCTCATCCTCTTTATGTAAATCTTGCTTACGAGAATGAATATCGGTAGCATTGCGATAATCAGTATTGCCAGCAACTTGTCCATAGAGAAGAGGTAGAAGAATGCACCTAAGAACATAGCGAGTACCGAAAGCGTGTTGGGAATTGTCTCGGTGAGAAATACCACAACGTTATTTACATCGCCTTCGAGCCTGTTTATCACGTCGCCGCTATGGAAATGCTCCTTGCCATGCCATTCCGAGCGCAGTATTCGGTCGAGCATACGTTGCTGCATACGGTTCTGTGCGCGTATTCCGAGGATATTCCTCACCCAAACACTTGCTATGTGGATAACGAAATCGAAGAGAATCAAGATTCCCATAATGGCCACTGCCAAATATGGTGAGCCTTCAATGCTGTGCGAGGCAACATCGATGGCGTGCTGTACGGCCCACACCTGTGCAAGACTGACACCCACTCCGAGTAGTCCGAGCGAAGCGTTCAACACAGCCTGCAGCCTGTTTCCGCGCCATGCCTGCCACAACCAGCGCATTATATCACGCGCCGGGTAACGATTATCCTCAATCTTCAGCAGTTCCTTTATCCTCATGGTAGTTTCTTATCGATAATTAATAAATGAAAACAGACAAGTGAATAACAGTTCAAAACCGTCCCTCTCTCAACGCTCATCGCTCCGCTCGGCTCCGATAGGAGACGCTTTCGAAGCAAAGCGAAGAAAGAACGTTCAACACTCAACGCTCAACCTATTATCCCTTCCCCACATCATCTTCTCTCTCAATGTAGAGTAATAGTTCCTACCTGTGAGGCGCATGATTTTGATGGAATGAGGTGCTCGGCGGATGTTTATCGTTACGCTTTCGGCGCATTTCTCCGAGCGACCGTCTATTGCAATGAGGAATTTGTGCGACCGACTTTTTACCGAGAGGCTTATCTCTGCATTGTCCGGAATCACTATCGGGCGTACGTTGAGACTATGCGGAGCAACAGGTGTCAGGCAGAGAACGCCCGACATGGGTGCCATTACCGGCCCTCCGCTTGAAAGAGAATAGGCCGTTGAGCCGGTAGGAGTCGATACTATCAGTCCGTCTGCTTGATATGTTGTGAGGAACTCTCCGTTTATTGATGCCGTTATAGAGATCATCGAGGCATTGTCACGCTTCAGAACGGCGATGTCGTTAAGTGCGAACGGACTGCCTGTGATTTTCTTTTTCGCGGTCGTTGCCTCAATCACGGCATGCTCTTCGATGTAGAAATCGTTGTTAAAAATTGCTTCGACGGTATTCTCTATCTCTGCTGCGGTGGTGTCTGCGAGGAATCCTAATCTCCCCGTATTCACTCCGATTATGGGCAGTTCGCGTGCTCCTACGCAGTTGGCAGCCTTAAGTAGGGTACCATCTCCACCCATAGATACCACAAAATCGGCATCCAAGCAATCGGACTCGAACACCTCCACGCCGTTTAGTTCAAGTCTGCTGCCGAGTGAAAGATACCTGTGATACTCTTTTTCAATGCTCACTTTTCCGCCACGGCGTGCCACACAATCAAGGAAATCGCCTACCGCCACACTGCTTTTTGGCTGATAGGTGCTGCCGAAGAGTGCAAATCGAAACTGTCGTTGTTGCATATTTTCTGTTGTCTTTTTAAACTTTCGCGGTCATCCTTTTGCCGTGTTGCAATTTTTTTGTATCTTTGCGGTTGGTTATTCCGCCACGGCGTGCGGTTGCCAACTACTTGCAAAGGTAGTGGTTTTTAATTGAAATAAGATAATTCTGACAGTAAAATTGATTCTTATGGCAAAAGTTTTTCAGTTTATGGCAAATGGTTTCGAGGATATCGAGGCTCTTATCCCTGTTGACGTGTTGCGTCGCGGAGGTGTTGATATAAAGACAGTCAGCATAACAGACACAGATGTCGTGGAGTCGGCACATGGCGTGAAGATGCACGCTGATCTCACTTTCAAGGAGGCCGAGTCGATGTTGGATGAGGCCGACCTGCTGATGTTGCCGGGCGGTATGCCCGGGGCGACAAACCTTAACGAGCACGAAGGACTGAAAGCGGCTCTTCTCAGACAAGCAGAGAAGGGAAAGATGATTTCCGCAATCTGTGCCGCACCGTTGGTTCTTGGTGGTCTCGGATTGCTTCGCGGACGGCGTGCCACCTGCTATCCGGGTTTCGAACAGACCCTGACAGGTGCGGAATACACCGCCGAACTCTTCACTATTGACGGAAATATAACCACCGGTGAAGGCCCAGCCGCAGCCCTTCCATACGCATACTCGTTGCTCGAACAACTCACCGATAGTGCCACTTCGCTTGCCGTGGCAGATGGCATGCGCTATATACATCTTATGGAATAGTTTTGATTGCCAGACGAATTCGCATATCAATGACGTGAAGGTTATTGCTCGCCCGGTTTTTTACAAGAGGGTATTCATAATCGAACACGTTTTTGATGGAGTTGTGTTGTTGATTTTATAATCGTTTATGAAGAAATTCTTTTCTATATTGCTGTTGCTCATGGTGTTTTTGCCATGCGTTGCTCAAGAGCCGGCAGCAATAGACATTACATCCGTAACGGATGCTAATGCCAAACCTTTTCATGGTGATGGGATTGATGATGTATTGGAATATACACCCTTCGCCGCCGTTATTGCGCTGAAAGCATTCGGCGTGGAGAGTAAAAGCGAGTGGGGTAGGTTGGCTGTAAATACCGCCGCCTCGTTCGTGTTCACTGCCGGCACTTGCTATGCTATGAAGCACACGATACATAATATGCGCCCCGACCGTACCGACAATCACTCTTTTCCATCAGGACACGCTGCCTTTGCATTTGCCGGAGCAACTCTGATGGCAAAGGAGTATGGGCACGTGTCGCCGTGGATTACCGTCGGAGGATATGCCGTTGCCACTTTTACTGCTGTTGACAGGGTGCGCCGTAACCGGCATAATTGGGGCGATGTCGTTGTCGGTGCAGCCGTCGGAGTTGCTGCTGCTGAGGCCGGTTACTATCTTGGTGGTCTGATATTGCCCGGCCATAAGAATTATTCTTTGTCGGTTTCGCCAGTAGGAATGAATTTGGTGGTGAAACTTTAGGACGTATTGGCAATGTCATACGCGTCACGTTGGCTTCTGTGCCGGTAGGCATTTGTGGGTACGTTGTCGCTTGAGATTTACCTCATACGCCTATATTTCCTTATTGTATATGTTCGGAAACACGGCCTTGGTCATCTGCTCACGCTGCTCTTCACCATTACCGTGTAGCTTATACTTGCTTTCATATTGCATCATGTCATTGCATTTCTCACCCGTTTCCTGCCAAGGTGATGCATCGTAAGCCTGCTATGCACTACTAAACCACCTCGAAAACCACTTTTTTACGTCTTATTTTGCCTTATTGTAACAAAAAAATGTATCTTTGCACAGAATTAAATAACGCGTATGAAGGAAATCCTCCTGCTCATAAGGCCGAAGCAATGGCTGAAGAATGTGTTTGTGTTGCTGCCCGTTTTCTTTGGCGGAGCACTTGCCGACAGCAATATTCTGCTGCAGGCTTTAGCCACATTCGCGGCTTATAGTTTCGTTGCTTCATCGGTATATTGCTTCAACGACATCATTGATGTAGAGGCCGATAGGCAGCACTCCACGAAGTGTCGCCGTCCCATAGCGTCAGGCCGCATCTCAATAACCAAGGCCTATCTGCTCATGGCATTTATGCTTGTCGTTGGAATGGCGATGATGGTGTTTGTCGGAGATAGTTGGTATAAGGTAGCATTGGTACTGACGGGCTATTATATGCTCAATCTTTTCTATTGTGTCCGCCTGAAACATTATGCCGTGATAGACGTTTGCGTGGTGGCTTTCGGA
The DNA here is from genome assembly GCF_003977605.1 of Prevotella koreensis. Lineage (GTDB taxonomy): Bacteria > Bacteroidota > Bacteroidia > Bacteroidales > Bacteroidaceae > Prevotella > Prevotella koreensis. The sequence continues at coordinate 1,280,177 of NZ_RYYU01000001.1, read as the reverse complement.
TTCGTATTGCGTCTGCTTGCAGGCAGTCTTGCCACGGGTATTCCGCTCAGCAAGTGGATAGTGATGATGACTTTCCTGCTCACCCTCTTCCTTTCGTTCGCCAAGCGGCGCGATGATGTGGTAAGAATGGAACAGACCGGCATAGCACCGCGCAAGAACACCAGTCGCTATAACCTCACTTTCATCAACCAAGCCATAACCATACTTGCCTCGGTGACGATTGTGTGCTATATAATGTACACCGTTTCACCGGAGGTGGTGGCTCGCACCGGCAGTCAGTATATTTATCTTACCACGGTATTCGTGTTGCTCGGACTGTTACGATACATCCAGATAACCGTCGTTGATAAACGCAGCGAAGACCCGACGAAGATAATATTCACCGACCGATTCTTACAACTTGTGGTGCTGGCATGGGCTGTGATGTTCTTCATCACAATATATGTACTCTGAGGATTATGGAGATTTGTGCTTTCGACTTCGACGGAACGCTGACCAAAGGCGACTCACTGCTCGGCATGATACGTCACCGCTGCGGTTTTCTTGGGCTCTTCGGAGTGCTCCTTCTGCACGCTCCGCTGTTGCTGATGATGAAGGTCGGGCTTTATCATAATTGGAAAGTGAAGCAGAAAGTGTTCCGTATGTGCTTCGGCGGAATGACACTCGCAGCCTTCGACGACCTTTGTCGCGACTATGCCGAAACACACATGGGCATGATGAAAGTCGATGGAATGCGGTGCATTGACGATGCCCTGCAACGCGGAAGCAAGGTTGTAATTATCAGTGCGAGCATAGACAACTGGGTGCGACCGTTCTTTCGCCACCGTGATGGCATAGAGATAGCCGGCACAAAGGTTGAGGTGGTCGGCGGAAAACTCACCGGACGCTTCCTGACAGCCAACTGCTACGGCCAAGAGAAAGTGTCGCGTCTGCTGCAACTCTATCCCGACCGCGATACCTATAAACTCGTGGCCTACGGCGATAGTCGTGGCGACAAGGAACTGCTGGCATTCGCCGACGAGGGATATTACAAGGTGTTCTGCGGGAAGTAACAACGATTCTGAAGCCATAAAAGTAGGAAAGAAAATATAAACGACAATGAAGAAATATCTGAGAATGTTGAAAATAAAGAAAGAGGAGATGCCGCTCGTTGGCATACTCGTCCTCCTTTTCACCACGCTCAACACCCTTGTGGTGCGCCGTTTCTGGTCTCAGTTCTCTCCGTTGAACAAAGAATATTGGGACTTGTTTATTCAGAAGTTCGACATTTCGGGCTTCGACCCCATCACCTATTCCGTGCTTTCTAATTGGGACACGCGCTATCAGGTCTATCGCCATCCGTTGCTTGCTTTCTTTGCGTGGCTCCCCTCGCAACTCAATCAGTGGCTGATGAGCGTTCTGGGCATGAATCCTGTGCAGATAATAGTGGCAGTAGGCCTTGTTATATGCCTTGTGTATAGTGCCGTATTCTTGTTCCGCATCTTCCGTGAGATAATCGAACTGAAACCTTTCGACTCCACATTGCTGTCGATTCTGGTATTCTCTTTTGCCTATATAACACTCGCTTACATCTGCCCCGACCACTTCGCACTGTCGATGATGTGTCTTGTCATCACGCTATATGTTGCTGGAAAGAAGATGAAAGGGGGTCGGGAGTTCAAGATATGGCAGACCATCTTGCTGTTCATCATTACCGCCGGAATCACGCTAAGCAACGGACTGAAAACTTACATCGCCGCTTTTTTTACAAAGAAATGGCGTTTCTTCCGACCCACATACTTTCTTCTTGCGGTGGTATTACCTACCGTTGCGATATGGTTTTTTGCCAAGTGGGAGTTCCGGTACTATGTTTTCCCACGCATGCAGAAACGCAATCAAATCAAAGCAATAAATGCTGCGAATGCCGAGCGAAAGGCATATCGGATGTTCTGCGACACCACCTCGATAAACGACACTGTGCGTCGGCGTGCCGTATTTGACTCAATTCAGGCTGTGAAAGAAAAAGAACGGAAGGAAAAAGAAGCCAAAAAACCAATTTTTGCACACTCCGGCAAACCTATGGGTAACGGTGCTTTCACCCAATGGACAGACATTTCCACGTCGCGTTGGGACTCCGGCGTGGAGAATCTTTTCGGCGAATCGATGCAGTTGCACAGGCAACATCTGCTCGAAGACACCCTGCGCAAGCGTCCGGTTATAATTCGTTATGACAGTGTGCTGAACTATATCGTGGAAGTCTTGACCATACTTCTTTTCGTCATCGGAATATGGTGCGGCCGGCGTAGCAAGTTCCTATGGCTGTGTCTTGCCTTTGTTGTTCCGGACATCGCCATTCATTTAGGTCTGGGATTCGGCCTCAACGAGGTGTATATCATGTCGGCTCATTGGCTTTTCGTGTTCCCCGTGATACTCGGTTTCGCTTTCAAAACGATGCAGGGGCGCTATCTCATGTCGCTGCGTGTCATCACTGCGTTGCTGACGGTCTATCTCTTCGTTTATAACCTTTGGCTTTTGGTCGGTTTTCTTATATCCGGCTGAATAATATTATAGTTTGTTTATGGAGTCACTGAAAGAGAAAACCGCAAAAGGATTGTTCTGGGGAGCGATGAACAACACTGTGCAACAGTTGTTTGGATTTGCTTTCGGCATCGTAACTCTGCGCCTGTTGTCACCGCAAGACAACGGTATGATGGCCATTATAGCAGTTTTCTCACAGGTCGCTACGGTGCTTCAAGACAGTGGTTTTCGCTCGGCATTGGTTAATATAAAAGAGCCCTCCCACCGCGATTACAACGCTGTTTTCTGGTTCAATATCATCGTTGCGGTGATTATGTATTTCGTGTTGTTTTTCACAGCACCTCTCATAGCAGACTATTATCATACTCCCGAACTTACATGGTTCAGTCGTTACGCATTCCTTAGCATAATCCTTGCGGGCTTTAACACGGCTCAGTCGGCTTGGCTTTTCAAGAATCTGCGTGCAAAACAGCAGGCCAAGGCGGCCATGACAGCGGTGTTGTTATCGGGCATAGTGTGCATTGTTATGGCGTGGCAGGGTTATGCCTACTGGTCGCTTGCCACACAGGGACTCGTGTTCATCGGTGTATATATGCTCATGAACTGGCACTACAGTCCGTGGCGACCATCGTTAAGTTTCGATTTCAGACCGATACGCAGCATGTTTCGTTTCTCCGTGAAGATGCTCCTGACCACCATTGTGGAGCGCGTCAATGTCAATATAATGAACATTCTGCTGGGTCGTTATTTCTCCAAGCATGATGTCGGCATTTATAACACGGCCTACAACTGGAGTCAGAAAGGCTCGTCGCTCGTGCAGGGTATGGTGGCACAGGTGGCGCAACCGGTGTTCTCCGACCTCCAAGACGACCGTGAGAGACAGTTGCGCGTGCTCCGTAAGATGATGCGTTTTGCCGCTTTCGTGTCGTTTCCGCTCATGTTCGGTCTGTCGCTCGTGGCAGAAGAGTTCATCGTTGTCGCCATAACGGCAAAGTGGTTGGGCAGTGCCATGTTGTTGCGTGTGCTCTCCATTGCCGCCGCTTTCAGTCCGTTGAGCACCGTTCTTTCGCAATATATTGTCAGTCGTGGGCGCAGTGGCATCTATCTTGCCTGCACTGCGGCACTCTGTGTCATGCTTGTCGGCATGATGATAGGGCTTCATTCTCGCGGCATCGAAGTCATGGTATGGGCATATACCGTTCTTTTCGTTCTTTGGTTCTTCGTGTGGCATTTCTTTGCGAGTCGTCTTTCGGGCTATAGCCTGTTTGATATGCTTGCCGATACCATGCCCTTCCTTCTTGCCGCCCTACTTGTAATGCTACTCACGGGCTGGACTACGGCATCGGTCGGGACACTATGGCTTCGTCTTGTGTTGCGCATAATCATCTCCGCCTCCCTCTATTTCGCCCTAATGAAACTGCTTCGTGTGAAGATGCTCGACGAGTGTATAGAGTTTGTAAAACGCAAGATAGGACGAAAATAAAGATTAATATGCCTACAAAGCAAATAAAAGATGTCATGAAGCGATAGAGTGAATATGAGATGGAGAAATAGCACTCTAATAGCCAATTAGGGCTAAAGACATTCAAAATAATTCCCCACTCCAACGTTAATGACAAACCACCAAATCCCGTTTCCTTATCTCCCTTCCTACAATAAGCCTCCTTTTGAAGACCAATTTGGGCGAAATTGCTGACCAAAATGGGCGAATTTGCAAACCAATTTCGCCCATTTTGCTGTGCATAAGAAAACATGTAGGCTTCGGGTGTAGAAAATTTACAAAAGAGAACTACATATGTGAGAAGCATAATATATAATTTAATTATGAACTTATCTATATATGAAATTAAACAAGAGGCTATTTATGTCCAGTAAACATTCGTCGTGTATAAAAGTTAAGAGGAGGATGTGTCAAAACTTCATTTGAATAAACATGAACTTATAAATTGAAACCTGCTCGCTTTTAAAGGCAAAGAAATGGGCCATATCTGCACTCGAATACCGAGTTTGATATGGTTCTTTTATTTTTAAAGTTACTATTTGTGACTTTGGCCTGTCTTTATTTTTGTTTTGACATATCATCCCCTATTTTGTTACTTTTGTTTTACCAATAAAACTTCAATAATGTAGGTAAAAGTAGACAATCACAATGGATATCTGTCCATAATCAGATATAATATTGCTCGATAGGTAAAGAAGCACTTTCCGAATTGGTGGTGAGATATGATTTTGTGAAAAAACTTGAAACTCATCGAATAAGTCCTATGCAAGTTTCATGAATCGCTCGATAATCTTACCCCCAGATACGTATATCTCTAGGACAAGGGGAGAGAATCAAGAAAATAAGAGGAACAATAAAACAAAATTCAATCAACAAAAGAATTTTTGATAATAAAAGAATAAAATATCAGAATAAATAACTAAATTTGCAGTTGAGCACTTTAGTTTTACAACGTACATTTAAAAGACTATGATATTAGAAGAAACCAAGGAAAGGTTGGAACTCTTCCGCGAAATGCAACTGTTTCCAATAGCAAGAGAGTTGGATTTTGAGAATTGGCTTGAAAATTTCACTAACGATGAAGATCGCGAAATTGCAGCCCATGTCTTAAAGTTCTTTATTTACTTGCCTGATAGTATGGTGAACCAATTATTAAGAACAGTGGTTGGAAAATGTGGTTATTATTTTTCGAATAATGATCAGGCTTGGACTCATGATAGTTTTAAGAATTATTGCTGTTATAGTTTCATTCAAGGCGAAGAGAAAGATGATATCACAGATAGCGGGTATATCTTCACACGTAAGTTGCGTGATGAATTGAATATACCAAACAGTCGAATTGTAGGTTTTGAAAAATTATATGAGGTGCTCGAAGAAGAAACGACTCCACAGAATGTAATACTAGTAGATGACTTTGTTGGTTCAGGTGCCCAAACTGATACAGCTTGGAACAGTCATCATTTCGGTAAATTTGACCAAACCTTACGTGAGCTTGTAACTTCTTCCCATCATCGTATAGTCTATGCCCCACTAGTTGCCAATGAAGTTGGTTTAAAAAGAATTGCTTCTAAATGTTTGGGACTTCATATGGAGTATATCTACAAATTGACTCCAGAATATAACCTTCTTAATCCAAATGGAGTATGCTGGAATGGGGACAAAGCAAAATATGATAAGTTCAAAAATTTACTTTTTCACGTAGCAAAAGAAGAGGGAATTCCTATCACAGAAGGGAAACATGTAAATGATATGTTTGGCTTTGGATGTCAAGGCTTAGCTTTGGCTTTTTCTCATGGTATTCCTGATGCATGTCCAGCATTTTTCTATTGGGATACAGACACATGGAAACCATTAAAGAAACGTTCATACCACAGATAAATAATAAAGTTATGACACAGGATCAAAAAATAGCAAAACTCGATGAACTCTTTGGTAGTTTCAGAGCAGAATGGCTGAACGAGAAGATATTCCGATTTTTTACGGCTCCCAGCTATTTCACTGCATTAAAAAGCAATCGCCCATGTGTGCTGATTGGTGGTCGTGGTACAGGTAAAACAACTGTATTGCGAGGTTTGTCATATCAAGGTCAGTATGCTTTGAATGAATATGATATGGAGAGGTTTGATGAAACCCCTTATATTGGCATTTACTTCCGTTGTGATACAAACCACATGCACGCTTTTAGCGGTAAAGGTATTTCCAAAGAAGAATGGGTAAAAATATTTGCTCATTATTTCAATCTAATATTCACAGCTGAGGTTCTTTATTTTCTCGATTGGCATCAAAAACAGTGCCCTGGAGATGAGCTACTCTCTGATTATGCTTGTCGATTGGTAGCAGTCTCGTTACATTTGGGCAATGACGTACATGATTTTAAAAATCTCTTCGAAACACTTGAGGAGGCTATGTACGGATTCCAGGCAGAAGTGAATAATATTGCCGATGGCAATATGCCCAGGCTCTCGATGGCTGGTGATCCCATAAAAATCATCACAGAACAAGCACTCAATTTGCGTCAGTTCCAAGGAAAATCGTTCTATCTATTGGTGGATGAATACGAAAATTTGCTTGATGAACAGCAGCAGATAGTAAATACCTTATTGAAACATACGCCCGAATCATACACCATAAAAATTGGTGTTCGTGAGATGGGATGGCGCGTGCGCTATACGCTTAACGAGCAAGAGTTAGTTAATGATCCTGCTGATTATGTGAAGTTTAACATTGTAGATGAATTTACAGGTGATAATTCTGAAAAATTTGTTTCGTTTGCCAGTGAGGTATGTCAATTGCGCATCAAGGAATTGCTTGAAGAAGAAACTGATGACTATAAGATAGAGGATGCTCTGATTAATTTGTCCAATGAGGACGAAGCCCTCAAACTAGATGTAGGGTCTCATAAGTATTATAAGGATGTATGTGAATACGAACAGGCAAATGAGATTGATTTGGGCATAACACCACTCTATAAATTCTTTCTTGCTTATTGGGCATATACGCATAATGATCTTTTGGAAACAGCTATCAAGGATTATCAGAACCAGAAAGTAGTTTGGAATACCAGGTATGATAACTATCGTTACAGTCTGCTATTTAAGATCCGATCAGGTAGAGGTATGGGGGGGATTCAGAAATTCTATTCAGGATGGACCACTTTTGTAAAGTTGGCAAACGGTAATATTCGCTACTTAATGGAACTCGTTTATCGTTCTTATTATCTATACTTACAATCAAATGGAGATATCAAAGAACCAATACCAGCCGAGATACAAACTAAGGCTGCTCGAAATGTGGGATGGAAGAACCTAACCGAACTGGAGGGAACATGGCAGAATGGTGCTCAGCTTGCAAGGATGGTACAATCTATTGGAACCATCTTTTCGCACATGGCCAAGGAAGGTGACAATATAGCACCAGAAATTGTTCAGTTTGAGATAGAAGGTGAGCGCTCAGAGCGTACAGAAGAGCTGCTTTCAGCAGGTGTCATGAATCTAGCACTTGTGCGAATGGCTGCAAATAAGCAGACTGGTAGAGGCAGTGTGAAGGATTTCATGTATATGTTGCATCCTATGTTTGCCCCATTCTTTATTTACAGTTTCCGCAAGAAGCGCAAGATGGCTATTACCGATGCAGAATTTCTTGAATGTATTGACAATCAGAAAGATGCTGTTGCCAATATTTTGTCAAAGAAAAATATTAAGCTACATTCGGAGAAAGAAGACCCTATACAGTTGACTTTAGATTTTAATGACGATGATCAATAAAGACTATTTATATACCAGGGTGTGGGAAAATCCTAATACGGAGAACCTTGAGCCCGGCTCTCTATATCTGTTTGCCTACGATCCTGAGGACAGAAGTAGATTCTGTGCCAGTACGTTGCAGGCAAACAATCCTGATACTACTTTTGTGGAGTTAGAGATTGATGACCAAGACCAAATGAAGGATATGGCTAGAGATCAAATGGTGTCACTAAGCAGTCCAAAGGAGATAGGTGACTACTTAAAGCAGTACGCTCCAACTGTAATCTATATTGAAGTTACAGGAATGAGCTGTAGGCTAGTGGCACCTGTGATGTTGCGCGCCATCTTAAGTGATATGCAAGTTTGTATTGTATATAGTGAGCCTCAGCAATATCTTTTGAATGAGTTTAAAAAAGTGGGTATCAATGAAGATCTTTCAGAAGTATGTGGAGGTGTAAACCCTTTGCCGGGATTTGCAAAGGTGTTACCACATAGAGAAGATCCTCTCTTTGTGGCGATGCTTGGATTCGAAGGTGGCCGTTTGACTTATCTTATAACAACGCAGCAGCCTACAGCTGAAAGGATACGTCCAGTGATTGGAATGCCTGGGTATAGAATAGACTATCCGTTTGAAAGTTATTGGGGTAACCGTAATTCATTACGTACTACTAAAGCTTGGGAACGTGTGGAATATGCTGAGGCAAACTCAATTGTAGACAGCTATATGACATTGAAGAAGATTTCTGCCGATAATAGAAATCCAGAGATGGTGATTGCACCTATTGGCACGAAACCTCATGCTATTGGTGCTATTCTGTATGCAATTAAGAATCCACTTAAGGTTGAATTACTGTATGATAACCCTAAACGTAGTTTAAGTCGCACTGATGGTGTTGGTCGTATATTGTGCTGCGACGTGACTAAATTGTTTAAAGAGAATTAGTATGTCGGGACCAGATTCTTTTTACACCCCTTCGTTGCTCGCAGATAAATTGATCAGCCTCATTACAGCAAGTCAAGTGAAACGAACTATTGATTTCTGTGTTGGCAATGGAAATTTGCTGAAAGCTGTGGCACGAAGGTATGGTGATATCGAGTTATATGGCACAGATATTTCTGATGATGCTATTAATAAGTTGAAGAGCGACAATCCTGCATGGCAACTAGAGCAATGTGATTTTCGTGATATCGAATGGTTGGAGCGTGTGCATTTTCTGAAAGACAAGAAATTTGATTTAATAGTAATGAATCCTCCGTTTACCTGTAAGGGGAGTATCATCGAGCATATTGAGTTTGAAGGTGAAGAATTTAAAGTGAGCACAGCGATGCTCTTTTTGATGCGAGCTTTGCGTTATCTTGATGAGATAGGTGGAGTGTATGCTATCTTGCCGATAAGTTGCGTATATTCAGAAAAAGATAGCAAGGCATGGAAGTATTTGAAAACTCACTATAATGCATGCATATTAGATAAGTCGGAAAAAGTATATTTTAGCAAGAGTAAAGTGACTCAGGCAGATGCTTCCGTTTCTTGTACGCCTAATATTGTTATGGTATATGTGGGCAATTATGCCGTAAATGGAATTAAAGAGGAGCATTATGCAGATTTCTCATCTTTGCCAGTTTATGATATTATTCGTGGATGCGTGCGTATGCAGAACCCAGCTTACTCTCACAACACAAAAGCAGTTAAATTAATTCATACCACTAATATTAAAATGGGCAAGTTGGTAAATATCAAGAAGGTGTTGCCTGGTACGTCACGACAAGTGAATGGTTGCGGAGTAATAATTCCACGAGTATGCAACCCTAACCCTATGAAGATTACATTGCTTGATGGTACAAGCAAATATTTGCTTTCTGATTGTGTAATTGTACTTCGAACAGCAACCATGGCAGAAGCTGAACAAGTGCGTCAACATATCCTTAATCATTGGAAAGAGTTCGTGAAAATATACAGAGGTACAGGTGCCCAATATACAACTTTGGCAAGAGCTAAGGCTTTGTTTTTGAGCGGTGATGTTAATGTTAACTGTTAAATGAATCAATATGGAAACGGATAAAGTTAAAGATATCGTATAAAGACCGTTTACTAGAACTGACCTTTCTACTGTAGTCAGCATAAAGGTTGGAATAGAAGTAACCAGTTTCAATATACATAGAACCCTATACTATATATTTATTTTTTCATATTCAAAAGAAATTATTGCTGTCCGGTAAAACTTTTTCTCCCAATCTGTGTAAGAGGAATTGCCTTTAATACTACATTATTTGACCTTAAATCCAAGAACAAAATCATTATCTTATAAAAACAAGCACTTTTATAATGCTTACGATTTATAACTGGAATACAAGCCCCATAGAGCTAAAAACGTCTGTATTGCCCTTAGACAAAGGAATTGCAAACTTTCAATTCGCTTTTACCGGACAGCAATAAAAAGAAATAAATATTGATTCCAGATTAATAGCATTTCTTTTATCGTGCTTGTCAACTTATTTTAATTCCGTCAACAAATATAATTTTCATCCTTCACAACTCTTGGTGAGTTAAAATAGGGAGTGCGATTAAACTATATCTGTTAGAAATCGTCATAAAAAAGATATTGAGATTTCCGCAGTGATGTGCCTAAGAAAATAGACCGCAATTTCCTGCCGGGCCTCCATTTGATGTGTGTTGATGAGGTGGTAGGTGAATGTAATAAGTAAATCGCTCGTCATTGTCAATGCCAATAAATTAAAGGCCTTTGGAGGCTTAATGCGTAAAGGAAAGATGATAAAAATAATTATATGAGCAATTATAAGGGAAAACTACAGCAACTGCTTTATCTGATTACCTGTGTCTTGTTGGTTATGGCAGTCAGTATCCGTAGAGACGGTAAGGTGGTGGGACGAGAACTGAAGCAACAACAGGAGGTTTCGTCTAAGACGGATACGATGGTTGTCCTTGATGATGGAACGGTGCGGTTGAATACTACTGAGTTGGGGAAAGACATCATCGGCTACGCAGGCACCGTGCCTTTGGAGATTACGTTGAAAGATGGTAAGGTGAAGAATATCAAGGCTCTGGAAAATTCAGAAACTCCGGAATTCTTTGAGGAGGCATCGGTACTTCTTCCTAAGTGGAATGGATATACCATAGAAGATGCTCAGAAGATGAAGGTGGACGACGTGTCAGGTGCAACGTTCACCTCGAATGCCATTATCGGAAATGTACAGCGCGGACTTCAGTATGCAGCAAAGAATCCTGTAAAGAGTTCAATATGGTCAGATTTTGATTTTTCTGTCAAGGCAATAGCAGGGCTGATTGTGGTGCTTTTAGCCTCAATCTTGCCCCTTTTTGTTAAGAACAAACGGTATAGGATAAGTCAGCAAATCCTTAATGTAATTGTGCTTGGCTTTTGGTGTGGCACGTTCCTGAACTACACATCGATAATCAGTTACATGTCAAACGGCATGAACGTGATGACGCTCATCGTGCCGGTAATTATGCTTATAACGGCTTTCGTGTATCCACTCTTTGGCAAGAAATCATATTACTGTACGCATGTGTGTCCGCTCGGTTCGTTGCAAGAACTTGCAGGGAAATGCGTTGGATATAAAGTCAAGATGAAGCCAACTACTATCAAACGCTTGGATATGTTTCGTCAGATACTTTGGGCGATACTCATGTTATGTTTGTGGACAGGTGTTTGGTTCGACTGGATTGATTACGAACCGTTCTCAGCCTTTGTATTCAAGTCGGCCTCATGGGTTGTCATTGCCATTGCTCTCGTCTTCGTGGCACTCTCCACGGTGGTTATGCGGCCTTACTGCCGCTTTGTCTGCCCGACAGGTTCGCTCTTTAAATATAGTCAACTTTCAAATTCAAAAAACAAAAAATAAAAGATATGAAGACTTCAATGATTCTCAATGTAGTACTCGCTATTGCACTTGTGTTTCTCTGCTATATGCTTGCAGTAAATGGGAATGACAAAGGTAAGGATGTGGAAACCTCTGAGGTGGTGCTCAACAATATTCTTAACCGCACATCTGTCCGCTCCTATCAGGACAAGCCTGTTGAAAAGGAGAAGATAGAAAAGTTGCTACGTGCAGGAATGGCAGCCCCTACTGCAGTAAACAAACAGCCGTGGCATTTTATTGTTGTTACGGATAAGAATCAGTTGCAGAAACTTTCTGAGGCCAATCCTTACGCCGAAATGGCTGCCAAGGCTCCGCTGGCTATCGTGGTCTGTGGCGACATGGACAAGGCACTTGAGGGTGAAGCGCGTGAGTTCTGGGTTCAAGACTGCTCGGCAGCCACGGAGAACATTCTTTTGGCAGCAACAGGAATGGAACTGGGCGCCGTGTGGACCGGCACCTATCCTTCAAAAGAACGGTGCGCTGCTGTGGCTAAGGTGCTCGGATTGCCGGAGTCATTAATTCCGCTGAATACCATCGTTATAGGCTATCCTGATAAAGAGGTAACTCCTAAGGATAAATGGAAGAAGGAAAATATCTCATACAATATGTACGGGGAAGAGTAATTAGAGAAGAATATAAACTCTAACACCGGCTCATAGTGCCCTTACCGTTCTTGGCAAGACCGGCAAAGACCTTGCCGGAAACACCGTCTTACATTGTGACATACAGGAATCATCGTAATATCAATGAACGTTATGACAATACACTTGCCGAAGGCATAGAGTTTCCTTGAGCGAAATGAAAAACTTTGTCCTTGGTAATCATCGCTTAGTCGTTTTGTAAGTTATTGATTCTTAACTATAAAGTTGCAAAAAACTAACGAGATTACCAATTGTTATAAGGACTTTCTTAACCCGAACTCACGTATTGTTAATACAATCAGTTGTATTCCACTATTCGGCAACGAACGATTCATTCGAAGAGAGTACTCTGAATGAAAATATCTTGACTAATCTTTCCATACGCATTCGATTTAGAATTGTTGATTAGTATAATAGCAAAGTCAACCGTCATTTCATTAGCCTCTTGTAAAAATCTTCTTTGTAGATATTACTGACACCGATTTCATATTTTCCGATGAATACGTCGTTGGTGTCGAACGATTCTATTTTCTCTAAGTTCACAACATAGGATTTGTTGATGCGGAAGAAAACAGACGGAGGCAGAAGTTCATGGATAGTACGCAAGTACATCTTGGTAATGATGCGTCGATTTTCTGTTTGTATGATGACATAATCCTTTAAGCCTTCTATAAAGAGGATGTCGTCATATCTGATTTTGAAATATCTACGCTCTGATTTCACGAAGAAGAAATCCACATCTGCCTCCACACTTTCTTTCTCTGCATTGATGAGTAGGGTGTGATAGGCAGAAACCTTTTCCATTGCTTTACGGAAACGTTCTTCCTCGATGGGTTTGACGAGGTAATCGGTAGCGTTTACCTCATAGCTGTCCAATGCGTATTCTGAATAGGCTGTGGTAAAAACGACAAGTGTTTGTTGTGGGATTTTACGGGCAAAATCAAGCCCGTTTGTCCCAGGCATCTCGATATCAAGGAATATTAAATCCACAGGATTATCTTTTATGTATTCAGTCGCAGATTCTGCAGACTCAAAATTGCCGACAAGTTCCAGCATTGGACTCTTGCGTACCAACCTTTCCAATCCTTCTCGGGCGATAGGTTCATCATCGACGATAATACATTTTATAGGTTCACACATAAGCATACAGTATATTTATTTTCTTCTTCCGTAATGGATAAGGTATAAGACTTTCCGAATAGCAATTCTAGTCTCCGTTTGATGTTTTTCAACCCCAAACCTCCGTAATGATTCGATGTACGAGAAGCGGCCTTGGTGTTTTCGCACTGGAAGTGCAGTTGGTTTTCGGATGCGGTAAACGTGATGTGTATGTTTGTCTTTCCTTTGACTTCAACACTATGCTTGACTGCGTTTTCTACAAAGGGAATAAACAGTAATGGATATATAGATATATCTTCCACCACGCCCTCTGTCTTGATTTCGTAATACAAGTTTCCACGACGTGTACTTTCCAGTTCCAAATAGTCATGCAAGAAGGAAATTTCATTCCGTATCAGAACTTTTTCTTGCGAGGATTCGGACAACTGATAGCCCAACAAATTTTCAAGCCGGGAAAGAATGGCATATGCCAGTTGTGGTTCTTGCTCTGCTTTAATGTTGGCATTATTGAGCGTGTTGAAAAGAAAGTGCGGATTTATCTGGCTTTTCAGTTGTTGCAATTCTGCTTCTGCCGTCGTCTTTTCCAATTCCGATACTCGACGGCTGTTTTCAGCCCAGCAACGAAACAGTGGTACTACTGAAGTAGAGGCTATCGTCAATCCCAACAATAACATATTTCCCGCGATATTGAAACAAAGAGAGGTCAGCCTGTAACTTTTGGGAACATCGTACAGGGTGTTTTGCACCAGTATGATAAAAAGCATCAACAGAAATACGCACAAACCAATGAAAGCGAAATATCCTGACAACTTATTACGCAACAGGAAACGAGGAACCAGCAGGCGGGCGTTGGTATATACGGTGCAGGTGAAGACAATGAAATATGCCATCCATTCGTAAAACCTTGCATTCGTGAGCCGTCCATGTACACTGCCAGTGTTATAGACCATTTCCATTGTCAAGACAACTATAATGCAAAGTAAAAGCAGGTTTCCCATTCTATGGAATCCTCCTGTTTGGATTTGTGTTCCAATCTTTTTATTTATCTCTTTCAATAATGCCATTCGATTCTTTATGTTTATTAATTCCCAAAAACTTTATCGGAAAATTTCTTGGAAAGTTTAGGAACTTTTCAAACTCGTTTTGTGTGAAGCGTTTTCTGGTCTTCTTGAGATGGTAAAAATGCGCTTACCCGTTTTGGGAGGATTGCTATTGTTTGTACAGGTACAGACAAGCGTGTCAGCGCATATTTCAATCTCAATTTCCATTCGGTCTTTTCCCGGTGAATTGAATAGATGTTCTTCTACAAACGATAGTAACGTCAATGGAGGAATAAAACAAATACCAGTCCTCATTTGGCAAGAGAGTGTGAAATCGGTGAGAGTCCCGCACTTCTTTTCCAAATTCAGGTAGTCTTTAAGGATTTTGATTTCGGAATTGAGTGGTACAACCGGATTGCTGCAATCGTATAGGCGATAGCGTACAATCCGGCTCAGTGTCAATAATAGCGGAGATACTTCCGGAGGTTCGGTCAGGCATAGTTCAGTTGCTTTTTTCAATTTAGCCAAAAGAAATTCCGATCCGATATTGTTTCTCAAATTTTCCAACTCAACGGTTAGCCTGCGAGTTCCGATTTGTTCCTCCATCTCAGTCATTTGAATCCAATGTTTATAAAAGACGATTACAGTAATACTCGTCACCGACAATGTCAGTACCGAGAAATCGGAGAAGAAATCGACTGCTTTATTGCGTCCGTCAGAAAAAAAAGAATATGGACCGAAAGGTATTTGATACTTAAAATGAATGTAATACTCCAAGCCGATATTCGCTATCACGAATGTGAATATTGCAGCGAGCAAGACAGTTGCATATTGCACATACCTTTCTTGTTGTAGCAATTTAGGAATGAAGATGTACATATTCAGATATATCAGCAACAGATAAGCTACTATATGCGCAAATATAATACCACAAACATTTCCGCCTCGAATCTGTTCTCCATAGGTAATAAAAATATGGTTTGTGGAGATAATGCCGATGGAGATGATAAGCAGGAAATGGCGAGTCCATCTGTATTTCTTCTCCATAAGAAAATCATATAATACGCTTTGTTTCTTTCTCTCTTGCATTTATATACTATTACTTTTTTGCCAAGTCTTCCATTATTTCAAAACACAATGCGTCTACATTTTTCGCATGAGGATGCAGAAAAGAAACATTGGAAAGAATAATGACTCCACTCTTTTCATTCATATCGAATACCATAGAGGAAGAAAAACCGCCCGTACCACCATTGTGCCAATATAAATCGTTTCCGTTATCTGCCTTTACGATATGCCATCCAAGTGCTACGCTAAGTTTGTCGTTTACTTTGAAAGTCGGTTTTCTTGTCATTGCAAGTTCTTTGTTGCCCATATCAAATTGAGCCTCTAAAAAACATGCCATATCGTTTGCAGAAGAAAGAATGCCACCGGCTCCTAAAAACACATCCGAATCCCATATCCAATTGCCGATAGGAACACCTGTGAGGCTTATTCCTTTGACAAGACCGGTTTCTACTAATCTTGCATCTGTATATGAATTATTCATTTTGTACTTTTTGAAGATTTTATTGGAAACGAGTTCCGTGAAACTGCATTTTTCCATTTGACATAACGTATATCCCAACAAACCTGTTCCCAAATTTGAATACAGATATTCTTTCCTATCGGAAGAACAACATAATTGCAACTGATTTCTGAGGTAATACTCTAATTCAGAGTCGCTGTATTTCTGAAAAGGATTTTCCCGCTCTGCTTTTGTACTGTCTGCCAGAAACTCTGAAAGTTGCAAATTGGAGGGATTTTCTCCCAATCCGGATGTATGATTTGACAGGCTTTCAAAAGTTATCCGCACATCATCCTTGAACGTATAAGGGTAAAATTTGTTTATGTCGTCTGTCTGTTTAATCTTCCTTTCAAGTATTGCATCGGCAAGTAATGTCGCCGTAAAAACTTTTGAAATCGAGCCAATCTCAAAAACCTTATCTTTGTTCTCAATATTTTTAATCGTGTCATTTTGCTTTATCATTCCATAAAAATGGGATATCCCATTTTTTATGAGCACGATGGATAGTTGAGTTTCATTAGACAAATCCTTTGTCTTTTCAAATATTTTTCGCGTCAGGTTTTCTCTCAAACCAGTTAAATCATTTACGACATTCTGTGAAAAAGTTATTCCATGTCCAAACAGGGTTATCAAAAGGAATAGCGCGATTTTTATTGTCATATAATCTTATAATGTATTAAACGTTATACTTGAGCATTTATTATAATCCGTATCGGATACCTATTGAAAAATAGGGAGATACACCGAAATGTGGGTAGTTGTCTTTGCTGCTGAAGAAAGCCTTCAATGTCCGTGAACGAAAATAAGTTTCTCTTGATGCGACAATTCCTCCGACAATAGGGATAGAAATATATTGCCCAATTCTGAACTCTGGTTGAATACCTATATAACCATACTGCATCACGAAATACTTCTTACTGCAGTCTTTCTCAACTGCAGCCATAAGTCCTTTGGATTCCGCATGTATTCCCAAATTGAAACTCTTGCTAAGTTGTGTACTGATTTCTGCCTCGAATGTATTATACATGGATAATTTGAATTTGTATTTTCCCTCTATTTTCCAATCCAGATATAAGGACGGAAAAATCATTGGATACCCCAGCGCATTATTCAACGCGATACCGGCTCCCCAGTCCAAATTCTTGTTTGCGTGTCTGATAAATAATACACCTCCCTGACCGAGAAATGAACTGCCTGACAATTTATTCAGATTAGAGGTGTACACTCCTGCTCCTAAAATGGCAAGTATAGACCATTTCTCATTAAGTGGTCGCAGATGCATAACTCCCATTTGAGCATTCATAAGTTCTTTCTCTGTAAAATCCGATGGCATTTCTTTATTTTTCATGGAAGCGTATGTACCACCCAAAGCAACAATCCAAGCCGTCAGTCTCCCGTTTTCATTCTTTCTTACATATAAAGGAAGTCTCGCTGAGCCTTCAAAGGCTTGCAAGTTTCCTTCACCACCGATTTTATTACCATTCTCATCTTTATATACAGACGGAGCAATATATTCTGACTTTAATTGAATCTGGGCAAACACATTCGCTCTTGCCGAAAGTAGGAATAGCATAAAAGTACACACTCTGAGCATTTTTTGTTCCATAATAGTCTTATTTCGACACGAAGATATGGTATAAAACAATCAGGTTTCAAGAAAATAGACAAATTGTAGGTTTTCAACATACAAAATGGGATATTTGAATATACTAACATTTTTTCTTCATACTTAGTTCCTACATCCGTGTTTGCTATAATACACAATTAGTGGAGGAGAAAGTGTCTTCTTCTCAAAAAGTTTGCTGATTATACATTTTCGGAAGAACTTTGCCTATGGAGAAGGATTACAAAATGATAGCATTGTTAATGGAGTCAGAAACTATACTTTACTTTTAACCACGCTTCTGAGTTCTTACCATACATGGCAAACTTTCCTTTGTCGGCATGGAAATAGTCGTAGCCGGCGGTGAGTTCTATATCGTCGTTGAGAGAATAGGAAGCGGAAAGTCGGTTGAAAATACCGCCGTTTGCCACATCGATGTAGGCAAAGGTGGAGAGTTTCAGTGTGTTGTGCAGCAGTTCTTTCGAGAGCCTTGCTGTGGCAAGTCCGGCATTGCGATAGACGGAGAGCACTGCGAGATTGCCCGATGTGTATTTATGGCAATACTGCACGCTGATGTTCCAGTCGTTACCCGGATACCAGTCTACTCCTGCAAGGGCGTTGAGGGTGTTGCGTCGCACGGCATTCTGCCCCAAACCACTTCCTTGTGCCTCGCCTATGTACTCGGCAACTTCGGCACGGAGGACAAACTGACCGATGGGCAATGAACAATCGGCACCCAACATCGTCATACGGCGGTACTGTCCGTTGATGTGAAGCGTCCTTCCATCGTCCGAAAGGGCAGGACAAAGGACTGGCAGTTTGTTCCACGTCCGCAAGGCACTCACGGAGAAGTCTATTCCGCTGAGATTGACGGTTACTCGTCCGCCAAACTCCATATTCCTGATTTTCTTCTCCGGTTTGCCGCTTTCCAAGTCGGTGGTGTAGGGTAGTGGCGCAGATGGCAGGCGTATCGCCCACGGATTGCGCTCGTCTGTCGGCAACACAAAGAAGTCAACCACAGGATTGCATACTGCTTCAAGGGTAACCGGACCTGTAGTGTATTTTGCGCGCAACCCATTGACGGGCATGCGAATGTCGTCGTAGTCTTGTGCGAGGAACTCGGTATAGTCGAACGGCGACACGCAATCGGTAACGCGCAGTGCATCCGCCACGCCCCATACGACAATCTGCCGCCCCACGCGCAGGTCGAAGTTGCCCTTTACATAAGATAGATAAGCCTCGCGCAATTCCAATCCCGTGCGTTCTTTCAATATTCCGTTGTAGGTAGCGTTCAGGGATAGGAAGAGCGAAGCCGCCCCTTTCTCGAGTTTCAGTTCTCCCCGCGCCCGAGTCCGCGAAGCCATCCAGTCCGCACGTCCTTCCGTCCTGACGGCATGGTAGGTATCAAGAAAACCTTTTACCTGCACCTGCAAAGCGGTGTTATCGTCCGATGCTTCTAACACTTTCTGCAGAGTGCATTCGGAACTGACGGTGTCGCTATCGGTTGGTAATGTATTATCAATTTGGGCTGCTGCCTGCGCCGAGAGTATCGGCACAAGCAATAGCATACATAATCGCATCGGTTTCATATCAGAGTCCTTTCTCCAATTGGGAAACGGTGAAAAAATTAGGCGATACCTTTACGTTGAATTTCTGATTGTACATACGGATAATGGTCTTGTGTCCCGTCTGTACATTCTCCATCTGCATAAAGTGCATCGTCCAGAAGCCCTGCACTTTCTCTATGTCGGAAATAGTGAGCCTACGGTGCAGTTTGTTCAGCTTGTCGTAGTATTCCGCCTTTACCGCCATCAGGCAGTCCTGCCGAATCCATGTAACCCGACGTGCATAAATTTCATCCTTGTCATTAGGCACCGACTCTATCACCCAACATTTGTGGCCGCCCAACATTTCTTCACGCAGAAGCGTATGCTTCTCTTCGTCCACGCTACGAGTGCTCATATCGTTGTAGGTAAAGTCGCTGCCCATGAAGTAATCGGTTTTCGACGACTTTCCGCTGATGCGCCTCGTCTTTTTCATTGCCGGAAGATAAAGCCACTTATCGTCCGTCTTGGCGGTATTGTCGTAGTCCCAAGTGAGAAATCCCGTACCCTTCACGTCGCCGGGATAGGTGAAGAACATGATTTTCTTCGTATCATTGCCTATGTCCATTGCCCACGATTCGAGTTTTCTCACACGCTTATGACCGCTCTTCTGTATGAGCGTCATTTCGATGGTGGCAGAACGTGTGTCACCGTCTGCACGGTTTCTTACTTTCTGCATGATGTCTCTGCCCGACAGCCCTGCTGCCTGCGTGCCGCAAACCGCCAGCATGGAGATGAGCAGCAATGTGAAATGTTTTGTTTTCATATCGTTTTGTTTTTTTTATAGTGATTATCGTTACTGAGGAAGTTCGTTTGCCGTTCCAGAGGAAGTCCGTTTGTCGTTGCCGAACACACGGAGATACTTGAAAAGAATGGGCGTGAGGAAGAGGTCTGCCAGCAGCGCCGACATCATACCGGCAACAGCCAGAATGCCCCAATTGCGCATCTGTGTGCCATCTGAGAAGACGAAGCCTGTAAACGTAGCCGATATGACGACTGTGGACATGACGATGGCGAGCCCTTCGGTGCGGAAGGTTCGGTTGATGGCTTCTGCATAATTGCCGCATCTGTCGTATGCCACATGGCTGTGGTTGATGAAGTGAATGGTATCATCGACGGCAATACCCAAGACCATCGGAATGAGCGAAGCAGTCATCATATCGAGCGGATAGCCCAGCCACCCCATCATACCGCCCACTATGATGGCAGGGGCAATGTTCGGTATCATACCTACAAGCCCCACTTTCCAGTTGCCGAAGACAAGCACGAGTATAACGCCTATTACCAATACCGACAACAGCATCGACCACATCTGCCCGCGCTCCACATACTGCTGCATCACGGTGAACTGTGGT
This sequence comes from Prevotella koreensis, assembly GCF_003977605.1. Classification (GTDB taxonomy): domain Bacteria; phylum Bacteroidota; class Bacteroidia; order Bacteroidales; family Bacteroidaceae; genus Prevotella; species Prevotella koreensis. The sequence goes on along the minus strand of NZ_RYYU01000001.1, from coordinate 1,259,590 downwards.
ATGCTGCCTACCACCGAGACGTGTGCGCCGGGAAAGAGTTTGCGTGCCTCCGCCTCCAAGTCATTCATTTCCTTTTCCGCCTCGTTGGAGTTGTAGTCTTTCATCTCCAACTGCAACCGCAGCCGCTTGTAGTCGTAGTCCATCCAGTATTCCGACTCCGTACCGCCCGCATTCTCATAGAGCAACAGCAACTGCGCCACCATATCAGCATTGTCGGGAATACGGTAGAACTGCTGCTTGTTGCCGTTGAGCGTGCAGTTCATATCCTTCACGATGTCGGTGATGGAATTGTGGCGTTTCGTCAGTCTGTAGCCGCCAGCAATCTCCGCCAGTCGGTCGAGTTTCTGCAAATTCTCCGGCTTCTTGGCATCGTTGTCGTGCGGCAAGGTAATCATAAGGTCGTAGGAATATATCGAACCGAGGTCGGTTTCGCAGAGGTCGAGGAATTTCTTGACGTAGGGAATCTTCCGTCCCATCGTCTTTTCGATGTCGAACGCCGGTTCGATGAAGAAGAGTCCGATACCGCAGAAGATGGTCAGCACAACCGACGACGCGACAATGGAACGATGGTTGCGCATCACAAAACTGCCGAACAGTTCGAATCGTTTTCCGATATATCCTTCAAAACTCTTCGACATATCGGTGGCAGGCTTGCGATCCTTGCCGAACGACAACAGAATGGGGGTGAGCAGCAGGCAGGTGAGCAGCACGGCAAGCAGACAGAGCGAGGTGTTGATGCCGATGGCTCGCATCGGTACTATCTTCATTGACAGAAACGTCATCATGGCAGCCACGGTGGTAAGCCCCGACAGTAACACTCCCCAACCGGTTTCGCCTACGGCTTCCTTGATTGATTCCCTGCGCTTGCCTGTTTCTACGAACTGCGTCTTGAAGAAATTGTACAGGTGAATGTTGTAGGCGATGGAGCAGGCAAAAGTCAATATCACGGCAATCATTGTCGTGGTCATGTCGATGTAGATGCCCGTCCAGCCGATGATGCCGAAACTGATGAGCAGTCCGAACACGGATGTGAGCAGTGGTGCAACCACGCCACGCAGCGAACGGGTTACGATAATCATCACAACGATGGAGATGATGAAGGCAAAGAGGAACAGCCGCCCCAGTTCGCTTTTGAGATAAACGAATTTCTCGTAGCCCAGATAGGGCATTCCCGCGGCATTGGGCGACAGTTCGGCATATTTCGCCTTCCCGATGATGTGTCCCGCTTCTTTGCCCGTAATCATGTCGGGCGCAATGTCGCTCGTCTTTTTCCACACGCTCTCTTCGGGGAACGGGCGCAGTTTCACCATAATCCACGTCATCGTACCGTCGTGCGACACCATCTTCTTTGCCAAATACGGTTTGCTGTATGCTTTCTGCCGGATTACATTCAGCGAAGCGGCATCAGAGGGTATTTCGTCGGGAACGATCTGTTCGATGGTCATACCCTCCTCCGTGCCTGCGGCAAACTCAATGTCGGTGAGCGACGTCACCTTGTCGGCATACGACAGACTGTCTTTCAGTTCGTTGCTCAGTTCGCGAATGAGCGTCAGGCTGCGTTGGGAGAAGATGTCCTTGTTCTTCACCAGCACCGCCACATAGTAGTCGTTGCCGAAGATAGACTTGAATTCATTGGTCTTGAGCAGCATCGGGTCGTCGCCCACGAAATAGTCGTCGAACGAGGTTTTCATCACGATGCGCTTCGCCCCCACAAACGAGAAGGCGACGATGACTGCGAACAACACGCCGACCACAAGACGGTGGCAGAGTATCCGGTCTGCCAACTGCTTGAACTTACTGTTGATTTTTACGATTTTCATTGTTGTTTTATCTTTATTGTTATTATTATCTCTGATCTGTTACCGGGAACCTTTAAGACTCATGGCATTGAACACGTTTGTCCAACCCATTGGACACGCCAGTCCAACTCATTGGACAAACGTGTCCAAGCCGCACGGTCACCATACACGTCGTAAGCCATATACTGTTGCTGTTTTCCATAATCCTTCGTGAGCGATTGTTGTAGATGTTTCTTCATTACTGTTTTTTCTGTTGCAGACGAACCATGCGGGCGAACTCGCCGTTACGAGCCAACAGTTCGTCGGGCGTGCCCTGTTCGCTGACCGTGCCGCCACTAAGCACCACTATGTGGTCGGCATTGCGAACGGTGCGCATACGGTGTGCGATGATGATGACAGTCTTGTTGCGCACCAGTTCGGAGATGCCCGCTTGTATTTTCGTCTCGTTCTCGGCATCAAGGCTTGCGGTGGCTTCGTCGAGAAGTATGATTGGGGCATTCTTCAGCAGGGCGCGGGCAATAGAGATGCGCTGCCGTTCGCCACCCGAAAGGGTTTCGCCGTTTTCGCCTATGACGGTATCGTAGCCTTGCGGCATTCGGCTGATGAAGTTGTCGCACTGCGCCATTCGGGCAACGTGGCGCACTTCCTCGTCTGTGGCGTCGCGTTTGCCGATGCGTATATTATCGGCTATGGAGGCATTGAACAGCAATACGTCCTGAAAGACGATGGAATAGTGTTTCAGCAGCGTTTCGGGATCAATCTTCGAGATGTCGTTCCCTCCCACAAGAATTTGTCCGTCATCGATGTCCCAAAAGCGTGCGGCAAGTTTGGCAGTAGTGCTTTTGCCTCCACCCGACGGTCCTACGAGTGCGGTAACGGTGCCTTGACGTGCGGTGAACGATACATTGTGCAGCACTTGCTTCTCGGTTTCGTATGCAAAACTTACGTTGCGGAACTCGATGTCATGGTTTTCGATTTGTACGTCTGCACGTCCCTCCTGCGTAGGCATGCTTTCTATTTCCTTCATGCGGTTGATGCGCACGTCGAGGAAAGAGAGCAGTGCAATGTAGTTGCACACTTCGATAATGGGATTGTAGACCATTGCTGATGCCAAGAGGTAAGCCAAGTAGGTGAATACCGACACTTCGCCCTGCTGCAACAGCCACGCTCCCACCAATATAACGGTGGGCATGCCGAGTTTGAGCAACATTCCGGCGAGGTTGAGGAAGGCACCTGCCACGAGTTCGCCGCGCACAAGTTCGCGTTCGTAGCCCTTCAGCCGCTTGTCGAAGCTGCGGCAGTATGCCTGTTCGCCACTGTACGACCTTATTTCCTGCATACATTCCAGTCCTTCCTGTATCTGTTCGGTTACGCCACGCTTCACTTTATAGTGCTGAACGAAGGCTTTGTGGAGCTGACGGCGCGACAGCAGCAGTACGGTTACGGCGAGCGGAACGACCCAAAAGAGAGCTAAAGCCAAGTGCCAGTTGTAGGAGAACATACCCACGGCGATGATGACGACGCTCAGAGCCGACGCAAACAGTTGGGGAACAGCGTGCGAGAAGGTTTGCTCGAGCATCGTGCAGTCTTCCATCACGGTAGAGGTGAGGTCGGAAAGGTTGCGCTCGCCGAAGAAAGCGAGGGGCAGTCGACGCAGTTTTTCTGCCACTCCGATGCGGCGTTGCGCACTCTCGTTGTAGACGGTGGTGTAGGTGCTGTCGTACTGTCGGAGGGCTATGAAGAACATAAGCACCGCCAAGAGCAAAGCCACAAGCACATAGAACCACAGCGTGTGCGGCTCGGTGGAGGGCTTGGCGTCGATGTACTCCATGAGGAAGAAGAACAAATAGGTGGGCGGCAGCATCAATGCGAGGTTCATCAATGTAGAGAAGGCGATGCCTTTCCGCAAGTCTTTCGCTCCTTTTTCGGTGAGGGCGAACCGTTGTTGAAGATATTTTATCATAGTCTTGTATCCTTTCTGTTTAGGTTTAGGTTTATAGTTTCCATGCCACCGACTTTTGGTATTCGTTCCACATCTTATAATATAATGTGGCTTGCTCCATGAGTTGTCGGTGGGTGCCCTGTTCGGCTATTCTGCCCTTGTCCACCACGACAATGTTGTCGGCATCCTGCACGGTGGTCAGTCGGTGGGCTATCATGAGCACGGTTTTCCCGCAAGTAAGGTGGGCAAATGCCTGCCTGATAAGGTGCTCGTTTTCGGGGTCGGCAAAGGCTGTAGCCTCGTCGAGCACCACGATGGGCGCATCTTTCAGAATGGCACGGGCAAGCACTATGCGCTGCTGCTCGCCGCCAGAGAGGTATGTTCCCTCCGCTCCTATCACGGTGTTCAGCCCCTGTGGCAGCCGCTCGATGATTTCCCGACTCTGCGAGAGGTCTACGGCACGGTTCACCTGCTCGATGGTCGCATCGGGATTGCCGTAGCGTATGTTCTCCAAGATGGAGGTCTTGAACAGTCGGGTGTTCTGAAACACGAACGACACGTTGCGCATCAGCGTTGCCTTATCCATGTGCCGAACGTCCACACCGCCTATTTTCAAACTGCCTTCGCGTACGTCCCAGAAGCGTGGAATGAGCCTTGCGATGGTTGTCTTGCCGCTTCCGGACGCTCCCACCAGCGCAACGGTCTTGCCTTGCGGTATGTCGAGGTCGATGTGGCTTATGGCATCGTGCTCCGCCGCTTCGTATCGGAACGACACATTGCGCAGGCTGACGTCGAAGGCTGCCGCTTTCTCGGGCTCGGAACTCTCTGAAAGCGGCGGCGTGGCGGTGAGTTTCTCCAATCGGTCTACCGCTTCGTTTGCCAGAAAGAGGTTCTGACTGAGGTGCATGGCTTTCATTACGTTGGCTGCGATGATGGGTGCGATGAGCACATACAGCACCATATCGGAAACGATGATGGCCGTTTCGCCGCCGTGCCCTATCAGTATGATGCCCGTAGGCACAAGCAGAAAGGCGAAAGCATTGATGGCTATGGTGTAGGCAGACATGGGCGTGCGCCACAAAAGGGTGTACCTGATGACGAGGTCGCGGTAGTTGATGATGCTGTCGTGAAAGCGTTTGAACGAGAACACCGTCTGTTGGAAGACCTTCACAACGGGTATTCCGCGCACGTATTCCACAGCTTCGGCACTCATTTTCTCCTGTGCGTCGAGGTACATACGCTGGAAATCGTTGTTCTTAGGGTTCATCATGTAACCCATGATGCCGAAGGCGCACACTATCGGCACCATTGCGGCAATGCCCAACTGCCAATCTACGGCAAGCAGAAGGACTATAATGCCTATCGGAGCCACCACGCTGCCTGCCACATCGGGCAGTATGTGTGCCACGAAAGTGTGGGTCTGGCTCGAATCTTCGTCTATTATCTTGCGCATGCGCCCCGTGTTCTGCGTGTCGAAAAAGCCCAATGGAACACGCATCAGTCGTTCCATGGCAGTGCGCCGCATATTGGTTTCGATGCGGAAAGCGGAAAGATGCGAGAGCATGAGGGCGGCAAAATAGAGCAAAACATTCGCCATCGACACCGCGAACGCCGCAATGGCATAGTCCCATACGGGCGTATCGGCAAGGTTTCCGTCGGCAGTGAGCAGCGTGCGCACCACCAACCACAGGAAAATAAAGGGTACGAGCGACAGCAGTCCGTTCACTGCCGACAGCACAACCGAGCAGGGCAGCAACGGCTTGCGCCCTCCCATGTAATGTCCTAAGCGTTTCAGAATTCTAATCATCTTCTTATATATATATTAAAAGGTTATTGTTTCTAAGGTTTCATCAGTTCTCTCCACCCTGCCATACTGTAAGCGGCATACTGCTCGAGTGCACGGTTCACCTCGCTTTCGTCGTAGTCCTCGTGCTCCACAAGTTCGCAGAAGATGTTTACCCACATGGAACTCGCAATATGCAGGAAGAAGGGCGATATGTCGATGTTGATGTGCGGATAGCGCACTTTCATCAGTCGCAGGTATTCCATGCCTGCTCTCAACTGGTGTTCTGCTATTCTTTCCTTGTACCCCGCAAGCGATGTGCCTTCGGCATTGAACAGCAACAAGCGAAGTTCGGGACGGTAAAGCCTCACCATTCTCTTCATTTCACCGATGTATTCGTTCTGATAATCGAATGTGTCGAACACCTCAATGCATAGGTGTCGCTCCTCGTTGTGCGACAAGATGTAGCGGTTCAACTCGTCGAGCAGCGGTTGCAGCACAGCACAAAACAACTCGTTCTTGCTGCGGAAGTAGTTATACACGTTACCCACGGCAATGCCCGCACGCCGCGCCACCGTGCGGATAGACGTGCTGCGTGCGCCGTGAGCGATGAATTCCTCGCGTGCTACGGCAACGATACGCTGCCGAATGTCGTCTTTTAGTTTCTGCATACGCCTATGAATATGTTAAATAATGAACCAAGTTCTGTTTTGTTCATAAAAAAATCGCACCGTTCAAGGAAAGAACGGTGCGTTTTACTGAATGGGACTTTGTTTCCATATAATATATGACTTTTATTTTTAATCATACGCTGAAATTTATTTAGTTGTTGCAAAAATACTAAGGATGTCACAATTGCACAATACCCAAAAATTAGTATTTTACGCGAGTGCAGGATAATCTCCCTCAAAAATACTCCTGACTGTATCGTTTTTTCCACATATTATGGTAATGCTTCCGGAATCCGCCTGGCAATTTCCGCAGATTACGAATTCTTATGATGAGTCCTTTTTCCGAACTCACGTATAAGTGACATGATCTTGATACAGATGCCAATGAGATAGCCTTCCCGGTGCAAAACAGGCGAGATTGCTCTGCAAATTGGGCGAAATTGCTGACCAAAACAGGCGAAATTAGTTTGCAAAATCGCCCATTTTGCTGTGCATAAGAAAAAATATCTTATTGCAACTAATGGCGTAATGGACATTTGGTAGGCTGAAAACATCTCGAATGTCCATTACCCTGACAACTACTACAAAGGGGGAATGCTGTGAAAGAGAAAGGATTGAGATGTAGTAGTTTCTTCGGATTTATGGTAATATGCTGTAACTACAAATGCCTTACTTCTTCCACTGCCTTTTAAACCCAATTGGTCATTAGAACGCATTTACTTAGATTTGCTTTTGATGTAGTGCTTCCTTACTGCTTTAGTCCGCTTGCCGACATCTGCGCAGCCATTACATCTCGCCGTAGTCCGCTACGCCTTCGATGAAACGTCAGCACGTCTGCTCAACAATCGAACAAAATCAGTCAAGGACTATAATGACTGCATTCTATGTTTCCCACCAAATAAAATCTTGTTTTTAACGTTACTTTTGGGTTTATTATTTTCGTAACTATTTTCCTTTCATCTTCTTCATGACTGCCGCCATTTCGCGGGTGCATTGTCTTATGTTGTAAACCTTTTCGGCAAGTTTTCTTCCTCGCTCTCCCATTCTTTTGGCCTCTTCCGGGTTCTCGGCAATGAAACGTATGGCGCGTTCCCAGCCCGCCACATCGCCATAGTCTATGAGTAGTCCGCAACCTTCGGCCTCAATGTCCATCGGCATTTGCGGGTTTCGCGAGCATATTATGGGTATTCCGAGTGCGAGTGCTTCAACCACAGTGGTCAGTCCCACGGTATAGTTGGTGGGTTGGCAGCATATCACTACGCATGCCGAGCGGTTCACCTCTGCTGTAAGTTTGTCTATCATAAGGCGATTGTTGAAAGTCACCATTATGTTTTCTCGGCGTTCTATGCTGCCGATTATTTTTTCATAGTCGTTGCCAAGATATTTTGTTATTGAGAATATGCGCAACGGAAGGGCTGTGTTGTTGAATGCACTGATAAGGGTAGGCATGTCGCGGCGTTCCATTCCCGACGATATAAATCCGCTACGCTGTTCCCGATGCTCGCGCATGAAACGGTCGTAGTAGTCGATGTCGGCTCCCCAGTGCGCCACACTAATCCTTTCCGGACGGCATTTCACCGAGCGTTCCGACATTTTCGCTATTGTTTTGGAAAACATGAAAAGATGGTCGATACCGCGGTAATACAGTCGCGAAACATATTCTCGCAACAGTCCGCGTGCTTTGGTTATCGGTTGGTGATGCCAAATACAGATGGGGTGGCGGTATATGCCAATTGCACGGAGCATGATGAGCAGTTCGAGACCTCTGTGGGACGAACCGTAAAGCACGTCATATTGTTCGCGACAGCGCATCACCTGCCATGCCACGCGCACCATGCGGCGCAGTCTGTTGTTCTCCTGCCGGTGCTTGTGCATCACTGTTTCTATGCCGTTTTCTGCAAAACACGTTGCGCCATACAGCAAATGAGAGGGGTATCGCCCGCATTTCCATTCGTTTATGATGTGCTCTGCGTCTTGAGTGTGGTAGTAGTATATCCGCATTTTGTCGTTTACAATCTCCATCCGAAGGTCTGATATTCACATGAATATCTTTATTCAGAATGACATGTTTCATCACTTTGCTGCAAAAATAACATAATTTTATGGAACGGCAAAGCGAATAATGAAAATAAAAACTTAACTTTGCATCTTGTATGAACAGGACTTATAATACCGGAGAAACCGACGAGAGCCTGCGCAGTGAATATAACCCGGAAGGCTCAACGATGCGTAAGGCACAGATGCGCATGCTCGACATGCTGTTGTATCTGCAAGAAGCGGGACGCAAGTGTGGTGCTCGTCCGCGCCTTGACGGTGGTTCGGTGCTTGGCAGTCTGCGTCATGGCGGGTTCATTCCGTGGGACGATGATGCCGACGTGGTGGTGAGTAGGGAAGACTACAAGAAGATTGTGGATTATCTTGAGCAGCACCCCCACCCGCAATATGTGGTGCAAACCAACCGTACCGACAAGGGTTATTATAAGGAATGGGCCACGTTGCGCGACCTGAACAGCGAGTATGTCTCGCTGGAACCGGTGGGAAGTCGCGACTGGAGGTCGCATCAGGCCTTGAGATACAAGGGCTTGCATATCGACATCTTCCCTTACGAACCTTATGTTATACCATGGATGCAGCGGTTGGCGGCAAAACTTTCGTGTGTGGTGAACTTCGATTTGGCAGGCCGTTATCCCATGTTGGCACAAGGAGGTTATATGTTCCTTCACAACATTGTGTTCCCGGTGTTCCGTATTACGGGAAGAATATTCGGCTCTCGCGACTGCTTCATGCACTCATACGGCGCGTGGTTCTACGAACAAAATCCGCGTGACGCGATGCTTCCGCTGAAGCCTATCGTATTTGAGGGGCACACATTCGACGGACCGGCAGACCCGGAAAAACTCTGTAGGATAGCATACGGCAACTATATGGAACTGCCGCCACGCGACAAAAGGAACAGACATAACACGGAGATAAAAATATGGTAGTGAGGCGGAGAATGCCGCTCTTCATACCACAAACCGAAAAAAAAAGGAAAAAGACCATGAACATCGCAGCAATATTCGCAGGCGGCTCGGGTGTCAGGATGCACACGAAATCGCGCCCAAAGCAGTTTCTTGAACTCAACGGAAAGCCGATAATAATATATACGCTTGAACTTTTCGATAATCATCCGGAGGTGGATGCCATCGTGGTGGCATGTATCGAGGCGTGGATTCCGTTCCTGAAGAAGATGATACGCAAGTTCGAGATAAACAAGGTGGTGGGCATAGTGCCCGGCGGCACTACCGGACAGGACTCTATTTTCAATGCTCTGGTAGAGGCGGAGCGCGTGGCCGGTGGCAAGGAAGCAACGGTGATGATACATGACGGGGTGAGGCCGCTTATAACCGAGCAGACCATATCGGACAATATAAAGACCGTGAAAGAGTTCGGCTCGTGCATAACATGCGTGCCGGCAACCGAAACTTTCGTGGTGGAGCAGGGCGACGGCTCTCTCGAAATTCCCGAACGAGCCAATTCGCTCATAGCCCGCGCACCGCAGAGTTTCGCACTCCGCGACATCATTTCTGCCCATAGGCGTGCTATAGACGAGGGAAGGCACGACTTTATCGATTCTTGTACGATGATGAGCCATTACGGTTACCAACTGAAGACGATAATCGGGCCGATGGAGAACATCAAGATAACCACTCCCACTGACTTCTTCGTGCTCCGCGCAATGGTTGAGGTGCATGAGAATCAGCAGATATTCGGACTGTGATAAATTACATGAAAACGGAACATTGCGTTATGGACAGAATTCTCATTGAACGATTGCGCGAAAGCAGATGGATTGTGACCGGGGCGACAGGGCTGATCGGTTCGTGTCTTGTGGATTTTCTTCAAGAACAGAACAAACTCCACTCGGCGGGTATCAGTGTGACGTGTGCTGTGAGGAATATCGCTAAGACTGAGGCAATGTTCGGCAAGGCCGGTGACGGTATCAGTTATTATGAATACGATTTCTCATCGGGCGAGCCGTTCTGTCCGCCATACGAGGCCGACTATCTGGTGCATCTCGCTTCACCAACGGCATCGAAAGACTTCGCCGAACATCCGGTTGAGACGTTGAGCACTGTTTTTCTCGGCACGCGACAGGTGCTGGAGTATGCCAAAAGAGCGGGTGCGGGAATGAAAGGAGTGCTCTATGTTTCTTCGCTCGAAGTGTATGGCACGGTGCTCGATGACACCGAACCGCTTACTGAAGACCGTCAAGGACATCTCGACCTAATGCAGGCACGCAGCAGTTACCCTATGGCTAAACAGTCGGCAGAATGTCTTTGCCATGCTTATAGCGCAGAATATGGAGTTCGGGTGATGACCGCCAGACTTGCACAGACATTCGGAATGAAAGTTGCCGAAGACGATAACCGCGTCTTTGCGCAGTTCGCACGCTGTGCTGCGGCCGACAATGACATAGTGCTTTTCACCGAAGGAAAACTGCGTCGCTGCTATTGTCACACCGCAGATGCCATAGAGGCCATGATGTATATTCTGCTGCGAGGGGAGACCGGAATGGCTTACAATGTGGCAAATGAGAATACATATATCTCGGTTCGCGACATGGCGGAGATGGTTTGCCGTGAGTTTGGTAAGAAGATGAGGGTGAGGATAGAGTTGAGAGAGAGCATGGGCTACTCGCCCACGACATACCTGCGACTTGACACGAGTCGAATCAAGGCATTGGGATGGCAACCTAAGTACGACTTGAAGCAGATGTTCGCATCTATTATATAATGTATATAGAGCCTTGTTGATGAGAAAATGAAAAAGGATCGTGAACAAACAAACAGCAGAAAGAGAACGGGAGGAATACATATATTCGACTCGCTGTTTCGTGTTTACGACCGTCGCGACATCAGCAAGTGGGAGCATGAGCCGCAATCTGCGAAACCAATATTCGGCATCTATCACGTATATTGTGTCGAGGGGTGGCAACGGCTCGTGAAGAGGCAGGTGGAAAACCTGAAGAATGACGGGTTGCTCGATGCCACACAGAGGCTGTTCGTTAGTTGTATATCAAAAAACGATAGTGACATAGACGAACTGCGGCGTATCATAGGCAGTGAGAAGATGGAGATGGTATCATTCACCAACGATGCCCGCAGGTATGAATATCCCGCCCTTGAGAAGGTTCTTGACTTGTGCAGAGAGAACGATTGCCTTGTGTATTATTTCCATACCAAAGGCATCAGTTATCAGTGTGTGAACACCTCCGACCGACTTTTTCACGGTTTTCAAGCCAAGATAGAGGCGTGGAGGGAAATGCTTGAGTATTTCGTGTTTGCTAAATGGCGCGTGGCGGTGAATACATTGAATGACGGCTATGACCTTTATGGCTGCTATCGCTGGCCTCCGCGCGACTATAAGATGTTTTCCGGAAACTTCTGGTGGATTAATTCAGACTATGGTAAGCGTTTGTCCGACTTCGATGAGGCTGTCATTGAGACCAACCGTTTCTATTCCGAGGTGTGGCCGATGAGCCATGACGGACGCGTTTTCTCACCTTTCGAGACCATTGCCGACCTATATTTCGTGCGTATGCGCCGTTCCATCTATGCCTCACAAACTCCTAAACTGTGCGATGCGATTGCTTTTATCGCCTCGTATAATTGGCGTAAGTTCCTGAAGCATGCGTTTGGTTATAGTTACAAGAAACGTTGTCAGGCCAGATTTCAGAAGTTGAAATGACAATTGTATCGCACAATGGGGTACACTAACAACTTTAACTACAAACGGTCATAAGCCCACAAAGTCGATAATTTCTTATTTAGTCGTTCATCAAAAAGAAAATCATCATTTTTTAGTATTGTGTAATATGTGATTTTTTAATACTTTTGCCGACAGATTAATAGAAGGATTTTTTATGATAGTAAACACGGGTTTTTACCTGAAAGATGATAACATGTATTCGTTTGAAGCGCACTCCAATGCAGAATTGGGGTGCGCTTTTTTAATGAATATCTTTGAATAATATTCGTTATTGTGTCTTTCTATTAATGATATGTATGAATAATAAACATATAAGAAATGTGGAATATAAATAAAAAAGTCAGAAAAAGAAGCATCGGAAGACTATTGCGTGTAGTGTTGTCATCGCTGGTATGCCTGTTGCCTGTTCAGGTTTTGCAGGCGCAGAGTGTGGTTTATGGAAAAATAACCGATGCCAATACCGGCGAACCTTTGTACGGAGCGTCTGTAGATTTGGAGAATACGAAAGTAGGAACTGTTTCCGGTACTGACGGCAAATATGTGCTAAGGGTGCCCGGTGGTATGAAAAAGAGACTTAGGATAAAATATGTCGGCTATCAGACAAAGTTCGTCGGCAAAAATATTGTTAACGGCAATGACAGTATTCTGTGTGATGTTGAATTGACATCCTCGGCACATCAACTATCTGATGTTGTGGTGATAGGTCATAACGAGGCACGAAAACTGAGGGAGTCAACCATGCCGGTATCTGTGATTTCTGCAAACCAACTGCAAGGTACGGCATCTTCAATCAATGATGTTCTTGCCCGAACCACCGGTGTGACGGTGCGAAACACAGGTGGTGTGGGGAGTGCATCGCGCGTGTCGGTGCGTGGTTTGGAAGGCAAGCGCATGGGAATGTTCATCGATGAGAGTCCTATAGGGCAGATGAACAACTATATCACACTGAACGATATTCCTACGGATATGATAGAACGCATAGAGGTTTATAAAGGCATTGTCCCTTATAAGTTCGGAGGTGCATCGCTTGGTGGTGCGGTGAATGTGGTTACAAAGGAATATCCTCCGGTGTATATGGATTTCGGATATGAGGTGTCGTCGTTCAATACTCATAAGTTTGATGCTGTTGTAAAGTGCACTGACAGTAGAAGCGGATTGCAATTCGGCATTGGAGGAGGTTACACCCACTCCGACAACAACTACAAAATGCGCCTTATGAATCTTGACGACCGCATAGTGAAACGAGACCATGACCGATATAATAAACTACTATTCGGTGGCTCTGTAAAGGCAACAAAATGGTGGTTTGACGAAATGAAACTGGAACTTGTCTATTCTAAGACGAAGCAGGAGATGCAAGGACTTGAGTTCGATATACGTGAAGCATACAATCATTCATCATCTTTATTGGCCGGACTGACGCTGAAGCGTGACAATTTCTTTCTGCCCGGGCTTGATTTTGATTTCAATTTATTCTACAATGCCGGACGTTTCGGGCTTATTGATAAGGCCATGCACCGCTATGACTGGAATGGGAATGAATATCCACCGGTGTCTTCTTATGGTGGAGAGCAGGGTAATTTTCCCTCTGATGGGGATAATCGTTCGCACGACTTTGCCTCGAAACTCAATTTGAATTATATATTTGATGAGCATCACTCGTTCAATATCAATCTGTTTGGGAGTCATACCAAGCAGTTGCCAAAGGACGACCTGATGGACAAGGCATTGGGATTCCGTGCCAATTTCCCAAGCAGAATGTCGAATCTTACGGTCGGTTTCTCATACGACTTGTCGCTCTTCGGCGGAAAGTTCCAAAGTGCAACCACGGTGAAAAATTTCTTCTTCACTTCCAAATCGAAGATGCTGGAGAATTATTTCATCAACAATCCGGTGGCGGTAATAACCACAAAGAACTATTGGGGCTGGAGTGAGGCAATGAGATATAAGTTCACGAGCAATCTGCTTGTTAAGGCCTCGTTCAGTTCGGAGGTGCGCATTCCCACAAGCGAGGAACTTATAGGCAACGGCTACTCGATACTTCCATCAACCACACTATTGCCGGAAAGATGCAACGGTGTGAACTTGGGTCTGCTGTATCATAAAAACAACGCGTATGGCTTCGTGGAAGCCGAGGTGAACACGTTCTTCAATGACTTGAAGGACATGATACGTTTCACGGCAGACATAATTCCTACTATGGCGAGATACAGGAATTTCGGCAATGTGAGAACGCGCGGTATCGAGGCCGAAGTGAAAGGAGATGTGCTGCCTTTCCTCTACTTCTACGTGAACGGAACTTTCCAAGACCTGCGCGACATACGTTCCACATTGCCCGGAACATCGGTGGAAAACCCAACAAAGGATAAGCGCATACCCAATATTCCATATCTTATGGCAAACGGAGGACTTGATATACACCGTGAAAATCTGTTCGGAGGAAAGGGGCAAAACACACGTTTCTTGCTCGATGTATCTTACATACATAAATATTTCTACGATTTCGAGATGAGCGATAGTCAAGACCGTAGGATTCCTACATCGCTCACTATGGATGCAAGCATTGAACATAGTTTCATGAACAACAGGTGGACGGTGACGCTGAAAGCGAGAAATCTGACCAATAGAGAGGTGTATTCGGAACTCAACCGCCCGCTACCCGGTCGCTCGATAGGTCTAAAGGTAAGGTATTTGCTGAAATAATGAATTACCATAAACATAAATGTATAACCATAAAAAATAAATTATTATGAAAATTAAGAATCTTTTGCCGGCCATGTTGCTGGCTGTGTCAGTAATCTCGTGTGACGACAATGATGCTCAGAAACCGATAACACCTCCCACAACGGAGCCGGGTTCTATCCTGTTTGCAACCTCTGTGACCAATGCTGAGGGAAATTCCGGTAGCGTATATTTGCAGGCCATATCCAATCTTGACCCTGCAACGTATGACAATAAGAACAGTGTGCCTACCGGTTTCGGTGCATTACCGATTGCTTTAGACAACGGACACATCTATTCTTTTCCCGACTATATGGGAAGTTCTAAGGCAGAATTGAAGTTATACAAGATGGGGCCGAATAACAAGTTGGTGTTGCAGGGAACGATGGGCATACCGGGAGGGGCCGCAGCATGCAATGTTGTGGAACTGAACAGTGAGAAAGCATATCTCAGTTGTCAGGGGATTGGTGTGGTAATCGTTTTCAATCCCTCTACAATGAAAGAGATAAAGAAAATCGACTTGTCTATGCTGGCGCATGAAGGAACAACCGTTTCGCCCGCTGCCATGATTATACGCGACAACTATCTGTATGTAGGTTTGTCACAATTTAACAGTCAATACATGCCTAAAGAGAGTTCTGTGGAACTGGCGCTCATCAATACAAACAACGACCAGTATGAGAAGACTATAAGAAACGAGTCTCATGGTGTTAGCGTGCCTACTCGTCCAATTGATTCTAATTCTATTTTCATGGACGAAAAGGGTGATATTTACATCAGTTGTATGGCTTCATTTGGTTTGATGCCGGGATTTAATGCAGGTATAATACGAATAAAGAAAGGTGAGACAGAGATAGACCCAGACTACTGTATTCGTTTTGACAAAACGGAAATAAAGGGTCTTTCGACAAAATATGCAGAATATTTGGGAATGTTGTGCTATGATAAGGGTGGAAAGTTGTATGCTTATGCCAATTCATACAAACTCGATTTGGAAGGTGCAAGCAATCCTTACACTGCAATTTGTCAATGCCCCGTGGTAATCGACATCTACAATAAGACCATTGAAAGAATAGAAGATTTGCCAATCTCAAATCCTCATGGCATTGCGATAGGCAAGCATAAGAACCTAATTGTATTCGGTAGTGCAAACCGCAAGTGCAACGGTTTCTACACATACAATCCTGAAACGAAAAAGTCTTCGGATGCTGTCGTTAAGGTGCAGGGCTTCCCATGCTTTTTCCATAGTTACGCCAAATAGGCAGACTTAATCCATTCATCCGATATTGATATGCAAATCAGGAAAGACGATATAAGAAAACGTATTCTTCTTGCCGCGCGTCAGGAGTTCTTTAGGAAAGGAGTGAAACGAACTTCGATAAAGGACATCGCCTCTGTTGCCGGTGTGGCGGTGGGCAATATATACAATTATTTCAGCAGTAAGAACGATATTTTCGTTGCTATATGCTCTCCTTTGCTGAAAGCATTGGACGATTTCCTTATGCTTGAGAACGGTAAAGGCAATCAGACAATCGAACTGTTCTTTGTTGAGAGTTATCAATATTCGATGATAAATCATTTCATCCAACTCGTCAAGGAGTACAGGCCGGAGTTCCGGCTGCTCCTTTTCGAGTCTTCCGGAACAACCTTGGAAGATTTCTTCCAACACTATGCAAAGAAACAAGCACTAATAGGAGAGCAGTATGTAGCATCAATGAAAGAGAAATACCCATACATAAACAGTGATATTTCTCCCTATTTAATAGAACTAAACTGCTTTACGTGGTTTGCTGCGATTCGTATATTGGTACAGAATGAAGACATGAGCCGTGAAGAAATGCAGAAATTCGTAACCGACTACATCCTGTATGGTACTGCCGGCTGGAAAAAGTTGCTCGGAGTTTAGTCGCTCATGGCCTGCTGTCTGGATGTTATGTCGCAGATATTAAACCCATTCTTATTGTTTCAAAAAAGTAAACCCCAAAAGTCAACATAGACTTTTGGGGTGTATTCTTGTATTTATTTGCGATTAAGAATATCTCAAAATCTGTCCCACTTTCACGCGCATGTTCTTGCCGATGTGGTTGAGGCGGCATAGACGTTCTATGCTTACGCCACGCTTGCGGGCGATGGAATAGAGCGTTTCGCCTGTGGCAACCTTATGATAGCGCACATCGCCGCTTAATGATGCCTGTTGGCGAGGTTGCTCTTCTTGACTGTCCTGCTGTACCGAGGTGTAAGAGTTTCTTTCGTACGACTGTTTGCTCTGGCCTGCTGACTTACCGCGTAGGCGGTTTGCCATATCGCTATCGCGGTCGTGCGAGGTTCTGCGATATACGTAGTAGTCGTTAGTCACGTCCTGATTGCGAAAATCGAACATCAGTGCGGGGTTCAATGCAACGCCACAAAGTCTTGTTTCAAAATGCAAGTGCGAGCCGGTGCTACGTCCGGTATTACCTCCGAGACCTATCGGGTCGCCTGCACGTACATTCTGATTCTCCTGTACGAGATGCTTTGACATGTGTCCGTAGATGGTTTCCAAACCATTGTGGTGACGTATCACAACGAAATTTCCATAACCGTTCGCTTCATACCTTACCACGCGTACCTTTCCATTGAATGCCGCACGTATGGTGTCTCCGATATATACTTTTACGTCAATACCTTTGTGCATGCGTCCCCAGCGGCGGCCGTAGTTACTTGTAATGAGGCGGCTGTCTGTCGGCATGCAGAAATTTCGCAGGTCGATGCGGAAAGAGTCGGGCAGCTCTGTCGCGCGGTGTGCATACTTGTTGCTCCACTCGCTGTAGAGTTTTCCGGAAGGATTAGAAGTCATTTCACGTTCTACAATACTGCGCAGTGCTACTGTGTCCACTGCTTTCATTTTACGGTCTATCGGTGCTTGGAACGCTACTATGTCCTGAGCCATCGTTGGGATAGCAGAAAGTGCGAGCACGGCCGTTAATGTTAAAGTTTTTATTGATCTTTTAAATTGCATATTCGAAGTTAGAGTTTATATATAAAATAAGAAAAATACTCCTAACTCGTAGAAGTGTTTGGCAGATAATAATGCCCACTTTTTTCAAAAGTCGCTGCAAAGGTATGAAAAATATTTTTATAACAATGTGTGTACTAACACTTTTATTGATTAATTAACAATTTGTAATCGGCATTTTGAACCCTCATCCCTCAACCCTCAACCCTCAACCCTCATCGCTCAACCCTCATCGCTCAACGTTCAACTAATAACCCCCCAATTCACGTTATTCTTCCTAAGCGCAGCAAGTCTCGACCACAGCATTTGGTTTTCCGTTTTATTGCATTCAGGGTCGTTGTCTATGATGCGCTGTGCTTCGTCGCGTGCAAGTTGTACGAGTTGTCCGTCGCGTGCTATGTCGGCAATTTTAAGGTCAAAGGCCATGCCACTTTGTTGTGTGCCCTCCAAGTCACCCGGCCCGCGTAGTTTTAGGTCGGCCTCTGCTATTTGAAAACCATCGTTCGTGTCGCACATTATGTCTATTCGACGCTTGGTGTCGGCACTGAGTTTTCGTTTAGTAACAAGTATGCAGAACGACTGTTCGGCACCTCGTCCGACACGTCCGCGCAACTGATGCAGTTGCGACAGTCCGAAACGCTCAGCATTGAGAATCACCATTACCGAGGCATTGGGAACATTCACCCCAACCTCTATAACCGTCGTGGCAACCAGTATCTGCGTTTCGCCACTGACAAAACGCTGCATCTCGGCCTCTTTCTCTGCCGGTTTCATGCGACCGTGAACCTTGCTAAGACTCATATCTGCAAACACCTCGCGCAACCTTTTATAACCCTCTTCAAGGTTTTGCAAATCCATTTTCTCACTCTCTTTTATCAGTGGGAACACGATATAAACCTGTCGTCCCTGCGCTATCTCCTGACGTATTCCCTTATAAAGGCTCGCCGTGTTGTTTTCAAATCTTTGAATTGTCTGGATTGGTTTGCGTGCGGGAGGCAGTTCGTCAATCACACTCACATCAAGGTCGCCGTAAAGTGTCATCGCCAGCGTGCGCGGTATAGGCGTTGCGGTCATCACCAACACGTGCGGAGGGTTCTTGCTCTTGCCCCAAAGTTTCGCTCTCTGCGCTACACCGAAGCGGTGTTGCTCATCCACGACAACGAAACCGAGATGCAAAAACTGCACCGTGTCTTCTATCACAGCATGCGTGCCTACGAGGATATGCACATCGCCGGTGACCAGTCCGTCAAGCACCTCCTTACGTTTCTTCCCTTTCACTATTCCCGTCAGCAGTTCCACGCGCACCGGCATATCGCCGAGAAACTCTTTTATTGTTGCAAGATGCTGTTCGGCAAGTATTTCCGTTGGTGCCATGATGCATGCCTGATAGTTGTTGTCGAGTGCGATGAGCATCGACATCAGTGCCACGAGAGTTTTTCCGGAGCCGACATCGCCCTGTAATAAACGGTTCATCTGTCTTCCCGATAACGTGTCTTGCCTGATCTCCCTTATCACCCTTTTCTGTGCCCCTGTCAGTGGGAAAGGCAGTCGTTGGTGGTAGAACGTATTGAAGAAAGTCCCTACATGTTGGAATACATACCCTCGGAACTTGCGTCGTTGGTCGGATGCGTAGCGCAGAATGTTCAATTGCACATAGAACAACTCCTCGAATTTGAGCCTCTGTCGGGCATGGCTCATTTCCTCCGCGCTTTTCGGATAGTGTATGTGCCGCAGTGCGGTGTCGCGCGACACCAGTCTTAGTCTGTTGACAATGAACGGTGGCAGCGTCTCGGGAATTTCCTGAGTAATGCGTTCGAGCATGCTCTTCGTAATTTTCTCCACAGCATGCGAGGTCATGCCCGCTTTCTTCATCTTCTCCGTTGTACCGTAGTATGGCTGCATTCCCATTGCAGACAATTCTATCTCGTTTGCCAAATCCACCTCAGGATGGGCAAATTGGTAACGCCCGCCGTATATCATAGGTTTCCCGAACACGATGTATTTTTTTCCTATTTTAAGGTCTTTCGTGATTTGCTGTGCTCTTGCGAACCACACGAGATCAACAAATCCCGTACCGTCAGTGAAATGGGCAACGATGCGTTTCTTGCGTGCTCCCATGCTGAATTCTTCGAAATCTGCGAACTCACCCATTATCTGCACGAACGGCATGTCATCGCTCAACTCGTTGATTCGATAGATTTTCGATCGGTCAACATATTTATAAGGATAATATTCCAGCAGGTCACCGAATGTCTCGATGCCCAATTCTTTTTTCAGCAGTTCCTTGCGATGAGGTCCAACGCCCGGAACATACATTATGTCTTGCCGGAATATGTCAGTCATGGAGTTGTTTTTAGTTTGAAGATTGCTCCCCTTGAATTATCGTGCTTGGCAGGTTATACTTACCCTCGCGTCTGTTGTTGCGCGGCTATTACTTCCGCGATGCACATATCGAAAGGTGTTGTAATCTTTATGTTTTCTCGGTTTCCTTCAACGAGTGTTATGTCATGTCCGAGCGACTCAACCACTGAAGCATCATCGGTAAAACCATCGTTGTAATCCTGCCGGTATGCACGTTTATGGAGTTGTATGTCGAAAGCCTGTGGTGTCTGCACCAATCGGTATTCGTTGCGTGGCACCGTAGCCGATGTTCCATTGTTACTTACGTGACGCAATGTCTCAATAACATCCGTTACCGGCACTGCCGAACCCTCTCTGCGTGCCGTCTCGAAGCAGCGGTCAATCACCTCAACGCTTGGGAAGGGGCGCACACCATCGTGGACGGCCACCACTCCTTCGGCATTGTCGGGCACGTGAGCCAGTCCGTTTCTTATGGAGTGGAAGCGCGTTTCGCCGCCATTGGCAATCTCGTAGTTTTCACAGAAGCCGTAATCCTCGCACAGTCGTGCCCAATGCTCATGTCGTCTTTCGGGCAGTACGAGTATTATCTTCAGCGTGCTGCTGTATTCCCGAAACCTGCGTATAGTGCGCATCAGTATCGGGATGTCACCCACGGGCAGAAACTGCTTCGGTACATCGTTGCCCATTCGCAGTCCCTTGCCGCCGCCGAGGATGATGGCATAGTCTGTAATGCGGTTATTATCGCTCTTCATTTTAATATCCTTTGGTTTGTCCAACGCTCATTGCTCAACGTTCATCACTCATCGCTCATCGCTCATCGCTCATCGCTCAACGCTCATCGCTCATCGCTCATCGCTCAACGCTCATCGCTCATCGCTCATCGCTCATCGCTTATCATTTATAACGCTCACGCATAACGCACCGATAACAAGGAAAGCAGCAGACACAATCATCATGTTGCTCTGATGAGAGCCAACGAGGTTCAGTATCTGTCCTCCGACGAGTGCCGCCACTATCTGCGGAACGCATATCGTACCGTTGAACAAACCGAGATATGCACCCATGTGGCCGTAGCCTTGCAGAGCATTGGTGACGAAAGTGAATGGCATTGCCAGCATTGCAGCCCAAGCACAGCCGATGAGGAGGAAGGGGCCAATCTGCAAGTACTGGTCGTGTACGAACGGAATCAGTGCGAAACCGAGACCACCCAACAGCAGACTAACGGCGTATGCCATCTTCATATTGCTGAAACGAGGTAGAATCATGGCCCATACCACCGAGCCCATTGCCTGTATGGCATAGAGAATACCTGTCCAGTTGCCTGCTATCTGATAAGATTCCGATGCAGGGTCGGTCGTGTACCAAACTGTTTCGGAGACGGCATCAACCACGTATGTCCACATATAAAGGAACGCACCCCAGCAGAAAAACTGAACCAGTCCTACGCGCCAAAAAGTGGTCGGGGCGTTCTTCAGTAGTGTTATCCAGTTGGCACTCTTTTCTTTTTCTTCGTTAGTGGGGTTGTATTGGCGATATTCCTGCGGATTCCATTCACGCACTTTTATTACGGTGTAGATAACACAGAGAATAAGTATCGCCGCACCGATGTAGAACGACCATATCACAGAGTCGGGCACTACTCCTTCAGGAGCCACGTTCTTCAGTCCTATCCATGTGAAGAAGAACGGAAACACGAAGCCCACCACCGAGCCGGCGTTGCAGAGGAACGACTGAATGGAGTATGCCTTAGCCTTCTGTTTTTCGTTCACCATGTCGCCCACTAACATTTTGAACGGTTGCATGGCCATGTTGATGCTGGTGTCAAGAAGCATCAGCGATATTAGTCCGAAGATGAGAGCCGTGCTCACCGCCATTCCGAACGAACCGGAATTGGGCAACAGGCACATCACTGCCACTGCCACTGCAGCACCTGCGAAGAGATAAGGTATGCGTCGTCCGAAGCGTGTCCACGTTCTGTCAGAGAGCGTTCCCACGATAGGTTGCACGAGGATTCCCATGAGTGGTGGTAGAATCCAAAAGAAACTCAAGTCGTGAGGGTCGGCTCCGAGGGTGCGGAATATTCGCGAGATGTTGCCGCTTTGCAGGGCGTATGCTATTTGCACGCCGAAGAATCCGAAACTAAGATTCCATAGTTGTGAGAATTTTAAATTTGGTTTTTCCATTATTGTTATTTTATTTTGTTGTTATATTCTGTTATTTTGTAGTTCCTCTCACCACGAGTCGGGTTCTCACCACTTTCTTTTCTACCTTTCCTTTGGGCAAGAGTCCCTCCACGTGGGCCAAGAGAACATCGACGGCCTCTTCTCCAACCATGTGCCCGCGTTGTTCAACGGTTGTCAGCATAGGGTCGCATGCTACGGCACGCTCGCCGTTGGTAAATCCGCATATGCTCACCTCTTCGGGCACTTTCAGTCCCATGCGCTTCGCCGTATATAGTATGGCTATTGCCGTGTCATCGTTTATGGCGAAGAAAGCATCGGGGCGGTCATGGCGTTTCAGTACCTTAGGTGTGATTTCTTCTGCATCTTCGCGGTTGTCACAGATGAACTCCAGCGAACTGTCGGCCTTCAATCCGTGGCGCAGCAGAGCATCGCGGTAGCCGTTATATCTGTTCTTTGATATTTCAAGGGTCATAGATGAACCGTAGAATGCGATGCGTCGGCAACCGGTCTCGATGAGGTGTGTAACGGCAGTGAATGCCCCCATGTAGTCATCTACCACCACTCTGTTGGCATTAATGCCGGTGCAGATGCGGTCGTAGAACACTACAGGGATGCCCATTTGGTTAAGTTTCTCGAAGTGGTCGTACTTCACAGTGTCCTTTGCTTGCGATACAATGATGCCGCAAACACGGTTCTCGATGAAGTGTTCGCATATAATTTTCTCAAGGTCGTATCGTTCTTCGCTTTGCGCCACGATTATGTTATAACCCCTGATCCTTGCCTGCTTCTCTATTCCAGACAGTATTGTAGAGAAATAATAGTGCGCTATCTGCGGAATTATCACGCCGATGATATTTGACGGTCGCACGCGATTGTGGCGCAGTTTTTCTGCTGTGAGGTTGGGGTAGAAGTTGTGTTCGCGAGCAAATGTTTTTATTCGCTCCTTCTGCTTGGTACTTATTCGTGGACTGTCTTTCAGCGCACGCGACACCGTGGCCACCGACACGCCCAATTCGCGTGCGATGTCCTTCATCGTTATCGATGTGCTTTCATTTGTTTCCATTGTAGTTTTCTAAATAAGGTAAGTGCGTAATTGTTGCACAATATCGTTTTGATAGGTGCAAATTTATCTAATTTTTTATAGAACGCGCGTACCTTATATGTCTTTATAGAGATAATAATGCGCAAACGTTTGCATACAAAAATAGTGAAATTTATTAGTAAAAGAGGTGTTGTGTAACATTTTTAAAGTTAATTTTGCAAAGTGAAACGCCTATGATGGGCATAATCAAACTATGGGCTCATGAAAAGCCTGTTGACCTAAGGATTGAATTGATAATCAGAATTATAAAAATAATTTTTGTAATAAATCACTAACTTAAAAAAACAATGTAAATGATGAAACAGGTAAAAGTTAGAATCCCTATGCGGGTTCTTACCCTCTTGTTAGGGCTGTTCCTATCTGTCGGGGCCTTTGCGCAGCAGAATACTGTGTCGGGTCAAGTCAAGGATGCTGCCGGCGAGCCAGTAATCGGTGCCACTGTTCGTGTTGATGGACATGCAGGTGGTGCCATTACCGATTTTGACGGTAACTTCACTATCGAGGCTCCTGTAGGAGCCACTCTCACGATTTCCTATATAGGATATCAAGACTCTAAAGTTTCTGCGTCGCCAAATATGGTAATTACTATGCAGGAAGATGCAGCACAGTCTCTTAATGAGGTCGTGGTAATCGGTTATGGTGCGGTAAAGAAGAGCGACCTTACAGGTAGCGTGACTGCGCTTAAGCCGGACGGCAAGAATAAGGGTGTGGTTGTCAGTGCACAGGACATGCTCGCGGGCAAGGTTGCCGGTGTGAATGTGACTGTGGGTGACGGAACTCCCGGTGGCGGTTCGCAAATCCGTGTGCGCGGTGGTTCTTCGCTCAGCGCGAGCAACGACCCGCTCGTAGTAATCGACGGACTTGCAATGGACAATCAGGGAGTTGGTGGTGTAAGCAACCTTCTCGCTTCTGTGAATCCTCAGGACATTGAGTCGTTCAACGTGCTTAAGGATGCTTCTGCCACTGCTATCTATGGTAGCCGTGGTTCTAACGGTGTAATCATCATTACTACCAAGAAAGGACGACGCGGCCAGCCGTTGTCGGTTTCTTACTCTGGAAGTGCTACCGTGAGCATGAAGCAGAAGACAATCAAAGTGATGGACGCAACACAGTATCGTAAGTTCATCGCCGATGTGTTCGGAACAGACAGCGAACCATACAGTTATCTCGGTACCGCAAACACCAACTGGCAGGATCTTATCTACCGCACTGCGGTTAGTCAAGACCACAATATTACGCTGTCAGGTTCTGTGGGAAGCAAACTGCCATACCGCATTTCGGCAGGCTTCACCAATCAGCAGGGTATCTTGAGAACTTCTGATTACAAGCGTGTAACGACATCGGTAAATCTTAACCCATCGCTGTTGGACGACCATTTGGTGCTCAACCTCAATGCAAAGGGTATGTATGCGAAGTCAAGTTATGCAAACACCGGTGCCATCGGTGCAGCACTATCTTTCGACCCTACACAGGATCCATACAAGTTCACTTCTAAATTCCACAGCGGAATAAGTGACCGCACTCTCTCAAACTTCGGCGGATATTTCCAGTGGGCTACCGGAGGTGCATCTCTTAATGACAGCAGTTGGCCTAACACCATTATCAATACTGCCACAAAGAACCCACTCGCACTGCTCGATAGAAAACTTTGGGACGACAGAGCATATAACCGTCAGTTCATCGGAAGCGCAGACATCGACTATAAAGTTCACGGTTTCGAAGACCTGAGACTTCACCTTACTCTCGGTATGGACATTCTGCAGTCGCGCGAAAACAAGAACGCTTCGCCTGCACATGCCGACAATATCTATTTTGGTAATCATGGCAGCGAATTTAATCTGCGCCGTAACTATCAGTTGAGTGCCTATGCACAGTATTTCAAGGATTTCAACGAAAACCATCACTTCGACATTATGGCGGGTTATGAGTATCAGAGATATTGGCGCAAGAAAAACGATGATTATATTTCTTACTATCCCAAGACGAACAACGATCCTGCACTCGCAGGTACTGCTCGTCCTCACACACCTTACAAATTCAAGTCGGAGCACTTCCTTGTTTCTTTCTTCGGACGTGCCAACTATACTCTCCTTGATCGCTATATGTTCACCGCGACAGTGCGTGACGACGGTTCTTCAAAGTTCAAGGAGCACTGGGCATGGTTCCCATCGTTCGCTTTCGCATGGAAGGCCAAGGATGAGAAGGCTTTCCGCGATATAAACTGGCTTTCTGATTTGAAACTCCGTTTAGGTTGGGGTATGACAGGACAGCAGGACGGTGACATCATCGATGACTACGGATGGATTCCTACTTACTCACGCAACACCGGTACCAACGGTTTCTATCCGATGATAGGTGATGGTACACTCTATCGTCCGGACAACTATAACGACAAACTGAAGTGGGAGACTACCACTACATATAACATCGGTCTCGACTGGGGAATTCTCGACCAGAGACTCTCCGGTAGCATTGACTGGTACTACCGCAAGACCACCGACTTGCTCAACCGTGCTCCTTTGGCAGCATTGTTCGGATTTACCAACGAGGGAGTTCAGAACATCGGTTCACTGAAGAACAGTGGTGTCGAGGCTTCATTGAGATGGAGGGCAATACAGTCTAAAGACTGGTTCTGGACTATCGACTATAACTTCACTTACAATCAGAACGAGATTACAAACCTCAGTGGCGTGTCTGCTACCGGCGATCCTGTTGCAAACACAGACCGCAAGGTAGGTCAGGGTATAACTATACAAGCTAATCAGACCGGATATGCAGCCAATTCGTTCTATGTATATCAGCAGGTATATGACAAAAACGGTAAACCTATAGAGGGTGCTGTTGTCGATCGTAACGGCGATGGTGAGATAAACGAGAAAGACAAGTATCTCTATAAGAGCCCTGCCGCTCCTGTTACAATGGGTCTGGCATCGCGTCTGGAGTACAAGAACTGGGACTTGGGTCTCTCTCTTCGTGCAAGCATAGGCAACTATGTGTATAATGATGTGTTTGCAGGTTCATTCAACATCAGCAAATCTGCAGTGTGGGCACAGAGCCTGTACATAGCAAATCGTCCGGTGTCAGTGCTCGACTATAAGTGGCAGAACGACGGATTGCAGAGCCGCCTTTCTGATATGCACGTTAAGAACGCTTCGTTCTTGAAGTTCGACAACATCACCGTTGGTTACAGTTTCTCTAACATCTTCAAGTCGGCAGGTTGGAATGGTTTGAACGGACGCATCTATGCCACTGTGGCAAATGTATGCACCATAACCGGTTACGACGGTCTCGACCCTGAAGTTGCTTCAGGTCTTGACAACAATGTATATCCGCGTCCACGTTCATTCATTCTCGGTTTGAACCTCAATTTCTAATAAACAATCAATAAGACAAAAGTCATGAAAAGAATATTAAAATATATATTGCCTGCTGCCGCAATGACTCTTACAATGGGGCTCTCGTCATGTATTGGCGATCTCGATGTTGATAAGAACGTGCTCGATCCGAACAAGGATACCAAGTTCGAGGTGGAAGGCTTGTTCAACAAGTGTTATGCCAACCTCGCGATGGAAGGAAACGCCGGTGGTGGCTCTACAGATATAATATATCCGGATGCAGGTTTCACTGGACTTGTACGCCAGATGTGGAACTCTAACGAACTTACCACAGACGAGGCAATCTGTGGTTGGGGCGACGATGGTATTGCAACGTTCATTGATAACGTTTATGATGCTGCTCACCCGATGCTTGCAATGTATTACCAGCGTCTGGCTTTGGGTATCAGTTATTGCAACCAGTATCTCAAGGTGGCTTCAGGCTACAATCCTACGATGACTGCCGAGGTGCGTTTCGTGCGTGCATTGCAGTATTATCTTTTGATGGACGGTTGGGGAAACATTCCTTTCGCCGAGAATATTGAGAAGCCGGTGCAGATAGACAGAAAGGCTGCTTATGAGTGGATTGAGAAAGAACTCACTGAAATTGAGCCTCTCCTCGCAGAGCCAAAGGCAAAAAAATCCACAGATGCAGGCTATGGCCGCGCCGATAAGGCTGCCGCATGGTTCCTTATGATGCGTCTTTACTTGAACGCTGAGGTATATACCGGAACGGCACAGTGGAACAAGGCTGCCGAATATGCACAGAAAGTAATTTCTTCAGATTATCGTCTCAACACCACAAACGTTGGCCGTTGGACATCTTATCAGATGCTCTTCATGGGCGACAATGGTGAGACAGATGCTGCTTACGAGGCTGTGCTGCCGCTCTTTGCCGATGGTATCACCACCACACAGTATGGTTGCTCCGAGTTCCTCATCGCCTCTACATTCGATGCTAACATGCATGCAAACCCCTATGACAATGCCGCAACTAACGGTGTCAGTATAGGTTGGTCAGGCAACCGTGCCCGCCCTAACCTCGTAAGGAAATTCTTCCCGATTGGTGACGTTCCTCAGAAGGAGTCTTACGAGACCGCAGAGATTGCTGGCGACGACCGTGCGCTGTTTTGCGGAGTGGGACGCGAACTCAACAATAACGAACGTGGCAAGTTCACCGATGGTTACGGTGTGGCTAAGTTCACAAACTTCAAGACAGATGGCAGTGCAGGAAAAGATCCTACTTTTGCCGATACCGACTTCTTCCTGTTCCGTGTAGCAGAGGCTTACCTCGCATACGCTGAGGCTACAGCACGCATGAATGGAAACAATACCACAGCAGAGGGTACAAAGTGTATCAACGACCTACGCAAACGTGCTCATGCACAGGAGCGCAACTCCGGTTCGTTCTCTCTCGATGATCTTCTCGATGAGTGGAGTCGCGAGTTCTATTTCGAGGGCATACGTCGCCCTACTCTTATCCGCTTCGGTAAGTTCGGTGGCAACAACGGCTACAACTGGCAGTGGAAGGGTGGCTCTTTCGAGGGCAGAAACTTCGCAGAATACCGCAACATCTTCGCCATCCCGGCAAAGGATCTTGTGGCAAACGGCAACATGAAGCAGAACCCGGGCTATAAATGATAACTAATAACAGGTAATCATTAACGGGCGGTAATCGGAAACGAACCGCCCACATAAAAGAAAATAACAATGAACAAAACAATAAAGTCAATATTAATGCTGGTGGTGGGTGCGTGTCTTTTCACGGCCTGCGATGATGACAATGACTCTAACCCGACATTGAAAAGTCCAACGACATTTGTACTCAACACACCGGCAATAGCCAACTCGCATATCGAATTGGCAAATTCAGGAAAGATTATCGTAACTTGCTCGCAGCCCGATTATGGTTTCCCTGCAAGCACCGACTATTCTCTTGAGGCTTCTCTGAATGCCGATATGAGTGATGCTTTTGAAGCAGTTCCGGCTCAGAAGAGCGCGGTTCTCGGCATCGATGCTGCTTCACTGGCTGCTTCTCTGACCGATAAACTCAAGAGCAAGGGCAAGGTAGAGGCAGATTTCCCGATAGACGTGAAAGTATATCTGCGTGCAAAGGCTGTGCAGACTACGGCTTATGGTAAAGCAATAGACGGCACCGAGATACTCTCTAACATCGTGGAACTGTCACGTGTGCTCGTTGAATATTCACTCCCACCTGCCACAACACCTGAGAACTTCTATGTAATAGGTGGCTTCAATGGCTGGATGTGGGACACTGCTCCTGCCATGATTCCTGTGAATGGTGCTCCAAATGTGTTCTGGCGCATGGTATGGGTTGATGAGCAAGGTGTGAAGTTCAACGCAGAAAGAGCATGGGACAATAAAGAGGTTGGCTTTGGTCAGGTTAATATCGGTGGAGAATTGGCCGGCAATATTTCTGACAATGGAGGCAACTTGGCAAGTGCTACACCGGCTTGGTATCTGATTGTTGTAACAACATCTGTCTCCGGAGGCAAAATAATATATAATGTCGATTTCCTTAAGCCTGAAGTTTGGCTCATGGGTCCTGTCACTCCGGGAGCCGGTTGGGCAGAGAAAGAGGACGGTTGTTCGTTCGAAGTACCTGCTACAAAGGACGGCGAATTCGTTTCTCCGGCGTTTGCACATGCTTCAGATGCTGATGCAGGTCTGCGTGTATATGTAAAAGTGCCTGAATTCGACTGGTGGAAATCAGAGTTCATGGTGTTCAACAAGAAGATTGTTTACCGTGGAACAGGTGGCGACCAGGAGCGTGTAGTGGTTCCTGCAGGTCAGAAACTCTATCTGAACTTTAGCAATGACACCGGTGATATTAAGTAAGAAACAATAAAATAAATGATTAGGATATGAAAAAAATATCATTTTTAATACTCTCGCTCGCAGGCTTGTTGTTCACAGCCTGCAGCGAAGACTTCACCGACTGGGCAAATCCGCAGTCGAATGCACAGGAAAATGCCGTTGTGCTTCCCGGTATCAAGGCATCTGCTGTGGGTGACATAGACCTCAATACTGCCGAAGATCAAGTGCCGGTGTTCACATTGAGCACAGAGGAACTGCCTGAAGGCTACACTCTCGCCAATGCACGAATTGATTTTATCACAACCGAAATCAACTGTGATCCTGTCAGAATGAACGCCTCTCTTGACGGAAAGGTGAGCAAGGAAGATCTGCAGAACTACGCAGTGAAAATATTCGGACAAGGGATTGCACAGCACAAATATTCAGCCCATGTATTCCTGAATGCCGTGAAAGACGGTCAGGCACTGCTCATCGATGCCGGTATGGTTGAATTCAACATGATTTCGGCTCCCACAAGGACGGTTCTTTATCTCTTCGGAGATTTCTCCGGATGGAGTGCGGATAAGGCTAAAGAGGGCGCAATGTTCCAGATTGACACTAACGTGTTTGCATATTACGGCAAGTTTGACGGCAATGTTAAGGCATGGGATGAGAATGGTCTCGGCAATTGGGACTTGTGCTACAACACTACTCAGGATAATAACGGTTCTACCGAAATGTCGGGTCCGATTGAAATATCCAACGGTGGCGCCATCCACTCACCTGAAGCAGGATTTTGGAAGATGGAAATGAACCTCAACACCATGCAATATACTTGGACAAAGTTGGATAACCAAACTCCGACAGAGTATGGTTCTATCGGTATTATAGGCGATTTCAACACATGGGCAGGCGACTTGGTGATGACTCAGGTCACCCCTCACAACTGGTTTGTAAAAACAACCATTTCTGTTACCGGCGGTTTGAAATTCCGTGCCGATGGACAATGGGATATTAACTGGGGTGCCGATTTCACCATTTCTGATGCTAACTATTCAGGACAGGGTCTTGCCGGTGGTGGAAATATCAATGTGCCCGCAGGAAATTACTGCATCTATTTCAACGACATTACGGGCATGTTTGCCATTGTGTCTGAGTAATAGTCACGATAGATATACACAAAAGGGGAGAGAATGTTTCCATGCATTCTCTCCTCTTTTTTCTTCTGCTTCGGCGTATTATCCAAAATAGGTCATTAGAGCGCATTTGCTTAGATTTCCTATTGCTGGTATGCTTCTCTACTGATATAGTCCGCTTGCCGACATCTGCGCAGCCATTCATCTGGTTGTAGCCCGCTACGCCTTCGATGAAACGTCAGCACTTCTGCTCAACAATCGAACAAAATAAGTTGAGGGTTCTAATGAACGATTTGAGATTATTGGCTTTGGGCGCAAACGTTTGCATTGTATAAATGTGTGAAAAGCAATGGCTTAGATGTGTCATGTCTGTCTTTTAAGTTATCTTTGTCATCGAAAGTTTAATTATAAAAACTACATAATTATGAAACATTTTACGAAAATCCTTATTGCAGTTGCGCTCATCACGCTCTGTTCGCAGAGTGTCGGTGCCCAGGGGTGGCCCGAAAATTATGGCGGAGTGATGCTGCAAGGGTTCTATTGGGACTCGTTCTCACAGTCCAAATGGACAAAACTCGAAAGTCAGGCAGACGACCTTGCCGCCACGTTCAGTCTGATATGGATTCCGCAGAGCGGCAAATGCTTGGAGTCTAACAAAGTGATGGGATACACACCATACTACTATTTCAACCAGAATAGTAGTTTCGGAACAGAACAGGAACTGCGTTCGATGATACGGACATTCAAGGCAAAGGGTCTTGGAACGGTAGCAGACGTGGTTATAAATCACCATAACACGATGGGGTGGTGGACTTTTCCGGCAGAGGAGTACAATGGAGTGACTTACCAGTTCCAAACCACCGACATCGTGAATAACGATGATTATGATCCAAGCACTAATAGATACTTGACCCGCGAGCAGGCACAAAAAGATGGAGTGACGCTAAGCAGCAACATCGACGAGGGCGAAGGCTGGGGCGGTATGCGCGACCTTGATCACAAAAGTGAAAACGTGCAGAAGATTGTGAAGGCATACGTAAAGTATCTCAAAGACGATCTCGGATACACAGGCTTCAGGTATGACATGGTGAAGGGCTTCGGCGGTTCGCATGTGGCTGATTACAACGATGCTGCCGGAATAGAATATTCGGTGGGAGAGTGCTGGGATGGCAACGGCGTGATAAAGAATTGGATAGATGCTACGGGAAAGAAGAGCGCGGCATTCGATTTCCAATTCAGATATAACGTTCGTGATGCTATCAATAATAAAGATTGGAGACGACTCAACAGCACCAACAACCTGATGCACGACCCGACCTACAACCGTTATGCCGTAACATTCGTTGAGAACCACGACACCGAAAAACGTGCCGGTTCTGAACAAGACCCGATAAGGCGTGACACGCTGGCGGCAAACGCATACTTGATTGCAATGCCCGGAACACCATGCGTTTTCTACACCCACTGGCTCGCATATAAGAACGAGATAAAGGCAATGGTTGACGCACGAAAGACCGCAGGCATCACAAACACGAGTTCGTTCCTGAACCTGAAGAGCGAGGCGGGCTGCTATGCCAATGCCGTGAAAGTGGGAGGAGAGAGCAAAATGGTGGTCGCTGTGGGCAATAACGTTGCTTCATTCACTCCTTCAAGCGCATATACGCTTGTTCTTTCAGGCTATCATTATCGCTATTTCCTTGCAAAAAGTCTGGAAACGGTATGGGCTGACAGAAGTTCGGGCGTTTATAACGATGCTTTCAAAGTGAAACTGACGGCTGTAAGTAACACCTCTGATGCACAACTTGTTTATACAACAGACGGTACCACACCGACGGCAAGCAGCCGAAAAGTGGCAAGTGGTACGGATATTGACATTGAAGAGAGTTGCACTTTGAAAGTTGGATTACTTATATCCGGAAGCGTCAGCGGCATAATAGAGCGCAACTACACAATAAAGAAAAACAATTTCGAGCCAAAGACGATAACGGTTTATTGCCGCGTGGGCGACGGAGTGACCGGTTGGACATCAATGAACTACTGGACATGGAGCGACTTCGGTCATACCCCGACAAACACCTCTTGGCCTGGCGACCGCATCACGGATACAAAGCAGGTTGATGGCAAGACTTGGTATTACAAGGATTTCACTCTGACAAGCGAAGACGACTACGTGAATTTTGTGTTCAGCAATGGCAACGGTTCACCACAGTCGGTGGATGTGGAGAATGTCAACGCCACAAAGTTCTTTGTGATACGCAACGAGAAAAACGCGCAAGGGCATTATCTCATAGATGATGTTTCGTCGGCATCGTCTGTTGAATGTATCAACACCGTTACCGATAATCAGTCTTCACCGCTCAATGTTTACACCACAGACGGACGCTTGCTTCGCTGCTTGCCGGCAGGGACATCCGAAAGCGATGCCCTTAACTCGCTACCGCGAGGCATGTATATCGTTAACGGAAAGAAACTGGTAAAGTAAAAAAAGGATATTCTGCCGGAATTTTCGGTGCAAACAACACCGGCCGGTATTAAAGAATGCTGTCCGAGAAGTCTTTTTCATTGAACTGAAGAAGTTTCTCGGACAGCATTCTTTTTATTCCAAATGTGGTCTGATGAACCGATTTGGTTTATATTGGTGTCAGGTAAACTTCTTACTGCCTCGGATTGTTCTTCATGTTTGCTCTCAGCCGATGCACACGATGCAGCCCTTGGTCGAATAACCTATCGAACTCGCGTATAATTAATCACAAGTAGGTATAGTTTATGTCATAATTCTGTTTTTCACAGATATCCTTGTGGTTAGTTATTCGTTTTTACCTTTAAAAGTCAAATGAATAAAATATAAGTCTGTATCAATACCTATTATAAGGCTGGGAAAATACTAATTATGAGGTATTGTAAGACAAATTACTATTGTATAATTTTGCACCCGATACATCTAATATGAATATTTAAAACGCTATTAATAACAATAATTAAAAAACAACAATTTTAAAAAACAAAAATGAAAAAACTATTACGTTTCACAGTGGCAGTCGTGATGCTTGCCACAGCGCAAGTAGCCATGGCGCAAGTAAAGATGGCTCCTAACTATTTCCGCGCAGACCCCAACGTTTACAAGTACAGAATGTCAAAGGTGATTGACTGGAAGGATTCGGAGGACGAACAACTTACGCAGTATATCTACGACGACAATGGCTGCCTTATCAGAGAAGAGTACGGTTTGAGCACCCAGCCCGGAACCTTTGTCTATAACTACTCATACAATCCGCAAGGCTACATGATAAAGAAAGAAGAGGTAGCGTTCAAGGCTGATCATAGTTCTTCTACCATCTCTTCTAAACACGAATATACGCGTAACGAATATGGATATGTAACCGAATATGTTCGTTCTACACGTCACGGTGTCGATCCTGATGATGAAACGCTTACCGAGGACGTGAAGATGAACTTCGTATATGACGACCAAATGCGCCTACTTCGTGTCGATATTCGTCAGTTCGATTATATTTATGATAAACTTGAAGATAATGTGGGACGCATCTGCAAGGTAGATTACGATGAAGCGGGGCGTGTCAGTTGTGTCAGTCAGTTATTACCCGATAATAATGAACTTGTATGGAAAGAGGAGTTCGGTTATGATGAAAAAGGTCGTCGGATATCAATAAGGAAAGTTCCCGGTCCCAACTACACGGTTCAGAATATAATTACTTGGACATGGCACTACAACAGCGATGGCGATATATACAAGCAGACTACAAGCAATGAGTTCGGCAAAGAGTACGAGTACGACAAGAGCAAACTCGCTTCTGAAACATTCATGGCACTCGAAGCCACCGAAGCCGAGTGGGCACTACAAGGGCCGCTTAACTGCACGCTCTTCAAGGAATTGCCAATGGAGAAATGCTTCACTCACGCTCCGATATCTGAAACAACCGATGAGTCTGAAATAACATACGAGCCTACTGGTACTACCACTAATATTGACGATGCTCCAAATGTGGGCAAGTCTCTCCAAACACATATCAACGGCAATAAACTTACAGTAGAACTTTCCGCAGGTCTTATCGGAAAGACATTGCAGGTATTCAATGCCACAGGTGCATGTATTATCAACTTTGTTGTAAACGGTTCGCAAACTACATTCAACATTGATAACTTTGCTCCGGGTATATATGTTGTAGTTGTCGGCAATCAAACCGTGAAATTTATCAAACGATAAGGCTACTTTCATACTTTGGTTTGGGTTTAACCTCTCCCACAAAACGAGTATGTTGTCAAAAATGATATGAACCCCGAAAGTTAGACAAAAAACTTTCGGGGTTTTTGTTATGACAAAAAATAAAAGAAGAAAACATGACTCATCATCTTTACAGAAAGACATGTATTTACGCGAGTTCGTGATAAGCCCTCCCCTAAGAAGAATTCCAACTTTATCGTTTTTTACATGTAACGGTAATGCTTCCGAAATTCGCCGTATTCATAAAATATATTAAAAAGAACAAAATAAAAACGTTTGTAAAGAAATTATTATTATCTTTACATCGAATATTTAAAACAATCACAGTTAAGAAAAAGCACACGAACAGCAAATATTGTTTAACTAATAGTTGACTAATCTTTAATATTAACACAAATGCCCACGCCTCTGTAAGCATTCTCCGGAAGGGGTAAAGGAGAGAGGCACTAACAACATGAAAAATAAGAATTTACTTTTAGCAGTTCTTACCGCAATGGCGGCATTATGGACTACCGGTGCGAACGCACAGACGGAGTACAAGTACAGTTTCGAAGGAGATGTAATTGCTGACGGATGGAGAGTGGAGACAACAAACTACTCGGATACTTGGAGGCAGCATGGTACAACATCTTTTACATCCCCTCACGATGGAAAGAAGCAGATGTGGATCCCGTTGTCTTACAGCAAGCAAAACGAAAGGCTTGTTTCGCCCGCAATCAAACTCGGAAACAACGCCACTCTTACGTTTTGGTATTGCATTAGCGGTTACGATGTGGCTAATGCTTCGTTTTACAAAGTGGAAATATCCACAGACAACGGTGTAACATGGAACGAGTTATGGAGTGTTACCAAAGGAAACAAATATGAGAGTGCAATAACGTTAGATCTCGGTGCATACTCGGGAAAAACCGTGAATATCTCATGGCATGCATACGACAATACCGGAGATGGGCTTTACTATACTTGGTACATCGATGACGTAACGGTTAGCAACGTTGAGTCTTTATGCGACGTGGTGTTAGAGAGTTATAAGGACAAAAAATTAGCGGTTATCAAGGTGGTGAAAGAAAAATTGGGCATAGGATTGAAGGATGCAAAAGATCTTGTGAATAGTGCCCCTTGCATATTGAAGAAGTTAACCACGATGGATGATGCCAAGGATTTCGTTAATGCAATCAATGCTGCGGGAGGACAGGCCAAAATGGCACCGTCGGGAATGTACGACCCTGAGTTCGTTTCTCTGTTCGAAAGTTTCGAGGAAGACGGGATACCAGAAGGATGGACAACGGTGGATGCGGACAATGACGGACGGACATGGAAAGTATTTAATAAAAGTAGTTTAGAACATATAGGGGCACCTTTTTTCGGCGACCAAATGATTACCAGTTGGTCATGGGACGCGGAAGCATTTGACCCTGACAACTATTTAATATCTCCGTTGCTTTCAGATGCCGCAGAGTTAAATTATTGGTTTGCCATGAATACAGCATATCCGGAGCACTATCAGGTAGTTGCCTCAACAACAGGTAATGATATTGCCGATTTTACGGAAGTGGTGATAGACGAGACACCGGAAGGAATTGAAACCCGCAGTATGTCTAAATGGTATGAGCGGACTCTGCCTCTGCCTGCCGGAACAAAGTATGTTGCATTCAGACACTGCGACAGTAGCGATGGTAATTACTTTTTTATTGACAACGTCAGAATAATAAAAGGTACCGCCACGGGAATAGAGACTGTGACATCCGATAACAAGACCGTTGCACGGAAAGGCATCTACAACATAAACGGAATTAAGATGGACGGAGAATGGGAGAGTATGCCTAAGGGAGTGTATGTAGTTGACGGTAAGAAGAAGGTGAAGAACTGATATTAAAGTGACGCGCAGTGGGGTAAGAGATGCCCCACTGCGGTTCACAATCAACGATAATGAGGGGTGCAGTTTCAATACAGCCCCCTCATTACTTGTTTATTTTTTGCAGCATGGTTGCTTGTTTGTCTTCAATCAGATACAATTTAGAAAACATCTTCTTGACGCGAGTTCGGGATAAGCACCCCAAAGAGTTCTAACTGTCTCGTTTTTCCCACATGTAACGGCTATGCTTTCGGAATCTGCCCTACCGTTTTGTATTCATAAAATATATTAAAAAGAAGAAATGCAAAACTGTTTATAAAGCGATTTCTATTATTTTTGCAAAGTTTAAAGCAAATGTGATTAAAAATAAGCACACAAACAGCAAATGTTGTTTGACTGATAATTGAATATTCTTTAATATTAACACAAATGCCCACGCCTCTGTAAGCATTCCCTGTAAGTGGTAAAGGAGAGGTTCCGAAAACATGAAGAAAAAGAAAAAAATACTTTTATCAATTCTGATCGCAATGGCGGCATTATGGACAACCGGTGCGAATGCACAGACGGAGTACAAGTACAGTTTCGAAGGAGACTTTATTGCTGACGGATGGAGAGTGGAAACAACAAATAACTCGGATACATGGGGACAGTCCGGTGTAGCGTTCGTATCCCCTCACGATGGAGATAAGCAGATGTGGCTGCATTGGTCTCGTACCAAGCAAGACGAAAGGCTTGTTTCGCCCGCAATTAAACTCGGAAACAACGCTACCCTTACTTTTTGGAATTATATTGAAAAATTCGATGTGGATAAAGGTTCGTTTTACAATGTGGAAATATCCACAGACAACGGCGCAACATGGAAAAAGTTATGGAGTGTTACCGAAAAAAACGAATATGAGAGTGCAATAACGATAGATCTTGGTGCATACTCCGGAAAAACCATAAATATCTCATGGCGCGCATACGACGAAAACGGAACCGGTATTGAATACTATTGGCTCGTTGACGATGTAACGGTTAGCAACGTTGAATCTTCATGCGACGTGGTGTTGGAGAGTTACAAGGACAAAAAAACACAGGTCGTCAAGGTTGTGAAAGAAAAGTTGGGCATAGAAATGAAAGCAGCAAAAGAACTTGTTGAGAGTGCCCCCTGCATATTGAAAAAGTTAACCACTATGGATGATGCCAAGAATTTCGCCAATGCAATCAATGCTGTGGGAGGAAAGGCCAAAATGGCACCGTCGGGAATGTACGACCCTAAGTTCGTTTCTCTGTTCGAAAGTTTCGAGGAAGACGGGATGCCCGAAGGATGGACAACGGTGGATGCGGACAAAGACGGACGGACATGGGAAATAATAAATAAAGAAGAATCTTGGATGATTCCTTTTTTCGGTGACCATGTAAACAGTAGTTGGTCATGGAAATCCGGCAAGCCACTTGCCCCTGACAACTATTTAATATCTCCGTTGCTTTCAGATGCCGCTGAGTTAAATTATTGGTTATCCACGAGTGTAAAATATCCGGATCACTATAAGATAGTTGCCTCAACAACAAGTAATGATATTGCCGATTTCACGGAAGTGTTGATAGATGAGAAACCGGAAGGATTAGTAGGAATAGATGACGATAACGTTGATCAATCTAAATGGTATGAGCGTACTCTGCCTCTGCCTGCCGGAACAAAGTATGTTGCATTCAGACACTGCGACAGCAGCAGTGGTAATTACTTTTTTATTGACAACGTCAGAATAATAAAAGGTACCGCCACGGGAATAGAGACTGTGACAGCCGATAACAAGACCGTTGCACGGAAAGGCATATACAACATCAACGGAATGAAGATGGACGGAGAATGGGAGAGTATGCCTAAGGGAGTGTATGTAGTTGACGGTAAGAAGAAAGTGAAGAACTGATATTAAAGTGATGCGCAGTGGGGTAAGAGATGCCCCGCGTGCGCATCACAATTAATGATAATGAGGGGTGTGTTTGTTTTGAACAGACCCCTTTTGTCGAACAACGTATTGAACAGTCCTTGCTTTTTTAGGAACTACTATTTATAGGGACAGAGTAGTCGGTATTTGTTGTTTATTTAGTTTTATCGGACATCAATAATATTTTTACTTCTCGTTCACCTCTTCATTACCGATGTTCCATGACATACTGTTCTGTGAATTCGGCTGTTTTGCAAACCAAAATGGGCGAAATTGGTCAGCAATTTCGCCCATTTTACTTTCCAATTTCGCCTATTTTGCTTTCTTAGTCACGACAGATGGTGTTGTTTCAGTTTGACTTTCTTCTGTTTTTTTAGCATGAACAGGTATGCGGATGTGATGCCAATGCAAACGTTTGCGCAATATATTTATGTTTAAATGTTGCTAAATTAGTTTTGTATGATGTTGATTTTTAGTAATTTTACACCAAAATACTAACCATCATGGATATGAATTTGCAATTTAATATCAATTATCAGACGAGTTATGGCGAAGACCTTACTCTGAACATCATTGACAATGAGACAAAGGAAGTTGTAGCAAAATACAGAATGAATACCGCCGACGGTATTCGCTGG
Source organism: Prevotella koreensis (assembly GCF_003977605.1). Lineage (GTDB taxonomy): Bacteria > Bacteroidota > Bacteroidia > Bacteroidales > Bacteroidaceae > Prevotella > Prevotella koreensis. Next base: position 1,220,288 of record NZ_RYYU01000001.1, on the reverse strand, counting down.
ACTTGTGACTTGCGTCGCGAAGCGGAAGTGGGCACTGCGCTCTGCTATTACTACAGTGTTGAGCGCAACGGCTCGGAAACGCATCACGAATGGCTTGTGGAACCGCATCGGCTTGAGATTTCCGCTGTCAAGGGAGTGAGGTATATAGCATACGACCACTGGATTGCGATGCCGGAAGACAGTTATCTGTATAGTTCGGCATTCACCGAGTGCTTTGCTCGGCGACGTAGTCGCGATGTTGTGCTGAACGATAATGCCGTGACGGTTACTCTGAAGGTGCGCGCCCCGCAGTTACGCTCGAACCACAGGCTTGCCGTTGTGGGTGCTCAGAGGGTGCTTGGCTCATGGCATTTGGATGATGCAAAGCCAATGGTTGAGCATCAGTTCAACGAGTGGACCATAGACATTGACGCAACAGGAATGGCCGGCGACACGCTTGAGTTCAAGTTTGTGGCAATAGATGAGAACCAAGACATAATGCCTTTGTGGGAGACACAGGGCAACCGCACAGTCAAATTGCCGCCGATGGGAGCAGGCGAGGTGTTGGCTTATGAACTCGAACAGGCGTTCTTCCCAATCTACAATATGAAATGTGCGGGCACGCTGGTGCCGGTGTTCTCGCTGAGGTCGGAAGGAAGTTTCGGTGTCGGAGACTTCGGCGACCTATGTGGCATGATAGACTGGGTGCACAGCACAGGGCAGCGCGTTCTGCAAATACTGCCAATAAACGACAGTACAACGACAAAGACATGGACCGACTCATATCCATATTCGTGTATAAGTATCTTCGCTCTACACCCTCAATATGCCGACCTCAGGCAGTTGCCGCAACTCGCCGATGCCGGCGCGCGTGAGCGTTTCGAGGCATTGAGGAAGGAACTCAATGCCCTCTCGCAGATTGATTATGAACGTGTGAACAAGGCGAAAGAGGAATATCTCCACCTGCTTTACGAACAGGAGGGTAAGACTGTGCTCGCTTCTGATGAGTTCAAAGAGTTCTTCAAGGACTCGGAGCAGTGGCTCGTGCCCTACGCACAATACAGCATGCTGCGCGACAAGAACGGCACTGCCGACTTCACACAGTGGAAAGGCAACACCGTATGGAACGAAGACGACCGCAAGGCTCTCACCAATCCGCGTAACAAGGCATACCGCGAAGTGGCCTATTTCTACTATGTGCAGTTCGTGCTTGACCGCCAGATGAGACGTGCCCATGAGCATGCACGTGAGAAAGGCGTGGTACTGAAAGGAGACATCCCAATCGGTGTTAACCGTTTCGGCAGCGATGTGTGGCAAGAGCCGCGCTACTTCAATCTCAACGGACAGGCCGGTGCGCCACCTGACGATTTCTCTATGAACGGTCAGAACTGGGGATTCCCGACATACAACTGGGACGAAATGATTGCCGACGGTTGCCGATGGTGGGTGTGCCGCTTCCGTAACATGTCGAAATATTTCGATGCCTATCGCATAGACCATGTGCTGGGTTTCTTCAGGATATGGGAAATACCGGCCGATTCGGTTCACGGACTGCTCGGACATTTCGCTCCGTCGCTCGGTATGACGCGCGAGGAAATAGAGGCATACGGACTGGGATGGCAGGAACAACTGTTCACCGAGCCGTTCATAACCGACTGGGTGCTCGACCGCGTGTTCCACGAAGATGCCGAAAAGGTGCGCAATGAGTTCATGGAGTCGATAGGCTACGACCGCTACCGCATGAAAGATGAATATTCCACACAGCGCAAAGTGGAGGCATGGTACGAGGCGGAGAAAAAGAAAAACGACACCGAGCGTTACTCGATGCCGCTTGAATCGCTGCGCGACGGACTGTATGCAATAATAAGTGATGTGCTGTTCGTGCGCGACCATAAAGACCCCAACCGCTTCCATCCGCGCATCTCGGTACAGTTCGACTTCATCTACGAGTCGCTTTACGACAGTGACAAATATGTTTTCAACAAACTGTATAACGACTATTATTATCGCCGCAACAATCAGTTCTGGTATCGCGAGGCAATGAAGAAACTGCCGTTGCTGGTACAGGCCACACGTATGCTGGTGTGTGCCGAAGATCTCGGAATGGTGCCCGACTGCGTTCCTTGGGTGATGAACGAACTGCGCATACTGTCACTTGAACTTCAGTCTATGCCGAAAGACCCGCATGTGAGGTTTGGTAGGTTGGAAAACAATCCCTATCGCTCGGTGTCAACCATTTCGAGTCACGACATGCCGACGTTGCGACAGTGGTGGGACGAGGACGAAGGTCGTGCGCAAGACTATTTCAACTCAATGTTGCAACGTGACGGATTTGCTCCGCACCCGATGCCGGGGTGGCTTGCCTACGACATCATAACACGTCACCTCGCATCTCCGTCGATGCTCTGCATACTCTCTATTCAAGACTGGCTCGCCATTTACGAGAACCTGCGCCTTGCCGATCAGAATGCCGAGCGCATAAATATCCCTTCCAATCCGAAGCACTACTGGCGTTATCGCATGCACCTCAGCATAGAAGATTTGATAAAGAACGACTCTTTCAGAGGCTCTATGATTGAGATGATGAGAAATAGTGGCAGGAAATAAAAAAAGAAGTGTAATTATAATATAATGATGAAGAGAACATTATTCTTATTGCTCTGTGGTATGCTGTCGATGCTGGCAGTGGCACAAGAGGTGGCATCGCCCGACGGAAACGTGCGACTGAAGTTCTATCTCGATGGCACACGGCCGACATACGAACTTGCATATAAAGGCAGGGAGGTGATAAGGCCGAGTCATCTCGGACTGGAACTTGCGAAGGACAAGCATGCTTCGAAAGGAATTCAGGAAACCGACCTTATGGACGGATTCAGTATAAGCGATACAAAGACATCGGCTTTCGACGAGACATGGAAGCCGGTGTGGGGAGAAACGGCAAAGATACGCAACCGATATAATGAACTCGCAGTGACTCTCGGCCAGCAATCCACGGGTCGCAGCATCATAATCCGTTTCCGTGTCTATGACGACGGAATGGGATTCCGCTACGAGTTCCCTCAGCAGAGCGATCTCAACTATTTTCTCATAAAGGAAGAGAGGAGCGAGTTTGCGATGGCAGGCGACCACACAGCATGGTGGCTTCCGGGCGACTATGACACTCAGGAACAGGAAACGCAACAGTCACGGTTGTCGGAAATACGCGGTCGCTTCGAAAAAGCAGTGAACTGGGGCAACTCATCGGTGGCCGTGTTCTCACCTACCGGTGTGCAGACATCGTTGCAGATGAAGAGCGACGACGGTCTATACATTAACATACATGAGGCGGCATGCGCCGATTATGCTACCATGCACCTCGAACTTGTTGATGGTCAGACAACACAACTGACAACGAAACTCAAGGGCAACAGCAATACATATACGCCCGACCCGACACCATCGACATATCCGTTGCCCGCTCCGATGACATTCGTGAGTCATCTCACACCCGATGCCACCGGTCTGAAGGGCTGCATGCAGACACCATGCAACACACCGTGGCGCACGGTGATAGTGAGCGACGACGCACGCGACATGCTCTCGTCAAACCTCATTCTGAATCTTAACGAACCATGTGCGCTCGACGATACATCATGGATACACCCCACGAAGTATTGCGGAGTGTGGTGGGAGATGATAGTAGGAAAGAGCAACTGGCACTATACTGACGATTATCCCTCTGTGCAACTCGACAATATCGACTACACCAAGACCAAACCACACGGCCGTCATGCCGCCAATACGGAAAAGGTGAAGCGATATATAGACTTCGCTGCCGACAACGGACTCGACCAAGTGCTCGTTGAAGGTTGGAACATCGGATGGGAAGACTGGGCGAATATGTGGAAACGCGACGTGTTCGACTTCGTTACTCCATATCCCGATTTCGACATCAAGGGACTGAACGAGTATGCACATTCAAAGGGTGTGAAACTCATGATGCACCATGAAACATCATCATCCACGCAGAATTACGAGCGACATATTGAGAATGCCTTTGACCTGATGAACCGTTATGGCTATGATGCAGTGAAGACGGGTTATGTGGGCGACATCATACCGCGTGGCGATCATCACTATTCGCAGTCAATGAACAATCATTATCTGTATGTTGTAAAGGAAGCCGCAAAGCATCATATCATGGTAAATGCCCATGAGGCAACACGTCCTACCGGACTTTGTCGCACCTATCCGAATCTCGTTGGTAACGAGAGTGCACGCGGAACAGAGTATGAGGCTTTCGGAGGTTCGCGCCCCGACCATACCTGTATTCTGCCGTTCACGCGTTTGCAGGGCGGTCCGATGGATTACACTCCGGGCGTTCTGGAGACACAGTTGAAGAACTGGAGCGAAAATCCCAACTTCGTTCATACTACCCTCGCAGGGCAGTTGGCACTGTATGTCACGATGTACAGCCCGCTTCAGATGGCCGCAGACCTGCCGGAAAACTATGCCAAATACATGGATGCGTTCCGCTTCATACGTGACGTGGCATGCGACTGGGACGATACAAAATATCTTGAGGCAGAGCCGGCCGACTATATCACCGTGGCGCGTAAGGCCAAAGGTACGGACAACTGGTTCATAGGTGGCAAGTGCGACGAGAACGGTCATAAGAGCATAGTGCATCTTGATTTCCTCGATGAAGGACGTAAATATGAATGTACAATCTATGCCGATGCCAAGAATGCACATTATGAGCATAACCCAAAGGCATACGTGATAACGAAAAAGACTGTGAAGAAAGGTGATGTCTTGAAACTTACAGAGGCTCCGGGCGGAGGTTTCGCCGTGAGTCTGATGGCTAAATAAAACAAATAATCAATATTGACCCGATGAGAAAAATCATATTGGCAGGCATATTTTATATGCTTCTATCAACGGCAGTGACAGCACAGGATTTCGATTTCAAAGAGGCTGTGTACACGCCAAGGCAGACAACGTTCCGACTGTTCGCACCGAAAGATGCAAAGGAGGTGGCTGTGGTTTACGATTTATCGTCTGACAAGACTGCCGGAGTGAAAGAGAAACGTGTTGCGATGAAACTTGACAAGGACGGAATATGGACGGCAACGGTAAAGAAAGACCTTGCCGGAAGCCATTACCGGTTCGTCGTTGACGGCCGTTGTTCGCCCGGAGTGTTCGCCAAGGCGGTGGGCGTGAACGGCAAGGACGCGGTGGTTATCGATATGAATACTACCAATCCGGAGGGTTGGGAAATGGACAGACGACCAGAAATAAAGTCGCCTGCCGACCTCGTTATCTACGAGATGCACCACCGTGATTTCTCAATTTCTCCCACATCGGGCATCATGAACAAAGGAAAGTTTCTCGCATTGACCGAGCCGAGGGCAATAACTCATCTGAAATCATTGGGAGTGAACGCTGTGCATATCCTGCCTTCGTACGACTATGGATCGGTGGATGAGACGCAACTCGAACGCCCACAGTATAATTGGGGGTACGATCCGGTGAACTATAATGTGCCCGATGGTTCGTATAGCACCAACCCTTATGCTCCCGATGTGCGCATCAGGGAGTTCAAGCAGATGGTGCAGGCATTGCACAGAGCCGGAATACGCGTAATCCTCGACGTGGTATATAATCATACTTACGACATCGAGAACAGCAATTTCCAGAAAACATATCCCGACTATTACTATCGCAAGAATATGGATGGTTCGTATAGCAATGGTTCGGGGTGTGGCAACGAGACCGCTTCTGACATGCCGATGATGAGGCGTTTCATGATAGAATCGGTGAAACACTGGATTAACGAATATCACATTGACGGCTTCCGCTTCGACCTTATGGGTATTCATGACATCGAAACGATGAACGAAATACGCAAGGCCGTTGATGAGATTGACCCTACTATATTTATATATGGTGAGGGCTGGAGTGCCGGAGCATGTGCTTTCCCAAATGAAAAACTCGCCATGAAGTCTAATATCTCGAAGATGCCGCGTATCGCTGCTTTCTCTGATGAGATGCGCGACGGTCTGCGCGGGCCGTTCTCCGACGATTCGAAGGGTGCTTTCCTCATCGGTATTGAAGGTGAGGAAGAGAGCATCAAGTTCGGCATTGCCGGCTGTATAGTTCATCCGCAAGTTGATATGTCGCGCGTCAACTACTCTAAGGAGGCATGGGCGGCAGAGCCTACGCAGATGATTTCGTATGTCAGTTGTCATGACGATATGTGTCTTATCGACCGTTTGAGAAAGACGATGGCTGCTCATTACCCGACATCAGATGACAGCAATCCGTTTGATATGGAGAATAATGCTTTACTGTCAGACCTCTCATGTCTTGCCCAGACTGCTGTGCTGACATCGCAGGGCGTGCCTTTCATCTTCTGTGGAGAGGAAATGCTGCGCGACAAGAAAGGCGTACACAACTCTTTCCAGTCGCCCGACAGCATCAATGCGCTCGACTGGCAAAATCTGCGACGCTATCCGGAGGCGTTCTCTTACTACAAGAACATGATACAGTTGCGCAAGAATCACCCCGCTTTCCGTCTCGGCAGTGCCGAACTTGTGCGCCGACACCTACAGTTCCTGCCCACTAAACCGTGCCTCGTGGCATACCGATTAGTTGATAATGCCGGTGGAGACGCATGGAAAAACATCTATGTGGTGCTCAACGGAAACATTCACGAATGCGAGGTTGAGGTTCCGGAGAGCACTTATACCATAGTTTGTGCAGAAGGAGTGGTAAAAGAGAAGGGCATAAGAACGGTGACAGGGAAAACCGTTACTGTGGCTCCGCAGTCGGCATTGATATTCCATGACTGATAAAAACAGAAAGAACATAAACCTATTAAATGATTAAAACATGCTTCGCATATTCTTATCACTATTGTTTGTTGCCGCCATATCGACGATGAATGCGGCATCGGTGAAAGTAAGCAGGATAGATCCTACCGACTGGTATGTCGGCATGAAAGATCCTTCACTGCAACTAATGGTATATGGAGAGAATATTCGTGAGACCGATGTCACGACCGACTATGCCGGAGTGAGCATAGATAGTGTGGTACGTCTTGACAGTCCGAACTATCTGTTAGTTTATCTGAACCTGAAAGACGCACAACCCGGAACTATGAAACTGAAGTTCACGGCGCGCAAGGGAGGCAAGACAAAAGGTTCGTTCACTGCTTCCTATCAACTCAAAGCACGCGATAAAGCGGGCGAACAGCGCACAGGTTTCTCTAACTCGGATGTGTTGTATATGCTGATGCCCGACCGTTTTGCATCGAGTGGCAAATACACCACACCGCAAGCCACGGCGCAATTACGCAAAACTCTTAATGATTATGTTGTTGACCGCAGTGCTCCCTCATTACGTCATGGTGGCGACCTTGAGGGCATACGCAGACATCTTGACTATTTCAACGAACTCGGTGTTACGGCTCTTTGGCTCACACCGGTGCTTGAAAACAATTCTCCCGACAACTCTCTTGGTTACAGTACATATCACGGATATGCCACAACCGACTATTATCGGGTTGATCCGCGCTTCGGAACAAACGAGGAATATCGCACTCTCACTGATGAGGCTCATCGTAAAGGACTGAAAGTGGTGATGGATATGATTTTCAATCACTGCGGCTTCGAACATCCTTGGGTGGCCGACATGCCGAGCAACGATTGGTTCAACCTGCACGAATGGCTGAAAGAGTCTAAAGGTACGTCAAACCCTCAAGGCACAAGTTTCAAGCAGACAAGTTACAAACTAACGCCGGTGCTCGACCCCTATGCTTCGGAGATTGACAAGAGTGAGACCACGCAAGGATGGTTCGTGCCGACAATGCCCGACCTTAATCAGGACAATCCTCACGTGATGAAGTATCTGATACAGAACAGTATATGGTGGATAGAAACCGTTGGCATAGACGGAATACGCATGGATACTTATCCGTATGCTTATGCCGAGGGCATGGCGCAGTGGATGAAGAGCATTGATAACGAATATCCTAACTTCAATGTGGTTGGCGAAACATGGGTTACCGAGCCGGCATATACTGCTGCATGGCAGAAAGACAGTCGCCTCGTAGATACCACTTACAACGCTAAGTCCGCATCGCTCTCTGCCGAACGCCCCAACTCTTACCTTAAAACAGTGATGGATTTCTCTTTCTTCGACCGTCTTTCAAAAGCGAAGAATGAGGAAACCGATGGCTGGTGGGAGGGTCTCAATCGCATATACAATTCGTTCTTGTACGACTATCTGTACGAAGATCCGGATAACGTGATGGCTTTCATAGAAAATCATGACACCGACCGCTTTCTCGGCAATGGCTGTGATACCCTTTCTTTGAAGCAGGCTCTGGCCTTGTTGCTCACCGTTAGGCGAATACCGCAACTCTATTATGGTACGGAGATTCTTATGAACGGAACGAAAGAAGTTACCGATGGCGATGTGAGATGCGACTTCCCGGGTGGTTTTCCCGGTGACACGCGCAATGCTTTCACCGCTGAAGGACGCTCGGCAGAGGAGAATGCAATGTTCAATTGGTTGTCACGACTGCTGCATTGGAGACGTGGGAACGACATCGTGACGCGCGGAAAGATGAAGCATTTCATACCACATAACGGTATATATGTCGTGTCGCGTGAGTACAACGGTCGCGGAGTGATAGTAATACTCAACGGTACAAGCAAGCAACAGACACTTGATGCCGCGCGTTACAGAGAATTGTTCGCCGGCCTTGCACCCACAGACAATAATATTTCAGTTCCGACAAAGGACGTGATAACCGGCAAACAAGTAATGTTCGGCAACAACATATCACTCTCTCCGCGACAGACACTCATACTGGAATACTGATTTGTCCGTTTAATGTGTAATCCTTAGAATAAAACAACAGCCCCGATGTTCATAAGCATTGGGGTTGTTTTGTTTTTTTGTAGTTCTTTATCCGTATTCATAAATGATTCTCATTTAGCCCGGTAGGTTATGAATAATCTGCCCGGATATGCTGTCGCATTTTATGTCAGATATGGTTAAAAAACACAAAATGGAGTTGTTTTGTCGCTTTTTATTCCTATTTTTGCAAAGCCATGTACGTTGATATATAGAGAAATGGCAAAACACTTGAATAGGAAATTATCAATTATTTAAATTTAAACTATGAATAACAAATTTGGAAAGTATTTGTTGGCGGCGGGGCTTGCATCGACAATGATGGGTGCAACGGCAGCAATAACAGATGACAACACTAAATTGAATGTTAAGGATGGAAATCCGTTGATGAACAGAAGCACGTTGCCTTATGGCGCACCGAACTTCGGTATCGTTAAGGCGAGCGACTATCTTCCTGCTCTGAAAGCAGGGATAGAGCAGAAACGTGCGGAAATCAGACGTATTGTTGACAATCCGGAGAAACCCACTTTCAAGAACACTATCCTCGCATACGAGAATAGTGGGCAGTTGCTTGGCAGTGTGTCTAACGTGTTCTTCGCACTGACAAACGCACATAAGACACCGGAACTGGCAACGGCAGAGGATGAAGCAATTCCTTTGCTCACCGCATTGGAGAACGAAATATCATTAAACCAGAAGTTCTTCGAGCGTGTGAAATATGTATATGACAACGAGCGCAACACTCTCAAGGGCGAAGATAAGAAACTTCTTGAGGAGGTGTATAAGGGGTTCGTGCGTTCGGGAGCACTCCTGCCGGCAGATAAGAAAGCGAGAATGGAGGAGATAAACAACCGCATCGCTGCATTGCAGCAGGAGTTCGGCAATGTGTTGCCTGCGGCTACGAATGATGCTGCGGTATGGGTGAACACCCGTGAGGAACTTGCCGGACTGAGTGATGCTGACATAGCACAGTGTAAGAAAGACGCGGAAAGCCGTGGCGGAAAGGCACCTTATTGCATAGTTATCGTGAATACCACACAGCAGCCGATATTGGCAAGCCTTGATAACCGCGACCTGCGCAAGCGTGTATATGAGGCTTCGACTCATCGTGCAGACGGTACAGGACAATATAACAACTTCCCATTTATCGTGGAAATTGCCAAATTGCGTGCCGAGAAAGCCGAACTGATGGGCTATAAGAACTATGCTTCTTACTCATTAGACGACACTATGGCTAAAAACACCGACAATGTGTATGCTTTCTTAAAGCAACTGATTGCCGTTTATACTCCGAAAGCAGAGGCTGAGACAAACGAAATAGAAGCATACGCACGAAAGACAATGGGGGCTGACTTCAAACTTCAGCCTTACGACCGCTTCTATTATTCTGCCAAAATGAAGAAAGAGAAATTCAATTTCTCTGATGATGATGTGAAACCTTATTTCGACATCGACTCTGTTCTCTTCAACGGAGTGTTCTATGCTGCGAACAAGGCTTACGGTCTTTCATTCAAAGAGCGCAAAGACCTACCGACATATCACCCCGATATGAAGGTGTTTGATGTTATAGACAAGGACGGAAAGCAGTTGGCTCTTTTCTATTGCGACTATTTCCGTCGTCCCACAAAGCGCGGTGGAGCATGGATGGATGCTTTTGCAAATCAGAGTCGTCAGCGTGAACAAATACCTATTATATATAATGTGTGCAACAGTGCAAAGGCACCGGAGGGTCAACCAACTCTTCTTACATGGAGTGAGGTGACGACAATGTTCCACGAATTTGGACACGCGTTGCACGGAATGCTTTCCGATTGTTACTACAATACATTGAGCGGAACATCTGTTTCACGTGACTTTGTGGAAATGCCATCACAGTTCAACGAGTCGTTCGCCGTTGTTCCTGAAGTCTTTGCCAACTATGCAAAGCACTATAAGACTGGTAAGTCAATGCCGGAGGAACTGAAGAAAAAGATGCTTGAGTCTCTAAACTTCCACTCTGCTTATGCGTTGGGCGAGAATCTTGCTGCCACTTGTGCCGACCTTGCATGGCATTGCCTTGCTTCTTCAGAGATTCCAACGGCCGATAAAGCCAATGACTTCGAGAAAAAAGTGCTGAAAGAAATCGGACTTCTCAACTATCAGATACCTCCACGTTACCGCACTTCATACTTCAATCATGTGTGGGGTGGTGGTTATGCTGCCGGATATTACAGTTATCTGTGGAGCGAAGTGCTTGCCGAGAACTGCGCCAACTACTTTGAAAAGAACGGTGCTCTGAATCCGTCGGTAGGCCAGGCTTTCCGTGATAAGGTGCTGAGCCGTGGCAATACGGAAGACCTGATGCAGACATTCACCAACTTCACCGGCATGAAGTCGCCCGATGCGGCTGCTCTGCTTAAGGCAAGAGGAATGTAAAAATGCCGAGTAATAAGAACCGACCCCAAAAGTGTTTGAATCGCTTTTGGGGTCGGTTTCTTTTTTCTCCGGTATTATATTGTTGATTGTTAACGTCAGTATAGCAGAAGCAAACCGGCAAAGCCGCTGTATAATATCATTCTTATAGGGTTTACTTTCAGGAACTTTGTTCCTATGAAGCAGGCCGCAAATAGTGCCACGCTTATCCAGAACTGCCACGGAGTTTCGGTAGGAGTGCCGAAATTTTCCGGTGTCATAAGCATCATTGTCGCCGCACCCAGCAGTCCCACTACGGCGGGTCGCAGACCGAGGAACACGCTTTTCACCATTGGTGTGTCCATGTATTTTATGAACATCTTGCTTATCAATATCATCATTATCAACGATGGGAGCACCAGTGCGAATGTTGCGGTGGCACTACCGAGCACTGCCATCACTCCGTCATACCCGGCATGCTTCACTGCAGCGTATCCGCAATATGTCGCAGAGTTGATGCCTATAGGTCCCGGTGTCATCTGACTGATGGCCACGATGTCCGTAAACTCACTCATCGTGAGCCAGTGATGGGTGCGCACCACCTCGTTCTGTATCAGCGACAGCATGCCATATCCGCCGCCAAAACCGAAGAGACCAATCTCAAAGAAAGTTATAAAGAGATATAGGTATATCATTGTTACTTTATTTTATATAGAGAAACACATACTTATGACTTATTGTGAACATCTGAAATATTTTAATAGATTCGCTCAACCCTCATCACTCATCGCTCAACGCTCAACCCTCAACGCTCCGCTCGGCTCCGTCAGGAGACGCTTTCGAAGCAAAGCGAAGAAAGAACGCTCCACCCTCAACGCTCAACGCTCAACGCTCAACCTTCCCTCCCCTCACTCCGTCGGTTTAATATATTTCCCATAAATATATCCGCACACTCCAGCAGCGATAATTATCAATATCGGAGACACTCCGATGGGGTATATCGCCAATGCGCAGGCAATGGGAATCCAGCAGTTGGAAAGTGTTATGCGCGCGCTTGTCGCGAGGTTGAATGTCGGGACGGCAATGAGCGCCACCACCGCAGGACGTATGCCGTTGAATATTGATGCGATAACCTTATTGTCTTGGAATTGATGGAAGAATATCGCGATGAGAAGTATTATGAGAAACGAGGGTAGGGCGGCACCCATTGTGGCGCATATCGCCCCTTTCGTTCCGCGCAGTTTATAACCGATGAATGTGCTGATGTTTACAGCAAACACCCCCGGAGTGCTCTGTGCAATGGCAATAAAGTCGAGTAGTTCCTCTTTATTTACCCATTGATGTTTATCCACCACCTCTGTTTCGATGATGGGTATCATGGCATATCCGCCGCCGAATGTCACCGCGCCGATTTTAAAGAAAGTCCTGAACGACTCTAAATATATATTGTTCAAAGCCACTTGTATTTCTGATGTATTACTTATTCAACATTACTGTCTCGCCTCAATCCACTTGCGTGCGTTGACGAAAGCCTCAATCCACGGTGTCACCTCATCTTTTCGGCGGTCTTGCGGATACCATGCGTTCTGCCAAGGGAATATTGCACGCTCAAAGTGTGGCATCATTGCGAGGTGGCGACCGTCCTTAGAGCAGATACCCGCAGTGTCGTAGTCGCTGCCATTGGGATTGCCCGGGTAGTTATGATAATTATATTTCGCAATGATGTTATATTTCTCCTCCGGTTCCGGAAGCGAGAACTTACCCTCTCCGTGTGCAACCCAGATGCCGAGTTTTGTGCCACTCAGCGAACTTAGCATCACACTGTTGTTCTCCGGTATGGCGAGTGAGACGAAGCAACTCTCAAACTTGTGACTGTCATTATGCAGCATGCGTGTACGTTTTTTGCTGTCTCTGTTCGCTCCCCGCATTTCTTTTTCTTCCAGCAGTCCGAGTTCCACCATGAGTTGGCAACCGTTACAAATACCGAGCGACAGTGTGTCCTCGCGTTCATAAAATCTTTCGAGAGCCTCTTTTGCTTTCGGGTTGAAAAGGAACGCACCGGCCCAACCCTTCGCGCTGCCAAGAACGTCAGAGTTTGAGAAACCACCGCAGAACACTATCATATTCACCTCGTCGAGTGTTTCGCGACCGCTGATGAGGTCTGTCATCATCACGTCTTTCACATCAAAGCCTGCAAGCCATAATGAGTAAGCCATTTCTCGCTCGCCGTTTGTTCCCTTCTCGCGTATTATAGCGGCCTTGGGTAGGTTGAGGGTTGAGCGATGAGGGTTCTTTCTTCGCTTTGCTTCGAAAGCGTCTCCTGACGGAGCCGAGTGGAGCGATGAGGTTTTATCAGAGTCGTTTTCGCTCAACGCTAAACGCTCAACGCTCAACATCCTTTCCTCTCTCAGCGTCCCCAGTCCGTATTGTTCCAATTTACCTGTGAAGTCTTCTTTGAACTTCATCTCCAGCGGTTGGTTCTTATAGTTCTTCGCGCGTTCGTCTGCACAGCCGTTGAAACTCTGCTTGCGGTCAAGCAGATGAGATGTTTCATACCACGCATTGCGCATATCGTCAATGTCGAAGCAATGACAGAAACTGTCTTTCTGCACCACGATATAGCGTAGCGGGTCAGGTTTTCCTATCTGTGCATAACTTATTTCGGCCTTGTCGAGCACTGCTTCTACTGTCGCTATGTCACTGTCGGCAATCTGAATCACCGCTCCGGGATTTTCGGCGAACAATATTTTCACCATGTCGTTGCCTTCAAATGCACTCAAGTCAATATTCATTCCGCCCTCACGGTTGGCAAATGTCATTTCGAGCAGAGTTGTTATTAGTCCTCCGGCACTGATGTCATGACCGGCCATAACGAGCCCTTGATTTATCAAATCTTGCACGGCGTTGAACGCATTGCGGAAATATTCCGGGTCTTTCACCGTCGGCACGTCGTCGCCCACCTTGCCGTGGGTCTGTGCGAAGGCACTTCCGCCGAGCCGTTGTTCGTCGTATGAGAAGTCTATGTGATATAACGTGGTGGCTTTGTCGTTCACCATTACAGGCGAAACCACTTTCCTCACGTCTGCCACTTCGCCGCCCGAACTTACTATCACTGTTCCCGGAGCGATGATTTTCTCGCCGTTGGGATATTGTTGACTCATAGAAAGTGAGTCTTTTCCAGTCGGAACGTTGATGTGCAGTTCGCAACAGAAGTCGGATAGTGCTTCCACTGCCGCGTAGAGTCGTGCATCCTCACCTTTCTGCGAGCGGCAAGGCCACATCCAGTTTGCCGAGAGCGAAACACTGTCGAGCCCCTCTTCGAGTGGTGCCCACACGATGTTTGTCAGCGATTCGGCAACAGAGAGTACGCTGCCGGCTGCCGGATTGGCAAGCGCTGCTTGTGGAGCATGACCCAAAGCCGTGGCAATTCCTTTCACGCCGCGGTAGTCGAGTGCCACCACACCGCAGTCGCTCAACGGCAACTGTATCTCGCCTTGGCACTGCTGACGTGCCACCTTGCCCGTCACCGAACGGTCCACCTTGTTTGTGAGCCAGTCTTTGCAAGCCACAGCCTCAAGCGATAGCACACGCTTCAAGAGTGTGTCGAGGTTTGCGTTGGCATTATCGTAACTTACATTTTCATAGTGACGCTCCACCGTTTCGTCCTGCATCACCGTGACAGGTGAATGTCCGAACATCTGTGCCACGTCGAGATCGAACGGTTTTTTACCGTCACCCTGACGGAATGAGAAGTGAGCATCGCCCGTGGTCTCGCCCACCACATACAGCGGTGCACGCTCGCGCTCGGCAATACGGCGCACGTGGTCGATGTGCTTCTCGTCTATCAGCAGTCCCATTCGCTCCTGACTCTCGTTGGCAATTATCTCTTTTGCCGACAGCGTTTTGTCGCCAATCGGCAGTTTTGTCATGTCTATCTCGCCGCCACATTCCTCAACGAGTTCTGAAAGGCAGTTCACATGACCTGCACTTCCGTGGTCGTGTATGCTGACAACGGGATTTATCTCTTCCTCACACAGTGCCCTGACGAGATTATAAGCACGCTTCTGCATCTCCGGGTTGGCGCGCTGTATGGCGTTCAACTCGATGCCGTTGCTGTATCTGCCGGTATCAACAGACGATACCGAACCTCCGCCAAGACCGATACGGTAGTTGTCGCCACCCACCACAACAATCTTATTTCCTGTCTGCGGTTCTTTCTTCAGGCAGTCGCGTTTCGTTCCGTAACCTACTCCTCCGGCAAGCATTATCACCTTGTCGTAAGCGTATTTCTCATTACCTTCCTGATGTTCGAAAGTGAGAACCGAACCGGTAATCAGCGGTTGGCCGAACTTGTTTCCGAAGTCGCTCGCTCCGTTAGATGCCTTTATCAATATCTGTTCCGGTGTCTGGTATAGCCATTCGCGCACAGGCAGTATTTGCTCCCATGGCTTTGTGGAGGGTTGAGGGTTGAGGGTTGAGCGATGAGGGTTGAGGGTTGAGGGTTGAGCGATGCTTGTATCGTTACCACAACTTTTTTCGCTCAACGCTAAACGCTCAACGCTCAACATTCCCCCTTCGTCCAACCGTGAATACGCTGTCATATATACGGCAGTTCCGGCTATTGGCCATGAGCCTACACCACCACCCATGCGGTCGCGAATTTCGCCACCGGTGCCTGTCGCCGCTCCGTTGAACGGTTCCACGGTGGTAGGGAAATTGTGCGTCTCTGCCTTCAGTGAGATGACGCTTTCTATTTCTTTCACGCGGAACCAGTCGCTTGTTGATTGGTCGCTTGGTGCAAACTGTTCCACAACAGGCCCTTGCGAGAAAGCCACGTTATCCTTGTATGCCGATAGAATCTTGTGAGGATTTTCTTTCGTGGTCTTCTTTATCATGCTGAACAGGCTCGATTCTTTCTCCTCGCCGTCAATGATAAACTTGCCTCCGAAAATCTTGTGACGGCAGTGCTCGGAGTTTATCTGTGCAAAACCGAACACCTCACTGTCGGTGAGAGGTCGGCCAAGTTGCTTCTCCACGCTGTGCAGATATTCTATTTCGGCAGGCGACAGAGCGAGCCCCTCACGTTCGTTATATTCTTCAAGATTCTCAACATGCTTTATTGGCTCCGGCTCATGATTCACGGTGAATACCGTCTGGTCGAGCCTTTCATACATGCGTTGCAGCATAGGGTCGTGCTCGGCATTCTTGTCTGCCACGGGGAAAAATTCCTCTATACGCACAATGCCGTGGAGATTCATATTCTGTGTAATCTCAACGGCATTGGTGCTCCACGGTGTAATCATCTCGCGTCGCGGACCGACGAAGAACCCTTCCACCGCTGTCTGGAAATCACCATTGGTCGTGAGCAGTTCGGCATCGCCATAGAGCCAGCACAGTTCGTTTATCTCTTGAGCATTCAACTGATGGTCTGCGTCAGTTGCGATGATGCTCGCTGTCGGAGTCTTGAAGAAAAATATCATATTCGTAAGGTATATACTTTATTAGGATAACGCTGCAAAGGTAAGCATTTTTTTCGTTTTCCGTGCATCTGTAAAGCAAAAAAAATCCACACTCGTGATGTGAAAATATACCTTTCATCGACTCTCTACTTTTCTTTTTACAATTACCTGATTTGCAACCAATATCCCACCGCAATTAATATTGTATTTGATGCCTTGCCAAAACAGCCCGTTTTGCTCTGCAATTTCGCCCAATTTGCTGACCAATTTCGCCGATTTTACTCACCAAAATCGCCCAAATTGTTATATACACAAATACAAATGGTTTGCCCATTTACGTTTATTCACGTAGAATTTACGGCCGTTTGCGTTGGGCTTTCCTTGTCCCATGATTGCGAGTAAATGAATTAATGGATAATACTCGTTCTATAATAAAAACTTTTTTCGTGCTGTTTCGGTTAAAAAAACATAATGTAATGCAACATTATTTGCTTTTGTTCGTCATATTAACGACTTTTGCCGCATAAAGACCGCATGGTATAAGCGGAATAGTATTAACCATAAATAAAGTAAGTGATGAAAAAAAGTATCTTAGCGATGGCACTCTTTGCAGGCGTACTCTTCATGAGCGGTTGTGCCAGCAAGAAGGATCTGGAGAATTGTAAACTCGAGAACAAAGACCTGACAAGCAACTTGCAGAATACCAAGGAGCAACTTGCTGCGGCAAATTCGCGTGTCAGTTCGCTCGAAGACCAGTTGCGTCAGGCGCAGAGTGCTTACCAATTATTGCAGCAGTCGCTCGATAAGAGTCTGTCTAATGCAAGTCAGAACAATGTCAGCATAGAGAAATTGGTGGATCAGATTAACGAGTCTAACCAGTATATACGTCATTTGGTGGAGGTGAAGTCGAAGAGCGACTCGCTTAACATGGTGCTCACGAACAATCTTACACGCTCGCTCACCAAAGAGGAGTTGAGAGAGGTGGATGTACAAGTGCTTAAAGGAGTGGTTTATATCTCGCTTGCCGACAACATGCTCTATAAGAGCGGTTCTTACGAAATCAACGACCGCGCAGCAGAAACTCTGTCGAAGATAGCAAAGATCATAACAGACTACAGAGATTATGACGTGCTGGTGGAGGGTAATACCGACAATGTGCCAATTTCTCGCGAGAACATACGCAACAACTGGGACCTCTCTTGTCTGCGTGCATCAAGCGTTGTGCAGTATCTGCAGAAGCACTACGGCGTAGATCCTAAGCGTCTCACTGCCGGCGGACGTGGCGAATATAACCCGATTGCAACAAACAATAACGAGGTGGGTAAGCAGCGCAACCGTCGCACGCAAATCATAATCACCCCGAAACTCGATCAGTTCATGGATCTTATCGACAAGGCTCCGGAGGCTGAAAACTAATTTCGCGAAACAGAAACGGAAATAAATCATAAACAACGGCGATGACTTGCGTCCCGCATTTGAGAGTCAAATGGATTGGGGCAGGTCATCGCTGTTGTTCTGTATGTTTTATAAATACTTTTACTTCGTTCGAGTATTGTCTTGCGTATTACGCGTGTTTTCCGAGTTATACGCATTTTTTCAAATGTTCAGTCTATCCCAAAACAGGTTCAGGTACTAATTGTTGGTTGGAGTTTATACTCGTTGATTGATTGCGCGGTGTGCATACTTGTTGTCAAAGGAGGAGTGATGTCAAAGAGTCTTGGTTTTTTGAAAATCACACTTGTTCCCGCTTCACTATCGAATTGTTCTTCTCTCAAGATACTCTTCCCACTCATCACGATAGCCGTTGAAGACATTTATATCCACGTCGCCGCGTATTCCGGAAAGTTTTCCGTCGTAGCCGAGTTGCCAGAAAGCGAGGTGCATGTCGGGCTTGAACTCGTTGTAGCGTGCAATCCACACCTCATAGTCGGCGACAATGTCGGGTGCCAACGGCATATATTGGTTGACGAACATCTGATTGATGTATAATATCGGGCGCGTACCGGTGGCACTCTCCACGATGTTCATCCATGTTCTTATGTAAGAGAACATCACTTCCGCGCCACCCATTGCCGCTATCTGTGCATCGCCGGGCTCTACATCGAGCACGGGAGGCAAGTCGCCCTTGCCGAATTTGCTATTGCGCAGGAAATGCTTTGCCTGTTTTATAGGGTCGCTCTTGGTTGAAAAGAAATGGTATGTGCCCACACGTATGCCGTTCTTGCGTGCCGCTACATAGTCGGAACCATAGTATTTGTTGAGGACACTGGTGCCTTCGGTGGATTTTATGAATACGAACGACACGGGATAGTTCACTTTTCCGGTTATTGTCTTCGGAGTTTTCACGCCGAGACTTGTGATGTGCAGGTTTTTCCAATTTATCGGATAGATGCCTTTGTCCACCTCATGCTGATAGCGTGCTATGTCGATGCCATATATGCGCTCGGGCGTATAGTTGAGTCGTTCGCCACGGAAGCGGTCGGCCTTCCACAGTCCCACACGCACGTTTCCTGCCGAGTCAACCGAGCAACCGAATCCGTCACGCATCCCGTCATTCCAAAAACCATCGTAGTAGTTACCTGCACGGTCGATGTACATGCCGTGACCGTTACGTTTTCCGTCCTTCGTTTCGCCGTAGTAAGCATATTTCGGTTGAGGCTTTCCGGTGTATTCGCTCGGTTCGCTGTTATAGTTGGCGTAGGCATATATTGGTTTCAGTCGGTTTCTTGTCTGTATAATGCACCGTAAGGTAGGGGCATCGCTCTTGAGCAGGTGGCATCTGCGTCGGCGCATCTTTCCTCTCTCGTTTTTATATACTGCCGTGAATCGTTGCACAATAGACATTCGCAGCGGTTTGTTTTCAATGCCATGCAACGATTTCAGAGCCGCATCTACGCGCTCCTTGTCGGCCGCCACCTCTGCATAATGCGCCGCCACGATATGATAACCGTCATCGGCAACGCTATGAACGCGCATATAATAGAGCAGTTCGCGCAATGTCCGTTCGAGAGTCTTGCTTTTTCCGGTAAGCATGATTTGCTGTTGTCTGACGAGTTTCGGCAGTGTGTCGTTCACTATTTTCAGCAGACTGTCGGCCTTGTAGTCCGGATTGTACGTAACGATGCGACCGTGACACGACGGGAAGAACAAGAATTTGTTGTGCCATGCGCCGCCGAATGTTTCTTCTCTTGACGCGAGAATTTCGTTGTCCACGGATATGTTTGCGCGTGTCCAATCATTCGATAGTTCGTCAATATATAATAATGTGTCGCTGCCTGATGTCAGAGCGTAACACGACCGGTATTCAACGCTGACCTTGTTTCGCTCTTTTTGACTTTCAGACATTGGTATTGCGAACCACAGCATCCACGCCATGGCCATTACAGGAAGAAGCACCCACCACCATTTCGGTATGCGTCGTGAGGCTGCTCTGTTCTTGTTCGCCATCAGGTCTTAGTCTATTTCCTCGTCGGCTTCGTAGCCACCCATTTCGCGTATGGCGTTTTTCAGCATTGTGTATTGCTGGTATAGGTTGTTCACCGCTTCTTCATTGCGGGTATAGTCGTGCATTGGTGATTTCATGAAGAAACTCAAGAAATGCTGTGTGCCATATCGGCCGGCACGTGCTGCGAGGTCGCTTAGCAGACAGAGGTCGAGCAACAGCGGTGCAGCAAGTATCGAGTCGCGGCAGAGGAAGTTTATTTTTATCTGCATGGGGTAGCCCATCCATCCGAAGATGTCTATGTTGTCCCAGCCCTCTTTGTTGTCGTTGCGCGGCGGATAGTAATTGATGCGCACCTTGTGATAGTAGTCTTTGTAGAGTTCCGGTTGTACGTCGGCCTTCAATATCGTTTCGAGCGTAGAGAGTTTCGACACCTCCTTTGTTCGGAAATTTGCAGGTTCGTCGAGCACAAGACCGTCGCGATTGCCGAGGATATTTGTCGAGAACCAACCATTCAGACCGAGGCAGCGCGTGCTGATGATAGGTGCAAAACCACTCTTCACGAGTGTCTGTCCTGTCTTGAAGTCTTTTCCCGATATTGGCATCTTTGTCTTTTCTGCCAATTCCCACATCGCCGGAATATCGACTGTTGTGTTCGGAGCACCCATTATGAACGGTGCACCCTCCGAAAGTGCCGCATAAGCGTAGCACATCGATGGTGCAATATGTTCGCGGTCGTCCTCGTCCATTGCCTTTTCGAGTGCTGCCAAGGTGAAATGTACGTTCTCGTCCACCGGTACGTAAATCTCTGTCGATGCCGCCCATATCACAACTATGCGCGCGCAATTCTTCTCTTTCTTGAACCGGCGAATATCTTCGCGCAGTGCTTCTGCCATCTCGCGGCGTGTCTTGCAGTCCTTAACATTGTCGCCATCGATGCGCTTGGCGTAGTTCTTGTCGAATGCTGCCTTCATCGGTACTATTTTTTCCAACTCGTCGCGTACCGGATTTATGTCTTTCTCGTTGAGCACTTCAGCATACATCGCAGCCTGATATGCGTTCTGCGGGTAAACATCCCATACTGCAAACTCGATGTCTTCGAGCCTTGCAAGAGGTACTATGTCGTTATAATTCAAGTATTTTTTGTTGTCACCTCGACCCACTCGGATTTTGTCATACTGCGTCATTGAACCTACAGGTTTTGCCAATCCCTTGCGTGCCATAAGTACTCCGGTGATGAACGTTGTGGAAACTGCACCGCAACCTACGACCATGATTCCCAGTTTGCCATCAGCCGGCATAACATCTTGTTGTTTCATTCCTAATATGTAATTCTTGTTTGTTATGTTCTTTCAAAGAATATCAGATTTCTTTTTTTATTACGACAAAATTAATAAAAACTTTTAATACAGTCGCTGTTTTATACTTTTTTAGCACATACTTGTGTGCTTTTCTGCCTTTTACAGCCATTTCCTATTGATAAAGTATGGCATAATGGCAACAATTAGAACGAAACTGTTTTGCAAATTGGGCGAGATTGCTCACCAAATTCGCCTAATTTGCTTTTCAAATTCGCCCCAATCGTAACGCATTTGATTATCTCTTTTGTGGCAATAAAATGTCTAAATATTGTAACTGTTCTACGATTTTGGCTCAAATATTTGGTTTAATGCTGTATTTGATATAAATTTGTGGCAGAAATCAAACATTTAATATGTCATTAATATGATTCGAGATTTTTGGGTTAAGAATTATCTTTCGATTAGCGACAAGCAAGAATTGAGTTTCGTTGCCAAAGAGCCTGCTTCAGAACTTGTGGTAGAGGTGTCTGAAAATGTTTTTCTTTATAAGTTAGGAATATTGTATGGCTCAAATGCTTCCGGTAAATCAAATATGCTGCTTGCCATGAATGAGATATTCAGAATGATGATACAGCCAAAATCCGATGCGGGTAAAAAGATTTCCGGTTATATGCCATTTGTTTTGTCAACAGACAAGCCTACCGAAATGCATGTGTCGTTCTATGTTGCCGGAATAAGATATGATTATGACGTGTCCTTCAACGGCAGATGCATATTAAAAGAAGTGTTGAACTATTATCCTAATAAGGCAAAGTCGCTGTTTTATGAGCGTAACTTTGTGAGTGATAATGTGCAGGCTAACATCAAATTCGGCACAGGGCTTAAGTTGCTTGCCAAGACACAAGAAAGCATCCGTGAGAATACTCTCAATAATCATAGTGTGCTGTCTGTTTGCAGAAAAGCGGCTTTGAAAGAAGACATAGAGCCATTCAACAAACTAAGCAACTGGATTATGGCTAATTGTCATGATGTGGATGGGGATGACGAGCAAGAGAAAAGCGTTGTCGAGATATTGAATGAGGCATATACCGATGACAAAAAACGAAAGTTCTTCAATCAGATGCTTCAAAATGCCGATTTGAACATCTTGGAATACAAGCCTACACTGCAAGATAGGTCAATCCCACAGGAGTATCGTGAGCGAATAAAACAAGAAAATATTCCTGATGAGATGAAGGAGGCGTTGCTAAGAACTACGGTCGAGTCGGTAACATTCGTGAACAAGTCGTATAAAGGACAGTTTGACGTTCCTCTATTCCGGCAGTCAAAGGGCACGTTGAAATATATACGCATACTTAATGCACTGTACGAGATGGTTACGAGTTCTCATGTTTACTACTTAGATGAACTCGGTGAAGACCTGCATTATGATTTGCTTTTCTATTATCTGAACGTTTTCATATTCAATTCTGACAAGTCGCAACTTATTATCACCAGTCAGGAAACAGCCTTGCTTTCTCAGGATATGATTAATGAAAATCGAGGCGTGGTATGGTTTGTTGAGAAGAATAAGGAAACGGCATCATCCGAATATGCGCGTGGAGACTCTTATGGTTTGCATAAGAATCTTTCTTTGTATAATTCTTATCGTATTGGGCGGTTAGGTGCAAAGCCCGAACTTGGTAGTATTTTCATTGATATGGAGGATTGATATGGGGAAACTGCATAAGACAACGTTGATATTGGGTGAGGGACCGACGGAATTCTATTACTTCAAGTCGTTGAGCAATGTGTTAAAGGGACTTACGATAAAGCCCGATTATCCAAAACATACCAGTATAAAGGAGTTGGAACAGAAGATAACAGAAGGTATTGCGATGGGGTATGATAGCATCTTTTGTGTTATAGACATGGACACGAAGGACAAAGATCCGGAACGCTCGCAGTATGTCCGATTGAAAGAAAAGTATGCGAAGCAGATTGATAAGCCCCAAAAAGGAATCCATTGCGAAGTTAAATTCTTCGAGACGCACAGGTGTATAGAACTGTTTTTCCTATATTATTTCAAGTACACTTCACGTATGTATGCCAATCAAGAACTTCTTCTGAATGACTTGAGACATCACTGCGAATATCGTAAGACAATTGATTTCTTTGTTAAGAGCAAAGGCCTGCATTCTTATTTTGAAAGAAATGGGGGAAGTCTGGCCACAGCCATTAAAAATGCTGAACATTCCATGCAAGACAAAAAGGTCGGAAATCGTGACTATACATACTCGGAACTTGGAAAAATGATGCGTGAGTTGGGAGAAAAACAGAAATAAAAGAAAGTACTTCCTCTATTCTTATATTAGGACTCGACAGATAACCATAAGGTAAAAAAGAGATAAAGTTATGTCAGATTAATTTTGAGCACCTACTTATTTATTGTAACTTTGCAGCCAAATAACATATAAAATATGATGGAGGTAATAAAAAACAAAGAGTTTGGAGGGGAAAGACCTCTCTTCGACATACATAACACACGATTTGAGAATGTTACTATAACAGAAGGAGAATCGGGAATAAAATGTTGTAGCAACATAGAGGCAGACAACTGTCGTTTTATAGGAAAGTATCCTTGGTGGCACGTTGACGGCTCACTGATTACCAACTGCTATTTCGAGGTTGGCTCGCGTTCGGGTATATGGTATTCCAACGATATGGTTGTGAGAGACACCGTGATAGATGCCCCGAAACTGTTCCGCGAGATGAATAATGTGACAATAGAAAACGTGACATTCAATGATGCAGACGAGACCTTTTGGAAGGTAAAGAACCTGAAGATAAAGAACGTTACGCTGCATGAGGGTACATATCCTTTCATGTTCTGCGAGAATGTGCATGTGGACGGATTGGTAAGCGATTCGAAATATGTGTTCCAATACTGTAAGAACGTGGAGGTGCACAACGCGAAGATAACCACAAAAGACTCGTTTTGGGAAGTGGAGAACGTTACGATATACGACAGCGAACTCAATGGCGAATATCTTGCGTGGCACTCCAAGAACGTGCGAGTCGTGAGATGTCATATAACGGGAGAACAGCCGCTATGCTATGCCGAGAACTTAGTGCTCGAAGATTGCACGTTCGGCGAAGACTGCGACCGTGTGTTCGAAGATTCGGACGTGCAGGCTGATATAATAGGAAGCATAACGGAGGTGAAGAACCCGAGAACCGGCAGAATAGTGGCTGACAGCATAGGACGAATAACGATAGACGCGAGCGTCAGAAAACCGGCCGACTGCAAGATAATACAGAGAAACGAACAATAATAAAAACGTGCAGGCGCAATGTCGCAGCACAAACATAAATCTTAAATCAAAAATCTATGAACTACAATTTTGACGAAATCATCAAGAGACGCGGCTCAAACTGCGTCAAATGGGATGAAGCAGAAGAAGACATCATGCCGTTGTGGATTGCCGACATGGACTTCAAAGTGTATCCGGGAATAACAGAGGCTATGCGCAAGCGACTTGATCATGAGGTGTTCGGATACACTCTCGTGCCACAGAGTTACTACGACTCGGTTATCAACTGGTTCGGCAATCGCCACGGAGCAAAGGGGTGGAAACGCGAACACATTATAATCACCATTGGTGTGGTGCCCGCAATCTCGGCCATCGTGCATGCTCTGACGCTTCCGGGCGACAAAGTGCTGATGACCACTCCTATCTATAACTGTTTCTATTCAAGCATTCGCAACCAAGGTGCCCTCGTGGAGGAACTGCCGTTGCTGCTCGACGAGAAGAAGAACGGCAAGGACGAACATGCCTTCACAATAGACTGGGATGGTTTCGAGAAGGCATGTGCCGACCCGAATGTGCGCATTTTCTTGCTCTGCAACCCTCATAACCCGTCAGGAAGAGTGTGGACAAAAGAGGAACTGATGCGCATCGGAGAGATATGTTTCAAGAACAATGTATTGGTGGTTTCCGACGAAATTCACTGCGAGTTCGTTTCAGACGGATATAAATATATTCCGTTCTCTTCGCTCGGTGAGGAGTTCTTGCAGAATAGCGTGACATGTGTGGCTGCGTCTAAGGCATTCAACGTAGCCGGACTACAGACTGCCAACATAATTGTTGCCGATCCGGATAAGCGTTATCGCATAAACCGTGCTGTGAATATCTTTGAAACGTGCGATGTCAACCCATTCGGAATCGTTGCCGTAGAGGCTGCATATACCGACGGTGGTGCAGAGTGGTTGAAGCAGTTCAATGACTATGTGCAGGGCAACTACGACTACCTTGTGTCTCAATTCGCAGAGAAATTGCCGCAACTGTGGGTGTCGCCGCATGAGTCAACATACCTTGCTTGGGTTGATTGCTCGGCATTTGGCAAGTCATCTACCGAGATTAAAGACTATTTGTACAATAACTATAAGGTATGGCTCTGCGACGGCTTGTGCTATGGCGAACAGCAACGTGCTTTCCTTCGCATCAACCTTGCATGCCCACGCTCTATCCTTGCTGAAGGATTGCAGCGCATGATTACCGGCTTGCAGTCATTATAAAAAGCCCCGTTACGTATAAATTACGTATAATTCACGTTCCATCACGTCCCATTCACGTATAATTCACGTTAGCTTTCTTAAACGTAATTTGTGGTGAATGGGACGTGAATTGTTCGTAAATGTTATTTATATAGACTCGCAGTTCTATTTTTATTTATTTTCCCCATCGCTCTCTATATATATAATAATGTATTGTTTTCTTTCTTCTTCGTTTATTTTCTTTATTCTTTTCTTCTTTTTCTTTTTTTTCTAAATTTTTCTTTGAAAAAGTTTTGTGGTTTGCGAATTTAGCATTACCTTTGCACTCGCTTTTGAAAAATCCGGCCTTTTTGGTTGTGTTTTCATGAGCACATAAAGAAAGAGTTCTTTGATAGATTTCAATAAGACAGAGAAGTAGTACAAGAAGCGAGGTTGTGTTTATTCATGACCTTTGGTAATTAGGAATGCCGTCGGATGCTTTTGTCATTTCGACGGTGCCCATGAACCGTCAATTAAATTGTACCGGATATTGTGCATTCTTGAGACAGACATTATTATTATGGCACATTGTTTTTTTGTGTCATTAATTATTATAATCAGACATTTTACAATGGAGAGTTTGATCCTGGCTCAGGATGAACGCTAGCTACAGGCTTAACACATGCAAGTCGAGGGGCATCATGCGGATTGCTTGCGATCCGTGATGGCGACCGGCGCACGGGTGAGTAACGCGTATCCAACCTTCCCGCTGCAGGGGGATAACCCGGTGAAAGCCGGACTAATACCCCATAATCCCCGTTGACGGCATCCGATTCGGGGCAAAGTTTTTTTCGGCAGCGGATGGGGATGCGTCCGATTAGTTTGTTGGTGAGGTAACGGCTCACCAAGGCTTTGATCGGTAGGGGTTCTGAGAGGAAGGCCCCCCACATTGGGACTGAGACACGGCCCAAACTCCTACGGGAGGCAGCAGTGAGGAATATTGGTCAATGGGCGCAAGCCTGAACCAGCCAAGTAGCGTGGAGGATGACTGCCCTATGGGTTGTAAACTCCTTTTATGCGGGGATAAAATGTTTCACGTGTGAGATATTGCAGGTACCGCATGAATAAGGACCGGCTAATTCCGTGCCAGCAGCCGCGGTAATACGGAAGGTCCTGGCGTTATCCGGATTTATTGGGTTTAAAGGGAGCGCAGACTGCTTGTCAAGCGTGCAGTGAAACGCCGTGGCCCAACCACGGTCCTGCTGCGCGAACTGGCTTGCTTGAGTGGGCCGTAGGTACGCGGAATTCGTGGTGTAGCGGTGAAATGCTTAGATATCACGAGGAACTCCGATTGCGAAGGCAGCGTACCATATCCCAACTGACGTTTATGCTCGAAGGTGCGGGTATCGAACAGGATTAGATACCCTGGTAGTCCGCACAGTAAACCATGGATGCTCGCTGTCGGCGATAAATTGCCGGTGGCCTAGCGAAAGCGTTAAGCATCCCACCTGGGGAGTACGCCGGCAACGGTGAAACTCAAAGGAATTGACGGGGGCCCGCACAAGCGGAGGAACATGTGGTTTAATTCGATGATACGCGAGGAACCTTACCCGGGCTTGAATTGCAGAGGAAAGATCCAGAGATGGTGATGCCCTTCGGGGTCTCTGTGAAGGTGCTGCATGGTTGTCGTCAGCTCGTGCCGTGAGGTGTCGGCTTAAGTGCCATAACGAGCGCAACCCCTCTGCGTAGTTGCCATCG
>NZ_RYYU01000001.1:1050038-1187538 GCF_003977605.1 Prevotella koreensis | reverse complement strand
ATTATGAGAAGGTGGTCAGACATCTAAGAAACAGCAAATTATGATAAAGTATAATCCGGACATTCACGCCCATGTGAGTGGCCGGATTATACTTTTATTAATATTGCAACTACTTCTACTCTCTGAAACTACAATATTATAAACATAAAATTAGGTTCTATAATTTAGAATGCTAACGTAAAAAGCATATCAAATAATTAAATAATTCTTAAAATTGTTCGTTGTTTTATATAAATTCACTATATTTGCATCATATATTGAAATAAATACACTTAAACTTTTCTTGTTATGGTAATAGGAATTATTATTATTGTGTTGGTTCTTGTCTTGGTGATATGGTTTATATCGCTCTACAACGGACTTGTTCGCTTGCGTAACAACCGCGAGAATGCTTTCGCCAACATTGATGTACAATTGAAACAACGTGCAGACCTTATCCCTCAACTTGTCGCAGTTGTAAAGGGTTATGCAAAGCATGAGAGTGAAACGTTGCAGAAGGTGACGGAAGCGCGTGCCGGCTTGACGCGTGCCACAACAATAAACGAGAAGATAATGGCCGACAACACTCTAACTTCGGCTCTTTCAGGACTGCGTATTCAGTTGGAGGCATATCCGGAACTTAAGGCGAACACCAACTTCCTACAACTACAGGCTGAGATTTCCGACATCGAGAACAAACTCGCAGCATCGCGTCGTTTCTTTAACTCTGCCACTCGCGAGTTGAACAATGCCGTTCAAGTGTTCCCGTCAAGCATTATCGCCGGCATGTTCCATTTCTCCAAGGAACCGATGTTTGAAATTCCACAGGAGCAACGTGCCGCAGTAGAAAAAGCCCCCGAAATACAATTCTAAAGATTACAAGGAATGAGATATGTAGGCATGCAGACCCAGCAACAGCGCAACAACCGTCTCAGTGTGTTGCTGCTATTGATGTTCCCATTGATTATTTTGGGAACGGTTTACATGTTTTTCCTAATCCTCGGTATTATTGGTCAAGGCTATTACGACAGTTATGGCAATTGGACCAGTACGTTTAATTTCAATGAGGTCAATAACGAGTTTCTTTTAGTTTTCCCCTGGGTAGTGCTTATCGTTGCCGTATGGTTTCTGATAGCATATAAGTTCAACACCTGGATTATAAAAAAGTCTGTTGGCGCACGTACGTTGGAGCGAAGAGAAAATCCGCGAGTATATAACATTGTTGAGAACCTATGTATATCTTGCGGTATGGACATACCAATGATAAATATTGTCAACGACTCTCGATTGAATGCGTTTGCCAGCGGAATAAACAAGAAGACATATACGGTCACGGTCACCACCGGATTGTTAGAAACCCTCAATGATGCCGAATTGGCCGGTGTGATAGGTCATGAACTTACGCATATCCGCAATAACGATACTCGGTTACTCATCACAAGCATCGTTTTCGTAGGTATTGTATCGACTATTGTTTCCCTTATATTCCACATGATATGGCGTGTAATGGTTTATGGTAGCAGCAATAGCCGCAATAAGAATGGTGTAAGCATAATTGTGATAATGCTTGTAGGTCTGGTGTGTGGTGCCATAGCCTACTTTTTCACAGCCATCACTCGCTTTGCCATTTCCCGCAAGCGCGAGTACATGGCAGATGCCGGTGGAGCCGAACTCTGTGGCGATCCGCTTGCATTGGCTTCTGCCCTGCGTAAGATTTCAGCAAAACCGGGACTGAAGGACTGCGGTCGCGAAGAGGTGGCACAACTTTTCATCATTCATCCAAAAGGCATGACAGAGGGAATCATGAGTTTGTTCTACTCCATTTTCAGCACCCATCCCGATACCAATAAGCGCATAGAGATATTGGAGCAGTTCTGAACAATGCCGATAAAATGGAGTATGAAGAAAATATTATTGTTAATACTTGCTTTGTCATTGCTGCCGGTGAAAGCGCAGCATACCGATTTCAAACCATTCCCACATTATAACAAGCGGCTTGCCGAGTTTGAAAATGAGAAACCCATAGACAGTGAAACGATAGTAATGCTTGGTGACAGCATGACAGAGTTCGGCTTAGATTGGAACCCTCGTCTCGGTGGAACAAACATCGTGAATCGTGGAATAATGAGCGATACGGCGAATGGCGTACTATATCGTCTCGACAAAATCCTTGCAGAACGTCCGAAGGCAATATTCCTGATGATAGGTATCAACGACCTTAGTCACAACCTCACGGCACAGGAGGTGGCAACCATGATAAACCGTCTTGTAAAGCGAATTCATGATGAAGCCCCCAATACACGGCTCTATGTTGAAAGTTGTCTTCCTATAAACGAAGGTTTCGGCAGATGGAAAACCCTTGCGGGGAGGAGCGGTGACATACCGGAGATAAACCGTTTGGTGAGTGAGTATTGCAGCCGCCTTGATGTTGAGTTATCTCTATCCTCGTTTCCTTCAACGTGGAACCGACCAGTTGCGAAAAGAACTCACTCGTGACGGCCTACACCTTTCCCCCGCAGGTTATAAGATTTGGGGATATGAACTCCGACCTCATGTAAGAAAACTGATGAAGGCACATCACGACTGACTTTTTATCAGACACCATTTTCATTAGTTCGTCACAAAACTCGTTCAAAAGTCATGCTGTTATCATTTTTCTTGATAATGTTTTATGTTATTTCTTTGATAGAATCAGTATCTTTGCAGCATATCCCTATAATGAGACCTCTGTAGAATGAGCACATTGCAATGTATGCTCGTTTTGCAGAGGCCTCATTTTTCTTTCCGGACTCTCATAGCATTTGGGATAAAAAGGAGAATCAAGTAAGTGTTTGCTCAACAAAATGTTTAGTTTGCACAACAAAAAGTATAATTTGTCAATAAATATTTGCTTGGCTATAATAAAATATTTACCTTTGTAGCCTAATAGTAATATAT
This sequence comes from Prevotella koreensis, assembly GCF_003977605.1. Classification (GTDB taxonomy): domain Bacteria; phylum Bacteroidota; class Bacteroidia; order Bacteroidales; family Bacteroidaceae; genus Prevotella; species Prevotella koreensis. The sequence continues at coordinate 1,184,622 of NZ_RYYU01000001.1, read as the reverse complement.
ATATCAATGATAAATGAGAGTCGTAAAGAATATGTGGATAACCTGTGATTAGAAGCCATTTTTTAGGCTTTGGATTTCAAGAGTTGCTTAATTGGAACGAGTACGACGAAATATATTATAATTATTAATAACAATTTTAATTAATGATAAATATGATGAAAATTAAACTTTTATTATTGGCATTGCTGTTTACAGCGATACCAAAGAATATGTGGGCATACACCAAGGATGATGTTGTCACATTTGACAATCTTACCTATAAAGTCCTTGTGCCGGAAGGTGTACCAGATAAAGATCCCTCATTGATGTTTGTTGGCACAAATGTGTCGGGAGCATTGGTTATTCCTTCTCACGTATCTGATGGTAAGGGAGTAAATTTCACGGTTACAGCGGTTGGCTCTCATGGTACATATAAATGTGAGAATGTTACGTCGATTACATTGCCGGAAACAATCGAGACAATAGAAAAATCAAGTTTTCGCGATGCCCAAGTCGCAAAAATCACTATTCCTAAAAACGTATCAAAAATAGAACCTACGGCGTGGTTGAGTATGAAAGCAATTCCCGAGTTCGAAGTTGTTACAGATAATCCTTATTTTGACTCAGACAGCGATGGAGTGCTCTATACGGAAAATAAGAAAGATTTGCGTGCTGTCCCGTCAAACATAGCAGAGAAGAAAGGGGAAACTTACACGATAGATGCAAGCGTAAAGTCGATTAATAAAGCTGCCTTTCATATGAACCCCGGTTTGAAGAAAGTAGTATTGCCTCCTAATTTGGAAACGGTAGAAGAAGGCTGGCCTTCAATTGCTGCGACAAGTGAATTAGAGGCATTTGTGGAACCTACTACTCCCGGTACTACAAAATTTGAAGTTATAGACGGAGTTCTTGTCAGAAAAGCCCCGACTCCCAAAAGGTTGGTTCTTTATCCACACGCAAAGAACGAGGAGAATTATATGGTTCCCACAGGTGTGAAAGAAATTGCTTCTTATGGTATTGCCGGCAATCAGAACATGACTTCTATTGATTTGAATGAAGTGACAAATATCGACATCTCTGCTCTTGTAGATCTTGGGAAACTTAAGAAAATCATTTTGCCTAAGGATCTCAAAAAGAAAGGATTGAAAGAAGGTGCTTTTGAGGGATGTCAGGCACTTGAAGAATACGTGGTAGCGGAAGGTAATACTGATTTTTCTGCTGAAGACGGTGTTCTATTCTCAAAAGACCAAAGTCTTCTCTATGCCTATCCGCTTGGAAAGCCCGCCACTTCTTACACTATTCCCGATAAGGTTAAGAAAATCGGTACAAAGGCTTTTCAGGGTGCAAGAAAACTGACTACTTTGGTGATTCCAACTAACGTAGAGGATATATCAGAACAGGCGTTCCGTCAAAATTACAGGCTTACCTCTGTTACGTTCCTCGAACCGTCCAAGATTACAAATCTTAATGGGTATTCGTTTTGGCAATGCCCAAGACTGAAAGAAGTGACCTTGCCTTCTTCCATCACTGAGATAGGAAGAGTTTTTGAAGCATGTGATAGTTTGCATACAATCAACGTTCCCGATAATTCGAAATTGGAGACTATTAAAGAGAGTGCATTTATATCGAATACACAATTGAAGCATTTCAATTTCAAGGGAACATGTCCTTTGAAAAATATCAAGGAGAATGCTTTTGCAAAAGCCGAGAATCTTGAAAGATTCGATTTCCCTAAAACGGTAACTAATATCGGACGTAATGCTTTCAACGGATGTAAGAATATGAAGGCTGCAAAATTCGATGAGAATGCTGCAATTGATTCAATTGGGGCAGGTGCTTTTGCCGACTGTGGTTTGGAAAGTCTCGATATACCTAAGAACGTGAAGGAAATTAAAAAAGAAGCATTCCGCAATTGTGGGGCTCTTGAGAAAATTAAGATAGAAAAGTACACAACCAAGATTCATCCTGAGGCGTTTAAGTATTGCGATAAACTGACAGAGATTAATGTGGATAAGGAAAATTCAGTGTACTCAAGCGTTGACGGTTACTTGCTTTCGCAGGATAAGGAAGAACTCATTATCTTCCCTCCCGGAAAGGCTAATGACAAGTTTACTTTGCTTCCTCCTTCTATTAAGAGGATAGGTGACTACTCTTTCCTTGATTGTCGAAACCTTAAGAATGTAATTATACCTAATAAGGTTGAAAAAATTGGTAAGCGTGCTTTCGCAAACTGTATTTATAACCATAGAACAACCAAAACTAATCAGAAATATCCGAGTGTAAATCTTTAATTACCAGCATATTCTAAAATTTAACACTTTTCGGTTGCCATTTGTCGCTTCCCAAATTTCCACATATTTTTGAGACGTATTTCTGACGTGGAGAATTTGCGGGGCTTGTTTTTTGTCACACCGTGCAGACAGTTGACAAGGGTTTACAACCGTTTACGACAAGCGACAATAACCGCCCCGATATGCGGAAACAGTCACACTGTGTAGAAAAGCGACAATGGTTGACTTCCGTTCACATCCGTTTACCATTTCAGAGATATAGGATTGAAGAAATGAACCATTAAACGATAAAACGGTATGAAAGCAACCAGAAAATGCAGTTTTTGCGGCAAGTCCTTTGTAACCCGAAGCGGTATGCAAAGATATTGCAGTGAGGCTTGTCAGGCAGAAGCCAAACGAGCCAGAGTGATGCAGAAGAACAACCTCTTCAAAGTCGCCCAACCCTTGATGGAGATACAGCATCAGGAGTATCTCACCTTTTCCAAAGCAGCCATCCTCATGGGCTGTTCCCGACAGTACATTTACAAACTTGTAGCCATCGGCAAGCTGAAAGCCTCACGCATCAGCAACCGCATGGCATTCATCCGCAGAGCCGACATCGAGCAGATGTTGGAGGGCAATCCCTATCACCGCATCCTGCCCGGCAACACCTCCACACCAAGGAAATCATCTTCATCTTCCTTACCTGCCAAAAGAGAAAAAAGGGAAAAGGAAAGCGAAGAAGTGTTGGACTTCTATTCGGGCGAGGAGGTGATGTCCCTTTTTAAGGTAAAGCAGTCATGGCTTTACACTTCCGCCAAGCGTAACCATATCCCCATCTGCCGTATCGCAGGAAAGAACTATTACAGCAAGAAGCATATTGACGAGTTTTTCGGTGTGGCAGTTGATATTAGCGAAATTACCGACTGGCTACTGACCGAGGAGGTGGAGGAACTGTTCGGCATGAAGCCGACCGCACTCCGTGCCTACACCTATCGCCATAAGATACCCACTAAAAGAGAGTACGGGCGTACCTATTACTCCAAATCACATTTGAACGAACTCCGCAGAACTGACCTTGTGAACGATGAACGCTACTATACCGTTGAGCAGGTGCAGCAAATCTATGGTCTTTCGTCAGCCAACATCTGCCATATCGTCAAGGTGAAGCACATCGAAAAGATAAAGGTGGGTGTGAAAAACCTGCTTTTGCGCTCAGATGTGGAGCGTGTCATGGCTGAAAGGAACAAATAACCGTGAAAAATCGGGATTATCGAAAATTATTTCAAAATGATGTATCGTGGAGGTATTCACGGATATTTCACGTTGTTCCTTTGCCATCGGAAACATGGATACAACTCCAAAATGTATACAACCAATTAAAACATAATTATTATGAGTAAATGCAAAACAGTTACCTTGCGTAAGCGCAAGATTAAGAACGGGACACAGTATTCACTATGCCTTGACTACTATCCCGGCTACCGTGACAATGTCACCATGAGAGTGATTACACGTGAAGCCTTAGGAATTTACATCTTCGCCAAACCTGCAAACCAGCAGGAACGGGACTTCAACGCACGCATGATGAAGAAAGCGGTCATCCTGCGCAACCAGCGCTACGAAGCCATTTTCAATGAAAACAACGGCTTTTTTGACAAGACCAAGATGAAGGGCGATTTCCTTGCCTATTTCAAAGGACTGGCTGACCGCAAGAATATCAAGTGGCAGCACGTATACAAGCATTTCCAGCGGTTCGTGAACGGCAAATGCACCTTTGAGGAGGTGGATGTGGATTTGTGCCGCAAGTTCATGGAATACCTGCTTGATGCACCCCAATCCATCCACACCAACCAAAAGCTGCACATCAACTCCGCAGCAGGCTATTGGTCAACTTTCCGTGCCGTGCTGCACACCGCTTACCGTGACAGGAAGATAAAGGAGAACCCAAACGGCTTCTTAGACCGCATCGAGTGCATTCCCACCATCAGGGAGCATTTGAGCCAAGAGGAACTGATACGGCTTGCCGAAACACCCTGTGAGGAGGAGGTCTTGAAAAAAGCTTTTCTTTTCGCCTGTCTTACGGGACTGAGAAAGAGCGACATCAGACAGCTCACGTGGCAGCAGATACAACCATACACCAACGGCAGGATGTTCGTTACCACCCGTATGCAGAAAACCAAAGAAATAGTGCATAACCCCATCAGTGATGAAGCCTATGGACTGCTGGGAGAACGGGGCGAGGGACTTATCTTTGAGGATTTCAAGGACAAGATGCTGCAAGGACCACTCCAACGGTGGCTCACGGCAGCAGGGATAACCAAGAAAATCACCTTTCACTGTACCCGCCACAGCTTCGGAAGCCTGCACGTGGAAATGGGAACGGACATGGCTGTCATCCAAGCCTATCTCGGACATAAGAACATTACCACCACACAAATCTATTCCAAGATAGCAGCGCAGCAGATGTGTCAGGTGGTGGACAAGATAACCTTGAAGCGCAAGGAGGCATAAATGTCTCACATTGACAGGTATTCAGAGGGGCGGTTATGGCTACAAGGCTATAATCGCCCCTCTATGTTTTTGGCTTGATGCCACCATTTATAAGCCCCTCAGAGTATGAAACAGAGTATGATATGATGACATTTCGTGAAATACATTGAAAAAGACCGTTCTAACCGCAAATAACGGGCAGTAATTGGGAAAAATAGCATTAACTTTGCACAAAATAATACAGGAACATTCAATCTCTCAACGAAATATGGAATCATCAATCAAGGACAAATACATCATCTTGGGCTTTGTCGGCTTCGCCATCGTCCTAATATCTTCCATTGCCACGCTGGTAATAGCGGACAGCTTCAACCAAGACAACTTTGTCAGGTGGATAGTATTCGTATGCTGTAACCTGTTGGGATGGTTGCTCTATCTCTCCTTTCAGACACTTATCTTTGATACATACGAAATCTACAAAATCAAGTTCGGCAAGAAAGAAACGATTGCCGAAGCCATAGAGGTGCAGGAAGAACTGTCACAAAATACACTTGAAGAAGCCACATCTGTGCCTGGACCTACATCAGTCCCTGAGCCTGTACCCGAATCATCCCCGACAAAAGAAGAGACACTTATCCAAACACAACCGATAGAGCTTACTATCGCCCCGGATCTTCACGAAAAGAACCGTGCCAATTACGCAAGCAGAGAGCAACGGGAAAAGGAAGAGCGCATCCGCATGGTCATGGAGTATTGCCATTATTACCTGCCTCGCATTGCCGACCAAGAAACCGTGAACCACATCTGTACTGAGGTGGACAAATGGATGAATCTTAACACTTATACCCCGAAGCCCATACAAAGACCGTTTACCAAAGACATCAACAACATTCCACTCCGTCACTTCGTATGGAATATCTCTGAGCGTTTCCTGTACAAGAGATACTACAATGGGGATAACCGTGCCAAGTTCATCAAAGCCCTTTTCCCGAAATCGTTTGCTGATACAGACTTATCAACCATCAAGAATTTCAAGGTAGAGCCGTTAAAGACGGAAATTCCCATTGATGAACCCGAAAACGGCAAACTTGATTTCCACTATCCCGAGGATTATGTGCGGAATTAGGATAATCACGACACCAACGACAACCATCCGGTAACTCATAACCGCCTGTTTTACATCGTTTCCCGAGTAATTTTACCCGTCATTTATGGCTGGGCTTAATTATTCGGGAATTATTTTGCAATGACGTGTCGTGGAGATATTCACGGATATATCATTTCAGTCCTTTGCGCCAAGTCTTACAAAAGAGACGAGTACGCGAATGGAAAAATCAATTCTTACCTTCAACGACCTCCCCGAGGTTGTCGCTCAGCTTCGAGACGAAGTGATGAGCCTGAAAAGCCTGCTCGCCGAGCAGCGCAGTGTGAACAATGCCAAAACGGTGGACACCCACGTGCCCATGTCTGTGGACGAGGCAGCAGAGTATTTAGGTATCCCTAAGGGTACGCTCTACATGAAACTGTCAGAAGGGACAATCCCTGCCACCAAGCCCGGCAAACGCTATTGCCTTTACCGTGACGAACTGGACAAGTGGCTGGAAACCGCCCGAAAGAATCCCATACCGTTGTCAGACGAGGAACTGAACAAGTCCTTATCCTCTTCCCACCGTCGCAAGCCCAACCCACGTAACTGGTGAATGATATGGAAGAGGATAAGAACTATATCAACCTGATACGTGGCGACCTCACAAAAGCATCCCAAGCGCATAACGGTATGCCCGACAGTGTAGGCATGATGAATATCAAGACGGCAAACCAAACCATTCTTGAAGCATCGTTATTGCCTACGCCCCGTGCGCTGTGGGACAGCTTTTGGTACGAGGGGGAACTCTCCTGCTTGTTTGCCGATTCCAACGTGGGCAAGTCCATCCTTGCCGTGCAGATAGCCGACCGCATCGCCCGAACCGACAATGTGCTGTATCTGGACTTTGAACTGTCCGAAAAGCAGTTCCAGCTCCGCTATACCAACGAGCATGGAGAGCTCTACACCTTTCCCGACAAACTCTATCGGGTGTCTATTGACTGCAACCAGCTTTTGGATGCCAACTTTGAGGAAGCTATCATAGGCGGCATTGAACAGATGGCTGTGCAGACCGACTGCAAGATTTTCATCATTGACAATCTTACCTACCTGTGTTGCGCCATGGAGAAAGGCGATGCCGCAGGACGGCTGATGATTCAGCTGAACAATCTCAAAAAGAGATATGCGCTCTCTATCCTTGTCCTAGCACATACGCCCAAACGCTCTTTGGATTGTCCCATCACATCCAACGACCTTGCCGGAAGCAAACGGCTCTACAATTTCTTTGACAGCGTGTTCACCATTGGAAAAAGTGCCCAAGACGGAGGGCTTCGCTATGTGAAGCAGCTTAAAGTGCGCTATGGCACGTTCTCTCATGATGCGGATAATGTAATCGTTTACGAGATTGACAAGGTGGATGCTTTCTTGCAGTTCGTGTTCAGGGGCTATTCCACGGAAAAGGAACACTTGAAAAAATTGGGCGACAATGAATCAAGCCAAAGGGATTGCCAAATTCTGCAACTCTCCCAATCGGGCAAGTCCGTCAGGGAGATAGCCTCACAGGTGAATTGTGGCAAGTCCACCGTAAACCGTATCATCCAGCGCAGCAAAGAGAGTAAAAACGCAGGTGTCCCAAGTGTCCCACTGTCCCAACCCTTAGAGTGTGGGACAATGGGACAGGATGGGACAGCCGACAATCAACCATCAAAAACGGACTAAGCTATGGGCAATTATTCATTACAGAAGTATAAAGGAACGGCAACACGGCATACCTGCCCCAAATGCGGAGACAGGCATTCTTTCGTCTATTACGTGGACGAAAATAATGTGCCGTTGCATCCATCGGTCGGCAGATGTAACCACGAAAGCGGTTGTGGGTATCACTACACTCCGAAAGAGTATTTTCAAGAGCATCCTGAACACAGAACTACCAATGATTTCTCTTTTGACAGGCAAAGAGCAGAGCAGAAGAAAGTGAAGCAGCAAAGTAAGCCGACAGCCATCGGCTATATTCCCCCTCACTATGTGGAGAAGTCGCAAAGCGAGCGTAGCAATTTCTTCCGTTTCCTCTTCACACTCCTTACTTCCTACTATGGCGACAAGGCGAAAGAGGTGTTGAAGCGGTTGTTGGAGGAATACCGTTTGGGGGCTACCCGTGACGGCTCTGTTATCTTTTGGCAGATAGACAGGACGGGCAAGGTACGCACGGGAAAGGTGATGCAGTACAATCCCGAAGACGGACACCGTATCAAGGGAGGACAGACATCGGCAGTGAACTGGATACACAGCATATTGAAAAAGCAGCGTGTGTTGGCAGAGGATTGGCAACTATCCCAATGCCTTTTCGGGGAACACTTGTTGAAAACGCATCCCGACAAGGTGGTGGTCTTGGTGGAATCCGAGAAGAGTGCCGTTATCGGTTCTGCTATCTTCCCCGATTATGTATGGCTGGCTACGGGTGGTAAGAGTCAGATGAGAGAAGAGAAACTCCGTGTACTGTCAGGGCGAACCGTGCTTCTCTTTCCCGATGCCGATGCTTATGCCGAGTGGAAACAGCGAGCCGAGAGCATGTACTTTTGTAAGGTGGTGGTTTCGGACATCATCGAAAGGAATGCCACCCCGAAACAAAAAGAAGCCCATATCGACATAGCCGATTGGATTATCTTTCAGATACGGGAGGGCAAGGTGATGAGTACAGCCAACCACTTGGTCGAGGCTGAGAGAATCCTCCAGCGGATGATAGAGAAGAATCCCGTCCTGCAAAAACTGATAGACGATTTAGACCTTGTGCTGGTCGGTGCATCTCCAATCGGCAACGATGATGAAAAACCTCCCTGACGGAGGAGAGCGGAAGCCGTAGGCTGGAGTTTGCAGACAATGGCTTGCCATTGATATAGCCCACTATAACTACACGCTCCGCTTACGTAGTTGTGGGCTCTCCCGAGGGGATTAGGGTTTTACCCTAATGACCCACTCAGGGCGTTTCTCCCCTGAGAACCCAGAGCAAAGAGTGACCCTCTCTTTGCAATCTCCGCTTATGGGTTGCACCCCTAAGAACCCCATGCGTTTACGGACAGCGGAAAAGCAAACAATAAAGTACAAACCAAAAAACAAGTATCTATGGCAACAAAATCAAGCATACATATCAAGCCCTGCAACATCGCATCGAGCGAGGCTCACAACAGGAGGACTGCCGAATACATGCGCCACATCGGAGAGTCCAGAATCTATGTCGTTCCTGAACTATCCACCGATAACGAACAGTGGATAAATCCCGACTTCGGCAGTCCGGATTTGCGGATGCATTATGACAATATCAGACAGATGGTAAAGGAAAAGACCGGACGTGCCATGCAGGAAAAGGAGCGTGAACGCAAAGGCAAGAACGGTAAAATAGTCAAGATTGCGGGATGCTCCCCCATACGTGAAGGAGTGCTGCTTGTCAGGTCGGACACCACACTGGCAGACGTGCGTAAATTCGGTGAGGAGTGTCAAAGACGCTGGGGAATCACACCGCTGCAAATCTTCCTGCACAAGGATGAAGGGCATTGGCTGAACGGTCAGCCGGAAGCGGAAGACAGGGAAAGCTTCAAAGTCGGGGACAGATGGTTCAAGCCGAACTATCATGCCCATATCGTTTTCGACTGGATGAACCACGAAACAGGAAAGAGCCGAAAGCTCAATGACGATGACATGATGCAGATGCAGACCCTTGCATCCGACATCCTGCTGATGGAACGCGGGCAGTCAAAGGCTGTCACTGGTAAGGAGCATCTGGAACGGAACGACTTTATCATTGAGAAGCAGAAAGCTGAACTGCAACGCATGGATGCAGCCAAACGGCACAAAGAAGAACAGATAAATCTTGCCGAGCAGGAACTGAAACAGGTGAAATCAGAAATACGCACTGACAAGTTAAAGAAGACAGCCACCACGGCAGCGACAGCCATAACTAGTGGAGTTGCTTCTCTTTTCGGGAGTGGAAAACTGAAAGAACTGGAACGTGCCAACGAAAAACTGCAAGACGAGGTTTCAAAACGGAACACCAATATTGAAAAATTGCAGAGCCAAGTACAGCAGATGCAGAAACAGCATGATACGCAAATCCACAATCTCAGAGAAATGCACAGGCAGGAACTTGACATGAAAGAAAAAGAACTGTCACGGCTCGCCAGAATCATAGACAAGGCTTTCAGGTGGTTTCCGATGTTCAGGGAAATGCTGCGCATGGAAAAGTTTTGTGCCATGCTGGGATTCTCTAAAGAAATGACTGAAAGTCTTATAGTCAAAAAAGAAGCCCTGAAATGTAGCGGTAAAATCTATTCCGAGCAACACAGGCGGAACTTTGATATAAAGGATGATATTTTAAGGGTGGAAAATGACCCTGACGATGAAAGCAGGCTGAACCTGACAATAAACAGGAAGCCGATTGCCGACTGGTTCAGGGAGCAATGGCACAGGCTTAGATATGGAGCAAGAGTGCCGCAACAGGAAGAAAGAAAAAGTAGAGGATTCAAATTATAATAGAAGCAATTTGATTAGTAATCTAAAAGCACTCCGATAACGATTAGAGTGCTTTTAGATTGTTTATCATTAATTATCAAAGCAAGTGCAGTTTAAGATTTTACTGAAGTTTGCATTAATAAAGAATATACTACAGCTGATATATGCGCAACATATTGTGACGCTTGTGATTCATTTCCCTTGAAATCCTTAACAAATACCGCTAAGGTATAACTGATATTATTAGGCAGACATATATAGGCAACATCATTGTGAGCTGCAAGAACACCATTTTCATTAACATAACCTGAACCTGTCTTATGCGCTATAACAACCCCTTCTTTATCAAGAAGTGGAGCTGCTATCCTATCTACACCTGTTTTGCATTCTTTTAACGTATTCTTAATGAAACTTTGTTTCTCATCATCGATAAGACCTTCAGTAAACAAACGATTCATCAACATTGCAGCACCAAGAGGAGATGTATAGTTAGAGTAAGCCTTGTTATGGTCAGCCGACATTTCCTCTTCCGTATAAGCTATCTGAAAACTTGAACGAGGAATGAGTGTGGCTATAAAACTATCTGTTTGAGCGACATTAACCATATCCTTAAACATAAGGTTGCTTGCATTGTTGTCACTCTGAGTAAGAGTATAACGCAGCAAATCTCTCACTGTCAATGATATGACTGGCCCTGAATAATCTTTCAGCATAGGACTCCAAGTCTTTGGGTCAAGTTTATCCCTATTTATATTTACTAAGGTATCAAGTGAAATTCCTTTATTGTCAAAGTCATTACAAAGAGCTAATGCCTGATGAACCTTAAACACACTCATCATAGGATAAACACTCTTATTATTGACCTTAACCGTATCTCTGTTATTAACAATAACCGCCACACCAATTTCGCCAGGACAAGCTGAGACAATTTGAGAAATGCTATCAGTCAAAACATTTGTTAAAGGAGGATTTGCGCTATCTTTTGTCGCTGATTTATGGAACAATGAAAATACCAAGATGAAAATGCAAACTAAAGCTATACTCAAAACTACGATTTGTTTTTTTCTGTTTTTTTCCATGTTTATATTATTTATATTTGTTTGACGAGAATATCTTTATTTGCCGACAAAGGTACATAACTTTACGGAAAAATATGTTTCTAAAATATATAAATAGACAGCTGTGGGGAAAATGTGGGGAAAAATTAGATAATTAAAAAGGCTAAATGACTGGAAATAATCACTTAGCCTTTTAATCCGTACCCAGACCCGTACTTCGTAATTGCTGCGCCCATCATTCAAGACTGTCAAATCGGGTCTTTCCTGTCAAGCCAATGATGCCTATGCGTATGCCAAACACATGGATTACGGATTTCTCGTTCCGTGAACAAACACTTTATCCGCAACTCTGCTATGTGGTGTATTGGCTTAACTCCATTTCTATGGGCAACACTTTTGTTGCAGATTTCAAGCAGCTTTTATCGAAATACCCATCAGTAAGAACTCGTTTATTAGGCTTTCCTCATAATTGGGAACAAGAGCCTTTGTGGAGATAAAATAATTGCCCTGTTTCTTAAAAAGCACTGGGGCAAACCAGCTCCGTCTTTAATTGTTTCCAATAAATGGATTGTTTCAAGCCCCTATAGAAAGAGAACAAAAATTCCTGTGTGAAAATTAATCTACGACAAGGAGCAAGCAAGGAGCAATATCAAACAAAAATCAATACCTTTGCAGTACATATGAGATAGACCAAAACAAAAGTGGAATATCGGAAACGAATAGCAAGGAAAAGAGAAGAAACGACCCAAGTTGATGTCCTTTTTGAGTTAATAATCAATAAAAGCGTTAAATCTTCACCTTTTAGAATGTGCAATTAAAAATAACAACCATATTTCTGACTTATTATCTATAAAATATTGAGTAATAATCGGTTGTAAATACAGTCTCTAAAAATTTGAAGCATTTCAATTTCGAAGGAAGTTGTCAACTTAAAGAAATTGAATCAGATGCTTTTGCCTACTTGCCAAAACTTGAGTCTTTTAAATTTCCCAAGACAGTAACGACTATTAAAACCAATGCTTTCAGGGGTTGTAAGGGTATGACTACGGCGGAATTTCCTGACGATGCCGAGATTGAAATTATTGGTAAGGGTGCTTTTGCAGACTGCGGATTGACGAAATTTACCGTTCCTAAGAACGTGAATGAAATCGAACGCGAAGCTTTTAACAAGTGTGAGGCTCTAACTGTTGTAAATATCTCAGACAAGACTACAAAAATTAGTCCCGAGGCTTTCAAGTCCTGCTTTAAACTCACAGATATCAATGTGAGTAAAGATAACACAGTTTACTCCAGTGTTGATGGTTACCTCTTGTCTAAGGATAAGGAAACATTGAAAATATTCCCTGCAGGTAAGGCCAACGACCGTTTTACACTGCTACCTCCTTCTATCACGACTATCGGTGAATATGCTTTCTATGATTGTAAGGTGCTGAAGAATGTGGTAATCCCCAACTTGGTAACTAAGATAGAAAAGCGTGCCTTCGGTCTCTGCACTAACCTGAATTTGATTACATTCCTCTGCGATAAGGTGATTGACCCGGCCAATATTAACCAGGCTACAAACGAGATGTCATTCGATGATGGTACCCAAACTAATGGTAAAAGTATGTTTGATAACATCACCATCCATGTTCGTAAGGAACTTTATGATGAGTATAATTCAAAAGATTTCTACAATAAATTTAAAGGAGTTATAGAACAATCATTCGATGTAGGCACCGAAGAGTATATTCCTGTATCTGAAACCGTAGTGGATATGCTCAAAACGAAATCCACAGACCATACATTTGTGTTGCCTACAAGCGTTAAACATCCTACCAAAGACAAGATTTACAATGTGAATTTGATTGGTGACTATGCATTCCAGAAGACTACTGATAAAGTGAAGGAAGTGGTAGTGAAAAAAGACATTGAATATATCGGTGCCAAGGCTTTCGTTACTAACATTAAAGATAATAAGAGTACCGTGGAGAGTGTGTTCTTCCTTGAGAGTGAGCCTACTAAGAGGATGTTGAGTACTACTCGCTTTGAGTTGGATGAAACCAATAACAACTACAGTGAGTTCGCATCAACAACTAATATATATGTAAAGAAATCGGCACTTGAAAAATATAAGAGTGCGTGGAAAAAGGAAGTATATAATATTCCTACTCATGATTACAAACCGAGTTCTTTTGATTTCACTTCACAGCTTAAATACCAGATTCCGGGCGTAAATATCACAAACAAATTTGGTACATTTGCTCGTGAGTTCGATGTTGATTTCAGTGTTTACAAGGAAGAAAATCATCACACTGATGTTGCAGCCTTCGTTTCAAAGAACAGCGATATTAAAGACGGCAAAGGTGAATACGGTACTTCTACTTATCATGTTAGGATGAAGAGTATAGACGAAAATGGAGGTCCTAATGGCGCATATGGATATGTACCAGCCTATACAGGTGTATTGCTGAAGGTTCTTGACAAAGAAGCCACTCCAGCCGATTTCTATTATGCTATCGGTGAGAAAGATGACCAGACCTTCAACATTACAAACAACATCATGCATGGTGTTACCGTAAATTCAAAACCTGTGTCTCCAACAGAGAATGGCGGTCCTGTTTATGTAATTTCAAAGAAGAAAGGTATCTTTAAGAAACTTACAACTACCATAAATCAATTCCCCATCCATAAGGCTTATGCAGTATTAGCCGGCGTACCTGCAGGGGCTAAGGTAACGTTCTCCTTCTCTGATGATGATTCCTCAACAACCGGCATCATGTCACTTGATGCTGATACACCTTCTGAGGATGTTTATTATAACCTCAATGGACAGCGTGTTGATACACCACAACATGGTATCTTTATCAAGAATGGACAAAAGGTAATTATTAAATAACAACGAAGGAATAATAACAAAATAATTATGGAAAAAAAGAAATATATTATACCGGTAACAGAGGCTGTACGTCTGAATAGCGAATACATCATGCTGACTGCGAGTCCTGGTGTAGGTGGTGGATTCAATCCCGACGACGAAGAAATAGGAGCAAAGGAGAATAATATGTTTGACGAAGAGACTTCTGATGAGTGGTAAAACCGAATTGCTCTTGATAAATTGGATGTTGAATTAAATTCTAATTATCCAAATCTATATAGTAATGAGTCCGGTATTGCACCGGGCTCATTATGTTTTACTTCAGTTTTGTTCTTTTACATTAGTGTCCGCAAAATACAAAATTGCTCCACTCAACTACTTTTATGCCAAGAGTTGAGTGTTTTTTGTTATATAGACAAACCCTATCCTTTTTTCTACTGAGCCGAGGTAACTGCGACCGGAAGCATGTGCAGAGTATTGACGTAGCAAAAAAAAGAAACCCAACTAATTGTTGGGTTTCGTGTGTTGCGGAGGCAAGACTCGAACATGCGACCTCCAGGTTATGAGCCTGGCGAGCTACCAACTGCTCCACTCCGCGATATAATCAATTAAGTTCAAGTGTCTTAAAAGACCTTTTTTCTTAATTGCGAGTGCAAAGGTACTGCTTTTTTCCCACATATCCAAATAAATATTGTTTTTTTTGTTTTTTTCGTACTTGGTATATCCATTTGTAGAGTCAACTACGAACTACAAAATTACGCAATTCATTATCCTTGAATCGCATCTTTTTTGGCTTAAACTCCAATCTGCCATTACGATTCATGTGCTTAGTTTTGATGTTACCGGAATGCTTCCTTGCTGATTTAGTCCGCTTGCCGCCATCTGCGCAGCCATTTTATCTCGCCGTAGCCTGCTATGCCTTCAATGAAACGTCAGTACATCTGCTCGACAATCGAACAAAATCAGTCAAGGACTCTAATGCCCGATGGGGCTTTAAATACTATTTTTTTTTGTCTTTAAACACTATGTCTTTTTTGTCTTTCTGTTATGAAAACATGTCTTTCTGTCTAAAAACAACTACTTATAAATTGGTATTTTCAGCACATTCCGCATGAAAATATTTGGAGGAATGAAATAAAAAAACTACTTTTGCACATGGTAAAGATAATGTGCAATAGATAAAAAAGTGGAGAAAAGAAGTATGTCAATATCCAAGACAAGGCAGAAACTCGTAGATGTGGCTCGACAATTATTTGCCAAAAACGGTCTTGAAAACACCACAATGAATGACATTGCGGTAGCTTCGGGAAAGGGGCGGCGTACTCTTTACACCTATTTCAACAGTAAGGAAGACGTGTATTATGCAGTTATCGAAGGAGAACTGGAACGCCTTTCCGACCGTATGGATGAGGTGGCATCAATGAAGATAAAGCCTCAAGAAAAGATTATCGAACTCATTTACACACATCTTACCACAATCAAGGAAACCGTGATGCGTAACGGAAACCTGCGCGCGGCCTTTTTTCGCAATATATGGATGGTGGAGAAGGTGAGAAAGAATTTCGACGAAGACGAGATAGAAATCTTCCGCAAGGTATATGCAGAGGGCAAGGCCGATGGCGAGTTCGACATCGACAGCGTGGAACTCGTCGCAGACATAACCCACTATTGCATCAAAGGCCTTGAGGTTCCTTTCATCTATGGTCGTCTCGGTCATGGCATGACACCGGAAACCAGCAAACCCCTTGTTGCCAAGGTCGTTTACGGAGCATTGGGGCGCAACGGTGCATCGGGTATAAAGATAAATCCTTGACAGACGATTGCTGCGACATGCATGCAACCTGTACCTGTAAGGGAAAAGACAAATCATAAATAATTAAATTACGGAAAATATGGGATTACTGATTGGTAAGACCGCGCTTATTACAGGTGCGGCACGCGGAATTGGCAAGGCCATCGCGTTGAAGTTTGCCGCCGAGGGCGCAAACGTGGCATTTACAGACCTCGTTATCGACGAGAACGGCAAGGCTACCGAGGCAGAGATTACAGCATTCGATGTTAAGGCAAAGGGATATGCAAGCAATGCGGCCAATTTCCAAGAGACTGAAGACATTGTGAAGCAGATAAAGGAAGAGTTCGGGAGCATCGATATTCTCGTAAACAATGCCGGTATCACAAAGGACGGACTGATGCTCCGCATGACCGAACTACAGTGGGATGCGGTGATTGCTGTAAATCTTAAATCGGCTTTCAACTTCATTCACGCATGTGTTCCTGTGATGATGCGCCAGCGCGGCGGTTCAATAATAAATATGTCGTCGGTGGTCGGTGTTCATGGCAATGCCGGTCAGTCAAACTACGCTGCTTCAAAGGCCGGACTTATAGCCCTTGCCAAGAGCATCGGGCAGGAGATGGGACCGAAAGGCATACGTGCCAACGCCATTGCGCCGGGCTTCATCGACACTGCAATGACTCAGGCTCTGACAGACGATATACGCAAGGAGTGGATAAACAAGATACCTCTGCGTCGTGGTGGTAATGTTGAAGATATAGCCAATACGGCACTTTATCTTGCGAGCGACCTGTCAAGTTATGTCAGCGGTCAGGTGATACAGGTTGATGGCGGTATGAATATGTAGTTGAGCGATGAACGTTCTTTCTTCGCTTTGCTTCGAAAGCATCTCCTGGCGGAGTCGAGCGGAGCGTTGAGTGATGAGTGATGAGGGATGAGCGTTGAGCGATGAACGTTGAGCGATGAACGTTGGGCGATGAGCGTTCTTTCTTCGCTTTGCTTCGAAAGCGTCTCCTGGCGGAGCCGAGCGGAGCGATGAGCGAATATTTAGTACGTGAAAAGAAATAATCAAAACGAGGAGGAGTCAAAGAGTCGCCTATTATCTACTCCGGTGTAGTGGCATTTTGGCTCTTCCTCTTGTTATATATTATCATGGAAGTAGTTTACGAAGACAACCATATCATTATCGTCAATAAATCGAGTGGCGAGATAGTACAGGCAGACAAGACCGGCGATGTGTCATTGTCAGAGAAGGTGAAGCAGTATATAAAGGAAGCATACGCCAAGCCCGGCAATGTTTTCATTGGCGTGGTTCATCGTCTTGACCGTCCTGTCAGCGGTCTTGTTGTCTTTGCACGTACCTCCAAGGCTCTCACACGACTCAACAATATGTTCCGCGATGGCGGAGTTCGCAAGACCTATTGGGCAATAGTTCAAAATCGCCCGGCCAACGATGAGGGCGAACTCGTGCATTGGATTTACCGCAATCAGTCGCATAACAAGAGTTATGCTCTCGACCATGAAGAGTATGCCGCCAAGAAAGCCATATTGCGTTATCGCGTCATCGGTTCTTCTGATAATTACACCCTTGTCGAGGTAAACCTTCTCACCGGCCGTCATCATCAGATACGTTGCCAACTTGCTGCCATTGGGTGTCCTATCAAGGGCGATTTGAAATATGGCGCGCGTCGCAGCAATCCTGATGCCAGTATTTCGCTGCTCGCCCGCCATATCGAGTTCGTTCATCCGGTGTCCCGGCAACTCATCTCCGTTACAGCCCCCTTACCCAAAGACAATTTGTGGCAAAGTTTTGCTGACCTGTAATGAGATGCCTCCGGTTTTGTGTTACTTATTTGCTATCACAAAGTCGTAAACGTTATCATTGTAGTCAACCACAAAGATGTGTCCGTTTTTCACTTCGATGTATTGAGGTGACGACTTTATCAAGACCTTTGAAAGCACCTTTCCGGTTTCTTTATTCACGAGGAACACATAGTCTTTTTCGCCGGTAAATCCATAACCGCAAATGATGTAGTTGCCGTGTATTATGAAAATGTCATTGCTTGTCAGATATGGCGTTTTCCAAATTACTTTATTTTTCGCAATGTCAAAGCAATAGAGCGATGAGCACTGCCCGTTGAGTCCCGACGAATAAGAAGGGCATGCAAAGTTATAATACAGTCGTCCTTTTTCGTAGCGAATATCTTGAAGTTCGCAGTTGTAATTATCAGATACTTCATTCAAATCAATCTCGTCGAACATATCGGCTTTCTCGTTATACAGCGTTACGATAAACGAATAGTCATCAGCCCTGAGTTCTTTGCGATATAGTGCAAAATATCCGAAATCGGTCTTTTCTGTGATGAATTGCTCCAGATTACAGGTTCTTGGCGTAGGTTTGAGAGATTTAATCTGAATATCTTCACGCAGTCTGTACATGGTGCCGTTAGGTTTGTTTACCAAAGATAATCCCATCTGTTCAATAGGATTATTGACACTTGGTGTGAATTTCACCATTTTCAGTTTTTGAGCCATTGCGCTTGAGGTCACGAATGCCACAAGCAGCATAAGAATCAATCTTTTTGTTTTCATAATTGTTTTTTATTAAGTTTAAACTATTTCAGCATAAGGTGTTATGTCGTTTTTGCGAAACATAAGGATTCTTTTCCGCTACAAATTTACATATAAAGTATTAGAAGAGCAAAATTTCATATTGCTTTTTTCCCATTTTAATCCAAATCGGGCATTAAAACCCTCAACTGATTTTGTTCGATTGTTGAGCAGATGTGCTGCCGTTTCATCGAAGGCGTAGTGGGTTATGCCGAGATGTAATTGCCACGAAGATGTCGGCAAGCGGACTAAAGCGGTAGGGAAGCATGCCGGCAATAGCAAATCTAAGCAAATGCGGTATAATGAATGCATTCTATGTTTCCCACCAAATAAAATCTTGTTTTTAACGTTACTTTTAACAGTTGCGTTCCAAGAATTCCGATTATTCTCTATCCATTCATTTTATTCATTTTTTTATTACATTTATCTGTTGATACATTCGTATTCGGGATTATACTTTTCCTTTGATACGGCTAATGCCGTTATTACGTGTATGAGTTTGTTCTTTACATTATTCAGTGCTACCCCTTGATGTTTTCCTCTGCTGATGAGATGTTCAAAATATTGCCTGAACTTGGGTTCCCATCTAACAGCAATTCTTGCAGCCTGTGTGAGTAAGGATTTGAGCATTTTGTTTGCAATCTTACTTACTCTTGCCACCTTATGTACACTTGTTCCGGACTCTTGTGCAAATGCTACTACTCCCCAATATGTGGCTATCTTCTTTGCATTGCCTCCAAAGTCCTTAAAGTTATTTGTGTAAGCGATAAAGGCTGCGGCATTAATCAAAGATATTCCTTTGACAGAAGTAATGCTATCGTGGGTTGTCTTGAGTTCCTCATCCTCTTCGATAAGTTCCTGCATCTTTTCCTCGCATTTTTTAATGATGGCTTTTATCTGTTTAATTATCTTGGTTGAACTATCAACAATGAATCTTACATCGCCTAATTCTTTCTTGAAGTCATCCGTGATATTTTTACGAACAGCCATTGCTTTCATTTGAGATACCAAATGCTGGCGGAACAGAAACAACTCTTTGAGTCGGGAAACATTCTTTGATAAAGGAACGTAACATACTGCCATATCTTGATAACGATAAGCATAGAGGGCTATCTTTAACGAGTCAGCCTTATCACTCTTACCTCTGCTGATACCCAAAGATCTCTTGATGCGAAGTCCGCTGTCGAGCCATATTGAATAACCTTTGGCGTACAAGAAGTTGCTTAAAGGCAAAGAGTATTTACCGGTCTTTTCTCCACACAAGAGTAGTTCATCAGCGTTTATCTTCTTTACAGATGACTTTATCCATGTGACAAATGCTTTAAAACCCTCTTTCTTGTTGGTAAACTTTTCATGGACAGCAGATTGCACTGCTTCTGAAAGTTCTGAGTTGCGACAGTCCAATAAGGTCGCATCGAAAGTTTCTTTCGAAAAATCAATTCCAATAATAATTTTTTTCATATCTTTGTAGTTATAAATGGAGAGATTAACCGGAAGCAGCTTGACTCAACAACTCTAAATAGTCTCGAAGACTAAGCATTCTATCCGGTCTATGCAGCTTTGACAAGGGGACAAATACAGTCATAGGGCTTTTAAGCCCATTTGGGGTTCTTGTCTTGTTCCTTGTCAGGTTAATTTTCTCCTTTTTACAACAAAGGTAAGAAAATTAATCCCGGAATAAAAGTTTACTTTTATAAATTGATAAACTTTTTATTCGATGCAATCTCTTTATTTATTGCAATTCATATTGCAAACTTAGAGATTGGGGTTTAATCAAACCTTACATAGTGCTTGAAATCCTAATACGTGAAAATAAACATGAAAACCAAATCTATATGGATGCGCATTGCCAGACACTTGTAGCGTGGCAATATTGTGATTTGAGATGTGGTTTTATGGAAACAATTCGGTATTTTTGGATATTTGCGCTCTAAACAATTTGGTATTTTTGGATATTTGCCATGAAAACAATTCGGTATTTTTGGATATTTTGCTCAAAAAGATTTGCGTAATTCAAAGAAGTAGATTAATTTTGCAATCAAAATCAAATATATAATTGCTACAATGGAACGAATATTCAAACGTAAACTATATGACCGACTTCTCGAATGGAAGCGTGTTCAGAATGGCAAGACAGCAATCCTTGTAGAAGGTGCTCGACGTGTAGGCAAATCAACACTTGTTGAATTGTTTGCAAAAAATGAGTACGAGTCTTACATACTCATTGATTTTAATGAGGCTTCTGACGATGTGAAGTCTTTGTTCAATAATCTTATGAATAAGGATTTTATCTTTTTGCAACTTCAGGCACTCTATAATGTCGTTCTTAAAGAACGTAAGTCTGTCATAATCTTTGATGAGGTTCAAAATTGTCCTCTTGCTCGTCAGGCCATAAAGTACCTTGTTAAAGATGGGCGTTACGATTATATTGAAACCGGTTCGCTCATCAGTATCAAGAAGAATATAAAGAGTATCACACTTCCAAGTGAAGAGGAACGCATCACCCTTTATCCTATGGATTACGAGGAATTTCGATGGGCATTGGGAGACGATGCGACAGTTCCTTTGCTTAGTACATTCTATGAGAAGCGGCTGCCACTTGGCAAGGCACACCGCGACAAGATGCGTGACTTTAGGCTTTATATGCTGATAGGTGGCATGCCACAAGCGGTAGATGCTTATATTAAAACGAATAATTTCAGCATGGTGGATATGGCAAAGCGTGGTATCATCAAAATTTATCAAGACGATTTTCAAAAACTTGACCCAACAGGACGCTTGGAAACGCTGTTTATGGAAATACCGTCTCAATTGAGTCAGGCAAGCAATCGCTATAAACCGTATGCCGTACTTGGTAATATAGACGAGAACAAACTTATGGAACTAATGAAGAACCTTGAAGATAGCAAGACAACTCTTTTCTCATATCATTCCAATGATCCGAATGTTGGTATGTCTCTGACAAAAGACATCTCTAAATACAAGATATTCTGTGCCGATACAGGTTTGTTTGTTACTCTTGCCTTTTGGGATAAAGATCACACCGAGAATGTAATTTATCAGAAACTGTTGAATGACAAACTCAGCACCAACCTCGGATATGTTTATGAAAATATAATAGCACAGATGCTCGCTTTTTCGGGCAATAAACTTTTCTATTATACTTGGTCGAAAGATGCAACCCATAACTACGAGATAGACTTCCTCCTCTCACGTGGAGCCAAACTTCATCCTATAGAGGTGAAATCTTCCGGCTATAACAGTCATGCTTCACTTGATGCTTTTTGCGAGAAGTTCTCTCATATAATAGAAAGACGTTATCTGATTTATACAAATGACTTGAAAAAGGACAAAGATACCCTTCTTCTTCCAGTTTATATGACACCATTCCTATAGATTTATGGCTTGAATATTCATGAAAAAATTTGTTCTTCACGTATGATTTAAAATATAAAACGAAAAAAATAATGAAATATCTGATATGGCTATTTCTTTCCTTGAGAAGAGGAATGTCAACTTGTCAAATAAGGTTTTAGTTGTAACTTTTGTATATAAAGAGAATGGGAAATATATATCCATATACTTATTTGACAAGAGTTAACTTAGGTATGACGATAATATATTTGATTATACAAAATTTTATATAATATGTCTTTTGAGAGGAGATGAGATAGATAGAGTAGTAAGAAAGTGCCATAACCACAAAAGGCGATTAGTGTTTTACAAAGACTTTCAACTACCGACAGTGTTTTTTCCTTGATTCTTCTGTTGTAATGGTAATCTTGTAAAACACATATTTTTAATGAAAAATGGCAAAGAAATTAAAACAATTGCTCTATATGGGTCATAAAAAATAATTGAATATGTGATACGCAATTTTGGGATTCTTGTCCTAAACCTGCGTATTATTTATTAAAAACAATGTTTATAGTTAAGTTTTTTTGTGGTAACTTTGTGTATTTCCTTCTTTTTAATATCTTTGCATGAAAATTAAAATATTTGAATTCTTAAAGAAAGAAATAAAATCGCATTAAAGTGGTTTTGGCAGAAAAAGACATGACTGGAATTTTCTTTCGTGGGAAGATTGCGAAGAGTAATACTGCTATATCGAAGAACTTTATCTAACGAGTGCCTACAGACTTGATTACACTTAATGTGATTGCTGATGCTATTCTATTGGAGAGAAGTAACATATTAGTTGGTAAGCATTTTGAATAGTATTAATTCCATTTTTAACAGATATCGGATTATCTTTGGAGTCAATTAATATTTCAGAAAATAAGAGATGAATTATCAATAACCAGATTTTCAAAAAGGTCGAACTGTTTTTTGCCTAATTTTGTGAATAATTTAAATTAAAATAAAATTTATGAATGAAACATTAAAGCAAATAAGGATTAACGCATTGCAATATTCTGAAAAGGATATGGCAATAAAGTTAGACATGTCTTTATCTGACTATAAAAAAATAGAGGATATAACCCCAATAGATATAAACCTTTTATCAAAGTTGGCAAAAGCTGTTGGAAAACCAATAGAGAACTTGATAGATGCGCAGAAGCAAGAATTAAAGTTTGATATAGATGACGCATTTCAGACTGTTGATGAGTTCAAAAACAAACTCAATGGTTTTGTTAAACAATCTGAAAGTACAGAAGGTTCGCCTAACCTTGATCTTCATAAACTGCTAAATACAGTAAATAAGATGACTCGTAAACCAAGAGTAGCTTTCGTAGGCCGCTCTGATGTAGGAAAGAGTTCTCTTATCAATACTCTGATTGGTAGTAAAACTCTTCCTGAAGCATGGACGCCAACAACGTCTATTATTGTTTACGTTAAGCACTCCTCAGATAAACCTAAATACTGTTCAAATAATGTTATGGTTTTTAAGTCTGATGAGAATACAAATATTTGGGACGACACAAAATTATCTGATCAAGAGTATACAAAATCATTTTGTATAGCTGAAGGCGATTACAAAATTCTTGAAGACTATGGTGCAAGACAGGGCTCTAAATTTGAAGATTCTGACGCTTCGTCTGCTGTGGTTTTTGTAGAATCTGATATTCTTAATAATTGTGATTTGATAGACTTGCCTGGTTATGGAACCAAGGACAGAGAAGAAGATGATTCATTGCTTAAAAAAAATCAGAATGTTGATGTTCTCGTTTATATGTCAGTAGCCAATGGATTCATGCGAGGAGATGATATAAACTGGCTTCAAGGCGAATTACCTAATCTTGCCCCAATAGCATTGAACAATAGGCAACTTAAGCCATTGTCAAATCTTTATATTGTAGCTTCTCAAGCACATACCGTTTCAAATGGCTCTATTGATGCTCTTGAAACTATTCTGCAGAAAGGTGCTGACAGATTTGAAAAAACTTTGTCGTCAAATTACTGGAACAATCTTGGACAGGATACAACATCCAATGATTTTCGTTGTCGTTTCTTCACATACTCTAAAGATCAAAAGTCATTGAGAACCAAGTTTGAGAATGATTTAAGGAGTTTGCTTATTAAACTACCAGAAATTATTAAGAACTCGGTAGTTGATTATGTTAAAGAATATGTCAAGAACGAAAAAACTTGTTCAGAAAAAGAATTGCGTTCTTCTCGTGAAATCTTATCAAAAAGAGAAGAAAAGAAAAAAGAGCTTGAAGAAATCAAGGCAAAAGAACCACAAAGAATCAATGATAACGAGAACAGAAAAGCCAATATTATAAAAAAAATCAAGGATTTATCTCATGAGGCATCAGTAGATATTACAAACTGCTATAATAAGATACTTACTGTTGAAAATATCATTAAGATCATTGAGAAAAACTACTGGAGCAATAAAGAAGAAGACAATAAGCAGTTAAGCGCAAAATTGTCGAATCTTCTTAATGATTCATATACATCAGTACTTAAAAATTATTCAAAAGAATTATCAGAAGATATAGATAAGTTCTTGGAGAACCTTAAGAGTTCTATAACAATGTCGTTAAATAAAGATGGTGTTGATGTTGGCGCAAATTTCAATGTAAAAGTGTCATTTATAACGAGTTTGGAAGGACCGGCAACATGTGGGGCATTATCTGTTTGGGCATCAAGTTTGGGTAAATTAGGAACTTCGATACTTGTTTCTAAAGGGGTAAGTGTATTGTCTGCTATGGGTATCAGCTTAGGTGGAACAACTGCAGCTTATGCAGCAATCGCTGCTTTAGGTGGGTCGCCTGTTGTGCTTGCTATAAGATTAGCAGCAATCTTAGCAAGTTTTGTATATGTTCTATTTTTTGGCGATAGGAGGATAGAAATAGCGAAAAGGATTATTAAAGAATATGACAAAAATAAAGTGTTGAGTAATTATTTGTCTCAAAACTCTAAATATTGGTCAGACACAGAAGTGGCATTCAGTACAGCCGCCAATAAGTTAGAAAAAGATTTTGAAGATTATATTGCTTCATTAGATAAAGATATCAATACAAGCGATGATGATAACATTAATTTAAAAATAGTTTCTGAAGAAAGGAAAATAAGAGTTTATGATTCACTTTTAAATAATCTATAATATGGAAATTTTTGAAAGATTAAAACAAGAAAATTTAATTTGGGATGCCCAAATTGCAGGTAAAAATAAATTCTGCCTTGCCCCAGGTGAAGAAAAGTGTTTTACTGACTATTTTTCTTTTTGCTTGAATGTTGCAACTTGGCCAGTTGAAATTGAGACAAGAACATTCTTCGCAAATGAAGCAGAATTGGCTTTAAATGTGTTCTCTGAAAAGTGCAATATGGACGACTCTGTCTTGACAGTTATTCAGGAATCAAGAAGTAAGCTCGTTAAAGTTTCTACAGATATAAATGATTTTATTCTAAAACAGACAAAAGAACAAGCCAAATCTGCATATGATGCAAACAATAAGGTCTTAGCTAATTTGTCGAAACTCAAATCAGAGATAAATCAGGCAAAGGGACAGTCTCAGTTTGATGAAATACTCAAAAAAATGTCCACCTATGAAGACTGTTTGGACAAGAGCATTTTGGATCAGCAGCAAACAACTTTATATAACTCATTGACAAGAGATTTCTCTGCTCTTGTATCGAATAAAATGTCAGAGATAACTCATCATGATGATATTAAGTACAATAAAAAAGCTGTTGACTCTTTCAAGAAAGCATTTGAGCTTTTCAAGGCGAATGAAGAAAAGTATAAAAAATCAGACACAGAACTCTATGGACTGGTATCTGAATATCTGTTTGCCTTTGATGCCAGGAGACTTACAAATGAGTGCTTGGTATACTACAATCATGTATATTCTTATATTTTCAATAAGTTAGATGATAATGGTAAATTTAGGTTTACTCAATTTTCGTTTGATACACCAAAGAAATAATCTTAGAATGAATAGCCCCCAATCAATATATATGCGATCTTTCTTTGTTAGCGAAGGCGTAATGACTACCCCATTACAGGCAATGAATACGTTTTCTACTATTTCAACGACAAATCGCTATAATACTCAATGCAAGGAGTTCGTGTCTAACCTTAGAGAATTAACTCAACGATATAATGCAAAAGTTAAACAAGTTCTTGCACTAAATCCGACTTATACAGGCTCAAGGAGTAATGGTGTAAAATTGGCC
Organism: Prevotella koreensis; assembly: GCF_003977605.1. Taxonomy (GTDB): domain Bacteria; phylum Bacteroidota; class Bacteroidia; order Bacteroidales; family Bacteroidaceae; genus Prevotella; species Prevotella koreensis. Next base: position 1,158,350 of record NZ_RYYU01000001.1, on the reverse strand, counting down.
TGGAAATATGAGAAAGCTGATATTACAATGGGTGGTAAAGGCTCTGCAAATTGGAATGAACTTCAGAGACAGGAAATCAAAGAAAGAGGGACTGTTAGAGGTGCCGAGGGGCATCATCAACGAAATGTAGCTGACTATCCAGAAGAACAAGTTAATCCAGACAATATTAAATTCTACAAGTCAAAAAAAGAGCATTTGGAAAAAGGTCACAATGGTGATTTTCATAATGAATCTGTTGCTCCCAAAATAGACAAGGAGGATATGTTAAAACGAACCAATCGAAAAAGGGTGTTAAAAAATGAATTAAAAGGGGCTAGTCTTGCTGCGATAATTGGTTTTGTTTCTGGGGCTTCTATCGGTTTTATCGTAACAATTGCTCAGAATGGCATTTCTCCCGATTCTATTAAAGATGCGGCGATAAATGGTTGGAAAGTAGGGTTAGAAGGTGCTGCATTCGGTTTGCTGAATCATATGGGTACAAGGTTTGTTGGTGATATAGCAACTAATACAATGACCGTATTACTTTCGAATTTCGGAATAAAAGTTACAGAAAATATAACTAAAGCTTGCAATATGGGAATTGCTGGTTCTGTTGCAATCATTACATTCTCTATCTATCAGTTCGTTAGACTTAAAAGGAATGGTTTGCATACTAATGAAGCACTTCGTTTCGTTTGGAAAGACGTAAAAGTTTCTGTAGCTTCACTCGCAATAACTGTTACTGTACAAGCTGCGTTTGGTGGGCCTGCTGCATTGGCTGTCAGTATCGGTATTGGTGCCATATTGCTAAGTTATTCCATGTATAATGTATATCACGATAAGAAACTCATGAGTAAGATACATTGTTACACAATAGAAAAATCATATCCATTAATACTTGAATAATATGACAGTTGAAGACTTTATAAATAAAGCAAAGAATCAGGACTCAAGAAACTTTTTTGAACCATACACTGGCGACATATCAAGTGTGCCTTCTGGAATAGTGGAATTATATCGCAAAGCGAATCCCATTAATGTGGAGATAGATACTAGAAAGTTTGGGAGTATCCATTTTTACCCATTGGAAGATTTGGAGAATCTAAAGAATGATTATTCTTTTATGCCAAAAGATTCTTTCATCTTTGCGTCAAATAATGGAGATCCGATTTTTATTGAAAACTCGCGTTTCTATATTACATATGAGAGTCGATTTAATCCTGAACAATTATCTGATAGTTTTGAAAGTTTTCTTGATTATATTAAAATTAAATAGAGGCCGTTGATAATGGCAGTTCTTCCATACTGTTTTGCCAGATTGATATGCCCCCCAAAGTTTGACAAAAATCTTTCGTGTGTATCATGGCTATGCCTAAAAACAAAAATCTGTTAATGAATTAATATCATATACACAAGTTCGTGATTCGTGTCCTAAATTCGCGTATATTGTGCTATTGCATTCTGCAATTTCGCCTGTTTTACTCTGCAAATTCGCCCAAATTGGTTTGCAAATTCGCCCATTTTGCTGAGCAATTTCGGCGAAATTGAAATTCAGTTGATGGTGTTTTGTGAACTAAAGTATGGGCGAGTAAAGAATGTAGAGAGGCTTACCCCCAATCGCTTCATTATAACGCATTTACTTAGACTTGTTATTTATGTAGTGCTTCCCTACCGTTTTAGCCCGCTTGTCGCCATCTGCGCTGCCATTACATCTCGTCGTAGCCCGCTACGTCTTCGATGAAACGGCAGCACATCTGCTCAACAATCGAACAAAATCAGTTGAGGGCTCTAATTACAGATTTGGGGTAACACCGTGTGGTATTGCTGTGCAGTAAGTTAATTATTGTGTGTGTGCTCTGTTTTTTGTGGTTTTTATTCGTTTATCTGAAATGTTTTTTATTAATTTGCACTCGCTTTCATGCCCCGTAGGCTGTCATAAGAGTTGGCAGCACGGTTATTTATGACTGTAAAGATATGAAGAAATTCCTAAAGTGGTTCGGCATTTGGCTTCTTGCCATGTTCATGACGGTTGCCGCCTTTGTTGCTCTGATATACTTCCCGCCGTTCCAAAATTGGGCTGTCGGGAAAGTGACGGAGTATGTATCGGAGCAGACCGGCATGGATATAAAGATAGAGCGGGTGGGCATTAGTTTTCCGCTCAATCTCAGCATTACCGGACTTCATGTGGAGAAACCCAACGACTCGATACCAAATCTCACAGATACCATTGCCGATGCACGCGAACTTGTGGTCGATGTCAGACTGCTGCCGCTCTTTGACAGCAGGGTGGAGATAGACGCACTGCGGTTCATGGACGTTAAGGTGAACACCGACGGACTGATAAATACCGCCAGGGTGAAAGGCCGTCTTGAACGCCTTAACCTTGAGAGTCACGGCATAGACCTGCGCGGAAAGATCATACGCGTGGATAGTGCTATGATTGCCGGAGCCGACCTGAACATCGAACTGGCCGACACCGTGCCGGAAGACACAACGGCAAACGACAACTTTTGGAAAGTCGATATTGACCGCCTGCAACTTGAGCGCAGCCGTCTCGCCCTACACATGTCGGGCGATACGATGTCGGTAAAACTGTCTGTTGACAACGCTTTGGCCACATCTGCATACATGGATTTGTATCGAAGTCACTACCGTGTGAAACGATTGCAGTGGCGAGGTGGCGAATTCGGTCTTGACTACAACCACGAGCCACATTCCGCCGGACTTGATTATAACCATCTCATGCTGACAGAGGTGGTTCTCGATGCCGACTCTTTCGACTTCTGTTCGCCTAAGATAGACGTGAACATTAGGCAATCGTCATTCCGCGAGAAGAGCGGCCTTGACGTGCGTTCTTTCACTTCGCACTTCGGTCTTGATGCCAAAAAACTATACCTGACCGATGCAAACCTCATTACCTCGGAGTCGCGTATGAAGGTGCATTTCGTGATGGATCAGAACACATTCAGCGAGACTGCACCGGGCAAGATGCACCTCACGGCCGACGGATATGTAGGTAAGCAAGACCTGATGCTGTTCATGGCCTACGCGCCAGAAGCACTGCGCCGCAAGTGGCCGGCACGCCCATTGAAAATAAACACCGTGCTGTCCGGAAATATGCGACGCGTTGTGCTGACAGGATTGGTTGCCGACCTGCCCACAGCATTCCATATCAATGCCCGCGGAACGATAGACAACCTCACCGACCCGGACAATCTTCGTGCCGACCTGCATGCCACTGCACATGCCGACAACATCGACTTTGCCACCGCCGCACTGCCTGCCGGCACACTCGATGGCATGACCATACCGCGCGGAATCGGAATAACCGGACAGTTCAATGTGGACGGAATGCGCTACCGTGCTAAGTTCAGAGCCACCGAAAGCGATGGAACGCTTTCGGGAAGTGCCGACATAAACACTGCCGGAAGCATGACATATTCTGCCGACCTTGTGGCGAGCAACCTCAACCTCGCTCATTTCATGCCACGAAAAGGTTTGGGGCCGTTCAGTGGAAAGATAGCATTGAAAGGCAACGGGACAGACATCTATTCGCCGAGAACACGAGTCGATGCCAACGTGGCGATAACAACATTCGCATACGGCGGCTACGACCTGAGCGGAATGGGCGGTACCGTGCGGTTGAGCAACGGGCATGGCATAGCCGACATAAATAGCAACAACCGTCTCATAAAGGGAAACATCACACTGGATGCACTGCTTGGCAAGCGAGAAATGAAAGCTACGCTCGGTGCCGACCTGTCGCATATCGACTTCCACGGATTGAAACTTGCCGACACTCCGCTATCGGCTGCATTCTGCACGCACCTTGATGTTGCCACGGATATGAATCAGTCGTATCTTTTGAAAGGCACGATAAGCGACCTCGTAGTGCATGAGGGAGAGAGCGGATATTTCCCCGATAACATCAATATCGACCTGCTGATGCGTCGTGACACAACCCATATCATTGCAAGTAACGGCGATTTCAACATCGAAATGGATGCACGCGGAGGTCATAAGGTGCTGTTGAGACAGATGGACAGCATAATGACACAACTGAAAAAAGACTTTGACAACAAGGTAATAGACCAATCGGCACTGCGTGCGAAACTGCCCACGGCGCGAATAAAACTCGATTCGGGCAGTGATAACTTCCTTGAACACATGTTGCGACGGTTCGGCTACTCGTTTGCGGCTGCTAAAATGAATCTCACTTCGTCTCCGCAGTCGGGGCTGAACGGAAATATGGAGATACACAGGTTGCTTGCCGACAGTATCCAACTTGACACCGTGCGCCTCAAGGTTTATTCCGATGCCGAGCGTTTCAAGTTCGACGGACAGGTGCGCAACAACCGAAAGAATCCGCAGTATGTATTCAATGCCTTTGTAGAGGGACAAATTGTGGAGAAAGGATTGGCTCTCAACCTTCGTTCTTACGACTATCGCGACGTGCTGGGAGTGAAACTCGGGGCTACGGCGGAGATGGAACAGGGGGGCATACGCATGCGAATGCTCACCGACAATCCGGTGATAGGCTACAAGGATTTCACCATAAACGATGATAACTACATCTTCGTGGGCAACGACAAGCGACTGTCGGCACGGTTGAGGATGCGCTCAAGCGATGGGGTAGATGTGCAACTGAAGTCTGAGGACGACAACGATGACGTGCTACAAGACCTAACACTCTCCATAAGCAAACTGAAGATTGAGGACATCGTTGCCGTAATACCTTATATGCCTCGCATGTCGGGAACGATAGACGGCGACTTTCACTTCATACAGACTGCTTCCGACATCTCGGTCAGTTCGACGATGAGTGTCAAGGAGATGACTTACGAGGGCAGCAGTATGGGAAATCTCGGTGCAGAGTTCGTATATATGCCTAAGGACGGTGGCTCTCACTATGTGGATGGAATAATCTACAGCGGCGAAGAAGAGGTGGCTACGGTGACAGGAACATACCGTTCGGAGGGTAATGGCTATCTCGATGCCACCATGAGTATGGAAAAGATGCCGATGAGTGTGCTCAACGGAATGATTCCTGACAAACTTGTGGGATTCGAGGGAGAGGCCGATGGTACTCTCGATATACGCGGACAACTGAACAAACCGCAGGTGGACGGTTCGCTGACACTGAACAATGCCTATCTCGTGAGCGAACCTTACGGCATGCGCATGAAGTTTGATAGCACACCGTTGAATGTGTCGGGCAGTAAGATTGCTTTCAAGAACTTCAACCTGCGTTCAAGCAACAACACCCCGTTGGTGGTTAACGGCAACGTGAACTTCTCTAACCTCGACGACATAACGATGAACATTCGCATGGCGGCGCAGAATTTCCAGATAATCAACTCTAAGGAAACACGTCGCAGTGAGGCTTTCGGTAAGGCATACGTTGATTTCGTCGGCTCGCTTAGAGGTTCGCTTAACGACCTAAATATGCGCGGAAGAATGGATGTGCTGGGAACTACCGATATGTCGTATATTCTGCGCGACTCTCCGTTGAACTCCGACTACCAGATGGATGAACTCGTGCGCTTCACCGACTTTACCGACACTACGCAGACCACCGTGAGCCATTCGACCTCAATGGGCTTCAACATGGATCTCGTGGTGAATATCGACCGTGCCGCGCGAGTGGTGTGTTATCTGAACACCGACCATTCAAACTATGTAGATTTGATGGGCGACGGTTCGTTGAGATTGCAATACACACCATCGGAAAATTTCCGAATACGCGGAAAATATACGCTCAACAACGGCAAGATGAAATACTCGATGCCGGTAATTCCGCTGAAGACATTCACCATAAGGGACGGCAGTTATATTGAGTTCACCGGCGACCCGATGAACCCAAGACTAAATATCACCGCAACGGAGCGCACCAAGTCGAGCGTAAACAGCGACGGACAGAGCCGCAGTGTGGATTTTGAGTGCGGCGTGGTGATAAGCAAAACGCTGAAAGACATGGGACTACAGTTCGTTATTTCGGCACCGGAGGATATGACCGTGCAGAACGAACTGAACATTATGAGCGAGGAAGAACAGGGAAAATTGGCTGTGGGAATGCTTACCACGGGAATGTATCTCGCCGGTGGCGGTACGTCGAACCTGTCGATGAACAATGCTCTGAGTTCTTTCTTGCAGAGCGGTATAAACAATATTGCAGGCAATGCGTTGCGCACTCTTGACTTCAGCCTCGGTTTCGACAACGCTTTCGATGCTTCCGGAGGAATGTACACCGACTATAGTTTCCGCTTCGCAAAACGATTCTGGAACAACCGACTGCGTGTGGTGGTGGGTGGAAAAATATCTACTGGTTCAAATATGACGAACAGAGACCAGGCCTTTTTTGATAACGTTACATTGGAGTACCGGATGAGTCAGACTTCAAACAAATATTTGAAGATGTTCTATAATCATGGAGCATACGACTGGTTGGAGGGGGAGAACAGTGAGTATGGAGTGGGATTTATATGGCGACGCAAGGTTAATCACTTCTTCGAACTGTTCAGAAAAGAAACCAACGACGACCGTCTCGACCTGAACAAACTGCAGATGCCGCGTGACTCTACTAATAATAATGTAAATGAAACTAAGGAAAATAAATAATACACCGGCACTTCTGACGGCTGTCTTGCTGTGCTGCGCCATGATACTGGCTTCGTGTTCTACTACGAGTGCGTTGCCGGAGGGTGAGCAGTTGTATCTTGGAATATCCAAAATAAACTACACCAACTATGAACGTGGAAGCCATTTCGCTGCAACGCAGGAGGAGGTTGAGGCTGCATTGGCGTGCGAACCGAATGGTGCGCTGTTCGGAAGTTCGTCCGTGCGCTCACCATTCCCCATCGGACTGTGGGTGTGGAACGCTTTTTCGGACTCTAAAGGGAAATTTGGTAAGTGGATTGGGCGCACTTTCGGTAAGAATCCGGTGCTGATGAGCGATGTGAATGCCCCCTTACGCTCCACCGTTGCGCAGAGTGTGTTGCGAAATCGTGGCTATTTCCACGGCAAAGTGGGTTATGAGGAAATAGCACAGAGAAATCCTAAGAAGGGAAAGATAAGATATGACGTTGAGATGAACCACCTGTTCACACTCGACTCCATTGCTTATTTAGGCTTTACGCCGGTGAGTGACAGTCTGATCAGGCAGAGTCTTGACGATGCAGTGGTGCGTCGTGGTTCGCCTTTCAGCGTTGCAGCACTCGATGCAGAGCGTACACGCATTTCGCAACTGTTCCGAAACAACGGGTATTACTATTACCAATCCTCCTACGCTTCTTATCTTGCCGACACGATGATGGTGCCGGGCAAGGTGCAATTGCGCTTCCAACTCGCTGAAAATATTCCGGAGAAAGCGAAGCATAAGTGGTATATCGGACGTATAGGACTGACATTCAAGCGCACGGTAACGGACATACCGACCGATTCTGTGGAACGAAGTAGGTTCAAGGTGTATTTCAGTGGCCGCCGGCCGCCGGTGAAAACGTCTGTATTAGGGAACGGATTGAAGATGCAGCAGGGACAACTGTTCTGCTACGATGATCTGATGGAGACCGAAAATACCATTACTTCGTCAGGATTATTCAGTATGGTGAATTTCACATTCACGCCGCGCGATGACTCGCCGACGTGCGACACGCTCGATTTGAACATCTCTTGTGTCTTCGACAAGAAATATGACTTCTACGCAGAGACGAACATACGCGGCAGAACCACAGGACGCATGGGGCCTGAACTGGTGATCGGACTCACGAAACGGAATACATTCCACGGCGGAGAGACATTCGACATCAACATGCACGGGCTTTATGAGTGGCGCACAACAAGGAAACTCGTGGACTATTCGGATATGGCGACCTACCGCGTGGGACTGGATGCGTCGCTGACATTCCCAAGAATTGTTATGCCGTTCAGTCTTTTCAAGAAGCAACGAAGGGTATTTAACAATAGTGTGAGGGAGAATAAACAGCACCGCAGGAAGTTTTTTGTAGCCCCTACCACTACCTTGAAAATGGGATTCGATATTGAGAGCCGTTCCGAGTATTTCAGAATGCACACCGCTTCGGGCGAACTGACCTACCGCTTGCAGCCTACACCGACATCGATACACAGCCTGTCGCCGCTGACGGTTGTCTATCAGTTCAAGAATAAAATCACTCATCTCTTCGACTCAATAGTCGGAACAAGTCCATATCTGACGCAGGCTCTTTCCGATCGTTTCATAATGAAACTCTCCTATACGTACAACTATTCGAGTCCGAGAAGTAAGAGAAATCCGATAGCGTGGGAAACGACTATCTCGGAGGCAGGAAACCTTGTGTCGCTCGGCTTTATGGCAACAGGAAAGAAATGGAACGAGGTGGGAAAGGAACTGTTCAAAAATCCTTATGCGCAGTTCCTGAAAGTGAATACCGACTTCGTAAAGCGTTGGAGGGTAAACGAAAAGACATCTCTTGTGGCTCATATCAACGCAGGGGTGATATGGAGTTACGGTAATAATACATACGCACCGTTCAGCGAACAGTTTTTTGTTGGTGGAGCGAATACCATCCGTGCTTTCCCTGTTCGTGGCATCGGACCGGGACGAATGCGCCCTGATGATGGTGGTTTGAGTTATTTGTTTCAGACCGGCGACATGAAATTTCTCGCCAATCTGGAATGTCGTTTCAATCTTTTCGGAAGTCTCAATGGTGCGTTGTTCCTCGATGCCGGAAATGTGTGGAACATAAGCAGTGGTAGTAATGACGTGGAATGCTTCAAACTTTCCAGACTACCACGCGATCTTGCTGTGGGTACCGGCTTCGGATTGCGTTACGACCTTGAGTTCCTTGTTGTGCGTGTGGATTGGGGTTTCGCCATACACGCTCCTTACGATACCGGCTATGGCGGATATTTTAACATGCGCAGATTCGGCGATATGCAGTCGATAAACTTCGCCGTGGGCTATCCGTTCTGACTTCTATTGCCGGTATAATAATCAAAAAGCGGTGGTCACATTCTTTTGTTTTGCGCTTAAAGCAGTGGCGAGAGAAGTCTAACAACCGATTCCCACAGCCGTTGTATGTATGAAGGACGGTGGGTGTATTTCAGTTCTGATGTGGGTATGCAGTGGTTTAGGTCGTCGAGAAAGACCTGTTTCATTCTTTTTGCAACCTCGGTGTCATAGAAGAAGACGTTTGCCTCGAAGTTATTCTCGAACGAACGGAAGTCGATGTTCGTCGAGCCACACGTGCATAGGGCATCATCGGAAACGAGAATCTTGCTGTGGTTGAACTCCTTCTCGTAGGCAAATACTTTCACTCCGGCATCTATTGCCTGCAATACGTATGAGCGGCTTGCCCATTCCACCACTTTGGCATCGCTCTTGAGCGGTACGATCAAGAGCACATCCACACCGGCGTTTGCTGCCGTGCGCAGTGCGAACATAATCGTTTCGGTGGGTAGGAAATATGGAGTTTCCATATATACGTAGTCTCGCGCTTCTATAATGATGCGCACATAACCCTGCATGATGTCGTGGTCGGGAGTGACAGGGCTACCCGTAACCAGTTGTGCAATGCAGTTATTGCTGATTTTTGTCTTAGGTTCAGGATAGTAGCGCAAGCCTGTTATCAGTGTCCGTGAAACGAAATACCAATCGATAAGGAATGCCCTCTGTATGGCATTCACTATTCCTCCGCGTACGAGCAGGTGTGTGTCGCGCCATTTCTTGGCATATCTCACGGCGATGTTCATGCCTCCTACAAATGCCGTTTCACCGTCTATGATGATTATCTTGCGGTGATTACGGTAGTTTATTTTGCTTGTCAGTAAAGGGAAATATACCGGAAGGAAAGGATAAACTTTCACGCCGGCATCTGTCATGCGGCGGAAAAACTTGCCGCTAACTCTCCAACTGCCCACATCGTCATATATCAGGCGCACTTCCACGCCACGATTTACGCAGTCTATCAGTGCATCGGCAACAAGATTGCCTATCGCATCGTCTTCTATGATATAGGTTTCTATATGCACGTGGTGTCTCGCCTGTCCTATATTAGACAATAAGGAGAGGAAGAAATCGCTGCCGTGGGTTAATATCTCCACATCATTATCCTTGAACGGTAATGACCAGTTGCTTTCAATGAATTGGTTTATCAGCGGCGAATATTTCTCCGGAAGGTAAAGGTCGCGCTGTGCAACGAACTCCACCATTGTGCGCTTTGTGAGTTGGTCAAGATTTTTTTGGTTTATGAGTCGTTCTTTCCTTATGTTCTGACCAAAGAAGAAATAGAGCAGAAAGCCTATTACAGGTAAGAAAACAAGCACCAAAATCCATGACACAGCCTTTGCCGGTTGCCTGTTGTCGAGCAGCACTGTGAATATCGCCGGTATAACAAAGACGACAATGTATATCAGGAATATGATGCTTAGGTTTATCATTTGAAGTTCGCCAATTTATGTGTTTGTAGCGACAATCGCCACTGTGGATGCTCTGTGATGTAGTTGATGCAGGCACGCATTATCTCCTCGTTGCGTTCCGGGTCGCCTATATCGCAAGGCTGGAGGTAGAGTAGGGGCAGGTCATGTTTTCTACGCTTCGCCATGAAAGTATCTTCTGTTGAATCCGATTGCAGAGATGGAGGAAGGAAAGTGTCGGGAGTGTGTTCCCCGTCGAATACCACCTTTATTTCGTCTGCCTGCTCCATAATCTCTCGGTAGATGTCAATGTTGTCGCTGTTGTTATATTTTCCGAACGGAATCTTTGGTGAAACGGTAATCCAGTCAATGCCTTTGGCCGGCCGTTTGCTGCCGTTCGTCTCCATGGCAATGGTAAATCCGGCATCGTGTAGGGCATCAACAAGAGTGTCATCTACCTGCAATGATGGTTCGCCACCTGTGAGAATCACAAACCTTGTGGGATAAACCGAAATGCTTTTCACAATCTCATCTGCCGACATCTCACGGTATTCCGAGAAGTCGGTATCGCAGAACGAACACCTGAGATTACAACCTGCAAACCTCACGAATGTCGCGGCGCATCCGGTGTTGTGCCCTTCGCCTTGCAGTGAGGAAAATATATCGTTTATTCTATACATTATTTATATGTCGCGAAACAAACTTATTCAAATCTCGTATGCTGCCACGTTTCCCCTGCTTTCTTGCACTTCCACTCGGTAGCAGTTCGGCACTTGGTCGCATATCCATCGTGCTATGTTCTCGGCCGTTGGGTTACAAGGCAACACGTCGTTGATAACCTTATGGTCAAGAACACTCTTCACCTTTGTCTTTATTATCGAGAAGTCTGTCACCATACCGTTATGGTCGAGTTCTTCGGCACGGCAATATACGGTTATTATCCAGTTGTGACCGTGCATCGAGGTGCATTTGCTCTCGTAGTCGAGTGTGAGGCGGTGTGCCGCCGATACTTCCAGTGTCTTCTTTACGTAATACATCTATGCTAAATGTTTAAAGTTTAAAATTAATAATAGCCAACTCATGTCACGATGTTGTTGCCCAACAGTGTTGCCATATTGTTACGCCTTTTCTGTATGTCGGCATATTCTGCCATCAGTTGGCGGAGTTTGTCGTTGTCTCCCATCGCCTTCGAAATCTCCGTTTTCAGTTGCCGCAGTTTCTCTTCCATGAAGTTCTTGCGAAAATCGAGCAGCAGATGGTTTACATCATTACACAGCGAGTCCTTGTCTTTATTTATTTGCAGACTCTTTGTCAGTGGCACATCCATTAACATTTGCGTTGCGATGTTGCTCAGTTCCACATCGGTATGACGTGTGAAATACTGTTCTGAGTTGAAGTCTGGTTCGTTGCTGTGCTCCGTTGCCTCTTCGAGTATGCGTGCATAGACTGGATTTTTCAGTTGCAGGTCATCTTCGCTGAGGTTGTAACTGATGAATTGCGCCATGCTCAGATTTATCTTCTCGCCGTCTTCTGTCTCCACGTCGCGATATATTATGTCCCCTCCATGCTTGATGATTAACTGTGCTATCATTTTCTCCACGGTGCTTCCCTGTTCTTGCGGCGTGTCCGGTGCAAGTGGTTGGCTGATGGGTCGAGCCGGTGTGTCTGCCGTTATAGGCAGCGTTCCTTTGCTCTCTTTCTCCATATTGCTGCGTATGAACTTGTTCAGCGTAGATATTATTGTCGGCTCGTTTATTCCAAGTCGGTGTACGCAGAGGTTTATGTATGTTGCCCTTACTATCTGGTCTTTTATCACGCTGATGCTCTGTATTATGGAGTTCACGGCTTCGGCGCGTTTTATCGGGTCGCTCACACCGCGTATCATCAGGTCTATTTTGAAATCGATGAAATCCTGTTGGTGTTGCTCCACATATTCTCGGAAATCCTTTGCGGTGTGTTTCCGTGCGAAACTGTCAGGGTCTTCGCCGTCGGGAAGCAACAGAACCTTTATGTTCATGCCCTCGCCGAGCATCATGTCTGTTCCGCGCATTGCGGCATGAATACCCGCCTCGTCACCGTCGTATAGCAGCACAACGTTGGGCGTAAACCGCCGCAGAATGCGTATCTGGTGTACCGACAGAGCCGTTCCGGAGTTTGCCACCACGTTCTCAATGCCGCTTTGGTGCATTGATATTACGTCAGTGTAGCCCTCCACCATATACACGCAGTTCTCTTTCGCTATCGCTTTCTTTGCTTGGAATATGCCGTATAGTTGCTGTTCCTTGTGATATATCTCGCTGTCTGGGGAGTTGACATATTTCTGTTGCACCCCTTTCGTTGCCTGATCGAGTTTTCTTCCGCCGAAAGCCACAGTCTTTCCGCTGATGCTAATCCATGGGAATATCACTCTGCCTGCGAAACGGTCGATAAGTTGTCCGTCGTTCTCGCGCTTATAGCAGACACCGGTTTTCAGGAGATATTCCTCCTTATAGCCTTTATGTAGTGCCAAGCGCGGAAGCGCCTCACGGTCTGAAAGAGAGAAACCGAGACGGAATTTGCTTATCGTGTCATCGCGAAATCCGCGACTGCGGAAGTATTGCATACCTATGGCAATGCCTTCTTCGTTCTCGTGCAACATCTCTTCGAAATGGTCGGCGGCCCATTCGTTTACTATGAACATCGACTCGCGATCGCTTTCTTGTTTCTTTTCCTCGTCAGAGAGTTCGCGCTCTTTTATCTCGATGCCATATTTCTTGGCGAGCCAGCGCAGAGCCTCGGGATAGGTCATCTGCTCGTGTTCCATGATGAATCCCACCGGATTGCCACCCTTTCCGCACGAGAAACATTTACAGATGCCGCGCGAGGGCGAGACATAGAACGACGGTGTGCGCTCGTTATGGAATGGACAAAGGCCTTTATAGTTGGCCCCCGATTTCCTTAACGATACGAATTCGGACACCACTTCCACGATGTTCGCGGTTTCCATTATTCTATCCACCGTAGGTCTGTCAATCATTTCTCGCCGTCAGTTGTTTCACTTCGTTGTTTAATTCTGTTTTTCGGCATGCCATTTTATGGCCTCCATTGCTGTTTTTTCAGCCTCTTCGAGCGAGCAATACAGTCTGCCGCCCGATGCGTTACGGTGTCCGCCACCGTTGAAAAATCGTTCGGCAATCTCATTGCATGCCACGTTATCAACCGAGCGCAGGCTCACCCACACAAGATTTTCGTGCTCCGTGTCTTCGCGCAGTGATATAGACAGACTGATGCCTTTTATCTGCAAGGGCAGGTTTACCAATCCTTCTGCGTCTCCTTTTATGAAGTGAAAACGCTTTATGTCTTGCCGTGATATGGCGAAATAAGTGGCATGCCAGTCGTGGAACACGCGCATCTTCTGATAGAGCACATATCCCATAAGCCTCATTCGCCAGTCGCTGTAATTGTGGAACACGTTGCGATACACCTTGTCCTTGTCGAAACCTTTTGTCAGCAGTTGACTGATGATGAAGAATATCTCCGGCTTCGACGAGTTGAAAGTGAATCCTCCGGTGTCTGTCATCATGCCGCAATAGATAGAAACAGCCCCTTTCTTCGTCATTTCTTCAAATCCTCCGAGTTGCCATTCCACGCGGAAAAGCAATTCGCACGTGCTGCTCATTTCAGGATGCGATATGCTGAGCACGGTATCGAGATCGGGGTCGGGGTGGTGGTCTATCATCACTTTTTTTGCCGGCGATGCTTTCAGCACTTGGCACATGTCGTTGCCAAGCCGCTCGGCTCGGTTGAAGTCGAGGCAGAACACGAGTTCCGCGTTCGCCAATGCGTTCTCCACCGTTTCCTTATGCTTGTCGAATCTCACTATTGTCTGTGAGTCCGGCAACCATTGCAGGAAGTCGGGATAAGCATCGGGCACGGCAATCAAAGGCTCTTTTCCTTGTCGTTTCAAGTATTCCGCAAGTCCGAGACACGAACCGAGGGCATCGCCATCAGGGTTCTGATGACTGCATACAACTATTTTTTCAGACTGCTCTATCAGGCTTTTCAGTAGCGCAGCCTCTTCATCTTTCAATATTTCAATATGCATAGTGACTGCAAAGATACAGCAAAAAGGGAATAAAACAAAATAATTACCTAATAAATCATGCCCCTTTTATGCCCATTCACCTTCAAATTTTTTTAACCCAAATCGATTGTTAGAGTCCTTGACTCATTTTGTTCTATTGCCGGGCAGACTTTGATTTACAGGCTTTGTTTTCGCCATTATCCGTAAATTACTCGTATAAAGATTATTCTGTAAAAAGCAATTTCGCCCAATTTGCTCACCAATTTCGCCCAAATTGCAAAGCAAAATGGGCGAAATTGCTTTTCAAATTGGGCGAGATTGCTAAACGAAATATGTGAAATAGGGTGACGTGGGGACTGAAAATGGGTGTTGGATTTGTGTCTTCGGCTTTTTTGTATTACTTTTGCGGCTCGATGAATTACTTTTGGTTTCAGGAGTAATTGTTTCGGTCTGTTGAAGAAAATACGTTTATAAATATGGAAGAAATAATTATCAGAGGAGCACGGAAAGATGAGGCACCGCTCGTGGCAACGATGATAATGGAGGCTATGAACCATGAGTGCTGTCAGAACTTTGCGGGAGACGAGCACACACTTGATGATTTCCACCGCATGATGACCGCTCTTGTGGGTATGGAGCGGTCGCAATATAGTTATCAGAACACGCTTGTGGCCGAGTTTGATGGTAATGTTGCCGGATGTCTTGTGTGTTACGATGGGGCATTGTTACGCCCTTTGCGCGAGGCATTCATTGCCGCAGCCTGCGAACATTTGGAGCGCGACTTCTCGCAAATGGACGATGAGACGCAGGCCGGCGAACTCTATCTTGACAGTCTGTGCGTGCTTTCGGAATACCGTAACCGCGGCATTGCCACGGCATTACTGCGCTCGTCGATTGTCAAGGCACGCGAGATGGACATTCCCGCCGTAGGACTTCTCGTTGACAAGGGTAATCCTTCGGCAGAACGACTGTACTCCTCGCTCGGTTTCCGCAACGTAGGTGAGACGATGTGGGGAGGGCATGGAATGAAGCATTTGGTCTATATTAAGCCATAATCGGTCATCAACCCATGAACTGATTTTTTATTTATTGTCGGTGTCTTATCTGTCTTTTCTATTCAACATAGCCCATGCTACGTATTCGATGAAACGTCAGCACATCTGTCCGGCAATAGAACAAGATCAGTCAAGGACGCAAATGACAAATTTTGGGTTAATGTCCGATTTGGGCTTTAATAAACTATCCTCTCAAAGAATTTGGTTCTTGGGCCAGTTCACAAGAAACAAATGCTCGGTGGCTCGTGTGAAAGCGGTGTATAGCCAGTGTATGTAGTCGGGCGAAAGCATGTCGTCGGTCATGTAACCTTGGTCAATATAGACGTGTGCCCACTGTCCGCCCTGCGCCTTATGACACGTCACGGCATAAGAATATTTTATCTGTAAGGCATTGAAAAACCTGTCTTCGCGCAGGCATTTCAGGCGTTCGCTCTTCAAAGGAATGTCGGCATAGTCTTCCATTACGGCGTTGAAGAGACGCTCGCTCTGCTCTCGCGTCAGCGATGGGGCCTCCGATTGAAGCGTGTCGAGCAGTACGGTGGCATCAATTTCGCGGTCGTCGTAGTCGGGGAACACTAATTGTGCGTCGGCAAAGGTGAAACCATAAAGGCTCTGAATGTTGCGCACGCGATGCACCCGCATACGGTCGCCGTTGGCAAGGAATGCCATTTCGTGTTCGTTGTCGGTCTCTTCTTCTGTGGTTTTTGTCCAATGGTAGTTGTTCTTTACCACCATCAGCAGGTCGCCCGATGTTAGAGAGTCCTCTCGTCCGAGCACCATTGCGCGTATGCCGTTATTATAAATGTTGGCTCTTTTGTTGCTTCTCACCACCACTGTGGTCTCGTCAATACCCACGTTGCAATACGAAGAGTTGAGGCTCTCTATCAGTTCGTCGCCCGGCACGCTACTAATGTCGGGAAATCGGTTCAGCGTGATGCGTGGCAACTGTGTCATCTCGTCGTGGGTTATCATCTCGCGTATTATCGTGGCGTTCCACAATATGCCCGACTCGGCACTCTGTCGGAGAACCTCATTGAGGTCGGCAAGGAACACGCGAATGCCATAACCCTCAACCGTGAGTGGTGAGAGAGCAGGCGACTCGGTTTCGCCAACCGGCGGCAACTGTGCCTTGTCGCCTATCAGCATCAATCGGCAATGCTGTCCTCCGTAAACATACTGCATCAGGTCGTCGAGCAGTTGTCCGCTGCCAAATATGCTCGGCGTGCCGGTGCCCGCCGGAATCATCGACGCTTCGTCAACGATGAACAGCGTGTGTCGGTGCTTGTTGAAATTCAGAGAGAAACCGGTATCCTCGCCCACGTATGTCTTTCGGCGATATATGCGGTGATGAATGGTGTGCGCTTCGCATCCGGCATTGAGCGAGAACACTTTAGCGGCACGCCCTGTGGGAGCCATGAGCACCACGTTCTGATGCAAACTCTTCATCGCTCTGACTATTGCACCGGCGAGAGAGGTTTTGCCCGTGCCTGCCGAACCGCGCAAAATCATTGCACTTTGCTCATCGCGACAAGTGGCGAAACTGCTGAAGACATCTATCGCAGCCGCCTGTTCGGAGGTCGGAGTGAAGCCGAAAGCACGGCATATCTCATCGGTGAAAATATCCTTTATCATCAGTTTTTTCGTGATAAAACGTTGTCAAATCGAATTATTTGCGTAATTTTGCATCATACGAGTGCAAAAGTAACAAATAAATGGGAAAAAGGCACGCCTTTCTTAATAATAATTTTGCGCTTGCCGCGGTGGCTCTATTGCTCGGCGTGGCGGTGATATTCAGTGTGGCTCGTCCTGTATCGTTCGCCAAAGAAAAGGAGGAGCGCGAACAGGAGGTGAAGCAACGGCTTGTCGAGATTCGTGCAGCCG
This sequence comes from Prevotella koreensis, assembly GCF_003977605.1. GTDB lineage: Bacteria > Bacteroidota > Bacteroidia > Bacteroidales > Bacteroidaceae > Prevotella > Prevotella koreensis. Next base: position 1,140,962 of record NZ_RYYU01000001.1, on the reverse strand, counting down.
AGGAGAACTACCGCCGTGCCGCAGGACGATATACCGCCAACCTCGACACGCTGGTGGTGCTAAAGTTGCTTAAAGAGGGGCGGCAGATGATACCCAACAGTGACGGACGGCGGTTTCAGACGGCAGTGGGAATGGTGAAACTGCAGTCGGGACGCACGGTGGCAATAATGGAGTGTGGAGCGCGTTACGATGAATATCTGTCGGGACTTGACAGCCATGAGATTGCCGCGGAGATAGAACGTGCCGATGCCGAGGCGCGATACCCGGGACTGAAGATAGGCGACTTGGCACAACCCAATGACAATAAGGGTAATTGGGAATAGTCTTTGAAAAAGAATAGTATAAGAAAAAAGGTGGAATGACGCAATGGAAACAGAGCAAAAGATAAATGAAAATAATGTCGTTGAGGCTCCGGAGAACGTGGTGAAGACAGTGAAAAGCCAACGCCTCACAATTCGTGTGAGCCGTTATGCGATGTCGTTCTCGGTGCCTGATGCCGAGAATGCGGGACAGATAGAATATGTTCCGTACCCCATGAAGAGCGGGGTGTCAACGGCGGCGAACCTGCGCGAGGCGTTCCTTGAGGAACCATTGTTGCAGAGAGAATGGAAAAAGGCATTGGTGATGGTAAGCACTCCGGTGGTGATAGTGCCTGCCGATAGTTTTCGTGCGGGAACAGAGACGACGATATATAACCACGCCGTTCTGGAACATGAGGGCGACCTCGTGATGTTTTCGGTATTGACGCAACTTAATGCCGTGGCTCTTTTTGCCGTCAACAGAGACTTGAAGACAGTGATTGACGACCATTTTGATGATGCAAAGTGGTGTCCGGTGTGCCAGCCGGTATGGAACTATATGCACCAACGCAGTTATGCCGGCATGCGTCGCAAACTGTATGCCTATTTCTATGATAAGCATCTGGCACTGTTCAGTTTCGCGGAGAACCGCTTCCGCTTCGTAAACACATTCGATGGAACCAACCGTCACGATAGCGTTTATTTCATTCTGTCGGTGTGGAAACAACTCGCACTCGACCAAAAACGCGACGAACTGCATCTCGTGGGCAATATCCCGGAGCGTGAGGAGATGATGGAGCAACTGCATAAGTTCCTTCAGAACGTATATAGAATAAACCCGTCGGGCGACTTCAACCGCGCTCCGATAACACAGATAAAGGGCTTGCCTTACGACTTGATGACGCTTTACCTGAAAGGAAGAGGGTAGAGGAGTGACGATTGGCATTTGGAATTTGTCAATGAAGTGTTGGTAATAGTATGTGTTGAGGAGTGTTTTTGACTGTTGATATTTAACTTATAACTTTTAATTTGCTTCGCTGTGCGTGTAATTACAGGAAAATATAAAGGGCGGCATTTTGATATTCCGCGCTCTTTCAAGGCGAGACCGACAACGGACTTTGCCAAAGAGAACATATTTAATGTGCTCACAGGACTGATAGACTTCGACGATGCCACGGCTCTCGACCTCTTTTCGGGCACGGGAAGCATATCCTTGGAACTGCTTTCACGCGGCTGTAAGCAGGTGGTCAGCGTTGAACTTGACCGTGACCACCATGCTTTCATACGCCGGTGTTTGAAGACGTTGGGAGATGATAACTGCATCGCATTGCGAGGCGATGCCTTTCGGTTCATCAAGACATGTCGTCAACGATTCGATTTCATCTTTGCCGACCCGCCATACGCGTTGGAACGACTTGCCGAAATTCCTGACATGGTACTTTCAAACGATTTGCTGAAAGATGGCGGAATATTCGTTTTCGAGCATGGAGAGAAAGACGATTTCTCTGCACATAGATACTTTGTAGGGCATCGTTCTTATGGAAGCGTGAACTTCTCTATATTCAGAAAAGACGCTCCGGATACACTCCCTCGTTGATTAACGCACGGATGCGGTCAACGGTTCCCTGACGGTCGGCAGCGTAAGTCACACCGAACCATTTTGATGTGGTGTCGAGCACGCTTACCGAAGATGTGCCTTCGACGATAAGTTTGTTTACCATCATAGGTATGAAAAACTCCGATTTCGGATTTTCCATGTTCTTTTTCTCTGAAAGGAAGTCTTTGAATGCCGCTTCGCTATACTCGAAATAGTCGGGTGTGAAGCCCCACATGTTCATGGAGACTGGTGTGTTGTCGTCAACCGAAATCCATTCTCCGTTTTCGTCTTTATAACACACAGACCCGTTGATGCGCATTATCTCGGTGCGTTCTACAACGGTAGTGAGGTTGCCGTGCTCGTCTTTCGAGCATACACCGCGTGCCACCGTTCCGTTCTCTGACAGCGTGTTGCCAATGCGGAAGCCCACCATTGCATACGTGTTCTTGGCATTTTCGGGCAGTTCGCTTAAGAATTTGCCTATCACCATGAATGCGTCGCGGTTGTAGAAGTCGTCGCAGTTGATTACGCAGAACGGCTCTTTGATAACGTCCTTGCCCATGAGTATGGCATGGTTTGTTCCCCACGGCTTCTCTCTTCCCTCGGGAACACTGAATCCTTCGGGCAGTGCGTCAAGCCCTTGGAACACTAATTCGGCAGGGATGTGCCCCTCGTACTTGCTCAACACCTTATCGCGGAACTCCTGTTCAAAGTCCTTGCGGATAACGAAAACAATCTTTCCGAATCCCGCTTTTATTGCGTCATAGATGCTGTAGTCCATTATTGTCTCACCGTTAGGGCCGAGACCGTCGAGTTGTTTCAAGCCACCGTAGCGGCTTCCCATTCCTGCTGCGAGGAGTAATAAAGTTGGTTTCATCGTTATTCTTGTTTCTTTTGAGTTATTTTTCTTTTGTTATGCCGTTTCCGGAAGATGCTTTTCGGTGGGCATCAGGATGCTTCTCGATTTGCCTGTCGTGGTCAGATGGTTAAAAGAAAAGGGCGCGTTCTATGGCATAGCAGAATATTCCGGCGAGATAACCCACCAGTGCTATCCACGAAATGTGCTTCATGTACCACCCGAAAGAGATTTTTTCCAGTCCCATTACGACCACACCTGCGGCACTTCCGATGATTAGTATCGACCCACCAACGCCCGCACAATAGGCCAGTAGTTGCCAGAAAATACCATCTACAGCCATATCTCCGGCTGCTTCTACCGGATACATACCCATACATCCGGCCACCAATGGAACGTTGTCAACGATGGATGACAGTATGCCGATGATGCCTGTTACGAGGTAGTGATTGCCATTGAAAGCATCGTTCAGTCCGTATCCCAGCATGGTGAGCACTCCGATGGTTTCAAGACAGGCCACCGCCATGAGGATTCCGAGGAAGAACAGAATGGTTGACATGTCTATTCTTTTCAGCATATTGGTGACGCGCTTCATCGTACCTTTCTTGTTTGTGTTCGTTTCGGGCAGTTTTCTGTAGAACACTTCGGTCACTGTCCATAGCAGACCGAGCACCAACAGTATGCCGACAAACGGCGGAAGATGGGTCAGGGTCTTGAAAATCGGAACAAATATAAGTCCGCCCACGCCCAGACAGAACACCGCTTTGCGTTGCCCGTCGGTAAGGTCTTCGGCATCGGTATTTTCATCGCGTATTGTCGAAATGTCCATAGTTCCTTTCAGCGAGAGCGATATTATGAAAGCCGGGATAACCATTGATACTATTGAAGGCAATAAGAGTTCGGTAATAACGCCTGCTGCGGTTATCACACCCCTGTTCCAAAGCATTATGGTAGTAACGTCACCGATTGGCGAGAAAGCACCTCCCGAGTTTGCTGCGATGATTACTAATGCCGCATATTTGAATCGGTCTTTTTGGTCCGGGATAAGTTTCCGCAGAATCATTATCATCACTATGCTCGTGGTAAGGTTGTCAAGGATTGCCGAAAGCAGAAATGTCAGTAGTGCAACGCGCCATAGCAGAAGTCTTTTGTGGCGCGTCTTCACCCAGTCTCGCACGAAATTGAAACCTCCGCTCTGGTCAACCAACTCCACTATGGTCATTGCTCCCATGAGGAAGAACAGCGTCGTGGCGGTGCTACCCAGATGATGTTCCATCGCGCTACTTACCACATTGCCTATCTGATCGCCTATTGCGGTGGGCAGATACTGTGCAGGGTCTATCATGAAAAGAGTCCAGCATGCCACGAACATTAGCAATGCCACGGCGGCTTTGTTTACTTTTGTTATGCTTTCCAAGGTGATGCATAGATAGCCTATTATGAAAGCGATGACTATAGCCAATGATAATGTTGACATTTTTATATGATTTTGTTTCTAAATGAGTGTCTGCAAAGGTACAATATTTAATTCGTAACAGCGTGCGATATGTTGTTAATTTTGAACTAATAGATTATTTCGTACACTTCTTCGTATTCTGTCTTACCGCGATTCATGTTGCCATAGGCATTTTTTAAGTCGGCATTGCTTATGTCGATAGCCATATTTACGCGTCGTTTTTTGTCTCTCAGACTGTGTGAGAAGAGCCATTGGTAGGTCTTCTCAAGATAGAATATGCGTGCAAGTGCGCCATGACTTGCCCCAGGAAGCCAATCGAATCTGAGCATGTAGTCGTTGTCGGCCTGTTGCAATGCACGCACAACCCTTTTCGATTGCTCAACTCCTACTGCACGGTCGCCTGTTCCATGGATTATCCAGAAAGGCAGTTCGCCAAGTCCCTGCACGTCTTTCAGCGAGCAACCGCCGCATAATGCCATTCCGGCGGCAATCTTTTCAGGGTAGGTTCCGCAGAAATCCATCGTGCCATAGCCTCCAAGACTCATGCCAAGCACATACACACGACTATCGTCCATGGGGTAGTTGTCCTCCACCCATTCCAGTATATTGTTTATCTTTCGAGGGTTCCATGCCCCGCCGGGGTTTTGCGGTGTGATAATCATTGCACGTATGTCGCGCCCCATTTTCAGAGCATGCAGCGGCCCATAGCGGCGCGAGCGGTTCATGTCACTGCCGCAAAGGCTTGCCCCATGTAGGAAAATTATGACCGGAGTTTTGTCAAATGTCTTGGAATAGTCGCTCGGAACGTAAAGCCAGAAGTCGTAACCGTCTTCCACTTCGCCCCTTATTGCGGCCAGTTGTCCCACTTGTGCCATTACGGAAGTTATAGATAGGGTAGCAAATAGTAGTATTGCGCAGCGTTTTACCTGCTGTCTGAAATGTCGTTTTATACTCATGATCTGTTGTTTTATGGTTTTCTTATTTTATAAAAAACTTAAAAATACCGTTCCGTGTGATTCTGCCGCAACGGTGTTCTTACGCTTGGCAATTGCCGCAAAGTTACGAAATATACTTGAATATTTTGTCATTCGGAGTAAAAAAATTAACTTTGCATCTATGAATGAAGAATTGAGAAATGAGAAATGGAGCGAGAATGTGATTATTGCCGATGCCGACTACGTTGACCGTGTGGCGTTCGACTTGACGGTAAACTTCGAGCGAATGTTGATGAGACGAGTGCCAAAGGCAGATCTTGCACGATGGATAGACTGCATTGCACTTGACGGTGGGGTTCGCGAAGGGCAGAACGAGACCCATGTGGTGCTGGTTCACGACGATAAATCGACTGCTATGGAGAACTTCTCGCCATCAGAATACGACCGTGAAATCAACGGTAAGGCGTTCAATGACAACCTTGGCGAGTTCCTTATGACTGCTGTCGGTGTGCCCGAACTTACCTCTAAGGACAGCATGATGCTTGAAATGGTGCAAATGGTGGCAAGCCGACCCGAAGTGAAGCGCATCATGTTGGTGCCCAATGGAGAAGAAAGCAATATCTACGACACGCTCCGCCGTGCTCTTGCACATGTCGATGAAGAGAAGCGGGTAACGCTTTTTGCCATGCAACCGATGCCCGGTGGCAACTTCCGTCAGGAAATTCTTGGCTATTCATTGATGAGTGCACTCGGAATAAAAAGCGAGGAGTTGGGTTGAGGTTCAAAAATAAATGTTTTTGTTTTGTATTCTCAACGATTTATAATAACTTTGCAGCAGATAGTGGGGTGTCGGCATACGGCATGCCCATTGTTGGTTAGACGATAGAAAACAAATAAAAAAAAGAAAATGAGTAGAATACTTATGATTGGCGCAGGTGGCGTGGCCACGGTCGCTGCTTTTAAGATTGCACAGAACACAGACGTGTTTACCGAGTTTATCATTGCAAGCCGCCGCAAGGAGAAGTGCGATAAGTTGGTGGACGATATGGTCGAACGTATGGGTTTGAGCGTTGAGAATAAGGAAGAGAAAGAAGGACATACACACTATGTTCTCGGCACGAAGCCATTGCCACTCAGCGTCACCACGGCGCAGGTTGATGCCGACGACGTGGAGCAACTGAAGGTTCTGTTCAATCATTTCAAACCGGAACTGGTGGTTAATCTTGCCCTGCCATATCAGGATTTGACAATAATGGATGCTTGTTTGGCATGCGGGTGCAACTATCTCGACACCGCCAACTATGAGCCGAAGGATGAAGCACACTTTGAATATTCATGGCAATGGGCATACAAGGAGCGTTTCGAGCAGGCAGGACTGTGCGCAATACTCGGTTGCGGATTCGATCCGGGAGTGAGCGGAATATACACTGCGTATGCTGCAAAGCATCATTTCGATGAGATTACACAGTTGGACATCGTGGATTGCAACGCCGGTAATCACCACAAGGCATTCGCTACGAACTTCAACCCCGAGATAAATATACGCGAAATAACGCAGAAGGGACTTTACTACAAGGACGGAGAATGGATAGAAACAGAACCGCTGAGTGTTCACAAGCCGCTGACCTATCCTAACATCGGTCCGAGAGAGTCTTATCTTATGCACCATGAGGAACTGGAATCACTGGTGAAGAACTATCCGACAATCAAACAAGCACGCTTCTGGATGACATTCGGACAGCAATATCTCAACTACCTTGACGTGATACAGAACCTCGGAATGAGCCGTATTGACGAAATAGAATATGAGGCTCCGTTGGCAGATGGTTCGGGAAAAACGGCACGGGTGAAAATCGTACCGCTGCAGTTCCTGAAGGCTGTGCTGCCAAATCCGCAAGACCTCGGACAGAACTACGATGGTGAAACAAGCATCGGATGCCGCATAAAGGGTATGAAGGACGGAAAGGAACGCACATACTACGTATATAACAACTGCTCTCATCAGGCAGCATTCGAGGAAACCGGTATGCAGGGCGTTAGTTACACGACAGGTGTTCCGGCAATGATTGGTGCAATGATGTTCGTAAAGGGACTGTGGAAAAAGTCCGGAGTATGGAACGTTGAGGAGTTCGACCCGGATCCATTCATGGAACAACTGAACAAGCACGGACTGCCTTGGGTAGAGGTGTTCGATGGTGATTTGGAGTTATAATACCCCATTTGCATGCCATTCGGATGCTACTGCGTGGATTATTGAATTAAATCAGTATTAATAATAAATAACAAAAGAAGACCATCTTGATCCTTTAGGATTTATTTCCGACTACATTATTTCATGGAGAGGATTAAGGATGGGGTTGTATTATGGCAAAGAAAACAGAAGAGACCAACGCCTTGAACCCGCAAAACGAGAAGATGAAAGCGTTGCAGGCGGCAATGGCGAAGATAGAAAAAGATTTCGGAAAAGGCTCTATAATGAAACTCGGAGACGAGCAGATTGAGAATGTGGAGGTTATTCCGTCGGGAAGTATCGGACTGAATGCCGCGCTCGGCGTGGGCGGTTATCCTCGTGGGCGTATCATTGAGATATATGGTCCGGAGTCGTCGGGTAAGACAACGCTTGCTATCCATGCTATTGCAGAGGCTCAGAAGCAGGGTGGCATAGCGGCATTCATCGATGCGGAGCATGCTTTCGACCGTTTCTATGCCCAGCGATTGGGTGTGGATGTGGATAATTTGTGGATTTCGCAGCCCGACAACGGTGAGCAGGCATTGCAGATTGCCGACCAACTGATATCCTCGTCTGCCGTGGATATTCTTGTTGTTGACTCCGTTGCGGCTCTCACTCCGAAGAAAGAGATAGAGGGAGATATGGGCGATAACGTTGTGGGATTGCAGGCACGATTGATGAGTCAGGCTCTGCGTAAACTCACAAGTACTATTTCAAAGACAAACACCACGTGCATATTCATCAACCAGTTGCGTGAGAAGATTGGCGTTATGTTCGGCAATCCGGAGACAACAACAGGTGGAAACGCCCTGAAGTTCTATTCGTCGGTGCGCCTTGACATACGCCGCGTGACGAGCATAAAGGATGGTGACGAGGTTGTTGGCAACCAAGTGCGCGTGAAAGTGGTGAAGAACAAGGTTGCTCCTCCGTTCCGCAAGGCCGAGTTTGAGATAACGTTTGGCAATGGTATTTCGAAGGTTGGCGAGATTGTTGACCTTGGCGTGGAGTATGGAATATTGCAGAAGAGCGGCTCATGGTTCTCTTACGAAAATGCGAAACTTGGTCAGGGACGCGACGCTGTGAAGAAAGTACTTAACGATAATCCAGAACTTTGCGAAGAACTTGAGGCAAAGATAATGGAGGCTTTGGCAAGTTAGAGAAATAATATTAGCATACAGGCATGAATCAAAAGCCATATCCCGCTTCTTTATGAAGTTGGATATGGCTTTTAATTATGCCTGTTACTGACGGCGATAAGGTCTTAGAGGTTTGCCAGTTCTATTACTTTATCCACCGCAGCACTTATTCCATCAGGGTTCTTTCCGCCCGCAGAAGCGAAGTGTGGCTGTCCGCCACCGCCGCCTTGTATAAGTTTCGCCGCCTCGCGCACTAACTGTCCGGCATTCATGCCTTGCTCTTTTACGAGGTCTTCGCTGATTATCACATTCAGCATCGGACGGTTGTCAAATACGCTTCCTACGACACAGAGTGACTGTTCCGGCTCTGCCGCACGCACTTTGAACACAAGGTCTTTGGCCTGTTCCGGTTTTATGGGCAATACCGAGGTATATACCTTCACACCGTTTATTATACGTGGGTTTGCGAGCAGTTTTTCTTTCAGTCGTTCAATGGCTTCGGCGGTGAATTTCTCCACCTGCTTCTTCAGTTCGTCATGCTCACTGATATATTTCTGTACCGTGCCTTCAAGGTCTTTGGCGTTGTTGAACATCGCCTTCAGAGCGCGTATAGCGTCTTCGAGATTATACATCAGTTCCTCACATTCCCTTCCGGTCTTGGCCTCTATACGGCGTATTCCGGCGGCAACGCTTGCCTCACTCATAATCTTGAACATACCTATGCTGCCTGTTGCACGTGCATGAATACCGCCACAGAACTCGACACTCGGGCCGAATTTCACCACTCTCACCTTGTCGCCATATTTCTCTCCGAATAGTGCCACAGCACCCATTTTGCGTGCTTCTTCTATCGGAGTTTCGCGAAATTCTTCAAGACTGATGTTCTGGCGTATCATGTCGTTTATCATGCGTTCTACCATTCGCAGTTCCTCATCGGTGGTTTTCTGGAAGTGAGAGAAGTCGAAACGCAGTGTGTCGGGGCTTACGAACGAGCCTTTCTGTTCCACATGGCTGCCCAAAACCTGCTTCAGTGCGTAGTCGAGCAGGTGGGTTGCGCTGTGGTTTGCGGCACAAGCCTCACGCTTATCGGTATCAACGCAAGCCATGAAACTTGCTTCCATGTTCTTCGGAAGTTCCTTAACGATGTGTACCGACTGGTTGTTCTCGCGCTTGGTGTCGATGATTTCCACCGTCTCTTCCTCGCTTACGAGCACACCTTGGTCGCCCACCTGACCACCCATTTCTCCGTAGAAAGGTGTGTAGTCGAGCACAAGTTCATAGAAGGTGTTCTTCTTCTGTGTCACCTTGCGGTAGCGTATGATGTGACATTCGTGTTCGGTGTAGTCGTAACCCACGAAATGTTGTTCTCCGAATGTTGTCTCCTCTGCAACTTTTCCATCAGTGTTTCCAACCGTTATCCAGTCACCATTCTCCACGGCCGCAGCATTGCGGGCACGCTCTTTCTGCTTTTGCATCTCCTCATCGAAACGTTTTTCATCCACCGAGAAACCGTTCTCGCGGCAGATAAGTTCGGTAAGGTCGAGCGGGAAACCGTAGGTGTCGAAGAGTTTGAACGCTTGTGCGCCGTCGAGTTCCTTCTTTCCGGCAGCCCTCATCTCGTCCATGGCGTTGTTCAGCATGCTGATACCTTTGTCGAGGGTACGCAGGAACGAGTCCTCCTCTTCCTTTATGACGCGTGTTATCAGCTCGCGCTGTGCTTTAAGTTCCGGGTATGCGTCGCCCATTTCGTGAACGAGCATCGGCACAAGTTTGAACAAGAACGCCTCCTTTTGACCGAGGAAGGTATAGGCATAGCGCACCGCACGGCGCAATATGCGGCGTATAACGTATCCCGCCTTTGCGTTTCCGGGCAATTGTCCGTCGGCAATCGAGAAACTTACTGCACGTATATGGTCGGCTATTACACGCATTGCAACGTTTGTTTCTTGTTGAGAACTGAGAGTTGAGGGTTGAGGGTTGAGGGTTGAGGGTTGAGCGTTGTTAGTTTCATTAACATTACTTTCTTTGCTCAACGCTCCCCCTTTGTCGCTCAACGCTAAACGCTCAACGCTCAACGTTCCTTCCTTGTCGCTCAACGCTAAACCTTCAACGCTCAACGCTTCCCCTTCATATTGAAGTCCGGTGAGACGTTCTATCTCCTTGATCATCGGTTGGAAAACGTCTGTATCATAGTTGGAGCGCTTGCCTTGCAGTGCCCTTACGAGTCGTTCGAAGCCCATGCCGGTATCAATAACGTTCATTGCGAGTTTCTCCAGCGAACCGTCTGATTTGCGGTTGAACTGCATGAAGACAAGGTTCCAAATCTCAATTACCTGAGGGTTGTCCTTGTTTACGAGTTCTCGTCCGGATATTTTTTCTTTCTCTTTGTCAGTGCGTGAGTCGAGATGTATTTCCGAACAAGGACCGCAAGGGCCTGTATCGCCCATTTCCCAGAAGTTGTCGTGCTTGCTGCCGTTGATGATATGGTCGGCGGGGACATGCTTTGCCCAGAATTGTGCAGCCTCGTCGTCGCGTGGAATATTTTCTTCCGGCGAACCCTCGAACACCGTTACGTAGAGATCGTTCGGGTTGAGATGCAGCACATCAACGAGATATTCCCATGCCATGTCTATGGCACCCTCCTTGAAATAGTCGCCGAACGACCAATTGCCGAGCATCTCGAACATCGTGTGATGATATGTGTCATGACCAACTTCCTCCAAGTCGTTGTGCTTGCCGCTCACGCGGAGACATTTCTGTGAGTTCGCTCGGCGGCGCGGTTCCGGCTCGCATGTTCCGAGGATAATATCCTTCCATTGGTTCATGCCTGCATTTGTGAACATCAAAGTTGGGTCGTCTTTCACCACCATTGGTGCAGACGAAACGATAGCGTGACCTTTCGACTCGAAGAATTTCTTGAATGAGTCGCGGATTTCGTTTGCTGTCATCATATAAATTGCTATTTACTTATTTCCTGTTTGCTATTTTTGAAATTTGAGTGCAAAATTAATAAAAATATCGCGGTATTCGTTTCATATTGCAAATTATTTTGTATTTTTGCAGAAAATATCGCTATGAAAAATCGCATGGTGTCGATTTGAAAATAAAACCATAATTTCATAATATGCCTTTAAAGACCGAGAAACCCAAGAAACTCTATTATTCTATAAGGGAAGTGGCAGAGATGTTCGATGTCGCGGAGAGTCTTCTGCGATATTGGGAGACTGAGTTCCCGCAGATAAGACCGAAAACCACCGGCAACCGCGTGCGGCAATACACCGAAAAAGAGATAGAACAGTTGCGTCTTATATATAATCTTGTGAAAGTGCGTGGCTTCAAACTCGCTGCGGCTCGCAAGATGTTGCATCAGAACAAGAAGAATGTGGACAGTAGTACGCAGGCTCTTGAGCGACTGATTCGTGTGCGTGAGGACTTGAGAGAACTGAAACGGCAACTCGATTATCTTACCTGACCTCTTCATGAAAGAAATTTTCGGCAAGATAATAAACCCCTCTCTTCCATGCAGTTAGCCTGTGTTGGTATGATGTAAGATTGGCTTTGCAACTGCAATCTCGCCTATTTTGCCCGACAATTTCGCCCGTTTTACAATACAATTTCGCCCAATTTGTCAAGCAAATTGGGCGAAATTGCATATTGTTATATTGTGTTTCGACGAGCCGATCGTTATGAAACGGCGATTTGTTTGTGCCGTTCGGATTTACATTGTCTCGTTCACCTCTTTCAGACCGTCAATCTTTTTCAGCCTGTCTATGATTGTATGAACGTCTTCGCGATCGTGTACGCGCAGTTCCATTGTTCCCTCAAAGATGCTCTCCTCGCAGCATGCGGTAATCTTACGCATGCTGACACCGAATTGTGATGATAGCACCTGCGTTACATCGTTTAGTATTCCGATGCGGTCGATGCCCCTTATTTTTATCGAAGCATCGAAGAACAACCTCTTGCTCATTTTCCATTTAGCATCGAGGATGCGGTTGCCGTAACTTGATTTCAGTTTCGATGCTACGGAGCATGAGCGTTTGTGTATCTCTATATGGTTGTCGCCGGTGATGAAACCGAGGATGTCGTCGCCCGGAATTGAGTGACAACAGTCTTTGAAGATGTATTGTGAGATGTTTTCGTCGGTGACAAATATCGGTTTCTTGCGGTTCATGTCTTTCGGCACAACTATCAGTCCGCCGGTGCTATCTGTCTGTCCTGGTCGCAATTCTGTCTTTTCCTTGCCGCCAAGGAACGGCACATAACGCCGCCAACCGCTGTTTGTCTGTTTCTTCTTTTTGCCATTCAGTTCATCTATGTCGCGGTTACCGAGGATTATTTTTTTGTTTCCGAGATCTTGGAATAGTGTCTCGTGCTTTTTCACTTCGTGCAGTTCGCAAAGTTTGTCGAGCACCGACAGCGTAGGTTCCATGTCGTAGCGTTTCAGGAAATCTGTAAGAACCTGCTCTCCTACTTTCTGAGTTTCGCGACTCTCGCGTCTCAGTATTGAAAGGATTTTGTTCTTTGCCTTAGCCGTTCCCACAAAGTTGACCCATTCCGGTTCTACATGCTGCGAGTTGCTCGTAAGTATTTCCACTTGGTCTCCGCTCTGTAACTTATGGCTTAGCGGCACCAATTTGTGGTTAACTTTTGCTCCGATGCAGTGGCTTCCGAGGAAGGTGTGAATCTGAAATGCAAAGTCGAGTGCGGTGCATCCTGCCGGCATGGTTTTTATTTCCCCCTTTGGCGTGAAGACAAAAATCTCTGTCGCGAAGAGGTTCATCTTGATAGCGTCGAGGAAATCCATTGCGTTGGGCTGCGGGTCATCGAGTATTTCCTTTATTGTGCGCAGCAAGTCGTTCAGTTCGTTCTCGTCCTCGGTGTATTCACCACCACCGTCTTTGTATTTCCAGTGTGCTGCAAATCCTTGTTCGGCAATCTCGTTCATTCTGTCGCTGCGTATCTGCACCTCAATCCATTGTCCCGATTTCGACATCAATGTCACGTGCAGAGCCTGATAACCGTTTGCTTTCGGCAGGCTCAGCCAGTCGCGCAGGCGGTTCGGATGGGCTTTATAGAGTTTGCTTATTGCTACGTAGATGTTGAAACATTCGTTTACCTCGTTTTCCCTTTTTTCAGGTGTGAAGATGATGCGCACGGCAAGAATATCGTATATGTCATCGAAAGATACGTGCTTGCTCTGCATCTTATTCCAAATGGAATATGGACTTTTTACACGTGCCTTGATTTCATACTTTATCCCCATGGATACGAGTTTCTCTCGTATTGGTTCTGTGAATTTCTCGAAAAGTTCATCGCGACGAGCACTTGTCAGTTCGAGTTTCTTCATTATATATTGATATTCTTCCGGGTGTTCGAACTTGAAACTGAGGTTCTCGAGTTCAGTCTTTATCTTGTTCAGTCCCAGACGGTTGGCGAGTGGTGCGTAGATATACAGCGTTTCGCCTGCAATCTTGTATTGCTTGTTGGCCGGCTGACTGTCAAGTGTGCGCATGTTGTGCAAGCGGTCGCATATTTTTATCAGAATAACTCTGATGTCATCGCTCATCGTGAGCAGCAGTTTCTTGAAGTTTTCTGCCTGTGCCGATGCTTGGTCGCCGAATATTCCGCCTGAGATTTTTGTCAGTCCGTCAACAATTTGCGCAATCTTCTTTCCGAAGATATTCTCTATGTCTTCTACGGTGTAGTCGGTATCTTCGACCACATCGTGCAGGAGCGATGAGCAGATGCTCGTTGAGCCGAGTCCCATTTCCTCGCATGCTATCTGTGCTACGGCAATGGGGTGCATGATATAGGGTTCGCCCGAAAGTCGTCGAACACCTTTGTGTGCTTGTTTTGCGAAATTGAATGCCTTGGTGATTATGTCCACCTTCTTTCTGTGTCGTGATGCGAGGTAACTCTCCAGCAGTTTTTGGAAAGCGTCGTTCACCAATTTCTCTTCCGCTTCTTCGCGTGTGATGTCTGTCTTGTTCTGCTCTTCCATAGTGTTTCTTCTTTCTCTTTCAGAACGGTTAGTTTGTAAAGGCTATGCCCGACTTGCGCTTATATATATAATATAAGGTATGAACACACACGTTATTGCATGTCCATACCTTTATCATTGCTGTTTTATTTTACTCTGATTTGCTTTCCGGCACGGATATTTGAACCCTTGATGCCGTTTATCTGCTGTAGTTTTTTCACGGTAGTACCGTGCTTGCGTGCCAATCCTGAGAGTGTTTCGCCCTGCTTGATGGTCACGTTCTGCGTTGTCTGTTGGCGGCGTGACGAGCGTTTTGAACTCTTCTTGCCACTATTGCCGCGTTTCTTTGAAGCCTTGGATGCTTTAGAATAAGCATTTTTTCCTTTGGCTGAAGATGATTTACGATGGCTTTTCCCTACTTTACTCCGTGCTCTTGAATAACTCTTCTTGCCTGCACTGTATGAGTAATTCCTGCTGCTTGAGTAGTTTCTTTGCTGTGAGGAATAACTTTGTTGAGGCTCCGAATACGACTGCGTAGTGTAGTTGTTACTTGTCGAAGGTGTCCTGTATGACCTTGTTTCGCTGTAAGTTGAATTGTCAACGTTGTCAGAGAATGTTACGCTTGATGACTGTGCGTATATTTTCTGCTGGTTATCGATGAACGACAATACCACTGCCGGCGGCATGCTTATGGCCGACGGTTCGCTGCTTCCGTTCACTACGTCGCGGCGATACTGTGGGTTCAGTGCACGAAGTTGTTCGATAGAGATTCCGCAAACATCCGATATGGTCTGGAAAGTTACGTCACGGTCAACCATAACGGTATCTGCTTTCTCCGGCAGTGTTGAGCGCATGGGGCAGATTTTGTGTTCGCAGTAGTAGTTCATCACGTAGTTTGCCGCGATGAATGCCGGCACATAGCCTCGCGTTTCGCGTGGCAGGTATTGGTATATCGTCCAATAGTCCTTGCTTCCTCCTGCGCGGTGAATGGCGCGGTTCACGTTTTCCGGTCCGCAGTTGTATGCTGCCAATGCCAGATGCCAGTCGCCAAAGACACGATATAGGTCGCTAAGGAGTTCGGCTGCGGCGTACGATGACTTGATAGGGTCGCGACGATCGTCCACGAGAGAGTTCACTCTCAGACCGTAACGTTTGCCTGATTGCATCATGAACTGCCATAGTCCGGCTGCTCCGGCATGCGAAACGGCCGCCGGGTTCAGACCCGATTCCACTACCGGAAGATACTTCATCTCGAGTGGAACACCGAAAGTTTCGAGTGCTTGTTCGAATATTGGGGTGTAGAAGTTCATCGCTGCGAGCATGTAGCCTACCGAACGGCGACCCGACTTGGTGTATCGGTCGATGAATTTCCTTACTATTTCGTTGTATGGCATTGGTACTACGTATGGCAGACGGTTAAGTCTGTCGATGTATTCCTGTTCGCTGAACTCCGGGTCGCTGCTGCTTGTGGTGCAGTTGGCATCGTCTGTTAGGAACGTTTTGGAATAATAGAGATTCAACATGCTGTCAACCTCGAATGTCATTGCTTCGGGAATGTCAATCTCTTGTCGGTTTCCGTTGGCATCGGTCACCACGATTTCGTATTCATCGTCATATTGAGCGTATGCTGAAAAACTGACGGTGAACATTGCGGCAATAATTAAAAAAAATCTTTTCTTCATATCTGTCGTTTATATTATTGTTTCATATCGTTAGGTGTTTGTACTCTGTCAGCCTCTGTTGAGGGGCGAAAAGTAATTCCTTTGTTACTCTTTTGATATTGTTCAGAAGGTTAGCGAGCAACTGACTCCTACTGCTGCCGACTTCAGCGGATTGTTGTAAATCCCGCTTTTTATCACTGCCGGCTCTATTCTCATGCTCAAGTCGGGCGATATGTCGAACTCGGATAGTGATGCATCTACGTAAGCATCGATTACCGACAGTGCATATACGCCCACGAGAATGAAGAAACTCATGTCGCGGTAGCGGCGAAAGTAATCCTTTCTTCTCCTGAAAATGTTCTCATATTGAGCCTTGTTGCTCTCGTTGATGACAGCCCCGAGGTGCAAGAATTGGTTGTAACTCTGCGTCTGCGGGTCGTTGTCCATAAGATCGAGATAGGCTTGCGAGTAGTCGTTGTACATCATGTTGTTCCACTGCATGGCATATATGCAACCCATGAATCCCCCATACACGATAGGTAGTTTCCAGTATTTGCGGTTGTATATCTGTCCTGCGCCGGGCAGTACTATGGAGAGCCAGAGTGCCTTCTTTGGATCCGGCCGCCACAATCCCATGTCTTTTTTCTCCTTCTTTATTCTCTCCCTGTCTCGCCTTTCTTTCGCAAAGGCAGGCCTCTCTCTTATTTCCGCGTCTTCAAAGTAAATGATGTCGCTACCCGTAGCAATCACGGTATCGCCGGCATTGCGTATCGGGTCGTAGTCGAAGATAAACGTGCTGTCAGTCTCCACCTGTGCCTTTGCACCTGTTGAGAACCATGTGAAAGCGATTATTGCCGTCACCGCAATCCTGTTTATTTTGCTCGACATTATCCTCACGGCGCAATCAGTTCATTTTGTCGAACACGCTCATTATGCGTTCCAGTTCCTCCTCACTGCCGAAAGGTATGGTAATCTTTCCTTTTCCGTTTGCAGAGCAAATCATTTCCACTTTGTTATTGAACAAGGCGGTGAGTTTTTCTTGCAGCGGGGCATATTCTTCCGGCATCGAAGTTCTTCTCTTCGGTGCGCTCTTCGTGCCCTCACCATCTCCTTCTTTCAGTCCTTTTACGAGGTTTTCCACCTGTCTTACCGAGTATCCGTTCTTCTGAATGTCGCGGAATACGCGTATTTGTTGCGACGGACTATCTATTGATAGCAGTGCACGTGCGTGCCCCATGTCTATTTCTTTCTTCTGAAGAGCCATCTGTACCTGCGCCGGCAGTTTCAACAGTCGCAGATGATTAGTGACCGCCGTGCGACTTTTTCCCACGCGCTCGGCCACTTTTTCCTGTGTCATTCCTGTGTTTTCCAACAGGTGCTGATATGCAAGTGCAATCTCAATGGAATTAAGATCCTCGCGCTGAATATTCTCAACGAGAGCCATTTCCATGACATTCTCGTCGCTTGTGGTGCGGATATATGCCGGTATGGCATTCAGTCCGGCTATTTGTGAAGCCCTCCAGCGGCGTTCTCCGGCTATGATTTGGTATTTGTTATCGCTCGTCTGCCTTAACGTTATGGGACTCACGATGCCTATTTCCTTTATGCTTTGCGCCAGTTCTTGCAGCGCTTCTTGGTCGAAATCGCGGCGCGGCTGGTTAGGGTTTGCCTCTATCTGCGATATAGATACCTCACATATTGTGGAAGAGCCCTGCGTCTTCACCTCCTCGGTAGAAATCAGAGCATCGAGCCCGCGGCCAAGTGCATTATGGCCGGACGTGGCATATTTCTTTCTTACTGCCATGATTAATTCTTGTTGATAATTTCCTTTGCAAGTGCAAGGTGGTTCTTTGTTCCTGTGGATTCAGCGTCATAAAGTATCACGGGTAGGCCGTGGCTCGGTGCTTCCGACAACTTCACATTGCGCTGTATAACGGTCTTGAACACCAATTCTTGGAAATGTCGTTTCACCTCATCGTATATCTGGCGAGCCAGACGCAGTCTGCTGTCATACATAGTGAGCAAGAATCCCTCGATCTCCAACTGCGTATTCAGTTTGCTTTTGATAATTCTTATCGTGTTAAGCAGTTTACTGATGCCCTCAAGTGCGAAATATTCACACTGAACCGGGATAATTACCGAGTCGGCAGCCGTAAGTGCATTCACGGTGATAAGTCCCAATGATGGTGAACAGTCGATAAGGATATAGTCGTATTCATCCTTTATCGGCTCGAGTATTTTCTTGATTACGCGTTCTCGTTGTGGGAGGTTGAGCATCTCGATCTCTGCACCCACGAGGTCTATGTGGCTCGGAATTATGTCGAGAGTCTCAATGTCTGTGGTGTACATGGCATCTCTTACGTCTGCTCCGTTGATGATACATTCGTAGAGAGAGCACTCCACCTCGTTGAGATCGACACCCAAACCGCTAGACGCATTGGCCTGCGGGTCTGCGTCAACTATGAGCACCTTTTTCTCAAGTGTAGCCAGTGATGCAGCCAGATTTATGCTTGTAGTGGTCTTGCCAACGCCTCCTTTCTGATTGGCTAATGCAATTATCTTTCCCATTTCTTTACTTCTTGTTTTTTTGCTTCTATTGACTTTGATGTCTTTAGAACTCTTTTAACTGTTTCTTTTAGCGTTTTACTGCCCATTTCAAAAGTCAATCTTTTTGATTTTTTGAGGGCAACAAGTCCTAAATATCTTGCAAAGATAAATAAAAAAATTGGTAAACTGATGTTTTTTTATTACTTTTGCACCGAAAGATTAATTTTTTTATGAAAAATAAAAGACCGTTAATACTTATTTCAAATGACGACGGCTACGATGCAAAAGGCTTGAACAGTCTTGTTGAAATGCTTCGCGACTTAGCCGAAATTGTTGTCTGTGCGCCGGATTCGCCACGCTCCGGATATTCGTGTGCATTCTCTGCGACTATGCCGTTGCGACTCGAACTCAGGAGTGAAGAAGAGGGATTGCAGGTGTGGTCGTGCAACGGCACACCGGTAGATTGTGTCAAGATGGCACTTGGCAACATCCTCACGCGTCGCCCCGATATGGTTATCGGAGGCATAAATCATGGTGACAATGCCTCGGTGAATACCCATTATTCAGGGACTATGGGCGTAACGCTCGAAGGTTGCATGAAATACATACCCTCCGTTGCGTTCTCTCTGTGCGACCATGACCCTGATGCGGATTTCTCTTTGATGACAACAGTGGTGCGCTATGTGACAAAGCGGGTTCTCGACGAGGGACTCCCCGTTGGTGTTTGTCTGAATATCAACTTTCCGGTAGTGGAGAAATACAATGGTGTAAAGGTGTGTCGAATGACCAAGGGAACATGGGCAGGAGAGACCGTTCGCTGCGTTCATCCGAGGGGTTACGACTATTTCTGGATGGTTGGCAAATATGAGACTGACGAACCCGATGCCGAAGATACTGACAACTGGGCACTGCGGCATGGATATGTGGCAATAACGCCTACACAGATAGATGTAACAAACTATCCGATGATTGAAAAAATGAAGACTTGGGAGTTCCCTGTCTGAATAGTAAAGGCTGTGAGGTTGATTAGTTAAGAGGATAGAAAAATGGCACGTAAGTTATGAAATACTATATTATAGTAGGCGAAGCGAGTGGAGACCTGCACGCTTCCCACCTGATGCAGGCAATCAGTGAGCGCGACCCGGAAGCGGATTTCCGTTTTCTTGGTGGCGATTTGATGACCGGAGTGGGGGGTACGCGCGTGCGTCACTACCGTGATATGGCTTATATGGGTTTCATTCCTGTGCTGCTGCACTTGCGTACAATATCCAAAAATATGAAGATGTGCAAGCGCGATGTGCTCAACTGGAATCCCGATGTGCTTATACTCGTTGACTATCCCGGTTTCAATCTCGATATAGCGAAGTATGTGCACCGTCATTCAGACATTCCTATATATTACTATATCTCACCGAAACTGTGGGCATGGAAGGAGTATCGGATAAAGAATATAAGGCGCGATATTGACGAATTGTTCTCGATATTGCCTTTTGAGAAAGACTTCTTCGAGAAAAAACATAACTATCCCATACATTATGTTGGCAATCCTACGGCGACAGAAGTGAACTGTTTCCGTGACAATTGCAAAGAAACGGCCGAGGAGTTCCGCGCAAGATACGGCCTTGACGAACGTCCGATAATAGCACTCTTGGCAGGCAGTAGGAAACAGGAGATAAAAGACAATCTTCCGGCAATGCTCCGTGCGGCAGCAGAACATTCACGCGACTATAATTTGGTACTGGCCGGTGCGCCCGGTATCGAGCGTGGATATTATGACAAATTTGTTTGCGATTATGGTGTGAGTATTATTGATAACAACGCGTTCGCGCTTTTAATGAATGCTACTGCGGCTTTAGTCACGAGCGGTACGGCTACACTTGAGACTGCGCTCTTTCGTGTTCCACAGGTGGTGTGTTATGAGACACCGATGCCCTCTGTAATCGGCTATCTGCGCAAGAAGGTTATCAAGGTGTCGTATGTTTCGCTTGTCAACCTCATTGCGGGGGAAGAAGTGGTGCCGGAACTTGTTGCCGATTCCTTCACCGATGAAAATCTTAGTGCGTGTCTGCGCTCGATATTGCCGGGGGGCAATGCTCGTGAGGCGATGCTTCGTGGCTATGAGCGCATGGAGGCGGCTCTCGGACATAACAATGCGGCAGATGAGACGGCGCGCATAATGCTGTCGTTGCTGCGCAAAGATACTCCGTGATTTCCGGTTGAATTATCTGCGGGTTGCCACTCGGCAAACTTTATGAAAACAATTTCGCCCAATTTGCTGACTAAATTGGGCGAAATTGCAAAGCAAAATGGGCGAAATTGGTTGGCAAATTCGCCTGTTTTGGTTTTATGAAGAGTGTTGACGACTTGCTTTATCCTTGATTTACAGGTGCTTTCTTGCTGTGGAACGACTGTGCCACCCACGCATATACGCCAAGCAGAACAACGAGCATGGTCTGTAGGGTATGCACGATAAGCACAAAATAAAGAGCCTGCGGGTCTGGCACGAGGTATAGTATGAGCATCGTTTTTACTGCGAAATGCCAAGGGCCGGCACCATTCGGGGTCGGTACTATCACTGCGATAGACCCCACAATGAATGTTACGAGAGCGCATGACATGCCGAGGTGGGACGTGGCATCAAAGCAGAAAAACGTGAGGTAGTAGTGCATGAAATAACTTCCCCATATTGCCAGTGTGTAAAAGGTGAACAATGGTTTGTTGCGCACACCGCGTAGCGACATCACGCCCTGCCATATTCCGCCCAATGTTGAGCGTACCTTATTATATATACTAAGGCGGCGAAAGAGCAGGTGGAGCAGAATGATTGCAGCAATGCCACATATAATGGTGACGAGATAGCCTGCCGGTGAGAAGCCGGAGAGTATAGAGTCGATGCTTGTACCGGTCTTTTCGAAGAATACTCCGAAAAGGCTCATCTGCCACAGCAGTGTCAGTGAGGTTATGGCAAGTACGAGCAATGTGTCAATGGCACGCTCGGTGACAACAGTGCCCAATGCCTTGGGGAAAGACACTCCGTCGTACTGTCGCAGCACACCGCAACGGGTGAACTCTCCGATACGCGGAATCACGAGGGAGGCGGCGTAACTCATGAATATGCTGTTGATACAGGTGGAGGTGCGTGGGGTTTCGCCTAACGGCTCCAACGCCATTTTCCAACGCCATCCGCGGAACATTTGCGCCAATATTCCGAAAGGCATGGAGAGAATCATCCACGTCCAATTCATCTCGTGCAGCATCACGTTTTTGATGCTCCCGAAATCGAAGTCGCGATACATCCAGTAGAGTATTGCTGCGCCCAAGATAATAGGCATTGCGATTTTCACCGCATTCGAAATGATTTTCTTTTGCTCTGTCATATTGTAATCGCGTGCAAAGGTAGCGTAAATCAATGTAATACGGAAATTTGTAGTGAAAAGATTTGGCGGTGGAATAGTTTTTTTATATCTTTGCGGTCGAAACTTTAAATTAAAATAAGATATAACAACTATGAACGAAATCTTAAATCTTAAACCGCAATGTATCTGGAAGAACTTCTATGCATTGACACAAGTTCCACATCCATCAGGACATCTTGAGAAAATAGAGACATTCTTGCTTGACTTCGCAAAGCAGGCAGGAGTAGAGGCTTTCAAAGATCCGGCCGGCAATATAGTAATGCGCAAACCCGCAACTGCCGGTATGGAGAACCGTAAGGGTGTGATACTGCAGGCTCACATGGACATGGTGCCACAGAAATCTTACGACAGTAAGCATAACTTCGAGACAGACCCGATTGAACCGTGGATTGACGGTGAGTGGGTAAAGGCAAACAATACCACACTTGGTGCAGACAATGGCTTGGGCGTTGCAGCCATTATGGCCGTTATGGAAGATAAGACTTTGAAGCATGGTCCGGTAGAGGCTCTCATCACAGCAGATGAGGAAACCGGTATGTGTGGAGCCAACGACCTGCCCGCAGGCGAACTTAATGGCGACATTCTGTTCAACCTCGACTCTGAGACATGGGGCAAGTTCGTTATCGGAAGTGCCGGTGGTATAGACGTAACAGCCATACTTGGCTATAAGGAAGTTGACACCGACAAGGAAGATGTTGCAGTTCGCGTAACGATAAAAGGCCTCCGTGGAGGACACTCCGGACTGGAGATAAACGAGGGCAGAGCCAATGCTAACAAATTGATGGTGCGCTTCGTTCGCGAGGCTATCGCTAAGTGTGACGCTCGTTTGGCTACTTGGCATGGCGGAAACATGCGCAATGCTATTCCTTTCAAGGCCGAGACAGTGCTCACTTTGCCGAAAGAGAATGTTGAGGCAGTGAAAGAACTTGTTGAGGAGTGGAAAGAACTGTTCATCGATGAGTTCAAGATGATAGAGACAAATGGCATTGAGTTCTTCGCAGAAGATGTTGAGGCACCTGCCAAGCAAGTGCCTGTAGAGGTTCAGGATAATCTCATTAATGCCATTTATGCATGCCATGACGGTGTTATCCGTATGATTCCTTCTTATCCCGATGTTGTGGAAACAAGTTCTAACCTTGCCATCATAGACATCGAGGGTGGTGATGCTTTTGTGAAGATTCTTGCCCGCTCAAGTCGTGAGGATATGAGAGACTATGTTGTGAATACAATTGAGAGTTGTTTCAACATGGCCGGAATGAAGGTGGAAACTGCCGGAAGTTACGGCGGTTGGGATCCGAACCCGGATTCTGAGGTTCTCGCACTGATGCTGCGTGTGTATAAAGAACTGAGCGGTGAGGACGGTATCGTGCAGGTTGATCATGCCGGTTTGGAGTGCTCGATAATCCTTGGCAAGTATCCGCAACTTGATGTGGTAAGTTTTGGTCCTACCATTCGCTCTCCGCATACAACTACCGAGCGTGCACTCTGGAAGACTGCAGAGCCGTTCTGGGAATTGCTGAAGAAGGCACTTGAGGAAGTTCCTGTGAAATAAGAGGCTGTTTTCCGGAATTGTTAGGGTCTTCCTGATAATCCCGGAAATCCTCAGTCTTATCCCAAAGGATTCAAATAAATCCCAATTTTATCATAGAGTTGTCCCGAAAAATCTCCGGATAACTCTATGATAATTTTTATATAACCTTACGACCTATCAATATTATTCCACCCGAAACCGATAATCGCCCCTCAATACCTACGCCGCCCAAGTCTAAAATAAAAATCCCATTTCAATATTGTAATCCTCCTTTATCCCCTCAAAAATACCCCTTTATCCTAAATTTTTCCAAAATTCTTAATCGAAAAAAATACGATAATGCTCGTGTTAGAAAAAAAAATATTATCTTTGCAGCCGAAAATCGTGCATAATACCATAAAAAATAACAATCAGAACGGTATATGCGCCAATATTAATCAAAAGAAACAACAGTATGGACGACTATCCGGCGGAAAATAACGAGAACTTATCGTAGGCAGAGGATTACCACTTCCGCAGGGCTAATCCTTCGCCAAAAGAATCATTGAAGGATTAGAAAAAATGAAGAAATACTGGAACACAACAGGTTGCCTAAAGCAATTGACAGAGTGGCAACCGAACTGTTGGACACAGGTAACATGTCCGACCGACGAGGATCAGCGTGAACTTGAAGAAAGATTCGGCATCCCCGACTATTTCATTTCTGACATCAGCGATACCGACGAGCGTGCCCGCTACGAATATGACGACGGCTGGATGCTCATCATCTTGCGTATCCCATACGTTAAAGAGGTGCGTTCCCGCACCCCTTTCACAACCGTGCCTCTCGGCATAATACATAAGCGCGACGTTACAATAACGGTGTGCTACTACGAAACCAATATGATGCTCGATTTCATAAGTTTTCATCAGAGGCGCGGTTCGGGCTTTACCGACTATGTGGATATGATTTTCAGACTCTTCCTCTCATCGGCAGTGTGGTATCTGAAACGCTTGAAACAAATAAACAACATAATAGAACGTGCGAAGCAAGACCTCGATAAAGGTGTTGACAATGAGTCGCTTATAGGACTGAGTAGGCTTCAGGACTCGCTTACATACTTCATCACTTCGATACGTGGGAACGAGAACCTGCTGCAGAAGTTGAAGTTCAAATTGCAGGTCGATGAACTTGATGCCGACCTGATAGAAGACGTGAACATCGAGATGAGTCAGGCTCGCGAGACGACAAATATCTACTCCGACATTCTCGAATCTACAATGGACACCTATTCGAGCATAATCAACAATAACATGAACACCGTGATGCGCACGCTCACCGTGGTGACAATCGTGATGATGTTCCCCACGCTCGTAGCATCGCTTTTCGGAATGAACCTCATAAACGGCATGGAAGACAGCCCATTCGGTTTCATCATCGCATTGGTTATATCTCTGCTTGTTTCTTTCGGTTCGTGGGCTGTTTTGCGTTGGAGAAGGCTTATTTGAATCGAAAAAGTGAAAAAAACATTCTTTTTTTAGGTTATTTAAAATAAAAGACGTAATTTCGCACGTTGAATGTAGTTATAATCCTCTATGTTGGGGAGAAAATCTCGAATCATCAACTATAAAGACAGTTACATGATGGACTCTCAGGAGAATACCTTGGATAAGGCACAAATGGAAGAAATGGCAGTCGAGAATACGGCTGAAGTAGTGAATAGTGAGCCGATGGCAGATACTGCAGGTGCTCAGGCAGAGGAAGTAAAGCAAGAGGAGCAACCCTCAAAGGTCTATGAAACTAAAAAGGAAATAATAGAAAGGTTGCAGGAAATTGCTCATGGAGAAGGCGCGCCGAACAAAGAAGAGGTCGATGCGCTGAAATCTTCATTCTACAAATTTCATAAGGCAGAGCGTGAGGCTGCACTGAAGGAGTATCTCGATGCCGGAGGCGATCCTGAGAAATACCATGTTATGCCTGATGATGAGGAAGAAGCATTCAAGAGCGAGATGATTCTCATCAAGGAACGACGTGCAAAGATTTTCCAACAACAAGAAGAAGAGAAACAGGAAAACCTGAAGAAAAAACAAGAGATAATTGAAAAGGTGAGAACAATGGCGACATCGCCGGAGGAAGCCAACAAGTCATACCAACAGTTCAAGCAGTTGCAGCAGGAATGGAAAGAGATAAAACTCGTGCCGGCTGACAAGGCCAACGAACTGTGGCGCAGTTATCAACTCTACGTTGAGCAATTCTATGATTTGCTGAAACTGAACAGTGAAGCACGCGAATACGACTTCAAGAAGAACCTCGAAAAAAAGACAAAACTGTGTGAAGCGGCAGAAAAACTCGCCGAAGAGGAAGACATTATAAGTGCGTTCCACCAACTGCAGAATCTGCATCAGGAGTATC
Organism: Prevotella koreensis; assembly: GCF_003977605.1. Lineage (GTDB taxonomy): Bacteria > Bacteroidota > Bacteroidia > Bacteroidales > Bacteroidaceae > Prevotella > Prevotella koreensis. Next base: position 1,114,923 of record NZ_RYYU01000001.1, on the reverse strand, counting down.
GCGAGACGGGTCCGGTGGCAAGAGAATTGCGTGATGAGGTGTGGGCACGCTTCAAGGCGGCATCTACCGTAATCAACAAGAAACACCAACAGCACTACGATAACGTGCGTGCAAAGGAACAAGATAATCTCGTTCGCAAGACTGCCCTCTGTGAAAGGGTTGAGGAGATTGTGCAGAGAGAGAACAAGGGTGCGGCCGATTGGGACAAGAATACGAAGGAGATAATGGAAATCCAGAAAGAGTGGAAGACCATAGGCTTTGCTCCCCAGAAGATGAACGTTAAGATTTTTGAACGTTTCCGCAAGGCATGTGATGACTTCTTTGGCAAGAAATCAGAATATTTCAAGGACTTGAAGCAGCGTTTCAGCGAGAATGCAGAGAAGAAACGTGCACTCGTTGAGCAGGCGCAGGCACTTCAGGACAGTACTGACTGGAAAGCGACGGGCGACAAACTGATTGCTTTGCAGAAAGAATGGAAGACCATAGGAATGGTGTCTAAAAAACTCGGAGACCAACTGTGGAATGATTTCCTCGCTGCTTGCAATAAGTTCTTTGAGGCTCGTAACGAAGCAACATCGGGCACAAGAAAGGCTGAGAAAGAGAATTTGGAGAAGAAGCGCGGCATAATAGCACAATTGAAGACCATACTCGAAGAGGCAGGTGAGGATGTAAAGGATAAGGTACACCAACTTACTGATGAGTATAACGGCATCGGACATGTGCCTTTCAAGGAGAAAGATAAAATCTATAAGGAATATCGTGAGGTTCTCGACCGTATCTATAATGAACTTAACATCAGTGCCAACCGTCGCCGTCTCGACAATTTCCGCAGTTCGGTGAAAAGTATGGCAGAACGCGGGGAGGGTTCGCTCGATAGCGAACGTTCACGACTGATGCGTCGTTACGAAGGCTTGAAACAAGAAATTCAGACCTACGAGAACAACCTCGGCTTCCTAAATGTTGCTTCGAAGAAAGGTAATTCGCTGATTGATGAGATGAACCGTAAGGTGCAGAAACTGAAAGATGAATGCGAACTGGTGCGCCAGAAGATAAAGACTATCGACGAAGAGAACAGCGAACAATAATAAGTCGCAGTGCAACATAATATATAAATCCCCGCAATCGTAACAGGTTGCGGGGATTTTTTACTTGTATATATGTAAAAAAAGAGGTTATGCCTATAGCGACATAACCTCTCGTTGTTGGGGTACTCGGACTCGAACCAAGAATGACAGGACCAGAATCTGTAGTGTTACCATTACACCATACCCCAATCATTTAAAGCAATGGATGACGGTGTTTCCGCTTGTTCTCCCACAAACTACACCCGAATTGCGGGTGCAAAGGTACATATAATTTTTAAAATACAAAGGTTTTTCTTTACTTTTTTCTAAAAAATATCAAATTAATAATCGATATTAGTGGTTTTACGATTATAAGATGTACCTTTGCATAACATTTTGCGCACGAAATAAGCGCATAAAAAATCAAATCATTAATTACTTAAATGACAACAGTAAAACAACTTGTAGAAGTTATTACCCAAGGTATTCAAGAGAAGAAAGGGCAAGAAATCGTTATTGTAGATATGCAGGGAATAGAGGGAGCAATCTGTAACTATTTTGTGATATGTACCGGAAATTCGCCCACTCAGGTGTCGGCAATCATGGACTCGGTGGAGGATATGGCACGCGATAAGGCCGGCGAGAAGCCCATACGCGTTGTGGGAGAGCAGCAGGCTCAGTGGATTGCGATGGACTATGTGGACGTGATGGTGCATATTTTCCTGCCTGAGACTCGTGAGTATTACAACATAGAGCGACTGTGGGAGGATGCCAAAGTGGACGTTATTCCAAATATTGATTAATATCGGGAGCGAAAAATAAGGAGAGAAGTTTGAAAAAATATGAAATTCTAAGTTAAAAACAATAAGGACAATCGTCTGATAGAGAAATGGAACAAAACAACAATAACCGTCCGAAGATGCCGAAGTTCAACATGAGTTGGATTTATATAATGATATTGCTGGCTCTCGTGGCATTCTATTTTTCGGGAGGTGACAGCATAGGTGGGGGTATGAATAAGACCGCTACGTATGATGAGTTCAAGGCTTATGTGGATAGCGGATATGCACAGAAGGTGGAAGTGAACAAAAGCGACAATGTCTTGAAGATGTTCGTGAAGCCGGAATACGTGAGACGTATATTCAAGACAGGTCTCGACAAGGTGGGGAAAAATCCTTATCTTGAAGTGGAATATGGCAGTGTTGACAAGGTGGAAGAGTTTATCAGTGCTGCGAAAGAACAAGGGAAGTTCAAGGGACAACTTGACTATCAGAACCGTAAGGACAACGGTTTGCTGAATATCCTTATTAATTTCTCTCCTTTCATCATACTCATCGTTATATGGATATTGATAATGAAGCGTATGGGAGGCGGTGCAGGCTCTTCGGGAGTGTTCTCGGTGGGCAAGAGCAAGGCCAAGATGTATGAAAAGGGAGGCGAGATAAACGTTACGTTCAAAGACGTGGCGGGACAGGAAGGAGCAAAGCAAGAGGTTCAGGAGATTGTCGAATTTCTGAAGAATCCAAGAAAATATACCGACCTCGGAGGTAAAATTCCTAAGGGAGCATTGCTCGTAGGACCTCCGGGAACGGGTAAAACACTGCTCGCAAAGGCTGTTGCCGGCGAGGCAGGAGTGCCGTTCTTCTCGATGTCGGGTTCTGATTTCGTAGAGATGTTCGTGGGTGTCGGTGCCAGTCGTGTTCGCGATTTGTTCCGTCAGGCAAAGGAAAAGTCACCCTGTATAATCTTCATTGACGAGATTGATGCAGTGGGAAGGGCACGCTCCAAGAATCCATCTATGGGCGGAAACGATGAGCGTGAGAACACACTTAATGCCTTGTTGACCGAGATGGACGGTTTCGGAACAAACAGCGGAGTGATAATTCTTGCTGCAACAAACCGTGTCGATATGCTCGACTCTGCTTTGTTGCGTGCCGGAAGATTCGACCGTCAGATAAATGTTGACCTGCCGGATCTCAATGAACGCAAGGCGATTTTCATGGTACACTTGAGGCCTATCAAGATAGACCGCAGTCTTGATATTGACCAGTTGGCACGTCAGACACCGGGATTCTCCGGAGCAGACATAGCCAACGTTTGTAATGAGGCAGCCTTGATAGCCGCGCGTCATGATAAACAAGCCGTGGAGAAACAGGATTTCCTTGATGCCGTTGACCGTATCATCGGTGGACTGGAGAAGAAGACGAAGGTACTTACGGCGCATGAGAAACGCTCAATAGCAATACATGAGGCAGGCCATGCCACCATATCATGGTTCTGTGAGCATGCCAATCCGTTGGTCAAGGTGACTATTGTGCCACGTGGCCGTGCTCTCGGTGCGGCATGGTATATGCCCGAAGAGCGACAGATAACGACCAAGGAGCAGATGCTTGACGAGATATGTGCATTGCTTGGAGGGCGTGCAGCCGAGGATTTGTTCATCGGACAGATTTCTACGGGGGCGATGAACGACCTCGAACGCGTAACAAAGACATCTTACTCAATGATAGCATACGCCGGAATGAGCGACAAGATACCGAATGTTTGCTATTACAACAATCAGGAGTATAATTTCCAAAAGCCTTATTCCGATACCACAGCGCAGGTGATTGACGATGAAGTGATGAAACTGATAGCAGGTCAATACGAGCGTGCGAAACAGATATTGACAGAGCATAAGGATGGACACAATAGGTTGGCGCAACTCCTGATAGACCGCGAAGTTATTTTTGCAGAGGACGTTGAGGAAATTTTTGGTAAACGACCATGGGCAAGTCGCTCTTCAGAGATTATGCAAGAGGAGGCAAAAGAATCAGTTGAATCGGTGCAGGAAACATCTGTAGCAGAAATAAAAGAAGACAATAACGATAATGAAAAATCTGATAGTTAGAGCCATTACAGGCGTGTTTTTCGTCACGGCAGTGGTAACTTGCTTTCTGAGTCCTATTACAATGGTATTCCTTTTTGCCATTGTCACGGGACTTACGGTATGGGAGTTTACCGGGATTGTCAATACGTTAAAGGCCGTAAGTGTGAATCGCTTTATCAGTACGGTAGGCGGTGTGTATCTTTTCTTGGCAATGGCGGGATATGTCAGTGGCTTCGTGCCGACAAGTGCGGTGTTCGTGCCGTACCTGCTCACCGTGGTATATCTTTTCATAAGCGAATTATATACATGTGCCGAAAACCCTATAAACAACTGGGCTTACACCATGCTTTCACAGATGTATATCGCCCTGCCGTTCTCAACGATAAATGCTCTTGCTTTCATGCAGCAGGGTGACGGTACTATTGCATTCAGTACGATGTTGCCGTTGAGCGTTTTCATTTTCCTTTGGGTGAGCGATACAGGTGCATATTGTTGTGGTTCTCTTTTCGGTAAGCATAAGTTGTTCCCCCGTGTTTCGCCCGCCAAGAGTTGGGAGGGTAGCATCGGCGGAGGCATTTTTGTGCTGATTACTGCTGCCGTGGTGTGGTATTTCACCGGTGGTAATGATGCGGGAAGTGTTCTTACGCTTCCGGTATGGCTCGGTTTAGGACTCGTTGTTGTGGTGTTCGGAACTTTGGGCGACCTCGTAGAGAGTCTTTTCAAGCGTACTGTCGGCATCAAGGATAGTGGCAGCATACTGCCGGGACATGGCGGAATGCTCGATCGCTTCGACTCATCGCTAATGGCTTTGCCTGCGGCTTTAGTCTATTTGTATTCGGTAACATTATTATAAAAAAACTCCTTATAACTTAAGAAGATTACTTTTCATACCAATGTGTTTTAGGTTTGGAAAGTAATCTTCTTAAGTTATAAGGAGGCTTTAATTCCTATTTATGCCCACGGATCTTCTGAAACCGGGACTCTGATGTCTGAGAGGAAACTGAACTGGGTCACGAACCATTGTCCTGTGCTTGGTTTCTTGCGCAAACATACCGGGCGAGGGCTGTCTGCACCGCCCGAATATAGAAATATTTTTGCCGATGTATCAACGTAAGAGTATGGGTTGGTTGACACTTTTATAGTGTAAGGAACCGATGGTATATAACCATTGTTCGGTGTTGCACCTGCAAAGAAAGAGCGTGGCTTGTATGTCTTTCCACCGAGTCTGTCGCGTAGAAACTGCACCTCAATGTTGGTCATCGGTGTCGGTCCCATAAGATAGTTCAGCATTTCAAGCGAGTCCTCGATGCTCTCTTCGTATCGGCATAGTGCAGCAACTACGAGTGCTGCAACTTCAAATTCGTCTGTAAGCCCGGCCTGTGGCATGGCTTTTAGTTCGTCAATGTTTTTCGGCAGTGTCGAGAATGTGATGGTCTTCGACTTATTGCCATTAAGAAAATCTAAAAATCCCATAGTCTGATATTTGTTTTTATTGTCCAATTGTGTTTGCAAAGATATAATTAAAAATAGTGAGTTGTTCTGTTTTTGTATCTTCTTTAACATAATTTTCGATATAGGTGTGCTTTTGAAGAACTAAACTGATATCCGGTATTGATAATCCGTATATTATAAATCCTTTCTTTTCTTATAATTTGGCCAATACAAAGTAAATGCTTAATTTTGCATTAGAAAAGCAATTGATTAAATAAAATATAAATTATGAAAAACAACTTGAGGTTTAAAACGCTCCTTCTTTCGCTAATGGTGTTATTTTCCGTAGGGGGCTATGCAGAAGAAAAGACGAGCACTTTGACATTTAATGGTAAATGTAATGGTAGTGGTACAGCCGATGATGGTGTGAAATGGACGATTACATCTGATGGATCGGAATCCACATTTGAGCCTGCTAAAGGTATTCATTATGGAACATCAAAAAAAGCGGTATCTTATTTGCGACTAAACACTTCGGGTATTAGTGGCACAATAACGCAGGTTGTAGTTAATGCATCAGGTGCTAAAAATACCACTGCAAAACTTAATGTTACCGTAAGTGGTATGCCGTTTGGAGGTGAAGAATCATTAACAGCAAACAACAAACCATATACCTTTACCGGAAATTCAACCGGAGAAATCGTAGTAGAATTAAAACAAGAACCTGCAAAGAAAGCATTATACGTGAAATCTATTGTTGTGACATACTCTACTGAAGTGCCACAAGGGACTGAAAACCCGGAGAATAGTTTTGCCAACGCAGTGGAGAATGCTACAGTCGGCCAGTCTTATACATTACAGACATTGACAACAAAGAGTGATGGTGGAAGAAACTATGAGAGTAGTAGTATGGATGTCGCATCTATTGATAAGTCTGGAGAAATAACATTGCATAAAGCAGGTGAGACAACAATCACCGTTAAGACTTTGCAAACCGCAACATACGCGGAAGGCTCTGCATCGTATAAACTTATTGTAAGTAAAGGTACTCCTGATCTGAAATTCGATCCCGATAACTTCTTTATGCTTAAAGGCGATGAGAATGAAGGCCCCAAATTAATTAATTCCGGAGATGGTGCTGTAACTTATTCAATAGTAGGAGACGGTATTGCCGAAATAATGAATACCGGTTTCATTAAAGCATTGAATGTCGGCACAACTACCGTTACTGCTACAACAGCAGAAACAGATGCCTATCTCTCTGCATCTGCGTCCTATACTCTTACTGTTGAGGAGAACCTAATATCTAAGGGGAGTTACGAAATTGTTACGGATGTAGGGACTCTGCAGGCCGGTGACAAGTTGATATTCGTTTATCAAGGTAAAAAACTTCCGGTGGCAATGGGAGTAAAAAAAACGAATAACTTCGGTAGAACAATAGTAGTGTATTCGAAAGAGAATGATAAGTCTTTCGTTGAGGTGCAGGATGATGATAAAGAAAATGTAACTCAGATATTGCTCGGAGGAAAAGCCGGCGAATGGACATTCAACACCAAAGATGGTTATCTCTGCACTGTAACAGGTAATGCTAATTCCTTGCTAACAACAAATAAGGTTGATGACTATTCCAAGGCATCAATATCTTCAGATAATAATGGTGTAACAGTGAAGTTTATAGGAAGTCGCAGGATTATTAAATACAATGATAAGAATTCTTTGTTTTCTGCTTATTGGGAAAGTAGTGATTTCCCACTTATTCAGATTTATCGAAAGGTAAACGACATAACGGTTTCTTTCGACAGGACTAACGATGAAATAACCTATGGCGATAACTATAATCTGCAGCAGGCAAGCATTGAAGGCTCTTCCGACGAACTTGTATATACCAGCAGTGATGAAACTAAAGTAAGGTTTCACGACAACAATATCATTGATATTCTTGCTCCCGGTACGGTGAAAATCACGGCAAAAATACCGCATACAATATATAGTGCTGAATATGAACTTAAAATAAACAAACCTTCTGATAGTCATCTTGTTAATCTTACGTTCGGCGAAACCGGCTATCTTACATGGGTGGCGACTGATGATATTGACTTCGCCAATACGAATGGTGTAAAGGCATATCAGATAAAAGAGGCCACCGAAGAGCGGATAGTTGCAGAAGAGGTGAATGCTGTTCCCAAAGGTGCTGCCGTATTATTGAAAGGCAACGGCACCGTAACACTGACACGTACCACCGGCGTTGAGCCACTGACAGACAACAAGATGAAGGCTTGCACCGACTTGACAGTGGTAGGAATGACCGAAGGACAGACCTCAACCGATGTCTATGTTCTCGGAAAAGGCTCTAACGGAATCGGATTCTATATGCTCAAGAACACGTTGCAGGTAGGAAAAGGTTATCTCAAAATCGGTGGAACAGTAGGTGGGGCAAAGCCGGGCTTCGTAGGTTTTGATGAAACAGTGAACGGCATTGACGGCGTAGCAGTTGATAATTATGATGAAAACGGTGCTTTTTACAACCTCCAAGGTGTGCGTTCAAAGACTCCACAGAAAGGAATCTATATCAAGAATGGTAAGAAAGTTGTTTTTAAATAATAGAATAAAGCGAAAACAAAATGGATAAGAAAACATATATCATGCCCGAAACAGGGGTGGTGGAGTCTTCCGATTTGATGGAAGGGGTTATAGTTTTCAGCGGAAATAATCATGGTGCCATTGATGGAAACGAAGGTGGCGCATTGGCAAAACATATTGATATGGATGTTGAGGAAGACGACGACGAAGAAGAATCACCTGTGAAGAGTTCACTCTTTAAATATAGGGCTTGGACAGACTGATTTCTGTTTGTCGGAGATAAAAATAAAATGGTGTGTCATTTTCGGCACATCATTTTTCTTTTTTCTAACGCTAACGGGTCGTGATTGTCTTGTTGTGCTTCCCTATTTGATGTTATTATCCTTCACTATAGAAATCCAATGCTTCGCGTATCTCCTCCTCGCTTGCTGTTTGGTCGATGCGTATGTCACCGATGTCGGCAAGCAGTGTGAAGTTTATGGTTCCTGTCGTGTTCTTTTTGTCGTGTCGCATTAATGACACAAGGGCAGGGTAGTCGTTGCATGTTATCGGCATCTGCCCATAGTTTTCGCGAATGAAACTAACCGTTTGGCGCAGAATATCCGTTGGAAAACCCGCTTTTATAGCACTTAGATAAAGTTCGCATATCAAGCCGTATGCCACGGCATATCCGTGAAGAATTGGCCTTCCTGTTGTCATTGCGAACGACTCGAACGCATGTCCCACGGTGTGTCCGAGGTTTAGAGCCTTGCGTATGCCATGCTCGTGAGGGTCTTCCGCCACTATACTACGCTTCACTTCTAGCGACTCACTCACCATTTGTTGCAGCATCACCAAGTCCGGACGTGCGAGGTCATAGTTGATAAGTTCAACCCATTGCTCCATTCTCCCTATCAGTCCATGCTTCAGCATTTCGGCATAACCCGATTTCAGATTCTCATTGTCGAGTGTTTTAAGGAAAGTAGTGTCTATAATAACGAAGCGGGCATCGCTGAACGCGCCCACTTCGTTTTTCAGTCCGTTAAGATTTATCCCCGTTTTTCCGCCCACGGCAGCATCCACCATCGCGAGCAATGTTGTCGGTATGTTTATGAAATCAATGCCCCGCTTGAATGTTGCGGCGGCAAATCCACCAATGTCGGTAACCATTCCCCCGCCAAGATTTATCAGCAGCGAGTGTCGTGTCGCTCCGTTCCGGCTCAGATGTTGCCATATTTCGGTCAGCGTCGCGATGCTCTTGTTCTCCTCGCCCTGTCCTATCACAATGGTTTCTGCCCCATTGAGACAGTCGAATTGCTCAATCTGTGGCATACAGTGACGTGCGGTCTTTTCGTCTGCGAGAATGAATATTCTGTCATGTCGACATTCAGAGATTGCCGCGGCAAGGTCGTGCGACAGAGAACGATGGAATATTATTTGCTGCATTTTTATTCTTGGTGTGAGAAATAAGTGTTCTCCGATTTAATCCTTGTATATTTCTGCGAGTTTCTCCAATAGTCCCTCGGCACGCAGGTCAGACGCTACGATTTTGCCGGTTGGATCTACGAGAATATTTGCCGGTATGCCTTCTATGCCGTAAACAAATGTTGCGGCACAGTCCCAGCCTTTAAAGTCGCTGATGTGATGCCATGACAGTCCGAGATCGTTTACTGCTTTTCTCCATGCTTCCTTATCGGTATCATAAGAAACTCCCACCACGTCGAAGCCCTTGTCGTGGTAACGCTTGTATGCTTCAACCACGTTAGGCATCTCCTCGCGGCATGGGCGGCACCAACTTGCCCAGAAGTCAACGAGCACGTAATTGCCCTTTGCACACCACTCTGACAACGAACGCTCTTTGCCATTCATGTCTTGCATCTTCAGGTCGGTGTAAATAACGCCCGGCGCACGCTTTGCCAGCATCTCCATATGCAAGCGCAGTCCCTTAAAGTCGGGTTTGTTAAAGTAAGGAGCATCCTTTGGCATCAGAACGAGCAGGTCTTCATAATCTACCATTCCGCCAATCTGCATTACAACTTCCTCAATAAATTCCGGGTCGTCGCCACTTTTTACCACCTCTTTTGCGATTGAAATCAACTCCTCTTCCGCCTTGTTATACTCTTTTATGAGTAAATCTTTCTGCTCTTTGTCGAGTTCTTCATTCGCGAATTTCTGGCTTATCTCGCTGATATGGTTTATTGCTTTGGTATATTTACTTTTCCAAAAATCCGGGTTTGTACGTATGGTTTCTGCCTGTGCCATCGCAAAAGTGGAAACTAAAGCCACCATTATTAAAAAAACAATTCTTTTCATGAAAATTTAAATTTATGATTTGAAACTAAGTTAATTGTCAAACTGCGTGCATCACCAACCATGTCATGTAAGCAAGGAATAGTGCCACAAGAAGACCACCTTCCCAGCGGGCAACGGTGTATTTGGTGAATGAGAATATCCATAGTAGAATGATGCTGAGTTGCATCACAATGAAGTCGAGCCGTGTAATGCCGATTATGCTCATCGGGTGAATCATTCCCGTGATACCCAAAATCATGAGAATGTTGAATACGTTGCTGCCAATGACGTTTCCCATTGCTATGGCACATTGTCCTTTGCGCGCCGCAACTACACTCGTAGCCAGTTCGGGCAGCGATGTGCCGCCTGCCACTACCGTCAGACCAATCACAGCCTCGCTCACTCCGAGCAACGAAGCCACTGCCGTGGCACCATCAACAAACAGGTTACTGCCCACAATGAGGCATGCCAGACCGAGCACAAAGAAAGCCACCGCACGCCACACCGGCATCTCCTTTACCTCGTCCTCGTTGCCGCTATCCTTTTCTTTCTTTGCAGATCGCACTGTATATAACATGAAAGCGATGAATACCGCAAATAACACTGCTGCGTCAATGCGTGATATGCTGCCATCAATGGCCATCGGCAAAAGCATTGCAGAAGCCAATACGGCAAAAGGAATATCCTTCTTAACGGTAGATTTGGCGATGACCATAGGTGTCACCAATGCCGTCGTTCCTACAATGAGCATCGTATTGAAGATGTTGCTGCCAACGACATTGCCCACAGCAAGGTCGCTCGTACCTTTCAGAGCAGACACGAAACTGACGAAAAATTCAGGCATCGATGTGCCCATCGCCACCACTGTCAGACCGATAATCATTGGCGGTATCTTCATTTTTGCGGCGATAGATGTTGCTCCGTCGGTGAGTTTTCCTGCTCCCCAAAGCACCATCAATATGCCGAAAACAATATATATAATATTCATCATAATGGCTGCAAAGTTAATATAATTGACGGGAAAATGATGAATAAATGTTTGTAAATAATCTTACGATTAAAAATTCTATCGTTAATCAATATTAAAAACTTGTTTGTGATATTCGTCTTTAAACATAAATAATTATCTTTGTGAAATAATATAAATAAATGTTCAACATAAAAAAACTTATTGAGATTATGAGAAAGACCATATTTGCAGTTTTATCACTGGTGTTTATGACATCATGTATTGGTGCTCTGAAAAAGAAAATAAACGAAACGCTTGGTACTGACAGCGTGGCAAATACGGATGTTAAGGATGACTCAAAGGATGAAGTTGCAGTAACAGAGAACTTTGAAGATCTGCCATTGTATGTTTTCGGATTAGAAACTACATCCGATTGGTATGTACCATTGGGGTATGAGGCACAGTCACGATTCACGAGTGAAGAGTTTGAGGCTTTATCTGACGAACAGATGTCAGAAGAGTTTAAGCGTCAGGAAAAAGTGAGTGAGGCTTTCTTTAATATGCTGAAAAAGAACAAGGAACGCTATGTTACGGTGTTATGTGATAACAAGAAGATAGCGGTGAGTTATGTTTCGTGTAATTTTGATAAAGGAAGTTCCAATGTTGTTGTATTTGGAAATGACGATCGAATTAACGAAAAAATGAAATATTTGCGTTTCACGAATAGTGATAAGCACAGAAATAAAGATTTCTGGCACGGCATGCTGCTGACCGAGAATTTTCTAAAGACTCACAAATTGTATGAATATAAAAATAAATGTGACAGGTACGGAAATCGCTTACCAGGGAAAAAGTTTGCTGAAACCGCGAGAATGACCGTCGAACAGAAGACAGGAAAAAAGGTGAAGAGTGCCAGACTGAACTGCGAGATAGACGGAGGCAAGTATTGTTTCTATACCATTCTGTTCGAGAACGAAACCAATAAGGCTTTCGCAATGCAGGTGGTGACAACTCCCGACGGTGTGGCTATGGGCGAAATGGAGGAGGCCGAGATTGATGAATACGGCGATGCCGGTTGGGCTGTTGACATGGAAGGTGAATATCCTTCTATGGACATTGTCATGGCTGAGGAGCATAATGGTACGCTGAATCTATGGTACTTAGACAGAGCACCGGAACATGTAGTATGCGGAGTGTTTGCAGTGAAGGGTAACAAACTTTTAATGCGTACGTATTATTCCTACTATGTAAGTGTGGATTGAAGCATAATAGAGACGAATTGATATAAAAATAAAAAACAAAATGGGCGAATTTACTTACCAAATTCGCCCATTTTGTTTTTCAATTTCGCCCATTTTGCTCTGCAATCTCGCCTGTTTTGCTCTGTCATCAAGCATCTATGGAGTTGTTGTTGGGGCTTGTTGTTACTTCTCTTCGCGGTTGTCGATATTGTCACCCTCTGTAGGTTGCATTTCCGATTCGAAATCTGTTATGCCGTTTTTGATGAGGATGTTATACCATTGCAGCAGTTTCTTGATGTCGCTGTCGTGAACTCTCTCGCGGTCGAAGTCGGGAAGTATCTCGGCAAAGTATTCTCTCAGTTCCTTGCTTGACGCTTTCTTGTAGTTCAGTGAAACCTCCTTGCCCTGCTCTTTGTCGCGCAGCGATGCAAGAATTGTCATCAGTGGCACGTCATCGGCATCGGTATATATTGCAATGTCAGCAAGACTCGTCACTCTGTCGGTGGCGAATGCCGGCATGCGCTTGTGTGCTTCGTCGAGCGTTTCTACTATCAGGTTCGCGCGTCCGCGTGATACTAATTTGTAAAGGCCGGGCTTTCCGGCGATTGATAGGATTGTCTGTTGCATTTTATTATTGTTTATTCGGTTATACGTTATTTGTTGTTCGCAGTATGTAGTGGTATTTTTGCGATTTGCGGAGAGAGTGGCGAGCCGTCGTTGTTTATTATGATATGGCTGCGCTTCGCAACCTCTTCTTGGTTCATCTGGCATTCAATCCACTCTTCTGCCTTGTCGCGTGTTATCCCGTCGCGTTTCATTATTCTGTCGATGCGCAATTCTCGTGGAGCCGATACGCATATTATGCGATCCACGAGGTGGTCGAAACCGCTCTCGAAGAGTATCGCACATTCCATCCATTCCATTCCGGAGGCTTCGAAGTCGCGTGCCACGGCCGGGTGTACGATGGCGTTCAAGGCTCTCTTGTTTTCCTCTCCGGCGAGCAGAAACTGCGCAAGCATCGGCTTGTTGAGATTTCCGTCGATATATACCTCATCGCCAACGAGACGTTTCAGTTGCTCTTTCAGTGTGTCAGAGGTTCGCATAAGCCGTTTGGCCGCGCTGTCGCAGTCGTATATCTCTATGCCTTGTTGTTTCAGGAGTTGGCACACGTGACTCTTTCCGCTTCCTATTCCGCCCGTTATTGCCGTCTTCATAATTCCTCTATGAGATAGTCCACCTTGTCAATTTCCGGTCTTACGTTTTTTACTCCGTGTGGAACGGCAGTTACTCTTATCATGCATTTGTCGGACGGATTTGCCATGATGTCGTTATAGTCGGCCACCACCTTGAAACTCTCCGGGCGTATTGAGCGATACATGCTCGCTCCGGTCACAAACACCACCTTGACCCTTTGTGGGAACGTTCGCAGCACCTTGCCTGCCGGCATGTTGATAGCCGTGATCTGAACTTCGAGTCTTTGCTCGGTCATTATGTCGGGATAGAGTTTTATCTTCACGCGGTCGGGTATGTATTTCACTCCGTGTATGCGTTTCAGTGCTATGTCGCGCGTCACGGTATCGGTGAAGTTTTGCAGGTAAATCGGTTCGGTGAAAGCCTCCTTTATGCTGTCAATGAGTTCGTCTGAAGCATATACGAGCACGCTGTCGGGCCAGAATTTTACCTTTGACAGGTAGTAACTCTCTCCCGGATCGACTCTTCCGCTCATTCTCACGGGCACTTTCTTGCTGTGGCCGTAGTTGTAAATGATATCGAAGCGGTCGGGTCTGAGTCCCGTTATCTTCGTAGAGTTGAACAGTGTCTGATATATCATGCGCTGCAGGTCGGCGTTGCCGATTGTGCTGCTGTGCTTTTCGTTGGCATATTTCGAGAAGTCAATCTCTATCGGCTGTATCTTGTTGCCATAGACATATCCCATAATGAAGAATCCCTTATCGCGCACATTAACGTGCAAGGTGTCCTCGACGTTCGTCGTTACAACCACATTCTTCGGAATGTTTGTCAGTTTTATCGGCACGAGAATTTCCCGATCGATGTCCTCATTCATTGCAAGCAACAGCCAGAATCCCCCGCTTGCCACGAGGAAGAACAAAAAAATCAGAAAATCCTTGTTCGCTGTGTTGAACAAGAAATCCCTGATTTTGAGTAACATACTCTTTCCTTCGAGATCCTTTGCCATTGCTTTATGTTAGGACTTACTTCTGTGGTGTTGCAGCAGCCGATGCTGTGTCGGCATATACCTGTGCGCGATCTACGCGTATCACAGTACCTTTGGCAATCTCCACTTCTATCACGTTATCGTTATTGTCGATGCGCTTCACCGTTCCGTGAATGCCACCGCCTATTATCACTCGTGCGCCTTCTTCGAGCGAGTTCTGAAATTCGCGTATCTTCTTTTGCTGCTTTTGCTGTGGTCTTATCATGAAAAACCACATTATTGCGAACACCGCGAGCAGCATGATGATCATTGTCCATCCGCCGCCCTGTCCCTGCTGGGCACCTTCTAAAAGCATTGTTGTTGTCATTTTCTTTTTTTATTTATTGTTATTTCGTTTCTTTTGTTTATTCCATGCCGTTCTCTTCCGTTTCTTCCGGCATCTCTTCATCGTTAGGTTCGGCATACCCTTTGGCCGGTCTTATCGCTTTCATCACCTTGCCTGTTTCTATAAGGTAGTGTGCTATGGCATCAAGCATACCGTTGATATATCCGGAACTGCGTTGCGTGCTGTATGCCTTGGCGAGTTCCACGTATTCGTTTATTGTCACGCTTATTGGTATGTTTGGGAACGTTGCCATTTCGGCTATTGCGATTTGCATTATCACCACGTCCATGTATGCCAGTCGTGAGAAGTCCCAGTTGCGTGATGTCTCGCTCATGTACCTTTGGTATTGGTCGGCGTTCAGTATCGTTGCGCGGAACAGTTTTCTTGCGAAATCCTTGTCGTCAGCGTCCTTATATTCCGGCAACAGTTCTTGATTCTTGCCGTTCTTCGGGTCAAATCGCTTTATGGTTTTCAGTACGAAAGAGTCCACAATGTCCTTGTCGTCATTCCAATAGATGCTCTTTTCCTCGAACAATGCATCGAGTTCGCTGTTATCCATGATGAGAGTGCGGTAGATTTTTCTCCACAACTCGCGGTCAACCTCATACGTTTCTTCCTCCGGGTTGGCCATATATTCTTTATATATGATGCTCTGTTCTATCTGTGACAGTAGTTTCCTTACCGTTTCAATATCGTCTGCCCATGTTGTTTTCTTGTTCTCCACGAACTCTTGCAGCATCTTGTTGTCCTCAAGTTGTATCTCAAACTTGTTGTTGCAGAACTTCTGTGATGGCTCTTCCGCGCCCTCTCTCTTTGCCCTTGCGGTCGCTATCTCGTTCTGTCTGCGTGCTTCTTTTGTTATCGATACTATCAGTGAGAGCAGCATGTTATACATGTCGTATGCTTTGGAGAGACTGAATAGCAACTCTTTCTCTGCATTCTCCATGTTTCGGTTGCCGTTTTGATAGTATGAGTAGGTTAACTGGACTACTTTTATTCTTATGAGTTCTCTATTTATCATATCTGTTATTCCGTATGTGGATTAAAGTCTTCGGTGCATCATTATTTTTGGCAAAGGTAGTTAAAAAAGTTTTTTCGTGCAAGAAAAGCCCTGTTTTTATATGCTTTTTAACGGAAAAACTTTGTCAGTTCGAGAAAATGTGATACCTTTGCAGCGCTTTTTTAAGCACATCGTTTGAGGTTTTCTCGTGTGATGGCGAATTAAGAGCATGTATTATTAACAAACTTAATTTAGAGTAACACATTATGAAAGAGATTAATGTAACAGGTCAGAAGCGTAGCGACCTTGGCAAGAAGGCTACCAAAATGTTGAGAAAAGAAGGTCTTATACCTTGTAATATCTACGGCGAGAAGAAAGGTGAGAACGGTCTGCCGGAGGCATTGGCTTTCGCTGTTCCCATGTCTGAACTTCGCAAGTTGGTATATACACCACACATCTATGTTGTGAATATCCTTATTGATGGTGAGAAGCACCTCGCAGTAATGAAGGAACTGCAGTTCCACCCGGTTACGGACGCTCTGCTTCACGTGGACTTCTTCGCAATCAACGATGAGAAACCGGTTACCATTGGCGTGCCTGTGAAACTCAACGGATTGGCACAGGGTGTTCGTGATGGTGGTCGTATGAGCCTCATCGTGCGCAAGGTGAACGTTCGTGCTAAATACAAGGACATCCCCGAAACACTCGACATCGACGTTACCAATATGACAATCGGCAAGAGCATCAAGGTTGGTGACCTCAGTTTCGAGGATCTTGAAATGGTGACAAGCAAGGATGTCGTGGTTTGCACAATCAAGGCTACACGTAAGAGTAACGTAACAAGCACCGATGAAGAAGAAAACCCCGAGTCAGAATAATTAAGTCTTAAATAACGAGTGGTTGCTCGCAATTGATTACCGGCTTGTCTTTATCGAAAAGTAAAGGCACTCTTGGTCAGAAGAATGAGCGCGAATCATATTGCGCCAAATCGTTAACAACCACTTATAATTCATTTATTCCGAATCCGTGGAATGCGAAAGCGGGATTTGGATTGACAGATGGATAAGTATTTGATAGTAGGGTTGGGTAACCCGGGGGATGAATATTCCCGAACCCGACATAACACAGGATTCATGATATTGGACGCTTTCGCTGAAGCGTCCAATATCGTTTTCAGCGACAAACGCTACGGATATGTGGCGGAGACATCGCTGAAAGGACGCAAAGTGATACTGCTGAAGCCCACCACGTTTATGAATCTGAGCGGCAATGCCGTAAGATACTGGCTCAACAAAGAGAACATCGACCAAAAGAGACTACTCGTTGTGGTGGATGAGATTGCGTTGCCACTCGGCACGTTGAGGCTGAAAGGCAGCGGAAGTAACGGTGGTCATAACGGTCTTGGGCACATTCAACAACTGATAGGACAGGACTATGCACGCCTCAGAGTGGGCATAGGCAATGACTTTCCGCGTGGAGGACAGGTGGAATGGGTGCTCGGCACGTATGATGATGAAGACATGCAAACGCTTCGTCCGCAGATAGACGTGGCGGTGGAGGAGATAAAGAGTTTCGTGCTTGCGGGCTTGGACATTACCATGAACACGTTCAACAAACGTAAGCCGCAGCCGAAATCTGTCACGGACGATAAGGATATTTCAGACAAGAAACAATGAGCAAGGATAGCGGCAATCGTCAGACTAACGCAGGTAAGGGCGGCAACGGAACGAAATCGGGGGTAGATACTGCTCGGCTCGACAAATGGCTGTGGGCTGCACGCATATTCAAAACACGATCCGTGGCGGCAGATGCTTGTAAGAACGGGCGTGTGATGATGGGTGGGACAACAGTGAAACCATCGCGAATGATAAAGACGGGCGAGACGGTCAGCGTGAGGAAATCGCCTGTCACATACTCTTTCAAGGTGCTGAAGTGCATTGAACAACGCGTTGGTGCAAAGTTACTGCCGGAGATTTACGAGAATGTGACTGACCCGAAGCAATACGAAATACTCGAAATGAGTCGTATCAGCGGATTTGTTGACCGCGCAAGAGGGACGGGACGACCTACAAAAAAGGATCGCCGTGCTATGGATGCGTTCGTCGAACCGGCAATGTTCGGATTCGAAGACATCGATGACGAGTTCGACTTTGATGACTGAAAAACAATAAATAGTACTGTTACTATGAAAAAAATAGCAATCTTTGTTTCCGGCAACGGAACCAACTGCGAGAACCTGATACGCCATTTCCTTTCGTCAGAAACGGCTCGCGTGGAAATTGTCATCAGTAATCGTGCCGATGCTTTCGCGCTGACGCGTGCCGGAAACCTTGGCGTAGAGAGTGCCGTTATTGGCAAGGCCGACTTCGCCAAGCCTGATAATGTGTTGCCTTTGCTTAAGAAACACGGTATCGACTATATCGTACTTGCCGGCTTTCTGCTCATGGTTCCTGACTATCTGATAAACGAATATGACGGTAGGATACTCAATATTCATCCCTCGTTGCTGCCCAAGTATGGCGGCAGAGGAATGTATGGGCATCACGTTCACGAAGCGGTAAAAGCGGCGGGAGAGACCGAGACCGGCATCACCATTCATCGTGTGAGCAATGTTTGCGACGGTGGTGAGATTGTGGCACAGTTTAAGGTGTCGCTTACTGCTGCCGATGAGGTGAGCGATATAGAGGCAAAGATACACGAACTGGAGATGAAGCATTTCCCCGAGGTGGTGGAGAAAGAGATAGGCTTGATCTAAACCATAATCGGTAATGTAACAGATTACCGATTTGAGATAAAGATAACGGTAAGCAAGACTATCAAAAAGAGATTCTTAACTTTGCGGTATAATAACCCGTTTAGGTTTAATCTTATATTTTTATCGTTGTTATTAGATATTGAAAAAGCGGCGTGTGGGAACCCCCATGCGCCGCTTTTTCGCTGTTATAGGTTGCCGTGTCCGCCACCACCTATTCCTCTCGGTCTGCCAAATCCACCGTTGTTGCCACCGAATCCGTGTCCTCCTCCGTGTCCTCCGGGACCATTGTTGAAGCCGTCGTGCGGTGGCCTGTCGCCATTGCCTTTACCTCCGAAGAGGTTCAGGCGGTAGGTTACATGCAGCATGGCATAACTGTTGATGTTGTTATACTGCGTATCGGTGCGCATCATGGCATTGAATGTACGCTTGAACGTGTTCTGTTGCTTCAGAATGTCGTAGAACTGCAGCATCACAGTGAGTGCATTGTTTTTCAAGAATCCATGACTTATCTGTGCGTTCCATATCAAGTTGTTGGTATTCATAGCCTTATCGTTATATCCGCGAGTGCTTTTTGCGTGTAGGTCGGTTGATAACGATGTTCCCCACGGCAGGTATATCGTCGTGTTCATGCCGTAGTCGAACTGCCATGTGTCAAGGTTGTTCTGTGCCTGCAGCAAGTTGCGCCCATGCGTATAGTTAAGCGAACCGTTCAGTTCCACTTCCAGCCATGAGTTTCTGAAACTCAATCCCAGTCGTTCTATTATGCCCGTTGTTCGCGTGGTGTTCTTCATCGAACCGGCACTCATGCCCATCGAGACATATCCCACATGGTTGTTATAGTTTAGCATGCTGAACGAGTTAAAGTTGAAATATCCCGTAGAGTCCACCGCGGTGTTGAACATCAGACCGACAACAGCGTTCCAGTTGCCGTTGATATTCACCGGTCGGGTGGTTCGTGTTCCCGTATTCTCGTCGTAGGTCACCATCCTGCTTATGCCGTTCCGCGTGTTGCTATAGTGGGCGAAGGTCATTATGGCACGCTGATATTTCTGCGAGTAATTGTTGTAGAACAGTCGCATGCTGTGTGTGAAGGCCGGTTTAAGACCCGGATTTCCGCGTGTGATGTTCAGCGGGTCACTGTCATCGACGATGTCGAGGAGGTCGGTCATCGACGGTTGTGCTGATGTTCCGCTGTAATTGATGCGCAGTCTTGACACCTTGTTGAAGTCGTATCTGAAGTCGAATGTCGGCGAGAAGTTCGTCACCGTGCGTGTGGTGTCGATGCTTATGCCACGATAGTCCTGTCTGTAATTGGTGCGTTGCGGTTGCAACATCACTCCGGCATTCAATTGATACTTATCCCTTACCATTCGATAAGTCAGTTGCACCTCGTGGGTATAGTTCCTGTATTCCGAGAAACGGCTCAGGTCGGTGTCAAGGTACGACTCCTTAGGGTTGGTGAGCCGTGCGAAATAATTGTCCCAACCACGATACACCGGTGTAATACCGGTGAACAACGTCCCGTCTATATTACTGAAGTCGTATGTCGAGCGGTCGCTTTTGCTATATCCGAAACCGAATTTATAACCCAGTTGCAGGTATGTCTTTCTGAATATAGGTTCGGTGTATGTTGCCATTACACTGTAGTTGTACGATGTTGTAGGCATCGTGTTGTAACGGTTTATGCTATATGTGGAGTCGTTGCCTGCGCTGTTCTTTATCTTGTAAAGGTGAACGTCAGATAGCGACAGGTTGTCACTTGCACTTTTGTTGTGAGATGCCTCAGTCTCGATTGTTATGTTTCGGCCCTCGCCATTCAGTTTACGGCTCAGCAACAACGTTCCTCCGAGAGTCTTACTGTCATCGTATGTTACTGATTTTGCTGCATTAGTATTCACCATCGTTCCGTCTTTTGCCATCTGTTCTATTGATGCAGGGTCGAGCGGTAGGGCTGTGTGCAGATACGGGTCGTCTGTATAACTTGCCGAAAGACCGATGTTGCGCTTGTCAGTCGATGTCGTTGAAAGTGAAGGACGGAACAACAATGTTGTCATAGAGTCGGGTCGCCATTCCACTTTGGCATGGAAGTTCCACCTGTTGCGGCGCGAATAACTCTGATTCAGACTGTTGGAGAAGGATGACGAGCCGCCAACGAAATACTCGGAAGCCTGTTCGGCACGCGTATCGTTGTTGGAATGGTTCCAGCGCAGGTGCCCGTCAATTTGGAGTTTGTCTTTATCCTCATAGTTGAAGTTCACGCCAATCATTTTCGAGGTATTCAGACCATTCTGCTGTTGACCAAATCCTCCTCTTCCTCCACCACCCGGAAATCCTTTTTCGTTTGCGTTATTGAAACTCCCGAAGACCATGGTGCGCATCTTGTCGTTGAACATTCCGCCCATCATACGTTCCGCATAACGGCTCTTATTACCGATGCCGAGATCTACGTTTGCCAACGTTCCCTTGTTCATTCCCGCTTTTATGCCAAAGTCGAGTACGGTTTCCTCGTTTCCGTCGTCTATTCCTGTCATTCGTGCCATGTCGCTCTTGTCATCGTACGACTTTATACTGCTTATTATCGAAGTAGGAAGATTCTTTAATGCTGTCTGTGTGTCGCCGGTCATAAACTCCTTTCCGTCAACCTTTATCTTCTTCACTTCCTTTCCGTTTATGGTAATCTTTCCGTCTTCTGATATCTCTGCTCCGGGCAGCCGTTTCACAAGTTCCTCCACGACAGAGCCTTCCGGCGTGCGGAAAGCATTGGCATTGTAGATTAAGGTATCTTCTTTGAGCACCATTTTCTTTGCCTGTCCCGTTGCCGTTACACCCTCAAGCATTATGGCATCCGGAGTTATCGACAGCGTTCCCAATACCAACTCCTTATCTTGTGAGACAGTTATTGCCTTTGTTAATACGGAATATCCGATGTTTGAAACTTTCACTATGAACTTCCCATTGCCGGGATTTTTTATCGCGAACTCACCCTTTTCGTCGGTCAGTGCACCGCTTACGAATGTAGAGTCGCTACGCAACAACTGCACCGTGCTCTGCATTACAGCCTCCTTTGTTTCGCTGTCAACAATCTTTCCGGTAATCTTGATACCTTGTGCTTGTGCCATCATTGCTGCGAATGTCACAAGCATCGCAAGCATAATCTTTTTAAAATTCATAATGTTCAAAATCTTTTCGGAGGATGATAGTGACTCATTAAACTCTAATCTAAGACATGCGTTCTAATGATCGGTTGGGGTTTAATATGCAGTCCTATACCCATTGCTTTTTAATTTTCGATGCAAAATCACGCCGTTTGTTTAATTCTTTCCACCGTTTTCACATTTTTTATTTCTCATTTCATGTCCTTTTGCAAACCAAATTCGCCGAAATTGCTCATCAATTTCGCCCATTTTGCAGACCAATTTCGCCCATTTTGCAACGCCTTAAAAATCCTTCTCAGTATCAAGAGATTATCATCATTATTCTTTACTAATGTGTGTTCATAATAAATTGTAATAGTACTTATGTCCGGTATAATAAATAAAGAGCAAAGATTAGAGAAAAGCAGTGCTGAAATAGGTTATTCCGGGCACAAAACAGTTGAGCAATTCTATTGTTTTTGATATTTATGAGAATAATATCTCTGCAATAACGGAGCAATGGACATTTGGAAGGCCGGCATATCAGCCTACCAAATGCCCATTACGTCTTTAATAAATCAGCCCAATTATCCAAAGAGGCAATTTCTTTCCAATAGGAAATTCAATTTGGTCTGCTAATATATAAGAATCAGGAACGTTGGCTATTTGTTCGAATGATTTGTCTTTACCTCTTATTTCAAACGTAATTTTGCCATCTATCTTTATATCACCATTTATCTTACCATACTCTACCGTATGACATACAGACAACTGATTCACAGCAAAACATTCTCGTATAGTTCCTATGTTTTTTTTAGTACTTAGTGTGTTTAAAATATTAGTGTTATGCAGATAAATCTTATCAGGTTTCTGCATCTTTGTTACTGACTTGATGTCAGTATATAGCAAATTCAGTAACTCTGCTTTCTGCATACTGGATAAATAACTTAATACTGTTGTTTTGTTAAGTTCTAAATACGATGCCAGTTTTGCTATATTCACTTCGTATGGCAGATTGTCAGACAAGAACATCATCATTGCCTTGATTTTTCGAGTGTAAGCAGGCTCCACGCCACAGAATTGTGTCATTTCCTGATCTATTATAAAACTTACAACATTCTCTATTCTACTGTAATATTCTTCTTCATTGCCATCATAAAAAGGATAATAACCAACTTTCAGATATTCCTCGAAATAAGGTAAGGGGTGGCATTTTTCGCATACTTCATCGCATATATTGTCAGCATTTTGAAGAATTTCTTCAAGTGAATATTTTGGTATAGATATATTTTTGTAAAAACGTAAATACTCTCTGAACGATAAACCTGCCATGTCATATGCTAAAACACGTCTTGACAAGTCGGCATCAGCATTAAGAATCTGAATAAGTGATGAACCCGTAAAAGTGATTTTCAGTGATGGCCAAAGGTCGATAATTTCTTTTATTTCCTTACTCCATGTGGGATATTTGTGCACCTCATCCAAGAACAGATGCTCACCACCCATATTATAAAATTGTTCGGCAAGGTCAATTAATGAATGATTTGTGAAATACATACCATCCATTACGCAATACAATGCTTTATCAGGACGAGCACCATAAGTCTCAAGTATATACTGCCGCACAAGTGTAGTCTTACCAACACCTTGTGAACCCCTGATTGCGACCAGTTGCTTTTCCCAGTCTATAGATTTCATGATTTCACGAACTATCTTGGTGTTAGTCTGAGAAATAAGCATTCGATGTTTCTTAAATAGCGTTTCCATATTTTTGTTTTTTATTTGAATGCAAAATTATAGAAACTTATTGGGATAACCTAAAAATAATAAAAAAAAACTTATTGGGATAAGCGATTTTTTGAATAAATCGTTTATTAGAATAACCTAAAATGGATATTTGAAATCAATTTATGTGCATTTCAGGTTACTTTTAATCACGAATTCAAACTTAGCAGAAGTTTATATCGCTATGCTTTTTTCCGGAAATGCTAAATCGTCCTATGCAATTATGTTATTCGTGAATTCGACACTAAAATTCTTCTTAAATTCATAGATAATACATAAAATTTATGTAATTTTGCCCTCGGTAATAATAGCGGATTTTGTTAGATCTTTATAGATTTTTACTATCGGATCCTTAATGATTTTGAAGAGGTTAATATGCGCATAATAGTGTTGAGAGCCTGCCTACACCAGCAAGTGCTAAAGAACTACTATCCACATATAGAAGCAATTTCTATATTGTACATATAGTGTGATATCAAAGTATGTAAAACTTATGATTAAAGGATTGAATTTTGTTGCAATAGACTTTGAGACAGCAACAAATAAGCGAACGTCCATCTGTGAAGCGGGTATATGTGTAGTAAAAGATGGAAAGGTCGTAGATACCAAATCATGGTATGTGCGTCCTGAGGATAATGCATACTTATATAGGAATATACAGATTCATGGCATTCATCCGGAAAACACTAAGGATGCGTCTGAATTTCCTGAAATATGGGCAGAGATTATGAATTATCTTGCTGAAACTCCAATTTTAGTTGCTCATAATGCTGCATTTGATATATCCTGTATTCGTCAGTCGTTAGAGTTTCATCAACTTGAAACTCCCGATATAGACTACTATTGCACACTTCGAGTAGCTCGTCGGAACTATGACTTTTGTACAAACACACTGGGCTTCCTCTGTGAACAATTCGAGATTCCTGAAGGTAAACATCATCGTGCCGGTGACGATGCCGAAATGTGTGCTCGTTTATTCCTTCGCGAGATAAAGGATGCAGGTTGGTGTGATCTGTCAGAGATGGACTATTGTAGAGGAAAACTATGACAAAGTTTTCCTTTTATTTCTATTCACATTTATTGCACCAGTAAAAATTGAAGATTAATTGTTTATGTTTTATTGCCAATGCTTAGCGTAATATTAATATGCGAGTTCAGTATAAGGAGACTCAACAAAAGAGTTCTTAACTAGAACTCGCGCATAAATTGGTGTCCCACACCAAACATACTATGTCTATAAAGTATGTTGCATGGGTTGTTTCAGGTAGGAATTAGCCGTTCCTTAAAAAGTTCTACTCCTTTACTCATTTCCTTTTGCAAACGCATATTCCTGTGAAAAGTTGCTTCCTTTCAACTTTTCACAGATTATTTTAATGACTCACAAAAGAACTCTCATTGCTCTTTTGAAGTTATATGCCGCCGTTGCCAACATTATATTTATAGCATCTCCTTTCACACCTTTGTAAAAGTTGCGAGATAATCTGTAATCACTTTTAAGATGTCCTATGGTTGGCTCTATTCCTGCACGCTTAAAACAGTTTGTGTTTCTTTTTCTTTTGACAATAACCATCTTTGTGTTTTGGGTACTCCGGTATGAGTATCTTTTTCGTCCCGACTTGCTTTATTCCTATATATTCTCTGTCACCTGCCAAGTTATCAATGCACCTGCCTGTCATCCTTTCCATTTGTTGTAAGGTTGCTTCTACCGTATGCCCGTCATATTCATTCCTGAATTCTTCTCCTGAACCGTAGAATAAATAAAAGCCGTTCCAAAATAATCCTCATCATCGTTCTCCGTATTGACACGGATGCTCTCCGCAAGGATTATTTCAATTCCTTGCTCGCCTATACGGTTTCGAAAACGAACCAAATCGGAAGCTTCACAAGGTTCCTTGGGAAGAAATTCCAATTGACTGCAGAATTACTGATAATAAGCATTCTCACTCCACTGTAGAACGACGCTTTCGTCGGAAATATTACGAACGTGTTTCAAGATTAGAATACCGCACGTCAAACGAATAGGATGGGCAGGGCGACCATTGGTTCTGCAATATAAAGGAGAAAACGCGTCTTCAAATCTACGCCAATTGATTTTATTGGCAAGTTTGTAAAGAGGATGGTTGTGATTGAGCATATCCTCTAAGGAAGAGAATAATGATAGTTGATTGGAGGTTCTTTTTAACATGAAATTCTGCAAGTTTTATACTGTAAAGGTACAAAAACTTGCAGAAGTATACATATAAATAAGAGGATAATTGACTATAAATCAATAAAATAAACCTTTTTTAAGGAACGACTAAATATAATAATCCGCGTATAATTTGGATTATCATAAAAAACACACTACCTTTGCATCACGTTTCTAAAAAGAACGTCTGCGCGCCTGTGGCGAAATTGGTATACCCGCCAAACTTAGGATTAGGTAACTTCCGTTGTGCAGGTTCGAGTAAGGAAATCCATGGTTGAAAATTCGTAGAAAATTTTTCCTCAAGCACCAATATTTTTTATACCTTTGTATCTGTGATAATCTGTTAGTCAAAACACTGATTTGCGGTTCGGGTCTTATACTACACGATTTTTCATTTGTAACAGCAGTTGTATAACATAAATATTAAAACCTTATGATAACGATACCTCCGGGATTAAAAGAAGCAATCGAAGCAGATGATCTGGTGCTATTCATTGGTGCCGGTCTGTCTTGGAACTTAACAAACACGATAAATGAGCCTCTTGAAGGATGGGATAAAATGGTTAAATCTATAACATCGCATCTGAAAAAGAAAGGCTATATTACAGATGAAGAGAAGCAGTGTTACGATAGGTTAACGCCGATAGACACTCTTCAGAAATTGGAAACAAAAGGAATAAACAGAAGAGAAGTTGGTGAGTTTGTCAAACACTATTTTACATTGCAAGAGAAGAACGACCTTTCCTTCCATCAAAAACTGTTCAACTTATCTACAAAGATTATTACCACCAACTATGATAGGGCTTTTGAAAAGGCTGTTCCTAAACTCCAAGAAATAAAAGCGTATAAAACTAAAGATTACGAACTGAATAGACTAAAGAAAGATTCCGTCTTTTTGTTCAAGTTACATGGTTGTATAGAACATATAGACTCTATGGTCTTGTTCCCATCGGACTATGACAATATGTATAAAAGCGAAGGACGAGAGGCTGAACATACCTTGTATGCTTTGCGAAATCTCATTTTCAATAAAACCTTTCTTTTTATTGGTACGGGCTTGGGCGACCCTCAAATCAATGGTATTTTTAAGGAAATCAAGAGAACGCAAGGTATCTACAGCCAAGAACACTATATCATTACCCTTGACTCATTAGATGATAGTCTTAATTTCCTAACTTCTATTCAAGTTGTTTCACATGAAGAAATTCCAAAAGTTATAGAACAACTTGTAGCAATTAAGCAAGCTGCGGAAGCAAAGAAAAGTTTGGAAAAGAAGACACTTTTAGATCAG
Organism: Prevotella koreensis; assembly: GCF_003977605.1. Taxonomy (GTDB): domain Bacteria; phylum Bacteroidota; class Bacteroidia; order Bacteroidales; family Bacteroidaceae; genus Prevotella; species Prevotella koreensis. Next base: position 1,087,804 of record NZ_RYYU01000001.1, on the reverse strand, counting down.
CTTAAAGAGTCTGAAAAAGAGATAGATTCTCTTTCAGAGCAACTTGCTCAAGTACAGGATGAATACAAAAGACAAGCACTTCTTTTAGAGAGAGAAGCCCAAAATCACTTTAATATAGGACTAAAGTTTCATTTGGCTGGAGAATATTTAGAAGCCTCAAAAGAGTATGAGAATGCAACAGTATTAACCCCTAAATCTTCTGCCGCATATTACAATTGGGGAGTTGCTTTAAGCGATCTTGCACAGAGCAAGTCTGGTATCGAAGCTGAAGCACTATACAATGAATCCTTTGAGAAGTATCGTCAGGCAATCCGGATAAAGCCAGACTACCCAAATGCATATAACAATTGGGGAAATGCTTTAAGTGATCTTGCACAGAGCAAGTCTGGTATCGAAGCTGAAGCACTATACAATGAATCCTTTGAGAAGTATAGTCAGGCAATCCGGATAAAGCCAGACTATCCCAATGCATATAACAATTGGGGAAATGCTTTAAGTGATCTTGCACAGAGCAAGTCTGGTATCGAAGCTGAAGCACTATACAATGAATCCTTTGAGAAGTATAGTCAGGCAATCCGGATAAAGCCAGACTATCATGAGGTATATTGCAATTGGGGAGTTGCTTTAAGCGATCTTGCACAGAGCAAGTCTGGTATCGAAGCTGAAGCACTATACAATGAATCCTTTGAGAAGTATAGTCAGGCAATCCGGATAAAGCCAGACGATCATGAGGTATATTACAATTGGGGAGTTGCTTTATATAATCTTGCACAGACAAAATCCGGTGTTGCAGCAGAGAAACTATACGATGAAACCGTTGAAAAAAATCTGCAAGCGATTAAATATGGAGGTGATGCCTATAATTTGGCTTGTTTGTATGCTATAAGAAATAAGAAAGGAGAAGCACTAAAGTATTTGGAACGTTCTCTCGAAGGGGGTAAAATCTCTGTAGACTTTGTGGAAAAGGATACTGATTGGGACGGCCTTCGTGATGATTTGGACTTTAAGAATCTTCTCTCTCGCTACAAAAAGGATAATAAGAACGCTATTTTATAGTCGTTCCTTAAAAAGTTCTATCCCTTTACTCATTTCTTTTTGCAAGCGCATATTCCTGTGAAAAGTTGCTTCCTTTCAACTTTTCACAGATTATTTTTATGAACCACAAAAGAACTCTCATTGCTCTTTTGAAGTTATATGCCGCCGTTGCCAACATTATATTTACAGCTATTGCTGTCCGGTAAAACTTTTTCTCCCAATCTGTGTAAGAGGAATTGCCTTTAATAATACATTATTTGACCTTAAATCCAAGAACAAAATCATTATCTTATAAAAACAAGCACTTTTATAATGCTTACGATTTATAACTGGAATACAAGCCCCATAGATCTAAAAACGTCTGTATTGCCCTTAGACAAAAGGATTGCAAACGTTCAATTTGCTTTTACCGGACAGCAATATTTTTTTTCATAGGTTTTCAAATCCTACAAAGGTAGCAAATAAAAGGCATACGAGAGGTTTCAGCCTACAAAATTCCCATTACTCCCAAAGTTTTCTCTTTATTTCTATTCACATTTATTGTTGTCCGACCCAAACAAACTATGTCTATGAAGTAAGTTGCAAGGACAGTTTTAGGGGGCTTCTGGAGTTTTCTTTTAGGGACAATTTCAACTTGAATAAGGTTGAAAGCAAGGAGTGTTAGCATCAGTTCTTTGTCGGGTGGGTGCCAAATATAGATACCATGATGGTAGGTTTCATACTTCAGGCACTGTGGACAATGGGCTATATGGTGGGCAAGAGCATCGTGGAATAATGATCTTACCGTATTAAAAAAATGGTGATAGACAAGTCCTTGTCCTTTGACCTGTCTATCACCATGAATATTTTTTAGAGCATTACCTTCGTTGTTTTGCCTTCGCCCTTGCGGAGGTAGAGGCCTTTCTTGCTTGGTTTGTCCGTCAGTTTAGTTCCGTTCACGTCGTAATACTCATAGCTTACAGAACCTGTTGATACGCCTTGGATGTCTGTCGAAGCGGGGTGTTTGATGAAAATGCCATCAAGAATCATGGAGTTGCCCTTCCAGTCGCCCTCGTCACGGACGTATCTCCACGCTAATTGGATATTCTTACCCGCATAGTCGGATAGGTCTATGTCGTAGTGTTTTATTTTCAAATCGGAGTTGTCGAAGCACTCCTGGTCGGTGAGATGCGACACTACGTTGTTGACCAAGTCCCAAATTTCGCTCCATGTCTCGCCATTGTCGGTGGAAAGCATTATTTTCATCGTGTTCACGACCTCGCGTCCGTTCTTATATACATGGTTAGTCCAGTCGAAATCGGTACAGTTATATAAGTTGAAGAAATCGGCCTGCAACATGAAATGGAGCGTTTCTTTCTCTTTCAAGGAGATTACAGGTGACACCAGCCACTCGTCCTGCGCCTCGGCGTGCAGTCCATAGGCCTCGTTGATATAGCCGAAATGTATGAAAGCCTCCTTCTCTCCGTCAGTGGTCAGTTCTTGAAACATATTGCTACTTGTGTAAACAAACCATGTGTTGTTCACGTTGTGCGACAGGTTCTCCTCTGAAGGGATATTCGCCTCGGTGTTGATCTCTTTCCAATTCTCGGGTATCCAGTTGATACCATAGCTCGGCTCCCAACCCTCGAAGCCCTCGTAGAACGTTTCTTCAAGGTTGCTTTCGGCTTTCATGACCTTTGTTGTGGGTGCAATTTTCTCATTGGCAATGGTGTTAGGCTTCACCAACTTTTTGAAAATTCTGCCTTTTTGGTCTTGTACAATTTGGTTCTCATAGCCTGGAGCCAAAATTTTTGAATCGATTACTGTCTGTGCGGAAGCAGCACATGTAGCCGCAAGGGCCAAGCTAAATAAAAATAGTCTTTTCATGAGTTTAAGATTTTAGAGTTAACACTGAATGTATTTAGACTTTTAGTTTGCTTCTTCTCTTGACTTGACAAGTGAACAGCACAAAATTAGCGAATTATTTTTAATTTGCCAAACAAATGTGTGCTAATTTTTTAAATTTGGATAAAAAATCTTTGGGTTTTGGTGGTATGTTTTCAATTATGTAGAAATTTTGAGCGATTAATCAGTCTTGTGTTTCAAGAAAATAGAACTTAAAAACAGATACGTCCGGATTTTTCACTATACAAACAAAGGGGAAAAGATAGATTGTGGATTTAAGGATTAATGAAAAAACCTGATTATATGCAGTCTAATATTTTGTGGAAAAGAAATTAGTTTGTAACTTTGTGGCAAAAATAACGAGACGATGAACAACGAGACACGTAAGGAAGACGGACTTAGAGCATTAGGTGCAAAGACAGAATATAATGATGACTATGCTCCGGAGGTGCTTGAAACATTCGAGAATAAGCATCCGGAGAACGACTATTGGGTGAGATTCAACTGCCCGGAGTTCACCACGCTGTGCCCAATCACAGGACAGCCTGACTTCGCCGAAATACGTATAATGTATATTCCGGGAGAGCGCATGGTGGAAAGTAAGAGTCTGAAGTTATATCTGTTCAGTTTCCGTAACCACGGCGACTTCCATGAAGACTGCGTGAACGTTATAATGAAAGACCTTATCAAACTGATGAATCCGAAATATATAGAGGTTTCGGGACTATTCACACCACGTGGCGGCATCAGCATCTATCCTTACGTAAATCACGGCAGACCGGGCACTAAGTATGAACAGTTGGCCGAGCAGCGGTTTGCCGCTCATCAATAGTCTGCCTATATAAGGCTTCAATCCGCGAACTCATAAACAATATACATATATGAGCAAGAAGTTTAATTCCGTGCTGTCGTTCTTCGGGCACAACAAATACTGGATAGTGATTATTGTCGGTGTGCTCGTGGTGGGCGTAATCGACGAGAACAGTTTCCTGAAACGTGTGCGTTTGGAAAGCAAGATTAGCGACTTGAAAGAGCAGATAGATGAGTATAACAGCAGGTATGAAGACAATATGGCACGCCTGCGCGAATTGGAAACAAATCCCAAGGCTATAGAAAAGATAGCCCGAGAGAGATATTTCATGAAAGCAGACGATGAGGATATATTCGTGCTTTCGGACGACAAACAGATTTTTACGCAGAAAGATGAGAAAACTGAGTAAGACGGAGAGTGTGATAATGGTTGTCGGAGCGGTGCTGATGGCAGTGGCCGCAGTGGCATACGTGCTTGCCATACGCAAGCCGGCATCGTGGATGATGATTGTCGGGACAGGGGCATTTGTAGCAATGCAGATGAGACAGACTTACAATGGTTACAACCTAACAATACGTCGTTTGCGCTCGATAATGACTGTGGGTAACATATTCTTCGTGTTGGCGGCGTTGCTGATGCTTGAAAATGCGTATAAGTTTCTGTTGCCCAAGTTTATGGAGAGCGGTATAGAGGGCTATAATGCATACGTTCACTACATACATAATAATTGGGTGGTGGCACTGCTTGTGGCCGCAGTGATAGAACTATATACAACGCACAGAATATCATCGGAACTTGAGAAAGAGGCAAAAAAACTATAAAAGCCACCCAAAATATTTTAAATAGCATAAAAATTTTTCTTTACTTCGATAATACATTGTATTTTTGCCGATGCTTATCAGAACGAATAACGTATGAACAAGATCCTTTACGCGTTGATGGCAACCACGTTGCTGGCCTCGTGTGCCAAGTCTTATAACATCACAGGAACCTCGAGTGTGCAGATGCTTGACGGAAAGAAACTTTACCTGAAGAGCGTAAAAAACACTAATAAGGAGAATATAGATTCATGTGATGTGGTACATGGGCAGTTCAAGTTTTATGGTACGCTCGACTCTATAAGAATCGTAAACTTGTTCATAGATGATGTTTATGTTACGCCGTTGGTGCTTGAAAGCGGTGATATTACGGTGAAAATAGACAATTCGCAGACCACGGTTAGCGGCACGGAACTCAACCGGACGCTCGACAATTTCATGAAATCGTTCTTCAGATTGCAGGATATGGTGATGGACGTGGAACACGAGCAGAACCAAAGCATCATGAAAGGATATGACGAACAGGAGACAATGAAACGTCTTTATGCCAAACTGATAGGCTTGAGCGAGCAAAAAGACACTCTGTTCACAAATGTTGTGACAAATAATTTTAAAAATGTTATAGGGCCGTGGGCTTTCGTATATAGGGTTTCTTACGAGATTGACCCATACAATTATCCATATCCTTCGTGGATGACCAATGTGCTTTACACACATGCCATGCAGGGATTGCCGTCATGGATAGAGTTTATTATGGCCAAAGCACCTGCGGAATTTAAGCAGGACGAAGAGGTGGCAGGGCTATACAAGGCTTTCCAAGAACAACAGAACTTGGTGAACCAGACAGACAATGCCGCTCCGCCGGTGGAGCACAACGTGTTGCCGGTGGCACCGACACCTAACGATCTTGCACGTCCGGCACTCCAGAACGAGAAAGAAAAATAATCTTATGACAAACAGAACACTGATAAAGAATATCGAGGTGGTTAATGAAGGATTGAGTCGATGCGGCTCAATCCTTATTGCTAATGGACATATCGAAGACATATTCTACGGCGAGATGCCGACCGTGGACGATGTAAAGGTGATTGACTGCGAAGGGGCAAAGGCTCTGCCCGGCATCATCGACGACCATGTTCATTTCCGCGAACCGGGACTTACGCACAAGGCTGACATGGAAAGCGAGAGCCGTGCAGCGGCATACGGTGGTGTTACATCATTTTTCGACATGCCGAATACTTGTCCACAGACCACCACACTCGATGCGTTGCAGCAGAAACGAGAGATTGCAAAGGCTGCCTCTCATGTGAATTATGCTTTCTTTTTCGGTGCCACGAACGATAATTCCGACCTTTTCGCGAGGCTTGATAAGCACCGTGTTCCGGGCATAAAACTATTCATGGGGGCAAGTACCGGGAACATGCTTGTTGATGACAAGGCGGCATTGGATAAGATTTTCAGTACTGCGAGATTTCCGATAATGGTGCATTGTGAGGATTCGGAAATGATTGCTCGTAATATGTCGGCGGCAAAAGAACGCTATGGCGATGACCCCGACATAACATGTCATCCGGAGATACGTTCGGCAGAGGCGTGCTATGCTTCGACATCGCTTGCCGTAGAACTGGCTCGACATCATGGTTCACGTCTGCATGTGGCACATCTTACCACTGCCCGGGAACTCTCGCTCTTCTCCCCTAAGTATCCCCAGATTACTGCCGAGGCGGTTATTGCACACCTGATGTTTACTGACGAGGATTACCAACGTCTCGGAACGGCAATCAAGTGTAATCCCGCAGTGAAGTCGCGAGCCGACCGTGATGCACTGCGACAAGCACTCACCGATGGCAGAATAACAGTTGTTGGCACAGACCATGCACCACACTTGCCGGCAGACAAAGAGGGCGGTTGTGCTCGTGCGGCATCCGGAATGCCAATGATACAGTTCTCGTTGGTTTCGATGCTGCAACTCGTTGACGAGGGAGTGCTCACAATAGAGCGCGTTGCCGAACTGATGTGTCATGCCCCTGCGCGATTGTTCGAGGTACGCGATCGCGGATTTCTGCGCAAAGGAATGAAAGCGGACATTGCAATAGTTAGGCGCGGAGAGACTTGGCGTGTGACTAAAGAGGTGATACAGAGCAAGTGCGGGTGGAGTCCGCTGGAGGGACGGGAATTCTCTTGGCATGTGGAACATACTTTCTGCAACGGACACCATATATATAATAAGGGAGTGTTTGATCTTGACAGTAGGGGCGAGGAACTTCTTTTCAGATAACGGCATACATATTTTCCTTTTTTGTTTCTACATTCTTATCATTTCGTAAGATTAATATGATAGCACGAATTTCCATATTGATTATAGTTCTCATTGTGTTACCATTCCTTTATGTCGATTTTGGCATGATGCGAAACCGGTGGCGTGGACGTTTAATGTGGCGCGTTGCATGGTGGTTGCCATGTGTGGCGATGCTGGCATATACCGTTTGGCTCGCTACGTTGCGCAGTTTCGCTCCGCTTGAAACGTGGAAACTGTATATTTATCTGCTTGTTCTCGGTCTGGTATTCGCACCTGCGGTGGTATTCACTATTTGCTCGGCCGTTGGCGATTTTCTCCTGAAGAAAGGTCTTGTTAGGCGTAATCGCGGACGTGGAGTAGGGATAATATTAGCATTGTTGGTTGCCATCGTGGTGTTATATGGCTCATTTTGGGGTAACAATGGCGTGCAAGTACGCAATGTTGATTATTTCTCCGAACAGTTGCCTGCATCGTTCGATGGTTACCGCATTGCACTTTTCAGCGATGCACATGTGGGGAGTTATATATGGGGAAGTATCGACCGCCTGCAGGTTGTTGTCGATACGATTAATGCTCAACAGGCAGACATGATAGCCTTTGTTGGCGATTTGCAGAATATGCAGCCCGATGAACTGCTTCCGGCAATGCCCATACTTGGCAGACTTGAAGCAAAGGACGGTGTGCTTTCGGTTCTCGGAAACCACGACTACAATGATTATCTGCGTGCCGACTCGGTAACCGGCAGGCGAAACGAACTCTTGATGTGTGACCGTCAGAGACAGATGGGGTGGCATTTGCTTCTCGATGAGAATGTTGTTATTAGACGACAAGGCGACAGTATTTTTGTTGCCGGAATGCAGAATGACGGTAAGAATACCACGACATACTGTGCAAATGTCGATAAGGCAATGTCCGGTGTGCCTGCTGAGGCTTTTTCGATAATGCTGGAACATGACCCCACATCGTGGCAACGCACAATACTTCCGCGCACCACGGCAAACCTTACTATGAGCGGCCATACTCATGGGGGGCAGATTCGCATTGCGGGATTATCGCCCGCGGCAATCGAATACAAAGAATATGACGGAATGTATTTCGACAATAGCGGTCGTGCCTTATTCGTGACGACAGGCATCGGTGGTTTCGTTCCGTTCCGATTGGGAGTGAAACCGGAAGTGGTGGTAATCACACTGCATAAAGGGACGAGCAGGTAATTCCAAATATCAACATGATTTTTGTTCCTTTTGTATTTCGCCGTGGACTGTATCATTTCTTTGCCCTAAAGAAATTGAAAGCGTCCAAAGCCATACTTATGGCACATTCGAAATGATCCTGTTCGAGTCTGTGGTATGTCACATTTGCATTTACAGACTCCAGATAATTGTTCAAAAAGTCTCCACAGATTGTCGGGCTGATGCTATCGTTGGCACTATGATAAAGATGTATTTTGGCTTTAGGAGTCCAATCATTTGGAACCGCGTTCTTTTTCAAGGCTTCAAGGAGGAGAAGTCTTTGCGGATTATTTTTGTTGCGCAGGAAATCTTCTACCATATATTCATGAACATCAGTTCCAATATAAGACGTAGTATAAATGATGCTTTTCTCTCCATTGCATAATTCCGGTATTCCTTCCAATAGTTTCCCTTTGAATATTTGTGTGAAATCAAGATTAAGATTTCCATATTGGTCGAACGACCATATAATATAAGGATTAATGGCATATTCTGCATGATCGAATTCAAGAATGTGTTCTACCGCAATTTCGGGCTGATATGTTCCACCTCCAACGAAGATGTCGTTTGCCTTAAAGTCTAATTCCGGATGTTGTTGATAGTGTCTTGCTATGCTCCAAATACCATGACCACCGAGTGAGTAGCCCAAAAGAAAAGTCTCTCGTGGCATATCATACCTATAATGGTTGTGCAGAAACTCCTTGGTTGCCAGTTGCATATCGGTGGTTATTCTTACTGTGTTGTCGTGTTGCATGAGGGCGAGTGGAAGATTTGCCGTAGTTCCCAATCCTATTCCGTCGGGAATGATACATACATATCCAGTCAATCCGGGAAATGCTTCGTAGGCTAACTGAATGTCAGTTCCGGCATACCCCTTGGTTTTCAATGTTGGAGAAATCAGGATAACACCTTTGGGTTTCATCTTTTTTGGATAATATATAACTCCGGATGCCACTATCGGATTGCCGAATGGGTCGATGGTGTGGTAAGTTATCCCGTGTATGTTATATTTAGGTGCCATCTTGATAAAAAGATTCAGTTTTTCAATATTTGATTTGAGATTAGCGTCTGAATATCCTCTTTTTGCCACCAGTTGCTCAAATGATTCTACTCCATACACATCATGCAGGGTCTTTTGTATGTCCTCTTTCAAGTTAACCTCTTTCTCGAACAACTGACCCGCAAACTTATCATATACTATTTCCTGAAAAGGAGGCGCGTAAGAATCTTTTTCACAAGAAAAAAGCAACATGGCAACTATCATTGTAAAGCACCATTTCGTCAAAGATGTTAAGTTTAAAAGATATTTCATATCGTTTGTTTTGATTAATTGTTAGTACATATATAATTAAAGAATAGCACCTGTTAGTTAGAAAATACAGTTTAGAAATTCCACTTCAACCGCAGTGTTCCCATGCGTGCGTCAATCCTTATCGGGTCATCGTTATGGTCGGCAGCATGTGCAATGGCAGAAATCTGCAAGTCTTGTGCTATTTGGTATTTCAATTCCACGTCGGCATAAATTGCACGATGGTCATACCAGTAGCCACCAACGGCTTTGATAGAGCATCGCGCCGTGAATGGATAATGCAGGCCACAGGCGAAACTCCAATGCGAAATGGTCAATAGTCCTGCGTATGGTTGCAGGAATGAACGTTCCCAAAAGTCCTCTACGGAGACTTTAATAGGATTATTAGTGTAAAGCACTTCTCCCTGCAACGTGAGATTGTTAGGGAAAATTCTGTCTGCTCCCAAGGCAATTTCCACTATGTCTGCTTTCTCTTTGGTGGCTTTGAAGTTATGGAAATAAGAGCCTTCCATACGTATATTGACATCATTCACAGAAGTTGAAAAGCCTCCACCAACCACCATGTTGTTGCCTTTATAAACACCGCCCAGTACTTGTAGGTCGGTATTGCCTATGTGGTTGGTGTGGAGAAGTGCTATGGTAGGTTTCCCTGCACGGTCTGCGGATGCTGCCAATTCGCTTCTTGATGTCTCGTTGTGGTAATATGTCGTTCTGACAGCATCGCATACCGAATATTCCGAATAGTATGAAGTTATGAACGGAGACGTGCCAAAGATGTTGTTGGGATTCCATACGATGGTTTGTCCCCAGTTGATTTGTTGCCGTCCAACTTTCACTTCCCATTGCTCGGCCGACCATTGCACCATGCAACGGTTTAACGCAAGGTTCATCATCAGTCCCTTTTTGCTGATTGCTTGCCATGACAAGTCTAACAGGTTATCGTTCTTTCTTAACCACTCTCCAAGTTCTTCTGTCACCTTATCATTTCCCCAAATCAGATGATTTCTCATTCCTATTCCTATTTGCAAATGCTCATTAGGCATCCATTCTGCATTCAACCGCTGACAAGTTACGTTCTGCCATAATGTCTCATCTGTTATTTTGGGGTCGGTTTCAACTATCATGGTATAGTTGTCAACATAACCCGATATGTTGAAACCTTGTGCGTTTCCTTTTATGCAACAGCCCGCGAGGAACATGCACGCCATGATAACTTTTCCCGTCATATATTATTCGTCTTTTATGATACGTCCGTCTTCAATCGTGATAATGCGCCTTGCTCTCTCCATTACGCGTGGGTCGTGGGTCGAAAACAAGAATGTGATGTGCTCCTGTTCGTTCAACAGTTGCATCGTATCAAGCAATTTCCCTGCCGCTTTGATGTCTAAACTTGCCGTAGGTTCGTCTGCCAGCACGAAAAGCGGTTTCGAGGCTAATGCCCTTGCTACGGCAACACGCTGCTTCTGACCGCCCGACAATGTGGAGGGGTGTGATTTTGCACGGTCTTTCAGTCCTATAAGTTCCAGCAATTCGTCGGTGCGTTGTCTGCGTTTGCTTTTTTCAGTGCCCTGCAACTCCATGATGAACGATATGTTTTCCTCTACCGTCAGTACAGGAATAAGGTTGAACGACTGGAACACGAAACCGATGTTATGAAGTCGGAAGTCCACCAACTCATTGTCTTTCAACGCCCCGATGTCTTTCCCATTTACCAGAACCTTTCCGGAAGTGGGGTAGGTAAGTCCGCCAATGAGGTTGAGCAATGTGGTTTTTCCCGACCCCGAAGGTCCCACTATTGCAGAGAACTCGCCTTGGCTTAGGTTGATATTCACGTTGTCGGCAGCTTTTATTTCCGACAATCCATTGCGAAACATCTTGCAAAGATTTTGCGTTTGTACTATGGCAGAGGGCTTGATAATATTATTTCCTTTCATGTTTGTTGCTTGTTTTTATTGTTACGAATGGCTTTTCTTACAGGACTTGTCGAGGCAAAGAAGCATGAGAGAAGTACGAATAATACTATCTCAACAAAATTGCTTACGACGATTTTAGGATGAATTATCGAACTGAAGCCATAGTTTACGTTGTCGCTTAGGAGAAATGAGATGTCGAAACCGGACTCCGAGAAATATGCAACCATTATCAAACACAATGCTATTCCCGCCATTGTGCCGGTTGATATGAGTGCAAGGGTTTCTGTTTGAATCATATACATGATGCGCCTTCGGCTCACTCCGATGTTTCTTAACATATTCAATTCTTCCTCTCTTTCCATGACAGACATAAGCATAAAGTTCATTATACCGAATGCCAGAGCGGTGAAAAAAATGCCCAACAGAAAAATATTTAATATTTCGCGCCAAGCCGACAATATTTCCATCAACGGATAAACCTCGTCCCATTTTTGTACGCTGCAGTTCTTCAGTGCCATTGCCAGACTGTCTTTTGTGGTTTCGCAATAGTCGAAATGTTTCAATATGATGGCCGTTTCGTGAACAGCGGTCGCCGGAAGCGACAGGTAAGGGAGCAGATCTTCCTTGAGCATATAGGCAGTGTTATTGTCAAATCGCTTGCTGTTGGTATGGAATATTCCTCCCACTCGAAGCATGACTTCCTGCATGTCGCCATTGGAGTTTTGGAATGTCACTATTATTTTGGAGTTGATACGCGCATTGAGTTTCCGTGCCGTGTAACGGCTTATGACGACAGGGTGATTAGTGGGCTTGCCGAGAAACGTTCCGGAGTCAGTATCAATGGTAGTATGTATGCCCGAAACTTCTTTTTCTTCATTGGCATCCACGCCTATCATGATAAGTCCGACGCTTGTTTCGGCAGTGGTCAGCAGTGCGTTGGTCTTCAGTCTATATGATGCACTCGCTATTTCCTTGACGCTATTCACCGCCTTTTCCACTTCATTCCTGTCCATGAAACGGCCTATATCGTTAGTGTCGTCATATCCCTTGGCATGAATTTGCAGATGAGAAGTCTGCATCTGCAAATGCTCCTCAATGCCGTTTTCCATCCATCCGTTGATGAACGCCACAACAAATGTGCCGGCGAAAACACCGATACCGACAAGTCCTATCATAAGGATGCTTCGCCATTTCTTCCGCCAGATATTCTTCCAGGCAAGTTTGATGATTGCGTTCATTTCTTTAAAGTTTATTTTGGCACATATCAACTCTTAGATGCCTGATTACTGATATGGGATACATTATAATCGCCATGCAGATGCAAAGCACTATGAGTATTTGATTAATGAAGAGTTCTTTGCTGATAGCCAAAGTGATTTGGGGGCAGATACCGTATTTCAGCAATATCTCTGCACTCTTCCCCAATAGTGTTATCGGATGTCCGTTGAAATAGTAAGCAATGGCAAAACCTATGACCGAAGCAGCCAAAATACCGCTTGTGACAATAATCATCAGTTCGTAGAAGAACGACAGGCACAATCGTTTCCGGGAAATTCCAAGAGCAATCATCATCGTGAACTCTTGTCTTCTCTCGTTTGTCTGCATGATAACAGTTCCCAATATGTTTGAACCGACAATCAGATAGAGGAAGAACTTTACCACATATCCGAGTGCTTCTGTCAGGTCGGAATACTCCATAAGGTCGCCGAGCCTGGTTTTCCAGTCGCTCACGTCATGTTCGTCAGTCGGGAGTATGTTGCCAATATTGCGTTTTATGTCGTCCACCTTGTCCGTTTGGTCTGCCATTATATAGATGCTGCTGTATCCTTTGTATGCTCCGAACAACTCCTGTGCTGTTTCCAAAGTGGTGAAAACGGTGGTCTTGTCTATATTGGCAACAGGTATTTCCTGTATTCCCAAGATAGGGAGCATGCCTACTGCGCTCGTCCCATGATAGCCTTTGCCTATTATGATAACACTATCGCCCACTCCAATTTTCAGTTGTTCGCTGAGATTCTTGCCAATCAGGATACCACCGTTTGCTTCTGCAAGCCCTTTTCCTTCAATTACTTTTGTTACTAATCCAAGACGTTGTTTCTCTGCTTCCGGATCTACGCCCACCAATGCAACACCCTTGCTCGTGCTTCCCGATGAGTGAGAAATAAGTACAAACGACTCAAGACAAGGCAACACTCCTTGCACATGTGGTATGGCGGAAATAGAATCAAAGGTGCTCTGTTCCACAGTCATGATGTCATCGATAGACTTGCTTTGCACAAATTCCTTTTTGTGAATTTCCACATGCCCACCGGTCATTTTCAGCATGCTGTTGATTGACGAGTCCCATATTCCTTTATGGACGGAATTAAGCATTATACAGAAGAACACGGCGATGAACACCGAAATCATCGTAATCAGTGTTCGGTGTCTGTTTCTGTTTATGTTCAGCCAAGCCAGTTTCAGCATTAATGCAGTCGTTTGATGTTTTGTAGTGAAAAGAAACTCTCTTGCAGGGATGCGACAGGGGTGTGGTCGGTTATTTCAAGAATGGTTTTGTGTCCTTTCTTGTTGGCAGGCGTGATTTCGATTAGCATCGGAACATTCTGTCCGTTGAATGTCTTCACGTTGCTCATCCTGCAAGTTCTAATTAGTTTTCCGTTCTCATCATAATATTCTATTCTTCTTTCCACAAAGTCTTTCACACTTATCCATGATATTATTTTGCCCCATACCACGGCATTGTTCGGTTTGGGTGTGAGTTGCACTTTGTAGCAATTCTCACCATCAAACGTCTCTTTTCCCAATAGTTTGTGTGTGAAATCATCAATGAAAGAAACATATCGCAGTATTTCGTCTGTCGTAAAATCACCTCCCATCCACGATTGGTTGGAAGCCGATGCTGCAATCTTTATGGTGCGTCCGATTGAAGGTTGCCAATTCCATAGGTTATTCCCCCTTTTCAGAAAAGCCTGTCCCTTTTCCTTTGCTGGAGCAGTAATCAGCACCAATGTCATGTCTCGTGTCTTGACCCAAGTCTTCACACCTACAACTCTTTTCCAAGTGGGGCGCAAAATTGTCATCCTGCCTTCGCTTCTGAATGATTGCAGGTCACGGTTCTTGTGTGCTTTCTCTATTATCTGATAGGCAGAAAGCGACTGTGCATGTGCAGATAGGGTAGAGCACAATGCGAGTATTGACAGGATGAGGACTTTTGCTTTCATGAGGACGTGTATATATTTATATGTTTGAAATATATATATAATTATAGATAAATTCTATATGGTGTATCCAACTTTATTGAAAAATAAAGATCTGTCTTCCCCAAGTCTTTCCTTTAGGGAAGAAACAGACCTTTCTTTGTTTATGGGGTAAAGGGTTTAGAAATAAACTACCGCACCCAAAAGCATGTTGTTGCCATCTACATCAAGACCGAAACGAGAGAGAGAAATATCGTGGTCTTTTACAGACAGGTGCTGGTATCCGAACGAACCGACTTTCGCAAGAAGTTTTACGTTTTTGCTTACACTGAATGCAAAACCGGGTTTTACACCGAATTCCAGAGCCGTTACGTCATAGTCTTCGTTGCTTATTTCTGTCCCACCCGTGCTCTTAATATTCTGGCCGCCGGTTATTGCGTTCAGGCCAATAACTCCGTCAACGAACACTTCAAAACCTCCGTTCCTGTAAACGGTATAACGAGCATAAGGGGCAAAGCGAAAGCACTTGATGTTCAACTTGTCATCGTCCGCACCTATATCTGATGCCGTGCTTATTATGGCATTTGCAAAAGCCTTGAAATCGGTCACATCGATAGAGCCGAAAGCGGCATAACCTTTGATGTAGCCTGTGCTTACACCGAAAGCGAGGTTCTCACTATACTGATAACCAACCTCCGGAAGGATTTTGAATGAAGAGCCACTTTGTCCGTCTGTGCCTTTTCCAAAAGATAATTTACTACTGGTAAAACCAAAAGAACCACCCGCATAAAACTGTGCATGACCTTGGGTTACACCCAAAACGACCATTGCTAAAATAACTACTAACTTTTTCATAAGTACTGTTTTTTAATGTTAATAAATTAAAGTAAAATAAAATATAGTTTATTATTCAAAACTGTGTTTGTTATCACAAAGTTGTAAAAAAACAAAAAGCAAGTCAAGTTTTTAGTGTTAAAAAAGATTAAGAAGACGTGTTACGTGCATCATTACTCTTAAATCGTAAATTTCGACTCTCAAATCGTAAAAAATGCTTGTTTTATAAGCGTTTTTAAGTCTTTTGTAAGGACATTGGCAATGATAAATAATCGTACGTTTACTATTCTTTTTATTATGTTAAAAAGAAAATATTTTACGGCAGATATTTTTTTAATTACATTTTAGCAGGCTTTTCAAAAAAATGATTATCTTTGCAATAGATTGCAAAAATACCTTAAGAAGAACTTGACTCATGATTAATATCTTTTTCTCAGTATTGCCATTGTCGGTAAGTTTGGGTTGGTTTGTTGCTTTTGCTGCAAGATACAGAAAAGCCGATTCTGCACAAAGATTACTCGTATTGTTTTTCTTTCTGTGCGTACTCCTATACATTGCCCATGCCATTTATTTCAACCATAAATACTCTTTGTTTGCGCACGTTGAGGCTGTCTATTCATTTTGTACTTTGTCCGGCTATCCTCTTTACTATCTTTACATTTCAAATCTTACGGATGAAAAGCCGTGTACGTTGCGTCGTTTTTGGGTTTTGCTGCCATCGCTGATAGTGGCTTTGGTGGCAATGGTGCTCTATCTTCTAATGGATGAAGAAACGCGTTGCTGTTTTGTCGTGCATGAGTTTTATACACACGAGTCGCACGGCCATGATTTGTCATGGGTGGTCAATGCACAGATATACAGGGTGTATGTGATGAAATTGCTTTATGTGGTGCAAATCATTCCGGTGTGTTATTTCGGTTATAAGAAACTGAAACGCTTTGACGATAGTATCCGTAATTTCTATGCCGACACGGAGAATAAGACATTGTGGCCTGTAAGGGTGTTGCTGATAACGTTGTTAGTATATGCCTGTGTGTCAGTGACGGCCAATTTCCTCGGCCGTGAGTTTTTTATAAAGGAATGGTGGATGATTTGCATTCCTTCCGTTCTGTTCAGTATATTGCTTTTCTCCGTGGGATTTGTCGGTTACAAGCAGAGATTTACCGCTGCCGACTTCTATCGTGAACTCCGTGAAGCGGATGAGATAGAAAGGAAGAGGAAGCAGAATAATAAGGTGAAATTGGCAGAGGACACAAAGGAATTGTTAAAAGTCCAAATCTTTGAACTGATGGAAAATCAGGAAATCTTCAAACAACATGACTTGTCGCTGTCTGACTTCGTTTCCCATCTTGGTGTCAACCGTTCGTATATTTCAAATTACATCAACAACGAGTTGAATCTTTCCTTTTCCGATTTCATCAACATGTACCGCTTAAGTCATGCACAAATTCTCATTAAAGATTTCGGTGATACACTTACGTTGTCGGAAATTTGGGAGCAATCCGGTTTTTCAAGCGAAAGTTCTTTTTACAGAGTGTTCAAAAGAATGGTTGGCATTACTCCGCTTGCTTGGAAGAAACAGTGCAAGAAAACGGTGTCGGCGAATGATACAGAGCACGTCTGATGGGGCGCAATTTGGGCGAAATTGAAAATCAATTTGGGCGAAATTGGTTTGCAAAATCGGCCAATTTGCTTAGTAATTTCGCCCATATTGGTCTGAATAAAAAAATAAACTCGGTAATGATAAGCATTTCTTTGGAGTGTTTCTCATTACCGAGTTGTATTTATTGGTCGGGATTTTCTACGTATCCTTGATATTCCGGCACGAGTGCGGACATTATTGCGGAGTAACTCTTTTCCATTGAGTTGTTGGTATTGTCGGCTCCGCGACCTATCGGTTCTATCGGTTTGTGGATTGTTAGTGACATGCGATGCCAGTGAACGAAGGACCGGGACTTGGTGCGTGGCATGATGTCGAACGAACCGTTTATGGTAATCGGAACCACGGGGAGTCCCAACTCGTCGGCAAGCATGAATGCGCCGCGTCGGAATTTGCCCATGTGACCGGTGAACGTGCGTGCTCCCTCCGGAAATACCACCACGCTTGTGCCGTGGCGCAATATGTCGCGAGCCTTGTCGTAGGTCTGCTTTATCTTGCTCGGTCCGCGTTTGTCAACGAAAATCTGGTTGCTCTTTTCGCAGGCATAGCCCACGAATGGTATTTTCTTCAACTGTTGCTTCATCATCCATTTGAACTTACGGCACAGATGACCAAAGATGAGGAATATGTCGAACGAGCCTTGATGATTAGATACGAAGACATAACTCTGACCTTTTTTAAGGTTTTCGCGTCCCTCCACTTTTACAGGAATCAACAGTGTCCATAGGACAAACCTTCCCCACCACTTGCCCGGATAGTAGCCCCAAAATTCGGCATTGCCAATCATCGTTCCAATGCTAACAATGAGAGCAGTGACGATTGTGGAGATAATCAACAGAGGTATGAAAACGAAAATCTGATATATGCAGTATAATATGTGTAGCATATCGTTGTCCTCCTATGTTTCAATTCTTTGGCATTGGTGGGTATTTTCTTGTCCAACCGTCAAGTCTCAGCCTCATAACACCGAAGAAGGCCTCGCCGAAGATGCCCCCGCTCATCTTTGAAACACCCTCTCTGCGGTTCACGAAGATTACCGGAACCTCTTTGATGCGGAATCCGATTTTGTGGGCGGTGTACTTCATTTCTATCTGGAAGCCGTAACCCTTGAACCGTATCTTGTCGAGTTCGATAGTCTCAAGCACGCGACGCTTGTAGCACTTGAAGCCGGCGGTGGTATCGTGTACACTGAAACCGGTGACGATGCGCACATATTTTGACGCGAAATAACTCATCAGTACGCGACCGATGGGCCAGTTAACAACATTCACACCGCTGACATAGCGTGAGCCGATGGCGAGGTCGTAGCCCTCGTCGGCACATGCACTGTATAGGCGTGGCAGGTCTTTCGGGTCGTGACTGAAGTCGGCATCCATTTCGAAAATGTAGTCGTAGCCGTGCTCGAGTGCCCATTTGAATCCCATGATATAGGCTGTTCCCAATCCGAGTTTGCCTGAGCGTTCGAGAATGAAGAGCCTGTCAGAGAACTCTTTGTCAATCATTGAATGGACTATGCCTGCCGTTCCGTCGGGCGAACCGTCATCTATGACAAGGATATGGAACACTTTTTCGAGGCCGAAAACCGCCCTGATAATCTTTTCTATATTCTCCTTCTCGTTGTAAGTAGGAATGATGACTATGCTGTCGCTGGTTAATGTTTCCATATTATTATATTTTTATTGGTAGTTTAGGATTATTCTTTTTAAGTTCGTTGAATGTGTTCTTTCTGTTAATACCATTGCACGGCATTGGAGTAGCCCGAACGTTTGTCGTACTTCAACGCATCGGCGAGCGTTGCGGCGTTACACCTGAACGTGAAGTTATAACTGGCGTATGGGGCGAGTACCACTGAGCACGACATGTTGAAACAGTGCAGGTCGCGTGATAGCGATGCCGTTGTCATGCTTATCTTGTGATTCTCGAAGTCGTATCCGCTTGAGAAACTTATGTTCCAACCGTCGCTGATGCGCACGTTTCCGCTAAGGTTCAGCGTCTGTGTGAATTTGTATGGGTAACGCATGGTCTTGGTATTGAACCTGCCTGCCTTATTTTCGCTCATCGTGATGCCATAGCCTATGGTGAGCGACCACGGCATAGAGAATGCCATGTAACCATCGTCGTCTGTCGCAGCCTTGCCCGCCTTTTTCCTACTTGCACCGGTCTTGCCGCGTTCCATGTCATCGTCAATGTTGCTCTCGATGTTGGTGTCTGTACCCTCATCGTTTTCCTGTGGTTCCTCTTCCTCATCATTTCCTCCGCCGAACCATTTCTTTATTTTCTCCGGAGTCAGAGTAAACGAGAAATTCTGCGACATACCTTGGAAACGACCGAACCTGCCGTAACCCCATTCGGTGTGATTGCCAACGTAAGGATTGCCGTTGGCATCAAGTTCGTAGGCGTAGGTTGCAAAGCGTGCATTTACGTTGAACGTGTAGTTTTTCCACCATTTCAGTCGTACATTCATTCCGAGATCGCTCCAAGGTTTCTCTTTTGCGGCCATGTTGTACGACATGTTGAGGCTTAGGTCGTCTATGATGCTTATTTTCTTGAAACCCGTAGAGTCGTTGTCAGAACGCACTTTCATTTCGACATTGTTGCCAAGTGTCACGGCGATGCTTCCTGTTTTTCCTTTGCCGGGCACTCCGAACAAACCGTTTTGGTATGGTGTGTACTCCACAAGCGATACGTTTCCGCCGGCATCTGTCTTCTGATATGTTTTATAATAACCGTAACGTTCTGTACTGAAATCGGGCGAATAGTTGAAACTTACGGTTGGAGTCAGCACGTGGCGTACGGCCTCAATCTTGTTTCCGAAGATTTTTCTCGAAGGGATATACATACCGTATAGTTTCGTTGATGCGCTGACACTGAAATTCCAGTTATACAGGTTATTGAAACCGTTTATGGTGTCGGTCACCTCCCTTTGGTTAGCTATGTCCCACGAACGCATCACCTTATTGGTGTACATACGGTCGGTGAAGTTGAACGAAGGGTTGATATTGATATGATCGAAAAGCGTGAAACTCGCTTGTATTGGTATGCGATGACTTATTCCGTTGCGCCAATCCCGCATGAGGTTGGAGTGTAGCAGACGGTTTTCTTTGGTTGAAATAGAGTTGCGTATCTGTCCGGTATAACTCATTGAAATCTTCTCATACCATCTTTCCTTACCCGCCGCGTGCTTGCGTTTGAATGGGTAGAAGCGCGAGATTGAGACGTTAAGGTCGGGCAGTGTAAGTTCTATTGTGGAGTCGCGCATATTCTGGTTGAGGTTCATTGTGCTGCTCAGCGACATTCCTATGCTTGAGAACGTGGTGTTCCAACTTACCGAAGAGGTTCGCGTGCTCTGTGTCATGCTCTGCGGGTTATACATTGAGTTGAGGTTGTTACGTTCGTAACTCGAGGTGGCGAAATTCACACTTGCCGACAATGTGCTGAATGGATTGGCCTTACTGTCCTGCCTGTGATTCCATTGTATCTTGAAACTCTCTTGCTCAACGAAGTCGGGCATGCCCTTGTCTCCGTTCTTCGTGTCTTGGTAACTAACTAATATCGAGCCGCTATATTTGTATCGTTTGTAGTAGTTTGATGCCGCACTGACTCCCCATGAACCTTTGGTGTAAATCTCGCCGAGCAGTTTCAAATCCATTTTGTCGCTGATGGCAAAATAGTAACCACCATCGCGCAGATAGAAACCGCGCGCGTTCTCATCGCCGTAAGATGGCATTATGAATCCGCTGGAATATTTTTTCGTGAATGGGAAGAAGCCGTAGGGGATGGCAAGGGGCAGTGGAACATCGCATACCACAAGATATGCAGGGCCGAAGACAACATCTTTTCCCGGGCGCACTTTTGCTCTTGACAGGGCTATGTAGAAATCCGGATGTTCCTCGTTGCAGGTAGTATATCTTCCGTGTTCGAGATAAAGCACTCCGGTGGAGTCATGTTTCGAGCGTTCGCTTCTCAAGAAACCATCTTCCTGTTCAGAAAACACATTGTTGACAAAACCCTTTCGCGTCTTGAAATTGAACGCCATATCGTCACTTTCATATTCGTCGGAACCCATCTTGAACACAGGTTTGCCATTCAGATTTCCCAGCGTATCTGCCACTCCGTTGGCATGTATAATGTTGCTGTCCATGTTTATATAGACGCGCTCACTTGCCAAGTCCATGTTCTCATACTTCACCTTTGCAGAGCCGTAAAGATGAGCCGTGCGCGTTGCGTCATAATACACGAGAGAATCCTTTGCGGAATATGTAACAGGAGCATCTATGCCACTCGACTTGCTTCGGTTGATACTGTCAAGGCGAATGGAGTCATCGATGACTTTGTTGTGCTGCATTATAGCGAGCCGTAGAGAGTCGGCGTTTGTTGTGTCTGTTTCGGTGGAGTCATTCTCTGTATTTATCTGTACGCCCTTGAGCATGTTCACGTTGGTACCTGCCATCATGAATATGAAAGCACCGAGCAACATAAAAATCAACGTGTTCCTTCTCATCAGAGCCAATTTGTGTGCAAAGTTACAACTTATTTTTTTATTATACGCTATCCTTTGCCGCGATTTTTAAGGGGCTGAACAGTTTATGCCATTCTCTGAAACGCTGCAAACCTTCTTCTCCGAATTTCATAAGTGAACGTTCGGCCTGTTCTATTGTCTTTTCGCGGTCGGGATGTGTCTTTGAAAAGAACTTGTCGGCATAGCATATCAATATTTCCTCTGTTGTTTCTGGTAGGAACGAGCGATGGGGTAGTGGGAGATTACGCGACACTATTTCGTCGAGCGTAAGTCCCGCTCCTGTGTGTCGTTCGCATACACGTGCATGTTGTGGAAACCCCTCTTCTCTCAGTAACATTGCACCGATGTATCCGTGGCAGATATAAGGTTCCGTCCCGTGACATTCTATGCCGGGTGCATCGCAACGGAAAACGCCAATATCGTGAAGCATTGCAGCCTCTTCCACGAACTGTTTGTCAATATTGAGTTCCGAATGGGCATAGGCAATTTTCAATGCTTTGTCGGCCACCGCGCGGCTGTGTGTGAGAAGAATATCTCGCAGTGCGTTGTTTTCTTTGTAGTATTTGTCTATTATCATCTGATAGTCCATGTTTGCAAAGGTAGTCATTATTTGTTAATAATGATGTTAGGGGGTGTTTTTATTCTTATATTTATAATTCTATCGTCTATGGAATCGACGTATTGCTATTGTTTTATGAATAAAAAAACTGCTCTCAATAATATGTTTGAGAGCAGTTTTCTTGTTTTCTTTCTCCTTGTTATGGAGTAAGGGTTGATTCTTTCTTATTCGTGGTCACGCTCGATGTATGCGAGAGTCTGACCCTTGCTTACTTTTGCTCCTTGTTTTGCAGCAATTTCAACAAGTTTTCCGCCAAGAGCAGCAGGGATTGTTTCTATCTCTCCCCAAGGTGTCTGTATGTAGCAGAACGGCTGTCCCTCTTCGTAGTGTTGTCCGATGAATGGCTCCACGCATGGTGCGCACTCGCCGTCGCCATTGAACTCGTAGAATATCTGACCTTTCACAGGAGCCACAAGAGCGTCTGCCTTTGCGTGTTTGAATGCTGCCAATTCCTCCGGTGAGAGTGAAGAACCGAGTTTCGCGTCCTTTGCTTTCTGCAAATCTTCGAGCATGCGCTTCTTTGCTATGCCGCTCTTGAAGTCGCGATACTGTTCCGGGTGCATTGCAAGTTCGTAGAGTTCCTCGTCGTCCTTGCCATAGTCCCAGCCGTTTTCGTCCATCTCCTTGCGGAAATCGTCGAGTGCATTCGGGATGAGAGTGTGCGGGTCGGCTGTCGTAAACTCGCGTCCTTGCTTTTCTGCCAGTTCTTTGAGTTCCGGTGCAATCTCTCCAGGGATTCTTCCTGACTTGCCAAGAATCATTCCCCACATAGACTCGTCCATCATTACGAAACGACCCTTGCCTTGCTCTATGGTGAGCAGGTTCATGAGGGCGATGTTCTTGGTGTACTGCGAGAATGGTGTAACGAGTGGTGGGTAACCAACGCGTGGCCATACGTATGCCACCTCATCGAACAGTTTCACGAGCAGTTCGTCTGTAGAATATTCCGGCAATCCTTTCTTAGCGCGTATTGAGTTGATGGTGCGGTGCATACCTGCGAGGTCTGCCATCATCGAACCCATCATACCGCCGGGAAGTCCACAACCGAGAAGCAGTGAAGACATGTGCTTGTTTCCGGGGTTTATGAAGTAGCCGAGCCAATCATCGATGAATTCCTGTGTCAGTGAACGTGCCTGCATATAGGCGTTCATGTTTATCTCTTTCACCTCGAATCCTTCGTTCTTCAGCATAGACTGAACAGAGATGATGTCCGGATGAACCTTACCCCATGACAGCGGTTCAATGGCTGTGTCGATAACATCACCACCATTGTTACAAACTTCGAGAATACTTGCCATAGAGAGACCCGGGCCGGAGTGACCGTGATATTGTATTATTACGTCCGGGTGCTTTGTCTTTATTGACTTTGTGAGCGCACCGAGCATTGCCGGCTGTCCTATTCCGGCCATGTCCTTGAGACAGATTTCTTCTGCTCCGGCAGCGATTACCTCATCGGCAATGTTAGAATAATATTCTACCGTATGCACCGGACTGGTTGTGATACAAAGTGTAGCCTGCGGTGTCATGCCTGCTGCTTTTGCCCACTTTATAGACGGAATGATATTTCGGGTGTCGTTCAAGCCGCAGAATATACGTGGTATATCCACTCCCTGTGCGTGCTTGACTTTATACTGCAACTCGCGTACATCATCGGGCACGGGGTACATTCGCAGTGCGTTGAGGCCACGATCGAGCATGTGTGTCTTTATGCCTACCTCGTTGAAAGGCTTACAGAAAGCCCGCACGGCTTCATTAGGGTTCTCGCCCGCCAAAAGGTTCACTTGCTCAAAAGCACCACCGTTGGTTTCTACACGGTCGAATACTCCCATGTCAATTATGGCCGGTGCTATTCTTTCCAACTGATCCTTGCGTGGCTGGAACTTACCGGAACTTTGCCACATGTCACGATAAACGAGACTGAATTGGATTCTTTTCTTCATAGTTGTTGATTTGAGTGTTATAAAAACTTTAATGTATTTGTATATAAATTTATAATTGCAAAAGTAGCGTTTTTTTTCTAAAAACCTAATTTTTCACCGAAAAAAATCAATGTTTCGCTGCAAAAAACAAAAAGGAGGACAAAACAGTGTCTTATCTACCGTTATTTTATTGTTTCTTCAGTTCATCATTTGGTTGAGGGAATCTTCTTCACCTACAATCCATATAATGTCTCCTTTCTTGAAAATATAGTCAGGAGTGGGTTGCCATAGGTTTTCTTCTCCGCGCTCCAAGCCTACAACCATACAGTTGAAGGTGTCGCGAATACCGCTTTCCATGAGTGTCTTCCCTGCGAATTGACTTGTTCCTTTTATCACAATCTGTCGCAGTTTCATCTCTCGCTTTTCTATTTCCGGGTCTCCTCTGAACATATCTTCTTCAATGGCGTGTCCCAAAGCCTTCAGTTGCTCGTCGCTACCGATAGCTTGAAGGTTGTCAGACGGATAGACAATGGTGCTTCCTGAGGGAATATTGATGCGCTGCTTGCCACGGAGAATACTGCTAACGTGAACTCCGAATCGGTTACGGAGTTGCAAGTCTTGAAGTGTTTTGCCGGCCCATAACGACCCTTCGGGAATCTCGAAGTCGCCGATGTGAATATCGCGGTCGAGCAAACGACCTTCGTATAGCGGTTTGCGTTGCCCTTTCACCTGCGCTTCGATGTCTCGCGAACGCAAGTTCTGAATGAACATTCGTTCCAGTTTTATGCTTCGACGTTTTAGTCGGCGTGAGAGTGCAATAAGTATCACTATGACAATGGCAATAGTTATAATGAGTGCATTGGCAAATCGCGACAGGTAATTGATGATATAGAATATGAACGATGCCGCAAAGGCCGTACGCACAAGTATTGTGAATATTAGTGGGAAACGGTTCAGTCGGCTCGCACTCCACAGTTGCTTCATCTCTTCGCTATTGTTCTTCTTCATCACGATAGATCTCAAGAAGGGTGATATAAGCAGTATTGTGAGTGCCCCTGTTATGGCATTTGCATACCAATGGAGATCCCAGCTGGGTAGTATTTGCCGTGCAAGAGGAAGTACGAAAGTGAACATCACCGCTATCGCTGCTGTTGACAATATTCCATATATTATCATTGTGCGCAACATTGCGCTGAGCAGCGACCGCCAAAGGTTCTTCTCTCCTGACGATGGTATGCCGGTAGTGGTGTGGTTGAGACTGCGTATCCATTTCTTGGGGAGTCGTTTTTCCACTTTGTTGTAAGCCGGAACGGAGGCTCGCACCATGTATGGTGTGAGGAAAGTGGTTATCACACTGACCGCTACTACCACAGGATACAGAAACTCGCCAATGACACCAAGTGCAAGTCCGAGAGATGCGATAATGAATGAGAACTCACCTATCTGTGCCATAGAGAAACCGCACTGCATTGCAGATTTCAGTGACTGACCGCTGATGAGGTATCCAAACGTACCGAACGTTGCCTGCCCAAAGATTATCGTAAACACCAACAGCATTATAGGGAGTGCGTAATCGACGAGTATATTCGGGTCGACAAGCATTCCCACCGACACGAAAAATATTGCTCCGAACAGGTTCTTCACCGGTTCAACAAGTTTTATTATCTTCTCTGCCTCGATTGTTTCGGCAAGGATGTTACCCATCACGAAAGCTCCGAATGCACTTGAAAAACCTACTTTTGTGCTCAATACGGCCATAGCGCAGCACAATCCGAGAGCAACAATGAGAAGCGTCTCGTTATTCATTAGTCGTCTGGTATATCTCAGGAACAGAGGGACAACAAAGATTCCAACCACAAACCATAGTATGAGGAAGAAGCCAATCTTAAACACCGAACCGAGCATCTCACCTCCATCAGGATTGTTTCCGGAGGCAATGGCACTGAGCATCACCATCATCACTATCGCGAGTATGTCTTCAAGTATCAGTACACTCATCACAATACCGGCAAAACGTTGCTGTCGTAGGCCTAAGTCGGTGAATGCCTTATAGATAATAGTGGTGGAACTCATTGCAAGCATGCCGCCGAGAAAGATGCAATCCATCTTATCCCAACCCATTATCTTGCCGACCGTTATGCCCAGCATTATCATGGAGAACAAAATGGTTATGGTGGCAATGATGGGTTGCATGCCCATCTTAATAATTTTCTTGAAAGAGAAATCTAGACCGAGCGAGAAGAGTAAGAACATAACTCCGATGTCTGCCCATGTCTTTATGTCGGTTTGATCTACAACAGACATTGTGTAGGGCATGTGTGGCGACACTACAAAACCTGCCACTATATAACCCAACACCAGCGGTTGTTTTAGTTTCTTGAACAATAATGTTACCGCGCCTGCTACAATAAGTATCAGCGCAAGGTCTTTTATTAATCCTGGGATTTCAGACAAATTCTTTTCTTATTATTAGTTATATATAATTGAAATGTAGTGAATGATAAAAGTGGGTGTTCGCAATTAAGTGTAGATATGGTATCTTTTGTTTTCTTTAATTGTTAACACCCACTTGTCTTTTCCTCATTCCTTGAGTGTTTTTTATTTGTTGTATGAAGACGTTATTTCGCAAATCTTCACAATTACCTGCATCGCCTTTTCCATCACCTGAATGCTGACGAACTCATAAGGGCCGTGGAAGTTTACACCGCCGGCAAAGATGTTGGGGCAGGGCAGACCCTTGAACGACAGTTGTGCACCATCGGTTCCACCTCTGATAGGCTCCACTTTTGGTGGCACATCGCACTCCTGCATCGCTTTTAGTACGATGTCGATAACGTGCATGTTAGGGCTTATTTTCTCTTTCATATTGTAATACTGGTCGCTGACAACGGCTGTAACCGTTCCTTCGCCGTATTTCTCGTTCATCTTGTCGGCGCAACGCTTGAAGAATACTTTACGGTCTTCAAAGCGGCCGCGGTCATGGTCGCGTATGATGTAGTTCATCTTCGCACATTCTGTTCCCGACTCTATTCCTAACAGATGATAGAATCCCTCGTAACCCTCGGTCTCCTCGGGTGTTTCGCCTGCCGGTAACATGTTTGCGAACTCAGTTGCCAAACGATTGGCATTAATCATCTTGCCCTTTGCATATCCGGGATGAACGCTCACTCCCTTAATGCTTACTTTGCCTGATGCGGCATTGAAATTCTCAAACTCAAGGTCTCCGAGGTCTCCTCCGTCAATGGTATAGGCCCATTCGCAACCGAACTTTTCTACGTTGAAATTGTGTGCACCCTTTCCTATTTCCTCATCGGGATTAAATGCAACGCGAATCTTGCCGTGCTTTATCTCTTTATTGTCGCGCAGATAGCACATCGCCTGCATTATCTCGGCTATACCGGCCTTATCGTCAGCACCCAGAAGTGTTGTTCCGTCGGTAACGATGAGGTCTTCACCGATGTGGTTCAGCAGTTCGGGGAATTTCTTCGGACTGCTCACAATGCCCGGCGACAGTTCAATGTCAGTACCGTCATAGTTGCTCACGATGCTCGGTTTTACGTTCGCACCGCTGCAGTCGGGACTTGTATCATAGTGACTTATGAATCCTATTGTTGGAATATCGTCTTTCGTGTTGGCCGGAAGAGTGGCATAGATATATCCCATCTCATCCATTTCCACGTCTTCAAGGCCTTCTCTTTCGAGTTCCTCTTTCAGATATTTCGCAAAAATAAGTTGTTTCGATGTGCTGGGCACACTCTCGCTTTCCTCGCTCGACTGTGTGTCGAACTTGGTGTAGTTGATGAAGCGTTCCTGTATATTCATTGTTATAGTATGGGTTTAAAGTTTACAGATTATAATATTTAAGTTTTTTTATCTCAATCCAAGTGACCCCGCTGGGATTCAAACCCAGGACCTTCGGAACCGGAATCCGACGCTCTATTCAACTAAGCTACGGAGCCAAATGTTGCGCAAAGGTACAAAATATTGACCTCATTTCAAAATTATTCCTATCTTTTTTGAATATTTATTTCTTATTAAAAAATTATTATTATCTTTGCAGCAGATACAAAACATTAACAATAAACCTAAAAAGACTGATTATGAAAAAACCAATTTATTACTTGCTTCTTCTCATCACTTTGGCGTTGAGTGTAGAGGTCGCAGAGGCTCAGCCATTGACAGTGAAAGTTTCTTTCAAAGGAAACAGTCCTACAATAATTGATTTTGTGATGAGTTACTCGCGCGCTCATTCCAACAACGAATTGTTCTCTGATTTTGCTAATGACGTAAAAGAAGGAACGAGAAACTATGTGGGCACAAAGATTGTTAGCGATGTGAAGAATGCCTATGTGTCGCGAGAGGTGGAGAGTGGAGAAGATGGTTCTGTTAGCAAAATAGAGATGTGCTACTGGAACTGTGCGAACAAAAAAGAGAAAATATTTGCCGTCAACGTTATATCTCTCGAAAATGGTGGTTTTGACGAATCTTCCATAACGTTCTATCGTTATGACAAGGCCAACGGAGTAATGAAGAAGATACCTGCTCCTTTCGATAGAAAGGTGAAACCTGTAGATTTTGCCAACCCACAAAAGACACGCCCCGAACGTATCAATTATGCGCGCAACGTAAGGAACGAGGATGCCAATGCTTGGGCACCTATATTCACACTTCCGCGTATTGGGAAGGATATCGAAATAAGAATTGCAGATGCTAACCAGTTAAGACCATCAGAAAGACAACGATTGCGATATGTATGGAATGGCAACGGCTTCACTCTCACGCGCGTTAATTAATTTTCGTGCATAATAATCAGAACACTTATATGTGTCTTTTCCAAAAGGGTTTTTCGTCTTTGCGGAATACACAGAGTTATAAAATTAAACCTAAAAAAACTTGTTATGAAAAAAATATTTAATTATTCGATTGTTTTTATCGCTTTGATGTTGGGCGTGCAGGTTTCTATCGCACAAACGGAATCTTCGACCATTAAAGTTTCTTTCAAAGGAGATCATCCTACAATACTTGATTTTATGAATAGTTACTCGCTTGCTAATCCTGATGATGAAATGATCAAAGACTTTGTGAAGGATATAAAAAAAGGCTCACGAGTCTATAAGGAGGGTGAATATAGAAAAATAAAGTTAGTGAAAGATGTGAATAGCGGATATGTCTCGTGGGAGCTGTTGGACGGTTTTGAATGTGGCTCTTTAATCAAGATTGAGATGTGCTATTGGAACTGCGATAACAAACAGGAGAAAATCTTTGCCATAAACTGGATTGTGACTCGTTGTGCAGGAATGAAAAGCATAATGACATTTTTCAGGTATAACAATGCGACCAGGATGATGCATGAAATTCCGGCTCCGTATGACAGAAAGGTGATGCCCATCGATTTTATGAACCTAAAGAATGCAAGCCCCGAAAAAATCAGAGAAGCCCGTCACGTAAGTGATAAGGTTGCTAAGGGCATTGATGAAGAAGATGATGATGATGATGACCTCTTGAAGGATTGGGCATTAATATTCGACCTGCCACGCAAGGGTAAGAATATTGAAATACATATCTCTAACGAAGATGAATTTGAACCTTCTGAAATACAACGATGTAGATATGTATGGAATGGTAATGGTTTTAACCTAACAGTCATGAAGTAAACTTCGTGCATGATTATAGATATTTAGAAACTATCAAGAAATTCATCTTTAATAATAAAATGTATATGAAAAAGATAATCGTTTTTTTACTTGTGTTGATGCAGTTGTCATGTGTGGCTCAGGATTTTTCAAACCAAGATGATAGTTATTGGACAGACGGAATGACATTTTTCGTTCTTAATCCCCATAGCAATAAAAAAGATTTCTATGTCGGGTCTGGTGGCACTCTACATGAAGGTGGCGTGTTGTTCGGCCTGCAAGGCAAGGATGGGAAATATATTCTTGTGGAAACTGATAATGGTGAGCCGAAAGGTTCTCAAATGTATCAGTACGGTCAATATCTCTTGTATGAAGCAAAGAATGTTAAGGTGGAACTGAAGACGATTTCAGATAAACGTTATTTGTTGTTCTATTCAGGAAAGGAACTTGTCACTGTGTTCCACGAAGAGAAAGGAAAACCATTTTCGGAAAAAAGTACCGGGCTTTACGCTCTTGAGAAAAGAATCGTTCAGAAGATTTTGTTAGCGGGAGAATACATAGACTCTAAAGGTGACTTGGTCACTTTCAGTGCAAAAGGACAAGATGTTTACGGACTGAATAAGGGTGGTAGCGCATACAAGATAATGGAGATGTATGATATGCCGGATAGACTAATCAAGTTGAGTGATGGCACTATATATGAAATTGAGCATGATGACGATGGTCTGACCCTTACCAGGATGAAGAAAAGACGGGACGATTCCGGAGACTTTGAGCCAACGGAATACAAAGTGAAACTATACCATGTCCTGCCAAATCAGATGAAAGGTACTGCCGGCAAGACCTCGCGTTTCGACTTCGCTTCCAATGAAATGCTTTATATCGACTGGCTTGGCAACTTCACTAATAACGAACTGCGACTCATGCGCAACGAGATTTATGCTCGCCACGGCTACCGCTTCTCAACTCCCGATATGCAAGAATATTTCTCTGCATGTCCGTGGTACTCGCCTCGTGACAACAATGATGCGGCTGTAGCAGAACTTTCTGAGATAGAAAAGATTAACGTGCAACAGATAAAAAGAGCCGAAAAACAGAAAATTATGAACGGACAACAACCTGTAAAAACATTTTTGTCTAAAAACTATTTACGTCCCATTTATGTTTAATTCACGTTCATTTGTATTAAGTTTTTTGAACGTAAATTGACGTGAATGGGACGTAAATTATTTGTAAATGACTTGTTGGGCAACGTTTTGTTGCATCGTTTTCTTATTTCTTTATTCCGAATTTGCGTAATAATTTCACCTCTATAATTAGTATGCCGAAAAACACCGATTGTCTTGTTTGGTTTATTTATAATGTACGCCAGTTCGGAATAAAAACCCAATAAACTTATGCCTATATGGGACAAGACCATGCTAAGAAAAAGATATATCATCGAGTGCATTAATGAACTTCTAAAGAACAAAGCCAACCTTGTACATTCACGACATCGCTCCATACATAACTTTATCATGAACGTATGTTCTGCCCTTACGGCATATTGCTTTTTTGAGAATAAGCCGGAGGCACTGCCTGTATATGTGGAAAAATCAAGGCAGTTGGAACTCTTTTCATGCTAAACTTATCCCGAACTGGCGTAACTTTTACAAAGGTGTGAAAGGAGATGCTATAAATATAATGTTGGCTGCGGCGGCATACAACTTCAAAAGAGCAATGAGAGTTCTTATGTGGCTCAAAAAATAATTTGTGAAAAGTTGAAAGGAAGCAACTTTTCACAGGAATATGCGTTTGCAAAAGAAAATGAGTAAAGGAGTAGGATTTATTAAGGAACGACTAAATAAGTTCGGGGCTTGATGTTACTCTCACCCTTATTTGAGAAATATTTCTCGAAGTTTAGCGATGGCAAAGATATGAATAATCCCCGAAACGTGCAAATGTTTAGGGGATTATTCATATTTATCTATAAAATTAGGGTTACGCATGTTGTGCATGAACTATGAAAAACGCATTATTATTTTTTCTTCTTTCCTCCATCTACAAATATAGAGAGTATTGAAACTGCTGTTGCAAAACTGAATATCCCCGCAAACCAAGGATGATTTAAGTATAATGCAAACGCTGAAAGAACTATAAGGGCTACTAAAGCCAAGAATGCAAAAAACATCCCCCACCAATTCATTCTTGTGGTTCTACGTTCTGCGTTTTTAACGGTCTTAACTTTATCTTCTTCTATTTTATGTCTGTGTCGTTGTTCTTCTTTTGCAGCATCAAGAAGGTAGTCAACGATTCTTGGGTCTATGGTTTTGTACTCTGCTAACTCTTGTGGGGAAGGGAGGGTATTATCATCAACAGTTACTGTTTGTTCGTATTGCTGTCCTATACCTCCTTGTGTTGCAACTTTCGTTTCTTTATTGCTTATTTGCTTCTTGCCCATATTTTGTTGTTATTTTGGTGAATGCCCTACGAAAATCACCTCCCACTGCAAGCCTGTCATTTTGAAGTTTCTTTTTATCATCATCAGGGCTTGACTGATTAGAAAAAATGTCTTCTCGCATTTTGCAGGCCTCTTCTGTCTGCAATCCATAACGACCATGGATAGTATCTTTCAGAGTTGAAATACCATCGGATATAAAAGTTAATATGCTTTCAATAAAACACATAAAAGCACCTCCTTTTGAAAATAAAAACAGATACATCTTTGAATAATTCTTTTTGCAAATATAACTATATATCCGGAACATTGTATCATTATGGAGAAATATTTGTCAAACTTTAACTGTTTATGAACGAAATGTGATTATTATTTATATATTCATTATGTATTGATTGTTTTTTCGCTTGCCCAATCTTTTATGGGGAGCGAGCGCCCGGAGGCTTGGTTGGCGTTGATTGTTGTTGCCATAATACACGATTTTTTAACCATTCTCCGGAACTGCCGGGACAGTGATACAGAAAAGCGACTGCACATCTCGCTGGATAAAAATCGTGACTTCACCCGAAGGACTTATACAATTTACGGAATGGCAACCGCCAAAATCTTATTATGTGGACATTAAAAAAGCCCATGCAATGTAGCCGAGCAATAACCGATGCCCTGCGGCGTGATGCTTCACGATTTTCTAACCGATGGCAAAGATATGAATAATCCCCGAAACATTTGACGTTTCGGGGATTATTTTATTTATCATTTATTTTTCATATTTTTTCATTATAGGCTTTTATTACCTCGCATAATTCAGTTTCAAAATTAAAGATATCATTGAGGTCTGTGATTTCATGTTTTGTTTCTTTTTTGTCTTGATCGAATGTCGAGATGTATTTTTTTGACTTTCCATTGAAATACAATCGGCATATGGGTTTGCGATTATTATCATCAAGCAGTATTGAAAAGTACGATAAAGCATCTCGGTAAACAACTCTTGACACGTCAACAGACTTGCGCACTACGGCTTTGACAATGTTAAAGCCATCAAGTTCTTCCTGTGTTGTGACAATTTTTCCTTCAGCAGGTTCTTCCGCAACAGATGCGGGCTGCTCCTCTAAAGTTTGGTTTGTCGTAGAAATGCTGTCTCGTTGTTCTTCATTATTCAGTGCAGTCTTCAAGCGGTTTGATATCAACTCGTTGATGTAACTACTGATTGCTCTTTTTACCAAGGTGGAGAATTGCTCTTGTACTTTTGCCGTTATTACTCCGTCATAGACTTGTTTAGCGAAATACTTAACTATTTCGGGAGAAGGTTCTACAACTTCTTCTGCAAAAATTTTTTTCAACTCAGTTGAATATTTTAGTTCACTGGCCGAATTAAGAATGTTGTCAATATCGAAATATGACTTATGGAATTTCTTTAACTCCTCGAATTGATAGTCTTTCACGTCTGTGATGTCTAATTCAAGGAAAGGCTTCTCGTCCATGATATTTTGGTCTTCGAGGTCAGTGTAGAACAAGTACTTTATGCCATTGGTAAGTAGACCAAATTTCGCTTTAGAAGCGACAAAATATTTTTTTAATTGCGTGTCGTGTAATGACAGGTCTTGTTGCCAGTGCTTGCACTCAATAAGAATAATAGGCGCACCGTCTTTCATGATGGCATAGTCTATTTTTTCTCCTTTTTTCTTGACCAGGTCGCAATCCATTTCAGGAATGACCTCTAAAGGGTTGAACACATCATATCCCAGGGCATTGATGAACGGCATTATGAATGCGTTTTTGGTTGCTTCTTCGGTAAGAATACCATCTTTAAGTTGCCCGATTTTTTCGGCAAGTTGTTTAATAGAGTCTTTGAAGTCCATAGAGTAGTATTTTTAGGTTAATAATTGCTGCAAAGTTATAAAAAATTATCATAAGATTACGCCAGTTTGGCTAAAAAAATCCTTGTAAAAGTTGGTAATCTCGTTAGTCTTTTGTAACTTTATGGTTGAGAATAAATGACTTACAAAACAACTAAACTATGATTACTGAGGACAAAGTTTTTCACTTCGTTCAAGGAAACTCTACAAATTTTCTGTATTATCGGCGAATTTAACAAGAATTTTAATGCCGAACTTTCTAAAAATCTTTTTTACCATCGTTTGATGCTACCGGCAGATGTTATCATAACCGCAAAGGTCAAATGTCAGAAAGTGAAATAATGACCATTATGATATGCTATCATTTCAGCACACACCGGACTTTCAATGATTATTATATTCACTATATCAAAGGTTATCTGAAGCGTGATTTTCTCACAGCCGTATCCAACAATCGTTTTGTAGAACTCATGCCCCGTGTGTTCTTTAAGATGATGTTGCTCATGAAACTCTATGCCTTCGGCAAATGTACAGGTATAACGTTCGTTGACAGTACGATGATTCCGGTATGTCACAATGTAAGACGGTATTTCAACAAGGTCTTTTCCTGTCTTGCCAAGAACGGTAAGGGCGCTATGGGATGGTGTCATGGATTCAAACTGCATCTGCTCTGCAATGATTCCGGCGAAGTGATAACATTCTGTCTTACAGGAGCAAATGTTGGGATAGCAGGATATGGACGATGTTTGCAAAGGTTTTGTATGGGAAGATCTTTGCCGACAGGGGATATGTCAATCAGGAACTATTCGAGAGTCTGTTCAATCAAGGTATCCAATTCGTTCTTGGGCTCAAGGCTAAAATGAAGAATAAACTTATGCCTATGTGGGACAAGATCATGCTGAGAAAAAGGTACATATTCGAGTACATTAACGAACTGCTCAAGAACAAAGCAAACCTTGTATATTCACGACATCGCTCCATACATAACTTTATCATGAACTTGTGTTCTGCCCTTACGGCATATTGTTTTTTGAGAATAAGCCGTAGGCACTGCCTGTATATGTGGAAAAATCAAGGCAGTTGGAACTCTTTTCATGCTAAACTTATCCCGAACTGGCATAATGCTTTCAATGAAACGTCAACACATCTGCTCAACAATCGAGCAAAATCAGTTAAGTGGGCTATGATATAGGATAAAAAAGTAATTTGGGCGAAATTGGAAAACAAAATCGCCCAAATTGCATTGCAATTTCGCCCAAATTGATTTGCAAAATGGGCGAAATTGGTTTATGATAGGATGTCTGTCAGTCTTTTATCTGTGGCTCATGGCCTTGCGGAACTATGCCCTCGATGTATTTGCATAGTATTCCTATGCCTTTCAGGTTTTCCCCTCCCTGCGGTATTATTATGTCGGCATACTTCTTTGTAGGCTCTATGAACTGCTCGTGCATTGGCTTGAGCACTTTCAGATAGCGGTCTATCACCATCTCCACGGTGCGCCCGCGCTCCATCACATCGCGTTGGATATTGCGTATCAGGCGTTCGTCGTCATCGGTGTCCACATAAATTTTCAAGTCCATCATATCCCGAAGTTTACGGTTGATGAGCGTCATGATTCCCTCTATTATTATTACAGGTTTCGGCTCTACATGCACCGTCTCTTCCAGTCGGTTGCTGATGATGTACGAGTAGGTGGGCTGTTCTATGGCGTTACCGCTGCGCAGTTCGTTTATTTGCTTTATCAGTAGTTTCCAATCGAAAGCGTCGGGGTGGTCGAAGTTTATGGCGCGTCGCTCCTCATCGGTCATTCCCGTGGTGTCGTTGTAGTAAGAATCGAGCGGCACCACGGCCACATA
Organism: Prevotella koreensis; assembly: GCF_003977605.1. Classification (GTDB taxonomy): domain Bacteria; phylum Bacteroidota; class Bacteroidia; order Bacteroidales; family Bacteroidaceae; genus Prevotella; species Prevotella koreensis. Next base: position 1,051,973 of record NZ_RYYU01000001.1, on the reverse strand, counting down.
GTGCGGTGGCAGTGCAGCAGCCAGTTTCTTCACCACTGTGGTTTTTCCCGAGCCGGTGCCCCCGGCAATTCCTATTATGGTCATAACTTTGTTGTTGACAATTAGTGATTGATGTTTTGCGGGTAATATGTAGTTTGCACCACTGTTCTTTATCCGTTTAGTGATGACAGCACTTTCGAGTATTCCTCAGCCTTTTTCTCCACCTTCATTGGGTAGGCACGCGAACTGCTTGGCATTCTCCATAGTCGGATTATGCGCCCTCCTGTAGTGAATTGTACGCTTTCGCCCACTTTCGGTTGGGGTATTTGGAAATGGTTTGCGAACAGTTCGGTCGCCTTTTGTCCTGTTGTCACCACCGTTTCCAACATCGGCATACGACCGATAAGGCCGTCAAGGTCGGTCGGTGTCACCACTTCGAGGTCTTTGTCTGAAGCCGTGTTGCGCGTTCTGTTCACCTCTATTGCTGTGTCGTAGAGTGCAATTCCTTTCTCGGTCAGCAGTGATATAATCTCCTCGCGGCGGAAAGTCTTTGCATCAACGTCCACGAAGTGCAATTTGTCGGCGAAGAACAAATGCCCGAAGATGCGCCACATGTCGTTTTGAAAATTCGGGTAGAAAAAATCCATTGACCAGCGATGACGTGCCGGCGGAAAACTACCGAGCATCAACAACCGCGCCCCTTCGGGAATGAATGGTTGCAATGGGTGTCTTTCGATGTGCATTGCGGTTTATTTCTCTTTCACGAGAAAGATTGCCACGGGCAGGTGGTCGCTGTATCCATTGAGCCAAACTCCGCCTCCGTGTGTGCGCTTTGGTGTTCTCTTGTATTTTCCCTCGTCCTGCATCAGATAGTCGCGCAACTGTATGTTGTGCTTCATGAACGTTAACTTCGAGTAGTCTTTGTTCTGCGTTCCGGCAATAAGGTTAGGTGTGAGTACTATTTGGTCGAACAGATTCCATGAGCCTTGATAACTCAGTGTGCCCTGTCCTTTCTTTGCAAGGGTGTTATACCAAGGGTTATACATGTCGTCCGGTCCCACTTCCGACATTTCTGCCTTTGCTCCGAGTGCTATACGCATACTCTTATCCATAGGGTCATCGTTCATATCTCCCATTACCATAATCTTTACATCCGGGTCTTCGCGCTGCAGCGAGTCCTTTAATGCGCGCACCTGTCGTCCTGCCGACTCGCGGTAGAAAGATGTGCTGAATCGGCTTGGCCAGTGGCATACGATTACTGTCACGTGCTCATCGGCAAGCGTTCCGCTTACGGTGAGGAAACCACGCGTGTGGTATGCGCTGTCTTTTTCCAGTTCCTGAACGTATGGTACAAGTTTATAGTCGCGTACCTCGAATATCGCAGGGTTGTAGAGCATTGCGCAATCTACACCTCTGACATCCGGTCCTTCGAGATGAACGTATTTATATCCTCGTGCGCGTAGCGGCTCTTGAGCCACAAGGTCGTCGAGAACCTTCGAATTCTCCACTTCGCACAGACCGATTATTGCGCAGCCGATATTGGGCAACATTTCTGTACCCATGTCTGCGAGTGCGCGTGCCATGTTGCGCAGTTTGTTCTTGTATTTCATCTCACCCCAGCGGTTTGCCCCTGTCGGCAGATATTCGTAATCGTTTTTTCCCTCGTCATGGCATGTGTCAAAAAGGTTCTCTTGGTTGTAAAATCCCACGCCATAAACATGGAATTTCTTCTGCCCGTATGTAGCCACGGCAACCATGCAGAATAGAAAAATCAAAAATTTCTTCATAAGTATATGTTGCTTTTTATTGTTCGGAACGATGTACTCGTAGTTCGGGCGCAAAGTTACACAAAATTGCTGTAATATTTGCATAAAGTCGGCAGTTTAACGCAATTGGGCTTGATTATTAAGGACATACGGCGCAAACTGCAGAAAATCCGCCACCTGCCACGAGGCA
>NZ_RYYU01000001.1:984573-1050028 GCF_003977605.1 Prevotella koreensis | reverse complement strand
GAGGCACTGCCTGTATATGTAGAAAAATCAAGGCAGTTAGAACTGTTTAAATACTAAACTTATCCCGAACTGGCGTAATACTTGTTTAAAGAACTCGCACTTTGGTGTAGAAAAGTTTAATTTTTCTCTCGGTCTTTCGTTCAATTTCTTTTGTATCGACATAATTCTCTTGTCCGTATATTGGTTAAAGGACTCCTTTTTCGGTATATATTGTCTGATTAACTTGTTTGTATTCTCCACAGCTCCCTTTTGCCATGAACAATATGGATCAGCGAAGTACACAGGTACTCCTAAGTATTTCGTTATGTCCTTATGTGCCGCAAATTCAGGTCCATTATCAGTTGTAATTGTCTTCAGGTAGTCCTTGTATGGCAGCAACAGTTTTATGGGGCACAAAACGAAGCGTATATAACGAAAAAAATACATAACCCCTTTGTTTTTAACACTTTCAACCCAATTTCATTGGTTTACATTTAAGGGCAAAAAGTTTACATTGCTTTAATTTTGGTTTACATGAACTTTGCTTTTATGGGGGGTAAGTTGGCGTAAACTTTACATTCGGTTACAAACACTTTACATCTTAGGGTAAAAAAGTGGTTCTCCGTGCGTTCTGTGGGCTTTTCAGCCATGCAGTAAGCAATCGTCAAGGTGTGGCGTAATGGGTGCTGCAAACGGCTTGCAGTAGTGCGGTGTTCCGTGTAGGTTTGGACGGTATTGCAATGAAATAATAACGCCGTTGTAGTTATCAAAAAAACAGTGTTTAGGAAAATTGATTTATTAAATCGTTTAACGTTTGATTTCGTTCCAAATGGAATAGATTTAACATTTAAGGGTGCTTTTAACAGAAATTATACATATACACTTAGATAGACAAAGTGGGGTTAGTTTTATATTTAGTTTAAATAACTATTTGTATATTTATGCTATTTTATTGTATAAATATAACAAAAGCGCACTTTGTTAGAGTGCGCTTGTTAGATGTCTGAAATCAAATGTAAATCTCGCAAAGTTTCTTTTCTGGTTTTCCGTTGTCATGTTTACCATTGTAATACAGGTTGAGCTTTGAGAAAATCTGGTTTTCCGTAAAGTCCATTTCGTTCATGAGGACATGCAGGTAATAGTTGTCTTCATGCAGGGTGTAATCGCATCCTTTTGAATCGAGGTGCGCCTCTGTTGTCTGCATGTAGGAGTTGATGGCTTGGCGGAACTTTGAGATATACTCGAATGTGAATGTTTCGTCGAACACGATAGCCATGCGTTCCTTGCCGTCCAAATTGATTTTTGCAATCATAACTATATTTTTTAGGATTTGAAAAAAGGCACGCCTTAGGTGTCCTATGCCATATAGTAAGGCATTGGGGCGTTTCCGCTTTCCACACCATAGCGTGCAAAAAATGTCTCTTTAATAAAATCATTGTCATTGTTACTATATTTTGTAGGATGCTGCAAATATAGCGTATTTCTTTGAAACCGCCAAACATTTTCGAGGAAAGTTCAGAAAAGAACAAAAAAATATCGGGCGTAGTGAGAATAGCCTGATATTATCTTTCGACTGCCCCCTCAAGGGGTTGCATGGTGCAAAGATAGAAATAATAATCGAAAGTGGCAAATATCATTCTGCTATTTTTATAACTTTCTGCAACGCTTGCATCGTAAAAGTGTGTAACAATCGCATATTATTCTGAAAGCGACTCTACGTTTTTTTATGCTTCAAGAATTAATAAATACCTTTGCTTCAGTAACACTAAACATCAATATGATATGAGCAAAAATTCATTTATTATTTCAGACGAGAGTGTGAATAGTTACGGTTATATTGTGAAGACGGACGGAATAGACACGACCGTCTTTGAACGAAATCCCGTAATGCTTTACATGCACGAAAGAAAGACCGTCGTAGGACGGTGGGAGAATATACGCAAGGAGGGTAACAAAATGCTTGCCGATGCCGTGTTTGATGAAAGCACGGAACTTGGAAGGACGGTAAAGGCGCAAGTGGAAAACGGCTTTTTGCGCTCCGCTTCCATTGGGGTGGACATTATCGAGGACACCGTTATCAACGGCGTTAAGACAATAACTAAATGTAGCCTTTTTGAGGTGTCTATCGTGGACATTCCAGCCAATCAGAATGCGCTTAAACTCTATCGGAAAGGCAACCGTAAGCGGCTGACACTGGGAACAGCTCAAAAAGTGGAGGATTTGCATTCTGAGATAATAACGCTTCTCGGGCTTTCTGATGATGTTTCGGATGAGGATATTATTGCCGAAATTCAAACGCTGCTCAATGTGCCTGATGAGGCTTCCATAGAAGTGGAAAACGCCGTGAAAGCGGGATTTGTGGAAAGCAAGGATAAGGGCAATTTCCTGACTATGGCACGTATAAGCCCACAGACATTCCGCTCGTTTGTATCAAGAGAAAAGGAAAAGCGCAAAAAGGCTGTTTTGGCGGCTGTAGATGCCGCTTTCTTTAACAGACGGATAGGGTGTACGCAAAAAGAATTATTCGCCCGTGTAGGCAACGAAATGGGGCTTGAAACGCTTTCTTTATTGCTGGGAAGTATGCCCAAAGTATTGAAGATTAGCGAGATTTTGAGCAAAGACCGCCAAGGGTGGACGCTGACGGATTACCGCAAATATGCCCCTGACGAGTTAAGGAAGAACCCGAAACTATATGCGGAACTTATAGACAAAGAAAACTCTATTGTAGGAGGCGGAAACGGTGGCAAACAGACGCTTGACTATCTCCGCAAGCACAACCCGGAATATCTCAGGGAACACCCCGAAGAATACGAGAAACTATTGTCAAACATTTAATTCAAAGAATATGGCACTAAACAAGCAAGTTTGGATAAACCAAATCAAGGAAGGGTTTTATCCTGAAAGAAGTTTCCTTAACAAGGTTGAGAATTTTACCGACTTGGTGGATAATGACACGCTACATTTTCCGTCTGCCGGCATTGACCCTAAAGTATTGGTAAACAACAGTACTTACCCAATAAAAATAGTGGGACGTGAAGACGAAGACAACGCTATCGTACTGGATAAATTCGAGACGGAAAACACACTTGTCCGCCGTCCTGACGCTATCGAGTACAGTTACGACAAATTGGATAGCGTAATCAGGCAACACCGTTCCACGTTGCAGACTACAACGGCACGCAAGGCTGCTCATGCTTTTGCACCAAGCAAGGACACTACCGACACGCCTCTGGTACTTACCACAGGCGCAGCGGTAAGAGGACGAAAGCGTATAACGTTTGAGGATTTGTTGGCGTTGAAAGAACGTTTTGATGACGCTTTAATACCTTTGGAAGACCGTTATATCATCTTGCACTCACGACACGTTACGGACTTGCTGCTTGAGGACGTGAAACTGTTTAAGGAACTGACGGACATTAAGGACGGCGAGCCTATGAAGTTTGCGGGCTTTGGCTGTTATCAGTTCCCATTTATGCCCACCTATAAGGCAAATGCAGGCAGTTGGGAAAAGGTGGCTTATAACGACGAACAGACGGAACAGTTTGCAAGCGTGGCATTTTATGCGCATGAGGTAATGAGGGCTGACGGTGAAATCTATATGTACGCCCGTTATGATGACCCTGAAGAGCGAGGGACTATAGTTGGTTTTGACAAACGTTTTATCGCTTTACCGATTAGGGGTAAAGGTGTTGGTGCCATTATCAGTGCAACTGCATAGGATTTAGTTTAGTGTTTTATAATCTTAGGCGAATAAAAACGCCTAAGATTTTTAAAGGTATAAAGTATTATGAGTGATAAGACAAATAACAATGGCATGAAAGGAATTTCATACCAAAAACGTGTTAAGGAAATAAACGCCATATATGATAAGCATGTAAAATCAGGATTGTCTAACCGTGAAATATGGCGGAGATATATTTACCCTATATATGGAATTTCTGAGCGAGCATTATACAATTATCTTAAATGTAATTTCGAATAAATATATATATCAACGTGTTTGCAAAAGTACGAATTTGTAACACGTTGATATTCAGGCCATTATGCGATAGAACGCCATTTAAACGCTATTCGAATTTAGAACATTTCGTTTTACGGAACACTTTTCTTTACAAAAGCAAATGTTAAAGGTTACACTTGCATACAACATAACTATTTGATTATCAGTATAATACAAATGTTAAAATTTACACTACTGAGTTTTTACTTTAATTTTGCCTTGTAATGTAAACCTTTTGAACATTATTTTATTGATAATCAATTGATTAAGTATGATTTCTCGTTTCTAAACAAAAGTTAAATAGATACGCTTCGTTTTAATTTTTAGATACGCTTTGTTTTGTGGATTATAGTTTTCTAACCACCTTTGCCGGAGGCTTTGACTGCTTCCCAAATGGCAGTTTCTGCATAAGCAACATATTGGTTGATTTTTCCATCGGTGTGAGTATGGCGTTCCGGTTAGGATCGACGATTAAGTCCATCTCAAAATCTCCAAATCTCTTCCCGTCAACTTCCTTACTTCTTTCATGTATGCTCACCCTGTCCTTGATTGGAAGTTGTCCTCCCTTGGGACGATGCCTGTATTTCATCTTATGTCTTGTGTTTTCAGCAAGTTTCCCTGTTGTGTCATTGTGTATGATATTACAGATGGACCGGTGGGAAACCTTTATCCCCTCATTTATGCGCAGATACCCTGATATTTGTCTTGGAGACCACCGGTAGTTGGTAATATATTCCTTGATTCTCCGGACTAATTCGTCGGAGAGTTTGGCGTTCGTTATCGTTCTCTTTCTGCGCTGCATAGCCATATCGTGTGCCCTCGTCCAAATATACTTTCCCGATGGCGTGCTATTGCGTTTGATTTCACGTGACAGAGTTGACTGACTGATGCCGACGATGTCGGCAATTTCTTTTCTCGCTGTTTTCTTTTGGAGTAAGGCAAAAATTTGCGACCTTTGCTCCGAGATTAATTGATGATACATTTGCAATACAAAGTTAGTTAATCTTTGGGAGATTTCAGTCTCCCTTTTATATTTGTATTGCTGATTGTCTCTTTTTCCTCGCCGAGAGATGCAGACAACCTCTCGCTACGCTTCGAGAACGTCTGCATCTCTCGGCGAGGATCACTTTTTTATTGCACTTCGTTTTGGAACTTACATGTTTACCTTCTTATAACAGCAATGGAAAACGTTGTAGGAATCGTAAGGGAAGGCTTTCTGAAAGTGAAATTATGACCATCCTTGTATGCTATCATTTCGGTACATATCGTAATTTCAAGGAGTATTACCGGAACTGTATCCGTGGGTGGCTCAGGCATGAATTCCCTGCTGCCGTCTCCTATAATCGTTTTGTAGAACTCATGCCCCGTGTGTTCCTCAAGATGATGTTGTTCATGAAGCTCCATGCCTTCGGCAGGTGTACAGGCATAACGTTCGTTGACAGCACGATGATTCCTGTATGTCACAATGTAAGACGGAATTTCAACAAGGTGTTTGCCGGTCTTGCCAAGAGTGGAAAGGGTACCATGGGTTGGTGTCATGGATTCAAACTGCATCTGCTCTGCAATGATTCCGGTGAAGTGATAACATTCTGTCTTACAGGTGCAAACGTAGATGACAGGGACAGTAGAGTATGGACGGTATTTACCAAGGTTCTCTATGGAAAGGTATTTGCTGACAGAGGATACATCAAACAGGAACTTTTCGAGAATCTGTTCAGTCAAGATATTCAACTTGTGCATGGACTTAAAGCAAGAATGAAGAATAAACTTATGCCTATATGGGACAAGATTATGCTAAGAAAAAGATATATCATCGAATGCATTAATGAACTTCTAAAGAACAAAGCAAACCTTGTACATTCACGACACCGTTCCATACATAACTTTATCATGAATTTATGTTCTGCACTTACGGCATATTGTTTTTTTGAGAATAAGCCGGAGGCACTGCCTGTATATGTAGAAAAATCAAGGCAGTTAGAACTGTTTAAATACTAAACTTATCCCGAACTGGCGTAAAGCAATAAAGACAATGAATCCAGAAACCCTTAAAAACGGGGCGGAAACGAAAAGCCATACGAGTAGTAAACCTAAATTAGTAAAAACTATGTCTGATAAAATAACAAAAGATTTTTAGTAACCTATGCAAATCAGGATGTTAGTAAAGTTTCTGCAGTAAAACTATTAAGAGTAAAGCAAGCAAGAATGAAAAAAGGGGTATCTTTCATGGCTGCCGACAGAGCTGCTTTGAAAGAAAATGTCTTGCACTTTGATAACCTTGGAGTTTCAGTACTTGAGTTTACATCGGAAGAAGGAAAGAACCTTGCAAATCAGGAAGGAGTTTTGGCAGTAGAAGAAGATGTGAAGATGTATGCATTTGATATAGAACCTGAAGGATTCGATGCAGATTACGAGCCAGAAGTTTTCATCAACCAGAAGGTAATGGAAAAGTTGGAAGGAACACAGGAAAATATTGAGGGGGCAAGAGTAAAAAGCAACCTTCGCTACAAAGTTGCTTCTCTTGAAACCATTAACTTGCTCGAAGTTCAAGAAGAAGATACGGTTGTGGGAGAAAAGACAGTTCCAGAAGCAGAATCTTTGCCTTTCAACTTTGAAATGCTTTCGGATAAAAACAAACTATTTGCCGTTGAATCGTTAGCAGACGAAAAGCAAACCCAATCGCAAGCACGAGGATCTTCTCAGACAGCGTGAAAGGGAGGAGATAAGACAGAAGCAAAAGAAGGCAATGGAAGATGAAAAACGTTTCAAGGAACTCAAATCAAAATTTTTCGATATCTGTTTCACGGACGGCACAATCCAAGTCCACGTATTGGAGAGCGTGCAGAAGCATTTGGAAGAAGGTGTATCAATGCACCATTGTCTGTTTCCAACGCCTATTACCTCAAGGAAGACTCTCTTATCCTTTCAGCTACCATTGAAGGCAAGCGAATAGAGACCATTGAAGTATCATTAAGAACTTTGGAGGTAGTGCAAAGTCGTGGAGTATGCAACAAGAACACAGAATACCACGAGCAGATAGTAAACCTCGTCAATGCTAATCGAGGACTAATAAGCCGAAGAATGAAAGCGACTGCATAAAGTATGGACCATTAAACAATTAGAGATATGAAAACAGAGATAGAAAACATTATCTATAACTATGCAGATGAATTGAAAAATCGGCGAATAAAGTGAAAGCCAAATACCGAATATTCTTATTAGGGTTATCACGTGTTGTTGAGAGCTTTGCTCGAGAAATACAATAACCATATCCGACAACAAAGAGAAGTTAAGGTCAGCTATCAATAAACTAGTTAACTTAGAAAGAGTTCAGTTTCCTTTTTCGTATTACTAACCGCCTTTTTTACCTCGTAGGATGATGCTTCCCATTTTCTCGTTCCACTTCGAAATTACCTGCTTCATTCCACAAATAAAATTTTGCACAATAATTTTGAACCTTAGCTTCGGATGCATCGTAATCTGCCCTACATGATAGTTGTCATCTATCTTGTGGATACGGAAAATGAATACTTGCTTATTGTCGGCAAGTAAATGGATAAGGACTGTGTTGACCTTGTCAGCAGTGATGTAGTTCTCTTCCAAATTGTAGTCGGCGATCGCTCCTGTAACCACATCTGCGATACGGTTGAAATCGTCGAAGAAAGGCTCCACCTTGTCGTCAGGAGTGAAGGTGCAGAGTTTGAACTGTTTACCACCAAGCATGTTGTGTTGATAGTAGTTGAATATCGGTACAATTATATTGTTCTTGCCCGAGATAACCTTGTCACGGTCGCTGAACCATCCAAATATGTCTATTGACAAATTCTCCAAGACCTTCGCCGATACAAATGCGCCCAAGAATGCCGTAATTAAGATATCATTGAGCAAATTGATGTCAGGATTCTTACCGTTAAGCGTTGCGAGTAGTTGTTTTAGCTTATTTACTACGTTCTTATAATGCTCTATAATGTCTTCATTGTCAGCCGTTCTCTTCCACCCCTCATGGCAGTCGCAAATCGTTTGTAAAGTTCTTTTAACCCCCTCCAAACATTGGTTGTGCGATAGAGCAAGAAAATGCTTTCTATCATCGAACACAAACGAGAAAATCAACACGTTTTCACTCTTCAAGTAAGACAGAAAGGTTTCATTCACCGTGTTCGTCTTTTTGATGTCTGATGGTTGCATGTCGTGAATCTTCTGCTGCATTTCAGAGTGCTTTGCTTCACTCTCGAATGGCATAAGCACAAAAGTCATCACATCATTAGATTTATTCTTGTCATCGAGACAATAGTCGCTGAACATCAACCGCTTGCTGATTTTTGAGTTCTTGTTCTGATATTCGGTTATCACATTGCGAATTTCTTCTTTTGCGAAGAATTCATCCAATAAAGTATGTATAGGATGCTTTGATACTGTACAATTTTTCATATTGACAAAATGAGTTTTTGCAAAAATACTATTATAAATCGAGAAATGTCTAATCCTTGAATACTTCTTCTAGTTTCAACTTCATTTTAAGGCATTAAAAGACTATACACCTTTGCGCTTGGGTTGGGTAATAATATTTCAGGACTAATAAAATAACTTAATCTAATACATTCAAGGGAAAGGAAAATAATCCAATAGGAAAAAGCCCTTTACGAAACATTAAATATAGCAAGAGGCGTATTTGATAATCAAGGTATATAGAACAAAGCAAACTCTACTCGCCTACGCTTAACCAATCCACGCAACATTTTGCCCTTGTACCTACAAAAGGAAACGTACTCCCGATAGATGTTCCTGTCTCCAGCCTCTATTTTTTGTAGCAGTCGACTCTTGGGTCGCTTGCCATAACCGAGCAATCGCCCTACACCCACATTGTAGGCAAACAAGGTCAGCAGGAGTGTATCCTTGCCATAACCTTTGAAGTTTTATACGAAACACATTCGCAGTATCTTCTATCTTATCCGCAATGATATTCTGTGATTCCCTATTCACATACATAGAGAATATCCGAAATAAAAATCATTATTATTGGCGATTGCAAACGATATTCTATTTGTGTATCTTTGTAAATCTCATTATTATATCATGATTTATGATTGCAGAAGTATTTTTCGGAATGAATATCTTAGAAAGATATCGTATTTCAAATAACAAGAAAAAGGTATGGATAAAAAACTCAGATTGACCGGATATGCAGGAATAACGGGTAGCCTGTTGATGTATATTGGCGACATGTTGCTGTATTTTACGACACAACCCATTCCCGATCGGGAAAAAGATCTGCTGCTTTCTATGGGCACGGTGCCCTTGGAGCGTCTCGTTGCCGGAGGGATAATAGGACCATTGGCGGCGGTTCTGTACATCATCGGATTCTATCATTTGTTTATCAGGGTTAAGAAAGAGCGACGAAAAACAGCCTGCTGCATGCTCGCTTCCCTATCCGTAAGTATAATAGTCGGAGGTGCTTATCATGCCTTCTTTCCGGCTTTCGGCATCGTATCGTCGCAGGGACATCCTGAAATCATAGACCATTTGCTCTCCTATACCGGCTGGTTGGGCGGCTTTTCTTTTTTCTTAATGGGAATCGGCTGGTTGCTCTTTTCTGTATTGGTGCTGCAAAAGCAGACTTCATTCCCTCACTGGACAGTGATAGTGACGCCGTTGATCACCCTCTGGCTCAATTTCCTTTGGAAAATGCTGCCGCAACCGTTTCTTCTGTTGATAGCGGGCGGATGGAACAATCTGGTGCATACCCTGATTTTTGCCGTATCGCTTCTGACATTGAACAAATGTATGAAAAGACAATAATCACGGAAACATTATGGAACATTCATTTTTTACCACATTGCAAGCCGGATGGTTGAACGCATGGATACCTTCGTTCGGCATGGTGCTGATACAGTTTAGCTTCACCAGTCCACGCAAAACCTTGCCCTTGTATCGGCATAATGAAACATACTCCCGATAGAAATTTCTCTCTCCGGCTTCTATCTTTTGCAGCAGTCGGCTCTTGGGTCGCTTTCCATAACCGAGCAAGCGACCTACACCCACATTATAGGCAAACAAGGTCAGCAGGAGTGTATCCTTGCCATCGCCTTTGAAGTTTTATACGAAACACATTCGCAGTATTTTCTACCTTATCCGCAATGATATTCTGTGATTCCCTATTCACATACATAGAGGATACCCGAAATAAAAATCATTATTATTGGCGATTGCAAGAACGAAGCAGATATCGTACTTTTGCAAAATAAGAAATGAACATTCTTGATAAGAAAATGATGGCAAACAGACAGAGCAATTCCTACCAAAGGATGATGGAACATTACGACGACCTATTGACCGGACGGAAGTGGTGGTCAAAGATATATATGCGATTTATTTGGAACGAAGACACTAATCTCTTGGCTCGGAAAGTGCTTGATCTCATACCGGACGATTTTCGGGGACGACTGCTTGACGTGCCTGTCGGCACTGCCATTTTCACCGCCGAGAAGTATCGCCGGATGAAAGATGCCGAGATCGTTGGTTTGGACTATTCGGAAGAAATGATAGCCATTGCGGCTTTGCGGAAAGAGACAGAGGAGATAGCCAACCTGTCTTTGGAGCAAGGAGATGTCGGAGAACTTCCCTATGCCAACGAGATCTTCGACTGCGTACTGTCGATGAACGGCTTTCAGGCTTTCCCTGAGAAAGAAAAAGCCTTTGCCGAGATTTTCCGCGTGCTGAAACCCGGCGGTTGCTTCTGCGGCTGCTTTTATGTCAAGGGCGAACGCCGATTGGCTGATTTATTTGTTAAGAAAGTAATGGAAAGAAAAGGATTTTTCCACCCTCCATACGACACCTTCGCTGAAGCCGAAAGCCGACTTCGGAGTATGTATGGCGATGACGTGCTGACAGAAAAAATGGCTTCCGTCTGCTTGTTCCGCTGCGTGAAACCACAAAGAGAAAGCACTGAAAACGAACAATAACCCCAAAACATAAGACTATGAGCGTAACAAAAATCATCGACGAAGAAAACATCACCATCGTACAAGGAGTCAACGGCATTCTTCTTTATAAGGAAGGGTGGATGAAAGAAAAGAAAGAACAAGAGGATAACCTATACAGCAACTCTTGATAAGGAATCTATCTTTGAAAGTATAGCGGTATTCTACAAAAAAAGCCTTCAAATTAGGGCTAAATTCTTACCAAGTCTGTTGCGTGGGACGGATTGATGTATCAAGGTACATAAAATAGGGCAAACTCCACGTGCCTCCGTTTGACTAATCCACGCAAAACCTTCCCCTTGTATCGGCAGAAAGAGATATACTCCCGATAAAAGTTCCTGTTTCCAGCCTCTACCTTTCGTAATAATTGGCTCTTGGGGTGCTTGCCATAACCGAGCAATCGTCCAACACCCACGTTATAGGCAAGCAAGGTTAGCAATAGTGCATCCTTACCATACCCCTTGAAGTGTTCAAAGCATTTCCAAAGGTCGGCACGGATAAGCGAGTCTGCCTGCCTTTCCGTCATATCTGCCGTGAAGTGCTCTCCTGGTTGCAGCTGATGCCTATACCCAACATACGGATAAAATCCTTCCAGCCGTTTAGTCCCTCAAAGTATTTTACGACAACTACCGCACGGTCATAAGGTGGCAAGTCTGCCAGCCACACCCTGCGCTGGGCAAAGGTCGGCTGACAGAACTGGCAGAATACACAAAGTAAAATGAAAGAATTTATCGTTCGCATCAATTACGGTCTTAGTGGCGAGAAGATGCTGGCTTGTCCTTACCCTCTTCCCGCTCGTTGTTGAAACTAAAAGTCATTTTTGACTATAATTCGCTTACATTGGGTAATATGGAATACCTTTCCCAATTATTTATGTACCATTTACGTATAATTTATGCTCATTCACGTTAAGTTATATCATTTCTTTAATAGTTTACGTGTCGTTCTGTTGCTCATACGCAGGATGTTCAGTCCTCGTTGCGGTTCAGGTATTTGGGATACTATTGTTTTTTATCCCGAACTCGCATAGACTATCAACGGACATGCGGCTTTTAATATCCGCATTGAGCAGGTATAAAATGTAAATTTTTACCTGCCTTGCCAACATCGACGGCAGTGAACGTAAGTTTGTCATTGGCAAGAATAAAGAAGGATTTGCATTTATAGAGAACACTGGTATTGCCAATCTGACAGATGAACGGGTCAGTGCAATTCGAAATCTACTTCAATGTGTGAACGTATCAATAATTCTCTCTTCTCATATATCTCAGTAGGAATCGTACATCTGCTTGTTTCTCTTCTGGAGAACTCTCCTGGCTGATTAGGGCATCATCATAAATATCTGGTATGTAGTTGTGTTCTAACAGATAGAGGATGGCTTCACTACTTATGCTCTTATCATTCCAAAGCATTTCTATGGAGTTCTTACGTTCAATCGTAGCGTCGTAGTAGGGATTGGTTGGGTCTGCTATGCATTGTGTAAAATCAAATGAGAAATGAAGCGCGTATTTCTTGGCGTTCTTGTCAATGAATAATAAGGGATGCTTTCCCGTCAGGTCTTGCTCTTTGAAGAAGTCGAAATGTTCTAACTGATAGGACATATTCTTCATCAGATAACTCTTCATATCATCGAGATCTTGAAAATAAATGATTTCCTTGCCACCAGACTGCTTCAATAGCATTTTACCTGTCACATCGCACGTTCCTTCTGCTTTATAATCGGGATCATTCTTTACAAAATCATTCCAGTGGCTAACCATATCTGTAATAGGAATCATGATGCCGTTCATGTGCCATTTTCCTAGATATTTCACGAAAATAGCACAGCATCCGTCATGTCGGCGCAAGTCGTAGTCATCAAGCGTTATCTCTTCACGGGCTACCCTTATTTTTTTACCATTGGTACGGAGCATCTGGAGCCATTGACCATTATCATCTATAGTGTACTGGTAGTAGCCCATGGGCAGTACCTCTATATCCATGATTTGCTGAGCCTCACGAAGCATCGACCTCGTGCGCATCAAGGCTGCTACATACTCTTTTGGTTCGAGAGCAAAAGGGGCAATTTTGTAAGTAAAGATGCTGTACATGATGGCATAGAACATACGCATGGACTCTGTTGGCATCAGGTTGTTTATGCCATCGGCCTCCTTTATGCGTGTCTCAATCAACTTTTCTGCTGTAAAACTTCTGGTCAGATAGCAGTCCTTGAATATCCAGATCAGTGCAGGTCTCATCTTCAGGAAATCCTCACCAGCCTGACGGAGCATATCGGTGATGTCGTTTGTCAGTTGGTCGTTGACGGGTGCTTGTTCGAATGTTCTGTCCAGCCTGTCGAAAGCCGCTATTGCCATTTTTCTAAGCGATTCGTCATCTGCATTCCACCAAATATCGTCCATCTCTGTTACAGCATGCCATACTATGAATCTTACAGCCTCGAAACTTGGCTCGTCAGGATAATATTCTGCCTCGACATCATGATACATAGGAATTGTCTGTCCAAACATCTGTTGGTTTAGGGCTGAAAATGACCTCCATTGGCCACTGTCGGCTACTATGTCTTCCATATAGTTTGCCAATAGGATTGATGTGTACCGCATGATAGGTGAAGTCTGCTTGCCAAAGTCCAAACGTAGTTGCCTGAAATCGTCAAGTAGTTGGTTTGCTAACTTCGCATAATATGTGTCTGTATTGTATGCTTTCTTATTAGGGTGCGATTGGCAGATATCCATCGTCACTATCCTGTGAATCTTTGTTATACTCATAAATTCGTTAATCAATTATTATTCATTTACTATCATAGCATTCTCTATCAACTCAATCTCGTTGATGTCAATACCAACAATAGGACGAAGAACTCATTTATCCATTCCATTCACACCTACTACGGTATACCATCCGCATGTATAGTAGTCTTCTATGTTAATTGGTGGTGCCATTCCATATCTATGTTTTAAATTATTTACGCGAGTTCGGTATAAAAACTCATCATAAAATTTGGTAATTTACGGAAAATGTTGTACCTTTTTTTAAATAAATAAAATACAAATAAAATCCGCTATGATTATCGAGGACAAAATTACAGGTTTTTTCTGTATTCTCGACGAATTTAACAATAATTTTAATGCCGGATTTGATAAAAAAAACTTGTTTTTTTACTATCCTTTGATGCTACCACTATAGGCTATTGTTACTGTGATGGTCAAATGTGTGAATTTATAGGTTTATTTACCGATGCAAAAGTTCTTGAAAATATTTCCTAAGACTTCATCGGGGGTTATTATACCATTGCCGGTTATTTCGGAGAGTTGAGAGATAACGAGACGTAGGTCTTCGCTGATAAGGTCGCCACTAATGCCATTTTCAAGTGACTCGATTACACGGGTCAGATTATCGTGGGCACGCAATAAGGCATCATAGTGACGTACAGAGGTAATAATAATGTCATTTTCTGTGAACTCTTGAATGTTTGCAGAGCGGAATATCGATTCTTCAAGTGAGGATATGCCGGTGCCATTCTTGGCAGAAACTTGAATCGTAGTGAAGTCTTTTTGAAAGTCCTCGATTTTTAATATGTTGTTAGGACATTTGTCAATTTTGTTCTGCAATATTAATAATGTCTTGTCTTGCGTTCGCTTCAAAATGTCACACAATTCTTCTTGGCTTGGAAGCGAATCTATAACCCATAGTATGATGCGCGCTTTATCAATAGTCTGATAAGTGCGATCAATACCTATCTGTTCCACTTCGTCTGATGTTTGGCGTATTCCTGCCGTATCAATAAATCTGAACTGCACACCATTGATGTCCATTATATCTTCTATGGTGTCACGTGTCGTGCCATGTATATCTGATACTATGGCACGTTCGTCTTTCAGAAGTCTGTTGAGCAGAGTGGATTTTCCCACATTTGTCTTTCCTATGATGGCTACCGGAATTCCTCGTTTCAAAGCATTACCTGTTTCAAAAGAGTGGGCGAGTGTTAAAATCCTTTTATCAATGATATTTGCCAGTGCAAGGAGTTCGGATCGATCGGCAAATTCAATATCTTCGTGGTCGGAGAAATCAAGTTCCAACTCAAGCAGTGAGGTGATTTTCAATAACTGTTCACGGAGCATTACGAGTTCTGATGACACATTACCACGCAGTTGTGATAATGCCATTTTGTGTGTCGCAGCATTTGTAGAGGCGATAAGGTCGGCCACCGCTTCCGCTTGTTCCAATGACAGTTTACCGTTAAGAAACGCTCTCTGTGTATATTCACCCGGCATCGCTTGCCTACATCCGCTAAGAATAAGCGATTCTATAATCTTTGTTGTGATATATCTCGAGCCATGACACGATATTTCCACAGAATCTTCCCCCGTATAACTATGTGGCCCATGAAAAACACTAACCATCACATCATCGATAATATTTCCTTTATCATCATAAATGTTGGTGTGATGAACTGTGTTTGCCGGAGTGTTAACTGAAATTCCTTTGCAAATAGTACTTGCAATAGAAATTGCATTTTCGCCACTGATGCGAACAATGTTCAATGCACCGCCTTGACCTGTTGCAAGTGCGCATATAGTATCGTTATCGGTCTTTATCATATCAATTTATATGGAAGAAATGGCATTTTTAAGTGTTTCAAGATCGCTCTCTTTAGTTGCCCAATTTGTTACAAAGCGACACAATGTGTTATTATCGTCTATTGGTTCCCACGTCTCAAATGCGACATATTGTGCAAGACGTTCCATCTGTATATTAGAAAGAACAATAAATTGTTGGTTAGTGGGAGAGTCCTTGAGTGAGAAACCTGCATTTGAGAATATTTTTCTCATACGCATCGCCATATCTATTGCATGGCGCGAAATATTGAAATACAGATTATCCGTGAAAAGAGCATCAAACTGCACACCCACAAGCCGACTCTTTGCAAGCAAGGCTCCATGTTGTTTCATAATCGAAAAGAAATGTTTCGGAACATTGTTATTGGCAAACACCACTGCTTCCCCACACAATGCACCTATTTTCGTACCTCCAATATAGAAAACATCGCAATGGCGTGCAAGCCAAGGAAGGTCGAAGTCACATTCATCAGACATCAATCCATATCCCAAACGAGCACCGTCAACAAACAATGGAATATTGTACTGTTTACATATATTTTGTATCTCTTCAATCTCAAAAGACTTATATATAGTACCGAGTTCTGTCGGGAAAGTGATATAAACCATTCCCGGCCAAACCATGTGATCACACGTCGGGTCGGCATGGAATTTTTTCAAGAGTGTCAACAAATCCTCAGCGTGCATCTTTCCTTCATGGGAGGGTAGGGTGATTACCTTATGCCCGCTCGCCTCTATCGCTCCCGATTCATGCACATTGATATGTCCTGTATCTACCGATACTACACCTTCGTATTGTGATAACAGGGAATCAATAACAGTTGCATTCGTCTGAGTGCCGCCAACAAGAAAATATATACCTGCATTTTCCAACCGGCACGCCTCACGAATTTTGATGCGCGCACTCTCACTCCATTCGTCATAGCCATACGATGCGCTTTGACTATCGTTAGTGTCTAAAAGATATTGGAGCACATGGGGATGTGCTCCATTATTATAATCACTTTCGAATGAAATCATATTATGATCCTTGTTGTCGTTATTTTAGATACGGTCAAGTACAACTTTAATAAGATCGTCTATACTATTCTTATATGTTGTATTTGCTTCTTTTACCAAGCGATTTGCAATAACCATGCAACAAGTCATAGCCTTATGTCCGAGCAGTAATGAAAGACCGGCAACGGCAGAACTCTCCATCTCGAAGTTTGTTATGTGAAGACCGTCATGCTCAAATGCTTCAACCTTCTCATTCTGTTTTGGATCAGCAAGCGGGATACGCAGTTCACGGCCCTGAGGTCCATAAAATCCGCCACATGCGATAGTCACACCACGCACCATGTCATTTTGTGCCAACCGTTCGATAAGTTCGGGATCGGCATCAACAACATACGGAGCACCAAGTTGAGGACGCCAGTTCATATACTCGGTGAAAACCTTCTCAAATTCCAGGTCACACACCTCATTGCGTCCTGCATAGAAATTCAACAACCCATCAAAACCGATACTCTTTACAGAGGCGATAAAAGTACCAACAGGTGTGTTCTGTTGCAAACCTCCACAGGTACCGATTCTAACGATAGTAAGTTGTCGATGCTCTGTTTTTTCCTCGCGAGTATTGAAATCAATATTCGCAAGTGCATCCAATTCGTTCACCACAATGTCAATATTGTCGCATCCAATACCGGTGCTCTGTACCGTGATGCGTTTGCCTTTATAAATTCCGGTTACAGATTTGAATTCTCTGTTCTCCACCTCACATTCTTTGGTTTCAAAATGTTCGGCAACAGTTGCCACACGTCCTGGGTCGCCAACAAGAATCACCTTGTCTGCCAGTTGTTCCGGTTTAAGATGAAGGTGGAATGCACTACCATCCGGATTGATTATAAGTTCCGATTCCGGGAAATATTTTTTTGCCATAACCTTTTAATTATTTAGTTAATAAATTCTCTGTGTTTCTTATTGATTTTTCGATACTGCGTCTTTCTTTTTCTTGTTCTCTAACTCTTCGTTCGAGTGCAATAATATCTTCCGACATTCGTCTTTGGACAGACATTCCGGCAGAAGAAAATTTGTCTCTCAAGTCTTCCAACGTCTTATAGTTGTTCTCAATTTCTTTCGTAAGAGACTGAAGTTTCCTGAACTCACGCATATTAGTGGAAGACTTGAATTGGGAAATGGAAGTATATGTCACTCTGTCGTTTACGACAAAATAAACAACATCTTCTTTATTATTTTTTTCTATTCCCTTATTCAACGCCTTAAGACGTTTTATCGCAGCATCTCTTTCCGACTTATTCTCCCACGTATCCTTGATACTCGAAATGGAAGCCAATCCGATAAGAGCATCCTTGGAATACTTTGAGGCATCATAAGTGTTATGAGTATTAGGCACAAGCGTATATATGCACACTTTTCCTTCACTCTGATTACGATCTGTCACGAGCCATGCAAGCGAATCAATTTCGTCTTCTGCATACAGATAGTCGTTGGCAAAAGAATTAAAAGGCAATCCGATATTCTGCGGTTCTAAGAGAGAGCCGTTATCAGCATCATATCGTGTGACAAAAATGTCATACCCTCCGAGCGACATCTCTCCTTTCGCTGCAAAATATAATGTAGTCCCATCAGCCATTAGGAAAGGGTAGTCGGCATTCCCTAAAGTTGAAAGTTCTTGCGGCTTTGTCCATTGTCCTGCCAAACAATCTGCTGTGTAAATTTTGGAAACTCCGGCAGTATCACGCTTTGAGAAATATTTCTTGTTGATGAAATCATTTTGAAACGATGCCCCATGTTCGTTGCCGGAGAGTGCTCCACACTCTGAAGGCAATGGTATTCTGCTCAGAAAGTCATTCTTATTGACAATTATACTGTCTATAATCATCAACTGACGAGTAGAAGTGAGCATATTCTCAAACATCAATTGTTCGGCAGTAGGTTTTTCTTTATCTACTGCTGCCTTTCGATTTTGCGAACGTTTCTTACCTTTCTGTGCCATTGTCGGTACGGAAAGTAGCAATGATAACACAACAATCAATATTCTCATAAGCACATTACGTATGTTTTAAGACAATAATTTCTCTGCCATTGCGGCCGCGGCGCGTCGTCCGTCACCCATAGCAAGGATAACAGTGGCACCACCACGAACTATGTCACCACCGGCAAAGATATTCGAGCGTGAACTCTCCATCTGTTCATTTACAACAATGGTGTTCTTTCTTCCGAGTTCAAGCCCTTTTATAGAGTTCGGAACAAGCGGATTGGGAGATACGCCAACAGCAACCACTACTTGGTCAACATCAAGCGTAATAGTCTTGCCTTCAACGGGAACCGGCGATCTGCGACCGCTCGCGTCAGGCTCTCCAAGTTCCATTACCTGCATAACGGCTTGTTTGACGGCTCCGTTTTCATCGGCAATATATTCTATCGGGTTATGCAATGTGAGGAAATTGATTCCCTCTTCCTTAGCATGCTTCACCTCTTCAAGACGTGCAGGCATCTCTGCTTCAGAGCGTCTATATACAAGTGTAACGTTTGCTCCGAGACGTTTTGCAGTGCGGCATGAGTCCATCGCCGTATTTCCGCCACCCACCACAAGCACATTCGTTGCCGGATTTATCGGTGTGTCGGCAATAGGATTGGCGGCATCCATAAGATTTACTCGTGTAAGATATTCGTTTGACGACATGATATTTATTGCATTCTCGCCCGGTATGTTCATGAAATTAGGAAGACCGGCTCCCGAAGCAATAAATATTCCCTTGAAATTTTGCTCTTCAAGTTCTTCCACCGAGATGGTTTTTCCTACAATGACATCAGTAAGGAAATGCACACCCATCTTAGCAAGATTCTCTATTTCAACATCTACGATACGGTTTGGAAGTCTGAATTCCGGAATACCATACTTCAACACACCACCAATTTCGTGCAGTGCCTCGAATACATAGACATCGAAACCTTTCTTAGCCATATCGCCGGCAAAACTCAATCCCGCAGGACCTGAACCAACGACAGCAACCTTTATTCCATTGTTAGGTGCAATTTCTGGCAGAGAGATATTTCCGCTTTCACGTTCATAGTCGGCAGCGAAACGCTCCAAGTAACCTATTGCGACCGGCTGACCACCACTCTTCAGGTGCACACATTTGCTTTCACACTGTTTTTCCTGTGGGCAAACGCGACCGCAAACGGCAGGGAGTGCCGATGTGTTCTTCAATACCTTTGCAGCAGCGAGGAATTGTCCACGCTCGATATTCTTTATAAACGAAGGAATATCAATATTAACAGGACATCCCTCAACACACGAAGGCTTCGGGCAATCGAGGCATCGCTTGGCCTCAGTAAGTGCCATTTCGTTTGTCAATCCGATGTTCACCTCCTCCGTTCGTGTCGTGGCACGATAAACAGGGTCAAGTTCAGGCATGATGACACGCTCTATACTCATACGCTCTTTCGGCTTCATGCTCTTCCTCAAAGTCATGCGCCATTCCGCTTTATTGTCAGTGAGCACCTCGATAGGGTCGTCTGTGGGCTTTGTGTCAATCAATATTCTGTCGCTGGTTGCGGAATCTTTCGCATCAGAATTGGCTTCATCATCCAAATGACTCTCGAAATGGGCAAGTTCTTCTTGTTCCTCACGCTTGAAAGTACCCATACGTTTGAACATTTCATCCCAGTCAACGAGTGCTCCGTCAAACTCCGGTCCGTCGATACACACAAACTTTGTCTTTCCGCCTATTGTCAATCGGCATGCTCCACACATACCTGTACCATCCACCATTATGGTGTTCAGTGACACATCTGTCGGTATGTTGTATTTATGAGTGAGCAAACATGAGAACTTCATCATGATAGGAGGACCTATTGCAAAAGCCTTGTCTATTTTCGGTTCCTGTTTAATGAATTTCTCTATACCCACTGTCACTACACCCTTTTCTCCATATGAACCGTCATCGGTCATGATGATAAGTTCGTCAGAGCATGCTCGTACTTCGTCTTCAAGTATAACAAGATCTTTGCTACGTCCTGCAATCACAGACAATACTCTGTTTCCTGCTGCTTTCAGTGCCTTTATGATAGGTAGCATTGGTGCAACGCCTACGCCACCGCCGGCACAAATAACGGTTCCGAAATTCTCTATATGGGTGGGATTTCCAAGAGGTCCTACTACATCAGTAACATAGTCTCCGACGTTAAGGTTACAGAGTTTAATGCTCGAAAGTCCTACTTTCTGCACAACAAGTGTAATAGTTCCTCGCTCTATATCTGCATCGGCGATTGTAAGCGGCATGCGTTCGCCTCTCTTACCAACTCTAACGATTACAAAGTTTCCGGCTTTCCGGCTTTTTGCAATGAGCGGTGCTTCTATCTCGAACAGAAATACTTTTTCCGAGAATTGTTTCTTGTTAATAATCTTGTTCATAAATTCATTATGTTTTTAATTACGTTATTAGGGTTTTAAGATTATTGTATTAAAAGGCTTGCATTAGTCGATAATTTCAAAACCTGTATATGGTACAATTGCTTTAGGTATGCGAATGCCTTCTTCTGTCTGATTGTTCTCAAGTAGTGCGGCCACAATGCGTGGAAGTGCAAGAGCCGAACCATTAAGTGTGTGGCACAATTCCGTCTTCTTCGTTTCTTGATTACGATAACGGCATTTCAGTCGGTTAGCCTGATAATTGTCAAAGTTGCTCACAGACGAAACCTCAAGCCATCTTTCCTGTGCCTCTGAATATACCTCGAAATCGTAGCATATAGAAGACGTGAACGATTGGTCGCCGCCGCAAAGCAACAATATACGATATGGCAATTCGAGTTTTTTCAACAATCCTTCCACGTGCTCCAACATCTCTTTGTGGCTCTCTTTAGAATGGTCGGGTTTGTCGATACGCACGATTTCTATCTTTGCAAATTCATGCAGACGGTTCAGACCGCGAACGTCTTTACCGTATGAACCGGCTTCACGACGGAAACACTCCGTATATGCACAATTCTTTATCGGAAGGTCTTTCTCGTCTATTATTACGTCACGATATATATTCGTTACCGGAACCTCTGCCGTTGGTATAAGGTAGAAATCGTCAGTCTCTGCATGATACATCTGTCCTTCCTTGTCAGGCAGTTGTCCTGTGCCATAACCGGAAGCGGCATTCACTACCGTGGGAGGTATGATTTCTGTATATCCCGACTTGCGTGCTTCGTCAAGAAAGAAGTTTATCAATGCTCTTTGCAGTCGTGCTCCCTTACCGATATAAACCGGGAATCCGGCACCGGTAATCTTAACTCCGAGGTCAAAATCAATGAGGTTATATTTCTTTGCCAGTTCCCAATGTGGCAAGCGAGCACCTTTAATTTCCGGGTTGGCATTCCAATTTGCCACGGTGTCTCCCTCTCGACATTCTCGCAGATTGCTTTTCACTACGCGGTTGTCATCGGCCGAAGAACCTTCGGGCACCTCATCGTATGGTATATTTGGTATCTGGCACAGCATCTCGTTAAGACATTTCTGCGCATTGTCCATCTCTGCCTCAAGTGCTTTGTTCGCCTCTTTCATATTTGAGACATTTTCTTTCACGGCATCGGCCTCTTCTCTTTTTCCTTCTTTCATCAGAGCGCCAATCTGTGCAGCCATTTTCTTTGCCTCCGAGAGGTTGGCATCCAGTTTCTGCTGTGCCTCACGACGACGCTTGTCCATATCGAGAATTTCACTTATGGCTTCTTCTGCATTATTAAAATTCTTTTTTTTCAATCCGCGAATAACGCGTTCCGTTTCCTCGCTTATGAGTTTTAGAGTAAGCATAATATGTTTTTTAATACGATTTCTGTATAACGATGCAAAAGTAAGAAAAATATTTGTAACCTCCAAAACTTGACACTGATTGTTTGGCGCATACATATAACAAAGCAGAAATCCCACATTTCGTTTGAAATGCGGGATTCTGTTGTTTGTTTGGAATAAGTTTGTTTTGTTTGTTATGCTTCAGTTTGTGGTATTACTGAGACGGTACTCTTGTTTCTGCGACCTTTCTTGAAGTTCACTACACCGTCAACCAGTGCAAACAGTGTGTCATCTTTACCGATGCCCACGTTTTCACCCGGGTTGTGATGTGTACCACGCTGGCGTACAATTATGTTGCCTGCTATAACCTTCTGTCCGCCCCAGATTTTTACGCCGAGTCGTTGTGATGCACTCTCGCGTCCGTTCTTAGAACTACCTACACCTTTTTTATGTGCCATTTCTTGTTCCTCCTCTGTTTTAAGCGTTAACTGATTTGATTACAACCTCGGTGAACTGCTGGCGGTGTCCGTTCTTCTTGCGATAGTCCTTGCGGCGCTTCATCTTGAAAACAATCACCTTTTCGCCCTTAACGAGCGGCTTTTTCACTTCGGCTACTACCTTCGCACCTTCTACGGTTGGTGCACCTACCGTGACAGAACCTCCATTTTCTACGAGGAGAACCTTGTCAAATTCAACAGTCTGACCCTCTTCTGAGTCTTTGATGTGGTTTACGAAGAGTTTCTTACCTTCTTCAACCTTGAACTGTTGACCGTTAATTTCTACAATTGCGTACATTTATTTATTTGTAAACGGTTTTTTCCGCAAGGCGGACACCATAGTGATGCCTCTTTACCGAGCCTCCACGGACTATATTATTATCAAAATTCAGCCATTAATTTGCAAATCGGCTGCAAAGTTACAAATTATTTTTTATTTGCCAAATTATTTTCCGTAGTTTTGATTGTTGCAATTGAACAAGTACTTTATTTTTAACATTTCAGTGCAAAAGTTTTGCCGCTTCGAGATTTATACGTAACTTTGCAAATAACTAAAATGATATAAATCTGCTTATGATGAAACTAATATCTTGGAATGTCAACGGCCTTAGAGCATGCGTAGGAAAGGGCTTTGAAGAGTCGTTCAAAATGATGGACGCAGACTTCTTTTGTCTTCAAGAAACGAAAATGCAGGAGGGACAACTCGATTTGAATTTTGATGGATACCGGTCTTATTGGAACTATGCTGATAAGAAAGGATATTCCGGGACAGCAATATACACAAAGCACGAGCCTATAAGCGTGGCTTACGGTATAGGTATTGACGAGCACGACCATGAAGGAAGAGTAATTACGCTTGAAATGGAGAACTTTTTCCTTGTCACGGCTTATGTTCCAAATTCTCAGGACGGACTGAAAAGGCTCGACTACAGAATGAGATGGGAAGATGATTTCCTTGCTTATCTGAAACGCTTGGATAAAAAGAAACCTGTGATAGTATGCGGAGACTTGAACGTGGCACACAAGGAAATAGACCTCAAAAACCCGAAGACAAACCGTAAGAATGCAGGATTCACCGACGAGGAACGCGAGAAATTCACACACTTGTTATCACAGGGCTTCATAGACACATTCCGATATTTCTATCCGGACACCACAGACGCCTATTCATGGTGGAGTTACCGTTTCCGTGCCCGCGAGAAGAATGCAGGCTGGCGCATCGACTATTTTGTGGTTTCAGAGCGCCTGGCAGAAAAAATCGAAGGTGCAACGATACACAACCAAGTATTCGGGTCTGACCATTGCCCTGTTGAACTTACATTAAGATATTGAAATAAAGTCGGTTATCAGGTATATTGCAACTTTGTTCAAATGCTCTTAATTACCAATTTGGGCGAAATTGAAAACCAAATTAGGCGAAATTGAAAACCAATCTCGCCCAAATTGCAAAGCAAATTCGCCCAAATAGCAAAATACAATATTATGTATTGAGACTTTTCTGAGTATCGATAAGAGTAAAAACATATAAAAAACAAAAGAAAAAGATGAAATTAAACGAATTGATACAAAGTTTCGAGTTCGATGAGGTTTTTCCTTCCATTGCACTGATGTATCCGAATGCGAAACGTCACAAGAAAGAATTCAAGAAAGCGTTCAACATAATGCTTGATACGAGATACACCTCAACGAACAAGAGTATAAGATATAAGATGCTCGAAGACACTGACAGTGGGGACTGCTATTACGGTGCAGAAGACAGCGATTTCAAGGCAACTTGGGATGTTCTTCTTGGAATGGAGGTGAAGAAAATAGGCAAGGTAGATCTCGTAGAAGAGGAAATCCTTGCCAACTGTCTGATAAATGCAATCTTCAACGGAATACACCCGAAAGAGTTCGACTCCGAATATAATGTCCTTATAAGGTCTTAAACGCCTTCTTCGTCTTCCGATACATTCTGCATTGTCTCGTTTTCCGTATTAGGAACTTCGTCTATTCTGTTGTCACGCTCAATGTGAACGTCGCCCATACGCGAAATAGTCAATACAAGCGGGATGTATTCGTCGCTCATGGCATCGGGAGAACCCACACTTGCAGCAAATACAAGACAGTCGCCTTTGACTTCCATGAATACCACGGCAATTAAGGCTCCGTCTTTTATTGTTGCCTCGTTGAGGTATTCACGGAACGATTGTTTGGTATATTCGCGACTGAAAAACTCTGTGCCGTCCGGTCGTAACACCTTTATTGATACGCGGTTGTCATAATATTCAACTCCCGACTCGTCACGTGTTATCGGAAGTTCCGTGTCAGCATGGCGATGTATTTCTATGGTGTATGTTTTCCCCAGCCATTGTACGGATTCTGTATAGTCGGTAGATTCCAATTTTTCCGGACCCGATTTCTTGACAATCACCGGCTTCTGTGTTATGATGTCGGTGCTTTTCTTTTCGTCCTTACATGCTGTAAGGAAGCATATTGAGGCTAATAGCGCGAATGTGAAATACTTCATATGTAGTAAATTTCATGCAAAATTAACCAAAATCCTTATAAAATCAAAATTTATGCCGCCATATTTTCCTTGCATTGGATTTTTCTTTTAACTTTGCACAATAATAATATTAAAAACAAGATGAAGAAATTATTTATAATAATCGCACTTCTGTCAACGATTGCATGCGGCAATAAAGAGAACGCATCTGCTGATGACAAAGCCCAATCCAATGGCATACAAGACATGACACCCGTTACGTTGATAACGCAAGTGAAGAAGTGTTCCAAGTTATATACGGCTGATTTCAAGGTACATAAGATAATAACACACGATGATGAGGTGAAGATAAAAGGAAGTTTGATGCAACAAGACTTCGACATTCCTCTGCCTCTTGGTTCGCGTAAGGTGGCAATTCCGATGGATGCTACAATCAAGGCATATATAGACTTTTCTGACTTTTCGGAGAAAAACGTGAGGCATGACGGGAAAAAGATTGAGATAACATTGCCCGACCCACAGGTTGAACTTACTGAAACGCGAATCAATCATGAGGAAATAAAAAAGCATGTGTCGCTGTTTCGATCGAACTTCAGCGACAAGGAACTTGCCGAATATACAATGCAGGGGAGAAAGGCAATCATCAACGACATACCGAAATTGGGCATTGTAAACATGGCACAGGAAAGTGCTACGCGTACGTTGGTGCCGATGCTGAGGCAAATGGGATATGAGGAAGAAGACATTACGATAACGTTTCGTAAGGATTTTCCTTCCGATGATATTTTGAGTGTCATAAAGGTAGATGTTAAGGGATAATGAATAGTATATGATATGAAAGAAAATAAAATATTTACATTCGGCAAGATGGCATGCCTGACATGGTCGTTCATTGTGCTTGTTGTGGTAATTGCAATCGCTATCTTCGTGTCAAAACTGAAGCGCGATCACATAGAAACCGCTGTCAGTCAGACAATATCACCCTCTCCGACATTTATAAAGTCTATGCAGGACATCGGAGAATGGGAGTTCCTTTCGATTACCGATGAGGAACTTGTTGACACAATGAGGAATGGGGTGTTCAGTAACGATGAACTTGTGCGCATTTACTACGGTACGCTACGTCTTGGAGTGAATATGCACAAGACCACCCCGGGATGGCTTACGGTGAGTAACGACACGCTAAATGCACGTTTGCCACGAATAGAATTGCTTGACAATAACTTCATAGACGAGGGACGCACACAGTCTTTCTATGAAAGTGGGTCATGGTCTGACAGTGACCGTGCCTCACTGTACAAGCGAGCTTACAACATGATGCGGAAACGATGTCTGACATCTGTTAATATAAAGTCTGCCGAACTTTCATGTACCGAGCAATTCACCAAGATATTCAAGGCGTTAGGATACGAAAATGTGATAATAACATACGAGGAGTAAGGATTGATAAATAGGGGCTCACGATTAATCGTAAGAATATTTAATATGGCTGGGAATAAATCCTGATTCATAATATATTAATGTGTAACTCTGCATCATGACAGAGGAATATGCCAAATGGATGAACTTGAAGAGTATATTGACAACCACTCGAATATATAGGTATATACAAACGAGAACTGAAGAAATATGGAATATAAAAAGTACGCAACATTGAATGAAAAGATGATGTGCGTGCAAAAAGAAGAATATTTTTATAATACTTTGATGTGTCATTTTTTATAAATCGTATATTTGGAATACAAGTAATATCTGATTTAAGACACTGATTTATACTAAAATATTCTTCTAACTCGTTTTATTTATTTAATTTTGCAACACTAATTTAATACTGAACATATCATAATCTTTTTTACATGAATTGGAAGAAACTTCAAAATGGCTCAGACATTCGCGGAATAGCGATTGAAGGAGTAATGGGGGAGGATGTTAACCTTACACCCGAAGTGGTTAGAATGTTGGCACAATCATTCGTGAAGTGGTTACAGGAAGAGACCGGAATTGAAAGACCGAGCATTGCAGTAGGAACCGACTCGAGAATATCGGGACCTGCATTGAAGGCATCTCTCGTGGAGGGATTCATCGAGAATGGTGCAAATGTGTTTGACTGTGGCATTGCGTCAACGCCGGCAATGTTTATGGCAACAGTAGATAAGAAACGGCCTACCACTGCGGGTATTATGATTACGGCAAGCCATTTGCCTTTCAACCGTAACGGACTGAAGTTTTTCACAAAGAACGGAGGACTTGATAAAAAGGATATTTCTGCAATATTGAGTATAGCGGAGAGCGGAAGATTTGAGTCTGCCGATATCAAAGGAAGCGTTGAGATATATGATTTCATGAATGTCTATGCTTCAATATTGGTAGATTATATTCGCAAGGGAGCAGGTTTGACGGAATATGAACAACCGCTTAAAGGGATGAAGATTATCGTCGATGCCGGCAATGGAGCAGGTGGTTTCTTTGCTGCTAAAGTGTTGACGCAGTTGGGTGCTGACATCTCAGGCAGTCAATTCCTCGAACCTGATGGAATGTTTCCGAACCATATCCCGAACCCTGAGGATAAAAATGCTATGCAGTCTATTTGCGAAGCGGTGATACGCAACAATGCTCAATTAGGTATAATATTCGATACCGATGTTGACCGCTCAGCCATAGTTGACCAAAACGGAGAGCCTATCAACCGTAACTCTTTGATTGCGCTTATCTCTGCCATAGTATTGAAAGAGCATCCGGGCAGCACTATTGTCACCGATTCAATCACTTCTGTGGGACTTGCCACATTCATAAAGGAGCATGGAGGTGTTCATCACAGATTCAAACGTGGATATAAGAATGTCATCAATGAGTCGTTGCGCCTGAATAAAGAGGGTACAGAGAGTTGGCTTGCTATCGAGACTTCCGGACATGCTGCCCTTAGGGAGAATTATTTCCTTGACGATGGAGCGTTCTTGATTGCCAAACTTCTGGTTGAGGCCGCCAAACTTAATGCAAAGGGAGAGTCTCTCTCATCGTTGATTTCAAACTTGCATCAGCCTGCCGAAAGCAAGGAGATACGCTTCACTATAGCCTGTGATGATTTCGCAGATTATGGAAAAATCGTATTGAGTGAACTTCCGGAACTCATCAAAGGAATAAATGACTGGGAAATAGTAAGTCCGAATCACGAAGGAATACGCATAAGTTGCAATGGTGAACAAGAAAAAGGCTGGTTCTTGCTACGAATGTCGTTGCATGACCCCGTGATGCCGCTAAACATTGAGTCTGATATTCTCGGCGGAGTTGCTGAAATTGAACGAAGACTGATGGATATATTGAGCCGTTATGACAGACTGAAAGCATAGGATAAAGATGTTGATCAAACACACATTTAACGTCTTATGGGATTATGTGTTGTTCTCTTGTTGACGACTGTAAATGCCTTTATGGCAACACATTACAATACTTGCGATGATCCGATAATACGAACTTTGGCTTATATGACAAAAATGTGCTTATTTTAGAGTCGTTCTCTCTTATGTGACAAAAATGTGCTTAAAAACTCCCATTCCCCTTTTATTTTTTAGGGGAATGGGACTTTATAAAGTCCTGAATGAAGATCTTTCTTCTTTCCGTACTGATTCCCTTGTGTAGGTTCAATTTTGTCTTTAAATCTGCATTAAGTGATTCAATAGCATTGTTGGTATTTGGTATCTCCAACTCAGGGTAATCATAGTATGTCCACAAACACGACATATTCCTTTTAAGGCTCAAAAAAGCACTACGTAGAGTTTTATGAGTATAATGTGATTTACCATCTTCTGTTGTTGTTCGTTCCTTAAGAAAATCCTCCCATTTAGTATACCATTCTTATAAAGCCCCAATAAAGGACTCTTTGTCCGTATGACATAACATCTTGGATATTGCAAGCAGTTCTTTAGAAGCCTCAAGTTTGGGTCTTGAGGTTAGTTTTGTCTTTATAGTCATTACTTGATGGAACTGGCATAATTGGAATTTATAATTGGGGAAAGCTTGTCTAAGTCCCTTAAAACCATCGCATACAAGACCTTGAATGGTATATCCAAGTAATTCCAAGTAGTTTATGCCCTCTTTGTAATCTTCAAGACGTTCATGCCTATTGATAAACTTAAACCAAAGTACATCACCAGACAATGAATCCTTCATAATAACTACACCAAAATTACGTCCCCAATAGGTGACATCCATTAAAACCACTACCGGACGAACAAGAAGGTTGGGCAGGTCTTCTTTATAAGATTTGGTGAGCTTCCTATAAATAGTCCTGGTTGAAACTCCGTACTCCTCTGATAGATCTTTGATTGTAAGATTACCCTTGGAATAACGATTGTTAACAATGGTATTTGTAAGACGCTTATGTCCGACAAAGCTCCTCTTACAGCACTTACAATACCAGCGTTGACAACCATTAAGATGACCACGTTTTATAGTCGATTTTGAGCCACAATAAAAGCAGATTTTTTGCCATAAAAATATAAATAGAACAAAGATAATGATTATTAGACAGTTGCAAGGATTTTAAGCACATTTTTGTCATATAAGCCCGAATTTTGTATTATCGGTTCATCGGAGATTGCAAGTTTTGGTATTTTGTCTGCAAACTATTCTGTACTTTAGAGAACCATTTTGGCAGTGCTTTTTTTCATATATATTGTTCCTGAACATAGGAACTACCACAAATAAAGTTTCGGCATCTTTTGCTGTGAAGCATAGAATGCCGAAACTGTATTAGATAAATTTAATAATGTATTACCAGAGATCGAGACGCTGGCTCTTCGGAATGAAGAGTTTGTCACCCTCTTTAATACCGAACGCCTCATACCATGCGTCAATGTGTGGCAGTGCTCCGTTTACGCGCCAGCGACCGAGTGAGTGTGGGTCACTCTTCGTGCGTGAACGTATTTCCTTCTCATTTATGTTTCCTGCCCATACTCCTGCGTATGCAAGGAAGAAACGCTGGTCGGCAGTTAGGCCGTCAACAACAGGTAGGTTTTGTCCTTTTGTGGCGTTTTTGTATGCTGCATAAGACACCTGCAGACCACCATGATCGGCAAGATTCTCGCCAAGTGTGAGTCTGCCGTTTGCATTAAGGTCAGGCAACACTTTGATGTTAGAGAAGAAAGTATCAAACATAGTTGATTTTTCCTCAAATCCCTTGCTGTCGGCTTCAGTCCACCAGTCAATCATGTTTCCTGACTTGTCGAAGTGACGACCCTGATCGTCAAAACCGTGAGTCATCTCATGACCAATCACAACACCAATTGCACCATAGTTGAAAGCGTCATCTGCTTCTGGATCGAAGAACGGGTATTGTAGAATACCTGCCGGGAAGCAAATCTCATTGGTAGAAGGATTATAGTAAGCATTAACCGTCTGTGGATTCATAAACCACTCCGTGTTATCAACAGGCTTACCTGCTTTTTTATTGATATCTTCCTTGTCCCAGAAAATTTTGCATGCCTGCACGTTCTCATAGTATGACTTTGAAAGGTCGATATTTAGTCCGCTCATGTCTTTCCACTTGTCGGGATAACCAATCTTCACGTAGAATGAACTGAGTTTTGCCAGAGCAGCCAGTTTGGTATCAGTCTCCATCCAAGTCTGTGCTAACAGTCTCTCGGCCAATGCGAGTTGCAAATTCTTCACGAGGCGTTCCATGCGAGCCTTTGATGTGGCAGGGAAGTAACGTTCGCAATAGATTTTTCCGAGTGCTTCTCCCATCTGATTCTCAACTTGTCTGGTAGCACGCTTCCAGCGTGGGTGATTCTCTTTCTGTCCGCGCATTGTCTTTCCGAAGAAATCGAAGTTAGCAGCAACTATGTCATCGCTCAGATAACCGGCTGCACCCATAATCACATCCCACTCTATGTAAGCACGCAGTGTTTCCACGTCGTGACTACCGATAAGCGTGTTGGCACCTGCCAAGAAATCCGGTTGTCCCACAATCATCTCCTGTATGAATTCGCTCTTCACTCCCTCGGCATTAAGGAACTTTTCAAGCGGAATGTTAGGATATTTGGCATTGAACTCCTTCAATGTCATTTTGTTGTAGTTTGCTTCCACGTCGCGCAGTTCGGTGCGGCTCTTGCTGACCTTAGCCAATGCTGTCTCGTAGTTGAGAATCAATTGCATCTTCTTGTTTGCATCACCTTTCTTGAATCCAAACAACTGGAACATACGTACTATGTGCTTCTTGTAAGCATCGCGTATTTCCTTGGTAGCCTTGTCGTTGTCAAGATAATATTCTTTCTGGCCGAGTATTAGTCCGCCTTGATGTATGTTGAGAATGTTCATTGAGGCATTCTTCTCATCGGCACCGAAGCCCATACCCATAGGAACTCCATATCCGAAAGCAGCATATTTATTTTGGAAAGCGCGTAGGTCGTCAATGGTTTTGGCTGATGCTATTTCTTTCAATGTCGGCATTACCGGCTTCACTCCTTCGCGGTTACGTTTTACAGAGTCCATTGCGAGTTTGTAAAAATCGCTCAGTTTCTGTTCAACAGTACCCTTAGCATACGAGTTTTTCTGCAGTTCTGTAAGGATAGTATTGATGCGTTGATTGTTGTCTTCGCCCAGTTTGTCGAACGAACCGAAGCGTGAGAACGCCGCAGGTAGCGGGTTGTTCTTCATCCAACCACCACAAGCGAACTCGTAAAAATCTTCACTTGGATTCACGTTCCTGTTTAGATTCTCGGGATGTATTCCCGATTTCTGTGCTTGTGCGTTGGCTCCTGTCGTTGCCGCGGCAATAAGCAATGTTGTCATTAATGTTTTGATTTTCATAATAAAGAGTTAGTTAAATATTTATTTCATTTTGTATTTCTTCCAATTCGATAGACAGTTGTTCCCAACGTTCTGTTTCATTGTCGAGCAATTTCTTTGTCGATGTGTATTCCGTTACTACTGTCATGTCGCTTGCTCCCTCCGGTGTGCATAGTATTTTGTCGAGTTCGTTCATCCGTCCCTCTATCTTTTCAATCTTAGCCTCTCTCTCCTTAATGCTCTTTTGCAGTCGTGAAATGCGCTTCATCATTTCTTTACGGTCTTGATAATACATTGATGCTGTAGAACCTTGCTTCTGATTTTCTTTTGCGGGACTGTCTTTCTTATTCTCTATGCTTGCCTCGCCAGTCATCCGTATTGCCTGAACGGGCGATTTTATCCAGTCGTAGATTCCTCCCAGATGTTCTTTGACTTTACCGCCTCCGAACTCATATACCTTGGATACAAGTCCGTCGAGGAACTCGCGGTCATGACTTACAATTATAGCAGTGCCGTCAAAAGTCTTTATTGCCTCTTTCAACACATCTTTCGAAGGCATGTCAAGATGGTTTGTTGGCTCATCGAGAATCAGCAGGTTTACAGGTTCGAGCAGCAACTTTATCATTGCCAGCCTGCTGCGTTCACCTCCGCTAAGCACTTTCACGCGTTTGTCTGACTCTTCACCTCCGAACATGAAAGCACCAAGAATATCATTTATGCGTAAACGAATATCACCACGTGCCACGCGGTCGATTGTTTCGAACACCGTCAGCGAGTCGTCGAGGAGTTGTGCTTGGTTCTGTGCGAAATAGCCTATCTGCACGTTATGCCCAATCTTTAGCATGCCATCGTATGGTATCTCGTTCATTATACATTTCACGAGCGTTGATTTTCCCTCGCCGTTCTTGCCTACGAAAGCCACTTTCTCACCACGTTTTATGGTTATGTTGACATTAGTGAATACCTGATGATCACCGTATGACTTGCCAACCTCATCGCAAATAATTGGATAGTCGCCACTCCTAAGACAGGGAGGAAACTTCAGATGCAAGGCCGAATTATCTTTCTCGTCAATCTCTATCGGGACAATCTTCTCCAACTGACGTATTTTCTGCTGCACCTGAACAGCCTTTGTAGCCTGATAGCGAAAACGCTCGATGAACGCTTTAGCCTCAGCGATTTCTTTCTGTTGGTTCTCGTATGCACGTAATTGCTG
Source organism: Prevotella koreensis (assembly GCF_003977605.1). Taxonomy (GTDB): domain Bacteria; phylum Bacteroidota; class Bacteroidia; order Bacteroidales; family Bacteroidaceae; genus Prevotella; species Prevotella koreensis. Next base: position 1,016,688 of record NZ_RYYU01000001.1, on the reverse strand, counting down.
TTCACGGCGTTCGCTACGGAGCATCACATACTCATCGTATTTCACCTTATAGTCAATCACGTTGCCGCAACTTATCTCTAAAGTACGGTTGGTTACATTGTTGATGAAAGCACGGTCATGACTCACAAGTACAACGGCCTTAGCACTCTGTGCCAGAAACTGTTCAAGCCATTGTATCGATTCTATGTCGAGGTGGTTTGTCGGCTCGTCAAGCAACAGCACATCCGGTTTTTGCAGAAGAATTTTTGCAAGTTCTATACGCATGCGCCAGCCACCGCTGAACTCGCTCGTGGGGCGTTCAAGGTCGTTGCGTCCGAAACCCAATCCACCGAGAGTGCGTTCAATCTCGGCCTCATAATTCTCTGCACCAAGCATCATATATCGCTCATGTTCCTCGGTGTACCGTTGCACGAGTTCCATGTATTCCCGACTCTCATAGTCGCTGCGTTCTGCCAATTGACGGTTCATGTCGTCGAGTTTTGCCTTCATTTCTGTGTTGTAGGCAAATGCTTTGCGCGCCTCTTCGCGCACAGTGGTATCGTCTTGCAGTACCATAACCTGCGGCAAATATCCGATAGTGGTTTCAGACGGAATACTGACAACACCGCCGGTGGGGCGTTGCTGTCTGCAAAGTATCTTCAACATCGTACTCTTGCCGGCGCCGTTTTTTCCCACAAGTGCTATACGGTCGCGGTCGTTCACCACGAAACTTGCACCTGAGAATAGCGGTTTGACACCAAATTCGACTCTCAATCCTTCAACTGAAATCATAATGTGTGCAAATTTACTCCATTTTAACGGTAATACAAAATAAAATGATTAATTTTGCCCAAAATAACAATGAATAATGAATATATTCGCACAAATTATAGCAAAGGAATTGCAATTGCCGCAAGAAGGGGTTGAGAACACGTTGAAACTTCTCGATGATGGTTGCACAATACCATTCATTTCTCGTTACAGAAAGGAACGTACCGGAGGACTTGATGAAATTCAGATAGCCAAGATTTCCGATCTCGGAGAGCGTTTAAAAGAGATGCAGAAGCGGAAAGAGACAATCGTTAAGACAATAACCGAGCAGGGAAGAATGACAGACGAACTGCAACAACGTATCGATGCGACATGGAATCCCACCGAACTTGAAGATATATACCTGCCTTTCAAACCGAAACGCAGAACGCGTGCGCAAGTGGCGCGTGAGCAAGGACTTGAGCCTTTGGCTGAAATATTGCTGATGCAGAGGGAGCAGAACCCACAGAAAGTGGCAGAGAGATTTGTCAGAGGCGAAGTGAAGGACGTTGAGGGAGCACTGCAAGGAGCCAAGGACATCATTGCCGAGATGGTGAGTGAGGACGAAATCTCGAGACAGCAGGTGAGACAGCAGTTCCGCCGCGATGCCGTAATACGTTCTAAAGTGGTTGCAAAGAAGAAGGAAACAGACGAGGCGGCAAAGTATTACGACTATTTCGATTTCGAAGAACCTCTGCGCCGTTGCTCTTCACATCGTCTGCTTGCTATGCGTAGAGGCGAGACGGAAGGCATATTGAGAGTGAGTATAACAACCAATGACGAACAGTGCATCGAAAGACTTGAACGCCACTACCTGCGTGGCTACGGCTCTTGTCGGCAGATAGTGAGTGAGGCGGTGAAAGACGGATATAAACGACTTTTGTGCCCATCCATTGAGACAGAGTTTGCCACGTCAAGCAAGGAGCAGGCTGACGACGAGGCGATAAAGGTGTTCACAGAGAATCTACGACAACTGTTGTTGGCAGCACCACTCGGACAGAAACGTGTTATGGGAATCGATCCTGGTTTCCGCACAGGCTGTAAGGTGGTGTGCCTTGACGCACAGGGCAACCTGCTTCATCATGAAGCAATATTTCCGCATCCTCCGGTGAATCATAGAATGCAGGCAACTATGCATCTGCAACAGATGATTTCCGACTATAATATCGAGGCCATTGCCATAGGAAACGGTACGGCGAGCCGAGAAACAAAGCATTTTGTGGAAGATGTGTTGCAAAACTCAAGAGGCCTACTTGCAGAAAAAGGCTCAAAAAAGTCTTTTGGAGAAGGGCTTAGTGCTGCGTCTTCTTCTCAACGGAATGATGATTCCGGTGTGAGATTATATGTTGTCAGCGAAGATGGTGCAAGCATCTATTCTGCCTCAAAACTTGCCCGCGATGAATTTCCGGATAAGGACGTGACCGTGCGTGGGGCAGTTTCTATAGGTCGCAGACTGATGGATCCGTTGGCAGAACTGGTAAAGATTGACCCCAAGAGCATAGGTGTGGGGCAGTATCAGCACGATGTAGATCAAGCGAAACTAAAACATTCGCTCGACCAGACCGTTGAACTATGTGTGAACTCCGTAGGTATCGACCTCAATACAGCATCGCAACAACTGCTTACATATGTAAGTGGGGTGGGGGCAACATTGGCCAAAAACATCGTTGACTATCGTAGGGAGCATGGCGCGTTCACCGGTAGGGAACAGTTGAAGAAAGTGCCGCGTCTCGGCCCGGCGGCATTCGAACAGTGTGCCGGTTTCCTTCGCATACGTAATGCAAAGAATCCGCTTGACGATTCTGCCGTGCATCCGGAGAGTTATGCCGTCGTGGAGCGAATGGCAAATGATTGTGGATGTACCGTTGCCGAACTTATCAGCAACAAAGAGAAGCGCGAGAGCATAGATGTTAATCGTTATGTGGGAGACGGTATAGGACTGCCTACACTCAATGACATAATGAATGAATTGGAGAAACCGGGGCGCGACCCTCGTAAACAGATAGAAGAGTTCGATTTCGACCCTAACGTTAAAGAGATTGACGATCTTGTAGAAGGGATGGTGCTGCATGGATTTGTGACGAACATAACAAACTTCGGAGCGTTTGTTGATATCGGTGTTCACCATGACGGACTTGTGCATATCTCACAACTTGCCAACCGTTACGTTAAAGACCCTAACGATGTGGTACACATTCATCAGCATGTTATGGTGAAAGTAATCGGGGTGGATCGTCGTCGTAACCGTATATCGTTGTCAATGAAAGAGGTGTGAGGTAATGCCAAATGCTTTGTAATCATTTGTTTTATAAAAGTTTGTAAAGTATTGGAGTACTTTTGAAAAAGTAAAATCGCCCAATTTGTTCTGCAATTTCGCCCAATTTGCTCAGCAAATTGGGCGAAATTGGTCAGCAAAACAGCCCAAATTGAAAAACGTTTCATTCTAAGGTTTGTATGGGATGATGTTCGGCAAGTGGGTCAATAGATGTCTTTATGTATTTTTGAAATGTTAAATTCATAGGTATTTGCTTACTTTATATATAATCGAAAAATCCTGTTTGTAATTAATAATCACCGCTTTGAATATGCCGGTCGGTATATTCAAAGCGGTGGGGATTAATCAATATAATAGTCCGAACATCCAAAGAGGAATCCTGTTGCCTGTACCTGTTTCAATATCATCAACGGCAAGGAAACTATTTGGCTCGTCTTTGATTTGCTCAAAACTCTTTCCTGAGCCGCCAACTTCAAAAAGATATTTTCCATTGACGAGAAAATCGCCCTTCTGCGGCATTGTAATTCTTGCCACTGCATGAAGTTGATTGTTGAAAAATGTCTCACGCTTGTTGCCGATATTAGTATTCGTTCCTAAGGCTTTCATGAGGTTAGTGTTCCCAAGATATATCTTCTCCGGAGAGGATAAATGCTTGTAATTCTTCTCTGTTTTAGTCAACAGCGAAATGATTTGAGCCTTGTCAAGGGTATATAGCATCTTTAAACAACTGTCACGAGTACTTTCCAATGCCTGTCCCAGTTTGCTGATATTGGGCACAAGCGGAACATTTTGGGCGATGATTGCCAGCAATTTCTTCGTTTTCTCGACTGTTGCGTATGAAACTTTTTCAACCGCAGGCATGTCACTATCTATGACCAAAGATGCTATTGCTGCAAGTCGCATATAGTAGTCATCACCGGATTCTAAGAAAAATGGATAGCATCCATTGTCCAAGTATTCATTGAATGCCTTGAGCATCTTTACTTTTGGAGTCAAGTTCATGGATATGGTGACATGATTGTTCAATAACTCCTCCAATGTAATGGGTGAAATATCTATAATTCCGGCAAATGCGAGATATTCCCGGAATGACATTACAGGCAGAGTATATATTGACTGGCGACGCGAAAGGTCTGACTTTGAATTGTCTATTTCAAGCATTGACGAGCCGGTATAGACTATATTCAGGTCGGGGTAACTGTCGTAAATGTTCTTTATAACAATGCTCCAATCGGGATATTTGTGTACCTCGTCAACAAAGAGGTGTCTTAAACCATGACTATAAAGGTATTCAACAAGTTCGGGGAGGGAATTAGTCTTGAACCATATATTATCAAGTGAAATCCAGAGTGCGTCATCTATATTTCTGAAATTTCTTTTGATATGCTGCAAGAGCAAGGTAGTCTTCCCTGCACCACGAGAGCCACGGATTCCGATTAGTCTTGATTTCCAGTTTATTTTGTCGTGTAAGAATCGTATAAACCGTATATCTGTCATTGCCAATCTACGATGATAGACTGTCAGCAATTGGAAAATATCTTTTTGTTCCATGTTCTATTTATTTATAAATTATGGTGCAAATATACAAAATAACTTTTATAAAAGTGGTTTTTGTGTGGAAAATAACTTTTGAAAAAGTGATTTTGCGAATGAGGTCACTTTTAGAAAAGTGATTTGTTGGTATGTTTCGTTCTTAAAATCGACAATATCAACGTTGTGCTATGAGCAAATATGTGAGTTTTTTATAACGAAAAATACCGCCGAACAAAGTAAATGTCCGGCGGTATTTATTAATATTGCGTATGTGCGTTTACTTTACCTTGGCAACGATAGCCTTGAATGCTTCAGGGTTATTCATTGCGAGGTCGGCAAGAACCTTACGGTTGATCTCTATACCGGCCTTGTGAAGCGCACCCATGAGTTGTGAATAACTCATTCCCTCGATGCGTGCAGCAGCATTGATACGCTGAATCCAAAGAGCGCGGAAAGTGCGCTTTTTGTTCTTGCGGTCACGGTATGCGTATGTGAGACCTTTCTCCCAAGTGTTCTTTGCAACAGTCCAAACGTTCTTACGTGCGCCAAAGTAGCCGCGTGTAAGTTTCAGAATTCTTTTTCTTTTTGCTCTTGAAGCAACGTGATTTACTGATCTTGGCATAGTTTCTTTCCTTTACTAATTAATGATTAACGAAGGCAGAGCAAATCGCGTACCTGCTTCATGTTGCTGTTGTCGACTATTGCAGAATGAACAAGATTTCTCTTCTGCTTTTTTGTTTTCTTTGTAAGAATGTGGCTATGATAAGCGTGCTTGCGCTTTACCTTGCCTGTACCGGTGAAACGGAAACGTTTCTTTGCTCCGGAATTTGTCTTTACTTTTGGCATTTTTTTATATTTTATTTATTGTTTATTATATGAGGCGGTAACGTATATACCTGACGTTACGCGCACCCGTTGATTTATTTGTCTTCGCTATCTTCCTTCAATTTCCTTAGAATGTCTTCACCGCCTTTTACGTTTGCAAACAGACCTCCCTTTTCCGAAATCTGATTCTCTGCCTGAAGCGATGCATCTGTTTTGCTGTCTGCCTCATCGCGTTCGCGGTCGCGTTTCTGCTGACTTTTCTTTGCCACACCGGCTTTTTTAGGTGAGATGTAAAGGAACATCTTCTTTCCTTCAAGGCTTGGCATCTGCTCAACCTTTCCGTACTCCTCGAGATCGTTTGCGAAACGCAACAATAGCACCTCTCCCTGCTCTTTAAACAAGATTGAGCGTCCGCGGAAGAATACGTATGCACGTACTTTGTTGCCATCCTCAAGGAACTCTTTGGCATGCTTCAACTTGAAGTTGTAGTCGTGCTCATCGGTTTGCGGTCCGAAACGGATTTCTTTTATATCCTGCTTCACCTGCTTTTGTTTCATTTCCTTAGCACGCTTCTTCTGCTGATAGAGGAATTTCGAATAGTCGATGAGCCGGCATACAGGAGGGTTGGCGTTCGGAGAGATTTCCACAAGGTCAACATTTTGTTGACGTGCCATATCCAATGCTTGTCGTGTTGGCATGACGGTTGAACCATCGTCGCCTACAATTCTTACCTCGCGAGCACGTATTTGCTCGTTAATTCGGTATTGATTACCTTTCTTGTCGTTCTTCATCAAATGTTATTAAGTGACTATTTTCGAAAATCGGATGCAAAGTTAGTAATTAGAATGCAAACAGCAAAATAATTCTTAATTTATTTTTGTTTTACGATTTTTTTTTGCATCTTTGCACTCGTAAAGGTAATACTTTCGACTTTTCCGGGTTAAAAAGATCATAAGCGAACTGGATTTTCTATATCGGAAAGACTATGAAAACAACTATTCTGCAAATGGATATAGCGTGGGGAGACTGTCAGGGCAATGTCAGGAGGGCTGATGCCATGATTGATAATGCGCCCGAAGCCGACCTTTATATCCTTCCGGAGATGTTCTCAACGGGGTTTGCTGCCGACCCTGAAGGAATGGCAGAGAGTGAAAACGGAAAGACTGTCGAATGGATGCGACGAAAAGCGGTAGCGAAAGATGCTGCTATTGCTGGCAGTTTGGCAATAAAAAGTGGCGAAAGGTATTTCAATCGCTTATATTTTGTCAAACCTGACGGAGAAGTAACGACCTACGACAAGAGGCATCTCTTTTCATACGCGGGCGAAAACCTGCACTATACGAGAGGTGAAGAGCGTGTGATAGTGGAGTGGAGGAGTGTGAGAATAATGCTTCAAGTGTGTTATGACCTGCGATTTCCTGTTTTCAGTAGGAATCACGGTGACTACGACATGATAATTTATGTTGCCTCATGGCCCACAAGTAGAATAAAGGTTTGGGACACGTTGTTGCACGCAAGAGCATTGGAGAACCAATGTTATGTGGCAGGGGTGAATAGGGTAGGGCGTGACCCAAATTGTGAATATTGCGGCAACTCACTTATAATAAGTCCATACGGTGAGGATCTTGCCGTTTGCGGAAGCGGGGAGGAGAGCGCAAAGATGGCAGAGATTGACATGGAAATGCTTCGCTCTTTCCGTAAGAAATTCCCTGTAATTGATGATGCAGATATAATACACGGTTAACTTAACTAATACTAAATTTAAAAAAATGACAGAAAAGAAACTTTTGTTGGGCGATGAGGCTATTGCCTTGGGTGCGATACATGCAGGACTTTCCGGTGTGTATGCTTATCCTGGAACGCCCTCTACCGAAATCACCGAGTTTATACAAGGTGATGCTATTGCAAAGGAACGCGGAATACACAGCCGTTGGAGCACTAACGAGAAGACGGCAATGGAGGCGGCATTGGGTATGTCGTTCATGGGTAAGCGAGCAATGGTATGTATGAAACACGTAGGTTTGAATGTTTGTGCCGACCCATTTGTCAATTCCGGCATGACAGGAGTGAATGGCGGCGTTGTTGTGCTTGTTGCCGACGACCCCTCTATGCACTCATCACAGGACGAGCAAGACTCTCGCTTCTATGGTAAGTTTGCAATGATTCCTACATTCGAGCCGAGTTCACAGCAAGAGGCCTACGACATGATGTCGGTGGCTTTCGACTATTCGGAACGTCAGCATCTTCCGGTTCTTATGCGAGTTACTACACGCATGGCTCACTCTCGTGCGGTGGTGTCTGTTGCTAAGGAAGCGCGTAAGGAGAATGAGAAGAACTATAACGCAACGGCAAGCAGTTGGGTATTGCTGCCTGTAAACGCACGCAAACGCAATGACATCGTTACGGCACAGCAGGCGGAACTTGAAGCAGACGCAGTGGCTTCTCCTTATAATAAATATTTAGAAGGAAAGGGTGGTGCGGATAAATCTATGGGAATCATAGCAAGCGGCATAGGTGTTAACTATGTAAACGAGTGCTTCCCTGATGGTTGTCCTTATCCTATTCTTAAGATTTCGCAATATCCGCTGCCTAAGAAACTTGTCAGAAGAATGTGCGATGAGTGTGAGTCGGTGCTCGTTGTAGAGGAAGGTCAGCCTTTCATCGAAGAGATGTTGCGTGGCGTAATGGATGGTAATGCTGTGGTTAAAGGTCGTCTTACGGGCGAGTTGCCACGTACAGGCGAATTGAACCCGGATATAGTGAAAAAGGCTCTCGGTATGGAGGTGGACGATAACTATGCTCCTTGTGAAGATGTGGCACCACGTCCGCCTGCATTATGCAAAGGTTGTGGTCACAGAGATATGTATGCCGCTCTTAATGAGGTGCTTCGCGAATACGACAATGCACGTGTCTTCGGTGACATCGGTTGTTATACGCTCGGCTTCCTGCCACCATTCCGTGCAATACACGCCTGTGTTGACATGGGTGCCAGCATAACAATGGCAAAGGGTGCGGCTGATGCCGGACAATGGCCTTCGGTTGCCGTGATAGGTGACTCAACATTCACCCACTCCGGAATGACAGGACTGCTTGATGCTATAAACGAGAATTCAAATATAACGGTGATTATCAGCGATAACCTCACTACCGGTATGACCGGAGGTCAGGATTCTGCGGGAACGAATAAGTTTGAGGCAATATGCCGTGGCTTGGGCATAAGTGAAGAGCATCTGCATGTTGTTGTGCCTCTGCCTAAGAATATGCCGGAGATAACGCGCATCATTCGCGAGGAGATAAACTACAATGGTACTTCTGTAATTATCCCACGCCGTGAGTGCGTACAGACATTGCAGAGACATATGAAGCAGAAGAAGGCTGCGGACAAGAAATAACCGTATAATTCGTAAAACGTAAATCTAAAAATGAAGACAGACATAATATTATGCGGTGTGGGAGGACAAGGTATTCTCTCTATCGCAACCATAATAGGCGAGGCAGCCATGAACGAGAACCTATATATAAAGCAGGCCGAGGTGCATGGCATGAGCCAGCGCGGTGGTGACGTGCAATCGAACCTTCGTATCTCGTCAGACCCTATCAACAGTGACCTCATCGCAAAAGGAAGTGCTGATGTGATCATCTCAATGGAGCCTATGGAAGCATTGCGCTATCTCCCGTATCTCAACAAGAATGGCTGGATTATAACATCGAGCACACCGTTTGTTAATATTCCCAATTATCCAGACATGGAGATAATCAATGCCGATTTGGCAAAGATGAAGAATGTTATTGTGCTTGACATTGAAACAATGGCCAAAGAGAACAATATTCCACGTTCTGCAAATGTCATTCTGCTTGGTGCCGCACAGAAAGCTATTGGCATTGAATACTCAAAACTTGAGGATGCAATACGTAGAGTGTTTGGACGTAAAGGCGAAGCCATTGTCGATGCGAATATCAAGGCATTGGCATTGGGAAAGAATGAGCAGAAATAAATTAGGATTGACAGCGGGCAATGGAAATATCAACCTGTTGCCTGCTGTCAATTATCTATTGTCAATGGTCAATTATCAATTATCAATATCAATCGTAAGTTAAATGAATACACCTATAAAGAAAGAAATCGTTGACGGACTGATAAGCAATCTTGGGATTCAAGATTTTGCCAAAGCAACAATACGAGAAGTGAAACAGGTGGCTGCGATGGCAGAGAAAGAGTCGGGCGTAGAGTTTATAAAAATGGAAATGGGAATACCCGGATTGCCTGCTGCAAAGGTGGGTGTGGATGCACAGATAAAATCTTTGCAGGAAGGTATCGCTCGTAGTTACCCCGATATTCAAGGATTTCCGGAACTGAAACGTCAGGCTTCGCGTTTTGTGAAGGCTTTCATAGACGTTGACGTAAAGCCGGAGGGCTGCGTGCCGGTATGTGGAAGTATGCAGGGAACGTTCGCCTCATTCCTTACATGCTCGCAAGCAGACCGCAAGAAAGACACCGTACTGTTCATCGACCCGGGATTCCCTGTGCAGAAGATGCAACTGCAGGTGCAGGGAGTGAAATACGAAACATTCGATGTGTATGACTATCGTGGTGACAAACTCCGTGATAAACTTGAGAGTTACCTTTCAAAAGGCAATATCTGCGCCATTGTATATAGCAATCCTAACAATCCTTCGTGGGTATGCTTCAATGATGATGAATTGCGTATTATCGGTGAACTGGTAACACGTTATGATGTAATCGTGATGGAAGACCTTGCATATTTTGCAATGGATTTCCGCCAAGACCTCAGTCGTCCTTTCCAACCACCATACCAACCAAGCGTGGCTCATTATACCGATAACTATATTCTACTAATCAGTGGCTCAAAGGCTTTCAGTTATGCAGGCGAACGTATCGGCGTTACTTGTATCAGTGATAAACTCTTCCGTCGTCATTACGATGATTTGTCGGCACGATATGAAGGATTGCCTTTCGGTTTGGTATTCTCTACGCGTATGCTCTATGCCCTCTCATCGGGAACGAGTCATAGTGCACAGCACGCAATGGCAGCAATGCTCGGTGCCGCATGTGACGGTACTTACAACTTCCGCGATGAGATAAAGATTTATGGAGAGCGTGCACACAAACTGAAAGAAATATTCTGTAAGTATAATTTTCATATAGTATATGACCGCGATCTCGACCAACCAATTGCCGATGGTTTCTATTTCACTATCGGTTATCCGGGCATGACAAGCGGAACATTGGCGCGCGAGTTGATGTATTATGGTGTGAGTGCGATTTGCTTGATTACCACAGGCTCGCACCAAGAGGGTCTGCGAGTATGCACCTCGTTCATAGAAAACCACCAATACGCACAACTTGAGGAGCGCATGAAACTGTTTGCAGAAAATAATCCAGTATAACTTTTGGACTAATCCAAAACATATAATTTACTCTAAAAGGTATCGAACCCGACATTATGCCGAGTTTGATACCTTTTATATTATACTCTTTAATAGGTTAAAATCGAGAATACGAAGTTGAAACAAGCGAAGAGTTGGGCAGTGAAAATATATACTAAGAATATAGGTAAGAGGGTATGTATTTTACAATACAGGCATTTGAATGCAGAATGTCCGCTTCGTATCGTCCCGCTCACCAATCCGTAAATAATGGACATCAGCGTTATTGCTCCTGCTATCGTAGGTATTATACTGTGGCTGAATGATGAGGGGAAGATGTTTCCCACCGGACTTAGAAGTATGGCATGTGGCGTGAGTGTAAGCAATGCTATTATGATAGTTAAGATGAGCAGGGTAATCAATATTACACGTAAACCGAGCCGTTGACGCAGTAACAGTCTTTTACCTTTTATCCGATATATCATAACCTCATATAAACCGCTTCCATAGAAGGAACTGTATGAAACAGACAAAAGCAATAGCCATGCAAGCACCGGTGTGCCTATTATGTCAACATAATGTCCGAGAAACCAACGCACACCTTCACCACTGATTAGCGAACGCACCGATTCAACTCCTACGGCACTGAGAATCCATGAGAGGATAACAAGCAGTAGGTTGGCGGAAAGCATTGCCATGCATGTCAGAGCAGATATGGAGGATATTCTACGCATATACATTCTTCTTACTCTTCGTCTGCCTGTAGGTTGTCAAGGTCGATAATTCTTAATTCGAGTGCGCGTACAACAAGGCGCGTAGCATTAATACCTATGCCGTAGTTGCCGTTTGGAAATAGTTTTTGCACGAGTTCGTTCTGTCTCTTCTCAAGACTTTTCACCCCGAATGGCATTCCGCGCAGGTTGGTTATCTGTTCCTTTGTGTATCCCAAAGCCAGATGACGAAGGAAACGCTCATCGTATTCATCAATCTCATAATTGACAAGTGCTTCCTGTCGCATCAGTTGACTGCTTACCCCACGCTTGAATCTCTCGATAATCTTTTCGAGTATAGGCTGGTTGAACACCATCTTCTTGCCCGCCATAACGCTTACCACATCGCCTCGGGTGAGCAGTTCGCCACTTTTAAGGCATATACCGTCGCATCCGGCATCGAGAACGTCAACCCATAGTTTCTCGTTGAGAATCTCACCTGTGAATATCAGAATCTTTATCATCGGATACATTTCTTTCGTCTGGCGACATATCTCCACACCGACGGTTGTTGAGCCACCGAGTCCGAGGTCGAGCAGAACCATGTCGGGCTTCTGTTGCTTTATTAATCGCCAATATGTCGCTTCGCTTTCTGCCGTTCCTATTATTTCGGCTTCCGGAATATCGTTCCGGAAGATTCCCTCTGTACCTTTCAGTTCGAGCGGCACATCTTCGACTATTATTACTTTGAAATTTTCCATATTCTGTGATTTTTATTTATTCTTTATTGTATTTACGTTTGCAGATGCCAGTGTTACAGTTACCAATGTACCTTGTTTTGCTGAGGGTTGTGCTACGATTCCACAGCCACGTAGATTGGTACTTTCGCTATTTTCTCTTACTATCTGTCTGCAAATCATAAACGGAATGTTTTCCATTGATGGTGTAAAGAGTTCGCGGAAGGCCAACTTGTTCATCTCAAGTTCAACAACTACATACCTTTCTTCTTTTTTCGATACGCGAATGTCGGCAAAGTTTCCATTGTTTTGCTTTTGTAGAATGTCAAAGAGATATTTAAGCATCATTTCATCACCCATTACAAAGTATTCGGAGGCATCAGTTTTTAATATTTTCTGTATTCCTACTGATTGGCATTTATTTTTTACAACATTCACTTGCCTCATTGCCTGAGCACTCAGTATGGAGTAAAGTTCTTTGTAGTATGAAACAAGTTCATCAATGGCCTGAAGTTGTGCAGGCTCTTCCGCCGTATTGTCATTGTTTACCTCTTCCACAATCTGTCTGATACGGGAAGGATAATACATCGTTTCATGCTTTAGAGTACTGAGACAATTGTCAAGAACATTATTGCTGACATGAAGTTTATCGCCTTCAAATTCTGCACGTCGGCTCTCATCTTCTGCAAGTTCTATCTCGTAGTTCTTCTCTTTAGAACTTTCGACAGACGATACAAGTGCTTCCTTTACTTTGTCAACGATTACTTTAAGTGCTTCAGGATATTTATCTGTTGAAATCGGTCTGATGAGTGAAAGTTTCTCTTCGTCAGTTCGTTTGCTGAGCAGAATGTCGTTGATGTGTCCCACTTGTTCGATGCAATAATCGTAATTGATGCGATGTCGGTAGTAAAGGAAATAGTATGCAACTATTATAATAATGAACAATAATGTAAGTAATGCCACGGCAATCATCTTGTTAGACTCTGATGTCTGCATTGTTCGACAATATTCCGCAAGGTTCTTATCTGCCGATTTTTCTTTGAACAACAAGGTATATGCCCGATTGTTATATCTGTAAAGATCCCAGTCGTGGATTGCCAATGCCGCTACGGCACTTTCATTACGTATGTCAAGGATCACATCATAGTCGATATCCATGCCGTCATGAAACCAAGTAATCTCTGCCGGTTCGGCCTTTAGATTGCCCGATTTCACCATGATAACATTGCCATTCTTTTTTATTTGCCGGTATCTTATATTAAGATATTTCAGAACGCTGTCTGCAAACTGAAGTGTTCGTTCATACTTGCTGCCAACATTAGAGAAATATGCACTGTCTGCATAGTCGGCTGCAAGTTTCTGAGGTGAAACATTTGCAGCAGACATCGAAATAGAAGACAATGCCGATACCAATGAAATAATTATACGTACAACACCATGAGGCAGACGGAAAAAGAAACGACTGCCTGTGCCTTCTTTGCTTTCTGCAGACAATTTGCATACACTGAATATCTGACTTATCTTGCGGTATTTTTCAATTATTCCCTTGCAGTTCATTAATCCAAAGCCATGACCGTTATATACCTTATGGTCAAATATTCCGGACAGTTCATCGGCAGACATTCCCTTTCCCGTATCTGTGACCGAAATCTCTACGTAATCGTCTGTGGAATGTGAGGAAATTGTTACAGTACCTCCCTCCTGTGTAAACTTCCTAGCATTGTCGGCAAGAGTGTTCAGCATGAAGAGAGTGAGTACGCGGTCGGCTTTTACATTTGATGTCGTAGACTCTACGATTAAGTTTATACCTTTCAGTTGGAAAGACATCCTGCTCTTTTTTACTACACTGAAAGTCTCTTCCAAAGGGAAACTCTCAATGTGCATATTCAATTCGCCTTGGCGCAGTTGAATCCATTGTGATAGAACGTTGTTATAGTCATTTATCTTGTCTGTGAGTTCTGCTACATAACTATATCTTTCTGCCCTCACCTTATTGCTTTCGTTTGCATTTTTAAGTCTGCCAACCTCATGAATAATTCTGTCGATAAGCGGTATTATACTATTCACAAGAAATATCTTTGCACGATTTTCAAGATTGCGTTTCTTGTTGTTCGCTATATGTATGACATTGATTGCATACGTTTCATTTATTTCTTCATGCCGTTCATCCAATGCGTTGTTAAGCAGTATGTTGTCCTTTCGCCACTGCTCTAAAGGTTCGAGCAGGTCGTCAAGTGAATTATTCTTCTGTTTTTTTCTTCTCAGGTTATAAAAAAAGAACATAAGGGTAACAACAACTACAATCATTACTAACACTGCGGAAATCATGATATTTAGTTGTCGTGCTGAACGGTCAAGTTGTTCGGCACGAGCCTCAAGATGCCTGTCCTGTCGTGTCATGTCCTGAAGGTCAAGATAAATATTCCGGTTGTAATCGCTGGTAGGTTTCTCGTTCATTGCGGAATATACTATCGAAAGTTGCTCTCTTATACTTGCAACCAAGTCGGGTGCTTGTTCTATGCGCATGTCTTTGTTCAGTGCATCTTCCAGACAAATCATTGCCGAGCGATAATCTCCGACTCCCCAAAAACAAGAAGCAAGCGTTCGATACGCTCCGGCTATCTGATATACATCGCCAAGACTTTGGAACAAAGCCAGCGACCTTTGTGCGAGATTGCCTGCAAGCAGGCTGTCTGGCATGTTGTCAACGTTTATATATTTTATCGTTTGTTGGTTTGAGGCTATCAGTTTGTCGCGTGCATTCTTGTCGAGAAGATGCTCGCTCATGGCTTGAAGTGAGTTGGCTTCCCAATATATGCTTCTGCTCTGAATTGCAAGCATATAGCAACGCACAAGGTATTCCCACTCCTTTTGATTGATGTCAGTCTGTGTTCCTTCGCTTACTATTCCTCCTGCTCCTATTTGATAGAGATAGTTCATTAGTTGGGCGGAGTCTTTCTGTATCTCACCATTGGCATCAATCCCGAGCAAAGTGTCCATAGAACGGCTTTCAAGACCTACATAATAATAATATGTGGAGGTCACAATAGCCATTTCGCTTTCGGCGTATATCATACGGCTACGCTGTCTTTCGGTGAGCATGTCGCGAGATTCGTTTATCCTCTTGAGGCTTTTTATGGCTTTTTCTTGATAGTCATAGAAGTCCTTGTTGTGAGATTCTCGCTGACAAAGACGCATGTGTTGGATGTACGAAATAAGCAGTTCAACATGATTGTTTGTCAATCCCACGATGCTGTCAAGTTGTCTGCCGGCATCAGAGTAATTCATTTTCGCTATGCTTGCAAATGCTATATTATTTAATGCTTCAGCCTTGCCATCATCATATCCTTCAGACATGTTGAATGCGGCTTTGGCATAATGCAGTGTGGAGTCTATGTTCTTGTAGTGATAAGAATAAGAAATGCTGTTCAGTCTGTCTGCTTCCGCCTTATTCGGAATCTTCTTACAGGCTGAAAAACACAAAAGACCCAATATTGCAACTATCCATATCGAGTCTCTTTTGACTAATTTCTTGTTTACATATTTCTGCAATATGACCTAAAGTCTCCTTATCTTTATTTATTTTCTTACGAGTACAAAATTAAGATTTTATGTGCAATTCAGCAAATAATAGTAGGAAAAAAATAAGAAAATATCAAAAAAAACAATACACATTCGTACAATTAAGTTTTTATTATTAATTTTGCAAATGAATAATATGGTTTGTGCGCGCGAACATTAATAATTAAGAACAAGCATTCTAATAAAGTAAATTGTAACGTCCTTGAAACGAAATGCAATTAAGATAGAGAAAAGATGTCTCAGAAAATAAGAATTAAAGACATTGCTGAAAAAGCAGGTGTATCAGTAGGTACTGTTGACAGGATTATTCATAACCGTCCAAACGTTTCACCATCGGCCAGAGCAAAGGTAGAAAAGGTGCTGAAAGAAATAAACTATCGACCAAATATGTATGCAAGTGCACTTGCATACAATAAGTCATACACGTTCTATTTATTGATGCCGAAGCATGAAAGCGAGGCATATTGGCAGGAGATAGAGGAGGGAGCAAAGGACGCTTGTGAGGCAAGGAGAGACTTTCATATAGATATTAGGTTCATGTTCTATGAACGCTCTGACGAAGTTTCCTTTTCCTCTGCTTTTGAGGGAGTTATAGAAAGTAATCCGAATGGTGTTATAGTAATACCGAGTGACATGGATACTACAAAACGATACACTGATATTCTTCACGAACTTAACATCCCGTTTGTATTGCTCGACTCTTATATGCCAAGCCTACAGCCACTTAGTTTCTTCGGTCAAGACTCTTTCAATAGTGGATATTTCGCAGCACGCATGTTGATGCTCATTGCAAGAGATGAAAAGAAGATTATGCTGATGAAGTTGACAAAGAACGGTAAGGTGGCAAGTAAGCAACAGGAAAACCGTGAAGTTGGTTTCAGACATTACATGAACGAACATTTCCCTACTACGGAGATTGTTGATTTGGAGATGCCTATAGAATGTGAAAAGCATAAATATGACAGTATCTTGGATGACTTCTTTAGTGCTAATACTGACATACATCACTGTATAACAATGTGTTCTAAAGCACATATCGTAGGTGAGTATCTGCTTCGCAACGAGTTTGCTAACGTGCAAATAATGGGATATGATATGGTTGACAAAAACGCAGAATGTCTGAAAAAGGGTAGCATCTCATTCCTGATAGCCCAGCATGCCTACGTGCAAGGATATAGTAGTGTCAACACATTGTTCCGAGCAATAGTACTTAAGCAATCGGTGAAGCCAATCAACTACATGCCGATAGAATTATTGACAAAAGAGAACGTTGACTTCTACAACCGTGCGTTGATATAACATTCAAACTAATAGGCAGAACGTTGGTACAGAGCGCACAAATAGAATATCGATGCCGCGTATCGTAATAAAACTAAAAAAGAAGATGTTTATTTGGCTATTTCTTTAACTTGGTTTATCTTTGCACGTATGAAACAAAATTTATTGTCAAGATATTTACTTCCCATCATCGTGTTTCTTATATTTTTTACACTCGAAACACGCGCGCAATATGGTGATGTATTGTGTGAGGACACATGTTCTCATATACACGGTATAGACATAAGTCACTATCAGGGTACTGTGTTTTGGGAGTCGGTGGGTGAGAACAGCAAGATGGTATTTGTATATATAAAAGCCACAGAAGGAGAGACAAGAATAGACCCACGCTACAAAGAGAATATCGACCTTGCTCACAGGTACGGATTGAAAGTGGGTTCGTACCATTTCTATAGACCGCGAGCAGCACAAGAGGAACAACTTGCGAATTTCATTGCGCAGTGCAGACCGGCCGATCAAGACCTTACCCCAATGATAGACGTTGAGAGAAATGCCGGCATGGAATCCGAAGAACTATGCGACTCGCTGCTTAAATTTCTGCGACTCGTAGAGAAAGCGTATCACCAGAAACCCATAGTATATACTTATACCAATTTCTATAATAAGTATCTTGTTGGCGAACTGAACGACTATAAACTTTGGATAGCCCAATATTCAAGTCGTCCGCCGGTGCTTGCAGACGGGCGTGACTATCTTATGTGGCAATATACCGGAAAGGGACATATCAACGGTGTGAACGGATATGTTGACAAGAATCGTTTCATGGGTAGGCATACTATGAGAGAGATAAGATTCCGGCGAAGGTAGGCTTTTGACGCAAGAAGTAAACAACTAAATATAGAAAATATACACAAATATATAAAATGGCAATAATAAAATGTCCGGAATGTGGACATCAGGTGAGTGACAGAGCGCCTGTATGCCCCAGTTGCGGTGTAGAAATCGCAGGTAACGTAAACAAATGCACACGTTGTGGTGAAGTTTATTTCCGTTATGACCATTTCTGTCCAAATTGTCACCAGCCCTCCGGTGGCTATTCAGTGCCGGCAGAACAAAACCAAGAAATAACAGCACAGCCACCGACGGTAGTGCAAGAAGTTGTCACTCCGACTAATGTAAACAAGCAGGAATACAAACAATCTGCAATGGCCGTTGATGCGCAACAACCTATAAATGATGGGGAACAGGGCAAGAAGAAAAAGAAGAATTTCACTGCACTTATTGTTTCGTTCATACTTGCCTTGCTCGCTTGTGGTGTGTTGGTCTATTCATACAGCAATGCCAAGGCACATACAGAGATTGACGAATATGAGTTTGCAATGAAAAGCAACGACCCTACAGTGCTTCAACAATATCTCGATAATTTCATTGATGCACCGAAAGAGCATCGAGACAGCATTATGGCACATCTCGACAGACTAAAGAAAGTTGACGAAGCATGGAGTATAGTTGCAAGAAGCACTAATCGTGAAGAGATTATAAGATACCTTGAAGAGAACCCCAATTCGCCGCATAAGGAAGAACTTGTGCATCGTCTTGACTCAATAGACTGGGCTGCGGCAACAGGACAAAACACTGTTGAGGCTTATCAGCGTTATATTGATGAACACCCTACGGGCGAACACTACGATGAGGCACAGCAGGCTTTGAGCAAACAGAAAGCAAAGGAACTTAGTCCGGAGGATCGCCAGTTGATAAGTAAGGTTTTCCGTACCTTCTTTATCAGCATTAACTCAAGAAATGAGAGCGAACTTACATCTTCTGTTGCAGAGGTTATGTCATCATTCCTCGGTCGCACTAACGCATCTAAGGGTGATGTTATTGACTACATGAATCGTTCTTATAAAGATGGTGTCACCAGTATTGTATGGAGACTGAAAAACGACTATAAGATTACAAAGCGTGAAATAGGAGACGGTAATTTTGAATATGTAGTAAAATTCACCGCAGACCAAGACGTAATGCATGGTGAGTCGGCAAGCGACAAAAACGCATATAGTATAACAGCGAGGGTTAATCCCGATGGACTTATATCAGAAATGAATATGTCTAAACTCGCAAAGAGAGAAGAATAATAAAAGGAGGGTGTGTCAAATTGATATGAACCCCGAAAGTTAGACAAAAACTTTCGGGGTTTTTATTATGACAACAAAGAAAAGGAAAAAAGGTTTAATAGACATTTGGTAGGCAGGAATTGACTGCCTACCAAATGTCCATTAAGTCATGATACTCCCAAAAATAATATTAAATAATTAATAAAGTTAAAACCATTATAGTTTTAAAGCATTTTAAACTACCTTTGTATTATTAAAATACAACAGAATATGGATTGGCAGATTATTATAGTATTAATTGTTTTAGTTTTTGTTGTTTTCCGCGCTTTCTATCTGATATGGCGAAAAATAAAGAATGTCGATAACCCTTGCTGTGGTTGCGATGGCTGTAATACGAGAAGAGTAGGGCAACTTCAGGGCAAAGGAAAATGTCATAATGATGCAAGAAAAGGCATCAAATATTTGCGAGAATAAAAATAAAATGCTACCTTTGCACTCGGTTATGAAAATGGTACCTTGGCCGATCGGTTAGGTAACGGTCTGCAAAACCGTGTAGAGCAGTTCGACTCTGCTAGGTACCTCCAAAATAATAGCTCCTCCATTAATGCTAACGGGGGAGCTATTTAAGTAAGGATTGACTTCTAACAGGTTATCTTTTATCTTTTTACAATATGATTTTCTATTTCTCAGCAACAGGAAATACTCTTTGGGCAGCAAAACAGTTGGCAGTTTTTTTAAACGATACTCTTGTCAACATGGCCAATGCTGATACCAATATTGAATACGAACTAAAAGATAATGAAAGAATAGGTTTCTGTTTCCCTGTACATGGTTGGAGACCTCCTTTGTTGGTAAGGCATTTCATAAAAAGGCTCAGAATAAGGAATTACAACAAAAATTACTGCTGGGCATTGTGCACCGCAGGTGATGATATAGGTCTGACGATGGAATATCTATCAAAAGACCTTTCGTCTTTAGGCATTTGTCTTGACAGTATATTCTCTCTTATAATGCCGGAAAGTTATGTGGGGTTACCGTTCATGGATGTTGACAAGCCACAAAAAGAACTCGAAAAGAAAGAGAAGGCAAAGAATATGCTTGCCGAACAAATAAAAAGCATTGAAAAAAGAGAAATAGGAATAGTTGACACATATAAAGGACGCTGGCCGAGAACAAACAGTTATTTACTCGGCACATTATTCATAAAGTGCCTAATAACCGACAAACCTTTCCGAGTTGAAGAGGAGAAGTGCACCAAGTGCGGAATCTGTGCAAGCGTATGCCCCGTGAACGATATAAAGGGCGGCAAAGGAATGATGCCGGAATGGAAACACAACAACACTTGCCTTACATGTTTCAACTGCTACCACCACTGTCCTAAACATGCCATAGAATATGGTAAAAGGACAAAGAATAAAGGGCAATATTATTTTAAAAAGAACAGAATAGATAACAACTAAAAAATAAAAAGCAATGAATAGGATCGTATTTGTTTTCGCATCGCTATTGTTTAGCGTATCATTATGGGCCGTTAAAGTGCATCCGGAACCTGCTGTAATAACTCAAAGTGACGGTACAAAGATTACAGTTTATGCCTTTGGCGATGAACACAATCATTGGTATACCACATCCGATGGTGTGCTACTATACCATGAAGGGTTCGATTATTATGTTGCCGAAATTGATGCCAATGGAAATCTTATACCTACAAAGCAGTTGGCTCACGAAGTTTCGTCACGAAGTGAGATAGAAAAAAAAATGATAAAGAAACAGAATCGCCGTCTGTTCTATAACGTTATAGATAAAGAGATTTCGAAACATGCTGCTCGTAGGGAACCCATAGCCGACAACAGTACTCTATTTCCACACAAAGGAACTCCAAGGGCAATAGTAATACTTGCAGAGTTCACAGACAGTGTCTTCAAAGATGCAGACCCGAAAAGTGTTTTTGAACAATATCTCAATGCCGAGCAAATAGACAATACGGTAGGCAATTCTACCGTAGGAAAAAATTACGGTAGTGTAAAGAAATACTTCAAGGATATGAGTTATGGAAAATTCATGCCGCAGTTTGACATCTATGGACCTGTGAAACTATCAAAAGAACTAAAATATTACGGCGAAGGAAAACACGACCACATGAATAGGCTCTTGCCGGAGGTGTGTCAGTTGGCCGATAACGAGATTGACTTTTCACAATACGATGAGAACAATGATGGATATATAGACTTGGTATATGTCATCTGTGCCGGATATTCACAGTCTTATTCTCAAAACTCCACAGACTGTATTTGGCCGAAATCAGGCAGTTTCAATTTTGGCACTTACGATGGTAAAAAGGCATTTAGGTATGGTGTGCATACAGAATTAAATGCCTTTCCCGGAGCATTTAAAAAACAAGGACTTGACTATGCCATAAACGGAATAGGTCTTTTCTGCCATGAGTTTTCTCACTGTATGGGATTGCCTGATTTTTACCCTGTAAGTCCCGCGGCACAGAATGCATTTAATCCGGGTATGGAACTCTGGGACATTATGGACGGAGGAGAATATTTAAAGAACGGATATTCACCCACTGAGTACACTGCATGGGAACGAGAAGCAATGGGTTGGTTTGTCATTGACGAGTTGACCACGGACGACAAGGGAAACGTTGCTCTCGGGAATATAAACAACGGCGGTAAGGCTTATAGAATAAAGAACGATGCTGACCCTACGGGTAATGAATACCTCGTACTGCAATACATTGAGAAAGCAGGCTGGAATAAACCTCTTTACGGTCAGGGAATGCTTGTCACCCATGTTGATTACGATGCCACAGCATTTTCACTTTCTTCAAATTCCGTGAACAACACCATAGGTCATTCAAGATATACCATTATCCCGGCAGACGGAATTTATATAAGTTCTTATGATACAAGTAAGACCAGAGAAGAGTATAAGAAAAGCATGGAAGGAGATCCCTATCCTTTTTTCGGTATCACCGAACTATGTTCTATACCTTGGTACACCGGTAACGACACCAAAAAGCCGATTCTTAATATAAAAGAAGACATATCAGCACCTGTCGAGAAACTTACGTTCGATTATATAGTTCCACACGACACCATAATTCCAAGAGAAGGATTTGTTTTTGAAAACATTTTTGTAAATGGTGCTCCGGAAGGAAACATCACCATGACAAACGCGGCAATAACATCATATTCAAATGGTGACAAAGTGATTGAAGCAACCGATTTCAATAACGCAGAAATACAATTTGCTGATCAATTCAATGCAAACGGCAAAGATTCTCTGCATATAGACATCTTTGCATACGAGAATATGCAGGTAAAAATAGGTTTCACGGAAAAGAGTGGAAAAAACGGAATGAAGCCTGAAGGTGTCAAAAAAGAATCCGGAACACAAATGTTTGACTTGAAAGAAAAAACATGGACAAGAATAGATGTTTCTGTTGAAAAACTTGCCAATGGAGGAATTGCTATCGAAGACATCGGTGGTATAACCCTTTCCAATGGTAATGGGAAAACGATATACATTAATAACATTTATTTCTACACCCCAAAAGTCAATGCAATAGACGAGATTCAAAACAATGCAGACATTCATGACAAGATATATACTCCTGAAGGCATACGCATAAATACAGACAAGAAAAACCTTAAAAAGGGATTGTATATAATCAATGGGAAGAAATACATGATAAAATAACAAAACATCATTGCTAAAAAGTATATTTCAGCAAGGAGCACTTACCATTAAAGACCTTCCTGGAATATACTTTTTTTATTTGTGATAATTTATCTGCCGCCCACAAAAAGATGTTGCAAAAAAATGACTTAGAACAATAACACGAAAACTCCGGCAAGCACAAAAAGTACTGCAACAAGTCGGGTAAGCCATGCCTTTGCAAAGCGCATGCCATTGTTTAAACGCGAGAAACTGCTAACACTGTAAGCAAAGACCCACGACATGATAATTACAGGCAACCCGGTGCCTAATGCAAAACTCACCGGAAGTAAATATCCGATGGGCGACTCCACAGCCATCGGCATTATCATCCCGAAATATACGACACCACTTTCCGGACAGAATGCCAAAGCAAAGATAATACCGAGCACCACAGGAGCAACATTTCTGCCTCCGAAAGGCAACCGTGGCACGTGCTCATGATGATGAAGCAGGTCGTTATAAAGCAGATATGCACCGATGATTATCAGCATGGGGGCCAACACCCGCTCTCCCCATTCAGATATGATTTCACCGACATTCAACACCTCAACGCCGCTTTGCACAAGCAATATTATTATCCAGCCGAGCAATGTATAACTGATTGTACGTCCTAAAGTGTATAACAATCCGTTGATAAAAACCTTTGTACGGTCATCTATATCCTTCCCGATATAGCCCATTGCGGCTATATTCGTAGCCAACGGACATGGATGCAATGCCACAAGTGCTCCAAGTATGAAAGCAGTGAGCAACGGCCACTGCGAGTTATGCATTATATCTTGAATCAATTCCATTTCACCTTTCACTTCATAATATAAGATTGCAAAGTTACTCATTATTTATTAAAGATTATAAGAATAACAAAAAAAAGGGCACTAAAATCAATATTAATTAGTATTTTTGCATCTACTATGAGCAATTCTTTCAAAGGTTATATGTTAGGCGTATTGGCTGCCGCATCGTATGGCACCAATCCGTTGTTTGCGTTGCCACTGCTTAATGCCGGTATCGAAGCTTCGAGCGTCTTGTTTATACGTTATATGTTGGCTATACCGATGCTTGTCATAATAATGTTAGTACGCGGACGCAGTTTCGGACTGAAGAAAAACCAGTGGGTTCCACTCATTACGCTTGGTATGCTTATGGCTGCATCGTCCCTGTTGCTTTATGTCAGTTACACATACATAGGTTCAGCCATTGCCTCAACGTTGCTTTTTGTATATCCAATCATAGTCACTATAATTATGGCATTGTTCTATCATGAGAAAGTGTCTATAATCACCATTGCCAGTATTATGTTGGCAATAGCCGGCATATCCATGCTATATCGTGGTGGAGACGGTCAGGCTCTCTCATTGGTAGGTCTGCTGATGGTGGGCGGCTCGGCTCTTTCATACGCTATTTATTTGGTATTTGTCAACATGCCAAAACTAAAGACAGTATCTACCTTAAAAATTACACTCTACGTTATTATCTTCGGAACGTTACTGTACGCACTTAATTTCGACATCAATAGTTTAAGCGTGCTCAACAATTCGGCATGGCTTTGGGCTGATGCTTTGGCAATGGCGTTTTTCCCAACGGCTTTTTCTCTAATTTGTACGAGTGCTGCAATCCAGAAAATCGGCTCTACCCCTGTAGCGATATTAGGCGCATTCGAGCCTGTTTCTGCAGTTTTCTTTGCCGTAACGATATTCAGCGAGCCTATGACACTACGATTGGTCGTTGGTATCTTGCTCATCATCGTTTCCGTAACGCTCATCATCTCTGCCGGTTCCGTAGTAAACTTACTGATGCGTGTTCGTAAAATGTTCCCAAGAAAGAAACGTCTTTAAAACCAAATTCGCCCATTTTACTTTGCAATTTCGGCGAAATTGGTTAGCAAAATGGGCGAATTTGGTCAGCAAAACAGCATAAATTGAAAAACACTTTATTTTATGGTGTGCATGGAATGATATTCTGCAAGGGCATCGATAGGCTCTTTCAGTATTTTTGAAACGCTAAAACCATGAGCGTTTGCCACCTTTATATATATGTCACTGTAAGCGTCGGCAATGCTTCCTACGGCAGCCACAGGTATTTCCGAATGTGAATATCGACAAACATTCTTGACAAAGAACTGCTCAATGTTGTATTCAACAATATCTGCCAACGGCTTTATATCAAGATGATTGATAATAAATAATGACGTTGATGCAAGGTAACGATTAGCATTCGGTTCACGATAAACGCGGCGTATCACGTCATCGTATGTCTGACATGTTTCAGTAAGGTATTGGTCAGCCAACTCCGCAGGCAAATCTCCTTTGAAAAGTGCATTAAGAAACATCTTCCCGAGAGATGCACCACTACCCTCATCGCCGAGGATATAGCCAAGCGGTGGTACATTCTCTACTATTGAAGAGCCATCATAAAGGCAAGAATTGCTGCCAGTACCGAGAATACATGCTATGCCTTCAGAGTCGCCAAAAAGTGCTCTCGCCGCCCCATAAAGGTCGCTCTCCACCTCAATGTGTGGCAAGCATTTCGCATCTGCAAATGCTATTCGCATGGTGTCGGTTATTCGTTGTATTGCCTTCCCACGACAACCGGCACCGTAGAAATATATTTCACTCGGCATAATAGGTAAGGAACAGACTAACTCATTAAGCACTGTCAACACGATCTCTTCTGTTTGAACGACGGGATTAATACCAATCGTGGTAATCTTTTTCTCTACCTCTCCACCATTCATAAGAACCCATGAAGTTTTGGTACTTCCACTATCTGCTATCAGTTTCATGACCGCAAAAGTACAAAAATAAACGTTAACACCCACATGTTTGCATAAGTTTTAATGCAAATACAAGTAGTTATCAACAAAATACAGTATATCGGGAAGCATTATACGCACCAAATTTAGAGAAGGGGGCAACAAACACAAGTGGTTTATTAAAACAATGATAGTCAGAAAGTTAAGCGCAAAACCGCTTACATACATCTGACTATCGAAGTGATTCCGTTGGGGTTCGAACCCAAGACCCACAGCTTAGAAGGCTGTTGCTCTAATCCAACTGAGCTACGGAACCATTACTTAAATTCGAGTGCAAAGGTAGATATTTTTATGCGCATGACCAAATTTTTAAGGCAAAAAACTAAGTAATTAGGAAAAGAAACGGTAACTTTGCAGCATGAAACAAATCAGATGGGGATTTATCGGCTGTGGTGAAGTCACTGAAAAAAAGTCAGGGCCGGCATTCAGGGAGGTAGAAGGCTCTGATATTGTTGCTGTGATGGGACGTGATGCTCACAAAACCCGAATGTATGCAGAAAGGCACAGAATACCGAAATGGTACACCGATGCATCGGAGTTGATAGAAGACCATGACGTGAACGCCGTATATATAGCCACCCCCCCATCAAGCCATGCAACATTTGCAATTATGTCTATGAAGGCAGGCAAACCTGTTTATGTGGAGAAGCCATTGGCATCAAGTTACGATGACTGTGCAAGAATAAACAGGGTGAGCGAACAGACCGGCATTCCTTGTTTCGTGGCATATTACAGAAGATACCTTCCATACTTCATAAAAGTAAAGAGCCTCGTGGAATCAGGTGCCATTGGTAAGGTGATGAACGTACAACTGCGCTTCTCATGTCCCCCGCGAGAACTCGACTATTCCACCATTTCCAATCTGCCTTGGCGACTTCAACCGGACATTGCAGGAGGAGGATATTTCTATGACTTGGCTCCACACCAACTTGATTTGCTCCAAAATATGTTCGGAGTGATAATAAAGACTGAGGGTATCTGCACCAATCGTGGTGGACTTTATAAGGCAGAAGACACCATCAGCGCATGTTTTCAGTTTGAATCGGGACTTCCCGGCAGTGGTTCGTGGTGCTTCGCAGGTCATGAATCGTCGCGCGAAGACCGCATTGGGGTTATTGGTGATGCCGGTATGCTCACGTTTTCGGTTTTCGACTATGCCCCAATAGAAATCATTACGAGCGAGGGACTGACAACTTTAACAGTGCCCAATCCACCATACGTACAGTTACCTATAATAAAAAGCGTTACTGAACATCTGCAAGGATTGAACGTTTGTCTCAGTACAAGCGTTTCGGCAACTCCCGTGAATTGGGTCATGGACAGAATATTAGGAAAATTCTGATATATGTATATGTTTCAGGCATATAAAAATCTGCGGCTTTACGTCATATTCTCCGTTCTGCTCGTATCGGTATCGCTTTTTGCGAATAATGATATTGCACCAAGCGATAGTATTATGGAAAAAGCAGAAAAGGGCGTTAATAAAAAGAATGTGATATATAGTTTTTTAAAGTCTTTCAACGAGATAGACAGTACTTATATAGAACCTCAGCATTACAACTATACAGTTATGCTGCAAAATACCACGACATACGAAATTTATAACCTGACAAGCAAAAGTGGGCAGGCCGTGACATTTGCACCGAAGCCGATAATAAAGTTAGGGCCTTATTTCGGTTGGAGATGGGTTTTCCTCGGATATACTTTCGACATCAATCATCTATCCAAAACCAACAATAAAAAGGAGTTTGACATAAGCCTATATAGTTCGCAAATAGGTATAGATTTGTATTACCGTAAGTCGGGAAAAGACTATCTAATAAAGTCGATAAAGTTTAGCGATGGTCAGATAAGCCGCAAGGAGATGGCTTTCTCCGGTATTGAGGTAGGTATAAAGGGTTTTAATATATATTACATCTTCAACCATAAGAAATTCTCATACCCTGCCGCATTCAGTCAGAGTACAGTTCAGAAGAAAAGTTGCGGTTCGCCACTCATAGGCATAGGATATACGAGTCATAGTCTAAAACTCGACTATAACAAACTTCATGACATCATTGCTGACGTGGCAGATAGTCACCATAAAGAGAAAGTTGATTCCGGATTGATGTTCAACCATGTGAAATATGTGGACTATTCGGTATCGGGCGGTTACGCATATAACTATGTTTTTGCACGTAACTGTCTGTTTGCCGCTTCGCTATCGTTGGCAGTAGCCTATAAAAGGTCGATAGGAGAAAGACAAGACCATAATTTCCAGTTGCGCGATTTCAAGTTCTCCAATTTCAATATGGATGCCATTGGCCGTTTCGGATTGGTTTATAACAACATGAAATGGTATTGCGGTGCGAGTGCAATTATAAAAGCATACAATTACCGCAAGCCTCAATTCTCTACCAACAATGTTTTCGGTTCGTTGAATATTTACGCAGGTATAAACTTTGGAAAGAGAAAAGAATACAGGAATAAGAAATAATTATTGACATGGTAAGGATATTTGTTATTTGCGTCATGCTCTTCATGGCATCTTTTGCCGGTGCTTCAGGCAAAAGCACTTATTTACGAGAAGACAGTGTAATGGTTGTCAGATTGTTGTCCGAAGCAAAGACAATGCCGAAAGGAGAAAACCCGGTGCTATTCTTCGCACGCAAGTTTATAGGCAAACCATACGTTGCACACACATTAGAAGTGAACAAGAAGGAGCAACTTGTGGTAAACCTGCGCGAACTCGACTGCACTACATTCGTTGAGACGGTGCTTGCATTGACAATGACTGCCAAAGAGAATAACTATTCTTTCAAGGGCTACTGCGACAACCTTACCAAGATAAGGTATCAAAATGGCACGCTGAAAGACTATTCTTCGCGTCTGCATTATTTCACAGCCTGGATAAAAGACAATGTAAAAATGGGCATTGTGGATGAAGTTATGGGAGACACAGAGTTGTTCAGTGGCTTGCAGATCGTAGATGCCACTTATATGACAAAACATAGCGGCAGTTACAAAATGCTCGCAGGCGACACTGCAATGATACGAAAAATTGCACTGATGGAAAAAGATATATGTGGTCAAAAATACAGATACATCCCTAACGGAAATATCCAAGACACAAAAGAACTGAGAAACATTATACACGATGGCGATGTAATTGCAATAGTTACAAGCAAGAAAGGCCTCGAAATCTCACATCTTGGATTTGCAGTGTGGAGACGTGACGGACTGCATTTGCTCAATGCTTCATCATTAAAACATAAAGTTGTGGAAGAACGTGCAACACTAAAGAACTACCTTATAGGACGAAAAACAGCACTCGGAGTGCGAGTGCTGCGTTTGAAGTGACTTTTAGTAGAACAAAATGTCACTTTAGGAGGCAAAAAAGAAGTGATAATGAAGCACAAGATAAGAACAGAATGCGTGTATAATAAGACCACAGGATGGTATGAGACACGATAAGTTGAGTTAAAAGGTTACACATTCATAGATGATGACCGTATTTTAATTGACCGTGAATAACTTGAAAGCGGTGTTTTTGCAGATAAAATCATCATGAAGTATCACATAAGCAGTTGTTCGTTGTCGTTTTTCTGGATGGACAAAATCATGAATGAAAAAGACTTGTTACCTTTGCAGCAGAATTCTATTCTTGACGAGGAATGAAAAGACTAAGGACGAACTTTTAATAGAGAAAGACGCTGAGATAAAGTGTCTTCGAAAGGCGCAGGAACTAGAGAGGTTCAGTTCTCATGCATATTCCACCATGATTGATCTTGCAGATCAAACATTCAACATCCATGTAAGAAAAAACTGGTACCAAACATTAATTCTGTTTCTCTAAGAGGACTCATGGGTTGCCATGACTACTTTTTGCGAACTGTTTGGTTACAGCAGACAAGCAGATAACAAGCGTGATGAAAAGGACGGCTTTGCCGAGAAGATACCATAGAGCCCATTATTATTGAGAATCCACGTGAGTATCGCAAGGCCAATCCCGGAGTGGGTGCGCCTAAGTTGCATGCTATCTTGAAGAAATTGTTCTATGACACCGGTTGCTTTCCTGTCCGGGCGCGTTCAAGGAGATGCTTCGCAAGCATAGGCTTTACGTATCAGGTGTTGTTTTAGTTGAGGTTATAGTGGGGAAGGATACCGGAAAACAATAAGATACTTCTCAAAACAATGTTCCTCACTGAGAAGCATAAAGCAATCGAACCTCTATTCAAATCATATTCTTTGAAACTGGAATAGGTAAGGGTAACGCATTGACGAAGTCAGTAATTATTCTTTATATATGAGCAATTTTATTTGCTTATTGTTGTCAATGTCGTAAAAATGTAGTAATATTGCACTCTAAATAAATTTATATATTAAGTTATGAAGAAAGAGTTTTTCCTTATTACATTATTTATTTTTTTGTTCTCTGCCGTTACTTATGCACAGAAAACTATGCGCGATATATGGATAGCAATGCCTGACAGTATTGTTGCATATCTTGATAAGGGCAAACGAACCGAGATGGTTGACTTATACGCAACGCAAATGAAAGCAGAAGTAAAGAACAGGCTCGGTGGAATGTCTGTAATGGATAAATTGACAGACGACTATGTTTGTGTGACATTAAATTCATGTTCGATATTACAGTTGAAAAAGTTTTCAACCAATGAATCTTTTATAATATGTGTTGTCAAGTCGTTCAAGGCACCGGAACCGGAATGTGAGATATCCTTTTTCGATTCCCAATGGCAGTTAAAAACCGATAAGTTCGGTTTACCTGTTACGAATGATGAGAGTGTGCTTAAGCGAGATTTCATAAATAAACCGGATACGATGTCTCAAGAGGAGTTTGAAGAATTGTTATCTATTTTTGATCCACTTATGCTTTCGGCAGAACTCTCTGAAACAGAACCGATAGTCACCTTGATGCTCAGCAAACCATTGCTTAGAAGTGAAGAAATTGATAATGCTATTGCAATAATTAAGCAAAGGAAGTTTAAATGGAGTGGATATATTTTTACAGAATGTTAAAACTTATAATAATATCATCTAAAATACTTGCAATTTAAAATTAAATGATTAAATTTGCAACGTGTTTTTCATGGTATTAGATTATTAAGGTTATTAAAGGATTGATTGTCGTGAGACAATCAATTTCTTCTTTTAAGGCAACCTCTTTTTTATGGTTTTAGGCTCAGTAGTATAAAGGTGGGGATATTTTTATATTGATTTTTTCCTTTGCATTATGGAAGGAAATATCTATATCAGTTAGCCGAGTTTTTTTATCCGTAGATTAATTAAATTACTTTTCTATAACATGATTCTTCATTATTGCGTATTTATCTTGATGAGAAGATGGATGAAGAACTTTAGCTCCACGGATAATTCCGGTTGTTGAGTTGATATTCAAGAATAAAGAGTTGCCATCCTGTACATAAAGAACTTAATGTCTCTCACCCCCCTGAATTGTGCTCTTAATGCCTTTATTTTGGCATTAAAAGATTCTGCCGATGCGTTTGTGAGCCTTTCTTGAAAATAGTTTATGATGGTGTCGTTATGGTTTTCAAAAGTCTCGATTACTTTGTTAAAACCTTTGTTCGCCATTGCTTCCACTTTGTTGTACCACCTTGCCAGATTAAGTCTGGCCTGATCAGGCTTGGACTTTTTGTTGAATATGTCCACTAATTCCGGATAGATATGGTATGCTTTCTGCAATGCAGGAAAAGCCTTGAACAGAATATCCGCCCTTTGTTGTTGTTTCTCGCTCCACTTTGACTTGTGCATCAGTATGAGATGTCTGCTTCGCGCCATTATTTGCGGCATGGTTTCTCCGTTATCCATTCTCTTAGGTTTCCATGTACCTATACGTTGCTTTTCCTGTGCTGTCTTTGCCTGCCTGCGCTTTTTGCGGTATTCCCTTATTTACGCGAGTTCGGGTTAAGAAAGTCTCTATAAAAGTTGGTAATCTCGTTAGTTTTTTGTAACTTTATGGTTGTAAATCAATAACTTACAAAACAACCAAGCGATGATTACCAAAGACAAAGTTATAGAAATTTTCTGTATTATTGATGAGTTTGACAAGAATTTGAATGTTGAACTGAGTAAAAACCTATGTTTACCTTCCTATAATAGCAATGGAAAACGTTTTAGGAATCGTAAGGGAAGGCTTTCTGAAAGTGAAATTATGACCATCCTTGTATGCTATCATTTCGGTACATATCGTAATTTCAAGGAGTATTACCGGAACTGTATCCGTGGGTGGCTCAGGCATGAATTCCCTGCAGCCGTCTCCTATAATCGTTTTGTAGAACTCATGCCCCGTGTGTTCTTTAAGATGATGTTGTTCATGAAA
>NZ_RYYU01000001.1:764862-984563 GCF_003977605.1 Prevotella koreensis | reverse complement strand
CTTTAACAAGGTCTTTGCAGGTTTCGCCAAGAGTGGAAAGGGTACCATGGGTTGGTGCCATGGATTCAAACTGCATCTGCTCTGCAATGATTCCGGTGAAGTGATAACATTCTGTCTTACAGGAGCAAACGCAGATGACAGGGATAGCAGAGTGTGGACGGTATTTGCAAAGGTTCTCTACGGAAAGGTATTTGCTGACAGAGGATACATCAAACAGGAACTTTTCGAGAATCTGTTCAGTCAAGGTATTCAACTTGTGCATGGACTTAAAGCAAGAATGAAGAATAAACTTATGCCTATATGGGACAAGATTATGCTAAGAAAAAGATATATCATCGAATGCATTAATGAACTTCTAAAGAACAAAGCAAACCTTGTACATTCACGACACCGTTCCATACATAACTTTATCATGAACTTATGTTCTGCACTTACGGCATATTGTTTTTTTGAGAATAAGCCGGAAGCACTGCCTGTATATGTAGAAAAATCAAGGCAGTTAGAACTGTTTAAATACTAAACTTATCCCGAACTGGCGTCTTATTTCATTGTTCTCCGCATCTAGTACCTCCAGGCGGTAGCCTATCCTCATTTGGTCAATGGCTTCGGTCAAAAGTTTTTGGACATGGAAACGGTCATTGATAAGCGTTGCACGTGGGAATGAGTTCCTAACTGTAAGCATCATGGCCGATGAGGGGTCGGTGGTAACGGTTCTGACTTTACGGCGTTGCTTGATAGGCGCTGATTTCAGAACGGATGAGACGGTATCAGACGCAATACCTCTTACAATGGCGGCCAAAGCATTCTTGCGACCATGGGCTGCCTTGTTGGTAAGTATGGTGTAAACCTCACCATTGGACAGGCATGTTTCATCAAGGCTCATGTCTGTACCAAAGTTCTCGGGAAAAAGAAGGTAGTCTTCCGAATGGGACAATTGATCCCAACTGTGATAATCACTGATTACATCCTTGTATTGTTTGCGAAATGTCTGACCATTGAGACCGTGACGCTCTGCAAGAACACAGATGCTAACAGGCGTGGTTTCAATCTCCTTCTTTTAAAAAAGCAACGAACTCCGCATTAAGACGTGTTTCATCGTGTTCAGAGAGTTCCCACTCATAACTGAATATCTCGCCACTATCCTTATCGAGCCATTTGCGCTTACGAACGTGAAGAAAAGTCGAACGGCCACGAATGGGAAAATCACGGATGGTGCGATATTCACCAAAGCCATGAGAGATAATAGAACTGTTTTTCTTATCATCACGCATTTGGACTTTCTTCTCATCAAGCCAAATATCGAA
The DNA here is from genome assembly GCF_003977605.1 of Prevotella koreensis. Taxonomy (GTDB): domain Bacteria; phylum Bacteroidota; class Bacteroidia; order Bacteroidales; family Bacteroidaceae; genus Prevotella; species Prevotella koreensis. The sequence continues at coordinate 983,259 of NZ_RYYU01000001.1, read as the reverse complement.
ACTAACATCTGTCTTCTCAAAATTAACAACATCAAAGTTGCCGATCAGTACATCCGGAAGGATAGCACGAAGGAGTTTATCTGATTTCATGATACAAAGGTAACTCTTTATTCTTGAATATCGGCTCAACAACCGGAATTATCCGTTGAGCCCAACTTTTATAAAGGTGTGAAAGGAGATGCTATAAATATAATGTTGGCAGCGGCGGCATATAACTTCAAAAGAGCAATGAGAGTTCCTACTGAGCCCAAGAATATGGTGACTGCTTCTTTTAAAAGAGTGCCCCTGCATCGAGCGAACTCTGATACAGGGGCGGGTGAAAGGAGGAGGTGGTACCACCAGGAATCGAACCGGGGACACACGGATTTTCAGTCCGTTGCTCTACCAACTGAGCTATGGTACCATTCATGTTTCTTTTTTGCGAGTGCAAAGGTACGTTTTTTTATCATATAATCCTTATTCCTCTACTATATTTTGTTTTGTATTACCTTTTTTTAACAGATGGATATAATAGGGTGAATGGGTTTCGGTTATCGGTCATTTAAAAATATGTTCTTTTTTTTTGTTATCCCATTTTTTTCGTATAACTTTGCGGTTAAAATGAATGTTTGTTCGTAAATAAAAAGAGAAATATAAAGAATAAGGTGACACATAAAGAAGATATACAGAACGCTGTGAATGTGATGAAACAGGGGGGAGTGATACTTTATCCCACTGATACGGTGTGGGGTATTGGTTGTGATGCGACTAATGCCGAAGCCGTTGCAAAGGTATATAAAATGAAACAGCGTGACGATTCTAAGGCCATGATATGTTTGGTCGATTCGGATGTCAGGTTGCAACGCTATGTCAGGAATGTTCCTGAAGTGGCTTGGCAACTGATGGAATATGCAGAAAAACCGACAACGGTGATTCTGGACAATGCTGTCAATCTCGCCCAAAATCTTATTGCTGAGGACGGGAGCATAGCAATTAGAATAACTCATGAGGAATTTTCAAAAGAACTTTGTTTCAGATTCCAGAAACCAATAGTTTCAACGAGTGTGAATGTCAGCGGTGAGCCGGCAGCACAGAATTTCCGAGACATTGCCCCGGAATTTATAGAGGCGGCCGATTACGTATGCTTCACAAGGCGACAGGAGCATAAACCACACACACCTTCGTCAATAATAAAAATAAAGGAAGACGGAGAAGTTACAATAATAAGGAAATAGGAATCGTAACGAATGAGCGGTGCTGTATTGCAGAAGTTAGTAGAATGGCGTGGGCGACATATTAGTGACCGTCAGTTTACGCTATTGCTAAGTTTTGTAGTTGGTTTTCTTGCTGCAGTGGCAGGCTATGTTCTACATTGGATTATATCCGAGATACAGTTATTGCTAACTGCCGGATTTGATATTACTTCTTTCAACTGGATGTATCTTGTCTTGCCTGTTGTTGGAATCTATCTCACTTCGCTTTTCGTGCGTTATATCGTGCGTGACGACATCGGGCATGGCATAACGCGGATATTATACGCGATAAGTTCCAAGAAAAGCAGGATAAAAGGGCATAACTGTTGGAGTTCGGTAGTAGCGTCGGCCATTACCATAGGTTTTGGTGGTAGTGTCGGTGCCGAGGCTCCTATAGTTCTCACCGGTTCGGCAATCGGCAGTAATCTCGGTAAACTGTTCCGCATGGACAACAAAACGATGATGCTGCTTGTGGGATGTGGCGCATCTGCAGCAATAGCCGGGGTCTTCAAAGCACCGATAGCAGGCCTTGTTTTCACTCTTGAGGTATTGATGGTTGATTTGACCATGGCCTCTCTTCTCCCAATACTTATCGCGAGTGTAACAGCCACGTGCTTCACATATATTTTTACCGGTTCTGCATCGCTTTTCAATTTCTGTCTTGACGGCAATTGGATGCTCGAAAGAGTACCTGCAACAATACTTCTTGGTGTGTGTTGCGGACTTTTCAGTCTTTGGTTCATACGTGCGTCTAATATGTTTGAAGGAATATTTGAGCGTCTCGGAAAGAATCATTTGGCGCGTTTGGCACTTGGTGGAGTGGTTCTATCATTGCTGATATTCCTTTTTCCGACACTTTTCGGCGAGGGATATAGCAGCATTGACATACTGCTTAACGGAAAGACCGAGGCTGATTGGCAGACGATAATGAACAACTCATTATTCTACGGACATAGCGACATGCTTGTGCTTTATGTCGGTCTTGTGGTGTTTACCAAGGTTTTTGCAACAACTGCAACAAACGGTGGAGGAGGTTGTGGTGGTACGTTTGCACCATCATTATTCATGGGAGCGTTTGGTGGATTCCTTTTTTCACGTGTTTGGAATATGTATCAGATAGGGATTTATGTGCCGGAGAAAAACTTTACTCTTCTTGGTATGGCAGGAGTTATGACCGGCGTTATGCATGCCCCGCTTACAGGAATATTCCTTATTGCCGAACTCACGGGAGGTTACGCTATGTTCATTCCGTTGATGATAGTCTGTATATGTTCTTATCTGACAATCATTATTTTCGAACCACACAGTATATACGGCATGCGACTTGCACGTCAAGGTAAACTTATAACTCATAACACCGACCGTGCCGTGCTCACGCTGATGAGTCTTGACAGTGTGATAGAGCGTGAGGTGACAACCGTTTCGCCTGATATGGAACTTGGAAAACTTATTCATTTCATAAGTCGCAGCCGCATGAGCATAGTTCCTGTTGTGGACGAGGCCGGGCATTTGTTGGGTGAGATTGACGTTACCAAGATCAGACACATTGTGTTCCGTACAGAACTATATGGACATTTCCGCGTGTCGCAACTTATGACTGAACCTCCTGCTGTGCTTGGAGACAATGACCCTATGGACGAGGTGATGAAAAAATTCGATAGCACCGATGCCTCAATGCTACCTGTAGTAGATTCTCTCGGAAATCTGAAAGGATATGTTGAACGTGCACATATATATAGTCAGTATAGGCAAATGGTTGCAGACATGTCGGCAGAATAATCTTTACTCAATAATACTTGTTCTTGTTCCGTTCAGGAAATCTTTGGCAGACATTCTCTTTTTGCCGCTAAGTTGTACTTGTACCAGTTCGAGCATCTCTCCACCGGCCGATACCATGAGTCGTCCGTTGTGCTGAAAGAAAGTGCCTGCCGGTTTCTCTGTGGGTATGTTTGTGGTTCGCGAGTCGTATATTTTTATTGTCTGTTTACCATCATTGCCGAATTGAGCCCATGCTCCAGGTATTGGAGACAGACCGCGTATGAAATCATGAACCTGCTGTGCTCTCTTATTCCAATCTATTTTACAATTTTCTTTAAATAGTTTCGGGGCATCATGCAGTTTTCCTACACTCTCTATCATTTGTTCTTGTGGCATGCTCTCTACATAACCGTTTCCTTCTATGATTTTGTCGATAGTGTCAATAGCAATCTCGGCACCGAGTTTCATGAGATGGTTATAAACCGTTTCTACATTATCTTCCGGTCCGACTGCGATTTCTCTTTGCATAATGATTCTTCCGGTATCAATGTCGTGGTCGAGGAAGAATGTTGTTACTCCGGTTTTCTTCTCGCCGTTTATGATAGCCCAGTTAATGGGTGCTGCACCACGATATTGCGGTAACAGTGCGGCATGAACATTGAAAGTGCCGAAGCGCGGGAGTGCCCATACTGTTTCGGGGAGCATACGGAATGCTACCACCACTTGCAGGTCGGGACTGTAAGTATTAAGTTCTTTAATGAAATTCTCATCCTTCATCTTTACAGGTTGTAGCACCGGTATGCCATGTTCAGTGGCATAAACCTTTACGGCAGGCGGTTGTAGCGTGTCATGATGTCGTCCTACAGGTTTGTCCGGCTGTGTAACAACGCACACGACATTATATCCATTCTCAACCAATGCACTAAGCGTACCTACAGCAAACTCCGGTGTACCCATGAATACTATTCTAAGTTCTTCTTTCTTCATCAGTTCCTTTTTTTATGATGTAAAATCGTTGCAAAGGTACATAAAATCATTGTGAAACTAATTCTTTTCAATTATTAATTAGTATTTTTGCACTTACAATGAAAAATGGTGAATACCAAACGAATTATGGGTATAGAACAATTCTACGAAGAGTGGAATAATGATAATGAATGTATAGAAGTTCAGACAAGCGGGTCTACGGGAGAACCTAAGAAGATGATGGTGAGAAAGAGTCGGATGTTGGCTTCTGCTCGCCGTACAAATGATTTCTTTGGGCTTAATCACAACGACAGGGCATTGCTGTGCATGAGTCTTGACTATATTGCAGGTAAGATGATGGCTGTCAGAGCGATAGAACGAGGCTTGCGACTTGATATTGTTGAGCCTTGTAGCAATCCGTTGGCACGGTGTTGTGGGCGATATGATTTTATTGCTATGGTTCCGATGCAGGTGTGGAACTCGTTACGCAATGATGATACGAGGAAACGTGTTGCAGATATAGGCAATCTCCTGATAGGTGGCGGTGCAATCAATAATGATTTAGAGAAAGAGTTGTCTGCAATGCCATGTCGTGCTTGGAGTTCATACGGAATGACCGAAACACTCTCACATATAGCGTTGAGGAGGGTGGGGAAGAGTCTGTGGTATGAGCCGCTTAGGCAGGTTTCGTTATCGCTTGCCGATGATGGTTGCCTTGTTGTCACAGATGAAGCAACAGGTGCATTCAATATGAAGACCAACGATATTGCCGAGTTTTCTGCCGAAGGTAGGCAGTTCCGTATTCTCGGTCGTAAGGACAATGTTATTTGTTCGGGTGGGATAAAGATTCATGCTGAGGAGGTGGAGCGTATAATTGCAACCGCTTTCTCCCGGCCATTCATGATAACTAAGTGCCATGATGAGAAGTTTGGAGAGGCGGTTGTTATGGTGATAGAAGCCTGCGATGATGCAATTGTTGGTAAGGCTCGTACTGTTTGCACGGAGATACTTCCGAAATATTGGCAGCCTCGTCATTATATTGTTATAGAAAAGTTGCCAAGAACAGAAACGATGAAAGTGCGTAGAGGTATAGTTGTTGACTTGGATAAAAAGGAATTGTGTTATAACGATTATAAATAGGAATAATATGATTTCGTTTCAAATGATAGATATGTCTTTAATGTGTTCTATTTCCGGTCTTTCTCCTATCTGACCGACAATCGTAACTATATCAAAACGCACATTGTTATTTAAACGACGATATTTTATGTAATTACTTATAGCCTGCTTCAAGTACTGCATTTTATAATAGTTGACTGCATTTGCCGGCTCGCCAAACATTCTGTTTTGTCGTGCTTTAACCTCTACAAAAACATAAACATCATTGTCTATGGCAATGATATCTATGTCCTTTTTTCCTGATTTCCAGTCTCTTTCAATGATTACATAACCTTTCTCTTGCAAATACCTTGATGCAATCTCCTCTCCCCATTTTCCGAGTTCGTTATGTTCTGCCATACCATTGTTTGGATTATAATTACTGAAACGTTATCGGTAAAAGATTATACTATTATCCAAAAGGGTTTTCCTCTCAAAGCAAAATCGGCGAAATTGCATCACAATTTGGGCGAAATTGGTCGGCAAATTGGGCGAATTTGCATTATAAAAGAGCATGAAATGCAATGCCGTTCAGAAACTATCTGAAACTGTCTGTTAGAAGTTTTATTTCTATCTGCGGACTGATACGCTCGTAAAGAATGTTATAGACAGCATCAAGTATAGGCATGTTTACGTGCATGTGACGATTTATTTCCTTCATACACTTTGTTCCGAAATATCCCTCGGCAATCATTTCCATTTCTATCTGTGCCGACTTTACGCTATATCCTTTGCCAATCATTGAACCGAATGTGCGGTTTCGTGAGAAATTGGAATATCCCGTGACAAGCAGGTCGCCCATATATACGGAATCTATTATTGCCCTTTCGATAGGGTGAACGACATTCATGAATCGGTTCATTTCCTGAACAGCATTCGACATGAGCACAGATTGGAAGTTGTCGCCGTATTTCAGTCCGCTGCATATACCTGCGGCAATGGCATATACATTCTTCAGTACCGATGAATATTCTATACCTATTACATCGGTAGATGTCTTTGTCTTTATATAGTCGCTTGCTATTAAGTCGGCAAATGCCTTTGCCTTTTCTGTATTCACACAACCGATAGTGAGATATGACAGTCGTTCGAGAGCCACTTCCTCGGCATGCGAGGGACCGCCGATGCACGCAAGGTTCTCGTGAGGGACATCATAGACTTGATGGAAATACTCTGAACATACGAGGTTCTCATCGGGAACGATACCCTTTATTGCAGTAATCACAAACTTATCTTTAATGCGTGTCTTGAGTTTCTTCAAGTGATTTTTAAGATATGGTGAAGGAGTAACGAACACAAGGGTGTCATAATTATCCACAATCTTATTTATGTCGCTCGAGAAATCTATCTCGTCCATGTTGAAACGTACGCTGACAAGATAAGCAGGGTTATGTCCGAGTCTGCGGAAGTCCTCGATACGGTCGTCGCGTCGCATATACCAACCGATGTGGTGTGTATGTCCCACCACAATCTTTGCTATTGCCGTAGCCCAACTTCCGCCGCCTATTATCGCTATTTTACCACAGTCAAACATAGTATTCCAATTTAACAGTCCTTGATTTTAAATAGACAAATTGATGATTGAAGGATTAGCAGTTGATTGACAATTCACTATATACATTTACTTAACGCGTCGTGTATGTCGTGAATTGTCAATCGCAGGTTGTCAAATATTTGCTTTTTTAATCCACTGTTGTATTTCATCAACAGATGGCTTTTGCATATCGAGTTTGTATTTCTTCACAATGTCTCCGATTTTTTGTTGCAGACCTTGTGCTTTTTCATCCTTTATATTTGTCACGAGGTTGAATCCCGCCTTTCTGAGTACCGGTATCCATTCTGCCGTAACACCAACTTCTGCCCATTCTGCCTCATTGCTTTGAGGTATGGTCTTTTCCGGTTTCATCTGTGGGAAGAACAGAACTTCTTGAATGAATGTCTTACCGGTCATGAGCATTACAAGGCGGTCAATGCCGATTCCGATTCCTGAGGTTGGGGGCATTCCATATTGTAGTGCGCGCAAAAAGTCTTTATCGATTATCATTGCCTCATCATCACCCTTGTCTGCAAGTTTCATCTGTTCGACAAAACGTTCTTCTTGGTCGATTGGGTCGTTAAGTTCTGAGTAGGCATTGGCAAGTTCTTTACCGTTAACCATCAGTTCGAAACGTTCCGTAAGTCCGGGTTTTGAGCGATGCATTTTTGTTAGCGGTGACATTTCAACAGGGTAATCTGTTATGAAAGTCGGCTGTATGTAAGTACCTTCACAGAATTCTCCAAAAAGTTCGTCAATGAGTTTGCCCTTTCCCATGGTGTCATCAATATCAAGTCCTTTTTCCTTGCAGAATGCGCGTATTTCCTCTTCTGTCTTTCCGTTGACATCGAAACCGGTCTTCTCCTTGATAGCATCAAGTATAGGCAAACGTCTGTAAGGAGCCTTGAACGAAATTATCTTACCGTCAATTTCTCTTTCTGCCTTACCATTCACGGCAATACAAATTTTTTCGAGCAAATTCTCGGTAAAGGACATCATCCAGTTGTAGTCCTTGTATTGCACATACAGTTCCATACATGTGAACTCCGGGTTATGGTTTCTGTCCATTCCTTCATTGCGAAAGTTCTTGCCTATCTCATAGACACCTTCAAAACCGCCAACGATAAGTCGTTTCAGATACAATTCTGTTGCGATACGCATGAACATATCTTGGTTGAGTGCATTGAAGTGTGTTATGAACGGACGTGCAGATGCTCCTCCTGCAATGGTCTGTAGGGTAGGTGTTTCCACTTCGGTGTATCCGTTGTCATCGAGCACTTGTCTTAATGTTCTCATTACAGTGGCACGGTGTAGGAATGTTTCTTTCACTCCTTCGTTGACAACGAGGTCAACATAACGTTGGCGATAGCGTAGTTCAGGGTCATCAAACTTGTCGTATGCCACACCGTCTTTGTATTTCACGATAGGCAGCGGCTTAAGACTCTTGCTGAGTAACGTCAGTTCTTTTGCATGAATGGAGATTTCTCCCATCTGTGTACGGAATACAAAACCCTTTATTCCGATAAAGTCACCGATGTCAAGAAGTTTCTTGAATACCTTATTATATAGATCTTTGTTCTCGCCGGGACAGATGTCATCACGCGTGATATATACCTGAATTCTTCCTTTCGAGTCTTGTATCTCAGCAAAAGAAGCCTTTCCCATAACTCGACTACCCATCATTCGTCCGGCAATACATACCTCGCGTGGTTCGTCTTCGTCGTTGAACTCATTCTTTATATCTGTACTGAAAGCATTCGTAGGATACTCTGCTGCGGGGTATGGGTCGATACCCATTTCTCGAAGTTCCTGAAGACTCTGTCGTCTTCCTATTTCCTGTTCGCTCAGTTCTAAAACGTTCATGTGATTTTTATTTATTGATTTCCTCTTTTATATTTCGTGCAAAGATAGTAATTATTTCTGAGATAGCGTGTATTTTAAGTATTTTTTAATAGACATATACTATACTCTTTTACGAAATTCGGCGCATGTGATAGCCGTGGCTATGGCAACATTCAGCGAATCCGCACACTTACGTCCTTCCGGATAGTTTGGTATCAGTATTCTGTTCGTTATCACCTTGGCCACTTCCTTGGATATTCCTCGCCCCTCGTTGCCCATTACAATGATTCCATCATTGGAAAGATTGCTTTTGTATATATTATCTCCATTAAGAAAAGTGCCATATATGGGTAGGCTTTCGGAAAGATGCTTCAGTGTTTTTTGCAAGTCGGTGTAAATAACCTTCACGCGAGCGATACTACCCATTGTTGCCTGTACTACTTTTGGATTATACACATCGGCAGTCTCGTGACTACAGATGATTGTTTCAATGCCGAACCAGTCAGCGATGCGTATTATCGTACCGAGGTTTCCTGGGTCTTGAACTGAGTCAAGAGCGAGTGTCAGTTTTCCTTTTAACTCTTTTGTGTAATCTTCCGATTGATTGTTTGAGAGAATAGGGAATACTGCCAACACTTGTTGCGGGTGTTGCAAAAAACTTAACCTTGCGAGTTCCTCTTCGGTTACTATATCAATCTCTATTCCACCTGTTTGCTTATTGTTAATCCATTCGTTTGTGGCTATCAGCCTTTTAGGACGCATTACTTCCATTAAGTCTTCAACAACTTTAGGACCTTCTGCAACAAATACTCCTTCCCTTGTTCTGAACTTTTTCATCTCAAGAGAGTGTATATATTTTATGAGATTTTTGCTTAACACTTATTCTGATTGAAAATGTAATTTGGACGATTATTTTTTCGTTTCTTTCTTTATCCATCCCAAGCGATGAGTTTTCCCTTTCTTACCAAGCGAGTGAAGAGAGTAGAACCCATCCGGAAGCGTTCTGATGTCAATCATGTCTTCGCTATAAGCGCGTGTGGCAATTGGTACACCTGACAATGATTTGAATACTATATATTCTGCATCAAGAGTGTTTGGACGTGGTGGGAGTTGTACGCGATAATCATCATTGAATATCAAATGTGGGGTCTGCGGCTTCGGTTTGGTTTGACCAACCCTTGCCGGTTCGCTCTCATTGCCAAATCTGTCTATTGCACAAACGGCATAGTTGAACGGCCGTTGCGTATCAATGGTTAATGAAGTTCCGCTTACGAGTTGAGCAATAAGGTTTCTCGCATCGTTTACATCCACTGTTTTCTCTTGAGAGGCATAGATGTTGTAAGTGACATTGGGACTTTCATTTCTGCTCCTTGCTTCGTCCCATGTAAGTATTTGCTTGCCCTCCATATCGGTAATTCTAAGATTTGACGGAGCGGTGGGAGGCATTTTGTTAAGCCATGACATTGCAGGGACAATGGCGGAAAAGCGGTCGAATTCATTGATTGTAAAGTCATAAAGCCCTTTTGTGTTTTCTGTGAAGAAGCGACTTCTGAAATATGTATGACCTATTCCTATTTGTCTTAGGTAGTTCATTTGGCGTTGAACATCTATTAAATTCCATCGACCTTCAGACGGATGCATGAAATATATTCCAAGTCCAGGTGCCATTATCCTGCCGTATGATTTTTCTTTCCAGTCAAGAGCAAAAGGATAGAAATTGTCTCCCTTGAAATAAATCATTGGGAATTCTGCATCCATCAAGCCGTCTTTCAACCATTGTTGCGCATCTTGTGCTACAGCTGTACGGGCATTCCAACCTCTGCTGCTGAATCTTCTCAGATCATCGTGCTTGCCAACGGGCGAACAACTCAGCATAACCCACGGTTTCTCACGCTTTACTGCATCATTTATTGCCTCAACTATTCTTGTTATGTTTTCTCGACATTTTGCTCTGTTGGCAGGCATTTTCCATGCATCCGGGTATCTTATGTAGTCAAGATGTATTCCATCGACATCATATTTTCTTACTATTTCTGCGCATATACTTGCTATATATGGAGCAGTTTCCGGATTTTCCGGATCAATATAACCGTCTGTTCCTATCTTGCGTAATATGTTCGGACGGTTCTTTCTAAGTTGTTGTGCAGCATAAGAATTCCACGGTCCAATGGGAAGTGTGACAATCCATGAGTGTATCTGCATTCCACGCACATGACATTGTTCTATTGCGAACTGTAAAGGGTCGTAGCCGGGATACTTTCCGGGTGTGCCTGTTATGTTCTGATCCCACGGTTCTATGTCGCTATGGTAGATTGTAGATGCTCTTACTCTTGATTGCATCAACACAAGGTTAACACCTGCTTTCTGAAGTTTATCGAGAATATCTGTCAGTTCTTTTTGCTGCCGTTTGATGCTTTCAGGAGAGTTGGCCTTGGTTTCCGGCCAGTCAAGACTTTTCACTGTTGTCAGCCATACAGCACGAACTTCTCTCTTAGGACTCTCTCCGTAATTGATGTTTGTTTCATGCTGAGCACCCGCAACCAATGAAATCATTGCGGCGATTGATAAAATAATAATTTTCTTTTTCATATCGTTTGCAAAGTTAACGATATTTTCGGCATTCTTTTGCATGTTTGATAAAAAATAGTATCTTTGCACTCAGTTTTTGATAAATTAAGGATATGTAAAGGTGATATGGTAACATTTATTGTTAGCCTTGTTGTACTTGTATTGGGTTATTTTATCTACGGTAAAGTTGTGGAGAAAATATTCAAACCCGATAATCGAGAAACCCCAGCCGTAAGGATAAACGATGGAGTTGACTATTTGGTGCTACCATCATGGAAAGTTTTCATGATACAATTCCTTAATATTGCCGGAACAGGACCTATTTTCGGTGCAATTATGGGCATGTGGTTCGGACCTTCTGCCTATCTTTGGATTGTATTTGGATGTATATTTGCCGGTGCAACTCACGATTATTTTTCCGGTATGCTATCTATGCGCTATGATGGCTGCGGTCTTCCCGGACTTATCGGACACTTCCTTGGTAACAAGGTGAAGCAGGTTATGCTTGTTTTCTGTGTCTTTCTGCTTGTCATGGTAGGAGTGGTGTTTGTATATAGCCCGGCCATAATACTCGGAGATATTTGGGCAAACCGCATCTTATGGATTTTCGTTATTTTCATTTATTATATCATAGCGACACTACTTCCGATAGACAAGATAATAGGTAAGATATATCCATTGTTCGCATTTTCGCTCCTTTTTATGGCAGCTGCGCTTATGATTGGGTTGTTTATAAAACATCCCCAACTACCGGAATTATGGGACGGATTGGATAATCTCGGTGCAGAAAAGTTCGGAATGACTAATTCGATATTCCCTGCGTTGTTTATAACGATTGCATGTGGTGCAATCAGTGGTTTCCACGCGACACAGAGTCCACTTATGTCACGTTGTTTGAAGAGTGAGAAAATGGGGCGTCCGGTATTCTATGGTGCAATGATAACAGAGGGTGTGGTTGCTTTGATATGGGCAACCGTCTCTTCTTATTTCTTTTTCTATGATGGATGGAAGGAAGTTGCTCCTGCCGATTTGCTTATCCAATATGAGCAGAGTGGTAAGACTTTGATACAGTTCTTTGATGCTCCTACGGTGGTGAAACTGGTGTGTAATAGTTGGCTTGGAGCGTTAGGTGGCGTACTTGCGTTACTTGGTGTAGTGGCAGCGCCCATAACCAGTGGTGACACAGCATTCAGAAGCGCTCGTTTGATAATAGCGGAGTTTCTACATATCAAGCAACGTTCCATGATAAAGCGACTTGTAGTAGCGATACCTATATTTGCCGCATCAATCGCTTTTCTTTTCTGGCAGATAGAAAATCCTGATGGTTTCAATACTATTTGGCAGTATTTCGGTTGGAGCAATCAGACATTGTCTGTATTCACTTTGTGGGCAATAACCGTTTATCTTGTCCACGAGAAGAAGCCATATATTGTCACTCTCATACCGGCCGTATTCATGACAGTGGTCTGCATCACATTTATTTTGGTATCGAAGAATGGTTTCGGTATTCCGATGGAAATTGGCTACGGCATTGCCGGCGCAATAATGGTATTATCGTTTGTATGGTTTTTTATATGGAAAACGAAGAATAAAGGTGTTAGATAGAGGATAATTATTAAATTAAAAGAAAAAAACATGAAGAAAATTGCAATGTTTATTATCGCTTTGGCAATGTCTATTACGGCCAATGCACAGTTTGAACAGGGAAAGATTTACGTAGGTGCATCACTCACCGGACTTGATCTCAGTTATAGTGGTCTGGACAAACTTCACCTCGGTTTGGAGGCACAAGGAGGATATTTTGTTATGGACAACATTCTCTTAAAAGCAAATGCGGCATTTGAATATTCAGGTAGAGAAAATGCGCCAACAGATTTTATCGTAGGTGTTGGTGGTCGTTACTATATACTTCAGAACGGACTTTATTTCGGAGCAAATGCAAAATTGTTGCATGCCAACCATAATCACAATGACATTATGCCAGGGATAGAAGTCGGCTACGCGTTTTTTGTAAACCGCACGGTGACAATAGAACCGTCTATATATTACGACCAGTCATTCCAAAAACACTCTGATTACAGCAAGTTCGGTGCACGTCTTGGTATAGGAGTATATTTGTTCAAAGATTAAAATGCTTTCTTGTTTTCGTTTTTGAAAATGTCTTGTCAATGAGACTTGTACGAACGATTGACGAGAATACATATTCATTATAGCATTTATATATTATGTTATCGGTAGAAGATTTAGAAGACAGACTTATCGACCTCTCTTTTGCAGAGGATATTGGTGATGGCGACCACACAACTCTTTGTTGTATTCCGGAAGATGCGATAGGAAAGAGCAGACTGATTATCAAGGAAGATGGAATACTTGCCGGCGTGGAAGTGGCAAAAAGAGTATTCGCCAAATTCGATTCGTCTATGCAAGTAGATGTGAAGATGGGCGATGGCTCTAAAGTAAAGAAAGGTGATGTGGCAATGATTGTGACAGGAAAGATACGATCTTTGCTTCAGACAGAACGTCTCATGCTTAATATAATGCAGAGAATGAGCGGTATAGCAACTATGACTAACCGTTATGTTGAACTTCTTAAAGGCACTAAAACACATGTACTTGACACTCGCAAGACTACACCCGGAATGCGTATGCTTGAGAAGCAGGCAGTAAAAATAGGTGGAGGAGTGAATCACCGAATAGGTCTTTTCGATATGATTCTGTTAAAAGACAATCATGTTGATTTCTCAGGTGGTATCAACAATGCCATTAGTCGCTGTCATGAATATCTGAAAGAGAAAGGACTCAACCTGAAAATAGAAATTGAGGTGCGTTCTTTTGATGAGATACGACAGGTAATTGAGTGTGGCGGCGTTGACCGTATTATGCTTGATAATTTCAGTGTTGAGGACACTCGAAAAGCGGTGGAGATGATTGCCGGAAAGTATGAGACAGAGTCAAGTGGCGGAATCACATTCGATACTATACGTAGTTATGCCGAATGCGGTGTCGATTACGTTTCTGTTGGCGCGCTCACACACTCGGTCAAGGGGCTTGATATGAGTTTTAAAGCATGCTGACAACGTTATTGCTTAGTGCAGTATTGACATTTTCTCCTCCCGTTCATCATGAAGTGTTATTGGCAGGAAACTTCGGCGAGCCTCGTCCGAATCATTTTCATGCCGGCTGTGATGTAAAGACAGGACAGGTAGAGGGCAAGCCGATATTCTCGATTGCCGACGGATATGTCTGCCGTGCAACGGTTGGCATGTACGGCTTTGGTAATGCTCTCTATGTGAGACATCCCAATGGTTATACCAGTGTCTATTGTCATTTGCAGCGTTTTACGCCACAGATTGCGGCAATGGTCAGAAAGTGGCAATATGGGCACGAGCAATATGTTGCCGATGTGGAATTCAAGCCGACAGATTTTCCTGTTGCCGAGGGACAATTGATTGCCGTAAGTGGGAATACCGGAGCAAGTGTTGCTCCGCATCTGCACCTTGAGGTTCACGACACTCGTACATGGGATGTACTTGATCCGCTTGATTTCATTGGCAAATATGTGAAAGATGCCACTGCACCAACAGCAGATGCAATAATGGCAATGCCGATAGAAGGCGAGGGCGTGTTTTGCGACAAACAGCATAAACAACGTTTCAGCCTGTCCGATAACAATCCAAAGATGACGGCATGGGGCAGGGTAGGCTTTGCCTTTCATGCCGAAGATCGTATGGAAGGCAGTTGGAATCGTCTTGGAATCAGACACTCTGCACTTATTGTTGATGGTGATACGGTCTTTATCAGCGATGTAAACCGCATTCCGGAAATGTTCCACCGCATGGTTAATTCGTGGGGAGACTTTGATTATTATATGGAAAACCGCACTTGGTTCTTGAAATCATTCACCGATCCCGGTAATAATCTTCCGATAATATACACTGATGAGAGACGTGGAATAGTGACGTTTAATGAAGAGCGACCCTACCATATTACATATATAATAAGTGACTATTTCGGTAATAAAAACGAATATCGCTTTGTGGTGAATGGCAAACGACAGAACATTGAACCGCGTAAACCGGTCGGAACATACATATTTAAATGGAATAGTGACAACTCTTTCACGCTTGATAATGTGATGTTGAAACTGAAAAAAGGACTGCTTGCAAAAGACATTGGCATAACTCCGCAAGAGGCGGCAAGCCATTATGGCATATCAATGGCATATTCGTTCTGCGACCGTCAGACACCGATTCTCGACTGGGGTGAGATTGGTTTGAAAGTATTGTCCGGCGTGGAGCACCCCGAAAAACTTTATATCGTCTGCCATGACACGTATGACCGATTTCTTGAAGGTAAATATAAAGGCGGTTGGGTATATGGACGTTTGCGCGACCTCGGGCTTGGTTATGAAGTGGCATACGATGATACGCCGCCGGAAGTGACGCTTGAAGTGTCAACAAGTGAGCATCTGCGATTGAATGTTGCCGATGGAAAGAGTGGAATAGCATCGTTCAAGGCTTATATTGATGGTAAATTCGTGCTGTTTGAAGATGTTCCAAAATCTACGGGTAAGGTTTGTAATCTTAAAACCACACCGATAAAACGTAATGGAACGGCAAGAACTCTCACTGTCTATGCAACGGATAATTGCAATAATAAGGTAAAAGGAGAGTGGAAAATTGAATACTGACCTGAATTATCATACCTATTAAAATAAAGAACGTAATTTTTATATTATATAATTTAAAATTCTAATGTTATGAAGAAAACTTTTTTCTTACTGGCTGCATTATGCAGCGCAAGCATATCTATGGCTTGCACAAATTTTATTGTTGGCAAGGCGGCAAGTACGGATGGTTCTGTCATTTGTACATATAATGCCGACGATTACGGAATGTTCCAAGGACTGTGCCATTTCTCCGCAGGTAAACATCAAAAGGGTGAAATGCGCAAAGTTTATGACTGGGACAACAACAAATACCATGGAGAGATTGCAGAAGCAGCCGAAACATATAACGTGATTGGCAATATAAACGAGTGGCAGGTTACTATCGGAGAAACCACATTCGGCGGACGTGAAGAACTTGTTAATCCTTCCGGCATACTCGACTATGGTTCACTGATTTATATTACTCTGCAACGTTGCAAAACAGCACGCGAGGCAATAAGCATAATGACATCGCTTGTTGAAGAGTATGGCTATAACTCCGGTGGTGAAACATTCACTATTTGCGACCCGAACGAGGCTTGGATAATGGAAATGGTTGGTAAAGGTCCGGAAAAAAAAGGAGCGGTATGGGTTGCTATAAGAATACCTGACAATGCTATATGTGCACATGCCAACCAAAGTCGTATTACCACTTTTGATCAGAAGGACAAGAAAAATGTAATCTATTCAAAGGATGTAATCAAGTTTGCACGTGAAATGGGATTCTTCTCAGGAAAAGATGCAGACTTCTCTTTCAATGCTGCTTATGGCGCACCAGACTTCGGCGGCCGTCGTTATTGCGAGGCACGTGTGTGGAGTTTCTTCAACCACTTTGCCGATATGACACCGTATCTCGATTATGCAATGGGAAAAGTGCCAAATGCAGAACCGATGCCGCTGTGGATTATCCCGAACCGCAAGGTTAGCGTACAGGATATAGAAGAGTGTATGCGTGACCACTATGAGGGAACTCCGTTCGCACTTGATAATGACATGGGAGGCGGTATATGGGATATGCCTTACCGTCCGACACCGTTATCTTTCGAGGTTGACGGAAAGAAATGCTTCAACGAACGTCCTACAAGTACCCAGCAGACCGGATTTAGTTATGTTAGTCAGATGCGTTCATGGCTTCCGAGAGAGATTGGCGGTTGCATGTGGTGGGGAAATGACGATGGAAACATGATTGCATACACCCCGATTTATTGCGGAAATACCGTGCAACCAAAATGTTATAATACTCCGGGTGCCAATGATGTTACATTCTCAATGGATAATGCTTTCTGGGTTTGTAACTGGGTAAGCAACATGGTGTATCCTCGTTATTCACAGATGTTCCCGTCATTGAAAGCAGTACGCGACTCTCTTGAGAACTCATACTTCGCCAACCAAAAGGCGATAGAGGAGCGTGCATTGCAAATGTATAAAGAAAATCCGGCAGAAGCGAAAAAGTTCCTTAACAATTACAGTAACGAGAAAGCACAGCAGATGCTTGAAAGATGGCAGCAACTGGCATTCTATCTGATTGTTAAGTATAACGACATGGCAGTAAGACCGGAAGTTAACGGAAAATTTGAAGTCACACCCGAAGGTCTCGGCGCAAGGGTTAAGCGCACCGGTTTCCCTGAAAAATATGCAAGGAAACTTATAAAAGAGACCGGTGACAGATATGTTCAGCCATAAGGTTTCAATAATATAAACGATTAGTATTACTTTTTGTAATAACCAATTTGGGCGAAATTGCAAACCAAATTGGGCGAAATTGGAAAGTAAATTCGCCCAAATTGAAAAGCAATTTCGCCCAAATTACAAATAGAAATATTTTGTATCGAGTAGATATTAGCCAATGAATGGCATATATTATTTGTCTTATTCATTAGGCTTGCGTTCTTTTTATCTCCATATTTCCGTTTAGCCTTTTATCAGTATCGTTGTCATAAACAATGACATTTTCTGTTGATGTTTGCAAGAAATGTTGTAATTTTGCAGCGATAATGAAAACGAACGGTTTATATATATTCCTTATAATATCAATTTTGCTCGCTTCCTGTAGCACTCAGTCGTCACGAAACGATTTGCCACCGTGGGGCACGGAAGCAAACGACAGTATAACATTGTCGTTAAGTGATATTATTTCTAACGGAGAAATAATAGCCGCGACGCTTTCAGGACCTGATACATATTACGAATATCGAGGTGAAAGACTTGGACTGCATTATCTTTTATGTGAGAAGTTTGCCGCAGAACTTGGAGTAACTCTACGTGTACAGTTGTGTCGTGACTCATTGGAGTTGCGGAGAATGTTGCTTGGTGGGGATGCTGATGTTATAATAACACCGATATTAAATGATGATGCTGACGAACTTCGTTTTTGTGGAGCAATGGGAGTTGATGGGCATCATCAATGGGCTGTTGCCCCACAATGCACGGAACTTGCCGATGCTCTTGACCGTTGGTACTCTAAAGAAGGAAAGGGTTTACAGGCAAAGGGTGACATCGCATTGCGAAATACCGATCGTTTGTCATCTCCATTCGGAATGTGGGGTGGAGAGTCACGTAACTCCGGTGGTAATACCGGCAGACGTGCGAGTCGCTATGGCGGCAATTCTGATTTGCCCTCATTTGCCCATGTAGATACTCCGCCAACGCCTCCCGGTGCTATCTCGCCTTGGGATAATCTTTTCAAGAAGTATGCTTCGGTGGCGCGGTGCGATTGGGAATTGCTTGCGGCACAGTGCCATCAAGAGTCTGGTTTTGCCCCGATGGCACGTTCTTGGGCCGGTGCATGCGGACTTATGCAACTCATGCCCCAGACTGCAACATCGCTCGGTGTGCCTCGCGACAAGATATTCGATCCGGAAACAAATGTTTGTGCTGCAGCCAAACTTATGTCTTCTCTGTCATCGTTATATTCTAACATCAATCCTTTTGAGGAACGTTTGTGCTTTATGCTTGCTGCATATAATTGTGGTTCCGGACACGTTTCTGACGCTCAGGCATTGGCTCGAAAGGATGGTAAAAGCGGTGATCGTTGGAGTGATGTTGAGCGGTATCTGTTGTTATTGAGCCAACCGGAGTATTACAATAATCCGGCTGTGCGTCATGGATATGTGAGAAGCAGTGAGACGGTGGGTTATGTACGTGCCATACGCCAGCGTTATGCACAATATACTGGCGGCAGAGTTCCCACTTTGGGTGTTTCGTCAGACCGACATCGTAAGGCCACAAGGCCTCATCGTTTCAAATAAGTCAGAAATTATACAACTTCCACTTTGTCAATCTCCTGTTCCACGTCACAGTAGTGGCATTTTAATACGCCATTTGATTTATCTACGACATGGAACACAGTTCGCATGGGTTCATTGTTTGTGATACACTTTGGATTGTTGCATTTCACGATGCCGCGTAGTTCATCGGGGGTCTCAACTGTTTTTTTCTCAACTACTTCGTAGTCTTTTATTATGCTTAAAACGACATTTGGTGCAACAACAGACAGTCGGGATATTTCTTCGTTGGTAAAAAACTTGTTCTCAACTTTAATGATACCCTTTCTTCCTAATTTGTTAGAGGCGTAGTTATTGCCTATTGTCACGATGGTTTGCAGTTCGAGCAATCCCAAAAGGTTTGCCACCATGAATGTTTTCTCTGCAGGTATATGGTCGATAACTGTGCCGTTCTCTATCGCGGCAACCAATCTTTCTTTCTTGTTCTGCATATCGCTGTGATTATTCTTGTTTATTCGATTATTGTCTTGTCTGCCTTAACTTCTTCAAGAGTGATGCCTAAAACATCGCATATTATTGCCTCTCTGGCATACAGACCGTTGCGTGCCTGCTGTATGTAGTATGCGTATGGAGTTTCGTCCACATCGTATGCAATTTCGTTAACACGCGGCAATGGGTGGAGTATCTTCATATTGGGCTTTACACCTGTCAGCATATCGGCTTTCAAAATATAAACGTTCTTTACCCTTTCATATTCCATCAGGTCACTGAATCTTTCTTTCTGCACTCTTGTCATGTATATAATATCCGCATCAGCTATTATCTCCTCGTTGAAATCTGTATGTTCTACGAATTTTATGCCGTTCTCTTTGCAATATAACTTATATTCGTTAGGCATGGCAAGTTCTTCCGGTGCGATAAAGTGGAATGTAGGATTGAAATGACGCATTGCCATTATCAGCGAATGTACTGTGCGTCCGTACTTCAAGTCACCCACAAGAAAAATATTTAGGTTTTCGAGCGTTCCCTGTGTCTGGTATATTGTATATAAGTCGAGCATACACTGTGATGGGTGTTGGTGTGCTCCGTCTCCTGCGTTTATAATCGGTATTGGAGCAATTTCGCAGGCGTATTGTGCTGCACCCTCTATGTAGTGGCGCATTGCAATTACATCGGCATAGTTGCTTACCATCAATATAGTGTCTTTCAACATTTCGCCCTTTGTCCCACTGGTAATTTTGGGGTCGGCAAATCCAATCACTCTTGCGCCAAGCCTGTTGGCTGCCGTTTCAAAACTCAACCTTGTTCTTGTTGAAGGTTCGAAGAACAAAGTTGCTACGATCTTGCCTTTTAGGAGTTCGCGATTTGGATGTTTCTCAAATTGCTGTGCCATCTCAATCATGTACATGATTTTTTCCTTTGACAGGTCGGCAATGGTGACAAAATTACTTTTTTTCATTGGGAAGAATGTTGTTTATAGATTTTTCCGCGAAGTTACGCATTATTTTTTATTTCTTGATGATAAATTAAAAGAAATGTTGTATTTTTGCGTTCGATAACAGAAAAATAACATTATTGATGAGAAAGAAATTTGTAATATCGCTCTGGTTCATTCTGCTTTCAGTATTTGGCTGTACTGTGCTTGGCTTCTTTGCTATATGGTTTGGGCTGATTGGTTATATGCCGGATATGGAAGACTTACAGAACCCCATAAGCAGATATGCATCGCAAATTTATTCTGATGAGGGAAAGATTATTGGTACTTGGAATATCAACCGTGAGAACAGAATCATGGTGGAGTATAACGAACTTTCTCCCGACCTTGTGCATGCTTTGGTATCTACAGAAGATGAACGTTTCTATGAACATTCGGGCATCGATTTCATTGCATTGGGACGTGCTGTCATTAAGCGCGGACTGTTTAGGCAGGCAAGTGCGGGCGGTGGTTCTACGATAACACAGCAGTTGGCGAAACAGTTATATAGCGAGGCGGCACATAATTCAGTAGAACGATTGATTCAAAAGCCGATAGAGTGGGTGATTGCCATAAAACTTGAGCGCAATTTTACCAAAGAAGAGATAATCGCAATGTATCTCAACTATTTCGACTTTCTGCATAGCGCAGTGGGAATTAAGCGTGCGGCAAATACTTATTTCAATAAGGAACCTAACAAACTTTCGCTTGCAGAGTCGGCAACACTCATAGGATTATGCAAGAATCCGTCTTATTTTAATCCCGTAAGACATCCTGAAAGATGTAAGGAAAGGCGTGATGTGGTGCTTGGACAAATGTTGAAGACGGCTTACATAACGCGTTCGCAATATGAAGAGGCTTGTGCAGAAGAATTGAAACTTGATTTCCATCGTACAAGTCATAAGGATGGGGAAGCTCCTTACTTCCGTGAGTTCCTTCGTCAGTACATGATGGCCAAGAAGCCTGATTTGAAAGATTATCCGTCGTGGAACAGGAATCAGTATTCCATTGACTCGTTATATTGGGAAACAGACCCACTTTATGGCTGGTGTAATAAGAATTTCAAGAAAAACGGTGAACCATATAATGTTTATACCGATGGCTTGAAAATACACACGACCATAAATACTAAAATGCAGAAATATGCTGAAGAAGCAATGAGAGAACATCTTTCAAAGACTTTGCAGCCTGCATTCAATTCGGAAATAAAATATAAAAAGAATGCACCATATAGTTCTACGGCATCTTCCGACAAAGTGAAACGTATCTATGAACGTTCCATGAAACAGACCGACCGTTACAGAATGTTGAAGAAAGCCGGTGCGTCAGACGAGGAGATAAAAAAGGATTTCAACACTCCTGTAGAGATGAGTGTGTTCACATATCATGGAGTTGTAGATACGTTGATGACACCTATGGATTCCATAAGATATTACAAACGTTTCTTGCGTGCCGGTTTTATGTGCGTTGATTCGCACACAGGAGCAGTGAAAGCATACGTAGGAGGAATAGATTTCAATCATTTCAAGTACGACATGGTTACTCTCGGCCGTCGTCAGGTTGGTTCTACGGCAAAGCCATATCTATATGCGCTATCGTTGGAGCATGGATATACTCCTTGCAATATTGTTCCCTGCGTTCATCATAATTATGGAAACTGGTCACCAAGAGGTAGTGCTCGCGGAATGGTGACATTGAAATGGGGCTTGCAAAACTCAAATAACCTTGTTTCTGCATACCTCATGAGTCGCCTTGTTCCAAATGATTACAGGCAGTGTGGCATAGTTTATATGGATATGCTTAACAAGTTTGGTGTATGCACTCCTGGCATTCAGCCCTCCCTTGCTCTTTGTCTCGGTGCATACGAGGCGAGTGTCAGAGAGATGGTATGTGCCTATACGGCGTTTGCAAATCATGGAATACGTTCTGCGGCGATGTTCGTAACAAAAATAGAAGACAGTAATGGTGACGTTATTGCTACTTTCCAACCACAGATGAAAGAGGTAATAAGTGATGAAAATTCCTACCGTATGATTGATATGCTCAAGGCTGTTGTCGATCATGGAACAGGTGCACGCATGCGTAACAGATATAACATCAAGTGTGAAATGGGAGGTAAGACCGGTACAACCAATGATAACTCTGATGGCTGGTTCATCGGATTCACACCTCGGCTTGTATGCGGAGGCTGGGTAGGCGGTGAAGACCGTGACATTCATTTCGACTCAGGTGGTATTGGCCAGGGTGCAAGTATGGCATTGCCTATATGGGCATATTTCATGAAGAAGGTTTTTGCCGATAAAACTCTCGGTTATAATGAGACTGACAAGTTTGATATTCCTGAAGGATTTGACCCTTGTGGTTCAGAGGATATGGGCATGAATGGAATAGAAGAAGTATACGAATAAGTGCAGCATATATTTGTAAATAAAGATGTAAAGCATAAATATTTGTAAGTTTAAAATAAAATTACTACCTTTGCACATCTACCCAAAATTTAATTAAAATAATAAAATAGAATGAATTTAAAGATTTACTTATTGGCTTTTTTTGCCATATTTAATTTTATAAGTGTATATGCACAAGGCCCCAACAATACAGGCAAATATTATAAGGATGCCGATGGGAAAAAAGGACGTTCTTTGAAGACGGCTCTTTGTGGCATAATTGGAAGAAACTATAATCAGCAATCATATAGTGCTTTATGGACTGCATTCCGTACAACAGATACCAAACCGGGAGGTAATAAAATATATGACATATACAGTAATGCCACAGATTATACATACGGAGTAGATCAAGCCGGAAACTATAGTAAAGAAGGGGATAACTATAACAGAGAGCATACTTTCCCGAAAAGTTGGTTTGGAGGAAAGGTTTTTCCTATGTTTACAGATCTTTTCCATATCATGCCTTCTGATAGCTATGTAAATAACAAGAGGAGCAATTATCCTTTTGGAGCGAACAATGGTGAAAAATATTCGAGCAAAAATGAATATAGTAAACTTGGTCGTTGCACTACCACCGGATATTCAGGTATTGTGTTCGAGCCGAATGATGAATATAAAGGTGATATGGCACGCAATTACTTCTACATGGCCACACGATACGAAAACGAGATAGCAGGATGGACCAAAGACGGAGGTGCTATTCTTGCTCAGGATTCTTACAAACCATACAAGGATTGGCAAATGAATATGCTCATAGAATGGGCAAAGAACGACCCGGTAAGTCCTAAAGAGATTGCAAGGAACGAAGCCGTTTATGCCATTCAGCAAAATAGAAATCCGTTTATCGACTATCCCGGACTTGAAGAATATATTTGGGGTGAAAAGATGAATTTGTCTTTCTCTTACGATAATTACAATTCTGCTACTCCGATTGTTCATGTTGAAACAGATGAGCAGAAGCCAAATACATTTATATATGACTTGCAAGGGCGTAAGGTTGAGAACCCTACACATGGCATTTATATAAAGAACGGTAAGAAGATTTTCATAAAATAAAAAACATACTACCATGTCTAAGAAGAATCATCTTGTTATTATGGCAGGTGGAATAGGCAGCAGATTCTGGCCTATGAGCACCGATGAGTGTCCAAAACAATTTATTGATGTGCTTGGAGTAGGACGGTCATTACTTCAACTTACAATGGATCGTTTCTCTGGAGTTGTTGATGCAGAAAATATCTGGGTCGTTACTAATGGCAGATATGCCGACATGGTAAAGGAACAGTTGCCGGGTATTCCTTCAAACCATGTGCTTTGTGAGCCATGTAGAAGAAATACCGCTCCATGTATCGCATACGTAAGTTGGCGTATAAAGAGCCAAGACCCTAAGGCTAATATTGTTGTAACACCAAGTGATCATGTAGTTACAAATGTAGAAGAATTCAGAAGAGTAATAAAACATTGCTTGAATTTCACAGAGGATAACGATGCCATCGTTACTCTTGGAATGAAACCGACGCGCCCTGAAACAGGGTATGGCTACATACAGGCAGACCTATCGCAGAGCAGTGTTCGCAACAAGGAAATTTTCAGAGTAGATAGTTTCAAGGAAAAACCTGATTTGTCAATAGCAAAAGAATATATCAAAGATAAAAGTTATTTCTGGAATGCAGGTATATTTATATGGAATGTAACAACTATTGTTAATGCATTCAGAATATTCCAGCCTACTTTAAGCAAGATATTTGAGGGCATGCAAGATGTTTTTGGTACTGACAAGGAGCAGGAAATAATAGACAAACGCTATCCTGAGTGCCAGAACATATCTGTTGACTATGCAATAATGGAGAAAGTAGAGGAAATATTTGTGTGCCCCTCTGACTTTGGCTGGAGCGATCTTGGAACATGGGGGGCTTTGCTCATGCAGACAAAGCGCGACTTATATGGTAATAGCGTAATTGGAGAGAATGTGCAATTGTATGAAACAAAAAACTGTATAGTCCACACTTTACAGAATAAGAAGGTCGTAATACAAGGGCTTGACGGATATATTGTGGCAGAACAAGATGGGAAATTGCTGATATGCAAGTTGTCGGAAGAACAGAGAATAAAAGATTTTAAATCATAAAGAAACAAATAAAACATGGAAAAGAAAGTTGCACTTATTACAGGTATTACAGGGCAGGATGGTTCATACTTGGCAGAGTTCTTGATAGATAAAGGATATGAGGTTCATGGATTATTGCGTAGAAGCAGTTCATTCAATACAGGAAGAATAGAGCATCTGTATCTTGATGAGTGGGTGCGTGACATGAAGAAAAGACGTCTTGTCAATCTTCATTGGGCAGACATGACCGACTCTTCATCGCTTATACGTATCATCGGTGAGACACGTCCTGATGAGATTTACAATCTTGCAGCACAAAGTCACGTGAAAGTAAGTTTTGATGTTCCGGAATATACTGCTGATACAGATGCTATTGGTACGCTGCGTTTGCTTGAGGCAGTGCGTATCTGCGGATTGGAACATAGTTGCAAAATCTATCAGGCATCTACATCGGAACTTTATGGAAAAGTTCAGGAAGTTCCTCAGTCAGAAACAACTCCGTTCTATCCACGTAGTCCATACGCAGTCGCAAAACTTTATGGCTTTTGGATTATTAAAAACTATCGTGAGTCATACAATATGTATTGCTGCAATGGTATTCTTTTCAATCATGAGAGTGAGAGACGTGGAGAGAATTTCGTTACCAGAAAGATAACACTTGCAGCTTCGCGTATAGTGCAAGGGATGCAGGACAAACTTTATCTTGGTAATCTTAACTCGCTGCGCGACTGGGGATATGCCAAAGACTATGTTGAGTGTATGTGGCTTATCTTGCAGCAACCGGAACCGGAAGACTTCGTAATTGCCACAGGTGAATACCACACTGTTAGGGAGTTTGCAACGCTTGCATTCCACCATGTAGGCATAGAACTTGAATGGCAAGGAGAAGGTGTTGACGAAAAAGGTATTGATAAGAAAACCGGCAAGACGATTATTGAGGTAGATCCGAAATATTTCCGACCGGCAGAAGTAGATCAATTGCTCGGAAATCCACAGAAAGCCAAGGATACATTAGGTTGGAATCCACGAAAGACATCATTTGAGGAACTTGTCAGAATCATGGTAGAACACGATATGAAATTTGTGAAGAAACTGTATCTCAAGGCTCAAGTCGAAGAATAAACAATAATAGAAATGCTGGGAAAAGATTCTAAAATATATGTTGCAGGTCACAATGGACTTGTTGGCTCGGCAATATGGAACAACCTGAAAGGGCGTGGTTACAATAATCTTGTGGGAAAGTCACATAAAGAACTCGACCTGCTCGACCCTGTTGCTGTACGTTCGTTCTTCGATGAAGAAAACCCTGATGCCGTAGTACTTGCAGCAGCACATGTTGGCGGTATAATGGCAAACCTGCAATATCGTGCAGATTTCATATATCGTAATCTACAGATACAGCAGAACGTGATAGGAGAGAGTTTTAGGCATGGCGTAAAGAAACTTTTGTTTTTAGGCTCTACGTGTATATATCCACGCATGGCACAACAACCGATGAAAGAAGATGCACTACTCACGAGCGAGTTGGAATATACAAACGAACCATATGCAATAGCAAAGATTGCCGGTCTTAAGATGTGTGAGAGTTTCAGTATTCAATATGGCTGTAACTACATCGCCGTGATGCCGACAAATCTTTACGGTCCGAATGACAACTTCCATCTTGAGAATAGTCATGTGCTTCCGGCAATGATACGCAAAGTGCATCTTGCCAAGTGCTTGAACGAAGGTGATTGGGCATCAGTGCGTAAGGATATTAACTTACGTCCGATAGAAGGTATCAACGGCTCCAACAGCGATAAGGAGATACTTGAGAAACTTGATAAGTTTGGTATCCGTCCTGATAGTGTTACTTTGTGGGGTACAGGTTCTCCTATGCGAGAATTCCTATGGAGTGAAGAAATGGCAGACGCGAGTGTACATGTTCTTCTAAATGTTGATTTCAAGGACACATACAAGGCCGGACAAGAGGAAATTCGCAACTGTCATATAAATGTTGGTACAGGTAAGGAAGTCTCCATACGTGAAGTTGCCGAAAAGATTATGCTTGAAATTGGCTTTAATGGAGAACTGAAATGGGATGCAACTAAACCTGATGGAACACCTCGTAAACTTACCGATGTTACTAAATTGCACAATCTCGGTTGGCATCATAAGGTTGAAATAGATGAAGGTATACATCGTATGTACGAATGGTACAAGCAAGGCATTTGTATAAATCATTTGACTTGACAAACAATCATTGTGTAATTTGGGCGAAATTGCTTTTCAAATTGGGCGAAATTGAAAAGTAAATTCGCCCAATTTGTTTTCCAATTTCGCCTAATTTGGTTATTGCAAGTATTTATATAATACTGCCGTATGTTTCTTAAAAGAGATTCTTTCCTTGCCTTATGTATTCTGCTCAGTGGAAAGTATAAGTCTATGCTCTGAAAGATTCCATATTCATATAACGTCTCGCCATGAAACGTTTATATATGTTACGTAGCCACAATTCATGGAATACAACAAATAACAGTCCTGTTGAAAGAAGTATTATATAAGTAACGGTATCGCTGAAAAATATTGAAAGCAGACTGATGATTATAACAGGAACAAACATCACTACAAATTCAAAAACAACTTGAAGCCAATTTGTTTCCATACTGCCCTTGCTTATCATCTTTGTGTTAAGTGGGGTAGGCTGACGGTTGTATACTGCCATTTGCATTAGTATGCAAAACTCAGGCCCGGCAGTGAAGAAGGCAATTGCTGTCAGTTGCAACAATGTGTATTTACCTGTAAAAACAGTAGGCAGCATAAGTAACATAGGAAGGGTAAGTAATGATAAATAGAAATAATATTTTGCACGTAGAAGCACCAGAATGTTCTCCTTGTGCACCATAAGTCCATCTATGTAATTTCCCTCGTAACTCATAACCTTTATAAGTGTTATTGCACCGTAAAGTACAAACACATATACAATCCAGAACTTTGTGGAGAAAGAGTCACTGTAAAGGTCTGTATATGACATGATAAGGCTTAGCATACATGTGATAGCCATACCCATTATGAAAGAATTTCTCACATTCTTATTTCTCATAATACTCTTTACTTCAAGTTTCAAGTATTCCCCGGTCTCACCGAATCGGTTCAAGAAATTGAATCTGGAAACGCTTTTTAGTTGTTTTGCTCCTTGTCCTGTAACCTCCTTATATATATAGTACCCCTGTACTTTTATATTGACAATGAATAAAAATATCAGTACACTGAACAAGCATAGATATGCCAAAGGGTTGGCGTATGTAAAAAAGTCGCCGCCATGAGCATAGAACTCACAGAAATAACCAAAGTCATTCAATATCCAGGGTAGAAATATCAACGCATAAACAGAAGCCGGAACAACCCACCATAACAAACTGCTGTTTATCAGTGTTCGGCAAAGAATATACCAAAGACTGTTCATGAGAATGAACAACTGCAATGCTATCAGGAACGATAATGTCTGTAGTAAGCCTACTTGAAACAGTACGCTCATTATTGAGAATGGCAAAAATAGAGCGAGCCACATAAGATTTCCCCAACTCAGAACCGAAAAGATGATAAAAGATTCTACACATGTATCTTTAGGCATCGGAAGAAGCAAGTAGGGGTGTATTAACTGTGTGGGAGTCTGTTGCGCCATGAAACGAAACAAGAAGTCTGCGGCAAGAATAAAAGGGAGTGTTGCGAACATCAGTTCATATCCCTCAATCCACGAACTTTCGTTCGCTACCATCGAAAGAATTATTGCGAATAAAACAAGATAGAGTACCGTGAAAGCAGAACCAATTCCGACAAATACCTTTGCCACCATATTTTGTTCGAATATCGGGCTACGCCTGCTTCTTAACTTTTTATGTTGATATAGTAAGCGGTAAATCTGTAAACGGTTCATTTTTGTTTCTTTTTATTTTATCTTAAATCAATTACTTCTGCTTTTGGAAAATCCTTTGCGTTGAATCTGAAAGAAGCGTCAGTCTGATTTTCTGCCTTGAAATTACTTATGTTTATTGTTGTCCAGCCGTTGGCTTGTCGCATCTTTACCTGTTTGGGGAGATTCGTACGTTTATCTATAGTGATATACATTTCTTTTATTGTGCGTCCTTGGTTTTGTGAAACAAGATGTACCTTGTATTCTGAAGCCGATGTTGTCATACTTAGATTGAATCCATTCTTGTAGATTGTAATGAACTTATATGGATTCATAGATTGCTGTTGCGCCTCTGTGGGATTGCTGACATTTACCTCCTCGTTTTTCTTTATGTATGTCCATTCTGTTTTCCCGTCAAACCATACGATAGCATCGGAAGTATTTGCACGGAATTTATTGCCTTTTATGGCAATGGTACCATTTGCATTACCATATTTGCCACTTATAGTGAAATTTGCCGTTGCTCCTCCTTTTCTACCTATTATGCCGGCTGTTTTATCAAGAACTTTACGTGCCTGAGTTGCGTTCTGCGCGAAAGAAATTGTGATGGCAATAGCCAATAATGCAATTATAAGAAGACTCTTTTTCATAATCTTTTCTTTTTTTAAGTTTACTATTAGATAATGACCAGATGCAATAGGATTAACGGTGAATACCCGTAAGAAGAGTGTTTAGCGAGTTCTCATCGCTTATCAATACTTCTCGTGGTTTACTTCCTTGTGCCGTACCCACAATTCCGAGTTTTTCCATTTGATCCATAAGACGACCGGCACGATTATAACCTATTGAGAAGTGTCGCTGTATCATACTTGTAGAACCTTGCTGGTTAATTGTAATGAATCGGGCAACCTCTATGAATAGTGGATCAAGATCGTCAGTGCTTATAGTGCCGGAACCAATTCCTATCTCATCAGATACTGGCTCCGGGAGTTCCATTGGTACCACCGGACCTTGCTGGTTTTGTATGAATGTATTTATGTTTTCCACCTCCGGAGTGTCAACAAACGCACATTGTACGCGCACCGGTGTACTGCCATTCAATATGAGCATGTCTCCTCTGCCGATTAGTTGTTCTGCTCCCTTTTGGTCAAGAATGGTTCTTGAATCAATCATTGCACTGACTTTGAATGCCATTCGTCCTGGGAAGTTTGCCTTGATGTTACCGGTAATAATGCTTGTTGTCGGACGCTGTGTTGCTATTACCATGTGAATTCCAACGGCACGTGCCAACTGAGCTATACGAGCAATAGGCATTTCAATCTCTTTGCCCGCAGTCATGATAAGATCGCCGAATTCGTCTATTATGACAACGATATACGGCATATACTCATGGCCTTTGGTAAGGTCGAGTTGGTGATTTACGAACTTTGCATTATACTCTTTGATGTTTCTCACAGTAGCCATTCTTAGCATATTGTAGCGATTATCCATGAGGGCACAAAGACTGTTCAGTGTTCGTATGACCTTAGTCACATCGGTAATGATTGGTTCTTCATTGTCATCCGGAACCTTTGCAAGGAAGTGGTTTACTATCGGATTGTAGATGCTGAATTCCACTTTCTTCGGGTCAATGAGTACAAATTTTAGTTCGTTCGGATGTTTTTTATAAAGTAGGGAGGTGATTATTGCATTAAGTCCCACTGACTTTCCTTGACCGGTTGCTCCGGCAACAAGCAGATGAGGAATCTTTGCCAAGTCAACCATATAGACCTCGTTGGTAATGGTTTTGCCGAGAGCGATTGGCAGTTCCATCTTTGTCTCTTGAAATTTGCGTGAATTGAGGATACTCTCCATTGAAACAATATTCGGCTTTGCATTAGGCACCTCAATACCTATTGCTCCCTTACCGGGTATCGGAGCGATTATACGAATGCCAAGTGCCGACAAACTCAATGCGATGTCATCTTCAAGTCCTCTTATTCGCGAAATTCTTACGCCCTCTGCCGGTGTTATTTCATATAGTGTTATGGTAGGACCTACTGTTGCCTTGATTGACTTTATCTGAACACCGAATGTTGCCAAAACATCAACAATGCGTTTCTTGTTTGCAAGTTGTTCTTTTTCGTCAACATATACTTTTCCTCCGTCGTCATATTTCTTGAGCAGGTCGAGTGTAGGATATTTATATTTTGTCCAAGGTTCTTTCGGATTTATCGGAGTTGTCAAGTCAATTTTGCCAACAACAGTCTTGCTGGCAGCCTTTTCCTCAGCATCTCCGACAGTTATTTCTATTTCCGGTTCGTTTGCATTACCGGTGTTGTTAGAATCATGCTTATTGGTGCCTCCTTTTATATCAGTATTGACCGGGGTATGTACTTCTATTCCATCGTCTGTGAAATCCACAGTTTGAGGAGCAGGATCGTCATATACGTTTATATTGTTTTCATCTTGTTCGTCGTCTTCTTTGATAATGTCGTCAGTCTTTTTCTTTAGGTTTGTGATAGTGAATTTCACTTTGTCCGAAAGATAATTGGCCGGATTGAGAACCTTTCTCAGTACTTCGATTGTTTCTGTACTTAGATAAGTAAGGAAAGCAATGGCAACAAACAGTAGAACGACATAAAGACCGGGTATGCCGATAACATTCTCAACCCACTGACTTATGTATAGACCATGACCACCACCCGGGTTGAATATGCCGTTTTCAAATGCAATAGAAAGAAACTCTGCAAATGCGACGGAACACCATACAGTTATTATGGATAGACACAAGAACCATTTCAGAAGATTTACCTTATAAACCTTCATCATGCTAAGACCTGTAAGACAGATGAATATAGGAATGGAGAAAGCGGCAAATCCGAAACATTTTGCAATGAAGAAGTCAGATATTATTGCACCAATAGAGCCACAAATGTTTTGGAACTCCTTATTGCTGTTAAGCCAATCTCCATGTCTCATTTCCGAAACAAGACTTTGGTCGGCATCGCCTGTGCTGAAATATGAAATGAAGGCAATAATCATAAACACTGCCACCAAAACAAAAACAAGGCCGAACAGAAAATTGAAAATATAATTCCTGAATATGTTTTTTAAACCAACAGTTTCCATCAGGGTCTTTGGCTTTTGTTCTTTCTTTTTCTTAACCATTATGATATGTCTTGTCTCGAAACTTCTTATTATTTGGTGCAAAATTAATTGAAAAATATAAGAAAAGCGTATATAATCGCTTTTTTTTGCTAATTTTGCACTTTGTAAAGTCGAAAAGATGAAGAAAACAATATATAACAAGTTTGATAAAAAATTAATCTCATCACTTCCGAGAGTTTTATTTGAAGGAAGAATAATTACGATATTGACTGCCGGAGAGACAGATAAAGCAGTTGATTACCTATTATCAATGCCTATACTTGGCATTGATACAGAGACAAGACCGTCATTCAAGCGTGGAATCACGCATAAAGTGGCATTGCTGCAAGTATCTACTTTTGACACTTGTTTCTTATTCCGATTAAACCATACCGACCTTACTCCCGCACTCATAAGACTGCTCGAAGACAAGAACGTGCCTAAAATTGGTCTTTCTCTTAATGACGATATTCATTCTTTACAAGGTAGAAGACTATTTAAACCGGGATATTTCATAGATTTGCAGAAGCATGTCAACGAGATTGGAATTGAGGACATGAGTCTTCAGAAACTATATGCCAACCTTATTGGACAGAGAATAAGCAAAAGTCAACAACTTTCAAATTGGGAAAATGATATTCTTCAGGAAAAACAGAAACGATATGCTGCTACTGATGCATGGGCTTGCATAATGCTTTATGAGGAACTCGTAAGACTGAAAACCACAGGAGATTATACTTTGATGAAAGTCACTGAATAAGAAGAGATAATACAAATAGAGAAAATGTATAAGACAATAACGATAAAGAAAGGAAAAGACGAAAGTCTGAAGAGGTTTCATCCTTGGATATTCTCTGGTGCAATAAAGCATTGTGAGGATGGGATTGATGAAGGTGATACGGTGCGCGTAATTAAAGAAAATGGCGATTTTATCGCTATTGGGCATTATCAGATAGGCTCTATTGCTGTTAGAGTGTTGTCTTTTGAAGAAATTGAAATTGATGAGAATTTCTTCACAGAACGACTTGTAATGGCTTTCGCAATGAGGAAAAGTATCGGTGTGGCTGATAATCCGGCCAACAATACCTATCGCCTTGTTCATGGAGAGGGGGATAATCTTCCCGGATTAGTGATAGATTGTTATGGTGAAACGGCTGTTATGCAGGCTCATAGCGTTGGTATGCATGTTTGTAGGAATATTATTGCAAAAGTTCTAATGAACGTTATGGGAGAACGGATAAAGAACGTATTTTATAAAAGCGAGACAACATTGCCATTCAAGGCTGAACTCGGCCAGGAAAATGGTTTTATTTATGGAAGAAGCGAGAATAATACTGCTGTAGAGAATGGATTGAAATTTAATGTTGATTGGCTAAAGGGACAAAAGACAGGATTTTTCATTGACCAAAGAGAAAACCGCTCTTTGCTTGAACGTTATTCCAAAGGTAAGACAATATTGAATATGTTTTGTTATACCGGAGGTTTTTCTGTCTATGCAATGCGTGGCGGTGCAAGGGTGGTTCATTCCGTGGATAGCAGTGCCAAGGCTATTGAATTGACCAATGCTAATGTCGAACTGAATTTTCCGGAAGACAAACGCCATGCTGCTTATTGTGAAGATGCATTTAAGTTTCTTGATAAGGCAGATGATGTCTATGACCTTATAATTCTCGATCCTCCTGCTTTTGCGAAACATCGCAATGCTCTGCATAATGCGTTGAAAGGATATACAAGACTTAATTTAAAGGCTATGCAACGCATACGACCGGGAGGAATATTGTTTACGTTCAGTTGTAGTCAAGTGGTTACAAAGGATAATTTCCGTAACGCGGTGTTTACTGCTGCAGCATTGGCCGGAAGGGAAGTAAGGATTCTTCATCAATTACATCAACCTGCCGATCACCCGATAAACATCTATCATCCGGAAGGAGAATATCTGAAAGGACTTGTTTTATATGTAGAATGAAGACATGCTAAAAAAAATTGCCCATTTCATCGCTTCCAATAATCTGCTTGTAAAGGAAAAAAAATATTTGATTGCCTTGTCGGGTGGTGCAGATAGCGTATGCTTACTTCTCGTTCTGGATAAATTAGGGTATAATATAGAGTCGGTTCATTGTAATTTCAATCTAAGAGGTGATGAGTCTTTACGTGATGAACAATTTTGTATCGAATTATGTAAGAAAAGAAATATTAAAATACATCTTGCCCATTTCGATACAAATTCTTATGCTTTGTTGCACAAGACAAGCATAGAAATGGCGGCACGCAACCTGAGATATTCTTTTTTCGAGAACCTAAGGCATGATATTGGGGCAGATGGTGTATGTGTTGCTCACCATCAGAATGATTGTGCCGAAACGCTTATTATGAATCTTATACGTGGCACCGGAATAAAAGGATTGGCTGGAATAATGCCGAAAAGGGACAGTATTATCAGACCTTTGCTCTGTGTTTCACGCGATGAAATCGAGGATTTCTTAACGAAAGAGTCACAAGATTATGTAACAGACTCTTCTAATCTCGATGATTTTTGTGTAAGGAATAGTATTCGGCTCAATATAATACCGATGATGGAAAAGATTAATCCTTCTGCGGTGCAAAACATTGTTAGAACAGCGATTAGGATGAATGAGGCAAACAAGGTTTTCAAAGAATCCATCGAAGCATCTTCTTCAAAAGTGTCCGACTTAATCGATGGCTCTTTATATATTGATATACGTGCTCTGAAGAAAGAGGCTTCTCCCGAATACACATTATTTAATATATTAAAGAATTACAGATTCAATCCCGAGCAGATAGAGTCAATAGGTTATAACCTTGATTTTCCTACGGGTACAAGATTTCTTTCCGATACTCATCAATTAGTGTTCGATCGTGAAAAAATGATTGTTACAAAGATTGAAAACAACAGAATAAGTCTTAAAATACCAGAACATGGAAAATATATAATCAATGATGTTAAGTCTATTAGAATAGAAAAAGTTATAGTTAACAACGAATTTAATATTTCAAAGGATAATTTTACGGCAACACTTGACTCTGCAAACGTGAAATTTCCGTTATTGCTTAGGAATGTTGAGAAAGGGGATCGCTTTTTCCCATTTGGCATGAAAGGTTCTAAACTTGTAAGTAAATATATGACAGACAAGCGTTTCTCTTTGATAGATAAACAAAAACAAATG
Organism: Prevotella koreensis; assembly: GCF_003977605.1. Taxonomy (GTDB): domain Bacteria; phylum Bacteroidota; class Bacteroidia; order Bacteroidales; family Bacteroidaceae; genus Prevotella; species Prevotella koreensis. The sequence continues at coordinate 948,032 of NZ_RYYU01000001.1, read as the reverse complement.
GTGTTAGAGGATGCTTCTGGAAATATAATTTGGCTTGTAGGTGAGAGAACGGATGAGAGATTTAAGATAACTAATAAAACAACGTATGCACTTGTCATATCAATAAACGTTCATTAAGAACTCCTTCAATTATATGCCCGTATTTCATAATGCAGGTAACTCAAGTTTCTTGCTTAACAAATAAAACCCCGAAAGTTAAACGAGTAACTTTCGGGGTTTACTTATGTTTTGACACTTCCGGATTTTATTAGATGTGTTTTATGGTTATGTTTATTGCTGATCAGAAGTTATGCTTTGACTACTACCATTGGTGAAATATTGTTCCAGTTCTTTGGCAGCAGCACCTTCTTTGTTTTCCAAGTCATTGATTATAACTCCGTGCTCAAGCAATGCTATGCGTGTGCATACATCAACCGTATGTGCAAGGTTATGGCTTGAGAGTAATATCGTTGCATTTGTGTCACGGTTATATTCCGTTAGTAGGTCTTTAAGTATGTTTTGACTTGTAGGGTCGAGGAAATTGAAAGGCTCATCAAGTATCAGAAGTTGTGGTTGAGCAAGCAAGGCTGCAATTATTCCAACCTTATGTTTATTGCCTGCCGATAGATTCCTTATGAGTTTCTTTTCCCCCAATATTTCGCCGGCCATGAAAACATTGAACTTTTCAAGGCGAGTCTTCATTGCTTCTTCACAGACATTGCCAACCATTGCAACGAATTGAAAATATTCTTCAGGTGTCAGAAAATCTATCAGAAATCCCTCGTCAATATATGCTCCGGTATGGTTTTTCCAATCTTCGCTTCGTGCAGGATTGAGAGTTACCGTCTTTCCTTCACCATTTATGTATGACAGCGCGACTTCTCCTTCATCTGCTTTCACGAGATCGACAATCATTCTGAATAATGTAGTCTTTCCCGCTCCATTATTTCCCACAAGACCAAGAAAATCGCCGTCGTCAACTCTAAAAGAGTCAATTGAGACGACGTTTTTCTTACTATATGTCTTTATGAGATTGTTTATATCAATTCTCATGTTCAAAAAACTTTTTATGACACACCTCGTCCGTGGCAGTTCTTGAACTTCTTTCCGCTTCCGCAAGGACATGGATCGTTTCTTCCCGGCAGTTTCTCGCGCATTATCGGCATGCGTCGTTTCTGCTCTGCACTTTCACGTGTGTCGTGTTGTGCGGCTGCTTGCTGGTCGTGGTCAACAAGATCTGATCCTTTCTGCTCATTGTATCGTTGTGAGCGTTGTTCTGGAGCAGCCTCGCGTACCTCTTCCTGTTGCAGTTCCGGAATCTGTCCACGCATCAGAATACTGAGAATGCGATTGTTGTTTTGGTCAACCATATTCTCCTTAAAGAGTTCTGCACTCTCAAGTTTGAATATCACGAGCGGGTCTTTCTGTTCATAACTTGCATTCTGAACACTGTGCTTCAGTTCGTCAAGTTGCCTTAGATTTTCTTTCCAACAGTCGTCAATGATATGCAACATGATAGATTTTTCAAACTGTCTTATCACGCTCTTGCCTTCTGTCTCGTATGCTTCTTTCAGTTCGCATGGTATTTGGAATACTCTCTTTCCGTCCGTTACCGGTACCATTATGCGCTCGTACATTGCACCTTGGTTTTCATATACCTGTTTTATTACCGGCCATGCCACGCTTTGTATTCTTTCAGTCTTACGTTCGAATGCTTCTATTGCACTTTGGTATGTTTTTTCTGTGAGTTTGTCGTGGTCATCGTTCAGTAACTGCTCTTCAGTGAACGGACATTCCATTGCCATCACTTTTATGAACTGTTCCTTGCATCCTTCATAGTCGTTGTTTTCAATGATGCTTTCAACGCGGTTCCATATCAGATTTGCAATGTCCATTCCAATGCGCTCTCCCATAAGTGCATGTCGTCTGTTCTTATAAACGATGGTACGCTGAGTATTCATCACATCATCATATTCGAGCAATCGTTTACGTATTCCGAAGTTATTTTCTTCGACTTTCTTCTGTGCTCGCTCAATACTGTTTGAAATCATTGAGTGCTCAAGGCGTTCGCCGTCATCGAAGTGCAGGCGATCCATGATTTTTGCTATTCTCTCTGATGCAAACAAACGCATAAGTTTGTCTTCAAGCGATACGTAGAATACTGACGAACCAGGGTCACCTTGTCGGCCTGCACGTCCTCTTAACTGTCTGTCAACGCGACGACTTTCGTGTCTCTCTGTACCGATAATCGCGAGACCTCCGGCATCTTTTACCTCTTTCGACAATTTGATGTCGGTACCACGACCTGCCATGTTTGTTGCTATGGTCACTGCTCCGAGTCCATCAATGCTCTGTCCGGCATTTGCCACAATGTCGGCCTCGCGTTGATGCAGTTTCGCATTGAGCACCTGATGCGGAATCTTACGCAAATCAAGCATTCTACTGAGCAATTCTGAAATCTCTACGCTTGTGGTACCAACGAGGGTTGGTCGGCCGGCCTCTCTCATCGCTTGTATCTCGTCGATTACGGCATTATATTTTTCGCGTGCAGTTTTATATACGCGGTCGTTCATGTCGTTCCTTAATATAGGCTTATTCGTAGGAATCTCAACTACATCAAGTTTGTATATGTCCCAAAATTCTCCAGCTTCTGTACTTGCAGTACCTGTCATACCTGACAGTTTGTGGTACATGCGGAAATAATTCTGCAATGTTATTGTTGCAAATGTCTGAGTGGCTTCTTTTATCTTAACATGCTCCTTTGCCTCAATGGCCTGATGCAGTCCGTCGCTCCACTGTCGACCTTCCATGATACGTCCGGTCTGTTCATCAACGATTTTTACTTCACCATCCATAACGACATATTCGTCATCCTTGTTGAACATCGTGTATGCTTTCAGTAGTTGCTGCAAGGTATGTACACGTTCGCTCTGTACGCCATAGTGGCTGAGCATTTCGTCTTTCTTTGCCACTTTCTCCTCATCACTCATCTGCTGTGCTTCGAGTTGTGACATCTCTGTGGTTATATCCGGAAGCACGAATAGTTCTCGGTCGTTCACCTGTTTTGCCAGCCAATCTGTACCTTTATCGGTCAAGTCAACGCTATTTAATTTCTCGTCAACAACGAAATAAAGTGGCTCTATTGCTTCAGGCATATGACGATTGTTGTTCTCCATGTAATACTCTTCGGTCTTGAGCATTCCTGTCTTGATACCCTCTTCCGATAGATACTTTATGAGAGGTTTGCTCTTAGGTAGTGCTTTGTGAGAACGGTATAGTGCGAGGAAGCCTTCTTCAAGTTTCTTTTGTCCTTCCTTGTTTCCTTCTTCGGTCATTCTTGTTCCCTCGGTAATAAGTCTTTTTGCATCTGAAAGGTATTGTGACGCAAGTTTTCTCTGTACTTCAACGAGACGTTCAACGAGCGGTTGATATTCTTCGAACATTTGGTCGCCTCCATTAGGTACCGGACCGGAAATAATAAGCGGAGTACGAGCATCATCGATAAGCACTGAGTCAACCTCATCGACGATTGCATAGTTGTGGCTTCTCTGCACAAGGTCAGCCGGGCTAATAGCCATATTGTCGCGCAGATAGTCAAATCCGAATTCATTGTTTGTTCCGAAAGTGATGTCTGCCTGATATGCTTTGCGTCTTTCTTGTGAATTTGGTCTGTGTTTGTCGATACAGTCAACAGACAATCCGTTGAACATATAGAGAGGTCCCATCCACTCAGAGTCACGCTTTGCGAGGTAATCATTCACTGTAACAACATGCACGCCGTTACCTGTCAAAGCGTTCAAGAATACCGGAAGTGTTGCAACAAGTGTCTTTCCCTCACCGGTTGCCATTTCTGCAATCTTTCCTTGATGCAACACAATTCCGCCGAATAACTGCACATCATAGTGAACCATTTCCCACTTGAGATCGTTTCCTCCGGCCATCCAATGGTTTTTATATATAGCCTTATCCTCCTCGATTCTTACGAAGTCCTTTGTTGTTGCAAGTTCACGGTCGAACTCTGTTGCAGTGACAACCACTTCCTCGTTTTCCGAAAATCGGCGAGCCGTTTCTTTTACTATACTGAATGCCACAGGCATTACCTCATCAAGGGCTTTCTCGTAAATTTCGAGGATATCTTTTTCTAATTTGTCTATTTGATTGAAAATTTCTTCACGTTCATCAATCGGTGTTGATTCAATCTTTGATTTCAGGTCGGCAATCTTTTGTTGTTGTTCTTTTGAAGAACCTTGGACGTATGATTGTATCTCCTTGGTCTTGGCGCGAAGTGCGTCATTATCGAGTTTCTTAATTTCCGGATAAACCTGTTTTACCTTTTCCACGAGAGGCTTCACAAGTTTCATGTCTCTTGTTGACTTGTTTCCAAACAACGAAGTTAACAATTTGTTTAAGTTCATATCTTATATTTAATTTGTTGTTACATAATAAAATCGAGCGGCAAAGTTACGAAATATTTCGCTATTTGCGCATAAAATAAATACAAAAGTGGAATTTGAGGTATTAAAATTATCTCAAAGGAATAGCCATGCAGGCATTAGGTGCCCTTATTCTTATTGCTTTGGATATTGTGGGTGATATTTGTTCTGCTGAAACCGGAATGTCTATTCGCTCTGCTTTAGTACCGGCTCCCCAAATGATAATCGGGAATACTGCTGATGCGATATGAGTCTTTATCTCTTGTTTTACTTCTTCGTTAACCAATGTCCAGCCTGGTTGTGTAAAGACTATCAAATCTCCTCCGGTATTGCTGTTGAATGAATTTCGCATTGCCATAAGCATATCCGAACTTGCCGTTTGTAAACCGTGTCTTGTAAAGACATCACTTACACCGGAACTCTCAAGCAAAAAGGATTGTGAACGAGTAAACAATTCTCTTAATTCTATTCTTTTCTGTTCGGCAAGTTTGGTGTTGAGATATATCTGATTATTCAGGCATCCCTCAACATATTTTCCTTGTCCGTATATGGCATTAAGATATAGTTCAAGCAGTTTGGCAGAACGATTTATATAGTATTTCCCATTCGGTATTCTTAATTGTTCGTAGTCGATGTTCCGTTCCGGATACAAGCCTGTTCCGGTCGTAACAATAAGCAGATGCTCTTCTCCCACTGCACTTTTTGCCATTTTAATAATACGGCTTATGTCTTTGTCAAGTTCTTTATAAGAGCTGAGTTTGTCTGCAACATCGAATGTCAGTGCCAAAATGTCACTATCATCATCTTTTCCTAATGAATAATTTGCAATACAACTTATTGCTGCATTTGCAATAAGATAATTATTATCAGATAATGTTGATGTGTTTTCCTTTTTTTCTATGTTGGGAAGCCAGTTAGGAAGCCCTTCTGGATAATATGTGGAAGTGCTCCAACTTCTTGTTTTGTCGTTAATCCAAAAAGCACAATTGGCAGAGTGACATGCAGACAAAATGGCTGCTTCACGATTTGAGGCAATAGAATATACCATGCCTCGATTTTCGCTCTTTGCTTTCAATTCATCGCCAATCATCGATGATAGCACGTTCGTTGCCGAACCGCCATCACTTGAGCCTATGCCACGATACTTGTTGTCGTCAACACAAGAAACCGTTCTTAGCGAATTTCTGTCAAGCCACTGTGCGTTGGCTATACCATTATAGTATGGTGTTGTACCTGTATATATTGTAGTTATGGCAGATGCAATGTCAGCAGGTGCGAATGGCATTTTTGCTGAAGTATATACTTTCCCATATTCAATAAGTTGGCGTATTCCGTCGCTCTCAAGATCGTTGCAGTAGTCTTCAATACTTTCTGATGTCATTCGGTTAATTGCGATACTTATCACAAGCCTCGGCTTTGAGGTTTGTTGTGCTTGAAGTCCTGTGGATATAATCGCAAGCAGGGTTGCCGCCAAGTATCGTCTGTTTAACTTTAATAAGTCATTTCGCATACTATAAAGTATTGTTTTGATGTTCCTTGTTTCGTATCCGTGTCATTCCTTAGATGTAACGGAAGCATTTCTGTAATACAAAAGAATGCCTTTCAAGTTTCTAATGAGCAAAGATAATGCCAAAATATACATTCCTTCTGCATACGACTGAAAAAAGCCCCCGACAAAGAATAGGCAAATCAGCATAGTCCATATTATATATTGCCAATCCTTAGTATTATTTTTTTGTCTTTTAAGCATTCTTCTTATGAAGAAAAGGGGTAGGGGATTTAATAGCAAAATTTGGAGATTAACTCTCACCGTGGGGTGCTGTGAGAAAATCATGAGAAAAAGGAGTGTTCCAATTATTGAAGTGAATAGCATTAAAAAAGCATCGAAATATCTGAGATTCTTTTTCTTTATAATTTCTATTGTTGTGATTATAATAGTAGTTATCAGTAAAAAAAGTGCGCACTGTGTAGGTGTGAACGGAAATTCATTTTCTATGATTTGTGTCCCTCCTTCAAGAATTACCATTGTAGTATCTGTCAATGGGGTATGATTATCGTTTCTTGTTGCTTTATCGAAGTCGCGCATCAAGTTTTCCGGTAGGAATTGACGTTGCTCTTGTGTCGTAACCATGTCGGCTCCGATACCAAGCAATAAGTCATTTCCGAATCGTGCCCAGGGGTGTTGTTCGTTCTTTTGGTGTATAATATCCCTGTAAGTTCCACCTTCATGAGGCATGTATGTCACGCCACCGTTTATGTTTCTTGTAAGAATATCACGTGCTCTCGTGGTACAATTATCGTAGAAAAAGTTATATCTGTAATATTTGTTTTCCGGCAACATGTTTGTTTCTATCGCATCAAAGATAAGCATCTTCTCGTCCGATGTAAGATTAAGCACTTGTTGGGTAATACTGCTTCCTGCCTCTCTATATTCGGCAATAAAATATTTAAATGGTATTACACCTATTTCATAATCGGTTATGCCCAAAACAAAACGTGGTATGAATAATGGTTTGTCGAATGAAAACACACCATAGTTAACTGCAACGTCAAGTCCGGTGCGCACGTCACGGAGTCTTATTGCGGTATGCCCATATAGACTATAAACTTTTTGACGTGGCGAACATGTTAGCAAACTTATCTCCAAAGAGTCTGGTGATAGTCCTTTTTTTTGTCCATATAAAAGCATTGTATTGAGCATTGTTATTGCCAATATAAACACTTTCAATATACTTATTATCTGTTTCACGTTGCAAAATTACTTTATATTTTCCACTTTGCATGCTTTTGTTTCAAAAAAAAACAATAATTTTGCACCCGATATAATTTATCTGTAATAATACTAAGAGTTTTTATCGGTTGTGATAAGTGATTTACGTCTTGTTATCGATGTTGGTAATACATCAATAAAAATGGTGTGTTTCGATGGCAGGAATGTCATTGAGGAAGTCAGGGTCAATAATATTTCCCAAAAAGAGTCGTTGGATTTCATTTCTAAATATAAGTTTTCTTACGGCATATATTGCTCAACAGTAGTTCTTGACGATTATTTCAATTGTTTTGTTAATAATCTATCTATACCGATGATGCATTTTGTACCTGGTATAACACCAATACCCATAAAAAATTTATATAAAACACCTTTGACATTGGGAGCCGACAGGCTGGCAGCTGCTATTGGTGCATCGGTTAACAATAAGGGGGCAAATATACTTGTAATAGATGTTGGGACATGTATAACATACGATTTTGTAAACTCGAAAGGAGAATATGAAGGGGGGAATATTTCACCGGGGATAGAAATGAGGCTGAAATCACTGAATGCATTTACTTCTAAACTTCCACTCATTTCGGCAGAAGGATACATTCCGGCAATGGGAGAGTCAACCGAAACCGCCATTAGAAGTGGTGTAATAAACGGTGTATTACACGAAATAGAGGGGTATATCAACATGTTTATAGATAAATATTCTCAACTTTACGTTTATTTAACTGGTGGAAGCCGCGTAAATTTGCATTTTTCAGAAAAAAATTACACCTTTGCACCTGCAAAGCCGGTTGGTACAAATATCAGTCTTATAGAAGACAAGTTGTTGGTACCTGAAGGACTGAATGCTATACTTGAATACAATAAAAGATGATGAAAAAGATAACTTTCGCCATATTAATAATGGCAACGGCACTTACGGCAAAAGCCCAAAGCGGTACCAATTCCCCATATAGTCAATATGGATTCGGAGTATTAGCCGACCAGACAAGTGGTTTTAATAGAGGCATGAATGGTTTGGGAATTGCTTTTAGGGATGGTAAGCAGGTTAATTTCCTTAACCCTGCTTCTTATTCTGCGATGGATTCGCTTACGTTTATATTTGATGCCGGAGTAAGTGGACAACTTACGAATTTCTCAGAAAATGGGGTTAAGAAGAATGCAAAGAACGCAAACTTTGAATATGCTGTTGCAGCATTCCGCCTTTTCAAAAATGCCGGTTTGAGTTTTGGTATATTGCCTTTCTCCAATGTGGGATATAATTACACTTCTGCTGGTTATATGAACAATGATAAAACCTCAGGGTATGTTAATACATATTCTGGTGATGGCGGTATTCATCAAGTTTTTCTCGGCATAGGTTTACAGCCATTGAAAAACCTATCAATAGGTGTCAATGGGTCTTATCTTTGGGGAGGCTATAATCGTTCTATTATAAATTCATATACAGATGCATATATCAATACCTTGTCTAAATATTATTCCACAGATGTAAGAAGTTACAGGTTAGACTTTGGTTTACAATATACTATCCCGTTTGACAAGGCAAACTCTATAACCATTGGTGCAACATATGGATTGGGACACAAGTTGAATGCAGATGCAGAATGTAAGATATTGTCAATGAACAACCAAACCGGTATAAAAGACAGTACAATATTTATTGTTAAGAATGGGTTGGAAATTCCGCATTTTATTGGTGCCGGATTGATGTTTAATCATAAGAATAAAGTAAAAGTAGGTCTTGATTATTCTTTGCAGAAATGGGGAAAAACTTCTTTCCCTGTTTATAGTGATAATGCCGGAAATGCAAGTTACGCAATGAACGACAAGTATTTTAATGATAGACATAAGATTACTTTTGGAGGTGAATATTGTCCGGCAATAATGAGTAGGAAGTTTTTTAACAGGGTTAGTTATAGATTTGGTGCATCTTACGCTACACCTTATTTAAATATAAACGGATATGAAGGTCCTAAAGAATTATCTGTAAGCGCAGGCTTTGGTATTCCAATAACCAATGGATATAACAATAAGTCAGTACTTAATATTTCTGCACAATGGGTACGTACTGATTCTAAGCAGTTTATTACAGAGAATACTTTCAGAATCAATATCGGACTGACGTTCAATGAACGTTGGTTTATGAAGTGGAAAGTTGAATAATATTCATAGATAAAATGGGCATGAGAAGGAAAATTCTTTCCTGTTTTTATAGTTTTGCTATGACCTTTATGAAAGGTCGTAGCAAAATGTATTTTTTGCCCTTTTTATTTGCTTTACTCGCAACTTCGTGCGAGCAGGGCGTAGAACATACTGCTCCAGCCATAAGTGACAAGGATTCTGTAGCACTTATGGTTACTTATGGTGTTAATACGCTGATAAGCGATTCTGGAGTAATGAAATATCGAATTGTAGCAGAAGAGTGGGAAATAAATCAAAACAGAAATCCGTCGCGATGGATATTCCGGAACGGACTGTTTCTTGAAGAGTTTGATAAGAACTTTCATGTAGAGGCTTATCTTCAGGCTGATACGGCTTATTATTACGATTTAAAACGTATATGGGAACTACGTGGTAGAGTTCGTGTGCGTACAAAAGAAGGTATGCATTTTACAAGTGAGGAACTTTTCTGGGATCAGAACAATCACGAGCTTTATAGCAATAAATATTCACGTTTGGTAACACCGACAAGAGAACTTGAAGGTTCTTATTTTTTGAGTGATGAACGGCTTACACATTATATTGTTAGCAATTCAAAGGGTTCTTTTATAAAAGGAAAGAATGGCATCGGAAATTCTGAGGCCGACACAATATTGTATGCACCGGATACTGTCAAATCTAAACTTAGGACACCCACAAATCCTAAAGCCAAAACATTACCTGTGCCCAGTACTTTAAAGCAAAAATAACATTTATGGATGATATTGGCATACCATTAATAATAGGAATTCTTGTAATGATGCTCCTTTCTGCATTCTTTTCCGGAATGGAGATAGCATTTGTTTCAAGTAATCGAATGCTTGCCGAAATGGAAAAAGACAAGTTCGGTATAGCGCGCTTGCCACTACAAGTGTTCTATAAACATCCGAACAATTTTGTCAGCACCATGCTCGTAGGAAATAATATCGTACTTGTTATTTATGGTATTCTTGTTGCAAAGTTATTCGACAACACAATCTTTTCCGGATTAGAACCGGGTATCACAGTTCCTGCCGATACGATACTTTCTACTATCATAGTACTTTTTACCGGAGAATTTCTTCCAAAGTCGATATTCAAAAGCAATGCGAATAGATTACTTACAGTATTTGCATTCCCTGCTTTCATATTCTATATTGTGTTATGGCCTATTTCAAGATTTTCAACAATGTTGTCGCATCTGTTAATGAGATTAGCAGGTATAAAGATTGAAAAAGAGAATGGGGATGAGGAGTTTTCAAAATTAGATCTTGACCACTTGGTCAATTCGAGTATTGCAAAGGCAAAAGACGAATCGGAGATAGATGAAGATGTCAGAATCTTCCAAAATGCTCTTGAATTTTCAGACACAAAGGTTCGTGATTGCATGATACCGCGTACAGAGATTTGTGCCGTGGAATATAATTCTTCTGTAGATGAATTAAAAAATATTTTTATAGAGAGCGGCAAGTCAAAAATCATTGTCTATAATGAAGATATAGATCATATCATAGGATATATACACTCGTCGGAAATGTTCCGAGATGCGAAGAATTGGCATAAAGGAATTCAGAATATGCCTTATGTGCCAGAGACGATGCCCGCACAGAAACTGATGCAGACCTTTATGCAACAGAAGAAGACCCTTGGAGTTGTAATTGATGAATTTGGCGGCACGAGTGGCATAGTGAGTCTTGAAGATATCGTAGAAGAAATTTTTGGTGACATAGAGGACGAACATGATAATTCAAATTATGTTGCGAAACAAATATCAGAAGACGAATATGTATTATCAGCACGTCTTGAAATAGACAAAGTCAACGATATGTTTGCTCTCAGCCTCCCGGAGAGTGAAGACTATATGACGATAGGTGGACTTATCTTGAATTATTATCAGAGTTTTCCAAAACTCAATGAAATTGTGACAGTGGGAGATTTTGAGTTTAAAATTATTAAGAATACAATGACAAAAATAGAGTTGGTAAGGATGAAAGTGTTGAAATAAATATTTTTTTCGCTTTTATATGCCGATAATTATCATATTTTTTGTAATTTTGCACCTTGAAATTTCTTTTTGCGGAAATTATGCTTGCACACTGTAAGATAGAAAACCCGCATAGATATTGACACCTAAATAATGAATAATAAAAACAATAAAATAAAATAAAAACAAAATGGCAGCAATTGGAAAAATCAGAAGCTGGGGACCTGCTCTTATCGTAGTGATTGGTTTGGGTCTTTTCGCATTCATTGCTGAAGATTGGAGCAAAATTGTTGATGCTCTCTTTGGCAAAAGGAATGAGGTTGGTACCGTGCTTGGAAAGACGGTGAATATCAACGATTTCAATGAAAAGGTTAACGAATTTACCGAGTATGTAAAGATTGCTCGCGGAATGGAAAACCTTACAGAGGAGCAAACATCCGCTATTCGTGATCAGGTTTGGCAAACAATGGTACAGAACAGCATCATTGAGAAAGAAGCAGGAGAACTTGGTCTTACGGTTACAGACGAAGAGTTGCAGAACATTATGAAAGAAGGTACTAACCCGATGCTTCTTCAGACTCCGTTCGTAAATCAACAGACAGGACGATTTGATTATACAATGGTTCAGAAATTCCTAAATGACAAATCGGCATTGAATAATCCTCAGTTGGCAGAACAGTATGAGGCCATTAGCAAATTCTGGTCATTTACAGAGAAAAATCTTCGCACCCAGCTTCTTGCACAAAAATACCAGACCCTCTTTGCCCGTTGTATGATGGTAACAAACAATATTTCGGCAAAGTCGGCATTTACTGCGGAGAATGAGGAAAGCACAATCGAACTTGCTGCAATTCCTTATTCTTCAATTAATGATAATAAAGTAAGTGTTACAGATGCAGATTTGAAGGCGAAATATGACGAACTCAAACCAATATTCCGTCAGTATCAAGAAACTCGCGACATAAAGTTTGTTAGTGTTAAGGTCACTGCTTCTAATGCTGATCGCAACACCCTAACAACTCAGATGAAGAAGTTTGCAGAAGAACTTCAAAGTGCTGAGAATCCCGGTAATGTCGTAGGTAGAAGTTCTTCTCTTGTACCTTTCAATGGAATCCCTGTAGGTAAGGATGCTTTCCCATTGACAATAGCCTCTAAACTTGACTCAATGTCTGTTGGCCAGACATTAGGTCCTGTGACAGGCGAAGATAACACAATGAATGTTATTCGTCTTATTGCAAAAGAACAAATACCAGACTCTGTTCAAATTCGTGTCATTCAGGTTTCTGATCCAAAAACAGACATTGCTTCAAAGCGTGCAGATAGCATTTACAATGCGCTGCAAGGTGGTGGAGACTTTGAGGCTATTGCAAAGAAATACGGACAGACAGGTGAGAAAACATGGGTGACAACACGCCAATACCAGAATGCTTCAGGCATTGATGCCGATTTCAGAACATACATCAAGTCTATAAATAATATGGCAGTTAATGAGACAAAGAATATCCAACTCACTGCCGGAAATATGATTGTTCAACTCACCGACCGCCGTTCAATCGTTACAAAGTACACGGCAGCAGTTATTTCCAAGTCTATAGATTTCTCAAAAGATACTTATAATGCAGCATATAATAAGTTTAGCCAGTATGTAAGCGAAAGCCAAAGTGTTGATGCATTGGAGAAGAATGCTGCTAAGTATGGATATAAAGTTGAAGAACGTAAGAATTTGTCAAATACAGAGCATTATGTTGCAAATGTTAGCAACACTCGTGATGTGATGAAATGGATTTATGGAGCAAAGAATAATGAAGTTTCCCCATTATACGAATGTGGTAATAATGATAACCTCCTCGTTGTGGCTTTGACAGGAGTTCATGAAGAAGGTTTCCGTTCTCTTGAAGATGCTGATATTAAAGAGTATGTAAAGAGTGCCGTACTCCGTGATAAGAAAGCAGAACAGATTATTGCCAATATAAAGGACGTAAAGTCGGTTGCTGCTGCAAAATCTAAGGGAGCACAAATAAGCGAAATTGCTCAGGTGACTTTTGCCGCTCCTGTATTTGTTCAAGCAACAGGTGCGAGTGAGCCCGCTCTTAGTGGTGCAGTTGCTGCTACAGGAAAAGGAAAGTTCTCTGCAACACCTGTAAAGGGTAATGCCGGAGTGTATCTTTTTTCTGTAAAAGACAAAGTAACACGTCCTGGAAAATATGATGAGTCAATATACGTTGCACGCGTTGCCCAGAAAGCATCACAAGCAGCCCAGCAAGCATTGCAAGAATATTTTATAAAAGCTGACGTAAAAGACAATAGATACCTTTTCTTCTAAGCCTGAAGACATATAATAAATACTTAAAATCAATGAGGGTTTGTCAAAATGTGATATGAACCCCGAAAGTTAGACAAAAAACTTTCGGGGTTTTATTATGAGTATTAAGAATAGAAAGAAACACGATTTGGAAGATTTGCAAAAGTATATGTATCTTCTTGATGACGGTCATTCATTTGAGAGTATCCATACTACATATGGTATAAATACGGAACATCTAAAAGTCTTACGTTCAAGATACCTCCAACAGGGTCCATGCGGATTGCAAAAAGGTAAAAATATCAAGGCTGATTTTGCATTAAAGAAACAAATTGTCCTTGAAATTGAGAAAAAGCACTTAACTTTGCACGCAGCCTCGTTAAAGTTTGGAGCGGCCCCTCAAACCATAAGTAGATGGTTAAAAGCATATCGTGAGGAAGGTTTGTCAGCTCTTTGCAAATTTAAAAGGCGAGGCAGACCACCAGGCATGGGCAGACCGAAAAAGAACAGCAAGCCTCTCAGCGAGTTGGAGAAACTTCAGAAAGAAAACCAGGAACTCAAGACAGAGAACGCTTTGCTAAAAAAAGTGAGAGCCTTAGTAGAGGAAAGGAATGCCCTTCTAAGAGAGATTGGGCACGTGCCATCGAAGAACTAAGACAAGAAGGACATTCTCTTGAGTATATGCTTGAGAGGATTGGAATGGCACGTTCTGTATTCTATTACCATCTAAAGCGTCTCAACAATACAGATGGATATGATGTTGTCAGAAGGAGGATAACCTCCGTGTATGACGAAAATAAGGGAAGATATGGCTACAGAAGAATCTGTTACGTATTGCGCAGTGAAGGAATGTTGATAAACCACAAGACTGTACAGAAACTTATGCGGCAACTGGATATGAAAGCAAAACGTAAAAAGCGTCACTATCACTCCTATAAAGGCGAAGTGGGTAAAATAGCTCCAAATGTGATTGTCGGAAACTTTAAGGCATCAGCTCCAAACCGGAAATGGACAACAGATGTCACCCAAGTATGCATACATGGGGTCAAGACGTATCTGTCTCCTATAATGGATATGTTTAACGGTGAAATCATTGCATACACCATATCAAGAAGTCCCAACTTGAAAATGACCATAGATATGCTGAAATCTGCATTTGGGAAACAGGCAAAATTTAATGGGCTAATTATGCACTCTGATCAGGGATGGCACTATCAGCACGGAATGTACCAGAAGATGCTTAAAGATAAAGGGATAGTACAGAGCATGTCTCGAAAGGGAAATTGCTTGGATAACTCCATGATGGAAAATTTCTTCGGATTAATGAAAAATGAACTTCTGTATGTGAATCATTTCGATTCTATTGAGGATTTTGAAAATGAACTAAAGAAATATATCTGGTGGTACAACAATAAAAGAATAAAACTTAGGTTAAAAGGAATGAGCCCGGCACAATACCGAGCTCACTACTATAAAAATTTTAATAATTAACGTTTAATTTAATGTCCAACTTTCGGGGGGCACTTCAAATGTAGACATGCCCTCTTTTTTTGCACAAAGCCTCTACTTTTTCTCAAGCCGTAGTTTGGGGCGTAATGGACATTTGATAGATTGAAACATCTATAATGTACTATTGCATCGGAAAAGTGTTATGTTGGCCATGAGAGTTAATATGAATTTAGCCATTTATGGCTAAGATTGTATTTTATACCTTAAATCTATTCTCGTTTTTATTTATTATTTCAAAATATTTTGAACACTATAGATTCTATAATAGTATTATGAATAAATAGTTTGTATTTTTATTGCGAACTTAAAAAAAATATATTAAATTTGCAAGCAAATCCTTAATTACAATAAACTTGAAATTATGAAAAGAATAATACTCCCGGTAGTTGTTATGACTCTTATGGTACTTTTCGGCAGTTGCGGAAGTACAAAAAATATTGTTTATTTCCAAGGTGCAGATACTACAGATTTATCAGGTTCACGTTGGTTATATGAGGCTCGTATCATGCCTAAGGACTTGATTAATATTCGTGTTAATACATCAGATCCTGATGCAGCAAAACCATTCAATCGTGATTCTGAAAATGGTAATGTATATGGAGTACCTAACGAGGCTCGCATTTATGGATATTTGGTAGATAACCAAGGAAACATAAATTTCCCAATGGTTGGCACTATACATGTAGAAGGCCTTACGACAAAAGAATGTGAGGATCTTATTCTTAGTCTTATCCGGCCATATATGGCAGTTAAAGAGAAACCTATCGTTACAGTACGAATGACGAGTTATCATGTAACAATTATTGGTGAAACTGGCTCACGGATTGTTCCTGTTACAACAGAGAAAATGAGTATAGTAGAGGCAATAGCATCCGCTGGTGACCTAACCCTTTATGGAAGGCGTGATAATATTCTGCTTGTAAGAGAAGATAAAAACGGACAGAAGAGCACTCACCGTCTTGATATTAGTAAGGCAGATATATTCAATTCTCCTTATTATTATCTTCAGCAGAATGACATTATTTACATTGAACCTAACAAGTCAAAGATTAATCGTCAAGCAATTAATAACAATAGTATTTGGCTTACTACTGCTACCATGCTTGTTTCTTTAAGTTCTGTGATTATTACTTTGATAAAAAAATAAAGATTAGCGAAAACATTCAAGAATATTAGGGGCGTGTATCTATTTACATGTCCCTTTTTTAATAACATAATAATATATATTCCATGCTTGTAAAGACATATTCTGCCGAACTGATGGGATTAGGTGTAGTTACCGTTACCATTGAGACCAATATAAATCCCGGTGTATTATTACGTGTTTCAGGACTTGCAGATGCGGCAGTAAAAGAAAGTTTCGACCGAATAAAGGCAGCATTTATAAATATCGGTAAGAAGATGCCTGTGGCAGAAATTACAGTCAATCTTTCTCCTGCAGACATGAAGAAAGAGGGTAGTGGATACGACCTTTCCATGGCTATCGGCATATTAGGAGCAAGTGGTAAGATCAAGACCGATATGCTCGGTGAATATATGATGATTGGCGAGTTGGGGCTTGATGGTATGTTACGTCCGGTAAGAGGTGTTTTGCCATTGTCCATAAAGGCACGTTCAGATAAGTTCAAAGGACTTATCGTACCAAAAGAAAATGCACGTGAGGCAGCAGTGGTAAATAATCTTGATGTCTATGGCATGGAATCACTTGGTGATGTTATTAGGTTTTTTAATGGTGAAAAATTTGAACCCACTATTGTTGATACGCGCAAGGAGTTTTATGAGAACCAATCACACTTCGATCTTGACTTTGCCGATGTTCGTGGTCAGGAAAATGTAAAACGTGCGCTTGAAGTGGCTGCTGCGGGTGGTCATAACCTGATAATGGTAGGTCCTCCCGGTTCCGGTAAATCTATGATGGCTAAACGCCTACCTTCTATATTGCCACCTCTTACGTTGGCAGAAAGTTTGGAGACGACCCAGGTGTATTCTGTAGCAGGAAAAATGCAGCGTAATTCTTCACTGATATGTCAACGTCCTTTCCGCAGCCCTCACCATAGTATATCACAAGTTGCCCTCGTTGGCGGTGGAACTACTCCCAAACCGGGCGAAATATCACTTGCACATAATGGAGTCTTGTTCTGTGACGAACTTCCCGAATTCTCGAGAGTTGCACTTGAGGTTATGCGTCAACCTCTTGAAGATCGTACCATCACAATCAGTCGTGCAAAATACACTATAGAGTTCCCATGCTCATTTATGTTCGTGGCTTCCATGAATCCATGTCCATGTGGTTATTATGGAGATACTACTCATAATTGTGTTTGTACTCCGGGACAGATACAAAGGTATATGAATAAGATTTCAGGCCCTTTGCTTGACCGTATTGATATTCAATGCGAAATAACTCCCGTACCATTTAAAGATATTTCTATGGTACAACAAGGAGAAGCAAGCGAGAAAATACGCGAGAGAGTGATAAGAGCAAGAGATATTCAAGAAGCAAGGTATAAGGATATAAAAGGTATGCATTGCAATGCGCAGATGAATGAGCGAATGATTTACCAATATGCAGAACCTGATACTGCAGGCCTTAACATGCTTCGCTATGCTATGGAAAAACTTAACTTGTCTGCTCGTGCATATAGTCGAATTTTAAAGGTTGCGCGAACAATAGCCGATCTTGAAGCTTCGGAAAACATCACTACATCACATCTTGCGGAAGCAATTTCCTATCGTAGTCTTGATCGTGGAGACTGGGCGGAAAGAGGATTATGAATCAATTATTTTTTATACGTTTTCTCTTTCAAGTAACGAGACAATCGTTTGCATCTGCTTTTTGTTAAATTATGATAATTGTGTAGGTGCACGGAAGTTTTTCATATAAAAATAAGTGGAAATAATTTGGCGTGTTAAAAGAAAATAATTACCTTTGCAACCGTTATCCTGAAAACAATCTTTTTACCTTAAAAAAACTAATACCTATTGGAGATATGGAGCGATCAGCTGTGAAGCCTATCGCTTTTTTTATGTTTTATTTTTTACTATTACCGTCACTTGGCAAATAATTTTGTTTGCATAGAACGATAATCAAAAATAAAAAATGCGTTAATCAAAGGTTTTGTTTCGCAGCATTTTCTCCTGCAACATATCCCATTGTCCATGCTGCTTGTAGATTGAAACCGCCAGTGACGGCATCTACATCTGTTACCTCTCCGGCGAAATATAATCCGGGTACATATTTGCTTTCGAGCGTATTTGGGTTTATTGATGACAGGGATACACCACCGCAGGTTACAAATTCATCCCTCCATTTGCTTTTCCCATCAACATGATAAACATCATTTGTAAGTATCTCAACAATCTTGTTTTGCCATTTCTTACCGGTTTCATCCCATCTTTTTTCAGTTGCGATACCGATTTTCTCAATAAGATAATCCCATAGTCGGGTAGGGAGGTCGTATGGCCTTGCATTGCTTATCTTTTTTGCGGCATTATCTTTTGCCGTTTTCGCAATATTTTCTGCGACAACAGATGTGTTGCTTTGTCCAATCCAGTTCACTGATATATCAAAACTATATTTCCGTTCGTATGCAAGGCGTGCAGCATATGACGAGAGTCTTAACACTGCCGGACCACTAATACCCCAATGAGTGATTAGAAGAGGGCCTTCTCCACGCATTTTCTCACCAACAATTCCTATCGAAGCATTTTTCATTACTGTGCCCATAAGAGTGCGTAGAGACTTGTCTGTTATATTGAATGTGAATAGTGATGGCATGGGTTCTACTATTGAATGTCCTAAACTTGCTATATAATTAAATGAAGGAAGATTAGAATGTCCGCCGGTAGTTATTATAATCTTTTCTGTTACAATATATTTTTCTTCGTTATTGAAGAACATGAACAACATATCATCTTTCCTTTCAATACGTGAAAGTGCATGCTTCGTTTTTATTCTTACTCCAAGTCTGTGTGCCTCATCTATAAGACATCTGACAATTGATTGGGCATCTTGTGAACGTGGGAATACACATTCATCGTCTTGCGTAACTAATGGAACACCACGCTTCTCAAACCAACGAAATGTGTCTTGGTTGTTGAATGTCTTGAATAGGCGTTTCATCAGTTTGTCACCTCGTGGATAAACCTTTTTCAAATCGCTCACACAAGCAAAACTGTTAGTCAGATTACATCTCCCACCTCCTGTTATAGCAACCTTTGCCAAAGGCATATTACCTCTTTCAAAGATTGTAACAATAGCATCAGAAATAGTCTCCTTTGCCTTTATTGCGGCAAAGAAACCTGCCGCTCCACCACCGATGACTGCTATTCTTATAGACATAATTGCTTATTATTTTATCAAAAAGAGTTTAGGAGTTGGGGAGTATCTGGAGTTTGGACAACACCTTTGTTTACAAATGTTATTTTATGGAATCCATAAAATATAGTGTTGCCTAAACTCCAGATACTCCCCAACTCCTAAATTCTTTTAATATTTCTCCTCCTCGCCAATGTTTTTTACTTCAAATAATCTTCGAAATACTGCGTGATGCGTTCGTGAAGATGCACGCTCTGGTGTCCTCTCATATTGTGAGGTTCACCCGGATATACGAAGAAATCAGGTTGTGTACCAACCTTTATACATTCCTTTATGAATGACAAGCAGTGCTGGGGGACCACGGTCGGATCGTTGTATCCTGTTATGATTTGCAACTTTCCTTTCAAGTCTTTTGCTCTTGGTAGTAGCGATGTTTTAGCATATCCTTCCGGATTGGTCTGTGGAGTATCCATATAACGTTCACCATACATCACCTCATACCATTTCCAGTCTATTACAGGACCACCGGCAACACCCACTTTGAACACATCAGGATAGTTTACCATTAGAGAAATGGTCATATAACCACCATAACTCCAACCATGAACACCAATCCTATCCTGATCAACATAAGGCAAAGATTTTAGGAACTCAATGCCTTTCATCTGGTCTGCCATTTCCACTTGTCCTAATTGACGGAATGTAGCCTGCTCGAAGTCACGTCCTCTGTTCTCGCTGCCTCGATTGTCAACAATTAAAAGAACATAACCTTTCTGTGCCATATATGTCTCCCAAGAACGACTGCTCCAGTGCCAGCGTGCGTCAACGTTGTGCGCATGTGGTCCGCCATATACATATATAACGGTTGGGTATTTCTTTGATTCATCGAAGTTGGTGGGGCGAACCATGCGGTAATAAAGATCTGTTTTACCATCAGCAGCCTTAATTTTACCGGTAGAAAATTCAGGTATCTGATAACCTTTCCAAGGATCTGCTGCTTTAAGATACGGTTTCTCGGCAGCCGCCATTGCACGTTTAGCATCGGTAGGTGCTATCGTTATAACGCGTGGAACGTCCGGCTCCGAATAGTTATCGTAGAACCAGGCACCTGATTCCGATATGTTTGCGTAGTGCCATCCACGTCCATTATCAAGACGTGCCAACTTACCGGTGTTTACATTCACAGTGTATGTGTTCTGCTGAATGTCGTTTGCTTCGTTTGCAGCAATTATAACAGACTTGTTTTTACTATCAAATCCATATACGTCCATTACAATCCATTTCCCTTTTGTCAGTTGTCGGAGTTCTTTTCCAGATTTGTCAAAGAGATAAAGGTGATTGTATCCATCTTTCTGACTTTGTAAAATGAATTTTGAATTGTCCCAAGGCAGGAAATGTATCGGGTGCAATGGCTCAACATATTTGTCTGATGTCTCGCGGTAAAGTTCGGCAATGCGTTCGCCGGTAGATGCGTTGTAACTTACAAGTTTACAATCGTTTTGGTCGCGATTCAATTCAAACATATATATAGTTTTGTTGTCCGGCGACCATGCAATGTTTGTGAAATAACGGTCTGTTGGGTCTCCTGCTTGTAGATATACAATGTTTTTTGTTTTAATATCATACACGCCAACCGTAACCTTATGCGATGTCTCTCCCGCCATTGGGTATTTGTCGGGCTCGCATTCCGCGATGCGTGGGTCGATGTTCACTTGCGGGTAGTCAGCAACCATAGATTGATCCATGCGATAGAACGCCAGTTTCATGCCGTCGTTGCTCCAGTAAGTTCCTTTTGTTATACCGAACTCGTCACGATGCACGGTGCTTCCATACACTATTTCGCGGCAGCCATCGGTTGTCAGTCTGTGTTCGTTATTATCAGCATCTCTCACGAATAACTGATGATTTTTTAAGTATGCGATAGCGCGACTGTTCTTGTTCCAGTCTTCTTTTTCCTCATCACGGCACGACTGTCGCCACACCACCTTATGTGCTTTGAAGTCAATGAGCATACGCTCGTTGATATTCTGCATCATGATGTACGGTTTGTCTGCGTAAGGAAAACTTGCATGGTAAAAATGTCTAAACATCAGAGAGTCTGTTGTTCCTGCCCATGCGTTTATCTCATCAATGCCAATGAGCATTTTTTCCTTGTTTGTTCTCTTGTCAACAATGTGGCATCCCTCTACGTCAAGCCTTACAAGTTCGTCTCCCCACCATGCAAACCACCTGTTTTCAGGTACCATGTTGCGATAGTTATTACCACCATAGTTGATGTCTTCAAGTGTGAATAGTTTGTCCTGAGCCATTCCTGTCATCGGTGTTATTGCAATTACGATAAGCAATAAAGCATTTTTAATCTTCATATCTACGCCTTTCTTTATTTTTAAAATCACGTTTATTATCACTTTTAAATTGTCTTTCTCCTCCACGATTTGGTCGCTCTCCTCTTTTGTGGTCGTCTCTGCCACGGCGGAAATCGTCTCCTTTGCGTTTGAAATCATTGCCATCACGTCGTTTCTCACGGTCTTCGCGACGGAAATCCCAATCACGTCTGCCTTCACGCCTCTGTCCTTCACGTTGACTATCGTCTC
The DNA here is from genome assembly GCF_003977605.1 of Prevotella koreensis. Taxonomy (GTDB): domain Bacteria; phylum Bacteroidota; class Bacteroidia; order Bacteroidales; family Bacteroidaceae; genus Prevotella; species Prevotella koreensis. The sequence continues at coordinate 925,965 of NZ_RYYU01000001.1, read as the reverse complement.
TTCTCGGTCGGCGTTCTCGTCCATCACGACCATTTTCTTTGTCATCATATTGACGCAATCTCTTTCTTCTCTCAATTCGCTGCTGTGCAATTTCGTATGAGGGATGATGCTTGAATGTGAACGAACGTATGTCTCCGGCTGCCATTTCCGCATCTTCATCGAGTCTCTTTTTGAACTCACGATGTTCTTTGAAACGTCGTTTCTCGGCCATTGCCGCTTTCTCTTCGTCAGTCTTTATTTCGTTTCCTTCGCTGCGGAAGTCGCGGAACTTACCTTCAAACATCTGATATTTGCGGAGTTCACATTCCAAAGAACCGTTGAACACGGGAATCTTTATTGATGGTTTCAGTCCTATCTGATCGAAACATTCCTCACGATATGACAGTACCCATGCCGTGTTCCCTTTAAACTCATTCTTCAGTCGTTCGCCAATCATTTTATATGTCGCGAGCAAGTTTGGCGTGCTGATGCGTTCTCCATAAGGTGGGTTTGTCACTATTATTGCTTTCTCTTTCGGTTGTGAGAAGTCTTTGAAATCTTGTGGCTCAATCGTTATGTCCTTTATAAGTCCTGCCGCCTTTACGTTCAGGCGTGCTTTCCCAACGGCTTTCGGGTCAACGTCGTAGCCATAGATGTGATGCTTGAATTCACGTTCTTCCGAATCATCATTATAGATACTATCGAATAGTTCCTTGTCAAAGTCTGCCCATTTCTCGAAAGCATATTCCTTGCGGAACACGCCCGGAGATATGTTGCGTGCTATGAGTGCCGCTTCGATAAGCAGAGTACCCGAGCCGCACATCGGGTCGATGAAATCAGTATCTCCGTTCCAGCCCGTCATAAGTATCATTCCGGCAGCAAGCACTTCATTTAGCGGTGCTTCTACGGAATCTTGACGATAGCCGCGACGATGCAGGCTTTCGCCTGATGAGTCGAGACATAGCGTGGCATCTTCGTCTGCAATGTGAATGTGAAGACGCAGATCTGGATTTGTCACTGACACATTAGGACGTTCGCCCGTGTTCTCACGAAATCTGTCAACGATTGCATCTTTAACCTTATAGGCAACAAACTTTGAGTGTCGGAACTCCTCAGAGAAAACAACAGAATCTACGGCGAATGTTGTTTTGTTGTCCATGTATTTATTCCAATCAATCTCTTTAATCTGCTCGTAAACATCTTCGGCACTGCATGCCTTGAATTTTTTGATTGGTTTGAGAATACGTATTGCGGTATGTAACTGGAAATTCGCGCGGTACATCAGTTCCTTATCACCGGTGAATGATACCATGCGGCGACCGATTTTCACATTGTTTGCCCCCAATTTAGAGAGTTCTTCTGCCAAAACAGGCTCTAAACCCATAAAGGTCTTGGCAATGAGTTCAAATTCTTCGTTCATTAAATTTGCTGTATGTTGTTATTTTTGTTTTTCCCATTTGACATATATCCGGCAAAGTTTTCTGCGGCAGTTCGTTTGCCGACATTTCTTTCCTTGCCTGCTTTAGAGTCTGATAAAGATTTTCAGTGCTCATTTCTTTGGTGTGTCAATAAAAATAAAAAAACCGCTGCAAAGATACCTTTTTTATTCTACATTGCAAAGAAAAAGTAATTAAATTCCACCTTGTTTCATTTTTACTGCATTTCAATTTCGCCTGTTTTGGTCAACAATTTCGCCCATTTTGATTTTCAATTTCGCCTAAATTGCCTACCAAAACAGGCGAAATTGCTGTTACAATCATCTATGAACATATTGCTATTATTGCTTTAGTGGAAATAAAACCCTGTCCCTTTGCAATTTATGTTTATTCCGCTTGTCGTAATAAAAATGACGAAAAATAAAAATATATTAAATAGTTTTATCCTTAAACATATTATTAATAACTTTGCAATTCTTAAATTGTAGATAGGAAACAATAGGTTATGAGATATGCGATAATTGCTGCCGGCGAAGGTTCCAGGCTTGCAGAGGAAGGCGTGAAAGAACCTAAACCGCTTGTCAGAATAGGCGCAGAACGGCTTATCGACCGCCTTATAAGGATTTTCATGGATAATAATGCCAAAGAGATTGTCGTTATCTGTAATGATAAAAACAGTTTGGTAAGCATGCATCTTGACGAGATTTGTATGTCCGGACTTTACGGACGAGAAGTGCCTTTGAAATATATAGTGAAATCAACACCGAGCAGTCTTCATAGTTTTCATGAACTTTGTTCGATTTTGGGAGATGGAAAATTTGTGCTGACTACGGTAGATACCATTTTCCGTGAGGTGGAATTTGCACAATTCATCAGTGCTTTCGAACAAAGCAATGCCGATGGCTGTTTCCCTGTCACTGACTATATTGATGACGAGACACCACTTTACGTAGGTGTTGATGACACAATGTGTATCAATGGGTTTTATGATGAAAATAACGGTTGCAAATTTGTCAGTGCCGGCATATACGGTCTTGACAGCAAGGCCAAGACCGTTGCGCAGGATTGTATTGAACGTGGCATAAGTCGTATGCGTAATTTTCAACGTGCTCTTATTGCCGAAGGATTAAATATAAAGGCTCACCCTTTTACAAAAGTGCTTGACATAGACCATGTTGGAGATATTCGCAAAGCCGAAGATTTCTTACGATTAAATAGTTGAGATGAGAGTTCTGATGATATATCGATCCACTCGTTTCTCGCCTAACAGTATTGAGAAAGATAGGAAAATACTTGAGGAGGTGGGTAATGTACTGTTGAAAGATGGTGCGGAGGTGGAGTATGTCAAAGAGGAAAAACTTCCAACGGATACAGATGCTGAGATAATCTTCTCTATGGGACGTTTGCCATCTACGGTAGAATGGATTGAGAAAAAAGAAAAAGAAGGTATAAGAGTGGTGAACAGTAGTATAGGAATGAGGAACTCCGGACGCTCCACTATAGAACGAATGATGCGTGAGAACGCCATTCCGGCCGCCCCTTTTGAAGGAAAATACGGATATTGGTTGAAACGTGGTGATGTTGCGGCACAAAATGAAGAAGATGTGGTGTATGCTAAAAATGAGACAGAACGTAATCGTGTTCTTCTTGATTTCAAGGCAAGGGGCATTGTTGACGTTGTGGTTACGGCTCATGTAAATGGAGATTTGGTAAAATTCTACGGTGTTTCGGGAATAGGTTTCTTCCGTTGTTTCTATCCCACAGATTGCGGAGACAGCAAATTCGGGAACGAACTGCATAACGGAACGGCATTGCATCATGACTTTGACCGACGATTACTAATGACAAATGCAGAAAGGCTTGCCGACATCTCCGGACTTCAAGTATATGGAGGCGATTGTATAATACGCAGTGACGGCACTTTTGCAATAATAGATTTCAACGATTGGCCAAGTTTTTCGCGTTGCCGTGAAGAGGCTGCCGTGGCTATTGCTTCGCTCGGTAAGAGGGCAAATGTTGAGTTGTTGGGTGTATAAATAAATGTTTTTTAATGGAACAATCATTCAAAGAGATGCTGCAAGCATCATTCAAAAGCAAAGATACGGAGGAATGGATAGATGTCTATTTCACTCGTCCCATAGGACTGGTGTTCGCGATATTATGGAACAAACTTGGCATTCACCCGAACATAATCACAATTTTTTCGATATTCCTCGGCATTGCTGCCGGTGTGATGTTTTCCTATTCCGACTTATTGCACAATGTCCTTGGTGTTGTCTTACTGATGTTTGCTAATTTCTGTGACAGTACCGATGGTCAAATGGCGCGGCTTACCGGTAAGAAAACTCTTGTCGGCAGAGTGCTTGATGGGTTCTCTGGTGACATTTGGTTCTTTTTTATTTATGCTGCAATCTGTATACGTTTGTTTCATAAAAGTATCCCGGGTACTGATATTCAATGGCATATATGGATATGGTTACTTGCCGTGGTTTCCGGCATAATGAGCCATTCGCCTCAGAGTTCTCTTGCCGACTATTATCGTCAGATACATCTTTTCTTCATTAAAGGAAAGGCAGGCAGCGAACTTGATAATTACAAACAACAGCGTGCCATATATGAAGAGCAACCAAAGAACAAACTGTTTACCCGCCTTTTCTATTACAACTATTCCAACTATTGTAAGAGCCAGGAGAAACGTACACCGGCTTTTCAGAAAATGATAGAAAAGATAGTCGATAAGTATGGTGGTGTGGAGAACATGCCGAAGGAAACGAAAGAGAAATTTATAAACGGCAGTCGTCCGTTGATGAAATACACAAACATACTGACATTCAATGCACGTGCGATAATACTTTATGCCACCTGTATGCTTGATTGTCCGTGGATTTATCTTCTTGTGGAGATTACAGTGTTCAATATATTATATATATACATGCACAAACGTCATGAGGTGCTATGTGCAGAAATTACCGAACAACTATGACAAAAGGAATTATTTTTGACTATGGAGGCACCATAGATACTAATGGAGATCATTGGGGAAAGGTGCTTTGGAAAGGTTATGAACGCTGTGGAGTACCTGTTACGGAGTTGCAGTTTCGTGAAGCATACGTATATGCGGAACGTACTTTGGGAAGTAAATCTATTATACGCCCTTCTTACACGTTTCATAAGACACTTGAAATAAAACTCCGTTTGGAAATGGAGCATCTTATGACCGAGGGATATTGGGATGTCTCGGAAGAAGAATATACGAATAAGCATGCTGAATTGCTTGAATTATTATATCGTGAGGTGTGTGATGTTGTTGCAGAAAGCAGGCGCGTTCTGGGTGTTCTGAAGAATGATCATCCTATGGCCTTGGTAAGTAATTTTTATGGAAACATATCTTCTGTGCTTAAAGAATTTGACTTAGAGCAATACTTTAATTCAGTTATAGAAAGTGCAGCAGTCGGTATTCGTAAGCCTGATTCACGTATATTCACTCTCGGTGTTGAAGCGTTGGGGCTTCAGGCTGCAGACGTGACGGTTATTGGAGATAGTTTCTATAAAGACATTTTGCCCGCGAAAAAGGCGGGGTGTCATGCAATATGGATTAAGGGAATGGGGTGGACAGACGAAAAATATGATGATAATGTCCCAGATATGATAATCACAAGACTATGTGAACTGTTGGATTTGTAAAAAAGGATAACAATAATAAGATAATGAAGAAATGGTTAATGTTACTCATGATGACTTTTGTCTTCATGGTATCTAATGCACAGAATATCTCCGGTAGGATAGTTGATGCCTCTACAGGTGACAGCATACCGTATGCAAGTGCTATTTATAAAGGTCATAATGTCATGGTGTCGAGCGATGCCGGCGGATGTTTCAATATCTCAAGGCATAATGGTTGGTATCTGACATTCAGTGCTGTTGGTTACAAACCAAAGAAAATATTTATTAAGAATAATCTGGTTGGGTTTCTCATGATAGAACTTGAGCCTTCTGAGGCTAATGCATTGGAGGGTGTTACGGTGAGATCGAAGCGCAATAGGTATTCACGAAAGAACAATCCTGCTGTGGAACTGATGAAGAGAGTGATAGAGGCAAAGAAACGGACAGACCTTAACAATCATGATTTCTATCAGTTTAATAAATATCAGAAAATAACGCTTGCATTCAATGATATAAAACCAAGCGAACTGGAAAGTGACTTTTTCCAAAAAAAGAAATGGATGTTAAACCATGTTGAACCAAGTCCTTATACGGGGAAACTGATACTGCCTATAAGTGTTGATGAGACCGTGACGAAGAGGGTTTACCGTAAATCACCACGTTCTGAAAAAGATATTATTATAGGACAGAGCACAACAGGAATAAGCGAACTTATAGAAACAGGAGATATTCTGAACTCCGTATTGAAGGATATATTCACTGATGTGGATATTTACGATGACCAAGTGAGATTGTTGCAGCACCCTTTCACTTCGCCGATAGGCAAGAATGCAATAGGATTCTATCGCTTCTATATTGAAGATACTGTCTATGTGGCAAACGATTTGTGCTATCATCTGCAGTTTTTGCCCAACAATCAGCAAGATTTTGGTTTCCGTGGAGAACTTTATATCATAGCCGATTCGACATTGCACGTAAAAAGATGCAATCTCACAATCCCCATACAGAGCGATGTTAACTTTGTGGACAATCTACAGATAATGCAGGAATACACAAAACTTCCAAATGGTGAATGGGCATTGTCGGTTGATGATATGTTTGTAGAGTTGTCCCTTACGAGTTTCCTTTCAAAGGCTGTGGTGATGAGAACAACACGGCTTAACGACTATGCTTTCGACGAAATACCGAAAAAACTGTTCAAAGGGAAAGGTAAGGAGAGGCGTGAAGCCGATGCCATGATGCGTAACAAGGATTTCTGGGCACAATATAGGGCCGTAGATTTGACAAAAAGCGAAGGCTCGATGGATGATTTTGTGAGAGGTTTGGAGAATATGAAAGGGTTTAAATATATCATATTCGGTGCCAAGGCATTAATAGAGAACTTCGTAGAGACCGGCAACAAGGAGCATCCGAGCAAGGTGGATATAGGTCCTATCAATACCATGATAACGAGAAATTTTGTTGATGGAATGCGAACACGTGCCAGTGCGCAGACTACGGCAAATACAAGTAAGCACTGGTTTTTGTCGGGATATTATGCACATGGTTGGCAAAGCAAGAAAAACTATTATAAAGGTGAACTGACATATAGTTTCAACAAGAAAGAATATCTGCCACGAGAATATCCTCGTCGTACACTGTCTTTTTCAAGCACTTACGATGTTTGTACGCCGAGCGATAAATTCATAAAGACCGATAAGGATAATGTTTTCACGGCATTCAAGTGGGGAAACATGGATAAGATGATGTTCTATAATCGTCAACAACTGGCTTTTGAGTATGAAATAGAAGGTGGTTTGAAACTTGATGCAAGTCTGAAAGCAGAAGAGAACGAGGCTACTGCAAACTTGTTTTTCACGCCGATGAACCTTGAAAAACAAATGCCTGATCCGAATGTTACAGAGTTTTTTCATGGTCATGGCAAACTGCGTACTACCGAATTGAGTTTTGGAGTGAGGTTTGCACCTGGCGAAACTTTCATCAATACAAAACAACGTCGCGTCCCGATCAATCTTGATGCACCAATATTCACCCTGTCACACACAATAGGTATCAAAGGATTTCTTGGCGGAGATTATACATATCATTTTTCTGAGGCTACAATATTCAAACGTTTTTGGTTGAATAGTTGGGGAAAAATGGACATTCGTTTGAAAGGTGGAATACAATGGAGTAAAGTGCCTTTTCCTCTGCTTATCGTACCGGCAGCGAATTTATCCTATATCGTTCAGAAAGAAACCTTCAACCTTATTAACAATATGGAGTTTCTGAATGACCGCTATGCTTCGCTAAGCATGTCATGGGATATGAATGGAAAGATTTTTAACCGTATTCCATTGATTCACAAACTGAAGTGGAGAGAGTACATCGGCGTGAAGTGTCTATGGGGATATCTGTCTGAAAAAAACAACCCATTGCTTGAACAAAATGCCGGAGACCCTAACCTAATGTATTTCCCGGAGGGTGTTTCTGTTATGGATATGAATCGTCCTTATGTAGAGTTGGTGGCCGGAATACACAACATATTCAAGTTACTACATGTGGAATATGTTCGCAGATTGACATATCTCGACCCGCCAACGGCACATAAGCACGGCATAAGGTTCATGCTACAAATGACGTTCTGATGCTAATTAGTATAGTGAAAGTCTTTTGGTTATGAATTGATTTTTATTGTGAGAAAATCAATTTTGCAGGAATCTTTTGCCATTTGTTGTTCACAGGGAACTTAAAAGTGCTACCACTTATATGATGAAACTCGTATGTTCCGTCATCTTTTAAGGATATTGTGGCGGTGAAATCTTCACTGCCATAATTGTTTATTGCTTCGATGGTCGCTGTATTCCCATTAATTTCTGATGATGTGATAGGCCATATATGACCGGTTTTCGTAGAACCAAAATATCCATCAAGTTCCCCGAGTATCTCTTGGCCGTAAACAATAACATCTTTGTCTTTAAAACTCATGACAACGAATATTTGATATTCCTCATTATAGAACTTACCTTTGAATGGTGTCATATTTTTACAATCAACATCATCTTGGGCATTTATCGAACAGCATATAAAACTGAAAATAAGTATCAATAATATGTTTTTCATAAATGTAATTTATTATGTTTTCGCAAAGTTAAATAACTTTAGTCAAGAAATCAAGCATTTTATTGATTTTGTATGTGTTAAAATTTGGAGGACATTTTTTTTATACTATCTTTGCACCTCGTTTTATTTTAAACAATAATGAATAATAGGTTAATGATTCCTGACTATATTTTTGAGTCAAGTTGGGAAGTTTGTAATAAGGTAGGAGGGATATATACAGTACTTTCAACGCGTGCAAGGACTTTACAGAACATGATGAAAGATAAAATTATTTTTATTGGTCCTGATTGCTGGAAAGATAACACATGCCCTTATTTTATTGAAGATGAAAGTTTGTTCAGCGATTGGCGTAGAGACATTATCAAAGACGGACTTAATATTAAAATAGGCAGATGGGCTATTCCAGGTAATCCTATAGCCATGCTGATTGATTTCTCACCCTTTTTTGAGAGGAAGAATGAGATTTATGCAAAATCATGGGAGGATTTCAAGGTAGATTCAATCCATGCTTATGGTGATTATGATGAAGCCTCTATGTTTTCTTATTCGGCAGGTGTATTGGTCGAAAGTTTCTATAAAAGGTATCTGAGCAGTTCGCATAATGTTATCTATCATGGAAATGAATGGATGACAGGGTTGGGTGTATTATATATTAATAAGGTATTACCAGAAATCGGAACAGTTTTCACAACGCATGCAACAAGCATAGGAAGAAGTATAGCCGGCAATAACAAACCTCTTTATGAGTATCTTTTTGCATATAATGGCGATGGCATGGCTTCTGAATTGAACATGCAGAGTAAGCATTCTGTTGAGAAACAAACTGCGAAGTACGTAGATTGTTTTACTACCGTGAGTGAAATTACGGCAAATGAATGTAAGGAACTTCTTGATAAACCTGTTGATGCTGTTCTTCCAAATGGCTTTGATAACAGTTTTGTACCAACCGGAAATACATTTGCAAAAAAGAGAAAGGCAGCAAGAAAACGGTTGCTTGAAGTTGCAAATGCATTGCTTGGAACAAATCTTGATGATGATACTCTTATTGTATCTACAAGTGGAAGATATGAGTTCAGAAACAAGGGAATTGATGTATATATAGAAGCAATGAACAGATTGCGCCACGAAAAGGGACTTGATAAAACCGTTCTTGCACTGATTGAGGTTCCTGGATGGGTTGGTGAACCACGTAAGGATTTGGCTTCAGTATTAAATTCCGGAAAGAAGAACGAAACACCTCTTGATATTCCGGAAATAACTCATTGGCTTCATAATATGAGTCATGATAACGTGCTAGGTATGATGAAATACCTTGATATGAACAATCGGTCAAATGATAAGGTCAAGTTGATTTTCATTCCATGTTATCTTACAGGTGATGATGGTATTTTAAACCAGTCTTATTATGACCTTGTGCTTGGCAACGATATATGTGTTTATCCGTCTTATTATGAGCCGTGGGGATATACACCATTGGAAGCGATTGCATTTAAAGTTCCATGTATAACCACAGATTTGGCAGGATTTGGAATGTGGGCTAATTCAGAAAAGGGGATTTATAGCGAAATTGAAGATGGAGTTAAGGTTATAAGTCGCACAGACTATAACTATTCTGAAGTTGCAGATACAATTAAAGATACAGTATTGAAGTTCTCTAAGATGACAACTAAAGAAATAGACGAATGCCGTTCCAATGCATGGAAACTATCAGAGAAAGCACTTTGGAGCAATTTTATTAAATATTACGAAGAAGCGTATGACATTGCTCTTCGTAAAGCAGAAGGCAGGAAATAAACAATAATAAACCAAATAATAATTAAACATAAGATTATGAAGATAAAAGCAGATTATTCCAATGCTCCACGTTGGAAAGAACTTTCAGTGAAATCGAGACTCCCTGAGGGTTTGAAGTGTCTTGATGAATTGGCACATAATTTGTGGTGGGCATGGAACTACGAGGCTCGCGACCTTTGGAGAAGTCTTGACGAGGAACTATACGAAGAAGTTAATCACAATCCTGTATTATTGCTTGAGCGTCTCAGTTATGAACGCAAGGAAGAAATTGTAAATGATAAGGAAATAATGAAGAACGTTAACAACGTTTACAAACTCTTCCGTAAATACATGGATGTTAAGCCCAACGACAAGCGTGCCTCTGTTGCATATTTCTGTATGGAGTTCGGTTTGAATCAGGTGTTGAAAATTTATTCGGGTGGTCTTGGTATGCTTGCCGGTGATTATCTTAAAGAAGCATCTGATTCTAATGTGGATATGTGTGCCATAGGTTTCCTTTATCGTTTTGGATATTTCACACAGAGTTTGAGCATTGACGGACAACAAATAGCAAACTACGAGGCACAGAATTTCAATTCTTTGCCCATAGAACGCCAAATGAATGAGGACGGAACACCGATGGTAATAGATGTTCCTTACATGAACTATCATGTTCATGCGTATGTGTGGCGTGTCAATGTCGGCAGAATATCATTATATCTGCTTGATACGGATAACGATATGAACTCTGAGTTTGACAGACCGATTACCCATTCGCTTTATGGGGGTGACTGGGAGAACCGCTTGAAGCAAGAGATATTGCTCGGTATAGGCGGTATTTTGACATTAAAGAAACTCGGAATAAAAAAAGAAATTTATCATTGTAACGAAGGTCATGCCGCTCTGTGCAATCTACAGAGACTTGTTGATTACATAAAAGATGATAGTCTTACATTCAATCAAGCCTTGGAACTTGTACGAGCAAGTGGTCTTTATACTTGTCATACACCGGTTCCTGCTGGTCACGACTACTTTGATGAAAGCCTTTTCGGAAAATATCTTGGAGGTTATCCAGATATGCTTGGTATTTCGTGGGATGATTTCATCGGTATGGGACGCACCAATCCCGATGACAAGAACGAGAAGTTCTCAATGAGTACATTTGCCATTAACACTTGTCAGGAGGTTAATGGTGTAAGTAAACTTCATGGCTGGGTAAGTCAGAAAATGTTTGCTCCTATATGGAAAGGCTATTTCCCTGAAGAGAATCACGTTGGTTATGTAACTAATGGAGTTCATTTCCCATCATGGTGTGCAACAGAATGGAGACAACTATACGCCAAGTATTTCGACAAGAAACACATCGGAGACCAGAGCAACGAGAAAATATGGCATGCCATATACAATGTTCCGAATTCGGAAATTTGGGAAACACGCATGGCTCTTAAGAATAAATTGACTGACTATATACGCACAAAGTTCAGAGAGAACTGGCTAAAGAACCAAGGCGACCCATCGCGTGTGCTCTCATTGCTTGACAAAATCAATCCTAATGCATTGATGATAGGCTTCTGTCGTCGTTTCGCAACTTATAAGCGTGCGCATCTTTTATTCACAGATCTCGATAGACTCTCGGCCATTGTAAACAACCCTGAGCGTCCGGTACAGTTCCTTTTCTCAGGGAAAGCACATCCCGCAGATGGAGCAGGGCAGGGATTGATAAAGAAAATATATGAGATAAGCCAACGCCCAGAGTTCCTCGGTAAAATCATATTCCTTGAGGATTATGATTTCCGTCTTGCTCGTCGTCTTGTATCGGGAGTAGATATTTGGATGAACACACCAACACGTCCACTCGAGGCTTCAGGTACATCAGGAGAGAAGGCGGAAATGAATGGTGTTGTAAACCTGTCGGTACTTGACGGTTGGTGGCTTGAAGGCTATCGCGAAGGGGCAGGCTGGGCTCTTACCGAGAAGCGCACTTATAAGAATCAGACTTACCAAGATCAACTCGATGCTGCAACCATATACGGTTTGCTTGAGAATGAAATAGTTCCTCTGTATTACAACAAGAACAGTGAAGGATATAGTGATGGTTGGATAAATGTCATCAAGAACTCTATTGCAACAATTGCACCTCACTATACTATGAAGCGTCAACTTGACGATTACTACGACAAGTTCTATACAAAAGAAGCTCTGCATTTCAAGGAGTTGAGTGCCAACAATAATCAAGTTGCCAAGGAATTGGCTCAATGGAAAGAAACCGTAGCAGAGCGTTGGGACGCAATACACGTTGTTTCTTCAGAGAATAATATTCCGGAGGAAGGACCGCTTAGCGGAATGAAATATACATTCAGAGTGGTGATTGACGAGCAAGGACTTGATGATGCTATCGGACTTGAATATGTTTCAGTAAAGACTGATGCCAATGGCGAAGAACATATAAATGCCGTACATCCGTTCAGCGTCGTTTCCAAAGATGGAAACCTATACACATTCGAGGCTACTTTCGAATCAGATAATGCCGGAAGTTACAAAACAGCAATACGAATGTTCCCTAAGAATGAAAAACTTCCTCATCGTCAGGATTTTGCCTATGTGAGATGGCTTGAATATTAAATATAATATATTCAGTAATTTTTATATCGTCCAAGCGATAATTATATCATCGCTTGGACGATATTTATTATTTATTTGACTTACTTTTAAGTTCTTTCATCATATTCTGATGATGTTTCTTTAACTTAAACTTATCAAATCCTTTTCCATAAACACCCATTACTGCACTTTGCGTAACGAATGCGTTAGGGTCTATATCGTCAATAATACGGTAGAGCATACTAGCCTCTCTTTGTTTTGCCACCACAAGCAACAGTCTGATATTGCTACCAGTATAGAAACCATGTGCTTCTATAATGGTACATCCACGATATGGTGGCTCTGTTGTTATACGCTCACATATTTCATCGTATTTTTCAGACATTATTAATAGTTGCACAGAACGTCTTCCCGAATTTACTACTTGATCTACCACGAATGCAGTTATAATAAGTACAACATATCCGTAGATTACCTGTTCCCAACTCTTCAAAACAATGTAACTCAACGTTACAATAATCATATCCACCAACATAATAACACGTCCGAGAGATATGTCACGATATTTATTTATTATCGCAGCCACAATATCCGAACCTCCAGCACTACCATTGAATGACAGACCGAATCCTACGCCCACGCCACAGAACACACCTCCGATGATACATGCCATGAAAGGTTCGTTTTCCAATATCGTTGGATTGGGGAATAAATTACGGAATATTGTTGTGAAAGCAGTAAGCATAAGTACACCAAATATTGTCTTGATAAAGAATTTAGCACCTAATGCTTTCAGTGCTATTGTAAGCAATATGAGGTTTACAAAAAAGAAAGTTATGTATACCGGAATTTCTGTACCCCAGAAAACTATAGATGACAATCCAGATAGACCTCCTGTTGTAATATTGTTTGGTAACAAGAATATTGTCCAACCAATACAATAAGAAAGCATACCTACTGCAATCATTATATAATCCAATATCTCTCTGTACAGAACCTTATTATTTATTTTTCTTTCATTCATATCATAAATTCTATTTGGGTATTAGGTGGTATCCGATGTCTAACTTCGTTTTAATAAAGAAAATGCAACATAAGAATTGGTAGGAACACCAATTCTTATGTAAAACTCTCTTTATGCTTTTTTATCTGTTATTCGGCTTTGATAGCAGCGACACCAGGCAATTCTTTTCCTTCGATTGCCTCAAGTAGTGCACCTCCGCCGGTGGAGATATAACTTACTTGGTCTGACATTCCGAACTTGTTAATACAAGCAACAGAGTCTCCTCCGCCAATCAACGAGAACGCACCATTGGCAGTTGCCTTTGCAATAGAGTCTGCAATGGCCTTTGAACCTCCTATAAAGTTGTCAAACTCAAACACTCCGGCCGGTCCGTTCCAAAGAATTGTCTTCGCATTTTCTATTGCTTCGGCAAAAGCCTTTCGTGTTTCAGGGCCTGCGTCAAGCCCCATCCAGCCTTCAGGTATGGCATTTGACGGAACCACCTGTGTCTTTGCATCGTTAGAGAAGCCGTCTGCGGCAATGCAGTCAGTCCCAAGCACGAGTTTAACTCCGTTCTCTTCAGCCTTTTTAATAACTTCGAGAGCGACATCGAGTTTGTCGAGTTCCACTATAGAGTTTCCTATTTCACCACCTTGCGCCTTGGCAAAAGTGTATGTCATACCTCCGCAAAGAATGAGGTTATCGACCTTGCCGAGTAAGTTCTCGATAATTCCAATCTTCGTTGAAACCTTAGAACCACCCATTATTGCAGTGAAAGGTCGTTTTATATTGCCAAGAACGGCATCAACAGCCTTAACTTCTTTTTCCATGAGATAGCCTAACATGCGGCTTTCTTTGTCGAAATATGTGTCTATAACAGCAGTCGAAGCATGTTTGCGATGAGCCGTACCGAAAGCATCCATCACATAAACATCGGCGTATGATGCAAGTTTCTTTGCGAAATCCTTCTGTGAAACTTTCATTGCTTTCTTTGCTTGCTCATACTCCGGAGACGTTTTGTCTATATCTACCGGTTTCCCTTCTTCTTCAGCATAGAAGCGCAGGTTCTCAAGCAACAATGCTTCGCCCATTTTCAAATCAGATGATTCAGCAGATGCGTTGGCACAGTCGGCAGCAAATTTCACATTTACACCAAGCGCATTGCTTACGGCAGGGACAATCTGTTTCAAAGAGAATTTCGGATTGACTTTACCCTTAGGCTTGCCCATGTGCGACATCATGATTACGGCACCTCCGTCTGCGAGAATTTTCTTCAGCGTTGGAAGTGCGCCACGGATACGTGTATCATCAGTTACATTACCATTCTCATCGAGTGGAACATTAAAGTCCACACGAACGATTGCCTTCTTACCGGCAAAATTAAATTTATCAATTGTCATAGTGCTTAATTAAGTTATATTCGTGATAACAATCTCTTCGATATGTGCAAAAATAATCATTTAAATCGAAACCTCATACCCATATCTGATTATTTTTATCTTTTTTATAATAATATCCATGACAGGTGGCAAAACAATGGTGGAATAATCGTTTTTTTCATGAGAAAATAATACCTTTGCAAATATTAAATATATTTCTTCAATGATTAAGGATAGCATAATAATAGTGAGTGGGGGAATGGATAGCGTAACTCTGCTTTGTGAATATAAAGACCGCATTGCGGTAGGTGTGTCGTTCGATTACGGCAGCAATCATAATGCCCGTGAGATTCCTTTTGCTTGTCAACATTGCGAAATGCTTGGCATTGAGCACATTGTTATTGACCTCGCTTTTATGCCGAAATATTTCAAGAGTTCGCTGCTTGATGGCGCAGGTGCGATTCCGGAAGGACATTATGCTGACGACAACATGAAATCAACAGTGGTTCCGTTCCGCAACGGTATAATGTTGTCAATTGCTGCCGGTATTGCCGAAAGTATGGGACTGAAATATGTAATGATGGCAAATCACGGTGGCGATCACACCATCTATCCCGATTGTCGTCAAGAGTTTGTCAATGCAATGAGTGAGGCAACAAAAGCAGGAACTTTCCCAGGCATTGAGATTCTTGCCCCATACACCGGCATTACTAAGGCCGACATCGCACGCCGTGGCAAGGCTTTGGGTATAGACTATTCAAAAACATGGAGTTGCTATAAGGGCGGGGAGCACCATTGTGGCAAGTGTGGCACATGCATGGAGCGGAAAGAGGCTATGCGTGATGCTTCTATCGTGGACACTACAATCTATGATGAGTCTTACTGACAGGGACTTATATTACTCCTCTTGAATCATCACTTTATCCTTTTCTTTTGTCCTCGCAGTTATTGAACCATACTGATAATACAGACAGAAGAACTGCCATAACCATATAGGCGAACAAGCCATAGCAGCCACGAAAGCACCTAAGAATATAAGTATAGGTGCTGTTGTCGGCATCCCTGACGCGTCACCGAGATATATACCGAGCGCATCTTGCAGACTTGCCACTGCGACCACACACAATGGGGAGGCAAGCAGCATGGCAAGCATTGTGCCGATAAGCATAGTTACGAAAAATGTAAGAAACAGCCTGCCATAGTATCGCAGCCCAACGAGATAGTTACGCCCAATGACACTGAGAATTCCGAGATTGTCGTCAGTCATATATTTCATTCCGCTGTAACCTGTCGGAATAAGTAGCAATGCCGTAATGAGTACTATAACTAATGCGATAAAGACATGTAGTAGAAGCATTCCTTGATGCCACACCAATACAAGTGGTATGCTGATAAGGTAGAAAACTGCAACGTCGGCAATGAAAACAATAGACGTTAATACAGAGAGTTTTAGTGCTCTCTTTATGTTCTGTTTTGCCTTTTGTTCCTTTAAGGTGGCCATTATACTGCCCGAAACGCATGCCATGAGTTCCAACGTGGCGAGTGATGCCGTCGCCCAAACACACCATAGTAAAAACGTTGTATTGGCATCTGTGGTAGATATTAATGTAAATGCAGCAGAACAGGCTATACCAATAATTGCAGACACGCCAATTAGCCATGCCCACAATCGTTTTGCCCAAAATGTTATGTTCTGTGACATCAGTCGGTATGATGTTGCCGTTATCGCTAAGATACTTCTGCTTTTAATCGCATTTTCTATTTTCAGTGTATTCATTTTTATATACTTTTCATTTTTTTAATCCAAATATCATTTATTTTCGGCATGCCGTTATAAACGTCAGAACTTACCAATACACCTTGTTCGCTTTTATGATATTCCATCAGAAGCCCAAGGCATGTCCCGTTTGATAGACTATTGCCGAGACAATCCATGCCAACGCCGTAGTGTAAAATGCTGCAAACAGTGCCCATTTCCAAGAGCCGGTCTCACTTTTTATTGCTGCTATCGTGGCTATACATGGGAAATAGATAAGTACGAACATAAGGTATGCGAATGCTATCAGCGGTGTGATGCCGTCAGCGGTCATCTTCTTGTGCAGATTGACGTATCTTGCACCCAAGTTCTCACTGCTGTCGTCGGCCACTTCCTCATCATTGGCATATAGCACTCCCATTGTCGATGCAACTATTTCCTTCGCCCCCACACCGGCAATAAGCGAAACATCGAGTTTCCAATCGAATCCTTGTGGGTAGAACAACGGTTCTATTGTCTTGCCCATTCTTCCTATGTAACTCTGCTCTTGTTGTTCCTGTTGTTCGAGTGAGTCGTCGTGAGGGAAGTATCCAAGTGCCCATACAATAATACTTGCCACGAGGATTATACCTCCCATTTTCTTCAGATACTGCTTTCCTTTCTCCCATGTATGTCGCGTGATGGCCTTGGCGGTTGGGAAGCGATAAGGGGGCAGTTCCATAACGAACGGCGTATCTTCACCTTTCACGATGAACTTACTGAACACCCTACTCATCAGTACTGCCAATGCAATCCCTATTGCATAGAGCAATATCATTATGTATGTTTGGTATTCCACTGCAAAGAATGTCCCAACAATCATTATATATATAGGCAGGCGAGCCGAGCAACTCATCAATGGCAGCACAAGCATTGTGACAAGTCGAGAGCGGTGGCTCTCTATTGTTCTTGTTGCCATTACTGCCGGCACGTTGCACCCAAACCCCATGATGAGCGGAATGAATGATTTTCCATGCACGCCCATGCCGTGCATCATCTTGTCCATTATGAATGCGGCTCTCGACATATAGCCAGAGTCTTCCATAAACGATATGAACGTGTATAATATCAATATCTGTGGCAAGAATACTATAACAGAACCTACTCCTGCTATCGCACCATCAACCACCATGGCACGCAACGGGCCATCGGGCATTGTGCCGTTGAGCCACGCCGAAAGTGCTGTAACGCCGCTCTCTATCCAGTCCATCGGATATTGGCCTACCTTGAATGTGGTGAAGAACATCAAATAGATAAACAGGAAAAACAATGGGAATCCAAGCCATTTATGCGTTATCAGCGCATCTAACTTGTGTGTAATTCTGTAGTTGTCGGTCTTAGTACCTTCCGTATATCCGATCTCTTTTAGTGCACCATATATGAATCCGTATTTAGCATCCATAACAGATGTTTCCGAGTCTTCGTGAACTTCCTTTTTCAAACGTTCCGCAGTATCATCTCTGTGCGCAATTATTTCATTGAAATCGGGCAGAGTACTTATCGATTTCTCCACCTGTTTGTCATTTTCAAGCAGTTTTATTGCAAGATAGCGCGTAGAGAATTGGCGCCTCACTTCATCGTACGCCTTCAAATGTTCCTGTATCTCACCGATGGCTTTCTCTATGTATTCTCCGTGGTTTATGTGTATATGTCTTACGGTAGTTTTCTTATATCTCCCCTCATATACTTGAATGATTGTTTTGAAAAGTTCATCTACACCTTCTCCATTCTTGAATACCGTAGGCACGAGAGGGAAACCCAACAACTCGCTAAGTTTCGTATAATCAAGTTGGTCACCACGTTTCTCTATTTCGTCGTACATGTTTAATGCTCCTACCATACATAGGTTCATATCAATGAGTTGTGTCGTAAGATACAAGTTGCGCTCGAGATTACTTGTGTCGATTACATTAAGTACCACGTCGGGAGTTTTCTCAACAACCTGTTTCCTTACATAGAGTTCTTCTGGCGAGTATGCCGAGAGTGAATAAGTGCCGGGAAGGTCAACTATATTGAACTTGTAACCTTTAAATTCCGCCACACCTTCTTTCGCATCTACTGTCACTCCTGAATAGTTACCAACTCTCTCGTGAGCACCGCTTGCAAAATTAAATAGTGAAGTTTTACCACAGTTTGGGTTACCTACGAGTGCCACGTTTATCTCACGATGCTTTTCCAGCGCCTTCGAGTGCGTATTTACGGCTTCGCTGCCAATGGTGAGTTTTTCATCGTTTCCCGAAATATTGTCTTTGACAGGCATCTCACTTGTTTTCCTTACAATCTCTATCTGTGCAGCCTCGCTGTGTCTCAAGGAAATCTCATACCCCATTATTTTATATTTCACAGGATCTTTCAATGGGGCATTAAGCAAGACCTCAACAGTTTTGCCATTTATAAATCCCATTTCAATTATGCGTTTTCGAAATCCACCGTGGCCATAAACCTTAACGATAATCCCGCTTTCGCCAGTCTTTAATTCTGATAATTGCATATTCCAACATGGTTTAATCCATGTAAAATTACGTATAAATACTGAGGTAACACAAACTTTTTAGTAAAAATACCTACAAATGATTACTCTCAAGAAACTCTTCTGCCCGCTTCAAATCATCCGGAGTATCTATGCCTATTGTTTCAACATTCGTTATTCCCACTTTAATTTTATATCCGTTTTGAAGCCACCTCAATTGCTCAAGACTTTCTGCTATCTCAAGCGACGACTGCTGAAGGGTGGTTATTTCTTTAAGAACATCGGTTCGGTAGGCATACAATCCTATATGTTTTATGAATGGAAAAGAGGTGAGCCATTCTGCCTCTTCCTTCCCTCTCACAAATGGTATTATGCTTCTGCTGAAATACATTGCATAGCCGTTGTTGTCAACCACAATTTTCGGAGAATTGGGATTATGTAGCATATCTAATCCATGCTCTTTATCAAAAGGCTTACCAAGCGTAGCAATTTGCGTGTCCGAATCGTTGAAACATTTACAAACCGTAACGATTTGCTCCGTCTGTATGAACGGCTCATCACCTTGAACATTAATGATAACATCGGCATCCACGCCTAATATTTCTGCCGCTTCCTTTATTCTGTCAGTGCCGCTCCTGTGCTCTGATGATGTCATTACGGCCTTTCCTCCGAAACTTTCAACAGCATTTAAAATCTTTTCATCGTCAGTGGCAACATAAACATCCTCTATGGCTTTCCTTACTTGCTCATAGACTCTCTGTATTATTGGTTTTCCTCCGAGCATTGCCAGTGGCTTTCCGGGAAATCTTGTAGATGCGAAGCGGGCTGGTATTATAGCAATAAATTTCATATTTACTGTTTTGATTTATGCCTTGATATTAATGGTGCAAATTTATATATTTTTTCCGAGATTATATTCCGATAGGTGTAAAAAAACTTATTTGATGGTCATTTCAAATCGCTTGACTATCAATTTCGCCCAATTTGCTTTGTAAATTCGCCTAATTTACAGAGTAAATTCGCCCAAATTGCAAACCAATTTCGCCTAAATTACTTTCCGTTAAATATGCTTATAATATATATCAAAGGTTCTTTTTCATGTATAACGAATGTCTTTTTGAGTTATATCGCATCCTTTTTGCATTACCAGATGAAATATAATTAAAAAAACGAAATAAGAAAAAAGTAATCTGAATTTAAGTCGTTTTCTTTTGCCATGTTATTACATTTTTATAAATTTGCGTCTTGGAACATTAAAATTATATTATAATGAAGAAAATATTGTTGGCAATGATGCTTGCTTTGCCGCTTGTTTCAAGTGCTCAAAAGATAACTCTCGGTTCTTGTGTTACAAAAGAAGGCGCCAATTACAAAGGCGAAATGTCGGGTGGGAAACCGCATGGAAAGGGTAGTGCCACATACAAAAACGGCGACATATATGAGGGAGAATTTGTGAAAGGGAAACGACAGGGTGAAGGTACTTACACCTTTTCTGACGGCGGAAAATATGAGGGGCAATGGTTTCAGGATCAACAGCACGGTCATGGTACGCTCTATGACCCGGACAACAATAAATATGTAGGTCTTTGGTATCGTGACTATCAGGAAGGACATGGCGTGAAATACTACTATAACGGTGATGTATATGATGGAGAATGGTATCATGACAACCGGCAGGGATATGGTAAATACACCTTTGCCGGAGGTGCTTATTATGTTGGTCAATGGAATAATGACAAACGTAACGGAAAAGGGTTGTTTGATTGGGGAGACGGTTCATCATACAATGGTGACTGGGTTGACAATCAGATGAATGGCAAGGGCACTTATAAGTATGCTTCGGGTGACTCATATACCGGTGATTTCAAGGATGGTGTGATGAATGGCAAAGGCATTTATAAATTTCAGAATGGCGATGTTTATGAGGGGACGTATTTTAAAGGAGAACGCACTGGAGAGGGTATTTTCCGTTATTCAAGCGGTGATGTTTATACAGGTCATTTCGTTAACGGAGAAAAGGATGGTGTAGGTACATTGAAATGGAAGAACGGTGACGTTTATACCGGCCAATGGAAAAACGATAAGCAGAACGGTAAAGGCAAACTGACAAAAAAAGAAGGAGATGTATTTGAAGGTAACTTCAAAAACGGAAATGTTGAAGGAGAAATCATTATACACTATGCCGATGGTAGTAAGTTCCGTGGTACATATAAAGACGGAAAGCGCAACGGCAAGGCTATAGAGGTGGATAAGGCAGGAAACCGCTTCGAAGGGATATACAAGGATGACCGACGAGACGGTGAATACATTGAGAAAGACCGTAACGGCAACATCACTTCACAAGGTACGTATGTGAGAGGGAGAAAGCAGTAGTACGTCAATTATAATGAATATATCGGAGGAAAGGAAATAAATATGGCAAAAAAAGTAACAAGGCGAACCAAACATATAGGACTCGTAAAGAACGACATTTATCTTGAACCGTTTGAGGACGCTATACGTGGAAGACACGATCATGCAGTTTGGAAAATTAACCAACTGACAAATAATGGCAAACAGACACTTAACGACTTTGCCAATGGTTATGCCTATTATGGCCTTCATCGCAATGCACGCGGAGGTTGGGTGTTTCGTGAGTGGGCACCAAACGCTACAGAAATATATCTTATTGGCGATTTCAACAACTGGAAGCCGGAAGAGAAATATCGTGCAAAGAGAATTGAAGGCACCGGTAAATGGGAACTGAAACTGCCTAAGAAAGCAATAAAGCATGGAGACTTGTTCAAAATGCTCGTCAGATGGAATGGTGGTGAGGGAGAACGTATTCCGGCATGGGCCAATAGGGTGGTGCAGGATGAGGAAACGAAGATTTTTTCGGCTCAGGTCTGGGCTCCGGAAAAGGAATATGAGTGGCAACGTTCTTTCCGTATGAATAAGAATAAGCCTCTGTTCATATATGAGTGCCATATCGGAATGGGAGAGGATGCTGAGAAAGTGGGCACTTATAATGAGTTCCGTGAAAACGTTTTGCCAAGGATTGTAAAAGCCGGTTATAACTGCATACAGATAATGGCCATTCAGGAGCATCCGTATTATGGTTCTTTCGGCTACCACGTAAGTTCGTTCTTTGCTCCTTCAAGCCGTTTCGGAACACCTGAAGAACTGAAATTACTTATTGATACGGCTCATAAGAACGGAATAGCGGTTATTATGGACATTGTTCATTCGCATGCAGTTAAAAACGAAATGGAGGGTCTCGGAAATATTGCCGGCGACCCAAACCAGTATTTCTGCTCTGGTGATAGGCATGAGCACCCGGCTTGGGACTCGCTATGCTTTGACTATGGGAAAGATGAGGTGATTCATTTCTTGCTTTCCAACTGTAAGTATTGGCTGTCTGAGTTCCGTTTTGACGGTTTCCGTTTCGATGGAGTGACATCAATGTTATATTATAGTCACGGACTTGGAGAATCGTTCACCAACTATTCTGACTATTTCAACGGACATCAAGATGATAACGCGATATGTTATCTCACTCTTGCAAACAAACTTATACATGAAATAAACCCCAATGCCATTACTATTGCAGAAGAGGTTAGTGGCATGCCGGGGCTTGCAGCAAAATTCGATGATGGAGGTTTCGGGTTTGATTACCGAATGGCAATGAACATACCCGACTATTGGATAAAGACTATAAAGGAACTTCCTGATGAGAACTGGAAACCGAGTTCTATCTTCTGGGAAATAAAAAACAGACGACCCGACGAGAAAACGATTTCCTATTGTGAAAGTCATGATCAGGCACTTGTGGGTGATAAAACAATCATTTTCCGCCTGATAGATGCCGATATGTATTGGCATTTCCGTAAAGGAGACGAAAATGAGACCGCACGACGCGGCATTGCTCTGCATAAGATGATACGCCTTGCCACGGTCTCGGCAATCAATGGTGGCTATCTTAACTTCATGGGCAACGAGTTCGGACATCCGGAATGGATTGATTTCCCACGTGAGGGAAACGGTTGGAGCCATAAATATGCACGCCGTCAGTGGAATCTTGTGGATAATAAAGATTTATGCTATCATTGGTTGGGTGATTTTGACAGAGAGATGTTGCGTGTCATAAAGGATGAAAAGAACTTCCATAAAACGCAGGTACAGGAAATTTGGCATAATGATGGTGACCAAATACTGGCCTTTATGAGGGGTGACTTGTTGTTTGTCTTCAATTTTTCTCCTTCTCATTCGTTCACAGATTATGGTTTCCTTGTGCCTACCGGCTCTTATGACGTTCTCCTTAATACTGACTCCAAGGATTTCGGAGGCAATGGTTTTGCTGATGACAGCATGACACATTTTACAAACTACGACCCGCTTTACGTAAAAGAACACAAGGAATGGTTGAAGTTATATCTCCCTGCTCGTAGTGCGGTTGTATTAAAGAAGAATTAATAAGGCACTATGACATTTAATAACAAGAGTGGCAACAGTGTTGCGATGCGTGTGGTTTGTGCCATTGCCTTTTTGGTTTTCACCTTTAGTTATCTGTATTTCTATCAGTGCGATTTGATAGGAGCGGTGCAACATGTGCTTTCCGGAGGACAAACCTCGTATTCGAGACTTATAGGTGCGATAATACTTACGGTCTGTTTATATCTTTTACAGATAGGTATATATGCCCTGACCAAACTCAATAGGCATGCACATGCCCTGACTTATTTCCCATCGTTGTTATTGCTATGTCTGTTGACAAGTGTCGATGATACTTTCGACCAGCATTTCTCTCTCAGCACATGGACATGGATTTCGCCCTTATTGCTCATATTGTTTGTTTTCATTGTTCATTTATCAATGAAATATCAGCCATATTTGTCTAAGAAATCCTCCGCCGGTATCTTCTCGGAAATATCATGGGTAAATCTTCTTACAATGGTATTGATGTTCTTTTTCGTAGGCATTTTCAGTAATGGAAATGATATTCTGCACTATCGTTTACGAATAGAGAGGTATTTAAGTGAGAAAGATTATACTGCAGCCTTATCCGTAGGAGAGTATTCCTTAGAAACCGATAGTTCGCTATTTATGCTTCGGGCGAGTGCATTGGCACGCTCAAAACAAATGGGAGAACGTCTTTTCGAATATCCGATAATAGGTGGTTCTACATCATTGCTGCCAAATCAAGGTAGCGTTAGGTGCGTGGTATATGATACCGGTGATATATATAAAATTGTTGGTGCAATTCCCAAAACCAAGATGACCGTAGAAGATTACCTCAAGACAATAAAGATGACAAAACAGACAAGAGCCGCATACGGCGATTATGTTTTGTGTTCATATCTTCTTGATAGGAAATTAGATAAGTTTGCGAGTGAATTGAGAGAGTATTATGTTGTTGATTCTGCATCGGTATTGCCGAAACACTATCGTGAAGCACTTACATTATACGAACGCCAACGTTCAATTAAATATGAAGGATTTCATGATGAAGTTTGTGAAGCTGATTATGAGGATATGATGGAGATTAGAAAAAAATACCACAGTAAGCCTGAATACATGGCTACTTTGCGTGATGCCTACGGAAAGACGTATTGGTATTATTATTTCAAAGAATAAAAGAAAATAGGACATGTTTGATTAAAAACACGTCCTGTTTTTTGTTTTTAAGAAGTTTATTAGTAACTTTGTTGCAAACAAATATTATTTAGTCATGGAGAATGTAAGTAAAATAACCCAGGAAAACTTTGAAGATGTTTATGTGGACAGAATCGAAGTGAAACAGATAGATAAGTTCGTTTGTGCAGAGATGGGACGTCAGATTCACCGTTATATAAAAGGAATGAGAGGTAGTAAGACGATGATGGAAAACTTCGAGAAGGCCATTTCTCATCTTACAGTCGAAGAAAAAGAGGTTGCTATTGCACGTTATATCGACCTTAATCGCAAAGCCATTAGCGGGCTTGATTTCAAGGTTGTGCTGGCTCGTGCCGTGGCAAACTATTGCGACACGTTCGATTATATGCTCACTATTATAAACGACAAGAAACGCATGTCATTCTATCTCGACCGTATCCGTTCAAAATATATCAGATTCCATGAGGTTTTTGAAGAGCAAGGAAATTTCGGAATAAAGAACTATGACGGAACTATTATTGTAAAACCGGAATATGATTTCCTGCGTACATGTTATATCTATGTTGACGATTTCATTATAATCCCTATCATTGCGGGTAAAAATGGCAAGTTGGGATTGATTCTTCCGGACGAGAATAACACTGTAGTTGCCGACTTTATATATGATGACATTTCTCTTAGAGACGAATATCCATATTTTGAAGCGAAGAAAGGGCGAAAAAAAATATTGTTGAATGAAAAAGGCGAAGAGTGTTCCAAGTGAACAACTCTTCGCTTTCTTTATTATTAACCGTTATAATAGGGTGTTATTTCTTATAAATAGTGCGCGCTTTTTCATACGCTTTCACCCAGTCGGTATTTAAGTTGAATGGAGTAATATAGTTCTCATTATAGTAAGCCTCAGTAAGAGTGGTGTCGCTATCGTCATAACGTGGGAACTCTATACAGAATTGTTTGAAGTCCTGCATCACCTTATATTGCTGCTTCTTGCCGGCTTTTTCAAAGTTTGAGAGGTACAAATCAAGGAACTCGAACAAAGCAAGTGCTTGGTCATCGAGTTCTGCTGACTTATCAGGCATCTGCTCCATTGTGCGCTGTCCGATATAGCACAACTCGTCATACTTAAATGTTGCAATCTTTCGAAGTCCAATTTCTTTCTTCTCATCTTCAGCAACTTCACGTGCCATTTGCAAGGCCGCTTTGTATCTTTCTTGGGCATTAACACTAACAAATGCCACACAGGCAAGTGCCATCGTAATTAAAATTCTTCTCATCTTGAATAATATTTATTGTCTGTTTAACGTTATATCTTCTGTTTTGTTTAATAAACGGCATCTTTATTATGCTTTTTTAACTGCATGCGCTTAACCGTTTGTGTTTTTATACAATCACTTTCACTTTCTATTCCTTTACTCGTTTTTGATTTTTTACTGCGAAATCTTTCCAACTATTATAGTGGGTTGCATTAGTTTCCGGCTTCGACATCTGCATATAATGGCAATATGCAGCGGCAAGAGCATCTGTGGCATCCATGAACTTTGGCATTTCTTCGCTGTCAAGTTTCAGTAGTTTATGTAGCATTCCTGCAACCTGTTCTTTTGAAGCGGAACCATTACCCGTAAGCGCCAGTTTTATTTTCATCGGAGCATATTCATGAATTGGCACGCTATGATTGATTGCCGCTGCGATTGCAACGCCTTGTGCCCTTCCAAGTTTCAGCATAGACTGAACATTTTTTCCGAAGAAAGGAGCCTCAATAGCCATTTCGTCGGGTAGGAATTCATCTATAATACCTGTCACTCTTTCAAAAATTTTGCCAAGTTTCAAGTATGGGTCTTTCTCATTTCGCATGTCGATTACACCCATAGCGACCATTTTTGCTTTCTTTTCCTCCACACTTATTATGCCATATCCCATGACATTAGTTCCGGGGTCTATGCCTATTATAACTTTTTCCATTCACCTTAAATAAGGATTCATTTCAAGTTCGTTGCCGATAGTGGTATTACCACCATGTCCGCTTAGTACGGTTGTGCTTTTAGGAAGTTTTGCAAGCACATTTCTAAGGCTGTTCATCATGTCAGTTATCGAACTGCCTTCAAAGTCTGTTCGGCCTATACTCATTTGGAAAAGCGTGTCACCGGTGAAGGCCACGCCCTCTTCTTCACAATAGAAAGTGACACTTCCCGGTGTATGTCCCGGTGTCTCAAGTATGCTGAAAGAGTGTGATCCGAATGAAATTTTATCTTCTCCTGTAAAATACTTGCCAACAACCGACGAATCGGTTTCATATTTCATTCCGAGGAAAAGCATGGCCTGTTGAGGTAAAGCATTTATAAGAAACTTGTCTTTTATGCTTACATCTGCATTTATACCATATTGCTTTTTTATAAAATCATTACCGGCACAATGGTCAAAATGTCCATGGGTGCATATCAACCTCACCGGTTTCAGAGTGTTAGTGGCAATATAATCAATAATCTCTTTGCGTTCATTATCATTGAATGCGCCACAATCTATTATTACACATTCTCCGGTTTCATCACTTACAATATATGTATTTTCCTGAAAAGGATTGAAAACGAATTTCTTTATGTTCAACATTTTACTGATGTTTAGTATATTATTATATCATGGTTAGACAGGAAGATAGATTATATTTTTTTCTTTAAACCATTCTTCTTCAAAGAAACTGCTTATTTCCAATGTATCTATCAAGTGTTTGAATGGGCATATCTCGTTTTCTATGTTTCCGCCTTTTAGGACAATAACACCATTTGGTAGCGAATTTTGTTGTTTCCCACCGATATTCTTTCTTACTATTTTCATGAGATCGGGCAATGGCATCACCGCTCTGCTTACTACGAATTGATACAGCCCCTTTTCCTCTTCTCCGCGCCGATGTACTATTTCTGTGTTTTTTAGTCCTATTGCATTGGCAACCTCTTGTGCCACACGTATCTTCTTACCAGTACCATCAATCATCGTGAAATGGCAATCCGGAAAGGCAATGGCTAACGGAATTCCCGGGAATCCACCACCTGTACCAAAGTCCAATATCTTTGTTCCTTCCCTGAATCTGATAACATTGGCAATCGCCAAAGAATGAAGTACATGGTGTTCATACAGCATGTCAATGTCTTTTCTGGAAATCACATTTATCTTAGAGTTCCAATCGCGATACAGTTCATCCAAAGCTGCGAACTGTTCCAACTGTTCCTCGGTGAATTTCTTTCCAAAATATTTTCTTATCAGTTCCATAATGTTCTTTTTAATATTTAATAGGAGGTTGTTAACTCCTTATTTTCAAATACTTGTTTATGTCAGAATAGTCTATTCTTACCAATATCCTACCAATATCATGCGTGGCAATTTCATCTGCATTATATATAAACACTATACCGTCTTCTTCAAGCATGAAGTTTGAAGAAGGGTAGGGAGTTATTCCTTTGAAAATAGATTGTTCTTGCAGTTGTTCGAGATTGTCAACATTCCTATTATCACACAGTTCTTCAATTATAAGTTCCGATATGAATTGATTTGAGCCTTCAACTATCAAATCTTCGAGATTGAGAATCTTCTTATTATAGATGTCTATGTTTTTTGCTATCATTATATTCGTATTATGTAGTGCTCCCGAGCCATAGTCAGCCTCAGCCATATACACGACAATTCCTTTTTTACCATGCTTTACCGAAGTTTTTACACTATAAACGATGTCATAACTTTTCGCATTTTCCTTATCCACGTTATAAAGACTTGCATAGTCACGTTTATATTCATCTGTATATTTACAAATAAAGGAGTCAATAGCCTCTTTCATATTCGTTATGCCGTCACCGATTGAGAAATAGTCCGGGGTAAGAATGCCAGAAGTTAACAATTCATAGTTTATGTTTTTCAAACTGTCAGACTGTGAGAAGATTATATCAAGATGTAATTTACATGTAGGAGAAAGCGAGTCGTGCGTAAGTCTTACGATAGTATCTTTCTTTATCGAGTAAGCACGGAAAAGCGCCAACTCATTCCCATCAGCACGTGATTTACTGTCGCATGACGAGAGAGATAACAAATGGGCTAAAGTTATGAATGTCATAAGAAGACATTCTGTTTTGCTTTTTGTCATATATACATATCATTTTGCTTGCAAAGTTACTACTTTTTTCATAAAACACGGATGCCCTATTGCTAAAATTGTTTTTTTTGTATTTATATTTCGCTATAATCTAATAAATGATTAATTTTGCAGCCCGAAACAGAAAAATGGATATGGAGAAATCATATAAGGCGGCATTATTCGATTTGGACGGTGTCGTTTTTGATACAGAGTCACAATACTCTATTTTTTGGGGTAGCGAATGTAGGCGGTATCTCCCTGAAGAAGATGGACTTGAGCACAAAATCAAAGGACAGACTCTTGTGCAAGTTTACGAAAAATACTTCTCAGGAGAGTTGGAAAAGGAGCGTGAGAATATAACAAAAAGGCTGTATGAGTTTGAGGCTCAGATGAGTTTTGAATATGTTCCCGGATTCGAGCAATTCATATCTTCACTGCGCCAACAAGGTTTGAAGACTGCTCTCGTAACAAGTTCGAACAAGATGAAAATGGAAGCAGTATATAGAAAACATCCCGAATTCACTACTTTTTTCGATGCTATACTCACATCAGAGGATTTTTCAGAAAGCAAACCATCGCCCGATTGTTATTTTCGTGCAGCTGAAAGGCTCTCTCTCGACAATGGCGATTGTGTGGTTTTTGAAGACAGTTTCAATGGTCTGCGTTCGGGACGTGCTGCGGGAATGACCGTTGTGGGACTCTCAACAACAAACAGCAAAGAAGATATTGCTCCGTTGTGCGACATCGTAATAAATGATTATATCGGTTTCAATATTTAATCAATAACTTATTCTAACAAAATGGCAGGATATTTAGTCAGCGACACGCGTAAAGTTACTACGCATCGCTTTATTGAAATGAAACAGCGAGGGGAGAAGATTTCAATGCTCACCTCATACGATTATACTATGGCAGGCATTGTTGACGGAGCAGGCATAGACGGTATTCTCGTTGGCGACTCCGCTTCTAATGTCATGGCAGGCAATGGTACCACGCTTCCTATGACCGTGGAGCAAATGATATATCATGCACGTTCGGTGGTGCGTGGAGTAAACAGGGCACTTGTAGTATGCGACATGCCGTTCGGCTCTTATCAGATAGATCGTCACGAAGGAGTGAAAAATGCGATACATATAATGAAAGAGAGTGGTTGCGATGCATTAAAACTGGAAGGTGGAGAAGAAATAATAGATACCGTGAAGGGTATTCTTGATGCCGGTATTCCCGTAATGGGACATCTCGGACTGACCCCACAGAGCATAAATAAGTTTGGAACTTATGCCGTTAGAGCAAAGGACGAAGCAGAGGCAGAGAAATTAAGACGTGACGCAGTATTGCTTCAGGAGGCCGGTTGTTTCTCAATAGTTCTTGAGAAAGTTCCGTCAAACCTTGCCGGTGAAGTGTCAGCCAATCTTACCATTCCCACCATAGGAATAGGTGCCGGAGGCAATACTGACGGACAGATTCTCGTAGTTACAGATATGCTCGGTATGACAAAGGGATTCAGCCCGCGTTTCTTGCGCCGCTACGCCGACCTAAACAGTGTGATTAACAATGCTATCGGGCAATATGTTGCAGATGTGAAAGCCTGCGATTTCCCCAACGAACAGGAAAGTTATTGATAGATATGCATACCCAGAATACACCGGTTCATTTCAGACTTTGGCACAAAGGTTTTTGGGCACTTGCGTGCGCCAATCTTCTTTTGTCAATGTCTATGTTTGTGTTCCTACCGGTGACACCTTACTGGTTGGCCGAACGATTCGGCTTTGATGCGCTCCATGTAGCCATGTTATTCGCATTGCATGGCATTGGAATCTATCTTTTGGGGCCTTTATGCTCAATGCTCGTAGAGCGTTACAGACGTAATAAAGTTTGTGCTTTCTCCATAACGTTATCGGCATTGGCAAGTCTGTCTATATTCTATTTCTGTAAAGTTCATCCGGAATTCCTGTCTTTATTCGATACTTCAACAATTTTTATTATAATGTCTGTTATACAGACAATTGGCTCTGCATTATATGGACTGTCAGAGATGAGTCTTTCCGGCATTCTTATCATTGACGTGTGTGAGTCATTCCGTCGTACTGAGGCTAACCATTCTGCGGCATGGTTCGGTAGGTTTGGGCTTGCTTTGGGACCGATTATCGGTATAATGGTCTATAAATTATTGGGTGGCGAAACGGTATTTCTTGCCTCTTCGATATTCTCTATTATAGCAGTAATGTTGGTACTATTGACCGATTTCCCGTTTCGTGCCCCTGATGAAAACATTCGTACATTCAGTACCGACCGTTTCTTTCTGACAAACGGGAAATGGCTCTTTGTGAATTTTCTTCTCATAATGATTGCCGTAGGATGCGTTATTGTCCACTATCATAACATTGCTTTTTATCTGCTTATGCTCGGAGGATTTTTTGTTGCTCTACTGTCACAGAAGTTTGTTTTTGCGAATGCCGAACTTAAAAGCGAGATATTATCAGCATTGGTGCTTATCATTGCCGCATTGCTTATAATGATATTCCGTGGAATGGAAGTTGCTTTGTTTTCTGCAGCCTTTCTTATTGGTGTCGGAGTGGGAGTGTCTGGTGCCCGTTTCCTTTTGTTTTTCATTAAGTTGAGCCGCCATTGCCAACGAGGAACGTCACAGTCTTCATTTTTCCTTACCTGGCAATCAGGTATTGCATTAGGTGCAGCATTGGGCATTGCGCTTGGTGAGGATACGGTAGGATATGTTGTTGCGCTTGGTCTTGCTGTCACGGCATTAATTATGTATCATGTCTTTACACACACATGGTATATGAAAAACAAGAGCAGATAATAAGCGTTAAACATCTGAATAATAATCTGTTATTGTGAATATAACAGATACTTGTTGTTAACTCTATTACCAATTTAGGCGAAATTACAAAACAATTTGGGCGAAATTGAAAAGTAAAATGGGCGAATTTGCTTTTCAATTTCGCCCATTTTACAAATTGTAATATTGTGCGCCATAAAATCTTTGATTAAAGATTGAGTGGTAATAAGCGCTAATTTTATTGAGAAAATAGAAAATTACAGAGTGATTCTTGAGTTATTTCTTTTTTCCCTTTTTCCTTCTAATTCCAAACAAATCATTGAGAGTTGTGAAATCTTTTTTCATTATCAGCCCTACACCTTGGGTTGTCAGACTGTTGCGTGTAAAATACCTGTCGTTCGTCTGATTGTAAACACGGATAGCAAGGTTGCCATTAGGGAACAACAGATAGTTTATATCAAAGTCGCCAATGAAAGATGTTGTGGCGTTGTTGTTGTCCCTATAGCCGAATTGTCCGTTTATCTGCAATCGGTTATTTAGCAATCTTCCGGAAAGTATTCCTTCGTATTCTGCATTGTTGAAGCCCTCATCTCCGGTGCTTATGTTGGCTCCGAAATTCCAGTTAGAGTTATTTATAACGTTGCTGAGAACAGTGTTTATTTGTTGTGTGATAGTTCCACTGAGCAAACTCTGCATTGCAAGCGATGTCTGACTCTGCTGAGCATTAATAGAATTAGAATTTTCTTGTGAATAAAAACGGCCTATAGATAGGAGGTATATTACTTGCTGATTGAGTTCTTCTTCACTGTTTATTATCGAACGAGCCATTTGTTTTGCATCATCATTCACTGTCGGCATGTCGAAATCAAAATCAAGATGTGGGGCATTCGGCGTTCCGGTAATATTCATTATACAATCCACACGCACATTATTATTTGAGAAACTGCGACCGATATGCAAGTCGGAAAGCGACACACCATTGACAGTATATATAGCTTTCATGTTAAGGATTGCATTGTATGGATTTCCACCAAAGACAATGGAGCCACCGCTCTTGAATGTAAAATCTTTCTTTATAACATTCTGTATTGTCATGTCGTATTTACCATGACTAATCTCATAGTTACCATACATGTTCAGTCCTTGTTTATTATGGTATATCGCTCGCAAGTTACCATTTCCGTATAACGTTATCATGTCACCGGTAGTTTTATCCATAAGCAGTTTTATGGCAGCATCCGGTGTCGCATTTATTCTGAAATTCATTTTCATATCAGCACGGAAATTACCGTTGCTTTTCTGCATTTTGTTCTGGTCATTATCTTCGTTAATGTCTGCTGCATGATTGGTCCATTCTATAAAGTCGGTATTTGAAATTGTTTCAGGGGCAGCAGCGTTATATTCAAAGAATGTACCGCGTTGGGGTGTAATGTCTATATCGAATATTATTTCACCGCTTTTCCCACGTATGTCACAAGTGCCTGTGGCATATACTTTTCCGAAAAACGTGTTATCTCCGAAATCCTGAAAATCGTATGAAAGAAGATTTTTGGCCTTAATGCCAATGTCGTATGTCCATCGTGAAAGATTATGATGATTTATAACACCGTTAAGCACGGCAGTATTGCCATCTCTGTCTGCCACTGTATCAGCTCTTAAAATAATAATATTCGGACGCAGGGTGATAGGGCAGTTAAGCATGGTATAGACCGTATTTAATGCCGGGAGTTTTGCTTCTCCATCAACATTGACATCCCCTTCAATATTTATTGCGTTTAGTGGGCCGAACAAGCGTAAATCGCCATGCACGGATGCCCTTACATTATCGAGGAAACTGCTGCAAAGTCCCTCCATAAATTCTGCACTTGTACCTATTGCTTTAATTTTAAGGTCGAGTTCTTTTCTTGCAGGAGATACATAGCCACCAATAAGAGTTTGGCATAGCGGTCCATCGTCTGCTCGTGCATTTATATTTATCCGCTTTGTTTTATTGTCATAGTTTACGTATGCTTTCAATGTGCCCATATGTCCTGTTTCAAAAATAAAGTTTCTCACCGTGATGTCTCCATTTATTTCCGGCTGACTGAAAAGTGATGATAGAACTGCCTTTCCGGAAACATATCCGTCAAAACCTACGGAATGGAAATTAACCATATCAAGTACATACTTTGCATTAACATCATGCAAGTTTATCGTAATGGAGTCAGTGCTTGACCGCGTTGCCTTTCCGTTAATGATAATATGTTGATTATCGTGACTTACCGAGAAGTTGTTTACATTAAGATGGCTGTTTGAAAAATTAATATTGGCATTGGCAACGTTCCAAACGGTATCACCAACAAAAATCAATGATGGAAGAACATTTACATCGGCATAGGCCTTACCTGTTTCGTCTTCAGCGAATGAAGCCTCGGTGTTCAAACTTCCTGAAAAAGTCTTTTCTCCATGATTATCCCATTCGATAGATGAGACCATACGGTCGTTTATGGCAGATGATACGAAACCAAATGACATAACTTCTCCGTTTGCCATAACTTTGTCAATGGAGAGATTGGTTTCAAGTGGTTTATCTTTATCTCCGAATAGGCGTACATTGATATTCTTGTAAGAAGAATCACTATATTTAATATCAGGAGCCACCAATGTAACATTGACATAATCCTGAATTTGATTGACATCGCCCTTAATTATCAGTGGTTGTTGAGTTTCGAGTGGGATATTCATAAACTGTCTCAATATTGAGGCATCATATAAAATGGCATCAATAGAGAATTTATCAATGTTTTTTGCACTCGCTCTCTTTGACAATCCTGGTATTGATGGCAATCTTGAGGCAACAATTCTTGACAAAGTATAAGGAAGTTCTGATACCCGATATTGCCCATCCAATATAACATGGCCGAAATCACCAGACAACTTCAAATTCCTGTTGTTTGCCGAACCATTACATATAAGGTTTACATTATTCAATACGAATACACTGTCTGGACTTGTTGACATTCTGAAATCATGTAGATTCAAATTGCCCACAGCATTGTCAAGCGAGTTTCCATGAAAATCACCTTTTAATTTTCCGCTGAAAGTTGTATTTTTCCATTTGTCGGTAAGCCCCAATACATTTGGGTTTAGGTGATTTACATTAAGCATAAAGCCTGATATGTGGTCTTTTGCCAATTCCCCTTCTGCTGTCAGAGAAGCGTTGGGGTCATCTATTTTCAATTTTCCATTGAAAACATTGGCCATCATTGAGCCGTTTATTTCAATATCTCGATAAGTGTATCCATTGAAAAAGAAACGATTTACGTTACCATTTAATTTCAGGTATGTGGCCTTTCCTTTTTCAAATTTTCCCTCCAGTTCTATTTTTGTAGCAATATTCCCCAATCGCTCGTCAGCAAGCAGTTTACCGATGTCAATGCCATCTGTGTTTATGTTTGCCCCTAACATGTTGTTACCGTATGAACAGTTGATAGCAACATTACCCACATTGGATGTCAGTTTGCCATTGGCAGAAATTTTAGAGTTACGGCTTGATACAGACCCCACATACCCAAAGTCGCCTATTCGCTCGATTACATCAGGCATGGTTATATCTTCACCTTTCATTACTTTTGCTAAACGTTCGATGTAATTCTGATTTATTCTCAAATATTTGATGTCTGTTCTCCAGTCTTTCAGTAATGACATATCATATATATAACCACTTGCAAAGATGCTCATCTCGCCACCTTGGTCTTTTACCACGAGGTCTTTTATATTTATATTCTCACCATGCCCATTGGCTTTTAAGGATATGTCAATCGGCCGACTTATGAGACGCAGATCAGGAGAGAATGATGCCAAGTCGGCCAGTGAAATATACGATTTATTAATTGATGTACTGAAATCTAAAGAACTCATTACAAGTTTGCCTTCATCTATTCTGTATTTTGCTTTCGTATCTCCTAAAAATACATGAGAATTGGGGAGCTTTAATTCAAAATCAGAAACAGATGCACTGTTTTTGGTAACAACAGCCTTGAATGACAATAAAGATATTGCAAGTCCGGACTCTTCTTTTAGTGACAGGCTTTTAACATGTAGATTAATAGAGTCTTGTGTTATTTTGTTTAATATTATGTGCGAACTTATATCAGACACTTTAATATGCTTGGCAGAGAATTTGCCATGCTCTTTTGGATGGTCTTTTTGGTCGTAACATATGAGTCCGTTCCTTATAATAAGAGAACCTATATTCATATTTATTTTTGAAGGCTCTTCGCTATTTTTTGAGGCAAGCGAGTCTAATACGAATTGGAAATTGAATGGGACGTTGGCACTGTCTTTACTCAGGTATGCACGAAATCCGAAAAGTTGTGCCGACGAAATGGACACCTTTCCTTTAATAGCCTCCAATATATCGAGTTTTGCCGAGAGTCGCGTAGAAGCGAGCATGAGACTGTCTCTCTGATCGTATATTTTTACGTCATCAATAATAATCCTATTCAAAAAACCAAGATCAACGTTTCCTACTTCAACATTGGTGTTTATTTTTTCACTTACCACATGACTTACCCAACCTCCGATGCTCCTCTGTACGGGCGGAAGTTTAAGCATGACGATAATCGCAAAATATATTGCCACTAACGTCCATAATATTATATTTACCGATTTTCGGAGTTTCTTCATTACCAAACTTGTAAACCCTAAGTTGCAAAACGTAGAGTATCTTGTATATTTTAGGTGCAAAATTACAAGAAAAAGTCGGCATTTAGGCAATTTGTATCACTTTTTAATACATATATTAAAAAAAAACATTATTTTTGCAATCAATTTAGCGATAAATAAATTAAAATACAATCTAATATAATAAATCTTATGGCAAATGTAATTAAGTTACGAAAGGGCTTAGACATAAACCTTAAGGGGAAAGCAAAAGAAAAACTTGTAAAGGCAAGGCATGGTGAATACATAGCCCTTATACCGGACAGTTTTGTTGGTGTTACGCCCAAAGTTGTTGTGCGGGAAGGTGATATCGTGAAAGCCGGAGATGCCTTGTTTGTCAACAAGCATTATCCTGAGGTGAAGTTTGCTTCTCCTGTAAGCGGTTCTATTGAAGCCGTTGTGAGAGGAGAGCGAAGGAAAGTGCTTGCAATAAAAGTGAGATCAGACAAAGAACAGAATTATGTTGATTTCGGAAAACAAGATGTTTCAGGTCTTGATGGTGATACGGCCATCAATAAACTTCTTGAAGCAGGATTGTTCGGATATATAAATCAACTTCCTTATGCGGTTTCTACGAATCCATCTGAAAAACCGAAAGCAATATTTGTTAGTGCATTGCGAGATAAACCCTTAGCCTCTGATTTTGAATTTGAACTTCAAGGTAACGAGAAAGATTTTCAAACAGGACTTACGGTGTTGTCACGAATAGCAAAAACTTATCTCGGCATCGGAATGAGTCAATCTTCTACGGCACTTACTCAGGCAAATGATGTTGAGATAAATGTATTCGATGGTCCTTGCCCTGCAGGAAATGTAAGTGTGCAGGTAAATAATACCTGTAAGGTAAATAAAGGTGAGATTGTTTGGACAGTAGATCCGATGAACGTAATATTTTTCGGCCGTCTGTTCAATACCGGGCATGTTGACCTGAAGCGCAAGGTTGCTGTAGTTGGCAGTATGGTAAAAGAACCTCAATATGTAGATACCATCATTGGAGCAAATATTGCTGACATTATATCAGATAATATTTGTATGAACAAAAAAGTTCGTATAATCGGAGGGAATGTACTTACAGGTACCCCAATATCAACAAATGATTATATTGGTGCAAATGTTAGTGAAATAACGGCAATTCCGGAAGGTGATGATACAAACGAAATGTTTGGTTGGATAATGCCAAGAATTAAACAATTCTCTAAAAACAGAAGTTACTTCTCGTGGCTTCTTGGTAAAAGAGAATATGATATTGATTGCCGTGTCAAGGGTGGAGAACGCCGAATGATAATGAGCGGAGAGTATGATTCGGTACTTCCAATGGATATCTACGGTGAGTTTCTTATAAAGGCGATACTTGCAGGTGACATTGACCGTATGGAACAATTAGGTATTTATGAGGTTGCTCCAGAAGATTTTGCATTGGCAGAATTTATCGACAGTTCAAAACTTGAGTTGCAGAAGATAGTTCGCGAAGGACTTGATATGTTACGTAAAGAGAACGGCTGATAACATAGTGAATTATGAATATTAAATAGTGATTATCGTTATGGGTTTACGAAATTATCTAAATAAGATAAAGCCGAATTTCGAGAAAGAGGGAAAGTTGCATGCTTTCAAAAGCGTTTATGACGGAATGGAATCTTTCTTGTACGTGCCTAACACTACTTCGAAAAGCGGTTGTAACATTCATGATACCATTGACTCTAAGCGTATCATGAGTATAGTGGTGATAGCCTTGCTGCCGGCATTGTTGTTCGGAATGTATAACATTGGCTATCAAAATTATTTTGTGTCAGGAAAAATTGCCGATGCAACATTCTTTGCAATGTTCTTCTATGGCTTTCTCGCTGTTCTCCCCAAGTTGCTTGTCAGTTATATAGTTGGATTAGGCATAGAATTCATTTGGGCACAGTGGAAAGGAGAGGAAGTACAAGAAGGCTATCTCGTTAGTGGTATCATAATACCTCTTATTCTTCCGGTGAATTGTCCACTATGGATACTTGCACTCGCAGTAGCATTTTCTGTTATTTTTGTTAAAGAAATATTTGGTGGCACGGGAATGAATATATTCAATGTCGCTGTTGCTGCGCGAATGTTTCTATTCTTCTCTTACCCATCACAAATGACCGGTGATAAGGTTTGGATAGCCAATGACACGATACTCGGATTTGGAAACAAACTTGCCGATGGTGTTTCCGGCGCTACTCCTCTTGCAGAAGTTGGGCAGGGAGTAATTCCGAATGCAAGCATAGCGGATATGATTATCGGATTCATTCCGGGAAGTATTGGTGAAACAAGTGTAATCGCTATCGCGATAGGAGCATTGATACTTCTTTGGACAGGTATAGCATCATGGAAGACCATGTTCAGTGTATTTGCCGGCGGAATAATAATGGCATTGATTTTTTCATGGCTCGACATGACTCCGGTTAAATGGTATGAGCATATTATTCTTGGTGGTTTCTGTTTCGGGGCAGTATTCATGGCCACCGATCCGGTAACTTCTGCTCGTACAGAAGGCGGCAAATACATATACGGTTTCCTTATTGGTTCTATGGCTATCATAGTACGTGTGATGAATCCGGGCTACCCTGAAGGAATGATGCTTGCCATATTCTTCGGCAATATGTTTGCTCCGCTGATAGACTATTGTGTAGTGCAGAGAAACATTTCAAGACGACTGAAACGTGCAAAATAAAACATGGAGGATTAAGAAATGAATACAAACTCAAACACATATACCATTATCTATTCTGCGATAATCGTTGTTATAGTTGCTTTCTTGTTGGCTTTTGTTAGCACGTCGCTAAAAGATAAGCAAGAAGCGAACGTGCAACTTGACAAGAAAAAACAGATACTGAACTCGTTAAATCTTCGTGACCTTGATGATAATACCGCCGAAAATAAATTTAAGGAGGTAATGAAATGTGAAACGGAAGTTGACGGAAATAAGGTTTATACTTGCGAGGTTGACGGAAAAACGAAATATGTGATACCAATGAAAGGAATGGGTCTATGGGGGCCTATATATTGTTATCTTGCTATCAATGACGACAAGAACACTGTTTTCGGAGTATATTTCAATCATGATAGCGAAACTGCAGGCCTCGGGGCTGAAATAAAAGATTCGCGTGCATGGCAGGAAAAATTTTGTGGAAAGAAAATTTTTAAGGATAATTCCACAGACATTGCACTCTGTGTGAATAAGAAGATTAAAGATACTTCTACACAGGTAGATGCCATAACAGGTGCTACACTGACAAGTGACGGTGTGTCTTTGATGTTCAAGGAAGGACTTAAACCATATATAAAATTCTTAACCGATAAGTAAAAATATGAGTAAGTTATTTAGTAAAGAAAACAAGGAGGTTTTCTATAACCCATTAAATATGGACAACCCGGTACTTATTCAAGTACTTGGAATATGTTCGGCACTTGCGGTTACTGCTCAGTTGAAACCTGCAATAGTAATGGGACTTGCAGTGACAATAATCACCGCATTTGCAAATGTAATTATTTCTATTATTCGAAAGACAATACCACAACGCATACGTATCATTGTTCAACTTGTGGTTGTTGCTGCACTTGTAACAATAGTAAGCCAGGTTCTTAAGGCAGTTGCTTATGATGTTAGTGTGGAACTATCAGTATATGTTGGTCTTATCATTACAAACTGTATTCTTATGGGACGCCTTGAAGCATTTGCCATGATGAACAAACCTTGGCCATCGTTTCTTGATGGTGTTGCCAACGGACTTGGTTATGCAATAATACTTGTTGTTGTTGGTGGCATACGCGAACTTCTTGGCCGTGGCACTTTGCTTGGTTTAACCATAATACCACAAGGAGCATACGACGCAGGGTATCTTAACAACGGTATGATGACCATGCCTGCAATGGCTCTTATTCTCGTTGGTTGTGTGATTTGGATACATAGGGCTTACTTTTATAAGGAGAAATAAATTATGGAGCATATTATAAATTTATTTTTTAGATCGATATTTGTCGATAATATGATTTTCGCGTTCTTCCTCGGTATGTGCTCTTATCTAGCCGTATCGAAGAATGTGAAGACATCTTTAGGACTGGGTCTTGCGGTGACATTCGTGCTTTTCGTTACGGTTCCCGTAGATTATATTTTACAGACGAAAGTACTCGGACCTGACTGTATATTTGAAGGAATAGACCTATCTTATCTGAGTTTCATCCTTTTTATTGCTGTGATAGCAGCAATGGTGCAACTTGTAGAGATGGTGGTTGAGAAATATTCCCCATCGCTTTATGCCTCTCTTGGAATATTCCTTCCGCTTATAGCAGTAAACTGCGCTATCATGGGAGCATCGCTATTCATGCAACAACGCATTTCACTCGACCCAAGCAATTCACAATTCATAGGTAATGTTTGGGACGCTTTGGCTTATGCTATAGGTAGTGGTATTGGATGGACATTGGCAATCGTATCTCTCGGTGCGATACGTGAGAAAATGGCATATACAGATGTGCCGAAACCTTTACAAGGCTTGGGCATAACGTTCATAACCGTTGGCCTAATGGCTATGGCAATGATGTGCTTCAGTGGTTTGAAAATATAAAAGCAAGGTTTTATAGATATGGGACAATTTATAGGCATCAGCATAGGAGTCTTTCTTTTTATAATACTCCTTTTAGTCATTCTGCTGCTTGTGGCGAAGAAATATCTTTCGCCGAGTGGCAACGTGAATATAACAATAAATGGTGAAAAGACTATAAGCGTGGAACAAGGAACAAGTCTTATGACTACGCTGAATAATAATGGAATACTCCTACCATCGGCATGTGGTGGAAAGGCTTCATGCGGACAATGTAAGGTACAAGTACTTGAGGGCGGTGGTGAAATTCTTGATTCGGAACGTTCACATTTCACTCGCAAAGAAATAAATGACCATTGGCGACTTGGATGCCAGTGTAAAGTAAAAGGCGATTTCAAGATACATGTTCCTGAAAGTGTGCTTGGAGTTAAAGAATGGGAATGTACGGTAATCTCAAACAAGAATGTATCAAGTTTTATAAAAGAGTTCATCGTAGCACTGCCACCGGGAGAGCACATGGATTTTATCCCTGGTTCTTATGCCCAGATAAAGATTCCTGCATACGACTGCATTGATTACGATAAGGATTTCGATAAGGAAGATATTGGTCCGGACTATATATCTTCATGGGAGAAGTTCAATATATTCTCTTTAAAAGCAAATAATCCCGAAGAGACAATCCGCGCTTATTCTATGGCAAACTATCCTGCCGAGGGAGATAGAATCACTCTTACCGTACGTATTGCAACCACACCGTTCAAACCACGTCCTGAAGTCGGATTCCAGAATGTACCTACAGGAATTGCTTCTAGTTATATATTCTCACGCAAACCTGGAGACAAGGTTATAATGAGCGGACCTTTCGGTGATTTCCATCCGATATTTGATTCTAAGCGTGAAATGATTTGGGTCGGAGGCGGTGCCGGTATGGCTCCACTTAGAGCCCAGATAATGCACATGACGAAGACTCTCAACACACGCGACCGCGAGATGCACTATTTCTATGGAGCACGTGCCCTTGTGGAGGCATTCTTCGTTGAGGATTTCCTCGAACTCGAAAAGGAATTCCCGAATTTCCACTTTCACCTTGCTCTCGACCGTCCAGATCCGGAAGCAGATAAGGCAGGAGTGAAATATACGGCAGGTTTTGTCCATCAGGTTATGTACGAGACTTATCTTAAAGACCATGAAGCACCGGAGGATATTGAGTACTACATGTGTGGTCCCGGCCCGATGTCTAAGGCAGTTCAAGATATGCTCGACTCAATCGGCGTAGATCCGGAATCTATAATGTTTGACGACTTCGGATAATTTTATAAAATAATAGTGTTAAATAGGTGTTCATAAATTGATATGGACACCTATTTAACACAATAGTTATAAGAGCAAAACATTTCAAGGTTTTATATTCTCCATACTAATTGTTTTTTAATTTACCCCCCATATATAATATATGAAAAAAGAACTCCTTCTACGTCTTCCGCCGCGCGAGGCAGCATCACTTTCTGCAATTAAGGAAGCATGTGCAAGAGAAATGACTATTAATGTTGGAAGCATAAGTTCAGTGAGAATATTGAAGCGCAGCATAGATGCCCGGCAGCGTAATATATTCGTAAACTTGAAAATTTGTATTTACATAAACGAAGAACCTGAAACACTACAATATACAGTAGTGGAATACCGAGATGTAAGTAATTGTCAGCAGGTAATAGTTGTTGGTGCCGGTCCCGGAGGATTGTTTGCAGCATTACGACTCATTGAGCACGGATTACGTCCTATTGTCGTTGAACGCGGAAAGAACGTTCGCGACAGGAAGGTTGACCTTGCCAACATAACCAAAACCCATAAAGTAAATCCAGAAAGTAATTATTGCTTTGGCGAGGGTGGAGCCGGAGCATATTCAGACGGGAAATTATATACTCGCTCCAAGAAGCGTGGCTCTGTTGATAAGATTCTCAATGTACTATGTCAACATGGAGCATCAACCGATATTCTCATAGATGCTCATCCTCATATCGGAACCGACCGACTGCCACGTGTTATCGAAGCGATGCGTAACACTATTATAAACTCTGGAGGAGAAGTGCATTTCAAAACCAAGATGACTTCACTGATAATTCAGGGAGATGAGGTGAAAGGAATAAACGCTATTAATTTATCAACAAATGAGGAGACAGAATTTCATGGTTCGGTAATCCTTGCCACCGGACATTCTGCACGTG
Organism: Prevotella koreensis; assembly: GCF_003977605.1. Classification (GTDB taxonomy): domain Bacteria; phylum Bacteroidota; class Bacteroidia; order Bacteroidales; family Bacteroidaceae; genus Prevotella; species Prevotella koreensis. The sequence continues at coordinate 882,725 of NZ_RYYU01000001.1, read as the reverse complement.
ATGTCTATCAACATTTATACAACTCCGGCATCGAAATAGAGCCAAAAGGACTTGCTGTTGGTGTTCGTCTTGAACATCCGTCACGTCTCATCGACCAAATTCAATATCATAACCGTGAGGGTAGGGGTGAATACTTGCCGGCAGCAGAATACAGTTTTGTTACACAGGTTGACGGACGTGGAGTTTACAGTTTCTGTATGTGCCCCGGAGGATTCGTTATTCCTGCAGCAACCGGGGACCGTCAAATCGTAGTAAATGGAATGTCGCCGGCAAACCGTGGCACACGTTGGAGCAATAGTGGAATGGTAGTGGAATTACGCCCGGAAGATGTGGAAGGAACCAATACTTTGCGCATGATGCACTATCAGGAACGACTTGAGGAATTGTGTTGGCAACAAGGGAATATGCGACAGACTGCTCCGGCTCAAAGAATGATCGATTTCGTGGATAAGCGTGTGTCTTACGATCTTCCGGAAAGTAGCTACGCACCAGGAATTATTTCTTCACCGATACACTTTTGGCTTCCTGACTTTATCAGTAACAGATTGCGTGAAGGTTTCAGAAAGTTCGGTCAGCAGAGTCGTGGTTTCCTGACCAATGAGGCATGTATTATTGCTGTGGAATCAAGGACGTCATCCCCAATACGTATTCTACGTGACCATGACACAATGATGCATATCCGCCTGCATGGCCTTTTCCCTTGTGGTGAAGGAGCAGGTTATGCAGGCGGTATTGTTTCTGCCGCAATTGACGGCGAACGATGTGCTGATATGCTTGCAGCAACGATAGAATGAGATTTATTCTAAACTCATAACAATTGAAATAATATCACATTTATCTTTATTCTATGGTTATGGTGTCCCCTGGTTTCAACTCGCCTGATAGAATCTTCTCGCATACAATGTCCTCGATGTGATTCTGTATGGCACGTTTCAGAGGGCGAGCACCGAACTGTACATCATAACCCTTTATAGCCACAGCTTCTTTCTTTTCGTCAGAGATTACGAGGTGGTATCCAAGATTCTCAATGCGCTTGTATAGACTGCGCAATTCTATTTCTATAATTTTCTTTATTGCTTCGAGATCAAGTTGATCAAATGTTACTATCTCGTCAAGACGATTCAAGAACTCCGGCGAGAACTGCTTGGAGAGACTTTTCTGTATTATGCTGCGTGCATATTCTTTATCTCGCTCATCCATAGAAAGCCCCATGCCTCCGGCATTGAAGCCGACACCACGACCAAACTCTTTAAGTTGTCTCGTTCCGGCATTGCTCGTCATTATTATAATAGTATTACGAAAATCTATAAGACGACCATTTCCATCGGTTAGTCTTCCTTCGTCAAGCACTTGTAGAAGCATATTGAACACATTGCCGTGAGCCTTTTCTATCTCGTCAAGCAGAACAATAGAGTAGGGCTTGCGGCGTACTTTTTCAGTAAGTTGCCCACCTTCTTCATATCCCACATATCCCGGAGGAGCACCAACCAATCTTGAAGTATTGAAACTCTCGGAAAATTCGCTCATATCAATACGTATCAATGCATCTTCAGAACCGAACATTTTCTCTGCAAGTTTCTTTGCAAGATATGTTTTTCCGACACCGGTAGGACCAAGAAACATGAAAGCACCGATAGGGTGTCCCGGCTCTTTCAATCCAACGCGGTTACGTTGTATCGCCTTTACAATCTTTTCTATGGCTTTGTCTTGTGCGATGACATTCGCCTTTAGTTCGTCAGACATTCTACTAAGTCGCGCACCTTCCGACTCTGCCATTCGTTGCACAGGAATGCCGGAAGTCATTGCCACTACATCAGCGACATTTTCCTCCGTAACGATTTCACGTGTCTCATTACTTCCTTCTGCCCAAATTTTATTTTGTCTATCCAATTCCTGCTCAAGCCGCAACTGCTCATCACGGCAACTTATGGCCTGTTCAAAATTCTGTTCTTTAACAGCCATTTGCTTTTTCAGATTAATCTCTTCTATCTGTTTCTGCAAATTTGTAATTTCTTCAGGAATTTCTGCATGTTGCAAGTGAACCCGTGCACCCACTTCATCCATTGCATCTATAGCCTTGTCAGGGAACGCCCTGTCTGTTATATATCGTTCTGTCAGTTTGACACACGCATTCAGCGCATCATCTGTGTATGTTACATGATGATGATCCTCATATCTGTTTTTTATATTATGCAAAATTTCGAGAGTTTCTTCTGTCGTAGTAGGCTCAACCAACACTTTCTGAAAGCGTCGTTCCAATGCACCATCTTTTTCGATGGAGTTACGATATTCATCGAGTGTCGTTGCACCAATACATTGTATAGTACCTCTTGCTAATGCCGGCTTCATTATATTTGCGGCATCCATTGCCCCCGGAGCACCTCCAGCACCTATAATGGTATGTATCTCGTCTATGAAAACAATTATATCCGGATTTTGTTCAAGTTCTTTAAGCAAAGCCTTGATGCGTTCCTCAAATTGTCCTCTATACTTTGTCCCGGCCACCATTCCTGTCATATCAAGACTTACAAGTCTCTTTCCGAAAAGCACGGGCGATGTCTGTCGTTTTGCTATCATTTGTGCCAGTCCTTCAACTATCGCACTCTTCCCGACTCCTGGTTCACCTATCAATATGGGATTATTTTTCTTTCTACGGCACAATATCTCTGTCACCCTTTGTATTTCTTTGGTACGTCCCACTACCGGGTCGAGTTTCCCTTCGCGTGCAGCCACAGTCAGGTCAATAGCAAATGTGTCTATAACCTGCGTCTTTCCACCGGTCTTTTTTGTCTGTGTTTTATTGGAAGTCTGTTTCTCTTCTCCTGCTTTTCTCATGCCGGCCATATCCTGTTCCTCGTCTTCATCAGGAAAGTCAATGCCGTCTTTGGTTTGACTCTCTTTCTGTTGAAAATAAGCCAAAGCATCATTGTATGTCATATTGTTGCTTTCCAATATGTTCTTCACACCATTATCTGTATGGTCATGAAGCATTGCAAGCAACAAATGCTGCTCGTCAACAACCTGAACATGCTGCACACGTGCCTCAAGTACTGCAAGACGCAGTATATTACTTGCCTGTTCGTTTAGATAAAGTTCTGTATAAACTATCGAGTTACTAAGATATTTATTATTTATTTTCTCCTCAAGTGCATTCTTGATATCATTCAAATCTATTTCCATGACAATGAGAAAATCCTTCACAGGACTGTTTTTTTCTCTCAGTATTCCTAACATTATATGTTCCGGAGTTACCGAGTTGCTTGCCAATCTTTGTGCTTCTTCCTTGCTGAAAGCCAGGATTTCTGATACCTTTGGTGACATTTGGCTTCTGTTTGCCATACTAATTATCCTTTCTTCTTTATTTATTTCCAATGCAAAATTACACATTTAAACTGAAAACAAACACTATGCCAACATTTTTTATAGATTTTCAGATAGCCAACACGTCACACATAATATTATTATGGTAGCCAATTTGTCATACAACATAAAAACTATTTATCAACCCCATATCCAAATAATGCGAAATCTCCTTTAAGAGGATCATCGGGAAAAATCTCTGCCATTTTCGCCGTTAGTTTCCTTGCCGCAGCCATAGAGGCACTTCTTGAATTTAGGAAACCCATAGAACAAGCCTCTTGCAAAACATGTGTATCCATAGGCATAATCAGCGTACGCTTGTCTATAAACGTCCAAAGCCCAATATCTACCGGCGAATTGTCACGCACCATCCATCTGAGAAACATACAGATACGCTTACAAGATGATTTCGTATCTTTTGGTACTATCACCTCTATTCCCCGACTAGCGAAATAAGACGTTATCATTTCTATTGCATCAAACGCATCTATAACATAATTATTGCGCAGATACTCTCCGAGCGAGCCATATTCAAGAATGAGTTCGCGATAGGCTTTAAGAAAATGATTCATAAGCGAATAGGTGTATAATCTGTAGTAGCAGTCTTCCGTGTCAGGAATATCACGCTCGAAATCGCCACTCTTCACCCATTCATGAACGTTTCCGCCGGAACAATCAAGTATATATTGTATTTTCGGAAAAAACTGTTTGCGTGAGCCATAACTCAGACATGACGCAATGAAAGCAAAAGCCTCTTGATTTTGTTTACCTTCTACCTGATGCATAAACCATGACGGGTCGCCATTGAGGAAAGATGCAGTCTCGTATCGTTGTGCCAATTCTTTCAGTAATTCCATTATTCTAATATGATTAATCTTTAATTTGATTGCAAAGGTAATAATTAAAGATAAATTATTTTTGTTTTATGAAGATAAAATATTAATTTTGCAATCGAAATAATATATGACTTTTTATGCTACATAACATATTCAAAGGCCTCGGAATCGCGCTTGTAACCCCTTTTACAAGTGACGGACAAATAGACTACGAATCGCTTAAAAGGCTTATTGACTACCAAATCAACAATGGTGCAGATTTCCTCTGCATAATGGCAACTACCGGAGAAATACCTACTCTTACAACAGAAGAAAAACAACGCATAAAAGAATTGGTTTTAAATATCGTACAAGGACGATTACCAATACTTATGGGTTGTGGAGGCAACAATACATCTGCAGTAGTAGAAGAACTGCAAAAAAACGACTTCGATGGTATTGACGGAATATTGAGCATATGCCCTTTCTATAATAAACCTACGCAAGAAGGACTCTTCAAACATTTCGAGGCTATTTCAAAAGCAACAACTTTGCCAATCGTACTTTATAATGTACCGGGACGCACAGGGGTGAATATGGAAGCCGAAACGACGATAAAATTGGCACATGAATGTCCGAACATCGTGGCAATAAAAGAAGCGAGCGGAAACCTGAAACAAGTGGAAGAGATAATTAAAAACAAGCCATCCAACTTTGATGTGATAAGCGGTGATGATGCACTGACGTATCAGATTATTGAACGAGGTGCCACAGGAGTGATAAGTGTTATCGGCAATGCTTTTCCAAAAGAGTTTTCAAATATGGTACATTTAGAACTGAAAGGTGATTATGAAAATGCGTTGAAGATACATCAGAATCTTACCGATATTTTCGACCTATTATTCATAGATGGTAATCCTGCAGGTATTAAAGCAACACTTTCAGAAATGGGCATGATTGAAAACGTGCTACGCCTACCTCTCGTACCTGCACGCCCTGGCACTATTCAAAGCATTTCAAAACTTGTCAAAGAGTTGTTGCCGGTATGATATATAGATGAGTTGTAGTTTTAAATAAAGAAAAACACACCGGCAATAAAAATTGTTATATTATTAAGTCGGTATTTCATAAAAAACAAATAACTTTGCGACCTTAAAAAATAAAATAATACAATGGGCGGTTTTTTTGGAACTATATCTGTTAATGATTGTGTTAATGATTTGTTCTACGGAACAGATTACAACTCTCATCTTGGAACAAAACGTGCAGGTCTCGTAACATTTGATAAAGAACGAGGCTTCTCACGTTCAATCCACTCTCTGGAAAGAGACTATTTTCGCTCACGTTTTGAAAAGGAACTTGATAACTTCTCCGGTAATGCCGGCATCGGTGTCATAAGCGATACCGACCCACAACCTATTTTAATCAATTCTCATTTAGGACGTTACGCCGTTGTAACGGTAGCAAAGGTTAATAATGTTCGTGAGATTGCGCTTGAACTTTTGGAAAATCGTATGCATCTTAGTGAGATGAGTGCAAACAATATTAACCAAACAGAACTTGTTGCACTACTAATCAATACAGGTGATTCTTTCGAAGACGGAATAAAAAACGTATATAAGAAAGTGAAAGGCTCTTGCTCCATGCTTATCCTTACCGAAGACGGAATCATCGCAGCACGAGATGCCTTGGGGCGCACACCGATTGTTATTGGTCAAAAAGATGGGGCATACGCAGCAACAAGTGAGACAACTACATTGCCCAACCTTGATTTCAAGCCAATAAAAGATGTAGGGCCGGGAGAAATTGTAAGAATCAGAACCAGTGGTATAGAAGTTCTTAAAAAGCCATTCAGTAAGTGTCAGGTATGTTCTTTTCTGTGGGTATATTATGGTTTTCCAACGAGCGATTTTGAAGGAATAAACACGGAATATGTGCGAGAATGTAATGGAAAGGCAATGGGAGAAGAGGATGAAACTGAAGCCGATTGTGTCTGTGGTATTCCTGACAGTGGTATTGGTACGGCTTTAGGCTATGCCGAAGGTCACCGCATACCATACAAACGATCTGTATTGAAATACACTCCGACATGGCCGAGGAGTTTCACACCGGGAAATCAAAGCCGCCGTACATTGGTAGCAAAGATGAAACTGATACCCAACCGTGCACTACTTAAAGACCAACGTGTGGTTATGTGTGACGACTCTATCGTAAGAGGAACACAATTAAGAGACAACGTAAAGAAATTCTTTGAATACGGAGCAAAGGAGGTTCATGCCCGAATTTCATGCCCACCATTGGTTTATAGTTGCCCATTCATCGGATTTACGGCATCAAAGGGTGACATGGAACTTATCACACGCAAAGTAATAAACGATATTGAAGGTGATGCGAGCAAAAACCTCGATAAATATTCAACCACAGATACTCCGGAATACAAACGCATGGTTGAGGAAATATGCAAGCGTTTAGGACTTTCAAGCCTTAAATTCAACAAGATAGAAACATTGGTTAATTCCATTGGTCTGCCCAAAGAACGTGTTTGTACGCATTGTTTTGACGGGTCAAGTTATTTCTTTGATATATCGACAGAGCAAGATTAATAAACAAGAGTTATAAGTAAAAATTGCGACGTTCACCAAGTTTTCTTGAAAAAGCGAAGTTATATCCGTTAGCGAAAGTGGCTGTCCTACTTATTACAGGGATAGTTTTAGGAAGTCATTTCGCCTTTTCCCAAACGGTTGTTATTTCGTTACTCGCTGCATTTTTACTTATTGCTCTTTTTTCATATCGCAACCTTATAGTCAGAGATATATTCTTTTATATCAGTATCGTTATTTTAGGAATAGTGTTATATTATAATTCCAATAACGATTTTTCTGTACCTACATCCAAATCCTCAAAATTCCATGCAGTGTTGTTGTCATCACCAAAACAGCATGGCAAAATCATAAGTTGCGACATCGTTGTCACATCAGGTAAAATGACCGGTAAAAGATTACGGGCAAGTATAATGAGAGATACGATAGAGAACCGATATCGCCATTTGGAGATAGGTAGTGGTATTGTTGCCAATGCGGTAATTGAGAAACCAATGAATTTCAAAGAAGGTAATTTCAATTATGAGAGATTTCTCAAAAGTCACGGAATTTCCGGCACGGCATTCATTACAATCGATAAATGGATAACTAAAAAGATACCGCTATCCTCTTTATCTACTTTTGATCTGTTGCAATTAAAATCATTAAAATACCGAGAGAAATTTATTCAAAAATATCGCATCTCTGGCTTGGAAGATAATGGACTTGCCATTGTATCTGCAATGACATTGGGAGACAAATCGATGTTAGACACCTCCATACGCGACAGATTCTCCGTTACCGGAGCCTCTCATGTGCTTGCGATGTCAGGACTTCATTTGAGCATACTATATTTGTTTCTTACTTTTGCGTGGGGAAGACGCAAAAGATGGGTTGCCGTATCACTCGTCAACATAATTCTTATATGGACATTCGTTTTCATATCCGGTATGCCGATTTCATTGGTTCGCTCGGCAATCATGCTTAGCGTCTATTGCATGCTTGACGTAATACATAGAAACAGCCAACCTTTAAACACTTTGGCATTGGCAGCACTCATCGTCACTATAAGCAACCCGATGAGTGTCTTTGATGTCGGATTTCAGATGTCTTTTATCGCAGTATTTCTTATATTGTTATTATGTCCTACACTTGTTTCAGCAGGATGGAGATTTCCTGTTTTCCGTTTCGCGTTTGTAAGAGTATGTTGGAACTTCATTGTGGTATCTTGTGTGGCTCAATTAGCCGTCGCACCACTTGTGGCATATTATTTTGGGAGAGTTTCATGTTATTTCCTGTTATCCAATGCGGTTGTCATACCTTGCACATACGTTATACTTATAGCCGGAATGTTGTTACTCATCATACCATTCTCAGCAATTCAATATCTCATGGCACAGACTTTGACATTCACAATAAGCGTAATTGACAAGTCATTATCATGGATAGAATCATTGCCCGGAGTGAGTATAGAAAACGTTAAACTGAATGAAATTAGCGTATTACTTATTTATATACTAATTGCCATTATATGTTTCTTTATAAATACGCGGATTCGTAAAACAACATTATTTGAACGCTTATAGTTGTTCTGAATTTATAAATATGACCATTCTCATTGGTCTTGCGATTTGCAATCTGGGCGATTTTACGAAACAAAATTGGCGAAATTGCAAATCAATTTGGGCGATTTTGCTTTTCAATCTCGCCCAAATTACAAATAGGAACATTTCATACAACAAGATTTATAATGGATTATTGGGGATAAATAGGAATATCATTTTGAAATTTCAAATTATTGTACTACATTTGCAGAATGAAAAACAATCAAAGAAGATTGAATTTCCTATCATGAAATGATAAATAATAATAACTTGAATATTTATACTGATGGATGTTGAAAAGATGAAAGAACTAATCGGTAAGCAACCTAATCTATCGACAGTTCTTGGCATGAATTTTATTAGTACACCCGAAGATGATATGTGTATGGCCACAATGAAGGTTGACGAACGCAATAGACAACCGTTCGGATTCTTGAGTGGTGGAGCATCACTGGCACTTGCAGAAAATTTGGCCGGCGTGGGGTCTTGTTCTATCTGTCCGGGGAAAATATGCGTTGGCGTTAGCGTCAGCGGAGAGCATGTAAAGGCTGTTGTAGAAGGAGACACCGTAACGGCAAAGGCACAACTTGTGAGCAAAGGACGTAAGTTGCATGTGTGGGATGTAAGGATAACCGACACCGGAGGAAACTTGATTTCCACCGTACATGTCACTAATTACGTCATAGAACCAAAGAAAAGCAAGAAAGAATGACAGCCTTTGCTTTTTTCAGACTTCCAAAAGAAAGTAAATGCACACTGATTGTGCAAAGAAACCGAGAACCTGAAAACATTTCGGCATTTCGTAATCTGAATGGCAAGGCCGGCTTCGTTATCGCACCTTTTGATATTTCCGAATTTACTCCACTGCTGCTGATACATCCCGAAGAAAGGCGAGTATATAATGCTTTTTCTTACATAGAGAAAGAAATTGTTGAAGAGTTGGAAGAATGTGCATTATGCAATAACAGCGATGAGGGTACGGATTCCGCGGCAGAAAACGAACGTACAAGATATGGAATAGACTTCAATAATTTTCATTCACAATTAGTACAAGGAGGTTTCCGCAAAATAGTACTTGCAAGAAAATCCAAGGTTTTAGGAGATACGTCTCACTTGCTTGAAATGTTCAAAAGAGCATGTGAAGATTATCCGCGTATGTATATATCGTTGTTCTCAACGCGAATAAGCGGTACGTGGTTGATTGCCACTCCGGAGTTGTTGTTGGAAGAAACTGACGATTTGTGGAAAACCATTGCCTTGGCTGGAACAATGAAACTTGACATTAATATGATGTCGCGGGAAAGCAATGATACAGATAGTGGCATAATGAGTTCTTCCGAAATATTATGGAGTGATAAGAATATACAGGAGCAACGTATTGTTGCAACGTATTTGACGGAATGTCTAAAAAACTTCTCTGACGAAATAATTGAGAGTGGTCCTAAAACCACAAGAGCAGGCAACCTGATACATCTAAGGAGTGATTTTTCTTTTTCACTTAAGAAAAAGTCAGTTTTGGGCGATTTAATCGAAGCAATTCACCCCACACCTGCTGTTTGCGGTCTGCCAAAAGACATTTCAAAAAGTTTTATTATCCATAACGAAAATTTTTCCAGAAAGTATTACAGCGGATTCTGCGGACCACTTATGAGTGATGAAGGAACACACCTTTTCGTTTCGTTACGATGTATGCAGGTAATAAAAGACGGATTTCTGCTTTATGCCGGAGGTGGATTATTGTCTGATAGCATAGAGCAACAGGAGTGGGAAGAGACGGAGGCTAAACTCGAAACAATGAGGAAAATCATAAGTTGTTGATATTTATAAATCAATTAAAGTGTATAGCGACAAAAGGAATGTAAACATATTGACATCACTGCTCGTATCACATGGCATAAAGCACGTGGTGGTGTGTCCCGGAAGTAGAAATGCTCCCTTGGTTCATAATTTCAACGAATGTCCGCAACTTATATGCCATCCTGTGACAGACGAACGTTCCGCAGGCTTCTTTGCACTTGGCATTGCGCAGGCAACAGATGCTCCGGTGGCAATATGTGTAACATCAGGAACGGCAATTCTCAATGTTTCACCTGCCGTGGCTGAGGCTTCTTACCAACATCACGGATTGATAGTGATAAGTGCCGACAGACCACAGGCATGGATTGACCAATTGGACGGACAAACAATGCCACAACAGAATGTTTTGGGAAAATTCGTCAGCAAAAGTGTCTGTCTTCCTGAAGTTGATTGCGAAGAAAGCAGATGGTACTGCAACAGACTTGTAAACGAGGCTCTCATTGCCGTAAGAACAAATTGTGGTAAGTCTGTTCATATTAATATACCAATAAGTGAACCGTTGTTTAATTTCACAACAGATGCTCTTCCTGTTGAAAGAAAAATCGAATATATTACCACCCGCAGCAATATAACGGAGCGCGAGATAGAAACGTTCATAAAAGCAAGGCGTCCACTGATAGTGTTAGGACAGATGAAACACGACAAGAGATTGACCGACATTATACGTGAAATTAGGAAAAGATATGTCGTTCTTTGTGAACCTCTTTCTCAAGGGAATGGTACCACATGGTTTGATGAAATGTTTGAAACGGTAAATGGTAATGCCTCTTTCGCACCTGACTATATATTATATATAGGAGATACTATTGTAAGCAAATTACTTAAGAAATATCTGAGAAGTCTCGATGAAATCGGCGTTTCTATGGTTAGCATTGATGGTGAGGCGCATGACGTAACAATGAGTATGGACAGACTTATAGTGTGTAATGCCATAGATATTCTCTCGACATTAGCAAATTACTCAGTGCAGAATAATACCGACAACCTTTTTCTTGAACGTTGGAACATGGAGATCGAACATTTCCGTAATGTTTTTTTGTCCATTTCATCGGATAATTTACTAAAAGAAACAGTTAGACTGTTTGAGACGAAAATTGGAAAAAGTGCAGAAATATCATATATTCATTATGCAAACAGTACATCTGTGAGATATGGATGTCTGTATTCAAGACATTATATATATGTAAACCGTGGCATTAATGGTATCGAAGGTTCGCTTTCTACAGCGGCAGGTTTTTCCTCAGTTACAACAAACAATACATTCATCGTAATTGGTGACTTGTCATTTTTCTATGATGTAAATGCCCTTTGGAACAATAATATCGGTGGAAACCTACGTATTATATTATTGAACAACGGAGGCGGTGGAATATTCAGCAATTTGAAAGGGTTGGAAAATAGTCCGGCGCTAGATAAATATATTGCTGCCTGTCACAATACTTCTGCAGAAGGAATTTGCAAATCTTATGGAGTGGAATATCATTCTGCACTTACCCTTGAAGATGTTGAAAAGGCACTGTCGGTAATAATTAATAATGATTCCGACATACCAATATTGCTTGAAGTAAAGTGCAACAAATAACAATTCCTTCAATAAAACACGACATCCTTTTCAGTGTTTTATTGAAGGAATACGATATGCACTTATATGTCATTCGATTTTCAAACCATTTATCATGTTTTTCAGTTGCACTATGCGGGCAGCGGGACTTCCGTCATGCTGTTCATAATATGCAAGTGACGATTTGAAATATTCGTTGGCAACGGTATTATTACCTTCGAAAAGGTAACAGAAAGCGATGCGGTAAAGTGCATCGCCTTTCTCGTTATTATAACATACGTTCAGATGTTGCTCGTAGTAGGGTATCGCCTCAGCATATTTTTCCTGATGGAAAAAACTTTCAGCACATGTATAATAATATATGCTGCGTTCATGTGGAGCAAGTCCTTCAAGCAGTGGAATAGACTCGCTTAGCAACTTGCTTGCTTCAGGGAAGTTCCATTCATAATATTGACATACACCCATATAGGCATGAAATCGAGGATTCAATTTGAAGTCCTTGTCGAGACGGCTGAATATCAGCAGTGCTTCATGGTATTTACCCGATGTAAAATAATCTATTGCCATGCCCAAATGCTCACTCGCATCATTCTTATATGTGTTTTGAATCTGCGAGTAAGTTGATAAAGCAAATGCAAATGTTGTCAATATAATATGGAACGCACGTATCATTCTACATAGAAACTAATAAGTCTGTCAATTGCCTGTTGGCAGATAGGGCAGAAATCAGGATTCTCATTGGTGCGCATACGGCAGTCTTGCATTCCGCGATAAACCCCATCAAGACAATATCCGGCACCTTCGTAAACTCCAACCTTGTTAAAGAATTGCTTGGAATCAGGTGTTGGGATTGGTGTCTTTTTGTCAATCAATGCAGCCCATTTAGACTTGAAATCAACCATTGTGGTAATGTTCGGTTCCCAAGGTTCTACGTCTGTGGGATACATCGGAATTGCCTCATTTGCGTATGCGTACTCGTCTGCCAGACCGGCAAAACTATGTCCGAACTCATGCACTACTACCGGTAACGTCTTAGGATGATGTGCTGCCGAGAGATTGTATGAGTTGAGAATACCACCGCCACCATATACATCTGTATTTACGAGTATAATAATGTGTTCGTAAGGAAGGCCGGCAAGTACATCATGTAATTTCTTCAGATGCAATGTTGTCAGGTATCTTTCGTTATAAAACGTATCGAAATGGGAACCAAGTGCAGTACGCTTCCAGACTCCATTGCGTGGCACACTCGTTCCACTGTCTTCTGATGAAGCCTCCACGGCAATGATGTTGAATGCCGCTTGTCTGCTTATGAACGGTTCGTGGGCGAACAACGCACCAACCGATTTGTACACATCTTCAAGGAATATCGGCATCTCTGCATCGGTGTAACCTTCTGCTACGAATGCAATGTTTATACAACGTGTAGTATCGGCCGCTTGAAGTATCGTCTTATGTTTTGTTTTGTAGTCTCCGATATGTCTTATCAAGATATCTTTCGGGTTAATCACGTGTGTTAATGTTGCAACGGGTTCTCTTCTATTGTTTCTCAACTCAACAGTAACATCAACAACATTTTTGGGCATAGGAATAAGAAATACGTTTTCAAAAGCCTTTGTTATATATCCGGCCTCTTCTGTAGTAAGCCATTCTTGGAACAATGTAGAGAATGAGTTCTTGTATATCACTTCAGAAGTTGAGCGGTCTTTCACTATAATGGTTCCATTTCCCTCAACAGGTACTTCCGAAAGTTTTTTACGTTTGCCATACCATCTCGAAGAAAGACTCATACAATCAAGGGAGATTTCTTGTGACGACTTGTTTCCGGAGAATATATAATCTATCCTCAAGGTCTTGTCTTCGAAATTCTCATCAAAGTTTTGCGAATATGCGGTATTTACAACCACACATAACATTAAAATAAACAATGTTCTCATAATCGTTTTTATTTAGTATTTTTATAATAATTCATGCTTCAGACATTCTGCTTCATTAAGCATATTGATAATATAATCGCGATTCCAATCTTTTTCGTGATACCGCTTGCCATCATACTCAAGAATGTCAATATCCATTTCAACGATATTTTCAAGACGCTTTTCGGCAGTATCTCCACATTCCTGCTCTATTCCCTTAAATTCGTCTTTGATGGTTGCTAAAGGTAAAGTTGTATATGCAATACCGACACAGTTTGTGAACTCTGGTGATTCCATGCCGATTGGGGCTGTCTTTGTAAGAGTAGTAAAACGTATATCGTCTTTAAAAAGTCCGAATATCCGAGACTTCATCAATATAATTCTGTCGTCTGACAGATATGAGTTCGTACCTGTGGCAAATAATAGTTTCTTCTTTTCCATTTCTTATTTTTGACGTAAAAGTAGGAATACGTTTGCAAAAATATGAAAAATAAACGATAAAAAATAAATTATGGATAAAGAAATGGGAAAAAAACAGTAATTTTGCAAATATGGATACTCAAAGGATATTAAACAAACTTGGCATCGAAGAACTGAACATGATGCAGCAGGAGACAGCAAACGCAATACACTATTCATCAAATGACGTTTTGGTATTATCGCCCACGGGCAGTGGCAAGACATTAGCATATCTGTTGCCGATAGTCGAAAAAATGAAATCCGATATTGATGAAATTCAAGCAGTTGTGATAGTTCCTGGTCGTGAGTTGGCATTGCAATCCCAACAGGTGCTTGCCAATATGGGCTGTGGGCTTAGGTCTTTGGCTCTTTATGGCGGAAGACCGACTATGGATGAACATCGACAAATCGTAAAAATCAGACCACATATAATATTTTCGACACCGGGAAGACTTAATGACCATTTGGATAAAGGGAACGTGTGCTCAGACAATGTTGAATGGATTGTCATCGATGAGTTTGATAAATGTCTCGAAATGGGATTCCGTAATGAAATGGCAAAAGCCATAGAAAGACTCAGCAATGCCAAAAGGAGAGTTTTGATGTCTGCCACAGATGCCGAAGAAATTCCTGCTTTTGTAAATATGGGAAAAGTGTCTAAAATAGATTTCCTAATTGATGACGAACAGGTTTCTGATAGGGTAGGGATAAATATTGTGAGAAGTCCACAAAAGGACAAACTTGACACACTGCAATGTCTGTTGCGTAGTTTTGGAGATAAAAGCACTATAGTATTCCTCAATTTCCGCGAAAGTGTGGAACGAATAGAGGAATATTTAAAATCGCTTGGCTTTTCTACATCAGCATTTCATGGAGGACTCGAACAGGTTCAACGCGAAGCGGCTCTTTATATGTTCAGTAACGGCTCATCAAATGTGCTTATAGCAACCGATCTTGCATCACGAGGACTGGATATTCCTGACGTAGAGAACATTGTGCATTATCATTTGCCATTAGGAGAAGATGCTTATATTCATCGTGTTGGACGCACTGCTCGATGGGATGCAATCGGAAAAACATATTTTATATTAGGCCCCGAAGAATATATTCCGGAATATGTAGAAGGAGAACATTCCGATTTTTCCATTCCCACAAGACTGCCATCGCCTGCATTACCTAAAATGGTAACATTATATATAGGGAAAGGCAAGAAAGATAAAATATCCAAAGTTGATATTGTTGGATTTTTGTGTAAGAAAGGTGGACTTGACAAAAAAGACATCGGAAAAATAGATATAAAAGAACGTTATTGCTATGTTGCGATTTCACGAAAATGCCGTAAGGCAGTTCTTGAAAAAACACAAGGAGAAAAGATAAAAGGGGTAAAAACGTTAGTTGAAGTTGTCAAATAGACCCATAAAAGTCATATTATTGGTAAATTGTTATAAAATATTTGGCCGTATCACTTTTAATGCGTAACTTCGCACCATTGAAAATTCATTAACCTAATAACCAAATTTAAATTAACAATGAAAAAGTACAATTTTAATGCTGGTCCTTCAATGCTCCCACGTG
This sequence comes from Prevotella koreensis, assembly GCF_003977605.1. Lineage (GTDB taxonomy): Bacteria > Bacteroidota > Bacteroidia > Bacteroidales > Bacteroidaceae > Prevotella > Prevotella koreensis. Next base: position 866,999 of record NZ_RYYU01000001.1, on the reverse strand, counting down.
AGGTGATTGAAAATACTGCTAAACAATGTTTGGAATTTCAGGACACAGGTCTTTCACTTATGGAAATCAGCCACCGTGCTAAATATTTCCAGCCGGTTCTTGATGAAGCAGAAGACTTGATTAAAGAACTGCTTGAAGTACCTGAGGGATACAAAGTTCTGTTCCTTGGCGGTGGTGCATCACTTGAATTCTGTATGATTCCTTTCAACTTCTTGATTAAGAAAGCTGCTTACCTGAATACTGGTGTTTGGGCAAAGAAAGCAATGAAAGAGGCTAAAATGTTTGGTGAAGTAGTTGAAGTTGCTTCTTCTGCTGATGCAAACTACACATACATTCCAAAAGATTGGACATGTCCTGCAGACGTTGACTATCTCCACGTGACAAGCAACAACACAATCTATGGTACAGAAATACGCAAGGATTTTGACGTTCCTGTTCCTATGATTTGTGACATGTCTTCTGACATCTTCAGTCGCCCGATTGATGTAGCAAAGTATGATGTTATCTATGGTGGTGCACAGAAGAACCTTGCAATGGCCGGTGTTACTCTTGTTATTCTTAAGACCGACAAACTTGGACGTGCTCCACGTGAAATTCCTACAATGCTTGACTATCGCACACATGTTGACAAGGGCTCTATGTTCAACACTCCTCCTGTAGTACCAATTTACAGCGCACTTGAGACACTCCGTTGGCTGAAGGCAAATGGTGGTATGGTTGCAATGGACAAACTGGCTAAGCAGCGTGCCGAAATCGTTTATGGTGAAATCGACCGCAACAAACTGTTCCGTGGTACAGTAGCAGAGGAAGACCGTTCACTGATGAACATCTGCTTCGTTATGAATGACGAATACAAAGAACTTGAAAAGCCATTCTTCGATTTCGCAACAGAGCGTGGTATGGTCGGTCTCAAGGGACACCGTTCAGTAGGTGGCTTCCGCGCAAGTTGCTACAACGCACAGACAATTGAAGGCGTTGAGGCACTCGTTAAGTGTATGAAGGATTTTGAGGCTAATCACTAAAAACGCAGTAAATTATGAAAGTATTAGTTGCTACAGAAAAACCATTTGCAGCTGCTGCCGTTAATGGTATAAGAAAAGAAATTGAAGCCGCAGGTAACGAACTCGTATTGCTTGAGAAATATACTGAGAAGGCACAATTGCTTGATGCTGTAAAGGATGCAGATGCAATGATCATCCGCTCCGACAAAGTTGATGCAGAAGTTCTTGATGCTGCAAAACAGTTGAAGATTGTTGTTCGTGCAGGTGCAGGTTTTGACAATATTGACTTGGCTGCAGCCACAGCACACAATGTAGTAGCAGAAAACACGCCGGGACAGAACTCAAATGCTGTTGCAGAATTGGTGTTTGGTCTTCTTGTATTTGCTGTTCGCAATTTCTATAACGGAAAGAGCGGTTCAGAACTTATGGGAAAGAAACTTGGTATTCTCGCCTATGGTAATGTTGGTCGCAACGTTGCTCGCATTGCAAAAGGTTTCGGAATGGAAGTTTATGCATACGATGCTTTCTGTCCAAAAGATGTTATTGAGAAGTCAGGTGTTAAGGCCGTAGATTCTCAAGAAGCATTGTTTGAAACTTGTGATATTGTTTCATTGCATATCCCTGCAACACCAGAGACAAAAGAAAGTATCAATTACGCACTTGTAAACAAACTTAATAAGGGTGGTATCCTTGTAAACACAGCACGTAAAGAAGTTATTAATGAGCCTGAAATCATAAAACTGCTTGGCGAGCGCGAAGATCTTAAGTTTGTTACAGATATCAAGCCCGAAAAAGATGCTGAGTTCATGAATTTCGAAGGTCGCTATTTCAGCACTCCTAAGAAGATGGGCGCACAGACTGCAGAGGCTAATATCAATGCAGGTATCGCTGCTGCAAAGCAAATCAATGCTTTCTTCAAGGATGGCGATACTAAGTTCCAAGTAAATAAATAATCTTTTTATAACAGAAATCAAAAACCTCCTTCTTGTTCCCGCAAGGGGGAGGCTTTTCTCTTTATTTTATTTAAAGATGAAAAGATGTATTTCTTTATAATTTAATCATTATAATCAAAATCATGGCAATAATAAAACCATTCAAAGGCGTTCGTCCTCCAAAAGAATTTGTAGAACAGGTTGAGAGCCGTCCATACGACGTTCTTAATTCAGAAGAAGCAAGAAGTGAGGCAGAAGGTAACGAAAAGTCACTTTACCATATAATTAAACCAGAAATAGATTTTCCGGAAGGAACAAGTGAGTACGATCCTCGTGTTTATGAAAAGGCTGCGGAAAACTTCAAGATGTTCCAAGAAAAGGGCTGGTTGGTTCAGGATGACACGGAAAAATATTACATCTATGCACAGACAATGGAAGACAAGACACAATTCGGACTTGTGGTTTGTGCACACTGTGACGATTATGCAAAAGGTGTTATCAAGAAACATGAACTTACACGTCGCGATAAGGAAGAAGACAGAATGAAGCATGTTCGTGTAAACAATGCTAATATCGAACCTGTATTCTTTGCATATCCGGATAATAGTGTCCTTGATTCTTTGATAAAGAAATATGCTGCCGGTGAGCCGGAATATGATTTCATTGCACCAATAGATGGTTTCCGTCATCAGTTATGGGTAATATCTGACGAGAAAGATATTAACGTTATAACAGAACAATTTGCCGGAATGCCTGCATTGTATATCGCAGACGGACATCACCGTTCTGCTGCAGCCGCTCTTGTTGGAGCAGAGAAACAGAAGCAGAATCCAAACCATAAAGGTAACGAGGAATATAACTATTTCATGGCTGTATGTTTCCAAGCATCACAACTTACAATTCTCGATTATAACCGTGTTGTAAAAGACTTAAATGGCTTGACATCAGAGCAATTTGTTGAGGTGCTGAATAAGAACTTTACAGTAGAATTGAAGGGCGAAGAGATTTATAAACCTGCAAAACTCCATGAATTCTCTATGTATCTTGATGGCAAATGGTATTCACTTACAGCAAAAGAAGGTACATATGACAATAACGACCCTATTGGAGTCCTTGACGTAGATATTTCAAGCAGACTAATTCTTGATGAAATTCTTGAAATAAAGGATTTGCGTTCAAGCAATAGAATTGATTTTGTAGGTGGTCTGCGCGGACTTGGCGAATTGAAACGTCGTGTTGACAGTGGCGAAATGCGTATGGCGTTGGCTTTATATCCAGTAAGCATGAAACAGATTATGGATATTGCTGACAGTGGTAAAATTATGCCACCGAAGGCTACATGGTTTGAGCCGAAATTGCGTTCCGGTCTTGTAATTCACAAACTTTCTTGATATATAATATAATAATAATAATAATAATATAGAAATATATTGGAAGATAGTTTCAGAACAATAAGCAAAGAAGGCGAGGGATATTATACCGAGAAACGGAGTAAGTTCCTCGCCTTTGCACATCATGTAGAATGTATTGATGATGTAAAGGAATTATTGGCTCATTATAAAAAGAAATATTTTGATGCTCGTCACGTATGCTATGCATATATGTTAGGAGCCGAGAGAATCGATTTTCGAGCAAATGATGACGGGGAACCAAGCAATACTGCAGGAAAACCAATACTTGGACAGATAAACAGTAATGAACTTACAGAAGTTCTTATTGTTGTGGTAAGATATTATGGTGGAGTAAATCTGGGTACCGGAGGATTAATTGTTGCCTATCGTGAAGCAGCAGCAGATGCCATAAGGAATTCGGAAATAATAGATAAGGTTGTAGAAGAACAAGTGGATTTTGAATTTCCATACGTTATGATGAACCAAGTAATGAAAGTTGTTAAAGATATGCAACCACGTATTTTATCACAGAATTATGATAACACATGTCTTATTTCATTATCTATAAGGAAATCGTTAGTAGAACAATTAAAGGTGAGACTTAACAAACTTTCTTTTGAATAAAAACAAAGAAAAAGTTTTGTGTTATCGCTTAAAAGTATTACCTTTGCACAGATTAATTTGGAAGGTTGGCAGAGTGATCGATTGCGCTGGACTCGAAATCCGGTATACCCTTTTGGGTATCGGGGGTTTGAATCCCTCACCTTCCGCAAATGGGTGATGTTCCAACAGAGACACCCTACTATCATTTCAGAGAATCTGAATTTTCATAATATTTGATATAAATAAATTTCTAAATATCATTTTATGAAAAAAATAACTTGTAATCTTTTGTTTTTATCTGAAAAGTATGTATTTTTGCACGTGCTTTAAAATTTAGTGCCAATGAGACAACTTAAAATCTCTAAGTCGATAACAAACCGAGAAAGTGCTGCGTTAGATAAGTATTTACAGGAGATTGGACATGAGGAACTACTTTCTGTTGAGGAGGAGGTAGTGCTTGCCCAACGCATAAAGAATGGAGACCGTGAGGCACTTGAAAAATTGACAAAGGCAAATCTTAGATTTGTGGTTTCTGTAGCCAAACAATATCAAAATCATGGTTTATCACTTTCCGACCTTATCAACGAGGGCAATTTGGGATTGATAAAAGCTGCTGAGAAATTTGACGAGAAACGTGGTTTTAAATTTATCTCGTATGCCGTCTGGTGGATACGACAGAGCATACTGCAGGCTATTGCTGAGCATAGTCGCATAGTAAGACTTCCATTAAATCAAGTAGGATCGGTTAATAAGATAAATAAAATGCTCAGCAAGTTTGAACAGGAAAACGAACGACGGCCGAGCATAAACGAAATAGCAGAAGGTGTAGATTTACCGGAAGATAAAATCGAGGATGCCATGAAAGTTCAAGCAAGGCATGTTTCCGTTGATGCCCCATTTGCAGATGGAGATAATAATAGTTTGTTGGATGTTCTTCCGAATGAAGATGCTGCAATGGCAGACAAAATGCTATTATTGGAGTCACTTCGAGATGAAATAAAACGTGCTTTACAGATACTTAACGACCGTGAGCGTAAAATAATAGAGGCATTCTTCGGTATTGATCAGCCCGAGATGACTCTTGAGGAAATTGGTACAAAATATGGCCTTACTCGCGAACGTGTTAGGCAGATAAAAGAAAAAGCAATAAGAAGATTGCGTAATAATACCAAGAGCAGGCTTTTGAGGTCTTATCTTGGGACTTAGATTATATTTGGAACATGAGAAAAATATTATATACAATTATTGTCGTATTGTGTATGGCTTGCACTCTCGGCACAATGGCAAAGGATGGTAACAAAATAATACCAAGAGTTTATGTTTTCGGAATGTCAACCTCTTTCAATGACAGCACAGTGTTTTTCACAGACATAATGACACTTGACAGTGTTTTTGAAGATGGAAAATCTGGCTTCATTATAGGTAGGGACAACTATAGTTTGCAGTTGCGTTATTATCTTGAGGGTAAAGGATACTCCCAAAGGACATGCGTATTTGTTTCAGGAAAAGACCAAAAACATATTATGAAGAAGTATGAAAAGATGAAGTCTCGATATGCTAAGAAAGGAGGTTCTGATATATTGTTAATAGACAAGTCGGAATTTGCATTCACACCTATATCTATAACATCGTTAATGCCTGTTGAGAAATAGCATTAAAATCATTTTATGTATACCAACTATATGAACATTAGCAAGCACTAAATAGTAATATTAATGTAGCATAATGGGAGAATACAAGTCATACTTTTTCAATATTGCAGAACTTGATATTAAGATTACATTCAAGGAGTCCAAATATAATAGTATAAAATTATTACCGTCTTTTTCTATATTTGAAAAAACAGAGGAAGGTGAGAATTTGTTTTTTCATCTAACCATAGATGACAATTTACTACCAATAAAAGAGAATATTGAACGTATTGACAATTTTGAAACTGGCAATGGACATACCATCGTAGATAAACTTACAAACGGAGGTTATCAATTTATCATAAAAGATATAAACGATGTTGATTGCTGCATGTTGCAGACAAATAAAAATTTCGATGATTGTCGTTGTGCATTGAATGGAAACTATAACATGCGCTGTTTTGGACTGAATAATGCTCTGATGCTAATATTCGCATTTGCAGGAAGCCGTATGCGTACAGTGCTAATACATGCGTCACTCGTAAGAAATGGTGGAAAGGGATATGCATTCATAGCCAAGAGCGGTACCGGCAAAAGTACGCAGGTAAGTAATTGGTTAAGATATATTCCTTCATGCGACTTGATGAATGATGACAATCCTATAATAAGAATACTTGATGATAACAAACCCTATATTTATGGTGGCCCTTGGAGTGGAAAAACACCATGTTATAGGAATGTAAAGGCTCCATTGGGAGCAATAACACGTATTGATAGGGCGAAGGAAAACAGTGTTGAGAGATTACGTCCGGTGGAGGCCTTTGCGTCATTACTGCCATCGTGCTCATCAATGAAATGGGACAAAGATATATTTAATAATGTATGCGACATAGTGACGCAAATTATTGAAACCACGGGTATTTTTATGCTCCGCTGCCTTCCTGACAAGGAATCTGCAATAATATGTCAAAGGGAAATATCAAAGTAGTTGAAAAACAATTTAACAATGCTGTCCTTATTCCTGAGATTACAAGGATACTTAATGAAGGGCATACTGTTACTCTGCTGTTAAAGGGATTCAGTATGAGGCCATTTCTTGAGAATGGACGCGACAAGGCTTTGTTGGTAAAGCCGGGAAATATTAAAGTTGGCGACCCAGTACTTGCAGAGATAGAACCGCTACATTTCGTATTACACAGGATAATTAAAATTGATGGTGAGAATATTGTACTGAAAGGTGATGGCAATCTTTCAAATGAATATTGCCAAATTAAGGATATTAAGGGAGCAGTAATAGGTTTCTATCGTAAAGGAAGGACAAAACTTGACCGTACAGATGGTATGAAATGGCGTTTTTATTCCTTTATATGGATGAACTTATCACCGATAAGAAGATATTTACTTGCTTTTCACCGTAGAATATGGTTACGCATTTTTCCGATTAACGTTAAGAAATAAAATTGTTTTGAATAATAAGGAACTTATTTAATATTAGAATAGTTATGAAGGCAAAAAAACGTTTTACACTCCGTAATGTCTGCGGAGAATATATAATAGTGGCAGAAGGAAAGGAAAATATTGACTTCAGCAATATAATCAGTCTTAATGAATCTTCTGCATATTTATGGAAGAAGATTCAAAATATGGATTCATTCTCGATTGAAGACCTTGCAAAATTCCTAATGGAAGAGTATGATGTAGATATGGAAACGGCTATTGCTGACTCCAAATCCCTTGCCGAACAGTGGGTGTCCATTGGCATTGTTATAGAATAAACGAATTGTTGAAAATAATACATATTATTTAGCGATCTGTTTAAATATACGCAAATTCCTATAATTTTAAATACTAATTGTATAATTTATATTAAAAGCACAATGTAAATTTTGTCATTTATTGATAATATAACTACATTTGCGTGTAAGTATTCAGGAAATATATATATTAATATGGCTAAATATAACATTACAGAAAAAGAAGAAAAAGACGCAGCATATCGCACATTGATTAATCCGGTTATAATGGATGAACTGGAAAAAAAGATTTATGATATAATCTGTACTCAAAAGAAGTATCTTGACAAAGAATACTCTGCAAAAATGCTTGCCCAAGATTTGGGAACAAATACAAGGTATATATCTGCTGTGGTAAATGTGAGATTCGGCATGAACTACACATCGCTTGTGAATAAATACAGAATAGACGAAGCGATGATTGTACTTGCTGATCCTAAATATCGTAAAACAAACATGGAGGATATTAGTTCATTGGTTGGTTTTTCCAACAGACAATCATTCTATGCTTCTTTTTACAAAATAACAGGAATTACACCAAGAGAATACAAACTTGCAAAAATAAAGAGTGGAGAAACCACATCTTACTTGAAGCACGCTAAGGCGAAAAGCAAAAAGAAATAAGTAGGTATAAATTCTTTAAGAACATCGCTTTCTCATCTTTTTCCATCGCGGTTTTCCGTGTTGAAATAAAACGTGGTGAGTTGGATGATATATGAAATACTACAGAATGTCAGACTAACGATTTTAAAGGATATTACCGATGAACAAAGATAACTTCTGTTACGTTAATGAACGTTTTGCAGACTTGCAATTACTCCGTTACCGTCTTAATGGTTTCGAGAACCTTTCTTTGCAACAAAAAAAGTTAGTTTATTATTTATCAGAAGCAACTCTTTATGGGAGGGATATTACTTTCGACCAATTTGGCAAATACAATCTCATCATAAGAAAAACCCTTGAAGCCATCTACCTTAATTATAATGGTGATAGGGATTGTAACGAATTCAACTCTCTTGTTGTATATCTAAAAAGAGTCTGGTTTTCTAATGGCATATATCACCACTATGGTTGTGAAAAATTAATACCATGCTTCTCTGAAACTTTTTTCAAGGACGCACTTTTTGCAATTGATAAGGAAATGCTTCCTTTGAATGACAATCAAAGTGTAGAGGACTTGTTCTATATGCTAAGAGAAGTGATGTTCAATCCTCATGTTCTTTCAAAAAGAGTCAATAAGACAGAAGGAGATGATGTTATTGCTTCTTCTGCATGCAATTTTTATGAAAACATCACCCAACAAGAGGTAGAGGACTTCTACAATAAAAAGAAGAACGAAAATTCTGAAGACAAAGAACCTGTTTCTTATGGATTAAACTCCAAGTTGGTAAAGGAAGATGATACAATAAAAGAAATTGTATGGAAAGAGAATGGCATGTATGGTAAAAGCATACGCCATATTATTCATTGGCTCAAGAAAGCCGCTGATGTGGCAGAAAATGAGAACCAAAAGAAATACATTGAGACTCTTATAAGTTACTATAAAAGTGGTGACTTGAGAGAGTTCAACAAATATTGTATAGAGTGGGTTGCCGAACATGATGCTCATGTTGATTTCGTAAACGGTTTCATAGAGGTATATGGAGATCCACTCGGTCTTAAAGGTTCATGGGAAGGTATTGTCGAATATAAAGATATTGAAGCCACAAAGCGTACTAAAACCATAAGTTGTAATGCACAATGGTTTGAAGATCATAGTCCTATTGACCCACGTTTCCGTAAAGAGAAGGTAAGTGGTGTTACGGCGAATGTTATATGTGCAGCAATGCTTGGTGGAGACGAATATCCATCTACTGCTATAGGAATAAATCTTCCAAACGCGGATTGGATCAGAGCGGACTATGGGAGCAAAAGTGTTACTATTGGTAATTTGACTGAGGCATACAACAAGGCTGCTCGTGGAAATGGGTTTAAGGAAGAGTTTGTTGTTGATGACTACACTATTTCCATTATTGAGAAATATGGTGATACTTGTGATGATTTGCATACAGACCTTCATGAATGTCTTGGGCATGGTAGTGGTAGACTGTTGCCGGGGGTAGATCCTGATGCCTTGAAATCATACGGAAACACAATAGAAGAAACCCGTGCCGATCTTTTTGCATTATATTATATTGCAGATGACAAACTCATAGAACTTGGACTTGTTCCTGATAAAGACGCATACAAGAGTCAATATTACACATATATTATGAATGGACTCTTGACGCAACTCACAAGAATAAAGCCAGGACACCATATTGAAGAGGCTCACATGCGCAATCGTGCACTTATTGCACATTGGTGTTATGAGAACGGTGATGCTATCAGACTAACAAAGAAAGATGGTAAGTTGTTTGTTGTTATTGATGATTATCCTGCACTACGAATTCTTTTTGCAAAATTATTGGCAGAAATACAGCGCATAAAGAGTGAAGGAGATTATCTTGCTGCAAGGAACATAGTAGAAAGATATGCTGTAAAAGTTGACAAAGAAATACACTCGGAAATACTGAACAGATACGAACGTCTTGATCTTGCGCCATATAAAGGTTTCTTAAACCCAGTTATGATTCCTGTGCTGGATAACAGAGGAGAGATTGTGGACGTCAAACTTGATTACACCGAAAACTATACAGATCAAATGCTAAGATATAGTAGGCAATATGCTACACTAATTTGATTAATTCTGTTTTTATGGATACTTCAGACAAGTTAAAACAAATAAAGCAAACTTTCCGATTGAGAATGAATGGTGAGACTTCTCGTTCAATGCGGGAAAAAGGACTTTTGTATCATATAAATTGGGGAGTTTCATTGCCTGATCTTAGATTTATGGCAAAAGAATATGGCAAAGACTATGATCTTGCTATTGCTTTATGGAAAGAAGACATTAGGGAGTGTAAGATACTTGCCACTATTATTATGCCTGCCGAAAGAATGTTGCCCGAGGTCGTGGATATATGGATGGAACAAATTCCGTCATTAGAAATAGTCGAACAGATAGCATTCAATCTATTTCAACATTTACCTTACGCATCTCAAAAAGCATTTGAATGGATTTCTTCAGACAAAGAATTTTATCAAGTTTGCGGTTACCATGTTCTTTCACGGCTATTTCTGAAATACGGAGGACTCAACAATAGAGCTGAAGACGAATTCCTTGACCAAGTACAAGTGGCGTTAAAAGATAAAAGTATTTCAGTAAAGCATGCAGCCCTTGTCTGCTTGCAAAGATATGCCGACCTTGGTAATAGAGAGGAGCAACAAGCAATGTCCATTTTCAACTCCAATAACATAGATTTCTGACTAAACATAAAAGTTCATAAAATGTTTTGTCATATCTAATATTTGTTGTATTTTTGCACATACAAAGTTTCTCGGTGCAAAATGAAAAAAGTTAAAATTGAGGTAAGAAATATACTTGCTCAATATCTTGAACAAAACAATATGCGAAAGACTGTTGAGCGATTTGCTGTGCTTGATGCGGTATATAGTTTTGATACATGTTTTACTATTGAGGAACTTCGACACCTTCTTGTACGTAAGAGTTTCCCTGTTAGCCGAGCAACATTATATAATTCATTAAAATTATTCCAGACACTTCAGTTGATAGTGTGCCATAGACTACATCAGGGAATCAAGTATGAAGCAGTTTATTCACGAAATAATCACTGCCATAAAATATGCACATTGTGCGGAAAAGTTACGAATGTTGTCTCAGACGAGATAATGTCGGCTGTCGAGAACATGAAACTGAAACGCTTCCGTCAGGAAGGTTTTTCGCTTTATATATATGGAGTTTGCAGCAATTGTATTACAAAACAGCAAAAAGGGAATAAGCATATAACCCAAGAAAATGTTGTTGATGAATGTATAAACATAAAACAAGATAAAAAATGAAATCAGGAAAAGTTGATGTCCTGCTCGGACTTCAGTGGGGCGATGAGGGTAAAGGAAAGGTCGTTGACGTGCTCACGCCTAATTATGATGTCATTGCTCGTTTTCAAGGTGGCCCGAATGCTGGACACACTCTTGAGTTTGAGGGAGAAAAATATGTGTTGAGAAGTATTCCTTCCGGAATATTTCAAGGCGGTAAAACAAACATAATAGGTAACGGGGTGGTACTTGCTCCAGACTTATTCATGAATGAAGCAAAGGAACTTGAGAAGAGCGGACATAATCTCAAGGATTGTCTTTGCATATCAAAAAAGGCACATCTCATAATGCCTACCCACAGGTTGCTTGATGCAGCACACGAGGCTGCCAAAGGAAAAAGTAAGGTAGGAACCACAGGTAAAGGCATTGGTCCAACATATACAGACAAAATCAGTCGTAATGGTTTGCGTGTCGGTGACATTTTCGAGAACTTTAAAGAAAAGTATGCTGCACACAAGGCTCGACACGAAAAGATGCTTGAATCGTTAAAATATACCGAATATGATATTTGCGAGGTGGAGAAAGCATGGATGGAGGGCATTGAGTACATGAAACAATTCCGCATAATTGATTCGGAATATGAGATAAACAAGATGCTTAAGAATGGCAACAGTATTCTTTGCGAGGGTGCTCAAGGTACAATGCTTGATGTTGATTTCGGAAGTTATCCGTTCGTTACATCTTCAAATACTGTTTGTGCCGGGGCTTGCACAGGACTTGGAATAGGACCAAATAAAATTGGTGAAGTGTATGGAATAATGAAAGCATATTGTACTCGTGTTGGAGCCGGACCGTTCCCAACGGAACTTTTTGACGATACTGGCGGTAAACTTCGGGAATTAGGTCGTGAGTATGGAGCGGTGACCGGACGCGAACGTCGTTGCGGATGGATTGACCTTGTAGCACTGCGTTACGCAATCACACTGAATGGGGTGACTCAGTTGATTATGATGAAAAGCGATGTACTCGATGGTTTTGATACAATTAAAGCATGTGTGGCATACAAACAGAATGGCAAGGAAATCAATCATTTCCCATATAATATTGACAAAGGAATCGAACCAATATATAAGGAACTTCCAGGATGGAAGACCGATATGACGAAATTTACATCAGAAGAACAGTTCCCGAAAGAGTTCAACGACTACATTGACTTCCTTGAAAAAGAACTTGAAACCCCTATAAAGATAATATCAATAGGTCCAGATCGCGACCAGACAATAGTTAGAAAATAATGGCGAATAAACCAAGCATTCCGAAAGGTACACGCGATTTCTCACCAATGGAGATGTCGAAGCGTAACTATATATTCAACACAATAAAAGAGGTGTATGCCTTGTACGGTTTCCGGCAGATAGAAACGCCGGCAATGGAAACATTGCAGACACTTATGGGTAAATATGGGGAGGAGGGAGACAAACTCCTTTTCAAAATATTGAATAGCGGTAACTTCCTCAGCAAAGTTTCGGAAGAAGAATTGCATGAGAACAATGCCCCTCGTGTAGCATCAAAACTTTGTGAGAAAGGTTTGCGTTACGACCTCACCGTGCCATTTGCCCGATATGTCGTAATGCATAGGGACGAACTACAGATGCCCTTCAAGCGTTACCAGATACAACCGGTATGGCGCGCAGACCGTCCTCAGAAGGGTAGATATCGTGAGTTTTATCAGTGTGATGCTGATATTGTAGGCTCTAACTCTTTACTTAATGAAGTGGAACTCATGCAAATCATCGATACCGTGTTCTCGCGTTTCGGTGTAAGAGTAGTGATAAAGATCAACAATCGCAAGATTCTTTCCGGTATTGCGGAGATAATCGGCGAACCGGATAAAATAATTGATATTACGGTTGCCATAGATAAACTTGACAAAATAGGACTTGATGCGGTCAACAAGGAACTTGCAGAGGTAGGTATAAGTGCAGAAGCAATAGATAAACTGCAACCGATTATCTCTTTGACAGGATTCAACGAAGACAAACTACAGACCATTGCTGATGTGCTTACCACGTCTGAAATAGGCATGGAGGGTATCAATGAAACACGTTTTATTCTTGACACACTGAAGAAATGTGGTCTCAAAAATGAAATAGAACTCGACCTTATGCTTGCTCGCGGACTTAACTATTATACTGGAGCAATATTTGAGGTAAAGGCTCTTGATGTTCAGATTGGTAGCATTACAGGCGGAGGACGATATGATAACCTTACAGGAATATTTGGAATGCCTGGGTTAAGTGGGGTTGGCATATCCTTCGGAGCAGACCGTATATTCGATGTTCTCAACCAGCTCGACCTATATCCAAAGGAAGCGGTGGATTCAACGAAACTCCTATTTATCAATTTCGGTGAGAAAGAAACAGAATATTGTCTGCCTATCGCAGCAAAGACGCGCAATGCAGGAATATCAACCGAGATTTATCCGGACACCGTTAAGATGAAGAAACAGATGGCATACGCTAATGCCAAACAGATTCCTTTTGTAGCAATTATAGGGGAGAATGAAATGGCAGACGGCAAAGTGATGCTTAAAGACATGCAGACAGGCGAACAAAGACTCATTACTGCAGAAGCACTTATTGAGATAATTTCCTAACGGATGATTTTGCCGATACGGCATTATATTATAGTATGTGAGTCACTTTGGTGGCTTTAACTTATTTAATTTACAAAACATTATGAAGAAGAAGTTTATTTGCACCGTTTGTGGATATATCCATGAAGGTGATGAGGCACCAGAGAAGTGCCCGGTATGCAAGGCTCCGGCAAGCAAGTTCAAGGAATTGGTAGAAGGTGATAACGAACCATTCGCAACAGTTCACGAAATCGGCGCAGCCCGTAAGGAAGGAGCAAACGAAGAAATGATAAAAGACTTGAACAACCATTTCAATGGCGAGTGTGGTGAAGTTGGAATGTATCTGGCAATGAGTCGCCAAGCAGACAGGGAAGGCTATCCAGAAATCGCAGAGGCTTTCAAACGCTATGCTTTCGAGGAGGCAGAACATGCAAGCAAGTTTGCCGAGTTGCTGGGTGACGTACTGAAGGATACCAAGAGCAATCTTGAAGCACGAATAGCAGCAGAGCGCGGTGCATGTGAAGACAAGTTCCGCATAGCACGCAATGCCAAGGCTGCCGGAATGGACGCGACACACGACACCGTCCACGAAATGGCCAAGGACGAAGCACGCCACTGCGCAGGCTTCGAAGGACTATACAAACGATATTTCAAGTAAACAACCAAAAACTCCTCAGGAAAGTTTTCTTGAGGAGTTTTTTTATTATACATCTTGTTTCTTAGATTCAAATGAATTTCGATATTTTTTGAAATCCACTGTTAATATAACACATTTCTTAGTCTATACTAAACAATTTATAATTATAAATTCATATCTTTGCAATCGATTATACAATATGAACCGATGAAGATAGACAAAACAACATTTAAAGGAATAGACACTCCTTGCTATATTATTGAAGAAGAACGATTAAGACACAATCTTGAACTTATTTCGAGTGTGGCCAAAGAGGCTGATGTTGAGATTATTCTTGCTTTCAAAGCCTACGCATTATGGAAGACATTCCCTATATTCAAGGAATATATTTCTGCCACTACAGCCAGTTCTTTATATGAGGCACGATTGGCTTATGAAGAGTTTGGAAATCCGGCACACACATACTCTCCGGCTTACACAGACTATGAGATAGACGATATCGCCAAATACTCCAACCACCTCACATTCAATTCACTGTCACAGTACGAAAGATTCTGCGATAGGGTAGTGTCCATAAATAAAGACTTAAGAATCGGACTTCGCGTAAATCCGGAATATTCTGAAGTCGGAACAGAACTTTATAATCCATGTTCACCCGGTACACGATTCGGCATAACGGCAGATAAACTACCCACGAGTTTGCCGGATAACATAGACGGGTTTCACTGTCATTGCCATTGCGAAAGTGGTGCAGACGTGTTGGAACGCACACTCGTACATATAGAATCGAAATTTTCCAAATGGTTCAGTCAGTTAAAATGGCTGAATCTCGGTGGAGGACACTTAATGACCCGCAATGATTATGATATTCCTCTCCTTCTAAATATATTAAAAGGACTACATAAACGTTATCCTTGGCTTAAGATAATAATTGAACCGGGAAGTGCTTTTGCATGGCAGACGGGAACACTTGTATCGCAAGTAGTTGATATTGTTGAAGACAAAGGGATACGCACAGCAATACTAAACGTAAGTTTTACGTGTCACATGCCCGACTGTCTTGAAATGCCATATATGCCACAGGTACGCGGTGCAGAGATTTCAGATTCTGCTACGGCATATCGACTTGGCGGAAACAGTTGTCTCAGTGGCGACTTCATGGGCACTTGGACTTTCGACCACGAATTGCATATTGGCGAAAATGTTATTTTTGAGGACATGCTTCATTATACCACTGTAAAAACATGTATGTTCAATGGAATTACTCATCCATCAATAGCCTTACTCACTTGTGAGGGAAAATTGGTAATGCTTCGTAATTATTCTTATGAAGATTATAGAAACCGAATGGATTGACAGACATTTATAATGTATCGTATTTTGTGACAAAATATATAGAAATGTTTTGGAAAACGATAGAAACATGAATGTAAATTAGGCGAATTTGAAAACCAATCTCGCCCAATTTGAAAAGTAAAATCGCCCAATTTGGTAGGCAATTTCGGCGAGATTACATTGTCATAATATTGCGATATTTGAATAAAAGAAAAAAAAAGTCCAAAAAGTTTGTGGTTTTAAAAAAAAGCGTTACCTTTGCACCGCATTTGGAGAAGTGTACTTCTGGAAGGAAGTTTGAAATGCGGAAATAGCTCAGTTGGTAGAGCACAACCTTGCCAAGGTTGGGGTCGCGGGTCCGAGTCCCGTTTTCCGCTCAACATTCTGAATAAAAAATACCATTAAAATGCCCAGGTGGCGGAATTGGTAGACGCGCACGTTTCAGGTGCGTGTGCCGAAAGGTGTGCAGGTTCGAGTCCTGTTCTGGGCACCGGTTATTTAGGATGTTATATGTTGGAGAGGTGGCGGAATTGGTAGACGCGCTACTTTGAGGGGGTAGTGTCATCACGACGTGGGAGTTCGAGTCTCCTCCTCTTCACACATTTGTTTAGGTTGCGGAAATAGCTCAGTTGGTAGAGCACAACCTTGCCAAGGTTGGGGTCGCGGGTCCGAGTCCCGTTTTCCGCTCTTTTTTATTGATTCGGCTCTTTAATTTTTATTTTTGTCAGGAAAAAGGCGAGTCGAACATTATTTCAAGAAAAATAAAACACATGAATCTCTATTTAAGATATTTTGATAAAGAAACATTAGTACAGAATGTTGATGATGCCTTGAATTTTTTGGCTTCAATTCCGGAAGTGGGTTTGAATGCAGAATTGGAGGCAGATCTTCGCGAATATGCAAACAGCGAGGTTTATTATCCCAAACGCTATAAGGTTCGTCCAAGAGTATATTTCATCGTAATAAAGACAGAAGCTGCAACCATGCTTGACTTCAAACAGAAGAAAGCCCTACGCCCGAGCACTACCGGAGAGGGAGTTCATCGCGATGTAATAACTCCATCCATGGCAAGACTCAGTGAGATTCGCGAAGGCTGGTATGAGGGGGCTGTTGACTTCAAGCGTGTGGTTCTTGTACCCACCACAGGTAAACACGAATATCGCGATACCCATTTCGTTGTATTCTGTAAAGCAAATTCCGGACTTGATTGTTACAATCGTATCATAGACCATCTTCAAACACGTGTAGATAGTCGTAGTCAATTCCCATCTGCAAAAGGAAAGAACTTCAAGTTCCGCTATCTCGGCAGGTGGAAATGAGATAAATAAAAGTAAGAGAAAGGAGTATAGGAATATGAACAAGGTCATGCTAATAGGCAATGTAGGCAAGGAACCGGAAGTAAGATATTACGACCGCGACCAAGCCTATGCTACTTTACGGCTTGCCACAAAGGAACGTGGATATACTCTACAAAACGGTACGCAGGTTCCCGATCGTACCGATTGGCACACAATAAGACTTTGGAACAATCTTGCCAAGGTTGTAGAAAGGTATGTTCATACAGGTGACAAATTATATATTGAGGGACGTATTCGCTATGTAAGTTATGATGACAAGAAAGGGCAACGCCATTATATAACCGAAATCTATGCCGAGAATTTGGAATTGTTGTCGCCAAAACCTATTGTACAACCACAACCTCAACAATCGGAAAGCGAAGTAAAAAAAGAAAATGCTGAACAAGAAGACAGCATACCTTTTTGAAACATATAAGCACTGAATAATCTTGGACTTATCATTTATATTAAATACTTTTAGCGAGGTTACCTTGAGGGAACCTTCCGTTGGTGTTATAATGGCAGCCCTTTTGGCTGCCATACTACTTGTTATGTCGGGTTTTGCCAGTGGCTCTGAAATTGCTTTTTTTAGTCTTAGTCCTACTGATATAAACGAACTTGACGCGGAGAGGTATAATGCCGACAAGAAGATAGAAAATCTTATAGAGAAGAGTGAACGCACCCTGGCAACGATTCTCATTACCAATAACTTTGTCAACGTGACAATAATCATGTTATGCAACTATATCTTTGCCAATGTTATTGACTTTCATGACTCCTATTGGCTTCAATTCATTTGCATAACGGTAATACTGACATTTTTGTTGTTATTATTTGGAGAGATAATCCCCAAGATTTATGCCCGCCAAAAACCGCTTGCTTTCTGCCGTAAATCGGCGACCGGAATCAGCATGCTGATGAAACTGTTCTGGCCTCTTGAAACAATATTAATGAGAAGTGGAATTCTGGCCGAAAAGGTTGTGCAGACAGAAACTCGAGTTTTGAGTGTGGACGATCTTGAACAAGCACTTGAACTTACGGATAAGGAAGACATCAAGGACGAACAAAGCATACTACAAGGTATTATTAGATTTGGTGACGAAACAGCTAAGGAGGTTATGACATGCAGAAAAGATGTTGTTGACCTTAATATTAAATGCACTTATGCGGAAGTTTTGCAATGTATCGTAGAGAACAATTATAGTCGCATACCTATATATCAGGATAATAGCGACAATGTAATAGGAATACTTTATATCAAAGACCTTCTCCCACATATAGGCAAACCGGAAAATTTCAGATGGCAAAGTCTTATAAGACCACCGCATTTTGTTCCGGAAACAAAGAAAATCGATGACCTTCTTAGAGAATTTCAAGAAAACAAAGTACACATCGCCATTGTTGTTGATGAGTTTGGAGGAACGAGCGGAATAATCACACTTGAAGATATTCTTGAAGAGATTGTCGGTGAGATAAACGATGAATATGACGAGGAAGAAAAATACTACACTCGCTTGAATCGCAATACGTATATCTTTGAGGGAAAGGTTCTTATTTCCGACTTATGCAAGATATTGGAAATTGATTACGAAGAGTTTTCCGATGTAGAAGGAGATGCGGACACCCTTGCCGGACTTATGCTCGAACTGAAAGGAGATTTCCCCGTCATACACGAAAAACTTGAATACAAGAACTATCTTTTCGAGATTCTTGAAATAGATGAAAGGCGTATTTCCAAAGTGAAAGTCGTAGTAAAGGCCGTTTGACATTCTTTTATATTTGTTTTGAACAATGCCACTTTTGCGAATAGAAAAACACTCCGATTTCGTGATAGGACTCTGGAAGATTTCTGACGATGATTTTGAAATAGGAAAAGACAATAATTTAAGCGATGTTGTTATGAAGGCAGAAATGCACTTCAAAAGTATTACTCGCAGAAAAGAATATATCGCAGAAAGATTTTTGTTGCGAGAAATGCTTGACGGCGAACAGATAGATATATGGCATAATGAAGATGGTAAACCTATAATACCCGGAAACCGAAACATAAGTATCAGTCATACTCGCAATTATGTAGCAATGATTTTATCCGAGAAATACGAGGTGGGTATAGATATAGAGTATTTAAGCAATCGGGTAGAGAATATTTCCGGGCGTTTCATGCGGGAAGACGAGCATGCCGATGATGCCAATTCGCTACTTATCCATTGGTGTGCAAAAGAAACCGTATATAAACTGTTTTCTTCAGAACATCTTGAACTAAATGAAATAAAGGTCAACTCAAAAACTTTTCGTGATGTTACCAATTTACGCAGCGGTATTGTTGTCGTGCTTTTCGTGGATACAACTCCTGAATATGTCCTTACTTATTCTTTATTCAATAAAAATGGTAAATATCTCGAAAAAAATTATTAAGTTTGCAGCCGAAAATCTTAACAGATGAAACAAGTAAGACCTAAAAAAAATCTCGGACAGCATTTCCTTATTGACTTAGGTATAGCCAAGATGATAGCAGACACGGTGGATGCTTACCCTGATGCCCCTATACTTGAGGTTGGCCCCGGCATGGGTGTGATGACACAATTCCTCGTTGATAAACCTCGTGAAATCAAAGTTGTAGAAATTGACCGTGAGAGTGTGGCATATCTAAATGAACATTTTCCACGTCTCCGTGAGAATATCATTGGTGGAGATTTTCTTCGTATGCCATTAGATAAAGTTTTCGGTGGCCGTTCTTTTGTATTGACCGGTAACTATCCTTATGATATATCATCACAGATTTTTTTCAAGATGATAGAAAACAAGGAACTTATTCCATGTTGTACCGGCATGATACAGCGTGAAGTGGCATTGCGTATTGTATCGGAACCGGGTAACAAAGCATACGGAATACTTAGCGTGCTCATACAGGCATGGTATGATGTGGAATATCTTTTCACAGTTGATGAGACGGTATTCAATCCGCCCCCAAAGGTGAAGAGTGCCGTTATAAGGATGACGAGAAACAATGTAACACAACTTGGTTGTGATGAGAAATTGTTCAAAAGAGTTGTCAAAACGGTTTTCAATCAGAGACGTAAGATGCTGCGAGTGAGTTTGAAACAAATATTAAATATTCCGACATCCGACAGTTTTTATCAACATGAAATTATGACAAAGAGGCCGGAGCAACTTAGTGTGGCCGATTTTATCATGCTTACCAATTTGGTATCGAAACAACTTAACCAATGATTTTTTTGTTATTTTCGTTGGATATTTGAAAATAAAACTTTAATTTTGTAATTTGAAAACCTAATATTACGGAAATATAATTATGATAGACGTTAAAGCGACATTAAAAGAAAGTGAAGAGAGAATGGAAATGGCGGCAATGTTTCTTGACGACCAACTTGCCAAGATACGTGCCGGACGTGCCAATATTGCCATTCTTTCCGGTATAAAAGTAGAGAGTTATGGTGAAATGGTACCGCTTAACCAAGTGGCAAGTGTAACAGCACCTGACGCTCGTACGATAGCAATCAAGCCGTGGGATCGTAAGGTAATACGTGATATTGAAAAGGCTATTATGGGTAGCGATGTAGGTATTACACCGGAGAATAATGGTGAGGTGATACGTCTCTCTATTCCACAGCCTACCGAGGAACGCCGTAAGGAACTTGTGAAACAATGCAACAAGATTGGTGAGAAAACCAAGGTAGAAGTGCGCAATGTGCGTGCTGAAATAAAAGACAAATTCAAAAAGGCTATAAAAGACGGACTTGGAGAAGACAACGAAAAAGATGCAGAGGCAGAACTTCAGAAGTTGCACGATAAATTCATTAAAAAGATTGACGAATTACTCGCAGCCAAGACAAAGGAAATAATGACGGTTTAACAGAAAAGCCGCATTTATATCTTAATACATTCTTGATGAATGGACTTGTAATAAAAAACACCGGCTCGTGGTACTCGGTATTAACTGATGATGGAACAATCATCGAGTCAAAGATAAAAGGAAACTTCAGACTGAAGGGAATAAGGAGCACCAACCCTGTTGCTGTTGGCGACAGGGTGGTGATAACCCCAAACAAAGAAGGAACTGCGTTTATTTCCGAGATTCTTGACCGCAGAAATTACATCGTGCGCAAGTCTCCAAACTTGAGCAAGCAGAGTCATATCATTGCAGCAAACATTGATCAGGTGTTTTTGATTGTGACAGTGAACTATCCGGAAACAAGCACAACGTTCATTGATCGTTTCCTTGCATCTGCCGAAGCTTACAGAGTTCCTGTAGTGCTTGTATTCAACAAGACAGATATATTGTCTGATGATGATAGGCGTTATCAAGATATGATGATTGCTCTCTATGAGAATATAGGATATAAGTGTTTGACAATCTCTGCGACAACGCTTTCTGAACGTTTGTCTTTAGAGATATTGCTTAAAGATAAAATAACATTGTTCAGTGGGAACAGTGGAGTAGGAAAGAGCACACTTCTCAACCAACTCATACCTGGCCTTAATTTAAAAACGGCAGAGATAAGCGACGCACATAACACCGGCATGCACACAACGACATTCAGTGAGATGTTGTGTCTACCTTTTGGAGGTTGGGCAATAGACACTCCGGGAATAAAAGGGTTTGGAACTTTTGATATGAATCCGGAAGAGATTTGCGGATATTTCAAGGAGATATTCCGGTTCTCAAAGAACTGTCGGTTTTATAATTGCACCCATACTCACGAACCCGGATGTGCAGTAAGAAAAGCTGTAGAGGAACACTATATCAGTCAAAGCAGATATAACAGTTATCTCAGTATGCTCGAAGATAAAGAAGAAGGAAAATATCGGGAAGCATTCTAAGATGAAAAAACACATTTGTTTAACTTAATAAATAATAAAATTATGGCTTACACAACAACTACTACGACGGGCTATGGCTCGCGAGTAAAAAACGCATGCGGTGGTATCTTTGGCGGTATTGCCCTGTTTTTGGCGGGTACGGTTCTCCTTTGGTGGAACGAAGGTGACGCAGTTGCCAATGCAAAACTTCTCGAAGAAGTGAGTGAGAATGCTGTTGATATGGAAAATATCAGCAAGATTAATCATGATTTCAATGGAAAACTGGTTCATGCGACAGGTGATGCAAAAACTAATGACATTCTTCGTGAACCAACATTTGGTTTCGAGGTTAATGCAATTAATCTTAAACGCACTGTGGAGTACTACCAATGGACAGAAGAAAAGCATGAAGAGAAACGTGACAAACTTGGCGGTGGTGAAGAAACTGTCACAACTTACACATACGAGAAGAGATGGGTATCAAAACATGTAAACTCGTCTTCGTTTGCTGATCCGGAATATAAAAACATCTTTAATGGAACATTGGCTAATTTGGATGAAAAAGAACTTTACGCAAAGAATGTGACTTTCGGTGCATACAAACTGCCAGAGTTCATTGTTCATTCTATCTCCGGTGCGGAGGCTGCTCCCATAACAATCTCGGATGATATGCTAAAAGAACTTGACGACCAAGTGGCAAGAGCAGTTTCTAATTATGGAGGAAACTACAGAAGTAATTCTGTAACATCTAAAACACAAACTACTGCTAAGCAAGAAATTGTAAAGAATGACACAACTACCAATGATTCTACCAAGGCTTTTGTGTCGGTAGAAACTCAGAACAAATATCAGGCTCGTTATATACATCAAGGAGAAGGCGAGATTTACATCGGCTCATCACCTTCTTCACCACAAGTAGGAGATGTACGTGTAACTTTCACTGTTGTTAAACCACACATGATTTCTCTTATTGCTAAAGTCAAGGGAGATACTTTCCAGAAATATGTAGGAAAGAATAAGAAAGAGTTCACGAGAGTAGAAAATGGTGACGTGTCTAAAGAGGAGATGTTTGCTCATCAGGAAAGTGAGAACAATATTCTTATGTGGGCACTTCGTATTATTGGTATCATAATGATATTCTTAGGACTTAAGGGAGTATTCGGCTTTGTGGTTACTCTTGCAAAGATTATTCCATTCGTGTCTAATATACTTAATTTTGGTGTTAACATCGTATGCGGAATATTCGCTTTTGTATGGAGTATACTTATAATAGCAATCGCATGGTTGTTCTATCGACCATTAATAGCAATTCCTCTATTGCTGATAATAATCGGTGCAATAGTGTTCTTTGCAATCAGAGGAAAGAAAAAGGGCGCAGCAGTTCCACCTACACCGGGAGTATAATACATACAATAAATATAAATTCTTAAAGTAAAAAACAGAGGATAAGAGTTTTTCTCATATCCTCTGTTTAACTTTTTTAATAAAAGCTTGGATGTTTGAGATATATTTTGTAATTTTGCAACAGTTTTTAATATTATTCGTTTGTGTATAAGTTTTATTTAATTATTCTTTTGGTCATAACCATTTGTTCAGGATGTGAGTATAAATTACGTCCCAATGATGATATTGACTCTAAAAAGATAGATATAAAACGCTATGACCGTTTACAAAGCCAGTATCTCACTACTGGTGATTTTGCTGCACTCCAACAAATGAATACGGAATTTCCTATAGAGACACGAACGCTGATAGAAGATATACTTCATATCGGAGAGGTTGATGATCCGGAAATAAGTAAAACACTTTTGAAATATTATCAAGATAGCACTTTGCAGGTTATTATGACTGATGTAGAGGTGGAATATGCAAATATTGATGACATTAATAAAAGCCTTAACGACGCTTTCAATAAGTTGAAAACATATATACCAGACATTCCCGTGCCTGAATTTTATGCCCAAATAGGAGACCTTGAGCATAGTATTATTATCGGTGACGGCATGGTTGGCATATCGTTAGATAAATACATGGGAGAGAATTATCCGATATACCGCCAATACTACAATCATGGCCAGCGTGAAAGTATGACACGTGCCAATATTACTCCCGATTGCATTTGTTTCTATTTGCTAAGTCTTTATCCTCTTAATAACCTTGAGAACAAATCACAATTAGAGCGCGACTTACATTCAGGAAAAATCATGTGGGTATCTAATCTTGTTGTTGGAAAATATGTATTCCAAACAAAATATGTTGATTGTATAGATTCTTATATGCGTAGAAACGCTACAAGAACAGTTCAACAACTTCTTCTTAACAATGATTATAATGACATTATAAAAGAAACCGGTATTAAATAATGTCCTCAGTCAATTATTGATTGTCCTTGATATATCTCATTTTTCCTAAGATAGTTATCAAGTTTATCTGTAAATTCATGGCTTTTGATACACCATTTTGGCGCAATAATCATATCTGCGGGGGATTGGGATGCAAACCTATCGAAAACTATATCTTTCCTTGTGTGCTGAATAAATGACGCAACCAATTCTATATATTCATCCACATCATACACATGGAATTGTTTTTCAAGATATTCGTTGGCAAGAAAGGTGTTTTTGACTATTTGCAGTTGATGAAGTTTAAGTATGTCAATTCTTGTTTTGCTAATTTCTACTGCGGCTTTTATATTATCTTCTCGCATTTCTCCTGGCAGCCCAAGAATCAGATGACCACCAACCGTTATACCTCTTTCATTGGTACGAGCAATTGCATCTTGCGAACATTCGAATGTGTGTCCTCGTCTTATATTTTCAAGCGTATGATTATTAACACTCTCTATTCCATATTCCACTATCATGAATGTCTGTCTGTTAAGATGTTCAAGATAGTCAAGCACCTCATCAGAAACACAATCCGGACGAGTACCGATAACTATTCCGGCAACATCATCAACTCCAAGAGCCTCTTCATATAATCGCTTCAGTTTCTCCACCGGTGCGTAAGTGTTAGTATAAGATTGGAAATAAGCCAAATACCTGATATCATTATATTTTCTTTTGAAGAAGTTTATACCCTCTATCATTTGTTGTTTTACGTTTTTGGTTCCTTCGCAATAAGATGGTGAAAAGGTTTTATTGTCGCAAAATACACATCCTCCGGTACCCTTGAACCCATCCCTGTTCGGACATGAGAACCCCGCATCTATGCTTATCTTTTGAACTTTCGTTCCAAGTTGTTCCCTTATCCACGAACCAAAGTCATTGTAATGCTTTTTTTCCATAAAATGATTTTATGATATAAACTTTGCAAATGTAGCAAATAATTCTTAACTTTGCCACAAATTAACAATATAATCTGTATAAATGAAAAAACTTCTAATCATTTTCACCGCAGCATTAATATCTGCAGTAAGTTTAAATGCACAGCCTGAACTCAAGTTGAAAGACATCAATTCTGGCATGTATTCACCGCAATATTTAAGTGCCATAACTCCAATGCCAGATGGTGAGAGTTACGCACAGATAAGCGATGACATGAAACAAATTCTACAGTACTCATTCAGCAATGGAAAGAAAACTGCGGTATTGTTTGATGTTAATTCCACAGAAAATCTCAACATTAAGGACTTTGATGGCTACCTATTGAGTCCTGACGGAAAGAAAATGCTTATTCAAACGAATACAAAGCGTATCTATCGTCATTCTTTCACGGCAGAATATTACATATATAATATTTCTAACAAGCGATTAGAGAAGTTGTCTGACAACGGCCCACAGCAGTCACCGGTTTGGTCTGAGGATGGAAATCTGGTAGCATTTGTAAGAGATAATAACATTTTCCTTGTGAAACTACTTTATGACAACTCGGAGAGCCAAGTTACCAAAGACGGAAAATTCAACGAAATAATAAACGGTATTCCAGATTGGGTGAATGAGGAAGAGTTTGGTTTCTCAACAGCAATGACATTCAATGCAGACGGCTCGGTGCTATCGTGGATAAGATACGATGAGAGTAACGTGAAAACCTATTCACTACAAATGTTCAAAGGAGCATATCCCGAACATAAGGATTGGGGCACATATCCAGGAGAATATTCTTATAAGTACCCGAAAGCCGGACAAGAGAACTCAAAGGTAAGTGTTTTGAGTTACGATATTAAGTCGCACAAAACAAGAACACTTGCCGTCCCATTACCAACTGAAGGATATATACCAAGAATAAAGGCAACTAATGATGCAAACAGAATCATTGTATATACAATGAATCGCCATCAAGACGAACTCTCTCTCTACGCTGTCAATCCATATTCTACCGTAAGCCAGTTGCTGGTAAAAGAGAAAGTGGATAAATACATCAAAGAAGACGCAATGAACAACATCCTCATCACTTCTAACCACATTGTTATTCCAAGTGATAGAAGCGGACACATGCAACTTTATCTATATTCACAGAATGGAAACCTTGAACGCCAACTGACAACAGGTAACAATGATGTAACAAGACTTTATGGATATGATGAAACAACCGGTACGGTGTATTATCAAGCAGCAGGCTATGACGCAATGAATCGCGAAATATATTCTTCAGACAAAAAAGGAAGAGTAAACAAACTTGCTAATGACCACGGTTGGAACGATGCGGTCTTCAGTAAGAATTTTAAATATTTCGTTAACACATGGAGTGACTGTAACACCCCATACCGTTTCAGCATTTGTAATAACAACGGCAAGACAATTTCAACACTTATAGACAACTCTCAACTTAAAGCAACTTTAGCGCAACTGCCGCTCGGCAAAAAAGAGTTCTTTAAATTCAAAACATCAGAAGGCGTGGAACTCAATGCCATAATGGTTAAACCAAGTAATTTTGACCCTTCCCGCAAATATCCTGTCATAATGTGGCAATATGGTGGACCTGGCAGTCAGCAGGTGGTAAACTCATGGCGACTGGGTTCTATGGGACAAGGGGCATTATATGACCATTATCTGGCAGAAAAAGACTTCATTCTTGTTTGCGTTGATGGTCGTGGTACCGGTGCAAGAGGTACAGAGTTTGAGAAATGCATATACCTAAGATTAGGACTTCTTGAGTCAACAGACCAAGTTGAGACTGCACTTTATCTTAAATCATTGCCATTCATAGATGGTGAGCATATCGGAATATGGGGTTGGAGTTTCGGAGGCTTCAACACTCTTATGAGTATGAGTGAGGGTAGGGGAGTATTTGCATCCGGCGTGGCCGTAGCACCTCCTACCGATTGGCGATTCTATGACACCGTATATACCGAACGATATATGCGTACACCACAAGAAAATCCTTCCGGATATGATATCAACCCTATCAGTCGTGCAGAAAACTTGAAGGGTGAACTTCTCATCTGTCAAGGTTTGGCCGATGACAATGTGCATCCACAGAACACTTACGAATATACCGAAAGCCTTGTACAGGCTGGAAAGGATTTCAAAATGAATGTGTATACAAACAGGAATCATAGTATCTATGGTGGTAACACTCGCAATCACTTGTTGAGACAAATTGCGAACCATTTCATAAATACCTTAAAATGAAAATATCATCGGATAATGATTAAGAAATAACATATCCGAATAAATCCGTTTATGGAAATGATAAAAAAATAATGCAGGACAATGTTGCTTAGGCTTACATCGTCCTGCATTATTTTTATAAGTTATTTTTATTAAACTTTTTCTCCCCAAATATCAATATATTATTAAAAAGCAATAGATATAGTTCTTTACTCGTGATGATAGGGTTCACCCTTGATAATGGTACATGAGCGATAGATTTGCTCTGTAAAAAAGAGTCTTATCATCTGATGTGAGAACGTCATTCGAGATAATGATATTTTTTCGTTGGCACGTTCATAAATATTATTTGAAAAACCATAAGCACCACCAACGATAAACAATAGTCGTTTTGTAGCCATTTGTTTTTTTTGCAGCCACTTTGCGAACTCTATACTGCGAAATTCACTGCCACGTTCGTCAAGCAACACAACATAATCTGAAGGTTTAATAAGTTGCATAATAGACTTACCCTCCATTTCTTTCTGTTGTTCTTCTGTGAGATTTTTTGTATTTTTAATATCTGGTATTGTCACTATCTCAAAAGACATATAGTGACATATCCGATTCAAATAATCATTTATACAAGCAGAAATATGTTTATTGTCGGTTTTCCCGATAAGTACAAGCAAGGTTTTCATTTATTTGTTGTAATTGTCATTTCTTTTTTCAGACTGCTGACAATTTGCATCCTCCTTACTTTTTACAATATTATACTCGTCCTTACGTTTTGGATTCATAGGAAACCAGCCTTTTTCCACACGTTTCTTTTGAGAAAACAGTTCGCCGATTGCCCACAGCATAGACGCCCCCGTAACACCAAGAATTGACGATATGATAACATTCTCAACAAAAAATGCAGAGCATATAAATGCAATTCCTGAAACAAGATAAATCCACCAAAACTTTGTTCCGGTGTAATATTCCATTTTTATTACGAAAGGATGACACAATCCTATTATAAGGAAAGTGCTTATGGCAATGATAATTCCGGTATAGTGTAATTCTATCATAATGTTTTCTTCCAAAATAGGCTGCAAAGTTAGTGATTTTAGTTCATTTGAACAACTTTAGCATAAGAAATAACACTTAAAATCAAAAAAATAGTTTCGCTTAGGTTTTATATAAAAAAATATCATTATCTTTGTAGCAATAGATAAAAATATACAAACCATTTTTATTATAAAATTGTATGGAAAATAATAAAGAACTTATCGCTCAATGTGAGCAGGCTGCAAAACAATGGTTATCTCCTTCTTTCGATGAGGATACGCGCAACGAAGTACAAGCAATGCTTGATAATCCCGATAAAACAGAACTTATAGACAGTTTTTATCGATCATTGGAGTTCGGAACCGGTGGACTTCGTGGAATCATGGGTGCCGGAACCAATCGCATGAACATTTATATTGTCGGCATGGCAACACAAGGATTTGCAAATTATATACTGAAGGCTTTCCCCGGACGTAACGATCTTGCTGTGGTTGTTGGCCACGACTGTCGTAACAACGGCCGACTTTTTGCAGAAACCGTTGCCAATATCTTTTCTGCCAACGGAATCAAGGTGTACCTATTCGAAAGTCTCCGTCCTACACCAGAAATTTCATTTGCCATCAGGCATTTAGGTGCAAAGGCCGGAGTGAATGTGACAGCATCTCACAATCCGAAAGAATACAACGGATACAAGGCTTACTGGGAAGATGGAGCGCAGGTGCTATCGCCACACGACACGGGTATCATAGATGAGGTGAACAAGGTTAAAATAGAAGATGTGAAATTTGAACCTAACAAGGAACTCATCGAGATAATAGGTGGCGAAATGGATTGGGACTATTTGCAGGCTGTTAAAGAAGCAATGGTGGATCAAGACGTGATACTTCGTCATAAAGATTTGAATATCGTTTATTCTCCGATGCATGGTGCCGGACGTGTGATAATTCCTGAAGCATTACGCTCATGGGGATTCCAGAACATACATGTAGTACCTGAACAGATGGTTATTGACGGTAATTTCCCGACAGTGGTTTCGCCCAATCCCGAGAATCCGGAAGCAATGACATTAGGAATTAAGTTGGGAACAAAACTCAATGCCGACCTTGTGATAGCAAGCGATCCGGATGCAGACCGTCTTGCAATCGTTTGCCGGAATGACAAAGGCGAGTGGGAGATTCTTAATGGCAACCAAACATGCATGATGTTCTGCTGGTATATCATTGCCAATAAGAAAAAAATGGGACAACTTAAAGGGAATGAATTCCTTGTTAAAACTATAGTAACAACAGAAATAATAAGAAAAATAGCCGATAAGAATGGAGTAGAACTAAAGGACTGCTACACCGGTTTCAAGTGGATTGCCAACGAAATTCGTGTCAACGAAAACACAAAGAAATACATTGGTGGTGGTGAAGAAAGTTTCGGATTCCTGCCATTTGATAAAGTGCGTGACAAAGACTCACCTGCAAGTATCTGTCTTATATGCGAGATTGCTGCATGGGCAAAAGACAATGGTATGACACTTTACGACTTAATGATGAAAATCTATACAGAATATGGATTCTCTAAAGAGGTAACATTCAATGTAATAAAGACCGGAAAGAGTGGCGCAGATGAGATAAAGGCAATGATGGAAAACTTCCGTAACAACTCTCCAAAGCAACTTGGCGGTTCGAAGGTAATTGTGTGGAAAGACTATAAAACACTTGAGCAGATAAACTCTGATGGTTCAAAACAGAAATTGGATATGCCTGACACAAGCAATGTATTACAATGGTTCTGTGAAGATGGAACGAAAGTAAGTGTACGTCCGTCAGGAACTGAACCAAAGATAAAATTCTATACAGAAGTGAAAGATGACACAATGAAGTGTGCCGGCTGTTATGAAAGATGCTCAAATGATGCAGATAAAAAGATAGAGGCATTAAAGAATGACCTCGGTCTGTAATCTCTGTCTTTTTGTATTATTTCTTATATTAAAGAAGTTTGCAGAACTATACCAAATTCGCCCAAATTGAAATACTGAAGAATAACAATCACTCATCAATAATTTATTATTCAAAAAAACAACAGACACGTTTTAAAAGCAAAAATAAAGATTGTGCATTATGATAAATAACACCTACCGTTTAAATAAACTTATGCTAATGGCCGTAAATTACAAACATAAGAATGGGACGTAAATAATCAAGGTAAAAAGTATATGCTGAGTTTTTACGCCCCATTTGAAGTATTAGCATTCAAAAATATTTCATTTGTATTTATTGAAACTATTGATGTTCTTTTCTTAACAAGTCATTCACATTCTTTACCGGATTGAATGTTGCAAGAGGAACCTCTACAAATACTGTATTCCAATCACTCATGGCACCATTCCATAACCCAGGAAGTTCGAGTGCTTTGAGTTCTTTTCCGCTTTTACTCTTTATACTTATAAAGCCTGTTGTCTTGTCTACAAAATCAGTAAGATTAAATGGATTGGAGTTGTAATCTTTCAATGAGCATACGAGATCTACCGGATTGAAATGTGTACCATTATTGAACATCTTCGTATATTCATCATTATTTTTGTCAATTTGACTGCTTTCAAGAATTTGTAAACTTATTGTTCCATCCTGATTGTATGTAAGGAATGGTCCTCCACCCGGCTCACCAACGTTCTTAACCACACCACAGACTCTTATAGGACGATTAAGTTTCTTCTTTAAATAGCAAATTAAATCTGCATCACAAAGTTTTTTAACCTCATTATTCTTACAATATAAACCTTGTTCAAGAAATTTAAGAATCTCCATAAGTTTTTCGTGACTGTATGAATTAGAATCAAGTATTTTCAGATAATCAAAAATTTTATTCTGCAAATCAATCAATATACCTGCAATCACTTGTTTATAAGTTACGGTTTCTTCTTTCAGATAATCCGGAACAACATTATCAATGTTCTTTATAAAAACCACATCGGCATCAATTTCGTTAAGGTTTTCTATCAATGCTCCATGACCACCGGGTCGGAAAAGCAGTGTTCCGTCATCATTTCGGAATGGTGTATTATCCGGATTTGCTGCAATAGTATCGGTACTTTGCTTTTGCTCGGAAAAACTGATATTGATTTTTATACCGAACTTGTCAGCATAAATCTGTTGTTTCTCTGCAACTTTCTTTTGAAACAATTCTAAATGTTCGTGACTGACAGTGAAATGTATATTTGCGACATCACCACTTACAGCATATAATGCAGCTTCAACGAGATGTTCTTCCATAGGTGTGCGTGCTCCTGCATCGTAATTATGGAAAAGCAAAAGCCCCTTTGGTAACTGGCCATAGTTAAGACCATTCTTGTCAAGCATACTCTTGGCCACATCTTTATAATTGCCATTGTTGAGCAATTCTGTTATCGTCTTGGCATAGTTTTTCTTGCATACATCATTCAGTTCGCCATAGAATGCGAACTTCTCTATATTGTCAAAAAATACTTTCTCAAAGTTTGTAGATGGAGTGGAAGACGTTGATTCGACAAAGTTAAACATATCTTTGAACATTCTGCTTGCCGCCCCACTTGCCGGTACGAACTTTACAATCTTCTTTCCACGAGCTTTATATTCTTTCCACAAGTTTATATACATATCACGCTGTGCCTCAGTCGGAACGATAATTCCATTACCAACAGATGCTGCGTTTTCAAGTTTCAGAAAAGGGAATCCCGTCTTGAAGTTTTCAATTTGGTTTTCTATCTGCTTTTCTGTGATGCCTTTTTGTGATATTTGTTTTAAATCTGATTTTGATAGAGTAATCATGTTATTTCCTTTCTTTAATTATCCATTTCAATCGCAAATATAGTTACTTTTTCTTAAACAAGAAAGAAATGATAGAAAAAACAATATCTTTGCAATAAAATACAATGTAAAAGGTATGGACAATAATTTTAGTTTTACAATAGAAGAGCGTCACGAGACATACAAGATTGTTAAAAGACTGTTGAAAATCATGAGTCCCACATTAACCAATGAGGAAAAACGGCTTGTTGTAAAACATCTCTATAATGCCTATAAAACAGGTTGTTTACAACGCGATATGTTCGGACTGAACCCCATCGTAACGAGTTTGCAAACAGCATTGATAGCCACAGAACAAATTGGTTTGGGCAAAGAGGCCATCATTGCCACCCTGCTCTATAGTTCATGTGGTCAAACCTGTGAACAGGAAACATCAACACTATTTGGTGCTGGAGTGGCAAGAATCATATCCGGACTTTCAAAAATACAACGGCTTTACATGAAAAACCCTGTGATAGAGAGTGAGAATTTCAGAAACCTTCTTCTTTCTTTCGCAGAAGATATGCGCGTGATATTGATAATGATTGCCGAACGAGTTAATTTGATGCGACAAATTAGGGATTATGACAATGTCGCAACAAAGAAGCGTGTTTCCGAAGAAGCAAGTTATCTATATGCCCCGTTGGCACATAAATTGGGATTATACCAATTGAAAAGTGAACTCGAAGATTTATCACTTAAGTATCTTGAACATGATGCTTATTATATGATAAAGGATAACTTAAATGCAACAAAGAAAAGCAGAGATGCTTACATTGAAACATTTATCAATCCTATCAAAGAGAAACTTAATGCTGCAGGATTCAGATTTCATATCAAAGGGCGCACGAAAAGCATTCATAGTATATGGCAGAAGATGAAAAAACAGCAATGTGGTTTCAATGGCATATATGATTTATTCGCAATTCGTATAATAATAGAAGCAGATGAAATAGATGACGAAAAAAAACATCATGCTTTAGAGAAGACTTTGTGTTGGCAAGCATTCTCTATAATAACAGACATGTATCAACCTAACCCCAAGCGACTTAGAGACTGGCTTTCTGTACCTAAAACCAATGGATATGAGAGTCTGCATATCACGGTTCTTGGACCTGAAAGCAAGTGGGTAGAGGTGCAGATTCGCACAGAACGTATGGACGAAGTGGCAGAAAAAGGTGTCGCTGCGCACTGGAGATACAAGGGAATAAAGAGCGAAAACGGACTTGACGAATGGCTTGGAAATATACGTGCTGCCATAGAAAACAGTGATGATTTGCAGGTTATGGATGAGTTCAAGATGAATCTTTATGAAGATGAAGTCTATGTTTTTTCTCCAAAAGGCGATCTTTTCAAGTTGCCCAAAGGTGCAACCGTACTCGACTTCGCATATTCAATACATACGGCTGTGGGTAATCGTTGTACCGGCGCGAAAATAAATAACAAGATAGTTAATTTTCGACATGTACTTAAGAGTGGTGATCAGATAGAAATTATTACATCAGGACATCAAAAGCCCAAACGTGATTGGTTATCGTATGTAAAAACGAGTCATGCCAAGAGCAAGATACGCCTTGCACTTAAAGAGACACAAGTTAAAGAAAGTCTCTTGGTGAAGGAAATGCTGGAACGAAGGCTTAAAAACAGGAAAATGGATGTTGACGAAGCCGTTATGAATCAGTTGGTAAATAAACTTGGATTCAAACAGGCAACAGATTTTTATCATCAGATTGCAGACGGTTCACTTGACACAAACGTCATAATAGAGAAATATATTGAACTTAAAAGCAATGAACATGCATCAAGTTCCACACAACTGACACGGAGTGCCGAGGAGTTCAATTTCGATAATGTTGACATACAGCCGGTAAATGGCAATGACGACGTGCTTGTGATAGACAAGAACCTTAAAGGTATCGACTATCAACTTGCCAACTGTTGCCATCCGATTTATGGTGACAATGTTTTCGGATTCGTTACCGTTAATGGCGGGATAAAAATACACCGCTCCGATTGTCCTAATGCCCCGGAGTTGCATCGTCGTTTCGGTTATCGCATTGTAAAGGCACGGTGGAGTGGCAAAAGCGGTTCGCAGTATAGCATATCGTTGCGAATAATCGGCAATGACGATATAGGAATCGTGAACAACATCACAAGCATAATATCGAAAGAAGAGAAAGTAATAATGAGAAGCATCAATATTGATAGTAACGACGGACTATTCAGTGGTACGCTCGTAGTGAATGTTGATGACACACAGAGACTTGATGCCATAATAAAGAAAGTAAGAACGGTGAAAGGTGTTAAAATGGTGACGAGGGTTTAGAAAGATTCAGTACTTAACATCTTCTAAGAAAAGTGCATTTGCAGGCATACTCTCGCCTGCATTTGTACGTTTCCTGCTCTTTACAACGTCTTCAAACTGGCTCACACTCATACGTCCCCTACCCACTTCAATCAAAGTTCCAACAATAGAGCGAACCATATTTCTCAAAAAACGATTTGCCGTAATACGGAAACACCATCTCCCCTCTCCTATCTCGATCCAACATGCTTCTTTTATGGTACAGAATGTTGTCTTTACATCGCTGCCGCTTTTACAAAATGCAGCAAAATCTGCTGTCTTTATAAGCGTTTGGGCAGCGATATTCATTTGGGTAAAGTCAAGAGAATAGCCGGTTGCCCAACTATATGCTCTTACAAATGGGTCTTTTCCTGTATGAACGTAATAATGATATGTGCGTGATGTCGCGCTGAATCGTGCATGCAAATCATTATCCACCTTTTCAATTTTCTTTATTGATATATCTTGCGGAAGAAACCTATTGAGTTTGTAACATAACGCTGACTCATCAATTTCATTCTCCGTATCAAAGTGAGCAGTCATAATATGTGCATGAACTCCGGCATCTGTTCTACCGGCTCCGACAATCTCTGTCTTGCTTCTCAATAGCACGCTCAATCCTTTTTCAATCTCTTCCTGAACCGTTATACCGTTCGGCTGTATTTGCCAACCATGATAACGGCTGCCATCGAAGCATAAATAGAGAAAATATCTGTTCACTACTTGAAAAGATTTTATTTGTTTATTGTCAATAATGCTTGAATAATATCAGAATTGGTCGAAGTTATCCGGAGGCAATGGAGCAAACGGAGTGTCTTGTATAAGAGGCTCGTCTGTATCCATATTAATCTTAGAACCAATCACTTCACCACCATAGTTAAACTCATTGTGTGAGTTATCCGGATTTTCAAAGCGTGTAAATTCTCCTCTGAAATTAAGTAAGACATCACCTGTAGCACCTTTACGGTGCTTTGCAATTATTATTTGAGCCTTTCCTCTCAGGTCTCGTCCATGCTCGTCTTGGTTTATATGATAGTATTCCGGTCTGTGAACAAAAATCACCATGTCGGCATCTTGCTCAATTGCACCAGACTCACGAAGGTCACTGAGTTGCGGGCGCTTACCCTCATTGCCTTCACGATTCTCAACAGAACGATTTAACTGTGACAATGCCAACACCGGAATATTAAGTTCTTTTGCCAATCCTTTCAGACTTCTACTGATAGTTGACACCTCTTCTTGGCGGCTTCCGAATCTGGCACCGTTGGCATTCATGAGTTGCAGATAGTCTATCATTATAATCTTCACCCCCTTTTCTCTCACCAATCTGCGTGCCTTTGTTCTTAACTCGAATATACTCATACCGGGAGTATCATCAATATATAATGGTGCCATTTGCATGCTTCTCACATTTTTATCGATACGTTTCCATTCTTCATCGTCGAGTTGTCCGTTAAGTATTTTCTTACCGGAGATTTCACAAACATTTGAAAGCAGTCGGTTTGCGAGTTGCACATTACTCATTTCAAGCGAGAAGAAAGCAGCAGGTATATGATAATCCATGACAATGTTCTTGGCAAGGGAAAGTGCAAAAGAAGTCTTTCCCATGGCCGGACGACCCGCAATAATCACAAGGTCGCTGGATTGCCAGCCCGATGTTATGTCATCAAGTCTGTTATATCCTGTAGGAATTCCAGTGAGTCCGCCATCGTTTGCCGCAGCTTGTTTGAGTTGCTCTATGGCTTGTTTTACGACAGGCTCAATCTGGGTATAGTCCTGTTTCAGGTTTTTCTGTGAGAGTTCGAAAAGTGAGCCTTCTGCCTCCTGCATCAGTTCGTCAATATCCTGCGACTCATCGAAAGCCTTTGTCTCTATCATACTTGCAAAACTAATCAGTTGGCGTGCCATGTATTTTTGTGCAAGTATGTGTGAATGGTAAACAATATTAGCAGAAGAAGCTACCTTTGAACTTAACTCAAGAATATATCCCGGACCACCCACTTCTTCAAGAGTACCGTCCTTTGCGAGTTGGTCTGTCACGGTTATTATATCCACAGGTTTCTCATCCATGCTGAGAGTCTGTATGGCACTGAAGATTTTCTGATTTCTCGGCTCGTATAATGTTTCCGGGCGCAGCGTATCACTTACCACGCTAAAGGCATCTCTGTCAATCATCAGTGCTCCGAGCACCACTCTTTCTGCATCCAATGCTTGTGGTTGCAAATGACCGTATGCAGAATCTATAGGTCTGGTCTTCTTCTTGTTTTCTGCCATGCTTTCTCTATTTTTTTCGCAAAGGTAGTCAATTTCTTTAATATCCTCCAAAAAAAACTTCTAATTTTGATTATTCGAAATTATAGAGTAACTTTGCATTATTAAATAAAAATACAAAGAATTATATGATAGTCTATCCTTGTGCCAAAATAAACTTAGGGTTGAATGTGGTAAGTAAACGTCCGGACGGATACCATAATCTTGAAACCGTGTTCTACCCTATTCCTCTTTTTGATGTATTGGAGATTGAACCTTCAGAAAAAATGACATCACTTGAACTCAAAGGGAAGACACTCGATGGTAATCCGAACGAAAATCTCGTAATTAAGGCGTATAATACTGTCAGACAGAAATACCCGATACCCGATGTTAAGATAACTCTCGATAAACGCATACCATCACAGGCAGGAATGGGAGGAGGTTCAAGCGATTGTGCTTACACAATAACATCTTTGAACAAGATGTTCAATCTTAAGATGAACAATGATGAAATGAGAGATATTGCAGCAGGCTTAGGTGCAGACTGTTCGTTCTTTATAGACCCTCAACCTTCTTTTGCAACAGGTATCGGTGAACAACTTACACCATTGCCATTCTCTCTAAAAGGATATTGGATTGCCATTGTCAAGCCTCCTGTTGCAGTCAGTACGCGAGATGCCTTTTCAAAAATAGTTCCTAAACAACCGAAAGAAAGATGCGACTCCATAGTCTTAGGCAACATCAATGAATGGAGAAACAGACTTGTCAACGATTTTGAAAAAAGCGTTTTCGAGATATATCCAAGCTTATATGATATAAAGAAACATTTCTATGACCTTGGTGCATTATACTCATGTATGAGTGGAAGTGGGTCTGCAATGGTTGGGATATTCTCAAATGAACCTCCTATGATTAGGGGAGAATACTATAAAATGCGATTATAACATATAACACCCTTCATCATTATATTTGATGAGGGGTGTTGTCAATCTTTGATTTTTGAGATAGAATACTTGTTATCATCTGTCACGATAATCTCTGCCATATAATTGCTCGGCGTGTCAGGAATGCCGACTTGAGCATAGAAATGAAAGCCTTTTTCATCGTGACGTTCATAAATGATATTATTAAGTATTGATTGGGATATTATGCCTGAAGGTATTATTTCGGCAAACTCCTTTTTATGGAAATCGTGAATAAATGTCTTCACGCTGTTTTTCACTATACAGATGCTCACCGTATTATCATAGTATATATTATCAACTCTTACACCTTCATCGTTATAATTTGTTTTTATTACTTTATATGTGGTAGGGTTAACCTGTATATAGAGATGATTCTTCACATTCGCCAGCATTACCACCGTGTCGTTCTTTATCACCCGACGTTGATTTATGGCAATCGCCTTATTCTTCTCGAAGGTCTCTTGCATACTCTGACTTAGGTTATCGTCTTTTGTAAGTCTAACCTCGTCTCCGTTCTGATTCATGAATATCAGTAGGTTTTTCGTAAGTTTTACTATTGGATACTTCGTTGTGACAGAGCCATTTAAACACAAAGAATCATCTATTACTGAAAATGCTACGGGCTGGCTTGTGGAGTCGTTATAGAAAATAGTGTCACCTTTCACGCGGAATACAATGTTCTCTTCCAATTCGTCAAACCATGCACCCTGCATCATATTCTTGGCATTACGATCCTCTTGAGGAGCAGAATGTCCTATTTTCGCCTCATTGCATGAAGTGAAAAATAAAACAAGGAAAAATACTGTAACAAATATATTTCTAAACCAAACCATGTCCATCGGAATGCTTGTTAGAACAATTCTGCTTCGGATAGTTTTCTACCCTCTTTATCTTTGGGGCTTAACAACATCTCACTCGCATCTATGGGCCACTCTATACCCAATTCGGAGTCATCATATCTTATTGAAGCCTCAGACTGTGGAGCATATACATTATCCACTTTATATGTAAAAATCGCTTCATCACTAAGAACAAGAAAGCCATGTGCAAAACCACGAGGAATGAAAAGTTGTCTCTTATTCTCATCACTGAGTTCAACCATTACGTGCTTACCGAACGTTGGGGAACTCTTACGTATATCAACGGCAACATCTACAACAACACCCTTAATTACACGTACAAGTTTGGCTTGTGACAAACTCCCTTTCTGATAATGCAGACCACGAAGAACGCCACGTGAAGATTTTGACTCGTTGTCTTGGATAAAATGAACTTTTCCGACATTCGCTTCAAACTCTTCTTGCTTGAATGCTTCAAAGAAATAACCGCGAGAATCCTCAAAAACACTTGGTTCGATTATGAATACACCGTCAATGTCTGTTTTTAAATAGTTCATTATTTTAATAGTATGATGTTTCTTTTATTTGATGCAAAATTAAGAATAATATTCCGATTGACGAAAGTATTTTGACTGTTTTTTTTTATTAACCACCTTTTTCTTTGAAATCTCGTAAAAAGTCACTAATTTTGCAAACGTGAATAGTTTGGAAAGACATATCGAAATTTTGCTCTTGAGCAATGATTGCGTCATGGTGCCGGGATTAGGTGGCTTCATGACTCATCATGTTTGTGCAAAATATAACGATAAGGACTACCTCTTGATTCCACCATTGCGTACTCTTGGATTCAATCCAAAGTTAAAGGCAAACGATAACCTGCTCGCACAATCTTACGTAGAAGCATTCGATATAAGTTTTCCCGAAGCAATGCAGAGAATTGAAGACGAAGTCGGTGAACTTCATGAAAGACTTCTCAATGATGGTATTTATACCTTTAATGGTATAGGTACTTTATCTGTAAATAATGAAGGGAATATAGAGTTCATGCCTATCAAGGCTGGTCTGCTAACACCGGAACTATATGCTTTTGATGCATTACCAATCAAAATGCTGACAGATTTGCCTAATACCAAAACATTGAAAGTTGAAGAAGCAAATAAAGAAACTGCAAAGGCAAACGTCATTGAATTAAAGCCGGACGACAACGTTCCTGTATTTGACAAAGACAGCAAAGATGATGCAATCAAGATAAAAGTAAGTGTCATACGAAATGTTGCGGCAGTAATTATTGCATTGTTGGGATTCTTTCTGTTCACTTCACCTCTTGCCACCGGCAATTTAGAAATGGGGATGGTGAATATAAATACCGATATGCTCTACCAAATTATGCCGAAAGTGATTGTTTCGGAAGGTTCTAAAACCACAAAACCTATAATAAAAAAAGAGGAAACAGAACATTCTCCTAAATCAATTGAAGTAAAGAATAAGGAGACTAAACAAGATTTAAAAGTGGCTGAAACCAAAAATGTATATTGCATTGTAATGGCAAGCCAAATATCACAAACCAATGGTGAGACTTTTCTTAACACAGTCCATAAAGAAGGTTTTACTTCTGCAAAGATGATTGCGAACAAGAATAGTCGTAAAATTGTATATGGAGAATTCACGTCGGAAGCCAAAGCCCATGAAGAATTGAAAAAACTTCATACCAACAAATTCTTCAAGCAGGCATGGGTTTATGAGATTAAACAATAAATAGTTTTTATTATATTATGAAGCGAGTAAGATGCCCGAAATGTGATAATTTCATCACGTTTGACGAGACTCGATATAAAGAAGGACAATCACTTATTTTCGTGTGTCCGGAATGTAACAAACAATTCGGAATCAGAATTGGTATTAGTAAATTACGTGACAGACAAAAAGAAGAAAACCCCGAAGACTTGGTTGGAAATAATGACATTGGTGCCATCGTTGTAATTGAAAACGTATTCCATTACAAACAGATAATACCATTAAGAATGGGAGACAACGTTATAGGACGTTACCAAAAGGGAAAACCTATCAATACTCCTATCGAAACTGTTGACCCGAGTGTTGACAATACTCACTGCATAATTAATGTATCCCGTGACAAACATGGGAAACTTAAATACGTGTTGAGAGACGGGCCAAGCAATACCGGGACATTCGTAGATAATGAAATTCTCGGCGACAAGGAGAAAAGGATTATCGAGGATGGTGCATTATTCACTCTCGGTGCAACAAGCATATTGCTGAGAGGAGGAAAATAAGTCAATTACAACATCATATAAAAGTAACACGGGGCACGCCTGAAACCATGACGTGCCTTTATATATCAAGTACAAGATTTGCCACTAAGATAACAATTGCGCTTATATATTTTGCTTAAGTTTGTTTTAGTCAAGAACTACATACTTTCGCTATCAAAGTTAAGCGGAAGTATATCTTTTATGCTTTCTATAACATAGATATTGTTTTCTCCATATAAATAGAGCCGAATTTGCTGCTTATGCAGGTTTTCCACTTCAAGAATCACCTGTCTGCAAGAGCCGCATGGAGCGGTAGACTCTGCCATAAACCCATTCTCGTTACGTGCCGCTATTGCAAGATGAGTAATAGGTTGGTCGGGATATTGCGTCATGGCTGCAAAAATAGCACTCCTTTCGGCACACATCGTAACCGAGAACGCTGCATTCTCTTGGTTGGCACCAATGATTTCAGTCCCGTCACCAAGCCTTATTGCCGCCCCAACCTTAAAATGTGAATATGGAGAATAAGAATTATCTGTGGCTTTTTTTGCCATTTCGATTAATCTTTGTTCGTCAGAGGCCAATTCTGACATCTTGCAAACCTTTATCCTACTCTCTATCTTAATTTCTTTCATATATTTATAATGTTATTTATTTCATTTTTCCTATTTACTCTTTCCGGAACTCATAACATCCGATGTCCGGTTTCTCATCGCGAGGATTTCCGTCACGATCTTTCTTTGTTGCAAATGATACATTAGAAGCATCAATGGCTTTAGATCTTTCTGACAAATGAAAGTCATAATGCTGAGTGTTTATATCCACAAGTTTAAAGTTCTTTTCTCCTCCCGAAACTGTATCTTCAACATTTTCCCATATTATGTCAACAAAATATTTAGCCGTCTCCTCATCTTTAATTTCAGGTGTTCGCAATATGCAATTTGTGAACATATAATTGAACGTATTCTCGGTTTTATCGTATTCACCCTTTAGCACATCTTCTGCATATCCTGTCACAATACTATTCACGCATTGCATGCTATGAAGCGGGAGAGATTTCTTTTCGAGAATATTTGCAAACCTAAGAGCTGCTCCTCTTCTTTTAGAATCGAAAGGATAGAATTGGGCAAGCGTCGAATTAGCAACGTTAGCATTGCCTCCGAAAATAGCAACACAGTCTTTCTGCGTATTTGTTATTTGTGAATTATTTATATTTATGCTACTGTATATTGATTTCACGCCATATCCTTGACAGTTATGGATTATTGAGTTTTCAATATCAAGTTTTGTTTTTGAAATATCGCTCGAATCACACACTATGGCATCCATTGTGCTGTGAATGTCAGCATACTCTATCTTATTTTCATACGATGTTTCCAGAAAGTGTATGCCCTTCCACTGACCGCTTACGAGGTCGTATGGTAGATAGTCGAACATATTATCGAGTCGTGCACCTCTCAGCGTAACATTCTTTTCCGGTGTACCTTTCAATATCAATGTCCCTGCAACTTCAATGCCTGCATTACTGTTGAAATAGACAGTCTGTCCTGCTTCTATTGTCAGGACGGCTCCTTTTTCTACTTTAATCATTCCGTTTACAAGAATTGGAGACTTGCTTTCAAGTACTGTATTTTCAGAAACAACAAGATTGTTCACTTCTTCTGCATCCCATGAATAGGCATCAAGCAATACTTCCTGAACGTTTCCGCTTTCAAGAGTAAAAAGCAATTTATCTTGAAGTCTACGAGGCTCAAGAAGTCCGTTTTGGGGTGATGTTAACTCAACGAAAACCCTTATACTGTCATTATTTCTTATTTCCACGTTCTGAGTCATATACCCGGTAGAGGAACTAAGATATATTCCATCTACATTTACACGATAGCCGGTTTGATTTCCATTCAGCAACCTGATATTGTTACACCTCAAACCATTACCAGACTTATTGTAAACCCACATGGTACGTGTACTTGACGGCACCTTTGAAAATATGGTGTCGAAACTGATTGTATCGGTGGAAAAAGTCAATTTCAATGATGGCGATGAAGAAAAGTTTTCATCGCTGCATGCGGTAATACCCATCAGGACTACTGCAACCAATATTATATATTTGTATATTTTCATCATTATATATAACGTTGCCGACATTGATTTATTGTAAATCAGTAGTTTTATGAACAGATATTCTAAGTTTGTGAAATACCAATTAGAAATATTATCATACGAAATATTCCTATTTGTAATTTGGGCGAATTTGCTGAGCAATTTGGGCGAATTTGCTGAGCAATTTGGGCGAGATTGATTTGCAAATTCGCCCAAATTGGCAACCAATCTCGCCTAAATTGATGGATGGAATAATAATATCGGTCAATAACATTTCCAATAACTGATTGTTTATTAACCATATATGTTCCAATATCTATTATTTTTGAGGTTTTATTTTGGAAAGATTATTGATTATCGGGAAAAAATATTATCTTTGTCCATTGTAAGTTAGGATTAATTATAACAACAAGAATGAAAATAGAAATTAATCGGTATTATAAAAGTAAATAAATCTTAAGGATATGGCACGAGCAACAACAAAAGAAGATTTAATAACGTCTGCAAACGAAAAGTTTGATAAGATGTGGAAACTTATTGATAATATGAGCGAAGAACAGCAGAATGCAACATTTGCCGAAGAAATGGCTACAATGGGCAAAGAGGCACATTGGAGCAGAGATAAGAATATGCGAGATGTTCTTGTGCATTTGTATGAGTGGCATCAGTTGTTATGGACCTGGATAAAAGTAAATCGTGATGGAGAACAAAAGCCTTTCTTACCTAAACCGTATAATTGGAAAACTTATCCGGCTATGAATGTGGAATTTTGGAAGAAACACAGGGAAACACCATTGGATGAAGCAAAGATTATGTTGAGAGAAAGCCATCAAAAAGTAATGAAACAGATAGATACGTTCTCTAATGACGAACTTTTTGCCAAAGGATATTTTGATTGGACGGGAACAACAACTCTCGGTGCTTACTGTATTTCTGCAACAGCAAGTCATTATGATTGGGCTATAAAAAAGA
This sequence comes from Prevotella koreensis, assembly GCF_003977605.1. Lineage (GTDB taxonomy): Bacteria > Bacteroidota > Bacteroidia > Bacteroidales > Bacteroidaceae > Prevotella > Prevotella koreensis. Next base: position 822,823 of record NZ_RYYU01000001.1, on the reverse strand, counting down.
TAAGAGTGCATATTAAGACTAATAAGAATTCACTTTCGTGATATAAAATGACCTGTCAAAAAAAAGAGATGAACTCCGAAAGTCAATTGAAACTTTCGGAGTTCATCTCTTTTATTGATACATTCTCGTTATATTAAATACAACGAAAACGTGTTGTTATTCATCAATCTTTCTCAAGAAGGAGTTTCATCATCTCGCACGCAGCCTTTGCAACAGAAGTTCCCGGACCGAAAACCGCAGCCACACCGGCCTTGTAGAGATAGTCATAATCTTGTGCGGGAATCACTCCACCGGCAATGACCATAATGTCATCACGACCATGTTTGTGCAACTCCTCAATGAGTTGAGGTATCAATGTCTTATGACCTGCTGCCAAAGAAGATGCTCCAACGATGTGTACGTCATTTTCAATCGCTTCGCGTGCCGCTTCTGCCGGAGTTTGGAACAATGGTCCCATGTCAACATCGAAACCGCAATCGGCATATCCCGTTGCTACAACCTTTGCACCGCGGTCATGCCCGTCCTGTCCCATCTTTGCTACAAAGATACGCGGACGACGACCTTCTTTTTTTGCAAACTCATCTGTCAACTCACAGGCTTTATCAAAGTCTGAGTCGTTCTTGCTTTCACTACTATACACGCCTGAAATAGTTCTAATAACTGCTTTATAACGACCTACGATTTTCTCGCAGGCATCACTTATCTCACCAAGAGTACAACGCAACTGTGCTGCCTTTACTGCAAGCGCCAAAAGGTTGTTCTCGCTCTTACGTCCTTCTGCAAAGTCGCGAACACATTCTGTAATCTCCTTCAATGCAGCCTGACATGCTTCTTCGTCGCGAGAGGCACGTACTTGCTTAAGACTTTCTTCCTGCTGCTTGCGCACGGCGGTGTTGTCAACCTCAAGAATATCTATCGGGTCTTCGTGTTCAAGACGGTACTTGTTGGTACCAACGATTGTCTGCACACCGGAGTCTATACGTGCCTGAGTACGTGCGGCAGCCTCCTCGATACGCATCTTTGGCACACCGGTTTCGATAGCCTTTGCCATACCGCCGAGCTTCTCAATCTCCTGAATATGTCCCCATGCCTTGTGAACGAGTTCGTTGGTAAGAGTCTCTACATAGTATGAACCTGCCCAAGGGTCTATTTCCTTACAAACCTTGGTCTCGTTCTGAATGTATATCTGAGTGTTACGTGCAATACGAGCAGAGAAATCGGTAGGCAGAGCAATCGCCTCATCAAGCGCATTGGTGTGCAGTGACTGTGTATGTCCGAGTACGGCGGCCATAGCCTCCACACATGTACGTCCGACATTGTTGAACGGATCTTGCTCGGTAAGCGACCAACCTGAAGTCTGTGAGTGAGTACGCAGAGCCATAGACTTAGGATCCTTTGCACCGAAACTCTTAACAATCTTCGCCCACAACAGCCGACCTGCACGCATCTTTGCAATCTCCATGAAATGATTCATACCAATAGCCCAGAAGAATGACAGACGCGGAGCAAACTTATCGACAGGAATACCGGCATCAACACCGGTGCGGAGATAGTCCATACCATCTGCCAAGGTGTATGCGAGTTCAATATCTGCTGTTGCTCCGGCCTCCTGCATGTGGTAGCCTGAAATAGAGATAGAGTTGAACTTAGGCATGTTCTGCGATGTATATTCGAATATGTCGGCAATAATCTTCATTGAGAAGGCCGGCGGGTATATATATGTATTACGCACCATGAACTCCTTCAGGATGTCATTCTGAATAGTACCTGCCATCTCTTCCAACTTCGCTCCTTGCTCCAGTCCTGCTACGATGTAGAATGACAGAATAGGAAGCACGGCACCATTCATTGTCATTGACACCGACATCTTGTTGAGAGGGATTCCGGAGAAAAGCACTTTCATGTTTTCCTCGTTACAGATACTCACACCTGCTTTACCAACATCACCAACAACACGAGGATTGTCGGGGTCATAACCACGGTGGGTGGGAAGGTCGAAAGCAACTGACAGACCTTTCTGACCACTGGCAAGGTTACGACGATAGAAAGCATTTGATTCCTCTGCAGTAGAGAATCCGGCATACTGTCGAATAGTCCACGGGCGGAATGGGTACATCATTGAGTAAGGACCGCGAAGGAAAGGAGGAAGACCTGCAACAAAATCCAAGTGTTCCATACCTTCAAGGTCTTCTTTAGTATATACAGGACGAACCTCTATATGTTCCGGAGTCTTCCAGTTATATCCAATGCCGTTGTCCTCTATCCATTTGGCACCATCTTTAGCCTTGATGCCAGCGTATATATCTACATTATTAAATTGTTTACGCATAATTCAAGTTCTCCTACGATTTAAATGCCAAGTTTCTGATTATATTCTTTCATTGTTTCAAGTACGTTGCAACGAACATGTACGAAATTCTCGATGCCCGCAGCCTTAAGATCCTCCATACAAGCAGGAGCACCGGCAACAACAAACATTGCACGACCGTCAAGATACTTGAATGCCGGTATTGCATATTCGGCATACTCGTCATCAGAAGAGCATATTACGACGATGTCTGCACCGGCCTTAAGGGCTGCGTCAACACCTTCTTCAACAGTCTTAAAGCCTAAGTTGTCAACAACTTTATATCCTGCTGTGGCAAGGAAGTTGCAAGAGAACTGAGCACGAGCCTGACGCATTGCAAGATTACCGATAGTAAGCATGAATGCCATAGGTACGCGGGTCTCCTCTGTATGAATACGGAGATTCTCGAAATCGGCAGAAAGACGAGTGCTTTCTATGGCCTTGAATGCTGTCTTATGATGTTCTTCGCCTGTATGTCCGCAACAACCACATTCGCATGAGACCTCTCTCTTTCCCTCACTCTTCTCGGTGAAGTTAGGGAACTGGTTTGTTCCGAGCAAGAACTCCTTACGCTTAGCGGCATCATCATGACGCTTGTTGTTTGTAGCATTAATGTCTCCCTGTATCGTTCCGGCCTTCACAGACGCGAGGAAACCACCTTCTTCCTCAACCTTGAGGAATAATTTCCAGCCTTCAACGGCGAGAGATTCCGTGAGGTGTTCAATGTAATAAGAACCTGCACCAGGGTCAACAACTTTATCGAAATGACTCTCTTCCTTAATAAGGAGTTGCTGGTTGCGCGCTATACGCTCAGAGAATTCTGTCGGTTCTTCGTAAATAACGTTGAACGGAGTTACCACCATGGAATGTACCCCCCCAAGTGCGGCACTCATTGCCTCGGTCTGAGAGCGCAGCAAGTTTACATAACTGTCGAACAATGTTTGGTTATACATTGATGTAACAGCATGTACACACATCTTGCAAGAGTTTTCGTCCTTAGGCTCATATTGCTTAACTATCTGTGCCCATAACATACGTGCCGCACGGAACTTGGCAAGTTCCATGAAGTAGTTTTCACTGACACCCATGTTGAACTTAATCTTTGAAGCAGCGAGGTCAACATCAACTCCTGCATCAACAAGTTGCTGCAGATATTCGTTACCCCAAGAGAGAGCATATCCGAGTTCCTGTACGATATAAGCACCGGCATTGTTCAGTTCAACGCTATTAACTGTAATGCAACGGAATTTAGGATAATCTTTCAGTTTTTCAACGAGTTGTGATGCCAAAGAAAGTACCGGAGTAACATCTTTTCCTTTCATTACCATCTTCTTCATCGGATCCCAATTGATAGAACCAACAACAAGATTCTTGTCGTAACCATGCTTTTCAAAATAAGCCACGAGGATGTCCGCAAGTTCAAGAGCCTTACGCTGACATGTAGAGAAATTAACTTCTACTACATCGCAACGTATATCATTGAGCAATTCTTCGATAAACTCTGCACTTACAAGTTTGCTTGGAACCTTGAATCCGATAGAATCAATACCCTTGTTGAGGATATCAAGAGCCTTGGCATTTGCCTCTTTGGCATCATTGGCTATAATGTCCTGACGAACATACCACGCATTGTCCTTTTTCTTATTTCCTCGCAAGAAAGGGAATTCTCCCGGCAAAGCATCGGGTGTCCTCATCTTCAGCACGTCCTCACGGCGATAGAAAGGCTGTACATTAAAACCTTCATTGGTTCTCCATACCAAACGTTTGTTGAAGTCTGCACCTTTTAGGTCAACCTGAATCTTGTCAAGCCACTCTTGAGTGGTAGGTACCTCAAATTCGGTAAAGAGTTTTTCCTTGATGATTGACATAGTGTTTGTATTATTAATATAAGTTTAAAAATAAAAATTTGATTCCATAAGTAAAATAATTATATCGCTGCAAAGGTATAATTTTTTTATGACATACCATAAAAAAACAAGGAAAAAATGGATATATATGCCATCTGTTTGAAATTATTTGAAAAAACATTAGGAAATTAACATTGCATAAACCCTTTGTCGACGTACTTCGCCGACACACGGAACAACTTAATATCAATGAGTATGGTAATTTATGTCCTCTGCATATTTCTCACATAATCGGTATTTTATAGCCTCGCAAGAAACTTTTGTCTATCTACTATGAAACGTAGGTGTGTACCCTCGCCGAGAAGGGTTTCTCCACAATATGCAGATATTTTAAAAAAGATTTTCTTTCCATCCACCTTGGTAACTTCTGCCGTTGCCATAACCTTCTCCCCTATCTTTGTGGGTGCCAGATGAGACGACTCAATATGTCCGCCGACGGTTGTCATTCCTTCTTCCAACGAATCCTTAACCGCAAGCATTGCAGCATTCTCCATCAGTGCCATCATCATCGGTGTTGCAAGTACCGGCATATCTCCGGATCCGACATTTTCTGCCGAAAGTGAGTCTTTCACTATTATTTCACTTGTGTGTTTCTGACCTGTTTCTATCATTTGTTTAAATATTTTTATTGTGATTAAAGTTCCATGGCAACATACATTTCTGCGAAGTAAAGGCCATCTCTGTCATAAACAACAAGACTTTTTTCTCTCACTTCATCAATATTCATAATGTATGATTCCTTACCCTTTTCATCTGTATCATAATCTGTCACATTATGCTTGAAACCCGCTTCTTTAGCCTTATTCAAAATAGCATCACGCATCTTCTTGTCTGCGAAAACGAATGTATATGTATTAACGTACATACTCTCAGCTATAACTCCTACCGCATTCGAATCCTTTGAAATGAACTTGTCATCTTTATATTCCATCCCCTTTCCGTAAACATCTTTATATCCCGTCTTTTTCATACCAGCCATTTCATGAATGAACTGAAATGTTTTTGAATGCAATTCTTCAAGACCTATCTTTCGCAGTTCTGCCAAAGCATTCTTCCTTTTCATGTCATAAGCAATGGCACTCGCCTTTTCATAGTTTATGGAAAAAGGCTTTTGTTCAGGCTTTTTCTCTACTTTCTGCACATTCTGTGTCAAAGAGTCGTTGGTTTTGTTTTCTTTCTTGTTAAAAGGTAAACAACTCGACAACAGCAACATTCCTGTAAAACCTATTACCACATAGTTCAAAATCAGTTTCATTCTTTTCATAACAATCAATGTTTTTAGATTAAATAAGTTTTGTAATTTAATGTTTGGTCTATTATTTTATCGTCTTCTCAATTCCCAAAATGCAACTGCTGCAGCGGCAGCAACATTTAGTGAATCAACATTATGAGACATTGGTATGCGCACAACAAAATCGGCATTACGTATGGTTTCTTTCGGAAGTCCATCTCCCTCGGTTCCCACAACAACAGCCAAGCGTTCCACTGCGTTCAGCAACGGAGAGTCTATCGATATAGAATCGTCACTTAATGCCAATGCTGCAGTACGGAATCCAAGATTCTTCAGTGTCTCAAGACTTACGTCTATCCATGTCCACGGCACAAGAAACACCGCTCCCATCGACACTCTCACGGCACGCCGATTGAGTGGATCGCATGAGTTTTTGGTAAGCAATACGGCATCAATACCCAACGCTGCGGCCGAACGGAAAATTGCACCGATATTTGTGGTGTCAACAACACCAGCAATAACAACAACCCGCTTTGCTCCTTCTGTCACTTCACCTACACTCTTTTCCACAGGTCGATGCATTGCACACAGCACACCACGAGTCAATGTGTAACCGGTAATATCTGCCAACAATTCGCGTTCGCCTGTATATACAGGAATATCGCCAACTCGTTCTATAATTTCACGAGTATCACCTTCTATATGTTTCCGTTCGCACAACATCGCAAGAGGCTCATATCCGGCATCAAGTGCCACCTTTATCACCTTCGGACTTTCTGCGATGAAGATACCTTTGGCCGGCTCCAACCTGTTTCTCATTTGTGCTTCTGTTAGTGAACAGAAAACCTCAACGCCTTTATGTTGTAATGAGTCAATATCTATTATCGGCATGACTTTAAATATAACATAACTGCAAAGTTAATCTTTTTATTTCATTTTACAATCGAAATTTGTAACTTTGCACTCTGATTCTTCTACTTTTTAAGTAATTACAATTATGACAATGAACGAAAACCGCATATCAAGCACACAAAACCCGAAGATAAAACATCTTCAACTTCTCCGTCAGAAATCGTCTGAAAGGCGCAATACCGGAATGTTCGTGGTAGAAGGCAAACGTGAGTTACAGCATTGCATTGATGCGGGATTAAATATTTCTTCAGTATTTATATGCATGGAATTATATGGAGACGAGTATCCTACTATATGCAATAAAACGTTTGAGGTATCAAGAGAAGTATACGAAAAGATTGCTTACCGTGGAAGTACAGAAGGCATAATTGCCGAAGTAGAGTCGCAACAGCATTCTCTTTCAGACCTCACACTTGGCGATAATCCCCTCATTGTTGTTCTTGAAAGCGTTGAAAAACCGGGTAATCTTGGTGCGGTGCTTAGAAGTGCGGATGCCGCAGGTGCGGATGCCGTTATTGTCTGCGACCCTCTGACCGACCTATATAATCCTAATCTTATACGTAGCAGTATCGGTGCGATATTCACAGTGCCTTGTGTGGCATGCGAAACGAGTGAGTGTATAGCATTCTTGAAGCAGAAATGCATAAGCATATTGACTGCACAACTTCAAGATTCTCATCTTTATTACGAAACCGACATGCGTCGCGCCACGGCAATAGTCATGGGAACAGAGGCTACCGGACTGACCGATGAATGGCGAAAAGCAGCCGATGCTCATATTCGTATTCCCATGCTCGGCAACCTCGACTCTCTGAATGTGTCGGTAAGTGCGTCAATACTGCTCTACGAAGCCGTAAGACAAAGGATTTCTACTTGAAAACAAGCCTGACCAATAGGAAATTAACAGGAACGGCAATACAATATACCGGAACTGGAGCATAGTTCTCGTTTATACCGATCCATAGGAATATCTGTAACAATGAAGTTTGCAAGAAGAAATTAACTGTATGTGCAGCGATGAACCCCACACCTTTCTTAGCCGTGGCATTTTTCTTGAATGTGAATCGGGCTGTCATGAAGAAATTTGCAATGAAACTCAAAACATAACCGACAGCAAATGCCACAACGTGTATAATCCATTGCTTTAGCAGAAGATATATGGCATAATGAATAATTGTGGCAACCACACCTACGATACAGAAACGCACCACCTCACCTATGGTTTTCTTTTCTATCTTCCTCATTTCTATATTATACTTGGTTTTTAACACCACGATACCATAATTCATCACCGATTATTTCAAGTGGCATTGGTATGTTATCGCTGAATAATTGTCCGGTTCCGAGTCCTTGCGGCATTGTTATATGCGAACCATAAACAGAAGCACACAGATGGGCAATGGCGTTAAGTCCGACATTACTTTCAAGTGCACTCGTTATCCATGAACCTACACCGAGCGCGCGAGATATTTCAACCCATTCACGCGTTCCTGCCATTCCTCCATGCAACGACGGTTTCAACACGAGATATTGCGGACGCACATATTCAATCAGTTTTTTCTTTTCTTCGCCACCATTTATACCAATCAACTCTTCATCGAGTGCTATTGGTAACGGAGTTTCTCTACAAAGCCTTGCAAGTTCTTCCGTATTACCCTGTTTTATAGGCTGTTCTATTGAATGTATGTCAAAGCGTGACAGTTGCTCCATAAGCTTCAAAGCCTCGGTATGCTTGAAAGCACCGTTGGCATCAACACGCAGTTCAACATAGTCCTTAGAAAAACGCTTACGGATAAGACGCAACAATTCTAATTCATCTTCGAAATCTATCGCACCAATCTTTATCTTCACGCACCTGAAACCACAACGCAGTTTTTCTTCCATGCGTGGAAGCATCTCGTCGAACGTACCCATCCATACCAGTCCATTTATGGGTATTCCTTCTTTTCCTTCGGCAAAAAGAGTGTCAGAAAGTTTTGTTCCTCGTCGTTGCAGGGAAAGCATCGCGGTCTCAAGTCCGAAAAGCATAGACGGATATTGTTTCAATTCATCGTATGGGATTATTCCTTCATGGCAAAGTTTTTCGGCAAAACCGCATAAAAACTTCTCATATTCGGGTATGTCATCACACGAAAGGTCGGGAAGAGGAGCACATTCCCCTACCCCGACATTTCTGTTTTCGTCTGTCAAAGAAACAAACCAAGAGCGACGCTCGCGATAAACACCGCGTGAAGTCCCTGCCGGTTGCAGGAAGTGCAGCACGCGCTCTTTTATACTTACTTCATATTTCATGGAAAGTATGGATATTGGTCAAAGTTTGGTTTGCGTTTTTCAAGGAACGCCTTACCACCCTCCTGTGCTTCATCCATTGTATAATATAGCATCGTGGCATCACCGGCAAGTTCCTGAATACCGGCCTGACCATCAAGTTCGGCATTCAGTCCGGCCTTTATCATGCGCAAGGCAAGAGGAGAACGTTCCATCATTGTCTCTGCCCATTCCACACAAGTGTCTTCCAAACGGTCGAGTGGTACCACCTTGTTCACAAGTCCCATGCGTTCTGCTTCATTCGCATCGTACTGCCGACAAAGGAACCATATCTCACGAGCCTTCTTCTGTCCCACGATTCTTGCAAGATAACTTGAACCGAAACCTGCATCAAACGAACCGACCTTTGGACCGGTCTGCCCGAATATTGCATTCTCCGAGGCTATTGTAAGGTCACAAACCACGTGCAGCACATGTCCTCCACCGATAGCATATCCGTTAACCATTGCTATGACCGGTTTTGGCAAACGTCGTATCTGCATCTGAACATCAAGAACGCTGAGACGCGGCATGCCCTGCTCGTCTATATATCCACCGTGCCCTTTTACGTGAATGTCACCTCCCGAACAGAATGCCTTGTCGCCGGCACCTGTCAATATTACCACACGAATATCAGATGACTCGCGACAGTAACTGAACGCTTGTGACAATTCCAATGTTGTCAAAGGAGTGAATGCGTTGCGATAACGCTCACGGTTAATGGTTATCTTTGCGATGTGATTGTAACTCTCAAAAAGAATTTCCTTAAACTCTTTTATTACTTTCCATTCTCTTTTCATGATACTTCTTTATTTATAACTTATAATCGGTTGTAACTACTAATCAGAATAGTGATAATGAAAGATCCTCTGTTTTTACCGGTTCCTTATCTTCTTCATCATCGCAGAACATCAGCAACAGTTGCTGAGACTGCGCCGAATTGGGATTGAGCCTATAGTGCCCTCTATGTCCAACGCCCACCAGCAATGCCTCAGAACCTTTTGAGTTACGGCGTACGAACAGCTGCACATATCTATACACATCGTCAAAAGTCACAGGCTCAAAAAAAGAATGTGACGCATTGAACACATGTCGTGCCAGTTTTTTCACACTTATGCCATTCTCGCCGGCCTCGGCAAGCACCTTTATTATTGAATTATCGTGATTGTTTCTCATTGTAATTAACAAAAAGAACCGGAATGCAATAATGCATCCGGCTCTTCCTAATATCTGAAAAAGATTATCTTGTATGTCTTTAAGCAAGAACAATCTTGTTGTTCTCGTCTTTCACCTTACCTTCTTTGAGCAGCCATCCAAGACCAAGGAGAACTTCCTCCTTACTTATCTTTGCCGTCTTTTCTATCTCAGCAACGGTGAGAGCCTTTGCCTCTGATGCAAGTGCCTGATAAACATCGCCAGCCTTGAACCCTACGTTTTCTGCATTTATTGCGACTTCAGACTTCTTTGCTACCACTTTCTTAACAGTTTCTTTCTTTGATGCCGCAGCCTTCTTTGCTGTTGTTGGTGCCGCAGCCTTGGTTGTTTTCTTTTCTGCCATATTTGTTTTGAAATAATTTAAAATCCTGACCGTATATTTCTTTACCTTAAATAGTATGCCTTTTCAAGTGCAAAATTAATACTATCGTTATAAATTATCACCTTTTATAGCAGATTTTCAACAATTTAAATTATTTTCTTGACTTATGTCAAAAGAATCGGAAACGGTTAATCTTTAAGGTTTAGTACGAGATTTAATTCTTCAAGTTGTTTCGGATCTAATGAGCCGGGAGCATCGAGCATCACGTCGCGTCCGCTGTTGTTCTTCGGGAACGCTATGCAGTCACGAATGCTGTCAAGACCTGCCATGATGCTAACGAAACGATCAAGACCGAAAGCAAGTCCGGCATGAGGCGGCGCACCATACTTGAATGCATTGATTAGGAAACCGAACTGTGCCATTGCTTTCTCCTGCGTGAAACCAAGAATTTGAAACATCTTCTCCTGAAGTTTACCGTCATGGATGCGAAGCGAACCTCCACCCAATTCCACACCATTGCAAACAAAGTCGTATGCCTTGGCACGTACACGTTCAGGGTGTTCGTCAAGAAGAGGAATATCTTCCGGATTTGGCATAGTGAACGGATGATGGGTTGCCATCAGTCGCTCTTCTTCATCACTCCATTCAAAAAGTGGGAAATCTACAATCCAAAGACACTCGAACTTGTTCTTATCGCGCAGTCCGAGACGGTCGCCCATCTCAAGACGTAGAGAACAAAGTTGTCCGCGTGTCTTATTGGCATTGTCTCCGCTTAATATGAGCACAAGGTCACCATCGTTTGCGCCCATCTTTTCCTTCAATGTCTGCCATACCTCCGACGAATAGAATTTGTCTATACTGCTCTTGACTGTACCATCGGTATTGAACTTGACATATACAAGTCCTTTCGCACCAACCTGCTGCGACTTTACAAAGTCTGTAAGTTGGTCAAGTTGTTTTCTCGTATATTCCGCACATCCCGGCACACAGATTCCTCCAATATATTTTGCGGTATCGAATACTGTGAACGTACCTGTTCCTTGTAGCACATCCATAAGTTCTACGAACTCCATCCCGAAACGCAAGTCCGGTTTGTCAGAACCGAAACGACGCATTGCGTCATGCCAGGCCAGTTGCTGGAGTTTTGCCGGCAACTCTACGTTGAGCACCTCCTTGAACAAGTGGCGGCACATATCTTCAAACAGATTCAGCACGTCGTCCTGATCGACAAACGACATCTCGCAGTCTATCTGTGTGAACTCCGGTTGGCGGTCGGCACGTAAGTCCTCGTCACGGAAACACTTTGCAATCTGGAAATAACGGTCGAATCCGCTCACCATAAGCAACTGTTTCAACGTTTGCGGACTCTGTGGCAAAGCATAGAATTGTCCGGGATTCATTCTCGAAGGTACAACAAAGTCACGCGCTCCTTCAGGTGTAGAACCTATAAGAATTGGTGTCTCTACCTCTATAAACTGCTTGGAGTCAAGGAAATTACGTATTAGGATAGTTATCCTGTGGCGCAACTCCATGTTTTTCCTTACCGAAGCACGACGAAGGTCAAGATAACGATATTTCATTCTTATGTCATCACCACCGTCAGTATTATCTTCGATTGTGAACGGTGGCGTAATGCTTTCGCTCAAGATGTTCAACTCCTTGGCAAGAATTTCAATATCTCCGGTAGGCATCTTGTCGTTCTTGCTCTGTCGTTCGCTCACGACACCTTTTATCTGAATACAATACTCTCGTCCCAACTTATTGGCAACGGCACAAAGAGCCGCATCTGCCGACTCGTCAAAAACAATCTGCGTTATGCCATATCGGTCGCGAATATCAACGAAAGTCATACCTCCCATCTTTCTTACACGCTGTACCCAGCCGGCAAGTGTCACATTCTTACCGACATCTGCAAGTCGCAACTCTCCACATGTGTTTGTCCTATACATTTGATTTCTAATAAAAAAATTTGATTGCAAAGGTAGTAATTTATAATAAAAGCACAAAATTTTATGTGTTTTTATCCCGACGAAATATTAAATAATGATAATTATTCACACCAATTTGATAACGTTCAAGGGAAATTAGTACATTTGCAAATAAATAGATAAGTGTTATACTATTAATTTAGTGCACAGGCTTAAACTTTTCGATGTTTAAAACATCAAATGGAAAAAAACGGAAAATTAACGTATTAAATACATCAAAAAATGAAAAAGATTATTATTATGACTTTGATGATGCTATGCACGTTCGGCTATGCGTCAGCACAAAACAAGGCAGACATCAAGTTTGACAAGACATCACACAACTTCGGAACTTTCTCCGAAAAGTCTCCTGTTCAGAAATGCACATTCACGTTTACAAACGTGGGTAACGCACCGCTCGTTATAAATCAGGCTGTGGCAAGTTGCGGTTGCACCGTTGCGGCATATACTAAGACTCCCATAGCACCGGGTCAAAAAGGTGAAATAACAATCACTTACAATGGCACAGGCAGACCGTTCGGGCACTTCAAGAAGAACATAACAATAAGAACAAATGCCATTTCCGAAATGACTCGCCTATACATTGAGGGAGAAATGACAGAATAGTTACATTATAATAACATAACAAAAAAGCATTAAAGTTTTTGTTTATATAAAAAAACAACATTAAAAAGAGGCTGTCAACAAATAACCAATTTGCCAAAAGCAATTGGATTTTGTTGACAGCCTCTTTTAAAATATGTTTTAAAAACGCTTCATAGTGTAGTCTATGACAAACCAAATATGACATTCAGTAAATCAATTTCGCCCAAATTACCCATCAATTTCGCCCAAATTGCAAACCAAATTCGCCCAAATTGCTGAGGAATCTCGCCCAAATTGTTTTAGGCAATATATACTTTGCATTTATGAGGCAATACCAAATCAGAATGAATAGTTGAATCCAAGCGATAAATATTCTTTCAACTGCCAATATCCATGATGACCATTACGTGCCGCACCATCATCAAAACGAGGATATATGAACAGGTTTGTTGATATGTATTTGTTGAATTGGAACATGAAAGTGTTCTCCCACTCCAACTCTGCACGCTTGTAAGTGGTATATCCATAAACTCGCGTCTTCCATTTTATATTGTCGGATAAAACCCATAACAATTCTACTGTGAACTGCGAACCGAAATCGTGCAGCACACGATGTCCCTCATCAAGACCATATCGCGTTGACAACTCTTTCCTGTTCACATATCTGAAATTATAGGCGAGTGGTGCAATATGCAGATTTCCTGTAAGTTTCTTTTTGAAAGCATCTACCGTATAGTCCATACCTAAAGATAGGTTAACGTTCAAAGGGGACAGGAAATCGGAATAAACAAAGGCATCGTTAGACTTATATCCATGTGTAAACTGCGTATTAGCAATTAACTGAAGCGTGTAATACCACTTGTTCGAGGCCTGCAATCCCAATTTACTTGTGTATCGTATAAGGTCTTCCGAAGCCTTGAAAGAGTGAAGGGAGTCACTGCGTGAACTCTGAAATCCAAGTTTCAGTTCAAGTTTATTTTCCCATTTCAGTTTCTGCTTATTGTTATAGTTTGCTTCCATTGTGAGGCTTCCAACCATAGAGTAGTTACTCTCACCACCCTTATGCCAGTTACTTGAAATGTAATTCTGTAGGAATTGAAGATAATAATCTCCTTTTACAGTCCAGAAATTTGGTTTGCTGACAAACACTTCAACAGGTTCAAAGATAGGTTCTTCGACCACAGGTTCAACCTTTTCAGAAAGTATAACATTCTGCATTATAGGCTTCTTTATTGCCTCTACTTTTCCTGTGGCAAGCAAGCGATTCTCGGTGTTCTCAACAAGGTCGGGGCGTTTCAAATATAACGACAATAAAGTTTTGTCCACATTGTTTTCCACGGCATCCACATACTGTGAGTTATCACTCAGCCGCAATTCCTTTCTTGCAGGCGAATGATAGAACGTAAACGGAGCGAAAAGTCTGTAATAACGAGCATCTAATTCCGGATAATCGGCCTTTGTGATATTTGTTCTGCTGTGATATAGAGAATCCATGTATTGTCTTACCACCAACGAATCGTTGCCGGCATCAATATTTGCACAAAAAAACAATACGAGAAGAACTGATAATACGGTCTTATTCATACTGAAACATGATAATATTGTTGTAAAAAATTATAATATAACATATAAAACGGCGGCAAAGGTACAACATTAAATCATATTTTTCGACAACTTAAACATTATTTTGCCAAAACAAAGAGTATCTTTTTGCAGTATAAAAGAATTTTTGTAATTTTGCGCCTTGTATTATTTATAAGAATAAAAAGAATATATAAAATATGAACATGAATAAGAATACGATTATCGGATTCGTGCTGATTGCACTTGTATTTATCGGCTTTAGTTGGTGGAATCGCCCTTCTGAGGAGGACATTCGCAAACAACAGATACAAGACTCGATTGCACAAGTGAACAAACAAAAGTTAGAGAGCGAACTTGCCGAAAAGAACAAGTCGGAAAAAGAAAATCAACAAAACACAACACAAGAAGTCGCGAAAGATAGTACAGCACTATTTTATAGCGCACTAACAGGAACAAACGTGCCTGTAATACTGAAAAACTCGAAACTGGAACTTACGATAGGAACTAAAGGTGGTACGATAAACAAAGCCGTAGTAAAAGGATTCAAAGACCGTAATGGGAACAAGGATGTGATTCTGTTTGATGAAAAAGATCAGCAGATGAAATTCATGCTCTCAGGAAAAGAAATGAACATAAACACTGAAGATTTGTATTTCACACCGTCAGAACAAACAGACTCTACCGTAACGCTCACAGCAACGACCAAAAACGGACAGACATTAGAGATGAGATACAATTTAGGAGAAGATTATTTGTTACATTTCTCCATTGCCGCAAAAGGTATGGAAACTCTTTTCCCACCTACATATAACAGCATTGATATTCATTGGACAGAGCGTTGCAGGCAACAGGAACGCGGATTCACATTTGAAAACAGATATGCTACCCTGACCTATAAGGAAAAGGATAGTGGCACGGATTATCTTAATGAATCAAAAGAATATGCTGACGAGAAAATTGAAGAAGCACTCGATTGGGTAGCATTCAAGAATCAGTTCTTCTCTTCTGTGATAATAGCAAAGGACGGATTTGCAAGCAATTCGCTGATGACATCTCTGCCGCAAAGTAAGGAAACGGAATATTTGAAGCAGTATGGAGCGAAACTAAAGACCAGTTTCGACCCAAAGGGAAACACCCCTACCGAACTGGAGTTCTTCTTTGGACCCAATGATTTCCAACTACTTCAGACAGTTGAGAAAAAAAGCAAGTTCAATAAAGAACTCGACCTCGAACGCCTTGTATATCTCGGTTGGCCATTGTTCCGCATCATAAACAGGTGGTTCACAATCTACGTGTTCGACTGGCTCACAAGTTTAGGCTTCCCAATGGGTATCGTTCTCATTCTCATCACACTGCTGCTGAAACTCATCACATTCCCTATGGTGAAGAAGAGTTACATGTCATCGGCAAAGATGCGCGTACTGAAACCGAAACTCGATGAGGCGACAAAGCAATACGACAAGCCTGAAGACCAAATGATGAAACAACAGGCAATGATGCAGATGTATTCTCAATACGGAGTGTCGCCACTCAGTGGCTGTCTGCCAATGCTGATACAGATGCCTATATGGATTGCCATGTTCAATTTCGTTCCTAACGCCATACAACTAAGAGGTCAGAGTTTCTTGTGGATTGACGATCTCTCCACATACGACCCAATCATTGAATGGGGAAGCAACCTGTGGCTCATCGGTGACCACCTCTCACTTACCTGTGTACTCTTCTGTGTCGCCAACGTGCTGTACTCGTGGATGACAATGCGTCAGCAGCGTGACCAGATGGTAGGACAGCAGGCAGAACAGATGAAGATGATGCAATGGATGATGTTCCTCATGCCGGTGATGTTCTTCTTCATGTTCAACGATTATTCGTCAGGACTCAATTTCTACTACTTCATTTCGCTATTCTTCAGCGCAGCCATAATGTGGACTCTGCGAAAAACCACTAACGACGAGAAACTTCTTGCCATTCTTGAGGCTCGTTATAAAGATAACAAGAACAAGCCTAAGAAACAAGGAGGTTTTGCCGCACGCCTCGAAGCGATGCAGAAACAGGCAGAGGAAATGAGAAAAATGCGTGAACAACAATCCAAGAAATAAAACATACTAATTTATGAACAAAACACTATTGATGGCTGTTGCCATGCTGCTTGCAGGCAGCACAAGCATTAAGGCTCAAGACATGAGAAAGGAAAAACCTATCTTGAAAAACGACATCAAGTTGAACAGCGACCTTATGACACCGGAGGCTCTCTGGGCAATGGGACGCATCGGCGGATATGCCGCTTCGCCGGACGGAAAACTGATTGTGTATAACGTTGCCTATTACAGCGTGAAAGAGAACAAGGGACACCACGTGCTTTATATCATGAACGCAGACGGAAGCAACAAAAAACTGCTAACCACCTCTACAAAGAACGAAACTGACGCCGCGTGGATTGAAGGTGGCAAGCGCATAGCATTCCTTACGGGAGGACAGATTTGGAGCATGTTGCCGGATGGTAGCGACCGTAAGCAGATGACAAACGATAAGACCGGAATAGATGCTTTCAGGTTCTCACCGGACGGAACACGTGTTGTTCTCGTAAAGCAGATACCATATCACGAGAGCATAAAGGAGAATCCGGAAGACCTGTCGAAAGCAACAGGACGCGTGGTAACCGACCTTAATTATCGCCATTGGGACGAATATGTTGAGTCTATACCACACCCCTTCCTTGCAAACGTTAGCAACGGAAGCATCTCGGAAGGCATCGACATCATGGAAGGCGAACCTTTCGAGTG
Source organism: Prevotella koreensis (assembly GCF_003977605.1). Taxonomy (GTDB): domain Bacteria; phylum Bacteroidota; class Bacteroidia; order Bacteroidales; family Bacteroidaceae; genus Prevotella; species Prevotella koreensis. The sequence goes on along the minus strand of NZ_RYYU01000001.1, from coordinate 805,642 downwards.
TCCGGTGAAACCATTCGGAGGCATCGAGCAGATTGACTGGAGTCCCAACTCAAAGAGCATTGCATACACAAGTCGCAAGAAAGTCGGGGTGGATTATATGATTTCAACCGATACTGACATATATTTATATAATGTAGGAAGCAAAGAAACTATCAACCTCTGCAAACCCGCAGGATATGTTGCACCAAAGGTTGATCCGACAAAAACCATGCAAACCCAGAGCGTGAACTCTAAAGAAAACCTGAAGAACAATCCCGGATATGACCAGAACCCGAAGTTCTCACCAGACGGAAAGCAGGTTGCATGGCTGTCAATGGCACGCGATGGATATGAAAGTGACCGCCAACGTCTGTGCGTATATGACTTCGGTACTGGCGAAAAGAAATATGTTACCGACAAGTTCGACTCTAACGTAGATGACTTCTGCTGGGCAGATGGTAAAGATGCTATGTTTTATTTCATCGGTGTATGGCATGCAACAGAGAATATGTATGCTATCAATGCAAAGGGTGAAATAAAGCAACTCACTGACACATGGCACGATTTCGGTTCATTGCAGATGCTCAATAAGAAACAGATATTGGCCGAAAGACATAGTTGCTCACAGAGTGCCGACCTGTATGTTGTAACCCCTTCAAAGAAAGAAACGAAGGTTGAACAGATAACAAACGAGAACAAACATATCTTCGACCAACTCTCAATAGGTAAGGTTCAGCAGCGTTGGACAAAGACAACCGATGGTAAAGATATGCTGTACTGGGTGATTCTACCTGCAAACTTTGACGAAACAAAGAAATATCCTACGTTATTGTTCTGCGAGGGCGGACCTCAAAGTCCGGTTAGTCAGTTCTGGAGTTACCGTTGGAACTTCCAGATAATGGCAGCCAACGGTTATGTGATAATTGCTCCAAATCGTCGTGGCCTTCCCGGATTCGGCAGTGAGTGGTGTGAGCAAATATCCGGTGATTGGACCGGCCAATGTATGAAAGACTATATCTCTGCGATAGATGACGCATGCAACAACCTGCCATACGTTGACAAAGACCGTCTCGGTGCCGTAGGTGCTTCGTTCGGTGGCTTCTCTGTATATTATCTCGCCGGTCATCATAACAAACGTTTCAAGTGTTTCATTGCACACGATGGTGCTTTCAACCTTGAGGCAATGTACACAGAAACAGAAGAGACTTGGTTCTCAAACTGGGAATACGATGATGCTTACTGGAACAAAGACCAGACAGAACGTGCACGCCGCACGTACGAAAACTCTCCGCATAAGTTCGTTGACAAATGGGACACACCCATATTGTGTATTCATGGAGAGAAAGACTACCGAATCAACTATACACAGGGAATGTCTGCATTCAATGCTGCACGTCTGCGCGGTATTCCTGCCGAGTTGCTTATCTATCCTGACGAGAACCACTGGGTGCTGAAACCACAGAACGGTGTGCTCTGGCAGCGTACATTCTTCGGCTGGCTTGACAGGTGGTTGAAATAATTGATAATTGACAGATTAAAATAATAATAGGCAATAATTAATTAATAATATCATGACCCAAACAATTCAAAAAACACTGAGAGACTCGGCGGGAATGCGCTGGACTGCTCTCTTGCTCTTGGCATTTGCCATGTTCTGTTCATACATCTTTATGGACATTCTCTCCCCTATTAAGGACTTGATGCTCTCAGAGCGCGGATGGGACTCTACTTCGTTCGGAACGATGCAAGGTTCAGAGACATTCCTTAATGTCTTTGTATTCTTCCTCATCTTTGCCGGTATAATTCTCGACAAGATGGGTGTTCGCTTCACCGCAATACTATCCGGAGCGGTGATGCTCATTGGTGCTATTATAAAATGGTATGCGGTTTCAGACGCTTTCGTTGGTAGTGGCATTGAGGTATGGTTCACAAACAACCTTAATCACATCCCGGTATTCGAACAACTTGGCGTTTCTCCGTTCTTCGAAGGTATGCCGGCATCGGCAAAGGTAGCATCGTGCGGATTTATGATTTTCGGTTGCGGTGTTGAAATGGCCGGTATTACCGTGAGCCGCGGTATCGTGAAGTGGTTTAAAGGGCGTGAAATGGCATTGGCAATGGGTTCAGAGATGGCTCTTGCTCGTCTCGGTGTTGCCACATGTATGATATTCTCACCTTTCTTTGCCAAACTTGGTGGTGAGATTAGCGTAAGCCGTTCTGTTGCGTTCGGTGTGGTATTGCTCTGTATCGCACTCATAATGTTCATTGTATATTTCTTCATGGACAAGAAACTTGACTCTCAAACAGGAGAGGCAGAGGAAAAAGATGACCCGTTCAAGATTTCGGATTTGGGACAGATTCTTACCTCAAGTGGCTTCTGGCTCGTAGCACTGCTCTGCGTTCTCTACTATTCTGCGATATTCCCATTCCAGAAATATGCTGTGAACATGCTTCAGTGCAACCTCACATTCACCGAGCTTGACCCCAATTCTTTCTGGGCAGGTTCAACTGTAACCATTGTGCAATACATAATCATGCTTGTGGTTGCGGCAGCAGCATTCTCATTCAACTTCATGAAGAAACAGGCAATGAAATACACAATGCTTTGCTTGGCAATCGTGTCACTTATAACATTCTGCTACATGGGTTACATGCGTCAGTCGGCAGAAACCATATTCGCCGTATTCCCACTCCTCGCCGTTGGTATCACACCGATACTCGGAAACTATGTTGACCATAAAGGTAAGGCTGCAACCATGCTCGTGCTCGGTGCACTGCTGCTTATTGGATGCCACCTCACGTTCGCATTCGTTCTTCCGATATTCAAGGGAAGTGAGGCCGGAGGCGTAATCATTGCCTACGTGACAATCCTCGTTCTTGGTGCAAGTTTCTCACTCGTTCCCGCATCATTGTGGCCAAGCGTTCCAAAACTTGTTGATGCAAAGGTTATAGGTTCGGCATACGCTTTGATATTCTGGATTCAGAACATCGGTCTGTGGCTGTTCCCATTGCTCATCGGTAAGGTCCTCGACAATACCAACGAAGGTGTTACAGACCCAACGAAATACGATTACACTGCTCCGCTCGTGATGCTCGCAAGCCTTGGCGTTGCGGCTCTCGTGCTCGGACTCGTGCTTAAGATTGTTGACAAGAAGAAAGGTCTCGGTCTTGAAGAACCTAATATAAAGTAATGTAAATCCTACATTCGTAAGGGTTCTACCCATCGACTGTAAATAATACCATCGGGGAGTCAGGAATGTTTTAATGAAAGCATAGACTGACTCCCTGATTATTTTTATAAATGTAGTCATATAATGTAGCAGTAACAATAAGTCTTCTCCATAAAAATGTTTGTATTTTCGTTAGAATTGTTGTATCTTTGTATCTGTTAACAAGAATCACATGCAACTAACCGTATATAAAGCAAGTGCAGGTAGCGGAAAAACATTCCGTCTCGCAGTGGAGTATATTAAACTGCTTATAAAAAATCCGGAATACGCACACAGGACAATACTCGCCGTAACCTTTACCAACAAGGCTACCGAAGAGATGAAAGAACGAATAATGTCGCAACTCTATGGTATATGGAAAGAGTTGCCCGACTCTGAAATGTATCTTAAAAAGGTTGCGGAAGAAATTCATATAGACAAACTGGAAGTAAGTCGCAGAGCCGGTATTGCACTAAGTCATCTTATCCATGACTTCGACCATTTCAGAGTTCAGACGATAGATAAGTTCTTTCAGAGTGTCCTGCGAAATCTCGCACATGAGTTAGGGCTTGCTTCAAATCTGCGTGTCGGTCTGAACGATGCCCAGGTAGAGGAAATGGCTGTTGACCAAATGATAGAACAACTATCAGACAAAGACAAGGAATTGGCATGGATTATAGACTACATCTCCAAAAACATCTCCGAAAACAAGAGTTGGAATGTTACCTCGCAGATAAAAAGTTTCGGCAAGACAATATTCAAAGACACATATAAAGAGAAAAGGGACGATATAAACGGAGTTGTCAGTAAGGAAGAAAATTTCAGGTCGTTCTTCGACAGCATGCACGGAATTATCAATAGTTTCGAGAAAGAAATGGCCGAATATGAACCGAAGTTCAGAAAGATTCTCGATGACAACAACGTCACCTTGGACGAATTGAATAAAACGCTATGCGGATATTTCAAAAAACTGAAAGATAAGAAATTCACAATGAAGGAATTGGGGCTGCCTTCATACGTCAAAGCAATAGAAAACCCGGAAGCATGGGTAACAAAGGCCATGACCAAGAAACGTCCCGAACTGCTAAACATTGCGGAGGAGCATCTGACCCCACTTCTGAAAGAGGCTGATGAGCAAGTAAGAAGTGCCCTGATAAGATATAATACGGCAAAGATGTCGCTCACATACATCAGTCAACTCAGACTGTTAAGTGCAATAGAAAAAAAAGTAGGAGAAGTGAATGGAAAAGCCAACCGCTTTCTGCTTAGCGACACGCAACAACTACTATCGGAATTTATTAAAGGTAGTGACTCTCCATTCATCTACGAAAAGATAGGAACACGGATAAATCATATCATGATAGATGAATTTCAAGATACGAGCACCGTACAATGGAGAAATTTCCTCGTACTGCTTGAAGATTGTATGAGTCGAGCAAATCCTAATGAAAATGATGTAGCACAGAACCTGATTGTAGGGGATGTTAAGCAGAGCATATACAGGTGGCGTTCCGGCGACTGGCAACTATTGAACAATATTGAAAGACAGTTTGACAAAAACATACTTAAAGTGGAGCCGATGGACTATAACTTCCGCTCCGCCAAGAACATAATCCTGTTTAACAACGCGTTCTTCGAAACTGCCGTAAGAATTGAAACGGAGAACGAAAGAGAGGTGTGCGGAGAGAAAGCGAATGAAATTGAAAAGGCGTATCATGATGTTGTTCAGCAGATTCCTTACAGTAACAGAGAGGGAGGACTGGTGCAGATTACGTTATTTTCGTCCGGTGACTATGAGGAAAGGACGCTTGATAAAACCGTTGAAATAGTAGATGAACTTGTGGAAAAAGGCATTCCTCTAAAAAAGATTGCAATACTACTAAGAACCAACAGTGATATAACTCTCATCGCAGAGAAATTCATGCAGACAAGACCGGATATTCATATCGTGAGCGACGAAGCCTTCAAACTTGAAGCATCATTGGCCGTAAACATGATAATAGAATCACTACACCTACTGCTTCATCCCGAAGATTTGTTAACAAGAGCAACATTAGCAAAGCAATATCAAAGGAATATAATGTCAAGCAGCAAGACTGAAGGCGATATGATGAGCAATGCCGATGAGGATAAGATAAACGCGCTATTGCCGAAAGATTTCACAGAATGTTTCGATAAGATGATAGAGATGCCGCTTGTAGAACTTATTGAATATATATATAACGTACTAAGTCTCCATCGGCTGAACGAACAAAGTGCATACGTATGTGCTTTCAATGATGCTGTAAACGAGTTTTCCGAAGACTATTCACCGGGAATAGAGACACTGCTTAAGGAATGGGAAGAAGAACTTCACTCTAAAAACATACAGAGCGACGAAATTGACGGCATACGCCTGCTCACCATACACAAGAGTAAGGGACTTGAATATGATAATGTAATATTGCCTTTCGCAAGTTGGAAAACCGGCAGTAAGGGCATGATTTGGTGCAGCACAGACGAAGAACCTTTTTCCCGCATGCCACTAATACCGGTTAGATATAGTAAGGAAATGAACAATAGTTATTTCGCAGAAGACTACAAGCATGAACATTTGCAAAACACTGTGGATAACATGAACATGCTTTACGTGGCTTTTACCCGCGCCGTAAACAATCTTTATGTAATAGGAAAGAACGAAGGAAAGGGGTATCGTTCGTACATAATAAGCCAGTCGCTTGGCGAAGTAGTAGATAAACTTGACGGTGCAATGCTTTCGGGTGTGTGTACCGATAACGACAATAAGGATAAGGATAAAACTGCTGAAGACATTGAGTTCTGCTATGGTTCGTTCAAAACAGGAGACGAAGGCAATAGAAAAGAGTCATCAAACATTTTCTCACAAAAAACAAGCAAGATAAAAGTAAATGTTGAAACATTCCCTGTTCCCGTAAGTTTCCGACAAAGCAACAAGAGCGTGGAATTCACCATGTCTGAACAAAACAACACCGGTAGCACGACATATATCAAACGGGGAAATATCCTCCATAATATCTTTTCACAGATAGTAACGACCGATGATGTTGTACGTGTCCTTAAAGAAATGGAACAAGATGGTATTCTATACGATGAATTATCGCGCGAAGACATTCTTTCTGCCATCAAGAAGTGTCTTGAAAATCAAATAGCAGCAGAATGGTTCTCCGGAAAATGGAAAACATTCAGAGAATGTTCGGTATTGGAATTTGAGAACGGAAAGTTTTGTGAACATCGTCCCGACCGTGTTATGACAGACGGCAAGAGCACAATAGTGGTTGACTATAAATTCGGAACGCAACGCACATCACACGAAAATCAAATACGCCGCTATATGCGATTGTTAGATGATATGGGACATCAGAACATCAAAGGCTATCTGTGGTATGTAGATAAGAACATTATTAAGGAATTTGACAACTAAGCGAATCATGACATCATTTTTAGAACATATAGCAGAAGATATTATTGCTAAACACGGCACAGACCTCTCTGACATCACGATAGTATTCCCGAACAAGAGAGCATCGCTTTTCCTTAACGAAGCTCTCGCTCTGAAAGCGGGTAAACCGATGTGGAGTCCACAATACGTAACGATAAGCGAACTATTCAGAAGTCAAACTGAAACGGTTGTCGCTGACCCAATAAAACTTGTGTGCGAACTTTTCAAAGTGTATTCGGTATATCATGGCTCAGCAGAACTGACACTTGACAAATTCTACGGCTGGGGGCAACTTATGATTGCCGACTTCGACGACATCGATAAGAATATGGCCGATGCGGATGCCGTATTCTCAAACGTCACGGCATTCCACGAACTTGAAAGCAAAATGGAATTCACTCCGGAACAAAAGAAAGCCATAGAGCGTTTCTTCAACATCGTGCTCGACAACGAAAACTCAGAACTGAAAGAAAATTTCATAAAGGCTTGGAACAGCCTTGCCGAAATATACCATAAATTCAACGAAACACTCGCCAACGAAGGGCTTGCATACGAGGGAGCATTATATAGGAAAGTGATTGAAGACGGAAAACTCCGCCTGAACTCAGGAAAATATATTTTCGTTGGTTTCAACGTAGTTCAGGAAGTGGAGATACGCCTTTTCTCAATGCTACATGAAGAGGGACGTGCGTTATTTTACTGGGACTATGACGAATATTTCATGCACGAACACAACACCGTGGCAAACGAGGCCGGCAAATATATCTCTCGGTTAAGAGAAAAATTCGCCAACCAACTTGCGCCGAACCGCACCGATATATTCGACACGATGAAAGAGAAGAAGGAGATAAAATATATCTGCGCTCAAACGGAGAATATTCAAGCACGATACATAAGTCAATGGCTTAATGACAACAACCGCATGTTGCATGGCAGGCGCACAGCCATCGTAATGTGTGACGAAACACTTCTGCGAACCATTATCCATTGTCTCCCTTCCGAAATTCCGGCCGTAAACGTAACCACCGGTTATCCTCTTTCTCAAGCACCGATAACAACACTGATAACCAATTTCCTCGCATTACATTCCGAAGGTTATGCCGAGGACGGACACGTGTTCCGACTACACTTCATCAACTCGGTGCTCTCCCACCCTTATTCAAGATATATATCGGAAAAGGCATTACTGCTGCGCGCCGAACTTAATAAGCATCACCGCTACTTCCCGAAATCAGAAGAACTTATGCTTGACGAACATCTATCGCTCTTGTTCGCCCCCGTTGATATGGCATCTGAGAACTACAACAGACAGATTACAAAGCGAATGGCCGATATCGTGAAACATATCGCAATGCATTTCCCAAAGGAAAACGTACAAGAGAACGGATTTGCCGTGGAGTCGTTGTTCAGAACCTATACCCTGTTGACACGCATAGAGAACCTGATAACGGCCGGTGACCTGATCGTGGGATTTGAAACATTGCGCCGACTGATAATGCAAATTATCGGTACTACATCCATCCCATTCCACGGAGAGCCTGTCGAGGGTGTGCAGATAATGGGAGTGCTCGAAACGAGAAACCTCGATTTCGACCACGTCCTCATACTATCATGCAACGAGGGGAACATGCCCAAGGGCGTTAGCGACTCATCGTTCATCCCCCACTCTATACGATATGGTCATGGCCTTACAACAATAGAAAACAAAGTGTCGGTCTATGCCTACTATTTTAATAGTATCATACAGCGATGCAAGGACGTAACAATAGTATATAACAACTCTACCGAGGGCGGGCAGACAGGAGAAATGTCGCGGTTCATGGTTCAAATGATGGTTGAAAAGCCTAATACATGGAACATCTCCAAACATGTTTTATCCGCAGGGCAAAATACAAGAGCCTCAATCCCGACGGATATTCCAAAGGACAAAAAAGTTGCAACAGTCCTTGAGAACATTGATTACTTATCACCTACCGCAATCAATAATTACCTGTATTGCCAATTACGTTTCTTCTACAGATATGTGGCACGACTGAAAGAGAACAACGAGTCGGACGATGACACCATCGACAACCGCATCTTCGGTCTTATATTCCACGATGCGACAGAGATACTATATAACAAGGCCGGCGAATCCATAATAACACGCAGCACGTTACAAGCATTACTGAAAGACAAAGCCGGAATATACCGTGCCATTGACGAAGCGTTCAAAAAGGAACTATTCAAGGTAAACGGCAATTATGATTTCAAACCGAATTATAACGGAATACAACTCATCAACCGAGAAGTAATAAGGCAATACGTGGAAATGCTGATAAGGCTTGACATCAAACTTGCACCGTTCATAATCATCGGACTTGAGTATGACGTGTTCGAGGACATAACAATACAAACGAATAACGGCGAAAGAACAATAAAAGTAGGAGGACGCATAGACCGAATTGATAAAGTAACCGACCCGGAAAGCGGACAGGAGATAATAAGAGTTGTCGACTACAAGACGAGCTCCAGAGAAATAACATCTCCGCTTGCCGACGTTGAGGCAGTGTTCTACCCGCAGGCAAAACGCGACAGGCACCGTGACTATTACTTTCAGTCCATGCTCTACGCCATGCTTATCAGCAGACAACAAAAAGGAAACCGCAAACCGGTATCTCCTGCATTGCTTTTCATACAACATTCATATGCCGATGACACCAACCCCATACTTTTCTTCAAGCCGGGCAAAGAGAAAGAATATATAAACGACATTGCAAGCATGGAAAATTCGTTCATGGAAAACACAAAAAGAATAATGGCCGAAATTTTTGACACTACCACAACATTCAAACCCACAAAAGTGAGTGAACGTTGTAACCTATGTCCATATAAAAAACTCTGTTGGTAAAGAATTAAAAAACTAATAAATACCTCATTAAAAGCAATATAGCAACACACATAATGCTATATTGCTTTTTTTATATACATAAAAATTAATATCGGACAATGAAATAAACAATGACATATAAAGTCTTTAAAAATATCCATACATATTTTCGTTTCCATAGCATATCAACTGGGATTTTTAACTTAGAGAAACACAGCATGTATTAAACTTTAAAATTACTGCTAATATTACAATGATTTATTGTAACTTTGCACTCACAAATATAAACAATATGGAAAGAAATTGTATAATAAACAGATATCCTGCAAAGGAAAAGACAATATATTTTCCGGAAACAGAAATGATGAAGCCGATTAGAATCTTACTTTTGGGGTCAGGAGGACGTGAGCATGCCCTTGCATGGAAAATCTCACAAAGCACAAAATGCGAGAAACTATATATAGCACCGGGCAATGCCGGAACCGAAAATGTCGGCGAAAATGTACAGATTGGTGTTAACGAATTTGACAAGTTGAAGGATTTTGCTGTTATCAACAACATTAATATGGTAGTTGTAGGACCGGAAGACCCACTCGTCAAAGGAATCTACGACGAGTTCGGCAACGATGAACGAACCAAGCATATATCCGTTATCGGTCCATCGAAGCAAGGTGCCGTACTCGAAGGGTCTAAAGATTTTGCAAAAGCATTCATGCAACGGCACAATATTCCTACGGCACAATATCGCACTTTCGACGGAACGATGCTTGACGAGGGACTAAAATTCCTTGAAACACTGAAAGCCCCGTATGTACTTAAAGCCGATGGACTATGCGCGGGAAAGGGAGTATTGATACTGCCAACTCTTGATGAGGCAAAGAAAGAATTGCGCGAAATGCTCGGCGGAATGTTCGGAAACGCATCGGCAAAGGTTGTAATAGAGGAATTCCTATGCGGCAAAGAATGTTCCGTATTTATTCTCACTGACGGCAAGAACTACCAAATACTGCCCGAAGCAAAAGACTACAAACGCATCGGAGAACATGATACGGGCCTAAATACCGGTGGAATGGGCAGCGTAACACCGGTTCCTTTCGCCACAAGAGAATGGATGGAAAAGGTGGAAAACAGAATCATACGCCCCACCGTTGAAGGCTTGGCAAAAGAAGGCATCGATTATAAAGGATTCATATTCTTCGGACTTATCAACGTTGACGGAGAGCCTATGGTAATAGAATACAACTGTAGAATGGGCGATCCGGAAACAGAAAGTGTAATGTTACGCTTGAAGAGCGACATCGTAGAACTGTTCCAAGGCGTTGCTCTCGGAAATCTCGACAAACGAACAGTGGAGTTTGACGACCGTACAGCGGTTTGCATAATGCTTGTTAGCGGTGGTTATCCGCAAGAATATAAGAAAGGTTACGAAATTCAAGGAATCGAAGATGTCTGCGAAAGCATTGTTTTCCATTCGGGCACAGCATTAAAAGACGGAAAGGTTGTCACAAATGGCGGACGCGTGATTGCAGTTTCTTCATACGGAAAAGACAAGGAAGATGCTCTCGAAAAATCATTCACCGGAGCAAATAAGATAAAATTCACCGACAAGTATTTCCGTACCGATATTGGTAAGGATATTTAGGCATTGAACATTGAGGGATAAGCGTTGATGGAAGATTTAAAAGGGATAGTATGATTAAGCGACTTCAGAACAAAATTGCAGAGAGCAGGCTGGCACTACCGGTAACAAGCGTAATAGCGATTGTGCTATGGTTTGTTTATGGTTTGGTGCAACAAAATTTATGGCTTTCATCTATTTGTTTTGCAGTAACAACATACCTTATGGTGGAACTGAACAATTCCAATTCACTGATACGCATATATAGCCGAATGGTGTCCTGCTCATTCATGTTCATGATATGCAGTTCGGTCTATCTGTTTTCCTCCTTAAAAGGCGGAATAATAGAGGTTTGCACAGCACTGTTCTATATTTTGTTTTTAAAATCTTTTCAGAATCGCAATGCAATGGTTTGGGTGTTTTATGCCTTTTTATGCGTAGGCATTTCAAGTATATTATTTGTTCAGACACTCTTTTACGTGCCATTATTATGGATAATGCTTGCCACCAACATGACAGCACTAAACTGGCGTACATTCTTTGCATCACTATTCGGACTTATTCTGCCATATTGGTTCATGGCCGGATATTATGCATATTTAGGAGATTTCTCTGAACCAATCAACCATATCATTTCGATTGCCGAATTCGGAAGCATCGCTAATATTTTCTGTCTCAACGCATATAATATCATAACTTTTACTTTCGTAATGATATGTGCAGCTATCGGAACTGTTCATTTTTTGCGAAACAGCAACTGGGACAAGATACGCACCAGAATGATTTTTGAGATGTTCATAACCATTAACACTGCAACAATAACATTCATTATTCTTCAGCCTCAGCATTTCGACTTTCTTATACGTATAGCAATAATAAACACGAGTCCGTTGATAGCACATTTCATATCTCTGACTCATACCCGTCTTACAAATATCGCTACACTTTTACTCATGGCAACTGCAATATTAATCCCCGTATTAACTTACTTTTTAGGCCTGTGGACTCCATTACTGACATTCTGATTGGATACGGATATTGGGGCATGTTGCTATCTGCCTTTCTCGCCGGAAGCGTTTTTCCATTCAGCAGCGAGGCTGTAATCCTTGCTTTACTTGCCGCCGGTCTCGATCCGTTGCCACTGATTATATACGGCAGTATCGGGAATGTAGCCGGTAGCATGTTCAACTATAGTGTCGGTAGAATGGGAAAAACGGAGTGGTTCGAGCGTTATCTGCACATCAGCAACAAGAACATGAACCGCGCCAAACGCTTTATGGGTGACAGAGGAGCAATAATGGGTTTCTTCGCATTCATCCCAATAATTGGCAGTGCCATAACCGTACTTCTCGGACTTATGCGTTCTAACATATTCCTTTCTATAGCAAGTATAACCATTGGAAAGGTATTGAGATACGTCTTACTTGTATATGGTGCCGACTTATTCATGTAAGGAGTTGACAGTAAGAATTATAACATCTATCAATTCATTATAAACATTAACGCCACACATTCCTGTCACAACACCAAATTAGGCGAAATTGCAGAATAAATTGGGCGAAATTGCTGACCAATTTAGGCGAAATTGAAAAGCAAATCAGCCCAATTTGAAAATACAACTGCTCTGTACTACAATTTTTCCGATGACTGATTAAGGATTAATTGTGAACACATGAGTTGTATATAACTTAAAAAAACAAAAAAGAACATTATCTTACACCATTCTGTCTATTAATTATTGTACCTTTGCATATCATTAAATAAAGGGAAATTTTATAAAACACTCACGATTCAATGAAAAAATTTAGACTGGTCGATAACGTGCTTGGGTGGATGGTTTTTGCCATTGCAGCCATCACTTACTGCCTGACCATTGAGCCGACAGCCAGTTTTTGGGACTGTCCAGAGTTTATCACGACCGGATACAAACTTGAAGTAGGTCACCCACCCGGCGCACCTTTCTTCATGCTTACAGCAAATCTTTTCTCTCAGTTCACAAGCGATGTGACACAGATTGCACGCATGGTGAACACGATGAGTGCACTGCTTTCCGCCACGTGTATATTGTTTCTTTTCTGGAGCATTACACACTTGGTAAGGAAATTGCTTGTGCGTGACATAAGTGAAATGACACTCACTCAGATGATCAGCATCGAGGCGAGTGGTATTGTTGGTGCACTGATTTACACTTTCAGCGACACATTCTGGTTCTCGGCCGTAGAAGCAGAAGTATATGCCTACTCTTCTGCATTCACAGCAATAGTATTCTGGCTGATATTGAAATGGGAAGACCATGCCGACGAACCGCATTCCGACCGCTGGCTGGTGCTCATTACTTACATGACCGGTCTGTCAATCGGTGTTCACTTGCTCAACCTTCTCTGCGTTCCGGCAATCGTATTGGTTTACTATTACCGTCGTTTCCCCAATGCCACACTAAAGGGTTCGCTTGCTGCTTTAGGCATTTCGTTTGTCATTGTGGCTGCAATCTTATATGGTGTTGTTCCCGGAATCATCACTGTCGGAGGTTGGTTTGAGTTGTTCTTCGTGAATACTCTCGGCATGCCGTTCAATTCCGGAACAATCATTTATCTGTTATTGCTGATTTCTGTCGTAATATGGGCCATTTGGGAAACATATTCCGACCATAGTCAGAAGCGTCAAAACATTGCTTACCTCGCTTCTGTAGGTATGCTTGGTATTCCTTTCTACGGATATGGTTGGGGTGCATTCTTTATAGGATTGATAGTTCTTGCAGGACTTGCATTTGTACTATTCTATAAATACCGGGGAAAGAATCTCATCACAACACGCTTCAAGAACACTACTTTGTTGTGTATGCTGATGCTCATGATCGGATATAGCACTTACGCAGTTATTGTTATCCGCTCGGCAGCCAACCCTCCTATGGATCAGAACTCACCAGAAGACATATTTACACTGGGCTCATACCTCAGTCGCGATCAATATGGTTACCGACCGCTGTTTTATGGACAGGCATACACGTCTGAAGTGAAACGCGACTCAAAAGGTTATCCGGTGGAGAGCGGTGGTGCTCCCATCTATCAACGCAAGGAGAAAGCCTCTCCGGACGAAAAAGACAGATATTTTATTGTTGACTACAAGAAGAACTACGTATTTGAACAGAACATGTTCTTCCCACGAATGTATGACCCGGGACATGCAGAGTCGTACGAGAGTTGGATGGGAGGTATTAATGGAAGAATCGTTGCCGGACAATGGGGCGATAACATAAAGATTCCCACACAATTTGAAAACCTGCAATTCTTCCTTTCATATCAGTGTAACTTCATGTATTGGCGTTATTTCATGTGGAACTTTGCCGGACGACAGAATGATATGCAAGGAAACGGCGAGTTGGAATACGGCAACTGGCTTACCGGTTTCAAGCCTATTGACAACTTAAGACTTGGCGACCAAGATATGTTGCCAGATGACTTGAAAAACAATAAGGGGCATAACGTATATTACTGTCTGCCACTGCTGCTCGGTCTGATTGGTTTGTTCTGGCAGGCTTTCTATCAACGCAAGCGTAAGATTACGGTAGATGGAAAGACAACAGAAGAGGTTGACCCTGTCGGAATACGCCAGTTCTGGGTGGTATTCTTCCTATTCTTCATGACCGGTTTGGCCATTGTGATTTACCTTAATCAAACTCCGGTGCAACCACGCGAACGCGACTATGCTTACGCAGGCTCTTTCTATGCTTTTGCAATATGGTGTGGTATCGGCGTGGCCGGAACAATTGACATGCTCGGACGCATGAAGTTGAAAGGTGTGGTACCGGCAATCGTTGTAGGACTGGCTTCACTCGGCGTTCCTGTTCTCATGGCATGCCAAAACTGGGACGACCATGACCGTTCGGGAAGATACATGTGTCGCGATTTCGGTCAGAACTATCTGATGTCTCTGCAAGACAACAACTTTCCGATAATTTTCACAAATGGTGATAACGACACATTCCCATTGTGGTATGACCAAGAAACGGAAGGAATAAGGACTGACGCACGTGTGTGTAACCTTAGTTATCTGCAAACAGATTGGTATATCGACCAGATGAAACGTCCGGCATATAACTCTCCTGCAGTACCTATCACATGGCCGCGAATCAATTATGAGAGTGGTACAAACGACTGGGTAATCATAGACCCAAGCGGAAAGCAACAGATACTCGATTTCTACAGACAGAATCCTGAAGAAGCGCGTAAGCAACTCGGTGATGACCCATTTGAAATATCGAACATATTCAAATATTGGCTGCACAACGAAAACCCGGATATGCGTGTTATACCTACCGACACGCTACACTTGAAAGTGGATAAGGAAGCAGTTCGCCGCAGCGGAATGTTCATGCCGAGCGACACCATACCCGACATCATGGAAATATCGCTTGCCGGTCGTCGCGGATTGTCAAAATCAGACATCATGCTTCTTGAAATGCTCGTGCAGTGTAATTGGACACGGCCGATGTATGTGGCAACAACCGTGGGCTCTGAAAACTTCATGAGTTTGGGCGAAAACTTTGTTTGTGAAGGATTGACTAATCGCATCACTCCATTCAAAACAAACGTTGAGGGTGTCAGGAATTTTGATACAGAACGTGTATATAAGAACCTGATGACACGCTTTAAGTTCGGAGGTTTGAACAAGAAAGGACTTTATCTCGATTGGACCATAATGCGTATGTGCTATACCCACCGCAGACTCTTCGGTGAACTTGCACTCAACCTCATAACAGAAGGCAAGAATGCCAAGGCTTTGGAAGTGCTTGACCGTGCCGAGAAAGAAATACCGGCATACAATGTACCGATAAACTACAGCAGTGGCGGTTTTGAATTTGCAAAGGTATACATAATCGCAGGTAACAAAGCGAAAGCAAAAGTATGGCTCGACGAGACTTTCAAGAATGCCGAGCAATATGTGAAATGGTATCTCTCGCTAAACGATAATCGCTTCTCGCAGTCATACAACGACTGTATGAACAACTTATACATCATGAACAAGTGTATAGAAATTGCTGATGCTTTTGGTGAAAACTACAAGATGAACCTGCAAGAGCGCACTCTCAAACTCGGTGATGTATTCAGATCTAGAGCGGGAATAAAATAAATTCAAAGTCAAATGTTAAAAGATAATGGTCTTGGTGAACTCTCTCACACATACTCCTTTATTTTTTAACATTTGACTTTTATGTTTTATATTTAAATTTCAATAACCCACAGTGTTTATAGAACAGCCTGCCAAATGGTTGCGATGGCTATATCCAAAAGCAACTTGGAGAATGAATCCGAATGAAAGGTCGGTTTATCTGACTTTTGATGACGGACCCATTCCGGAAGCTACGCCGTTCATACTCGACACACTTAAGCAATTCGATGCACAGGCAACGTTCTTCATGGTTGGAGATAATGTAAAAAAACACCCCGACCTGTACGAACGTATTGTAAAGGAGGGGCATCAGATAGGAAACCACACAATGAATCATATCAGTGGTTTCAAGCACTGGACAACAACGTATATAATAAATACTTATCAGGCAAACGAACTTATTCACTCGCACTTATTTCGCCCTCCTCACGGTTGGATGCGTCACAGTCCCTACTATTGGTTGAGCAAATACTACAGGATTGTGATGTGGGACGTTGTCACTCGCGACTACTCAAAACGTGTAACGGCAGAAGACGTACTCGAAAACGTCAAAAAATATACTCGCAACGGGTCGATAATAACATTCCACGACTCTCTGAAAAGCATAGACAAACTACACTATGCATTGCCAAGGGCACTGAAATGGCTGAAAGAACAAGGATATGAATTCCGAACTTTCGATTAGGATAAAAGCCGAGGCCTTAAGTCTCGGCTTTTCTGCTTGTGGCATAGCACGCGCCGAGGCGGTAAGTCATGATGTGGCAAAAGGATTCATGTCATGGCTTGACAATGGCGGCCATGCCACTATGGCATATATGGAAAACCATTTGGAGAAGCGACTCGACCCCCGACTTCTTGTTCCAGGAACACGCAGTATCGTTTCAGTTGCTCTTAACTATGCACCTGCCAATCGTTTACCGGAAGGTGAATATCAGATTGCGGCATACGCATTGGGGCAGGACTATCATGACATCGTAAAGGGAAAACTCAGGGAATTGGTACAGCGTGTATTTGGAAAAGACTCTTCCTACACATCATCCGAGCCTCTTTTCGATAAAGAAAGCATCCGTGTATTCTCAGACAGTGCACCGGTATTGGAACGTTATTGGGCAGTGAAAGCAGGGCTTGGCTGGGTGGGACGCAATCATCAATTGATAATTCCGCGTGCAGGCAGCATGTTCTTTCTCGGAGAAGTGTTTCTGCCAATCGTATTGGAATATGACAGTCCGATGGAGTCGAAATGCGGAAACTGCCATAAGTGTATAGATGCCTGTCCTACAAAAGCATTGATGATGAGTGGAGAAAACAAAGGCCATTGTACCTTTCTCTCATCGAAATGCCTCTCTTATCAGACAATAGAAAACCGAGGTGACATCCCGGACGATATGGCTAAGGCAATGGGCGATACCATATATGGGTGCGACCGTTGTCAACAGGCATGTCCGTGGAATCGCTATGCCCACCCTACCAACGAACCTTTGCTGCAACCTAAAGAAGAACTCATGGAGATGACACGCGAACAATGGCAGTCACTAAGCGAGGAAGACTATCGTAGATTGTTCAAAGGGAGTGCCGTAAAAAGAGCAAAATACGAAGGATTGATGCGTAATATAAATAAAGTGAAATAACAAGAACGATGAATAAAGAAGAAGCAATAAAAGATTTGGTGAATAGTTTTTTCATTGAATTTACAAAAGAAACAATTATAAAGGAGGTAGGCAAAATGCCTGAGCAACTTGAGCCAAAAATTCTAAAGCAGATAATGCTTGAACACTATGAAGACATCGCAAACGCTTTCCATCAATCCGTATATCCGCAGATTGCGGCAATTAACGGCATTAAAACAAACGATACGACAAAAGAGATAACGCCCGATATGATGAAATCGGTCTGTATGTCAGAGACCCTTTTCAACACAATGGTTGATACTTATCGTAAAAATTTCATTGCCTTACTGCAAGGAAGAATGCCATAACATGATATAATATTTTCGGGAAAACAAAAACAGGGAGAATGTTTACATTAAGACATTCTCCCTGAATATTTCAGTGTGTTTAAAAGTTTATCGTAGAACAATTATGTCAGCACATTCATTCTACCTCTTTTCCTTGCAGGAAAACACGGCGGATAATCGGTGTCGTGTATGCATAAGGAATGAAAGCAAGAGAAGGAATGGGTTGGGTAATAAAGAAATTGGCAACCATTCCCGGAGCAAGCGAGCCATAACTATTGCTAAGTCCCATTGCTGCGGCACCATTTATCGTGGCTGCATTGATTGCTTCTTCCGGTTGCAGTCTCATCTTGATACATGCAAGAGATATAGCAAACTTCATGTCACCAGATGGTGTTGAACCAGGATTATAGTCGCTGGCTATTGCTAACGGCAGACCGGCACTAATCATCTTACGACCGGGAGCGAACGGCATGTTCAGGAAGAAAGATGTCCCCGGCAATGCTGTCGGCATGGTATCGGTGTCGCGCATCATCTCTATGTCTTCATCGGTCATGCTTTCAAGATGATCAACAGAGAGTGCCGAATGTTTTAAAGCCACTTCTACACCTCCTGACGGTGCAAGTTCTTCACCATGTATCTTTCCTCGCATTCCGTAACGTGCACCGGCTTCAAGAATCCTTGATGTCTCTTCAAAGGTAAAGAAACCTTCATCACAGAACACGTCAATGAAGTCTGCCAACCCTTCTGCGGCAACAGCGGGAATCATTTCATTTATTACCAGATTGACATAATCGGACTGTGAATAGCCACGTGCAACAGCATGAGCACCAAGGAAAGTGCTCATAACCTTCAACGGTGTTGTCTCTTTGATACGACGTATTACGCGGAGCATCTTGAGTTCGTCCTCTGTACTAAGTCCGTAACCGCTCTTAATCTCTACCGCACCTGTACCTTTCTTTATTATCTCTCGCACACGATGCATAGACTGCTCATAGAGTTCGTCTTCCGAGAGGTTGTGCAAACGATCTGCACTATTAAGGATACCGCCTCCTTTTCGTGCTATCTCTGCATAACTAAGGCCGTTTATCTTGTCAACAAACTCCTGTTCACGACTACCGGCAAAGACTATGTGGGTGTGACTGTCGCAGAAAGATGGCAGCACGGTGCCACCCTCAGCATCCACAACAGTATCGGCTTGCTGTTCGTATGAGACTGCTGTTGCATTGTCGCCGCATATAGAACCATAAGCCGTTATAATGCCATCAGTAGCAAAGAGCCATGCATCTGAAATGGAAAGGAGTATAGACATTTCTGCCCCTTTCCTTTTCAGAAGTCCATCGGGGTTCAGACCCGCGAGAGTACCGATGTTTTTTACAAACAGTTTCATTTACGCAAGAACTCTATTGAACGCTGAATATACGGATACATCAGTTTGTCATCCTCGATGAATGGCACCGTCTTACGATATTCATCGTATATCTCCATGATCTTCGGTGATGATTTCAGAGGTTTGCGGAAATCAAGAGCCTGAGCGGCATTGAACAACTCTATGGCAAGCACACGCTCAACATTCAGTATTACCTTATATAATTTGATGGCAGCGTTAGCACCCATGCTGACATGGTCTTCCTGATCTTGGCATGATGGTATGCTGTCAACCGATGACGGCATGGCAAGACTCTTGTTAAGTGAAACACATGATGCTGCGGTGTATTGAGTAATCATGAAACCGCTGTTAAGTCCAGGATTTGCAACAAGGAAACTCGGAAGGTTTCGTGTTCCGGAAACCAAACGGTATATTCTTCGCTCAGATATGTTAGCAAGTTCGCTCATTGCAATAGACAGGAAGTCTATAGGTAACGCGATAGGTTCACCGTGGAAGTTTCCGGCAGAGATGATAAGGTCTTCGTCAGGGCATACGGTAGGGTTGTCGGTTGCCGAGTTTATCTCTGTATCTATGACCGAAGTGACATATCTTATGGTATCCTTAACAGCACCATGAACCTGTGGAGCACATCTGAATGAGTATGGATCCTGCACATGTGTCTTCGGAGTCTTTATCAGTTCCGAACCTTCAAGCATCTCTTTCATGCGTGCTGCAGTTTCCAACTGTCCTTTATGTGGACGGACGAGGTGAACAGCCTCCGTAAAAGGCTCTATTCTTCCGTCATAAGCATCAAGTGACATAGATGCGATACGGTCTGCCCAATCGCTAAGACGATAAGCCTGAAGCAATGCCCATACGGCAAATGAACTCATGTTCTGCGTACCATTGAGCAAAGCAAGCCCTTCCTTGCTTGCCAGTTCGATAGGTGTCCAATTCTTGCGGCGCAACATTTCCTCACCCGAAATCACACTGCCCTCATACTCTACTTCACCAAGTCCGACAAGTGGGAGACAAAGATGAGCCAGTGGAACAAGGTCGCCGGAAGCGCCAAGAGAACCCTGACGATAAACAATAGGATAAACTCCGTTATTGAAGAAATCAACAAGTCGTTGCACAGTATCAAGTTTACAGCCTGAATATCCATAACTCAATGACTGAATTTTCAACAACAACATTATCTTAACAATATCGTTCGGAACGCTCTCACCTGTTCCGCAGGCATGACTCTTTATCAAGTTGATTTGCAGTTGAGTAAGTTGATCCTTGCTCACCGACACATTGCAAAGTGAGCCAAATCCTGTTGTCACACCATATACTGGCTCAGGATTGCTTGCAATCTTCTCATCGAGGTAGTTGCGACAACGCTCGATGCGCTGCTTTGCATCATCACTAAGTTCTATTTTATAACCGTTATAGATAATCTCTCCCACACGTTCGATAGAGAGATGTTCTGCACTTATTTTATGTATCATGATTTAATGTTCAGTTATTTTCAGTTGTTGAAAGCCCGTATTATTCGTTTAATAAGAGTAATCCGGGCTTTTCTGTTTATTTAAAATTTATTGATTATTTCGTCATCCACAATGTTTGGTATTGTCACTGTCAGTTCCGGTGTGCGCTCCATTTCGCGCTTTATAGCGTCAATAGAGCCATTGTTGCGTGCCCAAGAGCGACGTGCGATTCCGTTATTCACATCCCAGAAGAGCATTTGGCGTATCTTGCGTTCTGCTTCCTCGCTTCCGTCAATCACCATACCGAAGCCACCGTTGATAACTTCGCCCCAGCCTACTCCGCCACCATTATGGATGCTCACCCATGTAGCGCCACGGAAAGAGTCACCGATAACATTGTGTACAGCCATGTCGGCACAGAAACGTGAACCGTCGTAGATATTGGAGGTCTCGCGGAAAGGTGAGTCTGTTCCGGAAACGTCATGATGGTCTCTGCCCAAAACTACCGGACGACTTATCTCTCCACGACGTATGGCATCGTTGAAAGCAAGTGCTATCCTCATTCTACCTTCTGAATCGGCATACAGAATGCGGGCCTGTGAACCGACAACAAGGTTGTTCTTTCCTGCCTCACGTATCCAATGAAGGTTATCTGCAAGTTGTCCCTTGATGTCTTCGGTTACAGTCTTCATCATATCATCAAGAACCTCGGCAGCCAAACGGTCAGTAACGGCAAGGTCTTCAGGAGTACAAGAAGAGCATACCCAGCGGAAAGGACCGAAACCATAGTCAAAGAACATCGGTCCCATGATGTCTTGAACGTATGACGGATAACGGAACTTAGTATTCGAATTGTCTGCAAATATTTCTGCTCCGGCTCTTCCTGAGGTAAGGAGGAACGCATTACCATAGTCAAAGAAATACATTCCCTTTGACGAAATCTTGTTAATGGCATCTACCTGACGGCGTAATGACTCATAAACTTTCTCCTCAAAGAGTTCGGGTTGTTCTGCCATCATGCGGTTAGACTCCTCAAGTGTCATGCCTACAGGATAGTAACCTCCGGCAAAGGCATTGTGGAGTGATGTCTGATCGCTACCTAAGTCAACATGTATCTCGTCTTTTGCAAGACGTTCCCACAGATCAACGACATTGCCAACGTATGCCATAGACACCACGCGGTGTTCTTCAACAGCCTTGCAGATGGCAGGAATCAGTTCATCAAGATTGTCATGCAACTCGTCAACCCAGCCCTGCTCGTATCTCTTCTTTGCTGCCAATGGATTTATTTCAGCAACAACACTTACAACACCTGCAATGTTTCCGGCCTTAGGCTGTGCTCCCGACATACCGCCAAGACCACTACTTATGAACAACGGAATACGGTCGTGATTGTCGCCCATCACCTTACGTGCTGCATTCAGCACTGTAATGGTAGTACCATGAACAATACCCTGCGGACCGATATACATATAAGAGCCGGCAGTCATCTGTCCATATTGGCTCACGCCGAGTGCATTGTAACGTTCCCAATCATCCGGTTTGCTGTAGTTAGGAATTACCATACCGTTGGTAACAACCACTCTTGGTGCGGTCTTGTGCGATGGGAACAATCCGAGAGGATGACCACTATACATAACAAGAGTTTGCTCATCGGTCATCTCCGACAAATATTTCATCACCAAGCGATACTGTGCCCAGTTCTGAAATACTGCACCATTACCTCCATAAGTAATCAACTCATGAGGATGTTGTGCCACAGCCTTATCAAGGTTGTTCTGAATCATCATCATGATTGCAGCTGCCTGTTCCGAACGATGCGGATATTCGTCTATCGGACGAGCATACATTTCGTATGTAGGACGGAAACGATACATATATATACGTCCGTATTTTTCCAATTCTTCAGCAAACTCTGATGCAAGTGCCGCGTGCATTTCTTTCGGGAAATAACGCAGTGCATTGCGCAGTGCAAGTCTTTTTTCATCTGCCGTCAGAATATCTTTACGCTTAGGAGCGTGGCTGATTGTTGTGTCATATTGTGGCATCTCCGGCAATGTCTGCGGAATACCGGCACGTATTTCTTTTGAAAAATCTTCTTTGGTCATTTCGTTTTATTTTTATTTTGTTTATTCTTTCAAACTATAAATTACTTATCACCTTCTCAACTATTGACATAATAATCTTTTCTTCGGCATTTGCCTTAGCAACAATCTGCTCTGCCTCTGCCACAAGAGCCTCTGCTTTCTCTTTGTCTTTAAGCGAAGCTGCGTTTATTTTAACGTTAAGACCGGCTCCGATAACTGCGGCACGTGCTGCCAAAGCACCTACACCGGCATCCGAAACACTGTTAGGATTACCCTCTTCTGCCATAGCCTTGCATATCTCAAACGCTCCGAAAGATGCTTTCATAGTCTGAAGTGGAATCTGTGTGGCATAGAGTGTTGCTGCTTGTATTGCTTCACTGCGTGCAGCCTTATCTTCATCGGTCTTTTTAGGCATACCAAATGCAGCCATAATACGGTTAAATGCTTCAGTATCTTCGTCAACGAGGTGCATCAGTTCGGAGATAAGTGTCTGTCCCTTGTCTGCCCATACTGCGAATTCGTGGCAACGGTCATCCCAACCAGCCTTGTGAGAAGAGAGGTTTGCAACCATAGTTCCGAGTGCTGCACCCAATGCTCCCATATATGCAGAGATTGTTCCGCCACCCGGTGCAGGACTTTCGCGAGAAGTCTCCAATGCGAAATCTTTTACGGTGAGGTCAGCAAGCAACGGCTTTTTATTTGCATCTTCAAGAAGATACTCTATAACTTTCTCTCTCGGGTTAAATTCTTTCAAGTCTTCAAGTCCGAGTGACTTAATTGCAATCATCAACAGGTCTTCCTCCGGAATACCGGTAGAGCGATTCTGCTTTTCAAGGAAATAACGTCCAGCCTCTACCAGAACGCGTTTAGGTATAAGACCAACAATCTCAGTACCTGTTACACGCACACCACGATTATTTGCACAGCGGCACACCTCATCGAATGCTTTATGTAGCGGTGTAACGTTGATATTCGTGATATTCATAGATACCTGTGCTATCTTATATTCGTCAATAAACCAGCCGATAGCCTTTGTACTTTTCAGTGTACCGGGCTGCATTATTGTCTTTCCATTCTCATCTTTCTTCAGTTTTCCGGTTATCGGATTACCCTCACGTACCGGTCTACCCTTTTCACGTACATCGAATGCGATTGCATTGGCACGTCGTGTTGAAGTAGTGTTGAGGTTATAGTTTACTGCAATGAGGAAATCACGTGCTCCAACAGCAGTACATCCGGTTCTTGCTGCACGCTCATCAAACGGACGTGTACCGAAATCAGGTTGCTTACCCTCTGTTGACAGTTTCTCTGCGATTGCCTCATACTCTCCCTCACGGCAAACAGCAAGATTGCTACGCTCTTTGGTATAGGCTGCTGCCTCATAACAATAGCATGGGATTTCGAGTTCGTCGGCTATACGCTTTGCCAACTTGCGTGCCATTTCCGCGCACTCTTCAAGTGTTACACCGGCAACAGGTATCAGTGGCAACACATCGGTAGCACCCATACGTGGGTGAGCACCATGATGCTTGCGCATATCTATCAGTTCTCCGGCTTTCTTCACACTGCGGAATGCGGCCTCAACAACGGCCTCCGGTTCGCCGACAAAAGTTACTACTGTTCGATTTGTTGCCTCACCCGGATCAACGTCAAGCAGACGTACACCATCTACACTTTCAACCTCGTTTGTAATTTGTTTGATGATACTTAAATCGCGTCCTTCACTGAAATTAGGTACGCATTCAATAATACGTTTAAAGTTACTCATATATTAAGTTTTAGATAAGAAATTCCTTGTGCAAATATATAAATTTTCGGTTAATCATGCAACATCTTTTGACTATTTTTCATCGGCAGCCCGATATATTCAACAAGAAATAACAGAAGTGCGCCTTAGGCATTTCATTTAAGTCCTTTTTGTCATATTTAATAGTCATATTTAAGGTGTTACAGTTTTCAATCTTTCTTGTCGTAAGCATGCACAGGATAGTCAGTAGTGTAATGCAAACCGCGACATTCTTTGCGCTCTATTGCCTGACGCGTTATGAGATAACCCACGTTTATCATGTTGCGAAGTTCACAGATGTCGCGACTTGCCTTGACCCTACGAAACAAATTCTCTGTCTCTTCATACAACATGTCAAGTCTATCCCATGCTCTCTTCAATCGCAGGTTACTCCTCACTATGCCTACATAGTTCGACATTATCTCTCCTACCTCCTTCACGCTTTGAGTAATAAGCACTTTTTCCTCGTTGGTCATTGTTCCTTCATCATCCCATTCCGGTATCTGCTCATTGAAATCATACAAATCCACATGCTCCAATGAGTGTTTGGCAGCCACATCGGCATAAACGACAGCCTCGATAAGAGAGTTGGAGGCCAACCGGTTACCGCCATGCAGTCCGGTACAGGAACATTCACCAATGGCATACAAACGCTGTATGCTCGAACATGCGTTATAGTCCACCTTTATTCCTCCACACATATAATGTGCTGCGGGACGCACCGGGATATAATCTTTGGTTATATCAATGCCCATTGTCTTGCACTTCACATAGATATTAGGGAAATGCTGACGAGTTTCTTCCGGATTTTTATGTGTCACGTCAAGGCACACATGAGACAGTCCGTGTATCTTCATCTCGTTGTCGATGGCACGTGCAACTATATCGCGCGGTGCCAGCGAGAGACGTGGGTCATACTTTTCCATAAACGATTCGCCGGTCGGCAATCGCAATATCGCACCATAACCACGCATCGCCTCTGTAATGAGAAATGCAGGGTGTGTATCCCCTGGTGAATATAGTGCTGTTGGATGAAACTGCACAAACTCCATATCCTGTACCGTACCCTTGGCACGATACACCATTGCCTCACCATCTCCTGTTGCAATTATAGGATTTGTCGTTGTCTGATAAACAGCCCCGCAACCACCCGTACACATTAAAGTCACCTTTGAAAGATAAGTATCAACCTTCTGTGTATCAGGATTAAGCACGTAAGCGCCATAACAGTTTATACATGATGTGCGACGAGTAACACGTGCACCAATATGATGTTGCGTTATTATCTCTACTGCAAAATGATTCTCTTTAACATCAATATAGGGATTCTTACGCACAGCCTCCATCAGACCTCGTTGTATTTCGGCTCCGGTGTCATCAGCATGATGCAATATTCTGAACTCCGAATGCCCTCCCTCACGGTGAAGGTCGAAAGTGCCATCTTCATTCTTGTCGAAATTAATACCCCAATCAACCAACTCTCTTATCTGCTCAGGAGCATTGCGTACTACCATTTCCACAGCAGTACGATCTGAAATATTATCACCCGCAACTATCGTATCTTCTATATGTTTCTCAAAGTTATCGACCTCAAAATTTGTGACAGAGGCAACCCCACCCTGTGCAAAAGATGTGTTGGCTTCGTCAAGAGAAGTCTTGCAAATAATACATATCTTGCCTTTCTTGGCACGTGCCACTTTCAAAGCATAACTCATTCCGGAAACACCGGCACCGATAATGAGAAAATCATATTTATAAACCATTATGTATAATGTTTAGCATTTTACGACTGCAAAAATAATAATAATAGCCGTAAAGAACGAATTATTTCACAAGATTAACTTTATTGTCCAAGCACTCACATTTCACTATTCTTACAAGGCATAATTACAGGAATAAAAAACATATTTTAAAACAATAAGCATCCCGACCATCACATGGATAGCCGGGATACTTATAATAAATGCTTTACAGCGCGAAAATTTTCTTTTCTTTATAAAGAATTATGCCTCAGCAGGAGTTTCTTCCTCTACAGAAGTCTCAACTTCTACCTCTGCGACAACCTTTTCCTCTTCTGCAATAGGTGCTTCTTCGGCATTCTCGGCAGGAGTGGCAACAGGAGCATTTTCTGCAACAACCACTACCGGTATCTTAACCTCAACCTCCTTATGGAAGTGAGCGACAGCCTCATATTCACCAACCTGCTTGATGTCGCGCATAGTGATAATCTTACGATCAATCTCAATGCCCTTTTCAGCAAGAGCCTCAGCAACTTTAGCAGCATTAACAGAACCATAGAGTTGGCCTGTTGCAGCAACCTTTGCCTCGATTTCCAGAGAAACACCTTCCAATTTAGCAGCCTTTTCCTCTGCAGCAGCCTTGAGTGCTGCGAGTTTGTGTGCCTGCTGTCTCAAGTTCTCTGCAAGTATTTTCTTTGCGCTCTCGCTCGCGATAACGGCTTTACCTGCAGGAATCAGGTAGTTACGACCATAGCCTTTCTTTACGGTTACGATGTCGTTCTTGTAACCCAATCCTATGATATCTTCTTTCAGTATAATTTCCATTTTATCTTAGGTTTTTAGGTTTTTATTTCATCATGTCTGTTACGTACGGGAGCAGAGCAATCTGGCGTGCACGCTTAACGGCTTGAGCCACTCGACGCTGATACTTGAGAGATGTTCCGGTAATACGACGAGGCAAAATCTTACCTTGCTCATTCAGGAATTTCTTGAGGAACTCAGGATCCTTGTAATCAATATACTTGATTCCGCTCTTCTTGAAGCGGCAATACTTCTTCTTCTTCGTGTCGATAGAAGGAGCATTCAAATAACGAATTTCACTGTCTTGTGCTGCCATGATTATGCCTCCTCTTTTTTAACGTTCTTGTTTCTTCTCTTCTCTGCATACTGTGCAGCATACTTCTCGAGTTTTACTGTCATGAAACGGATTACCTTCTCATCGCGGCGCAATCCTGTTTCAAAAGTTTTGATTACTGTCGGCTCAGCCTTGAACTCAACAAGGAAATAAAATCCTGATGTCTTCTTTTCAATCTGATAAGCCAGTTTCTTCAATCCCCATGCCTCTTCGTTAAGAATCTCTGCACCATTGTCGGTGAGGAGTTTCTTGAACTTAGCGACCGTTTCCTTTGTCTGTTCATCAGACAAAACGGGAGTCAAAATGAAAACGGTTTCGTATTGATACATACTGTTTGTAAATAAAGTTATTAATTAATATTATTTTGCCAAGGCATACGCCAAAGCGGGTGCAAAGGTAATAATTTCCAGTCACATATATATGATGAGCAACAAGTCAAAACTTAATATTTAGACATTATTAACTGTTACTGCACACAATTATATGTCCAATGACGCTTTTTATTCAAATCTTTTTCTACTTTTGCAGCAGAAATGAAGAATCTTATAAGAATTATAAAGCCTTATGCAGGCCTCGTGGCAATCTATACCGGCGCATTGTTACTCCTCCTCTCATTCCTTTTCGGGTGGACATCAAGCAATGCATTGCTCTTTATTTTACTGTTCCTTGTTATCGGCGGGGTCATTGTCCATGTAGCAATAATAAAGTCATCGGACTTTAACGAATAGCAACCGATTTCCACTTGGTATGGTATTATGAAAACCTTTGAAAATCAGTTCCCGATCGTTAAAATCCGATAACCATCAAGAAACACACCCGACTATTCCTCCTCCGGCGTTATAAGTTTATATCCCTTTCCGTGGATATTGATTATTTCAATCTGTTCATCGTCCTTCAGATGCTTACGCAGTTTGGTGATATATACGTCCATAGAGCGTGCATTGAAGTAGTTGTCATCTATCCAGATTGTCTTCAGAGCAAAGTCACGTTGAAGAATCTCATTTGCATGACTGCATAGCAGTGCAAGCAATTCGTTCTCTTTTGTGGTCAGTTTAGTCTGCTTGTCGCCGATTGTAAGCAACTGTTTCTGGGTATCGAACAAGAAACGACCAATCTGATACTGTGTACTCTCCTTCGTCTTCTTTCCACGTACTCGGCGAAGTATGGCCTCTATGCGCAGCACCAATTCCTCCATAGAGAACGGTTTGGTGATATAATCGTCTGCACCAATCTTGAATCCTTCAAGAATATCCTCCTTCAATGTCTTGGCAGTAAGGAAGATTATAGGCATCTCGGCATTAGCCTGACGAATGTCTTGTGCCAACGAGAAACCATCTTTCTTTGGCATCATAACGTCAAGCACGGCGATGTCGAACTTACTTTTAAGGAAAGCCCTGTATCCGGCTTCTCCGTCAGTACACAACTCTGCATTATATCCTTTTGCTTGCAGATATTCACGAAGCAACATTCCGAGGTTCTCATCATCCTCGCAAAGCAAGATTTTCAATTGTTCTTCCATAATCATTTATATTTAAAAAATTAATATTAAAATCGAAAGTTAAAGTTTCATACCTTGCCATAACAATGTATCAATCAGTATCTATTACTTATTGTTAAGCAATTTCAGGCAGTGATATGGTGAACTTAGTGCCTTTACCATAAACACTCTCCACCTTTATCTCTCCCTTGTGCAGGTCAACAATCTTCTTGACGTATGCCAATCCGAGACCGAATCCCTTCACATTATGAACGTTACCGGTATGTACACGGTAGAACTTATCAAACACTTTCTTCAAATTTTCTTTCTTTATACCGATGCCGTTGTCTTTTACCGACAACATAAGGCGGCCGTCTGCATTCCAAGTATGCACTTCCAAGACGAGCGGTTCTCCTTCTTTTTTATATTTAACCGCATTGTCCATAAGGTTGTGTATCACATTCGAGAAGTGTATCTCATCAACATATATCTTGGAGTTCTCTGCCTCTACAAGCGTATTTATGCGCCCCCCCGTATGCTCAACACGCAATGTGAACGAGTTTGCGATGTTCTCAACCATCTCATTCAAGTCGAGTTCTTTCTTCTTGAATATTGCCGTACGATCATCAAACATAGACATTTGCAACACTTTCTCAACAAGGAAACGCAGTCGTTTCGACTCATCGTTGACCACACCACCGATATGTTTAATCATTGTCGGGCTCTTTGTCACGGCCTCATCGTTCATCATCTGTGCTGCAAGCGAAATGCTTGATATTGGCGTTTTCAACTCGTGAGTCATATTGTTTATAAAGTCGTTCTTTATCTCGGTCAGCCTCTTCTGACGGAATATCACTGCAATGGTGAATATGAAAGTCACAAGCAATACCAACGTAAAAATGATTGAGGGTATCATAAACCGTACCGAAGAGAAGATATAACTGTTCATCGTAGGGAAATGAATCCTCACCACACCCGATTTTTGCTGTGGGTCATTGCGATATAGCAACTGACTGTAGGAGTATTCTTCCCCCTCGTCAGAATAATCCAAACAACGATAAACCTCCTGACCGTCCTGCGTAGATACAGTGAAGTGATACGGAATGTTTATACCATTGTTCATCAATTCTGCCTTAATGTCTTGGTCGAGCATTCTGAAATTAACTCTCTCTTTCAGAGGTTTTTCCGATGCCGTATAAAGAATACTATACACCACTTCATCGAGCAATGCTTTCTGATATACATATCGGTTTTTAACCATCTCTCTCATAGACTTAGAGGCTTCCGACACGGCATTCTTGTCATTACGCAAAATTATACCTTTGGGCATCTGCGATGGCTTTATTGCGATTGTCTTCATTTGGAATGAGGAGTATATAGTGCCATCATTGGTGTTTGCAGCGAACTCATGTGATGGTTTGGGTGCACCATCCGTTCCAACCGTCATTGAATCTTTCTTAATTGCCTTACGCCCTGTCTTACTGACATCTTTCTCAAGATAACGCAGTGTCTCATTCAGTTCGAGATTTCTTGAAGCCTGATAAAGTGAACGATTGACAGATTCATCAAACTGCTCTTTCTTCATCTTCACCATCTCTTCGATATAACTGAGTTGCAGAAAGAGCAATACGAGGAAACTAAGTCCCATTATGATTGCTATAGTCCATATCGTTCTTTTCTTCATATCTTTGTTACGGCTCGTTTTATTAATACCGATAGTTGTTTATATTTGCAAAAATAATATCTTTTCTTATTTATCGTTCTTTTTTAGTTAATTATTTTGGTTAAATTTGATTTAATTAATACTATTATTCTATTATAATAAATAATTATCAATTATAAATACCAATCATTTCTCGATTTATACTATTATGCAGACCAATTTTTCCTAAATTGCAAAGCAAATTGGGCGATTTTACTGACCAAATTAGGCGATTTTGCCGAGCAATTTAGGCGATTTTGGTTTGCATTAAGACATGTTCTAATATATATAAGGTATAATAACGAAGTATATAAGCGTAAAAAACGTAGTGTGCGGCACATCCATATTAATATATTAGAAGAAGACAATAAAAACAAATCAATAGGCGTTATTATAGAAAATATCAAAAAAAATATCATGAAAAAAATACTTTTTGCAGCATTCCTATTAATTATAGCAATTGCAACATTTGCACAGAAATCCCCCGGCTGTGTCACTGTTTACCCTAAAATCGGAGTAAACTTATCGAAATTCAGTGGCGACCTACTCTCTTTTGGGGTCACACCGGCCGAAGGTATAATAATGAAAAAGTCTGAAATGAAGAGTGGTTTCAACGCCGGTGCAGATTTACGTTATCGCATAAGTGATAATTATGGGGCATCTATCGGACTTATATACTCCAATCTTGGCAACCGTTTTGATTCAGAGGATTTAATGGAGGAATATAAAATAAAAGAATCTAAATGGAACAACCATTATTTGCAAATCCCCATTATGATGCACACCTTTCTCACCGATGGTCTATCAGTAAACATCGGTATCCAACCGGCAATGCTCATTGCCGCCCAAAACAGTACAAAATGGATAAACGATTCGAAAGAAAAAGAGGAGGGTATAAGAACCGTATCAGGGAATGTAAAAAACTTATTCAAAACATTCGAGTTCAGCATTCCACTTGGTGTTTCATACGAATACCGCAACATACTGTTCGACCTCCGTTACCAACTCGGACTTACAGGCGTATATAAATACGGAGGTTTGACCCGTGGAAACCCAAAGATAAGTGCCTTCTCTTTCTCAGTAGCCTACGGATTTGATTTATAAGTATCAAAATAGAATTTCACTTTTTGAAATAATCAGATATTAAAACCAAGAGCGGCAAGGAATTAATCCTGCCGCTCTTAATATATATGTTATTAAAATTAATGCCGACTGATTATTCGTCTTCAACATCCTCTGTCTCATGCTGCTTGATGAGTTCGTTCTGAATGTCTGTCGGAACAAGTTCGTAACTTGAGAATTTGGTAGAAAACGAAGCACGACCACCGGTAAGTGAACTGAGCGCAATAGAATAGTTCGCAAGTTCTTTCAAAGGAATCTTTGCTGACAGTTTCTGATAACCGGCCTCGCTGTCCATACCCATAATAAGAGCACGACGGCCTTGTAAGTCGCTCATAACATCACCCATATAGTCTGCCGGAACGAATACTTCGAGGTCGTAAATAGGTTCAAGAATCTTAGGACCGGCGTTCTTGAATGCCTCTGCAAACGCCTGACGTGCAGCAAGCATGAACGAAAGTTCATTAGAATCTACCGGGTGCATCTTGCCATCATAAACCACAACGCGAACATCGCGGGCATAAGAACCTGTGAGCGGTCCTTGCTCCATGCGAGCCATAATTCCCTTGAGGATTGCCGGCATGAAACGTGCATCAATAGCACCACCTACAACAGAGTTCAGGAACACAAGTTTACCACCCCATTCGAGGTCGATTTCTTCCTTATTTTTGATATTCATTCGATACTCCTGACCACCAAACTTATATACAGTAGGATCAGGCATACCATCTGCGTATGGCTCTACAATAAGATGAACCTCACCAAACTGACCTGCACCACCCGACTGTTTCTTGTGGCGATAATCCGCACGAGACGGCTTGGTGATTGTCTCACGATAAGGAATCTTCGGCTCTTCATACTTAATCTGTATCTTCTCGTTGTTCTCCATACGCCACTTCAACGTGCGCAGGTGGAACTCACCTTGTCCGTGAACTATGATTTGTTTCAGTTCTTTCGACTGCTCCACAACCCATGTCGGGTCTTCCTGACGCATCTTTGTCAGGGCAACCATCATCTTCTCAGTATCGCTCTCGTTCACAGCCTTTACCGCACGAGAATATTTTGAATTAGGATATTTAATGAAGTCGAAACGATTTTCAACGTCTTTTTCATTAAGAGTATTGCCCGTCTTCACGTCCTTGAGTTTCACTGTACAACCGATGTCGCCGGCACAAAGTTCGTCAACAGCCTGACGATTTGCTCCTGCACATACATTGATGCTTGCGATACGTTCCTTAGAACCACGGTCAGCATTTGTCAAGTCGGCACCGGCCTTTAATGTTCCGCTCATAACCTTGAAGTAAGACACCTCACCAATGTGCGGCTCCATGCCTGTCTTGAAGAAATATACAGAAGCAGGAGCGGCACTGTCAGCAACCACCTCCTCACCACGTGTGTTGTGAATCTTTGGCATATCACTTACGAAAGGAACAACGTTTCCGAGGAATTCCATAAGTCTGCGCACACCCATTGACTTACCACCGCATACACAGAAAACGGGGAAAATGCCACGTGCAACCAATCCTTTGCGTATTCCCTCACGCATTTCGTCTTCTGTCAAAGTTTCTTCCATGAAGAATTTCTCCATTAAAGCCTCGTCATTCTCAGCCGCAGCCTCAACAAGTGCTGCATGCAATTCCTTTGCCTTGTCCATCTCTTCGGCCGGAATATCCTCGATAATCGGAGCACCACCTTCCGGCTTCCAAGAATATTTCTTCATAAGAAGCACGTCTATGAGAGAATTGAAACCCGGTCCTGTGGCAATAGGATACTGAACCTGAACACATTTCGGGCCGTAGATTTCTTTCATCTGTGACATCACAGAGTCGAAGTCACAGTTTTCACGGTCGAGTTGATTTACGAGGAATATTACCGGTTTCTTTAGTTTTTCCGTATAACGGAATATATTTTGAGTACCCACTTCAGGGCCATATTGTCCATTTATCAACACCAAAGCCTGATCGGTAACGTTGAGAGCAGTAATTGCTCCACCAACAAAGTCGTCGCTTCCCGGACAGTCTATGATATTTAGTTTCTTGTTGTTCCACTCTACATTGAACACAGTAGAGAACACAGAATATCCATATTCTTGCTCTACAGGGAAGTAATCACTCACGGTATTTTTGCTTTCTACCGTACCACGGCGTTTTATTACTCCGCTCTCGAATAACATACTCTCGGCAAGTGTGGTCTTGCCGCTACCCGCACTGCCAAGCAATGCGATGTTCTTAATTTCGTTAGTCTTATATACTCTCATACCATTAAGATTTAGGTTTATACTATTAGTCTGTTTATTTAAGGGCTTAAAGTTAATGATTATAATTAAGAATTGGAAAATAAGAATTAAGAATTACTCTTTGTTTAACATTATTTTGCATTGCCAATATAATTCTTCGGTAAGGATTAACGTTTTTAGAATAGTTTGAAATCATTATATATTCACATCCCATTTTGTGAAAGCCGATGTATATATTGCGCTTTCTACAGCACCACTCATTTGGTGTTACGCGATGACTATGTTTCCGCACTTGTGCAGGAGATGTCGATACGTGAAACCGGTAGTAAAATCAGCACTATTTATCTTGGTGGAGGCACTCCTTCGCAATTATCCGCAGACCAACTGCGTAAACTGTTATATAATATAAATAAGGTATATAATGTC
The DNA here is from genome assembly GCF_003977605.1 of Prevotella koreensis. Lineage (GTDB taxonomy): Bacteria > Bacteroidota > Bacteroidia > Bacteroidales > Bacteroidaceae > Prevotella > Prevotella koreensis. The sequence goes on along the minus strand of NZ_RYYU01000001.1, from coordinate 770,842 downwards.
GAACATAATGCCGAAATAACCATTGAATGTAATCCCGATGATATAAACGAGAAGTATGCCGAGGAACTGGCAGATATGGGATTCAACCGCGTGAGTCTTGGTGCTCAGACGTTTTCGGACGAACGTTTGCAACTGATAAGACGACGACACAGTGCAATACAGGTGGATAATGCAATAATGATGTTACGAAAAGCAGGGATAATAAACATAAGTATCGACCTTATGTTCGGATTTCCGAATGAAACACTTGCCGACTGGGAATGCGACATAAAACATGCAATATCGCTGAAACCACAGCATATTTCAGCATACAGCCTTATGTTTGAGGAAAACACACCGCTGCATCGTATGCTTGTAGAGGGTAAAATAAATGCTGCCGATGAAGAACTATGTCTTGCGATGTTTGAACGACTCACAAAGATGCTCATTGCGGAAGGATACGAGCATTACGAAATATCAAACTTTGCACAACGCTCTGCACTCGACACCAATCACACTAAATTCAGGTCTGTTCACAACAGCAACTACTGGGCAGACGTGCCTTACATCGGTATCGGAGTATCTGCCCACTCTTATGATTTGTGTGAACGCTCATGGAACATCGCAAATATCAAAGAATATATACGAATAGCCAAAATCGGCAAACGTCCAATAGAGGGATGCGAAACAATAGATGCCACCACGCATTACAACGATATAGTGACAACAGCAATGCGCACGAGTGAGGGAATTTCGCTAAATAGTCTGACACAAGAACAGCGCGACTATCTACTAAAAACAGCACTCCCGATGGCCGAGCGCGGACTGATCGCAATCACCGATACACATGTACGCCTTACGCACAAAGGAATTTTTGTAAGCGATTCAGTAATGGCAGAACTTGTAAAAATATAATGCCACTTTCTGTATTGCAGAAATGGCATTTTATAACAAATATGTACCTGAAGTGGCTTATAACTTACATTTTTCTTGTTAATATTAAAAAAACATCGCAAAAAGATTCTTATTTAGGATTTTTATTTATATATTTGTGGCAGTTTTTTATGCAATCAGATATTCTTAGGTGAAAGAATGAGGAATGCAAGCAGAAAATTAATACCGAATACTTATATAATATTTACTAAAAAAACATTTTTATGTCAGCAATCGTATCAATAGTTCCGATTATCCTACTGTTTGTCCTTATGTTAGGATTCAAGATGGCAGGTCACAAGAGTGCGTTCATAACTCTTGTAGTAACAATCTTATTAGCACTATTTGCCGCTCCGGCAATGGATATGGTTCCGGAGAAATTCCAAGATGCTTCAATATTCGGAGTTGTGGGTTGGAGTTTCGTAGAGGGTGTGTTCAAAGCACTCTTCCCTATCCTCATCATCATTATGATGGCGCTTTACAGTTACAACATTCTTCTCGAAACAAAGGAGATAGAAGTAATCAAGGCACAATTCACAAGCATTTCCGACGACAAAGGCATTGTAGTATTACTCATGGTATGGGGCTTCGGCGGTCTGCTTGAAGGTATGGCAGGCTTCGGTACAGCCGTGGCAATTCCGGCTGCTATACTCATCGGACTCGGTTTCAAGCCGATGTTCTCTGCCCTTGTGGCACTCATTGCCAATACCGTGGCAGTGGCATTCGGTGCCGTCGGTGTTCCCGTAACGACACTCTGTAACGAGGTTACAGCAGGCGGAGCGGCTTCGGCAGAGTTCATATCACAGACATCATCTTTCATCGTGATACAGTTGGTAATATTGTTCTTCATCATTCCGTTCATAATACTTATGATAACCGACCGCAAGGCAATAGTTAAGAACGTATTGCTTTCGTTATGGACAGGTATCATATCATTTGCAGCACAATATTCTTGCGCCCGCTTCCTCGGTGCGGAGACACCTGCGATACTCGGTTCTATCGCAGCGATAGTTGCTATAATTATCTATGCAAAACTGTTTGTTAAGAATCCGAAAACAGAAAACAGCGAGAAGACAGAAAAGAAATCATACACCTTAAATGAGACTTTCCGGGCATGGAGCGTCTATCTATTCATACTTGTGTTCATTCTGATAAGCGGTGCTTTATGCCCTCCGGTGAACACTTTCCTAAAGACCCACCTCGTTACGAAACTCACTCTGCCGGTAATCGGTTCTACGGTGTCGTTCGGTTGGATTAGCAATGCCGGTCTAATGCTCTTCCTCGGTGCTACTATAGGTGGTATGGTTCAAGGTATGAGTTTCGTGAAACTGATGGTATTGCTTGCACGCACCATCGTTAAGAGCAACAAGACAATAATCACTATAGTAAGTCTTATAGCCCTATCATCGGTAATGAACAACTCCGGAATGATTAATGCCATTGCTGTAGGTCTCGTAGCACTCACCGGTTCGTTCTATCCTTTCTTCGCTCCGTTAATCGGCGCTATCGGTACATTCGTCACCGGTTCTGACACATCGGCAAATATCCTCTTCGGAAAATTACAGGCAAACGTTGCCTCACAACTCGGTTTAACTCCTGACCAATCAACATGGCTCGTGGCTTCGAACACCACCGGAGCCACCGGAGGAAAGATGATTTCTCCGCAGAGCATTGCCATTGCCACCGCAGCATGCGACATGGGCGGAAAGGACGGAGAAATACTGAAGTCTGCCATACCATACGCTGCGCTATATATAATCATCTCCGGTCTGATGGTTTATTTCGGACTCACCATCATATAAGTATGATATGATGAAAATACCTAATAGGTAATATAGAAAAAACAGTCGGCTAATTATATTAAAATCAACCGACTGTTTTTTCATCTGTATCCTTTCGCCATAAAAGACTTACTATATCATTTCTACACTGCTTATCTGCGAATCCTTGCCACGATAAATGATATTTACACGGAAATCCACGAAATCGCTATAAATGTATAACGACAACTGATCATTATATTTCGGGACATAATCGAAAACGAGATGAATCGCAGTGCCCGATAGATAATTTTTCGTGGGTAACAAAGCATCGTTTTCATCTATCCTACCAACAGAAAACACAGGGTCTATCATGGTCAGCACTCGTGGCAGTTCTATCTTTAGGTCGTTGTCCGGACGACTGAACCACGAGCCGATAGTTGCCCAAAATCCCTTTTCTTCTCTCGGATCATCATCCGGCTGCAATACAGTGATTCCCGTGAGTAAGGTTTGTTTCAGTTTAGAGGGTTCTATGGAATAGTTTTTCAAGAACTCCTCCTTATCCTTCTCAATCCTTTTGTTACCTTCTTTATTTGCCGTATTACTCATAACGATAGCACGACTCTTCTTATAGTTTATGTCATCCACCCAGCAAATGCGGTCGTCGGTTATTGCAATGGCGCGTATGCGGGTGATGTCACTATAATTCTTGTTGGCATATGTCATTCTGAAGGTATCCAAATCAGTAGTTGAGTGCTTAGCGATAATATTCATCGTTTTCGGTACACGCACAACATCATATTCATCCTTATACATATCGGTGTAATGTATGCACAAGAACACACGAACGTTCTCAAGGTCTATGTCAGAACGATTGTTGATTTTTACACGCAGAAGTTCATCATCGTCCCAAAACAACCACTTAGTTTCCGGTTTCACCTCCACATCCAGAAACGAACTTTCTATCAATAGTTGCTTGAAACTGCCATATAAATGTTCCTCACAGAACTGCATATCAGACAGTAGAGCATCATAAACTCCTTGATTGCCACGGCGGAAGAAATGCTTGAAAATCTCATCCTTACTCTGCTCCATATCTCCATTATCGGCATGATATTTCGCCTTCAAAAGGTTTGGGCTGAACAATCCGTATCCTTCCATCTGAGAACGATAGAGGCGTGTGAGATACTGACCCTCAGGAGTTTTATTGAGATAGGTGCGTGCCCGGTAAGACTCAAGCATGTCTGTCAGTCGGGCTGCCTGTTTCGGATATTCTATTGCCGCTTGGTCGAAATAAGCCATTGCCTGTTTTACGTCTCCCATCTGTTTGCTCAACACTCCTTTCAACACCAATGCAGGCGCGCTGCGGTCGGGGTAAAGTTGCATGTAATCCGATAGAATCATGTCTGCCTCCCACTGCGCATCATTCATTGTCTTATGACGTGTTAGCATTGTATCGGAGAGTAGCACCTCTCCTCTACCTGCGAGTATGCTGTCTCCTTTCACAACTGATTGTTGTGGCAAATCTCGCCTGCCATTTGTTGACGCTGCACCGTTACCACCCATTATCAGACTGAACGATTTCAGGAGCATGGCATCACAATTAGTGGGATATTTGTCGAGAATTTTCTGCGAATGAATTAGTGCACTTGTGGGCTGTCCGGAATATAGGTCAATATATGCACGGTCTTTTTCTATGCACATCAGATCATACTCTTTCATATACTTATGATAAATCGGCGCATAGTCTGTGAGATACTGCATATATGAAGCACGAAGTCGCTCGATGTCGGCACGTATGTCCGATTTCAGTTTCTTGTCTTTCTCATATTGACTGAATGCAGAGTTTGTGGCACGATCGGCATCATCGGAACCAAGTATGCTCAGTATGGCTATCGGCTCTCCCATCATTGCCAGAGTAACTCCGGCAATGTTCTTGCCATCAATGGTGCTCATTCCACCGGAAGCCGCACTGCGGGCAAGTAGCCACAAATCGCTTAGTTGCTCGTCCATCGCCTGTAACTTATACATATATTGCAGTATGGGCAACAGCTTCTGCTTGGCCTCCATTACATCAGGTGCCACGCCGGTATAATCTTGCCGAGCCATCATCATCAAGAAGTCGTTAAAGTTCTTGGAATTTGCCTGTGCTATTTCAAGAGCATTAATCACTCTCACGGTCTGTTCTATGTCATAATCCTTTCCGGTAGATAGGTCAGTACGATTAGTCAGAGCCTCGTATGCCGGAACAAACTTATCCACAGGTTCGTAATGCTCAAGATCGAGTGCCCCAATGTCATTTTTGCTTGTGCATGCAAAAAGCAGGCTTATATGACAAAAATGTGCTTAAAATCCTTGCAACTGTCTAATAATCATTATCTTTGTTCTATTTATATTTTTATGGCAAAAAATCTGCTTTTATTGTGGCTCAAAATCGACTATAAAACGTGGTCATCTTAATGGTTGTCAACGCTGGTATTGTAAGTGCTGTAAGAGGAGCTTTGTCGGACATAAGCGTCTTACAAATACCATTGTTAACAATCGTTATTCCAAGGGTAATCTTACAATCAAAGATCTATCAGAGGAGTACGGAGTTTCAACCAGGACTATTTATAGGAAGCTCACCAAATCTTATAAAGAAGACCTGCCCAACCTTCTTGTTCGTCCGGTAGTGGTTTTAATGGATGTCACCTATTGGGGACGTAATTTTGGTGTAGTTATTATGAAGGATTCATTGTCTGGTGATGTACTTTGGTTTAAGTTTATCAATAGGCATGAACGTCTTGAAGATTACAAAGAGGGCATAAGCTACTTGGAATTACTTGGATATACCATTCAAGGTCTTGTATGCGATGGTTTTAAGGGACTTAGACAAGCTTTCCCCAATTATAAATTCCAATTATGCCAGTTCCATCAAGTAATGACTATAAAGACAAAACTAACCTCAAGACCCAAACTTGAGGCTTCTAAAGAACTGCTTGCAATATCCAAGATGTTATGTCATACGGACAAAGAGTCCTTTATTGGGGCTTTAGAAGAATGGTATACTAAATGGGAGGATTTTCTTAAGGAACGAACAACAACAGAAGATGGTAAATCACATTATACTCATAAAACTCTACGTAGTGCTTTTTTGAGCCTTAAAAGGAATATGTCGTGTTTGTGGACATACTATGATTACCCTGAGTTGGAGATACCAAATACCAACAATGCTATTGAATCACTTAATGCAGATTTAAAGACAAAATTGAACCTACACAAGGGAATCAGTACGGAAAGAAGAAAGATCTTCATTCAGGACTTTATAA
>NZ_RYYU01000001.1:127174-764852 GCF_003977605.1 Prevotella koreensis | reverse complement strand
TATCAAAGAACTCTTTCTTTACGTGCTCATGAAAACACAACCAAAAAGGCCGGATTTTTCAAAAGCGAGTGCAAAGGTAATGCTAAATTCGCAAACCACAAAACTTTTTCAAAGAAAAATTCAGAAAAAGAAGAAAAAAAGAAAAGAATAAAGAAAATAAACGAAGAGAAAGAAAACAATACATTATTGTATATATAGGGAGAAAGAAAAAAAGGACGAGGGCGATACTTTTCAGATAAAGATAGGACATTGTGAGGGGGAAGGGTGGAATTAATAAGGATTTGAGAGAAGGGAAATGTCAATTAGATACAGTTTCCACCATATACTGCGTCTATCGTCTGAAGAATTAACGTTCATTTGTCTCTCTCAAACCCTCATAACTCAAGGCACAAGGAATTGTCAAATTCCTTGAGTATTATTCTCTTTATCTTATAAATTTGGTACAAAGTAAAACAAAGTACTCAAATATGCAAAAAACACTCACACAATTAATGCAAAAAAAGAATATGCAAACTAATGCATAGAAGAAAAAATATATAGTCAAGTTTAAAACATATGACTCCGATTTCCTTTTCGTTAAACTTCCTAATTAATTTCAATGTTACATTGTTTTTTTGTACCTTTGCGGCTCAAATAATAACGACAATGAAAAAATTGATTTGTGTGCTCGTGGCGGCACTTGGTATAAACATTTGCATTATGGCTCAAACAAAGAATATCGAATTAAGAATTATCGAGACAAGTGATGTACATGGGTGTTTTTTTCCATACGATTTTATTAACCGTAAACCTATGAAAGGAACATTGGCACGCGTTAGTACGTATGTAAGCAATTTGCGCAAAGAATACGGAAAGAACCTGATACTGCTTGATAATGGTGATATTCTACAAGGGCAACCCACATGCTATTACTGCAATTACGTGAAACCAGAAACCGAGAATGTTGCAGCAAGTGTAATAAACTATTTGAAATATGATGCAGAGACAATTGGCAATCACGACATAGAAACAGGGCATGCAGTCTATGACAAATGGATAAAAGAGGTGAAATGTCCGATGCTTGGGGCAAACATCATTGACACCAAAACAGGCAAGCCGTATGTCAATCCATATACAATAATAGAACGTGAAGGTGTACGGGTTGCCGTTCTCGGTATGTTAACACCGGCCATACCAAACTGGCTTAACGAAGAATTATGGGCAGGATTGCGTTTTGATAACATTATGAAAAGTGCTTCGTATTGGGTGAAACACTTGAAGGAGGAAGAACATGCCGACATTGTAGTAGGTCTGTTCCACAGCGGAAGGGAAGGTGGCATAAAAACTGCAGAATATGAAGAAGACCAATCACTGAAAGTGGCAAGAGAAATTCCCGGTTTCGATATAATTCTTTATGGTCACGACCACACAAGTCATAAGGACATTGTGAAAGGACCAGGCGGAAACGACGTGCTATGTCTTGATCCCTCATGCAATGCCTTTATGGTTAGCGATGCAAAAATAAGCATCACCATGCGTGACGGAAAATTAGTTGGAAAACGTATTGAAGGTGAAGTTGTTGATATTACAAAAGAAGAAATAGACCAAGACTTTGTAAACTTTTTTAAGCCACAGATTGACAGTGTAAGAAACTATGTAGATAGAGTAATAGGAAGATCTGAAGCACCTATGCTTACTCGCGACTGCTATTTCGGTAGTGCAGAATTCACCGATTTCATTCATAATCTCCAGTTGCAAATTACCGGTGCAGACATATCATTCAATGCTCCACTTACATTCGACAGTAAAATAGCCAAAGGCGAGGTGCGTGTAAGCGACATGTTCAATCTATATAGATATGAGAACCAGATTTATGTTCTACGCATGACAGGCGAGGAAATAAGGAAACACCTTGAAATGAGTTACGATCAATGGGTGACTACAATGAAATCTCCCACCGATCATATCATGCTTCTTGATGTATATGCCAAGAACGACAAGCAACGTTTTGGTTTCAAGAATCTTGCTTTCAATTTCGACAGTGCGGCAGGAATTATATATGAAGTTGATGTAACCAAGCCAGACGGTGAGAAAGTGAAGATATTAAGTATGGCTGATGGCACTAATTTCGATGAAAACAAATGGTATAATGTTGTAATGAACAGTTATCGTGGTAACGGAGGAGGCGAACTGCTGACTCGCGGAGCAGGCATTCCACACAGCGAACTTAAAGAAAGACGCATCTATGAAAGCGAAAAAGACCAACGTTACTACCTTATGAAAGAAATAGAAAGGATAGGTACAATCAAGCCCAAAGCAAACAACAACTGGCATTTCGTTCCCGAGGAATGGACTGCTCCGGCAATAGAGCGCGACAAGAAATTGATATTCAGCAAATAAGCAACATCAATCTTATGGAAAAGAAACTATGGTTCGTTTTTTGTCAATCGGATATTTTGCTCCGTAAGACGGACAATGGCAATTATGAAATTCCATTCAGTGAGCAGCCACCGACAGCCGTAAAATCATGGACCACAGTGCATAATGTCACCCCACTCGGAGACATACAAGTCAGAACCTACACCATAGATGCTCCCGTGACAGGGTTTCCTAAGTTTGAGATGTGCGGACTACGGGCATCATATACGAAAATATCCCACGAATTTTATATTAAAGCTGGCAAATGTGCAGAAATAAACTACTGGGATATGAACACACAATTTTGTGGTGTCTGCGGTGCTCCTATGCGCAAAAACACAGACATTTCAAAACGATGCACCAACTGTGGCAAGGAAGTATGGCCACAACTGGCACCGGCAGTAATCGTTCTGATACGCAAAGGCGATGAGGTTTTGCTTGTGCATGCGAGGAATTTCAAAAGCGACTACTACGGACTGGTGGCAGGATTTGTTGAAACTGGCGAAACACTCGAAGAGGCAGCAATACGTGAGGTAATGGAAGAGACAGGATTGAAAATAAGCAATCTTAGATATTTCGCGTCACAGCCTTGGCCCTACCCTTCCGGTCTGATGATTGGCTTCAATGCAGACTATGATGGTGGAGATATTCATCTGCAACGTTCCGAATTGTCATACGGCGGCTGGTTTCACAAGGATAACCTTCCTAAAATCCCCGAAAAACTATCGATAGCAAGACAACTGATAGACAATTGGATTCAAGAGTCGCAAAAATAAGCAAACAAAAATATGAATAACCATATAGAAATAAAGAATGCGAGAGTAAACAACCTGAAAAATATCTCGCTCAATATACCACGTGACAAGTTCATCGTGATATCCGGAGTCAGTGGTTCTGGCAAATCGTCACTTGCATTTGACACACTATATGCCGAAGGTCAAAGAAGATATGTAGAGAGTCTATCTTCGTATGCGAGACAGTTTTTGGGGCGAATGAGCAAACCGGAGTGTGATTATATAAAAGGACTCCCACCTGCTATTGCTATCGAACAAAAGGTTATTGCAAAGAATCCACGCTCTACGGTTGGCACTTCAACCGAGATTTACGAATATCTGCGATTGCTTTTTGCACGTATCGGGCGTACATATTCTCCAATAAGCGGAGAGGAAGTAAAAAAACATACGACAGAGGATATTATCTCTTGTACGAAACAATATGGAGAAGGTACACGTTTTGTGGTTCTCTCCCCAATCCGTCTTCATGGCGACAGAACTCTTGAACGCCAACTACAGATGTATATACAAGAAGGTTTTTCACGTCTGTGGGTTGATAATGATTTTATAAGGATTGAGGATTTTATAGAAGGTAATAAAAATTTTGATAGGAAACCAAACGAGATGATGCTTCTTATAGACCGTCTTTCGGTAGATAATTCGCCAGATGCAATATCTCGCCTTATCGACTCTACCGAGACGGCATTCTATGAAGGAGATGGCGAATGTCGTCTGATGTTCCTGCCCTCAAACATTTTCTATGATTTCTCTACACGCTTCGAAACTGATGGAATAAAGTTCGAGGAACCTAATGACAACATGTTTTCATTCAACTCCCCGCTTGGTGCATGTCCTAAATGCGAGGGATTCGGCAATGTGATAGGTATTGACGAGAAACTTGTAATACCCAATTCTTCGCTCAGTGTATATGAAGGTTGTGTGCAGTGTTGGCACGGCGACAAGATGAAAACATGGCAGGACGAGTTCTGCCGACGTGCTGCAAACGACAATTTTCCGATATTCGAACCATATTATAGTCTTTCACAGAAATACAAAAATATGCTTTGGCACGGACTTCCAAGCGACAAGGGTCGCGCCGAAAACGAACGCGTGTCAATAGACGATTTCTTCAAAATGGTGAAAGAAAATCAGTATAAGATACAATACCGTGTGATGATGAGTCGCTATCGCGGAAAAACAATATGCCCGGAATGTCATGGCACGCGACTGAAACGTGAAGCGAACTACGTCAAAATCAATGGCATGGGAATAACAGACCTCGTAGAGATGTCTACGGCTAACTTGTATGAATGGTTCAAAAAAATAAAACTTAACGAGCAGGAAGAGAAAATTTCAAAACGATTGATTGCAGAAATAACCAACCGACTGGGGTTTATCGTTAACGTGGGATTGGGTTATCTTACATTGAACAGACAATCAAGCACCCTTTCCGGAGGAGAAAGTCAAAGAATAAACCTCACCACATCGCTTGGAAGCAGTCTCGTTGGTTCACTTTATATTCTTGATGAGCCGAGTATCGGGCTGCACAGTCGTGACACGTTCCGCTTGATAAACGTACTGAAAGGTTTGAAAGATATTGGCAATACGGTGGTTGTGGTTGAACATGACGAGGACATACTGCGAGCCGCCGACTATCTTGTTGATATAGGTCCAGATGCCGGCAGGCTCGGTGGTGAGATCGTTTTTCAAGGAGATACCGATGTCATTGCACAACTTACAAAGAATAATCATGCCGACAACAGTTCGTCAATGAGTTACACCATGCGATACCTTACCGGACAGGAAACCATTACGCTGCCAACAAGCAGAAGGCCGTGGAATATGAGTATAATGTTGAAAGGAGCACGCATGAACAACCTGAAAGGGATTGATGCACGCTTCCCATTGAACGTGATGACTGTTGTTACAGGTGTCAGTGGATCAGGAAAATCATCGCTCGTTAAGGGAATACTCTACCCTTCCATGAAACGCCATCTCAACGAGGTTGCCGACCAACCAGGCGAATACGTTGCTCTCGAAGGCGATTGGGAGCAAATAAGTCATGTCGAGATGATTGACCAGAATCCTATAGGAAAGAGTACAAGATCAAATGCCGCCACTTATGTGAAAGCGTATGATGCCATAAGACAACTGTATGCCGATCAGCCACTGGCAAAACAAATGGGATTTACTTCACAATATTTTTCCTTCAATACTGACGGAGGAAGATGTGAGGAATGTAAAGGAGCCGGAGTAATAACCGTGGAAATGCAATTCATGGCAGATATTTCACTGCAATGCGAAACCTGTCACGGCAAACGTTTTAAGAAAGACATTCTTGACGTGCATTTCAAGGATAAAGACATAAACGACATTCTTGAGATGACCGTTTCAGAGGCTATCGAGTTTTTTGATGAGTATAATGAGAAAACGATTGCTGACAGGCTGAAACCACTTGAAACAGTAGGCCTCGGATACATCAAACTCGGACAGAACTCTTCAACGCTTTCGGGTGGAGAAAACCAGAGAGTGAAACTTGCATACTATATCGGACAAGAACGTCAGGCACCGACCTTGTTTATTTTCGACGAGCCTACCACCGGCTTACACTTCCACGACATACGTAAACTGCTTTCTGCTTTCGATGCCTTGATAGAAAGAGGGCATACGATTATTGTCATTGAACATAATATGGACGTGATAAAATGTGCCGACCATATCATTGACTTGGGACCCGAAGGAGGCTCGGCAGGAGGATTTATCGTTTGTGAGGGAACACCGGAAGAAATCGTTCAGTGTAATAAAAGCATTACAGGAAAATATCTTAAATCAAAACTATAACACCCTATCCCTTAAAAGCAAATCGGTTATTATAACGCATTTACTTCGATTTGCTATTGATACCTGCTTTCATATTGCTTTAGTCCGATTGCCGGCATCCACACAGCCATTATATCTCGACGTATCCAACTATGCCTTCGATGAAATGTGAACACATCTGCTCAACAATCGAACAAAATCAGTTAAGGATTCTAAATCACCGATTATGGATAAAACAGAGCGGCAAACGGGACTCGAACCCGCGACCCTCGGCTTGGGAAGCCGATGCTCTACCAACTGAGCTATTGCCGCGTTTAAGAGAAAATAATGGTATAAGAACTTTGGAGCCGATACCGGGACTCGAACCCGGGACCTACGCATTACGAATGCGTTGCTCTACCAACTGAGCCATATCGGCATTCCATAATTCATCAATATGTGAAAGAAGCATTTCTGTTAAATGCGGTGCAAAGGTAGTTAATTTCCGTAACTTTCAATAATTATCAACCTGTTAATTATCTCAATTTATTTTTTTTAACAACTAAATCAATTTATTACTAATACCACAATATACATATAGCGAGTAACATACGGAACGTTCTTCCGCTGAGCCGCCATTTTTTATAAATGATACTTAATCGAAAAGGGCAAGGCCTCACGGTCTCACCCTTTCATGCTAAAAAAAACTTATATAATAATACACGTAGGTTCTAAAAACACGTCACGGCATAAGATACCTATGCACTATGTGCAATTTATGTAACTTTTGTCTCGAATTTTATGCCTGGCCCCCTTACATCGAGAGAAACAGACCTTCGCGGCTTAAGGCAGGTCTTCTGACTACGTCCCATACTGATGCTCCTTCCCGCCCAAGATTAAAACAAGGGGCAGTGGTATTTATGCTTCAGTACTTATAAAGGGACTCACAGCTGCGAGACAGTCGGGGAATTTCGCCCCGTTCCCTATTAATCACCAATTTGGTGAACCTTAGCGGGTGCAAATATACGACTTTTTTAATTATCCACAAACTTTTTATCACAAAATTATTAAAATATTTGCCCGATAGAACATTTCTCCTTATCTTTGCAGCGTTTTCAACAAGTTATGAGAGCAAAGACAAGTTTACTTGATATTTGCACAGGCAAGAAAATGGACATTATAAAGAACATTTTTGATAGGCCATAAGAGCAAAGACGAGTTCTAACTTAAACTTAATCTCGACTTTAAAATAATATTAATTTAAAATCACGGTTGCCTATAGAATACATCTTTACTTCGATAAAATAAAAATATAGAAGATGAAAGATTTGCATGATATGACCAACGAGGAGTTGGCACTATCTTATGTTGATGGAAATAACCGTGCATTCGACTTGCTCTTGGGACGCACTCAGGACAAACTGTTTCAGTACATATTGTTCGTAGTGCGCGACAAGGACATTGCAGAAGATATTTTCCAAGAAACTTTTCTGAAGGCTATAGCCAAACTTAATCATGGGCAGTATCGTCCGTGCGGTAAGTTTTTGGGCTGGATGATGCGCATTGCCCACAATGCTGTGATGGACTGGTTTCGCGATCAGCGGGCACAAAACATCATAGAGCCTACTCACGATAACGACTTGAGCAACCTCAACCCTAAAGATATTCTTGATGGATATGTCGAAGCAGACTACGTTAACGACCAAGTGCTTCGTGATGTAAGACGCATAATGGACAATCTTCCGCCATCACAGAGGGAGGTGGTGTTCATGAGATACTACCAAGGGTTGTCGTTCAAAGAGATTGCAGAAACAACGGGTGTGAGCATAAACACTGCGCTCGGACGTATGCGTTATGCCATAATCAACATGCGGCGAATAGCGAGAGAAAATAATGTTGTCCTCAATATGATGTAACACATTAAGGACAACATATTCTACAAATCTCAAGAATGTTTACAAATCCTTAAGTTGCCTTATTATTTCCTGCGGATTAGGTGCACCGAAAACATAACTTCCGCTAACAAGAACATCACACCCTGCGGCCACAAGTCGCGGGGCTGTTTTTCCTTGTACTCCACCATCAACCTGAATAAGAGCATTTGAGCCATGTTCGGTTATGAGTTTGCGCAAACGCTTTGTTTTCTCAATGGTATTCTCGATGAATTTCTGTCCGCCGAAACCGGGATTTACGCTCATCAGCAACACCATATCAACATCACATATAATATCCTCAAGACAAGATACCGGTGTAGAAGGATTGAGAGTTACACCGGCCTTCATTCCGGCTTCGTGTATTTCCTGTACCGTGCGACTAAGATGTGTGCAAGCCTCGTAATGAACATTCATCATCATAGCGCCGGTCTTGGCAGTCTGTGCTATGTAACGTTCAGGATTGACAATCATGAAATGCACATCAAGTGGTTTCTTGCATGCCTTGGCTACGGCCTCAAGCACAGGGAAACCGAAAGAGATATTAGGAACGAAGACTCCGTCCATCACATCCATGTGAAGCCAATCTGCCTCACTATTGTTTATCATATCAATGTCTGATTGCAAATCAAGAAAATTTGCAGAAAGCATCGAGGGTGAAACTATTGTCATATTCTTAATTCAAACAATAAACTTGAGATTTACCATTGTTCTTGAACACACGATAGGTATATGCTATCTGACGAATAAGTTTGAGCGTCTGCTCAGATGGCTTCATTTCTTCCGGTGTAAAAAACTTCATAGGCTCTGATGAATTTAAATTGATTTATTTTAGATTTCATTTTTGCTATTTATACTAATAACGAGGCAACATTCGGTTTTATTACACTAAAGCATAAAAATATTTCTCATCGTGGATATTTCGGCTCACTTTCGTATGCCATAAATCGCTAACATCAAACCAAAACAGGCTGTTTTACAAAGCAATTTGGGCGAAATTGATTGGCAAAATGGGCGAAATTGGTAAGCAAATTCGCCCAAATTACAAAATGAGATGATGTCGTATTATGGGAAGATATTTACAATACCCTCTATAAACTTACTTGTTAACGCCATTGCATCAATATTACATGAAAAAAGGAAAAAGGAAAATTATCGTAGAAAAAGTTTGCAGCATATTATAAGTATGTGTAACTTTGCATAATTACAGAATTATATAAGCAACATGTTGATTAAAGTTTGTGGTATGCGCAATGCTGAAAATATACGCGCAGTGACCGAATTGAATATAGATATGATTGGATTCATATTTAATCCGAAGAGTCCAAGATTCGTGAGAATGATTTCTGCACGTGCGGGAATAATCCCGGATTATAGTGAAGAACGTCTCAAAACATTGAAGAAAAACAAAGAAGAAGACTTGGGAGATAAGAATTCTGTCGCATGTTTCACCCCCCAAAGGGTTGGTGTGTTCATGGACGCGATGCCACAAACCATAATAACACGCATTTATAACTACAATCTCGATTATGTGCAGTTGAATGGTGACGAAAGCTGCATAATGATAGATAACCTTAAGAGAAGCGTTGATCCGGATATTCACCCAGGACTGAAAGTTATAAAAAAAATAAGCATAAGCAACAAAACGGATATTGAAAAATGGCGCGAATACGAAGGATATGCCGATATGCTTCTCTTTGATATGACATGCAAAGATGGTGAACGTAGCAGCGAACAGCCGGACTTCAGTATTTTAGATAACTATAACGGCAAAATACCTTTTCTAATAAGTCGCGAATTCAGACCAGAAGATGTAGAAACGGTAAGGCAAATAAATCACCCGATGCTCGCTGGAATAGACGTTAACAATATGTTCGAGACCGAGCCGGGAGTAAAGGATGTGGAGAAACTCGGGGCATTTGTTGAGAAAGTAAGGAATTAAATGAAAATCGTCATAATTGATAACTACGACAGTTTCACATACAATCTATCCCATCTCATAAAGGAAATAGGTGCAGAAGTTATAGTTTTTCGTAACGACCATTTCGATATTGACATACTGGAAAAATTCGACAAGATAATGCTTTCTCCGGGTCCGGGAATACCATCGGAGACTCGCATGCTGCACGATGTTATAAAGAGATATGCAGGCAGAAAGTCTATCTTCGGGGTATGCCTTGGTCATCAAGCGATTGGCGAGGTATTCGGTGCGAAATTAACCAACCTATCTGATGTTTTCCATGGTGTCGCAACCACAGGGGTTCAGTTCGGAACAGACCCTATATTCAAAGGATGTAATCGGAATATCGTAATGGGACGTTATCACTCATGGGTTGTATCAAAAGAAGATTTCCCGAACTGTCTTGAGATTACGGCAGAAAGTGATGAAGGACATATAATGGCTTTGCGACATCGTAAATACGACATTCACGGAATACAATTTCACCCTGAGAGCGTATTGACACCCGACGGGCACGACATCATTGCCAACTGGCTGTATAATTAGTCGAGTAAAATCTTTTTCAACGTAAATAAAAAGAGATGGGACGCAGATTCTTTACATATAATCTGCGTCCCCTTTCGGTTCATTTCCGTTTATTCTAAAACTCCAGTTCCAAGCCTATCATAAGTTCTTCCGGAGCAAATCGTAGTCCGAAACCATTATCGCCAACCTCGTGTTCCTCTCCAACAAAATAGTTGTTCCTGTATCCGGCAAATCCCATCCGCATGCAAAGACAGAAACCTTTTGCAAGATCCACGCATACACCAGGACGTATTCCTATTTCGTAACCATTACGTTTGGTAGCGGTATTTTGTTCGGGTTTAGAATGGTTAAAACCCATACCGCCATCCAAATAAAGGTTGAACGGTCCTCTGTGCATATAATAATACCGCACAAATGGCGAGACTTTATAAATGCGAGTAATATTCTTCACACCACCTACACGTTCCGAGTCAAATCCATATCCAAACATGATACCTGCCGCCCAAGTTTGATTGAAACGCCAGCCCATTTCAGGAAATAACTGCAGTGTTGAAGCCTTGGTATCAGTGTTGTTCCAATAGGTTAGAGAACCGCCTAAGAAAAGTCCGGTCTCCTCATCATGTTCATGGAAAGGCAGTCCGTCATTCTGAGCCGATGCGCAAAAAGCGGAAGACAAGAAGAAGATAGATAATAATAACTTTTTCATATATTCATTAAACTTAATTTTATTTTAATTACGTGTACAAAATTACAAAAAAGAAAGAATATGAAACAATACCCATAAATTATGATTTCCGTTACCTTCTTACTTACTATTCATTATGCTGCCCTATCACAGCAAAGAACGTAAGATTCTCTGTACCGCGGTTTTGCAGAGAATGGCTTCTGCCTTTCGGACAGTAATGCACTTCGTTAGGCAACACCACTTCCTCTACCCCACCATCAATAACATACGTTGCTACGCCTGACAGGATATACATTGTTTCGGAATTATTAGTATGTGTGTGATAACCTATTGAACATCCCGGCTCAAGAGTGCCGAACATCAGTTTGTTATCATCATCATCATAGGCTCGCATAATATACCGACCTTCCCCTTCTTTGAACTTCGGGAGGATTTTCTCTTCAAGTTGTTCTTTATTGATTTTCATTGTTTTTTTCTTTATAATGTGAAAACGAACTAATAAAAGAGTTTTCTACTAATATTAATAATCAATGCCTCCTTTCTATCATACAACCTTTTATTAAGGAAGTGGTGCAACTTACTGCACTCCCTTTATTAAAATTTGACAGTATGACAGAAAAGAGGCATGAAAAATTATCTATTAATATGACACCAACTTCGTTTATCAGTTAAAGATATACTTAACACCAAACTGCAGTTGCCAGCACTGACCATAATGGTAATTGGTTTCCCAAGTCTTTGTCGGGTATCGTCCGTCAACCTTGACCATAGAAAATATTGGAGTACCATTCTCTATCTTGTCAACCTTTAGGAACTGTCCATTATTGCATGGCAACATTGTCTTGCCTACTCCCCACTTAGAATTTAACAAGTTTCCTATATTCATGATGTCGGCACTGAGTTGCAATTTATGAGTATCCTTGCCAAGACGCATAACGAAATCGTGAGTCCAGCGGAAATCGAAACGATGAGTCCAAGGAGAACGGACACTGTATGCCTCTGCATACTTTCCACGATGAGAGTTCAGATAACTGTCTTGCTCAACAAATCTCCAAAATGCTGCGCGGTCAGACTCTGAAGAGAATTTTATCTGTGAGTCGTCAAGAGGGATATACATAAGGTCGTATGCCAATCCGTCTCCATTAATATCTCCCTTGTAGAAGAAACTATATCCTGAAGAACTAAAGCCTGTATAGAACAAAGTTATATTCTCCTTGAAGAAGCGATAGTTTACAGATGCGACAATACGGTCGGGAATAACAAAACGAGAGTTCTGCAAATCAAGATTGTTAGGACCATTGATTGTATAAAGATTCTTCCATGCAGAAGAAGCATTAGAACCAGGCATGCCCGAAACTTCCTTCATAACAGTATGTGTATAGGCCGCCATGATGTTCAAGTCCTTTACCGGCTCGGCATTAAGAGTTAAGTTTGCTGTCCAACCGTAACCTTTGCTGGTATTTGTCAGGACACATGCATCTGACAAATTAACACCATTCCCTTTTCTTGAATAGTAACGGAAATCTTTCGGATATATCCAACGGTTGTCGGCACCTTCCAAACGTGACCATGTATCATCAGGGTGCTTGACATTATAGTTATCAAGCATTACGGCATTGATATTCTTTGTGTAAGTGAACTCTCCGGTAATAGTCATTGGGAAACTTACAGGCAACTGATAGTCAACGGCAATAGATGACTTCCATACTTGCGGCATCTTGAAATTGCGATCCACACCTGCGAAACTCGAAGGAACTGTTCCTTGTTCCGGTGTAATGGAAGTGGGAGTACCAAGCAACGAAATTATCTCCGCCGGGTCGGTCACTATGCGACCGGCAAACTTGTCAAGACGGTCGTCTCGCGACTGAACAACTCCATTCGAATAGGTAGTAGTTGCTGTAGCAAGATACTGAATCATACCGGAGTTTGTAGGCATATTCGTAAAGAACACCAAAGGCAAACGACCCGCGAAAAGACCTGTACCACCGCGTACTTTAAATGTTTTATCGCCCAAAACATCCCAAATAAAACCTAAACGCGGAGAAATCTGAACATTACTATTCGGCCACTTGCCGGTATCAATATGTCGTCCACCAAAATCAAGATTCAGAATGGCATTGTTTGTCATAACATCATCGTTGTTGAAAATAATGTCATCAAAACGAACACCTGCCGTTAACTTCAGATTCTTACGTATATTCCATTCGTCTTGAAGATAGAATCCAAATTGGTTGAAACGTACCTGTGCTGCAGGATGAGCGTTACCATTATAACCGTATTGTATAGCGACAGATTCGGGTGCCGCACCATTCAGGAAGTCATCAAGCGAACGATAACGATAATATCCCGTACCATTACGTAAATAAGAGTTGTTAGCCAGTTGGTGCTCAAAACTGAGACCTGCAGTCAACTTGTGTGTACCAATGTAATATGTGAAGTTGTCTGTAAGGGTTGTTACTTTATTGTTTACGGCATTGTTCCAAGAGAAGAGTTCATATCCGAGTGACATATATGGTTCCAAAGTCTGAGTTACAGTACCGCCTGCATCAGTTTTATACCCGGCCATAATATCAATGAAAGGGAATGGAGCGGAGTTGCTGCCACGCTGATCTTGAATATTGCTGTATGTGAATAATAATTGATTTGAAATATTATTACCCAAGCGACTGTTAAGGTCTGCCGAAATTGACATAACCTTATTATTCATGCTATACATTGAATTGGCAAAAGCCATTGAGAACTTTGACAAGCGATCTCCAGAGAAAGGAGTGCCTACATCGGACGAAGAACGGTTGGTCGGAATCCAAGACGTATTGTTTGTATGATTGAAACGCACAGCGAGATGGTGTTTCTGGCTGATGTTCCAGTCGATGCGCGCGAGTATTTTCAAATTGTCCTCATCTGATGGGAAACTCGTATATGAACCAGTGTCATAGCCATAGTTCTTTAGCATGAAATTACGCACTGCTTCCATGTCGACAATTGTGGTACGTGAAAAATAGTTTTTTGCATCTGCCACACCATCTGCCGAAGCACGCCAGTTGTTTGTAACAGTAGGTATCTTCTCATATTCCACATTTGCAAAGAAGAAAAGACGGTCTTTAATGATAGGCCCTCCAAAGGTAAATCCATAAGTGTTCTTACGGTCTTTTTTACGGTCTCCAAGATCTTTACCATTAACAACATTACCGCGCAGGTACTCACTGCGAGCGTATGTATATGCCGTGGCACGGAAAATATTCGTACCAGACTTCGTCACTGCGTTGATTCCACCGCCGATGAAATTAGACTGACGGACATCAAACGGAGAAACGACTACCTGTACCTCGTCGATTGCATCCATTGAGATAGGACTACCTCCACCCGGAAGTTTATCGCTAAGACCAAAGTTGTTGTTGAAATTTGCACCGTCAATGGTGAAGTTTGTAGAACGTCCGTCACCACCTGCAAAACCCATCCCGTTTGCGTATGGAGAAAGTCTGGCTATGTCAGAGATGCTGCGGTTGACGCTTGGCAAAGAAGTAATCATGCGCTGATTGATGTTCGTTGTTGCTCCGGTCTTTTCTATGGCAAACTTAGAGCCTTTTCCGGTAACAACGACCTCGCCAAGTTCATTAACGTCTTCGTTAAGATTGGCATCAAGGTCATACATCTCACCAAGTTGCAATGTAATGTCACGATAGATTATGTCCTTATAACCTACGTATGAAATTGTAACCTTGTATGGACCGCCATTACGCATACCCTGCATTGTGAAACGCCCATTGGTGTTAGTCACTGCTGCATAACGCGTACCCGAAGGCTCGTGAACTGCTTGAACAGTTGCACCAATGATGGTCTCGCCTTGTGCATCACGCACGAGACCCGACATTGACGAAGTAGTAACTTGAGCCCATAACGCTGATGTCGAAATCATCAACATAGCAATTATGAAATAAATTCTTTTAAACATAGTTAGATTTATTTTTTTTATAAATTAATTCTTATAGATTGCAAAGATAAAATAATTTAAAGACATTACAAAAAATATGTGAACAAATCAATCCTTGCGATGCCAAATTCTTTGTATTTTACGGCGTATGACAATGATATTAATCAATGAAACTATAAGTAACAGAGTCAGTCCTACAAATATAGAAGGTATCATTGAGGAGTCCGGAAGTTGCGGAAACAGAGTGTAAATTATGTCGATATAATACCTGCGTACAATAAAGAGCAATGCCATAGACATACCAAGGACTGCAACATTAAGCAAAAGAGTGAGCAGTTGATATGGCCTCGCCACTTGTGACGGGCTATAGCCTATCAACAATAGATTTTCAAGTTTAGAAGCATTCTTCTGTACTAAAAGGTAAATGCTCAACATAAGTATATAGAAACTCAGAATACTTATAAGCATACCGACTGCCATCACTATGGTTACAAGCAGACGTAGGAAAGAGGCTGTTTTCTCTGTATTAAGGTCACCTTTATCAAGTTCCAATCCATGACTTTCAAGATAAGAAGTAATCTTGTTGTCAGTAGGATTATCTACTTCAAAGATAAGACGCGTGGGAGATTGTTTTGAGGAGGAAGAATAAATTCCGTTACTCCACTCCATGAATGACTGCGGCACGAGTATTGTATTGAGTTTATTTGAAAAACCTATCACTCTTCCTCTCAACTCTTTAGACTTATCGTTTCCACGTATGAAAAGTTTCACATCTATCATACTTGCCAAGCCCTCGCTAATCTTTGGCAGTTGTCTGCTTTGTGCAAAACCGAAGTTGTACATATTTATATACGACCGGGGCATTATGATAGGCACAACATCTCCATCTCCCGAGTATTTCCAATCGTTCAATGGAACATCAATGAAATCATCGGGTATGCTTTCAATGAATATTTCAGACGAAAGAATAGTCTGCCCGGATATTCCCATAGAGGCATTTACAAGGAAATCGGCAGAGGTGAACGAACCGAGTTTCTTAACAAACGGCTGATTCGACAAGTCGTCTATTTCCGAACCGTTGAATGTGTTTGAGTTCCCTGTAAGTGTGGTTGCGTTTCCTATCTGCTTGCTTACGACCATATAGTCAGACTTCATAAACGTATCTTTCGCAGTGAAGATAGGAATCACATCGTTATAGAACTGATAGCCCATCAGAACGATAAACATACCGAAAAGATTTGCGAAGAAAAAGCCAGCCAACTGTGCCACACTTATATGTTGGCGGAGTAATTTCCAAACTAAATACATATAATTTATAAGTTTAATTTTAATCAACTATCTTATAAGTTGATGATATGGTCGTATGGCATCTCTATATGCTTTCCTATACTTGTTATAATAACGCCTGCTCCCTGTCGCTTTGCTTCTTCCATCATTATTTCTCCCATAATTTGAGAATTACTATCGTCAAGATGACTGATTGGCTCATCAACAATAATAAAGTCGAAAGGCTGTACCAAGGCACGTACCATTGCAACACGCTGCTGTTGACCGAATGACATAAATCTAATTTTCACATCGAGTTTTTCGGAAATCCCCAACCGTTCGAACCATTGTTCTATATCCTTTCTCGACTTGAAGCCCGTGAGATGATTTTTTATCTCTATATTCTCAAATGCCGTCAGTTCAGGAAACAGGCGCAACTCCTGAAACATATAACTGAGATTGTTTTTCCTGACATTTGTCCATCTTGAAACAGTAAAGGTTCTGACATCTGTACCATCAAACATTATGCTTCCCGTATAATCTTTACGAAAACCGAGCATGTAACTACAGAATGTGCTTTTACCCTTACCGCTATCCGCTTCCAGAAGGTATGTCTTGCCTTTTACAAACTCCACTTCATGATTCCATATTTCACTTTGCATACCAGCATTACCGGCAAAGACATCAGGTAATACTTTTTTAAATACTATTGTGTTCACAGACTTTCTTTATTTCCTTTACTCCTTAATATATAATATCTTTGATGTTCCTCCAAACAATGATTTGGTTATATTGCCAACTGTCTCGTTGCCGATGTTGTCAATATTAATCAACATTGCAAATTTTGTCCCTTCAATCTTGGTAGCAATATCTTTAGATAAAGCCTTTGATGCAGACGGAGTTCCAGATTTTGGGGGATTAATATGACGTAACGATGAAACAAAAAGATTATTCGCATTGACGGCAAAAGAATATCTAATATCACCATCGGTATAGACATAGGAATCCTTACCAACATCAGTAATCCTTGCCCCGGCAGGACAAGAAGATTTCCAATAGCCGACATCTGCAAGGAAATCTTTCTTTCCAAGACAAGCAATAAAGTCAATATCACCTTCGGTATCAAATAACGAGAACGCCATATCACCACTTACACTCCGCAATATATTGTCCATGTCAATAGCGGTGTTTGCACCTGCAAGCAGTACTTGCATTTCTTTGTTTTGCTGCATTATCTTTAATAGTTGCTCTCCTTCGACATTCATAAACATATTGCCTACACAATCAGGTGACAACTTGTCAAATAATTCTTTTGTAATAGGACGCAATACTTTGTCATTCTCCTGCAACTTGGTGTTAATCTTAGCATTAAAAGACATTGTTTCGCCACGTATCACCATAATTTCATCTTCTTTATTCATCGTTGCAGAGAGTATTATTTGTGAAGCATCAGATTCCTTGGGGGCACAGATAGCGAACGGTAAGGCTATTTTCTCCGGCAAAGCCAATAAATTTAAGACAAACGAAATTGGAGCATCAAGCGAATCAAGCTTTTGGAACAGTCGCGCCCCTCTTGCTCCTTCCTCTTCCGTTTGTCGGAACATTTTCTGTATTTTTTGCTTTGTTGCGTCACGTTGCATTGCAGAAACCGGACCTATCACAATCATTGCATCATCAGAATATCCGGCAATCCAAGAATCACCGATTGTCACAAATCTATTGCCAAGATGCTCCTCAGGAACAGTACACTTTCCTGACGATGATAATTCTGATAACCATTCTGTTATTCTACCGGCATTTTCAACACGTGCAACAAGCCCCAATGTTCCGTCAGGAATCTCAAAAATATAAATCTTTGATAAAAAATCGACACCACATTCCTCTGTATTATCAACACCAAGAATGTTTTTGATGGCATTGTCTATTCCCATTTGTCCCGAAGAGGAAAGTTGCTGTGCGTCAACAGAAACGATTGCAACACTCTCCCGAGGTATCACATTAAGATATTCCTTTTCAGAACAGGACATTAGCAACATTATTAATGTTGCCAACACGATTCGTGACAATACCTTTATCATCAGACAATCACATTTAAATATAAAAAGTTTACTTATATTATACGACGAGACAAATGAACCATCATCGCAGCAGAAAGTGCAGCAGTTTCCGTTCGTAAACGACAAGGACCAAGTGACACAGGAACAAAACCATGTTCCATTGCCAGTTTCACCTCATCAATAGAGAAATCTCCTTCAGGTCCAATCATTACCGTAACATCTGCATCGTCGTTACCGACCGGTTGCTGTAACTCATTGAAAAGGTCTTTACTTACAATCTCCTCATAACAATGTGCTATGTATTTTTTTCCTTTCAATGGCTGAGTCACAAAACTCTTGAATGACATCATTTGGTTTACGATTGGCTTCCAAGCTTTTCTACTCTGCTTAACCGCAGAAACAACAATTTTTTCAAGTCTAACGGTTCTAAGCATACGACGTTCTGAGAATTGACAATTAAGAAACCCAAACTCGTCTATACCAATCTCTGTGGCTTTCTCGACAAACCACTCTACCCTATCCATCATCTTTGTCGGTGCTACCGCAATGCACACATGCCCATTCCATACCGGATTCTGCGGAATACATTCCACAACTTCATAAAGACATCTTTTGGTGGCGGCAAGCGTTACAACGGCTCTATAGAAACAACCATTTCCGTCCATCAGAAACATCTCATCGCCACTCTTCAATCTAAGCACCCGAAGAGCATGCATCGCCTCCTCGTCGGGAAGTTCATTGGTAGTACCCGCATCGGGAACAAAGAAAAATCTTGCTTCTTTCATAGGTTGATAATTTAATTTTCCGAACCGGACATACGCTTCTTACGCTCTTCATTAAGTAACGATGCCTGTTCATAATTCTCTTCTTTTATGGCGCGCTCTATTGCTTTATCAATCATCTCAAGACTCATAGTGTTTATCGGGAGTGGAATTTTCATTTCTCTTGAAAGTTCACGGTAAACAACAGATTGGCGCATCATAAGTTGCTCATCAATGAATAGCGGAACATCGTTTGCAACAGACAAAAGAACCGCGTCGGATACACGTATAGGTATCATCTCTTGCGTATCGGAAATTACTAACATCGAATCATATTGCCCGTCAGAAATATCGCTTATTAACAAGTGAAAACGCAAATCCTTTTGTCTGGAAATGATGTTATAAAGAACTTCGGGAAGCATGCGTTGTGTGATAGGCAACTTCTTGACACGCATATCCAACTGCACAGCCAAGTCACGACTGCACACTATTGAAATCTGTCGTTCGCGTTGCTCATCGGCAAGTAGCATGAGAGCGAGGTCATCAGTTCCCACAATCTCGGAAACACTTACAAACCGAAGCCTTATCATTTTATACATTCTGTGCTTTTTTCTTCTTGTCGGGGTGGAATATCAATGCAAATGCAATTGCCACAACAAGTGCATAACCAGAGAAAATAAACCAGCACGATTCCCAATCACCTACGAGGAAACCATTTTCCCACTTACATAAACTGTTAACAACCTCTCCTGCCACAAGCGTTCCAACTGTAGCCCCCAATCCATTAGTCATAAGCATGAACAGTCCTTGAGCCGAGGCTTTCATAGAAGAGTCACACTCTTTATCGACGAACATGGCACCGGAAACATTAAAGAAATCGAAAGCCACACCATAAACAACGCATGATAAAATAAACAAGATAACACCCGGCATTGCAGGATTACCAAGACCAAAGAATCCGAAGCGAATAACCCATGCAAACATCGCTATCAGCATAACAATCTTAATACCATAACGACGTAGGAAAAAAGGTATCATCAGAATACATAAAGCCTCGCTTACCTGAGAAATAGAGGTAAGAAGAGTTGCATTATTTGCAGCAAACGAAGAGGCTATCAAAGCATCCGTACTTCCCTTAAAACTTGTGATGAAAGGTCCGGCATAACCGTTTGTAACCTGTAACGACATACCAAGCAGGGAAGAGAAAATGAAAAACAATGCCATCTTCTTTGTCTTGAACAATTTGAAAGCATTAAGTCCGAGAGTTTCAGACAAAGACTGACTGGCTTTCTTCTCTATCTTACACTGAGGCAGTGTGAAGCAATAAAAGAAAAGCACGAGGCTCAATACACCGGAAACAAAGAACTGCATATAAGTGTATTGGAATTTATTTGCATTATCCGCAAGTGTGAAAGAAAACACTCCATCTTCCCATACAGCACAGTTAACAAACCACATGGTTATGATAAAGCCTATCGTACCAAGAACTCTTATTGGCGGGAAATCTTTCACTGTATCAAATCCGTTATTCTTAAGTATTGTAAATGCAGCAGTATTAGACAATGCCAAAGTTGGCATATAGAAAGCAACACTTAACGTATACATTATAATGAACATGCTCTTGTTTGGCAATTCATTACCTACCCCTGCCGAAAAGCCCATATACCAACAGGAAAGCATTGCTGCCCCGGCTATGAAATGACAGATTCCCAACAAACGTTGTGGTTGTATATATTTATCTGCAACAATACCCATTATCGTTGGCATAAAGATAGATACGATACCTTGTAATGCATAAAACCAAGAGATTTGCTCTCCAAGACCTGCCGAACCAAGATAATTTCCCATACATGTGAGATATGCGCCCCATACGGCAAACTCAAGGAAATTCATCAATGACAGGCGAAATTTCAAGTTCATATTATTAAGAATTTAAGTTTTTAATTTTGTCCGCAAAGGTAATGCAAAAAAAAATATAATCAAAATAAAAACGATGGAATTTATTAAGGCACGCATAAAGCAAAAAGCAAACAAACTGCTCAGTAGGAAAAGGTGAGAATTATGCATATATTTTTGTTATTCCGAATAAAATGAAACTCTTATACTTTACCTCTCTAAGAATAGTTCTGAATTATTGGTGTCCGCTAAAAGTTGAAAAATAGAGGCTTAATGGACATTCGGAAGGCTGTGTTTTTTCTCGGAAAAGTGCATTTTAATTAAATTTATAATCTGATTTCTTGTATTTCAACCGATTTATGGTAAATTTGCAAGCGGAAAGTATGAAGAAGAAAATAACATTCATAATGAACCCGATTTCAGGCACTGTAAGCAAAGCCAGATTGCCTGAACTCATAGAACGAACCATCGACAAAGACAAGTTTCAGTATGACATTGTCTTTACCGAGCGAGCCGGACATGCCACAGAACTTGCGGCAAATGCTGCAAATAATGGCATCGACATCGTCGTTGCGGTGGGAGGAGACGGAACTGTGAATGAGATTGGAAGGGCATTGGTACACACTGACACAGCAATGGCCATTATGCCATGCGGTTCGGGAAACGGATTGGCAAGGCATCTGATGCTACCCATGAATCTTAAGAAATCCATAGAGACCATAAACCAATGCATTATACACGACCTCGATTACGGAGTGATAAATGATATTCCGTTTTTCTGCACATGCGGAATGGGATTTGACGCTTTTGTAAGCATGAAATTTGCCGAGGCCGGCAGACGAGGGCCGATAACATACGCAGAGAACGTGCTGCGCGAAGGACTGAGATACGAGCCTGAAACATACGTAATTACAGACGAGGAAGGAACAAAACAAAGGAAGGCTTTTCTCATATCGTGCGCCAACGCATCACAATATGGCAACAACGCATACATCGCACCACAGGCATCTATGAGCGACGGACTGCTTGATGTGATAATAATGGAGCCTTTCGATGTATTCGATGCACCACAGATAAGCATTGACCTGTTTGCAAAAACAATAGGGAACAACAGCAAAATAAAGATGCTCAAAGCGAGCAAACTTATTATCAAAAGGAAGAACGAGGGATATATACATTTCGACGGTGATCCGATAATGACAGGAAAGGAAATCAATATACACGTTGAGCACAAGGGAATAAAAATTGTGGTGAACCCGAATGCCGACAAGTCGAAACGCAAACCGACGAGAGTTGTAAATGCCATAAGCGAGGCTTTCAACACCTTGCGAGATGACATAAACAGCAACCGCCGCTCGATACTTGCACTGAACAAAAAGCTTCTGCGCAGGCTTAACAACCTATAAAAACCCTACTTATCCTCCACCACAACATTTTCAGACAATCAATAGGCCATATAATGGAAACCAAATTGGGCGAGATTGCTTACCAATTTCGCCCAATTTGGTAAGCAATCTCGCCCAATTTACATTGCATTTTTTTGCTCAACGGTAATAGTTTTCAAAATATTCATTGTTTAATACAAATCGTTCATCAGAGTCCTTAACTGATTTTGTTCGATTGTTGAGCAAATGTGCTGTCGTTTTATCTAAGGCGTAGCGGACTAAGTCTAGATGTAATGACAGTGCAGATGTTGGCAATCGGACTAAAGCAGGCGTGAAAAATGTAGGCAATAGCAAATCCAAGCAAATGCGTTATAATGAACCGATTGGGGGTTAAGTTTCCTTAAATTCTCACTAAACTCTTGATGTAGAAATTCTGATTTAGGCTTTTCAGAAGAAAATTGATAACGTCAGTTTGAGATTTCTAACGATGACTGTTGCGGTTATTATCAGTCTCTTCTGCCATGATGAGTTCTACATTCAACTGTTCGATGAAAGAGAGTTTGATGTCGTCGTTGGACGCTGCAGGTTTGTACCATGCCTGACGGCCAAAATATTCCTGAAGATCTTTTGATTTGAAACGATAGCCGTGGCTTGCAAGAATCTCATTACGCATGATACGTAGGACAGATTTATCCATCTTTGCCAACATTCTGTCGTTTAGCAGAGTGCCACTTGCAAAACCGAAACGGCGCATCTTGGAATCAGACTTTCGGAACTCCAATTTAGTGCCTTTGCGTTCGCGTACCCAGCAGTTGAATTCTTTGTCAAAGTAAAGACGATAAAGTATAAATCCATCAAGTGTATAAACAACTTCCCATGTACCTGCAAGTCGGTTGGCGTTACCCTTGACAAAGGGGATGGTTATATAACCCAACACAATTCCGTTGAATGTCACGACATCATAAGATACAAGTTTAAGATTGACATTTATCTGATTCCAACTGATGTCTAACTTCAAGCCATCGCCAGAACTATTCACCTGATAATATTCACCTATCAGTTGATTCTTGAACTTAGCCACGCTAATCTTACTGGAATCCCATTCAGAGCCATGCGACATTACCGCTTTCAACAGGTTCTTCTTATTATAGAAGCAAAGAACATCCCAACCTTCCTTTTTATGATGACGTACTATAGCAATGCCCTTATACTCATTGACATAGCCGTTACTACCATTGGCTACAGTGTAACAATCCTTCTTGCCTGCCACGGGCACAAGCACGAACTCGTGCTCCTCGCCTTCATCCATCGCATACATCACCACTCTGCCGCCAGGCATGCTCTTGGCAGAATAGGTGATACGTCCGTTATACCAGTAGCCACTCTCTGAAATCTGTGCCTGTACGACATGAAATGAGCACAAGAACAGAAGAATAATTATAGATACAGATTTTTTCATTATTAGTTAGTAATTATGGTTATGTTTCGTTATCTTTAACTTTGTCTTGAGAGATTCTGGTATATTGACAATAGTCTCATTATTGACAATTTGACTATTCATATGGAGGTGGCAGTCTGTAGTAATTAATAAACTCGAGGACCAAAGATTTTTGTTCCGATACGCACCATCGTGGCACGACATTCCACAGCAATATCATAGTCGTGACTCATTCCCCACGAACGTTCACAGAAACTATCATCATCAGAGAAATATTCGGCCTTTATCTCATCAAAGAAGTCTGCCGCCATAAGCATCTCACGCCTTATGACATTGGCATCATCTACATTGCTTGCCATCATCATCAGTCCGCAAATAGCAACATTCTTCATGTCGCGCCACTCGCCTGCGGCAAGCATCTCACGACAGGCATCAAGCGAAAAACCATACTTCGTTTCCTCCTCGGCAATGTGAAGTTCGAGAAGAACCTTTATTATGCGGTCGTTCTTCTGTGCCTGCTTGTTTATTTCCTTAAGCAGTTTAAACGAGTCAACGGCATCAATCATTGATATGTAAGGCGCGATGTATTTCACCTTATTGGTTTGCAGATGACCGATGAAATGCCACTCTATGTCCTTTGGCAGTGCTTCCACCTTCTGCCTTATCTCCTGCTCATGGCTCTCACCGAACAGACGATGTCCTTCGGCGTATGCCTCCTCTATGTATTCAGCAGGATGATACTTGCTGACGGCAACGAGTTTAACATTTGCAGGCAATGCAGCCTTTACTTTTTTCAGATTTTCCTTGACATTATAATTCATGATTCCTTAAATTCTTCTATCTCCTTATCCTCTTTGTTCTCGGCTACGGTATATTCAAAGACATCCATGATGAGAGTTTCCGTCAGACCGACAACAACATAATCTACCATCGTGGTGCCCATCACAGCCTCTATATTCTTCAGAGCCGATTGCAACGATGAACCTTGCACGAGGTAGTTAACGGCCGTGCGCTTCTCCTTTCCGCTCTTTTCATCGAGGGTAATGAAGTTTAGTTTGGCTCTAAACCATCTGTCATCACTCGGAGCATCACTGAAGAATATCTCATCGTATGGTGTAGGTCTTATAGAAATAACATTGAACTCGCCACTTATATAAGTCGCCATCTCCTCCGTTATACGTTGCTCTGCTTCAGTGAAACTCAGCGCATCCATAACGTACAGTTCATTCACAAACTTCTGTTGTCCGTCTTCCATCACTTTTTCAAAACGGACTTTCGTCTCAAACCATTTGGTCGTTCTACTTCTCATATTATTTATTTAATCGTTAATTCCATGTTTCGGACTACAAAATTAATCAATAATCCACATCGAGCCAAATATATATTGCCTTAATTTTAAACAATCGGAATCTGCCCAACGTAAAAATACACTTAATATTTCATAAAACACAAACTTATCACTTGTTTTTCAAAACTAAATATGTAAATTTGCATTATAATTAACAGCACTGTTAAACAACATAATTAAACGATGTCTAAGAACGATAACAAAGAACAAGATATACTTCATGCAGCAGAAAAGTTGTTCGCAGAGAAAGGTTTCAAAGGCGCAACCACAACACTGATTGCTGCCGAAGCGGGAGTAACTCATGCTATGCTTCACTACTATTATAGGACGAAAGACCAGATATTTCTAAAGGTATTCGATACCTATATGGAAGAGGTAAGACATGAGTTGAAAGTTATCATGGAGCCGGATTTATATGATACTGAACAAATAAGGAAGGTAACAGAAATATGTTTTGATTTCATCAACTCACACAGAGGTCAGATAAATCTGTTTTTTGAAGTCTTAAAAGAAAGACCAGACCTGCTGGAAGAATATGTATCAGATTTCGGACGATATATTGACTCAGCGATGAAAGCACATCAGGAGAGAACAGATATAGCAGTCAAGAATGGAAAGATCAGCAACATATCATTTGTTGACTTAATTCTGGATATTATTTGTGTATGTACTTCTCCATTCTTTTTTAGTCCAATAGTGGACAAAGTAATAGGAATGAATGCAGAGCATAAGAAGAGTTTTATGGAATCACGTAAGCGGGAGGCTGTCGAACTGATAGCAAGCAGATTAGTAAAGAAACAATAATATAATAATTAGAACAAATATGGGAAACAAGAAGAAGTATTGGGGTAAGACCATTGCCTCGTTTGTCTTTGTACTATTCACAATGCCACTCGGACATGCCATGATGAGAATAATGGAGGAGACTATGTCGAGTACCGCAGTGAATATCAGTGCAGTAATTATGGGCTTTGTCGGTTTAACTATGACCATAATAGGTGTATTTGTAAAAGGCGATACCAATAGAACTATCTGGGGTTTGTTTGGTGCACTATTTTTCTGGACAGGTTGGGTAGAGTTCATGTTTGGTTATTTCGCTGCCCGATTTGGCGTTCATTATGATCTTGTAGGTTCCGGTTTTGTGCAAACAACTACCGAGTATGTAAACGGCATCGGAGTAAATCACGAGATGTTGATTAACGGAATAAATATAAATGACATCCCCGCAAACGAATTAAGGGCTATGCGAGGATCTCGACCAGAATATCTTATCTTACCGGCTTCATTCGGATTCTTTATTATGTTTGCGATTCTTTACATCTTCGGTTCCAAAACCGGATGTCATGCAATGAATTGGCTTCAAAAAGTATTTTTCGGTGGTAAGCGTAATGAAATAGTACCCCATAATATGAGCCGCCATACATCTATTACTACTTTTATGGAATTCAATCTTATTAATTGGGCATGCTACCTTTTCCTTATGTTTGTATATGACCCCGTATTCCTTGGTGACAGCCATCCTGTTACCATCGCATGTGCAGTAGGTTGTGTTATTGGTGCAGTCTTCATGTTCCGTTATCAATTAGGAATATACGCCTGGGGCGCAAACATAAGAATGTCAATTGCTACGGTTATAGTATTCTGGAGTGCTGTAGAAGTATTTGCAAGAAATGGAATGTTTACTGAGATATGGGTAGAACCGCTACATTATGTACCACAGATGATTAGCATTTTGGTGGTATTTATATTAGTAGGTTTAGGAGTGATTTACAAATCAAGAAGCAAGAGAAGAAGCAATTGATGGTAAGAAAGAAATGGTTGATAGTGGCTAATGGTCTTTTATGGATGGCCGCAGGAATGAACATTGTCAATATAGGTATAAAATCTATAATGGCAGCACATTCTCTTGTGTGGCTTCTGTCTATACCCGTATTTGCTATTTTCGCCAGTATGTTTATCAAAATCATCTCCAAGAATATCAATAGAATAGTATCCATGCAAGGAGAAAAAGCCAAGTTGTATAAATTCCTGACACCGAAAGGATATATGATAATCGCTTTTATGATGACTTTGGGAATAACACTCCGCGAATTGGGTAAAATACCCGAGTCATTCTTCGCATATTTCTATACCGGATTAGGCATAGCATTGTTTTTTTCAGGACTATGGTCATTTATAATTCTTATTTCGCGGAAACTGTACTGATATTCAGAGGGTATAATAAGTCATTCCTTTAAAAGCCCATCTCTCTGAAAAGTTAGATTTGGATAACTTTTCAGAGAAATTGGCTTTTAAAAGAGGCAACTATATACAAACATTTATTACGTCTTCTTTTATAATTGTCTGGCCT
This sequence comes from Prevotella koreensis, assembly GCF_003977605.1. Lineage (GTDB taxonomy): Bacteria > Bacteroidota > Bacteroidia > Bacteroidales > Bacteroidaceae > Prevotella > Prevotella koreensis. The sequence continues at coordinate 737,350 of NZ_RYYU01000001.1, read as the reverse complement.
TCATATTCAATACTCCAAAAAGGAATTTTTTTTTCATTGGTAAAGTCCTTCATTCGCCAAGCACTCTCAAAACCACTCACCACAAAGTGCATCGGTATGAATAACCCCACCTTGAATTGTTCAATGAACTGCCTGGCTCCACGAGTATAACCATTGCCTATACGACCGTCAACAGGAAACATTACAACATCAAAAGAGTCTGCAATCTTTCTGATGTCTTTCAACTCACCAAGGTATTGTTTTTCTTCCTTGATAGGCTCAATCACACCAAATTCTTCGCTGAATATGGTTCCTCCATCATAATCATCTGTCAGGAAACGGGCATACCAATTATTAAGATCTCCGGCATGGAAAATCCGTTTGCCGTCAATCTCTATTATCCAAGAAACACCACTGTCATTGCTTCCTGTAGCATATACTGTTACTATTTCATCGTTCCACTTACCACCCTTGGCCATCCATACGTCTGCATTTTCTTTCTCTGCACGTTTATGTTTCAGAATATCTTTTGAAAGGATGAAGGTATAATCGTTTAAAGGATAATCATCATACCAAGTAAAAATCTCTTTGGTAAAATGATCCTCGTGGAAATGACTTACAAATACATATACCGATTTGTTGCCTGAAAGAATCTGCGGAATAACCCCTGCCGGATCCATAAAATAATCGAAGATAAGTACGCATCTGTCTGTCTCTATGGAAAAGCCGCTATGGAATATATACGTCAGTTTCATTTCGATAATCCTTTATGAACAATCTCGCAGAGTCTATCCTCTCTGATAATTTTTGGTGCAGCCTTACCTGCCAACACAAGCACTTTCTTGCCATTGCGGTAAATATGCAACTGACGTGAGCGTACAACAGCCGTCAATTCATTATCATCCTGCATAACTGTCCATATATGATGGTACACTCCATCCTCTTCAAACAGTTTTTTCTGCAAGAATGAGCACATATTGGTTGTATCAATGGTCATCATACTTTCTTTATTTCACCCAAAACACGTAGTCATCCTTACGAGGTTTCTGAGGTTTGATACCATCAGAATCTGCATAACCTATTATACAGTTTCCAATTCCCTCGTATTCCTCATTTACACCGAGTTCGCCAAGAATCTGCTTACCTTCCTCTGTCTCGAAAGTTTCTTTCGCACGATGAATCCAGCAAGAACCAAGTCCAAGACTATTGGCCGCAATCATCATATTTTCCATCACAAGTGAACCATCATAAATACGTGTTCCTATTTCTTTCTTTGCCAAGACCACCAGTACAACAGGTGCACCATAGAAAGGGTCACTATGTCCACTACTGGTAGTGAGATTCTTTCCCTTGACAATCTCCAAATTTATACGACTCAATCGGTCACGCATCTCTTTATTGGTTACAGCAAGAATGATGGAAGCCTGCTTGTTCATACCTGAAGGGGCATAAGTTCCAGCCTTAACCACCTGTTCTACCAACTCCATTGGAACAGGCTTATCCAAATATTTCTTCACACTTCTGCGAGTGATAATATCATTTATCGTCTGATTCATACCTTATTTATTTATGAAACCAATATTGTTTCCCATTCTTATTTGCAAAATTAAACATCCTTATTATAATATACAATAACTTATTTCACTTTTTTCAATGCAATTATATATTTATACCCGAATCGAGACAAAAAGTCCAAAAAATAACTTTTATAGATTGATTGAGGTGTTATAGTTAATGACTTTATAATCATCAAGAAAGCAATTTGGGCGGAATTACAAAACAAAATGGGCGAATTTGCTCAGCAATTTGGGCGAATTTGTTATGCAAAACAGGCGAAATTGCGAAGAGTTAAGGAGCCGTTGGGAAAGGGATGTAGGTGATAAGTATCAAGCACTGTTACTTATTTTCAACCTAACCCACAAATAACGCGGAATTAAACGCCAGAAAAATGTAAGCACGCGATAACGCCAATCTATCACGCATACACTCTTTCTTGAGTTAATAGCGTTAACTATCTGCTGAGCAACAACTTCTGTACGCATCAACATAGGATATTTCTTATCCTTACCGAGCAATTCGGTATCAACGAAACCGGGACGCAAATCAGTGAAACGAATGTTCAAACGACGCAGGCGTGCCTGCTGTTCGAGTGCTTCGATATAGGTAGATTGCAATGCCTTTGTGGCACTGTAAGACGGAGCGGCACCAAGCCCTTTCGTTCCGGCAATGGAAGTTATCACGGCAATATGTCCTCCTTGATGCACCGACATGTAATTATATACAGCATCTATCATACGCACGAAACCAAGCGAATTGGTCATAACCGTGCGTTCTTCCGTATCGGTATCGAGTTGCATGTTCTGCTTACCTATTCCGGAGGCATAGAAAAACAACCCCACCCCACCGAGTTGCCCTATAAGGTCATGCAACTTCTGCACTGCCATATCTTCTGTCACGTCAATACAAGACGTGATGACACGTTCGGGAAACTCACTTTTCAACTCCTCAAGCAGTATTGTCCTGCGTGCGGCCACACCAACATGCCATCCCTCGGCAAGTAACAGTCGCGCCACTTCCCTACCTATCCCTGATGATGCTCCAACTACAATGGCTCTTTTCATAATGGCACAAAAGTACCTAAAATAAATGACATATATGCAATAAACGACCCTAAAATTTGCTCATTTTAAAAAATCTGATTACTTTTGCAAAGTATAAATGTTTAGTTAGATTTATTTTATAATTATGAAAGAGTTCCTTAAATACACTGCCGCAACAATCGTCGGCCTTCTTGTTTTCACAATTATCATTGTAGGTATCGGACTGATGAGTATCGTAGGCATGATTGCCTCCAGCGAGTCATCGGGTCCTGTTGCCGAAAACTCCGTATTGGTGTTGCCGCTCACCGGCACGCTTGAGGAGAGGGCTGAAGACAACACATTGGAGCGACTCATCGGAAATGGAATAAAAGAAATTGGGCTTGACGAGATTATTGACGGCATAAACAAAGCAAGAGATAACGATAACATAAAGGGAATATACATCGAGGCAGGAGCTTTCGCAGCCGACTCTTATGCCTCGTTACAGGCAATACGTAAGGCTCTCATCGATTTCAAGAAGAGCGGAAAATGGATTGTGGCATACGGAGACTCATACACTCAGTCAACCTACTACATAGCATCGGTGGCCGACAAAGTGATGCTCAACCCACATGGAATAATAGACTGGCACGGAATGGCTTCGCAACAGTTCTATCTGAAAGACCTCATGGCGAAATTCGGAGTAAAAATGCAACTCGCAAAAGTAGGCACATACAAGAGTGCACCGGAGATGTTCACTGCCGACAAGATGAGCGATTCTAACCGCGAACAGATTACAGCATACATCAACGGTATCTGGCAGAACGTGTTGAAAGACGTATCGGCAAGCAGAAAAATCAGTACTGAAAAACTTAACCAATATGCTGACAGTCTGATAACATTTGACGACCCACAGAACTACATCAAATACAAGATGGTTGACAAACTCGTCTATACCGATGAGGTGAAAGATGTGGTAAAGGAAATGATGAAACTTGGCAAGGACGACGATTTCAAAAAGGTTACTATAAGCGACATGACAAACGTGAAAGGAAAGCGTGAAGGCGGAGAAGCCATTGCTATTTATTATGCTTATGGTGACGTTGTTGACGGCTCTGCATCGATGAGCCGTGGAAAAAACATCGACGCACAGATAGTTTGTAAGGATCTTGAGAAACTCATGGAAGACGATGACATAAAGGCGGTGGTACTGCGCATAAACACAGGTGGTGGCTCGGCTTATGCTTCTGAACAGATATGGCACTCCATGAAGAAACTGAAAGCGAAGAAGCCTGTTGTAGTATCAATGGGTGGAATGTCTGCTTCGGGAGGATATTATATCAGCAGTATCGCAAACTATATATATGCCGAACCTACCACATTGACTGGTTCAATCGGCATATTTGGTATGTTCCCCGACCCAAGCCAACTGCTTACAGAGAAATTAGGCGTAAAGTTTGATGAGGTGAAGACCAACAAGTTCAGCACCTTCGGAAGCATGGCACGCCCGATAAGCGATGATGAAATGACAATACTCAACCGCTATATCGACCGAGGTTACAGCCTGTTCCGCTCACGAGTGGCAGAAGGTCGCAAGATGTCGGTAGAGGATGTGGAGAAGATTGCACAAGGACGCGTATGGCTCGGACAAGACGCAGTGAAGATAAAACTCGTGGACGAATTAGGCGGACTGAATGATGCGCTGGCAAAGGCGGCAAAACTTGCAAAATTGGAGGAATATCATGCCGTTGCATATCCGGAACCGTCAGACTGGACAGAACAACTGACAGGAAAATTGAACCAGAACAACTATATTCAGGAACAATTACGACTTTCTCTCGGAGAATACTACGAGCCGTTCATGCTTCTCAAAACCATGAACGAGCAAAGTGCCATTCAGGCAAGAATGACGTTCTATCTGAAAGTGGAATAAATGGAAGGTGACTTTATAAAGATAAACGAATGGCAGCTGCCGTTTAGTTGGCTATACGGCATCGGCATACGACTTAGGAACAGACTCTTCGACATAGGAGTGCTGAAAAGTCGCTCTTTTGACATACCGGTGATTTCGGTTGGCAATATAACCGTGGGCGGCTCAGGCAAGACTCCTCACGTGGAGTATCTTGTGAGGTTACTGAAAGATAATACAAAGGTGGCTGTACTCAGTCGTGGATACAAAAGAAAGAGCAAAGGGTACGTATTGGCAACAAAAGATACGCCAATGAGTGAAATCGGAGATGAGTCATTTCAAATCAAAAAGAAATACCCGAACATCCACGTGGCCGTTGACAAAGACAGGTGTCACGGTATAGATAAACTAATAGGGAGTGCTGCGACAAACGACACCGATGTCATACTATTGGACGATGCCTATCAGCACAGATATGTCAAGCCGGGCATAAACATTCTGCTTGTTGACTATCACAGACTTATAACATACGATAAACTGCTACCGGCAGGGCGGCTGAGAGAACCCAAAGAGGGTAAGGCAAGAGCCGATATAGTGATTGTCACAAAATGCCCTTTAGACATGAAACCGATGGATTTCCGCGTACTAATAAAGACGATGAACCTACGGCCTTATCAAAGTCTGTATTTCACCACACTGAAATATGGCAGTCTGAAACCACTATATTGTGGTAAAGACATCGAACTTGAAGAAATAACAGAAAACCACAACATACTCCTTCTTACAGGGATAGCATCTCCAAAACAGATGATTATCGACCTGAAACCATACACTGAGAAAATATTCCCGATGAGTTTCAGAGACCATCATCGGTTCACTCAAAAAGACATTCGCAAACTTAACGAACGATTTGCCACGATGCATGAACCGAGAATAATCATCACAACCGAAAAAGATGCGACAAGACTTTTCGGAATGGATGGTCTGAGTGACGACGTAAGACACAACATATTCGCGTTGCCGATAGAAGTGGAGTTCATGTTAGATAAGCAAGATATTTTCAATAAAAAAATCATTAATTATGTACGAAAAAATTCAAGAAACAGCATCCTGGTTAAAGCAAAGGATGACCACAAGTCCGGAAACAGCAATAGTACTGGGAACAGGACTCGGACAATTAGCTTCAGAAATAACTGATACATACGAATTCCAATATAATGAAATTCCGAATATGCCCGTATCGACAGTAGAAGGACATAGCGGAAAACTCATCTTCGGAAAACTCGGCGGCAAGGACATCATGGCAATGCAGGGACGCTTCCACTTCTATGAGGGTTACTCAATGAAGGAAGTGACATTCCCTGTACGAGTGATGTACGAACTGGGGATAAAGACTCTCTTTGTGAGCAATGCCGCAGGAGGTATGAATCCGGAGTTCAAGATTGGCGACCTCATGATTATCAATGACCATATCAATTTCTTCCCGGCGCATCCGCTCAACGGAAAGAACTTCCCGACAGGCCCTCGCTTCCCGGATATGCACGAGACCTACGACCATGAGTTGATTGCACTCGCTGACAAGATTGCAAAAGAAAAAAACATAAAAGTTGTGCATGGCGTTTATGTTGGCGTGCAAGGTCCTACATTCGAGACTCCTGCAGAATATCGTATGTACCACATCCTCGGAGGCGATGCAGTAGGAATGAGCACCGTGCCCGAAGTTATTGTGGCTCACCACTGCGGAATAAAGACATTCGGTATCAGTATAATAACCGACCTCGGCGGTTTCGATAATCCTGTGGAAGTTTCGCACGAAGAAGTACAGATCGCTGCCAATGCAGCACAACCTGTGATGACAGAGATAATGAGAGAAATGATCAGAAGGTCTTAATCACTCATTATCAAAATAAGAATTCATAGTTTTAAGAATTGGAAATTTCAAAGATTGGAGAGTTCGGACTTATAGAACGACTCACCAAAGATATAAACGTACAACAATCGTCCACACTGAAAGGTGTGGGCGATGATTGTGCTGTGCTATCCTATCCTGACACACGGGTGCTCACGACAACCGACATGCTCATGGAAGGAGTACACTTCGACCTTACATACACAGACCTAAGAAACCTCGGTTACAAGTCGGCAATGGTGAACATCAGCGACATATTCGCCATGAACGGCACACCAAGACAACTGCTCGTGAGTTTCGCACTGAGTAAACGTTTTACCGTTGAAGACCTTGAAATGCTCTACGAGGGAATACGTGCGGCATGTCAGAAATGGAACGTTGACATCGTTGGCGGAGATACCACATCGTCGCTTACAGGACTTGCAATAAGTATTACATGTATAGGCGATGCACATGAAGAGGATATTGTATATCGGAACGGAGCACATGACACTGACCTCATCTGCGTAAGCGGAGATCTCGGCGCATCCTATATGGGGCTACAACTGCTTGAACGCGAAAAAAGTGTATATTATCAGCAGGTGAATGAACTGAACAAAAGGATAAAAGAGGCAAAGGCTGACGGTACGTATGACGCGAAACTTGAGACTTTCCGTCAAGAGTCAACAGCACTGAAAGATTTCCAATCGGACTTCGCAGGCAAAGAATATCTGCTGCAAAGACAACTGAAAGCAGAGGCTCGCGGCGACATCATAGAACGCTTGAGAGAGGCGGGAATACGGCCAACAGCAATGATGGACATCAGCGACGGACTATCATCCGAACTGCATCACATCTGCAAACAGTCGGGTGTGGGTTGCAGGATATTCGAGAAAAATCTGCCCATCGACTATCAAACTGCCGTAATGGCAGAAGAAATGAACATGAACGTGACAACCTGCGCACTCAACGGAGGCGAAGACTACGAACTGATTTTCACTGTCCCAATCGGAGACCATGAGAAAATAAAGAACATGGAGGACGTGCATCTCATAGGACATATCACCAGGGCAGAACTGGGAATGATGCTCGTAAGTCGTGACAATCAAGACTTCGAACTGAAAGCACAGGGCTGGAATCACATGAACTCCAATTAATAATTATCCGAGATTATTGATTGCATAAACAAGCATAATATTTTCATTTCTTGGGAATAGTACGAAAAAAGCAAGTAAATATTTGGTTATGTGCACTTCTTGCACTACCTTTGCAAGCAAATCGAAAACCTTATTTTATTAAATAACAAACACATGGAAAGAGACAATCAGATTTTCGAACTGATCGAGAAAGAGCACCAACGCCAACTGAAAGGTATGGAGTTGATTGCTTCTGAAAACTTTGTTAGTGACGAGGTAATGGAGGCTATGGGCTCATACCTTACAAACAAGTATGCAGAGGGCTATCCCGGCAAGCGTTATTATGGTGGTTGCCAAGTGGTTGACGAAGTGGAGAACATCGCTATCGAGCGCATAAAGAAACTCTTCGGAGCAGAATATGCCAACGTACAGCCGCACTCTGGTGCGCAGGCTAATGCCGCAGTGTTGCTCGCAATACTGAAACCTGGCGACAAATTCATGGGTATGAACCTTGACCACGGTGGTCATCTCTCTCACGGTTCACACGTGAACACAAGTGGTATCCTTTACACTCCAATCGGATACAACCTCAACAAAGAGAGCGGTCGCGTTGATTACGACGAGATGGAAACACTCGCAATTGAGCACAAACCAAAACTGATCATCGGTGGTGGTTCTGCATATAGCCGTGAATGGGACTACAAACGCATGCGTGAGATTGCAGATAAGGTTGGTGCACTGTTCATGGTTGACATGGCTCACCCGGCCGGACTCATTGCTGCCGGACTGCTTGACAACCCTGTTAAGTATGCTCACATCGTTACTTCGACCACACATAAGACACTGCGCGGTCCTCGTGGCGGTATCATCTTGATGGGCAAAGACTTCGAAAATCCTTGGGGATTGAAGACTCCAAAGGGTGCTGTGAAGATGATGAGCCAACTGCTCAACAGCGCAGTATTCCCCGGACAGCAAGGTGGTCCGTTGGAGCACGTAATCGCAGCAAAGGCTGTTGCATTCGGCGAAGCACTGAAGCCGGAGTTCAAAGAGTGGGCAATTCAGGTTAAGAAGAACGCCGAAGTCCTTGCCAACGAACTCTTAAAACGTGGCTTCAACATCGTGAGCGGTGGAACAGACAACCACTCTATGCTCGTTGACCTGCGTTCAAAATATCCTGATCTTACAGGTAAGGTTGCAGAAAACGCACTCGTTGCTGCAGACATCACTGTTAACAAGAACATGGTTCCGTTCGACTCACGTTCAGCATTCCAGACTTCAGGACTTCGCCTCGGTACTCCGGCCATAACAACACGTGGTGCTAAGGAAGATTTGATGGTACTTGTTGCAGAACTTATTGAGACCGTACTTAACGATCCTGAGAACGAAGAAGTAATAGCAAGCGTTCGCGCTCGTGTAAACGAGACGATGAAAGACTATCCTCTCTTCGCTTATTAAAAATCTAAATATATCATTCGGATTTCTCATTGTCATAAAGGCTTTGAGAAATCCGAATGATTATTTTATACTGTCATTCATACTAAAGCATTTTGCCTATATGTAGGAATGAACGAACCTGCAATAAATTCCAAACAAATAAAACCAAAACCGATATGGATATAGAGCAAGTCAGAGATTTTTGTCTAACGCTTCCGGGTGTCACGGAGGACTCTCCATATGGCCCGGACATGATAGTGTTTAGAATAGAGAAAAAGATTTTCCTTCATCTATCATTGGAATATGCTGAACCGCGCATTTCTATAAAAATGCCACCGGAGAAAGGGTTTGAACTCCGCGATAGATATCCTGCCATTCGTGCAGCCTTTCATCTGAATAAGACACACTGGAATGAAATTCTCATTGAAAATACTTTTCCGGAAGAACAAATCAAAAACTGGATACTCGAATCATATAATATTGTACTGAGTAACCTGCCAAAGAAACTAAGAGAGAAATATAAGCAGATACTCTGAATTAAAAGTATAGAATACATCAAGTCTGACAACTTGCTATAAAGTACATTTTTACAGTCTCATGGCTATATTCATGTAATCCACAGAATATCAACAATATAAAAGAACCGAGACACATGTTGCATCTCGGTTCTTATTCATATATGTTCTAATCAGCCATCGGTCTTTCTGTCGAACATCGTTTAACGATTTTCAAATTGGGCGAATTTGCCGAGCAATTTGGGCGAATTTGTTGAGCAATCTCGCCCAAATTGGTTTTCAAAAAGCCCTAAAATGGCAAATGACCGAAATTTTATGGATGAGTTATTTCTTATGTTTGCACTTAGAACCATTCTTGCAAGACTCATATTTTGCAAACTGTTCAGCATTGAGAATGGTCTTCAGTTCAGCCTCAAACGCTTTCTCTATCTCTTTCAGAGATTCCATTTCTTCCCTTGAAGGAGTCTTTGCACACTTCTGTTCCACGTTACATGACTTTTCAGCAGCCTGCTTATCGCACTCAGAAGTAGAGCATTTTTCCTCACATTTCTTGTCACTGTGATACTTTCTTCCAGTACAATTTACTGGAAAATTATGATATTTTTCGAACAAAACATTTAGTTTCTCGGCTTGCTCAGGTGTGAGATCCAGCATTTTAACCATCATATCGGTCTTAGTGGTGCAATTCTTTTCTTGCTTACCACACTCCTTCATGCTCTCTTTCTTTTCGCATTTAACCTTATCACACTTGCCACAGTCATCAGAGGCCTTTTCTTGTTTACCACACTCTTTGCGCTGTTCACACTTACTCTTACATCCTTCTTTACTTCCGGTCTGAGCACACTGTGCCATTGCATAACTCATTGCCATTGAGGCAACCATAACTACAAATAATCTTTTCATAACTTTAATAAATTAATATTTAAAAAACAATTTTATGATGTTCATTACATCAAAAGGTTTAAAACCAAATCTTATCTTTTTTACTTTATTCTTCCAAAGCAGAAAAAACTTTCCGACTTTTCAGATAAAATTGCCACAAGATGCTGAATTTACGCCGCTCCGGAATATCATACAATATGGCCGACGACTGTATCTTATCTCTATCTTTATCAAAATCTTTTCGCCATTTTCTGAATGAGTGGCGAGCCTTGTATATCGCCTTGAAATCTCCGACATTACCATTTAAGAGCAAAGTATGCCAGGCTGCAACGTAGTCAAGAATCCAACGAACAAACATTACATGTCGCAATTCGCGTTCCGGTAGATTCTTGTAGAGCATCGTCAGGTTATTTCGGAAATTAAGAAAGGTCTTGCGAGGATTTCCCTTTGGCAACGTACCGCCTCCCACATGGAAGATGCGGCTTTGCGGCAGGCAATATATCTTACGCCCCAACAGACGCAAACGCCAACAGAGGTCTATTTCTTCGTTGTGCGCAAAGAAACGTCCGTCAAGCCCTCCTGCTTTCCAATAGTCTTCCGACCTTATCATCAGGCATGCGCCTGTAGCCCAAAAAATCTCGCAAGGGTCATCATATTGGCCATTATCTTTTTCCACAACGTCAAAAATACGGCCTCGACAGAAAGGATAACCATAACGGTCAATATATCCGCCGCTTGCACCGGCGTATTCAAAACTATCTCTTGCCGATTCCGATAATAATTTGGGCTGACATGCGGCAACATCATTGTGCTCATCCATAAAGCCAACAAGCGGTTCAAGCCATTGTGGAGTGACCTCTATATCACTGTTCATCAGAACATAATACTCGGCTTCAACTTCTTTCAATGCTTTATTATAGCCTTCGGCAAACCCCCAGTTATGGTCTAACACAATGGTTCTCACCCCTGGGAAATGATTGCGCAGCAAATCCAAAGAGCCGTCTGAAGAAGCATTGTCGGCCACATATATGGTTACCCCGGACGAGTTTTTAATAACGGAAGGCAGGAATTTCCTTATCATTTTCTTACCATTCCAATTCAATATAACTATCGCGACTTTATCCATCAGTTTCCATTTATAATAATTCACATCTTAAAGCCGAGCCGTCATGATTAAACTCTCCAAGTTTGACTGACACGAGTTGATTGTCAAGTTCATCACAGGCAAGTTTAGGCGGGAGTTCCACTCTTATATAATTTCGCGTAAACCCATGCATAAACTTACCCTTGGCAGCCTTTTCAAGAAGCACTTCTGCCTCACTACCAATATATTTTTCGTAGAAAGAATGTGTCTTCTTATCTGAAAGTTCCAACAATTTCCGAGAACGAACCTTCTTATCCATATCACTAACAACATGTTGAATACGAAGTGCAGCAGTACCGGGGCGTTCGGAATAAGGGAATACATGAAGTTGTGTGACATCAAGTTCTTCAAGCAACCGATAGCATTCCTCAAATCTTTCGGGCGTTTCTCCTCGCGTTCCTACCATAACATCGACACCGATGAACGCATCAGGCATGGCCTCTTTTATAAGATTAATCTTGTGAGCGAATAATGCCGTGTCGTATCTGCGATGCATCAAGCGCAACACTTCGTCACTGCCACTTTGCAATGGGATATGAAAATGGGGCATAAAACATTTGCTATTGACACAGAAATCAATTATTTCATCAGTCAGAAGGTTAGGCTCTATACTGCTTATTCTATACCTTTTCACCCCTTTCACATCATCCAAAGCCTTGAGCAAATCAAGAAAACTATCGCCGGTGGAGCGTCCGAAGTCTCCAATATTCACACCGGTAAGAACTATTTCCTTACCTCCCTCGCCTACTGCCTGCTCCACTTGTTTTACAAGAGAGTCTATTGAGGGATTTCTACTGAATCCTCTTGCATACGGTATGGTGCAATAAGTGCAGAAATAGTCACACCCATCTTGCACTTTAAGGAAATACCTCGTTCGGTTTCCTCTTGAACATGAGGGAGAGAATGTCACTATATCTTTTGTTTTCTCAACATGATAAACACCTCCTTTATTTTCACTCCCCCACTCTTCTGCCAAAAACTGAATTAGATTTGCTTTCTCATTGCTACCCAAAACCAGACTGACACCCGGTATTTGAGCCACCTTATCGGCACCAAGTTGGGCATAACACCCTGTTACTACAACAAAAGAGCCCGGATTTTCACGCACCAGACGATTTATGGCCTGCCTGCATTTATGATCGGCAACTTCAGTAACACTACATGTATTTATCAAACAAATATCAGCCTTTTCTCCCTTTATCGCCTCACGCACACCCATATCTTGTAACATCCGGGCAAAAGTTGAAGTCTCAGAAAAGTTCAACTTGCAGCCTAAAGTAACATATTTCGCAGTCTTATTTTGAAAAACAGAACTATCTATCATACCTTATTATATATATAGAAAGAAAGAATAAATCTTTAACACCTGCAAAGATACAAAATAATGTCTGAAAAATGAGTATTTCAAAGTATAAGTTAACGAAGGTCTTTTGTTAACAATTATTCACCTTTTACAAGTCGCTAATATTCAACGTATTACAAAAAAGTTACAAAACAAGCACAAAAAAAAACACAAAAAAAAGAACAATGTATAAAAAAAATGCTTACCTTTGCAACGTTTTAATAAACAATGATTGTTTTACAGATTAAAAAAGCAAAGAAAATGAAAAAGTTAGTTTTAATGTTCGTGGCTATCGCTGCTATCTCATTCGCATCTTGCACAGACCAGAAAGCAAACCAGGATGCTCCTAAGGCAGACTCTACAATGAATAATTCAGCAATGAATGATTCTACACAGACTCCTACTGATAGCGCACAGGCTGATTCTGTTAAGAAGTAATCAACACTGAACAAAAAAGCAAAGAAAATTGCCGCTAAACTCTCAGAGTTTGGCGGTTTTCTTTTTGTAAACATGCGACCAAATTGTTAATTTAGTCTAAATTTACGATTTATCATGACCTTGCAATATAAAGATTTTCAATAAGATAAGGTCATTCCAAATTTTCTTCGTACCTTTGCAGACGCTTTGTGGTTTTCCACATTGCATGTATTAATTCACATAAAGTCTAACTTTATTAATAACAATTTAATTTCATTTTATGTCAAATTTAAAGAACGTTCAGCCACTGGAAGAATTCAACTGGGAAGAATTTGAGAATGGCAGTAGCGCAAGCGTAAGCAAAGAACAACTCGAAAAGGCTTACGATGAAACCCTAAACAAGGTTTCTGAACATCAGGTTGTCAACGGTACGGTAATCTCTGTTGACAAGAAAGAAGTAATCGTAAACATCGGCTACAAGAGTGACGGTATAATTCCGGCAAGCGAATTCCGTTACAATCCCGACCTCAAGGTTGGTGACATCGTAGAAGTTTACGTTGAAAATCAGGAAGACCGCAAAGGTCAACTGCTACTTTCTCACAAGAAAGCCCGCATCAGCAAGAGTTGGGAGCGCGTTAATGCTGCTCTTGACAATAACGAAATCATCCAGGGTTACGTGAAGTGCCGCACAAAGGGCGGTATGATCGTAGATGTATTTGGCATCGAGGCATTCTTGCCGGGTAGCCAAATCGACGTTCACCCAATACGCGACTACGATGTCTTCGTTGACAAGACAATGGAATTCAAGGTGGTAAAAATCAACCAAGAATATCGCAATGTTGTCGTTTCACACAAAGCCCTCATTGAGGCAGAACTTGAAGCACAGAAGAAAGAGATTATCGGCAAACTCGAAAAAGGTCAGATTCTCGAAGGTACCGTTAAGAACATCACATCTTACGGTGTATTTGTTGACCTTGGTGGTGTTGACGGACTCATCCATATCACAGACCTTTCTTGGGGCCGCGTAAGCGATCCGCATGAGGTTGTTGCATTCGAACAGAAAATCAATGTCGTTATTCTCGACTTCGATGATGAGAAGAAACGCATCGCCCTCGGTCTGAAACAACTCACTCCGCACCCATGGGATGCTCTTAGCGCAGAACTTCAGGTTGGCGATCATGTCAAAGGTAAGGTTGTCGTTATGGCAGACTACGGCGCATTCGTTGAGATTGCTCCGGGTGTTGAAGGTCTTATCCACGTTTCTGAGATGTCTTGGAGCCAGCACCTCCGCAGTGCACAAGAGTTTATGCACGTTGGCGATGAAGTAGAGGCTGTAATCCTAACACTCGACCGCGAAGAGCGCAAGATGTCTCTCGGAATCAAGCAACTCAAAGAAGACCCATGGGAAACTATCGAAGTTAAGTACCCTGTTGGCAGCAAGCACACTGCAAAAGTACGCAACTTTACAAACTTCGGTATCTTTGTTGAACTTGAAGAAGGTGTTGACGGACTTATCCATATCAGCGACCTCTCTTGGACAAAGAAGGTTAAGCACCCATCAGAATTCACACAGGTAGGCTCTGAAATCGATGTTATAGTGCTCGAAATAGACAAGGAAAACCGTCGTCTCTCACTCGGTCACAAGCAACTCGAAGAGAATCCTTGGGACACATACGAAACACTCTACACCCCAGGTTCTGTTCACACAGGTAAGATTACAGAGGTTATTGACAGAGGTGCAGTTATCGCTCTCAACGAAGGTGGCGAAGGTTTCGCAACTCCGAAACACCTCATCAAAGAAGATGGCACACAGGCTCAACTTGGCGAAGAACTCGAGTTCAAGGTAATCGAATTTGTCAAGGATACCAAGCGTATCATACTCTCTCACAGCCGCACATTCGAGGATGTGAAAGAAGATGCAAAGAAAGCAACACGCAAACCACGCGCAGCAAAGAAAGAAGAATCTGCTCCGGCAATCAACAATGTTGCCGCAAGCACTACTCTCGGCGACATCGCAGGTCTTGCAGAGTTGAAAGCAAAACTTGAAAAGGGCGAATAATATTCCGCACTTTAAATAACAAAAATCCACCCCACGGTTGAAAATCCAACCGTGGGGTTTGTATATAAAAATAGTCCGTGAGATGTTCACAAGTTATTTGTTAAACCACACTCTCTCTTTAATACAAAACAAAGTAGAAGAAACAACACAAAGACTACAGAGATTAAATCTAATTAACAACATATACGAATGCCTATTAATAAGAACTTTTCAAATGAAGCGATTTCAGAATATTTGCTTTAATCCAAATCAACCATTAGAGTCCTTGAGTGATTTTGTTGGATTGTTGGGCAGATGTACTGATGTCTCATCGAAGGCGTATCGGGCTACGGCGAGATGTAATGGCTGCACAGATGTCGGCAAGCTGACTAAAGCAGTAAGGGAGCATGCCAACAATAAAAAATCTAAGCAAATGCGTTCTAATGACCCATTGGAGTTTAATTTTGCACTTGCTTCTGGAATCCACCCAAAAGTGGCGAACGGTTAAAAAATAGTAAATAATACACATTAAACATACAAGTTAGCGTTTTTTTCTCTAATTTTGCATAGAATTGCGCTAAATGCCAAATCACTTGTTTGACTGTCAATGATTTACACATTTTAAGGTATAAGAAGAGATGAGACAATTAAAAATTCAGAAGAGTATTACAAACCGCTCAAGCGAGGCACTTGATAAGTACCTTGTAGAAATCGGACGTGCCCCACTTATTTCCATTGACGAGGAAATAGAACTTGCACAGAAGATAAAAAAGGGCGGACGCGAAGGCGAAAAGGCAAAAGACAAGTTGGTTACAGCAAACTTAAGATTCGTAGTTTCTGTTGCCAAACAATACCAACACCAAGGTTTGACGCTTACCGACCTTATCGATGAGGGTAATATCGGTCTGATAAAGGCAGCACAGAAATTTGATGAGACCCGCGGATTCAAATTCATCTCTTATGCAGTATGGTGGATTCGTCAAAGCATTCTACAGGCAATTGCCGAGCAGAGCCGCATTGTTCGATTACCACTCAATCAGGTTGGTTCGCTAAGTAAAATAAATCATGAAATTAACAAGTTTGAGCAACAAAACCAGCGTCACCCGTCAGTGACTGAACTTTCAGAAAAAACGAACATTGACGAGGAGAAAATCGGACAAAGCCTTGCAGCCGACGGACATCATGTAAGTATTGATGCACCTTTCCAAGACGGCGAGGACAATTGTATGCTTGACGTAATGGCAAGTGGAGATGACAGTCGTACAGACCGTTACGTAGATCATGAGTCAATGGCACAAGAGCTTGAGACAGTTCTTACTAAAGTGTTGAAAGACAGAGAAATAACTATAATACGCGAATGTTTTGGTATAGGTTGTCCAGAGAAAGGACTCGAAGAGATTGGCGACCAACTCGGGCTTACACGTGAACGTGTGCGTCAGATAAGAGAAAAAAGCATTGCGAAACTTCGCGACAGCGGTAACGCAAAAATATTAATGAAATATCTCGGATAAGAAAGTCATATAAACAAACAAAGGCTACGCCTCAAAAGGATGTAGCCTTTGTTTGTGTTTATAAGTCCAAAAATCAAGCCAAAACCACATCAAGTACCATCATAAGCACAAAACCTATGGCAAAGCCTATTGTTCCAAGATTGCTATGTGTTCCCTCGGAAGCCTCCGGGATAAGTTCCTCAATGACGACATAGAACATTGCTCCTGCTGCAAATGCCAACAGATAAGGCAACAAAGGAGTTATCATTGATGCTAAAAGAATGACAAGAATACCACCAATCGGCTCTACCACCCCACTGAGACTGCCTATCACGAACGACTTAAACCTACTATTACCCTCAGCCCTCATCGGCATGGATATAATTGCGCCTTCCGGAATATTCTGTATCGCAATACCCAGAGACATTGCCAATGCTGCGGCAGTGGATATACCTATACCATCCTGCAAAGAACCGGCAAGAACTACTCCGACCGCCATACCTTCTGGCAGATTATGTATAGTGACGGCAAGAGAGAGCATCGTTGTCCGTGACAGACGCGTTCTTGGCCCTTCTGGGGTATTTGAATCGAAATGCAAGTGAGGCGTAACATAATCTATAACAAGCAAAAATGCTATACCAAGACAAAAACCTATTGCTACAGGAAGCACTGCCCATCTGCCGGCATCAGCCGACATATCCATTGCAGGAATTATCAACGACCATACCGAAGCGGCTACCATTACTCCGGATGCAAAACCGAGCAATGTCTTCTGCAGCAGTATAGGCATTTCTTTTTTCATGAAAAAGACAAATGCCGAACCAAGCATAGTGCCAAACAACGGCAGCAATAAACCTATAATTACTCCTTCCATAATTACATATTTTAGATGCAAAGATAATACAATACAAGGGAACAGAAACAAAAAGCAATAATTATTTAAACAAAATCACCAAAGATAATGATTAAAAACAAGATACAAAGAATTTCACTAATCAGCAAACCGCATAAAAAACGTCACATAACCGATAATTAAACCGGATATGTGACGATAATATTTGTAATATGCTTCGGATATTAACCGTTAACCTTCTTCATGTAAGCAATTAGGTCAAGAACCTTGTTAGAGTAACCAATCTCGTTGTCATACCAAGAAACAACCTTAACGAAAGTATCTGTCAAAGCGATACCGGCCTTAGCATCAAAAATAGATGTCAATGGGCAGCCAAGGAAGTCTGAAGAAACAACAGCATCTTCAGTGTAGCCCAAGATACCCTTCAATTCGCCCTCAGAAGCCTCTTTCATTGCTGCACAGATTTCCTCGTACTTGGCAGGCTTAGCCAAATTAACGGTGAGGTCAACAACAGAAACGTCCAAAGTAGGAACACGCATTGACATACCTGTCAACTTACCATTCAGTTCTGGAATAACCTTACCAACAGCCTTCGCAGCACCGGTAGAAGAAGGAATGATATTTCCGGCAGCAGCACGACCACCACGCCAGTCTTTCATTGACGGGCCATCAACAGTCTTCTGTGTAGCAGTAGTTGCGTGTACTGTAGTCATAAGACCATCAGTGATGCCGAACTTGTCGTTCAGAACCTTAGCAATTGGAGCCAAGCAGTTTGTGGTGCAAGAAGCATTTGAAACAAACTGTGTACCTTTAACATAAGATTTCTCGTTTACACCGCAAACAAACATTGGTGTGGCATCCTTTGAAGGAGCAGACATAACAACATATTTAGCACCTGCCTCGATATGAGCCTGTGCCTTATCCTGTGTCAAGAAGAGACCGGTTGACTCAACAACGTATTCAGCCTCGATTTCGTTCCACTTCAGATCTGCCGGATTGCGCTCTGCAGTAACACGAATAGCCTTACCATTAACGATAAGTTTAGAGTTTTCTACATCAGCCTCAATAGTACCCTGGAATAAGCCGTGCATCGTGTCATACTTCAGCATGTAAGCAAGGTAATCTACCGGGCATAGGTCGTTTATACCTACCACCTGAATGTCATCGCGTGTCTGAGCTGCGCGGAAAACAAAACGGCCAATACGACCGAAACCATTAATACCAATTTTTGTCATTTTATTTTAGTACTTTAAAAGTGTTAAATAATGTCCTCTATACATCTTTTCCATACCTATTATAAGTTATGAAAAGACATTTTGCGACTATTAATAAAGAAAAAAAGCCATTTTAAGCATTTTTTTGTCATTATCGACTGCAAAGTTACAAATTTTATCTATATTTGCATCATCTTTATGTATTAATTATTATAAAAAAGCAATTAATAGAGAAATTGGTATGTAAAAACATACTGCTCCATGTTGCATTTCCTACTAAATACTAAGATTATCAAAGAACGAAATAAAAAATATCATAATAACTTTACAATTAAAAAGAATGGGATTTATTAAAGAGTTCAAAGAGTTTGCCATGAAAGGCAATGTTATGGATATGGCTGTCGGTGTTATCATTGGTGGGGCTTTTGGAAAAATCGTCACATCTCTCGTTAATCATATCATTATGCCGTTGGTAGGAATGGTAACCGGTGGTGTCAATTTCAACGACATGTTCGTCAACCTCAGCGATGAGAAAGCAAGTTCGCTGGCAGAAGCGACAGAAAAGGGTATCGCGGTATTTGCATACGGTGCTTTCATACAGAGCATAATTGATTTCCTCATTATTGCAATCTGCATATTCTTAATGATAAAGGCGATGAACAAACTCAAAAAGAAGAGAGTAGCAGAACTGGAAGCAACTCCGGAACCATCAGCAGAGGAGAAACTGCTTACAGAAATTCGTGACATAATAAAAAACAAATAATATTCACGTAGGTAATTAAATTAACGGGAATCACACCGAGAGGTATGGTTCCCGTTTTCTTTCTCGCGTACATAACATATTATACTTTCACACGATACCATAATAATACTCCATATCACACAACAAAACAATTTCCTCAAATTGTTTTTATCACAGACATACTCATATAAGTATATAATGTGTCTTTATTCCATGAAATATTTTCTGCAAAATATTGAAAAGCACGGTTTTGCAGCCACCACCACAATTGCTTGTCAATAAACCAAAATAGATTCATTAGGAAGATTGTTTTCATGGCAATCTTTGTAATTAACGGCTCAACGGATAACAAGTTTTTTTATGAATTGATATTTATAATGACCGCCATTAGAGATATAACTCCATAAATGGCTTATTTCCAATTTATTATAAACATGATTATGGATTCCACAACATATAATGACCAATTTGTGATAAAATCCTCTTTTAATGTTTTTTCATATCAATAAAGTTTGCGTGATAAATATTTTTTGTATATTTGCAAGCGCAAATCTATAGTTACGAAAAACTACTTCATAACAAACTGATGGTTTACATAAAACTTCCTCGTGAAGAGGAACGCAGATTGAGTTTTTATCTTGCAATGGAAGAATATGTTGCAAGAGAAGTTGATGTGCGTGATGCTTTCTTCATCTGGCAGGTACTTCCGTCTGTTATTTTCGGTAGAAATCAACTGATAGAAAACGAAGTGAACATAGATTATTGCCGCCGAAACGGCGTGATGATGTATAGGAGGAAAAGCGGAGGAGGATGTGTTTATGCCGACAAGAGCAACATGATGCTATCGTTCATTACAAGCAGTGACTGCGTAAGCCTTACATACAATAGATATATAATGATGGTGGTTGATGCGCTGCACAAAATTGGCATTCCTGCAACTGCAAACGGTAGGAACGACATAATGATTGAAGGGCGAAAAGTGAGCGGCAATGCTTTCTATCACATCCCGGGTAGAAGCATCGTACATGGCACTATGCTTTATGACACCGACATGCGTAACATGACCGCATGTATCACTCCAGACGATGAGAAACTTTTAAGTAAGGGAGTGAAGAGTGTACGACAGCATATCGCATTGCTTAAAGACTACACCACGATGCCCATAGATATGGTCAGAAAGTCTATAATAGAAAACGTATGCGACACAACAATGACACTGACCGATAGTGACGTGGAGAAAATTGAGGAGATGGAAAAAAAGTATCTCACCGATGATTTCATCTACGGAAATAATCCTAAATACACGGTAATCCGCAAGCAAAGGATAGAAAACGTGGGAACTATTGAGGCACGAATGGAGGTAAAGAACGACACGATAAGAGACATCGACCTTAAAGGCGATTTCTTCCTTACTGGTGACATTGATGCGATAAGAAATGCTCTGAAAGGAGTTTCGCTCAATAATGATGACATAATTGCCGCGTTGCCCGACAACATTAGTGATATAATAATGAATCTTAATAAGGACGACTTGGCCGGAGTGATATTGAAACAAAAAACAAAAGAACAATCATAACAATTCGAAATAAAAGAATTTATTAACTTTAAATAAAAAAATGGAAACAAAAAAAACATGTCTTTATGACAAACATGTGGCTCTTGGTGCAATGATGCAGCCTTTCGCAGGCTTCAACATGCCTATCCAGTATTCCACAATCATTGAAGAACATAATGCAGTACGTCAGGCCTGCGGAGTATTTGACGTTTCGCACATGGGTGAAGTTACAGTAAAAGGTAACGAGGCGGAACGCTACGTTAACCACATCTTCACAAACGATGTTACAAATGCTCCTATCGGACAGGTTTTCTATGGCATGATGTGCTACGAGAACGGCGGAACAGTAGATGACTTACTCGTTTACAAAATGGGCGAACAGGATTTCTTCCTCGTAATCAACGCTGCCAATATCGATAAGGACTGGGCTTGGATTGAAAAGAACGCCGAAGGTTTCGACGTTGAAATAAAGAACTGCTCAGACTATTATGCACAATTGGCAGTACAAGGACCGGAGGCAGAAACAGTTACAGAAGAAGTTCTCGGACTGCAATGCAAAGACCTTGTGTTCTACAACGCAAAGAGGGTAGAAATTGACGGAGAAACTATCATACTAAGCCGCACAGGCTACACCGGTGAAGACGGATTCGAGATTTACGGCTCCAGCGAGTTCATCGTACGCGCATGGGACAAACTAATGGCGAGCAAGCGTTGCCTGCCTTGCGGTCTTGGCTGTCGCGACACTCTGAGATTTGAAGTCGGTCTGCCACTATACGGTGATGAACTGAGCGACGACATTACACCGGTAATGGCTGGTCTGAGCATGTTCTGTAAGTTCGAAAAGCCAGAGTTCATTGGCAAAGAAGCATTGCAAAAGCAAAAGGCAGAGGGCCCGAAGCAAAGAGTTATCGGTATCGAACTCACCGACCGCGCCATACCACGTAATGGTTATGCTGTTATGTTCGAAGGCGAAAAAGTTGGAGAAGTTACCACTGGTTACAACTCTATCAGTACAGGCAAGAGTGTATGCATGGCATTGGTTGATACCGCTCACGCTAAATTAGGTACCGAACTCGGTGTTCAGATAAGGAAAAAGACATTCCCCGGCATCGTGGTTAAAAAGAAATTCTACGACAAACATTATAAAAAATCTTAAAAGAATAAACATTATGGCAAAAGTAATTGAAGGACTCTATTATTCAGAGAGTCATGAGTATGTGAAGGTTGAAGGTAACGTTGCTTACATCGGAATTACCGACTATGCACAGAATGCACTCGGAAACGTGGTTTATGTAGATATGCCTGAGGTTGATGACGAAATAGAAGCAGACGAAGATTTCGGAGCAGTAGAGAGCGTTAAGGCCGCAAGCGACCTCAAGTCGCCTGTAAGCGGAACAGTGCTCGAAGTTAACGAACTTCTCGAAGACAAGCCCGAAAGCATCAACGAAGACGCGTACGCTAACTGGATTATCAAACTCGAACTCACAGACACCGCTGAACTCGACAACCTGATGAGTGCAGAGGAGTATGCAAAATTCTGCGAGGAACAAGGATAATATAAACCTTGCGAACGCAGTTATTAAAACTTACAAACCTAACGAACTTAACAAAAATGTTCAAATATTTCCCTCATACAGAGGAAGAAATCCAAAATATGCTGAAGGTGGCCGGTGTCAAGTCTCTCAAAGACTTGTATTCCGATGTACCTGAAAGTATACGTTTCAAGGACGATTATGAAATTCCGGAGGCAAAGAGCGAACTCGAAGTGAGACAACAACTCGATACTCTCGGATTGCTTAACGACCAATTGATATCATTTGCCGGTGCAGGTGTTTACGACCACTACGTTCCCTCAGTGGTTCCTAACCTCATATCACGCTCGGAGTTCCTTACAAGTTACACCCCGTATCAGGCTGAAATTTCACAAGGAACACTGCACTACATCTTCGAATACCAGTCGATGATGGCAGAACTGACAGGTATGGAAATCTCCAATGCGTCAATGTATGATGGTTCTACGGCAACGGCCGAAGCTGCTATCATGGCCATGTCGTCCGGAAAGAAATGCACAAAGGTGCTTGCAAGCCGTACTGTTGACCCAAAGACACTGCGTGTAGTAGAAACATACGCCAAGTTCCAAGGATTCAAAATCGAACTTATCGATGAAAAAGATGGCGTTACAGACCGCGAGGACATGCGTCGTCGTCTTGATGAAGGTGGTGTGGCAGGTGTGATACTACAGATACCTAACTATTATGGTATCGTGGAAGACTACTCTGGTTTTGCCGATGACATACACGACAAGAAGGCTCTGATGATAATGAACAGCGTTGCAGCAGACCTCGCCATACTGAAAACTCCGGGGGAATGGGGAGCGGACATTGCCGTCGGCGAAGGTCAAAGTCTTGGTATCCCGATGTCATTCGGTGGTCCATATGTAGGATACTTATGCTGCCGCGAGAAACTTATCCGCAAAATGCCGGGACGTATTGTTGGTATGACAAAAGACAGCAACGGCAAGCGCGCATTCGTTCTCACACTACAAGCACGCGAACAGCACATCCGCAGACAAAAAGCAACATCCAACATCTGCTCTAATGAGAGTTTGATGGCTCTAAACGTGACAATCTATATGTCACTGATGGGTAAGGAAGGACTTAAAGAAGCGGCCGAACAGTCGTATGCCGGAGCACACTATCTTTGCGACGAACTCGTTAAGACAGGACTCTTCACATTGGCTTACAACCAGCCTTTCTTTAATGAGTTCTGTGTGAAATACGATGGTGACATTGATGCACTACAAAACCGATGCATCGCTGCCGGTTATCTCGCAGGTGTTAAGATTGACGAACACACACTGATGCTCGCCGTCACAGAGAAACGACAGAAGAGTGAGATTGACGAACTTGTAGAACTAATGAAGGAGGACGCAAAATGAACAACAAACTGTATGGAAACCTGATTTTCGAACTTTCACATCAGGGACGCAAAGGATATTCTCTGCCTAAGAACAACTTCGGCGAGCATTCCATAAAAGAGTTGCCGGAGGCTATGCGTCGTAAAGAAGATGCCGAAATGCCGGAGTGCGATGAACTCACTGTGGTTCGTCACTACACAAATATGAGTGGAAACAATTTCGGTGTAAACAACGGCTTCTATCCTCTCGGTTCTTGCACGATGAAGTATAACCCTATCATCAATGAAGAGATTGCTGCAATGCGCGAGTTCTCATCTCTCCACCCACTGCAACCTGCAGAGACTTGCCAGGGAGCACTTGAAGTTTATTATCGTCTTCAGGAGATGTTGAGTGAACTGACCGGTTTTAGCGAATTTACGCTTAATCCGTTTGCAGGTTCTCACGGAGAACTTTCTGGTCTTATGGTAATCAGGGCATATCACAAGGCTCGCGGTGACGAGAAACGCACCAAGGTACTTATACCCGACTCTGCTCACGGTACAAACCCCGCCTCTGCCGCTGTCTGTGGACTTGATGTCGTTGAGGTAAAGAGTCTTGAGGACGGTACGGTTGACGTAGAAGACTTGAAGACAAAACTCGATGACACCATTGCTGCAATGATGATGACCAACCCCAACACCCTCGGTTTGTACGAGAAAAAGGCTCATGAGATTACTGCTCTCGTTCATGAGTTTGGTGGTTTGATGTACTATGATGGTGCCAACCTCAACCCAATGCTTGGTGTTGCACGTCCCGGAGATATGGGATTCGACGTTATGCACATTAATATACACAAGACATTCTCAACACCTCATGGTGGTGGCGGTCCTGGCGACGGTCCTATAGGTGTTCGCGCAGGTTTGGAGAAATTCCTCCCTACCCCACGCGTGATACTGAAAGAAGACGGTAGCCTTGGCGTTAAAACATCGCTACCAGAATGTCTTACCGGCATATGCGACCCTGACGACACCTCTTTTGGTTCCGTAGGCGCATTCTTCGGAAACTTCGCCGTTATACTGAGAGCTTTCAGTTATATCCTCACCATTGGTAAGGAGAACATGAAGATGGTTGGTCCTTTAGCAACCCTTAACGCAAACTATATCAAGGAGAGTCTGAAAGACGTTTACGAACTTCCTATACCCGGAATCTGCAAGCATGAGTTTGTATTTAACGGAGTGAAGGATAAGTCAAAAGGTGTCACCACAATGGACGTTGCCAAGCGCCTGCTTGACTATGGCTACCATGCTCCTACTATATATTTCCCATTGCTGTTCCACGAGAGTCTTATGATTGAGCCTACCGAGAACGAAAGCAAGGAAACCATTGACGGTTTCATTGCAGTAATGAGAAAGATTGCGGAAGAGGCAAAGGAAAATCCGGAAATTGTGAAAAGTGCTCCACATAACACTCCTATCGGACGTGTTGATGATGTGCAGGCAGCAAAACATCCCATCGTCACATACAAACAACTGAAAAATGAACTTTGACCTTATCATAATAGGCAGCGGTCCCGGTGGATACCAAGCCGCTGCCTATGCATCAAAAAACGGACTGAAAGTAGTCATTATAGAAGAGAGACACGCTGGAGGAACATGCCTGAACGAAGGTTGTATTCCTACCAAGACACTCTGTCACGAAGTTGATGTGCTCGAAACGTTGAAAACTGTAATGCCATCGGCAAAAGTTGACTATGGTCATGTTAACCAAAGGCTTGAAGAGGTTATCGGACAATTACGTTCGGGTGTAGAGCAACTCATGACAATGCCGGGTATAACAATGGTAAAGGGTCATGCCGCGTTCAAGGATGCCCACACCGTGTGTGTAGGAAACGAAGAATATTCTGCTTCAAAGATTATTATTGCCACAGGTTCAAAACCAAAGATGCCACCTCATGCCGACATCGACATGAATGTTGTATCCACCTCTACCGAGATGCTGCAACTCAACTACGTTCCAGAGAGTATTGCAATCGTTGGAGCCGGCGTTATAGGAATGGAATTTGCGTCAATCTTCAACAGTTTCGGAAGCAAAGTTACTGTAATTGAGTTCTTGAAAGAATGTCTGCCTGCCGTTGACAGCGACGTGGCAAAACGACTTCGCAAGCAACTTGAGAAACGTGGCATCAGTTTCAGCATGCAGTCTGCTGTGAAGCGCATAAGCACTGAAGGTGTAGTGTTCGAGCGTAAAGGCAAAGAAGATACCGTCAGCGCAGAGATAGTACTCGTGGCAACAGGCAGAATGCCTAACACCGAGGGACTGAACCTTGAAGCAGCAGGTGTGGAATACTCTCCAAAGGGTATCACAACCGATGACAGAATGCACACTAACGTAGAAGGTATATATGCCATAGGCGATGTGAACGGAAGACAGATGCTTGCACACGCAGCAACAATGCAAGGCTACATGGTAGTGAACGAAATTCTCGGAAAGCAGTCAGGCATTTGTCTCGACATCATGCCGGCAGCGATTTTCACACGCCCCGAAGCGGCATGCGTCGGAGTAAGTGAGGATTTCTGTAAAGAGAAAGGCATGGAATACACCTATCGCAAGGCTTTTTTCCGCTCTAACGGAAAGGCTTTATCAATGAACGAAACTGAAGGAATGTTGAAAATAATTGCTGACAACAATGGTAAGATTATAGGTTGTCACTGCTTCGGCCCTCACTCCGCAGACATAGTTCAGGAGATAAGTGTACTGATGTGTCGCGAAACCACCATCAGCCAACTTGCCGATATGGTTCATATCCACCCCACATTAGGTGAAATTATCCATGATGCAGCAATGGAATAAATGTTTATACAATACATTTCCACATAAAAGAAGAGGGTGTGTCAAACTGATATGAACCCCGAAAGTTAGACAAAAAACTTTCGGGGTTCATATCAAACACCAACTTTCTTTTGTTTAGTGCAGTAATCTTCTATCATCCTTTTGCATGCTTTACCACAATCCGTATCTGGTTCATAACCGGGATATTGAATCTTTTCAGGTTTTAGATATTCCAAAATAGCAGGTAATTCTGATTCCGAACAATGATCCTTATCCCAACTTGTTATGTGTAGGTTTGCAAGATTACTGGCTCCTGTGATTTTCATTTCATGACAAATGCTGGGTGCATTTGTTGCATTAAACCGCGCCTCTATAAGTGTAAAATTATCATCAACGATGTAAGAGAAAGAGGAACCTTTCTCTCCAAGTTGATATGCTCTAAAACGAGTTTTTTTCATACGCATTCTCAAAAGTTAGGATTGGGGCGTTCTTCAACAATAGTAGTAAATTCGCTTTGATATATCTGAAAGCGGAATAGCAAACGTTCTAAAGTTTCTGCACACATAGTTTCTCCTATATGAAAGTCAATCTGCTCTTTATCCCTTACTTGCGGATTAAAATCATAAGAATAGTGAGTGAGAACATCATCTCCTTCATTTTTATAGATTCTGAAATCTACAACTCTGTCACCTAATGTGACTTTACCTTCAAAAAGTACTTTTTTATTCATAGGCAAAATTCAAATTATAAATGTTGAGGGCAATATTACCTACACGCCAAGACGCAATATTCATTCCAAAACAGAAAGGATAAGACAAAAGAGAAAATCTGTCACAAAATCATCCTACAAGTGACAACTTGTCATACCCTTGTTCAAAGAAGCAAAACACAAAAACAAAAGGCCATCTTTTTCCTACTGAGCCCTCTTTTGGGGTGTAATAAAGGGTGTAAATCGCTTAACTCGCTGATTTACACCCTTATTTGCGGAGAGAGAGGTTTGTGAACCAAACTCTCGTATCTCGTTGTATATAAACTTTCTATATGTTTTGACAAATCATCAGTGTAGCATTTTTGTAGCAGTATTCTGACCGCTTAATGACTACCATTCTGACTACCTGTTGAAAGCTCAACCGCTCTCTTTTCTTGGGTACAAAGATATATAAAAATGTACTACCATCCAAATCTTTGCATCATAAATATTTAGAGATTTTACTGCTACATTTTCCAGTGCAAGGTGCAAGCCCTTATATATAAAGGGTCTTGCACCTTGCACTGCGTGTTTTTAAAGCAATTTTAATTGTCTAAACTGTATTTCATATTGTCTTTTTTCAGATTAAAATCATTATATTAGCCAATATATTATGTGTTCCGCTACTGTTAAACAAACTTGCACTGGCTGCAAGACGGATTGCATAGTATGCAAACATTTTCATGTAGCGGGTTGCTCTTGTGACAGTGCTTTAGTAATTTTATAAGTATGAAAGAATTATTGGAAATGCTGAAGTCGGCAAGAGTGAAAAATGGTTATTCGCAGGAGTATCTGTCTGTTATTCTGAAAGTTAGTTCGAGCCGAATCTCGCGCTGGGAAAAAGGAAAGACAGCAATGACCCTTGATCAAGTTCTGATGTACGCTTCTAAAGTGGACATCCAGCCTACCAAAATATTCGAGTTTCTTGCACGTAATGGGCAGACTGATCCTTTACCTATAGCAGAAATTCACCTGGAGGTTTTCACTGAGGAAGCATTCAGAAGACTTTCACAGTTAGTCTGTGAACTCGGAATAGAACATGTAACAATTAAAACCAAACGATTACGCTGATGGAAATAATCGCAGTAGAAAGCCAAGCCTATCAAGAACTGATAGACAAGCTCAATCGTATTGAGCAGTATGTTGAGCGCACCTCCCGTCTTATCCAAGACATTGACGACGAGCTGGAGATGACCACGAAAGACCTAATCGGGACTCTGAATGTTTCAGAGTCCACCCTTTACCGCTGGCGCAAGAAGCAGCTGGTGCGTTACCGCTACACGGAGGGCGGCGATGTGCGTTATTTTTTCAAATCAATCATTATTGCCGTGAAATGTAACCGGCTCCGTGTATCAGGGATGAGGAACGATGAGATTCTCGGACGACTCAACCGCTTCAAGGACAATCTTATAATGAGTTCTTGCCTTAATCCTAAAAATAGATAAAGTATGATAGATAAAGAACAAATACTTTTGCTTACACAAGGAGGGTTGAACGTGTTCTCCCATTTCCTTGGTTTTGAGGTGAACCTTCATCGCAACTTCCGCAGTCCTTTCTATGATGACAGGCGGGCTTCCTGTCATATTTTCTATGACAGGAAGAGCTCATCCTATAAGTTCTATGATCATGGCGATACCGCCTATTCAGGAGACTGTTTCTGGTTTGTGGCAACCTTGCACAGCCTAAACCTGAAAACCGATTTCCCAAAAGTCTTGAAAATCATCGTACAAGAACTGGGACTGTATTCTTTGTATGACGGTGAGAGGTGTAGCGAGGGCAAAATTGCTACGCCGATTCAGAAAAGTCTAGTCATCCCAAGTTCAAAGGCTGACATTACCGAAAGTAAGGAAGAACGTCCATACAGTTTCGAGATACAGCCATTTGACAATGGGCTGCTGAACTATTGGGGGCATTATGGCATCCATGAGGATACACTCCGCCTTTTTCGGGTACGGAGTCTTAAACGCTATGAGAGTATTTCTTCTGATGGAAGAAAATTTGAACTTTATGGCTCACCTACGGAACCTATCTTTGCTTATATCGGAAACGGGTATGTCAAAATATACCGTCCCCACAGCCCGAAAATCCGCTTTCTTTATGGTGGGCGGATGCCTGCCACCTATTGCTTCGGAATGGAGCAGATTCCTGCCAAAGGAGATATGCTCTTCATTACAGGCGGGGAAAAGGATGTACTCTCATTGTATGCACACGGCTTCAATGCAATCTGCTTCAACAGTGAAACGGCACAGATACCGACAAGCATCATCGAGAGCCTTCAGCTTCGCTTTCGGCATATCATACTTCTGTATGATGCTGACGAGACAGGCGTACGCGAGAGTCACAGACAAGCAGAACATCTGGCAGAATACAAAGTATTGAACCTTTCACTTCCGCTAAGTGGTACGAAGTCTGAAAAAGACATTTCAGATTTCTTTGCCTTGGGCAACGGTGCAAAGGAACTGAAAGAGCTGCTTGCCAAGATGTTCTCAGACCTATACAGCCAAACCATGATGATGTTACGTTCCTGTGAGATTGACTATGAGAATCCACCGGACATTTCCAAATCAGTAGTAGCAGTAAACGGTGTGCCACTCGGCACGCAGGATAACCTGTTCTGCATTACCGGAGGTGAGGGGACAGGCAAGAGCAACTATGTCGGAGCCATCCTTGCCGGAGCGTTGGGAGAAAAACGATTGCCGATAGAGAATACCTTGGGATTGGAGATTACCGCCAATCCCAAAGGCTTGGCAGTCCTGCACTATGACACGGAACAGTCCGAGGCACAGCTGCACAAGAACTTGGGTAAGACACTGCGTAGGGCTTCTTTGACGGCAGTACCGGAGTTTTGCCATTCCCTGTATCTTGCCTCTCTGTCCCGCAAGGACAGGCTGAAGCTTATCCGCGAGAGTATGGACTTGTTCCATCACAGGCATGGAGGCATCCATCTTGTGGTGATTGACGGAATAGCCGACTTAATACGTTCCGCCAACGATGAAACGGAAAGTATTGCCATTGTGGACGAGCTTTATCGCTTGGCGGGGATTTATAATACCTGTATCATCTGCGTGCTGCACTTCGTACCGAATGGTATCAAACTCCGTGGTCATATAGGCTCGGAACTGCAACGCAAGGCGGCCGGTATTCTCTCCATTGAGAAAGACGACAATCCCGAATACTCTGTGGTGAAGGCATTGAAAGTCCGTGACGGAAGTCCGTTGGACGTACCGATGATGCTTTTCGGCTGGGATAAGACAGAGGGCATGCACGTCTATCGTGGTGAGAAGTCCAAGGAGGACAAGGAAAAGCGCAAGACTGATGAGCTTATTGGCGTTGTCAAAGAAGCCTTCCGAAATTCTTTCAAGCTCACTTACCAAGAACTTTGTGAGGTTCTGATGCGAGAGATGGAAATCAAGGACAGGACCGCAAAGAAATATATTGCCTATATGAAGGAGCAGCGTATTTTGATACAAGATACAAGTGGTAACTATCAAAAAGGAGAATTATGCCATACTTAGATCAACAGCCAGAAGATACATGGCAGAAACGCCTGTTTGATAAACTGAAGAATATGGAAGACAAGCTCGACCGTCTGCTTGTCCTACGGGAACAGGAAGTAGATACGACCGTTCACCCTCCATTGAAACCCGAATACTTGGATATCATAGATGTCTCCAAAATTTTGAAGGTGGAACAAAAGACCATTTACAACTGGGTTTGGGCAGGGAAAATACCCTACCTCAAAGCCAATGGTCGATTGCTTTTCCTTCGGGAAGAGATAGATGAAATGTTGCATAAACGAGATGGTTGGTAACGGCAGGCAGTATACCGACATGTTAGATTTTGGCAATATATTTGTTTTATTGCCAAAATCTAACTATCTTTGCACCGAACCATTAATGATAGCAGAATGAATGTCAGTAATATCATTGTAGATTTTGCAAACGCCAATAAGGAATTCAAGACGAATGACTTGTCTGAGTATCTTTCCGGGAAGATTGAACTTTCCAAGAAGATGCTGTCCTGGCATTTACGCAAGTTGTTGGACGAAAAAAAAATATTCAGAATAAGCAAAGGAGTATATACGACAACCCCAAAAATCATTTTCCGTCCTGTTCCTAATGCTCACTCCATTCGGTTGTATAAGAAATTAAAAGCGGTATATCCCTTATTGGACTTTTGTGTCTATAACGGTGAAATACTGTCTGACTTGCAGCATCACCTGTCGTACAACAACAATATCTATATAGAAACGGAGCGTGATGCCACTGAAACCATTTTCCACTTTGTACAGGATATGCACGAACGCAGTTTCCTTTCGCCAAAGGAGGATATTATGTCCGATTATATCCGGTTGGACAAAAGATCCTTTATTGTGAAGCCTCTTGTTTCAGAATCGCCCATACAGGAAGTAAACGGCATAAATGTACCAAGAATTGAGAAACTCTTGGTTGATATCCAATGTGACAGGGATTTCTTCTACCTGCAAGGTCAAGAGTCCTTGTACATGATGCAGAATGCCTTTGCCAACTATAATGTGAATATTGGCATGTTACTGCGATATGCCTCACGGCGCAATATTAAACCGCAAATAGAAAAATATATCAAGGAATTTGTATGATCAAGAAAGAATGTATGACCGCCGAGTGGATAAAATCCATTTCTGTGCGTAACAAGTATAAAGACCTGAATCTGATAGAGAAAGTCATCAGGGCAATGTACCTGTTGGAGATGCTGAGATTGTCCGGTTGCCCTTTCTGTTTCAAGGGTGGTTCGGCTCTGATGCTTATTTTGGGTGAGTCCGCTCACCGACTATCCATAGACATTGACATTATCTGCCCGCCCGGGACGGATATTGAGCCCTATCTGAAAGATATAGAAAAGTTCGGGTTCATATCCAAAACCCTTGAAGAACGGCAGCAGAGGGACACGAATATTCCCAAGAGTCACTCGAAATTCTTTTATCACATCGCTTATAAGAACGATGATAAACCTGCGTATATACTGCTTGATGTCCTGTACGAGGATTTACAATATCACGCTACTGAAGAAGTCGAGATTAAAGGACCTTTTATAGAATTGGACGATGAGCCGTTGAAGGTAACCGTGCCATCCGCTGATGATATTCTCGGTGATAAACTTACGGCATTTGCTCCCAATACCTCTGGCATTCCTTATATCAAGGGAGACAGGGATTGCTCACTGGAAATCATCAAGCAGCTATACGATGTAGGCAGGCTGTTTGAACATTCCGGTAACTTTCAGCACACTAAGGATACTTTCACCCAAATCGGGAAAATAGAATTGCAATATCGGGGCTTACCCGCTGAACTGTCACTCATTTATGAGGATATTAGGGAGACCGCCTTGTGTCTGGGCACTAGAGGGCAGATGGGTAAAGGTGATTTCAAAATGCTGCAAAGTGGCATTAAGAAAATAGACGGCTACATCTACAAAGGGAAATATCGCATAGAAGAAGCTATCGTAGATTCGGCTCGTGCGGCTTACCTTGCTACCTCAATAGAAAAATCAAGCACAAGAATTGAGAAATACGATGGAAATCCAAACACCATACTTGCCATGGAATTGTCTCCTTCCGTCAATAATAAACTCAACAAATTGAAGAAAATACTACCTGAAGCTTTCTTCTATTGGGTCAAGACAAGCGAACTATTACAAAAATAACCAGTTAAATTTTGGCAATAATACTCGTTTATTGCCAAAATCTAACCGGCTCGACAAATAATTACAAATACACTTCCATTAGTGTCTCCACTTGGGTCTGAAACTCTGTAACCGGCTATCCTCTTCTTTATCTTGGACAGGGTTGTTTTCATTTTTTATTTTGGCAGAATAATTATTGTTGGGTAAATTCTCTTCTTGCTCCTTTTCTTCCGTTTCATCTTTTTCCTCATCAGGTGGAGCAAGTGTAAGTGCAATCTTTCTGTCCAGCTCCGCAGCTTCACTTTTAAGTGAGCGAAGCTCGTCCTCTTTTTTCCACGAGCTGTTTGCAATAGTAATGTAAACATCCTTATTGGCTGTTACTTTCTCCATTTCCTTCTCGTGCGATTCTATCACCTTTGGAATACGCTCCAAGGCATTAACGAAGTTCTGACAGGCAAGTTTCGGGTCTGTTGCCAACTTACCATTATTATAGGTATAGTAGATACTCTCCTGCCCTTTCACAAAGAAGCGGTTCACCGAACAGTCAAACAAGTCTTTTGAAGTACTCTCCGTCTTGACCATGATGGAAAACCCATAAATCTCACCGATTTTGTTGTACTCTCCTTTGGTGCGAGCTTTTTCGTCTATTTCCTGTAAACGTGCAGCAATAGTCTTGATGTCAGTACAGTCTTCCACACCTTTGATTGTCAGTTTATTTATAGGTGTGCCTTCCTCATCACGCTCCACACGCTTCTCAAAAAGAGCTAAGTCAGACTGTGCCTCTTTGATTTTATCCGTATGGAAGGACACGGAACTCTCAATCTCCGCCAATTTCCCCGTTGCTGCATCACGCTCACGAAGGAAGCTCTTGCGCTCTGATTCCAAGGTAGTAATCTTCTTATCCAATCTTGCTTTTTCCAAAAGGTCGGTATTGCCTGAAAGCACTGCTACATACTCTGAGAAGTTCATGCCGCTGTCCTCATCCATCGAGCCCTCGTCGATGGTGCGACAACCAAGCTGGTTACTTTTCAGTTGATTGATGAACAGCTGCTTGTTATGCAGCAGGTTAAACTTGTAGCTATCCAAGGAACGCTCTACGGCATAGATAATCACATCGACCTTGTTGTTCGCAAACTCTTTGGCAACAAGGTTTCCTTTACGGATGGCACGTCCGTTACGCTGTTCCAGATCCGATGGTCGCCACGGCGTGTCAAGTTGATGGACCGCGACTGCCCGCTGCTGTGCGTTCACACCTGTGCCCAACATGGAAGTAGAACCGAAGATGATACGGATGTCGCCTCGGTTCATGGCATCCACCATCGCTTTCTTGGCTTTCTCGTTCTTACACTCCTGAATGAAGCGTATCTCGTAGGATGGGATATGATAGTCTTCTACCAGCTTACGCTTGATTTCCGAATAGACATTGAAGTCTCCACCGGGCTTATAAGTACCTAAATCAGAGAAAACGAACTGCGTTCCTTTCTGTGCGTCGAACTTTTGGTAATAGTCATTGAGCATCTTGGCACAGTGACTTGCCTTGTTGTCAATATGATCTGAGTACGCATTTTCATCAATCATGCGTAAATCAAGGCTCATCTTGCGAGCATAGTCTGTTGCAATCAGCATCTTTGCCCTTTCCTCGCTCTCACTCAGTGGCGCTCGTCCCAAGATTGTGGCATCGCCACTCTTGGCAAACTCCATCAGCTTGCCGATAAAAACTTCCTGCTCGGGTGTTGGCGGTATGTTATGCAGTATCTCATTCTTCTCCGGTCTGTCGATACCGATGTCTTTGGCGGTACGAAAATCGCAAATCTCCGCATAAAAGTAATGGGTGTGAATGTAATCAGCTGATTACTAATAGAAAACAGAATATATTTGACAATAAGGTGAACGACTAAGAAACGAGCGAGTTTCTTCCTCTTTCTTTATTCTGCAATGTCTCAAAGAACACTTAAATTGATTGTGCAAAGATAATGTTTTCTGATGAAAACAGTGTGCTTTTACGGAAATAAATTGTAGGTACACCTTAAATTAGTCACATCTAATTCTATTGGAAGTCATTTGTTCAAGTTTTAGCGTTGTTATTATGCTATCAAAAAGGCTCATAATCAATTATTTTACACTGTAAAGTGAGATAAAGAGAGAAAAATAAAACTTTTTGGAGAAAAATCCCCCGAAATATTTGGCGGATTGAAATAATTTGCATAATATTGCACTTATAAGCACGGAACAAACGTTCTGTTTTGAATTTAGCAAGTATGAAATAATGGAAAAACAAATAGTTAAAGAAAGCATAAGCAAAAGGGACATTATCCTTAATGAATCGTTCAGGCTATTTCTGAAAAAAGGTTACGCAGCAGTATCATTTTCGGATTTAGTGGAAGCGACCGGCATTTCTCGTGGCAATATGTTTCATCACTTCAAGAATAAGGAGGATATATTCAATCATGCCGTTGATAGGTTTGTATTTGAATTCTTGACCAATGATGCTACAGACTTTCTTGAACTTACAAGCTCGACACCATTAAAGGACTTCATTGATAATCGTGTAGAAAACATCGGTCGCCGTATGAAATCATTTTTTATAATGACAAAAGGCACAGTCACTTGTAGTGTACTGAATAAGTTGACACTTTCTAAATCAAAAAGGAGTAAAATTTATGTCTCAGTACAATGAATCAGAGAAAATACTGTTATTACATCAGTATGTAACAAGTGGCTTAACCTTGCAAGAGTTCTCTTCTCGTCATGGTATCCCTTTAAGCACATTCCATCGTATTTATACCGAATATGGCTCACCCGACGTCTCGTCAGTAGCATATCTTATGAAAAAAGAAGATATCCCCGTTCAGCTCGAAGAGCTCCAAGCGCAGCTTTTACGCGAGCGTAAGGCTCATGAAAAAGAAATCAAACGTCTTGAAAAAGAATTGGCCGTTGAAAAACTTTATGGTTTGGCCAACAAGACGATGATCGATCTTGCCGAGAAGAAATACAACATCCGCATACGAAAAAACTCCGCTGCCAAGTAATCAAGACCTTGTCGCAGGGAAAAGAAAGACAGGAGCTGGTAACTCATCCTGTCAGTTTACTCTGCGGTTATCTTGGCATAAGCAGACAAGGATATTATCGCCATGTGGATCGCTCTTTGGAGTTGGACGTCCTGCGCAGCAGCATCGTGTTCTATGCGCAGGAGCTCCGCACCTCTTTACCCAAGGCCGGCATACGCATCCTTTACGAGCTATGTCGTCGCAAATATGCAGATAAGTTTACCATCGGGCGCGACCAATGCTATGAGCTCTTCCGCTCCAATGGTCTGTGCCTTCGCCGTCGCAAACGCCCAAGGACGACCAACTCCAATCACCACTACCACATCTATGAAGACCTTCTCAACACAACGCCCAAGCTACATCCCGCCCGCTTCGGCGAGCTGTGCGTTACGGATATCACCTACGTAGCAACCTCTTCAGGTTGGGCCTATCTCTCCTTGGTAACCGATGCCGCTTCACGTCTGATCGTGGGCTGGTGCCTGCATCCGACCCTTGAGAGACAAGGTCCGATGAAAGCCCTCTCTATGGCCATCGATTTCTACAGAAAGTATAATGTCGAACTCTCGCAACTCATACACCACTCCGACCGCGGCGTGCAATACTGCTGCAATGAGTACGTCGACAAACTCAAATCTCTTGGAATACAAATAAGTATGACACAAACCGGAGACCCATTACACAACGCCCTGGCCGAGAGGATGAACAATACGCTCAAGAACGGATGGCTCTTCAGTACAGAAGACAAAAGTCTGCAGCAGGTCAGGCGCCTTACAAAGAAAGCCATCGACCTGTACAACACGTTCAGACCGCATCAGAGCCTGCAGATGAGAACGCCAATGGAAGAAGTCGGAAGGTTGACGGCATAACTTCATCGGCACACATTATTAAGTCAAACAATAAAAGAAGGAGGTAGAAACAACCACAACAAGAAAATAAAAGATTAATTTTGCAATTAGAAGACAACTGTCAACTAACTATGTAGTTAAGAAAAGAACAAGACAAGCCTAGCTGAACTTAGCAAATAAACTTGTCAAAGAAGAATGAAATTAAGAAACCAAAGTTGTCAACTAATTCTAGGACATTACACTCCTGCCAATTTCATGTCATTTATCCTGTATCTGAAAGACAACTATCCGGATTGGAAAGAGAAGTTTCAAGAATACGAGAAAAGAAAGAGCCTTGAGTGGAAAGAGGTGATAGAGCTTGCCAAACAGAAAGGAGAGATTACTCAAACTGTGGAAACAGAAAAGATTATATCTTCCATTAGAAATATATATCTTGGATTGTCATACAGAAGTGCATTGAGCAGCCAACTTTCTATTTCCGAATTGAAAGAGCAAATATACACAATATACTATTTAATAACCAAATAATATTCCTATGAAAAAAGCAGCATATATCAATAGCGTATCGGCATATCTTCCTAATTCTCCCATCGCCAATGAGGAAATGGAGGACTATATCGGGGAAATTGGTGGAAATCCGTCAAGGGTTCGTTCCATTGTCCTTAGACAAAATGGCATCAAAACGAGATATTACGGGTTGGACAAAAACCAAAACCTAACACACTCGAATGCAGAGTTGGCAAAGGAGGCCGTATGTGGGCTATTTGAGAATAGACAAATTCCAAATGACCTGACCCTATTGGCT
This sequence comes from Prevotella koreensis, assembly GCF_003977605.1. Taxonomy (GTDB): domain Bacteria; phylum Bacteroidota; class Bacteroidia; order Bacteroidales; family Bacteroidaceae; genus Prevotella; species Prevotella koreensis. Next base: position 699,402 of record NZ_RYYU01000001.1, on the reverse strand, counting down.
TGTGGAACAAGTACACCCGACCAACTGCTTCCTTCCCATGCGTCTATGGTTCACGGAGAATTAGCCAACTATCCTATGGAAATATTCTCCTCTGCAGGTGTATGCCTTACCTCATTGCAGGCATTGAAAATATGCTATAGCAATATTCTTGCAGGACTGCATCAAAAAGCTGTATGCGTGGCATCAGAATTAACTTCACCTGCATTGGTATCCAAATTTTATGACCCGGAGTATGAAGCTACACATGACAATCCTGACAAAGACCCCTATATGGCTTTTGAGAAGGATTTTATGCGATTTATGCTTTCTGATGGTGCAGGAGCGGTATTGGTGCAAGATCATCCCGAAGGAATATGTTCTCTCAAAATCGAATGGGTCGATATGACTTCCTATGCCAACGAACTACCCACCTGTATGTTTATGGCATCAGAGTTGCAAGAAAACGGACGGCTCAAAAGCTGGAAGGAGTTCTCTCCTGATGAGATTAAGGAGCGTGCCGTACTTGTGGGCAAACAGGACATTCGGCAGCTAAAGAAATACATTATCAAGTATTGGGTTGACCATATCGAAACCGTACTTGCCAAACATCATGTAAAAGCAGAAGAGATAGATTATGTCATACCTCATGTATCATCAATGTTTTTCTATGAGAAATTAAATGACGAAATTGCTGCTCGTAACATTGCCCTGACAAAAGAGAAATGGTTTACAAATCTAACTTCTGTAGGCAACATCGGTTCCGCTGCCATTTATGTGGCTTTGGAAGAATTTATAAGGACAAAAGGTATAAAACGTGGAAACAAGATACTTCTCCTCGTTCCCGAAAGTGGAAGATTCTCATATGGAACAGTATTACTTACTGTAGAATAGGCGAGAACCAACTTATCGCTCTTTTGCAAGGACACGATAAGCTTTATATATAGAAGTTAAGTATTCATTAAAATCAAGGATATGCAATCAGATAATTAAACACACAAACTTAATAGTTTGGAAGCTGTAAAATTGATTACAGTGCAGCAATATCCTTACCGATCAATTCGGAAAACTGTATGAAAAAAAGGACGCGGATTCGAAAAGCGACATGAGTAGAAAAAACATAGAATTATACAAATATGGATACAATTAATAATAGAAAAATAACGTTAGATGCAGATTTGTTATTAGATGCAGAAATGCAAACACTTGAGGGCGGAGTCGCCTCTGAAGGTTGTGCTGTAGACCACAGTGAGAATTCTACAATACAAGCCCCATGGGGTGGCTGTAGTTCATGCAACAAAACTCAAAGTTGCCAAACACGCACTTAATTATAACAATTATAACATATGTCACTGCATCGAATATCACTTTTGGTGCAGTGGCACTAAAACTTAGAATAAGTATGAAACTAATTTTGAACCCAGAATATATGTTGAAACCCGAAAAGGGTAAAGCTTTACTTTTAACTGCAGATCCTTTTCGAGCAAAGAATAATGAGAAATTAGAATCAGTAATACATCCTATCCATGCGATGATATTGTCATTCTTTGACGGAAAGGAGAAAGACTTATGCATAGATAATGCCGCTCAATATTTAAATGTTGATAAGGGTAAGATTTCCAACTTTGTATCAAAGTTAATAAATAATGAGCAACCTGTAATTGTTTCTCTTGGAAAGAAGTATATATATTTCCCTCAATACACTCTTGTTGGGGTTGAAAATACTACTTCTGAGAATATTCGGCTGTATAATCCAAATGATTTCAAGTATGATTTTTTAGACTTGAAAATGGGAAGGCATTCTATGATAACCGATGTTACCCTTATGCTTACAACTCGATGCAAAACAGATTGTGTGTATTGCTATGCAACAAAACAACATTGTAATAAAGAACTCCCTCTTTCTAGAATAATGTCACTTATAGATGAAGCATATAAGTTAAAAATGAGAGGTTTTGATATCATTGGAGGAGATGTGTTTGCCCATTCACATTGGAAGGAAATCCTTGCTAAACTATATTCAAAAAAATTCAACCCCTTCGTCTCGACAAAAGTACCTTTGAATGAAGAAGATGTGAATTTTTTAGCTTCGATAGGAGTCAGAGATATACAAATATCTTTAGATACATTAGTCCCGTCAAATCTAGACAAAATTGTACACTCTACGAGTAAATACCATGAAAATATAATAAAGACCTTAGACTATTTAGATAAATACAATATCAAGACAGTCATACATACCATTATTTGTAGAGATAATAACTCCATAGAAGATATTAAAAGCTTGGAAAAAGAATTGTTCAAGCATCCGAATATCGATTTATGGCGTATAGATCCTGCTACATATTCTATGCCAAAAGGAGTAAAGTCTTTTGAAAAATATAAGGTCACTAAACACAATTTATTAGAGATATATGATTATATAAAATCTCAATCATATCCTATAAGAGTTCTTGCAAATAGCTTGTATAATAACGCAAATAAAAGTCAGAAGAAAAAGAATAATGATTTTATAGAAAATAGGGTTCTTTGTACTGCAAATTATTCTCACTTATTCATTTTGCCTGATGGGAAAGTTACTATATGTGAGCAACTTTATTGGAACTCTAAATTTATTGTTGGAGATGTATTAGAATCTTCTCTTGCTGAGATTTGGACTTCAGATAAAGCTAAGTATTTATACAACCTACCTCAAAAAGACATAAGTGACGAAAGCGCTTGTAAGACTTGTAAAGTATACACAATTTGTCGGCAACAGTCAGGTGGAGTATGTTGGAAAGAAGTAATTGCGGCATATGGAACAGACAAATGGGACTATCCAGACCCTAGTTGTCCTCATGCTCCAAATGTCTACAATGATATTTATTTGTAATTTTATGTTTCGAATGAGAAGTTCTCGTATTTTCAAAAACATCTTCTCTATATTAAGTAGGGAGATGAAGTTTGTAAGCTTATTAGTTCTTGTTTTGTTGTCTATACAGAGTTCTTATGGACAGCAGGTTTCGGGAGTAGTACAGCATGACAACAATGCGATAGAGTATTGTAATGTGATGGTTAAAAATGTGGAAGATTCTGCATTCGTTTCCGGAACAGTAACAGACCAATTGGGAACCTTCGTGATTGACAAGATAGATGTTGGCAACTACTTCTTGGAAGTTTCATGTGTAGGCTATGAAAAACAGAGAGTCCCCTTTACAATTACTTCCAACCAGAATATCCATTTGCGAGTAGAGCTTCTACGCAGTGAAACTTTCTTGGACGAAGTTACAGTTACGGCTTCTCATAAAATTTGGAAGAGAACGAATAATTCATTAGCGATGAAAGTTGAGGGGACTCCGCTTGCCGATATGATTTCCGCTATTGATGTTTTAGCATATATGCCGGGAGTTATAGCTGATAATTCCGGCATAAAACTAATTGGCAAAGACAATCTGCTCATTTTGATAGATAATCGTGTAGTATCTTCATTTTCAGAAATAGAAAACCTAAATGTTAACTCTATTAAAACAGTTGCTCTTGAGAAAAATGCAGGCGTGCGATATAACAGCAAGTATAAATCTGTCTTGCGAATTACCACAAAGGAGCGCAGTGGTAATTCTGTGGAAATAAGCCAAAGAACGAAAGTAGGTAGGAAAATTTCCAATACAGAAAACGCCAACTTTTATCTCGCATCAAATAAAATAACACTTAATGGCGGAGTTATCACGAGTTTCCGTAACGATTTGAATTACTACACTGTGGAAACACAAAATGTAGAGAATAATGTCCAATACATTAGTCGGCAGTCAATACAAAACAAACGAAAAGGCTTTGATGCTTCGTTTGGACTTAAATATGAGTTCAGCAACAACCACTACTTGCAGCTATATGATGATTTCTATTATGCGGGAAACAAGCTGATTAACAAAAGTACTACAGAATATATTGAACCCGGCTTGCACGAACAGATATTCACAGAGATTGCACCAAATTACAATGAAAAGAATAATCGGTTGAACCTCTTCTATAATCTGCCGGTATTGAAAGATAGTCATTTAGAATTAAATCTTGACTACATATATCAATCTTCCGATGACAACCAAACAATCAAGAACTCCAACAAACAAAAAACAAATGAGTTTTGCATAATTTATAAAGGGCGTTATAACGTTTATCTGGCTCAGCTAAACTATGTGGGCACACTTTGGCGTTCATTTGACGGAAATCTGGGCTTAGACTATATGAACTTGACGAACAATACCTTTTCCTATAATAACGCGGAAATGGCGAAAGCGATAAATAACGAGGGAGAACATAAAGAACAACAGATTACATATTACATCAACCTGAAAAAGCAATTAAATAAATTTGGGCTTCAAGCAGGTATCAGATACGAAACGGTTTGGCTGAAATATAAAGATACGAAAGAATATGCCGAACAAACAAAACGAATTAGCAGTCTGTTCCCGTTTATGTCTTTGGAGGTAAATTTGTCTTCCAAATGGAACCTTTCCCTGACGTACGACAGAAAGATGAACCTTCCTTCTTATCAACAATTAAATCCCATCATAACCTATTACGACAAGTATAGTTATAGAATAGGAAATCCGAATTTGGAACCGGTTTACTTTAACAATTTCTCATTAAGTGCATTGTACGACAATATTTTGAACCTTTATGCGGAATACTCATTCATAAGGAACCAAATACAGGAAGTACCGATGACTGATGCTGCCAACCGACAAGTGATTAAAGTAATTCCTGTCAATATAGCGAAGAACCATCAAATAAGCATCGGAGCAAACCTGACGAAACGATTTGGAAAGCATCAGATAGGTTTCCACAGTGCACTGTTAGCGCAAAAAAATCAATTAGACAATTTACAGGTTGAAAAACATCGTTTTTTTACCTCTGTCTATGTGTCGGTTAATTATAACTATCGCTTACGGGATAATATAAACTATTACGTGAGAATGAATTATACCGGAAAGACAGAAGATACCGTCTTTAAACAGTATCCGGCATTCAGCACCAGCACTGGCATTACTTTCAGTTTCTTTGATAAGAGAATGCAACTGAATATTGCTTGCAACGACCTTTTTCGTACCGAAAACTCCGATTGGGAAGTCAAGTATTTAAACATTAACAACTTACAAAGAAACAACGCAGACTCGCGATATTTTTCTATTTACCTTAAATACAATGTCAACAAGACTTCTCGCAAGAATAAAGTAAAGAGTTTGGATAATATACTGAATAGGCTGTAGTGCAACATTAACTTTGCTTTTAACTCTATTGTATGATTTTTTATAGTTTTGCAAAACAATGTGATGCAATGGATTGTGGTCCCTCTTGTTTGGTAATGATTGCCAAGCACTATGGAACACACCCCAATATTGAAGCTATACGAAAGACTTGCGATCTCGGTAAGGGAGGTGTTTCTCTCCTCGGGATTAGTAAGGCGGCAGAGGAGATTGGCTTTAAAACTATCGGTGGTCGATTGAGTTTTGACACGCTTACGTCAGAAGTACCCTTACCTTGCATCATTCATTGGAACCAGAACCACTTTGTGGTTGTTTATAAGATAAAGAAACGCAGAGGTAATCAATATGAAGTTTATGTGGCAGATCCTGGAAAAGGACTTATAACCTATACCAAGGAGGAATTCTGCGAGCATTGGGTGAGTACTAAGACCAACGGCGAGGAGAAAGGTATTGCCCTTCTTCTCGAACCGACAGAAAAGTTCTATGTACAAAATGATACTGAAACTATTCCGACTCAGAACCGCGTAAAATTTCTTTGGAAATACCTCAGGAAGTACAGACGCTTCTTCATTCAATTGATACTTGGCTTGTTGCTCGGTTCGCTCCTGCAACTCGTCTTTCCTTTCCTCACACAAGCCATTGTGGATACGGGTATCGGAGGAAAGGACATTGGGTTCGTGTGGCTGGTTTTATTGGCTCAAATGATGCTTCTTTTCAGTCGTACAGCCATTGACTTCATTCGCTCCAAAATACTCTTGCACATTTCCACGCGCATCAATATCTCGCTTATCTCGGATTTCTTTATTAAACTGATGAAGTTGCCGATGAAGTTCTTCGATACCAAATTGATGGGCGACCTATTGCAACGCATTGAAGATCACCGACGTGTAGAACAGTTCCTCACATCAAGCAGTCTAAGTTTATTATTCTCGTTTTTCACTTTCCTTGTGTTTGGCATTGTGCTTGCGGTCTATAATCTCGGAATATTCCTTGTCTTCCTATTTGGGACATCGCTTTACGCAGTCTGGATTATCCTCTTCCTCAAAAAGCGCAGGCAGCTCGACTATAAATATTTTGAGCAGGCAGGGCGAAACCGTAACGTTACCTACCAGCTCATCAATGGAATGCAGGAAATCAAGCTGCAGGGATGCGAGCAGCGCAAACGTTGGGAGTGGGAGGATGTGCAAGCCGATCTATTCAAAGTTAATCTGCAATCACTCAATCTTCAGCAAGTACAACAAGCCGGAAGCATTACCATCAACGAGGTAAAAAACATACTTATCACGGTACTTGCTGCCACTGCCGTGATACATGGCAGTATGACACTTGGTATGATGCTGGCAGTACAGTACATTATAGGACAACTCAACAGTCCCGTAGAACAACTCATCCAGTTCATCTACTCTTGGCAGGACGTGAGCATCAGCCTTGACCGCATGAACGAAATCCACACCGAGACCAACGAGGAAAATGTCGAACGGACACGTACCGCCTATACGGACAAGACCACCGAAAGACATTCCCTCACGATAAAAGACCTATCCTTCAAATATGATATCTACAGTCCGAAAGATATTCTATCGAATATCAACCTCTCTATTCCCAACGGCAAGGTAACGGCAATCGTGGGAGCGAGTGGAAGCGGAAAGACAACGCTCGTAAAACTCCTTTTGGGATTCTATGAGCCACTGAATGGAAACATTGAGATAGGCAATGCCAATTTAAGTGAATATAACCTCGGCTGGTGGCGAAGCCAATGCGGTGCGGTGATGCAGGAGGGATATCTCTTCTCCGATACCATTGCGAGAAACATCGCCATATCTGACGATGAGCCCGACATCGAACGTATCCGTCATGCTGCCCGTGTAGCAAACATAGCCGACTATATAGAAGCCCTGCCTTTGGCTTACAACACGATGATAGGACAGGACGGACAGGGTATCAGTCAGGGACAACGACAACGCATTTTGATAGCAAGGGTAGTCTATAAGAATCCAATGTTTGTCTTTCTGGATGAAGCGACCAATGCCCTCGATGCCAACAATGAACGAGCCATTACAGAAAACCTCTCGGAGTTCTACAAGGGAAAAACAGTTGTAGTAGTGGCACATCGTCTTTCCACAGTCCGCAATGCCGACCAAATTGTAGTTTTGGATGAAGGTAAAATTGTAGAGGTAGGTACACACGAGGAACTGACTGCCAAACGTGGTAAATATTTTGCCTTAGTAAAGAATCAATTAGAACTTGGCAACTAATATGAAAGAAGAAAAGAAACCAGAACGGAGCTTTGAACTGCGTAGCGAAAAAGTTCGTAGTATCGTGGGACAGATACCCTCCTCGCTTATCCGTTATGGCATTACCGCCATCGGAATGGTGTTACTCTGCCTTTTTGCTGTAGCCTATTTCCTGCCCTACAAGCAGGTTTATTATGGAACGGCTACTGTGCGTGAAATAAATAACACTCCAACCGACAGCATAGAGATAGCCATCTTGCTTCGATTCGAGAACAAACATCTCGAAAATATAAACGGACAAATAATTTATCTGCAATCGCCCTATGGAACGTTCGCAGGGCAGCTACGAGACCTTTTTATCGTACGTGACACTTTGGAACGTCAGGAAGCCCTCTGTCGTTTTAAGTCAGCCGAAATAAAATCAGTGGAAACCCAAACTGTAGACTTTCAAATAGTACACTCATCTGGTAATCTCCTACAAAAAATGCTTGGGGAATTATAATGGAGTCGGACATTTATCATCCCTCTCTCGATAATCAATCGTCAAACTCACCGCCTTCTCTTGTAGGGCGGTGAGTTCTTTTGTCAAGCGGATAAGCTCCTGCAACAGGGTTTGTGTCATTGTTTCCCTCTCGGTGATGTGGAGAAAGCGCACCACCTGATTATAGTTCACTCCAATTTTATGGACTTCGGCAGTGAGTTCGGAGAGCTTACGGTAATACTCCACAGCGGACTTGTCCACCGTTATCACCTTAAAATGCTCTCCTAATAACCTTGCACGCACGAACTCTGACTTGGACTTTGAGCCTGACTTGTGATAGAGGTCTATCACCCGAAGTTGGTCTTTCGGGTCGGGCAGGCGGACGTGCCAGTCGTCCCACTTGTCGGGCATATCACCATACCTTTGGGGTACTCTTTTCCTTGAATTATCACTTGCCATATTCTCTTGTTTTCGTTTCTCTAATTACGACTTTGGAGTGATTTATTCCCCCTTTCGGGGCAAGGGTCTTTGTGGGACAAACGGCAGTTTGTGTCACAAAGACACACCTTGCTGATGTAGAAAATGGGATTATAAGCCCATGCCGTGTTACTGCATTCATTGAATACAGTAACTCAGCGTAGGCTTGCATTCGAGGAATGCAGTACTTCAGAGTTTCCGCCATCTTTCCACATCATCTTTGTATTGGTCGAGATGTTCTCGAAGCACCTGCTCCACATATCCTGAAACGCTTGCTCCCTGCTCACCGATTTTCCTCACCACGAAGTCCAACTTTCGTTGAGTTTCCTCTGATACATACACGGCTTTGCGGTGGCTGTTGCGAAAGGGCTGGAGATATTTCCCCTGAAACTCGGATAATTGCTTCCTGTCCTTTGTTTTTCCCATTCGTTGATGATTCTCTTCGGTAGAAGTAGCCCTTTCCGTTGGTGACAACTCTGTTTCTTGATAGGACGGTTGAGAATAGTCCTCGTGACTCTTCTTGTCATTTTGTTCCTCAACTTTAACAGGCTCAAATCTTTTCTTTTCCTCCTCATAATCTATCGGCTGGTCAAAATCGGGCAATTCTTCGGGCTTGCGGAGCTTAACGCCATAATTGCCCATATCTCGAAGGGCTTGTTCCAGACGTTGTTTCCTTTGTTCATCTATTCTTGCCATAATTTCTTGGGTATTGCGTTATAATGCCTTTCAAGCATTGTCTGTATGTCGCTCTGCTTGTAAAGTATCTTCCCTCCGATTTTGTAGAAAGGAAGTGTTCCTGCATTTCTGTACTCTTGGAGCGTGCGTGTGCTGAGCCGTAATTGGCTGCAAACCTCCTCGCCAGTGAGGTAAACCTCTCCGCCCAACATCGGACGGGCTGTGGCGCAATAACGCTCCAATTTCTTCAATATTCCTTCCATCAGTTGTGAAAACAACTGCATCTGAGGGTCTTCCTGCGTAATGATTTCATTCTCCGCCATAGTTCATTCATTGTTTGCGTTCAATAACTCCGTGATGTCGCTCTCCTTGTAATAGCACTTGTGTCCAATCATTGAGAAAGGGATTTTTCCCGTATCTCTGTATGATTGCAGGGTACGTTTGCTGATGCTCAAACGCTTGCACACGGCTTCGTTGTCAAGCCATTCGTCCGTTTCAGGCGGATTGCCGATGAGTTGTTCGATACTGTGGATAAAGTCTGCAAATTCAGAGTGGTGTCGCTCCCACGCTTTGCGGTCGATGATAATGAGTTTCATTGCCTTAATTTTGTTTTGATTACTTTATTGTTACTCGGCAAACAAACTGTTATGCAGTCCATTGCCGTACTTATCAAGTGCAAAAGTAAACCCTCGGAAGCACCGCTGCAAGAAATGAGGATAAGCAGGGAAATAGAGAGAAAACAAGAGAAAAGACCAAAGGAGATCCATCTGTGTTATTGCGGTAATGAGATGAGGTGCCAGCTCGTTCCTTTTATTATTTTGTTGTTTTATCAATAATTCGATAGTTCGACAAATCGAGATATCGAAGTGTCGATAGATAGTTTTATCAATAGATTATTTTGACGATATATAGTTTTGACAACAGATAGTCATGACAACAAATTGTACAAACAACAGATTGTCCGTATTATCGTCAGTCCTATCTGTTGTTGGTTGTTACGCCTTGCGTCCAAAGAGCCTGAGTATGCCGTATTCTTGTCGTGCCAATGCTCTCTACGGCAGCCCAGCCCTGCAAGGTTGGGAGAGATGAATACGACCGCACGAATATAGAAAATGGCAATACTGCCTTGAAAAAGAAAAATCCTGCGGTGGAGATTCTTCTCTCCATCCGCAGGACTCGACCTTGTCAGGGCAGACAGGCTGCCGTTGTACCTTTGCACGATAAGAAACGGCATCAGGGACTTTGCGTGCGCCTTTGCTTACAACGCCTTCGGGCTTGCTTCCTCCGTCAGTCTGACTGTCGGCAGATTATTGCTCTCAATGAGCAGCACTATCGTGCCTGTGAGTTCGGTGTAAAGACGGTCGTATTGTCCGCTTGCGGCAAATGTGTCCGTCAAACCGAATTTGTCGAATGTGGCTTGAACAGCCTTGTTCGACAACAATATGGGTGCAAGCTTCTCAGGGAGTGGTGCAGGCAGTTCCCCCTCAAACTCGTTCTCCAAGACAGAAACAAGCGTGTCGTACTTGGAAAAGTGCAAGCCTTGATACAATACCTCACTTGCTATGTTCTCTGCTTCGAGGTGCGTGAAGCCTTGTGCCACTGCATCGCAGTAAGCAGTGAGAGCCATGTCTGCTCGTGTGGTGATAAACTCCGTGTCGTGCAATCTTTCGGGGTGATGCTCACTCATATAACTTCTTAATTTCAACCGAAAGTAGGAAAGTTCCTGTTTGTTGTGCTGTTTCATTTTTATCTTCATCTTCATTTAGCGTTGATATTCAATGATGGTTGCTTTGCAGCCAAAGGAAAAACTGCTTGCTCTCCGCTTGGCTTTTTTGGCGGGCAGACACGCAAAGCCTCTCTAAGTTTCCTTGTGATATTGCTGCCCATGAGTGGCTGCATCTCACGGGCAATCTTACTCTTGCTGACCTTTGCGTAGAGTTCGGTGGTGGAAATGAAACGGTGTCCGAGCATTTTACTGACGGTTTCTATCGGCAAGCCGTTCTCCAAGCAGATAGTTGTCGCAAAGGTATGTCGTGCCGTATGCGAGGTGGCTTCGGTATGAGGTGGGAGTCCTGCCTTGATGATGATGTCCCTTATCTTGCGGTTGAAATGGCTATTCGTGGGGAACTCACGAAAGAGCAAACCCTCCTTTCGTCCGTCGCTGACAATGGTGAGTATCTCTTCGGCAATGGGCAATAAGGGGACAATGCTCCTGTTCTGTGTCTTTGTGCGACAGAGCGATATGTACCTACGCCCATCCCCGAATGTATAAACATCGTCCATTCGGAGTTTCTTCAAGTCTGAGAATGCCAGCCCCGTGAAACAGCCCAAAAGGAAGATGAGCCTGCAATGGTTGTCCACCGAGCGATGAGGGCGATATGAGAGAAGTTTGTGTAAATCGTCAGAAGTGAGGGCATTGCGCTCGTAGGTGGGCGTTTCAATGTCTATCAGTTCAAAAGGGTCTGCATGGATATACCGCTCCTGCTGTGCCTTTCTAATGACCTGATGCAGGTGGCGCAGACGGTTGGAGACGGTGCTCTCCTTGTTTCCTAAGTCCCTAAGCATGAACAGACGGTAGCTTTCTATGAGGTCCTTGTCGGCTTCTTTGGGAAGACAGTCCTCATTTCCCCTTGTTTTCAGAAATTGTACAAAGCTCTTCCTGCTGTCCCTAAAAGCCCTGACGGTAGCCTTTCCTATAGTCTTACCCTGCAATTCCTCCTTACTTTCGCAGACAGCTTGGTAAAGCTCTATGAGTGATGGGGTAGGTTTGCCTTGATGCAGGAACTGCTCCTTAAGATATTCTGCCGTGATGTAGTTCTCTTCTCTTAACGTGAGTTCATAGAGTGCGTGAAGTCGTTTATCTATTGAGTCCAGTTGATGATTGACACCATTCGCTCTGTTAGCTGCCACTTTTATACGTCCTATCTTTGATTGCCAATCAACGGGAGAGGTGTGCAATCCTGTTGAGAATGAAGCAGACGCACCGTTGCAGGTGATACGGCAGCGTATAATGCACTCGTTATTCTCATTTGTCTTGCTTCTGTCTATATAGAATAGAATTGAAAATGTACTTTTCATTTTTCCATGTATGTTTTATCGTTTGTATTCCTTATAATTTCTAGTTAGTCAGACGATATTGTGCAATGAGAGGAATAATCCTCTCTACATCCCGAAAAATACGCTCTGGAGAAGTCTCCGCATACACTTGTGTGGTCTTTATTTGGCTGTGTCCGAGCATTTTCGATACGCTTTCGATAGACACGCCTTCTGAAAGCGTCATCTGCGATGCGAAGGTATGCCTTGCCATGTGAAAAGTCAGCGTTTTCTGAATACCGCAAAGCCGTGCTATCTTTTTGAGGTGTATGTTCACCGTATCGCAGCCCGGTATGGGCAGCAGATACCCTTTGGGCGGTTCGTGACGGAACGCCCTTGTATGGATACCCCTGTACCGCTCGATGATGGCGGACGCTTCGGGCAATAGCGGAATGTGGCATAGGTTGCCCGTCTTCACTCTCGGCTTGCGTATCCAATCCATATCGGACTCGTGGATGATATGCTCTGCCGTGAGGTGGTACACATCCGTATAGGAAAGACCGGTATAGCACGAAAAGAGAAACATATCCCTTGATACCTGCTCGTAGCCTTGCAGTTCGTTATCGCTTAATGCCGCTACCCTGTTTACTTCCTCCCTTGTGATGTATCGGGGTGTACCCACGTCCCAGCGGATAGAGTGAGCGATGAAAGGATAGGTGTCTATGATGTGCCGTTTGTGCAGGTCTTTGAGCAGGGATGCCAGCATAGTAAGATAACCAGCCGAAGTGTTGAGTTTAAACCCCTTTTCTTTGGCAAAATACTCCTCCAAGTCCTTGATAAGGGCTGTATCGGCTTTTTGCACGGTAATATCGTCCACATGGTAGCGGCATCTCAGAAATTCAGACAGATGCTTGCGGAAGAGTAGCAGACATTTCAATCTTCTTTCGCTGCGGTCTATGCCCACTCGCTCACGGAAGCGGTCGATATACTCGTCTGTATGATGAAGCAGCCCCTGCGACTCGCTGTTTAACCCGAATACAAGTTCCCTTACCTGCCCTGCCGTAACAGTGTTGTTCAACTTGCCCGAAAGCGATTCATAAACTTGATGGATGCTTACTTGCAGTCGGTCAAGTTCCCTGTTCACTGATACGGCTTCGGAACTCTTTCCCACAAGTCGCTGTTTGCGACTATCCCAAAGCTTTGGGGTACAGGCACATTTGCAACTGAACTGAACCATTGAACGACCAACGCTGATGCGTCCCATAACGGGACTTTTTCCGTTTTTGTCCTGCGTACCTCTTTTGAGGTAGAAAAGCAGCTTCATTTTTTCTTTTTCCATTGTTTTTTGCTTGCAAAATTACACTTCTTCGAGGAACTTTGAGCGATGCAAAACATTGATAATGAAAGAGAAAACACCGTTTTAGTTACCATTTTCAGCTATCCTTTTCCTTTCATCGTTTGTCGAACGATTTGGTAACTGAACTCCCTCCTTTTCGCTCCATTTTCTGCCCATTTTCTATGATGCAACCCAATGAAGAAACAAGCAATACCCACTGTGTGTCAGTCAGATATGAGTTTTGTACCATTTCCTGCTTTCTACTCCCATACTTCCGCATAGAAGGCGGCAAGTTCCGGCACCTTAATGAAGGTCCTAAACCGCTCTTTCTGAATGATGTCGTTTGTGATGGAGAACTCGTAGTCAGTCGACTTCTTGGCAAAGACGGCTGCCCAAGCGTCGAAACTGTTGATACCCTGCTTCTCCAAAGCCTGCGGGCGCAGGTATTTGAAAAGCAGATACAGCTCCGTAAGTGAGTTGCTGATGGTCGTTCCTGAAAGGAAAGTGGCTCCCAAATCCTTGCCCGACCGCTCCTGTATGGTACGTATGGCAAAGAGCATGTTCAAGGCTCGCTGTGAGCCATCAGGATTGCCCAAGCCCGACACACGGTCGTGGCGTGTGTTGAACATCAGGTTCTTAAATTGGTGGCTCTCATCCACGAACAAATGGTCGATACCCATCATCTTGAAGTCTACAGCATCGTCCTTGCGCTCGGCGATGCTGTCCTGTATGTTCTGTAACTTGGCTTCAAGCGTCTGTTTGCGTTTTTCCAATCCTTTGAGCATCCCACGGGAGATGTCTCTTCCTTGCTGCCGCAACACCTCGAGGTTCTCTTCCACGGAGTCCAGTTCCTTCTGCATAATCGCTTCCTGTATCTCCAATGCTTGCGGTATCATACCGAACTGCTCGTGCGTGAGGATGATGCAGTCCCAATCGTTGTTCTTGATGTCGTTGAAGATACGTTGGCGGTTCTGCTTATTAAAATCGTTCTTACCTGGATAGAGTACCTTAGCATTAGGATAAGCTTTCCTAAAAGTATCGGCAATATCGAAGACGTTTGCCTTCAGACCGATAATCATCGGCTTGTTTGCCAGTCCCAACCGTTTCATCTCGTAAGCAGCCGTACACATGATGAGTGTCTTACCCGCTCCCACCTCATGGTCGCAGATACCGCCGCCGTTGGTTTTGAGCATCCACACAGCATCCTTCTGGCTCTTGTAAAGGTCATCAATACCCAATCGTTTGAGGTCAAGATCGGGAAAAGTCTGATGCGTACCGTCAAAATTAGGTCGCACAAAACAGTTGAAAAGGCGGTTGTAACGGTCGGATAACTGCTGCTTGAACGTGTCAGGTGTCCGTCCGAGCCAATCAACAAAGCCCTGTCTGATTTCCTCTATCTTGGCATTTGCCATCTGTATGGCATGTCCGTCCCTTACTTTAATGGTCTTGGTTTCTCCCGTAACCTTGTCCGTCACCTCCTTGCTCTTGTTGATGTCGGGAATGGTATTGTGCAGGGCATGCTTTAAGAGATTGATACCGTCATAGCGGCGGAACTCCCCCTGTACGGCATACTTGTGCCAGATATTGGCATTCTTATGGTCACATACAATGCTGTACTCGTCCATGTTGGAATGATAGGACACGCCAATGTCTGTCCCGAAGAACTCCGAGGCGAACCTGCCATAGACTTTGGCAGGTATCCAGCGTTCACCGAGATTAAAGTCAAGGTCTGCAAATGGAATGGGTGTTGGCGTGGCTGCACGCAGGGCAGCAAGGCTCTGCTTTGCTTCTTCGTGTTCGGGATGGTCCAAGAGCCACGACTCGATACGCTCCGCCTTTTCTATTACATTGCCCGAAATGAACTTGTCCACCACTTCATAGGCATTCTCTTCGGGATTGTAATAGATGCGACCTTCCAAGGAAGAAATGATGTCGCTTTCCTCCATATCAGGTAAAAGCGAACTCATGTAGTCAAGTTCCACCGTGCCGTACTTGTTGAGCGATGCACCCAGTGCCTCCATCGGGTCTGCGGCAACGGTCAGTTCCGTGGTGGAAAATGCCGTTGGATGGTCAAAGATGTCCGCCTTGATGTACCTGCCGTTCTCGGAGCGTTCCAAGAAGAGCATTTCCACGCCTGTAGCATCCATCTTGATGATGTCGGTGTTCGTCTTCTGATTGAAGTAGCCCCAGCGTGCAACATAGTCATCATACAAGTGATTGAGTCTGCTGCGATCCTCCTTGTCCTCTGCATGGTTCTCTGCCTCGTAGTCATAGAGACGATGATAGCACTCCCGTATCTCGATATAGGCTTTGAGACGGGAAAGCTGCGCATACGGCAAGTCCATCGGGTTGAAGGTCGGATGTCGCTTTAAGTCAGAAAGAAACCCCACCTGCCCTTTCTGCACGACAATGGAGCCATTTCTTAGATGTGAGTCCGGCGAAGAGAGAAAAGGGCGTGGTGAAGCGTCAAACTCCTTTCTGACTTCCGCTATCGGTTTTGGCTTGCGCTCCTCGGCTTCGTTCATGAAGTCGAAAAGTGACGGCTCACGTGGAGAGGAAGAAGCCTTTTTCCTGCTACTACGGGTACGCCGTTGAAGAATGGTCGCTGCCTTTTGCATCTTGGACTCCGATGGTTTCTGGGGAACAGTTTGTGTTATAGGACGGTGCGCCTGTGAAGTTCCTGAATTATCCTTGATTTCATTGTTCACACGGCTGACCTCTCTTGTCCAAAGGCTGTATTCTTCCGGGGCAAACAGTGACAGCTGTTCCGGTTGTCCGATGTCTTCCATGTTGTTGTCCACCACTGGATGATGATCGTCGTCAAAGAACACCGTCTGTCCGTTCATCTCTCTTGGGGCTTCAATATCCGTACGGATTTCCGACCTTTCCTGTTCGTATTGTCGGTGAAGTGTCAAGGCGGGTACACCTTCGGGTGCAGGTTCAACGTTTATGGATGGTTGCTCTGACACAGATTGCTGTGGTACAGACTCCGATGATGGTGGTTGCAATGGAGTAGTCTCTCCATTGGAAACGGTATTTTCTGTTGCCTGTGCCTTGGTAATGGTAAAATCGTTCGGCCCTATGACTTGTCCGACATTAATTCCTGTTTCAGTTTCTAATTCTTCCTTGGGCGTTTTGATTTCAGAAGTACCGTTCACCGTCTCCTTAACCGTGTCTTCTGTATTTGTTACCGCTTCTTCCTTGATTTCCTCTGCCACCACCTCTTCTTTGGTATATTGTTCCCTGACGATTTCTTCCAACTCGGCTATCTCGTGCAATTTCTTAGGAGAGAAATACAGGTCGCGTTCAATCCCCAGTCCTCTTACCTTCACACCTTCCATCTCATCAAGGGACATATTGCCAAGCTCCCAGCCGTAACCCATTGTCACGGCACCGAAGCCAATGCGGCTCTTAGGGTCATATTCCAGAAGGTAGGCTGTGTATGCTCCCATAGGGAAGAAATAGCGTGCATAGGCTATCTTATCGCCAATGAGTTCCTTTTCCGTGCTGTAAAGTTTTGGCAACTGTTTCCTGATACTGTCGGGCATGAGGTTATGGGCATCAGTATCGTCTTCCTCCTTTATTTCCAGCATTTGCGGTTTTCCTTCCGCCTGCACGGTAACTCCTAATTTTTGCAGCATTTCATTAACCCTCACCTGCCATTCTTCCTTGGTCATCGGTATACCTGTTTCATATAGTTTACGGTCGATACGTTGTCCCATTTCAAGGGAGAGTTGTGTTCGGAGACTTTCTGCCATTTCCTCAATCCCTCCTGAGAACCGATACTCCCATGCAGGTCTTCCATAAGGGTCTGTACCCATTATACGCTCTGTGGCAATGGTGCGATGAGATATGTCTTTCCAATCTCCTACAAAAAGAGAGTTATGCTTGAAGACGACAGAAGAGCCTTCTTCCTTAGCAACGGAAACGGTTTCTACGAACTGCTGTTCAATTCCTTCGCCGATTTCTTTACCCGTCTGCTTCTGTAGGACGATGAGGTCACTGCCTACGTCCGTTCCTGCATTGTCTGAAAACATACCCGATGGCAGTCTGAGAGCGGAGATAAGGCGGCTGTTCTGCATGAGGTAACGGCGTATGGCTTCATTGCGGGGACTGTCCAATACACCCTGTGAGGTGATGAATGCCAGCAAGCCACCTTCCTTGACGCAGTCCAGACCTTTCACAAAGAAGTAATTGTGAATGGCACGTGTGGACTCACGTTTAAGAGTGTCCTTACCTTTGCTATACTCTCGGTCATAGACCATGAAATCTCCAAAAGGAATGTTACTTGTAACAAGGTCGTACTTGTCCTTGTCTTCTATCTCTCCAATGGCTTCAAAAGGCTCGTTTCTAACGAACACGTTGCCTTTACCATAGGGGTGCAGGGCTTGGCTGATACGTGCAGTGAGCAAGTCCTTCTCCATTGCATCTACAACTCCAGCCTGCCTTGCAAAGGTTTCGGCAAAGGCACCCATGCCAGCCGAAGGATCCAAACATCGACGTATGGGTACATTTACAGAAGTGAGAGCATCGGCAATGGCGGTGACGATACGGGTATCGGTATAGAAGGAGGTCAGTACACTTGCCTTGATGCCCTCCCAATACCGCTTGGCGGTATTGGCATCTAAGGCTTCACGATAAATCATCTGCTTGAGCTGCTGGGTAGGTTCAAAGAGATTCTGCTCTGACTTGCTCCAATAGCGTATGTCATCGAGGTTATCTGTGCGGTTGAGTACACATTTCAAGCCACCGAAGCCCTGATAGTTCCGTAAAATACTTTTCTCTGTTTCGGTGGCTTCGCGGCGTTCTTTCTCTAATCGCAAGACCACACGGATAGCTTCTGTGTTGGCTTGCAGGACTTCTTTCTTATTGTATGCCATAAGGTATAACTTATTCTATTATGGGAATAATCACTCTGATACCAAAACTTGACCGTAATTCCGGACTTTAGTATCAGAAATGAAGTAATATGCTATTTCCGTTTTTTGTTTTGTTCAAACTCAAAGGTGGTGGTATAATCATCCTTCAAAACCAGTCGGGCATTGAATTTCTTGCCTGCCTTGCTGGTCAGTCCTTTAAGGATAGGCGTACGACCGGAGCTTATCAAGTCACGGATGTTATCTTCAGAGAGAAGTATGCCGCAGACTTCACGAAACACGTGAAATCCACAGGTCTCATGCCTACACTTAGCTACCTTGGCATAAATGCCGACACTCTGCTGTCCGCATTTTGGGCAGCGGTATACAGGATAAGACTTCTGCTCTGAAGAAAGTGAGAGGAGTTCCTCACAGATGGTACTTACATAAGAGTTGATGCCTTGTGAGAACTTATCAGATGGCATCTTTCCTGCTTCAATAGCGGCAAGGGCAAGTTCCCAACTGCCTGTCATCTCCGCATTGGCTATCTTCTTATCCTTGACAATCTCATAGACAGCTAGGCCTTTTTCTGTCGGTATGATGGCTTTCTTGTCCCTTCGGATATAATCACGGAGAATAAGCGTCTCGATGATGTTGGCACGGGTGGCAGGTGTTCCGATACCACACTCTGCCATCGCTTTCTTACTCTCTGCATTTTCGACCTCTTTTCCGGCGTTCTCCATCGCAGAAAGCAGTGTCGCTTCTGTGTAGAGCGGTTTAGGTTTAGTCTTATGCTCGGTTATTTCAGCAGAAACAAGTGGCAAAACCTCTCCCTCCGTTAGGCTAGGCAATGAAGACAAAATCTGTTCTTTACCATCTTCTTCCTTCTCAGCTTCCACTTCTTTACTTTTCTGTACGGCTTTCCAACCCAAGGAAATCTGCCTACATGCTTTCCAAGTAAAGGTGTTGGTGCCGTCCGTAAACCGCACCTGCATACGCTCTTCCTCGGAATCAGAAGAAAAGGCTTCGGAAAAGCGAGTTACTACCATATTATATATGTTCGCTTCATCCGTAGATAAGCCCGTTGGCGTCTCCCCCGTGGGGATGATGGCGTGGTGGTCGGTTACTTTTGCGTTGTCCACCGAATGGCGGTTAAGTGGATTTGAAAGTGTCTTGCCTATCTTGCGCAGCAGGGCGGGGACTTCCTCGAAGACATCCTCGCTGATGTATCGGCTGCCAGTGCGGGGATAGTTTATAGAATAAAGACAATGAAAGAAGAAAGGACAAACAAAAACGAAATCTGCTGAATAATAGCAATTTATGCACTTTATTGCTTTTTATGGAATGGCAAGGATAGGCGAAAAACGGCAGGAGTTCCGTTACCAAATCGTAACCCAACAGGGAAAAAGCAAAAATGGGTTACGAATCGAAGCTAAACAACTGTGTCATAGGTTTTTATTCCTCATCTTTCATTTTTTTGCATCGCTCTGGAGCACTTGAATGTATGTACCTTTGCATGCAAAGGAAATTTAGAAAAAACGACAGAGAAATGAAAGAAAACAAACTGAAAGTGTCGTTCTTCGTTCAAGCAGGACGAGCGGACAAAAAAGGCATGGTGCCGCTTATCGGACGGATAGAACTAGGCAGGAGGCATTCCGCCTTTTCCGCCAAAAAGAAAATCCCATTGTCTCTTTGGGACAGCAGGAAGCAACGTCTTCTCGGCAAGAGTGCCATCGCAAATTCAATCAACCGGTATTTGAATGAATGCACCGCACTCGTTCACGCTCGTTATCGGGAACTCTGCGAAAGGGGAGAGACATTCTCGGCTGCGGACGTGCGCAATGCCTATCAGGGACAGCTTTGTCAAAATGCAATGCTTTTAGAGTGTTATGCTGAATACCTCAGACAGATTGAGGAAAGAGTGGGCATAGACCGGGCTATGAAAACTTTGGAGCTGCGCACCTATCAGCAAACGCTTCTTCGGGAGTATGTGCGGAGGAAATACAAGTTAAGTGATATTCCGCTTATGGAGTTGGATATTTCCTTTATAGAAGGCTATGAATACTTTCTGACAATAGACAGGAAACTGAAGCGTGGCAGCATATGCAGTGCCTTGTCTGCCTTAAAGGCGGTCGTGAACAAGGCAGTCAAAAATGGCATGACAGACATGTATCCGTTCATTAGCTACAGTTACGAGAAACTGAAAGGAACACCGAGAAACATCACGCAGGACGACCTGCAAAAGATTATCGATCTGCCCATCAGATGGGAGAAATACCGTGTCGTCCGTGATTTGTTCGTGTTCTCCTGCTTCAGCGGTCTTGCAATTTCGGACATACGCAATCTCAAAGAGGAAAACATCATCCTTGAGGAAGGCAGGCTATGTATCAAAAACAAGCGTGTCAAGACCAAGACTCCTTTTCGCGTAGTGGTTCTCCCTCCTGCCAAGACCATTATGGAAAGATACAGGGGCATACGTGCAGGATATGTGTTTGACGTTCCCACAAGAGACGTGGTTTACAATGCAATGCACTACATACAGAGAAGCATCGGTATGGAAGCTCCGCTGACCTTCCACATGGCCCGCCATACCTTTGCATCGGTCATCACCCTGTCGGCGGGTGTCCCGATAGAAACCGTAAGCGGTATGCTGGGGCATACCAATTTGAGAACGACACAAGTGTATGCAGCGGTCAATTCCGAAAGAATCAGACAGGATATGCAGAAGATTCAACTGCAGATAGAACACACATTCACCTTAAAATTATAGCTTATGGCACGCAGCACATTCAGGACATTGTTCTACATTAACCGTTCCAAACTGAAGAAGAACGGCAAATGCCCGATAATGGGGCGAATCACCATAGACGGGCAGCAGGTACAATACAGCATGGGGCTGGAAATCAATCCTGACAATTGGGACGCAAAGCATGGCAGATGCAAAGGCGACCTTGACGAAATGAAGAGCATCAACCGCATACTGACAGAAAAGGAAGGACAGATGCAAGCCAAATACAATGAGCTGGTCTGGCAAAAGGGGTACGTGAGCGCAGAACTGCTCAAAAGCAGGCTGATGGAGGATTCACAAAGCAATGGCATGCTCATAGAAGAGGCAGACCGTTTTATAGAGGAAAAACGCCCTTGTGCAGGAGTGACCA
The DNA here is from genome assembly GCF_003977605.1 of Prevotella koreensis. Taxonomy (GTDB): domain Bacteria; phylum Bacteroidota; class Bacteroidia; order Bacteroidales; family Bacteroidaceae; genus Prevotella; species Prevotella koreensis. The sequence continues at coordinate 677,933 of NZ_RYYU01000001.1, read as the reverse complement.
TTGCACAATCCACTTTTCGCAACTACATCTATGACAGGCAACTCATAGTGTCGTTTCTGCAGGATAAATTCGGGGTGTCGGATATTTGCTATTCACGGTTGGATTATGGCTTTATAGAGGAATTGGACTTCTACCTGAAAAGCAAGCGCGGACTGTCATCCGCCACCATTCAGATGACGGTTGTCTTCCTGAGAAAGCTCATAGGCATCGGGCAACGGAAAAAATACATCCGCCGAGACCCGTTTGTGGATTTCAAGGCGGAAAAGCCACACGGCACGAGAAGGTATCTTACAACGGAGGAGCTCAACCGCATTTTGCAAACGCCCATTATCAACAAGCAGTTCGAGCGGGCAAGGCAACTCTTCATTTTCTGTGCCTTCACGGGATTGGCTCGTGTGGATATGCTGCGACTGACCCCAAGGCATATCCACCATTATGATGACGGAACTTGTGAGATACGCATCAAAAGGCAAAAGACGGACGTGGAAGCCATCATTCCACTTCTGCCCATCGCAAAGGAGATACTTGATATTCATATAAAAGGGAAGCAACCCGATGAGTTGATATTTCCTACATTGAACGTCAGCAAGGCCTCTTTCGCCTGTATAAACATTGGTCAGATATGCCAGATAGAGAATGGCTTGACTTTTCACATGGCTCGCCACACTTTCGCCACGACCATCTGCCTTTCCAACGGTATGGCAATGGAGACGCTCAGTAAGATGCTCGGACACAGCGACATTGGTACGACACAGATTTATGGAAAAATTACCGACCTGAAAATCAGAGAGGATATGAGCCGATTGCAGGAGCGTGAAAACAAGGCTTTTTCTGATTACACCGAATCCATAGAACGACAAGTGGCATCAACATTTTAGAAATCAACAAATACCTACAAAATGAATACAGATAATAATACAAAGGAACTTTCCTACTTTCAGTTGAAATTAAGAAGTTATATGAGTGAACATCACCCCGAAAGGTTACAAGATACGGAGTTTATCACAGCACGGGCAGATATGGCTCTGACCACTTACTGCGATGCTGTGGCGCAGGGCTTCACGCACCCCGAGGCGGAGAGCATGGCAAGCGAGGTTTTGTACCAGGGCTTGCATCTCTCCAAGTACGATACGCTTGTATCTGTGTTGGAAAACGAATTTGAAAGGGAACTGCCTGCTCCGCTCCCAGAGAAGCTCGCACCCATATTGTTATCGAATGAGGCTGTTCAAGCCACATTCGACAAGTTCGGTTTGACGGACATATTTGCCGCAAGCGGACAATACGACCGCCTTTACACCGAACTAACAGGCACGATAGTGCTGCTCATTGAGAGCAATAATCTGCCGACAGTCGGTCAGACAGACAGATAAAACGTATGTCTGCATCTTATAAACAGCCTCATGCAAAGCCCTGAAACCGTAATCGGTCGGGCAAAGGTATGACGGTAGCCTTTACTTACTTGCAAGGTCGAGTCCTGCGGATGGAGCGAAAAATCTCCACCGCAGGGCTTTTCTCTGCACTTTGATACAGTCATACTTGCAAAAACTAATCTTTTGTGCGGTCGTATTTTTCGCTCCAACCTTGCAAAAGTAGGCTAACCTCCAAAGGAAAATGCCCGAACGAATACGGCATACTCAGGCTCTTTGGACGCAAGCGATAAAACAAATATTCTACCTGTCAACCGCACGGACGATTGGTCAATCTCTCTGTAGTTCGGTAGAGAACTCTCACTTTCGTTCAATATATCTATCGTTCGGACAATCTATTTCTCGAACAATAGAACGTTCGATATGTCGAATAATCGAATGTTCGAGAGTTAGTTGCTTACATTTTCGCTGAAATGGAACGAACCGACACCTCATCTCATTACCGCAATCATTTATATCTCCCCATTGTTTTTGTCTTTTACACATCACGTTTTCCTTTGCCTTCCCTCTGTTTCCCTGCTTTTCTCTGTCCCTTTTTTCTATGCCGTCATAGGCTTACCTTTGCACACGATAATAACGGCAACAGACTGTATATGAGTTTGTTTGCTAAGTAATAACAACGTAATCAAAACAAAATGAATGCAATGAAACTTATCATTATTGACCGCAAGGCATGGGAGCGACACTGTTCCGACTTTACAGATCTTATCCACCGTATCGAACAGCTTATCGGCAATCCGCCTGAAGCGGACGAATGGCTCGACAATGAAGCCGTATGTCGCAGGCTCGGCATCAGCAAGCGCACCCTGCAATCCTATCGGGACACAGGCAAGATCCCTTTCTCTATCATTGGGCATAAATGCTATTATAAGGAAAGCGACATCACAGAGTTACTGAACTCAAACACTAAATAAATTATGGCAGAGAACGAAATCATTACACAGCAAGACCCTCAGATGCAGATGTTTGCACAGTTAATGGAGGGCATATTGAAGAAATTGGAGCGTTATTGCTCTACAGCCCGTCCGATGTTAGGCGGAGAGGTTTACCTCACAGGAGAGGAGGTTTGCAAGCAGTTACGGCTGAGTCCCCGAACCCTTCAGGACTATCGGGACAACGGTACGATTGCCTACTGCAAAATCGGAGGGAAGATACTCTACAGGCAGAGCGATATACAGGCTATGCTTGAAAGACATTATAACCCGATATCCAAGAAGCCATGGCAAGTGTAAAGGAGCAGAGAGTGAACGTTTCGGGATATGTGGAGCAGGTGCTTCGGGAACACCTTGGCCAATACAAAGATGATGTGGAAAGATGGCGGAAACTCTGAAGTACTGAATTCTTCGAATGCAAGCCTGCGCAGAGTTACCACATTCACAGAATGCAGTAACACAGCAGGGGCTTATCAATCTCTTTCTTGCTACAGCAGCAAGGTGTGTCTTTGTCCGACAAATTGCCATTTGTACCACAAATACCCTTGCCCCGAAGGGGGATTAAATCACTCCAAAGTCGTGATTAGATAGCAAACAAAACAACTAAGATTATGCCCAAATTAGAAATAGCCAATAACAACCGTTACGGACACCGAAATACCGTAGAAGTGCCACGCTGGGACAGATGGGACACCCGTATGCCCGATGTAAAAGACCAGTTGCGTGCCATTGACCTGTACAACAAGTCGGGTGCGGTGAGCAAGTCCGATTTTGTTCGCGCCCGAATACTCGGAGAGAGTTTCAAGGTGATAACAGTAGATAGGTCCGTCGTGGAGTACCACCGCAAGCTCTCTGAACTTACAGTCCAAGTACATAAGATAGGCACAAACTACAATCAGGTCGTACGCTTAATGCACCTTTATACGGCAGAGAAAAGCATACAGGCATTGTTGCGGGAGCTTATTGGTTTGACAAAAGAACTCACTGCCTTGCAAGAGAAAGCAGTGAGTTTAACCATTGACTATCGGGAGAGATTATGAAAGTATTAATATTACGCTCTTTAGAGCCAGGTATTTTGTGATTGAAACAGAAAGCCATATTGTGGTATGACTTTCTGTTTATTGCTACTACAATATGTCATAGGGGGAGACCTTTGCCATGATTTCTAAGCCATATACATAACTTTGTTCGTCTGTTGTCAGAGATTTAGTTTCATAACAAGCAAGAACTATCTTCTCGGAGTGTTCACTAGTGTTTTATATGCATCAATCAGCCCGTATCCGAAATCGTTATTCCAAGAACCATTCTTTTTAATCACAGAATAATCGACTGTTATTTTTTTCGTGTTCTTTTCAATAAGATCGTTCACTTCCGTAACTCGCAGAGACGGATTCCTTTCCAATATCAAGGCTGCTAATCCTGCCACATGGGGACATGCCATGGAAGTTCCATCCATTTCTCCGGTCATGTTGTTGGGCATGGTCGACAAGATGTCGCTTCCCGGAGCCACAACGTCCAGTTTTTCCCCAACATTTGAGTATGGAGCCAAACTGCCTGTCTTCTCTATCGCACCAACAGCGATAATGGTGTCGTTGCAGTTTGCGGGATAACTGACAGGACGTCTCCAGTCATTTCCGGCTGCAAACACGATGACACAGCCTTTTCCTTCTCTGCCATACTTGAAGGCATTGTATATCGCCTGGTTAATGGCGGCGTGTTGTGTGGAAGAACCCCAAGAGTTGGAGATGACATCCACTCCGTTTCTCCATGCCCAATTGATGCCGTCAGCCCTTCTTATGCGACTGTTGGTGGTACCGTGTAAAGAGTTGCTGATGGAAACAAGTTTCGCGTCCGGGGCGACACCTGCCACATGTATGCCATTGTTCCTTACTGCCGCGGCAATCCCTGCACAATGTGTGGCATGATCACCATACAATATGCTTGGGGAGGTGTTGGTTTCCGTGTCATAACTCAAGCTTGAGACATTTTCTACGAGATCAATATGGTCCATGTCAATTCCCTGATCCAACACGCCTATCTTGATATTTCGTCCGGTGGCATAATTCCATGCGGCGCACGCTGAAATATCCATATCCGCGTAGTTGGAATTATACAGCCCCCATTGACTTCCGACCAACGGGTCATAGGAACAATACAGGTCATTTGAAGAGAAATCCGCGACGGATGATGCGAACAGCCCCGTCTCATACAATTCATTTGCCACCTCCAGGGATGTTTTTCCCGTGTTGGGTGTTATGGAAAGAATATACCACCGTGGCATGAATTTGTCCTGTTCCGTAATGACAAGGTTGTATTCCATCGCTTTTTCCCGCAACAAAGAATAGTCTGATTCTTTCTTCAATTCCACATTGAGATAATTGGTCAAAACCAATTCATCCCCGTACTCGTTCTTATAGCATGGAAGTACCATGGCATTGTCTGCCTCTGCCGCTTCTTTCATGGTCTTCAACAGCGATGGCGGACCTTCATTTCCCCTGCCAGCTTCATATACGGTTATGTCGTATATGTTGTCTTTAATGGTTTGGGAGACTTTAAACCCTGAAGATTCTTTTGCAGGTTGGAAACTTGCCCCCTTTTTATTACCTTTTTTATCCTTTACTACGCAGACTTTTCGCGCATTTTCCGCAATGTAAATTTTATTGCCATTGAAGTAATAATATGCCGATTGGGAAATGGCTTCTGAGGCAGTGATTGACACCAGTGCCATGAATAATAAAATCCTTTTCATCATATTCTAAATTTAAGAATTAAGACTGTCTGTTATATAAAAATCCTCCGTATTTATATTCTGCCCATGCAAACAAGCTGTGATCCTGACGGAACTAAGGCATGCCGCATGGACAGAATGTCAACTGTCTGTTACAGGCGTACTACCGTCAAATGACGACTTTATATGATTTCCCGTCAATGGAAACAACATAAATACCGTTTGACGTCAGGTTCAAAACGAAATTCCGTGAAGTAACAATATGGTCGGTAACTTTCTTTCCGTCCGTTGAATAAATACATACCGTCGCGCCTATCGGTGCATCTATTATCGTTATTTTTCTGTCTGACGCTTTGATTTCCATCTTGCCGTTAGACACACCGCCGAGTCCTGTGCCGATGTTCACATCGAAACTGTTCTTGGCATTTACCGACACATTGCCGTCAGCTGAGATTACCGTACCCTCGGGGATCACGATACTGCAGCCTTTTTCGGGGACTCTCAACCCACCGAAATCACAGGAAACAATCCATCGGCCCCACCTGCCATCCTCATCTTCGGACAGCGTGGGCGTGACCTCCTTGATCAGTTTGTTGTCGGTGTCGAACAATTGAATTTTGGGGTCTGACGAAAGCATGACGGCCTGCCTGTAGTAAAAGCGCACCTCGCCGAGCACGTCAATGCCGTGATTGTCAAAGAGGCTACACCATACATAGGTTATCGGCTCTATCGGCTTTGTATATCCACCGATGAAATCCACTCTCGTCTCTTCGTTGGTGATGTCCGTGCGAAATCTGGGGCTCAGACTACCTTCTGGCATTACGAGAGAATAGTGGACGCCTTTCTCAAAATTCATCTTCATCCCGAAGTCGGCATACGCCTGCCCCAGGTTCCAGTCCCAGCCCACATGCGCATCGAATGTCCTTACGGGCACTCCCTCGCGGTACAGGGTCATGGTGGGGCTGCCCACAGGCTCAGTCTCGGTCCCATAGTAGAACCAGATATGCTCTTCGGTTTCTACCGAAGAACCGTTTTCCACCGAGCACTCAGTACTTATGATCTTTTCGGGGACTTCAAAATCAAATTTCAGGTCTCCATTTTTTACGTCGGGCGCGCTCTTCAGGAAGATTGCCCCCGCCGGAATTTCCAACTTGTAGGACTTGCCCTTGGGAAGGACAAGTTTTTCAAAGGTAACAAGTGCGATGCCTTTCTCCATATAAGTATCGGAGGTAATCACACCGGTTGCCATTGTCTTGTCTCCGCAGGTTATGGTCGCCTTGGCGTCTTTGGATATGTCAACATGAGCCGTAAATTCCATGTGAACCTGATTTATAGGCTCATAGACAAGCTTATTCTCAATGCTGCACTCCTGAGGTACTAAGGTTGCAACCTCGTTGGCGTAAGCGGATATTGCGGACATGCAGAGCCCGACAATACCGAGGAATAAATGCTTTTTCATATTAAGCTCCTTTCTTTGAATTAATTTATTAATATTAAGGTCTGAACTACCGTATGGGGAAGTCTGCAAAAGACCGTAAAATCAGCGACGGGGTGTATTGACAACGGCTTTATAGGCATCTATCAACCCATAGCCGTAATGTTCGTTCCAGCTTCCGAATGCCTTGTTGGTGTCGTATGCGTATGTCCCGATTTTCTTCGCATTCTTTGCGATGATTTCCCTAACTTTATAAGCAGAAAGTTGGGGATTGCGTTCAAGTATCAAGGCAGCCAATCCTGCCACGTGCGGAGCCGCCATGGACGTTCCTCCCATATATGTAACTGCATTTCCGGGTACTGTTGACAGAATATAAGTGCCCGGAGCCGTAACGAACATGTTCGACCCGTAGGCAGAGGTTGTCGAAAGCGTCCCGTCCTGTTTCATATTTGCAACAGCTATCACTTCCGGACGATAGTCTCCGGGGAAGGAGATAGGACCGCTTGTATTGCCTGCCGACTTCACAAACACGCATCCTCGACCTTCTCGACCTCTTGACAGAGCCAAGTCGATTGCCTCCTTGACTATATCCTTATCGGAACACCACCATGAGCAAGAGATGATATCCGCACCATGCTGCCAAGCCCAATTTATTCCATTCGCCAGATTGCTTTCCAATTCAGTTGAACCAGACAGGGTGTTGCTGATAGACATTAAGGTGGCATCCGGGGCTACTCCTGCCACCTGTATCCCGTTATTCCTTACAGCTGCTGCAATTCCTGCACAATGTGTACCATGGGCACCGTAAACCTTGCTGGGAGAGCTTTTTGTTTCCGTATCATAACTCAAACTGCTGATATTGTCAGCCAGATCCTGATGGGCAAGATCTATGCCTTGATCGACAATGGCAATCGTGATGCCGCGCCCTGTTGAGTATCCCCATGCCCGGCTGACAGAAATATCCATCCCTTCATATGTCGAGTTGTACAGTCCCCATTGATTGAGGACGTTCGGATCATAGGAAATTTCAAGGGCATCGAAAGAGAAGCCCGGCGAGGAAGATGCAAACTTTCCGGATTCATATATCGAGTTTGCCACCACTACTGCATCTCTTCCAGAGGTTTCCGATAACCTCAGGCTATACCATAGTGGCATAAAGGGATTCTGCCCTATAATTTCACAGTCGTATTGTCTTGCAGTACTTTGCAGAGCCGGATAATCTTTTTCCGATTTCAGCTTTACATCGATATATCCTGTCGGGATAAGTTCCTTTCCGTCCTCAGTTACGAAGCAAGACTGTATGGAGACAGGATTGGAGACTGAAGCGTATGCAAGCGATTTGACTGTTTGGGCTGTCATAGAAGACCTAACCTTATAAACTTCTATTTTGCTTCTGCTGTCTGAAATATTCTTTTCAAATTGCAGATTACAATTGTTGACACTCGCATTGCCGGCGAGAGGGGAGATTACTACAATTTTGGAAGCATTTTCCGTCAGAGGAATCCGTTTCCCATCATAATAATAAAATGCATCCTGAGCATAGGACACTATATTCACAGCCAATGCGAACAAAAGAAATATGATTGTCTTTTTCATTGCAAATACTATTTAATGATTATTTTCTGTGTATAAATTGATTTGCCCTTCTTTGTCAAAGTGCAAATATATATGCCTTTTGAAAATTGAGGCACATCGATGTTCTTTGCCGTCACGGACGAGGAGAGAACTTTCTGTCCGTATATATTGAGAATGTCAATGTGGTCGCAGTTCGCTATGGAACTCAACTCTATCGAGCCGTTATGGTATGCCATACGGATAGTCTGCTTGTATTCAATATCGTCAATACCGGTTTCTTTGAGATTGATGACGGGACGAATGGGAAGACCGATTGTTCTCTTGCTAGATCTTCTGCCAACACTGCCTGAATCGTAATCTATATCTTTGGCTTTCGTTATAAGATCATCAGGATCTCCTTCTGCTCTATGAAGCGTTCCGGTCCAACAATATCCTTTCCAATTCTGGTTACGATATGTTGTCCCTTGATATGTAGCAGCGTATCCGGCAGCAGGAAGAAACAGGGTGTTTTCATTTGCACCATAATGGAAGCGTCTGCCCCAAATGCCGTCCACTTCCTCCCATTTATTCCAGCAGAGTCTCACGAGTTCCCCTACCTCCTCAAAAGTAGGCAGGCGCCATCGTCCGCCCCATTTTACCCTTGCTGCATCGTATTCCGTCCCGCAGATATTTTCTCCGATATTCGTGCATAACGTGTAATAGGCAACTCCGGGAATCTCCTTGTATCCTTCAAAGAATTTGTAATTCTCATTAGTATATTCCTCTTTAGGCTCTGTCTCTCCCCATGCAAAGTAGTCTCCGAAATCTATGGAAGACTCAGCGCCGATGTTGCAGGTTGCCCACAGGGTACCGCTGGGCAATCCCATGTCCACATACTCATGACCGTCTATGACGTTTGTCTGCGCATGGGAAACAGAAACGAGTAGGATGCTTAATATGGATGTAAAAAGAAATCTCATATCATATGAATTTTATAAGGAGTAGGTTCTGGCTGAAATTAGCCAATCCTACTCCTTGGTCTATGATTTACTTGACGAAAATCTTTTTCGTTTCCATACCATTCTCATATGTGACTGAGAAAGCGTAAACACCGCCGTTCTTTATGTTTAGAGAATTCAAAGCGAGTGTGACGGAAAAGGCATTCACTTTTACCGAACTTAGTTTGACACCGGACATGTCATACACTTCCAATTTGCTCATCTTCCTTCCTGATGAAATCGTTATGTCTGAAATTAGAACAGCAGGACACGGGGTAATGGAAAGTTGAGAGTCCCGTTCAATCTTTGAAACGTCTGTCGTGCCGTTCTGCTTTGCCTGTGCGGGAGCAAGGAAGGCGGACACATTCGCATCATTGCTTACACGGGCAAGAATATTGCAAGCCGATTCTGGCTTGAATGAACTGTAATTAGATACATGTATGCCCGTCGTTTCAACAAAGTATCTCTGACTGATGTATGAATCCCTATTGCTTAGGTTATATTGGTTGAGCTTTGCATAAGGACCATCATCGTTAAATCCGACCACATTTTCTGCATCATTTCCTTCAATGAAGAGCATGGGATCGTCAGTGCCGGGAGTATTGCAATTCGTCATAGTCGCATACTCGTGACCGTCTGCCGGTATTTCACACTTACAATTCGAAAAATATATCGGAGCGTTCTCATAGAAGTAATTGCCATTGACATTCAAGTCCGCCACACTCAGCACTCCATTGCCAGCACTCCGTAGTTTTATCAGATACATTCCTGTTTTCGGTATCGTGACTTTCAGTGTTGCGATTTGATTATTAGAGTTATTCAGAGCCTTTTCTGAGAGATGTCCCCAATTGAGCCCCTGCATCTCTTCCGATGTAGCAGGAGTGTAAAAAAATCGTGGTTTCATATCTCCAATTGGAATTGTGGGGAAAAGACCCTCTTGAGGGGAATTAGCGGGGAAAAGTATTTGTTTCCCATAATAGACCATATCTATTTTATGAGCTATTCTACTTGTGGAAGTTATAAAAATCTCTTGACCTTTCGTGAAAGAGAATGTCCGATAGAAAGAATATTTCAACGGCACATGTGTAAAATACTTAATGCCCGCAGCATCACGTGAATCACTTTCCGTCATTTCCGCCATGCTTACATCTGGAGTGCCATCTGATGAGACGGCTTTTCGCAGGTATGAGTTAAAACCGGCGGACTGAAATCTCGTTGCCATCATGTTCCGTGATATTTTGACGGACTCTACGTTTGGCACTTCGGGGGCATTGGTTGCAATTGATATTGTGTTAATGCCGTTTTTAAGTTGCAGGGCAGGTTTCGCTTCAACGGAAGCAGACTGCCAGTTCCCAACGGTTGGCTTAACCGAACCGGAAAGCGTGCCGTTCACATACACCTTGAATGTGGTGAATTTCCCGTTGGCATACCTTGTCGGCTGAAGCCAAAAATTAACGTAATAATCACCTGCTTCAAATGCCTGAACCTCAAAGTTTTTGTAATTTAGCACATTGTCTGTCGTTTCATACATACTTTTGATCTCTAAAACATTGTTTGAAGTCAAAGGTTTGCTCTCATTTCTCTGTGCATTTGCATGTTGTACAGGAAAAGTCGTTGTTAATGCACAGAATACTGTCATGAATAAAATTTTTCTCATGTCTTAAAACTTTTATTATTAATAACTTGCCTATATTCCCTTTTATGGGATACTGACAATTTCATATCATTCAAAATGATAGATTGTACAGAAATTTTGCTGTCAACAAATATGAATAAATTTGTAACAGATAAAAATTATTTTGCTTTTATTTATGCTTTGGATGAAATTGATTATTATTTTGTTCTCTTTTGTTTTTTACAAACTCCTTGCAAGGGACTTCATAAATACAGAGGCTAACTATCATACAGATAGAAGCACTGTTCCATACGAGAACCTTCCACTCTCCGGTACAAGAAGAAGTATCTTGTTTCCACGTTTAATTTCTTTTGTCCTTATGAGCTCTTCCAGTGCCACATAAATGGCAGCCGAACCGATGTTGCCTACAGAAGTAAGGTTTGTAAACCACTTCTCTTTTGTCAGAGCAATGTTACGAGCAGCAATTTCGTCATTTAACTTCTCATAGAAAAACATTGATGATACATGAGGTATAATATAGTCTATCTCATCTGCTTTTATATGATGTTTGGCAAGTACGGTTTCGATATGGTCTACCCAATACTTGATGATGTATTTCTTTAGCTGCCGAATGTCCTGTTTGCCCACAAGTACGGCACGCTCCTTAATCTCATCAGGAGAGAACTCCTTCCAGCTTTTGAGCCGTCCGTTTTCTTGCAACTCCGATGCCATAAACATACAGGTAGGTAGTTCGTTGGCATAGGAAGTCATATCGACCCATTCGATTTTGAGTGGGCATGTTCCTTCGGGATGATCTTGCACCAATACCGCTCCTGCACCATCAGAAAGCATAAACCGCATAAAATCCTTCTCAAAAGCCATATAAGGGTCTTTGTCAGGATTGTCATGTGTAGCTTCATACTCCGGGTCATAAAATTTGGATACCAATGCAGGTGAGGTTAATTCTGATGCCACGCATACAGCTTTTTGATGCAGTCCTGCAAGAATATTGCTATAGCATATTTTCAATGCCTGCAATGAGGTAAGGCATACACCTGCAGAGGAAAATATTTCCATAGGATAGTTGGCTAATTCTCCATGAACCATAGACGCATGGGAAGGAAGCAATTGGTCGGGTGTGCTTGTCCCACAAGCCAATAATGTCAGGTCATTTGGAATTTGTCTATTCTCAAACAGCCCACATACGGCTTCTTTTGCCAATTCTGCATTCGAGTGTGTTAGGCTTTGGGTTTTGTCCAACCCGTAATATCTCGTTTTGATGCCATTTTGTCTAAGGACAATGGAACGAACCCTTGACGGATTTCCACCAATTTTCCCAATATAGTCCTCCATATCCTCATTGACGATGGGAGAATTAGGAAGATATGCCGATACGCTATTGATATATACTGCTTTTTCCATAGGAATATTATTTGGTTATTAAATAGTATATTGTGTATATTTGCTCTTTCAATTCGGAAATGGAAAGTTGGCTGCTCAATGCACTTCTGTATGACAATCCAAGATATATATTTCTAATGGAAGATATAATCTTTTCTGTTTCCACAGTTTGAGTAATCTCTCCTTTCTGTTTGGCAAGCTCTATCACCTCTTTCCACTCAAGGCTCTTTCTTTTCTCGTATTCTTGAAACTTCTCTTTCCAATCCGGATAGTTGTCTTTCAGATACAAGATAAATGACATGAAATTGGCAGGAGTGACTGTGCCTTTTGTCATTATAAAAAATGATTTCATACGGCGACCGATATTTTCTACACGATTATCAATGAAGTCCTTTAATGGTGTCGAGCTTGTAAGTTCAAGAAAGTCTGTAGCATCATTTGTCAAGAATTCAAATACAAACCTATCAACGGCATGACTGAATATATCCTCCTTATTCTTGAAGTGATGAAACATATTGCCACGAGAAATGCCGGTCGCTTCCACTAAATCCGAAAATGATACTGCTGCATAACCTTTTTTCAGAAACAGCCTGAACGATTCATTAAGGATAATGTCCCTTTTGCTTATGCTTTCTTTAACTATTTGTTTTTCCATTATTTCATACTTGCTAAATTCAAAACAGAACGTTTGTTCCGTGCTTATAAGTGCAATATTATGCAAATTATTTCAATCCGCCAAATATTTCGGGGGATTTTTCTTCAAAAAGTTTCATTTCTCTCTTTTTTTTTCATTTTACAATAGAAAAATAGTTGTTTCTATTCATTTTTGCTGATTAGGCAATAAGGCTAAAAAATCCTGACAAATTACCTCCATTAAAATTAGTTGGTAATGATTTTAAGTGCTCCTACAAATTATTTCCGTAAAAACACACTGCTTTCATCAGAAAATATTATCTTTGCACTATCAATTTAAGTGTTCTTTGGGGCGTTGTAGAATAAAGAAGGGAAAAGAAACTCGCTCGTTTCCAACTCGTAACCCATTTATCCTTTATTCATCCTTATTCTATTGATTATCTGAAAGATACAAAATTCTAAAATCTTTTGCGGGGATAGGTCGTGATTTTCTTCTCATAGAGGCTTTGGGCAATCGAGAGGGTTTTGTCTGCAGAAAAGCCGTGGCGTCTGTTGGCTTCCTTCTGCAAGGCAGTGAGGTCGTACAAGAGTGGTGGCGGTGTACTGCCCACCTTTCTTGTGACCGATTCTACCATAAGCTGGCTCTGACTACGAAGTGTAGCGAGAGCAGTCTGTGCCGATGCTTCATTCTCATAGTCGGTACTGCCAATGGCTTTCAGCGACACGCCCTCTTTTTCTGTAAAAACAGATAATTTCCAATAAGGCACGGAAGAAAAATCACGGTTCTCTATGTACCGACGGCAGACCATAACAAGTGTTGGGGTCTGTACCCGTCCCAAAGAATAGCCGCCTTTGCGGGCAATGGACAGCGCACGACTTGCATTGATACCCACGAGCCAGTCAGCTTCGCTTCTTGCCTTGGCAGAATGATAGAGGTTGTCGTAATGGCTTCCCGGTTTGAGATTAGAAAGCCCCTCACGGATAGCCTTATCGGTGAGTGAACTTATCCAAAGTCTTTCGAAAGGCTTATGGCAATTGAGATAGGAATAGATGTATCTGAAGATGAGCTCACCTTCACGTCCTGCATCGGTGGCGACAATGATGCGGTCAGCCTTGTCAAAGCAGGAACGTATCACTTTGAGTTGCTTCAATGCTGCTGGATCGGATATATACTCCTTGTCCTTACGTACTTGTCGTACCATTAACTGAAAGGGATTGGGACGGATGGGCAAGTCCTCACGCTTATAAGCGGAAAAACCGTAGGCTTCGGGCATGGCAAGGGCGATGAGGTGTCCCATTGCCCAAGTGACGAGATACCCACCTCCTTCTAAATATCCGTCCTGCTTGCTGTTTGCCCCAACGATGCGGGCAATATCTCTGGCTACCGAGGGCTTCTCGGCAATTATACAAGTTATCATAGTGCTGAATAGTTTAAGGTTACATCTTACGTCCACGGGACTTCTTTTGTTTCTTCTCGTCCTGCTGCTGCTTTTGGGCGGCAGTAGGCTGTGTCTGTCCAGTCTTCAGAGGCTCTTTCACATTCTTCGTGGCTTCATTCGTCTTGCCGTGATTGTTCACCGCTACCTGTGTTTTGTGTTCTTCCGCCACGGCTTCCACCTTGCCGCTTTTCTGGCTCTTGTCCGGATTCCATTTATAGAAGCGTGGGCGGTTCTGTTCCTTGTCCATGCGGACGTAGGCATTGAAGGACTGCCCCTCCTTATCGACCATATTCTTCAGATAGAGCGTGCGACCACTATCCAAGGCTTCACGCTGTTTTTCTGATAACTCTAAGCCGCAAAGCTTATGTGGGACACCTTGCTGCTGAGCCTGTTTGTGTTCCTGTCGTTCTCTTAAACTCTTGCTGTCGCCAAAGATAAACTCAATGCCCTTTCGTTCGGCATTAACTTGAAGCGTGGCATCAAAGGACTTACCGCTCTTGGCAGTCATACCTTCCACCTTCACGGCTTTGCCTTCCACGAGGTCTTTGTATTGTACATCAGAGAGCGTAACGCCCTTGATTTCCTTGGGAATGTTCACACGGTCGGCACGCAGGGTTATAATTTCGTTGGTCTGCGGGTCGATGGAGACGTAGGCAGAGAAAGGTTCGCCATTCTTGGGTGTTACCTCAATGGTCTTGCCGAGATTACCCGTAGTGAGGAGTTGCTCCTTTTCTTCGGGAGAGAACTTGTAGCCCATATAGGGAAAGTCAAGCTGTGGTTCTTTTCTCAAAGGATGAATTGCCAAACCGATATTGCCATTATCGTCCGTACGGAACGCAAGGCGGGCTTCGGTGTAGATAGTCGTTTCGCCAAAGGGAACGGCAATCGTCAAGAGGTTGGTCTTCTGCCAGTTAAGCATTTTTTCCAACTCTCCACTCTGTTCCAATCTCTCACGGGACAGTCCAAGGTTGTCGAGCATCTTCCAGTCCACTTTCTCGGGGTCGATGGCAGTGGTATTCTTCTTTTGCGGCAGATAATCCTCAAAGGACACTCCAATCTCTGCCAGCTGCTGCTTGCTTTCGAGCTTCTCACGGCTTTGCAGCATGGTGCGCAGGTTATCCACGCCCTGCTCCACATTGTCTGCCAATACTTTGTACAGTCCAAAATGAGTTGGGTTATTAAACTGTTTGAGGAAGTTGGCCATGAAGTTCTTCAGAAGTCCGTCCTTGCTATTGAACTTCAAGAACGCTGCCTGATTGGCAGCGGCAGCCTCTGTGGTCTTGAGGTTTCCCTTGTCGTCAACACCGGACACGACGGACAGCTTGCCCGCTTCCTGCTCATTTTTTACTTCCGTGCGGTCTTCCAAGACCAGCACGTAATTGTCATTGCTGTTTGATTCCATTGCTTGATAATTTTTATGGTGAATACTTTTATCAAGCAGCTAAATTATAGGTATATGAAGAGATATAAAAGTTTTTGGGAAAAGTGGGAAATAAAAGGAATTTATGTGAAATAACCTGTTGTACTTAGTTTACAGGATAACCTCAAAAATCACTTAGCTAGAATATCGTTTCCATAATAAGAATATTCAATTGCTATTCACAAAAAATAAACTGAAAGTCTGCAAACCGTTTATCTATAGGCGATACAGGCATTTTTACTCTATGGGGACTTGTATTTTAGTTCCAAATAGTAAGCATCACAAAAATGCTTGTTCTTATTAGAAAATGACTTATTTTTTGGATTTAAAGTCAAAAAAAGTGGTGTTAAAGACGATTTCTATTACACAGATTGGAAGAAAAAAGTTTTACTGGACGACTTAAAAATCCCCCAATTATCACGCTAGATAAGTGGGGAATATACTTGTTATGTATCGTTCAATTAAGGCATTTTTTAATGATTTCATCACTAATGCCGTTTTCTTTCATTTTCTCTGCAACAGTATGTTTGTAATCAGTCAGATCTTGATAGTGGAATATCATATTCCCTAAATCCTCCAAAGCTTTTTCTATGCGTTTGCGACCAACCTCTGTGTTTAAGTCTATTTCTGCAAATTTAGAGCGATCCCTATGCAGGTTAAGGTAATATATACCACCAATAATCAGTGCAGATATGGCTGAGATGTCTGTATCCTTAAATTTTGTCTCGTAGATATTGACAAGAGGCAAAGTGTGCATTTCACGAAGCATGGCTGTACGAACAGTTGTCTCATTCCCTTCTGCAATTTCCCAACGTAATAGTTCTAACATCACAGATTTTTCTTGAAGTTCCTCCTGCAGATTCTTGAGAATATTGATATACCCTAATTTTGAATCTGTCGGAAATTCAATTCCAGTCAGGACACCCTTAAACCAATAATCGTATCTCTTAACGAATTCATCATAAAACTCGCTAAGATTGTCATATCTGTTATAGAAGACAAGCGGTTCAATCCTGGCTTTCTTAATAAGTTCTGTCACCAGCATTGATGCAAAGCCTTTTTTCTTAATCAGACTTTCTGCTGCCTTGATAATGTCTGCCTGTATGTCGACGTTTGTCCTTCTATATCTTTTGGTTTTGTTTTCTTCTTCTGCCATTTAAAAAGGTATTGATTTTCTGATTTCCACAAGAGCGGTTACCAATTGTTCCAACTGTACTGTTTCATGGGAAGCCAACACGCTGACTCTAAGCCGTGCTTCCTTAGTTCTTACCGCAGGGTATGTGATACCGCTTACAAAGATACATCTTTTTTGCAATTCTCGTGCTATTTCGTATACTTTTTTATTGTCTCTTACCATAATAGGAAATATGGCTGATATGGAGCAGCCTATATCAAAGCCTTCCTCTGTCAGTCGTTTGCGCAGATAATTGACATTAGTCCACAACTTCTTGCGAATCTCTGGTTGTGTCTGTATGAGTTCCAGTGCCTTTAGGGAAGATGCTGCAACCTGTGGAGTCATTGCTGCGGAAAAGACATTACTGTCAGCATAATATCTCAGATACTGAATCAGTTTTTCTGACGCGGCAACAAAACCACCGACACATCCGAAAGACTTACTGAAAGTTCCTGTAATAATATCTACTTGTCCCAAGCAATTATAATATTCGGCTGTTCCTCTGCCGTTTTCTCCCATAACTCCAATGCCGTGAGCGTCATCCATCATAAGAAGACAATTGTGTTTCTTGCAGACCGCAATGTATTGGGGAAGTTTTGATAAATCTCCATTCTGGGAATAGACCCCATCGATGATGACCAATCGAGTCTGATATTTTCCCGTTTCCCGTTCAAGGATCATGTCAAGATAGTCAATGTCGTTGTGTCCTATATGCTTTACATTGGTTCCAATTAAACCACTTGTGGCACTGGTATGGATATACGAATCAATGTAGGCTATGTCATTTTTTCCCAATATAGCACGGAGCAAACCTGCATTGGCACCAAATCCAGATGAGAAGAGAATTGCATCTTCCTGACCAACGAACTTTGCAATGCCTTGTTCCAACTGCTGATGGATGTCTAAATAGCCTCCTATGGCTTGAGCGGCACTTGCCCCTGTACCGTATTTCAGGACGGCATTTATGCCAGCCTCCTTGGTCTCAGTCCTTTGCGACATACCAAGGTAATCATTGGAAATGTATGCGGAAACTTCACCATCATAGCCCTCTATCTGCATTTTTGCTCCAACTCCCGTTTTTGCCATGACCCAATAACTCTTGCAGCCGAACTGCTCCATTTGGTCAATATAGCTTTGGAATTTTTGGCTACGCTCAGTAACATTCTCGTTGGGAGTAATCTCGAAATCTTTTAATGTAATAAATCTTTTTTCCATATAAACAATGTATAGATAGTAAATAATGCTACAAATGTAGCTAAAATACTAAGAAAATACAAATTTTGAAAAAAAAAAAAACTATTTTTCTTGTTTTAAACAATATGTATATGTATATTTGCAGCGTCAAGAAGATAATTTGTCGACAATATTATTGAACAGACATTACAAAGCAATGCCGGAAGCTAAAAGAAGGCACAAAAAAAACATTCTTATGAAGTTGAAATTCAATGAAATCGTAGAACCAAAAGATGTTTTGACAAATAGTCTAAATGACGTCAAAGGTGGTAACAGTGGTTTTTGGAAGGACTTGTTAGACTCCATCGCTGTGTGTTCAACAGGCTGCTCTACTGGAGAGAAAACCGAAAAGAAGAAGTCTGTTTCGTCAGACCAATCTCAATCTACCGTAAAACCTTGAGACTAACAACGATTAAGGGAGGACTCCTTTAGGGAGGACTCCTTTAAAGTATAAAGTTCTATATTCTATGGTAGAAAAATACACAGTTGTCAGATTTTGATAATCTGCTGAAGCTATTATAAGAATTATCTTATAATTATTTCGCTAAAAACAACTCTTATACAAAATCAAGATGACGTGTAAGTCTAAAAAATGGAGCAGAACTACCCCCTTGTCCAAAGTTAGTTTCGCAAAACATTGGCAACGGAAAAGTTTCTGCTCCAATTTCACATAATAACGATACAAATTATGAAATGGTCTCAATTTAATTATCTATTCCATTCTGAAAAGATTGGTTATTGTCTTCATAATACAAGGATGTTGTCCCTAATCAGCTTGGATAAAGAGTCTTATAATGCTCTTTTAGCGTGCGAAAAAGAACCAGATAGAGCTAATGCTCTTGTTGATTCGGAAACATTCGAATATTTGGTAAAAAACAAAATATTAGTTGATGATTTCGAGGATAATAATTACATAAATAAGTTGTCTTTTACGAAAAGGTTTGCTTGTTCTGAGAAAGGAGTCCTTAGTATAGTTTTATGCCCAACATTAGGTTGTAACTTTGCATGTCCTTATTGTTACGAACACAATCTTTCCTCTAAATCAATGCCTGAGGAAATACAAATGAAAGTTATTGATTTCATAAATCAGTATGAGGGAAAGAAAAAAGGAGTAAGTTTAAATTGGCATGGTGGAGAGCCTTTAGTTGCATTTGATACAATAAAGAGTTTTTACACCCTTTTTGATAAGTACTCGAGGCTACCCTTAGAACGTTCTTCTATGGTTTCTAATGGTTATTTATTGAATAGTGAAATATGTAACTACCTAAACCAGAGGAAACTAGATTATTTACAGATAACTATTGATGGTAATGAAGCTACTCACAATAAAACTAGAATTTTAAAGAATGGAAAAGGAACATTTGAACAGATAATTAAAAATATAGATATAGCCTTAGAACTCATGCCAAATTGCACAATTGGAGTGAGAACTAATATTGGTAAAAAAAATAAAGAAGAGTATTCTGAGATATATGATATTCTTTCAAAAAGATGGAAGAACAAAAATGTAAATATATATTATGCATTTATCTTAAACAATTCAACAATTCCACGAATGGAAGGCGGATCTTCTGTAGAGTTAAATACAAGAGAAAAATGCAATTTTATATTGTCTCTTGAGAAAAAAGGAGTTATAACTTATAAATCTCTTTTTCCAAAGATTGATTGTGGAATACGAACATGCACAGATAGTTCTGCTTTTGTAATAGATCCAGAGGGCTTGTTATATAAATGTTGGGCAGATGTTGGAATCAAAAATAGATCTATAGGTACCTTGGAAACAGGATTTAACAACTTTGATATCATTTCAGAATTAGTTCAAGGTAGCGATAAGTTTTCTGATTCCAAATGTTTAAAATGCAAATTTCTACCAGTATGCGATGGAGGATGTAACCTGTATCGGGTTAATTACAAAAAGAGGCTGATACCCTATGATATTTGTCAGTATGATGATGAGGGAATGAAGAATTTTCTTGAAGAATACACCTTAAAGAAAAATAGTGTAATATGAAAAAAATATTAGTAGTATTTTTTATGTTGTTGTTATTATCTGTAAGATTGTCAGCACAAGAGATAAACGGAAGGGTGGTTGACGAGAAAGGTGGACCACTGGCATTTGTAAATGTGGTGCTGCTTTCAAGGCAAGATTCCTCGCTGGTGAAAGGAACGATGACACGTGAGGATGGCTCCTTCACGATAGAGCCCTCTGGCAGTGGAGGTATCGTGAAGTTTTCGTTCATTGGCTATCAGACAGTTTATAGAGATTGCAACGAGCGAGAGATGGGTACCATACGCATGAAGATGGATGCCACGGAGTTGAGCGGTGTTATAGTGAAAGGGAAAAGAACTACAGTAAAAGTAGGATTGAACAAGATAACAGTGGATGTGGCACATTCATATTTGCAATATATGGGCAAGGTGATCGACGTGCTGGGTAGGATTCCAGGTTTGACCTCCGACTTGCAGTTGTTGGAGGGTGGAACGCCCACGTTCGTACTCAACGGAAGACCTGTAGACATGGCGGAGCTGAAAGTTATTCCTGCATCGGAAATAAATAAGATAGTGGTAGACTCCAACCCAACCGTAGAATATAGTGCCAGCAATAATGGAGTTGTGTATATCACCACCAAGTCGGCATTGGGGAACACACTCTCTTCGGAAGTAAGCAATACGTCTGTCTTTGCTAGAGACTATATGAATATAGCGAATGTGACCATCAACGAGAAATATAAGAAGGTGAGCAATATTCTTACGGCAGGGTTCTCGTATGTGAACACAACGCAGATAGACAATACTACCGAAACTGTGTTCCTGCCACAAAAGACTATAGAGAGTGCAAAAGAAAGACATACGCATGGGAATGCCCGGAAGTTCGACTGGTTCTATTCCATGAACTGGGATATCAGCCGACATCAGTTGTTCAGCTTCCAATATACAGGTAATGTAGGTAACACCCATCTCAACGAACCTACTAGGCAGACGATGGATGGAAACGACATGGCTTTCGGTCAAAAGAAACGAGGAACCGACTTTCTGCACAGTGCCAGCGTGAACTACAGGAACGAAATAGACTCCACACGTACTCTATCATTCATTGCCGATTATGCGCTACGCCGCTCCGATGAGACAGGATTGGCTTCCACTGTTCCTGCTGTTGCTACAGAAAGTGAAGGAAAATATCATATCGGTGGTGCACGCCTATCATACAATAGCCACCGCAAGTGGGCCGATGTGTCGATGGGACTTTTCTTCTCGGCCATGAGCAACAAGGGTAACTATGCCTACAATACAGATGCAGAGGCGTACGATGCTCACGAGAGCCTATATGGTGCATACTTGTCACTGTCGAGACAAATTAAGAGCTTTTATCTGCAAGGTGGCTTGAGAATGGAAGCCGACCATCGAAAGCTGGAGACCAACGTATCAGGAGCGTTTGCAGACTCTACAGAATGGAGACTGTTCCCTAATTTGGTAGTTACGAGGAGACTGACTGCTAAGTCATCGGTGGGTCTATCTGTGGGGCAGACCATTGGGCGCCCGTCGTTTGCCAATTTGAATCCCGGGCTTTATTATTATGATGCCATCTCATATAAGGTAGGCAATCCGCAGTTGAAGCCAAATGTTACCACTAACGTGAAACTAAGCTACAACTATGGCGATTTGTTCACCTCGATAGCTTATAATAGAAATCATGATAAAATAGTGGAACTCCCTTTATGGACGGAGACATCAGTTGACAATAAGAATATTAAGTGGATGCCTGTGAACTTCAATAAGGCAGAGAATATTGTGGCTACTGTTATTTATTACTATTCGCTCGGTCCTGTTCGAGGTGATGTAACAGGTTCGTTTACCCAACCTTTTGTCAAGGCAAACTATCTAGGGGAAGAACATTCGTGGAACAAGGCATCCTGGTATATTGATGCGAATGCGCAGTGGGCATTTAATAACCATTCGCTAGTTGTATTTAATGCTTCTTTCGACAGTGGAGGTACAAGCACGTTGTTCGATCATGAGAGTTCGTGGACTGTGAATCTTGCCTACATACTTCGCCTGATGAAGGATAGGCTGAACGTGACAGTTGCTGCTAATGACATATTCCATACTGACAGGTCGAACAACTGGACAATGAAATACAATAATATACGTACAACGATGGATACCAGCGGTGATACCCAACGCCTGATAGTGAAATTGAGTTACAATTTTGGTAAGTTGAAACTCGACAGCAGCAAGAAAATCGCTTCTAAGGAATTCTTAAATAGATTATAACTAATATGGCTTTTCCTTTTTCCTATCAAAAAGATTCTATGCAATGTGGTATTGCTTGCTTGTGTATGATTAGTAAGCATTATGGAAAAACAATACCTATGTTTTTTTTATCCAAGATATGCTTTGTGACCACAGAGGGTGTCTCCCTGAAAGGAATCGGAGAGGCTGCAGAAAATTTGGGTATAAAAACAATCGCGGGAAATATTAAAATTACTAAATTAAGCGATTCACCTCTCCCCTGCATCCTCCACTGGAATCAGAACCATTTTGTGGTGCTGTATAAAGTAAAAAAAGGCAAAATATTCTATGTAGCTGACCCAGCAAAAGGACTTGTAAAATACAATATCGAAGACTTTAAGAAGCATTGGATTAGCACACATTCGAGCGGTGAGGAGAAAGGAATAGCTATGTTCTTAGAGCCCACACCTGCATTTTATGAAAGGCAGATAGACGAGCAGCCAATAGAAGAACGCTCGTTTAAGTTCCTCTTTGGCTACATAAGACAATACCGCAGGTACTTCGGGCAGATTGTCTTAGGGCTATTAGTGGGCTGCCTTTTGCAACTCATTCTGCCTTTCCTCACCCAAGCCATAGTGGATGTGGGCATCAAAAACCAAAACATCGGTTTTATTTGGTTGATACTTCTTGGGCAACTGATTCTTACGGTGAGCCGCACCGCTATTGACTTTATTCGCCGTTGGCTCTTGCTTCACATCTCACTGCGCATTAACATCTCGTTGGTGAGCGACTTCTTTATTAAGCTCTTAAAGCTCTCTATGTCGTTCTTCGATACCAAGTTAATGGGCGACCTCATGCAACGCATAAATGATCATAGTCGCGTAAACATGTTCTTAACACAACAAACGCTCAGCATTGTGTTCTCGCTCTTTACCTTTGTGGTATTCAGCATTGTGCTGTTATTCTATAATTGGCTTGTTTTTGCGATCTTTATGCTCGGCAGTCTGCTCTATGGCGGTTGGCTTGCACTATTTCTTAGGCGCAGAAAGGTACTTGACTATGAACTCTTTGAGCAGCAAGCCATCAACAACAACAAGACTTACGAGTTTATCACCTCCATGCAGGAGATAAAACTACAAGACTGCGAGCAGCGCAGACGCTGGGAATGGGAGGATGTGCAAGCAGACCTATTCGGGGTACAGATGAAGTCGCTGAAGCTGCAGCAAACACAAGAAGCTGGCAGCATCTTTATCAACGAACTGAAAAACATCGTCATCACGGTGGTAGCAGCAACAGCCGTCATTCATGGACAGCTTACACTTGGTATGATGCTTGCCGTACAATACATCATTGGACAACTCAACTCTCCTGTAGAACAGCTGATGGGGTTCTTCTATTCGGTGCAGGACGTAAAGATAAGTCTGGAGCGTATCAATGAAATCCATTGTATGGATGATGAGAACGGAAAGCAGGGATTGGAAACGGCTGTGAAAGAAAGAAATCAAGGTATAGAACTTGAAGCCATAAACTTCAAATACGACCCACACGCACAGAAAACTATCATAGATAATGTAAGTCTCACAATCCCAAAAGGCAAGGTAACAGCCATTGTCGGAGCATCGGGTAGCGGAAAAACCACGCTCATCAAACTTATGCTGGGCTATTATCCTGTGCAGGGTGGACAAATCACCGTTGGTGGAACAGATATAAACACGCTTAATAAAAAGTGGTGGCGCAGACAATGTGGCGTGGTGATGCAGGACGGTATAATATTCTCTGAGTCGATAGCTCGCAATATAGCCGTAGATGATGGGGAGATAGACAAGGAACGATTGCAGAAAGCTGCCGAAATAGCCTGTATTCATGATTATGTAATGGGACTGCCGCTAAAGTACAACACAAAGATTGGGCGCGATGGGGTAGGTTTGAGTCAAGGGCAGAAACAACGTATCTTGATAGCGAGAGCCGTGTATAAGAGCCCCGACTATATCTTCCTTGACGAGGCCACCAACTCTCTTGATGCCAACAATGAACGCATGATTGTGGAACATCTGGACGAGTTCTACAAAGGGAAAACTGTAATTATCGTGGCACATCGATTAAGCACGGTGAAGAATGCTGATCAGATAGTGGTGCTGGATAAAGGCAGGATAGTGGAAATCGGTAACCACGAAGCACTCACAATAAAGCGTGGTATATACTATAATCTCGTGAAGAATCAACTTGAATTAGGCACTTAATCAATAATAGCCAACTAATGGTAAATCATTATTGGCAGGTAATCAACATAATTATTAACATTTAAAAAAGGAAAGAATGAAAAAAAATCTTTTCACGTTCGTAGAACGTAATGATTCCAACAAGCAGTTTGAGAATCATTTGAATGCTGCTGTAATGGCGCAAATCTTCGGAGGTGTCAATCATGCAAATGCTGGCACCGAGTTGGAAGACAAATTGCATTACTGCAACCCATGGTGGAGTTGTGATGCATGGAATTGTGCACCAGATTGCACATGTAAAAATCTAGCATAACTAATAATGAAGAGGGGATTTTCTCTCTAAAGTCCCCTCTTCTTTAAAATTTATTCTATGGATTGGTCTAAATATAATATCGTGTTAGAATCTCCTTATGGAAGATTTATTTACAACACCTACACGAATAATTTGATGAAAATGGACACATCACTTATATCTTGTATAGACAAAGTAAAGGGTGGTGATTTTTCTGATTTATCGGAGAAAGAAATACTGACGCTTAAGAAGAATATGATATTAGTTGATGATGATACTAATATTTATCGTTCTATTAAATTACAACGCTCAATGTCCCGTTTGGATACCAGTTATCTAACATTGACCATAGCACCGACTACAGCATGTAATTTCAAATGCGTGTATTGCTATGAATCGGGTATTACCCCATTGTCTGCAAAAGCTCAGACCAATTTGCTTGAAGATACGATATCATTTGTTAAATTATTCAAGAACACAAAGTATTTGCGCGTTACATGGTATGGTGGAGAACCTTTACTTCAATTTGAGTATATTGAAAAAATGTCACACAGACTATTGGAAATGTTTGACAACTATAACGCCCATATGATAACGAATGCGTATCTATTAGATAAAGCAAAATCCCAGAAATTGAAGGAGTTGAAAATTTCTACTATTCAAGTGACAATTGACGGTTTAGAAGAAGTTCATAATAAACGTAGACCTCATAAACAGAACAATGACAGTTTCCAAAGAATTGTACATAATCTTGACGATTTGTTTTCTATATATCCTGAGGTTTCTATAGGATTTAGAGTTAATGTTGACAAGTCTAATCAATCAGAATATCCTCGTATATACAGTTATCTCAAGGAGAGATACGGAAAATACAGCATCAATATCCATCCGGGGTACGTCACAGATGACTTTTCTGATGAACCAAATAGCTGTTGTTTTGAAGCAGACGAAGTCAATAAGTTTGTGTTAGAACAATATGATACTCATAATATTCCTATTTCATTATATCCTCGCCCTTTGTTTGGAGAATGTAGTGCGCGTCATATTACAAGTTTTGTCATTGGTCCAGAAGGAGAACTTTATAAATGCTGGAATGATATTGGTATCAAGGAAAAAACAATAGGGACAGTTAAAGAAGTATCGTTGTCTCATGAACTGCTATTGAAATATCTATTGGAAAACGATCCTCTGACAGACGTTAATTGTGAGGATTGTTTCTGTTTCCCTATATGCGAAGGAGGCTGTCCATATAAAAGGATTTATCAAAAAGATAACCAAGAAAGTTTTTGCAAGGCAAAAAGAAAAGGTGTCATTGATAAGCTCAAAAGATATATTGATTTTAAGTATAAAGTAATTCAATAGATGAAAACATTATTTGTTATTATTATGTGCTTATGTTTCAACGTATCATATGCACAGGAACCTGACACAACGAAAACATCGGTTCAAACCAAAGAACTTGAAGAAGTGGTTGTCAAAGCATTTTATCTCGCACGTGAGAAAGATCATATCCTTGCGATTCCAACAAAAGAGCAACGTAAACATGCTGTGACTGGTTATGACCTATTGAACAATCTTATGGTCCCAGGAGTATCTGTTGAGCGTTCGACTGGCAGTGTAACAACTCCAGCTGGTGCTGCCACTCTCTACATTGATGGGCGCGAGGCTGATTTCCGGGAGGTGCAGTCATTGAGACCGAAGGATATCTCTCGCGTGGAATATTTTGACGTACCGAACGGTAAATACGCCAAAGACGCATACGCTATAAACATTGTAATGAAACCAATCAACAACGGTGGCTATACCCATCTGGATGCGTCTCAAGGTATAGGGTTTCTTTATGGTAACTATAACCTTATTTCAAAATTTGTCACAGGAACAAAAAGTCTGAATCTTTGGGCAGGATATTCTTTGGAAAATCCCAAATCATCAATGAATGAAAATGAGTTTTTTAAATTTCCTGATTATCAGTTAAACAGGCAACAATATTACAATAATGCTGGAAATAAGGAAACGGGAAAATATGTGCAAGCTTCGATAAGTAACCGAGGAAGAAAATATATATGGATGCTTCGTGGTGGTATGGCATGGGATGATAAAAGAAACAACATCAATGGCGGAAGGATTAACTATTGGCACACAAACGCATCCATCAAGAATAGCAGTATTTTAAATATTGACAGTCGAAACAAATCTTATCGTCCGAGTGTTTATTTCTACGGACTGCACACTTTTTCCGATACGAAGTCATTAGATTATGTATTTGATGGATATTATTCTCGGAACGACTATAACCGTTTTTATAATGAGGATGATGAGTCATTTCATTCACTTGTCAAAGAAGATTATTATTACGTCAAAGCGAATGCTAACTATTCAATGGCGTTCAGTCATAGGAACAGATTGGCTTTCAGCTTATTCGAGTTCATGAGAATTAGTGATTCTGAATACACGGGAACTTCGATATATAATCAAAATTTGCATTCTTCGGAAACAATCCTTTTTGCTGACTATTCCCAGCGTTTTGGAAGATTTTTCTTTGATATCAACCCTGGATTATCTTTTCTTACATATAGTTTAAAGGGGATGGAGCCTATTAATCACCTTACGCCAAGACTTCAGACAAGAGCAGCATATAAGATAGATAAAGTACAGCAACTTCAATTTACATTTGCTTTGGGAAATACTTATCCGAGGATTAATACTATTAACAATGTCGAACAACAGATTGATCCTATCATTATTCTTAAAGGTAACCCGGATATGGACAACTCAATTCTTTTAAACCCACGATTAAGTCATACATTGAATCTTAATAAATTCGCTTTACAAACAGGGGTGTCATACTTCTACCAAAATCATTCAATTATTTCGGATTACTACATACGGGACGGACACCTCATCAGCACTTTTAGAGATGATTGTATCTATCATCGCCCCAGTGCTGATATATCTATGACCTATAAACCTTCCGGTTCACTCAATATGAAATTATCCAGTCAATGGATTGAACATTTGGTGCGGGGAGGGACTGAACATCGTAACTTGTCCTCAATCTCAGGATCTGCTATGGTAAACTACTATATTCAGGATTTTTCTTTCAGTGTATCTTTGGCGACACCATCCCGTGATTTAATAGACAGCCAAATTAGTAGGAAGACTTATTGGCAATATCAACTGTCGGCAATGTGGAAACATGGGAATTGGGCTATCGAAGCTAATGCAAACAACTTATTCATGATGAAGAATAATATTGTGGATGAATTGTCAACACCATATTATTCCTTCAAACAAACGAATCAAAGTCGCAGTTACAACCAGTACGCAACATTGAAAATTGTTTATAGTTTTGATTACGGTAAGAAGACATCCAAAACACCTGATTATGAACATAAAAATAGTGAAAGTGCAATCTTAAAATAAATCACAATGAAAAAAGAAACAGGAATAGAATTACGCTCTGAAAAGGTTCGTAGTCTTCTAGGTGAAATACCTTCACCTTTTTTAAGATGGGGAACAGTGATAATAGTTGTCATCATCTTAGTTTTATTATTAGTTATTTGTATCATACCTTATCCTGATTTGAAAAGTGAAAGTATTTTACATTATTTATTGATGTGACTTTCTACCAAAACATGTTAGTTTTTCTGCAATTTTATTCCTCTAAAAAACAATAACATCTTGAAGAATATGTAAGAACTAAATATCACGCATAAAATTAGAGAATTATTCTTTGATAAGGTGTGTCAATGTCGGATCTGCTTTGATACGTTCAATCTCACTCTTCACAAAAGTCTGCACATCTTGTTTGACACATTTATAGTTGGCCTCGATGGTCTCTTTGAGATTGTCGGAGCCATCTTCGTTTACGAAGTTTGTGATTATCGGGATTGGCTGGTAAGCTTTCATTTCTACTGATACCCTGGCACTATCGACAACAATCTCTGCATGGAATATCTTTTGGTCGATACGTTCATCGAAGTTTTCGGATACTGCACCTTCAAACATACCCTGACCCGTTGGCGGAATTAAGGCCGAGTTTACCAAGTCTTTTGAAAAGAATTGCATATATTAAGGATTTTTGCGAAATTCGCATATAAGTTGTGCATACGGATTATTGAACTTAGTGTGTTGGTTATTACTAAGTTACAAAACATCTTTTATATGCAACTTTTCTTGCATATTAATTTATCCTTTAATTTAATTCCGCCAACGAGTTATATAGTAAATAATACAGCAAATATAGTGAAAATACTAAGGAAATACATTTTTTTTGAAAAAAAACTTGTTTTTCTTGTTTTAAACAATATAAATTTATATATTTGTGGCAGAATATCTTATTCAGATAGCTAAAGGAACAATAAGGCTTTAATCGGTCTTGGATGCTAAGATAATAATGCTAAAAATAATAAAAACTTAAAATAAGATTCTATGGTACAGATACTTAAAAAGCTGGTGAAATTAGATGCATATAAATATGCCTATATATTTGTTATAGTTATTTTATTTGCAAGTTATTTTTCTGATGCGAATGCTCAAAAATCCTCGTATCAAAATAATTTGTCGATCAAAGAACAACTGAATAAGATGTTCGTTAAGATTAATCGTAAAATAGTGCCAACTGGTTTTCTTTTGGATTATGCAGAGGAATACGAGCAATTATCTAATTTCAGTCCTAACAAAAATGGGAATATAATACGGAAATGTGATTTGGGTACATATGTTAAATTAGTAGAAACATTACGTTCAGCATATCTTTTTGGCAATCCCTACAAGGGTTATGATAAAGCATATAGTGAAAATATTTCACAACAGAAAGACGGGACTATCGGATTGTGCGTATTATTCTACCAGTATTCACATATTAAAAAGGATGCTTTAAAAGATGGGTATATATCATATACTAATGGTGTGGTTGAATGTTACAGCCCCAAAGCTTATCAAACCCAAATGGTAGGTGCTGGAAGCATAATACAAAATACGTCTAATACAAATGATATAACATTTTACCTTCCTGAAAAGTTAATCCTCGCAAATGTAGGTATAAAAAATGTAGAATTGGATTACGGAAGTGGTTTTATGAGTGTATTGGGATCCAAAATAAAAGCTCACATTAGGAATGGACAGCACAATATAAAAATAAAGATTACTTCCGACGATGGGTATATAGGCATTTATACTACTACATTAAATGTCTGTAACACAATGGACATAAAGAAGAATACTAGGGCTTCAACATTCCTTCAGCCGATAGAAATTGCAGTGCAGGGAGATTCTTATAGAGGAATATCTACAACTGCAAATGTAACGATTATCCCTTCAAGGCTTGGGAACGGGAAAATATCAAAACCATTTATATTTGTTGAAGGGTTTAATCCCCAAACAAGCAATAACGCTCAAAGCGACCAGAGGTCTTTACTTTTTTACTATAGAGCTTGGTCTAAATTTATTACAGATAATGGATATGATTTCGTTTATATTGATTGGTGTACACCTGAAGAATATATTCAAGCGAACGCTTATACATTAATAAAGATAATAGAAACTATAAACAATATGTCTGCTCAAAACAGTGAACCAAGCCTTCTAATAGGCCACAGTATGGGTGGACTTGTAGCTAGATATGCTTTAAAAACAATGGAGAACAGAAACAAGCCACACCATGTGGGGACTTATGTCAGCTATGATGCTCCACATTTAGGAGCTAATGTTCCTATTGGGCTATTGCATGGCTTTTATGGAATAAGAAAATTTCTACAAGAAAAGAATTTGATAGATAAGCTTATTAAAAAGATACCAACTGCAAAGAGTTATTTAGAAATAGGTGAAAAATTGGCATATTCGACAGCTGCTCAACAGATGCTTTGTAATAGTATTGATGCTGCTGGACATTTAAATAACTCTCTACATGTACAATGGCAGGAGGAACTCAGGCAACTTGGCTTTCCTAATGGAGATAAAGGGAAAAACTTCCAAATGCTTGGTATTGCTAATAGCGATTATTCAACATCTAAAGTTCCTAGTTATTATATTAACCTTAATGCCAACGCTGGAACAGAATTAACATCTGATTGGATTTCACCATTGACAGGCCTAGTTATCGGAATTGGGTTGCAAGATGTAATTGCTGGATTGTTAGCATCTCTACCAGGAAGGACCTCGGCTGACTTTCAATTTGAATGCCTACCGGGGAAATCACAAGGACAGAGAGTAAATTATTTCAAACTTGCTTTAAAAAAGGATTTTTTATGGACCATCCCTATTAAGAAAAGTATATTTAAATATGAAGGCTTTAATAGTAGTCCTTTGCTGTATGATATATATCCATCCTCAAAATTCGATTTTAAAAAGATGGATATAGGTGATGGAGGAACAATTCCTTTTCTTGCTGATTATTGGTATTCATGGGGGATAAATATAAATATTCCATTTATCCCCACATCAAGTGCATTGGCATACAACGGTATTTCATTATCTCCTAGCTCTTTTACATTTAATATAGATAATACCCGAACTGCATTTGGTAACAATTTCTATCTTGAAACAAATGACACCTATAAACAACATATGTCTTTCTCTCAGAGTGCACAAAATTGGATATTATCCCACATAAATCAAACTGTTACAGGGCCTATTTTTGGGTATTCTGGAGCAAAGTACACTTTATCTGGAGCGAAAGGAACTGTTGTATGGAGTACGTCGGATGCATCAATTGGAACCATTAATCAAAATGGGATACTTACCGTATCTAAAAATGGTTGTGTATATGTAATTGGTGAAACTAATGGGATGAAGTTTAGCAAATTGGTATATATAGGAGTCCCAACTTATTTGCTTTCTTCCAAACATAAACCAGATGGTTTTGAAATTGAAGCAAAATGCATAGATGAAACCTACAAAGCCAATATTGATAATATAAATTCATCGTTAATATTTAGATGGGGAGTAAAATTTCCAAACAAAGATATACGATGGATTGATACCAATAGCCCATCAGTATTCATACCTATAGAAGACAAAGATGCTGTTGTATTTCTTAAAATTATAGACAGTAATGGAAAAGAATCTCTACTTCAATCTGTAAAGTGTACAGCGACGGATATTTTTTACGCATCAAATAATAGGCTGTTACTTGACGCAGCAAAAAAAATATACAAAGAAGATGGGACTACGTATTCATACAAATACGGCAAGATATACCTTACTAGAGATATTTCTTTGTCTAAAGAATATGAAGGTGACATCTGGACTTCTACGAAAGCTAAAGTATATAGCCCGTTTAATAGTACCTACATAATACCTGTGTCAAGAGGGGAAATGTCTATTAAAGATGTTCTTCCACAAGAAGAATTGGACTATATTACACACAACATGCAGGTTGATCATACATGCCTTTATACGATAGCATTGCTAAACCCGGAGGACAAGTTTATACAAATTATTCCTGTAACTATAAAAATAAAATAATATGTTCAAGCACATTTTAATTTTCTCTACAACATTGCTTATTACGTGTAGCTTGATAGGTTGTTCAAAAGATAAAGATGGAACCATCACTGTGTATGGATATGCTAGCGTTAATGGTGTCGCATATAAAGATTATGTGTCTATATATGATGCTTTCCACCCTGATCTTCCAATAAAGCCAACATTGTTCAATGGTGATAGATTAGGTGTTTATAACGATAGTATTTTTATTTTCCAATTTATGTTTAGAAGTATTCAAAGTCAAACACCATTATGGTTGTTTGGAGCTTTTCGTATCCCTCAAGGTGAAGTCTTTCCAAATTTGGATAAATCTTACCAATTATCAAAGAATTTAATGTACGATAAAGACAGAACTATCTTTGAAGATTTCTTGAAATATATACCAGTTTCTGAAAACAACAATGATAGTAGGGGTATCGCTATTATTATAGATTATAATAAGTTGCCATCAGCAACATCTATAGATGGCACTATTATTTTTAAGAAATTTAATAATAGAACTAAAAAGTTAGACGGTGAGATTTATCTCTATTCCAATGATGAATTCCCTATTTCATATAAGTTAGAGGGACATTTTTCTGATGTTTTATCCTATAACAAAGTACAATTACAATGAAAAAAAGTGTTTTTAGATTTATTCCGTTATTTGCTCTAATGTTTTTCTTTACAGCTTGCCATGACGATATTTACTCAGATATAACTAATGGCGGGAATGGTGTAGAGCATAATAGACAGCCTTTGGACAGTATGGATTTATACAATATCCAAATAGACAAGAGTACTATCCTGACTAATCTTATCCGCAATAATAATGGCAGATATTATCTCGACCTTACAGAACAGGATGCAGAAATTTTAGGTATAAAATCAGAGCTTTACAACAACGCTCTTCGAAATGTTGAGCAAATGAATAACAATAAATAATTTTTACAAATGTTTACAAATCGGTATGTTCAAGTTGTCATGAACTCTTTATTGACAACAGTATTAGCTTTATCTGTGGCATCATGCTCTAATGATGATGCTATACAAACAGAAACAACTCACAGTGAGAAACATGTTGCGTACGTTGCAACATTGAGTACAGAACAGCAAAAGTTGCTACTATCAACAGGAAATCCTTTTGGTAACGTCCAACAAAAGGATGCATGGACAACAACCATTGCATCTACAATTCCAACACGTTGGGGATTGTTTGACGATCCACGTATTTCAGTTTCTACAAGAGCAATTGGCATATATGGATTTTATCCTGCACAATATTGGACAATGCTTAGAGTGAAGTTCCTTAAGCTCCCTGGAAAGATAAAAGATGGGGCTATTCTTGCTATAGCAGAAATGGAAGAACAGACAAATGTACGTTTCTATAACTCTATAGAGGATCCGGAATACTATGAGCCATATCACATAAAACTTCCAAACATTGCTGTCAGAATGGATTCTGGTAGAGAAGGAAGCGGTAACTACGGCTTAGTAGGTGGTGAACAATATATAAATGTCCCAACAACTCTTGAGAATGCAGACGCAAATGAGATAAAGCGATTCTTCTTGCATGCATTCTGTAATGCTGCAGGAATGTTCAATGAACAACAGCGACCAGATCGTGATAATTACGTGAAAATTGATTTTAACAATGTCAAGGACAATTGCAAGTCGGCTTTTGATAAGATAAAGAGCAACTACACTACTATGGGAATGTTTGATATGTTCTCCATTACCCTTGCATCGTCAAAAGATTTCTCAAAGAATGGATTAAATACTATAACTACAAAAACGGGACTTGGTATTGCTATAAATTATACACTTTCTACACAGGATAAGGCTTTCCTGAATTCTCATTATCTACCTTACATAGCAAGAAAAGACAACTATGTTGAATTAGATGATGTGTATGATCAATCAGGCAGACGCCTAACAGAAGAAGAGCGTTTGCAGCTACAGAACCAAATAAATGCCCAAAGAGGACTTTATGGAGTTCCTCCTGCAAATGGTCGTACAGAGTTGGTAGACTGGTAATTAAAATTTGTCTTTATCTGCAAAACATTTGTTAGTTGTCCTCTATGTGTTACCATATTTGTAAGAGGAAATATGTAGTACACCCCCTAATTATGGTCAGTAATTCACATAACGAAATATCAAAATAGTATTTAATATATGTTAGAGGAATTGTCTTTTATTAGATAACATAGCGATGGAGGACAATATTTCTTTCTGTTTATGACAGAGCAAGAGAGTCTTTCTCTCTTTAGCTCACGATGGTTGGCTTCGATAGTCTCTTTGAGGTTATCGGAGCCGACTTCGTTTTGGAAAGGCTTGATTTCGGGAATAGATATAGAGACATTTATCTCTGCTGAAGCCTTTTCGAAATCTGCGCCATTCTTATTTGGGCAGATGATAAAACTGTTCTACAGCATATGATAGGATAGTAAATGATGGCATATACAAAAATGTTCTGTATTTATCAGAACTATAATTCTTTTAATAAATATTTTAACCGAGGCTCTTTTTTGATTCGTTCAATCTCAAAATCAACGAGGAAAAGTATATCCTGTTTGATTCTCTTATAATTGGCTTCGATAGCCTCTTTGAGGTTATCGGAGCTATTTTCGTTTCGGAATATATTGATTACAGG
Source organism: Prevotella koreensis (assembly GCF_003977605.1). GTDB lineage: Bacteria > Bacteroidota > Bacteroidia > Bacteroidales > Bacteroidaceae > Prevotella > Prevotella koreensis. The sequence goes on along the minus strand of NZ_RYYU01000001.1, from coordinate 643,083 downwards.
GATGGGCTGGTATGCTTTCATTTCGGCAGAAACTTTGGCACTATCCACCACAATCTCAGCGTGGAAAATCTTCTGCTCAATTCGCTCATCAAAGTTGTCGGACACAGCTCCTACAAACATACCTTGGGTAAGGTTGCTAATCTTACTGGCAGGAATCAAACTGTCCAACTGCGTAGATATGGACGTGGACTTATCGTTGCGGTTGATAGTCATTGATTGACGTTGCTGGAGGACTTTGCCAAAGCGTTCCGAGAGCGTTTTGGCTGTTTCTCCAACTACCTGCCCCGAGAACACATTACCAACGGTGTTTTGTATCACCTTGCTTTCTTTGTCTCCATAATCACGGGTTAACTGCGAAAAGTCCTGAAAACCCAGACACACTGCTACTTTATTACTTCGTGCAGTGGCAATCAGATTGTCCAAGCCACGGAAGTAGATTGTCGGTAACTCGTCGATAATAACTGAAGATTTGAGTTGCTTCTTCTTGTTGATGAGTTTTACGATACGGCTGTTGTAGAGTCCGAGTGCTGCTGAATAGATATTCTGGCGGTCTGGATTGTTTCCCACGACGAGGACTTTCGGCTCATTAGGGTTATTGATGTCAAGCGAGAAATCATCGCCTGTCATCACCCAATAAAGTGCAGGAGAAATCATACGTGATAGCGGTATCTTGGCACTGGCGATCTGTCCCTGCAACTGGTCCTGTGCTCCACCCTCCCATGCGTCCATAAAAGGAGAAAGATAATTGGCTAGTTCATCGTAGGAAGTGAGTATCGGAAATATCTGTGCATAGGGTCTGTTCAGAAACTCTATGGCGTGAGGAAAAGTGCAATACTTCCCATTCTCATAGATTTTCAGAAACCAGATGATGGCTGCCAGCAAGATAATCGGTGACTCCACAAAGAAGTCTCCCTGCTTTTGTATCCACGAACGGTTGAGGTTGAGCATGATGGTGTAGGCACTCTCATAGGCATCCGATATATCCGTCATAAATGCTGGATTAATGGGGTTGCAACGATGCGACTTTCTCGGATCATCGAAGTTGATGACATAAAACTGCGGTTTCACCTTATAAGCATCCAAATGCCGAAGCAGATGATTGTAAGCAATCTCGGAAAGGTCGGGAAACTTGTAGTCGTAGATATACATGGCAAAGCCTTTTTCAATCTGCTGCTTGATATAGTTGTTCACAATGGCGTAAGACTTGCCAGAACCCGGAGTTCCGAGCACCATCGAGGCACGAAATGGATTGACCACGTTAATCCAACCTTTGTTCCACTTCTTCTTATAGTAAAAACGTGTAGGCAGATTGACAGAATACTCATTCTCCATCAGTCGGGTTTCCTGCATGAAGCTTTCATTTTCCGTGTTGAACACATCGTCCATCAGGTTGTTTTTGAGTAAACGGCTCATCCATACACCTCCCATCAGCAGACAGATATAGCCCACAGAGAGCGTGAAGATATAAAGCGAGGCTGCACCGACCTTACCGATCGGCAATGCTAAGAGCCACCAGTTGAGGAAGAAAAGCACAAAACCGGAGAAAAGTATTGTCCAAATCTTCGGCCACGTGATTTTCTCTTCCTTCACGCCTTTTGTCCCCAAACAGGACAGTGCAAGGAATACCACACAAAAGAGTTTCGTCCAAAGTATGGACGAGAACAAGCCCGCCGTGTGTTGGAAATTCATCAGAATTCTGTTGACGACGCCGAGTGTAAAATGCCACTGCTGAAATGCCTCGTAGCAGAACCAATAACAGTTGGTAAGTAGGAATATCACTGATATGCCCCGCATAAAGTCCATCACCTTACCCAATGCCCTTAAATCATCTTCTTGTGCCATAATCGTATTGCTTTTATATTTGTTGTATTATCGTTATTTGAATTGCGTTTGAATACTGTTCAAACAAAATTTGAAATACCTACTTATCTTTTCCTCCGTCTGAGATTGACTTTGCTTTGCCTGCGAAGTTTACGCTGCCAAGCCGCTTCTTTCCAATCATCGTTGTTCGTAGATGTGGATGGGTCGCCCATCATGTCCTCGATTAGTTCATTGACAAGGTTGTCACCTTCCTCAGCATTGGATTGTAAAGGTTGGCCAGTTGCCGATTGTTCCAAACGAGCAAACGGACTGCCATACAGCGTTTCGTCCAAGAATGAGTTATGAGCAGGATTGGAAAAATAGCCATTGAATACATTGGCGGCATATCCCTTGCCCAATCTGGAACCATTGAGTGCAACACCCTGCTCGTCATCAATAAAGGTAATGCCGTAAATTCTTCCATTATCATTCTTTCGGATTACCACACGCAAGCCTTGTTCCTCCAATCTTTGCCGAAGTTCTTTCTCCGTATTGGGAGAGGTACGCATTGTTTGTAACACCTTGTTCCTTATGGTTGGTATCAGCGGCTTGATGGCTCGTTTTGATTTCTGCATCCTGTTCTGCACGGCAGTATAGCCCACACCACGGCCGATGTCCGAGGCATGGATGGGTGTGCTTACTTTATTGTTCTTGTCATCTGTCGGAACATAGACCAGTCCGTCATACTTCTTTCCCCGAAACTCCGTCTTCACTTCTTCTACGGCAAGGTTATATTTGTTCAGAATGGCATTCAGTTCGCCCAATGAACAGAACTTATAATGCTTCAGCACCATGCGGATAACGCTTGCCACCTGCTCCTTGATGTTTCCTCTATCAATATCCACCTTGGGCGTTTCTGTTTCCACCTTACCGCTAACCTTTGAACTTGGAATGAGACCAAATTTTCTTTCCAAAGCATCGGTAATTTGCTTGCTCCGCCGTTTCTCGAAACGGTCGTTGATCTTTCGTCCTTCATCATCCACACGAAGTGACACAATGTGGATATGCTCACGGGCGATGTCGTTGTGCTTGAACACGATATAGGGTTGCTTGCCGTAGCCGAGTGCCTCCATATACTCCTTGGCAATCTGCGTGAGTGTTTCATCTGAGAGCTTCTCGTCTGGATGCGGGTTAAGGGAACAATGGAACACCGTCTTCTTCGTTCGGCATTTCTTGGGTATCAATGCCTCCATGTCGGCAAGCACGTCCTCCATCGTATAACGTCCCTCTCTGTCCTGATACAACTCAGCGGCAAGGAGAATGCTTGCTTCCCCTTTCTCCACCTTTTTGAAGTTATAGCCGAGTGCCCCTCCAAGGTTTTCCGTGGCAGAAATCTTGGCAATCATTTCTTGCGGTAGTCTATGGTCAGACGGATAGCCTGTTCTTGCAAGACAATGATTTGAGCCGACAACTCCTCCAACTTTTCAAGTAGGATTTGTGCTGTCTTTACGCTATGATAGCTGTTGATGGCACGCACGGTCTGATTATATAGCACGCCAATCTTATGGATTTGTGCCGTCAATTCTGAGAGCTTCCGGTAATATTCCACTGCGGATTTATCCACCGTAATCACCTTGAAACTCTCTCCAAGAATACGACCACGCACGAAATCTGACTTTGTTTCTGCACCCGAACGCTGAAACAAATCGATTGCCCGTTGCTGGTCTTTGGGGTTGGGCAACCGTACATGCCAGTTGTCCCAACGGGGCTTTTCCGCTTGTTTTCGTTCTGAACCGTGTTCCGTGTCCTTATTCATGTCCCTTCTGTTTTTTAATTACGACTTTGGAGTAATTCATCTCCCCTTCGGGGCAAGGGTCTTTGTGGTACAAACGGCGGTTTGTGTTACAAAGACACACCTTGCCAATATCAAGAGTTGATACGATTGAAGTATCCACCCTTTTGGGGTGTCTGCTTCGGGATATTACCTCCATGTATTATTCTCGCCTGCAAAGTTACGGCGGATTTTCAAATATCTCATTATCAGCGACATTCACTCTTTTTCCTTGCATCTCCCTGTACTTCACAGGTAGTTGAAATTTAGGATAAAACCTTGTTATTTTGCAAGCAGATTCAGTTGAAAGACAGCTTGAAACCTATATGGATGAAGAGTCCAAAATAATGATTTCAACTTCAAAAATCTCAATCAAGAAAGGTTTGAACTGCGGAGGGTTTTATGTTTTTGAGCTGAGTCAAAATTGAGCTGGGTCAAAACCAGACTTTTAGGTCGAGTCAAAAATATGGTTTCAACAACAAATATGACATGACTTGTCAGTCAAGATATACATTAGCTTATAACATAAGTAACAACCGACTATGAATATGGAAAAGAAAAAAAACAATCCCATCTATCTGGGTTTCGCCTCACAGAAAGGAGGAGTGGGCAAAAGCAGTCTTGCCGAAGTGCTGGCATCCATTCTGTACTACGAGAAGAACATCTCCCTTGCCGTCGTGGATTGCGACGGTACGCAGGAATCTTTCTACAAACTCCGCGAACGCGACAGAGACCTCATCGAGTCCTCACCCGAACTGGGCAAGGAACTTCACGAGCGCCTGTCCCGCTACGGCAAGAAATCGTATCATATCATCAGAAGCAAACCAGAAAGAGCCGTTTCCGATGTCATGAAATACTTTCGTAAAATGAAGACGGCACCGCAACTGATTATCTTTGACTTTCCTGGTCATGCCCTTACCAGTGCCATGATGGATTTGTCCATTACGATGGACTACATCATCTCACCTATAGAAGCCGACCCACAGTCGCTGGCATCGAGTTTTGCATACGCCAAGACAATCAGGGATTTGGGCATCGGTTTCGAAGGCTCACGCATTCAGGACTTCTTCCTGCTTTGGAACAAAATCAACCGCAGTGCCAGTACCACGGTCATCGACCTGTTCAGTCAGAATGCTGAGGAGCAGGGACTGCCGATTTTCGATACCCGTATCTATAACTCCGTCCGCTTCAGCAGGGAATTGGCACAAGGGGGTGTCAAAGGTGTATTCCGCTGCTCCTACCTACCCCCTGCACCGGCCCTCCGCCCTCAGACTGGAGTGGATGAGTGGGTAAAGGAGGTCATGGAGAAACTCAACCTGAAAACTGAGAACGGCGTATGAAATCACTGAAAGAGCAACGTGAAAAGCTGCTTCAAGCGAAATTGGAGGAGATGGCAGACATTGGTGTCAAGAAGCGCACAGAGGAGAACACACCAGACTTTGACGACCCCATTGATTTGGATGATGATTCAGACTCTGTGGAAGAAGATGCAAGTGCCTCTCTTTCTAAAATTGACGAACAGGAGGAAATACCGGAAGAAACTTCGTTTAATGGCAGCAATGCCAAAATAGCGCCGCCCTCGAAAAGAAAGAGAAATGCCAGAACGAAGGATTCTTCCCCAGCAATGGACTTTCCTGACTACGAACAGCGATTTCTGACGGGTGTCCGCAACGGGCGCAACAAGTCGGGCTTCAGTATCCATACTGAGATACTCCAGATACTGCGTGATGTGCTGAACGACATCAGATCGGAGGCTTCCATCACGGGGTATATTGAGAATATCCTTCTCGATCATTTGAAAACGTATCAGGATTTGTTGAACCATACCGCCTCACAGCGCAGGCGCGATAAGATCATAGACTTATGATAATAGATATATTGTTGGGCATATTGCTCCTGCTGGGGATTGCATGGGTGACCCTCGGCATCGCATATCTCTGGAGGCTGTTCCAAGACTCTACAACCCAATCGGGGGAAAACAACCCGAACCGGAAAGGAAACAGGCAAGGCGAACGTCCAAAGCCTTCTGTTTCCCAAGAGCAGATTGACAATGCCCGCCATCTTTTGGTGGGCAGGAGTAAACCTTTCGTTTCCCCGTCTATCTCCAAAGTTCCCGCTGTTTCCTCAACTGAAAATCCAGCCGATAATCCCAATACCTTTGCAGCGGAAAACTCACTGGTGCCCGAAGAAACAGAAGATGCGGAAGGCACGGAAGAGGACAACGAGCTGCAGGTTGACTACACAATGGACGAATCTGACGAAGACAGCATCGTTCGTGAAGAGCTGCAAATCGCTGACGCTGCTTTACCCGAAGTCTCACCCTCCGCTATTCTTGCAAGGGAAGTAGTCCGTATTACCGGCTGGCACAAGAATGACGATGCGCTTTATGAGGAAAACGAAGCAGAGGTGCAGAATATGCTGCAAAGCATACGGGGCACGCAGCTTATGGACTATATCAAGGAGGCAACGCTCAAGCAGGAGAAAGACCATCAAAAGCTACTTGCTGCCATTCGCAAAACGGAGGAAGCGGAATTAGAGGAAAGTAATATTAGCTCTTCTTCTGACTTTGAAACGAACTCAAACGTAGAGAGCAGCAACAGCGATGTTTCGGAAGATGACGAGCATCCACTTTCATACTATCTGTAAAAATAGTGTTTGTTCATATTGTACCGTGATCGAGGGGTGGCTCAAAAGTAAAACAATCAACCAATATCAGTCATACGATAAAACCGAGCCACCCCTTACCATCTCTACCCAAAAGAAAACAATTCATTTAACAACTTAAAAATAAACAGAACAATGGACAAAAAGAAAATCATGATGCTGTTCCTGCTGACGGCTACTGCCATAGGAGCGTATGCACAGGGCAACGGCATTGCCGGAATCAATGAAGCAACGAAAATGGTAACCTCCTACTTCGACCCCGGCACGAAACTCATCTATGCCGTAGGGGCGGTAGTGGGGTTGATAGGAGGAATAAAAGTGTACAACAAGTTCTCAAGTGGTGACCCCGATACGAGCAAGACAGCAGCCTCTTGGTTCGGTGCGTGTATCTTCCTCATCGTGGCTGCCACTATCCTGAGAAGTTTCTTCCTGTAAGGCGATGGCTGCATTTGAAATCAACAAGGGTGTAGGCCGGACGGTAGAGTTCAAGGGCTTAAAGGCGCAGTACCTCTTCCTCTTTGCAGGAGGGCTGCTGGCAGTCTTCATTCTCGTGGTCATTCTCTATCTCTGCGGCATCAGTCAGATAGCCTGTCTTGTCATAGGTGTAGTGGGTGCCACCATAGTGGTGTGGCAAACGTTCACCATGAACAGAAAGTACGGGCAGTACGGACTGATGAAGAAAGGAGCAGTGCGTATGCACCCACGCTACCTTGTGAACCGCCGTACGGTCTGCCACCTTATCCGTAACCTTCAACCAAAGAAAGCGAAGAAATGAGAAATAAAAGCAAGATAACCACCTTGGAATCTAAGTTTCCACTGCTCTCCATAGAGCAGGGCTGTCTGGTGAGCAAAGATGCTGACATCACGGTGGCTTTCCGTGTGGAGCTGCCCGAACTCTTTACCGTCACCTCTACAGAATACGAAGCAATGCACTCTGCCTGGCATAAGGCAATCAAGGTGCTACCCAATTACAGCATCGTACACAAGCAGGACTGGTTCATCAAGGAGGACTACCAAGGAAAGCTCTCCGATGGCGGACTGAGCTTCCTTGCCCGTTCCTCTAAACGGCATTTCAACGAACGTCCGTATCTCCACCACTCAGTCTATCTCTTCCTTACCAAGACCAACAAGCAGCGCATGGCACAGCAGAGCAACTTCTCTTCACTCTGCCGTGGACACCTGCTGCCCAAGGAAATCACCAACAAAGACGAAGTGATGAAGTTCATGGAAGCCGTCGATCAGTTCGAGCGCATCATCAACGACACCGAGCAGATAAGAATTGTCCGCATGACAGAAGAGGAATTGATAGGTACAAAGGAAAAAGGCGGTCTCTTGGATCGTTATTTCTCCCTCTCGGAAGAAGGACACGCCTCATTGGAGGACATCCGCTTGGGAGCAGACCTTGTGCGTGTGGGCGACAATATGCTTTGTCTACACACACTCTCCGACACGGATGACCTGCCGACAACGGTCAGCACGGATAGTCGGTATGAGCGACTATCAACAGACAGGAGCGATTGTCGTCTTTCCTTTGCCTCTCCCGTAGGGTTGATGCTACCCTGCAACCATATCTATAACCAGTACCTCTTCATCGAGGATAGCGATGTCAACTTGGAACGCTTCGAAAAGCAGGCAAGGAATATGCACTCGCTGGCACGCTACAGCCGTAGCAACCAAATCAACGAGGAGTGGATACAGGAGTATCTCAATATTGCCCATTCACAGGGACTGACCTCTATCCGTGCTCACTTCAACGTGCTGGCATGGAGTAGCGATAAGGAAGAACTTCGCCAGATTAAGAATGACGTGGGCTCTGCACTTGCTCTTATGGAATGCCACCCTCGTCACAATACCATTGATGCGGCAACGCTCTACTGGGCGGGTATTCCCGGCAATGCGGCAGACTTTCCTGCAGAAGAGTCATTCTATACTTTCATCGAGCCTGCCCTCTGCTTCTTTACGGCAGAGACGAACTACAAGGACTCGCTCTCTCCCTTCGGCATCAAGATGGCTGACCGTCTTTCGGGCAAGCCTATCCATTTGGATATTTCTGACCTGCCGATGAAGAAAGGTGTGATTACCAACCGAAACAAATTCATCTTGGGTCCTTCGGGAAGTGGCAAGAGTTTCTTTACCAACCACATGGTACGCCAGTATTACGAGCAAGGGGCGCACGTCCTCTTGGTCGATACAGGAAACTCGTATCAGGGATTGTGCGAACTTATCCACCGCAAGACCAAGGGAGAGGATGGTGTTTATTTCACCTACACTAATGAAAGTCCGATATCCTTCAACCCTTTCTATACGGATGATTACTTCTTCGATGTAGAGAAAAGGGAGAGTATCTGTACGCTGCTGCTCACGCTCTGGAAGAGTGCAGATGAGCATATTACTAAGACCGAGGCTGGTGAACTTGGTTCTGCCGTAAACTCCTATATCGAGCTGATATGTGCTGACCACAGCGTTACGCCCTGTTTTAATACCTTCTATGAGTATCTGCGAGACGTCTATCGCAAGGATATGGAGAAACGGGACATCAAGGTAACACTCTCGGACTTCAATATCAACAATCTCCTGACAACCCTCAAGCAATACTACCGAGGGGGACGTTACGATTTCCTATTGAACTCGGACAAGAACATCGACTTGCTCAGTAAACGCTTCATCGTCTTCGAGATTGATCAAGTGAAGGACAACAAAGACCTCTTCCCCGTGGTGACGATTATCATCATGGAAGCTTTCATCAACAAGATGCGAAGACTCAAAGGTATCAGGAAAATGATACTCATTGAAGAAGCGTGGAAAGCCATTGCTTCGGCTAACATGGCAGACTATATAAAATATTTGTACAAGACGGTGAGAAAGTATTTCGGGGAAGCCATTGTCGTGACGCAGGAGGTGGACGATATCATCCAGTCTCCGATTGTCAAGGAGAGCATCATCAACAACTCCGACTGCAAGATACTGCTCGACCAGCGCAAGTACATGACTAAGTTCGATGGTATACAGGCGATGCTCGGCTTGTCGGAAAAGGAAAAGAGCCAGATACTATCCATCAACCAGAACAACGACCCTAACCGACTCTACAAGGAAGTGTGGATAGGTCTGGGCGGTATGCAGAGTGCAGTCTATGCCACGGAAGTGAGCATGGAGGAATACCTGACCTACACCACGGAGGAAACCGAGAAGGTGGAGGTAATGAACAGGGCGGCACAGCTTGGTGGGGATATCGAAACGGCTATCCGGCAGCTTGCACAAGAGAAACGGGCTGCACGAAATCGTTAATCGGACAAGACATGTAAAAAATGTATTGGTTTAGCCAAACGTGGATAAACAATTGGACAAACGTGTCCAATCAATTAGACAGTCGTGTCCAAATACTTGGACTAACTTGTCCAACTTATCCCTATAACAGCAAGCTGAATAGACATCCCTTAGTGGACATTCAGACAAACATAGTATTCACATCATAAACAAAAAGAACAATGAAAACAAGAATTTTAATGCTGCTGATGGGCATCGTCCTTTTATTCAGCGGAAAGGCCCACGCACAGTGGGTGGTGACTGATCCCGGTAACTTCGCCGGCAACATCGTCAATTCGGTCAAGGAGATAGCCACCGCCTCCAAGACGGTGAAGAACACCTTGGACGGATTCAAGGAGGTGGAAAAACTCTACAACGACACCAAGAAGTATTACGATGCGCTTAAGAAGGTGAACAATCTCATCGGAGATGCCTACAAGGTCAAGGAGTGCATCCTGATGGTGGGCGACATCTCGGAGATTTACGTCACCTCGTATAAGAAAATGCTCTCGGACAAGAACTTCCGCCCTTCCGAACTCGCGGCGATGGCTTCGGGCTATGCCAAGCTTCTGGAGCAGAGCGGTGAGAGTCTTAAGGAACTAAAGTCCATTGTTAAGAGTAATGTCTTCTCGATGAACGACCACGAACGAATGCAGGCCATTGACCGCATTTATACCACGCTTAGGGAAAACCGCTCGCTCGTGTCATACTACACAAGGAAGAACATCTCCGTGAGCTATGTGCGTGCAAGGGAGAAGAACAACCTTGCCTCTGTTAAGGCACTCTATGGTAATACGGCAAGCAGGTATTGGTAAATCCACAGACAAAAAAAGAACTTGAAAGAACTTTCATAAAACACTTTTGCTTATGGATTTTGCCAGTTTACATGAGCTACTACGCTCCACCTATGACGAGATGATGCCGCTCTGTGCCCAGATGACAGGCATTGCCAAGGGTATTGCAGGCTTGGGTGCACTCTTTTATATTGCCCTTCGGGTATGGGCTTCCATAGCCCGTGCCGAGGCGATAGACGTCTTTCCCCTTCTCCGTCCCTTTGTCTTGGGTTTCTGCATCATGTTCTTCCCGACAGTCGTACTGGGTACGATGAATGCCGTTCTCTCGCCCGTAGTGCAGGGAACGGAAAGCATGGTGCACCAACAGGAGACCAACTTGGCGGAGCTTACCGCCAAACGTAACCGTCTGCAGGAGGAAGCCTACCTGCGCAATCCCGAAACAGCCTACTTGGTATCCAACGAGAAGTTCGACCAAAAGATAGAGGAGATGGGTATCATCGGACCTGAAGATGCCGTGACGATAGCGGGTATGTATGCCGAGCGTGCTGCCTATCAGACCAAGCAGTGGGTGATGAAAATGGTGCACGACCTCATGGAGCTGCTGTTCCATGCCGCAGGACTTATCATCGACACGCTACGCACCTTCATACTCATCGTTCTTGCCATCCTCGGTCCGATAGTCTTCGGCATTGCCGTGTGGGACGGGTTGTCGGGTTCGCTCACGGCTTGGTTCTCACGCTATATCTCTGTCTACCTGTGGCTGCCTGTCAGCTCTATCCTTACGGCACTGCTTACGAAGATACAGGTGCTGATGGTACAGAAGGACATCGAAGCGCTCAGTGACCCCAACTACCTGCCTGATTCGGGGACGTGGTACTACATCGTCTTCTTCCTCATCGGCATCGTGGGCTACTTCTGCGTTCCCACCGTTGCAGGCTGGATTATCGAAGCAGGAGGTGGTATCGGCTCATACGGTCGCAACGTCAATCAGACTGCACAGCGTGGCGCACAGGGTGCATACACGGGTGGTAAATATGTGGCAGGCGGAGCGGGTGCCGCTATCGGCAACGTGGGCGGACGCATCAAGGGAGCGTTGCTCAAAGGGAAATGAAACAAGCCGCATAATGGACACTAAGCCCCTCGATTTGTACCCCACTTGTGGGGTATCGTAAGGGGGGCACTAGTGGGGTACGAGCACACCCCACGAGTGTGGTGCGGAAAGGGATGTTAATGGGTGGAAAATCCCGTACCCTTACTCTGCTACCAAACAACGATTACAGATTAAACAGAAAGAACATTAAACAAAAAGAAATGGAATTTAAATCACTCAGAAATATCGAGACCTCATTCAGGCAGATACGGCTCTATGCCTTTGTCTTTGCCATCGTCTGCGTGGCAGTAAGCGGTTATGCTGTCTATGCCTCGTACAGCTTCGCTAAGGAACAGCGGGAGAAAATCTATGTACTTGACCAGGGAAAGTCACTCATGCTTGCCCTCAGTCAGGATGCAAGCCGAAACCGTCCCGTGGAGGCAAGAGAACACGTACGTCGTTTCCATGAGCTGTTCTTTACCATTGCGCCTGACAAGGATGCCATTGAGAAGAACATGGAGCGTGCCTTTGTACTGTGTGACAAGTCGGCTTTCAACTATTACAAGGACTTGGCGGAGAAGGGCTATTATAACCGTGCCATATCGGGCAATGTCAATCAGCGCATAGAGGTGGACTCTATCCACTGCAACTTTAATACTTACCCTTATGCGGTAACGACCTATGCACGGGAGTTTATCGTCCGCCAGAGTAATGTTACAGAGCGTAGTCTCATTACGACCTGTACGCTGCAGAACTCTGTCCGTTCGGACAACAACCCGCAAGGCTTCCTGATGGAGAACTTCCTCGTCAAGGAGAACAGAGACATACAGACTTATAAACGGTAAGGCTATGGCAAGGAAAAGAAACTTTTTACTCTCACGTCACTATCTGCGCTTTCACCTATGGCTTCGCCATCGGTGTGAACGGCTCACGATAAGGCAGAGAAAGGAAATCGTCTATGGGCTGAGTTTCATCTATCTGCTCTGCTCGCTTTGGATGATAGCGCAGTTCTTCCTTCCTCCAAAGAAGGATAAACTATCCATCCCCACGGGAAAGCTGACGGACAGTCCGATACGGACGGACAGTACTTTACAAGAGTTACACGGCAATTTTTACCTACAACATCATCAAACAATCAAAGAAAATGGATAATAAACAGAAAGAACAAATGAAAAAAGGCTTGGTCTTCGGAGGATTAGGGCTGCTGTTTGCCCTCTCAATGTGGTTTATTTTCGCACCTTCGAGCAAGGATAAGACCGCTGCGGAGCAGGGACTCAATGACAGCATCCCGCAGGCAACGACGGAAAAGCTCACCGAAAACAAGCTCAAAGCCTATGAATTAGGCGACAAGGCACACGAGGAGGAACAGACCCGCGAGGAGATGGGCAGACTATCGGACTATTTCGCACAGAACACCGCCCCATCAGAGGCGCAGCGTGCAGAGACAGCTGCTTCTACGGCAAAGATAGAAAGCTCCATGCATCGCTATGAAGAGAACTATCGGCTCTTGAACTCCTTTTACGCTCCCGACCCACACGAGCAGGAGCGTGAAGCCTTGCGCTCGGAGATAGATAACCTTAAAAAGGAACTCTCTGCCAAAGACAGTAGGGAGGACAATGAAGAGAAACGACAGCTTGCCTTGATGGAAAAGGGCTATCAGATGGCAGCGAGGTATCTTCCCAAGGCTTCTGCCGTTCCACCATCTTTGGGTAATGACTTTACCGAGGGTAAAGGGCAAACGGCAACGAACAAAGGTCAGAGTATGGGCAGTAATATAAGCGGAGGTTCGGCCGACTTGCCTGCAATGGAAATCTTGGCGGAACGCAAACAAGTAGTGTCCTCACTGGGGCAGCCGATGAGCGATGCTGACTTCATCAAGGAGTATGGCACGAAAGCACGCAACTTGGGCTTTCACTCGCTCGCAAGCACGGCTGCACCTACGATGCGCAACACACTGAAAGTAGTAGTGGACAGGACAACGACGCTCAAAGAGGGCGATAATGTCGTGCTCCGTCTGCTTGAAAGTGCCAAAGTGCAGGGCTTGCGTATTCCACGACAGAGCCGACTGATAGCCGTCGCTAAGATTGAGGGTAACCGTATGCACCTGCTTGTCAAAAGCATAGAGGTAGACGGCCATATCATAGCCGTCAAGCTCTCGGCATACGACATGGACGGACAGGAGGGTGTGTATATACCAGGTTCGGAGGACATCAATGCGCTTAAGGAAGTTGGGGCGAACATCGGTGGTTCAATGGGAACATCCTTTACCTTCGCTTCCTCTGCCAAGGACCAGATTATCTCCGAGGCTGCCCGTGGGGTGATGCAGGGTGCAAGTCAGCTGCTTCAGAAGAAACTGCGCACCATCAAGGTAACGCTCAAGGATGGCTACCGCCTTTTCTTGGTTCAGTCCAAATAAAACAATCGAAAATGATAAGTAAAAAATAACATCAAATAAAAAAGGAACAATGAAGAAAATTATTTTATCAATGGCTATGCTTACCATGGTGGGAGCAACAGCCACAGCACAGGAAAACAATGATGGTCTGACACCAAGCCGTCCGCTTACTTCGGGCGAACTCTTTCAAGGTATGAGCCGTGCCATACCAAAGGGGCGTATCGTTCTGCCGTATGGTCTTGACGTTACCTTTGACAAGACCGTGCATCTTATCTTCCCTTCTGCCATCCGCTATGTAGACTTGGGTTCACAGAACATCATCGCAGGGAAGGCGGAGGATGCTGAGAACGTACTACGTGTAAAGGCTTCAGTGAAGGACTTTGAGACGGAGACCAATATGAGTGTCATCTGCGAGGACGGCTCATTTTACGCTTTTAATGTAAAATATGCCGATGAACCGGAAAAGTTAAGTATCGAGATGAAAGACTTTCTCTCTACAACAGAAGGCAGGCTGCCAAGCAATCGCTCTGACATTTACTTCAAGGAACTCGGTAATGAGTCGCCCGTATTAGTAAAGCTGATGATGCAGACCATCTATCAGAATGACAGACGCAACATTAAGCACATTGGTGCACAGCAGTTCGGTATGAAGTTCCTGCTTCGTGGCTTGTATGCCCATAACGGCTTGCTGTATTTCCACATTCGAATGGAAAACGGCACGAATATGCCGTACTCGGTGGATTTTATCACCTTTAAGGTTGTAGATAAGAAGATGGCAAAGCGCACCGCTATACAAGAGCAGCTGTTGCAGCCGCTTCGTGCCTATCATCAGGTGATGCAGGTGCGTGGCATGGGCAGTGAACACACTGTGTTTGCGCTCGAACAGTTTTCTCTTGCAGAGGACAAGCAGCTTGAAGTGACGCTTTATGAGAGAAATGGCGGTCGCACGCTGACCTTCCATGTAACGGCAGAAGACCTACAACTGGCAAAAAAGATTGATAACCTCAAACTGAAATGGTAGACATTATGAAGAAGAAAATCATTTTATCGGTTTGTGCAGCGGTGGCAATGGCTTTTAGCTTGCCATCGCAGGCACAGCGACTGATACCCAAGCAAAGGGGCGTAGAGGTCGTAGGGAGTGTTCCGCTTATCAAGGGTGAAAAGTTCCTTGCTGCTGACAATTTCGGTATAGGAGCATCACTCACCCGATATTTGGGTCGTGAGAATTATACCTTTGTTATGGCAGAGTATGAACAGCAGAATATGCCGTACAGAAGTTATAACGTAAAACTCAAGGATATACTCTTGCAGGTGGGCTATATGCACCCTGTTCTCTCCGACAGAGGTAAAAACGTGTTTCTCTATGGTGGTATATCCGCCTTGGGTGGCTATGAGCAACTGAATGAGGACAAGAAGCTGCTGCCCGACGGGGCAACACTGCTCGACCGCTCCCGCTTTGTCTATGGCGGTGCCGTGCATGGTTCGGTGGAAGTGTTTCTGACGGACAGGGTGCTCTTTCTTGTCAAGGCACAGGGGCGGTTGCTCTTCGGCTCAGACGTACATCGTTTCCGTCCTGCACTCTCGGCAGGACTTAGGTTTAATCTTTAAGCAAGAAGAAAAATGAAAAAGAAGATATTAAGTTCGATATGGATAATGGGCGTACTTGCCCTTGCCGTGTTTTGCCTATCTGCTTGTGATAGGGATTTGGATGTTCAGCAGTCTTATCCGTTCACGGTCGAGACGATGCCCGTTCAGAAGGACATCATAAGGGGGCAGACGGCTGAGATACGTTGCACACTGAAGCGAGGCGGTGAGTTTGCCGACACTCGCTATACGATACGTTATTTCCAGTCTGACGGCAAGGGCTTGCTAAGAAATGATAACGGTACTGTCTTCAAGCCTAACGACCGCTATCCGCTTACAAAGGACGTGTTTCGCTTGTACTATACCTCGCTCTCATCTGACCGCCAGACGATTGATGTGTATGTGGAAGACAACTTCGGCAGAATGCAGCAACTGACTTTCAGTTTCAACAACGAAAAGGCGGAAAATAAGGAAAAGTCCTCCGCAACAGTTACCAAAGTATTGAAAGATGCAGACAACTAAACACTTTGCTTTATTCTGTATTTTATGTTTATTCTGCCAGCCCATCCTTGCCCAGCGTAGGGTGCGGTTGGCAGACTTGTCTCCTTTCGAACGTGGTGTGGTTGTTGTTAAATACTTTGAGGGTATGCACAGCTGGAAGAATTATCCGTATGTTGGATATGGGCATCAGCTGCAACCAGGAGAGCACTTCACGGCGGATATGACGGAACGGCAGGCAGACTCCCTGCTCCGTGCCGACCTTTGGAAATGCTTTGAACACTTCAAAGACTATGGCAAGGATGCGCTGCTATTGACCTTACTTGCCTACAATGTGGGCGTGGGGCGATTGCTCGGATATGGCAAGCATCCCAAGAGCCGATTGCTGCGAAAAATTGAGGCTGGAAACAGGAACTTTTATCAAGAGTATGTTTCATTCTGCCGATACAAGGGAAAAGTTTTGAAAGGATTGGTGAAACGGAGGCAAGTGGAGTTTGCCATGTTTTATATACCTTGATACATCTATCCATCCACGCAACAGACTTGGTAAGAGTTTAGCTCTAATTTGAAGGCTCTTTTGTAGGATACAACTATACTTTCAAAGAGAGATTCCTTATCAAGAGTTGATGGATAGGTTATCCTCTTGCTTAGCCTTTTCTGTCATTCTTTTCTTTCATCCACCCTTCCTGATGTAGCAGAATGCCGTTGACTCCTTGTACGATGGTGATGTTTTCTTCGTCGATGATTTTTGTTACGCTCATAGTCTTATGTTTTGGGGTTATTGTTCGTTTTCAGTGGTTTCTCTTTGTGGTTTCACGCAGCGGAACAAGCAGACGGAAGCCATTTTTTCTGTCAGCACGTCATCGCCATACATACTCCGAAGTCGGCTTTCGGCTTCAGCGAAGGTGTCGTATGGAGGGTGGAAAAATCCTTTTCTTTCCATTACTTTCTTAACAAATAAATCAGCCAATCGGCGTTCGCCCTTGACATAAAAGCAGCCGCAGAAGCAACCGCCGGGTTTCAGCACGCGGAAAATCTCGGCAAAGGCTTTTTCTTTCTCAGGGAAAGCCTGAAAGCCGTTCATCGACAGTACGCAGTCGAAGATCTCGTTGGCATAGGGAAGTTCTCCGACATCTCCTTGCTCCAAAGACAGGTTGGCTATCTCCTCTGTCTCTTTCCGCAAAGCCGCAATGGCTATCATTTCTTCCGAATAGTCCAAACCAACGATCTCGGCATCTTTCATCCGGCGATACTTCTCGGCGGTGAAAATGGCAGTGCCGACAGGCACGTCAAGCAGTCGTCCCCGAAAATCGTCCGGTATGAGATCAAGCACTTTCCGAGCCAAGAGATTAGTGTCTTCGTTCCAAATAAATCGCATATATATCCTTGACCACCACTTCCGTCCGGTCAATAGGTCGTCGTAATGTTCCATCATCCTTTGGTAGGAATTGCTCTGTCTGTTTGCCATCATCTTCTTATCAAGAATGTTCATTTCTTATTTTGCAAAAGTACGATATCTGCTTCGTCTCTGCAATCGCCAATAATAATGATTTTTATTTCGAACATCCTCCATGTATGTGGATTGGGAATCACAGAACATCATTGTGGATAAGGTAGAAGATATTGAGAATACGCTGCCTATAAAAACAGCAATGGTAACGGCAAGGATGCTTTACTGCTTACCTTGCTTTCCTACAGTGTGGGCGTGAAGCGACTACTTGGTTACGGTAAGCAACCCAAGAGAAAGATAGAGGCTGGTTACGAAAAATTTGTTGTGAGTATGTATCCTTTTGCCGATGCAGGGGCAAAAGATTGGTGAAGCAGAGACGTGTGGAGTTAGCCTTGTTCTTTCTTCCTTAGCAAATATGAAATGTAATTTCCCTGCGACTTTCTTTTGCTTCTTTGCTTTGGTCGCCTGCTCGCTCAAAGACAAAGAAAAGAAGCCACGCAAATTTTCGGTTTGCGTGGCTCTTGGTCTTATTCAAGGTGCTGTTTCTACACTTTCGTTATTTTGTCTATTCGTCTGTTAGGGTGTATATCGAAAGCCCAATTTATCTCATCATCGGGCAAAGTGCTGTGAATGCTTCCACCCATAGCCAACCCACAATTTTGTAGGACTTTCTGCCGTGCTTCCTCCTTGCTCTCGGCAACCACATCGAATACGCCGTCAAAAACATATTCCGTATAGACTAAAAATCTCTGTTTCTTCATCATTCCTAATCTTAAAATTCAACCTTTAATAATCTGTACTGCTTTGGCTCTCCATTGGATAACTTGCGGTGTGTGAGCCAAAAGTGATGTGCGCCATAACCATAGGCGAAAAACTTGTCAAGTTCCGTTTCTTCGGCTATTTTTCCTATTGCCGTCCTTAACTCTTCCTCATTGTCGGATAGGGTTATCGCATTGATAACCCTGATGAGAATATGCGGTATCTCGTCCGTGTAGTTATAGATGATGTTTTCTATCTCTGTTTTCATATCTCTGATATTTTAATGGTTCATACTTCATGCAGTTGCTTTCATTCTTCGGCTTATTAGTTCTCGATTAGCATTAACAAGGTTCACTATCTGTTCGTGATACTCCGTATTCTTGTTGCACACTCCACGACTTTGCACCACTTTGAGCGTGTCCAGATTGACCTCAATCGTTTCTATCCGTCTGCCCTCAATGGTTGCCGAAAGGATAAGAGAGTTTTCTTTGAGATAGTAAGCATTGTCGAACACGCAATGGTGCATTGATACTCCTTCCTCCAAATGTTCCTGCACACTCTCCAATACGTGAACTTGGATTGTGCCGTCCGTGAAACAGATACCGAAGAACTTGGATTTGAGTTCGTGGAAACGCTTCTCTTCCTCCATTGCCTTTTTGCGTTTCGCCGCCTTTTCTTCCTTTTCCCTTTGTCTGCGGAGTTCGCTTTGTCTTAGGTCGTGTTCCCTATGCAGGTCGGTGGGGCAAACATACTTCGGGCTGTGTATGTCTTTATTCAATCTGCGGAGCATATCCACATAGTCGCACCATAGAGAAATATCCTCTATCTCATAGCCGTTGCGAGTGGCAACTTTGTAGGACTGCCAACAAGCGTCAAATGTCGAATTGTTGTTGAGGAAATAGCGTAAATGCCCCATTCGTCCTGCTTTCATCAATGTTTCAGCCCGGCTGTCAGAAAGCAATGCAGGAATGAATATTATCGGGGCTATATCGTGAAAATCATCTTCAAATCCATTCCTGCGGAGTGTGTCTGTAACCTTGAATTTAGGATATATCTGCGAATAGGCTGCATATCGGTAGGCTTCATTGTCGTTACGGATAGCCATAGGGGTATAGTAAGAAAAGGTATCAACATATCTGCCCAATGTGCGTGGAATGGCAACAATGGCTTGCCGTCCTTTTGCGTTCCACCAATACTGACCGATTTCAAGTGCGTGATATTGTGCCTTACTGCCTTTCTCCATTCCCACAACAAGGAGGAACATACGCAATACTTGATACTCTCCACAAGCGGTTAGCGTGGTGAAATACCGCTTCTGCTGCAATTTACGCTCAAAGGTTTCCTTGACCTGCAACTTTGTCCTGCAATGAGGGCAAGTGCAAGTTTCTCTATGTTTGTCCATTATCCAACTATACCCACAATCCATACAAGTGGTGCGACCTTTTGGCAGGCGGTAGGCTAAATGGTCTATGCACTTACGGAATGCCCACTTTGTCTGTGTCTTGGTTATCGGGCGAAGGTGCCTGCTCTCGGCAAGGACTGCCTTCTCAAACTTGTTTCTCGGTTTCATAGACTTAAAAATCGAATAGGGATGGTTGTACTTGGGTTGCTGCATTCTCGGTCTTCTTCACTCGTGTGTTACGGCTCTGTATCTTGGCGAGTTCCTCACGCTGATATTGTTTAATGGCTTCCTGCCTTGCTTCGGCTTTTTCTTCCTCTGTGAGTTCCACAATGTGATTGACGGCTACTTGGCAAGAAACAGCCTTACCCACCTCTATATCGTCCTCATCGTAGTAGTGAACAGCCATAGAGAAAATTTCATCATCATCAAAGCCATTGCAACCGCTTTTCTGCACTTCATTAAGAATGTAGGTGATGCACTCCTCGATATTCTTGTTTGGCTTCAACAAGTTAGGGGCAAATAATGGGTCTGTCATAGCACGCTGATTAAGATACTCGGCTATTGTCCGTGTGAAATGTTCTGTTCCTTTCATTGTCGTATATGTTTTGATGTTGTTAATACTTGGGAATTTCAACTATTTGATTGATACGTCCATACAGGTAGGCTCTTAGGCTTGTTCTATCGGGTGCGTAATACTCTGTCCATTGTCCGTACTGATTGACAAGGTATTTCTTCAGCACGTCAAAGAAGTCAAAGCGATAGCCTTGTAGGGGAACGGCAGTACGGAAGTAGGTATTAGAGTTCACCGCTTCACATAGCCAATTCTTTTCCTCACGGCTCATACGCTCGCCACGATAGAGTTTCACACGTAGGAGATATACTTTGCTATTACAAAGGCTCTCCAAAGGGGGAACGTCCCATTGTACAAACTTAATTGCCAACACTTGCTCACTTTTTTCAACCACAGAGTTAATGCGGTAATGAGAGGAGGAGCTATATCCTTTTCTTTTCATCGAAGATGTTGTATTTACTTTTTGCTTATCCATAGCGACATTTTTTTTATGCGTCCAAAGATCGGAGTATGCTGATTCCTTTTTGTAGCAAAATAGAGGTAGCGGGGCGAGGCTTGCACAAGGTTTTGGCGGAAAATACTACCCATAGGTGTGGAGATTTTCCAGACAAACCCAGCGGCACTGACCTTTTGAAAGCCACAAGCCCCGTACTACCTTTGCGGATAAAAAGGGAACAGCATCCGTCTTCTTCATTTCGCATATTGTGGAGCATAGGAAAAGAAGCAAAAGTGCAACGCCCATAGTGGAAAACAGAAAAGGTGGCTATCTCAAAATGCGAGATAACCACCTGATGAACGATAAATGAAAGTGTTTACAGATTACATCGTCGTGCTTCTCAAAGCACGCAAAGCAGGATGGCACAGAGTATCGCCAGCCAGAAGAGAAAGCTCAGCAGCGTAAAGGTAACTTGGAGAATGACTCTGACAATAAAGCGCAGTATCAGAAAGCCTGCAATGACTGACACGGCGGTAACGACCTGTGGCGTTACTATCTTTGAGATAAGCCAAACGACACCGATAACGATGGAGAGCAGGATGACCAGTTCGATGAAGCGTGTCCAACTGAAACGGCGGACTTGCTTGAAAGAAATCGGCTGCTGCTTGATGTTATTGCTTTTGTTCGATGCGTCTGCCTTGATGAAGGCAGGTGTGTGGACATCTTGATTCATGATGATTGTATTCATAATCGGAGCTTTGAATAGTTCAAGAGCAATAACAAGATGCGCAGGCTACACAAAGACAAGTGTTGGTACAAACTCTTGGCGTGTGGAGCGGAGCGTTTATCTTGGCTCTTGACACTACAAAAGCTCCCGATGGTGCTGCATCAAGTCATGTTCTCACCGCCTATCGTTGGCAGACCATTGACCTCAATGAGCAGAACGATTGTTCCTGTCAGTTCGGTGTAGAGTTTCTCATACTTAGGACTTGCGCCAAAATCGTCCGTGAGTTCATACTTGTCGAAAACGCTTTGCACAGCCTTGTTCTTCAGGAGTATCGGGGATAGTCTTTCGGGGAGTGGGGAGGGCAGTTCTTTCTCAAACTCATTCTCCAAGACAGATACAAGCGTGTCGTACTTTGAGAAATGCAGTCCTCTATACAACACTTCGCTTGCCATACTCTCAGCTTCGGGATGCGAGAAGCCTTGTGCCACTGCATCGCAGTAGGTGGTAAGAGCTTCGTCGGCTCTTGCCGTTATGAATGGTTTGTCACTCAGCATTTCGGGGAAATGCTCACTGAGGTAGTTCTCTAACTTCAGACGGAAGTAGGATAGTTCTTTCTTAGTTGTCATAATCTTCTTGGTTTAGGGTTATACATTATTATATTATCGGATTCCCATTGCCTTGTTGAACTTACCGAGTTTGTCGGCAAGCTGTTCCATGTCATGCTCAATCTTCTTGTTGGTGATGCGAGCATAAATCTGTGTGGTCTTTATGTTGGTATGTCCCAGCATCTTCGACACACTTTCCATCGGAACGCCCTTACTCAAAGACATGGTGGCAAATGTATGCCGGGCAAGGTGAAAGGTCAGGTTCTTCTTGACACCGCAAAGGTCGGCTATTTCTTTCAAATACGCATTAGTCTTCTGATTCGTCAGTATGGGGAATAGTTTGCCATCCCGATAGGTCTTTCCACTATACTTTGCAATGATGCGCTTCGGAATATCGAGAAGTAGGACATTTGTTTCCACGCTTGTTTTCTGTCTTTTGGTCATAATCCACTGCTTGTCATCGAGCGTGACGATGTTGTCCGGTGTGAGATTGGACACGTCAATGTATGCCAGCCCTGTAAAGCAAGAGAAGATGAAAACGTCCCTTACCAGTTCCAAACGCTGGATGCCGAAATCCTTGTTGGCTATCTTCATGATTTCTTCGTCCGTGAGGAAACCACGGTTTACCGGCTCCAAGTGGAAACGATGATTGAGAAAGGGGTCGTGAAGGAGATAGCCACGCTTTTGTGCATATATGGTTACGGTTTTGAGAGCCTTCATTTTCTTGACCGACGTATTGTAAGCGCAGCCTGCCACAGTACTCAGATATAACTCAAAGTCTTGTACCACGGATGGTGTGAATTCTGTCAGTCCTATATCCTTTCTTCCATATTTATGGATAAGGAACTCTGAGAAATGTCTTCTCAAAACACTGTACTTTTGCAGACTGTCTTTGCTGATGGTGTGTCCGACACGCTGCTTGATGTCTTCGTTGAACTTGTCGAATACCGGGAGGAAAGTTGTGTACTCCCTGTCTTTTCCTATAAAGAAAGAACGGATTTTCTCCAATGACAGGGACTCGTCATCCTCAAACTTGCGGTAAATTCCATTCAATGTAGTGGAAATAGAGTCCAATGCGGCATTGACGGACAAACTTTCTGCCGTCCTACCTTTAAGCCGGCTTGTGGCATTATTCCACATTGTCTTATCCACGAAAATTTTCGTAGAGCCAAAATTTGCCATTTCTCCGTTAAGGAATACACGGAGCATTACAGGCGACTTTCCTTCTTTGTTCTCATAGTTTGAGCGTAGGTAGAAGGATACCTTGAAATTTGTTCTCATAATGCATCATTCTTTTGTGTAGCACTCGGCTGCAAAGTTAATATATAACATACTGAAACAGAAAGAATTGATGCCGTCAATATGGTATTCAGAATCCCGTCACTGCTACATTTTTTATTGCTACAATTTTTGTGTAGCAGTTTATGTAGCAGAATTTGACCGAATAATGACTGTCAAAACATAGGGTTATGCCGTCAGGCGATAGAGGTATATACAAAGAAAAATCGTTGTAAAACCTTGATTTTACAACGATTAGCTAATTTTTGAAGGCTAAATTGACAACCTTTGTGAAGTCCTTTTGAAGCCTATTAGCGGAGAGAGAGGGATTCGAACCCCCGGTGCCTCTCAGCACGGCGGTTTTCAAGACCGCTGTAATCGACCACTCTACCATCTCTCCTTGCTTATCATCAGTCGATTTCCGAAAAGCGAGTGCAAAGGTAATACTTTTTATTTTTAATCACGAATTGAAAAGAAAGAAATAATCTGCGTTTAGAATAAATTAACACTAAGAGAATTTAAAGTATTATTTCTTGTTTCTTAATTCTTGATTAAAAGAAGTACCTTTGCACCATGATTTACCCAAACACTTTTGAAAAGAAGATTGGATTCAGTGAGATAAGAACCTTGCTGAAGGAGCATTGCATTAGTAAACTTGGCAAGGAACAGGTTGACAGTATGATGTTTTCATACGACGTGGAAATAATAGGTCAACGACTGCAACAGATAAGAGAGTTCCGTAGATTACAACAGGAGACCGAAGATTTTCCTTTGCAGTATTTTCTTGATATGAGACAACAGGTGGCAAGACTGCGACTTGAAGGTACTCATCTCGAAGAGGAGGAATTATTCGACTTGAAACGCTCACTTAATACGATATATCTTATAGTAAAATTCCTGAGAAAGACGGAAGGAAGCAATGACGAAGATACGAAGAACTACCCTTACCCTGCACTGAAACTGCTCACTGATGGCATAGAAACATTTCCTGAACTGGTTCAGAAAATTGACTCCATACTCGACAAGTATGGTCATATACGCGACAACGCATCACCACAATTGGCACAGATACGCAGCGAACTGGCCCGAACCGAGGGCGGCATATCACGGTCGCTAAACAATATTTTGAGACAGGCTCAAAGCGAGGGATTGGTAGAAAAAGACGTTGCCCCGACCTTACGCGATGGTAGATTGGTTATACCTGTGGCACCTGCACTCAAACGCAAAATACGCGGAATAGTGCATGACGAGTCGGCATCAGGAAAAACAGTGTTTATTGAACCGGCTGAAGTTGTGGAGGCAAATAACCGAATACGCGAACTTCAAGCGGATGAGCGCCGCGAAATAATACGCATACTGACAGAGTTTGCCAAAGAAGTAAGACCTCATGTGCGACCCATAGTGGCATCATACAAGTTGCTTGCCATGGTTGATTTTATCCGTTCAAAGGCACTATTCGCTGAAGAAACAAACGGATTTGAACCAGAGATAACACCCTCTCCCACTGTTGATTTCATAAGTGCCATTCATCCTTTGCTACGAATATCATTGGCTAAACAAGAGAAAGAGGTGGTACCACTCGACATAATGCTGACAGCAGAGAAACGGATATTACTTATATCCGGCCCTAACGCCGGAGGTAAGTCGGTTTGCCTCAAGACAATGGGATTACTGCAATACATGTTGCAGTGCGGCATATCAATCCCCGTTTCCGAGCGCAGCAAAGCCGGTATCTTCGAGAATATCTTGATAGACATCGGTGACGAACAAAGCATTGAGAACGACTTGAGTACATATTCGAGCCATCTGATGAATATGAAATACATGATGCGTGCAGCAAACGAACGTACACTGATACTTATAGACGAATTCGGAACAGGAACCGAACCACAAATCGGTGGTGCAATAGCGGAGAGCGTATTACAACAGTTCTGCAAGAAAAAGGCATGGGGCGTGATAACAACTCACTATCAAAACCTTAAACAATTTGCCGACAGTCATAGCGGAGTGGCAAACGGAGCAATGTTATATGACCGTAGTGAGATGCGCCCACTATTCCAACTCCAGATAGGACAGCCCGGCTCTTCATTCGCCATTGAGATTGCAAGAAAAACAGGACTTCCTGAAGAAGTTATCGCGCAGGCAGAGGCTATTGTAGGAAGGGACTATATACAAAGTGATAAATACCTGCAAGACATTGTCCGCGATAAGAGGTATTGGGAAAGCAAACGGCAGAATATTCACAGCCACGAAAAACAGATGCAGCAGACCATCGCCCACTATGAGGAGGAACTGCAAGAGGTGGAGAAAGAACGTAAGCAAATATTAAAACGCGCTCGCATACAAGCCGAAGAACTTTTAAAAGATGCTAACAAACGAATAGAGAATACAATAAGGGAAATTAAGGAGGCACAGGCTGAACGCGAAGCAACAAAACGTGCCCGCGAGGAACTACAACTCTATAAAGAGGAGGTGAGCGAGATTGACACTACCGCAAACGACGAGATGATAGAGCGCAAAATGAAACAAATTCTTGCGAGAAGGGAACGCAAAGAGAAACGCAAGGCAGAGAAAGAACGTAAGAAGGCGTTAGATGCTGAACGTTTAGCTGCAGGCGAGAGTCCAAACAGTAGTAATCGAAACAGTTCCGCTAAACTCCAACAGGAAAAGCTTTCAGAGCGAAGCGAAGAAAGAACCCTCAACCCTCAACTCAACATCGGTGATACCGTGAGACTGAAGACACTGGGCAGCATAGGAAAGATTACCGGTTTGTCCGGCAAAAGTGCCACAGTAACAATAGGAGGCATGAGCAGCAAAGTAAACATAGACAAATTGGAAAAAGTTTCAGCATCAGCAATCAAGAAATCTACCGAATCAAAACCGATATTCATGGTTCAGAGCAGAAGTACTCGCGAGACCATAGACAGCCGTCGCTCAAATTTCCACCAAGACCTTGACATCAGAGGGCTGCGCGTTGATGAGGCTCTCGATGTTGTGATGCACTTTATAGATGATGCAATATTAATCGGGATTTCTCGTGTGCGCATACTTCATGGCACCGGTACCGGAGCACTTCGTCAACTCGTCAGACAATATTTGGGAACCGTGCCAAACGTAGAAAAATATAACGATGAAAACGTTCAGTTCGGAGGGGCAGGCATAACAGTGGTTGATATTGGTTGAAGAATTGTCTTTCTGTTTGCAATATACAAAACATTCCTCTACAAAAAGACATCTTTTGAAAACCAATTTCGGCGGAATTGGTGAGCAAAATCGCCGAAATTGCTCACCAAAATGGGCGAAATTGTTTTGCAATTCCGCCCAATTTGCTTTCTTCTAAAAACTCAGTCATACGGATATTCATTTCTCATAACACTCAATACGATTATCTTTGATGGAAAAAGACATAAACGAAAAATCCATACCCTATACGCTTTTAGCGTGAGCAGGTATGGATTCCACATTTATGATTGTAGTTTTTAAAAGTCTCTATTTTCTATTTTTGCATACTTCTCGCTTGAACATCTGACGATGAAAGCGATGTTGAGCCCTCAGCGCATCATACACCTTACATGCCGGGAGTAGTTTCAAGAAACGGTTGTGATACTGCTGCTGTAGTTCCTTGATTTGAATTTCAATCATGTCACGGGTCCTTACAGCCTCGGCACATCCCTGTTCGGTTGCCGGTTTCACTCGTTGCAGTGTGGAAATCTGGTCGAACAAGGCTCTTTCCTTACGAAGCATTTCATTGAAAAGAGGAAAAAACTGCGATGCTTCCTGTGGCGTAAGACATGCTTCCGTTGTAATGAACTGCTCCATTTCTGCCTTGAATTTGGCCGGATCGAAGTCATGTTTTCCATGATGTCGCTGCGCAAAGGTCACAAGCGATGATGCCCCAAACAATAATAATATAATAAGGTATCGTTTCATAATTCTGAAATAATTTTATTCGTCCAAGAGATAAGCATAGAAGTCTTCGTTCTCCATCATAACATAATCAACCGCCTTATCAATATAGTAATCATTATTGGCAGCAACACTACTGTTGTTATCAGCCGGCATTGTCACGGCAGGCTCTCCATTCCTGAGCATAACATATCCTCCAATAACGATACCTGTGCAAGCCGCTACAGCAACATATTTCCGAAGTTTTTTCCACATCGAAATCTCCACTGCAACATTAACTTGCGGTGTCTTCCTCTCCGGCATTCTATCCATTACACGCTTTTCAAGTGTAACGAAATAATCCTCCGGCACACGAAACGGGTTTTTATTTCCGAAATTTGTTTTCAAGGAATCTTCTATAGTCATAACTTCTCTCTTTTAATCCTTAGATGTAAAGTTATCGTTATGGTTTAAAACATATTGCGATATTTTCCTCACAGCAATATGATATGATGCTTTCAATGCCCCTTCCGATGTTCCAAGAACCTTACTCATATCACTGTATTTCATTTCATCATAGTATCTAAGCAAAAATACCGTACGTTGAACATCGGGCAAAGTGGAAATAGCCTCTTGCAACAATGCTGCTGCATTATCGCCATCGAAATAGTCATCGGCCATCAGACGGTTGGCGACAGAGATTTCCGCATCGGCACTCACCTTATTCTTCGAGCGTCGCAGATGGTCGAGAGCCTCGTTTATAGCGATGCGATAGAGCCAAGTAGAAATTTGTGATGTACCTTGAAAGTCGTCCAATGCTCCCCATGCCTTCATGAAAGTGTTCTGAAGCACATCGTCTGCATCATCATGTGAGAGTACTATACGCCTTATCTGCCAATACATGCGCTCACTGTATAGTCTCACCACCTCCGCAAAAGTCTCTCTGCGAGTTTTCGGATTTGAAAGTTTAGAAACAAGTTTGCCCTCTTCCTTGGTCATCTACAATTCAGGTTATCTGCGTTTCGCGTATGGTTTCAACTGCTCTATGATACGTCTGTCGTAACCATAAACATCCTTGTATTCAACCAATTTGCCGCTATTGTCAGGATAAAGAGTGTAATATGTGAGAAAGACCGGAATGTTAGGTTCCACCTTTACGCTTCTCACCAGGCTATCTTTTTTAACCGATGATTTGACAAGATTTCCCTCACTATCTTTCTTCATACTGTATGTCATTGAATATTTTATTTTCCCGGCAAGGTTCATATCTTTTTCTTTCATTAAGAACACGGCAAGTTCATAAGGTTTTTCCACCCTCACACAGCCATGAGAAATGGCACGGTTTGCACTCTGGAAAGCCCATGGAGAGGACGTGTGATGCAAATATACCGAGAAGTTATTCTCGAACCTGAAGACTATACGCCCAAGCGAATTGCCAGGCCCGCCCTCCTGTACTATGCGTTGCTGGCCGCTCAATATCAGTTCGCGAGATGCTTCACTCACCGGTAGTCTTCCTTTTTTCTTATCGTATATGAACATGTTATTACGCACCATATAACCAGTACTACCAGCAATGCCTTTCGCTATGGAGTAAGGAACATTCCACATAGGATTAAGTTCCATCCTAACTATCTCGCTCGTTAGCAGCGGAGTCTTTGTCCTCGGCTCACCGCAACACACTCTCATCGTCAGAACACTGTCACCATCTACAGCCTTGAGCATGAACGAGGGAATATTCACAAGTACATATTTTTCGCAGTCTTCCTCCACTATTTTCTCATTCCACCTGCACCGCTCCATGTTACAGAGTGTTGTGAACCATTCCTTTTCGGATAGAGTTCCACTGTTCAGACGATCTTGCAACTGATTGTATAGTTTTCTCTTCGGCTGGATTTCGCGCAAGAAGCCTCCCATGTCTCCACCTCTCATAACCATTAAGGTTTTCTTATAGAAAGAGTCTGTGGGGTGCTCTATCTTTATGTCAAACTGATATTTGTACACCATTCGGGCAGACTCACCATTGTTATCCGGGTCGCGATTCAATATTACCGATGGGTTAACAAAACCGAAATTCTGTCCTGTAGAATATCTTATAAATGCTCTTGAAAGATTATATTCAAGGCGTGCAAATACTTTGTTAATGCTGTTTGAAGACTTGTCAAAGTCAAGTTTCCGTACCCTATTCAAGTCTTCTTCTATCTGACTGACGCGGAAAAGTTCTTTCTTGAAACCCATTTCATCAACCTTTGAAATGAAAGCAAGCAAGGTGTCGGCACGCGAATCCATGCCATGACGGTCTATCCAAATAAACGAGCCATCAGAAGAATAATAGTTTCGAATATATCTTACGGCAACCGATGAAGAAGATTCACTCTTTATCAACTGCCTTATCTGCCCGCGTATGTCATCATAATCCAACTCATACTCCGACACTTTCATAACAGAAAGTGCTTCGGGTGTAATATCTTGATATGGTTGTACGTCGCCATCGGTGCATGAAAATAGTGTCAATAGCACCACAAAGCAAACGCATATATGCTTTTGCAAAACCGTTGGTTTAATTAATTTTGTATTAAAGACCTATATTAAGCCTTATTTTATTGATACCTTTCGAACCGTCTTACCCACTTTCACAATGTAGCAACCTTTGTTAAGGTTCAGTTCATAGCGGCGGTCGTTACTATCAACCTTTATGCTTTTGATCATCATTCCTGCTACATTGTAAATCTGAAGTATTTGTCCGTTAGCACCGGTGACATGCAATACCGACTCTTGCACAGAGATTGTAACAGTCTGATAATCATTATCAATTATCTCTATTGCAGACTCTGCACGGCTTACTCCCGGCATTCCGAATATCAATACCGAAGCCAGAGAAAAAAATAATATATTCTTTATCATACGCGCATCATGTTGATTAATCGTTGCAAATATAGTTTTTTTTTCTGAAACCTGCAAATATTTTTAAGAATTAAACTTCAATAACCATTTTTTCATTTGCAAGATATGTATCAGGAAAGACTTCTTGTGCCTGTTTGAGCAAAACCTCCTCGTTATCATATCTTGAACTGTAATGGCCTAACAGCAGTCGTTTCACACCGGCATCCCGCGCCACACACGCTGCTTGTCGTGCCGTACTATGATAATAAGTCTCTGCCATCTGCATGTTGTCGTCGCCATATGTGCTCTCATGATAGAGCAAATCTACGTTTTTCAGACGCTCATACAGTGTCGGCATGTAGCGTGTATCAGAGCAGTAAGCGTATGAACGCACCGAATCCGGAGGTGACACAAGACGACTATTGGAGACCACTGTACCATCTTCACACACCCAATCGGCTCCCAACTTGATATTGTTTATCTGACTTACCGGTATTCCAAGATAATCTATCATGTCTCGGCGGATATGCGGCAAGGTGGGTTTCTCACGGAAAAGATAGCCGCAACATGGTACACGATGTTCCAAAGGAATGGTTTCAACAGTAAGGCTATTATCCTCATAAACAACACTTTGTCCTGACGTATCGACTGCATGAAATACCACATCAAAACTCAAATGCGTACAGAAAAATTTCAGTTGCGACATCAACATTTCTTCAAGTTCTTTAGGCGAATAGACATGCAGCGGAGCGGTTCGTCCCTGCAAACCGAACGTACTAATCATTCCTATCAGTCCGAAACAATGGTCACCATGTAAATGAGATATGAAAACGGCTCTTATTTTATTGAAACCTATGCGCGAACGGCGCAACTGTATCTGTGTTCCCTCGCCACAGTCAACCATGAACTGTTTGCCCCGCAACTCAACGATTTGCGACGAAGCATAATGGCGAGGGGTTGGCAATGCACTGCCACACCCCAAGATGTATAACTTGAAAGGTGTCATCTATTATTTCACCCTCTTATAAGCAAAGATTCCAACCTTGTTTTCGAGATATAGAGAGTCTGCCCCAAGTTCATAGATATGGAACGTGTCTGTGCTGAGAACAAGTTTTCCGTTCACTATCTTCCATGACGTGTATGGCTTCTGCTCGTTGACAACGGTCTCCACCACCCCACCTTCTTTTATCTCAAAATTACGGTCAATACTCTGCCATTTACCGAGAAGTGTGGTAAGATTGATTACACTCGCTGCTATGGTTTGTCCGTAAGCGTCCTTGCCGAGCATCACTGCCACACGGTCGCCAACGGCAATACCTCCGCGCACCGGCGACACCTCGGCATCAGGGTCGTAACCAAGGTAAACCGTATCACCTTTATCTGAGATGAGTTGCAGCGTGTTCATCGCGCAATCTTCACCACATCGGCCATACAAAGAGGAGTCCTGTTCGGCCATACTATCAAGCAACAAAGAGTCGCCATGCCCCAAGTTATTCTTCTTATTCTGCCCCTCACAGCCGGCAATCATCATAACGGCAACGGCAGCAAGACATAACAATAATAGTTTTCTCATATTATTACTTTTCTAAATTCTTTGCTTCATTCCATAGTTTATCCATTTCCTCCAAACTCATATCGTTCAAAGGCTTACCTATTTTGATTGAATGTTCTTCCACATAGTTAAACCTGCGTATAAATTTCTTATTTGTATGCTCCAGTGCATTATCCGGATTCAGGTGATAGAGACGTGCGGCATTGATTACCGAGAACAGGAAATCTCCAAGTTCTTGTGTTGATTTCTCCTTGTCCTCACGCCTCAACTCTTCCTCCAACTCATCAAGTTCTTCACGCACCTTTGCCCAAACATCCTGTTTGTCTTCCCAATCGAAACCCACATTACGTGCCTTGTCCTGAATACGATATGCCTTTATAAGCGACGGCAGAGCGTCGGGCACTCCGGAGAGCACGCTCTCGTTGCCTTCCTTCTCGCGCAATTTAATCTGTTCCCAGTTCTCAAGCACCTGCTCGGTGTTGAGTTCCTTGCCTTCTTCCGCATGTATCAGCGGCGAATGTTTCAGAGATTCAGCCTCGCCATATACATGCGGATGACGGAAAATCAGTTTATCCGATTCCTTGTCGCATACGTCGGCAATATCAAACTTTCCTTGCTCCTCGCCAATCTTAGCATAGAACATCACATGCATTATCACATCACCAAGTTCCTTGCAGATGTTCTTTGAATCGTCTTTCATCAGTGCATCGCACAGTTCGAAAGTCTCTTCTATCGTGTTCGGCCGCAAACTTTCGTTCGTCTGTTTGCGATCCCACGGACATTCCTCTCTCAATCTGTCGAGCACATCAAGCAGTTTTCCAAAGGCTTCAAGTTTTTCTTCTCTTGTATGCATCGTTTGTTTATTTTGATGCAAAAGTAACAAATAAATCTGAGATGCAGCAACTTCACGAATGAAATTTATTTCATTTATTATATATATTGCTTTTTTTTTGTAACTTTGCAGCGTTTTTTATTCAACTAATATAGATAACGAAGTAAAACAAGATAACAAATGGAATTAGCAACGAAGTACGACCCGCGCGAAGTGGAGTCGAAATGGTATCAATACTGGCTTGACAACAAACTCTTCAGTTCAAAACCTGACAAGCGCGAGCCATACACAATAGTAATTCCCCCACCAAACGTAACCGGCGTGCTACATATGGGACACATGCTGAACAACACCATACAAGATATTCTTGTGAGGCGTGCCCGCATGAAAGGCAAGAACGCTTGTTGGGTACCGGGAACTGACCATGCCTCGATTGCAACAGAAGCAAAGGTCGTGAAACGCCTTGCCGAGCAGGGTATAAAAAAGCACGACCTATCGCGCGACGAGTTTCTCAAGCACGCATGGGACTGGACAAACGAGCATGGCGGAATCATCTTGAAGCAACTCCGAAGACTCGGTGCGTCGTGCGACTGGAATCGCACGGCTTTCACGATGGACGACAAACGCTCTGACAGCGTGACACGGGTATTCATCGACCTTTACGAGAAAGGACTGATATACCGCGGATTGAGAATGGTGAACTGGGATCCGAAGGCTCTCACGGCTCTTAGCAACGAAGAGGTAATTTACAAGGAGGAACAGTCAAAATTATATCATCTCAAATATTATGTTGATGCCGACTCTTGCAGTTCTTTTGACGAAACAACCTTGGACGAGGGCAATGTAATTCATAAGGACGAAAACGGCTACTATGCCGTAGTGGCCACCACTCGCCCGGAAACAATAATGGGCGACACCGCAATGTGCATAAACCCGAAAGACCCAAAGAATCAATGGCTGAAGGGAAAGAAGGTTATTGTACCACTCGTTGGCAGGGTTATCCCTGTAATAGAAGACCGCTATGTTGATATTGAGTTCGGAACCGGTTGTCTGAAAGTTACTCCCGCACACGATACCAACGACCACATGTTGGGCAAAAACCACAATCTGGAGACAATCGACATATTCAATGCCGACGGAACAATATCCGAACAGTCGCCGATGTACGTCGGAATGGATCGCTTCGAATGTCGCAAGCAAATAGTGAAAGACATAGAAAAGGCCGGACTTATGGAGCGTGTTGAGGACTATACCAACAAGGTGGGCTACTCCGAGCGCAACCCTGAAACAGCAATAGAGCCGCGTCTCTCGCTGCAATGGTTCTTGCGCATGCAGCACTTTGCCGACATCGCACTACCACCGGTGCTCAACGGAGAGATGCACTTCTACCCCTCTAAATATGTAAACACATACAAGAATTGGCTTGAGAACATACAAGACTGGTGCATCTCGCGTCAACTTTGGTGGGGACATCGCATTCCGGCATATTATTACACACCTGACAACGATGAAACCACGAACACGAAAGGAGAGACGGAAGAGCATTTCGTAGTTGCCGATTCGCCTGAAAAGGCTCTTGAACTGGCACGCAAAGAGAGCGGAAACAACGCTCTTGAACTATCAGATCTGCAACAGGACAAAGATGCTCTTGATACCTGGTTCAGTTCATGGCTGTGGCCTATCTCACTCTTCGATGGTATCAACAATCCGAACAACGAGGAGATTAACTACTATTATCCAACGAGCGACCTCGTTACAGCACCTGACATTATCTTCTTCTGGGTGGCACGTATGATAATGGCCGGAGAGGAATATATGGGTAATTTCCCATTCAAGAACGTGTATTTTACAGGCATCGTGCGCGACAAACTGGGACGCAAGATGTCGAAAAGTCTTGGCAACTCGCCCGACCCGATTGAACTTATTGACAAATACGGAGCCGATGGCGTGCGCATGGGAATGATGCTTTCTGCCCCGGCAGGCAACGACATCCTCTTCGATGAGAGCCTTTGCGAACAGGGCAGAAACTTCAACAACAAGATTTGGAATGCCTTCAGACTCGTTAAAGGTTGGGAGACGGCAGACGTGGAACAGCCTGAAGCAAACAGAATTGCTGTGGAATGGTTTGAGGCTATTCTACGTACAGCAAACGAAGAACTGAACGACCAGTTCTCAAAATATCGCATCTCAGAGGCACTTATGACCGTTTACAGATTGTTCTGGGACGAGTTCTCAAGTTGGTATCTTGAAATGGTGAAGCCGGCTTATCAGCAACCTATCGACCGAAAGACATACGAAGCAACACTCGGCTTCTTCGATGTCTTGCTGAAAATGCTACATCCTTTTATGCCATTCATAACTG
Organism: Prevotella koreensis; assembly: GCF_003977605.1. GTDB lineage: Bacteria > Bacteroidota > Bacteroidia > Bacteroidales > Bacteroidaceae > Prevotella > Prevotella koreensis. Next base: position 608,385 of record NZ_RYYU01000001.1, on the reverse strand, counting down.
AAGAGTTATGGCAGCACATCAGCGAACATGAATCAGGTGAAAGCATAATGCGCGAAAAACTTGAGATTGGTTCTGCTACCGATAGCGATAAGCGTCTTGTGGCCGACATTGAGACCGTGAAACAGATTGTATCGGGAGTGCGCACGGTGCGCAACCAAAAGAACATTCCTAACAAGGAACAGATGCAACTGCAAGCCATAGGAGAAGATGCATACGCCGAATACGCTGCAGTAGTGGTGAAAATGGCCAACCTCAAAGGCATAGAGACTGTGACAGAGAAGCAAGCCGACGCATCGCAATTCATGGTGGGAACACACGAATATGCTGTTCCGCTGGGCGAAATGATTGATGTTGCAGCGGAGATTGAGAAACAAGAGGCGCAGTTGAAACATCTCGAAGGCTTCCTGTTAGGTGTTACAAAGAAACTATCAAACGAAAAGTTCGTTGCACATGCACCGGAGGCTGTAGTGGCATTGGAACGCAAGAAGCAAAGCGACTCTGAAGAGAAGATTGCTTCTCTGAAACTTTCGATTGCCGAACTGAAAAAGAAACTATAGCATACCCATATGCATGAAAAAACTCATACTGCTACTCTTTGCCACGATTATCATTGTATCTTGCCATGACGACTCACCAAAAGAAAAGCATGAAACGCATTACGTACAGACAATATTGATGTATATGCCGTGGTCGGGTAGCAATATGACCCTCCCTTTCCTTAATAATATAAAAGGTATGGAAGATGCTATAACAAAATCAAAAGGCACTTCCGACAGGCGAATTGTCGTCTTTATGTCGGGAGGTAGCCAAAAGGCATCTCTCACGGAAATTATATACAGGAATGGCAGGTGCGCACATGACACACTTAGGAAATATTCTTTCAGTGGCAACGAATACACCACACCGAGCGGTATCGCTAATATTTTGAGTGACGTGAAGACTTTTACCAAGACTCCGCGCTATGCAATGATAATAGGATGTCACGGGATGGCATGGTTGCCAAAGGGAACGAGGATTTACAAGAACCTCGCCATAGCGAAACGACAAAGCGGAACAGTAGAAGATGAATGGAAACAGACACGCTTCTTCGGGCATTCAAGCGACGAAGCATACCAGACTGACATAACAGACCTGTCGCAGGCACTCACAATCGCAAACATACATCCCGAATACATTCTCTTCGACGATTGTTACATGGCTAACGTGGAAACGGCATACGAACTGCGCAACGCAACTGATATAATCATTGCTTCGCCAACCGAAATCATGCTATACGGGATGCCATACGACATGATGGGAGAGGCAATAATAGGAATGGACTGGCAGACGGCATGCAATGAATTCCTTTCATTTTACACTAACTATAAGTACCCATACGGCACTATATCGGTAATTCGTTGCGACGAACTCGACAACATGGCAGCAATTATGCGTGAAATAAATACAACTCATTCTTTTAACAACGAAATGCTTTCCAAGATACAGGCATTTGATGGCCTGAAATCCCATTTATTTTTCGACATGCACGATTACGTCAGGGAACTGTGCAAAGACGATAACGCTCTATACTCACGCTTCACGCAATCGCTTGCAAAATTAGTCCTCGTAAAGGCTGCCACCCAAACATTCTATTCTGCTTACAACAATGCCGAGACACCCATAAACACATATTCAGGCATCTCAATTAGTGACCCTTCAATAAACCATTCCGCTTTATCAAAGAAAGAAACGGCATGGTGGAAAGCCACTCATTATTGATTCCACGACCTTTGTATGCAAGAAATAAGACATCGGGCATAAAAAAAACAGATAAAATTTGGAGGTAAGAAAAATTATACTTACCTTTGCACACGCAAAAAGAACGAGGTGTAGCGCAGTTGGTAGCGTTCCTGGTTTGGGACCAGGCTGTCGCAGGTTCGAGTCCTGTCACCTCGACAAAGGAGAACGGTTCTTAAAAGACTCGTTCTCCTTTTATTATAGGGGCTCTGTATGAAAAAGGGGCTCAGCGGAAGTTTCATATCGGAATATTCATAAAATGAAGAAAACATTAAAAAAAATAAAGGTATGGCTTGCCTCACTATCATTCCGTACAGGGGTGATAGTTTTAGCAACGTGCATACCTTTTTATATAATTTCATTTGCACAGGCTACCTTTGACACACCAAAAGAAACAAAAGCATTGTTATGGGTTGTATTCTTCGGACTTGCAAAGACATTACAATATGGAGGACTTACAATACTCGGAGTAGATGGATTAAAACGTGTGAAACGTTATTTCAAGAAGAGTTCGGAAAATGAAATTAAGTTTGATTAGCAATTTTCATAACCATTTGAATGTTCATTCTGACCAATGGATGTTTTTACTATAATTTTGTTCATAAAACCACTTTCCTGCCATTCTGTATATAAACCTCTTTAGGCAGATTATTTAATGTGATATTACGGACTATTCCAGAATTATGTATCTCGCATTTGGTGTGTTCGCAATCAATCAAAATGATTATAATATTTACTGTTATAATAAGGCAAATCATTATACGTTCAATTTTGAATAACTACATATATCTTCTTTTTTATCCTTTTTCTCTGCAATTTGAGTAAAATGTTTGGGTAATTAGAACAATTCCGCTAATTTTGCATGCGACTATCCAAATGCGATTATCATGAAACCAATATTCATAGCCGGTCCTTGCGTAATAGAGTCTGCAGAATTGCTTGATGCTGTGGCACGCGAAATTAAACATATCAACAGTGTTCATGACATAGACATTATATTCAAGTCATCGTTCGACAAAGCAAACCGAACGAGCATAAACTCATACAGAGGGCCGGGACTGAAAAAAGGGCTACAAATGCTTGGAGACATCAAAGAGAAATACGGACTACGCATACTTACCGATATACACGAAAGTTATCAAGCCGAAGCGGCCGGTGAAGTGTGCGATGTTCTGCAAATTCCGGCATTCCTTTGTCGCCAGACCGATTTGCTTATTGCAGCGGCAAAAACAGGAAAAACGGTAAACATAAAGAAAGCACAGTTTCTCAGTGGGCAAGATATGCGCTTCCCTGTGGAAAAAGCAAAGGAAGCCGGAGCCAAGAAGGTGTGGCTTACCGAGCGTGGTAATTCTTTCGGATATAACAATCTTGTGGTTGATTTCAGAAATATTCCAGATATGCTCGAAATAGTAGAAACAGTGATTATGGACTGCACCCATAGCGTGCAACGCCCCGGAGCAGGCGGAGGAAAAACATCGGGTGACCGACGTTTCGTACCTCACATGGCACTCGCAGCGAAAGCTTTCGGAGCAACAGGATATTTCTTTGAGGTACATCCCGACCCCGAGAAGGGATTGTCTGACGGACCTAATATGCTTTACCTCAAAGACCTTGAACATATAGTGAAACAACTTATAGATTAATACCAAATGGGACAGCAGACTGAAAAACCTGTAACGGTGCGCCAATATGCCATACAATGTATAAAAGACGAGTGTAATGCAGTGCTAGACTTGATTAATCAGATTGACGAAGAGTTCGACCGCGCCGTGGAACTTATGCTCAACTGTAAAGGAAAAGTGATAGTCACCGGTGTTGGAAAGAGTGGTCATATAGGTGCAAAGATTGCCGCAACACTATCGAGTACAGGAACACCGTCATTCTTTATCAATCCTCTTGATGTATTTCATGGTGATCTCGGAGTTATGACAAGAGACGATATTGTAATGGCAATAAGCAACTCCGGAAATACCGACGAACTGCTGAGGTTTATACCTATGGTGCTTCACATGCAAATTCCAATTATAGGAATCAGTGGAAACGAAAACAGTCTGCTGGCAAAACACAGTACAGTACATATTAAAGTAAAAGTTGATAAAGAGGCATGCCCGCTTAATCTTGCACCTACCAGCAGCACTACCGCAACCCTCGTAATGGGTGATGCCATCGCAATAGCACTTATGGAAGTTCGCAACTTCAAGCCTACCGATTTCGCCCAGTTCCATCCGGGTGGCGAACTTGGCAAAAGACTGTTGACAACAGCAAAAGACGTGATGCGCTCTGACGACTTGCCAATCATTCCAAAGGATATGCATTTGGGTGAAGCAATAATACTCGTGAGTAAAGGAAAACTCGGTCTTGGAGTTTCACTCGATGAAGACAAGAGAATAGAAGGACTTATAACCGATGGTGACATAAGACGAGCAATGGAAAAATGGCAAGCCGAATTTGTGAACCATAAAGTGGAAGAGATAATGACACGCAAACCGAAATGCGTACTTGCAGATACAAAGATTACCGAAATACAGAAAATAATGCACCGTAACCTTATACACACGGTTCTCGTGGGAGACAATGAAGGACATTTGTTAGGCGTGGTAGATCATTATTCCTGCATGATTTAGAAGATGTCAAGACTATTACCACTGATTGTTCTCTGCTTGCATTGCATGATTTGCAACGCACAAAGAACCGACTCCTTGATAGTAAGAGAACTGCGCGATAAAGGCGTTTCGTTCAGCAATGACAATTCGGCTGTGCTTCTAATGTCGGGACAAGAGAAGTTCGATGATATGTTTCAGGCAATCCGAAATGCTAAGAGTTCGGTACATTTGGAATACTTCAACTTCAGGAACGACTCCATCGCTGACCTGCTTTTCGAAATACTTGCAGAAAAAGCAAAGGAAGGTGTGGAGGTTAGGGCTTTGTTCGATGGTTTCGGAAACAAGTCTAACAATAAACCACTGAAAAAGAAACATATAAAGTTGCGTCGTGAGCAAGGAATACAACTATACGAGTTCAATCCCGTGGAATTTCCTTGGCTTGATGACTTATTCGGACGAGACCACCGCAAGATTGTCGTAATAGACGGAAATATCGGATATACAGGAGGAATGAACGTTGCCGACTATTATATAAAAGGTACTAACATTGTCGGTGAATGGCACGACATCCACTGCCGTATAGAAGGAAGTGCAGTGAACGAACTGCAAGAGATATTCGTAAGGATGTGGAAAAAGGTTACCGGCGAACAACTTTACGGGACGAAATATTATCGTGGAGAAAATCAGAAGACTCCCCAATATTTCACCGAACTTAAACCTGACACCTCTATCACGGCAGGGAAAAAGATGATTGGTATAATCAATCGTGAACCACGACGTTCGCCAAAGATTATAAGACAGTTCTACCTAAGCGCGATAAATAATGCCAAAGACAGCATCAGAATCATCAACCCTTACTTCACGCTTATACCAAGCATTAAGAAAGCATTACGTAAGGCAATAGGAAGAGGAGTGAAAGTAGAACTCATGATTGCTGCCAACAGCGACATTCCATTAACTTCAGATCGTAGTTTCCACAACATGTACAAACTGATGAAGAAAGGGGCGCATGTATGGATATACCTTAACGGATTCCATCACTCAAAGATAATGACTGTTGACGGGCAGGTTTGTACGGTGGGAAGTGCCAATCTTGATGCACGCAGCCTATGTTTTGATTATGAAGATAATGCAGTGATTGTTGACTCTTGCACAACAAAGGAACTTGACAATATGTTCGAACGTGACAAATGCCATTCATTTAGACTCACCAAAGAGTCTTGGGATAAATGGAGAACGCCGTGGCAAAAATTCTATGGTTGGATTGCCGGCCTGCTTAGTCCGTTCCTCTAACTTTCTTCTCCACAAGATCTGACATAAGCATCATATCCACAGGCTTTATTCCGTGACGTGCCAACATGCGGGAATCATTCTCCATTTCTGCTGTAAGCCAATCGGCAGACAACTCCCTGTTTCCAAGTGCTTCCTTGTAATCTACAAAGAGGTTAACTGCTGTATTGGTTTCTCCTTGTATCCAATGACAATAGGCAGCATTGAGAAAATCTTCCGGTGCAGTAGATTCGTCAAGTAAAAGTTTATCATACAATGCCTGTGCCTGTTCAAGTTTACCCTCTCCCATTAAAGCCCATGCCATAGCACGTGATGTATTGGCTGAATGATGTTCATAATCAAGACGATACAGAATATTAAGAGCATCGTAATAGCGTTCCTGTTTCATCAGAGCCACACAGTAGTTCTGTGCATATATTCGGTTGTCGGGATACAAATCATAAAGACGAAGATAGCAAGCGACTGCCAACTCAAAATTTTTTTCCAATAATGAAAGTCTGCCCAATATCTTCAAAGACATCAAGTCATCATCAAGTTTATTATTGTCCCATGCCTCCTTTAATATACTCATTGCCTTTGAAGCATCGTTGGCATATTCCGAATAGTAAATGGCGGATAAATGAATGAAATCTGTAGAAAGTCGATTCTGTTCCAAATCCATAAACCTCTTTGCAAGAACCATAAAAGCATTCTTCATCTTCCGCTTGTGCATAAAAAATAAAAGTTCTGCAAGTCTGTTGTCTATTTCCGTTCCTACAAATGCTTTGTTTGCCACAAAAAGATAGACATTGGCATCGGCAAACGGACTTTTCATATCAGACTTGTGCATATTAAGGCGGAAGAAACGGTAAAGGTCTTGAAGATACATACGACGAATATACGCAGCAGAGTTACGGTCGCTGTCATTAACAATGCTCCCAAGATCATAGCCTCCCTGCAACATCTCGCGCACATTATCAGGCAAACGTTCGAAAACGGTCTTCATTGTGAGCAAGAAAGAATATTTGTCGCTCTCGCAGAAAGGTCCGGATGCGAGCATATCACTAAGGAAATCAGCCTTACCAATCTTGTCTAATGCTTCCTGAACGGCAGGATGTTCAATGAAGAACGGCCAAAACCAATTTGCCATATCATTGAAAAAAGGAAAACGCTTCATCTGGGAGAAGCCACCGAAATATATGTCAGACCCTTCTTTCTGCATCTGCTCCATACGGTGCATGCTGCTTTCAAGTTTCTCCATACGCTCGTCTGCGGCAGACGGATTAAGAATATCCTCCATCGGGTCATCTTCTTTTTCGGTGATTCCGAATCTTGTTATGTTCAAGTTCTGATTTCTCATCAGTTCGGGAATTATATCCTGCTGTATCACCTGATTATCCTCATCGGCATTAAGGCAGAACATAACTTGTTTCTGCATGTCTGCCAACTCATTTGCCACCTCATTATCATTGCATAGAGAAATGACATCTTCGGTTGTTCTACCTTCCATGGCCGTGGCAAAAGCCCATCCGACCAATGCTCTTTGTTTTATGTTTTCGTCGGTTGATAGACGATAGATATTGGCAAGAGCCAATGTTTTCTGTTCGTCATAATGATTCATAACAGCAATCGAAATCGAACTTACCAACAGTTGTGCATCGAACGAGTCGATTGTCGGCGATGAGAGAATTTCGGCAATATGCTTACCCATGCCGTCTGTCCATTGTGTCGAAACAATAATAGTATGGAAGAAGCGCGACATTTGTCCGATATGATTTTCATATATCTCACGACTCTTTGTCTTCTCATCATCCGCTCCGAGCAATCCTGTCATTGCCTGTTCACTGACAAAGTTTTCGAGTACACTTCTTAACTGTTCGGTTTCTAAAGTTACACCACCTGCTTTGTTATATGCTTCTATATAGAAAGAAGACAATTTTATCTTGTCTGAAAGCATAATATTTCTTATGCAACGTTCAAGACGTTTGCTTATACGACTATGAACTTTCTCGCGTTCCGGGTCGATAACACCTCGTCCCATATAGTCGAGCATCAGTTCGTAGTCGCACGATATTCTCTCCAGTTCATCACGCCACTGCCCTACTCCATAGTTGTCGGCATATTCTTTCATCATTCCGATTGCATGAAATACGTGTCCGTTTGCTATTTCCGTAAGTGAACGTCTCAATATATTTTGTTCCATTGTCACAACCCTTTTTCTGTTAATAGTTATCTAAGCCACTTGTTTGCTCTTTCAATGTCCACGGCACGAGGCAGTCCGGCATGCTCATATTTTATATTATGCAAGGCTTTAATGGTCTTATCATCAACATCCATGTATTTCTTTATTACCTCGGCATAATTTGCAATACCATATCGGTTGATTGAGTCGCAGGCCTGATTGTAGGCCTTTAAGAACTCATTTATCTGCACTCTTCGTTCTGAATTGTCCACTGCTTTCTGTGAGAAAACAATTACCCCCATTTTAATGTCATGGTTATTTGAATCCATAAGCACATGATGGCCGGCAAGACGTGCCACTGTGGCCTGAGGTTCGGGAAGCAACACAGCATCCATCTCATTGTTAATCAACATTGACAGCCTTATCTGTGGGTTGTTAATCTGAACTCGGAACACATTCTCTGATTTCAGTTTTACGCTGTCAACAACATAATCTGCCAACATTGAAGTTGCCGAGAATCTGCTCACGGCCACCATCTTATCGGTGAGTTGATTCAAAGTCTTCAATCGAGCCTTTTTGTTTGTAATAAACTGCCATGACAAAGGTGTGGTTGCAAAATATTCTATTGCCACTCCTTGACGTTTCAGTCTCTCAACTCTCACTATATCTGTTGCCATACCCTCTATCTTACCTTTCTTTAAAGCGTCATCTGCAGCAATGTGAGATTCGATTTCTTTCATTCTCACATCAGCACGTGCAGTATCTATCCATCCACGCTCTTTCACAATGTACATCGGCAGACAATCTATCGTAGGTAGCACTCCTATCTTCAATGCCAAAGAATCTTGCCTTTTAAGCATGGCTCTTTCGTGTGCCGTCCGAACCTTCGCCTCTTCATAAGTCTGTCCACAACCGATTATTATTATCGTGGATAACAATATAAAAAATAATTTCTTCATCTCGTTTAATTCAAAAAAGGGCTACCCCTATATACAGAGTCACCCTTCGCTCATTATAATTATATACCTCCTTTCAATGCTGCAAAAGTAACCAATTATTTTGTAACAAGAAAAAATATTTGTAATTTTGTTGCTAAAATGAATCTATATGGCTAAAGATAAGATTGCATACGTTTGTTCAAATTGCGGACAAGAGTCAGCAAAATGGATAGGGAAATGCCCTTCATGTGGACAATGGAACACATTTAAGGAAATAAGAATCAGCAATGATACCGGACAGATGGCTGCACGTTCTACAGCATCAAATCTGATAAAAGCACATCATAACGAGAAGAATAAACCACTAAGATTGAACGAGATTTCATCTAACGATGTCCCAAGAATCGACATGCGCGATGACGAACTAAACCGCGTACTTGGCGGAGGATTGGTACGAGGAAGCATCGTATTGCTCGGTGGCGAACCAGGAATCGGAAAGAGTACGCTTACATTACAGACCATTCTTAACCTTACGGACAGGCGTATTCTCTATGTAAGTGGTGAGGAGAGTGCACAGCAACTCAAAATGAGGGCAGAGAGATTGATGAATTTTGAGAATAAAAAATCAAGTAATAAATGTGAACTACCTGATATAAAAGACAATTCAAATCTGCTGATACTTACAGAAACTTCTCTTGAAAGCATTTTCAACAACATCAAGGAGACACTGCCCGATGTTGTCATTATAGACTCTATACAAACTATATCCACCGAAGATGTGGATTCATCACCGGGCAGCATAACCCAAGTAAGGGAATGTGCCGCGGCATTGTTACGTTTCGCAAAATCAAGTGGAGTGCCGGTCATATTAATAGGTCATATAAACAAGGAGGGCTCTTTGGCCGGACCGAAAATACTTGAACACATAGTAGATACCGTGATACAGTTTGAGGGCGACCAGCATTACATGTATAGAATCTTACGTTCCATAAAAAACCGCTTCGGAAGCACTTCCGAACTCGGCATATACGAGATGGGACAAAACGGACTACGACAGGTTAATAATCCATCGGAATTACTCCTTACCCAAGACCATGAAGGACTTTCCGGTATAGCAATAAGTTCTGCAATAGAAGGAGTACGACCTTTCCTCGTTGAGACACAGGCTCTTGTTTCTACTGCTGCATACGGAACACCGCAGCGTTCGGCTACAGGATTCGACCAACGACGACTGAATATGCTACTTGCTGTTCTTGAAAAACGTGTAGGATTCAAACTTATACAGAAAGACGTGTTCCTGAATATTGCCGGAGGACTGCGGGTAACCGATCTCGCAATGGATTTATCGGTGATTGCCGCCGTACTTTCATCTAATGTTGATACGCCGATAGAAAGCGGATGGTGCATGGCTGGTGAAGTAGGACTTAGCGGAGAAGTCCGACCGGTTAGCCGTATTGAACAACGTGTTGCAGAAGCAGAGAAACTTGGTTTCACTGACATGATAATATCCAAAAACAACATGCAGGGAATGAGTCATCGCAGTTTTAATATACGTCTGCATCCGGTAAGAAAAGTAGAAGAATCATTAAGACTGTTATTCGGGTAATGTTATAAGACTTACCTTATACCTTATAAACAGACCTTCATATTGAAAAAGCAAGCGGATTTGCTGAGTTAATCAAACAAATCCGCTTTTTATTTTGCAAATAAATATGTTGTTATTCTATCTCATAACCTTTATTGCAACATTTCCCTGACTCAACAAGATTGCTTTATTTGCCGGCAAAGCAACCGTTGCAGAGCCATTCGCATCAGTCTTTCCACTGTATAGAAGTTTACCGGAAAGGTCGAAAATACGGAAACTATCCGATGCTACAAGGCCAGTAATAATAACATTTCCTCCTTCCATTACGACATTAACAGCAGAGGCATCAACCTCACCAATACTGCTTGCCAACGTGAAGACGGCAGCCAATACACCATATTTGCTTATATTGAACTTGTTATTTGGCACTTCCACACCATCTAAAAGTACTTTTTCCAATTCATATCCATTCATTGGCGAAGCAGTAACCTTGACTTCTTTACCCTTTGTTATAGGAGTCAATTCCGGCACAATAACACCTTCAACCATAGTTGTAATTGTTCCATTATCATTTGACACGAAACGCAAACGTGCAGTTTCACATCCTGTTCCATTTCCGGTAAAGTTAACTTTCCAATTCATTCCGTCGAGAATTGTATTATCACAAGTAGCCGAACCATCGTTATGAGCCATTCTCAATATAGCACCATCACTTTCCTCTCTCTCCGGAAGCAAAAACATAACATCATTGATAGAACAAGCATCAAACTTGTTATGATCCATATCAATAGTCATAATAAGTGGATTGTGCGTAAGGTCGATTGTTGAGAGTTTATTGTTAGAGAGGTCAAGTTTTTTAAGTTTTGGAAGCATGCTCAAGTCTATATTTGATATACCGGTATTTTCAAGGTCAAGCGATTTCACGGAAGGAGTCTTGGTGAAGTCGGGCAATGCATCAAACGCATTATTGCTGGCCGTAAGAATTTCCAACTTTGAGTTATTGTTCAGATTTAGTTCGGTAAGTCCCATTTCTACACAAGAAAGCACACTGAGGTTTGGATTCATCGTAGTACGAAGTTCTCCCACATTATTATAACTGCCATAGAACTCTTCCAGTTTCGGAAGATTACTGATGTCGATTGAAGTAATCTTGTTGTCTGTCAACCATAGTTCACGGAGTGCCGGAAGTTTTGTCAGGTCAACATCCGTTATTTTATTCTGACTGAGATTCAAAACTTCAAGTTTATCATTCTTGCCAATCTCTGCCTTGGTAAACTTGTTAGATGAAGCATTCAGCATCGAAAGATCTCCATAAATCTTTATGAAATCTCCAGGATCTACTCCTAACTTTACATTTCCGGACACATTAGCACTGACAGTATAATCCGTCTTTCCGTAACCGTCTTCAATCTGAATTACCTGATTTTCTTTAATGCCTTTAAGTTCGAGATTTACGAACAATTCTTCTTTTTCTCCATCTTCATCTTCTTCCAAAACAAGGTTTGGATCTACTCTGAACGTGAAGTTCGGAGTTGCTTCCGGATTATTTTCGGGTTCAGGGTCACCGTTCTTCACACAATAAATCATACCTTTCCAACCTGGCTTGTTAGAGAAACAATAGAAAGCAACCGATACTGCTCCATCGGCAGATGCAGACTTCACAACAACAGGCAATGCAGTCGGGTTACCCTTGATTGTAGTATTTGGTACGAGATTCTTTGGCCAACCATATTCGTATTCTCCATCCTCATTAGCCTCGTTATTCAGTTCTATCAGACCGTCGTAAATTCTCAGTTCGTCATGCTCATCAATATCCATTTCTTCGAAAACGATGGTGATGTGCGAGTCAGAATTAAGTGGTTTCAGACGCAGAAGCGTGTAAACAAGATTTCCGCGCATCCCTTTGTCCGGACCGCCTGCATCATAATATTCCTTTGGTTTTCCCTGTTCTATCGCGTATTCAAAATACGGGCCGTCACTTCCCGGCTGAAAGATTCTACCACTACTCTGTGCATGTACTGCCGTGAACGACAAGACCAAGACCACAAAAGTTAAAAGTTTCTTCAACATAATATTGTTAGTTGTTAATTTAAAGTGGGTTCTGTAAATACATTTGGAGCATCTCTCAGGTTGAACCCATCTACCTGATTTCAGCCTTTTCTCAAAATAAGTTTGCAAATATAAATAATTTTTCATGTTGCACAAACTAACTTTGAGGCTTTTAATTCTTTATAAATCATTTTGAGTATTGTTAAGCCTTAACCTACTATGCGCATACTACATTTTCAAGTCCCATTCTCTTATTATTTTCTTGGCTTTCCTGTAATGTTTACGGTCACGTCTTGCCCGACGGTCAATAATGTTTGCAAAGTCGAAAGTAAAGATACTTGTACTTGTCGGTTCAAGCATCATTCGCTCATGATTCTTTTTCATTGCTTTCATCAAGTCCGGATTGACTCCCGTAACCACGACTTCCGGTAGCATCATATTTCTCGAAACGAGGAACATCGTGTCCGTAAGTTCCTCGTATTTGATTTTTTCAGAAAGATATTTCAAATGACTGAAACTAACAGTTTCAAACAACTCCGAGATGTCTGCCTTTCCATTATGGTCGGTCATCACTGCACGACACGTATCAACCTTCACACTGATACCTTCAATCGGAATATGCGTATCAAAATCTACTACAACAATATGTCGCTGCGCCTTTGAAACAAGCACAAAAGAGAGCATCATAAACAACACAAATAACCTTTGCATATACTTACTGTATTTATTATAAGCAGGTGTTATATTTTTGTGCAAAGATAGTTTTTTTAGTGCATAGCAAAATAATATTTAAATCGAATTAACAAAGAACAAGTAATATTGAGTTTTAACCAAAACCGGTTATTATGGCACTTATGCTTACATATTGTTCAATCGCTTACCGAAAACTTTCATCCGACTGTAATCATCTTGTATATCATCTCTCTCGACATAGTTCGCTACGTCTTCTATAATCAGCATAACAATCAAACATAATCAGTAAATGTTCTAATGTTCAATTAGGAGATAAGTAAACAAAAAGAGGATGTGCCTATTTTTTGACACACCCCCATTCTCTTATTGAATAAAATCTGTTATGCCACCTTTTCAAGACGCTTCATCATTGTAAACATGAAGAGTGCTGACAAGAGGCAAAGAGTGATGAACACGAGCCAAACAATCCAAAGAGGAAGTGGTCCCCAGAGATAACCTCCAACCATTACAAGCAAGTTACCAATGGCGGTAGCAACAAACCATCCACCCATCATCATACCTTTATATTTAGGTGGTGCCACCTTAGATACAAATGAAATTCCCATAGGACTCAACAAAAGTTCACCAAATGTAAGCACGAGATACGTACCTATCAACCAGTTAGGAGAAACAAATATACCAGCACCTTCTTCTACTGCAACTTTCTGTTCGTTGGGTGTAAGCAGTCCCATTGATCCAATGAGCATAACGCAGAAACCTGCTGCAGCAACTAACATACCATAAGCAATCTTGCGAGGTGCTGAAGGTTCTTTGCCTTTACGAGCCAAACTAGCAAAAATAGCCATACTAATTGGAGTTAAAGCCACCACATAGAAGGGGTTGAATTGTTGGAAGATAGGAGCACTAACGGTTACTCCTCCTTCAAGATTTAAATATTTTACAACCAAGACACCAGCCGCAGCAAGCACAACAAGTCCTGCTATAATTTTAGCATTACTGCTCTTTCCTTGGAATAGAGCAAAGAGAGCATAGACTATGATAATAACCATAAACAAGTTAATAACATCAAATGCCATGCTTTGCAAACCTGAAGAACTACGCTGAGTAAACTCATCGGCAAAATAAGTCAAACTCAAACCATTCTGATGGAAAGCCATCCAGAAGAAAATAACAACAGCAAATACCAAACAAAGAGCAACAATGCGTGCCTTGGTATCGGCAGGTGAAAGTTCTTCTGCCGCATCATTCTGTGTCTTTACACGCGCCCCGCCTTCAACGTGTTTAAAAGTAGAACGGAATGTGAAGTAAATAATCATTGATATAATCAAAGACAAGCATGCCACCGCAAATGAGAAGTGATAAGCAGCGTCGCCTGAGAAACCCAAAGATTCTTCTGCATATCTCTTAATCTCAACTGCGGCTGTAGGAGCAAAAAGAGCACCAATATTAATAGCCATATAGAAAATAGAGAAAGCAGAGTCACGCTTAGAAGCAAGTTCCGGCGTGTCATAAAGATTTCCCACCATCACTTGAAGGTTTCCTTTGAATAGTCCTGTACCAAAACTAATAAACAAAAGAGCCGCAAGCATGCTAACAAATGCTATCGTTCCTTTTCCCAATGGAATTGACAGGAATAAATAACCAAGGAACATTATGGCAATGCCAATGGTCACCATTTTACCAAATCCAAACTTATCGGCCATTATACCGCCAACAAAGGGCAGGAAATAAACTAAGCCAAGAAAACTACTATAGATCAATCCGGCAGTACCCGGATCAAGTCCAAAATTAGCTCTTAGGAAAAGAGCAAACACTGCGATCATGGTGTAATACCCAAATCGTTCACCGGTATTGGCCAAAGCCAATGCATAAAGACCTTTCGGTTGTCCTTCAAACATAAAAATTTATATTTAATTGTTAATAATTAGTTGCCTTTTGTATGTGTTATATCAAATAAGTAAGTCATTTTTATATATATGGTATTATGGTTTGAACGACCGAAATAGTCGCGTTTAGTATTTCCAAATACATTTCCTAAACCATAATAATATCTTCCTTCCAAAAGTAAATGCCCCATTTTTGGTAAGTTATATTCAAGACCTACTCCTGCTGCAATGCCATAATCAAATTTATTCTCTACGCTTAATTGTTCTTGCTCAAAGATGGAATTTGCTCTATCAGAAATATTACGAGAGGCTGGTTCATAATTAGATATGGTCTTCTCGTTTAAGAACAAGCCAAACTGTGGGCCTGCCTGAAAGAAGAACTGCAATCCATTCTGTTCCTTTCCCCAAGCAAGATGAGCAAAAACCGGCACTTGAATATAGTTCATCGTGCGCTGATACTCTTCCGGCAGTCCGGTTACGGCGTTGATTACCGGTTGGTTTTGGACGTTAAGAATATCCTCCTTCCAGCCAATGCTGGCATAGTTTATCTCTGCCTGAACTGCGCATAAGGCTTTGAAATATTTCTCGCAAACATACTTTAGTGTTACGCCTCCTGTAATGCCACCGTGCATTACCTGACTAACTTTCGGTTGGAAAGACACGTTACTGAACACGTAACCTGCGTTGACACCGATGGTCAAGTCGTTACGATACTCACCAACCTGTGCTGAAGCCGTTACAGCCATTGCAAGAAAACAAGTGAAAGAATAAAACCTTAACCTCCGTATCATCCGAAATCAGAAATTAATTGTTGAGATTGAATTGTCTTTGTTATAATGAACAAACAAGAAACTGGTATTCTGATAACCTCCGGTCTTACCCACCTTTTGGAAGTGAAGACGCGTCTGCAAAGCTGTTTTGTCTGCCGTTGAGCCATTAAACTTTACGCCATACTGATGAAGTCCTCTAAGGAAGAACACGCCATGGTCATAGCCGGTGATTGCAAATCGTGGAAGATAATCCTGCATGTCCGCACGGAACCATTGTTTGTATGACCTTTCGAAATTACCGATAGCCTGAGACATGGCATTATAATAGAAATAAGCAGGTATGTATGTGTCGTACGTGCAATACTTTCCCATATTATATTTTGCATACATAAGCCATTCGGTATGACCGAAGAAAGTAAGTTTCAGTTGCGGGTTAGCCGCTCTCAACGAGTCAAGACGCAGTATGACACGGTTAAGGCATGGCGACTTTTCCGAATTGAGTATTATCACATTCTGCTTGTTAGGCAAGAATGAGCGTGCAAAATTTTTCCACTCCGAGTTTATGTTTGTTATGCTGTAAGCAATGTTTCTCGCCTCAAGTTCCTTGCGTAGTTGGGTGGTAAAGTTTCCTTTTGTGCTCGAAGGGTCGTTACAATCTATGAATACCGGATGTGAAGACTCAAAACGCTTGACGAATTGTGACACCACTTCCTGATTGAAGAATGTAGGGTTCTGATATATCTGGAACACATTGGGATTATTTTTCACAGCATCACTCTCTATGGAGAATGGTATTACTACCTTTATTCCGTATTTGCTTGCAAAATCTGCAAGCGGCTTGACCTGCTTTGTGTATAACGGACCGAAAATTATGTCACACTTGTCTGCTCCCTTGTCAAGCAGTGTCATGCGTATATCTGCATTAATATCCACATTCCAGGCATACACATCAACAGATATTCCTTCACGCTTCATCTGGTCGCAAGCTAAAAGCAGACCACGATAATACTCCACCATACGACGACCGTCACCATCGACATTATGCAACGGAAGCATCACTCCCATTCTTATGGCACGCTTTTTTACATCCGATTTCTCTCCGCTACGAGTAACAACCTTGTCAGCCGCTGCTATTGCATCTGCTTCGTTGGCGTATGGAATGAAGATAAATTCACCTTTTTTCAACTTATATCCGGGTTTATTCATCTCTGGATTGGCAGTTCTGAGTTGCTCTTCGGTGATGCCGTACTCGCGCGATATGCCATATATAGTTTCTCCCTTGGCCACTTTGTGCATATCTCTCCATTTCGTAACCTGAGCATTAGAGACTGAACATACAAGCAATAAAGCTAATACTAATGAGTATCGGAAAAAATGTATCATAATTAGTTTAATTCTTATTTACTTCCATAAATTTTCTGCAAAAATAAACAATAAAGTTGACTTAACCGCTGTTTTTTTTGTAATTTTGCATCTATTAAAAGAAAAGAAAATGAAAAAATACCGTTTAATAGCCTTTTTAGGCCTTATATTATGTGCAAACAGTGTCGTTTTTTCACAAAATGAAATACCGACAATACAGCCCGTAGCAAAATTCATAAACAAAGAAGGTGTTGAAGAAGAAAGCAACAACTACTCCGGCGATGCCCCACTCACGGCACGATTCAAGGCAAATCCGCAAAACCAAGGCGATTATACGGCACATTACGAATGGCGTTTTACTCGCGAAAACGAAACTACTCCATATCTCATAAGATATGAAGAAGATACCGAATTCACATTCACCGAAGCGGGAGCACATTCCATAGTATGTTACGTCACATTCACGAAAGGAGACGAAAAAATAGAATATACAGAGGAATACTGGAAAGATGCCGGTGCCATAAAAGTAACCATAAGCGAGAGTTCGCTCGATATGCCAAATGCTTTCTCCCCTAACGGAGACGGTTATAACGATATTTACAAAGTAAAGACGTACAAGAGTCTTGTGGAGTTTCATGCAAGCATTTTCAATCGTTGGGGACAGAAACTGTACGAATGGGATAACCCCGAAGGTGGTTGGGACGGCACTTTCAAAGGCAAGGACGTAAAACAAGGTGTGTATTTCGTACTCGTAAAGGCTGTCGGTTCTGACGGCAGGAAATACACAATACGCCGTGATGTGAATTTATTAAGAGGATACACAGAGAATACCGGCACGCTTGAAAACTAACTACATAAATGAATAACGAAGCAGAAAAGATAAATGTATGGGGTGCACGCGTACATAATCTTAAAAATATCAACGTGGAAATTCCACGCGACAGCCTCACTGTAATTACCGGACTTAGTGGTTCGGGAAAATCCTCGCTTGCCTTCGACACACTTTTTGCAGAAGGTCAGAGACGCTATATAGAGACGTTCTCGGCATACGCACGAAACTTTCTTGGAGGTATGGAACGCCCTGATGTAGATAAGATTACAGGACTCAGTCCGGTTATAAGCATTGAGCAAAAGACAACCAACAAGAACCCGCGCTCAACGGTGGGCACCACTACCGAGGTGTATGACTTCTTGCGACTTCTGTATGCTCGCGCAGGAACGGCATATAGTTACATGACCGGCGAGAAGATGGTGAGATATACCGAAGAGAAAGTCCTTGAAATGATAAACAACGACTATTCGGGCAAACGCATCTTAATTCTTGCGCCACTTGTGAGAAACCGTAAAGGACATTATAGGGAATTGTTCGAAAATCTAAGGAAAAAGGGCTATCTGTATGTCAGAGTAGATGGTGAAATAAGCGAAGTGGAACGAGGAATGAAGGTTGACCGTTATAAGAATCATAACATAGAAGTTGTGATTGACAAAATGGCGGTCAAAGAACAAACGAAAAATGCTGACGGACAGATTATTAGTGATGGAAGGTTAAAGAAAAGTGTAGCCACAGCCATGAAGCAGGGCGATGGCTTGATAATGATATTGGACAAGGATTCCGGAGAGGCTAAATATTTCAGTCGCCGCCTGATGTGTCCAACTTCAGGAATCAGTTATGGAGACCCTGCACCCAACAAGTTCTCATTCAACTCTCCCGAAGGGGCATGTCAGGCTTGTAAAGGTCTTGGGGTTATAAACCAAATAGACATTACCAAGGTAATACCTGACACAAGTATGTCGATATATCAAGGTGCTATCATTCCGCTTGGGAAATACAAGTCACAGATGATTTTCTGGCAGATTGATGCCATTCTGAAAAAACATGAATGTGGATTGAAAACACCTGTAAAGGATATTCCTACTGAAGCGATGGACGAAGTGCTGTATGGCTCTATTGAAAATGTACGCATTGAAAAAGAACTCGTACACACCACAAGCGACTATTTCGTGGAATATAACGGCGTGATAAAATATCTTCGCAATGTTATGGAAAACGATGAGAGTACAAGTGGGCAGAAGTGGGCTGACCAATTCCTCGCAACATGCGAATGTCCGGAATGTAGAGGAATGAGACTGAACAGAGAAAGTCTGTCTTATAAGATTTGGGACAAGAACATCAGCGAACTCGCCAAGATGGATATTGGCGAACTCAGCGACTGGCTGAAACAAACAAAGTTGCACCTTGACAACACCCAAAAGAAAATTGCAGAAGAGATAATAAAGGAAATACAGACCCGATTGGGTTTCATGTTGGAAGTGGGACTTGACTATCTTTCTCTCGACCGCCGCTCGGCTTCGTTGTCCGGTGGAGAGAGTCAGCGCATAAGACTGGCCACACAAATTGGCTCACAACTTGTGAATGTACTTTATATTCTCGATGAACCGAGTATCGGACTGCACCAACGTGACAACGAGAAACTGATAAGTTCGCTAAAAGAATTGCGCGATATAGGCAACACGATGGTGGTAGTAGAGCACGACCGCGACATGATGCTTGCCGCAGACTATATAATAGACATCGGTCCCAAGGCAGGAAGAAAGGGAGGAGAAGTGGTTTTCCAAGGAACTCCGGCGGAAATGTTGAAGGAAAGAAATACGCTCACAGCAAAATATCTCGAAGGTATGATGCGCATAGAACTACCGGAAGAAAGACGGAAAGGAACTGGGAAAACGCTGAAAATATCTGGTGCAAAAGGAAATAACCTAAAGAATGTGACCGTGGAATTTCCTCTCGGCACCTTGATTGTTGTATCCGGAGTTTCGGGGTCAGGAAAATCAACTCTCATCAACGAGACACTGCAACCTATCCTTAGCCAAAAGTTTTATCGTTCGTTGAAAAATCCGATGGAATATGATAATATTGAAGGAGTTGAGAATTTAGATAAGGTTGTGAGCGTTGACCAGACTCCATTGGGTCGCACACCACGCAGTAACCCTGCCACATATACAGGAGTTTTCAGTGATATACGTTCTTTGTTCGTTAATCTTCCGGAAGCAAAGATACGCGGGTATAAGCCGGGAAGATTTTCATTCAACGTAAAGGGTGGCAGATGCGAGACCTGCGGAGGCAATGGTTATAAGAATATTGAAATGAACTTTCTACCCGACGTAATGGTTCCATGCGAGGTGTGTCACGGCAAACGATACAACCGCGAGACACTTGAAGTGAGATATAAGGGAAAATCCATTGCCGACGTTCTCGATATGACAATAAACCAAGCAGTGGAATTTTTCGAGAATGTACCGGATATATTGAGGAAGATAAAAACAATTCAGGACGTAGGACTCGGTTATATAAAACTCGGACAGCCATCGACAACACTCAGCGGAGGTGAGAGCCAACGTGTGAAACTTGCCACAGAACTGAGTAAAAAAGACACAGGAAAGACATTATACATCTTGGATGAGCCAACAACCGGACTTCATTTCGAAGACATAAGGGTTTTGATGGATGTTCTACAGAAACTCGTTAACCGTGGCAACACAGTTATTATAATTGAGCACAACCTTGATGTAATAAAACTTGCCGACCACGTTATTGACATGGGACCGGAAGGAGGACGACGCGGTGGAGAACTTGTGGTATCAGGAACACCGGAGTTTTTAGCAAAAAGCGGTAAGGGATATACGGCAAAATTCATAAAAGAAGAACTCGAAAGGAATAACAAATAATCCTCTGTTTGTCATATTACATTTCACTTGAAATATCTTTCATGAATACAAAATGGGCGAAATTGGAAAGCAAAATGGGCGAAATTGGAAAGTAATCTCGCCCATTTTGCTTTCCAAATTCGCCCATTTCACTTTATAAAAGGATTTCCTCTGAGTAGCAATCATTGAACCCCGTCTTCACGAAGTTTCTTCTGCCAGTGCCATGCCGAACGCAAAACATCATCTATGTTGGCTTCTGCTTTCCAACCAAGAACATTGTTTGCCTTGTCAACATTACCCCAAACCTTCTCAATATCCCCCTCACGGCGCGGGGCGTATGTCCAATTCAGTTTTACTCCTGTTGCTTTCTCGAAGCCGTTTACCACTTCAAGCGTACTGAGTCCTCGACCTGTACCGATATTGAACACTTCCAATGGTTCGGAGTCTTTGTTGTCTAATACTCGCTCCATTGCCTTCACATGAGCCTTGGCAAGATCGACAACATAGATATAGTCACGAATACAAGTACCGTCAGGAGTATCATAGTCGTTGCCGAAAATCTTCAGTTGCTCACGTATTCCCATTGCAGTCTGAGTTACAAACGGTATCAGATTCATAGGCACACCGTTAGGAAGTTCGCCTATAATTGCTGACGGATGAGAACCAATGGGGTTGAAATATCTCAGAATAATAGCCTTTATATCAGCACCGCTATGTATGAAATCATGTATGATATCTTCGTTTATCTGCTTTGTATTACCGTATGGCGAAAGGGCTTTCTGTATCGGTGCTTCCTCCGTAACAGGCAGATTTTCCTTTGACGGCTGTCCATAAACCGTGCATGAAGAAGAGAAGATTATGCCGGAAACGCCATGTTTAGGCATCAGTTCAAGCAGGTTGACAAGCGAATTGATGTTGTTGCGATAATACATGAGTGGCTTTTCAACACTCTCCCCTACTGCCTTTGATGCAGCAAAGTGTATTACGCCCTTGATATCAGGGTGTTTACAGAACACCTGTTCAAGAGCAGCAAGGTCGCAACAATCCACTTTCTCGAATGCCGGTCGCATACCTGTAATTTTCTCTATGCCGTCAATAACATCCTCATTTGAATTTGAGAGATTATCGACAATAACCACTTTATAGCCGGCCTCAATAAGTTCTACCGTGGTGTGGCTTCCGATGAAGCCAGTACCTCCGGTCACAAGAATAGACTGTTTCATTTTTATTATTGTTTGTTTATATCTTTCTTCTGAAATAACCTGCCATGCCTCTGCACGGAATCAATCTATACCGAAAAGGGCTCTGAGACCTCCGTCAACACCAGAGAATCCCATGAAAGCAAGCGACAGCAGCCCTGCAGTGACAAGCACTATGCTAACTCCGCGCATTCCCTTTGGAATGTTAACAAGTGAAAGTTGTTCGCGTATTCCGGCAAATACGGTCAGCGCAAGGGCAAAACCAATGGCCGTGGAGAAAGCGTATATAATGCTTTGAAGCAAGGAAAAGTCTTTCTGTATCACAAGTATTGCCACACCGAGCACTGCACAGTTGGTTGTGATGAGCGGAAGGAATATTCCGAGTGCCTGATAGAGTGGTGGCGACAGTTTTTTAAGAATAATCTCTACCATCTGAACCAATGATGCTATCACAAGTATGAACGCTATCGTTTGCAGATATTGCAGTTCGAGCGGTACAAGAATGAAGTGCTGGACAAGATAGGTAACAATGGTTGCAAGTGTCATTACGAAAGCCACGGCAACGCCCATGCCCAACGAAGTGGTCACTTTCTGCGACACTCCGAGGAACGGACAGATGCCGAGAAACTGCGACAATATTATGTTATTGACAAATATCGCGGATATGAATATCAATAGAAATTCCATGTTATATTCTTTTTTAAATGGTTCTACTTTTGCTTTGCAGTTAGTTTGTTAATTATTGCAACAAGGTATCCGAGAGTTATAAATGCCCCCGGAGGAAGCACGAACATCAGCATGTTGTAGGTTTCCGGTAGCAATGTATAGCCGAACACGCTGCCGGTACCGAGTATCTCGCGACAAATGCCGAGCAATGTCAGTCCGAGCGTGAAACCAAGACCGATACCCACACCATCCATGAGACTCTCAACAGGACCATTCTTTGCGGCAAAAGCCTCTGCTCTACCGAGTATGATACAGTTAACAACAATCAATGGGATGAACAGCCCGAGCGTGGAATATATGCCGGGCACGTATGCTTGCATCACCATCTGAAGTATTGTCACAAAAGATGCAATGACAACTATGAACACCGGTATTCGTACCATGTCCGGGGTTAGGTTCTTTATTAACGAAATGACAAGGTTTGAACAAATCAGTACGAACATCGTTGCAAGTCCCATTGACAATCCGTTTATGGCACTTGTCGTCGTTGCAAGTGTCGGACACATGCCAAGCATAAGCACAAAGGTTGGATTTTCCTTTACTATGCCGTTGATTATTATATTCAGATGTTTCATTTCTTGGATTCTTTTTTATGGTCTGCTTTACATTCTTTAGGAGCCTCCGGATTTGTATCAACAGTGGTCGCTTTATAAGCCTCATAAGCATTATTCACCGCAAGTAGGAAAGCACGGCTGGTAATTGTAGATGCCGTGATTGCATCAACTTCGCCTTGCTTATTGTCGGTCTTGCGGGTATCGTTAGTTACAAGAAGCACATCAGACTCCGGACTCTTTCCTACAATACATCCCTTGCCGTCTTTCTGAAACCACTTGTCTGCCTTCGCACCAAGACCGGGGGTCTCTGCATGTTCAAGTATTGTATAACCGAGTATCTTGCCATCAAGATCAAAGCCCACAAGTATCTTCAAATCGCCTCCGAAACCACCAACGGTACTCTCAACGGCTGCACCAAGGTCTTTCTTATTTGAATCCTGTGCCTGATATATTATATATGTAAGTTCCTTACCTTTGGCATCGGTCTGTTTCACGGTGTCGGTCTTTGCAACACTGAGTTCACCACCGCCCATAACCGTCTTTATTCCTTCGGCAAGCGTCTTATCTTTTTGCAATTTAATCGGTTCTTCTGTAATATGATTGACAAACGCAAGGATTGAACCTGTAATAACGGCAATCCCCGTGAGCACAAGCACCATATTTGTTATAGATGACTTTAGTTTTTTCATAATCTCTTCTTTCTATACATACTATTTCGTATTTTCGGTATTAGACGGAATCTCACCGAAACGCTTTGGCTTGATATATGTGTTTATCAGTGGCGTAAAGCCATTCATTATCAATATTGCGAAAGACATTCCTTCGGGATATGAGCCCCAGTTGCGTATAACGACCGTAAGGAAACCTATTGCAATTCCGTAAATGATTTGTCCCTTTCCGGTCATAGGCGACGTAACATAATCGGTAGCCATGAATATTGCACCAAGCATAAGACCGCCGGCGAGTATCACATCCACAGGGTTTGCATATACGGGATTTGCAAGATGCAACAAACCACTTGAAACGAAGACTGTTGCAATGATACTTACCGGTATATGCCATGTTATGATTTTCTTCCAAAGCATATAAACCAGACCTATCAGCAATGCGAGAGCACATATTTCGCCTGCAGTACCCGAACCCATCATAGTTCCATCGGCAAGTTGCGAGGAGTGATTACCCAAGAGTAAGGAGAAAGAATCAGGAAGTTGTCGTAACACTTCTGCATCTCCGCTCTTTATGGCATACTTCATTATCGAAAGTGGTGTGGCTCCGGTAGTAGCGTCAAGATAACTCTCTAATTGTCCGGCAACAGGCCATGATGTCATCTGTGCAGGAAAACTTACAAGGAGAAAACAACGTCCTACGAGCGCCGGATTAAACGGATTATTACCAAGTCCGCCAAAAGTCATCTTCCCAATCCCTATTGCGACCAATGCTCCTATTATGATAATCCACACCGGAAGATTTGAGGGAAGATTGAAACCAAGTAATAATCCCGTAAGAATGGCTGAGCCATCTGTTATTGTAGTGCGTTCACACTTCAATATGAACTTCGCAATCGCCCATTCAAAAAATACACATGCCACAACACTCGCAGAGAGAACAACTCCGGCTCCGACACCAAAGAAGTAAAGACTGGCGATAAGTGCCGGTATCAGCGCAATGAGAACGCCATACATATTCTTCTCTACACTGTCGGTACCATGTGCATGTGGAGATAGCGATACTATTAATTTACCCATCTTGGTTATTTTTTCTGTTTACTGTTTTACTTTACTATTTCTTGATGCTACGTGCCCTTATCATACCCATCACCGTGGATTTTCCAATACGTATATTATCAAGAAGAGGACGATGAGCAGGACATGTGAATTGGCATGAGCCACACTCTATGCAAGAAGTAATATCTTCTGCCTCCACCTTCTCCCAGTTCTTCATTGACGAACACGTGGCAAGAAGATAAGGTTCAAGTCCCATCGGACATACACTGACACACTTGGCACACCTGATACATGGTTGTGGCTCTTTACGACGAGCATCATCATCTGTAAGAACCGTAACAGAGTTTGTTCCCTTACATATCGGAACATCTATCGATGTCAACGCCTTACCCATCATCGGACCGCCCGCAAGTATCTTGTTATCGCCTTCGGGAAGACCGCCACAAGCATCTATCAGTTCCCGCATCGGTGTTCCCATGCGAACGAGGAAGTTTCCGGGAGTCTTCAATTTCTTGCCGGTAACAGTGGTATAACGCTCAAACAAGGGCTTATTTTTCATCACAGCCTGATAAACAGCGAATGCTGTACCAACGTTCTGAACCACAGCACCAACATTCACCGGAATGGCGGGGGGGGGCGGCACTTGTCTTCGAATAACGGCATCAACGAGTTGTTTCTCTCCGCCTTGGGGATATTTCTGTGCAAGTGGCACAACTTCAACACCCTTAATGTTTGCTGTTTTTTCCGCAATAAGTTTTATTGCTTTAGGCTTATTATCTTCAATACCGATATATCCTTTCTCCACATTCACCGCCTTCATCAACAGTTGGAGTCCTACGATTATCTCGTCTGCATGTTCCAACATCAGTCGATTGTCCGAAGTTATGTACGGTTCACATTCCACGCCATTGATTATAACACACTCTGCCTTTGCATTTGGCGGGGGCGTAAGTTTTATAAACGTTGGGAAACCTGCCCCTCCCATACCTGTGACACCTGCCATTTTTACACGGTTCACGATCTCTTCGGATGTCAATTCGGCATGCATCTCCAACGTTTCAAGTTTGTCGGAGCGGTCAATAGAGTCTTCCCATTCGTCACCTTCAACATTAATAATAATAGAAGGCTTACGATAACCTGTGGCATCTATTGCATCCTCAATTTTGAATACAGTACCTGATACAGATGAGAAAATAGGGGCTGAAACAAAACCACCGGCCTCTGCAATAAGAGTTCCGACCTTAACCTTATCTCCTTTCTTGACCACAGCCTTTGCCGGAGCACCTATATGTTGCTGCAATGGGAATATAGCCTGTTTCGGCAACTCTGCTACCTTTGTCGGAATATCAGCAGTAAGTTTGTTTTCTTGCGGATGCACACCGCCAATTCTGAACGTTCTTAGTTTCATTCCTTTACCTCCTTTCCTAATTTGTTAGCAGATGATTGTAGTTCCGTTGCGGCTGCGTTTTCATTAACTTTTGGTGCAGGGAAGTTGCTTGATACTATGGCATTGGTAGGACATACGGCAACACATTTTCTGCATAGACGACACTTATTCGGGTCTATATAACTAAGATTGTTTTCTATTGTTATAGCACCGAAAGCACATTCCTTGAAACATTTACTGCAACCTATACATGCTGCTTTACATGCTTTCATTGCAACAGCACCTTTGTCCTTGTTGACACAACGCACATATACGCGCCGTCCCTTTGGCCCTTTCTTCCTAAGTTCGATGATTACGCGCGGACAAGCCTTGACACATGCACCGCATCCGGTACACTTATCCTCATCAACCTCTGGCAATCCAGTCTCTTCGTTAATGTGAATAGCATTGAAATTACATGCATCGACACAATCTCCACAGCCCAAACAGCCATAGCCGCAACCAGTCTCTCCGGCACAAGCAGAATGCATGGATGCACAACTGCGCAAACCATCGTAAGATGTAATTCGCGGACGTAGTTCACAAGTACCATTACATCTTACCACTGCAATCTGTACCTCCGAATTGGCAATTGCAATACCAAGAAGGTCGGCAACCTTACTCATTACCTCTGCTCCTCCTACCGGACAGTTCAGTCCATCTATCGAACCGGAATCTGCCGCCTTGACCAAAGCCCCGGCAAGTCCCGAACAACCGGGAAAACCGCAGCCACCACAATTTGCACCGGGAAGCGCACTTGTCACCAAGCCTAATCGTGGATCCTCTTTAACAGCAAATTTCTTGGAGCATACGTATAGTATCACAGCCGACACTAATGCTATTGTCCCAAGTACAATTACTGCAGTTAGAATAAAGTTCATAATTTCTTTGTATATGTTTTAGTATAAAAAATTAACGTGTATTATTATCAGTTTTTTCTATTTTGAATGAGAATTTCTCTCGAAACCTATGTCTTAATATATACATTAATATATAATAAGGTATTAATGCGCATATACCTGCGAGTGCCATAAACGGCTCTTCATCTGTGATTCTGCTAACGATAAATACCACACTTACGAGAATTAGGAAAGGTACACCGAAAGCAACCAATACGGCATTCATCCCGATTTGTGAAGACGCTATCACAGTAACGGTATCGCCGACTTTGTAATCCGTACGGGAAGAGAAATCATAAACGTCAACGATTTTCTCTTTCTTCTCTGATGCTTGACAAAGATACGCTGCATTACAAGAAGAACAGGCAGACATCTGGACTATGCGTACCTTTATGCAGTCATCGTCAATCTTATCTATTATACCGCTATGCTTAATCCTATTTCCCATAATCAGACAGCCAAATTGCAATCTCCAAATTACAAATGCAAAGATAATATTATATTTTAAAAATGCAAATAAAAATGATATTTTATTGCCTTTTCTGAAAGAAAATATAAGCAAACGGTTGTTATTGATTACTTTTCGGCAAGCAGTTGATTAAGAAAATCGTCAAGTTCCTTATCAAGTCCTTCCATCAAGTCTCCCCCGATTATAATCGTGTCGTCATCTACCACATAGAGTTCTGCAACGTGTTCATTCTCATCATTTTCCAAAACAAAGTTATAAGGTTTGACGATACCGAGATTCTCAACCTTATCTTTATTATTAATGATTATTTCACGCAAAACCTTTACTACTTCAGAATAGAAGCCTGCGTCCTTATTATCTATCCATTGGTTGACAACACAACGAGTA
Source organism: Prevotella koreensis (assembly GCF_003977605.1). GTDB lineage: Bacteria > Bacteroidota > Bacteroidia > Bacteroidales > Bacteroidaceae > Prevotella > Prevotella koreensis. The sequence continues at coordinate 580,183 of NZ_RYYU01000001.1, read as the reverse complement.
ATCTCATTCCCATCTTCATCAAAAGCAAGCAGTTCTCCGCTGTCCTGAACAACCTTTATGTGTAAATCGGTCATCAAAGCCAATTCGGAATCGACAGGAAACTTCTGAACTATCTTTCCCAGAAATCGTTCAATCTTTTGAGTAGTTTGTTCGTTTGTGTTCATATCTTTTTCTTTTTTCCTTTACTTTCATTACCCATACGGTCAAGAGCAGTTACAACGTATGTTGTCTTCTCCAGTTCCTTTATGTCATAAAATGTATTTGTAGTGATAGCAACTATCTTGGCAGGATTGTCAATATCAATCCTTTCTCCACTTGCAAAGCGATAGACTACATATTTCACAGCCTCGTCTTCCCAACCTTTTCCTTTAGGAGCTGTCCAGAACAAGACTTTACCTTCTGGCATATTTATCACTTTCATCTTTCTAACCTTCTTAGGAGCATCTCCATCAATGAAAGGCATTGTGGGTTGAAGTGCAGGGTAACGCCAATAAACATTACGTAGCGTCTTTCCGTAATTTCCGATATTATCCACGGCTGCTTTGGCATACCATAACACTGTACCTTTTACATTCCGCATCTCACTATGCAACTTGAACTTCGCAGGCATCTGATTGATTTTCGGGTTATTAAGGTCTGCCTTTTTCACCGTGCGTTCAATATCTTCACCTATATATAAAGGGCGTTTTGACGTATGAACATTCCACCACTTTATAAGCGTTTCATAGTCTGCTGCCTTGTGCCCAATCTCCCAGTATAATTGTGGCACTACATAATCAACCCAGCCATTGTTAACCCACATAAGGACATCGGCATAAAGGTCATCATAGTTCTGAAGCCCATTGGTCTCACTACCTATAGGAGAGTTTTTCTTGTTACGATAGATTCCGAAAGGCGAAACGCCGAACTTAACCCACGGTTTTACAGAACTTATGGAGTTATGCAGTTGTTGTATGAACAAATTAACATTATAACGTCGCCAATCGCCTATATTCTTAATACCATTGTTATTCGCTTGATATTGTCTGCTATCATCAATTTTCTGACCTGCAACAGGATAGGGATAAAAGTAATCATCAATGTGAAGCCCATCAATATCGTAACGCCTCACAATATCATCTGCTACCTTGCAGATATACTCTCGACATTCCGGAATACCGGGATTCAAAATCAACTGGCCATCATACGCGAACACCCACTCAGGATGGCGTATTGCCACATGATTCCTTGAGAGTTCGTTCGTTCCTTTGGTTTTTGCACGATACGGGTTAATCCACGCATGCAACTCCATTCCACGTTTATGACATTGGTCAACCATCCATTGCAGCGGATCCCAATATGGCTTTGGAGCGACACCTTGAGTTCCAGTCAGAAAGCGGCTCCACGGCTCCATCGAACTTGCATACAGGGCATCACACTCCGGACGTACTTGGAAGATTATTGCATTCACCCCATCCTTTTGCAATTCATCAAGTTGATACGTAAGTGTGGATTGCATTGCCTGTGTGGACATCCCCAAAAATTGTCCATTAACACATTGTATCCACGCACCGCGAAATTCTCTTTTTGACTGCCCAGACACATTGTCAACAAAACATGTCAGAAACAACAAAACAAATATAACTATTTGGTATTTAAATATTTTCATAAAAAGTATTTAATTTGATTTCAAAGGTACAAAAAAAATATATAATCTCCAAATTTTTCATTAACATTACGCACACAGGGATTATTTAACGCAAAAATCGGGACAGTTTCCTATCCCGATTTCTTGTCTTTTGTAGTGGATAGGGGAATCGAACCCCTATGCCAAGATTGAGAATCTTGTATCCTAACCGTTAGATGAATCCACCATCTTTCTTTGTCGGTCAAATCCCCTGCGGAAGGAGGGGGATTCGAACCCCCGGTACGGTTACCCGTACGACAGTTTAGCAAACTGTTGGTTTCAGCCACTCACCCATCCTTCCTCGGGCCGCTTTGTTGCCGAAACAACTGATTTCTCAATTGCGGGTGCAAAGTTAACGTATTATTTTTATCCCTGCAAATATTTCATATATTTTTTTCAAAGATTCATCATTTTTCTTTCTTTATCCCGAACATCTATGTTTTTACGATACATAAAAACCTCTTTTAATAAAAGAAAGGCTGAATCTGGTAAATAATAATCTCCCTATTTGCTATCCGCACATATTGTTTGATTTAGTAAATTAGGCGAAATTGGTCAGCAAATTGGGCGAAATTGCAGACCAAAATAGGCGAATTTGGTTTACAATAAGGCATGAATAGCAAAGTAGATCATTGTTTTCAGAAAAACTTTTTGATTTAAATCATTTATTCGACTGATATTCATTTATATATGTCCAAAATCACAATACGTTTTTGCATATATCAAAGAAAAATACTAATTTTGCATGAACGAAAATACTTTAACAAAATAAAAAGAACAATATGAGCAACATTAAACTTGACATCATCAATGCAGCATGTTTCCTTCAACCGGGTACAGTTGAGGCTTTCGAGCCAAAAGTAAAAGCCGCTCAAGAGGCTTTGGAAAATGGGACATGTCCGGGTAACGACTTTTTAGGCTGGCTACATCTTCCTTCGAGCATAACAGATGAGTTTATCAGCGAGATAGAGAATACGGCTAAAGTGCTACGCGAGAACTGTGAAGCAGTTGTTGTTGCGGGAATAGGTGGCAGTTATTTGGGCGCGAAGGCTGTAATCGAAGCACTTGGCAACAGTTTTGAGTGGCTCATGAATGATAAGAACAACCCCACAATACTCTTTGCAGGAAACAATATCAGCGAGGATTATCTCTACGAACTCACCGAATACCTTAAAGGGAAACGATTCGGAGTGATAAATATATCGAAGAGTGGCACGACTACCGAAACCGCACTCGCATTCCGTTTGCTGAAAAAGCAATGCGAAAATCAGATGAGTAAGGAAATGGCAAGAAAAGTAATAGTCGCCATTACTGATGAGAAAAAAGGTGCAGCAAGAATTTGCGCCGACAAAGAAGGGTATAAGAGTTTTATTATCCCCGATAATGTGGGGGGACGTTTCTCAGTGCTTACGCCGGTAGGACTGCTCCCCGTGGCATGTGCCGGCTTTGACATCAAAGCACTCGTAAGGGGCGCACAGGAAATGGAGGCAGCCTGTGGCAAGGATGTTCCATTTGCCGAAAATCCTGCCGCACAATATGCTGCGGTACGCAATGGACTATACGAGAGTGGCAAGAAAATAGAAATAATGGTAAACTTCCAACCAAAACTTCATTTCATGAGCGAATGGTGGAAGCAACTTTATGGTGAGAGCGAGGGTAAAGAGGGTAAAGGAATATTCCCTGCATCATGCGATTTCACCACAGACTTGCACTCTATGGGACAATGGGTTCAAGAGGGAGAGCGCAGTATCTTTGAAACAGTGATAAGCGTTGAAGAACCTAATAAGAAGTTGCTTTTCCCAAGCGACGAGGAAAATCTTGACGGGCTGAACTTCCTTGCAGGCAAACGCGTTGACGAAGTGAACAAAATGGCAGAACTTGGCACACGTTTAGCCCACGTAGATGGTGGAGTACCAAATATATGCATATCAATTCCAAGACTCGATGAGAAATATCTCGGACAATTAATCTATTTCTTTGAAATTGCCTGCGGTATCAGTGGCAACGTTCTTGGAGTAAATCCTTTCAACCAACCCGGCGTTGAAGCATATAAGAAAAATATGTTTGCACTGCTCGACAAACCCGGATACGAGGCTGAGTCTGAAGCGATAAAAAAGCGAGTAGGCGTTGAGGGATGAACGTTGAATGGGTAACGTTGAGCATATTTGCTTAATTTAGAGATGGTATTTAATAATACTTGGGAAGAGCAATACGTTATAATATAAAATTATGATGGCAGAAGATAATAAAGAGCCTACGGCAAATGAAAGTTTGAAATCGGCTTTAGGGCATGCAAAGTGCGTACTTTTCGACATGGATGGCGTACTCGTTGACAGCATGCCCAATCACGCCATTGCATGGGTACAATCCATGACTTCGTTCGGGATAACAATGACTGCAAACGATGTTTACCTGACAGAAGGCGCGCGCGGTGTGGATACCATACGAAAAATGGTGAAAGAGCAACAAGGACGCGACATTGACGAGGCAGAAGCACAGAAGATGTACGATGATAAAACACACCGATTCGGACTGCTTCCCAAACCAAGGATTATGCCATACGCCATAGAATTGCAGGAAAAATTGCACTGCATGGGAATCAAAATAGGTATAGTCACCGGTAGCGGACAGCGACCATTGATAAACCGATTACTAAAAGAGTTCCCAAGAGTAACGGAGGATAAACTTGTCACAGCCTATGATGTGAAAAACGGAAAGCCCCTACCCGACCCATATTTGGCTGGCATGAAGAAATGTAATGTCTGTCCAAGCGAAACAATAGTGATAGAAAATGCGCCTTTAGGCGTAATGGCCGGAGTGGCCGCCGGTGCATTCACCATTGCCGTTAATACAGGACCACTACCCGACTCCGCACTTATCGAGGCGGGAGCAGACATAATTTTCAAAAACCTTAAAGAGGTTTATGAAGCAATATAAACAAGTAGGTGTTCACAATCAATTTGTGTATTGTGAACACCTGCTTAACAAAAATGAACTATACCAGTTCTCCGGAACCATAACATTTATGGTGATCTGAATCATATATCACACAAAACTGCCCCGGTGCCACGCCTTGAATAAGGTCTTCGGCACAAACTTTATACGAGCCTTTGCCGAGAGACTGTAACGTGGCTTTATGAAATTCGGGAGTGTGGCGAATCTTAAACGTCACACTTTCAGGCAATTCTTTTTCGGTAAGGAAATGGAAATCTTTCACTTCAAACTCCTTTCTCCATGCCTGACGAGGCTCATATCCGTTAGCCACATATAACACGTTGTTCTCTATGTCCTTACGAACAACATTCCAAGGGCCACCACCAAAGCCTAAGCCATGACGTTGTCCGATGGTATGAAACCAAAGGCCGCGATGCTTGCCAAGAATCTTGCCGGTAGCCATATCAACAACATCACCGGGATTTTCTCCGAGATAACGTTTTATGTAATCGTTATAGTTTATCTTTCCGAGGAAACATATACCCTGCGAGTCCTTACGCTTCGCATTGACAAGATGTTCGCGTTCGGCAATCTCACGCACCTCGTCTTTCATGTAATGACCTATCGGGAATATTGCTTTCTTCAACTGCCAATCGAATATTTGTGCGAGGAAATCGGTTTGATCTTTCACCGGGTCAGGGCTTGTAACAAGCCATTTGCGACCATCAATCCATTCGGTTCCGGCATAATGACCTGTCGCTATCAGGTCATATTCATGCCCCATTTTCTCATCAAACGCTCCAAACTTTATCAGTCGGTTGCACATCACGTCAGGATTTGGCGTAAATCCGGAACGCACTTTATCAATCGTATAACGCGTAACCTTATCCCAATATTCCTTATGACAGTCCACAACCTGTAGTTTACAGCCATATCTGGCAGCAACAGCAGTGGCCATTTCAAGGTCTTCTTCTGAAGAGCAATCCCACTCTTCAGTTTCTTCCGGCCCTATCTTTATGTAAAAACAATCCGGCGACAGCCCCATTGAGGCAAACTCATGAACTACCACCGAACTATCTACTCCACCGGAGAGCAGTACGGCTATGCGTTTTCCCGATAATTCTTCTTTTTCTATCATAAATTATTTCTTCACAGGATCGAATGTCAGGCCACAACCAAGTTTCTTGAAAATCTTACGGTCAACCTCACTGAGCATTACCGTTGCATGCACCTGACATCCGTCAAGTTTTGGCAGAGTGTCAAGTGCACGTCGACAATTCTCATCTTTCTGACTTAAAACAGCAAGTGCCACAAGTACCTCATCGGTATGAAGTCGCGGATTATTGCCATGAAGCATGGATGTTTTCATCATCTGAATAGGAACTATCATCTCTTGAGGTATCAACTTGACCTCGTGGTCTATACCTGCCAAATGTTTCGTTGCGCTGAGTAACAAGGCTGCACTTGGCCCCAACAGCGGACTCGTATCGGCTGTTATCAGTGTACCATCGGCAAGTTCTATGGCTGCCGAAGGCGTACCGGAACGCAGTTTGCGCTCGTATGCGGCAACAGTACACGGTCTGTTGGCTGTCGTAAGTTTCATCTGTTTCATCAACAGCACAAGTTTATTGACCTCGTGATCGTCACTTTTCCCATCCGTCATATTACACAGTGCCGTATAATAACGACGTATTATTTCCTGTTTTGAAGCCTCACAGCACACCTCGTCGTCACTGATACAAAAACCTGTCATGTTCACTCCCATGTCGGTGGGCGACTTATAAGGACTTTCACCATATATCCCCTCAAATATTGCATTGAGCACCGGGAATATTTCTATATCGCGGTTATAGTTAACTGCGGTCTTTCCGTATGCTTCAAGATGAAAGTGGTCAATCATATTGACATCGTTAAGGTCGGCTGTTGCCGCCTCGTATGCCAAATTTACAGGGTGTTTCAAAGGAATATTCCAAATAGGGAACGTCTCGAACTTGGCATAACCGGCCTTTAGTCCCCTGCGGTTGTCATTATAAAGTTGACTCAGACACACCGCCATTTTCCCACTTCCGGGGCCGGGAGCCGTAACAACAACAAGTGGACGCGTTGTTTCTACATAGTCGTTCTTTCCGAATCCGGCATCAGAGTCAATCAATTCCACATTGGTTGGATACCCCTCTATCAGGTAGTGATAATACACTTTGACCTCACCGATGCGCTCTAAACGCTCTCGGAACAATACGGCACTTGACTGTCCGTTGAATTGTGTTATCACAACACTGCTTACATAGAGACCTCTTTCGGAGAATACCTCTTTCAGTCTCAATACGTCTTTGTCGTATGTGATGTCCAAATCGCCACGAACCTTGTTGTGTTCAATGTCCTCGGCACTTATCACAATTACGATTTCGACATCATCTTTGAGTTGCATCAGCATGCGCAATTTGCTATCCGGCTGAAAACCGGGCAGCACACGACTTGCATGGTGGTCATCATATAGTTTGCCACCAAACTCAAGATAAAGTTTATCACCAAATTGTGCTATTCGTTCTTTGATATGCTCCGACTGAATACGGAGGTATTTTTCGTTATCAAAACCAACCTTCATTTTGTATATTACAGTTAATACATGACAATGCTTTTATTCCGACCGCAAAAGTAATAATTTATAGTGATAATGCCTAATGAAACATAAACAATTTGCCAAAGAAACAATACTTTATTTTCAATAGCAGAATTAATTATCCAATCTTACACTATTCGTCTTTTAAATTAACTAAACATTATAACAAGCTATTGTTCAAAACTTTAACAAGAAATCGCAAGTAAGTTTCTTATACCATTCCGAATATTCGGAATTAGATGCGTGTATCGTCCCTCTCTCATCATTGACAGGTTGCGGAGCGAGCGCGAATGCCATAAGCAATCTGCGTGGAGATTTGCTCGGAGTTGTGCTTACGGTGCATCTACGGACAAGAAAGAAACCATTTACGGCAGCCGAAACCATTATCTTCGACTCCAAATCAAACGGCACGATTATAGAAAAAACACCTCCATTCGCCAAAAATCGCCTTGAATGTCTGAACAATTCATCAAAAGGAAGCGCAACGGCATGGCGAGCCAAAGTGCGCTTTGAGTCTGGTGGTAGCAATGATTGCGTGAAATATGGAGGGTTACATACTATTGCATCATATCGTTTTGCAATATCAAACTCCTGCAAAGAAGTACACATTACCGTGACTCTATCGGCAAATGGCGAGTCTTCGACATTCTCTTTTGCCTGTAAAGCGGCATCAGGGTCTATATCTATTGCATCCACAATAGCACCGGAAAAGCGTTGAGCCATCATAAGTGCGATGAGACCTGTTCCTGTTCCGATGTCAAGAATAAGCCCTCCACCGTCTGCCCATGCGCCCAACAAAAGTCCGTCCGTACCGACCTTCATCGCAGCACGTTCCTGTCTTATATTGAATTGTTTAAGTGAAAAATCGTTACTCACGACCGCAAAGGTACGAATATTTTATAATTATACTAATAGAATTAGGAATTAATTTAGTAACTTTGCAGCCGATTTATACTTATTTATTTAGGAAATGAGCGAAAGACAAAATAACCAGTTCTCTATGATTGCAGATTACGAAGGTGATGTAAGACATCTTTTCGAGGCACCGGTAGAAGGCAATATGCCTATTCTTGCCACCCGAAACCTTGTACTTTTCCCAGGTGTCGTCACTCCTGTACTGATAGGAAGACAGAAAAGCAGACTGCTCGTAGAGAAATTAAAGAAGAATCCTGACGCATTGTTGGCAGTGATATGCCAGCGCGACCCGAATATAGACGACCCAACAGAGAAAGATCTTTTCACATACGGTGTCGCTGCAAAGATAATCCGAGTACTTGATATTCCCGGACAGGAGGATCGTATAACCGTCATAGTACAAAGCCTTGGCAGGGTTATGCTTAAAAAAATCGTGAAACAGTCACCATATCTCGTTGGCGAAATAGAAGGTGCTCCGGAAGCTATCACCTCTATCAAGGACAAAGAATACGGTGCTGCAATCGAAGATATGAAGCGTGCTTCTATCGAATACATCAAGAAGAACGAGGATATTCCGGACGAAGCTCAGTTTGCTGTTAATAATATCAGTAACGATATAATTGCCGCAAACTTCCTATGTTCGAGTCTTCCGCTTGAATTACACGAGAAAATGATGCTGCTTGAGAAGAGCAGCACCAAGGAGAGAGTTTTTGCATTGCTGAAAATCCTTTCTCGTGCGACACAGTTGGAGCAGATAAAACAAAACATCAGACTCAAGACTCGCGAGGACATTGACGAGCAGCAAAGGGAGTATTTCCTACAACAACAGATAAAGAACATCCGTGAAGAACTCGGCAACAACGAAGGTTCTCCGGAGAGAAAAGAATTGTTGGAGGAAGCACTGAAGAAGAATTGGGGAGAAGATGTAGAGAAAGTTTTCTATAAAGAACTCGACAAACTGGATATTCTGAACCAGCAAAGTCCGGAATACTCGATGCAGATGAACTATCTTCAGACTATGGTAGGACTGCCGTGGGGAAGTTATTCGCAAGACGACCTCGACCTTAACCGTGCCCAAAAGATACTCGACCGCGACCATTACGGACTGGAAAAAGTAAAGGAGCGCATATTGGAATACATGGCAGTGCTCAGTCTCAGGGGCGATTTGAAGTCACCTATACTCTGTTTGTACGGCCCTCCGGGGGTTGGAAAGACCTCTCTCGGGAAGAGCGTAGCCAAAGCAATGAAGCGAAAGTATGTCAGAATGAGTCTCGGAGGACTCCATGACGAGTCTGAAATACGCGGACACAGACGCACATACATCGGTGCCATGCCGGGAAGAATCATCAAAAGCATACAGAAAGCAGGCTCTTCAAACCCTGTTTTCATTCTCGATGAGATTGATAAAATAACCCAGAACACCATAAACGGCGACCCATCGTCGGCAATGCTCGAAGTTCTCGACCCTGAACAGAACAATGCGTTCCACGACAATTACCTTGATGTGGATTACGACCTTTCAAAAGTTCTTTTCATAGCAACCGCAAACGACCTCAACACCATACCGCGTCCACTACTCGACCGTATGGAGATAATACAAGTCAGCGGTTACACGACAGAAGAGAAGATAGAAATTGCAAAACGCCACCTTATACCTAAGGAGAAAGAGAACACCGGTCTTGACAATGAAAAGAAACTCTCTTTCAACAAGATGGGAATAGAGAAAATCATCGAACAATATACTCGTGAGAGCGGTGTGCGCCAATTAGAAAAGCAGATAAACAAAGCACTGCGCAAGATGGCACTGATAAAGGCGCGCGAAGGAGAACTACCATTCCTTAAAGTCAGCGCGGGAGAGATTGAGGGATTGCTCGGCAAACCACCTTTCTATCGCGACATATACCAAGGTAACGACTATGCCGGAGTGGTTACAGGCTTGGCTTGGACAAGCGTAGGAGGCGAAATTCTTTTCATTGAGACAAGCCTCAGCAGAGGAAAAGGCTCGAAACTGACACTTACCGGAAATCTCGGAGATGTCATGAAAGAGAGTGCTGTGCTCGCATTAGAGTATGTCAAGGCTCATGCCGATGACTTGAAAATAGACTATCGCATATTCGACAACTGGAACATTCACATCCACGTGCCTGAAGGAGCAACTCCAAAAGACGGTCCAAGTGCCGGCATCACGATTGCAACAAGCATTGCATCGGCTCTGACACAGCGCAAAGTGAGAAAGGACACGGCAATGACCGGCGAGATAACACTGCGTGGCAAAGTGCTACCTGTTGGCGGAATAAAGGAAAAAATACTTGCTGCCAAACGCGCCGGAATATCCGATATTCTGCTCTGCAAGGACAACAAGAAAGACATTGATGAGATTTCAGAGCAATATCTAAAGGGAATAAGTTTCCACTACGTTGAAAACGTTGGTGACGTATGGGATTTTGCGCTCACCGATGAAGTCGTTGCGCGCCCTGTAAGTTTTGAAATTGACGAGAGCAACAAATGACATTCCAACTTCAACATACAGATAACGCAAGTGACGCTCGTGCCGGCCTCATAACAACCGCTCACGGACAGATAGAAACCCCGATATTCATGCCGGTGGGTACGGTAGGAAGTGTGAAGGGAGTTCATTTCGAAGAACTGCGCCGACAGGTAGGAGCACAAATAATCTTGGGCAACACCTATCATCTTTATCTGCGTCCGGGGCTTGACACTCTCTACAAGGCAGGAGGCCTGCATAAGTTCATTTCGTGGGACAGGCCGATGCTGACAGACAGTGGCGGCTTTCAAGTGTTCTCTCTTTCCGGTATAAGGAAACTTACTGAAGAGGGTTGTATGTTCACTTCTCACATTGATGGTTCGCGACATTTCTTCACTCCGGAGAACGTAATGGACACCGAACGAACAATCGGTGCCGACATAATGATGGCACTCGACGAATGTCCTCCGGGCAAGAGCGATTACGAATATGCACGCAAAAGTCTGGCAATGACGCAGAGATGGCTTGACCGTTGCTTCAAGAGATTCAACGAGACAGAGCCACGATACGGATATAAGCAAAGCCTTTTCCCCATAGTACAGGGTTGCACCTATAAAGATTTGAGGCGCGAGGCGGCAAAATTCGTTGCCGATAAAGGTGCCGATGGAAATGCAATAGGAGGGTTGGCGGTAGGCGAACCAACCGATGTGATGTATGAAATGATTGAAGTTGTTAACGAAATATTGCCGAAAGACAAACCCAGATACCTCATGGGAGTAGGAACTCCACAGAACCTGCTTGAAGGAATTGCCAGAGGAGTGGATATGTTCGACTGTGTTATGCCTACGAGAAACGGCAGAAACGCCATGCTCTTCACCTATCAAGGCACAATGAACATGAGGAACAAGAAGTGGGAAAACGACTTCTCTCCCATCGATCCGGACGGTTGTGAGATTGATCGAATACACACCAAGGCATATCTCCACCACCTGTTCAAGGCTCAGGAATTACTTGCGATGCAAATAGCGAGCATACACAACCTCGCTTTCTATCTGAGGCTCGTAGGAGATGCACGAAAACATATCATTGCCGGCGACTTCACGCCGTGGATGAAAAGTATCGTAGAGCAACTTGGAAAAAGAGTTTAGAGGTAGTCGCATCTCACCTCCATAGAAAACAAAGGAATTGGAATACGACAAGATAAGACGCAGAAGAAAATCCCTAAAAGCCATAAAGACGGTAAAAAGGGCATTGGCACCCGTTTCTAAAGTGATGAAGCGGGCAGCCAAATATATGGGTTGGCTTAAATACATCAATCCTAAGCGTTATGTGAAAATACTTGATTGGTACATCATTAAGAAGTTCATAGGAACCTATTTCTATGCCATTGCACTGATAATTTCCATATCCATTGTTTTCGACATCAACGAAAACCTTGCAAAGTTCACGCAATATCACGCTCCATTGAAAGCAATAGTATTCGACTATTACGTGAATTTCGTGCCATACTTTGCCAATCTTTTCTCTCCACTCTTTGTTTTTATTGCCGTAATCTTCTTCACTTCAAAACTCGCAGGCAACAGTGAGATAATCTCAATGCTCGCCGCCGGAGTAAGCATGAGGCGACTTATGCGGCCATACATGATTTCTGCGGCACTCATTTCGGCTCTCACTTTCTATCTCGGTTCTTACGTTATACCCAAGGGAACAGTAATAAGACAAAACTTCGAGACACTATATAAGAACAAAAAAAAGAATACCGCAGCCGAGAATGTTCAGATGCAGGTGGGCAAAGGAGTAATTGCCTATATACAGTTCTACGACAACAACCGTAAGAAAGGATACGGTTTCTGTCTCGACAAGTTCGAGAATAAGAAAGTGGTAAGTCACATGACAGCCACCGAAATACAGTATGATACTATCTCCGACTCCAAATTCCACTGGCAGGTCATAAACTGGCGAATACGAGACATGAGAGGAATGCGTGAGAAAATCACCAATGGAGATATTCTTGACACACTCGTGATGATGGAACCAACCGACCTTGTGTTCTCAAAAGGGCAACAAGAAACATTCACGAGTCCGCAGTTGAGGGATTACATAAGCAAGCAAATAGACCGAGGTTCAAGCAATGTGGTGCAGTATGAAGTGGAATATCACAAACGTATCGCATCATCATTTGCCTCATTCATCCTCACCACGATAGGCCTTTCGCTGTCATCTCGAAAGCGTAAAGGAGGAATGGGAATGTATCTCGGCATAGGATTGGCGTTGAGTTTCGCCTATATCATGTTACAAACGGTGTCGGCAACATTTGCAATACAATCAGATACGCCGGCAATACTTGCAGCATGGATTCCGAATATCGTGTTTGGTATAATCGCGTGGTTCTGCTATCGAAAAGCCCCGAACTGATGATAATGGGGGCAAAACAGACAAAATACAATTAAAAAAAGGAGACACTAATATGGAATTTTACGATTTAGACCTCAACGATAATACCCTCGACGCACTCGAAGACATGCACTTCTACACCTGCACACCGGTACAGGAAAAGTGTATTCCTGAAATTCTCGATGGGCACGATGTTCTCGGAGTGGCACAAACAGGCACAGGAAAGACTGCAGCCTACCTACTCCCGATATTGAGCATGCTTGACGACGGCGGCTTTCCGAACGATGCTATAAACTGTATCGTAATGAGCCCCACACGTGAGTTGGCACAACAGATAGACCAAGCAATGCAGGGCTTTGCATACTACATGTCCGAAGTAAGCAGTGTTGCGGTATATGGCGGAAACGATGGCAATAGGTACGACCAAGAGGCTAAGGGAATGAAAATGGGAGCCGATGTTATCATCGCCACTCCCGGCAGACTGAAAAGCCACATAACAATGGGAAATATTTACCTTGGGCGCGTCTCTTTCTTCGTCCTCGACGAAGCCGATCGCATGCTCGACATGGGTTTCAGCGATGACATCATGGCCATTGCAAAACTACTTCCCGAAACTTGTCAGACAATAATGTTCTCGGCAACAATGCCGCCAAAGATAGAAGAACTGGCAAGAACCCTGCTGAAGAATCCGATAACAGTGAAACTCGCAGTAAGCAAGCCTGCCGACAAAATTCAACAGTCTGCATACGTATGTCACGAGACACAGAAACTCGACATACTGAAGCACCTGTTCAAGGGCAAGCGACTTAACCGTGTGATTATCTTCTCAAGTTCAAAACAGAAAGTAAAGGACATCGCACGCGACATGAAACGTATCGGAATAAACTGCGATGAGATGCACTCGGATCTCTCACAACAGCAGCGTGACGACGTGATGTATCGCTTCAAGTCTAATCAGACAGACGTTCTCGTTGCCACAGACATTGTTGCTCGTGGTATTGATATTGACGACATTGCCACGGTTATCAACTTTGACGTTCCTCACGATGCGGAAGATTATGTGCACAGAATAGGACGAACCGCGCGTGCCGACCGAGACGGAGTGGCAATAACACTCGTAAGAGGTTGGGAAATAGTGGATTTCATGGAGATAGAAAGATTTCTCGGCTACGAGGTAACAAAAAATCCACTGCCCGAAGGCATCGGCGAAGGACCTGAGTATGTTCCGATGGTAAAGAAAGGAAGGCATGGCGGAAAATCCCAAAAAAGAAATTCGAGAAGAGGAAAGCCCACTGATAACAGTCAGAAAAGAAGTAGTAGGAAAGACCATAAGAAAGGATACGGAAAGCAAAACAAGCAGGACAACTGAATAAATTGGGCGAAATTGGTTGGCAAAAAAGGCGAAATTGATGAGCAAAATCGCCGAAATTGCGAAGCAAAACAGCCTATTTTGAATAATGATTGATTGTAAATGATGATTTAAAAGTATATAAATATGCTTATAGATTATAATAGGGTAAGTATTTACCAAGATGATTTATGCGTACTCAAAGACATTGATTTCAATGTTGATGAGGGCGAGTTCGTATATATTATAGGTAAGGTGGGGGCAGGAAAGAGTTCTCTCCTTAAAACACTATATTGCGAACTTGACATCGAAAGTGCCGAAAAGGCAGAAGTACTTGGCAGAGACCTGATGAAGATAAAACGCAGGGAAGTGCCGGAAATGCGCAGGGAAATGGGTATTATATTCCAAGATTTCCAACTGTTGCACGACCGCACGGTAGGCAAAAACCTTGATTTCGTTCTCAAAGCAACAGGGTGGAAGAAATCTGAACGCAATCAGCGTATAGACGAAGTGCTTGAGGCCGTAGGACTGTCTGACAAGGTGAACAAGATGCCCCACGAACTTTCCGGGGGCGAACAGCAGCGAATAGCCATTGCAAGGGCGTTGCTCAACAAACCGAAAATCATCGTGGCAGACGAGCCTACAGGCAATCTCGACCCGGAAACGGCAAGCAATATCGTTTCACTGTTGCGGCAGATAAGTCTCACCGGTACGGCGATAGTAATGTCAACCCATAACATACCGATGCTTAACAAGTATCCGGGAATAGTATATAGATGTTCGGAAACATCAATAAGCGATATAACAAACACCTACAACAGCATTGACCTTACCGAAGATAAGGAAAGGGCGTAAAGTTGAAAAATATCTCAAAGATGAAAGTAATGAAATTCGGCGGAACCTCCGTTGGCACGCCGGAACGCATGAAAAGCGTCGCATCATTGTTGACAAACAGTGGGGAGCAGGTTTTCGTTGTGCTCTCTGCCATGTCGGGGACTACCAATTCGCTTGTTGAGATTTCTAATTATCTCTACAAAAAGAATCCGGAGAAAGCCAACGAGGTTATCGACAGCCTTGAAAAGGCATACATGCAACACGTCGATAACCTTTACTCCACAGAAGAGTATCGCAACACCACGCGCGACTTTCTTCGCGAGGAGTTCGATTATCTACGCTCTTTCACCACGGAACTATTCACAAGTTTCGAAGAAAAAAACATCGTGGCACAAGGCGAGATAATAAGCACGAACATGGTTGTAAACTACATGAAGGAGAATGGATTCGATGTTGTGCTCCTGTCGGCTCTCGACTTTATGAGAACCGACAAGAACGAAGAACCTGACTCCACATATATTCACGACAAACTGAATGTAATAATGGACAAGGAAGCGGGACATCAAGTGTATGTCACGCAGGGGTTCATCTGTCGCAACGCATACGGTGAAATAGATAATCTACGTAGAGGAGGTAGCGATTATTCGGCATCGCTTATCGGTGCGGCCATTGATGCAGAGGAAATACAGATATGGACAGACATTGACGGTATGCACAACAACGACCCTCGTATTGTGGAAAAGACAGAAGCCATAAGCCAACTACATTTCGAAGAGGCTGCCGAGTTGGCTTACTTCGGTGCCAAGATTCTTCACCCTACTTGCATACAACCGGCCAAACATGCCGGTATTCCGGTGCGTCTTAAAAACACAATGCAACCGGAAGCACCGGGCACTATTATCAATAGCGAGAAAGTAAAAGGGAAGATTAAAGCAGTTGCCGTAAAAGACAATATAACAGCCATAAAGGTAAAGAGTTCGCGCATGCTTCTCGCCACAGGTTTCTTGCGTAAAGTGTTTGAGACATTCGAGGGCTATCAGACAGCCATTGATATGGTGGCAACAAGTGAGGTCGGTGTGTCAATGAGTATTGATAACGACGTTCATCTTAACGAGATTGTTGACGAGTTGAAGAAATATGGCACAGTAACGGTTGATACCGGAATGTGTATAGTATGTGTCGTAGGCGACCTTGATTGGAACAATGTAGGATTTGAGACGATGGCAACCGAAGTCATGAAGAACATACCGGTAAGAATGATTTCATACGGCGGCTCAAATTATAACATATCATTCCTGATACGTGAAACAGACAAGAAACAGGCGCTGCAAAGCCTTTCTGACACATTATTCTATAAATAAAAGGGCATACCGTTGCCCTAATGACATACTATAATGCTACATACGATAATAATATTGACACTTGCAGTAGTTGCAATAGCCTCACCTATAGTTAGCGTTTACATGCGAAGACAGAGATTTACCGCACCCGACAAGGATTGCGACAAGAAGCCTGTGTCTGTGATAATAACCCTGCATGAAAATGCAAAAGAAATAGAACGCAACCTTCCCATATTCTTGGAACAAGACTATCCGGAAGGTTTCGAGATAATTGTCGTTGTGGCAAAAAGCGAAGATAATACAGAAGATGTGCTTAAAAGGTTTGAAAGGCACAAAAGACTATATACCACATTCATTCCCGACTCTTCAAGATATATCAGCAGAAGAAAACTTGCCATGACACTCGGGGTTAAGGCTGCACACAACCCTTGGCTGATATTCACCGACATTACCTGCAGACCAACGTCAGACCAATGGATAAAGACAATGGCCGAATGTATGACAGAGGGGCACAATATTGTTATCGGGCCTACCATATTCGATGACCCCCCCCCCTATCCTACCGTTTCCAGCGTATGCACGATGACATTTCGCATGCTCATGAAGCAATATTTGGCATTGCATACCGTTCTGAAACAAAGAACATAATGATTCTGCGAGAGGACTTCATGACTCATAGAGGGTTTGAAGGCAATCTGAAATATTTGAGAGGAGAATATGATTTCATTATCAACAAATATGCCATGAAAGGTGGAACAGCAATTACAAACTCTCCCGATGCGCTGCTTATAGAAGACACGCCGACAAAAAGAGAATGGCGAAACCACCGTCTTTTCTACATGGAAACACGTAGGCATCTGCTAAGAAAGAAAACTCATCGTATGCCACAAATTATCGATGGGCTGTTTTTCCATGCGAGTATGCTACTTCCTATCGTGGTTGCGGCATATCAAACAGTGGAATACAACCTGCCGGTTATGATTTCGGCAGCAGTATCTTTACTGCTTTCTATCGTTTTGAGGACAATCATTGCACGCAGAAGAATGCCGCAGTTCTTTGCCGACATACCGGCATGGAAAATTGTTCCGCTCGAGATATGGCAAACATTTCAGAAACTCATACATTGGCTTGCATACAAGCGGGCTGACAAATATGATTTCATTACGCATAAAATATAATATCTAATCCAAATAAATCATTAACTACAAAAAACCTAACGCTATGAATCAGTACGACATTGTAAAAGACATGCGCTACTTGGAATTGCTCTCACACACATTCCCTACAGTGGCAGAAGCAAGTACGGAGATTATAAATCTCCAGGCAATCCTCAACCTTCCTAAAGGTACAGAGCACTTCCTTGCAGACATTCACGGAGAATATGAGGCGTTTCAGCATGTGTTGAAAAACGCATCAGGCAACATCAGAAGAAAAGTAAACGAACTGTTCGGAAACGAAATCCGCGACAACATCAAACGAGATTTGTGCACCTTGATTTATTATCCGGAACAAAGACTGGAACTGATAAAGAAAAAGGAAGAAGACCTCAACGAATGGTATCAAATAACAATACACCGACTTGTAAGGGTGTGTCGTGAGGTTTCGTCAAAATATACCCGCTCTAAAGTGAGAAAATCGTTACCACATTCATTCTCATATATCATTCAGGAATTGCTACATGAGCGTCCGGACGACGTGAACAAGAGTGCATACGTGTCTGCAATCATAAACACCATTATCTCGACAGGCCGTGCCGATGACTTCATTATAACAATTTCCAATGTTATACAACGACTCGCTATAGACCAACTGCACATTCTCGGCGACATCTATGACAGAGGTCCCGGAGCACATATTATTGCCGACACGCTGAGCAAATATAGTTCGTGGGATATGCAATGGGGAAATCACGATATACTATGGATGGGCGCAAAGGCCGGAAACGATGCTTGTATCTGCAATGTATTGAGAGTTTCGATGAGATACGCCAACCTCGACACGCTTGAAGACGGATACGGAATAAACCTTGTGCCGCTGCTATCGTTCGCGCTTGACACCTACGGTGGCGACCCATGTACCGAGTTTATGCCTAAGTGTAGCAAAGACGACATGATGGATGACCGCACACAACTTAGAATAGCAAGGATGCACAAGGCTATTGCAGTAATCCAATTCAAGGTTGAGGCCGCACTTTACGAGAAATATCCTCAATGGAAAATGCAAGACCGCGAACTGCTGAAGAACATCGACTACAAACGCGGAATATGCACGATTGACGGAAAAGAATACAAAATGACAAGTTGTAATTTCCCGACAATCGACCCGAAAAACCCAAACAAACTCACAAAAGAGGAGAGCGAATTGCTAAAACGTTTGCATGACTCGTTTGTGCATAGTGAAAAACTACAACAACACATGTGGACCATGTTGTCGCATGGGTGTATGTATTCAATATTCAACAACAACTTGCTTTTCCATGCTTCCATACCGCTTAATCCGGACGGAACACTGAAAGAAGTGGAAATTTACAAAGGACGTAAATATTCAGGGAAAGACCTTATGCACCATACAGGAATGCTGGTACGTGCCGCATTCCAGAACGATTCTTCTCCGAAAGAAAAGGAGTATGCCATAGACTATTTCCTATATCTTTGGTGCGGACCGGACTCTACATTGTTCGATAAAGCAAAAATGGCCACCTTCGAGCGTTATTTCCTGACAGACAAAGATACTCACAAGGAGGAAAAAGGCGTATTCTTCCACATGCGCGACAATGAAGAGGTGATGGATAGGATTATGGATAACTTTGGTTTGACGGGTCCTAATCGCCACATCATCAACGGGCACGTGCCGGTTCATGTGACAAAGGGCGAAAATCCGATAAAGGCAAATGGAAAACTTATGGTTATAGACGGTGGTTTTTCGCGTGCATATCATAAGGAAACAGGTATCGCAGGATATACATTGGTGTATCATAGCCGTGGGTTCGAACTCGTGCAACATGAGCCATTCACAAGTGCGGAAGACGTGGTAAAAACAGGTGCCGACATCAAGAGAACAACACAAATCGTAGAAATGTCATCGCGACGTATGAAAGTGGCTGATACAGACAAAGGTGTTGAGTTGCGCAAACAGATAAGCGACCTCGAAGAACTACTCTACGCATATCGTCATGGCTTCATAAAGGAGACACGATAAGAGTATTTCACTATAAGAGTTGGAACAACGAATTACGTCTCGTTTTCATGGAAATGCACACAAAATACCATGAACGAGACGTAATTTAATTAATAGATAACACCTCGCTCAACCCTCAACTCTCATCGCTCAACCATGAACGAGACGTAATTTAATTGAAAGAGAACAAACCACAGTAAACAATATTGAGGAAAGATTACATCCGGCATTTGCAATAATATCAGCAAAACATCGTTATAATGAAGATGAAAAGAATAATATCAAACCTCATATTTATCTTTGTTGTAACAACAACATTCGCTCAGTCGTTCACGTTGCAAGGTCGCGTAACCGACCAAGAGAACAACCCTGTGGAACTCGCGTCAGTGGTAAGTCAGGGTAAACTGACCATGACAAATCTTAATGGGGAGTTCAGCATTGAACTACAGTCTGCCGACTCCGTAAGTGTAAGATTCTCAATGATAGGATACAAGACCAAGACAAGAGTGCTACGTCGTCCGAAAGGAAAACTCACATTACAGGTACAACTATTCGATGCCGGACTGCTTGATGAGGTTGTAATAACAGAACAACGAAGACAGACAGGCACAACACAGGAGATTGATGCCAAACAACTTGGTGTCACACCGTCTGCTTCGGGAAACAAGGTGGAAGAACTTATACAACAACAAGCAGGAGTAAGTACACACAGCGAATTGTCATCACAATATAACGTGCGTGGTGGAACTTTCGATGAGAACTCAGTATATATAAACGATGTTGAAGTGTATCGCCCTTTCCTTGTTCGTAGCGGACAACAGGAGGGACTGTCGGTAATCAATGGGGACATGGTGGAAAAGATTGGTTTCTCTTCCGGAGGCTATGAGGCGAAATATGGCGACAAGATGTCGTCGGCTCTTGACATAACATACAAACGTCCAAAGAAGTTCGAAGCCAATCTGGCTGCAAGTTTTCTCGGTGCAAGTGCATACGTGGGATTCCGTACAAAGAAATTATCATGGACAAACGGTATCAGATATAAAACAAACAAATATCTGCTTGGTTCGCTTGAAACCAAAGGAGAGTACGACCCTACTTTCATTGATTATCAGACATATCTCAGTTATCAACCGAATAAGAGGTGGACTATAGACTTCATCGGGAATATTTCTGACAACCGATATAATTTCAAACCTGAAGACCGTGAAACAAACTTTGGAACGATGAAGAACGTAAAGTCGTTCAAAGTTTATTTTGACGGACAGGAGAAAGACTTGTTCCGCACGTTCTTCGGTTCACTCAATATAACAAGAAACTTCACCGAGAACACTAAGGTTTCGCTAATCGGTTCGGCATTCAAAACGCGAGAACAAGAAACATACGACATACAAGGACAATACTGGCTCACACAAACCGAAACAAGCGAAAACCTCGGAGTGGGCACGTATATGGAACATGCAAGAAACTATCTGAACGCTACCGTTGCGAGCATTAAAATGACATTAAACCACAAGACAAGGAAACATAACATACAGGCGGGAGTAACTTTCAAATTTGAAAAGATAGAAGAGAAGACTCGCGAATATGAAATGAGAGATTCCAGCGGATATAGTGTACCACACACCGGTAAAGACCTTTATATGATTTATTCGCTCGATGCACGAAACAGACTGGAAGCAAAAAGAATAGAAACATATATTCAAGACACTTATAAGTTTTCGTCTAACGGCAACTTCTTCACTCTCAACTATGGAGTGCGGTTCTCTCATTGGGATTTCAACAAGGAAAGCATATTCAGTCCGCGCCTGTCACTCGGCATTGTGCCTGCGTATAATGAGAACGTGACATTCAGATTTGCCACAGGACTGTATTATCAAGCCCCGTTCTTCAAGGAGTTAAGAGACACAATGACCGTAAACAACATTACATACGCAAAGTTGAACAACAAAGTTAAGAGTCAACGCTCCATACATTTCATAGCAGGAATGGACTACAGATTCAAAATGAATAAACGACCATTCAAGTTCTCTGCCGAAGCATATTTTAAGTTATTGGGGAATCTTGTGCCTTACTCCGTCAACAATGTTAAGGTGGTGTATGACGCAAGTCAGCAGTGCAATGGTAATGCTATGGGATTAGACCTGAAACTGTTCGGTGAATTTGTTGAGGGAAACGACTCTTGGGTGACGCTATCAGTAATGAATACGAGAATGAAACTAAACGGACATAGCATACCATTGCCTACCGATCAGAGATTTGCTCTCAACCTATTCTTCACAGATTATTTCCCCGGTACCGACAAATGGAAAATGTCATTGAAACTTGCCTATGCCGATGGATTGCCATTCGGAGCACCACACCGCAGGCTCGACATAATGCCGTTCCGTGCCGCTGCGTACAAGCGCGCCGACATAGGTATGAGTTTCCGTGCTTTTGACAATGACAAGAGACAAAAGAAAAGCATGTTCCGAAATATCTGGATTGGCATTGACTGCCTTAACTTGTTCGGTATAAACAACGTAAACTCATACTATTGGATTACCGATGTTACAAACCAGCAGTACGCTGTTCCAAACTATTTGACAGGGAGACAGATCAACGGAAGAGTATTGTTTGAGTTTTAAACAGGTACATATTCACAATTAATTGGCATAATATTTATGATTATTTCATTAATAAAATTGTTTCGTTTAAAATAATTTTTGTACCTTTGCAGACATCATATAACCATTTATATTAAAAAATATTATGAAGATATCTCACATTGAGCATTTAGGCATCGCCGTTCCGAGTATAGAGGAAGCGTTGCCCTATTTCGAGCAAGTGCTTGGATTGAAGTGTTATGCAGTAGAAGTGGTTGAAGACCAGAAAGTGAAAACTGCATTCTTGAAATGCGGCGAAACAAAAATCGAACTGCTTGAACCCACATCACCGGAGAGCACCATACAGAAGTGGCTCGACAAAGGTAACAAGGGTGTTCACCATGTTGCATTCTGCATCGAGGACGGCGTGGCAAATGCACTTGCAGAGTGTGACGAGAAAGGCATACGTCTCATCGACAAAGCCCCACGTAAAGGTGCAGAGAATCTTAACATCGCATTCCTTCACCCAAAATCAACATACGGTATCCTGACGGAACTTTGCGAACACTAAAAAATGTCAAAAGGCGAATGTGTAATCTTTAATAAAGACATCCTGCCACGACAACTAAACGAAAATAAACTTATATTAAAATAAAAGATGAGCAAACAATTAGAAAAAATCAAAGAGCTTATCGCCAAGCGCGAGCAGGCTCGTCTTGGAGGTGGTGAGAAAGCCATCGAAAAACAGCATGCCCGTGGTAAATATACAGCACGCGAGCGCATAGATATGCTTCTTGACGAGGGCAGTTTCGAAGAAGTGGATATGTTCAAACTCCACCGTTGCACAAACTTCGGTATGGAAAAGAAACAATACCTCGGCGACGGTGTGGTTGCCGGCTCCGGAACAATCGACGGACGACTCGTTTACGTTTTCGCTCAAGACTTCACCGTAAATGGCGGTTCTCTCTCAGAGACAATGGCAGAGAAGATATGCAAGGTGATGGATATGGGTATGAAAATGGGTGCTCCTGTAATCGGAATCAACGACTCCGGTGGTGCACGTATCCAGGAAGGTATCAACGCACTCGGAGGATATGCAGAAATTTTCGAACGTAATATCCTTGCAAGTGGTGTCGTTCCACAAATCTCAGGAATATTCGGTCCGTGTGCAGGTGGTGCCGTTTACTCTCCCGCACTTACCGACTTCACCCTTATGATGGAGAACACCTCATACATGTTCCTTACAGGCCCGAAGGTTGTTAAGACCGTAACCGGTGAAGACATCGATCAGGAACACCTCGGTGGTGCATCTGTTCACGCTTCAAAGAGCGGTGTTACACACTTCACTGCAAAAACCGAAGAAGAGGCTATCGAAATGATAAAGACTCTCATCAGTTACATTCCGCAGAACAACATGGAGGAAGCACCACGCAAGGAGTGTACCGACCCGATTGACCGCAAGGCTGACATACTGAATGAAATCCTTCCGGACGACCCGAACAAGGCATACGATATGTATAAGGTGATTACCGCTGTTACCGACAACGGTGAGTTCTTCGAAGTTCAACCTAAGTTTGCAAAGAACATCATCGTAGGTTTCGCACGTTTCAATGGTCAAAGTGTTGGTATCGTTGCCAACCAGCCTTCAGCATACGCCGGTGTACTTGATGTTAATGCAAGTCGCAAGGGAGCACGCTTCGTTCGTTTCTGTGATGCGTTCAATATTCCTATCGTGTCATTGGTTGACGTTCCGGGATTCCTTCCGGGAACAGGTCAGGAGTACAATGCTGTAATCCTCCACGGAGCACAACTTCTTTACGCTTACGGCGAGGCAACAGTTCCAAAGGTTACTATCACTCTGCGTAAGAGTTACGGTGGTTCACACATCGTTATGGGTTGCAAGCAACTTCGCACAGACCTCAACTACGCATGGCCAAATGCAGAAATCGCAGTTATGGGCGCATCCGGTGCCGTTGCTGTTCTTTATGCAAAGGGAGCAAAAGAGTCAGAGAACCCTGCAGAATATCTGGCAGAGAAAGAGCAGGAATACAGCGACCTCTTTGCCAACCCTTATCAGGCAGCGAAATATGGATATATCGATGATGTTATCGAGCCACGCAACACTCGTTTCCGCATTTGTCGCGCATTAGCACAACTTGCAACAAAACGCGATTCGTTGCCGGCAAAGAAGCATGGTAATATCCCAATGTAAGGAAACATTTAATACTAAAATAAATGAAACAAAACGAAGTATTTGCTGCCATTGCTCTTGCGATGCATGAGTTTCAAGGCAATAATGTGCACGATAAGGAGGCTGGTATCATAACCATTAAGGAGCGCCGCTCTGACTGGTCTTCAAGAATACTCACGATGACAGCCCATCCTTTACATTAAAACGTCTAATAAAGTATGAAAGAATACAAGTATACAATCAACGGCACTAAATATGAAGTGCAAATCGGTGAAGTAGAAGAAAATATTGCCACCGTAACCGTTAATGGAGAAGAATACAAAGTTGAAATGGAGAAAGAGGCAGAACCTGAAAAGAAAAAGGTTGTCGTTAATCCGGCTGCTGCCAAACAAACCGAATCAACAGAAGGTGCCCCTGCAACGGGAAATGTTAATACGGCAAACGCCCTCAAGGCTCCTCTGCCAGGTGTCGTAACAGACATAAAGGTTGCTGTTGGCGACGATGTTAAAGAAGGCGATACTATCGTAGTTCTCGAAGCAATGAAAATGGCTAACAATCTTGACTCGGAGAAGACCGGAAAGGTTGTTGCTATTCTCGTAAAAGTTGGAGACAGTGTGATGGAAGACACTCCACTCGTAGTTATCGAATAAAATCTTTAATATACAACAAATAAAAAGACACGGATTAAAGTCCGTGTCTTTTTATTTGTATATTATATCAATGCCTAAAGCATGTTCCCCTCTTTAGGAAAAACAACCGTGGGCTTATATGATTTGGCCTCCTCGAAATCCATCATACAATAAGCAATTATAATAACGGTATCGCCAACAGCACACTTACGCGCAGCCGCACCATTAAGACAAATGCAACCTGAACCACGCTCTCCTTTTATGATATATGTCTCCAGACGCTCACCATTATTGTTGTTTACAATCTGAACTTTCTCTCCGGAGATAAGACCTGCGGCATCCATCAAATCCTCATCAATAGTAATGCTGCCCATATAGTTAAGATTTGCTTCCGTAATCGTAACGCAATGCAACTTACTCTTTAAAACTTCTATCAACATGGTATATCTATTGATTAAAAATTATCCTTATATTTAATATGGTCAATCAAGCGTATAGGGGTCTTGCCGCAATATACGGTAATACAACCAACAATATACTTGCTATCCTCCCATGTTTTCACGTCTTGCAAAGAATCTCCGTCCACAATTGAGAAATACTCGACATCCAATCCCTCCATAGAATTAACGTCGGCAATAACCTTCTCTTTGGTTTCATCAAGTGTATGGGTCTTGGCATAGTCAACACTTGACTTCAATGCCTCATAAATCTTCGGAGCGACTGCACGCTCGTCAGGCGCAAGTAGTGTGTTGCGAGAACTCTTAGCCAAACCATCACTATCTCTAACAATAGGGCACTCAACAATATTCACACTGATACCCAACGCCCTTACCATAGCCTTTATAACGGCAATCTGCTGCCAGTCTTTCTCACCGAAATAAGCCTTATCCGGACGAATGATATAGAAAAGACGACTCACTACCTGGCACACTCCATTGAAATGACCCGGACGATGAGCACCTTCCATAACAGTAGAGACAGGCGGATATTCAAAACTCCTATTATCAGGTTCGGGATATATATCTTCAACCGTAGGAGCAAAGACGTAATCTGCTCCGACGCTTTCAAGAATACTACAATCGGAATCTATGGTACGAGGATAGTTGTTCAGGTCATTCTTATCATTAAATTGGGTGGGATTAACGAAAATACTTACAATAGTAATATCGTTCTCACGCACACTGCGTTCAACGAGGGATGCATGGCCTTCATGCAACGCTCCCATTGTGGGAACAAGTCCTATGACCTTTCCTTCTTTGCGAACTTTGAACAATTCGTTCTGAAGTTCAACAATTTTTTGAAAAACTTTCATCTAAATCAATTAGTATTTAAAAGCGGCTGCAAAGTAACTACTTTTTTATGAATTATGCAAAGATTACTTTTAAAATTTGCCAATATTCATCCACATTTGCCTAAATTAAACAAAAAGGTAATAATAATAGGATTATATTTTGTACCTTTGCATATATTTTATAAAAACGAGTATAAGATGAAAGCAAAAAAAGTATTATTCATAAATCAGGAGATAACCCCCTACGTACCGGAAAGTGAACTTTCCCTGCTTGGAAGAAACGTACCACAAACCATACAAGAGAAAGGTTATGAGATAAGAACTTTCATGCCAAAATGGGGAACAATCAACGAACGCAGAGGCCAGTTGCACGAGGTTATACGCCTGTCAAGAATGATGCTTATAATAGATGAAACCGATCATCCGCTTATCATTAAAGTCGCTTCAATACCACAAACACGAATACAAGTGTATTTCATTGATAATGACGACTATTTCAACAAACGACAGATGGAGGCCGACGAGAACGGCAAAGAATATACCGACAACGGCGAACGAGCCATCTTCTTTGCGCGCGGAGTACTTGAAACAGTGAAGAAACTGAGATGGATTCCGGACATCATACACTGTCAAGGATGGATGAGTAGCGTGATTCCTCTTTATATAAAAACGGCATATCACGACGAACCGTCATTCGCTAATTCAAAGGTAGTAACATCATTGTTCAGCAAAGAACTGCGCAACGATCTCGGTGAAAACTTCAAGAGATGCGTAGAATATAGAGATGCCACGTCTGAAATACTTAACAAATACAACGAGAAGTTCGACTTCATGGAACTTGGTAAACTCGCCATTGATTATAGTGACGGAATAATAACCGCCGGAAACGAAGTGAATCCGGAACTTCTTAAATACGCATCCGAAAGAAACATGCCTATCATGCCTTTCAAGGCTGACGCTAATGGAGATGACTATAGTAATTTTTACGATATTGTTTACAGTAACGAATAAACATCATTAAGAAAAACAACTTCAATGAAAAACAAATTAATATATATATTGGCATTGTGTGCTTTTGTGATGATTTCTTGCGATGACACCACCGACTCTATCGGAACATCACTTACAAACACAAACGATCATCTCAAAATAACAACGGACACGTTCCTCGTTTCATCCCGCTCAATCCTTGCAGACTCTGTATTGTCAAGAAGCAATACAGGCTATCTCGGACGCATAAAAGACCCGGAAACCGGAGCAACAATAACAGGCAATTTCATGGCTCAGTTCCATGTTCAAGAAGATTATAATTTTCCTACCGACGACGAAATTGTGACAAAAGACGATAATGGAATTTATGCCGATTCATGCGAGTTACGTCTTTATTACAGAAATTTCTATGGTGACTCGCTTGCTGTTATGAAAGTAACGGCATACGAGATGAATAGACCTATGGAAGAGGGTTCCGTATATTACTCCAATTACGACCCGATAGAACAAGGTTACATCAATGCCAATAGTTTAAAGATTAGCAAGATGTACACATTGGCAAATCTCAACTACAGCGAAGAAAGCAGAAAATCAAGTTCCTACGTACCGCACATATCCATTCCGCTCAACCATGAATATACAGACAAGGATGGAAAGAAATATAAGAACTACGGAACTTATATAATGCATAAATACAAGGAGAATCCCGAATACTTTAAAAACGCATACAACTTTATACACAACGTATGTCCCGGATTCTATTTAAAGATGGACAATGGTATTGGCTCCATGGCAAACATATTCATGTCACAAATTAATGTCTTCTATAAAGTCAAGAGAAAAGACAAGCCTGTCGTTGCAACATCGTCATTCTCCGGAACCGAAGAGGTTATACAAAAGACCGTTATAAGCAACGATAAGAACTCCATAAAAAGCCTTGTCGAGGACAACTCATGCACATACCTGAGAACGCCGGCCGGTATATTCACAGAGTTGACATTGCCTGTTGAAGAGATGCAGAAGGGACACGTCAACGACACACTCAACACTGCAAAGATCATATTGAGAAAACTCAATACAGACATAGGCTCGAAGCACTCATTTAGAAATGCTTCCAGACTTTTGCTTATTCAGAAAGACAGCCTTTATAGTTTCTTTGAGAAGCACAAACTATACGACAACAAGCAGACGTTCTTGTCTGATGCAAAGTCATCGTTAAGCAAGGCGGAAAGTTCATATAACAACACTTATGTCTTCAGCAACATATCATCACTCATAACATTCATGAACAAATTAAAATCCGATGGTGAGAAGAGTGATGCTGACTGGAAATCAAAACACCCTGATTGGAACAAAGTGGTGGTAGTACCGGTTTCCGTGAGAATGACAGCACGCACCGCATACACACCTCCGAAAGTTATTGCTGTGGATAATGAGATGGGCTTAACGAGCACCAAACTTGTCGGAGGTAGCGCAAATCCATATGCTCCGATAGAAATCAGCGTGGTATATAGTAAATTCTCTGACAAATAGTTTTACGATGGCCGACAATTTCCTGGAATATCGACAGCAAGAATACGAAAAGAGGAAAGAAGAATGGCAAAGAAAGAAAAGATGTTTGCCAAAAGTAAAAAGACAGATAGAACGACCGGAAAACGAGTCGCTGTAAAATACCGGAAATATAAAAGCAGGTGGTCATGTATTATCGACCACCTGCTTTTTTATTTCCCAATAGACATTCATACATCATCATCTATTTTCTCATACATTATGTTTCAGTCTGCAATTTGGGCGAATTTGCTCACCAATCTCGCCCAAATTGGTAAGCAAATTCGCCCAAATTGCAGATATAAAGAATAAATCGGTTCTTATGAACTCAAATCATCACTCCTTAAGAAATTCATTTTTCATTTTAGCATTACATATTACTATCCACAAAACACGCAGAATCATTCACTTTGCAAAGGAGAATGATTCATGACAACCACTATTTCAATTATTGCTATATAGTCCTTCCTTAAAAAAGGTTTATTTTATTGATTTATAGTCAATTATCCTCTTATTTATTTTTGTCATATAAGCCTTATTTTTATATTTCTGCAAGTTTTTGTACCTTTACAGTATAAAACTTGCAGAATTTCATGTTAAAAAGAACCTCCAATCAACTATCATTATTCTCTTCCTTAGAGGATATGCTCAATCATAACCATCCTCTTTACAAGCTTGCCAATAAAATCAATTGGCGTAGATTTGAAGATTCGTTTTCTCCTTTATATTGTAGAACCAATGGTCGCCCTGCCCATCCTATTCGTTTGATGTGCGGTCTTTTAATCTTGAAACACGTGCGTAATATTTCCGACGAAAGCGTCGTTTTACAGTGGAGTGAAAATGCTTATTATCAGTATTTCTGCGGTCAATTGGAATTTCTTCCCAAGGAACCTTGTGAAGCTTCCGATTTGGTTCATTTTCGAAACCGTATAGGCGAGCAAGGAATTGAAATAATCCTTGCGGAGAGCATTCGTGTCAATACGGAGAACGATGATGAGAATCATTTTGGCACGGCTTTTATTGATTCTACGGTACAGTAGAAGAATATCACTTATCCAACGGATGCGAAGTTGCATAAAAAGATAATCAAACGGGTTCTCAAAATCGTTCGTGAAAAGAAACTTCCTTTACGTCAGAGTTACCGAAGAACTCTGAAAAAGATTTCCCTTGACCGGCGTTTTCGCAATCACCCCAAGAATCACAAGAAGGCAGTCAAGGCAGACCGAAGTTTGCGCACGATAGCCGGTCGTTTGGTCAGAGAACCTGACCGCAATCTTCCCGATAAGAGAGGTTATGAAAAGATGTTTGAACTCTTCTATAAAATTCTTTCTCAAAAACGTAACAGTCCTGATAAGATATACTCGCTTCACGAACCGGAAGTACAATGCATCAGCAAGGGCAAGTAACACAAGAAATATGAGTTTGGCAACAAAGCCTCCTTTATCCGCTCCTTCTCGGGAATTATTCTTGCAGCGGTTTCTTTCAGGAATGAATATGACGGGCATACGGTAGAACCCACCTTACAACAAATGGAAAGGATGACAGGCAGGTGCATTGATAACTTGGCATGTGACAGAGGATATAGAGGAATAAAGCAAGTCGGAACAACAAAGATACTCATACCGGAGTCCCCAAAACACAAAGATGGTTATTATCAAAAGAAAAAGAAACACAAACTGTTTTGCAAGCGCGCAGGAATAGAACCTACCATAGGACATCTTAAAAGTGATTACAGATTATCTCGCAACTTTTACAAAGGTGTGAAAGGAGATGCTATAAATATAATGTTGGCAGTGGCGGTGTATAACTTCAAAAGAGCAATGAGAGTTCTTTTGTGCTTTATAAAAACAATTACCGAAAAGTTAAATTGGGATAACTTTTCGGTAAAATGGGCTTTTTAAGGAACGACTATTTAATTTGTTTTCCGTCAGAGAAAGCATTGCCAACAGTCTTTCCCAACTGAATGTAAGTGTGGTGTACTGGATCGAAGATGAGTAGTTCCATTTTCTCTACATCAGGCTTGCCATCTTTTGCCAAGTACTTTTCATCACAAAGAATATTCACGATTTCTGCTATGAGATAATATCCAGTCTCACTTTCGTCGATTTTCTGCTTAACGCGACATTCAAGTGTCATCGGGAAATCTTTGAAAATCGGAGCATTGACATTGGGAGCCTTTTCTATACTCCAACCAGTCTTCTGCATCTTGTCAGGCGTATTTCTACCACTGACGATGCCTACATAGTCAGAGGCTACCATCGTATCAGCAGTTGCAAAAGCCACTGTGAACTCAGGATTCACGGCCAGGTTCTTCGTCGTCTGATGAGAGCCGAGTGAGATTATGATTTCGTGCATATCCCACTGTCCACCCCATGCCGCATTCATTGCATTGGGCTTACCTTCTTTGTCATAAGTGCCGATAATCAGCACTGGTTGTGGAAGAATCCACGCATTTGATTTGAAACTCTTCATAGTTCTGGTTTGTATTATTGATTTCATTTTTAATGTGTCTTTTCTTTATCATATAAATAATCGTTATCTTTACCAACAGAATCAGTGGAAGACCATACTTGAACTTATTGTTCATTGTCTTATGATGCCAAATCTTCATACCAAGCAATGCACCGAAACTACCACCAATAACAGCAAGTATCAGCAATGTAACTTCTGATATACGCCAACTAACCTTGTTTTGCCTTTTACTTGTCTATGCCATAAACGAGGATGGTCATAATGTTGATGACTATCAGATAGTATAGTATTAGTTCTCTTGTCATTTCAATTCCTTTTCTGGCCAACCGTACTCCTGATACATGGTTGCACATACTCAGCCTGCCCCTTTGGGCTCGGTTTATCACGGTAACTTCTTTCCATATTACTCGATTATTTATTGCAAAAAACTTTATATGCTTGCCATGTCTCGATGATATTCTGTGGACAGAATGCATCTTCAAAGAAAGTCGCTTGGCAGTTGTCTTTGAAAGGAGTCCAGTTCCCGCAGACAGTTCCATCGTAGGCTATGATGGGTTGGAATATGCCGTTATTGTTGTGGGCATAATGCTTGTGCTCGGGAGGGAGCACGATGTCACGAAACTTATAACTGATAAGATATTCATCGTAGGAAGGAATCAATAGAAACTTGCCTTTTCTGAATCCTCTTGTGCGACAGTCATCAGTTAAGTAAAATTCCCTGTTTCGCCACTTCTCCACATGAATACTGTCACCTAAGAGCGCAATTCCCTTGCGACACTCGCTGATGTTCAGTCCAGACCACCATACGAAATCCTCTAATGTTGCAGGTTGTCGGCTTTTGAAGTATTTGTGGGTAAAGCGCATCAGGGCTTCGTCCCTGTCCATTTTCGCCGATGCTTTCACCTTATTTGCAGTAAGTGCGTATGTAGCTTTCATAGGTAGTAATTTACCGCTACAGAGCGTTCCTGACATCTCAGCTATGCGGATATGGTAAGATAGACGATGGTTCTCCATCCGCAGGCCTTTTTCGGTCAAGGCACGTAGAAAGTCCTCTTTAGTTGCACTTCCCAAGTCGTCAGCCGTCCTACCCAAAATCTCGCGAACGCGCATCAGTTCCTCCTCAGAAATAGTTATGTTGTTGCTGCTCATATAGCCATTAGTCAAGGCAATGATGGCCTTGGGTGCACAGAGGTCGATCATCATCCAGTAGTCCTCAGCGGCAACTAACTGCCATGTTCCTCGCATCAGGTGCAAACGTATAATCCTTCCGCTGTCGAAGGCCTGTTTGAAAGTCTTTGCCGAAGGTCTGCGTGTCCGCATCTCCACGGCCCACCGCATCATGCGGTACTCCTGCGCCTGCATGGCACCCATATGGCTGACCACCTCGGCAGGTTCATTGTACTGAGGTGCAATCAACTGTTGGTTTAGAAGTCTGATGGCTATCGGGTTCATTTCGTTTCTAATTTTTTCGTTATCCTTGCCAAATAATCGTAATGCTCTCCTTCTGCAACCACCTCTACAGCATAGCCGTTATTCGCTGCTTTTTCTTTCAGAGTGTCAGCGTCTATATATAGCCATTCAAAGGATTCGCCGATGACGTTCTTATACTTCATCCGGAAACTATGCTCACCATAGTATTCCATTTCGGGAGGAATGTCTATCATACCATTATCGTCCTCAAAGACGTAACTAATATCTGAAGAATCACACAACACCTGACCTCCCGGAGCCAGTATTTTGTCGAGATGACAGAAGAACTCCTGCAGACGTTCCAAAGTTCCTACAATGCCAATGCCGTTCATCAGCATAAGGATGGTATCGTACCGTCCATCCAATGTGAAAAAGTCCTGTTCCGACACCTTTTTAACACCACGTTTTTTCATGGTTTCAACAGACAATGGAGAGATGTCTATAGCAGTCACATAGATACCTCTTTCCTGAAGGACAAGCGAATGACAACCAGCCCCTGCTCCTACATCGAGTATTTTTCCTTTTGCCAAATCAAGAGCCTTCCGTTCTATTATTGGCATTTCCTCATACTTACGGAAAAGTGTTTGCAGGGGTATCTCATCCTCCTCAAACATTGGGGAGAGCACTCTGAGCCTATCTGCATTTCCTGTTTTATGGTAGTCGGTTATGGCCATTCCCATCGGATCCTTTTTAATGTCCATACCTTTTATTCCATTCTTCCCCATTTCATTTCTTCTCCCTCTTTGTCATACTGCTTACGCTTACCAACGGGAGGCTCTGTCAAAGTGATGCGAACCACTGCTGTACGTTCAAGGCTGCGGGCAATGGCATCATCGAAAGCGTCCATGTGGTGAGGAAGAAATCGCCGGCAGATAATTTTCAGACCAGCAACCTTCTCTTCGCGGTCTGTCACAATCTCTGCTTTCCCGATGGCAGTAGCAGATTTGTACTGAAGGGTAAAGTTCCCATCTTTTGGGCCAATAGTGGGCGCACATTTGGTAACAGCAGAAATAAATACCGTCGGATTATGTGCTATGCAGTCTAGTTTTTCACCTTCCATAGCGCAGTGAAAATAGAACGTTCTTTCATCTGTCCGAGCCAATGACAAAGGCAATCCGTATGGACTCCCATCAGGTCGCGTCATGCTTACTGTCACATATGGAGCCTTATCCAAAACCTCCAATGCGAATGCTGCATCCATTTCTCTGCTCGCTTTTCTCATCTTATTTCCTCTAAAGCACCTGTTCCTGAATCAATGATGAATCCTCTGACAACAATGTCTTGGGGTGTCCTTGAATCCTTCCAACCATTGGTCGAGGTCGATGCCACACTTGCGTATGGTGTCGAGTGTTTTATCTGTCACTCCACGGGCAATCATCTCGTGGTGAAAGTGCTCATAACTAATGTGGCAGGCTCCGCAGTGAGAGTGAGCCACCACCATAATTTCCTTCACCCCCAATTCATATATGGCAACAATCAGACTTCGCATGGCAGAGTCAAATGTCGAGATTACCAAACCTCCGGCATTCTTAATTATTTTAGCGTCACCATTCTTTAGTCCGAGTGCCGCAGGGAGCAGTTCAGTAAGTCTTGTGTCCATACACGAAAGCACTGCCAGTTTTTTGTCAGGATACTTGTCCGTGATATACTTCTTGTAACCCTTTTGTTCAACGAAAGTCTTGTTGTAGTTAATAATTTGGTCAATCATAATAGTGTTATAATAATGTTATTTGCCTATTTATGTGAATCTTGAAACTTGCAATCATCATGAATGATAGTATAGAATAACATCTTCTCCGGTCGAACTCAATATTGCTTATCGCCGTAATGGGCTTGGTAAATAATAATTCGCTCCTTGGTCTCTGAATCGAAAGCCTTGCAAACATAACGATAGTGGCCTCCTTTGAAGCGTAGGAAGTATCTTCTTCATACCCAAACAAAGTTTTCTTTGCCGGCACCAATCTCAAAGTGATATTTGGCTATTCCTAAATCCATCTTAGTATATCCAATAATGGAGAATCCTCTTTTGGCATGTATTTTATGACGGTTATTTTCCATACCAATATATTCAAATGAAAATTTCTGCTGGTTCACGGCAGTAGGAGCAAGCAGGGCTGCTTCAACTCCATTCTTGAACCACGATGGGATTATATCGCTGGCATTGCTCACTTGTTCAGTAGTCTTGATTTTATGCCCGACTCCCTGTGTTTCACCATAGCCGATGGCGATATAACAAGCTATCTTTTCACCCTCATCAAGTACATACGTACCTGGAACTTTTGAGTAACTGAGTCCTACCCAGCAAGTGTTCAGGCCAAGCGTCTGAGCCAGTAATACCAGATGTTCACCAAAGTATCCAACACGTTCATCCAAGTCATCTGCCTTTTTACCGGCCATGACAATATAGTTGTTGGCATTGCAGAACTTGCCATATTTAGCCATAGTTCCTTGGAATGCCTTTGGCTCGTTCAAGATAAGTTGAATATGCAAATTGCCTTCTCGGTTCAAAACTGCAATCTGTTCTTCAAGCACCTTGACAACATCCTCTGTCAAAGGCTTTTCTTTATATGCCCTTACACTGTGCCGGGCTTCTATTGCTTCTTGTATAGTCATTATTTTATTCGCTAGTTCGGGATAAAACTCATCATTAAATTTGGTAATCTGAAGATATTGTTGTACCCTTATAGTGTTATAAATCAATAAAATACAAACAAAATCCGCTATTATTACCGAGGACAAAATTACAGAAAATTTCTGTATTATCGACGAATTTAACAAGAATTTTAACACTGAACTTGACAAAAATTTGTTTTTACTCAGTTCAACATTCAAATTCTTGTCAAATTCGTCGATAATACAGAATACTTCCGTAACTTTGTCTTTGGTAATCATCGCTTAGTTGTTTTGTAAGTTATTGATTTTCAACTATAAAGTCACAAAAAACTAACGACATTACTAACTTTTAAAAGGACTTTCTTAACCCGAACTCGCGTAATATTGGATGCTAACGCGGTTTCTTATTATTTCGTTAGCATAACACGCCTTTTCACTTCTTCAAGATCTTTTCTGAAAGTATTACCGGTCTCGACACCTATTTCAATCATACGGTTTATGTCTTTCTTACTGAAACTCGCAGCATCATAACCTTCAAGGTTTGGATTGATATATATGTCGACAAGTTCAAGATTTTCGTTGTGTTTTTTCCAATCGGGACGAGATACAAGCCAGTCAAGCAGTCCGCCTATGCCGAATGTCTCTTTTAGCGAGAAGTCGCGCGTTTTGTGTTTTTTTTGCGTCAGGTCTATCGCAATTACAATATCTGCTCCCATATCCCGAACCACATCGACAGGCAGATTGTTGAACATACCGCCATCAACAAGTACCCTGCCATTAATCTTAACAGGTTTGAAAGCCCCAGGTATGGCCATACTCGCACGCATAGCCTGTGCAAG
Organism: Prevotella koreensis; assembly: GCF_003977605.1. Lineage (GTDB taxonomy): Bacteria > Bacteroidota > Bacteroidia > Bacteroidales > Bacteroidaceae > Prevotella > Prevotella koreensis. The sequence continues at coordinate 543,845 of NZ_RYYU01000001.1, read as the reverse complement.
TCTGCCGCTTTTCAGTACAACCTCTTGATGTTTTTTCATGTCAGCGGCAACACATCGGAACGGAATCGGTAATTGTGAAAAGTCTATCGAGTCTTTATAACCTACCATATTCTCAAGAAGTTCCAGTGTATTGCCATTCACAAACAAATCTCCCCACTTCTCATTACGGAACAATGAGTCAATTTGTTCCACACTATATCCCACTGAATATAATCCACCAACAATGGCACCAATACTTGTCCCGGCAATATAATCTATCGGAACACCTACTTCATCTATAACCTTCAGTACGCCAACCTCGGTTGCACCCTTGGCACCACCGCCACCAAGAACAAGCCCTACTTTCAAACGCTTGCCGTTATTTGGCCTACCTGCCGAGATACTGATTGAGAAAAAGAGAACAAGTAGGCAAAGAATCGACATATTCTTTATCCAATATGTATTCCGACAAAACATATCAATCATTACCTATTTCGCCAAAAACACCTTCCAACAAGCCTTCCAACTCACTGGCATATTTACTGATACGGTCGAGTAAACCATTCTTTGCTCCCTTCACCATATAACTTGCACACTCACCCTCTATCTGTCCGATAACACGGTATTCCTCGGAAGAATATTCATATTTCCTAACTTTCTCGCGTAGTTCTGCAAACCTATCAAGAGCATTTTTCCAATCTTCAACATCATAATATGTACTATTGTCGCGCAACTCGTATGAGAATTTGCGGAGGTCATTTATCGCCCTTTGCTTAGTACTACACGATGTTAACATAAATGTTGCAATAAATAACATGCAACAACTGACATTAATCAACATTTTTAACCTCATACCAACTCCAAACTATATTATTTAAAACAACAATCATTCTTTCTCTATTTCCAAGAGAAAAAGTTTCTTGTCAAGACCACCATTATATCCTGTAAGCGAGCCATCAGTTCCTATTACGCGATGACACGGAATAAAAATACTGATAGGATTCCTGCAATTGGCACTTGCAACTGCCCTTATGGCCTTAAGATTACCATATAGCAAAGCCTCTTCCTTATAAGAAATAGTAGTGCCATACGGAATTGTTTTCAGTATGTCCCATACCTTACGCTGAAAGTCTGTACCACTTATATAGCACAAAGGGACATCAAACTTACGCCTTTTTCCAGAAAAATATTCATCAAGTTCACGAATAGCGTTAACCAAGACATCATTCATACCATCCTCACCACAATCAATAGGATGCCATTCGGCAAAACACAATCCTTCTGCAACGGCACCTAAATAAATATTGCCGCAAGGCGAATGATAGATTGTTTTCACGAATGGCATCATTACTTTATCGAATATAGTAATAGGTTTGATATATTTCCTGCCACGAAAATCAGTGCCTTTCTTAGCAGGCAACAATTATGTATTAATTACTTATTCCCACTCTATCGTGGCAGGTGGCTTTGAAGATATGTCGTAGCAGACACGATTCACGCCTTTAACTTTATTTATTATCTCGTTAGACACCTTGGCAAGGAACTCATACGGAAGATGAGCCCAATCGGCTGTCATGGCATCCATACTTGTAACAGCACGCAATGCAACAGGATTTTCGTACGTACGTTCGTCACCCATAACACCAACAGATCGTACTGAAGAAAGAAGTACCGCTCCTGCCTGCCATACATGATCATAAAGGGATTGACCGTCTTCTGCCTTCCATGAATGTAATCCCTCAATGAAAATGTCGTCAGCCTCTTGCAATACTCTCACTTTCTCCGGCGTAATATCACCGAGAATACGAACTGCAAGACCTGGACCGGGAAAAGGATGGCGCTTTATGAGATTTTCAGGCATGCCAAGTTGATATCCCACACGACGCACTTCATCTTTGAACAACCACTGAAGAGGTTCACAAAGTTTCAGGTGCATCTCCTTTGGCAGTCCTCCAACGTTATGATGACTCTTTATTACCTTGCCCGTAATATTCAGACTCTCAATACGGTCGGGATAGATTGTTCCCTGCGCAAGCCAGCGAGCATCGATAATTTTCTTTGCTTCGACATTGAAGACCTCAACGAAGTCTCTACCGATTATCTTGCGTTTCTGCTCTGGATCTTCCACTCCGGCAAGGTCACGGAAGAATTTCTCCGATGCATCAATACCAACAACATTGAGACCAAGAGAAGAATAACTATCCATAACTTTGTTGAACTCATTCTTGCGCAACATTCCATGATCAACAAAGATACAAGTGAGATTCTTGCCTATTGCCTTGTTTAGCAGTACTGCACAAACTGAAGAATCCACTCCTCCGGAAAGACCAAGAATCACACGGTCGTTACCCAACTGCTTTTTAAGTTCTTCAACCGTGGTCTCAACGAACGATGCAGCACTCCATTCCTTACGACTACCACAGATATCAACAACAAAATTCTTCAACAATAACGACCCCTGAACCGTGTGGAATACCTCCGGGTGAAACTGTACGGCAAAGGTAGGACTGACATTGAGAGATGAGGCTTGAACATAGTTGCTGTATGCGGCAAACTTAACATCTGCCGTAGATGCAACACAATTAAAGCCTTCGGGTATCGCAGTGATAGTATCACCATGGCTCATCCATACCTGAGAATCGGGCACAAAGTCCTTAAAGAGCGGACACCCTGCATCGAAACCATGCAGGTTGGCACGACCATACTCACGAGTGTTTGCCTTCTCAACCTTTCCACCAAGTGTGTTGCTGATATACTGCGCACCATAACAGATACCAAGTACCGGCAATCGACCGATAAAACGGTTCAAGTCAACCTTGAAAGCCTCATTGTCATGTACTGAATATGGTGAACCACTGAGAATTACTCCTATAACATCGCTATCGTCCTCTGGATATTTATTATAAGGAAATATCTCACAGAACGTGTCCAACTCACGAATACGCCTTCCGATAAGTTGTGTCGTCTGGCTTCCGAAGTCAAGAATTATAATCTTTTGTTGCATATATTTTAATTGATTATTTTAGCATACTTATTATTATGAATTGCTAATTAAAATTCTGTGATAAACTTCTCTGCTTTGTCGAGCGCATCAAGTTTACCTACATCTACCAGATTAAGGTCTTCTTTCAAATATCCTTGAAAATGGCAAATGCCAGACCATTTCAAATAGAACTCCATTATGCTGAACCGTTCAGGCATTTTCTGAAAGTAAGAGAAAACCGAAGGAGCAATTACATGAATACCACTGAAAGCCAACATAGTAAGTTGGTCTTTGTCAATAGTGGCTTGATTATTATCCATTATCAACTCTCCTGTCTCTATATTCGTCCACCCCTTCAATAGCATTGCGTCATCAAAGAGCAAATATCGTTTTGTCTTGCGCTGACTGACTAGCAACGTTGCGTCATTATCCTTTGCTTCTTCATAAAATAAAGACAAATCCACATTACTGAGGATATCAACATTATGAATAAGTATCGGGCTGCCGGCATTGAATAGAGGCAACGCTTTCTTTATACCACCACCTGTTTCCAGCAAACATTCACGTTCATCACTGATGCGAATGTCTACCCCGAAATTATCATTTTCAGCAATATATTTGATTATTTGGTCGGCAAAATGATGCACATTCACCACTATACGCTCAAATCCTACAGCCCGCAATTTCGTCACTACATGATAAATAAGAGGCTGCCCCCCAACCCTTACCAATGCCTTTGGTATCGAGTCGGTTATCGGTTTAAGTCTTGTACCGATTCCTGCAGCAAATATCATCGCCTGTTTCATTGTGCAAAGATAACAAGAATAATTAAAAAACAAGAAACCAAACCGATAAATACGAAAAATATTTTAAATTATAAGTGATGCAATATTTTTAATTTAAACTCAATATATTCCTTTGTTAATAAGGGTTTCAGAGCGGTCTTTGATTTTTTGATTTGAAAATGACAGAGTATTTTTGCAGTCTAGACTGCAAGATTATGAACGTCGGTAGCTATATTTTCTCCCAAGTTGTGGATTATATCCCTCGTTATCAGTTCGACAAACTCGTAGATAAGTATCGTGGAAACTGGCACGCAAAGGACTTGACATGCTACAACCAGTTGCTACACCTGTTGTTCGGTCAGATTACAAGTTGCGATTCCCTGCGTGATATATGCATGTGCCTCGAAGCACATAAGCCGATTCTCTATCACATTGGTTTTCGAAATACCGTCAACCAGTCGTCACTCTCCCGTGCCAACGAGAAGCGGGACTATCGCATATACGAGGAATTGGGAACATATCTCATCAGCGTTGTAAGGCCGTTGTATGCAAAGACTTCTATTCCAGAGATAACCGTCGACAATGTCCTCTATGCACTTGATTCCACAACCATCTCCACCAGTATAAAACTGGCTACATGGGCCTTGGGGAAATACAGCCGGGGTGCTGTGAAGATACATACGCTGCTGGATCTGCGAGGCAGCATTCCTGCCAACATTCATATAACCAATGGCAGATGGCATGACAGCAACGAACTGGATGTCCTCGAACCTGAGCCTTTCACCTTCTATATGATGGACAAGGCTTATGTCGACTTCGACGCACTGTTCCGTTTCCACTTGGCAGGTGCTTACTGGGTAAGCCGTCCGAAGGAGAACATGAAATATGAAGTCTTAGGACACAGGAAACTGAGCGCTTCCGATGTGGAAGGTGGTATCATAGGTGATTTCACCATTCGCCTGACCACCAAGACGGTTGCCCTCTATCCAGAGCCGATACGCGCAGTCTGCATCTATGATGAAGAAGCCGAAGAAGAAATCGTATTCATTACGAACAACTTCGAAATCAGCGCATTGGAAGTGGCTTGCCTGTACAGACACAGATGGGATATTGAAGTTTTCTTCAAATGGGTCAAGCAGAACATTGTAGTGAAGACCCTGTGGGGATACTCCGAGAATGCCGTGCGCACCCATTTGTGGATAGCAATCATCGCTTATCTGATTATAGCCAGAATCAAGGCGGACTACAAAAGTCCATATTCCATCACCGAGGTGGCCACGCTGATAAGAATATCAGCCTTGGAGAAGACTTCACTCAGAGAAATCATCACCAAGCCATGCGAATCTGTCAGTCTCAATCAATATGTCAAAGAACTCACTCTTTTTGATAATGTATAACTTAACGCGATTTTATCGCATCAGTAATAATTTTAAATAAAAAAAAACGAGATTGGTAATACCAACCTCGTTTTGTGACTCCGGCGGGATTCAAACCCACAACCTTCTGATCCGTAGTCAGATGCTCTATTCAGTTGAGCTACGGAGCCTCATTTCTGAAATGCGTGTGCAAAGGTACATTGTTTTTTGATAACAACAAAACATTTCACGGTTTTTTTTCAAAAAAACCATTAAAAAGTTCACAAAAAACCAATATTAAGACATAGTTAAGGAACTATCTCTCCAGATCTTCTGCCTTAAGATGAGGCAAACTGATGCGATATTTTACTGCAAGCACACGAACAAGTACTACAATCAAAAAGCAAACAATTGCGCAAATGGCATCACTAACTCCGACTATAGACAACAACAGGAAAAGTAATCCACCAGCAATGCTGGCAAGGGCATAAATCTCTTTCCTAAATATAAGCGGAATCTCGTTTATAAGCACATCGCGCACTATTCCGCCCGCAGCTCCTGTTATGCAACCCATGATTATGGCAACCCAAAACGGAAAACCATACATCAACGATTTCTGTATTCCGGCAACAGTAAAGAAAGCAAGGCCGAAAGTATCAAATATAAACCATGTGTTATTTAGCCTAACAAGATATTTCTTGAATATCAATACCACTATAAGTGCTATTCCCGTACATATTATATATATACTCTTAGTCATCCAGAATGGCGTGGCATCAATCATTACATCGCGCAACGTTCCTCCGCCGATGGCAGTGGCAAGCCCTACTACATATCCGCCAAACCAATCGAACTCCTTGGCAGCAGCAAGTCTTACACCGGAAATCGCCGCTGCGAATGTTCCTAAGAACTCTATTATCTGTATGAATGTTTCCATTTGAAGATATGATTATTTATCAATAAAAGGAGCAGGTTGCATTTCCTGCAAAGCATAAATTTAAACCTTGAAGCGTTCGCCCCAGCACTGCAACATACGTTGGTAAAGTTTCTCCTCCGATGGAGAATGCTGTGCGTGCCAGAAACGCTCATTGCCAAGTTCTTCAGGCAGAAAATCTTGCGTGACAAAATTATCCGGATAATCATGGGAATATTTGTACCCATCGCTATAACCAAGTTCTGCCATCAGTTTGGTCGGAGCATTACGAAGATGTAGCGGCACCGGTTGGTTGCCGGTCTTTCTCACTACATCAAGTGCTTTATCTATTGCCATGTATGCAGAATTGCTCTTCGGTGATGTTGCAAGATATATGGCACACTCGGCAAGCGGTATTCTTCCTTCCGGCCAGCCTATTTTCATCACGGCATCGAAAGCAGCATTGGCAAGAAGCAAGGCATTAGGATTTGCCAGTCCTATATCCTCAGATGCACTTATTACCATGCGGCGTGCAATGAACTGTGGGTCTTCACCTCCCTCAATCATACGCGCCATCCAATATAGTGCGGCATCAGGGTCACTTCCACGAATACTCTTTATGAAGGCGGAAATAATATCATAGTGCATCTCACCATCTTTATCATAGGCAAGAGGATTTTGTTGCAGACGGTTGACAACAACATCATCGGTAATGACAACATCTTCACCAATTGGTGATGCCTCTACAACAAGTTCAAGGATATTGAGCAATTTACGCGCGTCTCCACCACTGTAACGCAACATTGCAGCAGTCTCAAGAAGTTCTATTTTCCGCTTTTTAAGTTCAATGTCATTCTCTATGGCATGGTGCAATAAGTGAAGTAAATCTTCCTTGTCAAGCGGTTTTAAAACATACAACTGACAACGGGATAACAGTGGGCGTATCACTTCAAAAGATGGGTTTTCCGTTGTTGCACCGATAAGTGTCACCACGCCTTTCTCCACAGCACCAAGCAACGAGTCTTGCTGACTTTTACTGAAACGATGAATCTCGTCAATGAAGAGAATAGGACTTGCAGAATTGAAAAAACGTCCATTCCTGGCCTTCTCTATAACTTCACGAACGTCTTTAACTCCGCTCGTAACAGCACTCAAAGTATAGAATGGAGTTTCCAACTTATTGGCTATTATCTGTGCCAATGTTGTTTTTCCTACTCCCGGCGGTCCCCATAATATAAAAGAAGATATGCGTCCTGCATCGATCATTCGACGCAAGACGGCATCCTCACCAACCAAATGCTTCTGACCTATATAGTCATCAAGAGAGCGAGGTCGCATCCTTTCTGCCAACGGTTCTGCCATATTATATTATGCAAAATTAAGAAATAAAAACGTAAATAAGAAAGGAGACAGGTGTTTTTTTCATTGTAATCGTTTTTTTTCATTTAAAAACTTGCAAATAGAATTTTGATATAGTATTTTTGCAGACGAAAACCAACCATTGTCCGACAAAAAGCCGGCAAAGGGTGAAGGAGAATAAAAAATTAATATTGATATTTTAAAATCATTATGAAAGAAATCACAAATAACACATTGACACTGAAAACATTAAATAAAAATAATGTATGGGATGTTCAGGAGAATGACATTTTCCGTATGCTCGAAGTTGCAGAAAAAGATGCTGACTTGAAAGACAACGTGCGTCACTACAAGGATATTATTAAGAGTGCTTTCGATATTGAGGAAGTAAAAATAGACAAACCAGAAGTAATAAAAAGTTATGAGGCTAAAGGTTTCAAGGTAGCCCAAGTATCTTCGGACGAAAATGGCAAATTGAAACTTGCAATCAAGAAGCACTCTATAATGAGAGTGACAGACCTTACATACGAGAACATCGGGCATATTTCTGCCGCTAAACTTATCGAAGTGCTCGAAAGAAATTTCGGTGGAGGTTGGGATTCGCTTTCACAAAGCATTCAGGACATCATTCAGCACGGTTTCGACATAAGTACCACCACCCTTCCGATGGATCGTCTGCACAAAAAAGGAGGAATGTATGAAAAGAAAGTTGAGGACGGTTTTGAAGTTCTTGAGATTCCAAAAGGTAATTGGGTGGAGGCTATTTTCGCAAAAGAAAAACCAAAAGTGGAGCATAAGCGCATGAAATTCGACATAGATGACGAAGATTTTGATACGCCCGACAATGACACTATGGATGAGGATGCCGATGAAGAGATAGTTGACAACTACCATAAAATCGATGATGAAGACGATTACGACGAAGACAAACTCACCGAGGAAAGTTATCGCACTACCATTGAAGAAGATCCGGAATCATTATCGCTTGAGGCAGCAGAAATCGTTGAGGACGACGATTATTAAACAATTTTGCCAACAATTATCATCTTGTAGTGATGTGAAAACAACTCTGCTTAACTTCATATTTTACATAACAACGACCATTCTCACGCATATCGCGCAACACTTCTGATAGAACCCATTTCAACTTATCATTACCGACAGACTCTGAAACGGGATTATATCTTGTATATGATATGTCGAAAGTAGTGCCATACATGTGGCAACTATTCTCTGTTGCATTTCTGTTATGACGGCGAAGTTTCGCCACATCTTCACGTGTACGCGTTGCACTTGTCACAATGAAACGATTCAACGGAAGCCCTTTTATCTGAAGGCTGTCAAAGAAAATCCGGCCAATATCGTTCAGAAGTTCTGCGGCACGCGGAACAAGATAAGGAATACTCTGCCTCATAGGGTCTATATTGTAATAAGGATTGGCACCGATATATACAAGTCCGGTCTTAGCGTTTTCGGCATCTGCGCGATGTTCCACCGGTTTTACACCCCATTTTTGGGCAGAAAGCAACTGCAAAGCATTTGAATCAGGAAAGGCTTCGTTATAGTTTCTAACGCTGAGAATTTTATGTTTCAGCAAATTTCCCGAATCATCAAAGAACTTTGTTGAGTTGACACTCAATGGCTTCGTTTCTTGTTCTGTCATTTCAGAATTAGTGTTGTCATGTTTCGCCTCAGCCACAATTGCACTGTCGTTTCCATCGCCTCCATGCACCTTTGCCACAGGTGTTGCAATATCAGGAAAAATGCAACGCACAAGGGCTAGCAGAATGACCACTATCCCAAAACCTCCCAAAAACCTATTCTTGGTAATATAAAACTTCATAAAAAGCAAATTTCGAGGTACAAAGTTAATGGTTTTATCTGATATTTTTATTGTTTTTATTCAAAAGTTGTAAGACAAAGCATAAAATAAAAAGAAAGAAAGCGTGATTTGGAATTATTTTTGTACTTTTGCACTTGAGTTTTACACCTTATTATTTTTATAATAATACTAAAATCCAGTCAAGGAAAATATAACGTGACAGAGAAACATATAGTACTCGAAGATATAGATCCCGTAGTGTTCTACGGTGTTGGCAACAATCATCTTCAGATGATAAAAGCGCTCTTTCCAAAATTGCGTATCGTTGCACGCGACAATGTGTTACGCGTAATTGGTGACACCGAGCAAATGAGTCTGTTCGAGACCTCAATAGAGGCAATGCGCCTTCATGTTCTAAAATTCAACGCCATAAGCGAGGAGGACATTCTCGACATCGCCAACGGCAGAAAAACAAAAGGCGATGCGGTAAAAGATGTTGTTGCATACAGCATATCAGGCCGTCCTATAAAAGCACGTAGCGAAAATCAGCAGAAACTCGTTGATGCTTTCGACGACAATGACATGATATTCGCCGTTGGACCAGCTGGAACAGGAAAAACATATCTCAGCATTGCGCTTGCCGTAAGAGCAATGAAGGAGAAACAAGCAAAGAAGATAATTCTCTCAAGGCCTGCTGTGGAAGCCGGTGAAAAACTCGGCTTTCTACCGGGTGATATGAAAGACAAAATTGACCCATACCTACAACCATTGTATGACTCTCTTGAAGACATGATTCCGGCGGTGAAATTACAGGACATGATGGATAAGCACATAATACAGATTGCCCCACTTGCGTTTATGCGCGGAAGAACTCTAAGCGATGCCGTAGTAATTCTCGACGAAGCGCAAAACACCACTTCTGCACAGTTAAGAATGTTTCTCACAAGAATGGGTTGGAACACCAAAATGATTATCACGGGAGACATGACCCAGATTGACCTACCGAACGACACGCATAGCGGACTACGCGAGGCAATGAGAATACTGAAAGGAGTGGAAGGAATTTCATTTATCGAACTTGGCAAGAAAGACATTGTACGTCATAAACTCGTGACAAGAATAGTGAATGCCTATGAGGCTCACGACAAAGATAAGGCATTAAAGGAGAAAGACAAGAAATCCTCAGTTCAAAGTTAAAAAGTAATTTGTAACTCGTAAATCATAAATAAAAAAATGAAAGCATTAACAACGACAGATTTTCATTTCGAAGGACAGAAGAGTGTTTATCATGGTAAGGTGCGAGATGTGTATAACATCAATGACGACTTACTCGTAATGATTGCCACCGACAGGATTTCGGCTTTCGATGTAGTATTGCCTAAAGGCATTCCGTTTAAAGGTCAGGTGTTAAACTTGATTGCAGCAAAGTTCCTTGACACTACGACAGATATCTGTCCCAATTGGAAACTTGCTACGCCCGACCCAATGGTAACTGTGGGATTGAAATGCGAAGGATTCCGCGTGGAAATGATTATCCGCTCCATACTGACAGGCTCTGCATGGCGCGAATACAAGAACGGATGCCGCGAACTGTGCGGAGTGAAACTGCCAGATGGTATGCGTGAGAACGAGAAATTCCCAGAACCAATCATAACCCCGACTACCAAAGCAGACGAAGGTCATGATATGAATATCTCAAAAGAAGAAATCATTGCACAAGGCTTGGTATCAAAAGAAGACTATGAGGTGATGGAAGACTACACCCGCAGAATTTTTGCACGCGGACAGGAAATTGCAGAAAAGCATGGACTGATTCTTGTAGATACTAAATACGAGTTCGGTAAGCGTGATGGAAAAGTGTATCTGATTGACGAAATACATACACCCGACTCAAGCAGGTATTTCTATGCTGATGGATATGAAGAGAAACTGGCAAATGGCGAACCTCAACGTCAACTGTCGAAAGAGTTTGTTAGACAATGGCTCATAGAACACAATTTCATGAACGAACCCGGACAGGTGATGCCAGAAATAACCGATGAATATGCCGAAAGTGTGAGCGAACGTTATATCGAACTCTACGAGCATATAACAGGAGAAAAGTTTGATCGCACAGAAAAAGGATGTTCTTGCTGTTGTGATGCTTCCGGAAGCAATGGCATAGCAGAACGTATAGAAAAGAACGTGAGTGAATATCTCGCGACACGCAAATAATCATTCAGTGTATAAACAAGAAACGATAAAGCCTTACAATCAAGGCGAGGACAAAACAAAGCAGGTGGAGGAGATGTTTGACAACATAGCCCCCACCTACGACACCTTAAATCACCGTCTATCGTTAGACATTGACAAGGGATGGAGACAGAAAGCGATAACTCAACTATCTGAATACAAGCCGCAAAAAATGCTCGACATAGCCACCGGTACCGGTGATTTCGCAATACTGGCAGCACAGATGCTCCGACCTGTTTCGCTCATCGGTGCAGACATCTCCGAGGGCATGATGGAAATAGGAAAGAAGAAAGTTAAGCAAGCCTCGCTTGAAAATATAATATCTTTCAAAAAAGAAGATTGCTTGAAACTCACATTCGCCGACAATACTTTTGATGCCGTTACAGCAGCGTTCGGAATAAGGAACTTCAAAGACCTCGACAAAGGACTTGGCGAAATGTGTCGTGTACTGAAACCGGGAGGACATCTGAGCGTCGTTGAACTATCGCAACCCGTGAACTTTCCAATGAAACAACTGTTTCGGATATATAGTCACACGATACTGCCAATCTATGGTAAACTGATTTCAAAAGACCAAAGCGCATACAAATATCTCACGGCTACTATCGAGGCATTCCCACAAGGTGAGACAATGATAGGTGTATTAAAGAAAGCCGGATTCCGAGAGGCGAAATTCAAAAGACTCACATTCGGAGTATGCACACTGTATCTGGCAACGAAGTAAAATTTTCATATAAGCCACATTAATATATATTATTGATAAGACATTATGGACAAGTATGGTTTGATAGGATACCCTTTGGTGCATTCGTTCTCACAAAATTACTTCAATGCGAAGTTCGAGAATGAGAGAATCAACGCGCGCTACATCAACTTCGAGATTCCCTCGATAGACGACTTGGCAGAAGTACTGGCAAGAAATCCGGAACTGAAAGGACTTAACGTGACAAGACCTTACAAAGAAAAAGTGATACCATTTCTTGACAGTATCAGCCCGGAGGCAAAATCCATCGGGGCGGTGAACGTGATAAGGGTAAGTCGTAAAGGCAGCAAAACCATACTGAAAGGTTTCAATAGCGATGTTATAGGATTCACCAAGAGCATCGAACCGATGCTGGAGAGTTGTCATAAGAAAGCGATGATACTCGGAACAGGAGGCGCATCAAAGGCTGTTGACTACGGACTGAAATCCCTCGGCCTTGAAACAATGTTCGTAAGTCGCTTCAATCGTCCCGGAACAGTAAGATACGACAATATCACTCCTGAAATGATGAAAGAGTATAACGTCATTGTCAACTGCACTCCATGCGGCATGTATCCGCACACCGACGAATGCCCTAACCTGCCATACGAAGCAATTGACGAGCACAACATACTCTACGACCTTCTATATAACCCGGACTTTACACTCTTTATGGAGAAAGGTGCAGAAAGAGGTGCTACGATAAAGAACGGACTTGAAATGCTACTACTGCAAGCATTTGCATCATGGGAGTTCTGGCATGGATAGAAAGACAGATAATTTTTAAAGAATCACTCATATAAGAAACATAAATGAATAGTTCAGAAAGATATATGATGCGCGGAGTGAGTGCGGCAAAAGAAGACGTACACAACGCGATAAAGAACATTGACAAAGGAATTTTTCCATTTGCATTCTGCAAGATAATCCCCGACATCCTCGGCGGAGACCCGGAATATTGCAACATAATGCATGCAGACGGAGCAGGGACGAAGTCAAGCCTTGCGTATATGTACTGGAAAGAAACCGGCGACCTATCCGTATGGAAAGGAATTGCCCAAGACGCAATAGTGATGAATACCGACGACCTTCTGTGTATTGGTGCGGTGGATAACATTCTTGTGTCAAGCACTATCGGGCGTAACAAGATGCTTATTCCCGGAGAAGTTATATCGGCAATAATCAACGGAACAGACGAATTGCTTGCAGAACTCAGAGCATCAGGAATAGGAATACACCCAACCGGAGGCGAGACGGCAGATGTTGGTGACCTCGTAAGAACGATTATAGTAGATTCCACCGTGACATGCCGAATGAAACGAAGTGAAGTAATCGACAACGCTAACATACGTCCCGGTGACGTAATCGTAGGTCTATCTTCCACAGGACAGGCATCATACGAAAAGCGATACAACGGCGGAATGGGAAGCAACGGACTTACATCGGCACGCCACGATGTGTTCTCAAAATATCTTGCGGAGAAATATCCGGACAGTTTCGACCACAGAGTGCCGGAAGGACTGGTATATAGCGGTGCCTGCAAACTTGAAACTCCGGTATCAGTAAAATACAGAACTCCCGACTCACAGGAAATTTCACAGAAGATAACCGCAGGTCAGTTGGTACTATCACCAACCAGAACATACGCACCGGTGATAAGGAAAATGCTCGACTATATGCGAGGCAGAATACACGGAATGGTGCATTGCACAGGCGGGGCACAAACAAAGGTTCTTCATTTCGTAGGAGACAACTGTCGCGTGATTAAAGATAACATGTTCGATGTTCCACCGCTTTTCCAACTTATAAAGGAACAAAGCGGAACAGACTGGAAAGAGATGTATAAGGTATTCAACATGGGACACCGCATGGAAGTTTACCTTAATCCTGAAGATGCCGACCGCGTGATTGAAATAGCAGGAAATTTCAACATCGATGCACAGATTGTGGGACATATCGAAGAGGGTCGTAAGAGTCTCACCATAAAGAGCGAGTTCGGAGAATTCGATTATTAATAACACAATAAAAACGTATCACTTACCCACACCCCATAACGACAATGACAGAGAATAACAATATACTACAAAAACTCGATGGCCTTGAGGCTCGCTACGAAGAAGTTACAACTCTAATTACCGATCCGGCAGTGATTGCTGACCGGAAAAGGTTCGTGAAACTCACCAAGGAATACAAGGATCTCGGAGACATCATGAACGCAAGAAAACGATACATCGACTGTCTGAACGGAATAAAAGAAGCAAAGGACATCCTTGCAAACGAGAGCGACCCTGAAATGAAAGAGATGGCAAGAGAGGAGCTTTCGCTTAACGAGCAACTGCAACCGAAACTGGAAGAAGAAATAAAGATTGCACTGATACCAAAGGATCCGGAGGACAGCAAGAACGTACAGATGGAGATACGTGCCGGAACGGGTGGCGACGAGGCTTGTCTCTTTGCCGGCGACTTGTTCCTGATGTATAAGCGTTATTGCGAATCTAAAGGTTGGCAACTTTCTGTGACCGACTTCAATGAGGGTGCAGTAGGAGGATATAAGGAAATAGACTTCGCCGTATCGGGGTCAGATGTTTATGGCACGCTAAAATATGAGTCGGGAGTGCATCGTGTGCAAAGAGTGCCCGTAACCGAGTCTAATGGAAGAATGCAGACATCTGCTGCAACAGTGGCGGTGCTGCCTGAGGCTGACAAATTTGAGGTGAACATCAACGAAGGAGAGATAAAATGGGACACATTCAGAAGCTCGGGAGCGGGCGGACAGAATGTAAACAAGGTGGAATCCGGTGTCAGACTGAGATATATGTGGAAGAATCCGAACACCGGAGAGACGGAGGAAATTCTGATAGAATGTACCGAAACGCGCGACCAGCCAAAGAACAAGGAACGCGCATTGTCACGTCTATACACGTTCATCTACGATAAGGAACACCAGAAGTATGTCGATGACATAGCAAGTCGCAGAAAGAGCCTCGTGTCAAGCGGCGACCGTAGTGCAAAGATACGCACCTACAACTTCCCGCAGGGACGTGTCACCGACCACCGCATCGGCTTCACAACCCACGACCTGCAAGGATTTCTCGGTGGAGACATACAGCCAATGATTGATGCACTGATGGTTGCCGAGAATGCCGAAAGAATGAAAGAAAACGAACTATAACCTCATAGGAAAGACAATGACAAGAAAAGAGATTACAGAACAGATTTTCAAAAAGAAATCGTTCCTATGCATCGGATTAGATACCGATATTAAGAAAATACCGAAGTCACTGCTTGACAACGATGACCCTATCTTCGATTTCAACAAGGCGATAATAGATGCCACCGCCCCATACTGCGTGGCATACAAACCTAATCTCGCATTCTACGAGGCTGCCGGAATAAAGGGAATGATTGCCTTTGAAAAGACAGTTGAATATCTTAAGAAAAATTATCACGAACACTTCATTATTGCAGATGCAAAACGTGGAGACATAGGTAACACGAGTGCGATGTATGCACGTACTTTCTTTGAGGAATACGATATCGATGCACTCACCGTGGCACCTTACATGGGAGAAGACAGTGTTGCACCGTTCCTCGGCTACGATGGTAAATGGGTGGTGCTGCTGGCACTGACGAGCAACAAGGGTAGTTACGATTTACAACTCACAGAAGACAAAAGCGGTGAGAAACTGTTTGAAAAGGTGCTTCGGAAAGCACAGGAATGGGGAAATGATGAAAATCTCATGTTCGTGGTCGGAGCAACACAGGGCAGAATGTTCGAGAATGTGAGACGCATTGCACCGCACAGTTTCCTCCTCGTGCCAGGCATCGGTGCACAAGGAGGTTCGCTCGAAGAGGTGTGCCGTTTCGGAATGACAGACGACTGCGGTCTGCTTGTCAACTCGTCGCGCGGTATAATATATGCCTCTTCCGGCAACGATTTCGCAGAAGTTGCGGCAAGCAAGGCAGAAGAGGTTCAGCAGCAGATGCAGGCTCTGTTACCATCTTTCAAATAAGTCGAGCGAGCCGCCGAGGGTGACAATCACTATGACGATGTTGCGCAGCGTGACGATGACGTTCCTCACGTCGCCCTCGCTCAATGACGTTTCCCTGACGATGCGCTCCACGAATCATTTCGAGGAGAACTTCAGCGGAGCCTTCTGCACGGCACAATAGGCCTTCTGTCCCTTGCGCGGCCCTATGTGCATGATGCTTTCAATCACATTGAATACCGGCATATTGTTTGTTGTTTTAAGTTATGAAAAAAGGGTGTAGTTCGCCTTGGAGCGGCATCCCGTTAATATCATTGTTCCGCATCTGCTTTCACACTCCTATAAGGACTCCTCGTGCACTCCTATAAGGACTCCTCGTGCACTCCTATAAGGACTCCTCGTGTACTCCTATAAGGACTCCTTGTGCACTCCCATAAGGACTCCTCGTGCAAGTTGTCCTCTTGAGTTTTTTAAGAGGCGGTTATATAAGATAAAATGGTGGAGGAACAAATATCCTTCACCATTTTATAATTATATTTGATTGTTATACATAGCGAAATGGCATATAACAACTATTTCCGGATATTCATTTCGCGATTTAGTTATCTTTCTTTGCCGTGGTATTCTTTTTTACAGTCTTCTTTTCTGTAGATTTCTTGACTGCAGACCTTTTATTTTCAACCTTATCAAGTTGTAGTTTCAGTCGTTCCTCGGCAGTTTGAAGTTTCTCCACTTTTGCCTGCAACCTCACAATCTCCTTTTCTTTCATTGTTATTTCGTCGCCTTGATTCTTTATTGTGGTGAGCAGAGAGTTGAGTTCTTCATTATCTATCTCATCGGGGTAAAGGCTGTTGACACGGTTAATGAAATCGCCAAGCACATTCATGTAGTTTGTGAATGCATCAAACGGAGAACTGTATATTCCACGGTCGAGCCCGATAATCGATGACTTTGTGGTCATGAAACGGAAATTGTTAGATGCCTGCAGATAGTCCCAGTCTTGGTTAATCTTAGGGTCATTTGCAATTCGCACACGATCGGCAATACTATATAGTTTGTTGAAAGCCTCACGCTGCATTACATTGCCAAGCCAGGCAGAAATGTCGCGTTCTTCATTTACCCACGACATGGGGTCTGATACGTTTATTGGGCCGACACTCTTGGTTTTCGATATTACCTCCGATGGTGTTGAGAAAGTGATGCCTCTCTGTTTTGCATACACCGGTATTGCCCGCATAAACTCAAGAATGTTTGACGACAACGGCTGTGCCACACCAAGAGCCGATAGTTCCATGAATATATTTATAACCTGCTTCTCTTCTGACAGGCGCGCTATTCGCTCAACGTAATCATCGGCAAAGAGAGGATATTTCTCCCACTCGGTGTTGCTGAAACGCAGCGATATGTCGTCAGAAAGTTCCACGTCACGAAGCAGAAGTTTCAATGCCGGAGCGAGAGAACAGTTATACACATAGTGCGGTGATTTCCATCCGAGTATATGTTTTGCCCCCTCGGTGAGCATTCCTTTGAAACCAAGTGCCGCGACCTGTGCTCCTATATCATCAGAATAGATTAGCGACGAGTTACGCATTACGGTGGGCTTTCTGCCGAAGTATTGCTCTACCTTTTCTGCTTGTTTTTTCACATCGGCAGCAAAGGCAGCCTCGTTGGCAAGTGATGAAAGACCATGACTATAAGGTTCGGCGAGAAACTCCACGCATCCCGTGCCATTGAGTTCCTGTAATTTCTCAAGAACTTCAGGTGCATGCATCTCAAGTTGTTCCATACCTACTCCCGAAAGCGAGAATGCCACCTTGAAATATCCCTCCGAGTCGCGTATCATCTCTCCCAACACATTTAGTGCCGGAATATATGAACGCTCCACGATGTCGCCTATAGTGCGCTCGTTCTCATAGTCATCATAATAATAATGGTCTGTACCGATGTCGAAAAAACGGTAACGTTTGAGATGTATAATCTGGTGTATCTCAAAATATAAGCATATTGTTTTCATACGTTAATCCCCCTTTTATCCCTTTTGGGAAGCCGTAACGGGGCATGGGCTTTCATATTTGTGTTTATTTTCCTTATTCTTCTACTTTTGAACGATACTATTCCCAACCGAGTGTACGGCGGTAGAGCGTGCGAATCCATGCTCCCACTTTCTCCCATGTAATCGTGTCCACCTCACGTTTCCCCTCTTCCTGAAGATACCTGAACAGACTCTCATTGTTACAGATAGAGTAGATGGCATCGGCAAGCGCATGTATGTCCCAATAGTCAACCTTTATACAGTTTTCAAGAATTTCCGCACAACCGCTCTGCTTGGATATGATGGTAGGCGTACCGCACTGCATTGCTTCCAGCGGAGAGATGCCGAAAGGTTCGGAAACCGACGGCATGACATATACATCAGATGCTTTCAAGCACTCATACACCTGCTTTCCACGCATGAAACCGGGGAAATGGAATCGGTCGGCAATGCCGCGTTCTGCAGCAAGGTTTATCATTGCCTCCATCATATCACCTGAGCCGGCGAAGCAGAAACGCACGTTGCGTGTGCGGTGCAGTACCATGTTGGCTGCCTCAACAAAATATTCAGGCCCTTTCTGCATCGTGATGCGTCCGAGAAAAGTAACTACTTTTTCCTTACCTGTATGGTCGGGACGCGGGATGTCTTGCAGTTCCTGTCGCAGCGGATAAACGGCGTTATGCACAGTGTAACACTTGCGTGGATCTTGGTGATAGTGGTTAATGACGGTCTGACGGGTGAGTTCTGAAACACACATTATGCAGTCGGCATTGTCCATACCGTTCTTCTCCATGCTATATACCGTAGGGTTTACATTTCCGCGCGAACGGTCGAAATCGGTTGCATGGACATGAATACAGAGAGGTTTTCCGCTTACATTCTTTGCATGTATGCCTGCCGGATAGGTCAACCAATCATGCGCATGAATTATGTCAAACTCCTCGGTGCGTGCCACAACTCCGGCAATGACAGAGTAGTTATTTATCTCCTCGTGCAGATTTTCGGGATAACCTCCCGCAAATTCCATTGCACCAAGGTCATTCACGTGCATATAGTTGAAATCAGCATATATATGCTCGCGCAGACGATAGTAATATTCGGGAGCCATAATTTTGCCCACACGCCCCTTCACGTATTCGTAGTCCACGTCACGATAGGCAATTGGCACTGCATTCATGGCAATGATACGCGCCGCATGAGTGCTCTCATCGCCGAAAGGCTTTGGCAGACATAGAGCCGTTTCTATATCGCCCTGCGCTTTCAAGCCCTCTGATATTCCGTAATTTGCAGTGGCAAGTCCTCCGAAAACATGTGGAGGATACTCCCAACCAAACATTAAAACTTTCATAGATTTCCTTATTTATATGTATATTTCTCCAGCATCTTCAAGGTGCGGAGAATCTCTGCGACATTCATTGCAAACGACATTGCCCCACGTGCACGGAAAGGTGGGTTACCGTCGCTCATCTCAGGAATTGTACCGAGACAGTTGATAAGCATTTCATCTTCGTAACCAATCATCTGTCGCTCAATAAAACTAAGGCGCGTCTGTTTATATAGTTTAAGACATGCCTCCATATAAAAACCTCCAAGCCACGGCCACGCAGTGCCCTGATGATAGGCATGGTCACGTTCCGACTGCGACCCGACGTACATAGGGTTATACCCATTGCTCTTAGGTGAAAGAGAACGCAATCCCTTCGGAGTGAGAAGTTCGCGGGTACAAATGTCGAGCACCGACTTCTGATGACTGCGGTCGAGTGGCGAATAGTCTAAGGCTACAGCAAAAATCATGTTGGGACGCACGCTAAGGTCAGACACGTTGTCATCCACATAATCGTAAAGATAGCCGTATTCGTTAAGGAAAGTGTCGTTAAAAGATTTGCGAGCCTTTTCCGCACGTTCCTCCAACAAACTCACTTCTTCAACAGAATTGTCGTAAGTAGCAAGTTTGGCGGCAAATTTCAAGGCATTATACCATAGCACGTTGAATTCAACTATAAATCCTGTACGCGGAATCACAGGATGCCCATTCACCGTTGAGTTCATCCAAGTGACGGCTTTATCCTTACCATCGGTGCGCAAAAGTCCATTCTCTTCAAGCGTGAGGTTTGGATGTCTGCCATCAATGATGAATCCAATGATGTCGCGCACCAATTTACCATACATCTTTATACATTTCTCATCGCCGGCCTCCTTTGCATATTGTTGTATCGCCCATATTGCCCAAAGCGGCACGTCGGGTTGCTCTATTTCGTATATTTTCACAGTATTCGGCTTGCCTTCCATGAACTCTCTAAGTCCGTGCTCCGCCGTTTTCATCACGAGTTCAAAATAATGCTGTTCCTCAATGGCAAGTGTCAGTCCGGGCAGCGAGATGAACGTGTCGCGTGCACGGCATTTGAACCACGGATACCCGGCAAATATATATCTCTCGTCTTTTTTCGTGCGATTATGGAATTGGTGCGCAGCGTTCACGAGACAATGGAAAAAATTATCTCGCGGAGAACGTTCTTCCACCTCCTTGTCGAATAATGTTTTCAGCGAACGCGTCTTCACCTCGCTTGTTGAGGCTGCGAATACCACACTCTCTCCTTTCTTTATGTCCATCTCGAAATATCCCGGCACGTAAAGGTCTTCGTTTGAAGAATATCCTCTCTCTTGGTCTTTTGGATATTCCATAGCGCGGTACCAATCGGGCATGAACACGAAATTGTTCTTCTTTGAGAACTGCATGTAAAGTTCAGGGTAACCTGCATACATACATGTACATATTCCATTGTCCACGTCATGGTAGTCCCTGCTTGCAACCGAGTTCTCATGAGTAAACTCTCTAACGCTGCGGAAAGCAAGGAAAGGACGTAAACGAAGTTTTGTTGCCGAATGGGCATCAACCAAGGTATAGCGTATCAGAATACAGTCTTCATAGTGTCGGAACACCACTTCTTTCTTTAGCACCACCCCACCGACACGGTAAAGCGTAGTAGGAACTTTGCCGCAGTCGAATTCGCGGATATACTTATGTCCATTAGGACTATAGTTGTTACCCTGATACCTATGCAGACCAAGATTGAACTCGGCACCATGCTGAACTACCGTGGCATCAAGCGAGGACAGCAAGACATGGTTCTCGTTGTCAAGTCCGGGTATCGGAACCACAAGCATACCATGATATTTACTCGTGTTGCAATCCACAATCGTAGAACACGAGTATGCCCCAGAGCGGTTGGTACGCAGCAACTCGCGTGTCAATGCCTCCTCCAAGTTGGTCATCATGGCCTTTTCAAATCGAAGATAACTCATATTTATATATATTCAAAAACAATAAATTTCACTTTCATAGAAAATCAACTTCATGATTGTTGGTTGTGCATGTTTTCATTCCTTATCAGTCCGGCATGATGAAGTTTAGCACCTCTTGTTCCACCTCCACACGATAACTTCCATGAATATTTTCAAGCATTCTGCCGTCTATATTGACAGGTGCATGGGGCGTACCCACAAACTCCACTTCACGAGTGCGATATGGATGCACACTCTTATGGTTGAGAATCTTTCCCGATACGAAAAGATAGAACCCCTCCAACAACTGCATCACTTCAGGGTGATAGACCACTGATACGTCAAGCAATCCATTGTATGGCACGGCATTAGGCGTCTGTCCGTAACCATGAGCATTGCCTACACACACCGTCATCACCTTGCGTTTAACAACATCACTGTTTATCTTAATGTGCATCTTGTAGTCTTTCCTCCTGAATATCAACAATACGAAAGAGAATACGAACGACAATATTCGCGAACCTAAGAAACGACGGGTCTTCTGTCGTAAGTTCATTATATCGGAAAGCAGTCCAACGTTAACACTGTTTAAGAAGTAACGGTGCTGCTTATTTCCCTGTTTGTCTGTGTATCTGATGCAACCAAGGTCTATTTTTCTCACGCGACGTTTGATTATCCATTCTATCTGTCGCTCTATGTCGCCTTCTCCCATTTCCCAAAATGATGCAAAGTCATTCATCACGCCGTTCGGTATCAGTCCTAAAGCAATCTCATCGCGTACATGCTTCTCTGCTTTCATCAAACAGTTGGCCGCATCGTTAAGTGCAGAATCGCCTCCAACAACCACTATGGTTTTGTAGCCGTTGCTCATTAGCATCGTTATCAGACGTTCCACGCTCTTGCTGTTCTCGCTCTGCACGAAGTCGTATTCCACATTCTTCTCCAGAAGACAGTGTTCAACTTTCTCCCAGAATTTATTACGACGTTGCGTAACATGCTTCGGGCAATACACTATGCCCCATCTCGACCGGTTCTCCATATTCTTATCGATTAATCGGAAATCACCTGTTGTCTTTCTCTTCTAAATTTTAGAATACGTTCTATCTTTTCCTCCATAGACAGTCTCGCATCCAACCATTTTATCTCAGTCCCTCTGCGTTCCATTCCTCTGAACCACGTCATTTGACGCTTCGCAAACTGATGGATTGCAATTTCAAGCGATCCGAACATTTCTTCGCGAGTAGTCTTTCCGATAACATACTCCGTTACATACTTATATTCAAGTCCGTAATATATAAGATCATCGGGCGACACACCACTTTCAAGTATGCCCCTTATCTCTTCCACCATACCCTCGTCAAGCCTCTGTTTCAGTCTCTTCGTTATTTTTTCTCGGCGCATATCACGGTCTATATCAACACCGATAACGAGCGAATCCATCTTCGGCATGTCCCTTTCTTCGGTAGGGTTCTCAGCATTATATGTTTCAATCTCTATCGCGCGTATTGCTCGTTGCGCCGTGTCCAAATCGGTCTTGTTGTGCATGGTGGTTTTATTCCGCGCTTTCAGTTCACGGAGGATTGCTGTCAGTTCGTCGAGTGTCTTGCCTTCCAGACTTTCTCTTAGCGCAGCGTTCTGCGGCACAAGAGAGAGAGCATAGCCTTTCAGTGCTGCCTCTATATACAATCCCGTACCTCCACATAGTATCGGTTCCGCTCCCCTACCCACTATTTCATCGTAGGCATTGTGGAAATCTTGTTGATAGCGGAAGAGATTATACTTCGTCCCCGGTTCGGCAATATCAATCAGATGATATGGTATCTGCTTTCCGTCAACAACATAGTCGGCAAGGTCTTTGCCCGTACCGATGTCCATGCGGCGATACACTTGTCGGCTGTCGGCAGAGATTATCTCCCCACCGATGCGTGCCGCAAGATGTGCCGCAAGAGTTGTCTTGCCACTTGCCGTAGGGCCAAGTATTGTTATCATGTTTGCAAAGATAAATAATTTATTTGAAAAAAGAAAGAATTTTCCTATTTCTAAAAAAATATTATTGTCTTTATCTAAGTATATGTTCATAATTAATTGTAATCATCCGTATGTTTATTTTTTTTCTTTGAAAAATCGTTCGGCATCTTTGTCGTTTGAAAAATATTGTTTACTTTTGCATTTGTTAAACCATAAAACTATATTTGTTATGAGAAATACAATGATAAAGATAATGGTATGTATCGCTCTTATATTGTCTGTAACGACATCATGCGAGAAAGGTTATTATGGAGAGAACGAAGATAATAAAACCGTAACGCCTCCTGACAACAAAGACGACGGTAATAAAAAGGATGACGGCACTGATAAAGGAGACAAGGACACTGGCGGAGGTGATGAGTCAGGAGACTCCGGCTCGGATGGCAGTGATACCGGTAATGACAACGATGAAACTGAAACACAGCCTACCGACAATGACAAGTTGACCGTAAATCAATTCATTAAATACAATTTTACAGGACAGAGATGGGTGACAGGCTATATCGTTGGCGCATGCACAAAGTCTATAAAGAATGCCGATTTCGAACCTCCTTTCAAATATCCGCAGGCTATACTGCTGGCTGATAATCCAAAAGAGAAATATCAGGGAAATGTAATCAGCATTGGATTGCCAAGCGGTTCGTCAGCGAGAAAGCAACTCAATCTCGTGGATAATCCCAAAAACTACGGTAAACGAATTTCCATATTTGGCGAACGTGCCACTTATCTGGGTATTACAGGTATCAAGAAGCCGGATGGTTGGGAGTTCGAGTAATCCACAAAAAGACAGGAAGAAAGTTTTAACCCAAATCTCTAAGTTTGCAATATGAATTGCAGTCATTAGACTGTTATTTCTCCATCTCGTATTGACTTTATCGCTTACTGACATCTTTTACTTGCTTGCTACCATATTGCCAGCCCTATTTTCTCGCCGTAGTTCGCTACATCTTTGATAATGGAACAGACTACCTGACCAACAATCAAGCAAAATCTGTGCAGGCTTTAATGAACGATTGGGGATAAAAAATGACAATGGACGTAAAATTTAGTCCATTGTCATTTTTTTTTTTTCAATTATCAATTCTCATTTTTCATTTTCTTTATTCCATTATTAAGGAAATCCAAATATCCCTTAATATCCTCTTTGTAAACGAAAGAACCGGAGAGTGGTTTTCCTTCAGCATCAACCGTAACATAGAACGGCTGTGCGAGATAACCGAACTTAGTTTCTTCGAGATAACTCCACTTGTCGCCCACGGTGCGCAATATCTTCTTCGTATTGTTAGGCATTGTAACCTCAAGGGGCTCTTTCAGCGGTGTTTTATCATCGACATAAAGCGAGATGAGGATGTAGTCGTTGTTCAGACAGTCAGCCACTTGTGGGTCTGTCCATACGGCAGCCTCCATCTTACGACAGTTCACACAACCATATCCTGTAAAGTCAAGAAGAACCGGTTTACCTGTTTTTGCTGCTTCGGCCATTCCCTCCTCATAATCTAGATAGTGTGCCTCCACAACTTTTGTGTTCAGATTAAAGTCCTGCGTATTCATCGGCGGTGCAAACGCACTGATTGCCTTACACGGAGCACCCCACAGTCCGGGTATCATATAAACAGTAAAAGCGAGAGACATCATACCAATCATTATCGCTGCCACCGGTTTGGCATTGGTATCGCCACCCTCTATATCGCTTTGGAAACGCATGATACCACAAAGATATAGTCCGAGCATTCCGAAGATAATAATCCACAGACTTATGAATACCTCACGGTCGAGCAGATGCCAACCGTAAGCAAGGTCGGCCACAGAGAAGAATTTCAAAGCGAATGCAAGTTCTATGAAACCTAATGTTACTTTAATGGTGTTCATCCAAGAACCACTCTTAGGTGCCTGTTTCAGCCAAGCAGGGAACATCGCGAACAGTGTAAACGGCAGGGCGAGTGCTATGGCAAAGCCCAACATTCCGATTGCCGGTGCCAAAATCTTACTTGATGTAGAGAAATCGACAAGCAGGAATCCGATGATAGGACCGGTACATGAGAACGAAACAATTGAGAGGGTAAATGCCATGAGGAATATTCCCAGCAATCCACCGGTCTTACCGGCTTTTGAATCCAACTTGTTACTCCATGATGACGGCAACGTAAGTTCGAACCAACCGAAGAACGAAAGGGCAAATACAACAAGGAGCACACAGAAGAAAATGTTCATGTATGCGTTCGTGGCAAGGTCGTTGAGTTGTTGAGCACCATAGAGTCCTGTAACAGCGAGACCTAACGTCACATAAATAACAACAATAGAAAGGCCGTATGTCATTGCATCGCTTATTGCCTTACGCTTGTTGTCTTTCGCTCTTTTAAGGAAGAAACTTACGGTCATCGGTATTATAGGCCATACGCATGGAGTCAGCAAAGCAATGAATCCGCCGAGGAAGCCCATAAGGAATATTTTCCAAAGCGAAGATGTATTTTCTGAATCTCCGTTCATTGCATTCAGTTCGTCTATCACCGGCTTCCATAAATCTCCGGATATTTGCCCTGTGGTAACAGTGGTTCTTGCAGCATTGGCGGCAGAATCTGCCAGTGTAGTGTTTTCTTCGGCATCATTCTCTGCGTTGTCTTTGGCTGCAGCAGCATCTTCTTTTTGTTCTTCCTGAGCATCTTTGTCGTCAGTTTTCGGCGCATCACCGTTATAACTGAAATCTACAGAAGTAGGCGGCAGACACATCTCGTCGTTGCATGCACCATACTCAAGTCGGCCACTTACACTATATTTTCCTCCGGTGGCCTTGAAACGCTGTGAGAAAGTGACGTTATTCTCAAAGAATCTCACTTTCATTCCGAACATTTCATCAAATTCATTGTGCTCTTTACCAATGGCTTTCATTTTGCCCTCGGCTTTCGCACCCTCGATTTTATCAATAGTCAATTTGGCAGAAGTAGGACCTCCTGCCGGCAATCCGATGCCATAAACATGCCACCCTTTGTCGATAGTGGCAGTGAAAAGCACATCGAATGTGTTTTCATTGACTTGTTTTTTTGCAGCCTTGAATCGTACTGGCTTTCCCATCATCTGTGCAGATGCATTGCTTGCAAATAATGCCACGATGATGAATACTAATAAAGATTTTAATCTTGACATAATAGTTTTT
Source organism: Prevotella koreensis (assembly GCF_003977605.1). GTDB lineage: Bacteria > Bacteroidota > Bacteroidia > Bacteroidales > Bacteroidaceae > Prevotella > Prevotella koreensis. The sequence goes on along the minus strand of NZ_RYYU01000001.1, from coordinate 517,193 downwards.
TATATTTAAGGTTTATAAGATTTTTATCTGTGTTCTTTAATTCTCTTTTTCATCTTCCACAACCTTCGGACCTCTCACCTTATCGGTCTTTTTCAGTCCGCTGCGTATCTCGATGTTCACTCCGTCACTCAGACCAGTAACCACTTTCTTACGCTCATAGGTCTTATTGTCTCCTTCACCTTTTACTATATATACGTATGTTTCCGAATTTTCAAACACTATTGCACTCTCCGGAATAGATAGCACTCCTTTTGCACTCTGCAATTCAATCTCTGCATTTGCACTGTAACCGGAGCGCAGTTTACTTCCCGCAGGAACACTTACCGCAGCCTTTACCTCAAACTGGTTTGCACCGTTTGTCTCTATGGCCTTGGGCGATATGTATTCAAGACGTGCATCGAAATGCAGGTCTTGCAGTGCACCAATGGTTATTTTCATAACCATTCCCTCGTGCAGTTGCCCCACCTCTGTCTCGTCAATATTGCCACGGAATATAAGGTCGCGCATATCTGCAACGCTTGCTATAGTTGTTCCATCGTTGAAAGCGTTGCTCAGAATCACCGAGTTTCCCACTTTCACCGGTATATCGAGTATTATTCCGCTTATCGTAGAACGTATTAATGTACTGCTTGCACTGGCATTGCTTGCCGACACACCGTCGCGCACAACCTGCAACGCGTCAGTGGCAGCCTTTTTCTCTTCCTGTGCCTGTTTCAGAACCTGATGCACTTTATCATATTCGTCAGCACTGACGAGTCCCTTATCGTATAATGTCTTTTCACGCTCATAGTCTGTCTGTGCCTGTTTCAGGTTAATGTTGGCAAGGCTCACTCGACTCTGTGCCGAACTCAGTTGCGACATGTCGGGTATCACCTTCACCTTAGCAATCACTTCTCCGGCAGTCACAACGTCTCCGGCAACTTTATAAATCTCTGTTATGATACCGCTTATCTGCGGTTTCACATTGATTTCATTGCGTGGCTCTATCTTACCGGTGATTACTGTAGTCTTACTGATATTCATCACTTTCGGTTCAAACTCGTCATACACATCTTCCTTAGGCAGGGACTTTATGTATAGAAACACAAATGTCCCAAGGAACACCAATGTAACCAAAGCCGCCAAAACAAATTTATAATATCGTTTCATATATTTATGATTTACTTTTCATAATCGCTCAACACTCATCCATCAATCCTCAACGCTCATCACTCATCCCTCATAGCATCAACAGGTTTTATATTCATCGCTCTCAATGCCGGAGCAAGCCCTGCCACTACGCCCAACACACTAAGAAGTGCGAGTGCCGCAAGTGCCGCCCAGAAACTTATTTGGAAGTGAGCGGCAAGAATACCATCGGTGGTATTTCCCAGTTCCAGCATCTCCAGAATAAATACCGAGAATAGTATTCCCATCATTCCGGCCACTGTCGTGAGCAACATACTCTCGGTTATTATCTGCGAGAGAATGTTAGATGGTGTCGCTCCTATCGCCCTGCGTATTCCGATTTCTGTCGTCCGTTCTTTTACCGTGACCATCATTATATTGCTAACACCAATCGCTCCGGCAAACAGAGTGCCGATACCGACAAGCATTATCAGGAAATTCACTCCCGAGAAAAGGTTGCTTACCATTCCGAACATCACCTCCGAGTTGAAAACACTTATGGCTTTCTCGTCAGTAGGGTCTATATAGTGAGCCTTTGCAATCACCGCTCGCATATTGTCGGTTATCTCGCTTATTGGCACTCCATATTTCGCAGTAACGGCAATAATGTGTACGGTGTCGCCTTTATTGTAAGCCTGCTGCATCATCGACAGCGGTACCGATACCGATTCGTCGGCATTTCCGTTTATGTTGATATTGCCGCTTGAGTAGTCAACACCTACCACATTATAATATATATTATCCACACAGATGCGCTTTCCGCATGGGTTGCCGCCACCGGGGAACAGTTCCTTATATATATTCTTTCCAATGACACACACCTTACGGTTCTGCTTTATGTCCATATCATTGAGAAATCTCCCGTATTTCAACTTCGGTTGTTCCACATTCTGATAGCCTGCGAGCAGTCCTTTCATTGTCACACTGCTCTTTTTCTCACCGTATGTGGCCGTGCGTCCCCATTCAGAAATCATAGGCTGAACCTCCTCAAGACCTGCCACATGCTGCTTAAGCCTCACCACATCGTTATAGTTCATGCTCCACGATCTGCCTTTACGCAGTCCGTTACATGGCTTTGTCGTAGGCTGTGCCCATATCATTGCCGAGTTTGTGGCGAAACCGTCAAAGTTGCTTGACAGCAACTCGCGCAATCCATTGCCACCTCCGAGCAGTGTCACAAGCATGAATATGCCCCAGAACACCCCAAAGCCTGTAAGCAACGAGCGGCTCTTGTTTCTCGTTATTGTATCGAGAATTTCTCTATGACGGTCAATATCAAATAGTAGCACCTTTTTTACTTTTCAACATTCAACTTATCACTCCACCCGAATACGACAGAAAACTCTTTCGAAGCAAAGCGAAGAAAGAACGCTCAACACTCAACGCTCATCACTCCGCCCTCAGTGCCTCAATCGGCCTTATCCTTGCCGCTTTCCTTGCGGGAACCATCCCGGCAACCGTTCCGGCTATCACCATCAGCAACGTTGCTTCTATGCAAACGTCTAAACCGACTGTCGGGTTAAGGAATATAGTAGCCTCGAACACTCCGGAATTCACCTTGGTATGTCCGATGGTTGCATCCATATATTCGTTGGCTGCCACCCCGAACAACATTCCCAAATATCCGAAGAACGTAGTTATTATAACACTCTCTATTATTATAAGTTTCAGGATAGACCACGGTGTTGCACCAATGGCTTTCCTTATTCCGAACTCGCGTGTGCGTTCTTTCACAGTAATGAGCATGATATTCGACACCCCGACGATACCACTCAACAGCGTGAACAAACCAATAACCCACAATGCCGTCTGTATGATTCTTGTTCCTTTATCCATCTGCATGCTCTGCGTGAAACGATTCCATATCCATATTGCTCCCTCATCGTCGGGTGCTGCTTGGTGGTTACTGTTGATTCTTGCCTTGTATTGCTTCTCGAAATCCTCGTTTTCCTTTTCGGTTTTCAGTCCGTGGAACGAGAACACTATAATATCAGTCTTGTCACCTTTATTATATATCGTACGGAAAGTGGTAAACGGAGTGTATATATAAGCATTTCGTCCGCTTTTATCGGCCTTGTATATACCAACTACGCGAAATGTCATTTTGCCCACATTGACATACTCGCCAACGAAATCTTTCATCTCACCATTCCACAGTTCCTTGGCATCATCGTTATTCATAACGATAACCTTGCGTCTTTCCTGCAAATCAATGTCGTTAATAAATCGTCCGCAAAGCATTTCTTTCTTGTCAACCAACGCATCATCGGGATATACTCCCTGCATTTGCGTACTGACATAACTATCCCCGCGGCTTACGATGTTTCCCGATTGCTGTATTGAGGCCACCACTTTATCTATTACATTGCCAAACTCTTTGTTTGTAGTAGAGATGTCTTTATCGTTCAGCGTTATATTGCGCCCTTCTTTCAGTCCGTTGTAAGCCTTTGTTGTGGAGCCTGCGCCCACCATCATCGAGTTACTGAAGAATCGCGATGTCTTTTGCATATTTGCGTTTATCAGTCCGTTACCGGCACCAAGCAGAAATATAATCATGAAAATACCCCACGCCACTGAAAATCCTGTCAGTGCCGTGCGCAGTTTATTCCTCCTTGCTGTCGCTAAAATTTCTGCAAATATATCACGCATAGTTAATATCCATTCATCGCTCCACGTTCAACACTCATCTCTCAACACTCAACGCTCAATCACCCCATCCTTAATCCTTATCACCCTATCGGTCTGCCCTGCTACCCCCGGATCGTGTGTCACGATAATCATCGTCATTCCCTCATTGCGGTTCAAGTCTTTCAGCAGTTGCATCACTTCCACACTCGTTTTGGAATCGAGAGCACCGGTAGGTTCGTCGGCAAGTATTATCTGTGGGTTTGTAATCAATGCGCGTGCCGTGGCAACACGCTGTTTCTGTCCTCCCGACATTTCGTTTGGATAGTGGTCGGCCCAAGCCTTCAATCCCAGTTTGTCGAGATATTCCATTGCCATCTGATGACGCTTGCGACGACCAACACCCTGATAGAACAATGGTAATTCAACATTCTCCACTGCCGTTTTGAATGATATGAGATTGAACGACTGGAAAATAAATCCTATCATTCTGTTTCGGTATTCGGCGGCCTTACGCTCGCTGAGGTCTTTTATCAACGTCCCTCCGAGAACATATTCTCCGGAATCGTAGTTGTCGAGAATACCGAGAATGTTGAGTAAAGTAGATTTACCTGAGCCTGACGCTCCCATGATGCTCACAAACTCGCCACGGCTGATGTCAAGGTCGATTCCTTTCAGCACATGCAACGGTTGTGCACCAAGATAGGTCTTGTTTACACCTCTCAGATGTATTATACTTTCCATATCGTACTTTTTCGGGTAGCAAAGATATATAAAAACGATAACATGGCAAACAAAAAAACACTTTTTTATACTTTCTTTTAATGTGAAAACTTGTGTAGTGTTATGCGTTTAGTATGGCATACGAATGTAATTTCGCCCAATTTGCTGACCAAAACCGCCCATTTTGCAAAGCAATTTCGCCCAATTTGCTTTTCAATTTCGCCCAATTTGTTCCGTTATGTCATAGAAAAAGCCGGGCAAAACATTCAGAATTGCCCGGCATTACCTATGATTAGCAAAAGCCATTAATTGTCATGACCACAGTCTAAAGCCTTCAATGCCTCGCCAGTTGTTTCGGTTAAGAGAAGTCTTCATCATCTTCCCATGATGTGTAATCATTTTCCTTGGCTCCTGCCTCAGTTCCGTCAGGGGCGATAGGCACGTCGCTTGTTCCTTGAGATATTGTTCCCAACAGTCCTTCACAATTTACATGGACAAGATTTATTTCCGGTTTTTCGTATTTCTTCATTGTCGTTTATTTTATAAGTAGATGTTCTAAATTGAACACATCTACAATCTATCTTTCTTCTTTGTTTACTTTGTCATCATCTTTATGTCTCTTTTTCATTCTCCTCTCGTCTTTAATCAGTCATGTAACCAGTTACACTCTTTATTTTAATAAGAGCGGAATGACTGAAAGAGAGACATAAATATCATGAGAACTTATTTTTAATACATACTTGATATTTTTTTACCATTCAATATGTATATCCCTTTTGGCAAACGTTCCATGTTGCCATCTTTAGCAACGAGTGTTCCGTTCAGGTTGTATATGTTGCCATCGTGTGTCGATGTGGAAACATGATGATTGATACCTGTTGTGCTCTCGAACTCAATATCCTTTGCCGGTGATGTCCCGGTGGGACATGAGAAATAGCAGCGGAACGCTCCGACGTTAACACCATGTTGCTCGTTTGCCTGTGCAAATGTACCATCGTTTGCGATATATATATAATAATTTGTTGTATTATCAGAAACAATGTTCTTGCGCTCCATTGTACCAATGAATTTAAAGGTACCCACTTGTTCCGGTATAGGTGTTCCGCAGAGTATGTATTTATCGTTGAACGGCTGCAGACTCTTGGCTGTTACGTTTGCAACGAAGAGATAAGGTTTGAATGCTTCTATTGCCGTTACTTCCTTGAATATTAACACGTCGCCTTTCTTCTCTGCCATATAATATGCCTTTCCTTTCAACTGCGACATTTCTTCTGACGAGATTCCGAACGGCAAACAAATAGTGCTGCGGCGATTGGCGGTAAATTCGCGGTCGAAAAGCGTTGTGGTGTTTATACCGATACCGGTTCTTGCAGACATTGTGTAATATCCTCCGTTAATAATCTCGTATTCCGAACTCTTCACACTTGTATTGTCCTGTCCGTCGTTAAACAGAAATTTGTTTGGACTGTCGGTCTGAGAATTATTATATTTCCATTTCCAAATTTTATTGCCATTGGCAGCCTTGCCCACATATTGGCATGGTTGTCCGGGCCAGTTGTCGCCTGTATATTTCACCCCTTGTCGTTCGGTATTCCATGCCCAGCACGATACGCTGTTCCATGCTACCGGTGATTCGAAGAACGCCACCAACTCATTATTGTTGAATGTGAGAGGACTTATTTCATCACTGATAACCTTATCCTTATTCTCTTCCGTTTCGTCAGTAACATTATTGTTGCTATATGTGTAGAATACATCACCTGTTATATTCTCAATGTTACCGGTCTTGGTATCGTCACCTCCCTTACTTACTATGAAATTCAGACTATTTGTTTTGAAAGTCATATAGTAGTAAGGCGTATCACCCACCATCTTCTTGTGTCCGAGTTGTGTTCCCGGCCAACCATCTGAAAGTACTTCATCGTTCGCTCCCCATACATACAAATATAATGGGTCTTGATCGGCTTTCACATATACATTTATGTCTTTTGCCGTTTCGGTCTCGATATAGTAGGCATAGTTAGGATTTTCGGCTGTTCCCTCAGACACTTTGGTATATCCTCGCATATCTACCCCTTGCGGAAAGCCACTGAGAACCATCACTTTTTTGTTTTCTCCCTGCACTATTGTAACATATCCGCCATCGTAATATTTACCTGACACTATTTTGCTTTGATTGGTGATACCGGCCTCTTTGCGTGCCGCTATCATCTTCGCCAGTTCCACCTTGTGGTCTTTCCAATGTTGCAGGAATATGCAAGGCGTTCCGGGCATTGCAAGAATGAATGCGTTGGCTGCCAAAACGTTATTGTCCAATCGGTTTGATTTTTCTCTGTAAGTGTCGTGGTTGTCAACGAATGTCACAGCATAGCGACTCATGTTAGGATCGCCGGCAATTCCTTTGTTTGAAAGTGCTCCCCAATTGTTGTTCTCGAAAGCGTTATTGATAATGTCTTTCAGCGGAAAATCGAATGCCGCAGAGGTATATCCGGTTCCCTTTATCCAGTTTACGACGTTGGTATAGTTTCCGTCCCAATATTCGCCCACAGAATATGTCGGCTTTGCTTCGTTGTTATATATCTGTATAAAACCTGCACCGAAACCTTTCACCATGTCATAACGGAATCCGGCATACTCCAATTCGTTCTTCAGGAAGTTCACGTATGTCTTTATGTTCTGCTGAACAGTGGCATTGGTATGATCGAGATCGCGATAACCATCGAAATCATCTCCGGTATCATCGTTTCCTGTCAGTTTGCCCTTTACAGGAGAATCGTCCTTACGATTTGCCTCATCGGTGCGACAAATGCCAGAAAAGTTGTTGTTATCCCATGTCAAAGAATAGTTGAAACCGGTCTTACTGCCTGTCACATTTTCGTTGGGGAAATCTGCCCAAGAGTCCAATCCGTTCTTATGATTCACCACTACGTCGGCAATAATTCCCGTTTCTTTTTCTTTGAAAGTAGAAATCATTGTCCGGAGTTGTTCTTCTGTACCGAAACATGAGTTGTTGTTGAGCCAGAAACATGGGTCATAACCCATGCTCTTGCTATTTGGGTCGTGATAAAAACTTGATGTTTTTCCGGCATTGGGTATCCAAATGAGTGAGAAATTTCTTGAAAGTTCTTCTGCTTGATTTGTCAAAACAGACCATTTGGTGTCATCGTATGAGTCCCAATAGAATCCTTGCAACATCACGCCTTTGTACTGTGAAGGCCAGCCTTCGGCCTGTGCAAAGATAGGTATGCACAAACACCATAGAAATACTATTTGAATTAAACGTCTCATAAAACAGTTTGATAAAATTATTATTTGTTTAAAAGTTTTTTCTTACGATTTCCTTATTGCCCCAAGGATGTATGTGCAAAAATATAAAGTAAAAATAACATCTGTAATTGTTATGTGCATTATCATTATCTGTCACAATGTAAACGTTTGCATAAAAAGCACATAAAAAACGTGTTACGGACACCGCTTGAGAATGTCCGTAACACGTTTTTAATATAAATAAACCATCTACAGATTGTCGAGAATCACCTCATTTTCCGACTCCTTGACATTGTCATCGGTCTCCTTGTTATTCGGTGGCAATATCGGATAGCCGTTCTCATCGTACTCTGTTTCTCCGTCTTCATCATATATACTGTCGTTTGTCTCTTGACGAGCAGGAGTCCAACCACCACAATAGTACATATCTTGTGTTATTCCGAGCGATGACGGTGATGGAAAATGTGCTCTGTAACGTTTGAAAGCAGGGTCTGCAAGCACTTTCTCAAGGAAAAGTCCGCAAATTGGCAACGCCGTTCGCGAGCCTTGTCCCAAAGCACCTGTACGGAAATGGATGCTTCGATATTCGCCTCCTACCCACGCTCCGACCACAAGTCGTGGCGAAACGCCCATGAACCAAGCATCGGAGTGGTTGTTTGAAGTTCCTGTCTTGCCGCCAAAGTCGGTATCAGTGAACTGACTGACATACTGCCACAGCGACATCGACGTACCTCCCGGTTCGCGCATTCCGCCCATAAGAAGTTGCTGCACAAGTCCTGCAGTCTTCTTAGAGACGGCCTCCTCGCCGTCAGATGGTGCAAGGAAAACCTCTTCGCCGTTACGGTCGATGATGCGTGTAACAAGCACAGGCTCAATGTGTGTGCCGTTGTTGGCTATTGTGGAGTAAGCATTCGCCATTTCAAGAAGGTTGACATCGCTCGAGCCAAGAGCCAATGACGGTTGGTCATCGAGCGGACTCTTGATACCCATGCGCTCTGCAGTGGCAATGATATTCTTTATTCCCATCTCTTGTCCCAGCCTTACGGCAATGGTGTTGATACTCCGTGCGAATGCCGATTTCAGCGGAATACTGTCTCCTGTGAATCTACCATCAGAGTTATGAGGTGTCCAGATGGTTGTTTCATGCTTCTTCTTGTCATACACTTCCATTCGTATATACTCGTCACGACGCTTGTCACAGGGCGTTAATCCTTGGTTCATAGCCTCAGTATAGACAAAGAGTTTGAACGTGGAACCGGGTTGTCGCATTGCTTCTACCTTGTCATATTTCCACGAAGCGAAATCGATGTCGCCCACCCAGGCCTTGACATGACCATTCTGTGGTTCCATAGCCACAAAGCCGCAGTGCATGAAACTCACCATGTATCGTATGGAATCCATTGTCGACATTTCCTTTTCAATGCTTCCTTTTTCATAGTCGAAGAGTCTCACCTTGTGTGGTTTATTGAGATAATGGGTAATGGAGTCGGGAGAGTTGGGGAACTTCTTCTTCAAACTTTCATACACAGGAAGTTTCATTGCTATATTCTCTATGAATCCAGGTATCACCTGCTGGTTCTCATCACGCCATGGTTCGGCTCCATGCCAATGGTTGTCGAAATTACGCTGCACCTGTCTCATCTGTTTGAATGCAGCCTCTTCAGCATATTTTTGCATTCGTGTATCGATGGTGGTGTATATCTTCAGTCCACTGGTATATAGGTCGTAACCATTGTATTCACACCATTCTTTCAGGTGTTTTGCCACTGCCTCGCGGAAATATGTTGCCTGACCATCGTATGGGTTGTCAACTTTCACATCGAGTTTCATAGGAATCTTCGATATTGAATCTTTCTGTTCCTTGGTTATATCGCCCAGTCTCATCATGTTGTCAAGCACCACATTCCTTCTTGCTATACTGTTCTCCGGGTGAGATATGGGATTATAAGTAGTAGTGGCCTTCAACATTCCCACAAGAGTAGCGGCCTGCTCCAATGTCATTTTCTGTGGAGTGGTGTTGAAATATGTCTTACATGCAATCTTTATTCCGAACGAATTGGCACCGAAATCAACAGTATTGGCATACATCGTAAGTATTTCATCCTTGCTGTATAAACACTCAAGTTTTACGGCAATAATCCACTCTTTGCTCTTCATTATCAGCATACGTATGCCAGGAATGTTCCCAAGTATGCCCGTACTGTACTGGGTTCGCACTCTGAACATATTCTTGGCCAACTGCTGTGTGATAGTAGATGCTCCACGCGCATCGCCCCCGAAAATCATATCTTTTACCACAGCGAACAAGCCTATAGGGTCTATGCCAAAGTGTTTGTAAAAACGTTCGTCCTCCGTGTCTATTAGTGCGCGCCAGAATGCGGGATTAACGTCTGAATGTTCTACCGGAGTGCGATTCTCGTTATAATATCTACCTATAAGCACTCCGTCGGCACTGTATATTTCCGAGGCATCACTTGTTACAGGATTGCTTATCTGAAAGAAACCGGGTGACTTGCCGAACAGCCACAGGAAATTCATATCCACGGCACCGAGATAGAGCATGAAAGACACCATTAAGGTAGCAACGGCAGCCATGGTCTTGACATACCAAGGCCTGTTGATATAAAGACCCTTATACCATTTCTTAAAAGCAAAGAATCTTTGCCTGCACCATGATAATGTCTTTGATATTTTCTTAGAAAGTGATTTTTTTGCCATATTACTTTTCTTTCATAAAAGATTACTTTGCAAAAATACAAAAAAAGCGTATCAGTTGACAACGCTTTCTATATAATTTATGATTTCTTCAACATTGTTTGGTGAGAACCACCTTATTTCTTCATCGCGCTTGAACCATGTAAGTTGCTTTCGGCAATACCTACGTGTATTCCCTTTGATACGCTCTATTGCCTCATCGAGTTGCAAAACGCCATCGAAATAAGTGAATATCTCCTTATATCCTACTGTATTCAAGGCATTCTCGTTTCTAAAAGGGAGCATACGGCGCGCCTCATCCACAAGTCCGTCGGCAATCATACTATCCACACGGAGATTTATTCGCTCGTAAAGTTCTTCTCTTGGACGGTCAAGTCCTATCTTTATTATATTGAACGGACGTTCTTTTTTCTCGTCTTTTCTGAACGATGTATATGTCTTGCCGGTCTGGTGACATATCTCCAGGGCATGTATAACGCGGCGATGGTTTTTCTTATCTACAATCTCATAATGGCAAGGGTCAAGCCTTCGCAGTTCCTCAACAAGCGAGTCAAGTCCCTCTTCGGCATATCTGCGTTTCATCTCAATGCGAATATCCTCACGGATAGTAGGAATATCGTCAATGCCTTTGCATACCGCATCAATATACATCATGCTTCCGCCGGTGAGCAATGCCAAGTTGTCTGTTTCCAACTGCTTGCCAATCAACGTCAGAGCATCCTGTTCGTAAGATGAGGCACTGTAATAATCGCAAATGTCGTGAGTTCCGACAAGGAAATGCTTCACCCTCGACTGTTGTTCGATTGTCGGTGCAGCAGTACCTATTGGTATGTCGCGGAATATTTGTCTGGAGTCCGCGTTTATTATAGGTATATGAAAATGCTCGGCCACACTGAGACAAAGTTCTGTCTTGCCTACGCCTGTGGGGCCGAGTATTACAATAAGAAAACCTTTCTTTAACACCTTATCTCAATATTCCTCTCTTGGAACTCTCAACGAAATCAATGATATACTTTATCTCAGGAGTCATCGGAAGACTGTTCTTTATTTCCTCGACACCCTCTGAAAGCAGTCCCTTGGAATAGAGAAGACGATAGGCCGTGTGTATCTGTTCTATCTGTTCGTTGCTATATCCACGGCGGCGCAGACCTATAAGGTTTACTCCCGCATATCGTATAGGTTCTTTTCCGGCAATTATATACGGCGGAATATCTTGTGACGAACGACTTCCACCCTGCACCATAACGTATCCGCCGATGCGACAGAACTGATGAATAAGCACCGATGCGGAAATAATGGCACAGTCGTCAACGGTAACCTCTCCGGCAAATTTTGTGGAATTGCCGATTATGCAGTTTGAACCTACAACACAATCGTGGGCAATGTGCATGTTCTCCATCAGCAGGTTATTATTGCCTACGGTGGTTTTGCCTTTGCTTGCCGTACCCCTTGAAATGGTTACATTCTCACGGATAGAGTTGTTATTGCCTATCTCGCAGATAGAGTCTTCGCCTTGAAACTTCAAGTCTTGCGGCTTAGTAGAAAGACTTGCGCCGGGGAATACCTCATTGCCCGAACCGATACGTGCTCCGTAATTCACCGTGACGCTGTTCTGCATCACGTTATTATCACCGATAACGGTATTACGGTCGATGTAGCAAAATGGTCCGATGATGTTGCCATCGCCGAGTATCGCCTCGGGATGAACGAATGCTAAAGGACTTATCTGGTTTGCCATAGATTTAAGTTTATCCCTCTCTAACCCGAAGTTCGGGAAGACCTAAAAGGGATTCGGGTCTTTCAATGGTTATAAATGCCGCCCTTGCAGGCAGTATATCAGAGTCAGTCTATTACTTGTTCTTCACTATCTGCGCCGTGAACGTTGCCTCACTGACAACTTGGTCACCCACAAACATATATCCTTTCATCGAAGATATGCCGTGACGTACCGGTGCAAGCAGGTCAACTTTGAAAAGAAGCGTGTCACCGGGCACCACCTTTTGGCGGAACTTCACATCGTCTATCTTGAGGAAATATGTGCTCCACTTTTCAGGTTCCTCGACATTATTAAGCACGAGAAGTCCTCCACACTGTGCCATTGCCTCAATTTGCAGCACTCCGGGCATAACCGGTTCCTGTGGGAAATGTCCTTGGAAGAAAGGCTCGTTGCTTGTAATGTTCTTCAATCCCACGATGCTCGTTGGGCCGAGAGAAATCACCTTGTCAACAAGTTGCATGGGATAGCGGTGCGGGAGCAGTTCGCGAATACGATTCACGTCCATCACCGGTGCTTCGTTAGGGTTGTAGAACGGAGCCTGTACCTCGTGTTTGCGTATTTCCTTGCGCATCATGCGGGCAAATTTATTGTTGATAGTATGCCCCGGACGAGTAGCAATGATACGTCCCTTTATCGGCTTTCCTATCAGCGCCATATCGCCAATTATGTCAAGTAGTTTGTGACGAGTACACTCGTTCTCCCACACAAGCGGTTTGTGCTGTATATATCCGATGTTGTTTGCATCCATGTGTGCCACTCCGAGCAGGTCGGCAAGTTTGTCGAGACGCTCCTGTGTGGTTTTCTGTTCATATATTACGATAGCGTTATTCAGGTCGCCGCCCTTTATCAGATTAGCGTTCAGCAATGGTTCAATATCACGCACGAATACGAATGTGCGTGCCGCAGCCACTTCATCGGCATATTTTTCCATATTGTCGAGCGATGCGAACTGGCTGTTTATGAATTTCGAATCAAACGAACACATAGCGGTGATTGAGAACTCCTCATCCGGAAGGATTGTTATAACAGAGCCGCTTTTCTCGTCTATCACCTCATGCTTGTGACGTATTACGTAGTAGTCCTTTGGTGCGTTCTGCTCCTCGATGCCTATTTCGTTAATCTTATCTACATACATTGTTGCAGATCCATCGAGTATCGGAAACTCCGGACCGTTCACCTGCATCAGACAGTTGTCTATTCCCATAGCATAAAGTGCCGACATTGCGTGCTCTATGGTCGAGATTCTGATGTCTTTCTTACCGATAACCGTGCCGCGCGTTGTTTCTACCACATTTTCTGCGACAGCATCGATAATCGGTTGCCCGTCAAGGTCTATTCGCTGTATCTTATATCCCGTATTCTCTGCTGCGGGATTAAACGTTACGGTGAGGCTTAGTCCGGTGTGAAGTCCTTTACCGCAAAGAGCGAAACTTCCTTTTAGAGTTGTTTGCTTTGACATATTGTGAGTTTTTAATTATCTGTTACTATTATACCTTATACTTTCTTTACCTCTTTCATTTCTTCGAGTTCACGCTTTAACTGTGCAATCTCTTTGTAAATCTGGGGCAACTTCTTATATACGGCGAATGCGCGGAAAAATTCCTTCGGGTCGGTTGCAGGACTTCCTATAAGGCTCTCTCCATTGCCTTTCGTATTGCTAATGACACCGCATTGCGCTCCGACAAATGTCTTGTCGGCCACGGTGATATGTCCGGCGCAGCCTGCCTGACCTCCGAACATGCACCATTTTCCAACTTTCGTGCTACCGGCAAGTCCCACTTGAGCAGACATTACCGTATTTTCGCCAACTTCAACATTGTGTGCAATCTGCACAAGGTTGTCAAGTTTGACACCTTTTCTGATAATCGTGCTTCCCATTGTCGAGCGGTCAACACATGTATTCGCGCCTATTTCCACGTCGTCTTCTATTGTAACGATGCCTATCTGCGGTATCTTATCATAACCATTTTCGTTCGGAGCAAAGCCGAAACCATCGGCTCCTATCACGCTTCCGGAGTGTATGGTAACCCGATTGCCTACTCGACAGTCGTGATAGATAGTGACGTTAGGGTAGATTACGCATCCGCAACCCACCTTAGTACACTTACAGATTACCGTATTGGGATAAATCTGAGTGTTGTCTCCTATCTCTACGCCCTCCTCAATCACTGCGAACGGCCCAACATAGCACCCCTCGCCTATCTTTGCATTTTCTGCAACGCTCGCTTTCGGGTCGATACCCGTGCGTCCGGGTTGCATCTGCTGATAGATTTGCAATAGTTTGGCCACGCAATCGTATGCGTTATCCACTCTGATGAGTGTTGTCTTGACCGGTTTTTCGAGTACGAGGTCTCTATTTATCAGCACCACACTCGACTCCGTATCATAAATAAAATGAGTGTATTTGGGATTTGAGAGGAAAGAAATAGCCCCTTCTTTACCTTCTTCTATTTTGGCAAAAGAGTTTATCTTGGCATTTTCGTCGCCCTCTATTTCACCCTGTATAAATCCGGCAATTTGCTTTGCGGTAAATTCCATCTTTCTTATTATATATACAAAATCAGTTGCAAAGGTAATCGTTTTTCCTTAAAAACGTTGATAACATAGATAATATTTACGAATTTTTTTGGAAAGGAGTCCCACGTTCAGTATTTCCGACGATTCTGATATGTCTTTTATCATACCATCCTTATATAGAATTGATATGCGGTCTTCGTTAACATCATACATGTCTTTCTGAATGGTGTTCACACTCATTAGATACTCAGCCTCTTCAATGCTCACTCCGTATATCTTTGTGAGTTGCTCACGCAGTTCGGCGATGCGCTCTTCTGTAATCGGCTCGCTGCTCACTTCCACCTTGAATATGTTGCGATTGAGCATGTCAGAGGCCAGCAGCGAGAGTATTTTATCATCGCTCTGCGCCCATACTTTCATTGCACTCCAGATGTCGTTGTCATCGAGTTGTCCGTAATTCAGCAGGGCATCGGGCGAATTTCTGAACATTCTGCCGTCAACTTCTCTTGTCAGGAAATACTTCAAGCACGGCGGAGCGAAAACGTCCTTACCTTCTGATGCAAGACGCTTGGCACGTAACAGGGTGTTTACAAGCACTTTCTCGCACGCCACGGCAGTCTTGTGCAGATAAACTTGCCAGTACATCAGTCGCCGCGATGTGAGATAGTTCTCTATCGAGTATATACCTTTCGACTCTACCACGAGTTGATCATCCACCACATTGAGCATCTTTATTATGCGTGCCGAACCGATATTACCCTCATTCACGCCTGTGAAAAAACTGTCACGGCGCAAATAGTCGAGGCGATCCATGTCGAGTTGCGAACTTATCAACTGGTGAAGGAAACGCTTGGGATAGTCATCCTTGAATATCTTCAGCGTAAGGTTGAGCGCACCGTTCATCTCACGGTTTATCTGCTCCATCATCATGAGCGATATTTCTTCATGCGAGATGCCGGATATAAGAGTGTTTTCAAGGACATGCGAAAACGGCCCATGCCCGATGTCATGCATCAATATGGCCGCTCCGACAGCCTCTGCTTCCGAATCGAAAATGAATATCCCCTTGCCGGTAAGGCTCGTTATCGCCTCACTCATCAGATGGAAAGTACCAATCGAGTGCTGAAAACGAGTGTGCTGTGCTGCGGGATAGACAGCGTTGGCAAGTCCTAACTGTCTTATACGCGTCAGTCTTTGCATCAACGGATGCTTCACTATTGAGAGAATAAGACCGCGCGGTATTTTGATGAACCCGAATACCGGATCGTTTATTATCTTCGAATCATTCATGATGCAAAGGTAGAAAATAATATCCTAACGTCCAAATAATAAGACATTATGCTATCCGCAGTATGTTGTTCGGCATGTATGGAGTTTGTAAAATGGGCGAAATTGCAAACCAAAACAGCCGAAATTACTGAGCAAAATGGGCGAAATTGGTTTGCAATTTGGGCGAATTTGAAATTCAGACAATGGTTATCCGCGTGCCGTTTGACTATTTTGCAGGGAACATTTGGACAATGTTTTGCTCGCGATGGCACACACGCACCTCCACTCCATACTTTCTGCTGATATGCTCTGCAAGGTGTTGGGCACTATATACCGAGCGATGCTGACCACCGGTGCAGCCGAACGAGAACATCAGTGATGTGAAACCACGCTGAATGTAACGCTCCACATGCGCATCAGCAAGTTCATAGACGTGTGAAAGAAACGTGAGTATCTCTCCGTCATCCTCAAGGAAACGTATCACAGGCTCGTCAAGTCCCGTAAGTTTCTTGTATGGTTCGTAACGTCCGGGGTTGTGGGTCGAACGGCAATCGAACACATAGCCGCCTCCGTTGCCACTCTCGTCTTCAGGTATTCCCTTGCGATAGGAGAAACTATAAACACGCACCACAAGCGGACCTTTACCGTCATACTTTGAGAAAGTTGCCGGTCCGTCCTTCGGGTGAGCCTTATAGACATCGTTCTCGGCGGTCTTATATCCGTCGGCACGCTCCTTTACAGAGTCTTCACGAATGGCAAACTGAGGTAGTTCGGTAAGCCTACGGAGCATTTCCATCATGTAAGGATATGGGAAAGCATCAAGTTCCAACAGTTCGCGAAGGTTCTGTATTGCCGGAGGTATGCTGTCAATGAAATGCTGCTTGCGCTCGAAATAACCTCTGAAACCGTATGCTCCGAGCACCTGCATGGTGCGGAAAAGCACGAACAACGACAATCTGCGAACGAAATGGCGCACCGAAGGCACCTCGATATAATTGCGCAGGGAGTCGTAATACTCGTAAACGAGTTCGCGACGCAGTTTGTGTGAGTATCTCGCAGATGCCTGCCAAAGGAATGAGGCGAGGTCATAGTAGAACGGTCCACGCCTTCCGCCCTGGAAATCAATGAAGTATAACGAATTTTCCGTACCTCCGTTCACGTCGGCCTTCAGCATAACATTGCGTGCTTGGAAATCCCGGTAAAGGAAACTATCACACTTTTCTTCGGTAAGGTCTTTGGCGAAAAGACGGAAGTTTGCTTCGAGTTTCAGTTCGTGGAAGTCTATTCCGGCAGGCTTCAGGAAGCAATATTTGAAATAGTTTAGGTCGAAGAGCACTGAGTCAACATCAAACTCCGGCTGCGGATAGCAGTTGCTCCAATCCAACTCTCTCGCTCCACGTATCTGTATATTGGGCAGTTGGCGTATCGTCTCAACGAGCAACTGCTTCTCTCTCTGGTTATATCTGCCTCCCGCTTCACGTCCGCCACGCAGGGCATCGAAAAGAGATAGCGAACCGAGGTCTTCCTGCAGATAGCACATCTCATCGTCGGCAACGGCAAGAACACGCGGCACAGGTAAGCGGCGATGCTCGAAATGGCGCGAAAGATAGACAAAAGCATGGTTCTCCTCACGACTTGTGCCGACAACACCTACAATCGTGAAACCGTCTCGGACGATAATTCTGAAATAACTACGGTTGCTTCCCGCACCGGCCATTTTTTCTGTTGCAACGGGATCTTCACCCTTATACTTGCGGTAAAGTTCAATAAGTCGCTCCATCATAAATCTATTTTCGCAATGGTCACAACAAGTCATCATCTTTGTCATTGCGCTTCTTCTCCCACTGCACAATGAAAAAATCGATAAGCAACAGCAACATGAATATGCCCAGTGCCATAAAGAACGACCCGGTCAGTAACCTCAATCCGACAGCAACCACAGCAAAAGCCACCCATTGCCAGGGACTTATCTTATAATCTTTTATATCCATAAGTTATATTTTCTGCAAAAGTAAACAAAATTATCCATATAAAAAAATATAACAAGTGGGTATTTATAACATCACATCTGATTATGGAAGAAAAGCAAAATATCGAGACCGGACATTGGAAGCAGGTGTTACGGTCAATAGTTGTACACCAATCCCAACATTATATATCCCGGAATTCTGCTGTAACTCTCTGTTGATGTATAGTATGGTGTCGTTACAGTGTTCCACCATTCTGTTTCACGCAGATTTAATATGTTTTTAACAGTCAGAGCCAACATCAACTTGTTTATCTTGTAGTCAATGTTACAACCGAGATCATACAGATTACTTTTGTAACCATTACCCGTCACCCGGTAGTAGCCGAACTGCAGTTGTCCCCTTAAGTTGTTGGCACGAAACAGTAGTTTGGAAACGATATCTATCTTGTCTGCATCACTCCTTATGTCTGTAATGCTCACTACACTCCTGTTGTGAGAATATTTCATGGAGAGGTCAAAATTAAATAATGATTTGAATTTTGTCGTAACATTCAAGTCGGAAGAAAAGAAATACATCTTTGTTTCGTTCATTTTGTTGTTAATTGCAGACGCGTTCTTCATATAGTTTGCAGATAATGTACCTTTCAGAGTTAATGGCAAACGCTTAAACCTCTTATCAATAGTTGTCATAAAATAGACATTATCGTCAGTCCCTCCACTTTCATATTTAGTGATGCTGACAATATTGTTTTGGACAATATTCTGCATAATGGTATTCCGTCCGGAAGACATGTTTGCTAAAACAACGAAGAACAACTGCTTGTCAACATTATAGTCTTGATATGACAGCATAAGTTTGTTACTCTTATTATATGGCGACATGATGCCCGAACCTGCAGAAATCTCATTATAAGCATTGACAATATTAAGTCCGGACAATTTTTCCATATCAATGAGTTCATTCCCGCGTGTCAGGGATAACGACAAATTTCTGAATACATTGAATTTATATCCAATCTCTGCCAAGGGGTATATAGCCCATGAATGGTTTGAGAATCTCGAAGTGTAACGGTTGTTCTCAGAAACCAACATTGCCCCTATACGATACCACATTTTGTGTGAGTCATTCTTCAGATAAAATTTCAATGCCAACTCATTTATGTCTAAACGTTCATCATTTTCTGCCATATCATTTCTACGAACAAGACTTAATTCTTGGGTATCATAAAGATAATTCACAGAAGTTTCAAATTTAAAGTTATTCTTTAAAACAAACGAATAGCCCAAAAACAATGCGGCATGCAGCCTTTCTGTATTCATGCTGTCGTTATAAAGATATATGTTATCTGGTGTCAGAAAATATGAAACAGGAAGAATTTTCTTGTTGGTATTCAGTTGCATTGCACGTTTCCAGCAATTATATCTTATATTAGCCAAGGTCGTAAACAGACCATCACCAATACCTATCTTCGTCGAAATATCAGCCTCTGCGGCACAAGTCTTTTTGTTGTTATTTATTGCGTTTTCGGTAATGTCGCCTCCATCGGTTCTTGCATCATTCCTATCTTTCATTCCTGTTGCATCAAACTTTACATTCATCTGTGTATGGACATTACCTCGAGGCTTCCAATCTGCTTTAAGTTTCCCAATGATAAAATTCCCATTTTGTTCATTATTCGAGAAAGTGTTTGCAACGGAAAGATCTGAAAGGAAAATATCTTCTCTATGCGACCGTCCCGCTTGACTGAAATGATTAAGGAGGACGTTTCCACTCAAAACCAACTTTTTAGAGAACTTGTATTTAGCATCAAACAACATGATATCGCTCAAGTCCTTATGAACATTATCCGGTCTGTAAAAAAGACTGCTTTCTGTATCAGACAGCGTCATTCTTATACTTCCGTCAGAATTAAGGTCTTCAATATCAATTATACGTTTAATGTATTCTCCGATAGTGAACAACGGCACACCGATGTTGTTGCCGGCAAGTAACGATGTGAAGGAAAATCTTTCGGCAGTTCCCATTGTGAACGACCTAAAGTTGTAACGATTTTTATATCCATAATTCAGGTCTGCACGTCCGGAAATATGGCCAATGCCCTTCGTCTTTATGTTAAGTGCAAGTTGATCTTTCTGACTGAATCTGTCACCTATGTTACCTGCCTTATAGTTTTTTATTATTTCTGCGCCGTCAACAAGATCTGCCGCCATGTTTTTCAACACATATCCACCGGCATCTTTAGTAAACAAGTCCTTACCATCAATGAGCAGTTTGTTCACTGCATCACCGCCATACGACACACTACCATCATCGGTTACGCTGACACCCGGCAATGATGTAAGCAAATCGGAAACACTGTTTTCAAATCCGTTGCGTAAATGTTTCGTGTCAAATTTAATCGTATCACCGGATATTTTCACTCCGGAATAAAAGCCCTTTACAACAACCTCACTCAACATTGTATTACCTTCAGATAACACAATATAAAAATCTTCACCTCCTGATGTTACCTCCTGTTTGTAATCCTTATATCCGAGACTTCTCACAACAAGCCAATATGATTGCTTGTCTTTTTTTGTATCAATCCTGAATGTTCCGTCTTGCTGTGTTGTGCTGTAAGCAACCATTGGCGGTGTAAGAAGACTGTCATTATACAATAATACAGATGCTCCCATAACAGGCATGTCATCTTCTCCCCTAACCTGCCCTCCAACATACATTTGTGAATATATGGCAATAAAGGGGAAAAGACAAAACAACATGCACAGACAGGCTCGTTTTGACACCGTCATGCAACCATTTACTAACACAATGAGGTGTTTAGTATTAACGCCCATAATATTTATGTTTGTTTTTCTGACTATCTGTAGAATTGAAACAAAGAGGAAACGCGCATCTATTACTCGTAAACTTTCACTGAGGTGGCTTTTTCCAGATTCTTTCCAAAGTCAACTTTCTCCATCTTATATAATTCGGCTTCCGTTATGTTTTTTCCTTTCGTAGGTATCTCCAAATCTACTTCTGCCAACTCGGAAATCTCTTTCAAGTCAATATAATATGCGGGCATTTTCATCCGTATGACAAGTCCCGGCAAACCATTATAACCGAATGGGACGTATGAGAAAGGAACATCGGTAGTGAACCATGCAATAATCTTTGGATTACCCCTCAACACAGCCTTGGAACAAAGCTTACCATGTATAGTGTCCGTTTGCGAAACAATATCCCAATCGTTTCTTTCAATCTTTTCCTTCGACAGATATAATTGTCCGTTATACTCCGACTGTCTGATGCAAATACTGTCCCTGAAATCCATGAATATATTCTTCACATCCACAGTCATCGGCATTGCATCTATACTTTCCGGTTCTTTCTTGAACAAATACCTACCATCATAAACCGAAAGCGAATACACCTTCTTGTCTTTTTTTATTCTTTCCATGATGATATTCCTTGCCATCTCATTTTCAATCTCCAAAAAGCCATTATGCATTATAAATGTTGAGACATAAGTACATTTTATTCCTTTCGGTTGTGCTCCTGCCGAAAGGGACATGATGGAAAATAAAAACACAATTAATAATTTCATAGAAAACAATTTTAAGTTAGTAATATTTAAAATATGAACAGTCTTATAATTAAGTTCTATACACGCACAAATATATATTTATTATTTGATATAAGCAAGGTTTTTATTATGTTTTTTCTTAAATTTTACATTTCCCATTGTTTTTCATTGCATATTCATAGTATTTATTTAATACAGAATTGTAAATCATTAGCCGACATTCAAAATAATAACCATACATTGATAATAAAAAAAATCGGGTGCCTCACGGCATCCGATTTTCAAAAACAAACTACTTAAAAACTAATCTACTAAAACAAATCAAAAAAATATCTTTAAACGGACTGTGTCCGATATAATTTTATTGTTTCGCTTGCAAAATTAGAATATTTGAGCAAATCGCCAAAATCTTTTCTTTATTATTTATGCAGAAAATGGACAAAAAGACAAAAAGAGAGGCCAATTTTGAACCATTGGCCTCTCTTTTGATATGTTTGGTTTACAAAAACATACATTATGTTACATCATACCGCCCATTCCGGGAGCACCGCCCATAGGCATCACCGGTTTGTCTTCCGGTTTGTCAACGATAAGACACTCGGTGGTAAGGAACATACCGGCAATACTTGCGGCATTCTCAAGAGCAACGCGAGCAACCTTTGCAGGGTCGATTACTCCTGCCTCGTGCAGGTCTTCGTAAACATCGGTACGAGCGTTATAGCCGAAATCGCCATTGCCCTCACGTACTTTCTGTACCACTACTGCACCCTCGCCACCGGCATTGGTAACAATCTGGCGCAACGGTTCTTCTATTGCACGCTCCACAATCTTGATACCGGTATCCTCATCGGCATTGACACCCTTCAGTGCCTTTACTGTCTCGATAGCGCGGATATATGTAGTACCTCCACCGGCAACCACACCTTCCTCGATTGCAGCACGTGTAGCGCAGAGAGCATCGTCAACGCGGTCTTTCTTCTCCTTCATCTCCACCTCGCTGTTTGCACCGACATAGAGCACTGCAACACCGCCTGCAAGTTTGGCAAGACGCTCCTGAAGTTTCTCCTTATCATAAGAACTTGTGGTCTTTTCTATCTCGTTCTTTATCTGTGCAACGCGATCAGCGATAGCCTCTTTCTCGCCTGCTCCGTTCACGATAGTGGTGTTGTCCTTAGAAACAACTACCTTATCGCAGGTTCCGAGCATTTCGAGTGTAGCCTGCTCAAGTTTCAAGCCCTTCTCCTCACTTATCACAAGACCACCGGTGAGAACTGCGATGTCCTCAAGCATTGCCTTGCGACGGTCGCCGAAGCCCGGTGCTTTAACAGCACAAACCTTCAGTCCTGCACGAAGACGATTTACAACGAGTGTTGTGAGAGCCTCTGAATCAACGTCTTCTGCGATAATAAGCAGCGGCATACCGTTCTCTGCTGCCGGCTGAAGTACAGGCATAAGATCCTTCAGGTTTGATATCTTCTTGTCGTAGATAAGGATGCGTGGGTGATCCATAACACACTCCATCTTGTCGGCATCGGTCATGAAATATCCTGATAGATAGCCACGGTCGAACTGCATTCCCTCAACAACACCGATGTGAGTGTCGCGACTCTTGCTTTCTTCTATTGTGATAACACCGTCTTTGCTAACCTTGCGCATTGCATCGGCGAGCAACTTGCCGATTTCCGGATCGTTGTTTGCACTCACCGTTGCCACCTGCTCAATCTTGTCGTAGTTGTCACCAACAACCTCTGCGTGTGCCTTGATGTATTCTACTACTGCAGAAACAGCCTTGTCGATACCACGTTTCAAATCCATTGGATTGGCACCTGCGGTAACATTCTTCAAACCAACATTGATGATACTCTGTGCAAGTATCGTTGCGGTGGTTGTTCCGTCGCCAGCATCATCACCGGTCTTTGATGCAACACTCTTGACCAATTGTGCTCCCGTGTTCTCGAAACGGTCTTCAAGTTCCACTTCCTTTGCAACGGTAACACCGTCCTTGGTAATCTGTGGAGCACCGAATTTCTTCTCGATAATTACATTGCGTCCCTTAGGACCAAGTGTAACTTTCACTGCGTTTGCCAACTTGTCAACACCATTTTTCAGCAAATCGCGCGCATCCATATTGAATTTTATATCTTTAGCCATAGTTATGTTAAAAGTTAAATATTAAAAGTTAAATGTTTATTTATTGATAACTGCGAGAACGTCGCTCTGTTTCATGATGAGATATTTCTTTCCATCATGCTCAAGTTCGGAACCGCTATATTTTCCATAGAGAACCTCATCGCCCTCCTTGAGAATCATTTCTTCTTCTTTTGTACCGTTGCCTGCTGCCACTACAGTGCCGTGCAATGGTTTCTCTTTTGCCGTATCAGGAATGATGATACCGCCAATTTTCTCCTCAGCCGATGCCGGAAGAATCAGAACTCTGTCTGCCAATGGTTTGATATTCATAATTATTAATATTAAAATGTTTAGTAATCTTTGCCCATATCAATGCGAAAAACGTGCCAAACTGACATTTGACACGTCTTGTCACCATGATACTGAAATTTTGTCAGTACCATTAATGCTGTCCTAAAAGAGCGACAGAGAATGCCATGCCTACCCTATCACCTTGAACTTGGCGAATTTCAGCAGTAGTTGTTTTGTTCCGACATTACGGAATTCCACTGTTGCCTTGGTATTCTCTCCCGTTCCTTCTATTCCGGTAACACTGCCTATGCCGAAACGTTCATGCTCTATCGTACTGCCCACCTGCAACTGTGAGGAAACGGAAGATGACTGTCCGGCGGCATGAACAGGTCTCATCGGAGATGTAATGCTGCCGATGCGTCTCATGTTGCCACCCGCTGCGGCAAGTGTACGTTTGAAAGCAGGCGACAAAGGGTCGGTTCTTCGCTCTTCACGATGCACAGCCTCGCGTATCTTTGGGTCGGCACGGAATTGCGATGCAACCGGATTGGAATTCTGATAACGGTCGCCACTGTACGAACCAAACGATGCGCGAGCAGGAGACGAGAAGAAAGAACTATCCGAATCTCTATCCACACGCATCATGGTGGGGTCTATATCGGCAAGAAAACGGCTTGGGGAGTCGAACTCCATTTTGCCATATCTGAATCTGTTGCGGGCACAAGTGAGAATGCAATTGCGCTCGGCGCGTGTGATTGCAACGTAGAGCAAGCGGCGCTCTTCTTCAAGTCCGCGCTTGGTATCGGCAGACATCGGACTGGGGAATATGTTCTCCTCAAGTCCAACAACAAACACCGTGGGGAACTCAAGTCCCTTTGCGGAGTGAATGGTCATCATGGTGACGCGTGCCGCATCGGTATCATCATCGCTGTCGAGGTCGCTGAGCAAAGAAACCTCCTGCAAATAATCCACAAGCATCAGATGTTCGTCGCCTTCCTCGCGCTTGTTTTCCACGAAGTCTTGCAGTCCGCTAAGGAGTTCCTCGAGGTTCTCTTGTCGCGACACAAACTCCGGTGAGGAGTCGCTGTAAAGGTCTTTCTGAATACCGGAAACAGAGATTATCTCTTTTCCGAGTTCGTATGCATCGGCATGTTCTCTCTGCTCTATGAACTGCATTATCAGTTCTCTGAAAGCATTGAGTTTGTTAAGTGTTCCCTTGTTAACATCGAGTAGCGTCTTGACTGGGTTTGAAATCACGTCCCACATACTCATTGAAGATTCGTATGCACGTGCATATATTTTTGAGATTGTGGTCGCACCGATACCGCGTGTGGGATAATTTATTACCCTGCGCAGTGCTTCGTCGTCATTGGGATTTACCACAAGACGGAAGTATGCAATGACATCCTTTATCTCTTTTCGTTGGTAGAAACTCAATCCCCCATACACTCGGTACGGAATATTATATTGACGCATCGACTCTTCGAACGCACGGCTCTGCGCATTGGTACGATATAGGATTGCAAAATCATCCCAATCGCAGTTTTCACGTTTACGTATCGACTTTATTTCGTTACACACCAATATTGCTTCTTCTCTGTCACTATATGCCGGTTTCAGAATTATCTTGTTGCCATCTCCGTTCTTGCTGTAAACGTCTTTCGGTATCTGTCGTTCGTTATGACGTATCAGACTGTTGGCTGCGGCAACGATGTTCTGTGTGCTTCGGTAATTGCGCTCAAGTTTGAACAGCCGTGCACCTTCGTACATTTTCTGAAAGTCCAAAATGTTGTCTATGTTCGCGCCTCGGAAACTGTATATACTCTGTGCGTCGTCACCCACCACACACACGTTCTGTCGTTCTCGCGTGAGTTGATATACAATCTTTTGCTGTACGGTATTGGTGTCCTGATACTCATCTACAAGCACATATACGAAACGCTCGGCATATTTCCGTCTGATGTCTTCGTTATCCCTGAAAAGTGTATGGGTCATGAGTAGCAGGTCATCGAAGTCCATAGCATTTGCCTGTTTACATCTGTCGGCGTATGCCATATATACCTTATATAATTCATGCATGCGCTGCTGATTATCGCGCGTAATGGCATTGTGGTCGTTGGAATAATCGTATGCCGTTATGAGGCGATTCTTCGCCATGCTTATTCGGTTATGAACGGTAGATGGTTTATAGACTTTGTCATCGAGTCCCATCTCCTTGAGTATGTTCTTCACCAACGAACGTGAGTCAGCCTCATCATATATGGTAAAGTTAGAGGTGTAACCAAGCTTCTCGGCCTCTGCTCTTAATATTCTCGAAAATATGGAATGGAAAGTTCCCATGACCAGTCTGCTCGCGACATCATTGCCCACGAGCGAACCTATGCGTTGCTTCATTTCGCGTGCAGCCTTGTTGGTGAACGTAAGAGCAAGTATGTTCCACGGCTTAACTCCTAATTGCAGAAGATAGGCAATTCTGTAAGTCAGCACGCGGGTCTTGCCCGAACCGGCACCGGCAATGACCAACGAAGGTCCTTCTGTGTTCACGACGGCTTCGCGCTGGCTGTCGTTAAGTTGCAAAAGAATACTTTCTGTTTCCATAATACTACTTCTTATATATTCCTCCCTTTACGGTGCTCTTGTCAATATCCTCGTTCTCGGCAGGGAATTTCGGTATAAACCTCATGTTCGCCTCTATTTTTCCCCGCCTGCTACGCACATACTTGCTTGGTTCAAGTGATGAGAATTTTCTCGGATTTGGCAGTGTGGCAGCTATCAAAGCACACTCGGAACGTGTCAGGTCTTTGGCTGACTTTCCGAAATGCAACCGTGCCACAGCCTCCACTCCATATATGCCATCGCCCGTCTCTATGGAATTCAGATAAACCTCCATTATTCGCTGTTTGCTCCACATCAGTTCGATGAGCACGGTGAAGTATGCCTCAAAGCCTTTCCTCAACCACGTCCTGCCCGGCCATAGAAATACATTCTTTGCCGTTTGCTGCGATATGGTGCTCGCACCGACTTTCTTTCCGCCCGCCGCATTCTGCTTTGCGGCATGTTCTATCTGTTTGAAATCGAATCCGTGATGTATAAGGAATCTTGCGTCTTCGCTTCCCATAACTGCCACCGGCATGCTTGGCGACATCTCTTCAAGTGATACCCACTTGTGCTCTACACGTGGCGCATGGCCATCAAAAATCTGTTCAACACAGCGTATGACCATGAGCGGCGTTACATAGACAGGCAGGAATTTATAGATAATAACCGAAACTATGGTAGAAACGAAGAACGTTACCACCACAAAACGCAATATCTTTCGGATTTTCTTCCACATCTTTATCAGTATGAAGCGTTAAAAAAAGAGGGCGACCATAGATAATCGCCCCCTTGATTGTTTCGTACAAAATGACGCTTAACGAAGAGAGCCGTTGTTTGCGGCATTAATCATCGCCTCACTTGCATACATATAAACCTCAACACGGCGGTTCTGTGCCTGACCTGCAGGATAGTTGTTGCTGGCAACAGGATTCTCCTGACCATAACCTTCGCAAGACTTAATCTGGTTGTACTTCACGCCTTGGCTTGTGAGGAAGTTGCAAACGCTCTGAGCACGCTGCAAAGAGAGTTGTCTGTTCTTCTCGTAACTCTGTGAAGCAGAACAGCCACGCCATCCCTGATTGTCGGTATAACCCTGAATTGCAACGTCTGTATCAGAGAACTCTCTCAACACACTTGCAAAGTTACTAAGGGCTGCTTTTGCCGAATACTGCAAATCTGCCTTACCTGAACTGAAAAGGATACCACTGTCGAAAGAAACCTTTACGGCCTTCAATCCGTTAGCATCGGTAATCTCTTCAACCTTAGCATTCTGAATACCCTGTGCTCTCTCAGCAGCCTGATCCATCTTCTTGCCAATCAATGCACCGGCACCGGCACCTACGGCAGCACCAACTGCGGTTCCTACGGCAGTGTTTCCTGCCAATTTACCTATGACAGCACCTAACACTGCACCACCACCTGTACCGATTAATGCACCTTTACCGGTGTTATTACAACTAACCAATACAGCAAGACACATTGCAAGTGTCATAAACTTAAACTTCTTCATTTTCATAATAGTTTTAAATGTTAATATTAATATAATCTATCATCAATTACACATGTTTGTAAACATAAACCTCTGCAAATTTAATTCTTTTTCTTGAATAACACAATTTAAACCAACTTTTTTTATTATTTTTGCACTCAAATTTTAAATAAGTATATTTTAGAGATGGCAAAAGAACTAAAAGAACTCACCAAACGCGCTGAAAATTACAGTCAGTGGTATAACGATTTGGTGGTTAAGGCAGACCTTGCCGAGCAGTCTGCAGTGCGCGGTTGTATGGTGATAAAACCATACGGCTATGCTATATGGGAGAAGATGCAGCAACAACTTGACCTCATGTTCAAGGAAACCGGAGCACAGAACGCATATTTCCCATTGCTCATACCAAAGTCTTTCCTTTCCAGAGAGGCAGAACACGTGGAAGGCTTTGCAAAGGAATGTGCCGTAGTTACTCACTATCGCCTCCGCGCGAAAGAAGATAAGAGCGGTGTGGAGGTTGACCCTGCCGCAAAACTTGAAGAAGAACTGATTGTCAGACCTACATCAGAGACAATTATATGGAATACATATAAGAACTGGATTCACTCATGGCGCGACCTGCCATTGATGTGCAACCAATGGTGCAATGTCATGCGTTGGGAAATGCGCACAAGGCCTTTCTTGCGCACAAGTGAGTTCCTTTGGCAAGAGGGTCACACTGCACATGCAACGAAAGAGGAAGCAGAGAAAGAGGCAAAACTCATGCTTTCGGTATATGCAAAGTTTGCCGAAGAGTGGATGGCAGTTCCTGTAGTGCAGGGTGTAAAGAGCGAAACCGAAAGGTTTGCCGGTGCTCTCGACACATACACCATTGAGGCCATGATGCAAGACGGAAAGGCTTTGCAGAGCGGAACAAGTCACTTCCTCGGACAGAACTTTGCAAAAGCATTCGACGTGACATTTCTTAATAAAGACAACAAGCCGGAATATGTTTGGGCTACATCATGGGGTGTATCGACACGTTTGGTTGGTGCACTGATAATGACACACTCCGACGATAACGGACTTGTACTTCCTCCACGCCTTGCTCCGTTGCAGGTGGTGATAATACCTATCGCCAACAAGCCCGAACAACTTGCCGCAGTAAGTGAGAAAGTTGACGTTATCGTGAAAGAACTGAAGACAAAGGGTATCAGCGTTAAGTATGACGATTCTGACAACAAACGCCCCGGATTCAAATTCGCAGACTATGAATTGAAGGGTGTTCCTGTTAGATTGGTACTGGGTGCACGCGATTTGGAGAACGGAACCATTGAGGTGATGCGCCGCGACACACTTGAAAAGGAAACACGCAACATCGATGGAATATCCGACTATGTTGAGAAACTCCTCGAAAAAATACAGCAGAACATTTTCAACAAGGCCAAGACTGCACGTGACGCACGCATATACGAATGTGACAACTATGAAGACTTCAAGGAACGTATTAAGGATGGCGGTTTCTTCCTTTGCCACTGGGACGGTACTTCAGAAACCGAAGCAAAGATAAAGGAGGACACACAGGCCACGATACGTTGTGTTCCGTTAGGATTCGAACAGACAGAGGGCGTGGATATGGTGAGCGGCAAGCCTGCAAAGCAGCGCGTAATAATAGCACGCAGTTACTAATCCACGGCACAATAATCGCTAATATATAAATGTGAGGAACTCGTGAGTTCCCCACATTTATATTAAACCCATATCGTTTTCATTTCAACAGCCTGCCACTCCGATAAGCCTTCATAGTCCCTTCTCCGTCACGCCTTATCTCGATACGTCCTCCAAGCCACTCGGTGAACGGCAATTCATCGGCGAAAGTATAATAATTCACTACCCTTTCATGTGACAATTCCACTACGGCATTATGCAGTAATTCCTCGCCACACACATCAACTTCATGAGCGGCAACTCTCCTTATATCATCTCTCATCCAACCTCATTTGATGCATCTCGTCTAAACTTATGGCAACAGAAGTGTCGCTCCTTTCCTCCGGTCGATTCATCGGCTCCTTGCTGTCTTGGTTTTCCGGCATATTCTTAGAATTCCCGTGGAAGCGGATAAGGCGCACATTGTATATTGAAACTAATTTCAGCGTTGTGGTATTCTGCACCCCACCGCCATCATTCATATAGAAGAAGCCTTTCACTTCCTTAATTCCAACACGCTTGCTGTCGGCAACTTCCAGCGTCCTATGCTGCGAACCGGAGAAATGCACCACACTCGAAGCAACACTATCGTTAGCAAACCTCACTGCAAGCATAGCCACACCATCCTGCATTCCGTCTTGGAAGATGAAGTCGGTGTCGAAGTTCAATATCATACGGTCGCCTTTCTGATAGGCACTATCTGCCACAATCGTGAACGAGAAAGTGTTATATGGCGGTTGCGGTAACAGCACAATAGAACGTTCGCCCAACCAAACATTCGTGGTATCGGCATCCGAAGTAAGCGTGCCATAACGATTTATGTCGGCCGCAGAGGCTCCAAGTGCAAGGGCTTTCTTACTTAGTCTTTCGGCCACATCTTCATAAATATCATGCAGACGGTCGGGATAACGAGCGTAATAAACCATCGAAGAGTCGAATTGCGCCTGTGTCACATCATGCTTTTTCAGAACTCCCAAGCGATAGAGCAGACGATAATACTCAATATTATCGGCTGCAGCGGGGTTGCTCAGTGCCATACCGTCTGCAACATGGAGGTCGATAAGAATCTCTTCCATGTCATCGGGCTGTATTACATCGCCCGGAACTCCCGGTTTGCAGGCTATAAAGAAACAGCATACCGAGAACAACAACAATATGTCACGAAGCCTGTTCATTTTTTCTTACGTGAGAAACTTATAGAGGAAAGTTCCCTGCGATAGAACAACAGCAATATTGCCACACCAACACTGATGCTGGCATCGGCAAAATTAAACACCGGACTGAAAAAGATGTAGTCGTCACCACCGACAACAGGCACCCATTCCGGCCATGTGGTTTCTATCAGAGGGAAATAGAACATATCCACAACCTTACCCATAAGGAACGGAGCATAGCCTTCACCAAACGGCACAAAGTAACTCATATACTCCGGAGACGAGGCATTGAATATCAGTCCGTAGAACATACAGTCAATCATGTTGCCCACCGCTCCGGCAAATACCATTGCCAGACAGATGATATACCCCATACGCGCTCCTTTACGGATAACCTTTGTGAGATAATATCCTATTAACGATATTGCCACAATACGGAACAGACTCAACACCAATTTATTGAAGAAAGTCATGCCATACGCCATACCGTTGTTCTCGATGAAGTTTATCTTGAACCAACCGGTGATATCTATCACCTCATGAAGGCGCATGTTAGTCTTGACCTCAATCTTTATGACTTGATCTATTAATAATATCGCAACCACCAAAAGCACCACTATAAGCGTAGTGCGTCTATTATTTTCGCGCATCTATTTTTTCCTTGCTTCCTTCGACTGTACGCTCAAAGTTGCATGCGGTACTACGCGTAAACGCTCCTTCGGTATCAGTTCTCCGGTAATACGATCAATGCCGTAAGTCTTATTCTCTATTCTGATGAGCGCACCTTCAAGCCCTTGTATGAACTTCTGCAAACGACCGGCCTGCTGCATCAGTTCTTCCTTTGTCTGCGTTGCGCTACCCTCTTCAAGAACCTTATAGGTTGGAGAGGTATCCTCAACTCCGTTACCGTCTGCGTTCATCAAAGAGCGCATCATCTCATTGTAGTCATGACGAGCGGTCGCAATTTTCTCATTTATTATGCCACGGAACTCTTCAAGTTCTTCGTCGCTGTAACGTGTTTTTTCTGCCATAGTTGTTTAGTGTAATAGTATTAATGAAATTATATCTTTTCCACTTTGATATTCAGAACGAAACTATCGAAATCAACCTCTGCAGCATCGTTTCCGGCAATGATGATATTGTCGGCAAGAACCTGTGAAGCGATGTAGTCACCGAAGTTCTTTACCGCAGCATCAGTATTCTCGTTTGGTGCGATTGTTACATTTATACGGTCTGTTATCTCAAATCCGCTATCTTTTCTGATATTCTGAATACGGTTGATAAGTTCGCGTGCCATACCCTCCTGACGCAGTTCTTCAGTCAGTTCTACATCGAGAGCCACCGTAAGGTTTCCTTCGTTGCTTACGAGCCAGCCCGGGATATCCTCGCTAACCACCTCTACATCGGCAAGGTCAACAACAGTCTGCTCTCCCTGAATGTTGAGAGTGATGCTGCCTTCGTTCTCAAGGCGTGCAATATCTTCCTGTCCGAGTGCCGACATTTCTGCGGCAATTCCTTTCATAAGTTTGCCGAACTTCTTGCCCATTGTTCTGAAGTTACACTTCACTCTCTTGACAAGAACGCCCTGACCTTCAACGAAATGCAGTTCCTTAACATTTACCTCGCTCAGTATAAGGTCTTTCACTGCCTCTATACGTTGCTGCTGTTCTGCATCAACGGCAGGTATCATTATCTGACTAAGCGGTTGTCTAACCTTTATATTAACCTTTCTTCTCAACGCAAGAACGATAGATGTTATTTTCTGTGCTATGCGCATGCGCTCTTCAAGATCTACATCGGTTTCTCCTATCGGCTGCGGGAACTTTGAAAGATGCACGCTATCGACATCCTCACGACCTGTCACGCTGACAAGGTCGGTATAGAGTTGGTCGGCATAGAACGGTGCGAACGGAGCGAGCAGTTTCGCCACGGTCTCCAGACATGCGTAAAGTGTCTGATAAGCCGCAATCTTATCTTTCGAGGTTTCTGCTCCCCAGAAGCGTTTTCTATTAAGACGGACATACCAGTTGCTAAGGTCATCATTAACGAACTTATCTATCATTCGTCCTGCCTTCGTGGGTTCAAAGTCGCTCATGGCCTCATCCACACCGATGATTAGAGAGTTCAGTTCGGAGAGAATCCACCTGTCAATCTCCGGACGTTCACTTACCGGAATCTCAGCCTGCGAATAATCGAAGCCATCGACATTTGCATAACGACAGAAGAAAGAATAAGTGTTGAACAGAGTGCCGAAGAACTTACGGTTTATTTCCTCCACTCCCTTCGGGTCGTATTTCAGATTGTCCCAAGGTTGGGTATTTGTCATCATATAGAAGCGCACAGCATCGGCTCCGTTTTTCTTTATCTCGGAGAACGGGTTTACAACGTTGCCGATATGTTTAGACATCTTAATGCCTTTCGCATCGAGCACAAGACCTGTCGAAATAACATTCTTGAACGCCACACTGTCAAACACCATCGTTGCAATGGCATGCAGTGTGAAGAACCAACCGCGTGTCTGGTCAACACCCTCGTTGATGAAATCGGCAGGATAAGCCAGTTTTTGGTCTATCACGTCTTTGTTCTCAAACGGATAATGAACCTGCGCGTATGGCATTGAACCGGAG
The DNA here is from genome assembly GCF_003977605.1 of Prevotella koreensis. Classification (GTDB taxonomy): domain Bacteria; phylum Bacteroidota; class Bacteroidia; order Bacteroidales; family Bacteroidaceae; genus Prevotella; species Prevotella koreensis. The sequence goes on along the minus strand of NZ_RYYU01000001.1, from coordinate 483,620 downwards.
TCAAACCAAACGTCTATTAGGTCTGTCTCGCGGTGCAACGGCTGTCCGGTGGCACTGACGAGCACTATATCGTCAACGTAAGGACGGTGCATGTCGATTCTGTCGTAGTTCTCCTTCGAGTAGTCGCACGGCACAAAACCCTTGTCTTTCATCGGGTTGCTCTTCATTACACCGGCAGCAACACTCTTTTCTATCTCATTATATAGTTCCTCAAGACTGCCGATGCAGATTTCCTCGCGCGATTCTTTGTTGCGCCATATAGGAAGCGGTGTGCCCCAGAAACGCGAACGCGACAGATTCCAGTCGTTCAGATTCTCAAGCCAGTTGCCGAAACGTCCCGTACCTGTTGACTCCGGTTTCCAGTTAATGGTTTTGTTCAGTTCCGCCATTCGCTCCTTGCAAGCCGTAGAACGGATAAACCAAGAATCGAGCGGATAATAGAGCACCGGTTTATCGGTACGCCAGCAGTGCGGATAGTTATGCACATGCTTCTCTATTCTGAATGCTTCTCCGGCCTGTTTCATCTCTATGCAAAGCACGATGTTCAGATCTTCGGCCTTGGCTGCAGCCCCCTCATCGTATTTTCCATCAATATTGAACTCCGGTGCGTATGCGTTCTTCACAAATTCACCCTCGTGCTTGGAGTACTTTTCCGTCACAAGGCATTTCTCTATGAATTCATTTGCAAGTTCCTCTCGCACGTAATATTTTCCTTGCAGGTCAACCATCGGGCGTGTCTCGCCATCGCCGGTAATCATAAAGAGTGATGGTACGCCAGCAGCCTTTGCCACTTTCTGGTCGTCGGCACCGAATGTAGGAGCGATATGTACAATACCCGTACCGTCCTCTGTTGTGACATAGTCGCCAGGAATAACACGGAAAGCCTCCTTTTCCATCTCTACGAAACGGTCATTACCAATTGAGAATACGCTGTCAGGACGCTCCTCTGCCGCTTTCTTCACAAAAGCGGGCGATTTGTCATCGAGTTTTTCTGACGGTTTTACCCATTGCATGAGTTGTCTGAACTTCATTCCAACGAGGTCAGAACCTTTATAATGCCCCACGATACGGTACGGAATGACCTTATCTCCCTGCTTATACTCATCGAGGTTGAGATACTCTCCGTCCGGATTGAGATAGGCATCAACACGCGCCGCCGCCATTATAGCAGAAATTTTCTCGCCGTTGTAGGGGTTATATGTCTGCACACATACGTAGTCAATCTTCGGACCAACGCACAGTGCGGTATTTGATGGTAAAGTCCAAGGTGTCGTCGTCCATGCGAGGAACACCGGTTTTCCCCATTTCGTCATCTCCGGACGCGGGTCAATGATGTCGAACTGCGCCGTCACGGTGGTGTCTTTCACGTCGCGATAGCAACCGGGTTGGTTCAGTTCGTGACTCGAAAGTCCCGTGCCGGCAGCCGGAGAATACGGTTGTATGGTATATCCTTTATAGAGAAGTCCTTTGTCATAGAGTTGTTTCAATAACCACCAAAGCGTCTCTATGTATTTGTTTTCGTATGTAATGTACGGATTGTCAAGGTCAACCCAATAGCCCATCTTCTCTGTAAGTTCGCGCCATTCGGCAGTAAACTTCATAACGTTCTCACGACATCTGCCATTATAATCTGCCACAGAGATATATTTTGATGACTCGTGATTGTCAATGTCGGCCTTCGTTATTCCGAGTTCTTTTTCCACTCCAAGTTCCACAGGCAGGCCGTGGGTGTCCCATCCGGCCTTACGATGCACTTGGAATCCTTTCATTGTCTTATATCTGTTGAAAGTATCTTTTATGGCGCGTGCCAGCACATGGTGTATTCCGGGATGCCCGTTTGCCGAGGGAGGACCCTCGAAGAACACAAACTGCGGACAGCCTTCACGCTCTTCTATCGAGCGAATGAACATATCTGTTTCATTCCATTTCTTCAGTACATCCTCATTTGTCTGATGCAAGTCGAGACCTGCGTGTTCAACAAATCTTTTTGTGGCCTTTGCCTTATCGTTGATTTTCATATATTGTACGTTCTTTTTATCAAAATATAATGTTACATTTTAAGACGTGCAAAGATAAGCAGAATTATCGACACTGCCAAAAAAAACGCTCAAATATTACCGCAACAGCCACACCATGACACCTTTACGACATGTAAAGCGAGTGTATCATCTCGGTTTTACATTACAGACAATAATTTTTCAAAAAGAACTATATTTGCAGTAACAAACAATACAACGAATGCTTATGATTAAGCAAAGATAATTCAAAGACAGTAAGACTTGAAGATATAATAAACTCTTCGGACACATCAAAACGTTCACTAACAAGAAGTTGCTTTTCATCTTTAACCTACCAAAACACAAAAGCAATCTGGAAAACAGACAGTTAAACACGTTCACTATCGCATTTCGTAATATCATCAAAAACAATTTCGCCCAAATTACAAAGTAAATTCGCCCAATTTGCAAAACAAAATCGCCTATTTTGATCAGCAATTTCGGCCAAATTGGTTGGTTGTTAATAACGATATGAATGACAATCGATGATTGAAAAAAATCAGATATAACATTGATTAATATATGAATATTTGTGGGTTTAGAAAAAATCCGCTAACTTTGCAAGCGAAAGCAGCGTTCCGGCTCTGTCGCTTGTGTCGCTTCATGCAATGACACAAGAGGAAAGTCCGGGCAGCATAGGGTGCTCCACTTCCGAAAATAGAAGTTGTTGGCGACAGCAAGTAAGAGCAGAAGAGAATGACCGCCATGCCGTTTGGCTGAAAAGACAAGGACAAGGTAAGGGTGAGAAGGTGGTGTAAGAGACCACCAGGCGGCGGGTGACCGTCGTGCTGTGCTCACTGGAGGCTGCAAGTTCATGTAAACCGTCGTTGAGGGTTGCCCGCCCGACTAACTCCGACGGAGGGTAGAACGCTTGAGGTGCGGGGTGACTCGCATTTTAGATAGATGACAGGCACCGGCGACAATCATGCCGCCGGAACAGAACCCGGCTTATAGGGGCACTGCTTTCTTTTTAGAAACATAGCCTGTAAACAATAAAAAGATCGTGTATAAATAATAAAAAAGAACAAAATGGAATTACCCGACTTTATGTCATACTCCGATAAATTCTCTAACGGAGACTTTCTCGACAAGGTGCAACGCATAGCAAAACGTGCCGGAAGTAAGTTGGTATATGGCTCACTTCTGCTTTATTATACGATACAGAGCGACAAGGTGTCGCGCACTGACAAGGCGATAATAATTGGCGCACTGGGCTATCTTATCAGTCCGCTCGACATGATGCCCGATGCCATTCCTATCGTCGGTCTTGCCGATGACATGGCAGTGCTCGTATATGTACTGAAAAAGGTGTGGTCACTCATTTCTGACGAGGCTCGCGTGAATGCCAAGAACAAGATGAAACTCTGGTTCGACGAGGACGAGATGCAGGATGTTGACAATATCCTTAACGACAAGGAGCAATATACCGAGGGATAATCTCCCAACCCTATTCCCGTTTTTTTAGCACACTATTAAACAGCAATCCATTTCCAAACATCTATCCATAAAGGAGAGATAATGTTTGGAAAGGGAATTGTAGGTGTTTTTATTTATAAGAAAATGACAAAAGTAAATGGATAATCGGCAAGTCGAATCTCATCGACATCGCCAATTATCCATTACTATTTTTCAAACTTACTTTCGTCGGTTTTCGGTCAGAAAACTGACAATTTTCAAATTCACATTACTTATCAGAATCTATAACCAAGTGTCATTATAACCTGATGACGCTTGTTGCTGACAGTTGTAACATCAGGAATGTTGTTGTAACTCATGGTTTCTCCTGTCACACTGTTGGTGAAAGTCTTGCTACTTCCTGAATATTCCATAAATGGGTGGAAGTCGCCATCTTGCGCACTATACTGATAAGCGATATCCAAATTCATGCTGCCAACCTGATAACCCAATCCACAAGTGATGCGGTTTGTCGCTTTCCAGTTGGTGTAGTCGGTTGTGGAAGCATAGTAAGAACCCGGCGATTGTAAGGTACTGTTCTTGAAACCATTTACATTATACATCGGACTTACATAGTTGTATCCAAATCGTAGGGCAAGTTCCGGTACAGGCTTATACTCCAATCCGAGTTTCAGTGTGCTCACACCTTTAAGCGAATAGGCAGTGTTTCTGTTCATTTCACTGTCTGAAGAACTCGTTTCATAATATGTGTCATACCACCAATCATATCCCTCACCGTCTATGATGCGGTTGTCCATAGCACTGTAATCGGAAAATTCGTATGATGCTCCGAGTGCAAGATAGTTGCCAACGGTATGTCCGAGAGACAGTCCAAATCGCCATGCGGTGTTGAACTTGAAATCGTAAGACTCGCCTGCCCTGCCCTTATCGTATGCACCATAAGGCGTATTATTTTTAAGAGTGGTGCTATTAACGGTTTTAAGGTCATAATACTTAGGCGATGCGATGAAGACACCAATGCGGAATGGTGAAAACTCTATCGGTCGAAAGATTGCTCCGAATTTCACATCGAATCCTGTTCCGGTGATTTGGCGTTCGTCTCCGATAACGACATTGCCGCTTCCTATACGCTCGGCATATTCGCTATAGTTATTGTAATGCACATCATAAAATCCGATTGACATACCGAGATAGACACGGTCGTTAAGATTTGAACTTATGTTGAAGTCATATTCTCCCACATATCCCTTGTTAGCACGATCCATTGTGAAACCAGTGGCATCGTACGGGTTGAAATCGAGCACGGTTTTTCCGCCTTCCTTAATCTCACGAGTCAACATTGCATTATAATACAGGTAGTCTATCTGGCTGAAGGTTGACGCATTTTTACCATTGGCATCATAGCCATGAATACCCTTGTCGAGACTTCCCTTAGGATAGAACACCTCTTCTGCCTGTTTAAGATACGAGAGTTTGTTCTGCGAAGCACCGTTGAGTTTTCCAACAGTGTTAAGGATATAGTTGAAATCGCGACTCTTATGATAATTGAAACCAATGTTCAAGTAAGACGTTTTGCCTGATTTGGCTGTATATACCAAACCTATCTGGTCAAAACTTGCGTGCGAAGTATTACCGAAATCGAATTTTCTTGCATCCTGCTGACTGATAAAACCGGCCGAAACACTTATTACAGGACGACGGAAAAGTCCGATTCCGGCAGGGTTTGTTGACATTGTAGAGATGTCGGCTCCGAGTGCTTCCATTGCTCCACCCATACCAACATATCGTGCTGTTCCGTTGAGATCTTCCGTGGCAATGTTTGCATTCTCATAAGTCTCCTGTGCCATTGCAGGTAAAGACATTGCAAATAGCAAAGACACATAAATTATTTTTTTCATAATTATCTGTATTTTTTATTTTTCCATTGATAAATAAGCGGGGCTATCTGCGTCCGCCGAAATGGCCACCACCACCGCCACCACTTCGACTACCGCCACCAAAAGAGCCACCGCCACTACGGCTGCCACCATTGAATGAACCGCGAGAACCGTTATTGTTGTTATCTCGTGTGCCGCCACGGCTACTCGTACCAAATCCGAACGAGCCGTTGTCAATGCGGTTGTTAGTCTCGAGCGAGCCATTGCGAGAACTATTTCCGTTATAAGAGTCGTTGGAATAAGAAGAAGGACGGCGTGTTCCGAACGATCCATTTCTGCCCGAGCGAGAACCGTGACCAACATTTACAGAAGACGTTCCGCGCCTGCTTCCGGAGAAACTGCCACGATGTCCGCCTCCACCCGAGCCTGTTCCACGACCGGCAATACCATTATCATTCCTATAACGGACATAATAACTGCCATAGTAAGGATAATAACCGCCGCCATACCAGTTGCCATACCAAGAAGAATACCAACCGTCATAATAACGATGATATCTTCCGTAAGGGTAATACCAGTAGCCATAAGGATAACGCCAATCATAAAAGAACGGGTCATACAGTCCATAATATCCGTACCATCTGAAATAACCTCCTCTGCGCAAATACCAATAAGGATAGTAGCCATAGTAGTCATAATAACCACCATGCCACGGATAGTGCCATAGATAATCGTCAAAACGACTCATGCGACGGCTGTAAGCATATTCAGACTCCATATCATATTCAGAATCGGAGGTTATGTACTTTTCATCTTCCAATCCTGAATGGAACTCGATTATGTCGTTACCAAGGGAATCTTTAGACGTGGTTTCATAATAACTATGTACCGGCCGCCTGTTATACTCGTCCACATCTCTTAGCGAACCGCTATAATAGTCAGAAGACACCTTTGACCGTTCATTAGAACGTGGAGTGGTTTGCTTATCCACATTCTTGCTGGGCGTAAAATACAAATCATCGTTTTGCGCCTGTATTGCTATCGGTATAAGACCGGCAATCAGTGTTAAGAAAATCAACTTCTTCATATTTATTTTGTTTATGTTTATTCAAATTCATGGCATATACACATTACCACACATGCAAAAATAGATGTATTTTACTTGCAAAAGTACGGAAAAACCCTAAAGCATGGTAGGTTTTTCCCTATTTTTTGTATATTTGCACTCGGAATTTAACGTTTTGACTAAAAAAAATAATAATATAATGAAATACATTGAGGTTGTTTTTGTTTTCTACGATGAAGAAAAAGGGCTTATCAGCGACCAGCATACACTAACCACGGCACGCGACATCACCGCTTCACTTGCAGGAGAAATCGGGTTCGACAGTTTCGTTGAAACCGATAATGGGATGAAAGGATATATCCTTGAAGAAATGTTCCACAAGAATACTCTTGACGATTGTCTCACGGACTTTCCCCTATATAATATAAGGATAGAGTATTCATACGGAGAGGCGGAAGACAAGAACTGGAACGAGACATGGGAAAACGAAGGTTTCGAACCTATCAACATAGACAATCTGTGCATTATACACGACACTGTTAACTGCCCTGACACGACAGAAGGCATGATCAACATCATGATTGATGCCAAGCAGGCGTTCGGTACGGGCAATCATGAGACGACACGGATGATTGTCAGCACCATGTTAAAATCAGACATTGAAGGAAAGCGCGTACTCGATTGCGGATGCGGAACAGGTATATTGTCTATACTCGCAGCAAAACAAGGGGCTGCCAGAGTGACCGGTTACGACATTGACGAATGGAGCGTAAGAAACACAGAACACAATGCCGAACTGAACGGAGTGGGAGAAAATATAGAGATTTTGCTCGGCGATGCGAACGTACTGACCCATGTTTCGGGTGTCTTTGACATTATAATAGCAAACATCAACCGTAACATCCTAATTGCCGACATACCCAAATTCAAGGAGGTTCTCGCATCGGGCGGAATGATGATTCTAAGCGGATTTTATGAAGACGACATAAAAATGATCGTTGACAAGGCAGAAAACATGGGAATGACATTCAACGAGAAAAAGACCGAGAATGGCTGGGCGATGATTGTATTGAAGTCGTAAGCCGACTAATCTATCGTAAGTTGCCGCAGGTCATAATAACTGCCGTTGTATATATTCAAATCAACATTGCCGTTAATGCCCGGCAACCTGCCCGCATCGGTGTGCTGCCAGAACTTCCAAGGGCCGTTATACTCTACCTTATCCACGTAATAATGGGCTATCCAATACGGATAGTCTTCAAACACGTCCGTGTTAAGATACTCCATTTTGAACTTATAATAGGTGTATATGATTGGCTTCACATGGTATTTGTCTTCCACGATATGCAACCATGTGAGCACGTCACGCTGGAATTCCTCGGTCGAAACGTTCTTCGGTTTGTGCTCCACATCAAGCACAGGGGGCAAGTCTCCTTCAAGCAGATTCACGTTCTTCAGAAAGAATTGTGCCTGCTCTCGCGGACTTGACTTATTGCTCCAGAAATGATATGCTCCACGTATGAATCCATGCTCGCGGGCATTATAGAAATTAGACACGAACGTTTTGTCGATGCGCGACGAACCTTCGGTGGCTTTCATTATTACAAACCGCACGGGATGTCCTTGTATTGTTGCCTCTTGAAGGTCTTTCCAGTTGATTCGTCCTTGATAGTGACTGATGTCTATTCCGTGTATTTCATATCCTTCGGGATAGTCGGCCTCACCATATATTGCCCGCCAGCGAAAACTGTATGGACTGATAAAGAAATAATAGAAAGCAGCAATATAAACCACAACGACCAAGAAACCGCCAAGCCACCATGACCATGCGGGCATCCGGCCGAGTAATGATTTCTTCTTTTTTTTATGATAACGTCGTGTGGTATTCATGCTTCATTAATAAAAAAAGTTTGTGATTGGGAAAATGTGATATCTGCTTTATCGTATTAGAAGCAAACACATCATAACTTTTCGGCATAATGACAACATCCTTTTTCCCAATCACAAACAAAGAGTATTAAAGTTTTCCTTGCTCAAGTGCAAGAGTCATCGTTGGCTGGTCGCACACCTCCGTCGGTCCCCAATACTGTATCGGACCCGGATATATGAAGCATGTGTTCTTTGACCACTCGCCACGTTGCTCTGCGAAAGTCTTGAAAGGTACTCCCTCAAGGTCAACAAGTGCCTTGCGTATCACAGGCTTTCTCTTTCCGTTACGACGTTCCATGTTCATCATCATCGTAATAGGCACACCGCCTGCAATCCATTCTTCAGCCGGAGCAGTAGTGTTCTTAACGATTGCCATGTATCCTGTCTTGCCGTTGGCAATAAGTTGAGCCGCGCTCGTACCGAGTGCATAGCAATAGTCTGCATCGAAGTTTGAAGGCGCAGCGCAACGTCCTTCATATCCGAAGAAATGGTGCTGGGTAGCAAACTGTCCGTTGAACATACCGGTTTTGCGCCAACGCTCAAGTTTGGTAGCAACCATCGAGGACAACAGTTTCTCTGTCTCAATGAGACTTACCTGCACATTACCATGCGGGTCGCGGTCGAGTGCCAACTGATGCGCCACGCTCGTAGGCAACGAGTTGAACACTGCAAGGTTCTCATCGGAAATCTGCTGCTTAACGAAGTCAATCTGTTCGATACGACTGATAAGGTGTGCTCCCGGCATAGCGAGCACATCGTTAAGTTCGGAAATGAGGTTTTTAATGGCCGGGATAAACTCGATGAGTCCTTCCGGGATAATCACCGTACCGAAATTCTCACCCTTCTCTGCACGGCGTGCAACAGAGTTTGCGATATATGTTACAACATCATCAAGTGTAAGGTCTTGTGCTTCTACCTCCTCTGAAATAAGACAGATGTTAGGCTGGGTCTGCAATGCACACTCAAGAGCGATGTGAGAAGCCGAACGACCCATTACTTTTATGAAGTGCCAGTACTTTCTCGCAGAGTTACAATCGCGCTCAATGTTTCCTATAAGTTCAGAATACGTCTTGCATGCTGTGTCGAAACCGAATGAGGTTTCTATCTGGTCGTTCTTCAGGTCGCCGTCGATTGTCTTAGGACAACCTATCACCTGAACGCCATAATTCTTGGCTGCATAATACTCGGCCAATATACATGCGTTGGTATTAGAGTCATCGCCACCTATTATTACAATGGCCTTTATGTCGAGTTCGCGGACTATTTCATACCCTTTTTCAAATTGTTCTTCTTTATCAAGTTTTGTACGTCCGGAACCAATCATATCGAAACCACCGGTATTACGGTAATCTTCAACGAGTTCTTCAGTTATTTCGATATAATCATGATCAACAAATCCGCTGGGACCGAGAATAAAACCAAAGAGTCTGTTCTCCGGATTAAGTCTCTTTATGGTATCAAAAAGACCTGTGATAACGTTATGACCTCCCGGAGCCTGACCCCCCGAAAGGATTACGCCCACATTCATCTTAGCCATTTTTGATGGCTTGCTACTCTCAAACTCAATGAGTGGCATTCCGTATGTGTTCGGGAAGAGTTCCTTAATTTCCTCCTGATTGTCAACACTTTGAGTTGGCTTACCTTCTTTTACCTTAACTGTGCCTTGAAGACTTTTAGGCAACTTGGGCAAATAAGCAGCGCGCGCTTGCTGCAATACATTTTTTTTCATCTTTACCTGAATAATTAATCCTTTAATATATTTCCTTTTATCTATAATCTAAATCTGAATGCAAAAATACTGTTTTTTTATGACACGGAGAAAGAAAAGAGGTTGAAATAAACCTTTTTAAGTTTTTTTTTTCAGCAAAATGCTTGCAATATTCAAAAAATAACTATATTTGCAATATTGATATTACAAAGAATAAGAATTTAATAAGGAAAGGAGCATCTAATCATGGCAAATAAGAGGAATCTGAAAAAGGCTATCAACAACGTATGCGAAAATTTGTTTGCAGAGTGCATCGCATCGTCTTTATACAACGGGAAGCCTGACAATGAACATGTTAACATCATACTCGCCTCAATAATAAACATAAATAACGATTTCGTAAGGCGCATTTCCCATCCAGAACCGGGAATGACAGCCAAGTCTTATTACAACCATTTACGAAATGATTTCGATAAAAGTGTTGACGAAGTCATTGACAATATATGTAATTTAGGATAACACAAAGATGACAGAAAAGTTTTGCCGATGGCTATTATATAGACAAATGGGGTGGAAAAAAAACGTAACCGAAACCCACCCCGATAAATACATAATCTGTCTGGCACCGCATACCAGCAACTGGGATTTCATTTTAGGACAACTCTATATGAGAGCCGAGGGTATGAAATCTAATTTCATGATGAAGAAAGAGTGGTTTGTAGGGCCACTCGGTGTGTTATTAAAGAAAATCGGAGGAATACCTGTATGGCGCAGCAAGAAGTCGAGCCTTACAGACAATATCGCGGAAACGGCAAAGAAAGAAAACACGTTCAGTCTCTGCATCACTCCGGAGGGAACACGCTCGAAGAACCCTGACTGGAAAAAAGGATTCTATTTCATTGCCCATAAGGCAGAAATCCCTATATTGCTATATGCGGTTGACTATCAGAAGAAACTGATACAATGCACAAAAACCATAATACCCAACGGTGATGTGGATGCTCAGATGCGCGAAATAAAACTTTACTATAAAGATTTCAAGGGCAAAAGACCCGAACTTTTCAGTATAGGAGAAATATAATGAAGAAACAATACCTGTATATCGTCATTGTTTGGGCATTATTTGCCGGATGTGGTTCACAAAGAATATTCTTCCAACAACAACCCAAAGTAAATATGCGCTCCAACCTGCCATCGGAATCTGAGGCTCCGATAGGCTCAGCGAAGCGCGAATATAGGCACAGTAACTCTAACTGGGGAGTGGAATATTCTGGTGAGCAATGGGTTAGAAATATGTCAAAACCTATCCGCATAACCGAAGGATTGGCAAATCGCCACCTCTCGGTGACACCAAGCCACGGCAGATACTACGACCGCGGAAAGGACAGATGGAAATGGCAGCGACCCGAACTATTCTGCACAACAGAAGATTTGTTCACCCAAACCATAGTCATTCCTTACCTCATACCGATGCTTGAGAACGCCGGAGCAACGGTGTTCACATCGAGAGAGCGCGACTGGCAACGCAATGAGGTGGTTATTGACAACGACGACCGCACCAAGCAGCCTCAATACACCGAGACAAACGGACACCGCACATGGCATGATGCCGGCACAACAGGCTTCGCCTCGCGTAGAAGAGAATATACAAACGGTGAGAATCCTTTCCTTGAAGGAACCGTAAGAGTGGCACGAACATCAAACCGCAAGAACCAAAGCCTGATAACATACAAGCCTAACATCCCAAAAGAAGGGCGGTATGCGGTGTATGTAAGTTATGCTACCCTACCCAACAGTATAGACGATGCCGAATACATAGTCTATCATAAAGGCAGAAAGACCGTATTCCACGTAAATCAGAAGATGGGTGGAGGCACTTGGGTATATCTCGGCACATTCGGTTTCGAGCAGGGTTGTTCGCAAAGAAACTGCGTCGTTGTTACCAACGTGAGCGACAAGAATGGCGTGGTTACATCGGATGCCATACGTTTCGGAGGCGGAATGGGTAACATACAACGAGCAGGAATGACAAGCGGACTGCCGCGATGTCTCGAAGGCTCACGATATAATGCGCAATGGTCGGGCGCACCGACAAGCGTTTATAACGCAAAGGAAGGACAAGACGATTATACGGACGACATCAACACGCGCTCAAGAATGACCAACTGGTTGGCCGGTGGGTCGTGTTATGTGCCCGGTCTCAGCGGACTGAAAGTTCCTATCGAACTCTCGCTTGCCGTACATAGTGATGCCGGCTATCACAACGACTATTCATCTGTATTCGGAACGTTGACAATATGCACTACCGAATATCACGACGGAGTGCTCAATTCGGGAATATCAAGAAACCATTCCAAAAATTTCGCCACATCGCTATTACACGATTCGCAGCGCGATCTCAGTAATAAGTTCGGTTCATGGACTGCCCGCAAAGTCTATGACCGCAACTACTCAGAGAGCAGACTGCCCGAAGTTCCCTCTGCCATACTTGAAACTCTATCTCATCAGAGTTTTCCCGACATGAAGTATGGACAAGACCCGAACTTCAAATTCGTCTTCGCACGATCAATATACAAAACCATTCTAAGGTTTGTTGCCAACATGCACAACACGTCATACGTGGTACAACCGTTGGCTCCCACCAATTTCAACATACGTTTCATTGACAAGAACAAGGTAAGACTCAGTTGGAATCCGGTAAACGACCCGCAAGAATCTTCGGCGAAACCTACTTCATACATGCTTTACACATCATTATCGGGAGGCGATTTCGATAACGGACAACCGGTAAGAGGCAACTCATGCCAAATGGAACTGCAACCGGAAATTCTCTATAATTTCCGAGTAACGGCGGTAAACAAGGGTGGCGAAAGTTTCCCAACCGAACAGTTGTCGGCCGTTTGTCATGAGGGAGCAACGCGCACGATTATGATTGTGAACGGATTTCACAGACTTTCGTCACCGGCAATCCATGAAACCGCAAGCGAGCAGGGCTTCGACATGAACGCCGACCCGGGTGTTACATACGGCCCGACAGCCGGTTGGTGCGGAGCACAAACGGCTTTCGACAAGAGCAATATCGGCGTTATAAGTTCATCGGGATTGGGATTCAGCGGCAACGAACTGCAAGGTAAATTCATTGCGGGCAACGATTTCAACTATACCACAACCCATGCAGAGGCCATTATGTCAGCAGGTAAATATAATGTGGCAAGTTGTTCGAGCACGGCTGTGGAAAATGGAGTGGTTAATCTTGACAATTATTACTGCGTAGATTTGCTACTCGGACTTGAAAAAGACGATGGTTACTCGTTCGTACCATATAAGACATTCAGTAAAAACATGCAACGCTTACTGACAGAATACACCCGCAGTGGCGGCAGACTGCTCGTAAGCGGTTCATATATAGCCTCTGACATGACATCAGAAAGCGAAAGAAACTTCCTTAATAACGTGCTCAAAGTGGACTATAACGGTGAAACACCGTCACGCAACTATACCAATATCACGGGTATGGGCACATCATTCGACATCTACCGCACCATCAACGAAGACCATTACGCCGCCACATCGCCCGATGTTCTTCACCCCGTAGGCTCTGCTTTTTGTGCATTGCTGTATGGTGACGGACGTGGCGCAAGCATAGCATACGACGGACGCGACTACAAGTCGTTCGTAATGGGCTTCCCGTTCGAGTGCATAAAATCTCACTCTAAGCGCAATGCGGTGATGAGAGGAATACTATCATTCCTTATGAAAAATTAGAAACATCATAGAATTGTAGAGTATGTGAGTGCCGATAACGTAATCATGGCACATACTGACGTATTTTAGTAAACAATAACTTGGAAACAATGAAGATACAAGCAAATGCCTCGGGAACAAGAAACATAGAAGTAACCGAGGAACACCTGCAAACAATAGAGAGATACTCACTGCTTAAAAACCTCGTCGATAGTAACGGAATAATAGACGAGACTGTGCTCGAAAAACTGCGACTGAACGTGCGTTCCATTCTGGGAGCACAACCTGCGGCAGACAAGAGCCTGCTCGACCTGTGTCTTGACGTATTATATAATCCGAATATGAAGGCTATCGGGCTGCACAATCTCTTGCTGCTTTATATCGAACAAACGAAGAAAGGAGAGGACGAGCAATAACGCAAATGCCGCAACTCACCGATTTTCTTCCTACTACAAAGAAAGAGATGCAACTCCTTGGTTGGGATGTTGCAGACGTAATCCTTTTCTCCGGCGATGCATACGTTGACCACCCCTCATTCGGAGCGGCGGTAATTGGGCGTGTGTTGCAGAGTAAAGGCTATCGAGTGGCCATAGTTCCGCAGCCCGACTGGCACGGCGACTATCGCGACTTCAAAAAACTTGGCCGCCCGAGATTGTTCTTCGGAATATCTCCGGGCTGCATGGACTCGATGGTGAATAAATATACTGCCAACAAACGGTTACGTTCCGAAGATGCTTATAGTCCCGACGGCAGGCACGACTGTCGCCCGGAATACCCTACGGTGGTATATTCAAAGATACTGAAAGAACTTTATCCCGATGTGCCTGTCATAATAGGAGGCATCGAAGCATCACTGAGACGACTCACCCACTACGACTACTGGCAAGACCGTTTGCGCCGTTGCATCTTGTGCGACAGCAATGCCGACCTGCTGAGTTACGGCATGGGCGAGAAGACCATAGTGAAAATAGCCGAAGAAATTGCTTCGGGAAGAGATGTAAGAGAACTCCGCGAACTGCCACAGACGGTGTTTCTCGCCAAGAAAGATGAGATACCAGATGGTATCAACGCTGACGATATTGTGCTACATTCACACGAGGAATGTTTGCAAAACAAGAAGGCAGAGGCAGAAAACTATATGCACATAGAGGAAGAATCGAACAAGATGCACGCGCAAAGACTGATACAGAAAGTCGGAAACGTGTATGTCGTGGTAAATCCGCCATACCCGCCGATGACCACCGAAGAACTCGATGCTTCGTTCGACCTGCCTTATACACGTCTCCCCCATCCGAAATATAAGAACAAGCGCATACCTGCATACGAAATGATAAAACACTCGGTGAACCTACACAGAGGATGTTTTGGTGGCTGCGCGTTCTGCACCATATCGGCACATCAAGGCAAATTCGTAGTGTGCCGTTCAAAGGAGAGTATTCTGAAAGAGGTTAAGGAGGTAGTAAAACTGCCCGACTTCAAAGGCTATCTGTCTGACCTCGGTGGCCCATCTGCCAACATGTACGGAATGAAAGGGCGTAACCAGAATGCGTGTGAGAAATGCAAACGACCATCGTGCATACACCCTGCCGTGTGTCCGAATCTGAATACCGACCATTCAAAACTGCTGAACATCTATCATGCTGTGGATGCTTTGCCACAGGTTAAGAAGAGTTTTATCGGCAGTGGAGTGAGATATGACCTACTGTTGCATAATTCAAAAGATGAAAAAACTAACGAATCAGCAAAACAATATACCCGCGAACTGATTTGCAAGCATGTGAGCGGCCGACTGAAAGTGGCACCGGAACATACTTCAGACGATGTCCTGAGACTCATGCGCAAACCAAATTTCCAACTCTTCGACCGATTCAAGCGGGTGTTCGACAAAATAAACCGCGAAGAGAACTTGCGCCAACAACTCATTCCTTATTTTATAAGTTCGCATCCGGGATGCCGCGAAGAGCATATGGCAGAACTCGCCGTGCTTACCAAAAGACTTGATTTCCATCTCGAACAGGTGCAAGACTTCACCCCCACACCGATGACCATTGCCACCGAGACATGGTACACCGGCTACGACCCATACACCCTCGAACCTGTATTCAGTGCAAAGACACCGCGAGAGAAACTCGCACAGCGACAATTCTTCTTCTGGTATAAACCTGAAGAACGCCGAAATATAGAAAAAGAATTGCGACGCATAGGCAGACAAGACCTCGTGAAGGAATTATACAGCAAGAAACGTTGAGCGATGAAAGTTGAGCGTTGAGCGATGTTAATCCAAGTTGTTTATAATTCAAACTTTCTTCGCTCAACGCTCCGCTCGGCTCCGACAGAAGACGATTTCGAAGAAAAGCGAAGAAATAACCCTCATCGCTCCGCTCGGCTCCGATAGGAGACGCTTTCGAAGCAAAGCGAAGAAAGAACGTTACAAAAACGCTCATCGCTCAAGACTATGCTCTTAAACCAATCACTAAGAACGCCGGCAAACTGATTTTGCGAATCGCTTACGAGCATTATAACCTGCGAACCATCATCAAGTCGCGGACCAAGACACATCCCCTCATAGTTTGCAAAGGAATGAGAAAGCAATCCGAGAGAAGTGCGCCAGCGGCAAACAAGTTGTTTGCTGACGAAAGGTGAAGCGTCTGAAAGAGTGTCACCCTGCCCTATCTGCACTTCATTCTCTACATCAACCGCATAAATCTTCATCACGGAAAATGCTCCGAGATAACCATCAGGGATATGCAACTCACGTTCAAGAACGAGCAAACGACCATCTTCAAGCACCGTCATGGCACTCACTCCACACACTATGCTTTTCATCTTTCCACCATCCTCCGGAGCATCCATAAGATACGCGTACTGCCTCCTGTTGCCTTCTGCATCAGTAGAAATAAGTCTTAGAGGCTGTCGCGACACACATTCGGCCGTTACCATAGTCCCATCTTCTTTCAATGGACATTCCGTTGTTGTCCAAAACAGATTGTTCGCGGCATCATATGCAAGCGATTCCGTTCCACGATTAGGATAAGTCTTACCTTTCAAATCTCCGAAATCGAGCGTTTTACCGGTCGGAGTGATTTTCGCGTTATATGCGAACTTATCTATCGAGAACTCTTTGGCCTCGTTTGTTTCTTCACAAGCGATGAAAAATGACCTTGAACGAGGACAATAAACAATATCCTCATTGTCCATGTTACGCTCGCCCGTAGGTAGCGTATATACATGTTTGGCACTTATTATGTTTCCGGTCTTCCTATCCACTTTTATTCTCACGAACACTATCTCACCTCGCTTGCTTTTATCACTGACAAGCGCATAGAGATCGTTCTCCACATTCACTATGCCACTATAGTTGCCTGCCGGAATGGCATTGCCGAAATCATGGGCTTTGTTTTCCCTCACAAGTACAACACTATCCTTACCATCTGCCACCGCCAACGTGCCTGTCATTATAAGTAACAATGCCGACAAAAATCCGTTTCTAATATCCATTACTTTTCACAAAAAACGTTTTCTGTCTGCAAAAATACAATTTTAGCGGCAAAGAAGCAAATCAATACCTTTCCAAAAGATATCCTTTCGCTAACCAAATTCGCCCAAATTGCAGCGCAAATTCGCCCAAATTGCTCACCAAAACAGGCGAATTTGGTTTGTATAAGAAATCTTCTCACATTACAGTTCACGACAACCTATAATTATATATATAATGTGACATCCTGATTCTGCCCACATCAATACGTCTTTTATATAAATCACTCCTTAATATTACACCACAAACAATATCGTGCACGATAAACAACAAAGATTTGTTAAAGCAACAACTATCGCGCGCGATATTATCTAAAAGGTGTTAATATTTAAAATAAATCGCTTGCGATATTAATTATTTATCATATCTTTGCATTGTCAAAACGGAACAGACATCCTAAAGACAGTAAAATATTTCGTAATTAATAAATAACAAATGATATGAAAGAACAAGTATTACAAGCAATGCGTGAAGCCGGAAAACCGGTATCTGCAGGAGACGTAACAAAATCATTGGGTGCAGACCGCAAGGAAGTTGATAAGGCTTTTGCCGAGTTGAAAAAAGAAGGAGCAATTATTTCTCCTGTTCGTTGCAAATGGGAACCAAGTAAATGAGCAAGCAAATATTAATAGTAATTACGGTGGCTTTGCTTACAATGCTCGGCTACGGTCAAAAAGCAAATGCTCAACACACAAATAATAAGGAAAATAAGATAATGAACACAGTTTACGATTTCAATCTGAAAGACAAGAAAGGCAACGACGTTAGTCTCTCTGAATATAAAGGTAAGGTATTGATGATAGTTAACACAGCAACCGGTTGCGGTTTCACACCACAATATGAAGTTCTGGAAGATATGTATAAAAGATTTAAGGCAGACGGTCTTGAAATATTGGACGTGCCATGCGATCAGTTCGGACACCAGGCTCCCGGTTCTGACGAGGAAATCTCTCAGTTCTGCACAATGAAATTCGGCACTGACTTCCCACAGTTCAAGAAAGCAGATGTTAACGGCAAGAACGAACTCCCATTGTACACATGGCTGAAGAGTCAGAAGGGTTGTGAAAGTTCTTTCGACGAGAAAATCGCCTCTGTAATGGAAAAACTTTACAACGAGAGCAATGATGAACCTCGTAAGAAAGACGACATACAATGGAACTTCACAAAGTTCATCATCAATCGTCAAGGCGAAGTGGTGGCACGATTCGAGGCTAACGCTGATATGAAACAGGTTGAAGAATGCATCTCAGCACTGCTGAAACAGTAATTCTCAGATATTCTCACAACGTCCCGATACTTGCCAAGGTATCGGGATTTGATTATTTTAATCAGTAACCACAAAACATGAATAATAACGAGCAACTGAAACTTGAGAACCAACTTTGCTTCCGTCTTTATACAGCAGCACGTCTGATTGTTCAGGCCTACGAACCGTTCTTAAAACCACAAGGCATCACCTATACTCAATATTTGGTTCTTCTGGTGTTATGGGAAAACGACAATCTGCCGATAAACGAAATCGGCAAACGACTGCTTTTAGGCATAAATACCACTTCTCCACTAATCAAACGTATGGAGAAACAAGGGCTTGTGGCTCGTCATGACAGTGATACCGACAAGCGTCAACAGATTGTTTACCTCACACAAAAGGGAAAAGATCTGAAGAAAAAGGCTGCTGTCATTCCGAGCTGTATGAAAGAAAACCTCACCTCATGCCATCTGGAACCGGAGAAACTGATAACGATGATACCCATTCTCGATGATTTTATAGACAAAATGAATAACAAGGAGTAACCTTTTCGTTACATCGCAAAGAATATTTACATAACAACAAATGGCTGTCCGCATGGATAGCCATTTATCGTTTCCATAATTCAAACAAATATCCGAAATTGACACAAATTAATATTCACAACAAATCATTACGTGACATAAGAAATATTAAAATGGGAGAAAAGGCATAAAACCATGAAAATAAGTGAATAAAAATTATTTTATGAATAACTTTATTAGTATCTTTGCACCCAAACTTTTCACACATTTTTATGGACTGGTTAATTCATTTATTTAAAACTACCGACTCGGTTGCACACATCGTGCTTTTGTATTCTATTGTGATTGCCGCTGGAGTCTTGCTGGGCAAGATTAAAATAGGCGGCATTTCACTTGGTGTAACTTTCGTTCTCTTTGCCGGAATCATTGCAGGTCATTTCGGTTTCACTGCTCCAACAAGTACCATTACCTTCATTCAGGAATTCGGACTCGTGCTATTCGTCTTTATGATTGGTTTGCAGGTAGGACCCGGTTTCTTTGAAAGTTTCGGTTCTGCCGGACTGCGACTTAACGCCATGGCAACCATAACAATCATTTTGAACGTGATTGTGATGTTCGTATGTTATTTCATTTTCTTCGACACTTCAGATTCTGCCAACCTGCCGATGATGGTTGGAACGCTGTATGGTGCAGTAACCAACACGCCCGGTCTCGGTGCTGCCAACGAAGCATTGAACAGCGTGTTCACCAATGTAAAGCCCCCGCAGATTGCATCCGGATATGCTTGTGCCTATCCTCTCGGTGTTATTGGTATTATCGGTGCTACGATTCTCATAAGATATATATGTAAGATAAAACTCAGTAAAGAAGAAAATGACCTTGAACTTAAAGAGAATGGCAACGCCAATGTGAAGCCTTGCCAACTACATCTGAAAGTAACGAATACCTATCTTGAGGGCAAGACCCTGAAGCAGGTGCATAGTTTTCTAAATCGCGACTTCGTATGTACCCGCATACTTCACGACGGACACGTAAGCATACCTAACCGTGACACGATATTTCATATCAACGACCAGTTGTTCGTGGTATGCACAGAGGCTGACACAGAGGGAATAACAGCCTTTATAGGACCAAAGATAAACGTGGAATGGGAGAAACAAGACATGCCGTTGGTGAGCAAGAGGATTCTCATTACGCGTCCGAGCATTAACGGAAAGACTCTCATCGACCTGCAACTATCGAGAGTTCATGGCGTAAACGTTACCAGGGTAACGCGGCAAGGCATGGACATATTTGCCAGTGCATCGCTGCCACTACAGGTTGGCGACCGCATAATGGTGGTTGGTCCGGAAGATTCGGTAAACCGCGTAGCAGATATGATGGGCAACTCGATACGCCGTCTTGAGGCTCCTAACATCGCAACAATATTCATCGGAATAATAATAGGAATCTTGTTCGGTTCTCTTCCGATAGCAATTCCCGGTATGGTGGTACCATTGAAAATCGGTATCGCAGGCGGTCCGCTTATCATCGCCATACTGATTGGCAGATATGGGTACAAAATACACCTCGTTACATACACTACAACATCTGCAAACATGATGCTTCGAGAAATAGGACTCGTGCTATTCCTTGCAAGTGTGGGTATAAAAGCAGGTGCCGGATTCTGGAATACGGTAACAGAGGGCGATGGTATGCTATATGTTCTGACGGGATTCCTCATAACCGTGATACCAATTCTTATCGTCGGACCCTTGGCACGCCTCCGTTTGAAACTTAATTATTTCACTATAATGGGTATGATAGCCGGAACTTATACCGACCCTCCCGCACTTGCATACGCCAATTCGTCATGCTCGAAAGAAGCACCTGCGGTGGGTTATTCGACAGTATATCCGCTCAGTATGTTCCTTAGGATTTTTATGGCTCAAACTATTATTCTTGTATGCTGTGGCGTTTGACACAGCATACAAGCTTAAAAGCCGTAGGAAAGAATCACGTTTGATAAGCAACAAACAAAACTGATATAATAATTATACAATGAAAAAACTGATTCTAACACTGGCAGTATTGTTTACCGGCATCGTGATGTTTGCCCAAGGAGCCAAGAACATCAAGATAAACGAAGTGCTGACAAACAATACTGCCAGTTTGCAAGATGATGTCGGGCGACATCTTCCGTGGTTAGAACTTGCCAACTCTTCGTATTCCACATACAACGTGCGGGGTATGTTCATCACCACAAACAGGAAAGTACTCGACGAAAACCTATCTGCGCCCGAACGAATAAAACTGATGAGCCCTATTCCCGGTGAGGAAGAAAGGACACAGATGGCCGGGCAGCAACACCTCATACTGTTCTTAAACTCCAGTCCTACGGCCGGAAAACTGCACTTCAGTGTAAGAGTAACTCCCGGTGAACCTACATGGGTGGCTCTCTACGATGGCAACGGCATAGACCTTATAGACTCAATATCGGTACCGGCACTCGGAGAAAACAAGTCTTACGCAAGAACAAAAGACGGTTCAAGACAGTGGGACATAAAGCCGGCAGAGGCTGTTACGCCCGGAATAGGCAACTACATCGAGATTAATGAGTCGAAAATTGCACGACTAAAACGAGACGACCCACACGGAATCGGTATCACCGTACTGTCAATGGGTATCGTTTTTTCGTGCCTTATATTGTTATACGTCTTCTTCACACTTTTCGGAAAATACATCATTGCATCAAAGAAAGAGAAGAAAGAGAGAGAGAAAATCAGCAAATATCCGAAAATCGTCGAGAAGAAATCCGACAGAAACGATAACGAAACAGCAGACGATGTTGCTATCGCAGTGGCCACACTCGCCATAAACGAAGAATTGGCAACATACACAGCGGTTATAGCAATGGCTCTAAAGCAGTATCAAGATGACATACACGACGAAGAGTCTGATGTCATAACAATAACGCCGCATGAAACAAGGTGGCACAATTCATTCAATAATCTTTGATAAAAAACATAAAACCAAATATAAACAATAAACAGAAATCATTATGGGCAACTATCAATATAAAGTAAACGGGATAGAATACAACGTAGAAATACAGGATATTGAAAACAACATAGCATACGTTTCAGTAAACGGAAAACAGTTTGAAATAGAAATGCCGGAGACCATAAAGACTCACAGCAAACCAAATAAAGAGGTAACGCAGAAAGAAAGTAAGCCCGCGACAGTAACAAGAAAGCAGACTCCGGAACCTAAGCAGGAAAGCAAACCGGCAAGCAAAGGGATGAAAGTGACTGCACCGCTGCCCGGAACGATAACCGAAGTGAAAGTCACCGTAGGACAAGCAGTGAAAGAGGGTGACACTGTAGTAGTTCTCGAAGCAATGAAGATGCAGAACAACATTGAGGCAGAGACCAATGGTACGATAACCGAAATACATGTAAGCGACGGCGACACCGTGATGGAAGGTAAACCGCTCGTTACCATCGGTTAAATAAAACAGAAGTAAGAAATGGGATTTACAGATTTCATAATAAGCAACTTCAATGAGTTCCTATCGTACACCGGCTTTGCCAATACCACGATACCCAACCTCATTATGATTGCCGTGGGCGCTTTCTTCATCTGGCTTGCCATAAAGAAAGACTTCGAACCACTGCTATTGGTGCCCATCGGACTCGGCATAATACTCGGAAACATACCTTTCCGTGCGGATGCCGGACTGGAAATAGGATTGTATGAAGACAACTCGGTGCTGAACATTTTCTATCAAGGAGTGCGCAATGGCTGGTATCCGCCACTTGTATTCCTTGGCATAGGAGCAATGACCGACTTCTCTTCGCTCATAGCAAACCCAAAACTCATACTTATCGGTGCCGCTGCACAGTTTGGTATCTTCGGTGCATACATGACTGCCTTGGCACTTGGATTCGAACCTAATCAGGCGGCAGGTATAGCAATTATCGGTGGTGCCGACGGGCCTACCGCCATTTTCCTCTCGTCAAAAACCGCTCCTAACCTTATGGGAGCAATCGCTGTGTGCGCCTATTCATACATGGCATTGGTGCCTGTCATACAGCCTTTCATAATGAAGGTCATGACAACCAAGAAGGAACGACTGATTCGTATGAAGTCACCACGCCAAGTATCACAGACAGAGCGCATACTCTTCCCTATCATCGGATTGCTTCTGACGACCTTCATCGTGCCATCCGGACTTCCGTTGCTCGGCATGCTGTTCTTCGGCAACCTGCTGAAAGAGTCGGGAAAGACCACACGTCTTGCAAAGACCGCAGGTTCGGCACTCAACGACATAGTTGTGATGCTGCTCGGTCTTACAGTCGGCTGCTCCACTCAGGCAAGCGAGTTCCTGACGATGAACACCATTTTCATATTCTTTATCGGTGCCTGTGCTTTCATTGTTGCTACGGCAAGCGGTGTAGGCTTTGTAAAACTGATGAACCTGTTCCTGCCAAAGGACAAGAAGATAAACCCGCTCATTGGAAACGCTGGAGTGTCGGCCGTTCCCATGTCGGCACGTATCTCTAACAACGTCGGACTGGAATACGATCGTCACAATTTCTTGCTAATGCATGCAATGGGACCTAACGTGGCCGGAGTTATTGGCTCTGCCGTGGCTGCAGGTGCATTGCTCGGTTTCCTTAAATGATAAATAATATCTGAAATATGGAACGACTAAAACTTGCCATCATAGACTCTAACACCTTATCGGTATTGGGATTGAAACATATCTTGCAAAATGTGATGCCAATTGTAAAAGTAGAGTCTTTCTACTCTTTTGATGAATTCGAGTCTCAAGAACCGGAACAGTTTGCACATCTTTTTGTTGCGATGAATATAGTTCTCGACAATCGAGCCTTCTTTCTCGAACAAGTGCGTCGGACAATTGTGCTGACAACATCGCAAGACTCTCAGATGAGCGGCTTCAAATGTATCTGCATAAACGTGCCTGAAAAGCAACTGATACGTTCCTTACTGGTGATGCACAGTGGCGGGCATCCCAAAGGAGCATACCTGCCACAACTCCCAGAATGCCTGAGCAGACAGATTCTGACAAACCGCGAACTGGAAGTTATGTCTCTCATAGTGCAAGGCTTCATAAACAAGGAAATTGCCGACAAACTGAACATCGGTCTTACAACGGTAATAACCCACCGCAAGAATATTATGGACAAACTTGGCTTGAAGAGCGTATCGGCACTGACAATCTATGCCGTGATGCATGGGTACGTTGACATCAGCAAGATATAAATTCCTATCGTGAACTATATGTTTTGCATTATGATAAAAAGAAACCGGTCGTTGGAATTGTTATCAACGACCGGTTTTTGTATTTTTACGTAATAGACTTACAATTTCACGGAACTTATATCAACGAGATTGTTAACAATGGCATAAATGGTAAGTCCTGCGGCACTATGTATCTGCAACTTACGGGCAATGTTGCGGCGATGAGTTATTACCGTGTTTATAGAAATGCAGAGATGGTCGGCAATCTCCTTGTTGGCCATTCCCTGAACCACACTTACTATAACCTCGCGCTCGCGTTCGCTTAACGACTCCCCATTTTCAGTGTTATGGCTTATCATTTTCGAAATCTTCACGCTGACATCACTCTGCTTCTTCAGTCTTTCGAGACGGCGAATGGCAGGAATAAAGATATAGTCCTCTATCTCTGCATGCTGACCAAGCCACTTTTCACTCTTATACAAGTCTGTAAGCACGGCCATGAGTTGGTTGTTGTGCAAAGCATCAGAAGGAAGATACTTGATAATGATGTTCTTTAGTTCGCGCAGTTTGAGCGTAGTCTGCCCATGATGCTTTGAGAAAGTCTCAATATCATAACCATCTTCCGGTTCTCCATTCAGCAGTTTGTCAACGTATGGGAACACGTTTTCTTCCTCATATTTCATGTGCGTCCTTATCTCTCGCGCATAAGAATCATATAGTTTCAGTATAAGTCTGGCCAAGTTATCATTCTCGTCGAGAGCCGCAAAGAGTTCTTTACGTATTGTCGGAAGTTGGTAGTCAAGGTAATAGACATGCGATGCTTTCAGATAATGCAACAATGTCGGTACTGAAAGACGACCGTTGTCATCACTGTCTCGATAACCGTTGATAGAGAAATTAACCACTGCAAGGAATGTGTATGTATCCACATCCTGGTCTTCACACACCTCCTTTACCGTCTTATCGCCAAATCCAAGGTTTATTCCGAATCTACCTAAACTCTCAAGTATATGATAATTGTCGGAGATGAGTGTTATCATCTTGTCCTCGGCTTCATACATTTTATAGTCACGCATATCACTTACCTTATATAATTAATAAAGGCATAGAGAAAACACAGTTGTCATTCTCCATATCTTTTAATGTTGTTACTATTTTGCGTATGCAACGGAACGAGTCTCTCGGATAACAGTTATCTTAACCTGTCCCGGATATGTCATTTCGTTCTGTATCTTCGTTGCTATCTCTCCTGAAAGTGTTTCGGTGTCCCTGTCGTCCATCTTGTCTGCTCCGACAATTACACGAAGTTCTCTACCGGCCTGTATGGCATAGGTCTTTGTTACTCCCGGATAACTCATTGCAATTGCTTCAAGGTCGTTAAGACGCTTTATGTAAGCCTCTACAATCTCTCGGCGTGCTCCCGGACGTGCACCGCTTATGGCATCACATACCTGTACTATCGGGGCGAGCAGAGTCTGCATTTCCATTTCGTCGTGGTGAGCACCTATAGCATTGCAAATGTCAGGTTTCTCCTTGTACTTCTCTGCAATCTTCGCTCCATATAGAGCATGTGGCAATTCGCTTTCCTCATCAGGCACTTTACCAATATCGTGAAGCAATCCTGCGCGTTTGGCTTTCTTGGGGTTCAGTCCGAGTTCACTTGCCATCACCGCACAAAGGTTTGCCGTCTCGCGGGCATGTTGCAAAAGATTCTGTCCGTAAGAAGAGCGGTATTTCATCTTTCCAACAATCCTTATTAGTTCGGGATGCAGACCATGAATACCAAGGTCTATCGATGTCCGCTTTCCGGTTTCTATTACCTCGTTGTCAATCTGCTTCTTTACCTTTGCCACAACTTCTTCAATACGCGCGGGATGAATACGTCCGTCGCTTACGAGTTGGTGCAGGGCAAGGCGGCAAATCTCACGGCGAATAGGGTCAAAGGCCGAGATTACAATGGCTTCAGGAGTATCGTCAACAACAATTTCCACACCACAGGCAGCCTCAAGGGCACGGATATTGCGACCCTCACGGCCTATTATGCGACCTTTCACTTCATCATTATCAATATGGAATACGCTGACCGAGTTTTCTATTGCGGTCTCGGTAGCCGTGCGCTGTATTGTCTGTATAACGATTTTCTTTGCCTGTTGGTTTGCGTTGAGTTTCGCCTCGTCCATTATTTCGTTGATATACGATGCAGCGTCTGTGCGTGCTTCGTCTTTCAGACTTTCCACAAGGCGTGTCTTTGCTTCTTCTGCACTCAATCCTGACAGTTCTTCGAGTTTCTCACGTTCCTGTAATTGCATCTTTTCCAATTCCTCTTGCTTTACCGCAATGATTTTTTTCTCGTTTTCGATGCGCTGCTGCTGTTGTTCTATTTCCTGTCTGCGCTTTGCAACATCTTCCTGTTTTTGAGAGAGGGCGATTTCTCTTTGTTTCAGTTTGTTCTCGCTTTGTTGGATACGTTGTGTGCGTGTTCTTACCTCTTTTTCGAGTTCGTTTTTCTTGTTTAGGAAAGTTTCCTTTACCTCCAGCAGTTTTTTCTCTTTCAGCACCTCTGCTTCTTTTTCTGCCGTAGATAACATCTCGTTATATTTTCCCGTTGCAATGTAACGGAAAACGGAATATCCTATGACACCACCTATCAAAAGTGCAGCCACGGCTATTATTGCATAAATCATAAATGTATAAGTTTTTTATATTATGTTAATATTCTCGTTATTTCTCTTTATTATCACAGAACCTCCTCTATTTCCGAAGTTATCTTGGCGAGAATATCATCGTAAGGAGAAGTATCATTACGGTCTTTGTTTTTCACGTATCGCAATGCGATGTCTATCAAGGCCATATAAAGTAGTTCCTTGTCGCTTTTGCGCCCTTTGAAAACCTGTGCGTAATTGTTTACTGTCTCCGTAATAAGTTTTGCGGCATTACGATAAAACTCCTCTTCCTCGCGTACAATGGTCACGGGAAGTTCCATATCGTAAACATGCAATCTTATGTGTAATTTGTTATTGTCTTCTGCCATTTGCCTCGGTATTAGGGTCATTCCTCCGTACCACTGAGCAACGTGATGCATTTGTTCACGTCTCTTATGAGACCGGCCACGCGCTTCTTGGCACCTTCAAGGTCACCATCTGTTACTTCAAGCATTTTTGCCATCTTGAGCGAATTGTAGTCACGCTGTGCTTGCTGGTTCTGAGATTCCAACTTTTTTATCAAGGTATCTCGCTCATCCACCATAGCATACAACTCTTCATTCTCCTTTTTCAGTTGATTGAAGCGGAGTATCATCTGCCTTACGCGCGTTGTGAAGAGCGTTATAGTTTTCTCATTTGCAGCCATGCACCTACAATTTTCGACAAAAGTAGCATTTTTTTATAATATAACAAAATTTCTATAACGAAATTTCGTATTTTTTTAGTATTCCGATTATTAAGATGCTCGCCATTGATGATTGGCTATATCAATCCTGATCTTTTCTTCCCGGTTCTTTCTTTGCAAGAATCACCACTTGATAAACGAAATCAGTAACCCATTTTTGTGAAAAACCGAGTCGCTTATTGTACTGGCGCACCGCTATCGCAGACTTCATCACTCCTGCA
Source organism: Prevotella koreensis (assembly GCF_003977605.1). GTDB lineage: Bacteria > Bacteroidota > Bacteroidia > Bacteroidales > Bacteroidaceae > Prevotella > Prevotella koreensis. Next base: position 455,660 of record NZ_RYYU01000001.1, on the reverse strand, counting down.
TCGCTATAGTCATTCTTTGTGAATATATCGTTGACGGTTTTCTCGGTCATGCTATATATGGCTTTCTTGAAGAAAGAAGGCACGCGAAGTTTGAACTTCATCAGGTTGCCCATAAGCATCATAAGATCTTGAGAGAAACCTTGAAACTGAATCATGTAAGTCTGCACGTCTTGCAACTTACGACAGTTTTTCTTCAGACTCAAATCAATTTCCTTGAAAAAATCGTCTGAAGTTCCATACATTTCTTTCATCATCTTACGGCAATGACTCTTCTCGCCCACTCCCAACTTATTATTCACCGTAGGCACTTTCAATGTTGTCTTGAATGTCCTAAGGTCGGGAAGCCACGCGAGGTTTGTTATTCCGAGACTTGAAGCCATTGAAGCTTGAAAGTAAACTCTGACAAGAGTCATATAATCTTCCATGCCACCAATCTTTGCTTCTTCACTATCTTTACGTCCAAATAATTTATTTAAGAAACTCATGATTACTACAAAATTTCGTGCAAAAGTACTCCTTATTTGCGAAAAATCAAAATATTTTGTCATATTTCTCCATATTACAGTTGCTATCTCCGATTTAATTATTACCTTTGCAATGATTTTTGCAAAAATACTTTTTGGATAAAACATTTTTTATGAAAGGAATAGTTCTTGCCGGAGGTAGTGGCACACGACTCTACCCTATAACAAAGGGCATAAGTAAACAGTTGATTCCAATCTTTGACAAGCCGATGATTTACTATCCCATCTCGGCTCTAATGCAGGCTGGAATAAGAGATATCCTAATAATTTCCACTCCTCACGACCTTCCGGGTTTCCAACGTCTGTTCGGTGACGGGAAAGACATCGGTGTGAATTTCGAGTATGCCGAGCAGCCATCACCAGACGGATTGGCACAGGCATTTATAATCGGTGAGAAATTCATTGGCGACGATTGCGTATGCCTTGTGCTCGGAGATAATATATTCCACGGTGTAGGGTTTACAGAAGTTTTGAAGCAAAGTGTCATCGATGCAGAGAAAAACGGAAATGCAACTGTCTTCGGATACTATGTGAACGACCCTGAAAGATACGGTGTGGCCGAGTTCGACTCGCAAGGAAACTGCCTCTCAATAGAGGAAAAACCAAAGAATCCAAAAAGCAACTATGCCGTTGTGGGACTATATTTTTATCCCAACAGCGTGGTGGAAATTACCAAGAATATTAAACCAAGTGCACGTGGAGAACTTGAGATTACTACCGTAAACCAAGAATATCTCAAACGCAAATGCCTTAAGGTGCAGACACTTCAGCGTGGCTTCGCATGGCTTGACACAGGAACACACGACAGTCTGTCTGAAGCAAGTACATTCATTGAGGTTATAGAGAAACGACAGGGACTGAAGATAGCATGTCTTGAAGAGATTGCATATACAAATGGCTGGATAGATGCCGCACGTGTATCTGAACTTGCAGAACCGATGCTAAAGAACGATTATGGACAATATTTGAAACGCCTGATAAACGAATAAAGCAATAATTACAAGAATACATATTAATATATTAGATAATGATGGAAGAGAAGAAGAATTATGAAATAACAAACATTATTGAGGAAGAGGAACAGTCGGCATTCAGTTTTGCGTCTATATATGCAGCATTTATTCTGAACTGGAAATGGTTTGTATTGTCGCTTATTATCTGTGTTGGATTGGCGGCAGCCTACCTCAGATATACAACACCTATATATCAGACAACCGCTCAACTCCTAATCAAGGCTCCGGAAAAAGGTTCTGCTTACAGCAGCAACAGTTTTAAGAGTACACTTGCCACCGGTGTAGTAAGCAATAATGAGGGTATCATGAACGAGATACAGATTCTGCGTTCACAAAGACTTGCCGAACAAGTGGTAAGAGATTTGAAACTTTATGTCAACTATATAAGACACGGACGTATTAACGATGTGTTGATGTATAAAGACAATTATCTAAATGTGGACTTGGATCAAGTAAGTCTGAACAACTTGATTTACGACATAAAACTTGAAGTATCACGCGAGAAGAACTCTTTCAAAATTCATGGTACGGCCGGTAACACAGAGATAGACCAGACAATAAAGTCTCTGCCGGCATCTATAAAGACAAGTGTCGGAATAATATCATTCACTGCGAACCCATTCGCTTCGCTGAAAGACGGCAATGAGATGACCGTTATAATAAGTTCTCCTAAAAAAGTATGCTTGAAATATGTTGCAGGATTAGAAACATCAACGATGGATGAAACATCGATAGCAATACTGAATTTGAAAGATGAGAACATAAGTCGTGCATCCGACTTTCTCAAGCAACTCGTAGTATGTTATAACCGTCAGGCTAATGAAGATAAGAACCAAGTGGCATACCGAACAGAGGAATTCATAAACAGTCGACTTGAAAAAATCAATGCCGAACTTAATAGCACAGAGGGAGAACTCGAAGCCTATAAGAGACGTAACAATATGGTAGAACTGAGTATAAGTGGTTCTGCTGCGGTTGCTAACAGCAATGAGTACGAAAAACAACTTGCAACGGCAAACACACAGATACAATTGCTTAACGAACTAAGTTCTTATGTCAGAGAGCCGGGGAATAAATATCAGGTAATACCTTCTAATGTAGGTCTTTCAGACGGAGCATCTACACAACTCATCAGCCGATACAATCAGGTTGTAATAGAGCGTAGCCGACTGCTTAAGACCGCAAGCGAATCAAGTCCGGTCGTTACACCATTGACTGAAGAACTCAATGATCTCTCATCAAGCATACAGCAAGCCTTAAACCAGCAACGCCGCTCGGCAGAGATACAGCGAAATTCAATCGCATCGCAATACGGACAATACGCAGGACAGATACAACAGACACCGGGACAAGAGAGAATGCTGACACAGATAGGACGACAGCAGGAAGTGAAGTCAGGACTTTATCTGATGCTTTTGCAGAAGCGCGAGGAGAACTCCATATCGCTTGCAGCAACTGCCGACAAGGGAAAACTCATTGACGACCCGATATATACAGGAATGATAAGTCCTAAATCAAATATCATTTTCCTTATCGCACTAGCGGTGGCTATCGGTCTTCCGTCTCTAATACTATTCCTCATAAGCATATTCCGATACAAGATAGAGGGGCATGAAGATGTAGTGAAACTCACCAAACTGCCTATTATTGCCGATGTTGCCGTGGCAAGTGAAACGGCTAAGACAAAGGCAGGAATCGTAGTACATGAGAATCAGAACAACCAAATGGAGGAAATATTCCGCTCTATGCGAACAAATCTCCAGTTCATGCTTAAGGGGAACGATAAGGTTATCATGTTTACATCATCAATTTCCGGAGAAGGTAAAACATTCACTGCTGCCAACCTTGCAGTAAGTTTCGCTCTTCTGGGTAAAAAAGCAGTGTTGATTGGCCTTGATATACGTAAGCCTCGATTGTCAGAATTGTTCGAACTGAAAGACCATACCCACGGCATCACTCCACTATTGTTGCAAGATGACCCGACATGGGAAATGATTCAAGAGCAGATTCTGCCATCAGAAATCAACGACAACCTCGAACTTTTGCTTGCAGGTCCTATTCCTCCTAATCCGGCGGAACTACTTACACGTGAATCTCTTGACAAGATAATAAACATAATGCGTGATAAGTACGACTTCATCATCATCGATACCGCACCCGTTGGCCTTGTAACAGATACGCTACAGATAGGACGCGTATCAGATGCTACTATATATATGTGTCGTGCCGACTATACACCTAAGACAAGTTTCGACCTTATAAACGGACTTGCAAACGAGAAGAAACTACCGAATATGGCCTTGGTAATCAATGGCATCGACATGTCGAAAAAGAAACACGGCTATTATTACGGCTACGGCAGTTATGGCAAATACGGTCGTTACGGACGATACGGCAGTTACGGTAATTATGGTTCTTATGGCCAATATGGCTCTTATGGTCAATATGGTAACAGCCATTATGCAAACAAGAACGACAGTTCGATAAAACTTAAATAACCCTTATAAATGGCATGTCTGTTTTTCAGACATGCCATTTAAAATATGCAATCATATATATCCACGAACATATATAATTAATATCACAAAATGAAAAGAAAACTAACAAAGGTGCTCGTGCTTGGTTCGGGCGCACTTAAAATCGGACAGGCCGGCGAATTCGATTATTCTGGCTCACAGGCTTTGAAGGCATTGAAAGAAGAAGGAATCACATCGGTACTCGTCAATCCCAACATTGCCACGATACAAACCAGTGAGGGCATTGCCGATAAGGTTTATTTCCAACCTGTGAACACACATTTCGTAACGGAGATAATAAAGAAAGAACGCCCTGACGGAATACTACTTGCATTCGGAGGACAGACTGCACTTAATTGTGGAACAGAACTTTACCTGAATGGAACACTGAAAGAATATGATGTAGAAGTGCTCGGAACAAGCGTTGAGGCTATTATTAATACTGAAGACCGCGACCTTTTCGTGAAGAAACTTGACGAGATAGGCATGAAGACACCGGTGAGTCACGCAGTAGAAAATATTGGAGATGCACTTAAAGCGGCTAAAGAGATAGGATTCCCGGTCATGATTCGTTCGGCATACGCACTCGGAGGTCTCGGTTCCGGTATCTGTCAAGATGAGAAGGCGTTCAAGACTCTTGCAGAAAGTGCCTTCACTTTTGCACCGCAAATCTTAGTTGAGGAAAGCCTGAAAGGATGGAAAGAGATAGAATTCGAATGCATACGAGATGCCAACGACCACTGTTTCACCGTGGCTTCAATGGAAAACTTCGACCCTCTCGGCATACATACCGGTGAATCGATTGTTGTTGCACCAACTTGTTCGCTCACCGGAGAACAAGTTGAGATGCTGCAAGACATCTCAAGACGCTGCGTAAGACACTTGAACATCGTGGGAGAGTGTAACATTCAGTTTGCTTTCAACGCAGAAACGAACGACTATCGCATCATTGAGATTAATGCACGCCTGTCACGTTCGTCTGCCCTCGCATCCAAAGCCACAGGTTATCCGCTCGCTTTCGTTGCCGCGAAGATTGCATTGGGCTACACACTCGACAAAATAGGAGAAATGGGAACTATCAACTCAGCCTACGTCGCACCACAACTCGACTACATGATTTGCAAGATTCCACGTTGGGATCTTACCAAATTTGCGGGCGTGAGCCGCTTGATAGGTTCAAGCATGAAGTCGGTCGGCGAGATAATGAGCATCGGACGTTCTTTCGAGGAGATGATTCAGAAAGGATTGCGCATGATAGGACAAGGTATGCACGGCTTCGTTGGCAACGATCACACGCGATTCGAGAACCTTGAAGAGGAACTACAGCATCCCACCGACCTACGCATCTTTGCAATAGCACAGGCTCTGGAAGAAGATTATAGTGTGGAACGCATAGAAGAACTGACAAAAATAGATAAGTGGTTCATATCCAGACTGAAGAATATCGTTGATATAAAGCACGAGTTACAGAAATATAACGATATCGAAGCCCTACCCGACACCTTGCTGCAGAAAGCCAAACAAGCAGGATTCTCCGATTTCCAGATTGCCCGTTTCGTATTGAAGCCACAATCAACAAACATGGAAAATGAGACCCTGAAAACAAGAAACTACCGCAAAGAGCGTGGTATTATACCATCGGTAAAGCGTATCAACACCGTGGCAAGTGAGCATCCGGAACTTACTAACTACCTTTATTTCACATATCTGCCACTTGCAGAGCCTACAAATTCTGACAAGATGACTACCGAAGAATGGCGCGAGATAGTAAGCAAGACAGGAATAAAGGTACAGAATGACATTCCATATTACAAGAACGAGAAGTCAGTGGTGGTACTCGGTTCGGGCGCATACCGCATAGGTTCGAGCGTAGAGTTCGACTGGTGCTCCGTAAATGCAATAAACACAGCACGCAAACTGGGATACAAGTCGATAATGATAAACTATAATCCGGAGACCGTATCCACAGACTATGATATATGCGACCGTCTCTATTTCGATGAATTATCAATGGAGCGCGTGCTTGATGTAATAGATCTTGAAGAACCACGGGGCGTTATAGTCAGCGTTGGAGGCCAGATCCCGAATAACCTCGCGATGAAACTTCACCGTCAAAGCATACCGGTACTCGGTACAAGCCCTGTCAACATCGACCGAGCAGAGAACCGTGACAAGTTCTCGGCAATGCTCGACAAACTTGGCATCGATCAACCTGCATGGCGAGCACTGACATCAATCGATGATATAAAAGAGTTTGTAAAAGAAACAGGATTCCCTGTATTGGTGCGCCCATCTTACGTACTTTCTGGTGCTGCAATGAACGTATGTTATGACAATGAGGAATTAGAGCGTTTCCTGAAGATGGCTACCGAGGTCTCGAAGGAGTTCCCTGTCGTTGTTAGTCAATTCATGAAAGAGACCAAGGAGATAGAGTTTGACGCTGTGGCAGATAAGGGTAAAGTCGTGGAATATGCCATTTCAGAGCACGTGGAGTATGCCGGAGTACACTCAGGAGATGCCACAATTGTGTTCCCTGCGCAACATATCTATTTCTCAACAATACGTAGAATAAAGAAGATTGCCTATAAGATTGCCGAAGAACTAAATATTTCAGGACCATTCAATATTCAGTTCCTTGCCAAAAACCGCGAACTGAAAGTCATTGAATGTAACCTGCGTGCCTCACGTTCATTCCCGTTTGTATCAAAAATACTTAAGTGTAATTTTATCGAAACGGCAACGAAAATCATGCTTGATGCACCTTACGAGAAACCTGACAAGAGCGAGTTCGACATTGACCGCATCGGAGTTAAGGCTTCCCAGTTCTCTTTTGCACGACTACAGAATGCCGACCCGGTGCTTGGAGTAGATATGTCATCTACTGGTGAGGTGGGTTGTTTGGGCGACGACCTGCACGAAGCACTGCTCAATGCACTTTTAGCCATTGGCTACCGACTGCCAAGACGTGACGGAGGCGCGGTGCTTATATCTTCGGGAGCAGCCAAAGGAAAGGTTTCTTTGCTCGAGCCGGCACGCCAATTGGTAAAGAACGGCTATAAGATTTACGCCACACCGGGCACTGCTATGTTCTTCAAGGAGAACGATGTGGAGGCTACTGCGGTGGCATGGCCAGACGAGGAGGGAGACAACAACGTTATGGACATGATTGCGGAACACAAATTCGACCTCATAATCAATGAACCGAAGAATCATTCTAACCGCGAACTCACCAATGGCTACCGCATACGCCGTGGTGCAATCGACCATAACATTCCGCTTATGACCAACGTCCGCCTCGCCAAAGCATTCATCGAAGCGTTCTGTAGCATCTCACTTGAAGAGATTAAGATAAAGAGTTGGCAGGAATACAACATGTAATTCCTAATTTATACGAAAGTTAACAACATAGAATGAAATCCATATCATTTCCATTTATATAATGGACGATATGGATTTCCTTTTTATCCACGCACCAATTTCTATATGAGTTCAAAATAGGCACATCAAAAAAGAGTTCTAATATTATATTGGTGTCAACTAAAACTCTTCTTTATTTCACAACCACTTTTTTACCATTCACGACATATATGCCGGCAGGTAATTGGCTATTTTCTTTAATTCGCATTCCTCCCAAGGTATAAGTTCCCTTGTGGTTTTCCGATTCATACGAATTTACATTTTCTATTCCGCTTGCCTCTCCCGTCATGAAGACAATCTCGTCCAAGCAGAGACGATACTGGTCTGTACTGTTGTAATGACGGAAAGCAACATATTTCGTTCCCTCCGGCAAATTGACAGCACGTTTCAGCCAAGGAGTCATCACCGGCGGATTGCCATCGGTAGTCTCGTTGTCGCCAATCTTTCTTGGTGTCTTTGCCGATTGCTGACCAATTGTTTCCTCGAAGATTATACTGAAGTCAGCCGGCTCCTGCCCTGTTGAGGATGCACACACTGCATAGTGCTCGACAGGAAAGTGTTCATCGCCTGTACACACATAGTATGAAACATTCCCTGCACCGCTTATTTCAGGACTTATGATATAATTGTCTGGAGTAAGTGCACTGCCAAACCATGATTCGGAAATCATAAATCCTTCCGTTTCATTAGCCCCCTTCCAACCATCGAATTGATAGATGAGCCGCCAGTTATGACCATCATTGTCCACATCAACATACTTCCAATCGATAGGGGCATCCTTGGTCTCAAAGTTCTGAGACAACACTACAGTCTGTGCATTCACGTCTTGCGGACAGAACGAAAGTGCCGGTATTGCCATTAAAAAAGCAATGTACATTTTGTGATAATAGTTTTTCTTCATAGTAATAATAAATTTTGGGGATACCGAATCACCGGCATCAGGTTAATAAAAAGAGATTAATATTTTGCAAATATAATATTTTATATTGAATATTGGTACAAAATGTTGAATTTTAACTAAACTTCTGCATACAGATGAAAAAAAATATTACTGAACATTGATAAAAATAAAAGAGAAAACTTGTGGGATTAGATTTTTATCTGTAATATTGCAAATTATAATAACCTTTAAATATATTAATACATGAAACAAAATTACAAGAAGTACTCGGTACTTACATTTTTACTGTTCTGTTCATTAAGCATTATGGCAGAAAACGTGATAGTAAAATTTGCACAAGGTGCACAAAATGTGACAACTAATGCTTATTTAGTCAACCCATCCACTTCGCAAGAAGAGAAACTTGTTCCTGCAGAAGACGGATTCACTTATGAGGTGCCATCGGGCAGCAAAGTGCGTTTAGAAGCAATACCAAATGAAGGATATGTTGTATTTGTTTGGGAAAGCGGAAATGACGAGAGTAGCATGAGCGAGATACGTGAATCTTACTCCACAACACAGCAAGTGTTTGATAATGTAACAAGCAACAAGATTGTTACTTTGGACGTTTGTAAACTTGTCCCCGTAACCTTCATCGTTCCCGCAGAAGGTTCGGAAGGTGCCGAAGTAAATGTAGAGGAACAAGGCGATTTCGGTCGAGTGATCGCACCGGAGGCCGATGGTATCACATACATGCTTCCTGAAGGACGAGGTGCATATTTTGACCCGCGTCCGTCAACAGGATACAACATTATGGTTTGGAGTTTTGGCGATAACATGTATTTCCCCTCTCGCCCTGACCAGTTTTACAAACAAAACATTTCTAATGGTTTCTATCTTACAATATTTTTCTATAAGGACGGAGACACACGCACCATTACATATACCCAACCGGAGAGTGCCGTCATAACTTGTCGTAATCGCAGCGAATATGAGAGTCCGGAAATCGAGTCAGGCACGAAAGTAACTCCCGGCGATCATATTCTTTTCGAGATTGCTCCTTTAGACAATCCTGATGGAAAAGTACCGGTTGCTTATTGGGTTGTTAATGATCAACCTTATGTCGATGCACTCGGAGATTACATTACAGATAACTCAATCAATTTCATAGCCGTTGAAAACATAGACGTGAAAGTTGTACTTGAAGGTGAAGAGCCAACGGGAATGGATAATGTAAAATCCAATGGTATGACAGTTAATGCAAACGCATCAACTGTATCTGTGACCGGCACAGAAGGCGTGGTCGCTATTTACGACATGCAAGGTATATGCTTGGGCAAACAGGAAAGCATAAACGGTAATGCTACATTCCGTCTGCAAGGCTCTGTCAAGGGTGATGTGATTATTGTGGTGTCAGGCGACGAACACAAGAAAGTTGTACTGAACTAAACATCAGTTCTCCACAAATATGAATAAACAAACAATAACAAGTCTGATACTTGTATTGGCAGCATTGTTGCCAATAACAGCGTCTGCACAAGACTATTACGATGCTGCCGTGCAGCCAAAAGGTAACGGCATGGCGGAGAATCCTTACAAGGTGGAAACTCCTGAAAACCTACTTTGGATTGCAGAGCAGGTAAACTCAGGGATTGACTTTGCCGGTTTAAATTTCGAGCAAGTAAATGACATCGATATTGCCGCCACCAGGAATTGGGACGAAGGGCGAGGCTGGGCTGCCATCGGTGGGGTTCAAATTATTAATGGTCGCTTAGTGAAATTATCCTTCAGAGGAAACTACGATGGAAAGAACCATAAGATAAGCAACTTGTATATTAACCGCATGACCGATTTTCAAGGTCTTTTCGGATATGTTTACTCCGGCACTGTGCGAAACCTTACCATCGAGAATGCACAAATTACCGGACTTGAGAACATCGGGGTGCTTGCGGGATATGCCTTTGAGGAAAATATTGAAAACTGCCATGTCAAGAAGTCGGTTATAAACAGTCGTGGCATTTACCTGGGCGGACTGCTCGGCTATCAATCGGATGGCACTACTGCTAACTGCTCGGTCGAAGCCGACATCACCGGATATGATTATATCGGAGGCCTTACAAGTTGGTGCGTTGATGGAAAAATAACCGGATGTTCTACAGCAGGCAGTATCAAAACCATTGAGAATGCAACCGACGACAGGCTTGGTCGCGTTGCAGGTGGCATTGCCGGTTTCCTCAGCAGTTGTACGATGAGCGAATGTATGACCACGGCACGAGTTGAAGGTGGAAATCAAATTGGTGGTTTGGCAGGCACTGCCGTGAAATCGACAATCGAAAAGAGTTTCGCTGCCGGAATGATCAAGGGAATTACCTACGTTGGTGGTTTCATGGGCAAGAACGAGGAAACAAGTATCAGCGACTGTTATGCCCGTTCAGAAGTTGAAGGAGATGTAAGTGTTGGCGGATTCATAGGGTCGCTCGACTATGCCGGCAGTGACATTGTACGCTGCTACTCTACCGGGAAAGTGACAGCACTCAATAATCAAACCGCAGCAGGTTTTGTTGGCAACAAATCATACACTGCAACAATAAAAGATTGTTACTACGACAAGGAGACATCGGCTCAAGGAGAAGCCGTAGGAGGTTTCTCACACAACGATTGTGATTGTAAACCGATGACCACTGAGCAGATGAAATCTCAAGACACATTTGAGGGATGGGATTTCAACAATGTATGGAGCATTGACAAGAACAGAAACGATGGATATCCAATTCTCAAATCATCGCCTGTTACTGCAAGCATCGGCACAACAATCATTAACGAATCGGACGTGCGAGTGTACATAGCAGGTGGGCAACTCAACGTAGCAAGCAGCCAAGTTCCTTTGGCAAGGGTCGAAGCATTTGCACTCGACGGAACTCAACTGTTTGAGGTTAAGTGCAACAATGCCAATGCTGTTACATACAGCCTGCCAGATAACAGTCACATGGTGCTCATAATACGTACCATTCTTGTCAACGGCAACATTACAACAGTGAAAGCCATGAAATAAGGCAGAGATTACACGAGTTCGGTATAAACTCCATCAAAAGCCTGCCGGTAAAATGTGTACTCTTGGGTATGTTATGAAAGTTTTATGATAAAAACAAAAGTAACGTTAAGGAAAAATATTACCGGACAGCAATAATTTCAAACAATTTCTTTTCACAAACCGAAAATATTCCGTATCTTTGCACCCGGGTTTAATAAAACCGAGATTGAGTATGACAGAGAGACATAATCATCCACGGTTACATACCTTATATAATAAAGGTATGGGCACAGCACAAGAAAATCGCAATTTTATTATAAAAAAATTGTCGGATTATTTGGCAGTTCCAAATAATTTGCTACTCTCTCATAGGCGCACCGTCGCTTATCTCCACGCCAAACACTTTATTTTATTACGCGCGCTACGCGCGCGAGCATATCGTACATCCCCTATAGTAAAAGGGCTAAACCTAATTTCCTTTGCCCTATTTTATACATTTTGTTGCGTAGCCTTGTCATTTGACATAAGCCCGATTGTTAACGGAATGTTCATCCATAAGTAATATACAAAGAAGAATTATAAATCATTTTTAATTTATCAAGAATATGAGACAAACAAAACTATTTTTTATGCTGTTGCTGGCAATGATCATGTCGGCAACGGGGGCTTTAGCTCAGTCCGTGGGAACTGTGTTCGACTATGGCACTTGTAAGTATAAGGTTTCCAAGAAAGACCTGAATGATCCTTCACTCAACGAGGCTGTAGTGTTAGAGATAGGAGGAACCGGCAAGGTAGTTATTCCTACAGAGGTGCAAACTCCTGTTGGAATGGATCAGGAAAAATACAAGGTGGTAGGCTGTTCCCCTTGGGATTCCAAGGTGGCTGAAGGCGTTACCGAAGTGGAGTTTTCCGAAGGATTCAGGGAAATTACCGCAAACTCTCTCCGCAAGCCTCAAACTCTACAGAAAATAATTATTCCCGCGTCTTGTGAGACGGTAGGGCACGGGTGTTTTCTTGATTGTCCGGCACTTACGAGTTTTGAGGTAAAAGCGGGAAATACCAAGTATAAGGCAGAGAACGGCTCACTGCTGTCTCATGATGGAACACAGTTGGTCTATGTTCCGGCAGGCAAGACAGAGAACTACACCGTTCCCACCGGCGTGACAGAGATTATGCCGTCGGCATTTTCCTGTTGCAAGAATATGGAAAAGATAACCATTCCGGCTTCCGTTACCAAGATTTCCGAAAATGCAGATTATCCCTCATTTAACACGAGTGGCACTCATTTTACGGTGGAAAGCGGTAATGCAAAATTCAAGGATATAGACGGCCTTTTGTGCGACAAAGCCGGCAAAAAACTCGTACATGTTCCTTTCAAATACGATAAACTGGTAGAACCGGAAAATAAACTGACAATTCCTGCAAGCGTTACCGAAGTGGCCGACAATGCCGCAATCGGTAGCAATATAAAAAAGCTTGATTTAAACAATACAAAGAAGATCGGTAATGCAGCCTTTAATTCGTGCAGCGCATTGGAAAGCGTAACGATTGGCAAGGATGTGGAATCGATTGGCCAGGGAGCATTTACCAACTGCCAATTCATCACGAAATTTGAAGTAGATGAAAATAACTCAAAATATAAGGCAGTAAACGACGTGCTCTTCACGCATGACAAAAAGACCCTCGTGCTCTATCCTTGTGGAAAGGAAAACGAATACACCGTGCCCGAAGGAACGACAAAGATTGATAAGTTCGCTTTTGCCGATGTTCATAAATTACCGAAAGTCCGGATTGCAAAGAGTGTAACGACCATCGAAGAAGCGGCTTTCAAGGGAGCAAAGATGCTGAAAACAGTAGAGTTCCTGTCCCCCTCACAACTTCAGGAAATCGGGACTTATGCCTTCCAGCAAACACCGTTGGAGAACGTTACCATTCCTTCATCCGTAGCCAAACTGGGAGACGCAAGTTTCGCCGATACGGAAAAACTCACAGAAGTACACTTTGCAGCCAATACTCTACTGAAAGAATTGCCGGGTAACCTCTTCCAGAACGCAAAAAATCTCGAAAAGGTTCTCTTTGACGGGGCGAATCAACTGGAGAAGATAAACAGTTATGTGTTCTTAAATTGTCCTAAACTGAAAGAATTCACCGTTCCTAAGACCGTTAAGGATATTGCCAGTGGTGCTTTCAAAGGTACGGCGGGCTTGGAAAAAGTAGGATTTGAAGAAGGCTCTGTGCTTGAACGTATCGGCGGAGGAGCATTTGCCGATTGTGGAATCAGGCATATCACTTTGCCTGAAAAAGTAAAATTAGTTCAGGAACTGGCTTTCGATCATTGTACGAATCTTACGGAGATAACGTTGCCCAAGATTTTCGAGAAAGTAGATCAAGGAGCATTCAATTTCTGCGAGAATCTCCTGAGATTTAAGGTTGAGGAGGGTAATATGAATTACACTACGCTCGACGGCATGCTCTGCGATATTACTAAGAAGAAACTTGAAGTATTCCCTGCCGGCAAGGCCGACAGCAAGTACACGCTCGTGCCCTATTTTGAGAAAGTCGCACCCTACTGTTTCTATGGCAGTAATAAAGTGACTAACATCACATTCCCCAAGACGGTAACGGAGATAGGAATTCGCGCCATTGCCCTTTGCAATAACCTGAAATCGCTCAGTTTCATGGGCGAGGACAATGTGCCCACGCTGAATGCGAACATCATGTATCAATCCGGCAACTTGAAAAACGTAACCATCTTCGTACGCAAGAAGTGGTATGAGAACGCGGCTAATAATGCCACCATCACGACGTACAACAACAGATTCAAAGAAGTGCACCCTTCGTTTGTAACGGCAACAGGCTACGACAGGGGCACGGAGTTCTTCCCCACCTCCGTCGACAATGTGGGCGTCATCAGCTTCTACGAGCCGCGCACATCGGCGATTATCCAAGAGAAGGCCGTGGAACCCGATTATACAGACAAACTCGGCAAGCACTGGAAGAAGAAGGAATACACCGTGAGCAGCATCCTCGACTTCGCCTACGAGAACGCCCAGACGGTAAAAGACATCGTCGTGCTCGCCGATGTCGGTGTGGTAGGTCTCAAGGCTTTCAAGGCGGACAGTCAGCTCAAGGGAATCTATTTCGTGGGAAAGACACCCGCCACCCTCAGTTCCAAGGACTACGAACAGCCCGCGGGATATCCTTTCAAGGACGGTCAGGCCATCTATGTGCGCCCCTCCGTGGTCAACGCTTACAAGACTGCATGGGAACAGGACCACACGCTCGGTATCACCTCGCAGATTCCGCAGAAGACCAAAGGGCACGGTGGTACGGTATGCTTCCCGTTCGATGTGAAATACCCGTCAGGACAAGGTAACAACGACATCAAGCCATACGTGCCGGTAGATTACAGTCATGTCCACGATGCGTCCAATCCGTTCGTCCGTGCATACAGCCTCGACGACTATTATATACCTGCCTTCACCGGCGCCTTCATCCGCAGCAAGGAAACATCGGCGGTAACGTCTTATTGCGAGATGGACAACGACCAAGCACACACCGCAATCACCTTGTCGGGCTACAATCCTATGGCCGATAACCGTATGGTCGGAGCAGTGGAAGACACGCCGCTTACTAACGAGAGCGGTTACCAGTACTACGCTTTCAAACAGGGCAAGTTAGTGAAATTGAACAACGGCGTCAACTTCCCTTATTTCAAGGCCTATCTCCGTCTGAAGAAAACCCCGGCCGGCGCGAAGTCTTTCAGACTTGTCTTCGGCGACGAAGACCCCGGCGAGACAACGGGTATTGACGGGGTAACCGAGTCTGACAGCGACAACGCTCCTTATTACAACCTGAACGGCATAAGAGTAACCCGTCCGACACAGGGGGTATATATACGTAATGGTAAAAAGATTATTATAAAATAATTGAAAAGAAAATGAAAAAGAAAAAATATCAACGTCCGGAGTTAGAAGTAGTTTATATAGAATCAAGTTCTCTGATGGAGGTATGGAGCATTCCCATTGACGACGACGATCCCGGCATCGGCCCCGGCCAAGAAGACGAAATCGGTGCCAAACAAGGAGGATTCTTTGATGACTCAGATTGGGGAGAAGATGACTTCAAATCTTGGGACAAATAACAACCGGATATACCTGCCGCCCTCGCGGTTTGACCGTCCGAACAATATGGGGCGACAAACCGCCGGGCGGTAAATGCAAAACCGGCTTGTCGGGATGTTTCGTAGGGGTACGAAGGATGGAAAACAAGAAAAAATCGTCGTCGTATCCCTACGATGATTAGAGAACGGGGAAATCCGTGCATCGTATGCCTACGATGACTGAAAAACGGCAAAGGGAGACCGTCGCATGGGTACGGCAAAGGAAAAGCAGAAAAGGAAACTCATCGTAGGGGTACGAAGTTCCAAAAACGAGAAATGTTGCCCGTCGCAGCCCTGCAACTCACATTATTACTAACCATCAAACGTAAAACACTATGGAAATAAAAGAAATGCGGCTCAGCCGCCTCCACAACATGGAGCACTTTCAGTTTGCCGGCCACGTGCTGGCAATGTGTCAGGAGGCCGACATCGAAAAACTCGAACCCGTGCTCATACCGCTGCAGAAGGCGTTCGAGGAAGAGGATGTCGCGCTGAACCTGCCTCGGCAGGAAGAGGGCACGAAAGAGTTGGAAGAACTCGACCGCGTGCGCGACCGGGCTTACCGTTCGCTGCAACTGCTCATCGACCTGCACCTGCACAGCGACGATGCCGCCTTACGTGCCTCGGCCGAGAGATTGGCAGAAGTCATGGCACGCTATCCCAAGATGCTACAGGTGAACTACGATAAGGAGAGCGGAATGGTGAAGAATCTGGTCACCGACCTGCGCACAGCCGATCTGGGCGCTCACGTGACGAAACTTGCCGCCAAGCCATACATCGACCGCCTGGAGAAGGCCAACACGGCGTTCGACCAGCGTTTCCGCTCGCGTCTGAAATCGGCCGTGCCCACGGGCACGTTCGACATCAAGGCTCTGCGTGCCGCAACCGACAAGGCGCTGAATGCCGTCATTCGCCGCATGGACTCGCTCGATGATTTGGAGCCGGGCACGCCCAAACTGGCCGAACTCATCAAGCAGTATAACGCCTTGGTGGACAAGAAACGCTCCACGCTGGCTCACCGTGCCGGCACGTCGTAGACGGCCCGCGAGAAGCGCACGGCCGAGTATGAGGCGCTGTTGAAGCCCGGTTTTGCAGCCTTGGAACAACTGCTGAATTTGGAAAAAGGCAGCCTCTCGTTTACGGGCAAGACCGAGGGTACAGGCTCGAAGCGTCATTATGAATTGACCGTCAAAGTCCAGACGGGGGCGGACGGCAAACCCAAGACAATTTGGGCGGGTGTGAACAAGGACGGTTCGTTGTACAACGTAGAAAAGACGTTACACGCCACGACGACGAAATCGAAAACTGAGCCGATGCCGGAAACATCTTCCGGCTCCTGAAATATTTTATCTATATAATCATTTATCATTAATTATTAAAAAGTGGGGCGCAGGCTGTGTTGTGAAACACGACCTGCGCCTTTATTATTCATTGTATGATTTATGAAATGTTATGCCGTAGCCGCGAATATCCAATCGTAGAGGCACGAGAAGATACCGAAGAGCATAATGCCTACAGTGCAAAGAGCAAGGGCAATACGAGTACCGGCATCGGTGCGGAACGTTGGCAGAGGGTTCTCTGCTGTATGGATATACATTGCCTTGACGATGAGCAGATAGTAGTAGAGCGACACAACAGTGTTAACCAGTGCCACGAAAACAACTACATAAGCCCAAGTTGAGCCTTGCTCTGCCGCAGCCATGAAGACGAAGAACTTCGAGAACATTCCGGCAAACGGTGGGATTCCTGCAAGCGAGAACAGGGCAAGCGTCATTAGGAACGCCAACTTGGGGTTCTTGCTGTAGAAACCATCGTAGGCACGAATGTCTGTACGGCCATCGTTATTCTCCTCCACGCTACCAATTACCGTGAATACAGCAAGGTTTGCCGCAACATATACAAGAATGTAGTAAGTGAGTGCCGCAACACCATGCTGGCTAGTACCTACCACGGCAAGCATTATATAACCTGCCTGTGATATGGAACTGAATGCCATGAAACGCTTGAGTTCTTTCTGACGAATCGCGAAAAGATTACCAATCGTGATGCTGAGAACGATAACAATGTAAAGGAGATACTCCCAATACTCTATCATCGGTGCGAACACTTTAATCAATATGGTGCAGAGCGCGAATGCTGCAGCACCTTTAGATATAACACTCAGATATCCGGTCACTGTGGTCGGTGCACCTTGATAGGTATCGGCTGTCCAGAAATGGAATGGCACGAGGCTAATCTTGAAACCCAAACCACTGAAGAAGAACACAAGACCTACGATGCTCAATGTGAGATGTTCTTTGCCGATAACAGCAGTGAAGTCATCGAAATAGAGTTGACCCGTTGCACCGTAAAGCATCGAAATACCATAGAGCATAACGCCACTTGAGAACGTAGCGGTAAGAATATACTTTGCCGCTGCTTCTGCAGAGTTGTGACGATACTTGTCGAGCGCAACAAGACATGCCATAGGCACACTCGCCATTTCAAGGCCTAGGAAGAACATAAGGAAATGTCCTGACGACATCATCATGTTCATACCGAGCAGTGTAGATATGACGAGCATATAGAACTCACCTTCCTTGAAAGCAGTATCTTCGCGTGAGAGCCATGCGCGAGCCTGTATTATGACTACAAGCGTGCCCGCAGCGAGTATTGTCTTCATCACGTTTGCGGCTGCTGTAGTGACATACATGCCGCCAAATGCCGTTGCAGGGTCTTTCTGCATGAAACTAACCACTGTCTGTGCAACCATCAGCAGACACATCAGAGGGTTGAACCATGTGCGCCGATTGTTCTTCGACGAAGCGAAATCTGCCACGAAGGCTATAATCAGAATGGCAACGAGGGTTGCCTCCGGAATCATATTGAGAAATTGACTATATCCCATAACTAAATGCTTGCTGTTAAGATGTTAGACAATACGTTACCTACCCCACTGTCGATTACTTTGCTTGCCCACATCGGGAAAGTACCAAGACCTGCGACACAGGCGATAAGACAGATTACGGAGAAGCGCTCATCCCATGTGGCATCGGTTAGTTTCACGGTGTCCATGTGCGGATATTGCAACTTCTGGAAAAGTATCTTGCCCACCACACGGAGAATATAAACTGCCGTTATTACGATTGAACAGCAGGCGATGATGGTGCATGCACGACTGAAAGTGTCAGCATTCTCGAACGAACCCACAAAAATTGTCATCTCTGCAATGAATCCTGAGAAGCCCGGCAGACCGAGGTTGGCAAGACCGGCAATGACATATCCCACAGCGAGGAACGGCATTACCTTCATCAAACCACCGAGATAGCGCACGTCACGAGTGTGAGTGCGGCCGTAAATCATACCGATGAGGGCGAAGAAGAGTGCTGTCATGAGTCCGTGTGAAAGCATTTGCAGGATTGCTCCTGTGGCTGCTGTCTTGGTCATCATGAGAAGTGCAAAGAGCACCAATCCGCAGTGTGATACCGAGGAGTAGGCGTTGATGTATTTAAGGTCGGTCTGTACGCACGCCGAGAATGCTCCATAGACAACCGAAATGGTTGTAAGGATGAGGAATATCCATGACAACTCACGTGCAGCATCGGGAAGAAGATACATCGCAACGCGGAAACAGCCATAGCCTCCGAGTTTCATCAGCACACCGGCATGAAGCATTGACACGGCCGTGGGTGCAGAAGCGTGGCCGTCAGGACTCCAAGTGTGGAATGGGAAGAGTGCACCAAGCACACCAAAACCGATGAATATGAACGGGAAGAACACATTCTGAACGGCTGCCGGGATGTTATGCAGGGCGGCAATCTCATTAACGTTCATCGTGGTGGCACCACTGAAGAAGTAGATACCAAGGATTCCGAGAATGAGAAGTGCAGAACCTCCCATGAGCATCAGGGTTAGTTTCATTGCAGCATATTCCTTGTTACCACTCCCCCATACGCCGATGAGAAGATACATCGGTATGAGCGCAACCTCGTAGAACATGAACATGGTGAACAAATCCATCGATATGAAGAAACCATATACACCGGTAGAGAGCAGAGTGAACCAAAGGAAATACTCTTTCTTCATCGGTTGCAACTGCCATGAGGCAAATGTTCCGGTGAAAACTATGATGCTCGAAAGGAGCAACATTACCACAGAGATACCATCAACACCAACGGCATACTGTATGTTCAGCGGCTTAAACCAGTCGATGGCGTATGTGTGAAGCATCACACTGGTATCACCGCCGGCACGAGCCTGTATGAAATCTATTGTGAGCCATATTGACAGAGCCAGCAGAAATGATGAGCCGACAACCATCACACCACGCACCTGATTATCGTTGCGAGCAAGCCAAAGCGCGGGCAACATCAAGGCAGGTATAAGTACGAATAATGTTAATATAGACATAATTCTATTTACTATTTAACAATTTGTTATTTTAATGTATTATATTGCCAACAGTATAAGTGCAAGTGCAACGGAACCTGTCAGGAACCATACTGCATACTGGCGCACATCTCCGCTCTGCCAAGGACGAAGGCTCTCGCCTGCCTCGTTAGCTCCCCACGCCATGAAGTTGAAAGTGCCATCAACACAGTGACGGTCGAACCATGCTATCGGGCGAGAGAAGAAGCGGAAAATAATCTTATGAGTCACGAACATCCACACCTCGTCCATGTAGAAACGCTTGTATGCAGCACGATGCAGGCGTGGGAATATCTTATACAGACGGTCGGCAACAGGTTGCTTCTCACCTTTATATATATAGGTGGCAAGTGCTATGGCACATATCGCTATAATGGTAGATGTAAACGCAATTTTGGTATCGAAGTGAATGGTGTAGTCTTTGCCTGAAGCTGTGACGAAACTACCAAAACTTCCACCCCAATCGAGGAAACCTGCAAGTGTTGTGTATATGCCGACACCAACGGTTATCACACAAAGGATAATCAGAGGAAGCGTCATTGTGAGTGGTGCTTCATGCGGAGTGTGAGCGGCATGAGCCTCTTTGTTCTCCGTTCCCCAGAATATTCCGAAGTAGAGACGGAACATATAGAATGCCGTCATGGCAGCAACACCTGTCATCCACCAGCCACATATAGGACTGTATGCGAAGCAAGCGGAGATGATTTCGTCCTTTGAACTGAATCCTGAGAAGAACGGTATTCCCGCGATTGCAAGGCAGGAGATGAGGAATGTGATGTGAGTGATCGGCATATATTTGCGCAATCCGCCCATCATTGACATCTCGTTGGAGTGAACAGCGTGTATGATACATCCCGCACCGAGGAACAGACATGCTTTGAACATGGCATGGGTGAAGAGATGGAACATTGAAGCCATGTAGCCTAATTGTGCATGGTCATCAAGCAACTCGCCGTGATGTCCCGGCATTGAAACACCGAGTGCCACCATCATGAATGCTATCTGTGAGATTGTAGAGAAAGCAAGCACACGCTTGATGTCGCTCTGTGCACATGCAACAGCAGCGGCATAGAAAGCGGTGAAAGCACCTATAACCACGACAATGCTCATCTGGTTTGGCGCATATTCTATCCACAATGGGAACATGCGTGCAATCTGGAACACACCGGCAACGACCATCGTTGCGGCATGGATAAGCGCACTGACAGGTGTCGGGCCTTCCATTGCGTCCGGAAGCCAAATGTGCAGCGGGAACATTGCAGACTTACCTGCACCTCCGATGAACATAAGCACCAGCGCGGTAGGTATGATGAAGCCACCGGCAGCAACTGCCTTGGCAACGTTAGCGGTGATGAAAGGCTCTGTGCCCTGAGCCATCACTATGTCACCGGCAAAACTGAAACTGAACGACTGTGTGTAATAACCGAACAGCAAGATACCGATGAGGAAGAAAAGGTCTGCGAAGCGGGTAACAATGAACGCTTTCTTTGATGCGGCAACCGCAGAATGAGTGGGATAATAGAAACCGATGAGGAGGTATGAACTCACACCCACAAGTTCCCAAAAGAGATACATCTGGAAGATGTTGGTAGCCAACACGAGTCCGAGCATAGACATGGTGAAGAGCGAAAGAAAAGCGTAGTAACGCTGGAAACCTTTCTCTCCGTGCATATATCCGAACGAATAGATATGCACCATGAAACTTACAGTGGAAATCACAATGAGCATCATCACCGAAATCGGGTCGAGAAGGATACCGATGTCAAAATGAAGAGCACCTAATGGAAGCCATGTGAAGTTATAGGGAACGATTGTCTGATATACATCATTCACCCTGTCGGCCGTGAAATATACAAATGCAGTGTAATATGACAGTACGGTTACCAAGCCGAGAGACGTGGTTCCGATTAATCCTGCCACCTTATGAGACATCTTCATGCCCGCAAGTCCGATAATGACGAACGATAGCAGCGGCAGAAGCAGTATCAAAAAAGAATAACTGTAATCCATAATGAAATTCTGAAACTTTAATGATATTAATTTCTAAGTTCTTTGATGCTGTCAACCGAGTCGCTTTTGAAATTGCGGAAGACATTTATAATTATAGCAATTGCCACTGCAGTCTCTGCGGCACTCACACCGATTGAGAAGAGAGTGAAGAAGAAACCGTCGAGCATGCCCGGATAGAGTATGCGGTTGAAAGCGGCAAAATTTATATCTACAGAGTTAAGTATCAGCTCAACCGAGATGAGCATGGCAATGAGATTACGGCGAGAAATGAAACCATAGACCCCAATAAAGAACAACAGTGCAGATAACACGAAATAATATTCTACTGGTACCATCATTGCTTAATCCTTTCTTGAAATTACAATACCACCGATGATACATGCCAGGAGGAACACCGAAATGAACTCGAAAGGCAACACATAGCCGTACTTATCGGCACCAACGAGTTGGTTTCCGATTGTTTCGACGTTGACTTCAACATCAGGAAGTTTTGCGAAATTATTGATGAACTGATTCTTAAGGAACACTACCACGACTGTGGCAAGTCCGGCCAGAGTGACAAGAGCGCCGAAAATGATACGGCTTCCCTTAACATGCTCCACAAGACCTTGCAACGCACGCTTGTTTACCAGTTGTATCGCGAAGATATAAACCATTGTGATACCACCGGCATATACAGAAATCTGTGCCGCTCCAAGATAGGTGTAGCCAAGCAGGAAATAGAGACCTGCAACACCGAAGAGAACGAACAACAAGAAAGTCGCTGCTCTCATTATACGCTTAGTGGTAACGCAAAGAATGGCAGAGCCAAGGATTACCACTGCGAGAATTGCAAATACGATTATATTAGCCATTTCTCCTTACTTCTTTTTAGTATTAAACTTACCGATTTCCATCGGTGCGCCACCTTCTATCAGTTTAGGTAACGAACCGCCTTGATAGACTTCTTTGTCGAGATGAAGCACAAGAGCATCGCGGTCGAATACCGCATTCTCGAAATCGTTTGTAAACTCGATGGCATCAAAGTTACAAGCATTGGTGCACAACTGACAGAACATACAGTCGCCAAGGTCGTAACGATAGTCGCGCAGTTCGCGCTTCTTTCTGCCCGTTTCCTCGTTTGTCACCATTTCAGACACGATGCTTATCGTGCCGTTCGGACAAGCCTTCTCACACATCAGACAGGAAGTGCACTTGTATGCGCCATTCTCATCACGTTTGAAGACCAACCTTCCACGATGGCGTTGCGCCACATGTAGCGTTGTCTTGCGATTCTCCGGGTATTGTTCGGTTGACTTCGGCGTGAAATACTCCTTCAGCGTTGTCTTCATTCCAACGCAGAGGGTTTTCATTGCACTGCCAACCTCTCCGAAATATGATTTGTTGTTTTCCATATTCTATACCTTATTTAATATATATACCCAGAGCCACGATAACTGTCATCAGTACGATATTGATGAGAGAAAGCGGCATAAGATATTTCCATTCTAACTTCAGTATCTGGTCAATGCGCAGGCGTGGGAACGTCCAACGCACCCACATCAAGAGCCAAACCACAAGAAATGCCTTGCCGAAGAACCATACGAAACCGGGAATCATATCCATAACACCGTCGAAAGCGGCGACACCGATATTGATTGGTGCCCATCCACCGAGGAATACGGTAGCGGCAATGCCTGAAATAACGAAAAGATTGAGGTATTCTGCCAAGTAATAGAAACCGAAGCCCATACCGGAATATTCGGTATGATAGCCTGCGGTAAGTTCGCTCTCGGCCTCTGCAAGGTCGAACGGTCCGCGGTTGGCCTCTGCATTACCTGCAACGAGGAACACGAGGAAAGCGATGATAGCCGGAATGTGCCCCTTGAAGATCAGCCACTGCCAAGGACCGGTCTGTGCCTCTACAATTCCGCTCATCTGCATCGTACCTGTAAGTATCACGGCAGAAATGAGACAGAGACAAAGTGACATTTCATAAGAAATCATTTGCACAGCACCACGCATGGCACTCACCACAGAATACTTGTTGTTTGAACCCCAACCGGCCATAAACATTCCAACCACACCGATAGAAGAAACGGCGGTGAGGAGGAAAATACCAACGTTGAAATCGAGCACAACGGCACCCTTGTTCCAAGGAAGGAACGAGAACGTGCCCACGGAAGCCATGATGACGAAAATCGGAGCAATGATATACAGGAACTTGTCTGCCTTATCTACGAAGAAAATCTCTTTGATGAGCATCTTCAACACGTCGGCAATAACCTGCAACAGTCCCCACGGACCGACACGCATCGGACCGAGACGACACTGGAAGTAGGCACACACCTTACGCTCCATGAATATCAACACCATAGCAATGAGCGCATAGGCCGTGAGAATAAGCAATCCCACTACCACGCACTCAATAAGAATCGACCAAAAATTACTCAAGCCAAGTGTCTGGCGAAGCAACCCGTCGAACCATTGTGTAACTATATTAAAGTCGAACATAATGATTATCTGTTTTCTATTATAAGTTTTCTATTACCGGTCAATGTCAGGAATAACGAAATCCAACGCCGCTCCGGTGGTCACGAGGTCGGCAATTTTCTCGCCGCGCAACATCTCGTCCATTGCTCCGATAAGCGTCAGTCCCATCGGACGGAGTTTCAGTCGGTATGGTGTCTTGTCGCCACGAGAGTCGAGATATACACCTATCTCGCCGCTTGTTCCCTCCACGGAGAAGTACCATTGTCCTTCAGGAACCTTTATTATAGGTTTCTGCTTGATGTAGTATTCTCCCTCCGGAATATTGTCTATCAGTTGTTCGATGATGCGTATGCTCTGTTTCAATTCATTGATACGTATCATATAGCGTCCCATGGAGTCGCAAGTGTCGCATGTAACCTGCTCCCACTCCACTTTGTCATACATGTCGTAGGGGTGATTCTTTCGCACATCGTTTTTCCAACCGCTTGCACGTCCTGACGCACCGGACACTCCGTAACTGATGATATTCTCCTTATCCATTGTTCCTACGTTCTCGAAACGCCGGTGTGTGATGACGTTATCGCCAAACACATCCATGTATTCCTTTATCATAGGCTTGAGATAAGTACATAGTTTCTTAACGTTCTCCACGAAGTTCGGGTCGATGTCGTCTTGCAAACCACCAATGCGGTAGTAGTTCTGAATGAGTCGTCCGCCGGTAGTCTCTTCCATAACGTTGAGCACATGCTCACGGTCGCGCATGCAATACAGGAAGGCGGTGAGGGCACCGAGGTCCTGAGCACAGCAACCAAGATACAGAAGATGTCCGTCGATACGTTGCAACTCGTCCATTATTGTGCGTATATACTTTATTCGGTCGCTGAGTTCTATGCCCATAGCCTCCTCAATCACGCCCACCAACGCATGGCGGTGCATCATCGCTGCGAGATAGTTAAGACGGTCTGTGAGGGCAAGAGTCTGCGGATAAGTATATTCCTCACACATCTTTTCTATACCACGGTGTATATATCCGAGGTGCGGATAAATCCTCTTTATGGTCTCACCGTCGATGACTGTCTGCAGTCGTAGCACACCGTGAGTTGACGGGTGCTGCGGACCTATATTAATAACATATTCGTCGTCGGTGAACAATTTGTTCTGCTTGGAAACGAGTTTACCGTCTGCCCCAAGCGAATATTCCATTCCGTAGTCGGGTTCTTGGTCGTCCTCAAGCGAATATCCTTCTTTCGGTTTATAATCTTTTCTGAACGGATAACCCTCGAAATCGTTTCTCAAATAGAGTCGGCGCATATCGGGATGACCAAGGAACTTTATGCCATAGAAGTCAAACACCTCACGCTCCAAAAGATTAGAGCCCTTCCAGATATGGTATGTGGTAGGTATAACATAATCGTCACCCACCTGCTTTGCCATCATCTTCACGCTGATGCGCTCGTTGGTCTCGGTATTTTCAAGAATATAGATGCAGCCAAGTCCTTCCTCGCCGAAATCTTCTCCTACTATTGTTACAAGATAGTCGAAGTGTTTCTTCTCTTTCAAGTTCACCATTTCAGAGGCGAACTTATCGAAATCGAATATAATGTTCTCTAATTTCATTTCGCGTCCTCCTCTGTTTTTTGTTGAACTTCGGGTGCGGCCGGCTTTATGTCAGCAGGCTTTCCGTCAAGTGCCTCGCGCTCCATTTTGAAGTCTTCGGGCACATTGGTCACCACAATAGGTTTCTTTCCGTAGATCAGAGCCTCGTTGCTCAGTCCGAGTTCGCGTTCTTTCTCGTTCTGCTTATGGTTCACTCCACCGAAGAATTTCTCAATCTTCACCTTGCGCTGCAGTTGCATCATGCCATACATGATTGCTTCCGGACGCGGTGGACAGCCGGGGATAAACACATCTACCGGCACGATTTCCTCGATGCCTTTCACTACATGATAACTCGACTTGAACGGGCCGCCACTTATGGCACATCCGCCCACTGCAATAACATACTTCGGTTCGGCCATCTCATCATAGAGACGCTTCAGCGCAGGAGCCATCTTGTGGGTTATCGTACCGGCACACATGATGAGGTCTGCCTGACGTGGCGAGTTACGCGTAACCTCAAATCCGAAACGCGCAAAGTCATAGCGGGCACAGCCCACGGCCATGAACTCGATACCGCAGCAACTCGTGGCGAAAGTCAACGACCATAGGGAGTTTGAACGCCCCCAGTTGATGAGTTGGTCAAGATTGCCCGTAACGACATTAACCCCACCTTCGTGGAGTTCGTTTACGATTTTCTCAAGACCCTCATTGTCCTTAAACTCGGCGTAAGGAATGCTTTTGATTTTCGGCTTTCTCACTTCCATTCCAACGCTCCTTTCCGCCAGGCGTATGCCAAGCCAAATACAAGTACTAACAGGAAGAACCCGATGCTGACAAGAGCCATCGGGCCATACTGCTTAACAACCACTGCCCATGGATAGAGGAAAAGGGTTTCCACATCGAACATGAGAAACAGGATTGCGAATAGGTAGTAACCCACAGACATAGGTATCCACGACGAACCACGCGTAGGAATACCACACTCAAAAGGTTCGCCCTTCACCTTGTTGTAGGAACGGGGGCCGATAAGTTTCGCGATGACATACGCCCCTGCCACCAATACGATAGCCGTCAAAAAGACGGTAATCAACAAAGTAAAATTCATAAAGGTTTAGAATATATTTATTTTTTTGATTTCTCAATCGGCTGCAAAGGTAATAATTAATTCACAAACCAAAGAGTTAAAAAGAAAAAAAAACACCTTGCTATTGCCTTTTACCCCCAAACAGGCGTGAAGACAACAATATTTTAACGACTCGCCTGTATAATCTTGCTTATATCAGCCTCTATCTGTGCCATGAAAGTGTTGATTTTGGCATTGTCTTTCAGGTCGCGAAAAGAAATTTTCCGCCCCATAACCGAGACCTCCGTATCTTTACAAACGAACTTTCCTCTGGGCGATACGGCGACATTAAGTCTGTATATGTCATGGTCTTGATAGGAAAAGAATACATGTGCCGCCCCACTCTTCCATTTATAAGAATTTACATCGGCACTCAAAGCACCGTCTGCATATATCGGCAACATGCCATGAGCGTCGAGCGCGAGACTGTCAAAGGGTTCTGTCTTGGCACTATACATCACGTCAACATTTCCCTTGCATAGCACCAGCACATCATCAATACCCGGCACATTGCGCATCACGAATATCGAGTCGCCCAACAGCCGTATGTCACTCGCAGGCAAACTCACAAGAATATTGCCGCTCACCTCCCCGCAATTAAGGTCGGTAACAATAACATCATTGGGATAGTTGCCGGGATTTGAATACACAAAATTCACCGGATAATATTTAGTTGTGTCAATGACCGACATCAACTCTCCTTTCACATCCACCACTTCGGCAGGCATGCCATCTTTCCTTGCATCTCCCATGCCACAGGAAATGCAGACGAACAATGATATTAAAAACAGCAATCGTGACATACTATCTTTTTCTATGTGATTGCAAAGTTAACATTATTTTTCAAAGAAACAAAAAAAGGAAGGGATTTTTCCTACCCCTATTAGCCTTTTCCCAATTATTTTTATTACTTTTGCATTCGTAATATTTTTGCTAACTATGAAAGACTTCAATTATTATTCCCCCACCCAAGTGGTGTTTGGCAGACAATCGGAAGAAAAAGTGGCCGAACTGGTAAAGAAATATGGTGGCACGAAAGTTCTCGTACACTACGGTGGCGGCAGTGCCAAGAAAAGCGGATTGCTCGACAAGATGCTCAGACTTCTTGACGAAAAAGGCATCAGCCACATAGAACTCGGAGGCGTTGTTCCCAACCCTCTGCTCTCAATGGTATATAAAGGAATAGACCTGTGCCGAAAAGAAGGTGTCGATTTCATACTCGCCGTTGGTGGCGGAAGCGTAATCGACTCTTCCAAAGCAATCGCATACGGCGCATGCTACGACGGCGATGTGTGGGACTTCTGGAACGGAAAGAGCACTCCTCAGGCCGCACTCCCAATCGGCGCAGTACTTACAATACCTGCCGCAGGCAGCGAGATGAGCGACAGTTGCGTGATAACAAAAGACGAGGGACTGCTGAAGCGCGGCGTAAACAGCGACCTGTGCCGCTGCCGTTTCGCAATAATGAATCCCGAAAGAACATTCACACTGCCGCCATATCAAACGGCCGCGGGGGCAACAGACATCATGATGCACACTATGGAACGTTATTTCAGTCGCCATCAGGACATGACACTGACCGATGCCATTGCCGAAGCATTGCTGCGAACAGTCATGAACTGCACCTTAGACGTGATGCACGACCCGGAGGACTACCGTGCCCGGGCGCAGATAATGTGGGCAGGCAGCCTGTCACACAACAATCTTACGGAATGCGGACTGGAAAAAGACTTCGCCACCCACCGTCTCGAACATGAGTTGAGCGCACTGTTCGGAGTGACACATGGTGCCGGACTTGCCGCGATATGGCCAAGTTGGGCACGATATATGCTCCCACGCCACACCTCACGCTTCGTTCGTTTCGCCGTAAATGTAATGGGCGTAGAAAACGATTTCACATCTCCCGAACAGACGGCAGAGAAAGGAATACAAGCCTTTGAGACTTTCATGCACAGGATTGGCATGCCCATAACAATGAAAGAAATAATGGGTCGCGAAGTGACCGACGAAGAAATAGAAATAATGGCAGATAAATGCAGCCGTGCAGGTAGCATAACCATCGGGTCTCTTGAGAAACTAAGCAAGAAAGAAATGATTGAAATATATCGACTTGCGAAATAGAAACCTATCGGCAGACACACCAAGAAACACAAGCAAAAAGCATTTACTAACGGTTAAAATCCACTTTACGGTCATTCGCGCTGAAAGATATTTAACCCGAATCAATCATTAAAGCCCTCAACCGGTTTTGTTCGATTGTTGAGCAGATGTGCTGCCGTTTCATCGAAGGCGTAGCGGGCTACGTCGAGATGGAATGGTTGCGCAGATATCGGCAAGCAGACTAAAGCAGAAGGGAAGCATACCGGCAATAGGGAATCTAAGCAAATGCGGTCTAATGATCGATTTGAGGTAAACCCAAACATGCCAAAATGCAAACCAAAACGGGCGAAATTGGTCTGTAATTTGGGCGAAATTGGTCTGCAAATTGGGCGAAATTGCTTTCCGAAAGATATGCCATTGCTGTGTCATCGGCAGTTTGAGACAAGACGAACAAAGATATATCTAGTTCGATTGTTGATTAGATGTGCTGACGTTTCATCGAAAGCGTAGCGGGCTACGGAGAGATATAATGGCTGCGCAGATGTCGGCAAGCAGACTAAAGCAATAAGAAAGCATGACGGTAATAACAAATCTAAGCAAATGCGTTCTAATGAATCAATTTGGGTTTAATATTGAAGAACATGTGATGAATCTTTTAGAGAAATTGAATCGGTTAGTAAGAATAACGACAAAGAAGAATGAAGACGGCCTCGTTGAATACAGTTAGTACTTATTAAACAATGAGTTGTTAAAGAATTAACCGAAAGAGATTATTATACATAAAACAAGAAAAGCAAAACTTTTAACACAATAAACTTGATTTCGGAGTTTTAAAGATGTAACTTTGCAACCGAAAAACGCCACCATATATGTGGAAAATAAAAAAACTTAATGTATTTACCTAAATAAAACCGTTGACGGAATTAAACATGAAAAAATATGAAAAAATTGGGGGGCTGCTTACTATTCTACTTATATCATGCGATCCATATATTTATAATATAGGATTTAGTCCTCACACGGTAACCGGTAATAGTAATTTATACAAACTAATTGATCACGAGTTACTTCATCTTTGGCAATCACGTGCATTAAATGATATGTTTTTGCTGAATTATGGATTACAAGGAATAAATGCTTTATTGTTAAAAGGAAATTTTGTTAAAGATAGGAATTATTATGAAGACTTTGTCAATAACTACGAATGGTGGTAAAAGGATAAAATTTCTTGTTGCCACAATCATAGCAATCGTATTCTTTCATTCTTGTGATATAGGTTATCTAATTCCTTTTGAGAATAATCTCAAGCCTAATTTAGATATTGCTACAGAAACAGGTAGTGCAAGTATTAATTGTATGTGTTTTCAAGGAAAATATTATTATCTTGGTTACGACTTAAAAGGTAGTTATATCATCAATCCGGACTCTTTGAAATTATTGCTCAATGACGAAAATTTAATTTTTCAGCATGACAGACTCAAAAAAATATCAATCAATAAGGGCTATATAGTAAAGAGCAATTCTACAGTTAAAGACTGTTACATTTCTATAGATATACGTTATGAGCGTAAAGATGAAACTAAAGAAATCAAAAATCCCTTGATCTTATCAATACTCCCATCTGACTTTATCACGAGCAATGGGAAAAGAATTCTTAATGACACATTGAGGGTAAAATTGTTTAACCCTATGAAAAAATAATCTTTATCTGTTGAGAGAATAGCAAAATGGAATACTCTCGAAATTAGAATATAACCTTTAAAACATACAGATTGAGACCTCACACGGTAACCGGTAATAGTAATTTATACAAACTAATTGATCACGAGTTACATAATCTTTGGCAATCACGTGCATTAAATGATATGTTTTTGCTGAATTATGGATTACAAGGAATAAATGTTTTATAGTTAAAAGGAAATTTTGTTAAAGATAGGAATTATTATGAAGACTTTGTTGAGCATTACAAATGGTGGTAGAAGAACAAGGCTTCTTGTTACTGCAATCATGACTATATTGTTATTTCAGTCTTGTTGTACAGCCTCTCATCTGGTTTTTGATAATCAAAAGCCAAAGATAGATATTGCTACAGAAACTGGATTTGCAAGTATTAATTGTATCTGTTATCAAGGGAAATATTATTATATTGGTTATGAATTAAAAGGTAGTTATGTCATCAATACGGATTCTTTGAGACTGTTACTTAATGACGAAAATTTAATTTTACATAATCCTGAACCACAAAATATATCAATCAGTAATGGTTATAAAGTAAAGAGCAATACTACTGTTAAAGATTGTAATGTTACTGTATATATCTTCTATCATCGTAAAGATGAAACTAAAGAAATCAAAAATCCCTTGATCTTATCAATACTCCCATCTGACTTTATCACGAGCAATGGGAAAAGAATTCTTAATGACACATTGAGGGTAAAATTGTTTAACCCTATGAAAAAATAATCTTTATCTGTTGAGAGAATAGCAAAATGGAATACTCTCGAAATTAGAATATAACCTTTAAAACATACAGATTGAGACCTCACACGGTAACCGGTAATAGTAATTTATACAAACTAATTGATCACGAGTTACATAATCTTTGGCAATCACGTGCATTAAATGATATGTTTTTGCTGAATTATGGATTACAAGGAATAAATGTTTTATAGTTAAAAGGAAATTTTGTTAAAGATAGGAATTATTATGAAGACTTTGTTGAGCATTACAAATGGTGGTAGAAGAACAAGGCTTCTTGTTACTGCAATCATGACTATATTGTTATTTCAGTCTTGTTGTACAGCCTCTCATCTGGTTTTTGATAATCAAAAGCCAAAGATAGATATTGCTACAGAAACTGGATTTGCAAGTATTAATTGTATCTGTTATCAAGGGAAATATTATTATATTGGTTATGAATTAAAAGGTAGTTATGTCATCAATACGGATTCTTTGAGACTGTTACTTAATGACGAAAATTTAATTTTACATAATCCTGAACCACAAAATATATCAATCAGTAATGGTTATAAAGTAAAGAGCAATACTACTGTTAAAGATTGTAATGTTACTGTATATATCTTCTATCATCGTAAAGATGAAACTAAAGAAATCAAAAATCCCTTGATCTTATCAATACTCCCATCTGACTTTATCACGAGCAATGGGAAAAGAATTCTTAATGACACATTGAGGGTAAAATTGTTTAACCCTATGAAAAAATAATCTTTATCTGTTGAGAGAATAGCAAAATGGAATACTCTCGAAATTATAATATAAACCTTTAAAACATACAGATTATGAAAAAAGCATTTTATTTGTTCTCATGTCTTCTTCTATGTGCTTGTTGGGCACCATTCCCAAGTGCACATGAAAGAGCCATGCAGGTTGGGCGGTTTCGTCCAAACATAAATAACAATATTGAAGAAAAAATCAATATTGACGGTTATTATGTAAATACAAATCATAATAGAATTCATAAGTATAATAATGAGATACCATTTATTCTTTATAATGATGGTACATACGGTGATATTTATTTGGAGAATGAAGATTCTATATATAAGCAAAAAAGTGATTCGGTAGATTTTAAAAATCAATTATATTACGGTTTAGGTGGATATTATGAAGTTAAGGGAGATACGATAGAGGTGGATACTTATATACATTATCAACTTTCCATTACGTTAATTAAAAGATATTATAAAATAATAGACAGAAATCACCTCTTTTTCTTTAAAGAAATATGGGTAAAGTCACGTATAGACGATGAACCAGAAAAACCTTGTGAGCGTGCTGTGTTTTTTGAACTCATCCCCAACAAGCGTTTACCTCCATCAACGAAGTTTCGTTCAAAGTTAAAGAAATGGATTTGGGAGGACAAGAAGGATTGGAAGAACTATAAAAAAGCATACAAGGAAGCAATGAAAAAGAAATGATATGTTAATAACGCATGTATAACCTTAAACCCAAATGGGGTTAAAATATGTTCGTTTTCTTTGGAGTTTTATCAATAAATGAGTAATTTTGCAGACAAAACGGATAAGAGAACAATGAGTACCTCTGAAGAATATGCCCGTATGATGGCTCGCTCGCGCATCGATGGTGCGCTTGTCGGTGTTATGTGGGCTGTGGGTTTCCTGTTTACGGTAGCAGGTTTCACCAACCCTGCATGGTCTTTTGCAGCAATGATAATCAGCATTGCCTCGCCTTTCTACGCATTGTCACGAATGAAAAAGTTCCGAAGGAGAGTGCTTGGCAACAGCATGAGTTTCCGCCACGCATTGGGGTATGCAATAATGATGATGATTTGCGCAACATTGATTTTCGCAGCTGTGCAACTGGTTTATTTCCAATTTCTTGATAACGGTTATTTCCTGGAGCATTACAGCAATATTCTCCGCTCGCCTGAAATGGCAGAAACATTTGGGAACTATGGTCTTTCGGGGCAGGATGTCGAGTCGGTTATTGCCGTGCTTTCCGAAATGCGCCCCGTGGAAGTGGTGATACAGTTTCTCTCCGGCAACATACTGTTCAGCATGTTGTTAAGTCTTCCATTGGCACTATTCGCAAAAAAAGGCAACAACCACAAGGCCTACGGCAATGATGACGAAGGCTCTACTCTGATATAGAACTCTTAGAATCAACAATACATGGACATTTCTGTTGTAATACCTTTATATAATGAAGAGGAGTCGCTTCCCGAACTCTTCGCATGGATTGACCGCGTGATGAAAGAGAACAACTTCTCTTACGAGGTAATTTTCGTCAACGACGGTTCGCGCGACCACTCTTGGGACGTTATATGCGACCTGAAATCGAAACACCCGCAGGTGAAAGGCATAAAGTTCCGCCGCAACTACGGCAAGAGTCCTGCGCTATACTGTGGTTTCGAGGAAGCATCAGGAGATGTTGTAATCACTATGGATGCCGACTTGCAGGACTCCCCGAACGAGATTCCGGAACTCTACCGTATGATTACTGTTGAGGGCTACGACCTCGTTTCCGGTTACAAACAGAAGCGTTACGACCCATTGTCTAAAACACTTCCCACGAAACTGTTCAACGCCACGGCACGCAAGATAAGCGGGATAAAGAACCTGCACGACTTCAACTGCGGACTGAAGGCATACCGCATCGAGGTAGTAAAGAACATCGAAGTGTATGGCGAGATGCACCGCTACATACCATATCTGGCAAAGAATGCGGGATTCTCCAAGATTGGCGAGAAGGTGGTGCAACATCAGGCACGCAAATACGGCACGACGAAGTTCGGCCTCAACCGCTTCTTCAACGGCTATCTCGACCTCATCACGCTATGGTTTCTTAGCAGTTTCGGTAGCAAGCCGATGCATGTGTTCGGTTTTCTGGGCACTATTGTATTCATAATCGGCTTCCTCTCTGCTGCATTCATCGGTGCCGACAAACTTTGGTGTCTCGCAAACGGCATCAGACAGCGACTCGTTACCGACTCGCCGTTCTTCTACATCTCGCTGACAATGATGATACTGGGAACGCAACTCTTCCTCACGGGCTTCCTTGGTGACCTTATAAGCCGCTCATCACAGAACAGGAACGAGTACCAGATTGCAGACAAGATTTGAGAAACAACGCAGGAGTTGGAGTGGGAACGAGTGGTAAGAGGCGAAAAAGGAGAAATATTTTTTAAACAGATTATTCAACGGTATGAGAAAATTGTTCGGTATTATTACTTTCGCGGCATTGCTTGCGGCATGCACGTCAATAGACTGTCCGCTAAACAATGCAGTCTATGCCACATATAACCTGTATGGCAGCGATGGCAAACGCTACACGCTGAATGATACGCTTACCATTTTCACGGAGCGAAATACGGGCGGCGACACAATTCTCCTGAACCGTAAGACAGGAGCCACAACATTCAGTCTGCCGGTGAGTTATGCAGGCGATGCCGACCGGATGGTGCTTGAAATGCGCAACTCGGAAAACGAGGTCACATCAGACACCATTACGATAAGGAAAACAAACTCCCCCCACTTTGAGTCGATAGACTGTGGCCCCTCGTTCTTCCATACCATATTGGGAGTGAGTTGCACTCGAAACAGGATTGATTCGGTAATAATTAACGACAGAGAAATAAACAATGATGCCACCAAAGAGCATATACGCATATATTTCAATTCTGGCTCTTAGCCTCATGCTGATGCCTATGTCAGCCGATGCGCAACAGCAGAAATTGGTAGAAAAGCCTGACACGCTGCCGTTCTTTAGGGGCATTGCGGTGTCGGCCGACCTCGTGGGGGCTGGCATGATGACACTCGGCGACTACGGACAGTATGAGGGTGCGGTACGTGTGAACCTGCGCAACAGATATTTCCCCATTGTGGAAATTGGT
Source organism: Prevotella koreensis (assembly GCF_003977605.1). Lineage (GTDB taxonomy): Bacteria > Bacteroidota > Bacteroidia > Bacteroidales > Bacteroidaceae > Prevotella > Prevotella koreensis. The sequence continues at coordinate 420,033 of NZ_RYYU01000001.1, read as the reverse complement.
TATGGCAAGACCGACCACACCAATGAAATCACAAATATGAGATACAAGACGAGCGCACCTTACGGCAGAATAGGCATAGACTTCAATCTTCTTAAAAACAAAGACGACATCTACCGTCTCTATGCCGGAGTGCGTTACGCATATACATCATGGAAATACGATTTGGAATATCCTGTCCTTACAGACCCTGTTTGGGGCGGCACAGTGGAATATGGCGGCAAAGACATCAAGTGCCACTACCATTGGGCAGAGGCGGTGTTCGGTGTTGATGCCACGATATGGGGACCGATACACCTCGGCTGGAGCGTGCGCTACCGCCAACGCATCAGTTATGACAACGGAATGTTGGGCAACTCTTGGTATGTTCCGGGCTACGGCAAAGACGGAAATTCGTGTTTTGGAGGTACGTTTAATGTAATATTGGAGATTTAACTATGAAACGTTTTTTTCAAATTCTTTTCCTTGTGTTGCTTGTTGTTGGTACTATACTCATAATAAGGCAACAGCAAACCATGCCCTATCAGCATGACACCGGCGAGGTGTTCGGCACGTTCTACACAATCACATATCAGTCTGACAAGAACCTGAAAAGCGAGATTGAGGCTGCACTGAAAAACGTTGACGACGAGTTTTCGATGTATAACAAGAACTCAACGGTGTCGAAAATAAACCGCGGAGAGAAGCCTGTACTGAGCGAAATGTTCATGGAGGTATATAATTTGGCACAGACTGTGAACAAAGAGAGTGAAGGAGCGTTCGACATAACGGTGGCTCCGCTGGTCAATGCCTGGGGCTTCGGATTCAAGACTCGGCAGATACCTGACAAGCATAAGGTGGACAGTATCTTGGCTTTCATCGGCAACGATAAGTTCAAGGTGGTGAACGAGGGCAATCAACTTGTACCCAAGAAGACCGACGCGCGCACCATGCTCGACTTCAGTGCCATTGCTAAAGGTTATGGCAGCGATGTTGTGGCGCGTCTGCTACGCAGTCACGACGTGAAAAACTTCATGGTGGAAATAGGTGGAGAAATCGTAACGAGCGGCAACAGCGAGAAAAGATTGCCCTGGAAAATCGGGGTAACAAAGCCGGTAGATGACTCGATAAGCGTTGACGGAGAACTACAGACGGTGCTCAACCTCACCGACAAGGCCATGGCGACAAGTGGGAACTACCGCAAATTCTACTATAAGAACGGCAAAAAATATGCTCATACAATAGACCCTAAGACAGGAAAACCGGTACAACACAACATTCTTTCGGCCACGGTAATTGCGAAAGACTGTGCCACGGCCGATGCCTATGCCACGACATTCATGGTTCTCGGCTTGGAAAAGACAAAGCGCGTACTGGAGAAACACCCCGAACTTATGGCCTATCTCATTTATTCCGGAGAGAAAGGGGAAAACGCTGTGTGGTTCTCTCCATCGCTCGAAGGAAAAGTTGCGAACTGACTTGACCTTTAGGAATTGCGCCTACACGACCATCTGCTACTGCTCCCGCCGTTTCAGGGAATGAGTCGTAACGATATGGAAACTGTCGTTGCGCATACTCGTTTGGCATTCTCAAAGCATGGCAGGGGCAAGGTGGTGATTCAAGAGGGTGAGAGATGTGACCGTCTGTGCTTCCTGCTGCAAGGCGAACTCACCGCAACAGAAAATGCCGACGATGGCAGTTACAGCATCGAAGAGACGGTGAAGGCTCCGGCAATGATACAGCCGGAACGCATTTTCGGTATGGATCAACGATATACAAGGACATTCACCACCACGACAGATTGCAGTATCGTAAGCATAGACAAGAAAGACACCACAAGACTTATGTCCGAGTTTGAGATATTCAGACTAAACATCCTGAACATACTCTGCACAAAGACGCAGCGGCTTTCACGCCAGCAATGGCGCAAAACACCGGAAACGATACGCCGGAAGGTTTTCGGTTTCATTGAAACAAGATGCCTGACACCGGCCGGACACAAGAGACTGAAGATAAAAATGGAGGTGCTCGGAATGCTGCTCGGAGAGAGCCGGATAAACGTTTCAAATTGTCTGAAAACTTTAGAGAATGAGGGACTGCTGACGCATAGCCGTGCGACAATGGATATTCCTGCGCTTGAGAAACTGAAGGAGTGAAATATTAGTTAAAAATTCGGGCATTAAGCAGCAACAAGGAATTATTTTATTACCTTTGCAGAGTAAAGGAAAGATATGAGAGAAAGTAGATAAACAGGATTATGGAGAGTAATAAAATCGAGAAGAAAGAACGTCAGAATCCGTTCTTCCTGAAATATAATACCCCACACGAGACCGCACCTTTCAACGAAATAAGACTCGAAGACTATGAGGAAGCGTTTGTTGAAGGCATAAGGCGAGACAACGAACAACTTGACAAAATCATCAATAACCCCGATAAGCCCACATTCGACAATACCTTGATAAGCAAAGACGAGGATGACGAATACTACGGACTGCTTGGTAGAGTGAGCACGGTATTCTTCAATCTGCTTAGTGCCGAGACCAACGATGATATGGACGCATTGGCACAGAAGTTGCAGCCGATGTTGACAAAGCATGCCAACGACATGATGCTCAACAAAAAACTTTTTGAAAGAGTGAAGCATGTGCATAGGCATCACCGTAAACTTACGGTAGAAGAGAAACAACTCCTGGAAAACAGTTATCAGGGGTTTGTGCGCTCCGGAGCATTGCTTGACGAGGCAGGAAAAGAACGATTGCGCAAACTTACGGAGGAGGCTTCGATGCTATCGCTGCAATTCTCACAGAATCTTTTAAAAGAGAACAAGGCCTATATCCTGCATATCACAGACGAAAAAGACCTTGACGGACTGCCCGAAACGGCACGCGAAGCAGCGGCAATGGCGGCAAAGGAACGCGATATGGAAGGTTGGGTGATAACACTCGACTATCCGAGTTTCGGACCGTTCATGACATATAGCACACGGCGTGAACTGCGCGAGAAACTGTATATGGAACGAAATTCGGTCTGCATACACGACAATAGCGAAAACAACCTTGACATCTGTAAACGCCTTGTGAACCTGCGCAGAGAAGTGGCGCAGTTGCTTGGCTACAAGACATACGCCGACTATGTGCTGAAAAGACGCATGGCGGGCAATACACGGAATGTTTACCGACTGCTAAACCAACTCATCGATGCATATAAACCTACCGCTGAGAAGGAGTTGGAAGAAGTGGAGAGGATTGCAAAGCGCACCGAGGGGAGCAGTTTCGAGTTGATGCCTTGGGACACCGGATTCTATTCGCACAAGTTACAGATGAAGAAGTATAACCTTGACAGTGAAATGCTGAGACCTTATTTCGAGTTGTCGAAGGTTATAGACGGCGTATTCGGACTTGCCAACAGGTTATATGGAATAACGTTCAAGGAGAACAATGAAATAACGGTATATCACCCCGACGTGAAAGCCTACGAAGTGTTTGACAACGATGGGAAATATCTCGCGGTGTTCTATGCCGATTTCCATCCGCGTAAAGGAAAACAGAGCGGGGCATGGATGACGGAATACCAAGGGCAATATATCGACAGAAAAGGCGAAAATATAAGGCCACACGTGAGCGTGGTGATGAACCTTACCAAACCCACAGAAGAGAAACCTGCACTGCTCACGCTTGCCGAAGTGGAGACTTTCTTGCACGAGTTCGGACATTCACTGCACGGAATATTTGCCAACAGCAGGTTCGGAAGCCTATCAGGTACCAACGTGCTGTGGGATTTCGTTGAACTGCCGTCACAGTTTATGGAGAATTTCTCTGTTGAAAAAGAGTTCTTGCGCACCTTTGCCTATCACTACGAGACCGGCGAAGCGATACCGGAGGAACTGATAGCACGCATCGTGAAGAGTCGGAATTTCATGTCGGCAATGGCATGTATGAGACAAGTGAGTCTGGGACTGCTCGACATGGCCTATTATACCAAGCACGATGAGTTTGACGAAGACATACTGAAATTTGAACGAAAGGCATGGGAAAAGGCTATCGTTACAAAAAAACGACATAAGCATAATACATGTATGACGGTTCAGTTCTCGCACATCATGGCCGGCGGATATGCCGCAGGGTATTATAGTTACAAATGGGCCGAGGTGCTGGATGCAGACGCTTTCAGTGTGTTCAAAAAGAACGGAATATTCGATAGGCAAACGGCACAGAGTTTCCGTGATAACATATTGTCGCGCGGAGGCACCGAACACCCTATGACTTTATACAAACGTTTCCGCGGAGGAGAGCCAACAATCGACGCACTTCTCAAACGGAATGGTATAAAAGTGAGGAAAAAGAAGAAATAATAAGTCGGAGAACATTGGAATACCGCTATGGACGAGAAACAGAAAAGACTTGACACGCGCTACCTGAGAATGGCTCGTATATGGGCAGAGAACAGTTACTGCCAACGGCGTAAGGTTGGTGCACTCGTGGTAAAGGAGAAGATGATAATCAGCGATGGATACAATGGAACGCCAAGCGGATTTGAGAATGTGTGCGAAGACGACAACAATGTCACAAAGCCATACGTGCTGCACGCCGAGGCTAATGCCATAACGAAACTGGCAAGGAGTTCAAACAATAGCGACGGCTCTACGCTCTACGTGACAGCATCGCCGTGTATAGAATGTTCGAAACTGATAATACAGGCTGGCATAAAGCGCGTGGTGTATGGCGAGAAATATCGACTGGAAGACGGAATAAATCTATTGAAGCGCGCCGGAATAGAGGTGGTGCTGCTCGATTTGGAAAATATGGAAAATAATTCATTGTAAGAATATGAAGCAAAACAAGAATAACCGATACATGCCTCTGCTGATGGCGGTGTGCGTAATGGCGGGAATATTGATCGGTACATTCTTCGCCAACAGGTTTTCGGGCAACAGATTGAACATCGTGAACAACGGTGGTAACCGAATCAATAACCTGCTGCACATTATCGACGACCAATATGTGGACAAGGTGAACATCGATTCGCTCGTAGAAAAGGCCATGCCACAGATACTTGCAGAACTCGACCCGCACTCCGTATATATAAGTGCGAAAGAGGTACAGATGGCTACAGACGACCTCAAAGGGTCATTCTTCGGAGTGGGAATAGAGTTCGTGATTCGCAATGATACGCTTCATGTGCAGGGAGTGATTGCCAATGGACCGGCTGAGAAAGCCGGAGTGATTGCCGGCGACAAGATAATAAGCGTTGACGACAAACCTTTCGTGGGCAAGGCGGTGAACAACGAGGAGGCAATGAAACGCCTGAAAGGAAAGAAAGACACAAAGGTGAAAATCGGTGTGAAGAGGTATGGCGACAAAAAAACAAAGTACTTCACCATCACTCGAGGTGAAATACCGATGAAGAGTATCACCGCTGCATATATGATCAACGACAAGACGGGATATATAAAGGTGAAGAACTTCGGCGAACACACCTACGACGAGATGACCATTGCGCTGGCAAAACTCACGAGTGAGGGCATCTCAAACATCATTCTCGACCTTCGCGACAATACCGGAGGGCTTCTGAAATCGGCAGTGCTTATGGCACAGGAGTTCCTTCCGGCCAACCAACTCATCGTTTACACCGAAGGACGCAAGTCACCACGACAGGACTATAAGAGCGACGGGCGTGGAGCATTCCAGAAAATGCCGTTGGTGGTACTGATAAACGAGTCGTCGGCTTCGGCTTCTGAAATCCTTGCAGGTGCCATACAGGACAACGACCGTGGTACCATAATCGGCAGACGGTCGTTCGGAAAGGGACTTGTCCAGCAACAGATTCCGTTCAATGACGGTTCGATGATTCGTCTGACAATAGCACGTTACTACACTCCTTCGGGAAGATGTATTCAAAAACCTTACAGCATTGGCGACGGAGCAGGTTACGAACAAGATTTGATACACCGCTATGAGCACGGCGAATTTTTCTCGCAAGACAGTATAAAGCATATGGGAACTCCGTATAAGACACGCATCGGCCGCCTCGTATATGGCGGTGGTGGCATCACTCCGGACATCTTTGTGCCGGAAGATACGCTCGGTATCACGTCTTATTACAAGGAAGCAGCGATAAGTGGACTGATACTTCAGTTTGCTTTCACATACACAGATGACAACCGTCTGAAACTGAACAACTTCAAAGAGATGATGCAGTTGTCTGACTATCTGCAAAAACAGAACCTCGTGGAGCAGTTTGCCAACTATGGTTCAAACCATGGATTGCAGCGACGCAATCTCATGATAAACAAGAGTTATAAACTACTCGATCGTTACATAAACAGCCGCATCATATATAACATACTGAACGAACAGGCTTGGATACAATACCTTAATCAAGATGATCCGGTGATAAAGAAAGCACTTGAGGTATTCGGTAATGGCGAAGCATTCCCCAAAAAGCCTGCACCAAAGAAAACTACAAGCAACAAGCAGAAGGTTGCATATACAAAAATGTACGGCGACCCGATAAATATCAATCAAAACATGAACATCATAGCGAGGTGCTAAAGATGGAAAAGAAAGATTTAAGGAAATTCATTAGAATGCAAAAGCGACAGTTCAGCCAGCAACAATTGGCAGAACTGTCGCTTTCTGTCATCAACAGACTGATGGCAAGTCCTAAGATGAAAGAGGCAAAAACGGTGCTGATGTACTACTCGCTCGATGACGAAGTGAATACGCACGATATCGTTGACACCGTTCTGAAGCAAGGAAAGACGGTGCTGTTGCCCAAAGTAATCAGCGAAACGGAAATGGAACTGCGGCGATATACAGGGCCGCAAGACTTGCAAGACGGTTTTTTCAATATCATGGAACCATCCGGCGAACTGTTTGAAAATTATGAAGATATAGACCTTGCCGTTATTCCGGGCATGGCTTTTGATAGTCAGAACAATCGCTTGGGAAGAGGTAAAGGGTACTACGACCGTATGTTGCCGAAACTCGTAAATGCTTATAAAATAGGCGTTTGTTTCGATTTTCAACATCTTCCTGGCATCCCTGCCGACGAGAACGACATAAAGATGGACGAAATAATATAGGCATCAGCAAACAGAAAAACCGTTCACCTATCCCCGGAAATCAATATATGCGTATGTCTATGATAAGTCGCGAACCCACACTTTGGTTGAGTCGCGAAACGAGTTGTGTACGCATCATGTTAAGATCGGCTCGCAATGCAGGGTTTGTTATCTTTACAAACAACACTTGACTGCGGATATATTTCTCCGAGGTATATCGCGAGACGTTATGCCCTACCACCGTTTCCCAAGACTCAATGAGACGGTTTTGCAGCATCGGCGTTTCCAAACCGTTCTGCCGCAAGGTCTTGTTCAACACCTCAGATAAGGCCAACACTTCTCGTCTAAACATAATCTGCCATTAAAGAATTAAATAAAACAAACAGCACATTGTCAACAACCAACTCTCAACAACAAATATTCCCTTCCCTCACCTCAAACAAACAATAGTCTGCTCCGCTGCCTTCGAGAATTTTGTCTATGTGCTCACGATTGGTATCGGTTATGAAAATCTGACCGAAATCCTCAGTTCCGACAAGCCTTATTATCTGCTCCACACGATTAGCATCAAGTTTATCGAATATATCATCGAGCAAAAGCAAAGGTGCAGTTCCCACCTTGCTCTTCAAAAACAACAACTGCGCAAGTTTCAGAGCGGTGACAAAAGTCTTGTTCTGTCCCTGACTTCCCTCTCGCTTCATCGGATAATCGCCAAGCATCATCTCAAGGTCGTCACGATGAACGCCATGCAACGAATAGCCCATTATGCGATCTTTGGCACGGTCGCAACGTATCACATCGAGCAACGGGCCACGCTGACAATGAGACACATAACACAAACTCACTTTTTCTTTATCCCCGGATATACGCTGATAAATCTCTTGAAAAAGTGGCGAAAGCGACTCTATGAAATCACGCCTTTTACCATACAGCAACTCACCTTCATGCGCCATTTGTTCCTCCCAAATATCAAGCAACGAACCGTCAGGCTCCGTTTCGAGTTTCAATAGCGAATTACGTTGCATCAAAGCCTTGTTATAACGGTTGAGTGAGTCAAGATAAGTGCGGTCGTATTGTGCCACAACAACGTCCATAAGTTTGCGTCTTTCCTCGCTCCCACCCTCTATCAGCACTGCATCAGACGGCGAAACCATAATCAAAGGCAACAGTCCGATATGTTCAGACAATTTCCGGTACTCTTTCTTATTGCGTTTGAAATGCTTTTTCGTGCCACGTTTCATTCCGCAATATACCAGTTCTTCATCGCCATTCTCACTCTCGTATGTGCCTTGAAGCATGAAGAAATTCTCTTCGTGACGTATTATTTGCGAGTCTATATTGGTATTTGCACTACGGCAGAACGACAAGTAATACAAAGCATCAAGCAGATTAGTCTTGCCTTCACCGTTGTTACCGACAAGGCAATTCAACTTCGGCGACAACTCCAATTCTGCCTCGGCAATGTTCTTATAATTTAATATCGAGAGTTTCTTTATTATCATCAGCGTATAATTATGCTTGCAAATTTCGGAATAATTTCGGAGATAGGGAAAAAAAAACAATAAAAGTTTCAGTATGTTAGATAAAATCACTAAATTTGCAACCCGAATTATGTTCGATTAAACAAAACAAAATTATAATGGCAAAAAAAGATGTTATGAAGAGCGTTGAAACAGATGACGCTCTCAACAAGAAAGAGGCATTGTTCATTCAGTATCGCAAGCCTATTCTTATCGCTATCGCAGCCATATTAGTGGTTGTGTTAGGTTTCTTCCTTTTCAAGAATTTCTATCTTGAACCACGTTCTCAGAAAGCAAGCACTGAACTTGCAAAGGGTCAGCAGTATCTCGATGCAGAGCAGTACGACAAGGCTCTCAACGGCGATAAGGCATCTTTCGCAGGGTTCTTGAAGATTGCAGACGAGTACAGTAACACTGACGCCGGAAACCTTGCAAACCTATATGCCGGAATATGCTATGCTCAACAGAAGAAATGGAATGAGGCTTTGAAGAGTTTCGAGGCATATTCTACAGCCGGCGATGCACTCGTTTCACCTGCCGCAGTGAACGCTTTGGCAGCAGCATACGCCAACACCAACCAGTTGGATAAGGCTGTCGATACTTACAAAAAGGCTGCCGACATGGCAGACAGTCGTGCTGAGGACGGAGTAAACAACTCTCTCTCACCGCAGTTCCTGCTCTATGCTGCAGACATTCTTACCCAGCAAGGCAAGAAAGATGAGGCGTTGAAGATTTATCAAGACATAAAGAAGAAGTATGTAAACTCAATGACTTATCAGGAAATTGACAAGTACATCGAGCGTGCATCAGTGAAATAATATGGCAACAGCACTTCACAACCTCTCAAACTACGACCCGAACAAAGTGCCCGATGCATCGAACATGTGTTTCGGTATCGTGGTTTCGGAATGGAATCCGGAGATAACGAGGGCACTGCTTGACGGCGCAGTAGGCACATTGGAAAAGCATGGAGCATTGCCGGAGAACATCCATATAAAGACAGTGCCAGGTAGTTTCGAACTCGTATATGGTGCTCATCAAATGACACTGAACGATGGTTACGATGCAATTATTATTCTCGGAAGCGTTATTCGTGGAGAGACACCGCATTTCGACTACATCTGTCAAGGTGTAACACAAGGCATAGCACAACTTAATGCAACAAGTCAGATACCGGTAATCTACGGACTTCTTACTACCAATGACCTCCGGCAGGCTCAAGACCGCGCAGGAGGCAGACTTGGAAACAAAGGAAATGAATGTGCTGTTGTTGCAATAAAAATGGCAAAGTTCTAACGAAACTATCACTCTCACAGAGTGAATAAACAGAAACGAGTAGTGACAACACCTCGCTCTTTATTACAAAGAAAGGTGTCTTCCCTACTCGTTTCTGTTTTATAATTCCCAAAGTAAAACAATTGCGCTTGCCCATTGCAATTGCACTTTTATGTTAAACGTTCTAAACAAAACGCACGACAAACATTATTTTTATCTACATTTGCAATCGGTTTAATATTTTAAATACTATAAAACGAGAATCATTATGAAGAAAGTATTGTTTATGGCAGTTGCTGCTGCCGCAATTTCATTCGCAAGTTGCACATCAAACACAAACAAGGGTGAGGCCAATGTTGCAGACTCGATCAACACTCCCACAGTTGAAAATGCAAAAGAAGACGTAACAACAGAACTGCAATCCAAACTCGAAGCAAAGGATGCAGAAGGCATGCTGAATGTTCTTAAGACAATCAACGAGAAAATAAAAACTCTGCAAGAAGAAGGAAAACTTGAAGAAGCAAAGAATTTGCTTATACAGGCACAGGACTTCCTTATCAACAATTCGGAAAAAGTTAATAGCGTAATCGGTGATAACGAAACCTTGAACAAAATGATTGAAGCAGTAAATGGTATTCCTGTTGAGGCTTTAGGCGCAAGCACAGAGGCATTGAAAGACACTAAAGAGGGAATTAAAGATGCCAAAGAAAGAATTAAAGACGCAGCAAACTCGGTAGAGAAAAAGACCGAAGAGGCCACAGACAAGGCAAAGAAGGAGGCCGATAAGAAAGCGAAAGAGGCTCTCGGCAAGGCTGCTAAAGGTCTGGGAATATAATCAAAACCTACTTATAAATAATATAAAGAAACAGAAAAGAAAGGTGAGAACACCTCTATTTGTCATCAAGACAAAAGTGTTCTCACCTTTCTTTTCTGTTTCTATATTATTGCCTTTTTCTCCTTATCTTACCTGGAAATCATCTTATCCTGTCTGCTGCACGCACCATAGCCTCATCAGCGAGAATACTACGGCGAGCAAAAATCAGAAGAACCACGTTGATAAATGGCAATGCTGCCACAAGAGAAGGAATGAACGTAGCATTTTCTACAAGCGGAACGGCAAAACCGTACACCACATATGCGGGATACCACGCAAACATAAGGAGCATTGACATCAGACACAAACGACTCTGAAATACGCGATTCTTATATGCGAATATTGTCGTCACAGTCAACGCACCGGAAAACAGTAGCACCACAAACATAGGCCATACCGAAAAATTATACGTTCCGTCAGACAGTTTCACCCATAGGTTGAACATCACAGATGATGCTTCCATACTCGCCGGCAAGTACATTCCAACCGGCATACAAAGACATACGATGGTGAGGACGAATGCCAGCAATAGGAATATGGTCTGTTTACGCTGGAGCATTATCGTCTTGATTTTGCGCATCCTTGTTCAGGTCGCGCCATACAACATTACCATCAACAAACTCCTGTGTCGCAAGCAAAGTAGATTTAGGAAGTTTTTCATAATAGCGTGAGATTTCTATCTGCTCACGATTCTCGAACACTTCCTCCAGACTATCATTGTATGAAGCAAACTCTGCCAACTTCTTGCTCAGATCTTGCTTTATCTCTGCGGAGATTTGATTTGCCCTTTTCGAAATTATTGCCACACTCTCATATATGTTATCTGTGTTATCACAAAGATCCATAATGTTACGTGTGACAGTGTTTACCGGTGCTTTTGACTTTTTGTAATCCATTTCTTTATCTTAATTTTATTATTATTTCATTTTTCATTACCCGTCCCCGTTCCGTTCATTATTCAAAAAGTTCGAGAAAATATATTCTTTTAAAATAAAAGAGGCGCGAAAAGTGCAGTCGTTACTCAACCTCAACTTTACTCTCTCCTGTGCCGGTGAATTTCTTACATATCTCTATATATTTCTCCGCAGTGGCACGTTCCTTTGAGTCGGGATATTCATTGATGAATCCATAGCACTCGTCTTCTGCATCGCGGAATCTATCAAGTTTCTTCGCATCAACACTTCGCTCTGCGAGTTCGAACTTACTTTTCATTATCAGTGTTGCAAATTTCTCACGCTCTTGACAGAAAGGATAGTCCTTCAAAGCGTTCTCTGCCGTTATAACACACGCCTCATAGTTGCTTCCTCCACTAAGACAGTTGCCGAAATAAGGGCCGAGATTATAGTAAAGTTGCGACGCGGCAAGTTCTTTCTGCACCAACTTGTCTTGCAGTTCCATCAACTTGCGCTGTGCTTCTTCTCTCCTTGCGGCATTCGGGAAGAGGTCGAGGTATTCCTGATATGCCGTTATCGCCGTATAAGTCGGGGTTTGGTCAAGGCGAGGTTCGGGCGTACTCATATACAGACTCTCACCGATATAGAATGCTGCCATTTCCGCATACACTCCTCTCGGATAGGCTTCAAAATACTTTTTGAAGTATTCCGCAGCCGTCTGATAGTCTTTCGACATATACTCTGCCATCGCCAGCATATAGAGACACTCCTCACCATTGTCCGTTCCCTTCTCAATAGTGACAAGTTCTTGTAGAAGTGTTACGGCACGGATATATTTACCCATCGCGAAACATTCCTTCGCATATTCGTACTTGTAATCTACATTGCTTGACTTATAAACTTTATTGAATTCGGCAGCACAACCGCTGAGCAACAAGACTGCAACTAAAGCCGAGAGAATGGTCTTCTTCATTATTTGGAAATTTAGGTGCAAAATTACACATATTTCTATTAACTGCAAAGCACACAATGCTTTTTTTCGTTAAAAGACACAAAGATTTTAAACACTAAGACAGATTTTGGGGACATAAAGATACACCTTTTTTGTCTAAAATGTGGCTTTGTGTAAAATCAGAATATGAATAAAAAGGGGGAATAATCGTTTGCGGTTTACAGGAATATTATTATCTTTGCATAATTAAAATTATTATTTAAAGACAATGAATAAATTAAGAATTTGTATTTTAACGGTATTGTCAATAATTACATTATCAATAAACGCACAGACAACAATAGTAACGGGATTGCTTAAAGACTCTACGCTCAACGAACCGGAGGCATACGCCACGGTAAGGGTTTACGATAAAGGCGATGCAAGTTCCGCCATTGCAATGTTCCTCACGAAAGATGACGGTTCGTTCTGCCATCAGATTACGGGCAAAGGAATATACAAGTTTGTTTTCAGTAGCGTTGGAAAGGAAGACCTACAGATTAATGTGGAGTTAGGAAATCACACCACAACTAATCTCGGAACACTATACATAAAAGAATCGACACACGCCCTGCAAGGTGTTGAAATAGTTGCACAGAAGCCTTTGGTAAAAATGGAGGTTGACAGAATGATATACAACGTTGCCGAAGATGCCGACTCTAAGACTGCAACGGTGCTCGACATGCTGCGCAAAGTGCCTATGGTGAACGTTGACGGACAGGACAACATCACTGTCAACGGCTCTTCCTCTTTCAAAGTTCTTGTCGATGGCAAGCCCAACGTGATGTTCTCTTCCAACCCATCAATGGTGTTCAAAAGTATGCCGGCCGTAGCAGTGAAGAACATAGAAGTGATAACCAACCCCGGAGCGAAATATGACGCGGAAGGAGTGGGCGGTGTTCTCAACATCGTAACGAACAAAATCGGTTCGCAGGCAGCACAGAGCATGGACGGAATAATGGGAACGGTGAGTGCCGGGGTGGGCATAAAAAACGCGATGGCAGCGGTTTTCCTCAGCGGTCAGACCGGCAAGTTCTCGTTCAACACAAACGTTTTCTACAGCCAGTCTTTCCCAATGGAAACTGAAGTCATGACTGAGCAGAAAAGCAATGCAGGCATAATCTCAAGCATATCAAACTCAAAAACGCGCGTTCCGTTCACAATGGCAAACGTAAGTATGGGTTACGAAATCAACCCGATGAGTTCTCTCAGCGCAACATTCGGCATGACCGATTACACAATGAAGAATCATGGCCAACCATCTACAATCATGTCCGGTGCTAAATATGGCAACAAATTCGCCTATTCTTACGACATGGAAATGGTAAACCGATACACTTCTCTTACCGGAAGCATTGATTACCGCCACTTTTTCAACGCAGAGAAAACCCGGTCAATTACGCTGACATACCAGATAACAAATAGTCCGATAAAAAATAAGTTGTATAACGATTTCCATGAAGCCTCTACGACATTCATAGACCTCACCGACCGCTATTCCGATGGTAGGAACAAGACAATGGAACATATTTTCCAAGCAGACTATTCAATGCCTCTTGCAACCGGACACAACCTCGACCTCGGAGCGAAAATACAATTGCACAACGCCACATCAGACTCGAAATACTATCTCAACAACATCTATAACAAGGAATTGAGCATGGAATATTCCTACAAAAACCGAGTATTGGCGGGATATACGGAGTATAACGGGAAATGGAAAAAAATCGGAACGAAAGCCGGATTACGCTACGAGAAGACATGGCAAGACGTGGAGTTTAAATTGGGTAACGGCAAAAATTTCTCAATAAACTATGGCAGTATCGTGCCGACGGCATCACTCTCCTACTCACCCACACCCACAAGCAATATCGGACTGACTTACAGCATGCGCATTTCGCGACCGGGTATAACCTATCTTAACCCATACGTGAATCACCCCGACCCATATTCCGTAACCTATGGAAACAGCGAACTCGACATAGAAAAGTCGCACAACATCTCATTGGTGTTAAACACTTTCTCATCACGATTCATGATGAATGCCACATTGCACTACAACTATACCGGCAACGGAATAGGAGAATACCGTTTCTATCGCGATAATATTCTGCACACCACCTATGGCAATATCATGCAGCGCAAACAAGTTGGACTTAACATATATGCCAACTGGCTCATGGCAAAGAACACAAGACTTTTCTTTAACGGTGGTGTCAATTATACCGATATGCAAAGCAACGAAATGGCAATGAGCAACAGGGGCTGGCACTTCAACGGCATGACCGGTATTCAGCAAACACTGCCGTGGAATGTGCAGTTGGGCGTTTATCTCATAAACTCATCAAAGACCCATACCATACAGGGATGGACTACCGGATATAACATCGTATCGGCAAATATCTCAAAGGCGTTCCTGAAAGACAAACTGAACATAGGCATACAGGCTGCGACAGGTCTCGCGAAAGGTGGCATCATAAAAATGGACACATACAGTAAAGGTCATGACTTCGAGAGAACACAGAACATACATATACCTATCAGAAACATATCACTCAATGTTTCTTACACATTCGGTAAGAATAACGGACAGCAGATGAATCAACGTCAATCGAAAATACAGAACGACTATATACAGCAAAAGTCACAGAGCGAGACGATTAACAACATCGGAGGCATGAACAAGTGATTGTAGATAGAGTGTGTTTAGCCTTTCTTTTCTTGCCGTTATTCTGTAAGTAAGAGAGTAAAACGGGCGAATTTGCAAAGTAATTTGGGCGAAATTGGTTTGCAGTTTCGCCCAAATTGCTTACCAAAACAGGCGAATTTGGTCGGCATAACATTAGAAATTACGGAGTGAAAGATTTGCTATAATGGAGAATTATGAGTAATTTTGCAATATGGATTTCAAACTGACATCGCAATATGAGCCGACAGGCGACCAACCGGAGGCTATAAACCAGTTGGCCGCGGGAGTGGAACGCGGAGAGAAGGCACAAGTGTTGCTCGGCGTTACAGGGTCGGGCAAGACGTTTACCGTGGCGAATGTCATAGCAAAAGTGCAGCGACCTACGCTGATACTGAGCCATAACAAGACGTTGGCGGCACAGTTGTACCAAGAGATGAAGAACTTCTTCCCGGAGAATGCTGTGGAATATTATGTCAGTTACTACGACTATTACCAACCGGAGGCTTATCTGCCACACACCGATACATATATCGAGAAAGACCTTGCCATAAACGAGGAGATTGACCGCCTGCGCCTTTCTGCCGTATCATCGCTGCTTTCCGGCAGAAAAGACGTTGTCGTGGTATCGTCGGTGTCGTGCATATACGGTATGGGAGGACCTGTTGCAATGGCAAACAGCGTCATAACGATAATGAAAGGACAGCGGCTCGACCGCAACATTTTCCTCCGGCAACTGGTGAATGCACTATACGTGAGGAACGATATAGAACTGAAACGCGGAAACTTCAGGGTGAAGGGTGACACGGTGGACGTGTTCATGGCTTACAGTGACAATGTGCTGCGCGTATCGTGGTGGGACGATGAGATTGACAGCATTGAGGAACTCGACTCTGTGACCTATCACAGTATGGCGCGATTCGACGAATACCAGATTTATCCCGCCAATCTTTTCGTAACGTCCAAAGAGCAGACCGCATCGGCAATACGCATGATACAGGACGATCTCATGGAACGGATAGAGTTTTTCACAGAACTCGGCGACTCGCTGAAAGCACAGCGAATAAAGGAGCGTGTGGAGTATGACATGGAGATGATAAAGGAACTCGGCCATTGCTCCGGCATAGAAAACTACAGCCGTTACTTCGATGGCAGACAGGCAGGGGAACGCCCTTATTGCCTGTTCGACTTCTTTCCGGAAAACTATCTGCTCGTGATTGACGAGAGCCATGTCAGTGTTCCGCAGATAAGTGCCATGTATGGAGGCGACCGCGCACGAAAGACCAACCTCGTGGAATATGGCTTCCGCCTGCCGGCAGCATTCGATAACCGCCCTCTAAAATTTGAGGAGTTTCAGAAAATGGCAAAACAAGTGATTTACGTTTCTGCCACACCGGCAGACTATGAACTGAATGAGGCAGAGGGTGTCGTTGTGGAACAGGTGATACGTCCCACCGGACTGCTCGACCCGGAGATTGAAGTGAGACCGAGCGAGAACCAGATTGACGACCTGCTGAACGAAATTGTGGAACGCAGCGAACGCAACGAACGCGTGCTTGTCACTACCCTTACGAAACGCATGGCGGAAGAACTTACAGAGTATTTGCTCAACAATGGCGTGCGGGCGAACTACATACACAGTGACGTGGCGACACTCGACCGCGTGAAGATAATGACCGACCTGCGACAGGGTGTGTTCGATGTGCTGGTGGGAGTGAACCTGCTGCGCGAGGGACTCGACCTTCCGGAGGTGTCACTCGTTGCCATTCTCGATGCAGATAAGGAGGGTTTTCTACGCTCTCACCGTTCGTTGACACAGACTGCCGGACGCGCGGCACGCAACGTTAACGGTAAGGTGATAATGTATGCCGACACCATAACGCGAAGCATGCAGCAGACTATCGACGAAACACTGCGCCGTCGAACAAAGCAGTTGAAATACAACGAAGAGCATGGCATTACACCAAGGCAGATAGTAAAGTCTGTGGACAGAAACTCACTCGTGAGAAATGGTGGCGAAGAAGTAATCAAACCTGTAAAGGAAAAGGCATATAAGCCATACATAGAGATGGACGGAATGGACATGGTTGCCGACCCGATAATGCAGAAGATGAGTCGAGAACAGATAGAGAAGAGCATCGAAAACACTACTTCATTGATGAAAAAGGCAGCAAAGGAACTCGATTTCTTACAGGCTGCGCAGTATCGCGATGAGATAATAAGGCTGAGAGGGATGCTGAGCGGTGAAGGTTGAGCGTTGAGAGTTGAGGGTTGAGCGATGAATGATATTACAAAAAATACGTAAAAAAACAATCAAAAGGACAGATAACCGACATTATTTGTTACCTTTGTCGGGAAATATAATGCCGGAGCAATAATATTTAAAAATAAAACAGACATGGATAATTACGAAGATATAACAAACAACGAACAGGAGGGACTGGCACAACGCCCCGACCACCGCATACATCGCAAGGAGAAAGACCCTAACAGATATTTCGTACTGCGCAACTGGCTGAACACGTTTTTCATTCTCGGAGCCATTGTAGGTATGTGTATCTATTTCTTCGGCGACCGTGATACGGGAACCTATATCGTGCTTGGCTCTATGGTTCTGAAGTTTGTTGAATGTATTTTCCGCGTGATGAAATAAATGAAGAGAACTCTTTTTCTTATCTCAATGCTCATGGTCATGACAACAACTGTCATGGCACAAATAGATTTCTCGTCAATAAACGAAGACGGGGAGATAATGACACCGGCAAAAAGGAAGAACAAGAGCGACTCGCTCGGCACCAAACACAAGGAAATTCCGAAAGGACTGAAGGTGTGGACTATCGATGAACGTTTCGGCGACAGACTGATGTCGCTGCCCGACACGATGCCGCACATGTATATGAACTCCATTTTCAATACCGGACTGCGTGGCGAATACAACAGTCTTGGCAACCTCGGAGCACCACGACAGAATCGTATCTTTGCCGACCGCAACGAACAAGAGCAGTTCATATTCATGCAGCCATACGACTATTTCTTCATACGTCCATCGCAGTTCCACTTCACAAGCACTCTTTCTCCGATAACAAACGTGTCG
The DNA here is from genome assembly GCF_003977605.1 of Prevotella koreensis. Classification (GTDB taxonomy): domain Bacteria; phylum Bacteroidota; class Bacteroidia; order Bacteroidales; family Bacteroidaceae; genus Prevotella; species Prevotella koreensis. The sequence continues at coordinate 401,661 of NZ_RYYU01000001.1, read as the reverse complement.
TTCAACACGGCTGGCGACCGTACCGATGGCGAGGAACACCTGAAGATTTTGTTTGCAGTGAACGCGGGAAAAAAACTCGGAGTGGGCTTCAAGTTCGACTATCTTTACGGCAGAGGATATTATCAGAACCAAAGTGCGAGCCATTTCAACTACTCAATGTACGGATCATATCTCGGAGAACAATACCAAGCACATATTCTCTTATCGACAAACCACGAGAAAGTAACGGAAAACGGAGGTATCACAGACGACAGATACATCACACATCCGGAGATATTCGATGACAATTTCAGTACTAACGAGATTCCTACGGTACTCTCCAAAAACTGGAATCGCAACGACAACCAGCACGTTTTCCTCTCCCACCGCTACAACATCGGCTTCAACCGTAAGGTGCCCATGACCAAAGAGGAAATAGAAGCGAAGAAATTTGCTATCGCTTCAAAGAAAGAAAACGAGGCAGAGAAAGCCAAAGAAGAGGAAAAGAGAAAGGCAAAGCGAGACGGACGCGACTTCGACGAGGATGCCTACGACAAAAAAGAAACATTCGCAGGGAGACCGGACGACGCAAAGATTGCAGGCAACCAGCCTACAGACAGCATGACGGTCGCCGACTCGGGACGCATCACCATAACAGGAAAGGAAATGGCTGACAGTCTGATTGCTGCCGAGTCAAAAGCGAAAGAGGGCACGGAGTGGATGAAGAATGAGTATGTACCTGTGACCGGTTTCATACATACCTTGAAACTGGATAATTACAGACGCATATTCCAAGCATACGAAACGCCGGAAAACTATTATGCTAACGATTATTACAAAGGTTTATTCGCCAATGGTGATTCGATATACGACAAAACAAATCACTACGAACTGAAGAATACTTTCGCAATAGCACTACTCGAAGGGTTCAACAAATGGGCAAAAGCAGGACTGAAAGTATTCGCCACATCAGACCTTCGCCATTTCGTTTTGCCGGATAACACCGGAGGTACAACAGCCTATAACGAGCACACATTAAGCATCGGAGGACAGTTGAACAAGACTTCGGGACAGACATTCCATTACGATGTGACGGCAGAGACATGGCTCGTGGGCGAGGATGCGGGGCAACTTAAACTCAATGCCACCGCCGATATAAACTTCGCTTTCCTCGGCGACACTGTCGGTTTGGCTGCTAACGCATACATACACAGACTCAACCCGACATTCTACTACCGTCACTACCATTCCAGACATCACCGTTGGGACAACGATGATATGTCTAAAGAAATAAGAACACGCATCGAGGGACGCTTCACTCTAAAAAAAAAACGCACCATGTTGCGCATTGCAGCCGAGACATTGAAGAACCATACCTATTTCGGACAGCAATACACCATCACCGACAAGTATCTGCGCACGGGCAACAACATTACGGTGAGACAACATGCAGGGAACATCAGCCTGCTCACTGCACAACTATCGCAAGACTTCAACATCGGTCCTCTCAACTGGGAGACAGTGCTCACCTATCAGAAGTCAAGCAACAAGGACGTGATTCCGGTGCCCGCGCTGAACGTATATACAAATCTCTATCTGAATTTCATGATTGCCCGCGTTCTGCGTTGCGACCTCGGAGCCGACATAAGATACTTCACAAAGTATTATGCTCCCGACTATTCACCCTCACTGGGTCAGTTCACGATTCAAGAAACAGGCAATCAGCGAGTGCAGATAGGTAACTATCCGATAGTCAATATCTATGCCAACATGCACTTGAAGCATACAAGATTTTTCGTGATGATGAGCCATGTGAATGCCGGTTCGGGAAACCGCAACTACTTCTTCACACCACACTATCCGCTCAACGAACGTGTATTGCGATTCGGTGTATCGTGGAATTTCTTCAATTAAGAAAGAAGAATACCCAACGAAACAAGCATTCCATAAACGAACATATTGCGAGCCGTTTCTCCGAGAACCGAGTTAAGAGCCTTCCCCGACCCTATCTTCACCATGTTACTGTATGTAAAGTAATGCAAAAGCAGGTAAGGTAGTGGCACGATGGCGGCAAGCAAATAACCTCCGACGATATAAAATCCCCCAATCAGGAATGCGATGAAACCGAGAAACAGATAAAAAGTCCTACTCTTGGCGGCTCCCATACGCACACAGATGGTCATCTTGCCTGCACGCCGGTCGTTCTCAATGTCACGATAATTGTTCACCACGAGCAACGTGTCTATCACAAGACCGCACGCAAGCGATGCCATTGCAGCCTGAACAGTCAGCGTATGAGTCTCAATATAATAAGGAATACAAACCGGAACGAAACCAAAGAACACCACCACCAGCACATCTCCCATTCCGACATAACTCAAATGAGTGGTGTAGAGAAAGCAGAAAACAACGCATAATATGCCGATGAGTATCATCTCAAGTCCTCCGAAGAATATCAAAGGGAGTCCTGTGAGGCATGCCAAGGCCGTTGTCACGGCTATTGCGACCCTCATTGCACCACCGCTTATCCACCCCTGCGAGCATGCCCGCTTAGGTCCGAGCCGTGTCTCGTCATCATTACCACGCACGAAATCAAAGTAGTCGTTAATGAAATTGGCATCAATCTGCATAACAAAAGCAAAAAGCACACACAGCAAGGCAGGCAGCCAATCGAACGTACCGGCAGAACGCAGGTCGGTATATGCAAGCGAGAGTCCTATCATCACCGGCACCGCAGCCCCGGCAAGGGTCTTGGGACGTGCGGCAAGAAGCCATGCACGCACTGAATTTTTCTTTATATTGCTGTCTTTCATACTTGGGTATTAAATCCGAAAAGATAACATTCTCTATATAAATATTTGCAAAATTAAAAACAAATATATATATTTGCAAAATAATTCGGACTTTTTTCATTATGAACAATAACGTCAGCCTTGACCTGATGGAGTTTATCGAAAAGAACATTCTGCCACGGTATGCCACGTTTGACAAAGCGCATAACATGGAACATGTGACAAACATAGTCAGGCGTTCACTCGAAATAGCACGCAAAATGGGAGCCGACATTGACATGGCGTACACCATAGCAGCCTACCATGATCTCGGACTTGAAGGACCACGAGCGATACACCACATCACGGGAGGCAAGATTCTCGCGGCAGACGCACGTCTGAAGAAATGGTTCTCGGCCGATAAAATCAAGATAATGAAAGAGGCGGTGGAGGATCATCGCGCCTCGGCAAGCCACGCCCCGCGCAGCATCTACGGAAAGATTGTTGCCGAAGCAGACCGCGACCTAACACCGGAAACAGTATTCAGACGAACAATACAGTTCGGCATTTCAAACTATCCGGAACTCGAAAAAGACGGGCAATGGAACCGATTTTGCGAACATCTTGAGAACAAGTATTCTCAGAACGGATACATAAAATTATGGATTCCCGGCTCGCCAAACGAGAAAAATTTGAAAGGAATAAGAACGCTTATCGAAAACAAGACCATGCTTCGAGAGGTCTTCGAGAGGATATATTCCGAAGAAAAGGAACTAACAAGATAACTCACTATAAAATTTTACAATACAGAAATTTTAGTTATTAAATCAATTCATTAATTATTTTAAAAAGTTACAGCTATGAAAAAGAAAGGTGTTTATTTGTTCTCTGCAGCCGTTTTGCTTAGTAGTTGCGGATTAGGGGGCAAGGATTTGGCAAATATCACAAACGCAGACGGTGCCATTGGCAGCATTATCAATGCGGCAACCGACACTGAGACAATAACAAACATTATCTACAACGTGATTGGTGCGTCGAAAATAACCGAGGAAGAACTGTTAGGCACATGGCGATACGAGTCGCCGGGATGCGCATTCACAAGCAGCAAACTACTCGCACAGGCCGGAGGTGAAGTCGCTGCAAAGAGCATTGAGAACGAGTTGGAGAAGACTTTCTCAAAGGTTGGGATAAATAGTTACAACACATCGTTCTCATTCAGGAAGGACAAATCATTCAGTGCGAAAATTGCAGGGCTGCCACTTGAAGGCACTTACACCTACAATCCTGAAGACGGTTCAATCGTTTTCAATAGCATGTTATTCTCAGCAAAAGGCTATGTGGTACGCAACGCGCAAGGCATCAGCCTGGTTTTCGATTCAAAAAAACTGCTTGACGTTCTGCAAATCATCTCCTTGAAGAGCGGCAACAGCGCAATATCATCATTAGGAGACTTAGGAAAATACATATCAAGCGTGCGTATGGGATTCGATTTGATGAGATAAAAACAAAACAAGATATTACAGTTCGCTAAACAAGATATTCCTCCAAACAACTCTTGGCATTCAAGTGGGTTGTATGGAGGAATATCTTGTTTAGCGAACAATAATACTAAAGAATAGTGTAAAAAGTCAGAGCCATCTGCAAAATCGGTTGATTTTGCAGATGGCTCATTATGATTTCCGCCGGTAGCGAAGTACTTCTTTACCTTTTGTACACTGTCGCGTACCGGGAAAACATTCAAATTACATAGTCAATTTGATTGACTGTTTACCCACTTTTACAATATATGCGCCATGAGCAGGTACCGGTATTGTAATGGTTGAGGACTTACTGTTGTCAGAATAAACGATGCTTCCGTTGGTTTGATAAATGACAACCGACTCGTTGCGAGGATTGTTGATAACAATGTTATCGCCTGCGAACTTAACCGTTGCACCGGAGAATCCAACCTTTGACGACTCGATTCCCAATGTTGGATTGTATGTTCCGACACCTACATATTCCAGAGTAGAGAAATCACTTTCTATGCGTGATACGCTTTGCTGGTCTTGAGCCTTTACTCTTACAGACTGTACGCGGTGGTAGATGTCTTTGGTGTCAGCCTTTTGCGGAATGATTACTTCAACCTCTCTCTTGTCTAACCATCTTCCGTAGAAGAACGGATCGTTGAATGTTTCACCCGTCTTGTAGTCTTGGTCGATTTTCAGACTGGCAAGATAGAGGTTTGACGGGAACGATACGGCATAAAATCCTATTATAGAGCGCTCAGTACCCTTTGTCAGTTGACAGTTGAAGTCCTGCCATACATTCGTCACGTTGCCGGGATATACCAACTCAGACTGTACATAGTTGCCATATTCTGCATCATAGGTGAAGAGAGCTATTGCACACTGTGCATATCCCTTGTGTTCCACATTGTTGACATCCCAATAAGTTCCTTCTTCTGCACTAGCTCTAAGAGAAATGTTGATTTTTCCTCCATTCTTTGACAAATCCATCTCCGGTGAAATCATACCTGCGTCACGATGGTTGTATATGTAGTGGAATGCGTCGAATGTCAATGCATCTTTATATACCGCATAGTTCTTCATAATCCATCCTGCCTGCGAAAGTCCATCTACAGTGCCTTCGTCATATACATGAGTGTCGGGATTGGTGGTTGAGAATTCTACTTCTTTACCATTGTTATATTTCAAACCTACGAGATTAAGGTCGGATATGTTGAAAGTTCCATTTTGTTCTGCCTTACGTTGATAGTAACTGATATAGTTGAAACGTTCGGCTGCCGGAACACTGTCCCACTCGGCTGTGTATTTTCCGTCATTTATTTGACCTACAGGCTTCAGGAATGGTGCAGCCACGTCCTTTATCTCCATTTCTGCAGATGGGAAAGAAACGTGTCCGCCTTTCTTTGAACTCACGGTATAGTAATATATATCGCCCGAATGTGCACCCGTCACGGTTTTCACAGTGTCAGTACAAACAACATTCTCCATCAATTTATTGACAATGTCACCCTGTTCGTCTTTCTGGTAAACATTGAGGATGTAGGAATCTGCCTCAGGCACCTTGCTCCATTTCAGGTCGAACTGTGCGGTATAGTCATCATTTCCCATGTAATTGAAATGCTTCATTGGTGTCGGTGTACCTGTATATTGGTTTATCTGGTAAACTTTCACGTCATCGACAAGGATGGATGCGTCCATCGCCACAATATTAAACAACGTGTAACCACCGCCGCCATAGAACATGTATTCGAATGTTTGCCACTCGGATGTGATTTCCGGCAACATTGTGTTACCAAGAAAAGACCACGAAGGAGCCATATTGTAAGTTTCCGCAGCCTCAAGTAGGACGTATTTTGCTGTCGGTTTACCTTCCTGCACACGTGCCTTGAACGATATGAAGCTGATGCCCTGATATTGTCCCACGTTAAGCATCGGAGTGTTCAACTGTCCCTGTGTGTTCTTTCCGTCTGCTTGAAGGAACAGTGTGCCACCTGCTGAATATGCATTATGCGAGCCCCAGCCCGGCATGTGCGTGAAATCGTTAAGCATATTAATCCAGGCATTGTCATCATTCTTGTAGTTGATAACTGTTTCGAAGTCAGGATTATCCGGTGTTCCCGTAGTGAACTTGGAAAAGTCCTCCGTGACAACCACGACCTCTGTGCCATAATCGAAAGGATTGACAGCCTTCTTGAAACGTGGTGAGTTCTTTACCGTCTGCTTAATACCAGCAGGTTTTTGATTGATTGTCCTGTCACATGACTGTGCTCCGACAGGCAACAGCGAGATGCTGAATGCACCTGCCAAAATCATTTTTCTTGTAAAATTACGCATAAGATTTAAAGTTTGATCTTTGATAAAAGTTAATTATAATATAAACATTCATGCTTCTACCGAAATGCCCCGATGTTTCCGTATAAGCCTCGCCATGGTAAAATGAAGTACCATGAATCAGAGCCTATTTATCAACATTAAAGGTACTTTCTTGTATTTTTCGCTGCAAAGATACATTTTTTTTTGAAAAAAGCAATCAAATATAAAAAAAAAAATATATCTTTGCAGCGAATTAACTATTATCAGTACCTGATATAATAAAAAAATGTGTGTTTTAACATGGTCAATGATACTTACTACATACAAGTACCATTATTGAAAAACGAGAAGGACAGACTAAGGGTTTACCTTATATATAATAATATAATAGGTAACACTTATCCGTACCTTTGCGACACTGACAATATTAACATTAAAATATCTTGAGATACTAAGAATCTAATTCTTTAATTTAAAAACCTAATAAAAATAACAATGAAACATTTCTATCTGACAAGCCTTGTGCTTGCACTAATGTCCGTATTACCGGCTTCCGGGCAGGTAAATGCGAAAGAGTTCCCCTTATCATCTTGGGGCGAATCAATTTTAAAATCTGCTCCGCAGATACCATATCGTACTCCACAGGCGATTGATGACAAGACTAAAGGAGTTACAATGTATGTCGGACAGTTTAAAAGTGAGAATAAAAAACGCAGATGGGTAAAATTCAGAACAGGCAATGCGTCTGACCTGATAACCATAAAGAACTTCACCCCCGCAAACGACCAGACTCAGCAACACGGTCTTTTATGCGGTGCTTACGACGGCAAAGACTATTATGCTATTTTTAACGAGTCTTTCACATACAGTATCTTCCCTGTTGCTTTTGCCAAGATGAACGTGGCGAATGGTGATACGACAAATATTTACAAATTCTCAGATGCCGAGAAGCAATACTGGTATAGCGGGCATGATGTATATACTATGGCATACGACAATAAAACAAAGAGCATTTATGCCTTAGGTAAAGATTATGAGACACAAACCATCAATGGCGAAGAAGTGACAGTTGGCTTTTCGGTACTTTTTACCATAAATAAGAATACCGGTAAGTTCAACAAAGTAAAAATAATGGACAGGGTCTATTATAATTTATGCTTCGACTATAACGGCGATTGCTATATGGTACGCCCGAAAGCAAAAAGCGAGGACGACCCAACTACAGTTGGAACGGAACTCGTGAAATTCGACAGCGATTTCAACATATCCGGCGCACCCATTGAGTGCAAGAGCGAATGGGGAGAATCATTCCTTATGTATTATTTCGGAACTATGAGTTTCAACCATACTACCGGAGATCTTTACTGGATACCGGTTGGTCGCTATGGAGCAACAACCATCTACACAGTAAATACAGAGACCGGTATATATACTCCAAAGTCATGGTTCCATCAGGGCAACTCATTTGTAGGACTATGTATTCCTTATATGACAGCCGAAAATGCCAAAGCACCGGCACAGGTTTCCAATATAGATGCACAAGCCGATATAAGCGGTCTCATGGTTGACACCATCAAATGGACTAACCCGACCAAGGCATGGGATAGAACTCCTCTCACGGAAATGAAAGAAGTGCTCATTTATCGTAAGAAGCAGAACATTGCTACAACCGAACTGACACCGACAGAAACTTTTCTCTCGGCAACCAATGCCGACCTCTTGGCCACAATACCGGCTCTTAACAAAATGGGAGAAGCCATGCAGTGGGTTGACAACAATCCTAATGAAGGCATAAACACCTACTATGTAGTGGCATCAAACGCAAATGGTGAAAAAGGTGTACCCGACAGCATCCGCTGCTATATGGGTCTTGATGTTCCCGGGGCTGTACAAAACATTCAGATTAAAAAGAAAGGAACAGGCATAGAACTGTCATGGGAAACTCCAACCAAGGGACTTAACAATGGCTATATCAAAGAGGCGGAACTTACATATACCTTGACAAGGCTTCCGGACAACGTGGTTGTTGCTACAGACTTAAACGCTACTACCTATACAGACAACACTTTGGGCGATCAGCAGAAATACTCTTATAAAATCCAAGCAAAGAACTCGGTAGGAGAAGGTGAAATAGCAGAATCGGAAGGTATCATGGCAGGTAGTGCCTTGACTACACCAATCAATCTGAGATTTGATAATCAGGATGATGCCAATCGTTGGTATTCTCCGACCAACCATCCTATATATTTCTACTATTGCGGAGGTTATGACGAAGATTCGAAATGTATGATAGGTTACAGCAACTATCAGGAAGCAGATGGCTTCCTCACTTCACCTCCTCTTAAACTTGAAGCAGGCAAGACTTATCGTATAACTACAGATTTCTATGTACACCAGAGGGATACGGAATTCGACCTGAAAATCTCTGTCGGCAAGAATGGCGAAGATCTTACCGATGCAACTGTAATAAAGGAAGAGAAAAACCTTTTATATCCTGAGATGTACCACCGCGTGGTGTACGAGGACATGTTCACGGCTCCTACTACCGATACTTATTATTACGGATTGCAGGTTGCTACACACAAAGCATATAACAATTTCAGACTTTACGGGCTGAATGTTGACTATGTAGCCGAAAACGACCTGAAGGCATTCTCTATTGATAATATAAAGGAAGCCGTTGTGGCGTATGATAATAAGTGCACGGTAAAGGTGCGCAATGTGGGATCCAAGACCCAAAGTAAGTACGGTATAAAGATATATTGCAACGACGAAGGTACACATACACTCGTTGGCGAGACAAAGGAAGTTCCAGAATTGAAATCCGGCGAAACAGCAGATGTTCAGGTGAAATTCAATCCTACAAAGGACGGTCTGTTCGATTTCTACGGTGTGGTGGAACTTGAAGGCGATCAAGATAACAGCAATGACACAACCGCTGTTGCTCATATCTATGTGGCTCCGGAAGGAACCACTCCATGGACAAATGTTGTTACCAGCGGCAAGGACGAGGGTCAAGACACTCACGGTCCGTCTATGAACTGCGACAAATACGAGCGTACACAAAGTGTTTACTATGCATCCGAAATAAATGCAGAAAAAGGTTGTGAAATCAAACGCCTTGGCTATGTCTATACACCTAACAGCAACCTTACCGACAGGACAGATCCGTTTGATGTGAAGATTTACCTCGCACATACCGACCTTACCAAGTTCACTGATTTGTACGACTGGTTGGATGAAGAAAAACTTACACTTGTATATGACGGAACATTCACTCTTGAGCCGGGTACGGAGAACGTCCTTTCGTTCAATCTTCAGACACCGTTTGAGTATGACAACACGAAGAATCTGATAGTAGTGTTCGATAAGACCGGTGCCGTTCCTTCCGAACTCGCTTTCTGTGCACTCTACAAAGTGTTCAATTCATGGGGTAGCACCTCGAATATCAACCGCTCGCTGGAATACGGAGGAAATGCTCCTTTCTCTCAATTTGGTTCCCAGACATACCAGTCTGCTCCTGTTCTGTATCTCGGTATTCAGAACAAGACAACGGGCATAACAAACAATGTCTATGTTGCAGGAAAGAACTTCTCTTTCGATTCCAACACCGGAATAATAACTTTCAATGAAGATATTAAGAACGCAGACATATACACTGCAGATGGCAAGTTGATAAAGAAGATTAACGCAGAAGTCAGCAGAACAACAAAACTTAACATGCCTGCCGGACTATATATCGTAAAGACTATTGCCGATAATGGTATCGTAACAAGCGTAAAACTTAATGTAAAATAAAAAATGAACTGTATCAGAAAATTCATATTTCTGTTATCACTTACAAGTCTCCCCGTTATAGGGGGAGACTTGTTTGCTCAAACAGGAAACAAAGAAATCTTCAGCCTGTCGCCGGTATCTGTTTCCGGACAGGAAAGTAATATGCAGACAGACGCAAACTCGAATATGCGTCTGGGGTATTGCACCACGGAATATAGTGTAGGTCTGATTGCTCAAATCTCCGGCTCACATTCCTACCACGCTGCCGTTCAATTCCCCAAGGAAATACTTAATAAGTATATAGGCAACAAAATAGATTCCATAGAATTTGCCATTAAACCCAAACGCGGAAATATGGCAGAAATATTCGTATGTACCAACTTGAAAGACATGGTAGGAACAACGCTCACAAAAGGTGTGTCTTTCAACTATCAGGAGGGATGGAACAAGATTAAGTTCAACACCCCGGTTACTATCAAGAAAGACATGAACCTTTATATTGGTTATGTCCTACATTTGAACGACGGAGAAGATTATGACTGCCTCTTGTTCGACAAGGGTGCATATTCTGTACCGGGGAAAAACTGGTACGGATATGACGGACAATGGTTCAACAACACGGCCGGCATCAATAAGAACATTTGTATCCGCGCCGTCATTTCCGGAAACAAAGTTCCGGATAACGACATCTCGCTTATGAAGCTTTCTCAGGCAGATGGAGGACAATATGTAGAGCAGAATAAGCCGAAACGTTATACTGCATATATACAGAACAATGGAAAAAAACATGTAAACTCCATTTCTGTGGTGGTATCGTCAAAGGGTGTGAACACTGCCGAGTTTATGATTGACGGCTTAGATGTACCGAACAACGAACCGCAGAAAATCGATTTAGACAATATATCTATCCCTGTTGAAGGAAACTATACTGCAACATTCACCATTACCAAAGTGAACGGTGTAACAGACCCGGATGATTCGGATAATATGGCGGAAGACAAGGGCTTCTCTATCAAGGAAGGAACAGGTCCGGTTGAACGAACAGTACTCTTCGAGGAGTTCACTTCCGAAGGCTTTGATGGATGTGCCAAGGCAGACAGTGTATATAGCAAGGCTCTTGAAAATCGTAATGACATAATCAGGGTTAAGCATCACCGGAACTACCAATCTCACAATGACCAGTTCGTCATTCCGGAGGATGCCGACTATACAGAATTGTACGGAAACTCCAAGACCTTTGTTCCGGCTGTATGCGTAGATCGTCTAATCGTAAGCGGATTAGAAGATCCGGGACCTGCTTATTTCATTGACGAAGAGCAGATGTTAAACCAATTCTTTAATCTTGCCAAAGGAATTTATTCATTCGTAACATTAGGTGTAGAACCAACTATTACAGATAACAATCTTGAAGTGAAAATAAACGGACATGCCGGAACAAACGAGATGCCACTCCAGACAGACCTTCGACTGGTTACATGGCTCGTAGAGGACGGCATTGTAAGCACGCAGCAGGCCGGCAAAGATCGTTTCATACAGAACGGTGTATTGAGAAAGGTTCTTAGCAACAGTGCATGGGGCGATGCTTTAGACATTTCCGGTTATGATTTCGAAAAGACTTACTCTGTGGCTCTGAAGCCGGAATGGAATGTTAATAACCTGCGTGTTGTATCTTTCGTAGGCAACTACGACCCAAGTTCAGCAAATCGCATCGTATATAACACTGCTCAAACTCTTTGCAAAGCTCCTACCGGAATAACACACACAGGTGCAAATAACGACAACTACATTTATATAATCGGTAATAGCCTCTTCGCTGCCGATGGCTATAAACTCGCAGGAACTTACGATTTGTCAGGAAGAAGCGTTCCTGCCGACAACCTCTCTCAAGGCATCTACGTCGTGAAAGTGACTGATGGCAATAGAGTATTCACTCAAAAAATATGTATCAAAAAATAGAAGAGTAAGAAAATATGAAGAAAAAATATATATTCTTTACATTGCTTCTATGCATTTTAACGGTTCAGGTGAAGGCTGTACCAACTCATTGTTTCTGGGGATATTGCAACAGCAAGGTAACCGGAGAGTTCGGCTCCAAGAAAAATGCAAAGGGGGCAATTTATATTCCGGCAGGTGTATCACAACTCTATAAGGGAAAGACCATTTCAACAGTCAAAATAGGATTGGCTGCCATGGCAAAATCTGTGAATGTTTTCATCACCAAAGACCTTAACGGCGAAAGTATAGTGACCAAAAAAGCCGGAATGCTCTACAAAGGATGGAACGAAGTGAAATTAAGTTCAGACTACACCATTGATGGTGAACCGTTTTACATCGGATATAGTTACGAAGGCGATAACATGTCTATGGGACGTTCGGAAATGTACTCCGAAAATGGTTGCTGGGCTGACCTCGGTGACGGATGGAACAACTATGCTACCGATAAAGCATATAACGCACTCGCACTTACAATTCAAGCGAAGATTTCGGGCGAAGACATGCCTAAAGACCTATGGCTTTATACCAATAGAGACATCATAGTAAAAAAAGGCGAACCATGCAAACTTGTCTTTGGCATAATGAACATGAGTTCTCGAATTGCACGAAATCTTAAGGTTGGCTACAGCATTGATGGCGCAGAGGAAAACATGGCCGAGTTTGAAACAGCAATGGGCTCAAATATAGAGAAGGAGTTCTACATAGAACATCCCGGTTTCAGTGAAAAAGGAATACACACCGTGAAGTTCCGATTGGCCGAAGTTGATGGAAAACCTGATGACTACATTGACAACAACACCGATAGTTCTCGCGTAAAGGTTATGGATGCCGTACCATGCCAGCGCATGGTCGTGGAGGAAGGAACAGGCACATGGTGTGGTTATTGTCCGAAAGGAATCGTCGCATTTGCAGAAATGTCGAAAAAATATCCCGACACATTCATCGGCATAGCAGTACACAAAGGTGACAAAATGGAAACAAGTTCTTACTCGGAAATGACATTCTCGGCATATCCACAATGCTACATCAACCGCGATCTTGAGCATCCTACCCCGCCGGAGTCTTCCTCATTGGAGGCTACCCATAACCAGATTGTAGCCAACGCGCCCACTGTGGGAGTGGAAGTGAAAGCAAACTTTTCTGACGCATCAAGGAAAAAAATCAATGCGAAGGCTATTGCAACATTCCTCACAGAACAGACCGGACTGGATCACAAATTTTCATTCGTGTTGTTAGAAAACGGAATAACCGGATACTATCAGGCCAACAATTTCAGCGGTGGTGGATTAGGTCAGATGGGAGGGTTTGAGAACCTACCTTCTTATGCCAGCATCGACATGAACCATGTGGCTCGGATGAACTACAACTACTACGGCATTAAAGGAAGCATACCTACCAACGTTGAGGCAGAACAAATAGTGGAATATGACGCAGAACTTGATGTGCCCGGCAACATCCAGCATACAGACAGCCTGCACCTTGTAGTATTGCTTATCAACAGCAAAGGGAAAATAGAGAATGCTGCTCAGGTGAAAGTCGCCCCGGAGATTGGAGCATCAATTTCCGACAACCGCAACAATATTATGCCCGAGTTCACTTTTGCCGGCGGACGTGTAAATGTCAATGGATTCAATGGCAAGGTGCTTATTTACGACACCTATGGCATGGAAATTCCTAACAACAATATTCCTGACGGACTATACATCATAAAATTCATAGACGGAGAGAAATCATTCATCAGGAAAGTGATGTTAAAGTAAGACAAAATAATACGACGCTGAAAGAATAATGACAATTAGGAAAAACAATCTATTCTCTAAAATTGTGTGAAAGATAGTACATTTCCTATTATAATTCAAAAGAGGGTGTGTCAAAAAAACAGACACATCCTCTTTTCTTATTTCACGTAAAACTATTTCAGTTGACAAAATAAACGTAATAAATCACACCGAGAATCACGGCAATAACAACCGTAATAACAGTTTTCAGCAAACAACTCGCAATCTTCTTCATCAAGAAAAATGCCGCTACCAGCACCACTATACCGAAAATATAATATAACAAATCGCCCATAATCATTATTTTATTGAATATTCATTGTCTTAAACCCACGCCTTACACCTCGTTCTCCAAGCCTCACATTCTCAATCCTTGAATGAAACTCTGCGGTATAGGAGTGGAAAATTCCATTTTCTCGTGAGTAACAGGATGATAAAAACACAACACGTAAGCATGCAGACAAAGCCTGCCTATGGGGTTGTCGCCATTGCCATACTTCACATCTCCACACACCGGATGTCCCATATCGGCGGCATGAACGCGTATCTGGTTTTTCCGACCGGTCTCAAGACTGAACTGCACGAGCGAATAATTGGCCTGCGTTTCCAATGTGTAGAAATGTGTCACGGCATATTTCCCACCGTTATCAGTGGGTGACGAATATGTGATATAGGCACTGTTGTCTTTCAGCCAGTTGGCAATCGTACCCTCTTTCTGCTCCATTCTTCCCGACAACAACGCAACATAGCGACGGTCATAAACAGCCTCGTGCCACTGATGTTCAAGTGCCTGCTCGGTTTGCATGTCCTTGGCATATATCATAAGACCACTGGTGTCACGGTCGAGCCTATGCACCACATGAGCCTGACACCGCTGTCGTGACTTATGGAAATAGTTATCGAGCACCGCTTTCACGTTAAGCGACGAATGTCCCGCAGCCATAGAAAGGATACCAACGGCTTTATCCACCACCACGATGTACTGGTCTTCATAAACTATTTTCACGTATCTGCTTCGCAAGATGTTGAGATTACGCTTCGTATTGCTCACCGCCACACACATTCCGGGCTTCAACATATAGTCGAACTTTGTAACACACGTCTTGCCTACAAGCACACCATGTCCTTGCAGAGTGGCCTTTATTTTCGACTTGCTCTGCCCTTTCACTTTCTCAAGCAGGAATTCCAGCAGCGGCTGTTCACGCTCAACCTCATAGCGAGTGTAGTCTCCTTTTTGGTCTATAATATTTCTTTTCATTCTCTTTTACCTTATTCCATATAGTACTACCTTTGTCACTTTGTCTCAAGTAACACTGTTTTCGTCAGTCAATTAGTTCTGCAAAGTTACTTTTTTTCCGTGTATCCACAAATTATTTACTTATTTTTATGGCACGAAAACACTGCCATTGCAGTATGATTTGCAACCGAGAAGAAAGTAATTTGGGCGAGATTGGTCGGCAAAATCGCCCAATTTGCTTTTCAATTTCGCCCAATTTGCATGGCAATTTGGCCGAAATTACTGAGATAAGATGTATGAAGCAAGGTTTCACAAGATATGTTTCTATTAAAAAGTGTTATTTCCACACATTACGATAAAAAAAGAATAGTGAAACACCATGTTTTAAATAAAAAAGTCGTAACTTTACACACAAAATCTAACGAACGCCTTAAGAATCCATTGGGAAAAAGGATTGGAAAACATTTAAATTATTCATTACTATATATGAACGAAAAGAAATTAATGACAAGGGCTGCCGACAATATACGCATATTGGCAGCATCAATGGTCGAAAAAGCAAATTCCGGACATCCGGGAGGAGCAATGGGAGGAGCCGATTTCATAAATGTGCTCTTCTCTGAATTTTTGGTTTACGACCCCGACCAACCCGAATGGTACGGACGTGACCGCTTCTTCCTTGATCCGGGTCACATGTCGCCAATGCTATATTCTGCCTTGGCAATGCAAGGAAAATTCTCTATCGAAGAACTGAAACAGTTCCGTCAGTGGGGCTCTCCCACTCCGGGACACCCCGAACGCAAAGTGGCACGCGGAATAGAAAACACCTCTGGCCCGCTCGGTCAGGGACATACATTCGCTGCCGGAGCGGCCGTTGCGGAGAAATTCCTTGAGGCTCGTCTCGGCAAAACACCGATACAGCACAAGATTTACGCATATATCTCAGACGGAGGAGTGCAGGAAGAGATTTCGCAAGGCACCGGTCGCATAGCCGGAGTGCTCGGTCTGAACAATCTCATCATGTTCTTCGACTCTAACGATATTCAACTTTCAACCGAAACGAGAGAGGTTATCAATGAGGACACAGCAGCCAAGTATAAGTCTTGGGGATGGAACGTAATGACCATAAACGGCAACGATGCAGACGAGATACGCGAAGCATTGAACGCCGCACAGAAAGAAGAGAGCCGTCCTACACTAATCATCGGTAAGACCGTAATGGGCAAAGGGGCACGCCGCGCAGACGGAACAAGTTTCGAGGCATGTATCAACACCCACGGTGCACCACTCGGTGGAGAGGCCTATATCAATACCATAAACAACCTTAACGGTGACATTGAAAACCCATTCCGGATTTTCCCGGAAGTGCAGGAACTGTATGCAAAACGCCGCGAAGAACTGAAGAAGATTGTTGCCAAACGTCATGCAGAAGAAGAGGAATGGGCAAAGGCAAACCCTGAGAAGGCCGCAATGCTGAAAGAATGGTTCGGCGGTAACGCTCCGAAAGTGGATTGGAGCGCATGCGTACAGAAAGAAGGCATTGCCACACGTGTTGCCAGTGCCACTTGTTTGGGCATTCTCGCAGAGCAGGTTGGCAACATGATTTGTGCCAGTGCCGACCTGTCAAACTCTGACAAGACCGACGGCTTCCTGAAAAAGACCAAGTCGCTGCAAAAGAACGACTTCGAAGGCGCATTCTTCCAGGCCGGTGTTGCAGAACTCACAATGGCTTGCATGTGCATCGGAATGTATCTGCACGGCGGTGTAATACCGGCATGCGGAACATTCTTCGTATTCTCCGACTATATGAAACCGGCTGTGCGCATGGCAGCACTGATGCAGGTGCCGATAAAATTCATATGGACACACGACGCATTCCGTGTCGGCGAGGACGGTCCGACACACGAACCGGTGGAACAGGAGGCACAAATACGCCTCATGGAAAAACTGAAAAACCATGCCGGAAAAGATTCGGTACGCGTATTCAGACCTGCCGATGCTGACGAAACAACAGTATGTTGGGCAATGGCAATGGAGAACACCGACACGCCTACCGCTCTAATCCTATCGCGCCAGAACGTTGCTAAACTACCCGCAGGCAACGACTATGAGCAGGCTCGTAAGGGTGCATACGTTGTAGCAGGCAGCGATGAGCAGTTCGACGTGATACTTCTTGCCGACGGTTCGGAGGTGAGCACGCTCGTTGCAGGTGCCGAACTGCTTAGAAAAGACGGTGTGAAAGTGCGCATAGTGAGCGTTCCTTCAGAAGGACTTTTCCGCAATCAGAGCAAGGAATACCAAGAGAGCATACTCCCGACAGATGCAAAGGTATTCGGCATGACCGCCGGACTGCCCGTGACACTCGAAGGTCTTGTGGGCAGAAACGGCAAGGTGTTCGGCATGCCAAGTTTCGGTTTCTCGGCTCCTTACAAGGTTCTTGACGAGAAACTCGGATACACGGCAGAAAATGTATATAATCAAGTGAAATCAATGCTATAATAAACAACTCGAGATTTGCAGTCTTACATCGAACGCCGTAGGCAGCAGATTGCGGACAGCAGATTGAGACCTAAAACGTGAATAATATGGAAATAAAGACAGTTGGTGTAGCCTGCGACCATGCGGGCTTTCCTCTCAAGCAGTTTGTAATGCAGTATCTGGAGGAAAAAGGGTATCCTGTAAAAGACTACGGAACATGGAGCGACACGTCAGTTGACTATCCCGACTATGCTCATGAACTTGCCAAAGGTATTGAGAGCGGTGAGGTTTATCCCGGCATCGCTATATGCGGCAGTGGACAGGGCATATCAATGACTCTCAACAAGCATCAAGGCGTTCGAGCCGGAGTATGCTGGAACCCGGAGATAGGGCAACTCATTCGTCAGCACAACGATGCCAATGTGCTCGTAATGCCGGGTCGCTTCGTCGATAACAATACGGCTCGCCAGATAATGGATAAGTTCTTCTCGGTTCCTTTCGAAGGTGGTCGCCATGCACGTCGCGTTGAAAAGATTCCAGTAAGAGAATAGTAATAGAAAATATCATTGACTATAAGGAGTGGGATTCAAACGAAACCTACTCCTTATTTTATATAATGAAGCAGTCGGGATAACTGCAAACAAGAATGCTCGACACCGACAAGCACATTGCAACAAAAAGATACGGCATACAGCCCGTAAGCAATGACCGCGAAACACCTTATTCGTTCCAATAAGTGCCAATATTCTTCCGAAATCCCAATAATGCCCATATTTTAGAAAAAAAACGAAAAAAGATTTTTTTATAACGTAAAAAACTTGTATCTTTGCAACCGCTTTAAACCCAAATCGGTCATTTGAGTCCTTGACTGATTTTGTTCGATTGTTGAGCAGATGTGCTGACTTTTCATCGAAGGCGTAGCGGGCTACGTCGAGATGTAATGGCAGCGCAGATGTCGGCAAGCGGACTAAAGCAGTAAAAGGAAGCATGCTGGCAATAGTAAATCTAAGCAAATGCGTTCTAATAACCGATTTGGGTTAAAATCAGCATGCAATAAAAGCAGTTGATAATAAAGAGATTAATATAGAGAAAGAAATAAATTATTGATTATCATTTAACAAACATCAAGATGACAAAGGCAAATATTATAGAGGAGATAGTTAGTCAGACCGGCATTGCCAGAAAAGACGTATCTGCTACGGTTGAAGCCTTCATGGACGTGATTAAAAGCAGTCTGTTGGACAAGAAAGAAAACGTATATCTGCGTGGCTTCGGTAGTTTCATAGTAAAGCACCGCGCAGAAAAGACTGCAAGAAACATCTCCAAGAACACTACGATAGTAATTCCCGCTCACGATTTCCCCGATTTCAAGCCGGCAAAGAGTTTCGTTGCCAAGATGAAGAGCGAGAACGTTGAGGACGAAGACTAAGAAATAAACTTATTAATTAACATCTAATTATTAACATTATGCCTAACGGAAAGAAAAAGAAAGGCCACAAGATGGCTACCCACAAGCGTAAGAAGAGATTGAGAAAGAACCGTCATAAGAGCAA
The DNA here is from genome assembly GCF_003977605.1 of Prevotella koreensis. Taxonomy (GTDB): domain Bacteria; phylum Bacteroidota; class Bacteroidia; order Bacteroidales; family Bacteroidaceae; genus Prevotella; species Prevotella koreensis. Next base: position 382,272 of record NZ_RYYU01000001.1, on the reverse strand, counting down.
GTAATCACACTTGCTCTTCTGCTTAGACCACCTTTCTGTTCATCAATCAAGAAGAACAGATACAGAAAAGACTCTCAAAGCGCAAGCGGCGAGAACTAAAAAACAAGACAATGACCAGCGAAGTAGTAATTGACGTCCAACAAAATGAGATTTCAATAGCCTTGCTGGAGGACAAAAATCTGGTAGAATATCAGAGTGAACCCCGCTCGGCTTCATTCTCTGTTGGAAACATCTATGTGGCCAAAGTCAGGAAACTGATGGCCGGACTGAATGCCAGTTTCGTGGATGTGGGATACGAACGCGACGCTTTTCTTCATTATCTTGACTTAGGTGGACAATTCAACTCCTACGAAAAGTACCTGAAACAGGTACAAAGCGACAGGAAAAAACTTTATCCGTTCTCAAAAGCCACCAGGCTTCCGGAGATGAAAAAGGACGGCACCATTACCGGTGTATTGGAGAAAGAAAAGGAAGTTCTGGTACAGATAGTCAAGGAGCCCATCTCTACAAAGGGTCCGCGACTCACGGCCGAACTGAGTTTCGCAGGGCGATTCTTGGTACTGATACCTTTCAACGATAAAGTTTCTGTTTCTACAAAAATCAAAAGCGGGGAAGAACGCGCCCGACTCAAGCAACTCATACAGAGCATAAAGCCCAAGAACGTGGGCGTTATAGTGAGAACAGTTGCTGAGGGAAAGAGAGTGGCAGAACTCGACTCCGAACTTAAAATCCTCTATAAGCGATGGGAGGATGCCATCACCAAGGTACAGAAAACGCAAAATAGACCTCAACTCGTATATGAGGAGACAAGCAGAGTGGTAGCATTGTTGCGCGACCTGTTTAATCCTTCGTATGAGAACATCTACATAAACGACGAACAGGTGTTCAACGAGGTGAAGGAATATGTCACGCTGATTGCCCCTGAAAAGGCAGGTATTGTGAAACTGTACAGTGGCAATGTGCCTATCTTTGACAATTTCAACATCACCAAGCAGATTAAGTCAAGTTTCGGAAAGACGGTGAACTATAAGCACGGTGCTTATCTTATCATCGAGCATACCGAGGCTATGCACGTGGTGGACGTGAACAGCGGCAACCGAATAAAAGCGGAAAAAGGACAGGAGGGAAACGCTCTGGAAGTGAATCTCGGTGCCGCCGACGAACTCGCACGACAACTAAGACTACGCGATATGGGTGGTATCATCATCGTTGACTTTATCGACATGAATCTGGCAGAAGACCGGCAGATGCTCTATGAGCGCATGTGTAAGAACATGCAGAAGGACAGAGCACGCCACAACATACTGCCATTGTCGAAGTTCGGACTGATGCAGATAACCCGCCAACGCGTCAGACCTGCAATGGATGTAAACGTAGAAGAGACCTGCCCCACATGTTTCGGAAAGGGAACGATTAAGTCGAGTTTCCTATTCACTGACCAGTTGGAGCGAAAAATTGACCGCCTTGTCAACAAAATTGGCGTCAAAACCTTATACCTACATGTCCACCCGTATGTTGCCGCATACATTAATCAAGGTTTCATAAGTATGAAACGCCGCTGGCAACTTAAATACGGACTGGGCGTACATATCATTCCTTCACAGAAGATGGGATTCTTGCAATATGAATTCTTTGACAAGAAAAAACAACTCATCGACATGCGAGAGGAACAAGAAGCAAAATAAAAAGAGCCTAATGCAAACATTCAATGCATTAGGCTCTTTTTTTCATTAGCCGTTTTACTAACCAAAATAGCCGGATTAGTATTCTATCTTGTCGGCCTTTGCCGTCCATGCGCGGAAAGCACGCAACGCCTCATCGTGCATTATAAACTGCTGTGGAAGTTCACGCTCATCGTTCGGTTTCTCCAACTCACGGTATATGAATGCATCGCTGAAATTAATGTCTTCGGCATCGTTCTTGTTACAACCACAAAAAACATGCGAAATGCGTGCCCAATAGATTGCACCGAGGCACATCGGACATGGTTCGCAAGAGGTGTATATCGTTGTTCCCTCAAGATTAAACGTATGAAGACGTGAGCAGGCCTCACGAATGGCATTCACCTCGGCATGCGCCGTAGGGTCATTGTTAGCCGTTACGCGATTCACACCGGTTGCAACTATTTCTCCGTCTTTCACTATCACGACACCAAACGGACCGCCACCTTTTTCCACATTTTCAACCGCAAGGTCTATGGCCATGCGCATGAATTTTTCGTTTTGATTTTCCATTGTCTTTCTAATTTGGTTGTAAAGGTAATAAAAAAAGTACGAAAAAACGCACATTATGCACTAAAAACATGCCATATTCAACACGAACACGCAAAAATAAGGCAAAAAGAGCATGAAGCAATTATTCAAATGCAACGCAATTAAAATCCCTCCCGAATGAAAATAACCACAAAAGGGTCTTTCCATAGGGAGGGAATAGGTTGTTTATAAATACTTATTCTGCCTCAGAGAACTCGTCTGTACCAACGCCACAGAGAGGACATACCCAATCTTCCGGCAGATCTTCAAATGCAGTTCCGGGTTCTATTCCATTCTCAGGATCACCAACTTCGGGGTCATACTCATAACCGCATACGTCGCAAACATACTTTTTCATCTTGTTTCGTTTTAAAATTATTAATAATATCTTTGTAAATAATACCGGTATCCTGAATGAATCATTAAGCAAATATTATGCCAACCAATCAGAAACACCTACTTACATTTCGTGGTGCAAATTTAAACAATAATTCCAATAATAAAAAACATTCATACGTTTTTTAATAATAATGAAATAAAATAGGCTAAATTAGTGATAATTTTGGGCAAAATTGATTTCCCGAACAATAAATAATGATTTACCATGAAGCAAAAAAGAGAGAAAAGAAAGTCACCAAACAGATAGTTTTCTACTCTCAGCAACGGTTATTAGCATATTAATTGTTACCTTTGCAAACCTGATTGGAAGTAAGAACCCACTACAGTTTAAAGTTTAACATTTAACATCCAACTTAATGCGCGTATTCATACTCGACTTTGACGGAACATTAGGCGACACCACAAACATCATTGTAAAGACCATGATGCAGACAATCGACGAACTACATCTGCCAAAACGCACACGCGAACAATGCACTGCAATGATAGGACTGCCTCTGAAGCAGACTTTCACGGAACTTTATCAAGACTTTGACCACACGGTTGTGGACGATGCTTTGGGAGACAAGTGCGTGAAAGTATATCGCCGACTGTTCGACATCAACAATACTCAAGGTGCTGTATCGTTGTTTCCGAATGTCAGAGAGACACTACACGAACTGCACCGACGTGGCGCAATGCTCACCATTGCAAGCAGTCGTGCAAGCGACACACTTATCGGATATGTGAAAAGTCTGCACTTAGAAGACATTATAACATACATTGTTGCAGCCGACAACGTGAAACACGCAAAGCCACACGCAGAACCGGTGCTCAAAACAATATCCGAAAATAACTTGCGACCGGAAGACTGTATCGTTGTGGGTGACACCCGATTCGACATCCTCATGGCACACAATGCCGGAGTGAAAGCGTTAGGAGTGACCTACGGAAACGGCAAACGCGAAGAACTGGAGGCTGTAAACACCGAGTATATCATTGATGATTTCCGTAAACTTCTTGAGTTGTTCTGAAAGAGATAGAGATAAGGAATGAGAAAGGAAGAAAATCCGGAAGAGCATATTTACCGCCTTTTCAATGATGCACTGAAACGTTATTCATTGATTGAAGACGGTGACCGTATCCTCATTGCACTATCCGGCGGGAAAGACTCGATGACACTGCTACGGCTGATGGCGCGAAGAGTGCGCATATTCAAGCCTCGCTTCGAGTTTGAAGCGGCTTTCGTTAAGATGCGAAATATTCCATATCAGTGCGATGAAGACTATCTGCGCGACTTCGCCGAGTCTTTGGGAGTGAGACTGCACGTCTTTGAAACGTCGTTCGACGAGAGCACCGACGAGCGTCACACACATTGTTTCCTGTGTTCATGGAACCGCAGGAAGATGCTGTTTGCCGCAGCCAAAGAACTAAAATGCAATAAGATAGCATTGGGGCACAATAAGGATGACATAATGGAAACCGCACTAATGAACCTCACTTTCCAAGGTCGTTTCTCTACAATGAAGCCAATGATGAAGATGGAACGTTTCCCCATGACGCTGATACGCCCCTTGTGCCTCATACGTGAACATAATGTGCTGGCATTTGCCGAGGCTGAAGGATTCAGGAAACAGTTGAAAAATTGCCCTTACGAAGACGCTTCACACCGCTACAACATGAAAGAAATCGTGGCACGACTCGATGAAATGAACCCGGAATTCAACTATTCCATATTCCGGGCAATGGGACTTTGAAATACGGTCAGTCTAATGTAAGTTTGTCCTTAAACCTTTATATTATTATTGCACCACTTTAAACCTCACTCTGAAACTCTTTTTCATCTCGTCCCAATTGGTTCCGAGAAGTTCAAAACGTCCTATCTGCGATGTCGAGCGCACATGTTTTCCGATGCAAGGGCAAACGTCGTAGTCGCCGATTCTCACCAAACGTATTGTTTCTGAGGCATCTTCCGGCAGACGCTCGAGCGAGAGTCGCGAGTCGGGCGAACCGTCAGGGGCTTCCATTACCATTCCTTCAAGTTCGGCACGCGTAACATATTCGTACACAACCGGCATGTCACGCTCTATCAGTGCGTTCATTTCCTGCTCTATTTCACGCTCTTCATGACGGTCAGGCTTATGGTCGAGGATATACGAAATCTTGCTTTTCTTCCTCTCCACATGAGCGTTGTTAGAGCGTTCGCACCCGAACATTCGTTGCATAAGTTGGTTAAGCAGATGCTCTGCGGTGTGTGCCGGGGGGAACTCCTCCTTGTTATGCTTGTTCAAAGTGTATTCGTCTGCCATTACAATAAAATAATTTTATTATTCATCTTTCTGTTTGCAAATATACATAACATTTCTTAAACTACAATGATATTAGTCTAAAGAAACACGATTTTATTCATACGAAATGGCATTATATCAGTTTTTTTATCTAATTTTGCAATCGTGACATTTATAATAATTCATAAAACATAAATTACCATGAAACAAAAAATAGCATTGATTACCGGTGCGACGAGCGGTATTGGACAGGCTTGCGCACGCCGATTTGCGCAGAACGGATACGCAGTTATTATCACCGGGCGTAACGAACGGAAACTCAGCAATCTTAAAAAAGAGTTGGAAGAGTCGGGAACAATGGTTCTGTCGCTGATATTCGACGTACGAGAGAGCGACAAGGCAGAGGCCGCAATCTCTTCACTGCCGGAAGAATGGAAAGCGATTGATGTTCTTGTGAACAATGCCGGACTGGCTCTCGGTCTTGACAAGGAGTACGAAGGCGACCCGACAGACTGGAACACTATGATAGATACCAACATAAAGGGACTGCTAACGATGACCAGATTGGTTGTGCCGGGTATGGTGGCACGCAACAAGGGGCACGTGGTGAACATCGGTTCGGTAGCCGGTGATGCTGCATACGCGAACGGAAATGTGTACTGTGCCACAAAGGCTGCGGTGAAATTAATCACCGACGGACTGCGAATTGATGTGGCAGACACGGCCGTCAGAGTGACAAACGTTAAGCCCGGACTGGTTGAAACGAACTTCTCTAACGTGCGTTTCCACGGCGACAATGCCCGTGCAGAAAACGTATATAAAGGAATCAAACCGCTCACAGGCGACGACATAGCCGATGTTGTGCTATATGCTGCCAATGCTCCTGATCACGTTCAGATTGCCGAAGTACTGGTGTTGGCCACCCATCAGGCCAGCGGAAGCGTTATTCACAGGGAAAGTTAAATCGCGAAAGGCGAAAAACGAATTCGGGCTTATATGACAAAAATGTGCTTATTTTAGAGTCGTTCTCTCTTATGTGACAAAAATGTGCTTAAAAACTCCCATTCCCCTTTTATTTTTTAGGGGAATGGGACTTTATAAAGTCCTGAATGAAGATCTTTCTTCTTTCCGTACTGATTCCCTTGTGTAGGTTCAATTTTGTCTTTAAATCTGCATTAAGTGATTCAATAGCATTGTTGGTATTTGGTATCTCCAACTCAGGGTAATCATAGTATGTCCACAAACACGACATATTCCTTTTAAGGCTCAAAAAAGCACTACGTAGAGTTTTATGAGTATAATGTGATTTACCATCTTCTGTTGTTGTTCGTTCCTTAAGAAAATCCTCCCATTTAGTATACCATTCTTCTAAAGCCCCAATAAAGGACTCTTTGTCCGTATGACATAACATCTTGGATATTGCAAGCAGTTCTTTAGAAGCCTCAAGTTTGGGTCTTGAGGTTAGTTTTGTCTTTATAGTCATTACTTGATGGAACTGGCATAATTGGAATTTATAATTGGGGAAAGCTTGTCTAAGTCCCTTAAAACCATCGCATACAAGACCTTGAATGGTATATCCAAGTAATTCCAAGTAGCTTATGCCCTCTTTGTAATCTTCAAGACGTTCATGCCTATTGATAAACTTAAACCAAAGTACATCACCAGACAATGAATCCTTCATAATAACTACACCAAAATTACGTCCCCAATAGGTGACATCCATTAAAACCACTACCGGACGAACAAGAAGGTTGGGCAGTTCTTCTTTATAAGATTTGGTGAGTTTCCTATAAATAGTCCTGGTTGAAACTCCGTACTCCTCTGATAGATCTTTGATTGTAAGATTACCCTTGGAATAACGATTGTTAACAATGGTATTTGTAAGACGCTTATGTCCGACAAAGCTCCTCTTACAGCACTTACAATACCAGCGTTGACAACCATTAAGATGACCACGTTTTATAGTCGATTTTGAGCCACAATAAAAGCAGATTTTTTGCCATAAAAATATAAATAGAACAAAGATAATGATTATTAGACAGTTGCAAGGATTTTAAGCACATTTTTGTCATATAAGCCAATATCGATTATAAAAAATGGAGGGTGTGTCAAAATGAAGTGCCCCCAAGAAGTTGGACGTTAAACACGTTATTTATTCCCTAAGGTATTGAGCTCGGTATTGCACCGGGCTCATTCCTTTCAACTTCATTTTTATCCTTTTATTGTTATACCATTCAATATAATCCTTCAAGTCCTTCTTGAAAAGCTCCATGGACTTATAATTGTTCGCATAGAGCAGTTCTGACTTCATTAGTCCGAAGAAGTTCTCCATGACGGAGTTGTCCAGACAGTTGCCCTTGCGTGACATGCTTTGCTTGATTCCATGTTTCTGCAAGGCATCCTGATAACTTTTGTGCCGGTACTGCCATCCCTGGTCAGAGTGAAGTATCGTCCCCCGGTCCTCTGGCAGCTTGTCTGTAATTGTAAAGACCTCATCCGGCATGTTGTTTATCTGTGAGAGATCAGCCCTGTCGGATATGTCATAGCCCAGCACCTCACCGTTGAACAAATCCGGTACAGGCGAGAGGAAACTTTTCTTGTCTCCTATGGCAATCCGGGATACGTCCGTGACAAGTTTCTGGTAAGGCCTGTCTGCCTTAAAGTCTCTATTAAGGACATTAGGGGCAATCTTGCCTATCGTGCCCTTGTATGAGCGGTATCGCTTCTTGCGCATCAGGCACTTCAGGCCCTGTTCCTTCATCAGCCTTTCCACCGTCTTGTGATTGATGGCAATGCCTTCGTTATGGAGCTGCATGGTGACACGGCGATAGCCGTAACGGCCTTTACTCTCATGGAATATTTCACATATACGCTTCTTCTCCACCTCATATCTGTCTGCCCTCCCAAGGGCTTTCAGATGGTAATAGAATATAGAGCGAGCCATCCCCTTGATCTCCAACAGTAACTCGAGACCATACTGCGGCCTTAATGTCTGGATGGCCTGTGTCCAGAACCTCGCTGCCAGGACTCCTCTTCTTCCATTAAGGCCTTTGCTTTTTTTAGCAGGGCATTCTCGGCCTCAAGCCGGCGTACACGGGTCTGAAGCTTCTCTAATTCTGTCTCTGGCTCTTTCTTCTTTGGGCGTCCCATATCTTTACTTGGTCGTCCGCGATAGCCATGACGAAGCAATTCCTCATAACCGCCGTGCTTGTACTGACGAACCCAACGGCATACACTGGCAAAACTAACGTCATACTCTACGCAAATCCGCCACAAAGGTAAGCAATCTTTTTCATATTCTTCTATTACGGATCGCTTTAATTCGTTTGTGACCTTTCTTTCCTTGAATTTTTCCAGACCATCCATACCATATTTCTCATATCTGCCAAACAGAATATAAAGATAATGGTCACGGACATGAAAACATTTCATCAACTCACACATGCTTGATCCTGACTCGTGCAAGCGGATGATTTCTTTCTTTTCTTCTAAACTGTGATGTCTATACATAATGAACCCCAGAAGTATTATGTCTAACTTCTGGGGTTCACTTCATTTTGACACACCCTCTTATTTATTGCAATATCTCTAACAATATTAATTGTTAACAAACTTGATGCGTTTGTTACAGTCATCAATCTTTGCCTGAAACTTAGCAATCTTCTTTTCCATCTTTCTTAAAGTCTTTTGACTCTTAGCCAACTTCTTGTTGATAGACTTAGCTTCCTTCAGACGCTTGATAGTGGTCTTTGCATCCTTAACAGTGTTTGATGCGTTGGTTGTGTTGAATTCTGTTGTAGCTACATTTGCTTCAACATTGATGTCAGCTGCTTTCTTGTTGAGTTCGACATTGTTTGCCTTCTCTTTTTCGTAATCTAACTGCAGTTTGTTTAACTCTGTAGTCATCTTGAGCACCTTCCGATGTTCTTTCAGAGTGTCAATCTTTTCACTATTTAAAGAAGAGGCACAAGATACAAAAGACAACGTTATTAATCCTAAAAAAAATAATTTCTTCATACTTATATTCTATTTAAATTAATTGTGCAAATGTATATAAAATATTGTTTATATGCAAAAGATAATATGTAAAACCTTTCCTTTTATGTAGAAATATTGTTTTTTAACAACTATCTTTTGCGTTATTATCCATCTATAAGTCAGTTCTCTTGTTATCTGAAAGCCTAATATTTACTTAGATAGAATCAGCTTCAACAAAAGGTATCATTCCACCGGTACTAAGGCAAAGGAGTCCCTGTCTCACGACAGAGGCTCCTTTTAGGGTTTAAAAAATCAGTTATCATTAAAACTTAATTGCTTATGTTCTTGTGGTTCTATGTGCCAACCATACTCTTGTAAGTTCTTTGCAAAAACAAAATCAATGAGGCTTTTTTGCTTATATTTCTTTGTTCCTTGCACAAACTTAGGTTGTTTTTGCTTTTCATAAAGAACCTGGATTACCTGAGAGTAACTTTCCTTACATCGTAGCTGTTCTTTATCTATTTTTTCCATGTAATAATCTACTTCATCTTTATCTAAATAGCTGTTAAGTAGTTGTAATATGGTATCTCTTTGAAAAGTTTCATCAAGTTGAAGCCAGTTGGTTTGCTTGATTTGTTTTCTTTTAGCAGGACGTTTAGTTTTATTTTCTTCATAGGGAAAAAGATACTCCCCTTCTTTGCATGGACGGTCTAATTCTGAGTCTTTAGATTTAGGGTGTTCACGTGTGTAGATGTAAAAGCGTAAAGACTTTGGAGAGCCATTACGCCCACGTCCATAGCGTTCTGCAACCTCATAATCAAACCATACATCTGAACGTTTTTCTCTATATAACTTATAAAGTTCCTGTTGTGCAGGAATAATAACCTTCTCGACCATCGTTTTAAATCGAGTATATTTCTCTTTCTCCAGCAACTCACCAGTTTTTGGGTCATGCAGCTCGGAAAGTCCAAAAGTAAAACGAAATGCTTCAACAGACATCTTGAAAACTCGTTTTTTATATGTTTCGTTCGGGGTAGATGGGTCTACAAAACGAAAATCACCTGAGTACTGACAACAGAACTCATAGAATTTCTGTGAATACTTTGATTCGAGTAAGATGGCAGTGTGAAGATTTAGAACTGTAAATGATTTAGTTAGGCAGATAACATAATCATATAGCTCTGGTGAAACACGCACTTTTTAGCATGATATTTTCAGCACTACTCCACCAAGCGGGGGAAGGTCTATGCTTATAGCACTGTCCGGTCTTAGAGACAGTTCTAAATCACTGTTCGTGAGCAAATCAACGGCCGTATAAGTTCCTTCTGCAATCTGCAAGAAGTCGAAGGCATGGCGAGGTATAGTTATATCACATTCTATAGGACGGTCATCGAAGTTTGAAACGACCAGCAATGTTTCTCTTTCGTGCTTGCGCAGGAACGCAAACTGACGATCGGCAATGTGCCGGTTGACGTACATAAGGTCGTAGAATTGTCCTTCGCTCACAACTCGTTCGCTGTTCGCGAGTGTCAGAATTTGCTTATACGCAGCCTCAAGCATCTTCTCGTCCTTGTGCAAAAGCCGACGGTTGAAATATCCGCGGTGCAAAGTATCTACACACCAATAGTCGAAAATGGTTGTTCTGCCGTCTCTGCCACTGAATCCTTCCTTGTCCATTCCTCGCTCACCGAACTCCTGACCGGCATAAAGCATGAACGGCGAGGTGTTGAGCAGAGCACAAACAATAAGTCCCGGAATACCTCGGCGGGCATCCACGGCAAAGAAATCGCTTGCGATGCGTTGCTCGTCATGGTTCTCAAGGAAGTAGAGCATATTGTCGAGTATATCATTGGTCTGCTGCCATTGGTTGGTAATATCTGACGTGCTGCGACGGTTACACATCACATCGCGCACACAATCGTACATTCCTACCTTGTCATAAAGCCAGTCAAAACCGGCTGATATATATTTTCGATACTCGTCGGGGTTATACACTTCGCCGATGAACTTAACCTCCGGATATTGGAATTTTACCTTATCCGTTGCCCAAGCCCAGAACGCAGCCGGCACCATTTCTGCCATGTCGCAGCGGAAAGCATCCACTCCTTTCTGTGCCCAGAAGAGCAATATGTCGGTCATTTTATCCCACGTGTCGGGTATCGGACTGAAATGTTCCGACCGTCCGCCGGCATCGCAATAGTCTATTCCGTAGTTAAGTTTCACCGTTTCATACCAGTCATTTCGCGATGGTGTGCTTGAGAAGACATCGTTACCTGTTGCACGAGCCGGCGATTCCTTGTATCGGGAATGTTCAGAACATGTGGAAGCAGACTGTGGCACATCGTCTTTCATCGCGCCACCCTCAACATTAGAGAGGTCGAGTGGCGCGTCAATATAATAAAAGTTGTTGTCGCGGGCGAAGTGCCAATCAGTGCAATCGTCCTCTCCAAGGTCTTTTACCTCCTCCGGTTTGCAGATACTTTGATACTCGCGCGCCACATGATTTGGCACAAAGTCCATAACAACTTTCAGGCCTATTTTATGCGCACGGTCGATTAGGGCAAGCCATTCATCCATACGATGCTCCGTATCAACCGCTATGTCGGGGTCGATGTCATAATAGTCTGTTATGGCGTATGGCGACCCTGCAACACCTTTCACCACGTCGGGGTGCTGGCATGGGATACCATGAGAGGTGTAGTCAGTCTGCGACGCATGACGTATCACGCCTGTAAACCACACGTGCGTTGCACCGAGAGTCTTTATTCTTCTCAGTATTGCATTGTCGAAGTCGTTCATTTTCCCCACCCCATTCTCCGCAATAGTTCCCCACTCCTTGTTCGTTGTGTTCCTATTTCCGAAAAGACGGGTGAATACTTGGTATATTATTGGCTTCATATTTATTTGTTGAACGATGAATGTTGAGTGTTCTTTATTCGCTTCGCTTCAAAAGCATCTCTTATCGAAGCCAAGCGGAGCGATGCGAGTTGAGCGTTGAGCGAAGTCTGTTTTTATATTTCTAATTTCGCTCAACGCTCAACTCGCATCGCTCAACAATATACGCTAAGCAGGCGTTTATTCAATCCCATGCACATTAACTTCGCGGCTGATTTTCACAATCATGCCCTGCAAAGCCTTGCCCGGACCACATTCCGTGAAGTCATTGGCACCATCAGCCACCATGTTTTCCACGCTCTGTGCCCAGCGCACGCTGCTTGTCAACTGTGCTATGAGGTTTTGTTTTATTTCCGCCGGGTCGGTATGTGGCTTACCATCAACATTCTGATATACCGGACATTTCGGAACTTTTATCTCTGTGGCCTCGATTGCTGCCTGCAATTCGTCTTTTGCCGGTTGCATCAGCGGAGAGTGGAACGCACCACCAACCTTCAGTGGCAATGCCCTTTTCGCGCCGGCTGCTTTGATTTGCTCGCACGCTTCGTTCACAGCCTCGATATTACCCGAGATTACCAACTGTCCCGGACAGTTATAGTTTGCCGGTACGACAACGCCCTTGTCACCTTTCTTGCTGATTTCCTCGCATATCTCTTCTATCTTGTCAAACGGCAGTCCGATGATAGCAGCCATAGTAGAAGGTGCAGCCTCACAAGCCTTCTGCATCGCCATAGCACGTGCATATACAAGGCGCAGTCCGTCTTCGAAACTCAATGCTCCCGCAGCAACGAGTGCAGAGAACTCACCAAGCGAATGACCGGCAGTCATCTCCGGCTTGAAATCATCGCCCATACAGAGCGCACTTATAACGCTGTGAAGGAAAACGGCAGGCTGTGTCACCTTTGTTTGCTTCAGTTCATCGTCTGTTCCCTCGAACATGATGTCTGTTATGCGATAGCCAAGAATATCGTTAGCCTTCTCGAAAAGTTCTTTTGCCAACGTATTGTTGTCGTAAAGGTCTTTGCCCATACCTACAAACTGTGCTCCCTGTCCGGGAAAAACAAATGCTTTCATCTTAATTTACTTTACCTTGTTTTAATTTAATTTCAGGCTGCAAAGATAGCAAAAAACAAACGAGAAACCAAATCTTTTCATTCTTTTCGTACTCAAGAACTGAGCACCCGACATCTTTTTTTGTAATCAATTTGCACAATTCGTTTTTTTTTATTTATTTTGCGGGCATAACCAAATCTGTTTTCAAGATTATGAATGTAGGGAAACGTATATGCGAAACGCTGAAAACCATACGCAAGCAGATTGCTGATGCAAATGGTATAGTATATGAGCCAAAGAAATGTAACTTCAAAGGCGAATGCAGGGGAACATGTCCGGCATGCGAACAAGAAGTGAAATACATCGAGAAACAACTTAACGCGCGCCGCATGCTGGGCAAGGCAGTAACGATAATAGGCGTAAGCACCGGTATCGCCGCACTGTCATCGTGCAGTCAAAAGACATCAAATAATTCGGATATGATACAGGGTGATACATGTACACAGGTAGATTATGAAGAATTTGACAAAGCATTGCAGCAATCAAATTGTAACGAAGAAATGATGAAAACAGGAGAGGCGCCAAAGAATTTTGGCTCCATTGAATACGACACTATTGCCCAGCCTAATTCAAGCAAAAAGGAAATTATAAAAAAAAGAGTAAAAGAAAATTAACAAACACTTACCATAACATGTAAGGAAATGAACGGATATTGCAATTCCGAAACCAGATCTTTTCATTCTTTTCGTACTCGAGAACTGAGCACCCGACATCTTTTTTCATAATCAATTTGCACAATTCGTTTTTTTTTATTTATTTTGCGGGCATAACCAAATCTGTTTTCAAGATTATGAATGTAGGGAAACGTATATGCGAAACACTGAAAACCATACGCAAGCAGATTGCTGATGCAAATGGTATAGTATATGAGCCAAAGAAATGTAACTTCAAAGGCGAATGCAGGGGCACATGTCCGGCATGCGAACAAGAAGTGAAATACATTGAGAAACAACTCAACGCGCGTCGCATATTGGGCAAGGCAGTAACGATAATAGGCGTAAGCACCGGTATCGCCACACTGTCATCGTGCAGTCAAAAGATGATACATAATTCGAGCATGATAACGGGTGGCAAATCTATTCCGAAGGATTCTATCGAAAATAACAAAGCATCGCAGCAATCAAATGATAATGAAGTAACAATGTGGTTAGGAGAGGTAATCGTAGATTCTGACTCCACTGCATGCGAAACTCTTGCCCCATCTACTTCAGACGATAACGGATTGGAACAAGGAGGAGTAAAAGAAAACTAACAAACACTTACCACAACATGGAAGAGAAAGAACGGATAATACAACTCCGAAAGGAACTGCATGCCCACAACTATAGATATTACGTACAGAATAGTCCAACGATAAGCGACAGGGAATTTGATTTCCTGATGAAGGAATTGCAGCAATTAGAAGAACGGCATCCTGACATGGACGACCCGAACTCGCCCACCCGTCGCGTGGGAAGCGACCTTAACCAAGAGTTCCGACAAGTGAAGCACCGCTACCCTATGCTCTCTCTTACCAATACCTACAACGAACAGGACGTGCGCGACTGGTTCGAAAGCGTGGAACGTGGACTGGCAGGCGAACCGTTCGAAGTGTGCTGCGAACTGAAATATGACGGTCTGTCAATTTCTCTCATCTACGAAAACGGACAATTCGTGCAGGCTGTGACGCGAGGCGACGGAGTACAGGGTGACGATGTGACGGAAAATGTAAAGACAATACGCACAATACCTCTCGTGATCAATCAAGGAACAAGCCAATCCCCCACCCTCACCGGCACCGCCACGACAGACAAGCAGCCATCGTTTGAAATACGAGGCGAAATTCTCATGCCGTGGAAATCGTTCGAACGACTCAACGCAGAGCGCGAAGCGGCCGAAGAACCGCTCTTCGCCAACCCACGCAACGCTGCAAGCGGAACGCTGAAAAGCCAGAAAAGCGAGGTGGTGGCGCAACGCGGACTCGATGCTTACCTATATTATATGCTTGGCGACGAACTGCCCTCCGATGGTCATTACGAAAACCTTATGACTGCCGCATCATGGGGATTTCAAGTTGTGCCACGAAACGGCAACTGCATCAAGAAAGCCACTTCGGTGGAAGAGATTTTCGATTTTATAAACCATTGGGACAAGGAACGCAAGAACTTGCCTGTGGCAACAGACGGTATAGTACTCAAAGTGAACTCCATGCGCCAGCAACGCGCACTTGGTTTTACGGCAAAAAGTCCGCGATGGGCAATAGCCTATAAGTTTAAGGCTGAGCGGGCATGCACCCGACTTGTAGAAGTGACCTACCAAGTGGGACGCACGGGAGCGGTGACTCCGGTGGCAAACATGGAACCGGTGCAACTTGCCGGGACAACCGTGAAACGCGCAACGCTTAACAACGAGGACTTCATCAACAGTTTCGACCTGCACATTGGTGACTATGTATATGTGGAAAAGGGCGGTGAGATAATACCGAAGATAGTTGGTGTGGATGTTGAAAACCGACCTCTCATGTCGCAACCGGTAATATTTGTCAGGTGCTGTCCGGAATGTGGCACGCCATTAGTGCGCATCGAGGGTGAGGCCGCCCATTACTGTCCTAATGACAGTGGCTGCCCACCGCAGATAAAGGGGCGCATCGAGCACTTCATCTGTCGCCGCGCAATGAACATCGATTCGCTCGGACCGGAAACCGTGGACGACTACTATCGCCAAGGCCTGATACACAACATCGCCGACCTCTACGACATCCGTGTCAGTCAGATAAACGGTGACGGAACTCGCGAGAAATCGGCAAAGAAAATCGTGGCAAGCATAGATGCCTCGCGCAACGTACCTTTCGAGCGCGTTGTTTTCGCACTCGGCATTCGCTTTGTGGGCGAAACTTCCGCCCGTCTTCTTGCCCGACATTTCAAGAACATCGACTCTCTGATGACGGCAAACGCAGACGAACTGCAAGAGGTTGAGGGCATTGGCGAGGTTATTGCAAAAAGTGTCATGGCTTATTTCAGCAACGAAGAGAACCGTAACATCGTGGAACGGCTGCGCGCCTACGGACTTCAAATGTCATTATCTGAAGAGCAGATGTCAGCGACAAGTAACCGACTGGCAGGCAAGTCGATAGTGATAAGCGGCGTTTTCGAACACCACAGCCGAGACGAATATAAGATAATGATTGAGCAGAACGGCGGGAAAAACGTGGGAAGCATATCCTCAAAAACCTCATTCATACTCGCAGGAGACAACATGGGGCCGAGCAAACTTCAGAAAGCGGAAAAACTCGGCATAAAGATTATGTCAGAAGAAGATTTCCTCAGTATGATTTCAGAGTAATAAAAGCACCCAAATAGTTCAAGTCTCATAGTTCATCACTCAACAAAACAGCCCGGATTGCCGACCAAATTCGCCCAAATTGAAAAGCAAATTCGCCCAATTTACTTTCCAATTTGGGCGAATTTACTTTCTTTCATATCATAAAACACACTTAGAAAGACAAAAATATGCCACATATTATATTCTATTTTTCTGTAAATTTCGCACACAAGTACAAAAAATGTGCAAAACTTTTTGGAGGTAAAAAGAAAAATATTATTTTTGCATGCAATATGTAAAATACTATGAATACAATACATAATTTTGAAGAATTAAGAGAAAGACTGCGCCAAGGCGAGCCATGCCGTGTGGCAGCAGTAGAGGCAACAGACGAGCATTCTGGCGAAGCGGTGGAGAAAGCCGTTAAAGAAGGCTGGGCTGTAGTTACAAACTTCGCCACGGGCGACCCTCAAGAGTCGGCAAACGAGGCTGTGGCAATGGTGCTTAGAGGTGAGGCCGATGTCATTATGAAGGGCATAATCAACACCGATGTGCTGCTGCGTGCCGTGCTGAATAAGGAACACGGACTGCTGCCGAAAGGCAACGTGCTGACCCACCTGAGTGCAATATACCTCCCGATGCTGGGAAGAATCGTGCTTATGGGCGATCCGGCAGTGATTCCCAACCCCACTCTCGAACAGCGTGAGGCTATAATCAGATACGCAATAAAGTTGGCAGGAGCATACGGAATAGAAGAACCACGCATCGCACTGATACACTGTACCGAAAAGATTTCTGAAAAATTCCCTATCACTCTCGACTATCAGAAACTCATAGAGATGTGCCAAAGAGGCGAGTTCGGCAAGGCTATCGTTGACGGACCGTCTGACTTGAAATGCGCAATATGCAAGGAGTCGGCAGACATAAAAGGAATAAAAAGTCCGCTCGAAGGACGTAGCGACGTGCTCATAATGCCCGACATACAAGCAGGAAACGTATTCTACAAGACACTGACTGCATTCACAGATGCACAACTTGCAGTGGGACTGATGGGTGCCGCATGCCCAATATCGCTGACATCGCGTAGCGACAGCGCGGACACCAAACTCAACTCGCTCGCAATGGCATGCCTTCAGGCCTCGATGGAAAGAAAAAAATAAACCGACAACGATAAAGGAACAAGATAAAACAATTAACTAAAACCTATATGAAAATACTCGCAGTAAACCCCGGAATGATTTCCACAAAGATAGGAGTGTTCGAAGACGAGAAGATGGTTATGAAAGCATGTATCAACCATCCGTACGACGAACTGTGCAAATACCCTAATATCATGGACGAGTTCGACTACCGCAAGGATGCGCTCATTGCCGAACTGAAAAGTCAGGGACATGATTTGCAATTCGACGTTATCGTCGGACGCGGGGGATTGGTGAAGCCGATAGAGAGCGGTGTGTACGAACTCAACGATAAAGTAATCGCCGACACACAGAACCCACGCCTGCACCACGCCTGCAACCTCGGCTCGCTGATAGCACTCGCAATGGCTAAGGAAATTCCCGGATGTCGTGCATTCACCGTCGATCCGGGTGTCGTTGACGAACTTGATGACATAGCACGCATCACCGGTATTCCCGAAACACCGCACCGCACGATATGGCACGCGCTGAACCAGCGTGAGATAGCCAAGAGATATTGCCGCGAACACGGACTGAAATACGAGGAGCAAGACCTCATAGTGTGCCACCTCGGAAGCGGAATATCATTCGCAATGCATCATCACGGACGTGCTACCGAGTGCTGTGATGCACTGAGCGGCGATGGTCCATTTACCCCATCTCGTGCCGGAGCCATTTCACCGGTGGACATCATACGCCTCTGTTTCTCAGGAAAATACAACGAAGAGGAGATGTTGCGCAAGATTAACGGACACAGCGGACTTACAGCACACCTCGGAACTAACGACGTGCGCGAAGTTGAAAAGCGTATCGCAGAGGGCGATGAGCACGCAAAACTTGTTCTCGACGCAATGATTTACAGCATCTCACGCCACCTGTCGTCACTCGCACCGTCCACCTACGGACATGTTGACGCAGTGATTCTGACCGGAGCAATCGCACACAGCAAATACGTGAGCGAGGGCATCAAGAAACGCATGGAATATCTCGCACCTGTATTCATATATCCCGGCGAAGACGAACTCGCCGCACTTGCCAACAATGCTTACAGAGCAATGATAGGACAAGAGGAGATAAAGGTGTACGAATAAGCAACAAAAGATTGTCAAAACAACAACCGCCCCCCCATAAGTCTTGCCTGACTTTGGTGGGCGGTTTGTAATTCAGTGACGCGCCATTTTCGACAAACTGCCATAAAAAAAGTTATTCACTTGCCCGTTCGGGAATAAATGAGTAACTTTGAAGCCCCATAGAAAATCCTCCGTAGTACGACATCACAAATGGGTATAAACAGACAAGAAGCAATGAGAATAGACATTATAACCGTACTGCCAGAAATGCTTGAAGGCTTCATCAACGAGTCGATACTTGCAAGGGCACAGAAAAAAGGACTGGCAGAGATACACCTGCATAATCTCAGAGACTACACGACAGACAAGTGGAGACGGGTTGACGACTATCCGTATGGCGGATTCGCGGGAATGGTGATGCAGATAGAACCGATTGACAGGTGCATAACGGCACTGAAAGCGGAACGCGACTACGACGAAGTGATATTCACCTCGCCCGACGGAGAGCAATTCAACCAACACACGGCAAACGACTTGTCGCTAAAAGAGAACATTATCATTCTATGCGGACACTACAAAGGGGTTGACCAAAGGGTGAGAGACCATCTCATAACACGTGAAATTAGCGTAGGCGACTTTGTGCTTACCGGTGGCGAACTGCCTGCGGCAATCATTGCAGACTCTGTTGTGCGCGTCGTACCGGGCGTAATAGG
This sequence comes from Prevotella koreensis, assembly GCF_003977605.1. Taxonomy (GTDB): domain Bacteria; phylum Bacteroidota; class Bacteroidia; order Bacteroidales; family Bacteroidaceae; genus Prevotella; species Prevotella koreensis. The sequence continues at coordinate 363,107 of NZ_RYYU01000001.1, read as the reverse complement.
CGATGAACAAAGTGCCTTGTCAGACTGTTTCCAAGACGATTTGCTCGCCGCCCCGATATACACACGTCCGGCAGAATATAAAGGGTGGCGGGTTCCCGACATTCTGTTGAGCGGACATGAAGCGAAGATAAAGCAGTGGGAAATGGATCAGGCAATGGAAAGAACACGCCGACTGCGTCCTGATTTGCTGAAATAACCCACCATGAATTACGTGCAGCCAACTCTTCATTGACCGGCGATATCATATTGATTATATATTTAGAAATCCGGTCGAAAAGAATTTCTGATTACACGGCCTATTCCCTATTCGTAAACACGAACTTCTCTCCAAGTTTGAAACCCTCTTCATAAAGGCGTTCCAACTTGTCTATATCGCGCGTCATGCGGTCAACCTCCATCGGGCGTATGGGACGTATGCAAACAATGGAACTCTCTTCTTCCATCTTGTCAATCATGTCGAGTTGGTAATTATATACCGCTATACGATGGCTCAATGCTTCTCGCAAATGCGGGTATTTTTTGTATATGAAATTCGGAATGTTGCGGTCTTTGCCCGTGTTTCGGTATCCCTTGTTCCGTGTAAGCACCACTACATTTTTAGTATATCCTCGTTCTACGGAACGCATCACGGGAATACTGTCAACGATACCACCGTCAAGCATCGGAACATCGTCAACCATTACAATCTTACTTACGTATGGCAATGAACTCGATGCCCGCACAATGTCGAGTGCTCGCTGCTTGTCGTTCTTCTCCGAGAGATAGCATGCCTGCCCTGTGAGGCAGTTTGTCGTAACCATTTCAAACTCGGAACGATTGGCGAAGAACGTATCCCAATCGAATGGCAGCAACTTATTAGGCACGTCTTCATAAAGCAGTTTGCGATCGAAGATACAACCTTGCATCAACAGATGGCGCAGTCCGATATAATCATAACGCCCCATAAAATCGATATTAGATAGCCTCGCCCTTCGTGGTTGTCTGCTTATGTACGACATTCCGTTGCAAGCACCTGCCGAAACGGCCACGACATATCTGAAATATAAGTCGTGCTTCATGAACGCATCAAGCACCCCTGAAGTGAACACACCGCGCATACCACCGCCTTCCAATACCAATCCTGTTTTCCTGTCTATATTCATAACTGACGAAATCAGAGTGCAAAGATAGTAAAAAAAATGCATACAAACCATTTTATGCATAATTAATGATATTAAAACGAGTATGTTATGCATGTTTACATTTATTTAGAAATAATATTTGTTAGTTTCTAAATAATATTTGTATATTTGCAAACATTATTTAAAGCACTACTTATCATGTTCAACAAAGAAGTCTATGTAGAACGCCGCGCACAACTGAAAAGATTGGTAAAGAGTGGCGTGATAGTTTTGTTTGGCAACAATGAGTCGCCGAACAACTATCCATCAAATTCGTATTATCCATTCCGTCAGGACTCTTCGTTCCTGTATTATTTCGGACAAAAGCGCGACGGACTGGTAGGTGTTATCGATTGCGACAACGATAAAGAAATTCTCTTCGGAAACGACATCGACATCGAGGACATAGTGTGGTATGGTTCGGTTGACAGTGTCAGCAATCTTGCCGCACAAGTGGGTGTCAGTGACAGTCGTCCAATGGCTCGTTTGCAGGATATTTGCAACGATGCAAAGAAGGCAAATCGCAAGATACACTTCCTCCCACCTTACCGTTTCGACACTAAGATACAGATAATGGACTTGCTCGGGCTGCACCCATCACAGCAGAAGGAAGCAGCATCAGTGGAACTGATAATGGCTGTGATAAAGATGCGTCAGGTAAAAACCGACATTGAGATTGTAGAAATAGAGAAAGCATGCGCTATTGGTTACAAGATGCACACCACCGCAATGCGTCTCACAAAACCGGGACTTACCGAGAAATACGTCGGCGGACAGGTTGACGGTGTGGCTCACTCTATGGGCGAGCAGGTAAGTTTCGCTACAATCTTCACACAACATGGCGAGATAATGCACGGCACACCGTCTTACGACATACTGGAAAGCGGCCGCCTCGCACTGTGCGACTCGGGTGCGGAAAACTCTGAGAACTACTGCTCTGACAACACTCGTACTTTCCCTGTGAACGGAAAATTCACACAGCGTCAACTCGAAATATACAGCATAGTGGAAGCATGTCACGACTACGCGCTCGAAGTTTCTAAGCCGGGAGTATTTTATTATGACGTACACATGGGCGTTTGCCGAATGATGATAGACCGCCTCAAGGAAATCGGACTCATGAAAGGCGACACCGAAGAGGCACTGCACGCAGGGGCACACGCCATGTTCCTCCCACACGGACTTGGTCACATGATGGGCTTGGACGTACACGACATGGAAGGATTAGGACAACACTACGTAGGTTTCGATGACGAGATACAACCATCTGAACAGTTCGGCACGGCAAGCCTGCGCTGCGGAAAGAGACTGCAAGAGGGCTTCGTAATGACCGACGAACCGGGCATCTACTTCATTCCGGCACTCATTGACGACTGGCGCGCACGCGGTCTGCACCGCGACTTCCTTAACTACGACCTGTTGGAAACATACAAGGATTTCGGAGGAATACGTCTCGAGGACGACATTCTCATAACAGCCTATGGTTGCCGTATGCTCGGCGACAAAATCATTCCATACCACCCGAAAGACGTAGAGGAATATATGGCAAACAACCATATCGACCTTTGGTTTTGAAAAAAAGGAATGAGCGAATAAAAAGAACTATGTTTTTAAAAATAAAGTAAAACCACTAAACAACAATGAAAAAGATCTTAACACTCGCTGTGGCAGCAATGCTCGCCACAGGCGCAATGGCACAGGAAGCGGAAGCAAAGAACAACAAGCCTGTGTTCACAACAATCAAGGCTTTGCCTATCACAAGTATCAAGGACCAGAGTCGTTCAGGCACATGCTGGGCATACTCTACACTCTCATTCTTCGAGAGCGAGATTTTGAAGGCCTCCGGCAAAAACCTTGACCTCTGCGAAATGTTCATAGCAAACAAGGACTACATGGAACGTGCCATTCTCACAGTACGCATGCACGGTGACAGCCAGTTCGCACAGGGAGGTTCGGCTGCTGACGTTCTCGAAATAATCAAGCGTTATGGTATTTGTCCGGAAACAGCAATGCCATTGCCGGGCACAATGCAGGGTGACTCACTCGCTAACTTCAACGAATTCTTTGACGTAATGTCTCCATTCGTTAATGCTATTTCAAAGAGCAAGGCCAAGAAGATTTCTAACCAGTGGCGTGTAGCACTTCAGGGTATCATCGACTCTTATCTCGGAAAGTGCCCTGAGAAGTTCGTATATGAAGGCAAAACCTATACTCCGAAGCAGTTCTCAGAGAGCCTCGGAATCAACTGGAACGACTATGTAAGCATCACAAGTTACACTCACCACCCATTCTACACATCATTCCCGGTAGAGGTGCAGGACAACTGGCGTTGGGATCGTTCATACAACGTTCCTATGGACGAAATGATGCGCATCATCGACAACGCACTTGACAACGGTTACACCATCGCATGGGGTGGCGACGTTAGCGAAGACGGCTTCACACGCAAGGGTCTCGGTATTGCATACGACACCAAGGCTGTGCAAGGTCTGGCAGGAAGCGATGCCGCACGTTGGTTGAAACTTTCTTCTACAGAGAAGAACAACAAACTCGACTCTCTCGGTGTAAACGCACCTGAAATCGTTCCTACACAGCAGATGCGTCAGGATGGATTTGACAATTGGGAACTGACTGACGACCACGGCATGCACATCTACGGTCTTGCTAAGGATCAGAACGGAAAAGAGTACTACATGGTGAAGAACTCATGGGGCGAATATGGCGACTACAAAGGAACATGGTACATGACCAAGGCTTATGTTGCTGCCAAGACAATGGATTACCTCGTGAATAAGAACGCCATTCCAAAGGATATCCGCAAGAAATTAGGAATATAATTCCTTGCTGACAATCAGATGATAAACAAATGGCTTGCCGCTCCGACATATAAAGGAGTAGCAAGCCATTTTCACGTTAAAGGGCATCGTATTTACCCAAATCGGTGATTAATACCAGAATTATTTTTGCTCCGCAATAGAACAATATCAGTTAAGGACTTTAATAATCGCATGAGGTTTAAAAATAAAAAAGTATGATTTTTCGATTTACAATAGGAAAATTCATTTTTATTTGTTAATTTTGGATAAAACCGCAAACCTTTTGTAAATAAAGGCAGTTCGGAGGATTGAGAAAAATCTGGGTTACGAACTGGCAACGGTTCTCATTTCCTCATTCTGCCGTGATTTGCATATCAAAGAACTCCCAACGCTGAGCCACCAGCCTGTTTCAATGGCTCATTGTCGGAGACAAAGGTACACAGAATATATGAGATTACAAAACTTTTGAGGGATTTTTCGTTGTCTCGCGTTTTTATGCTACCTTTGCAAGCATAATTTATAATAGTACTACCCTATGGCAAAGATAACGGTTCAGAACACTGAAATAACAGTCTTGTCTTATAACGATAAGGATTATATATCGCTTACAGATATGGCTAACGGCAAACAAAGTGAAAGCCGTGCTGCTGACATCATCAAGAACTGGATCCGCACTCGTTATACTATCGAGTTTCTTGGAACTTGGGAGATGATTCATAACCCCAATTTTAAAGTGGTCGAATTTGACCACTTTAGAATGCAGGCAGGTTTGCCAAGTTTCGTGATGAGTGTGAGTGAATGGGTTGTGAAGACCAATGCTATCGGTATCATTGTCAAGAAAGGACGATATGGGGGCACTTACGCATTCAAGGATATTGCTTTCGAGTTTGGGACTGCCATTAGTGTTACCTTCAAACTCTACCTAATTGACGAGTTCCAGAGACTGAAAGAGGAGGAACAGAAGCAATTGGGGTGGACTGCCAAAAGAGAACTCTCTAAAATTAACTACCGTATTCATACGGATGCTATCAAAAGCCATCTGGTACCTAAAGAAGTAACCTCTGCACAGGCAAGTATCATTTATGCCGAAGAAGCCGACGTATTGAATGTGGCAATGTTTGGAATGACAGCCAAGCAATGGCGAGAGGCCAATCCAGAACTTAAAGGCAACATCCGAGATTATGCAACTATCAATGAACTGATATGTCTGTCGAATATGGAGAATATCAATGCCATGCTTATCAATGAAAGTGTTCCACAAGGCGAAAGGCTCGTTAAACTCAATCAGATTGCCATCCAGCAAATGCAGGTGTTGGAGGGGAATAGCAATAGGAATCTGTTAAAGTGAAAGGCTTTTATGACAGACAGGCTATATGCAAAATACATCTGGCTCATCTCCACAATCCACGATGCAGGCAAGATTTCGTTTGAGGATATTGCCCGCAAATGGGACGATGCGTATATCAATGATCTGCACCAGCCATTGAAACTGCGAACTTTCCATAACCATCGAAATGCGATACTGATGCAGTTTGGTATTGTGATAGAATACCAGCGGGGCTCTAACCTATATTACATTGACAATCCTGATGCACTGGAGAATGATTCTATCAACCAATGGTTGCTCGATTCTTTTGCTGTTAGCAATTTGTTGATGGACAACCGCTCTATCAGTGATAGAATCATGTTGGAGGATGTGCCATCTGGAAGGTACTACCTCGAAATCATTACGTCTGCGATGCGTGAGAATCGCCAAATAGTGATTGATTATGAGGATTTCTTTGGCAATACCATACAGGGGCTAAATGTTAATCCTTATTTCATCAGATTGTTCAAACGTCGCTGGTATGTGATGGCGCTTGTAATGCCAAAGAAAGAGATTCACCGCTTTGGACTTGATCGTATCAAGCGCATAGAGGTTTTGAATTCCAAGTTCAACTATCCCAAAGATTTCTCGCCTCTGGATTATTACATAGATTATTATGGTGTGTTCCATGATGCCAAGCCTATGACTATACGATTGAAGGCCTATCGCGAGAAACCACATTATCTGCGTTCACTTCCTCTGCATCATAGCCAACGTGAAATAGAGTCAAATGCAGATTATACTATCTTTGAGTATAAGATAGCACCAACCTACGATTTTATTCAGGAGATTCTGAGTCATGGTAACCAGTTGGAAGTACTATCGTCAGACACCTTCCGCCAGCAAATCAAGGCCATTATTCAAGAAATGCACGATTTCTATAAATAATTTTTTCTGATATGCAATTGTGTTGCATATTCCTGCCATAACTTTGCCAAAAAAATGAAAGAGTTATGGCAAATATTGATGAACTTAAAAGATTGGGTGAAAGGTTCCCCAATAAGAATGTTGGTTGTGGCAATCCTGATGCAAAAATACTGGTTGTCACGCAAAAAGCAGGAAACGAAGATGTAGATTTTGAGTATCTGAAAGAACTATTCAGAAATTTGCCTGATGCTGAAGATGAGAATGTCGATGTACTCAAGCTTTGTTATTATTTGGTGTATGACGAGGAACTGTTGAAAGATTCTTTCTTTGACAATTTCCAGGTAATACTATATTCATTCATAGATGGCAACCACCTGGATAAGCATGATCCAACCAAGTTGTTTGGAATGAAATGGATGAGTGAGTGTACTGTTGAAGATGGAGCAACTCAACATTTGTTTGTAGCACATTCTAAAGCAGATAACAATAGATCCGAAAGGCTCATGTTCTGCACATACCCATTTGGAAAGGTTTCCTATGTTATTCAGAAATGCACAAAACTGTTGCTAAATTGGTTTCTATTATCCCTCAAGAAGATATTTTAGAATTATAAGTGATGCAATATTTAAAAAGATGTGCTATATTTGCAAGCAAATAGCTAAAAGAATAATAATATGGAATATCCTAAAGAATTTAAAAATCTGATTAAATTTGTAAAGTCAAATTGTAAAGGCGAATATATTGGTGTTGGAAATCCAATATCTAATGTTTTGTTTGTTGGAAAAGAACCGGCAATCCCAGAGGAAAAGAAACTTCAGAGATTATGTGAAATAGAGGAGAATTGCACCCAGTGGGAAAACAATATTAATCAAGGCCTTGATATTATTGATATATTGCCAATGTATTGCAAGAATTATCAGTATAATCCATTATATCCATATAAGGGGCAAAAGTATTCCGTTTACACAGAAAAAAGCAAAAAGGGAGAAAGTGGTACTTCTAAAACATGGTATCAATATCAGAAATTATGGGATTTGATATGTGATGGTAAGACAAAGAGTCATTCTGATTTTATCGATTTTCATGAGCATTGCTTCTCTACGGAATTAAGTTCTGCCAATGAAAAGTATAGTTCTCGAGTTAATTCTGGAAATCGCACAAATTCAATTAATTTAAGAAAAGGATTATTAGGTCATCCCTTTTACCAAAGGTTTTCTATCATGATTCTCGCTGTAGGTCATTATCCAAGACAACATAATATTGATATTGAGTCTATCTTCAAATCAAAATGGAAAGGGCAAACATGTGTAGTTGGAAGATTCTGGTACAATATTCACGAATCTTTGACAGGTACACCAAAGTTATTAATACACACGAACCAATTATCAATGGTGTCTGATGAACTGATAACAGAAATCTCGGATAGATGTATAGAATTCAAAATTAAATACCATATAGAATTATAAATATGATACGGCGAAAATTTAAAATCAAGGACGGTGTTCTTCTTGAAACAACTGAGGTTAGAATAGAAGATTATTCGAAACTTCTTAAGTACAATATGAATCTAAAGAAGTTGGCAGATGACATCAGACGTTCAAGAAATGACGAACACTTTGAGAATTTTCTGTTGAAGGCTGAAAAACTTTTTGCAGAAGAAATAGAGAAAGTAAGAGTTGTAAAATATCCAGTATTGGGTAATCATTCTATTTTCTATTACATGTATGGTCACATGAGCGACTGGGTTAGATACGCAGAAAACGAAGTCATTTATGCAAAAGCATTACTAACTCAAGCATGTCATATAGTAGAAACCGTGCAAATCATTAGGCAAAGCCGCAATATTGAAGATGCTGTAAATAAACTGATGGCAGCATTAAACTTGGATGAGATAGGAGCAAAGTATGTAGCCAATCAAAGATTAAGCATCTTAACAGGTATCAGACCTGAACAACACAAAGAGGCTATAGCACATTTTGAAAAGCGACTTTCAAATGTAAAGGAATTGGCTAAATATGACAGATAGGTCATGAGAAACTCTCAACATTGGAACTCTCCTCTGAAGTCTGTAATGAAAGACCTCCAGAGTGATAATAGACCAACACAGAATGCCGCCTTGAAAGAATTGAGGCGACGTTTTGTTGGACTTGATAAAGAGGAACAGATGCAAGTCCTTGTACATCACCTTCGTCGTGAAAAGTCATTTCGTGAATGGGCATACTCACGATTGCTTGATTTGTGGGATGAGGCTTTTGAACCTATCGTCAAAAGTTTATGGGAGCAATACCATGAGGAAAAATGTGCTTGGGCGATTATTAGGCATTTTCCTCTTTCGTATGTATTGAAACACAAAGAGGACTTATCCGTTGGAAGAAATCGTCCATTTGTGGTTAGGCGCTTGTGTGAAGACAAATCTTACACAATTGATAGAGACAAACTCACCCCTTACGAATATATTTGGGTTCTCTCAACAACAGGAAGAGATATTACAACAGAAAGAGCATGGAGTCTCCTCATTGAAGCAACAAAAGATGTCTGTCAGGCAAAGGATACTGACGATTACGGACAAGGAGATACCTTCTCCGTAAAGATAAATAAAATACTTTATCATCTGGACAAGATGGATAAATCAGTCATTACGACCTCTTATCGGAATTGGTATCAATCATCCATTGAAAGCATCACGAATTCCCAGATATGGGATTGGTATAGGATTGCAAAACAGTTGAGATTTGATGGAATTAGGCACCCTTACGATATTCTCGCAGACAAATTATCTATGCATTTGCCAGAGTTAGAAATGTTTACTATTAGAAAGAATTTCTCTATTCAGTAAGCCTCGAAAGGAATAGGCTTAAAGTGTAAGTTCAAAAACGAAGTGCAATAAAAAAGTGGTCCTAGCCGAGAGATGTAGACGTTCTCGAAGCGTAGCGAGAGGTTGTCTGCATCTCTCGGCGAGGAAAAAGAGACAATCAGCAATACAAATAAAAAAGGGAGACCGAAATCTCCCAAAGATTAACTAACTTTGTATTGCAAATGTATCATCAATTAATCTCGGAGCAAAGGTCGCAAATTTTTGCCTTACTCCAAAAGAAAACAGCGAGAAAAGAAATTGCCGACATCGTCGGCATCAGTCAGGCAACACTGTCACGTGAAATCAAACGCAACAGCACGCCATCGGGAAAGTATATTTGGACGAGGGCACACGATATGGCTATGCAGCGCAGAAAGAGAACGGTAACGAATGCCAAACTATCCGACGAATTAGTCCGGAGGATCAAGGTATATTACCAACTACCGGTGGTCTCCAAGACAAATATCAGGGTATCTGCGCATAAATGAGGGGATAAAGGTGTCCCACCGGTCCATCTATAACATCATACACAATGACACAACAGGGAAACTTGCCGAACACACAAGACATAAGATGAAATACAGGCATCGGCCCAAGGGCGGACATCTTCCAATCAAGGACAGGGTGAGCATACATGAAAGAAGTAAGGAAGTTGATGGGAAAAGATTCGGAGATTTTGAGATGGATTTAATCGTCGATCCTAACCAAAACGCCATACTCACACCGGTGGAGAAATCCACCAATATGTTGCTTATGCAGAAACTGCCATTTGGGAAGCAGTCAAAGCCTCCGGCAAAGGTGGTTAGAAAACTGCTGCTACCATACAAGGACTACCTGAAGACCATTACAACTGATAATGGACCGGAATTTGCGGCACATAAGGACATCACGAAATATTTGGGAGAACCTGTGTACTTCGCTGATCCATATTGTTCATGGCAAAAGGGAACGGTTGAGAATACAAACAAGTTAATAAGACAATATATACCGAAAAAGGATTCGTTTGACCAATATACGGACAAGAGAATTATGTCGATACAAAAAAAATTGAACGAAAGACCGAGAGAAAAATTAAACTTTTCTACACCAAAGTGCGAGTTCTTCAAACATGTTTTGTAATTTTGCACTTGCTGGTTGACTCTACAATGCCTTTATTTATGAGCTGAACTGCGTTAATCATCCAAAAAAGCTTTTCTATTTCAGCATTATTTCGTAACTTTGGGGGCGCGTATTGCGCTTTTCTTAAAAGAGCCTTTTCGTTGGACAAACAAATCCATGAGCAGAGTAGAATTTACAAGACTCATGACTTGAAAGAAAAGGCAGATGATAAAGAAGGAAATAAAAACAATATAAATGCACTTTAAATGGAACTACGAAACACCATCTCCGGAACAACAGAAAGCGACAGAGGAACTTGCCGTTAAATTAGGGATGTCTCCTGTGCTGGTCTCACTCTTGATAAAACGCGGCATAACAACCGAATCGGCGGCAAAACGGTTTTTCCGTCCGCAACTCGGTGACCTCCTGAACCCATTCCTCATGAAGGATATGGACATCGCTGTTGACCGTCTTAACGATGCTATGGGACGCAAGGAACGCATCATGGTATATGGTGATTACGACGTTGACGGCTGCACTTCCGTTGCACTGGTTTATAAGTTTCTACAGCAATTCTATTCTAACATAGAATATTACATACCCGACCGATATGACGAAGGTTACGGTGTGAGTTATAAAGGAATAGACTATGCCAACGAAAATGGTGTCAAACTGATTATTATTCTCGACTGCGGAATAAAGGCAGTCGATGAAATTGCCTATGCCAAGAGTCTTGGCATAGATTTCATTATCTGCGACCATCACGTTCCCGACGATGTGATGCCGCCTGCCGTGGCAATTCTTAACCCGAAACGCCCCGACGACTCCTACCCTTTCAAGCACCTCTGCGGTTGCGGAGTGGGCTTTAAGTTCATGCAGGCATTTGCCAAGAACAACGGTATTCCGTTCTCAAGGCTCGTGCCGTTGCTCGACCTTTGCGCCGTAAGCATCGCCGCCGACATCGTTCCCGTGACCGACGAGAACCGTATTCTGGCATTCCACGGACTGAAACAACTGAACCAAAGTCCGAACATCGGACTGAAAGCCATTATCGACATCTGTGGTATGGGAGGGCGCGAAATTTCAATGAGCGACATAGTTTTCAAGATAGGTCCCCGCATTAATGCTTCGGGACGCATGGAAAACGGAAAGATGAGCGTTGACCTCCTTGTGGAGAAAGATATACAAGAGGCACTTAGCAAAGCGCACAACATAAACGAGTATAACGAGCAACGCAAGGACATCGACAAGCAAATGACCGAGGAGGCCAATCAGATAGTGGCGCGAATAGACAGCCAAAACCACCATAGCAGCATCGTGTTATACGATGAGAATTGGAAAAAGGGAGTTATAGGAATTGTTGCATCGCGACTCACCGAACTCTATTTCCGCCCCACGGTGGTAATGACTCGCGACGGTGACATGGCCACCGGGTCAGCACGCAGCGTGCAGGGGTTCGATATATACAGCGCAATAAAGAGTTGTCGCGACCTGCTTGTGAACTTCGGAGGGCATACATACGCCGCAGGACTGACCATGAAATGGAGTCATCTGCCGGAATTCAGACGACGTTTTCAGCAATATGTGGATGAGAACATACGCCCCGAACAGACTGAAGCGATACTCGACATAGACGCGGAGATATACTTCAAAGACATTACCCGACGGCTGCACAGCGACTTGAAACGCTTCGCACCATTCGGACCTGCCAATACCAAGCCGCTGTTCGTTACCAAAGGAGTTTATGATTTCGGTACGAGCAAGGTTGTTGGAAGACATCAAGAGCACATAAAACTCGAACTCGTTGACTCCAACTCCAACAACGTAATGAATGGCATCGCTTTCGGGCAGAGCGAGTCGGTGAGGTATATAAAGAGCAAACGTGCTTTCGGTATAGCATATACGATAGAAGACAACGTGTTCAAGAAAGGCGATGTTCAATTACAGATTGAAGATATTAAGCCGGAAGAGAAGGTCGAGAATTGACACTTTACGGTTCGTGAAGGTCTCTTCTATTATTCGCCGAACAACAATCGAACAAAATCAGTCAAGGATTCTAATGGCCGATTGGGGTTAAATATGCACGCTGTTTCATGATTTGTCGGAAAAGAGGATGGGTATAAGCGATTATCAATCGATACTGAAAGAATACTGGGGATATGACGATTTCCGGGGCATTCAGCGTGAGATAATCGAAAGTATAGGCAACGGCAAGGACACATTGGGACTGATGCCTACAGGAGGAGGCAAGTCGATAACGTTCCAAGTGCCGGCAATTGCCAAGTCCGGAGTGTGCTTGGTGATAACGCCTCTCATAGCATTGATGAAAGACCAAGTGGCAAATCTCAGAAAACTTGGTGTTAAAGCGGCGTACATAAATAGCAATATGAGCCACGGCGAAACGCTCACGACACTCGAAAACTGCGTACATGGAGGCATATCTCTGCTCTACATCTCTCCCGAACGACTATCTTCTGAACTCTTCAAGACAAAACTAAGACACATGGAGGTGAGTTTCATAACCGTGGATGAGGCTCACTGCATAAGTCAATGGGGGTATGATTTCCGTCCGTCGTACCTCGAAATAGTGAATATAAGGCAACTGAAACCCGATGCTCCGGTGCTCGCACTCACGGCAACGGCCACGCCGGAGGTGGTGGACGATATTCAAGAGAGGCTCGGATTCTGCGAGAAGAACGTCTTCAAGATGAGTTTTGAGCGTAAAAATCTTGCCTACATCGTGCGCCATGCCATAGATAAGGAGAAACAACTGCTGCATATCCTCAACTCGGTGGCGGGTTCTGCGATTGTATATGTGCGCAGCAGGAAACGCACAGTGGAACTTGCTAAACTGCTGACGGATAACAATATCAATGCATTGGCATACAACGCCGGGCTTGATAGCGAGATACGCAACCAACGACAGGAAGAATGGAGCAAATCGAAAATGCGCGTCATGGTAGCGACAAATGCTTTTGGCATGGGAATAGACAAACCCGATGTGAGGATTGTGGTGCATTGCGACTGTCCCAACTCACTCGAAGCATATTTCCAAGAAGCAGGACGTGCGGGACGTGACGGCAAGAAGAGTTATGCCGTGTTGCTGTATAACGATGCCGACAACAGAAAACTGATGAAGCGTATCGCCGACACATTTCCCACGAAAGAATACATAAGGAAAGTGTATGAACACCTTGCCTACTTCTATCAGATGGCAGTTGGTTTCGGAGAGGGAGTTACCAAAGAGTTCAATATGGATAAGTTCTGCGTTGCGTTCAAGCATTTCCCTGTACAAGTAGAGTCGGCTTTGCATATACTGACACGCGCCGAATACATCGCTTACGAGGAGGAACAAGACAACCGGGCACGCCTGCATTTCACTCTCGGGCGCGATGAACTTGACCGTCTGAATCATCTTTCTGAAAAAGAGAACATCATAATAACAACACTGTTGCGCTGCTATGGCGGACTGTTTGTTGAATATCAGTATGTCAACGAGAATTTCCTTGCACAGCAGGCAGGAATGGATGCCGTAGATGTCTATATTCTGTTGAAGTCGCTTAACGACAAACACATACTGCATTTCATACCACAGAAAAAGACACCTTATATAAAATACGTGCGCGACAGGGAGGACGGAGAGGATGTTGTCCTGTCTGCTGCAGTGTATGACGACCGCAAAGCCGATATGGAAAGGCGCATAAAAAAGATGATTGAGTATGTCAGCGATGAGAAGACCTGCCGCTCACGCATGCTACTAAAGTATTTCGGAGAGAAACGTGCGGATGATTGCGGACAATGCGATGTGTGCAATGAGCGCAAAATAAATCGTCTCTCCGAGCAACGACTGTCACCGGCAAAGCAACAGATAACGGAGTTGTTAAGTGACGGAAAACGTCACCACGTTACCGAATTGCGTCGTATCAACATTGACTCCGAGATTGTTGACGAGGCTCTCGAAGACCTTCTCGCAGAAGAGAAAATAAGAATGAACGGCAGTTTTATATTTTTTGAAAGCCGTTGATAGGTTGAACGAACTTTAGTTTTGAACGACAAACCTCCACTTCTTCACCACCGCGGGAAGGTGTTTTGGTTATACGTATCTTGAAAGCAAGCGCATCTTCGGCATCGGTCTCACGATAGAAATTAAGTCTGTCACCATAATACGATTCGGCAACGTAGGCTATGTCGAAACGCTTCAGCGTGTTCTCGCGATACCATTCCAAAGGGAAAAGGTCGAGCACATGCTCTATGTACTTCACCGAATTGATGTGTCCGTTAATATCAACATCGTGATATAACGTTTCTATCGTGCGCACAAGTTCTGCATCATCGGCCATTTTCACGCGTGATAGTTTCTCCATAGGATTCTCTTTCTCGTTTTCCACGTACTTCATTATCGTCCCGTCATTCACATCAAAGATATTAGAAGGTTGCCGAGTTTCTGTATCTATCATTGCCCAAATGCTTCTGCCGTAGCCGTATGTTTTGGGTCGAGTGTCATTATCAGAAGATGAAACGATGCGGAAACTACGGTTCGTGAAATAGCGCATTGCACTCTCAATCCATGTCTCTACACAGAAATTCTCATACTGCATCGGCATCTCATCCATCTCTATTGCCAATCGTGAGAGCACCCAAGTCTTGTTTATAGAGTTGAGATAGTCCATTCCGAAACCGCGGTCGCGACTATGAAAATCGGCTGCATTGAGCAAATGATTACCCAAGTTTCCCATGAAAAGGCGGTGACTGAAGTCGCAATGGAACGGCTCTGCCAAATTATCGTATTTCCCAATCTTATCTATTATTTCCATAATAATATGTTTAGAGGCATCTTCTTGAATATATTGACACCTTATTTGCTACACCGCAAAGTTACTGAAAAAAAACGAATAAGAGCCAATCGGGCATCGGATTTTTTGTGAAACGAAGTGTTACTATTCTTAATTATGGGTGATTTGGTTCGCAATTTAGTCTAAATGGGTTGGCCGGAATATATTATATCTATAAAGAATGGTTGGAAATGAAGCACTATATTATTAAAAAATCCCGCCCCTCTGGATGAGAGAAGCGGGAATATTATTAACTAATAATCTGATTTTCAGAATTATTTTGTTGTGTCATGGAATGTTACCACGCGGTTGAACTCAATCTGGTCGAAGAGTTTGTCAGTAGGACCATGACCCTCTACAGAGAGACGGCTTGCAGAAATCTTGTACTTCTTAACAAGTGCATTCTTAACAGCCTCAGCACGGTCGATAGACAGTTTCTTGTTCAGTTCGAGCGGACCCTCCGGTGAAGCATAACCGTCAATCTTAACCTTTGCATCCGGGTGGTTCTTCATGTAGTTAGAGATGAGTTCGATCGGAGCATACTGTGCCGGGTCGATTACACTCTTACCTTGACGGAAGATAACAGTAGGCTGCAGGTTAGCAACTTCCTTGCACTCAGGGCAATCCGGGCAAACACGTGCGTTGCACTCATCGAGCAGTTTGCGGAGACGTGCAATTTCACGATCCTTAGCATTGACATCGCTACGCAAGCCATTGATAATGCCGTTCAGACGGTCGATTTCTGCCTGGTCGCGAGAAGTAACAACCTTGAAATTGTGAGTACCGTTAGAGTTCTTGAACTTGTAAACGATACCTGCATTCAACTGGAAGTTTGCACGGTTAACGTTAAACTGTGTTCCGGTGTATGTCTTTCCTAAGTATGTGCTACCGATATAAATACCCTTCGGGCCGTTGAGTCCCCATGTAACTGCAGGCTCAATATAAATCTGACATGCCTTAGCAGCACCGAGGTTGAATGCTAAATCAAGACCTGCCTTTGCGGTAGTGTTGTTAAGGTTGTTCAACTTCATTTTATCGTTTGTACCGAACTGATGTCCCCAACCGAGACCACCAACAGCAACGACCTCGAATGGACGAGGCTCGCCAGTGTAACCACCGAACCAGTTGCTAAGATTAACAGTTGCAATAGCACCTACATTAGTGTAACGTACAAGAGTTTTCTTCTCCGGCATGAAACCTGGTTCTCCAGACTTATTTGAGAAGTAAGCATTGCCTTCAACAGCAATACCGAACACCGGAGTGAACCAGCGACCTATACGCAGACCTGCATTTGGGTTCAAACCACCAAGCCAGCCATTCTGACCTGTCATCTTTGTAGAAACTCCACCATTGATTCCAATGTAGATGTTGTCAAAAGTCTTGCTCTCTTCAAGAGCCTGAGCCGATGCAGTGAGAGTCATTGCAGCTGCTGCGAACAATACGAATAACTTTTTCATCTTTACTTTTTGTTTTAAATTAATTAGTTATTATTTATTTCAAAATTTGTTGCCCAAAAATTGTTATCGTGTGCAAAGTAATAAAAAAATATTGGAACTTACAAAAAAATTGACTTAAAAATAACATCATTAAAGAAGTTTTATTGACATAAGTTAATAAAAATATAAAAATCAAACGTTTTCTCACATCTTTTTTGTAATTTCGCAGCATGAAAAGGATTATATTGATTACCGGTGGACAACGCTCAGGGAAGAGTTCTTACGCAGAACGTTTGGCACTAAGTCTAAGCCCAACACCTGTATATATCGCCACCGCGCATATATGGGATGAGGAGTTCCGACAGCGCGTGTTGAGACATCAGGAAAGACGTGGAAGCCAGTGGGAAAACATAGAGGAGGAGAAATGGTTGAGCCGACATGATATATATAATAAGGTGGCGGTGATAGACTGCATCACGCTTTGGTGTACGAATTTCTTCTATAATCAAACGGCAAAGGAGTGGGAACAGCCATCAGTTGACATTGCACTGAAAGAAATACAGGAAGAGTTCGACCGCTTCACGGCACAGGATGCCACGTTCATTTTCGTGACGAACGAGATAGGAAGCGGCGGTGTGAGTCCCGATTTAATACAAAGACGCTTCACCGACATGCAAGGTTGGATGAACCAATATGTTGCAAGGCATGCCGACGAGGTGATAATGATGGTAAGCGGGATACCTGTAAAAATCAAAGGTTGAGTGCTTTTGCAGGTATTCACAACTCGTCTTAATATAAAAACGACAATGTTTTCATAATATGAGAAGTTTCAATATAAAAAAACCGAATGAAGTATTGCGTGCATCAATACGCGAGAAAATAGATAATCTCAACAAGCCCAAAGGCTCTTTGGGTATGCTTGAGACGCTTGCAGAACAGATATGTATGGTGCAACAGACACTCACACCAAAACTTAACCACCCTTGCCACATACTCTATGGTGGCGATCACGGCATTGAACGCGAGAAAGTAAGCGTCAGTCCGCGTGACGTGACATGGCAACAGATGAAGAACTTCACACGTGGCGGCGGCGGAGTGAATATGTTCTGCCGACAGCATGGCTTCAAATTGTTAATCGTAGATGTGGGTGTTGACTACGACCTTAGCGACAATCCTGACATTCTGAACCGTAAAATAGCCTGCGGAACAAGGAATTTCCTGTATGAAGCGGCAATGAGCGAGGAGGAATTTGACAAGGCTATCAGCATTGGAGCAGAAATTGCAGAACGCTGTAAAGATGAGGGGTGCAACATAATATGCACCGGCGAAATGGGGATTGCAAACACTTCTCCATCGAGTATATGGATGCATATTTTCGGAAACATTCCGCTTGACGATTGCATCGGAGTGGGAGCCGGACTTAATGAAGAAGGACTGAGGCATAAAAGAGAGGTGCTAACGAAAGCCGTGGATAATTTCAAGAAACAGTGGAAGGCAGACAACGGAGAGTGGACAATAGAGAACTGGAAACAGGTGATACGTTATTTCGGTGGTTTTGAGATGGTTGCAGCAATAGGAACGATGCTCCGTGCGGCCGAATTGGGAATGCTTGTAATGGTTGACGGTTTCATAATATCGGCCTGTATGCTCGCCGCATCACGCCTTTATCCCACGCTTCTCTACCACGCCATATTCGGTCATTGTGGCGATGAGAGTGGTCACAGACGTATGTTGGAACTAATGAATGCACGTCCGCTACTGCATCTCGGAATGAGACTTGGCGAAGGAACCGGTGCACTGTGCTCTTACCCTATCATAGAAAGTGCCGTAAAGATGGTGAATGAGATGAACAACTTCGATAACGCCAAAATAACAAAATACTTCTAAACAATACGCAGGCTCATGTTTGGGCATGCTATAGCAGCAGATTCCACAATGTCATGGAAATAAATATCGACAGAACAAAGTGGTGGCAGCGAATTTATGCCGCATTGATTTTCTTCACTCGCCTACCCTTATGGCGAATATATCAACCTCCACAGCAATGTTATCAGACCGTTGTGGAGCATTGGCCGCTGGCAGGGTGGCTCACAGGCGGCGTTATGGCAGCAACTGTGTATTTCGGAAGCATGTTATTCCCATTCCACATTGCGCTAATCATTGCCATTATTTCACGCATATTGCTCACCGGTGCGCTACATGAAGATGGGCTTGCCGACTTTTTTGACGGGTTCGGAGGGGGCGGAAACAACCGTGAGAAGATATTGAGCATAATGAAAGACTCGCACATCGGGACATACGGTGTATTGGGTCTGATTCTGTATTTGGCACTTCTGTATGCCGCGCTAAGCACACTCACGCCATTGGTTGCTGCAATAACGATATTTGCCGGAGATGCTTATGCCAAGATGATTGCTGCACAAATCATCATGTTTCTGCCCTACGCACGCACCGAGGATACAAGCAAGATACGCACCGTTTATCGCAAGATGAGCATAAAGGCAGGCATATTGCTTTTCATTCAAGGCACACTGCCGATGCTACCGCTCGTATATGCCGGTCTTCACGGTCTGATATTGCGCTGGGACTTGCTGATATTCGTGCCCTGCATAGTTATGTATTTCCTTTATTATATGATGCTTCGTAAGATAAAAGGGTACACCGGCGACTGCTGTGGTGCGCTTTTCCTTATGATAGAACTGTCTTTCTATCTTACAATGGCAATCAGATAACAATTCACTAAACACCAAATAACAATCAATATACAAAAGATATGGAAGTCTATATGATAAGACACACAAGCGTAGGAGTTCCTAAAGGAACATGCTATGGTTGGAGTGATGTGCCCGTTGCCGATACTTTCGAGCAAGAAGCGGCCGTCACAAAGGAAAATCTAAAGGGAATAGTGTTCGACAAAGTGTTCTCATCGCCACTGACAAGGGCGCGCATACTTGCCGAGTTCTGCGGTCATGAGAATCCGGAAACAGATGACAGACTGAAAGAAATGAACATGGGTGATTGGGAGATGATGCTTTATGACGATATAGAGAAACATGACCCTGCGATAAGAAAATGGTATGAAGACTACATGAATCTTGCTGCTACCAACGGCGAGAGTTACAGAATAGTATATCGTAGAGTTGCCGATTTTCTTGACGAACTGCGCAAGCAAAACTACCAAAGAGTGGCAATCTTCGCCCACGGAGGTGTGCTAATCTGTGCAGGAGTATATGCCGGACTCTTCCCGGAGGAAGATTGCTTCCGACATCTCACCCCATACGGAGGAATACAAGTTATAAACATATAAAACAAAATCGGTCATTAGCACGCATATGATTAGATTTTCTATTGCCGACATGCTTCCCAACTGCTTTAGTTCGCTTGCCGATATATGCGCTGCCATTACATCTTGACGTAGCCCGCTACACCTTCGATGAAATTTCAACACATCTGATTAGCAATCGAACAAAATCAGTTGAGAGCTCTAATGATCAATTTTGGATAAACAAAAAAGACTGCCGCAAGTGACCGAAATCACCATGCGGCAGGCTTTTTTTATCATAGTTACAAGCGCAACTACATCTTCTTTATGATGGAACGTCCGGCCTTGATAGCCTCCATATTGAGAGGAATCAAACCATGATGACGATCAGGAAGAGTTTTGTAGAGAGCCTTCTCCACACCCTTGTCACTAACTACGGGGCATACTTCAAGCAATCCTCCGAGTACAATCATATTGAACACCTTAGAGTTTTTCATCTCTGCGGCCTTGTCCATGGCATCAATGCGATATACATTGATGTCATCGCGCTTTGGCGGGTTGATGATACCGAAGCCGTCATAGATAAGTATTCCACCCGGTTTAATTTTCGGTGCGAACTTGTCGAGTGACGGTTGGTTGAGCACGATAGCAATGTCATACTTACTAAGGATAGGCGATGATACGCGTTCATCACTGACAATAACTGTCACGTTGGCCGTACCTCCGCGCTGCTCCGGACCGTATGCCGGCATCCAAGTAACTTCTTTATCTTCCATCAGTCCGGAGTAAGCGAGAATTTTTCCCATAGAAAGGACACCCTGTCCTCCGAAACCTGATATAATTATTTCATGTTGCATAGTCTGTCTTCTCCTTACTCTTTTGTTGTATCTTTAAGATCTCCTTGCGGATAGAATGGGAACATGTTCTCCTCCATCCATTCATTAGCCTTAGCAGGTGGCATCTTCCAGCCACTGTTACATGTTGATGTAATCTCAACCAAGCACGAACCCTTTCCGGCCATGTTTGCTTCGAAAGCCTTGCGTATGGCCTTCTTTGCCTTGTTAATATGGCCAACGGTATCGACACTCTGACGTGTCACGAAACATGTACCCTCGAACAATGCCGCCATTTCGGGCACTTTCAGAGGATAACCATGCAGTTGCGGATCACGTCCGTATGGACATGTGGCAGTCTTCTGGCCTACAAGCGTTGTAGGAGCCATCTGTCCACCGGTCATACCATAGATAGCATTGTTGATGAAGATTATCGTTATATTCTCACCACGGTTGAGAGCGTGGATTGTCTCGGCAGCACCGATACATCCCAAGTCACCGTCTCCTTGATAAGTGAACACCAAACGATCCGGCCACAGACGCTTGATAGCAGTAGCAACGGCCGGTGCACGACCGTGAGCAGCCTCCTGCCAGTCAATGTCAATATAACGATATGCGAACACGGCACAACCCACCGGCGAAACACCGATAGACTTTTCCTCCATTCCCATTTCCTCGATTACCTCGGCAACGAGTTTATGTACTACACCATGAGAACATCCCGGGCAATAGTGCATGGGGACTTCGTTCATCAGGGTCGGTTTCTTATACACCAGATTCTCTGGGCTTATTATCTCATTCTTTTCCATGGCTTACATCAGTTTGGTTTTGATAGCATTCACAATCTCATCCGGTTCGGGTACTATTCCACCCAAACGTCCAAAGTGTTCCACCGGCAGAGCGCCATTAATGGCAAGACGAACGTCTTCTACCATCTGACCTGCATTAATCTCAGCAACCAGCACACCCTTCTTTCCGCGTGCTGCTTCTACGATTTCTTTGGTCGGGAACGGCCACAGAGTGATAGGACGGAAGAGTCCTACCTTTATTCCTTCTTCCTTCGCAAGTTCAAGAGCCTTCTCGGCAATACGTGATGCAGAGCCGAAACTTACAATCATGTAGTCGGCATCTTCGAGTTGTTGTGTCTCATAACGCACCTCTTTGTCTCGTATCTCCTGATACTTTTCCTGAAGGTGAATGTTTCTCTTTTCCATCTCTTCCGACTGGAGTTCGAGAGACGTTATGATGTTAGGCTGACGATCCTTTGTGCGTCCGAAAGTTGCCCAAGGGCATTCTTTTCTGATTTCTTCTTCGGTGCGACGTGCCTTATAAGGAGGCAATATCACCTTTTCCATCATCTGTCCGATAACACCGTCAGAGAGGATCATTGCCGGATTGCGATACTTAAACGCCAGTTCATAGGCAAGTTCAACAAAGTCAGCCATCTCCTGTACGCTGTTAGGAGCAAGCGTTATTACATAATAGTCACCGTTACCTCCACCGCGCGTTGCCTGGAAATAGTCTGCCTGTGAAGGCTGTATCGTACCAAGTCCGGGACCACCACGCTGCACGTTGACAAACACACCCGGCAATTCGGCACCTGCCATATAGGCGATACCTTCCTGCATCAGAGCCACACCGGGACTTGAAGATGATGTCATTACTCGTTTACCGGCACCTGCGCCACCGTAAACCATGTTAATAGATGCCACCTCACTTTCAGCCTGAAGCACCACCATACCGGTAGTTTCCCAAGGTTTCTGTTCGGCAAGCGTTTCGATTACTTCACTCTGTGGAGTGATAGGATAACCAAAGTATCCATCAGTGCCACAGCGAATTGCGGCATGGGCTATCGCCTCATTACCTTTCATAAGAGTTACTTCTTGTTCTGCCATAGCTTAATTCTCCATACGTTTTTTGTAAACTGTAATACATCCATCCGGACACACCGTAGCGCACGATGCGCATCCGATACAATCATCGGGTCGCACCGCCTCCACATACGGGTATCCATGGACATTTACTTTCTTTGCTTCCAAGGCAATAACGTCCTTTGGGCAGGCTACAACGCATAAAGAGCAGCCCTTGCATCGGTCGGTATTTACCACGATAGCACCTTTAAATTTTGCCATAATGTTTTTTTTTGTCCTGTTAACCATACTGCCACAGCCAAGGCTGCACGGTTGTCAGGGGTTGTACATGTCTTTACAATAGTAGTTAAGAATGTCGTCGAGCATGCGTTTAGCCTCGACGGCAGGGCTATTAGGATCTAAGGCTATAGCCTCAAGATAACTGTTGATTGCATCACGAAAATTACCTTGACGACGGTAGTTATTGCCCTGCTGATAATATTCTTCGGCTGTCATTTTCTCTTATATGCCTCCAATGTGTTCTTCATAAGCGAGCAGATGGTCATCGGACCTACACCGCCCGGCACCGGAGTGATATATGAACACTTGCTTGCAACCTCATCAAACTTTACGTCACCGTTCAGTCGGAAGCCACCTTTACAACTATCGTCAGCCACCCTTGTCGTGCCGACATCAATCACCACTGCGCCTTCCTTCACCATGTCTGCCGTAACAAAGTCAGGCCTGCCGATTGCCGCCACGATAATGTCGGCATTGCGGCACTCCTCCTTCAGTGTCTTTGAACGGCTGTGGCAAACAGTAACTGTGGCATCGCCGTATTGCTTCTGCATCATCAGTTGCGCCATAGGTTTTCCCACAATGTTCGAGCGTCCGAGCACAACGCATTTCTTTCCGGACGTTTCTATGCCGTAGCGTTGCAGCAAAGTGATGATACCAAGCGGTGTTGCGGAGATGAAACAAGGCAGACCTATCGCCATTCTTCCGACGTTAATCGGGTGGAAACCGTCAACATCCTTGCGGTAGTCGATTGTCTCTATCACCTTCTGTTCATCGATATGCTTCGGCAGTGGCATCTGCACGATGAAGCCATCGATGTCCGGATCCTCGTTCATCTCACGCACCTTGGCAAGCAGTTCTTCCTCGGTCACGTCTGCCTCATAGCGTATCAGTGACGATTTGAACCCGCAAGCCTCGCACGAGAGAACCTTGTTCTTAACGTAAGTCTCGCTTCCTCCGTCGTGCCCAACGAGAATTGCCGCAAGATGAGGACGCTTCTTGCCTTGTTCTACAAGTTGCTCCACCTCATGCCTTATCTCTTCCTTGATCTTTGCAGCAGTTGCCTTGCCGTCAATCAAGGTGTAGGCGGGTTTGCCGTTGTTAGCATTTACGGTTGCATTATTATTATCTGTGTTCATAGTATGCACGTATATTATTATTTAAGAAAAACATTATCATTATCTTGAGAAGGCTTTATGCTTTTGGTATATTAGGCATAGGCATTCCTTTCATCATTCCCTTCATTCCTCCACTCGTCACCATCTTCATCATTTTGCGAGTCTGGTCGAACTGTTTTATCAACCTGTTCACATCCTGAATGCTTGTCCCGGAACCCTTTGCTATGCGGTTACGTCGACTGGTGTTGAGTATCTCCGGATTTGTCCGTTCTTTGGGAGTCATGCTCTGTATGATGGCCTCGATGCCCTTGAAGGCATTGTCATCAATATCAACATCCTTTATAGCCTTGCCCACTCCGGGAATCATCGCAGCCAAGTCCTTAAGGTTTCCCATTTTCTTTATCTGTTGTATCTGTCCGAGGAAATCGTTGAAGTCGAATTTATTCTTCATTATCTTCTTCTGAAGACGTTTCGCTTCTTCCTCGTCATACTGCTCTTGCGCTCTTTCAACGAGCGACACGATGTCACCCATTCCGAGTATTCGGTCTGCCATTCGTTCGGGGTGGAACACGTCAATGGCCTCCATCTTCTCTCCCGTACCAACAAACTTTATCGGCTTAGTGACCACTGTTCGTATAGAGAGAGCGGCACCACCGCGTGTATCACCGTCGAGTTTTGTCAGCACCACGCCATCAAAATTGAGGCGTTCGTTGAATTCGCGAGCCGTGTTCACAGCATCCTGACCCGTCATTGAGTCAACCACGAACAGAGTCTCATCGGGATTCAATGCCCTTTTCAGTGTTTCAATCTCCTGCATCATCTCCTCGTCAACTGCGAGACGACCGGCAGTATCCACTATCACGACATCGTTTCCGTTTGCCTTTGCTTCTGCAATACCGTGGTTTGCGATGCTCACCACGTCCTTGCTATCCGGTTCGCAGAACACCGGTACACCTACCGACGCACCCACAACCTTCAACTGTTCTATTGCGGCAGGGCGATATACGTCGCAGGCCACGAGCAAAGGCTTCTTGTGTTGCTTCGCTTTCAGCATATTTGCAAGTTTACCGCTGAACGTTGTCTTACCCGAACCTTGCAGTCCCGACATAAGTATTATCGCGGGTTTTCCGGTAAGTTCAAGTTCAGAAGCGGTGCCTCCCATCAGTTCGGCAAGTTCGTCATGCACAATCTTCACCATCAACTGTCCCGGCTTGATTGCCGTGAGAACGTTCATTCCCAAGGCTTTCTGCTTCACGGTATCGGTGAACTGCTTCGCCACTTTATAGTTTACGTCGGCATCGAGCAGTGCTCTGCGCACATCTTTCAGCGTTTCTGCAACGTTTATCTCGGTGATTTTTCCTTCACCTTTAAGTATCTTAAAAGACCTTTCAAGTCTGTCACTTAAGTTCTCAAACATTAATATTTAATTTCTTTTCTGATTTCCAACCTTGTTTCCAATCATGACAGA
The DNA here is from genome assembly GCF_003977605.1 of Prevotella koreensis. Lineage (GTDB taxonomy): Bacteria > Bacteroidota > Bacteroidia > Bacteroidales > Bacteroidaceae > Prevotella > Prevotella koreensis. The sequence continues at coordinate 337,850 of NZ_RYYU01000001.1, read as the reverse complement.
AAGGCTCAATATACACCTCTGTCTTTTCTTTGGCAAAGATAATAAAAATAATGAAAATATGATAACAGAGATGGGCTGATTTAAATTATTTTAAAACTACGCAATAAAAAAATTCCCATATCTGCGCTTTTATGTGCAAGAATTACGCATCGTGGCATCCTGTTTTTGATTATCTGACAAAAAGAAAGTGAGATAAGGGTATGCCGGAACATTCCATTATCAGTCAAATGACTGCCTTATAGAATGTTCCGACATACCCTCCAAAGTGTTGTTTCTTTTGATTTTTCAGTCGTATCCCTACCATTTTCTCTACCAATATCATGGATAGGGAACGATCATCAATTCACTTTAATAGACACGGCCTTTATCTCTTGCCAACCAGATTTGTCGGTAACGCGCACCATGAAGTGGTAGTCTCCGGCATCAATGTCTTTCGGTATCGGTATATTTATATTGGCATTAAACACCTGACTACCTGCCGGTATTTCGTAACTCTGATTGTAAATCCACGGATTTTCGGCTTTTTTCTTAGGATATAACGCGCAATCTCCGGCCACCGTTCCGTGTGAATGGTGGTCGAAATTGTTGTGTATCTCTATATTATAATTGCCCAACTCCATGTTATCAGTGAACTTGCAACGGAACGGAACCACATCGCCACGCTCATACACCTGACAGTTTTCGGGATAAGAATCCTTATCATCGCTTATGCTCGGCTTCTCCATGTCTTTCACTACCGTGTCGTCATCGCCGCCACACGATGCAAACAGCACTACGGCAACAACCGCCACAATGCCAGAAAAAAATCTTTTCATCATATTTTCATAGTTTTAACCAATGCTTTTTTGAAGTTCGGGAGCGTAGGAGATATGGGTACTGACAACCGTTATTCATAACGAATGCCTACAAAACTCAATCTATAAAGATGTTGCCAGCACAACAAACTCCTACAGTTTCCCGACTTCCGACATTTTTGAAGATCTGGATTATTTCACCTGAAGTCCTTCAACTTCTACTGTCGTAGATACGCCGTTAGCGTCTTTTACCGTGAAATGGAGGTGATATTCGCCCTTAGGAGCATCGGCCGGAATCATAGGATGCTCGTTGAAAGAGGCATCGGTAAGACCAACATAGTCGCCTGCGAACTCGAATTCTTTCTCATAGTCAGTGCCTTCTTTGTGTATTTCAACAACTATTTTCTGAATCTTGTTAGCAGCAGTGATGTGTGCAGAGATGTGCATTTTCTTGCCCGGAGATGCCGTCATACTGTTGTCATGACCAACCTCTTGTATCTTAATCTTCGGTGCTTCGTTATCCTTTACTTTCACGGTTATCGTCTCTTTTACAGTGGTTGACAGGTTGGCCTTGTCTTTTACGATGAATGTCATAGTGTATCTTCCTACCGGTGCATTTGCCGGAATATCAATATGCTTGTGGAATTTTGCATTTTTCTTACCAACAAATTCATCGCCTGTAAAACTCTTTGAGATTACAAACGATCCGCCTTCTTGTGCGATAGTCACATCGATTCTCTGTATCAGATTTTCTGCAAAGATGTTTCCTTCGAGGTGCATGTCATCACCGGCGACAGCCTCCTTGCTGTTTTTGTGACCCACTTCTTCGAGTTTTACTACCGGAGCATTGCCTACCTTATCTTCCTTGTCGTCAGAGCAAGAGGTCAAAACCATTGAGAATACAGAAAGCAGCACTGCTGCACTTGATATAATTATCTTTTTCATTTTCTTTTTTATTTTAAATTAATGTGTAATACCTCGCCTTCGTAAGGCATGTTTGAATTGTTTTTTTATTTAAATTTTCAGAACTCCAATCCAACCGACACACTGATATTGCGCCCTGCTTCAGACACTCCTATCAGCCGGTAGTAACTGGTGTGATCATAGTACCTGCGATTGAGCAGGTTGTTGCATTGCATGTTGGCGGTAAGTGTCATCCCTTTCAGATTCCACGTCTTGCCTGCCGACATGTTTATCAGATAGTAACCGGGAGTTGGTTTCTCCGGAGGCACTATCTCACTCTGCCTTCCCGTGAGTTGGTAGGTCAGTTGTGCGAACGACGTTCCTTTAGTTTCATCCTCCCCCGACTTTACTCTCAGTGTCAATCCTGCGCTCCACGGACGACTGAAAGGCAGTGTGTAGCCTTTCTTCTCGCCCGACTGCTGGCGTGCATACAGATATTCGCCTGTAAGTTCGCTCTCCATCCATGGCAGCCATTCATATTTCATTGTCACCTCACAACCCCATCTCATCACTTCACTCTGGCTGTAGTTATACACCTGCAGCCCTTCGTAGTAGTTGGAAGTGGGGTTCATATATATATAATTGGTGAAATAGTTGAAATAAGGGTCTATCTGTACGCTGAGTCGTTTGCTCTGCCAGTTTATTCCGGCATCCACCTGATACGACTCTTCGGGATCGAGGTCGGCGTTTCCTTTCTCATATCTGAAGATATGGTAGTTCACCCCATCGGTACCCAGTTCTTTCGCTATGGGAGTACGGAAGCCCTTGCCAGCATTGGCCTTCAGAGTCCAGTTGCCGGTGATATAGTTCACTCCTGCCGACCATGTGAGACTGCCGAAGTTGAGCACGCGGTTCTCCGACCTTTTTTTATATACGTTAACGCCATTATCGGGCGTGGCAAACCAGTCCTGATAAGCATATATATGTGTGCGCGTGAAATCGTATCTAAGTCCGGCGTTCAGAATGAGTTTTTCCGAAACATGGTAACGGTCGTAAAGATACGCACCGGCAGTGGCATTGCGGAAGTCAGGAATTATGAACCCCCAACCATAACGCTTGTTGCGCTGTAGTTCGGTACTCAGTCCCATGCTGATGTTATGATTTCCGGCCAAGAGTGTTTTTGCCCCTGCCACTATCGTGTAGGTCTGCTTGCTGAACTTGCGTTCAAGCGAACTCTCCGGCTTCGGCATATAGCCATGACTCACAGGTTCTGATTCTTCCTTACGCACATTATGCTGAAAAGAGAAGTCGAGAGAGAAATGCAGATTGGGCAGATGCAGTTCCGAGTGACTGACGGCCTTCAAATGGTTTACCGAGTGATATGGCAGCGAAATGTCGCGTTCCGAACTGTCGTAGTCGATGTCTGACAGACGGACTTCAAGTCCGTGGGCATTAGCGAAGAATCCGCTCTTGCCGTTGGTGTCAGAGAGTCGCAGACTCGTAGAGAAGCGTTCGCCCCTGTAACCCAGCATCACACTGCCGTCAATCTCACGGCCTGCGGTGTTGCGCAACCTGTTTTTATGGAGTTTTATATAATATGAGTAGTACTGTATGCTGTCTGTCGGCACCCGATAGTCGGCATAGTCGCTGCCTGACAGGCTTAACTTCCAATATAGACCGTTATTCATCGCGCCGCCAAGTTGTGCCGCAGCACCGAGCAAGGCATTGTTGCTGCGTGCGAATATACGCGCCTTTCCCTCCAACTTGCGGTCGGGAACGTGGTCGCTATACAGATTTATCACACCGCCTATGGCATCAGAACCACAGAGCAGAGCCGACGGACCTTTAACGATTTCAACACGGTCTATATCGAACTGGTTTATCTCCAGTCCGTGGTCTTCGCCCCACTGTTGTCCTTCGTGCTTTATTCCGTTCTCGGTGACTGCCATGCGGTTGAAGCCCAATCCGCGTATTGCGGGCTTCGACTCGGACGAGCCAATGCTCATGGCTTTCACGCCCGGTATGGTCTGAAGACTCTGCATGAGGCTTCCGCCAAGGTTTGCATTGATAAAGTCACCCGTAACACGCACGGTGTTCTGCGACGATTTCATCATCAGGTTGCGCCGGGCGTGATTACCCAACACGACAACATCCTGCATACTGCCACCTTTTATCGTGTCGGCTTCGCTATTTCTGTTCTGCCCATGAGAGGGCAAAGCGACAGCGAGCAACACGGCTGCATACATTCTTTTTTTCATAAATTGACATCCGGTATTGATACAATACCCTATGTCGGCATATTCTTATGCCGGCAAAGGAAAAACTAAAAAAACGGTATTGTTTCCGGAGGTCCGCGAAGGTAGTTGTGTTGTGTCGCACGCGAGCAGACAACCGTCTGCCTGTTACGTGGCAATGACTGCCCTTTGATAACAAAGGCGACTGTAAAAATGACAATCGGCACAAGATAGGGCAACGTGCTGAGTTGACACAGCAAGCAGTTGTCCATGTGGATAGTGCCATTAGAGAGATGGCCGGCATGCGGCGCGTGATTGACACAATCGGTACAACCGGTATCAGCCACATAGCCCCCATGCGTATGCAGCGACACCGCCAGAAGCATTGATAGAAACACCAATAGCAAAAGGCGTGATACGGATATGCGTCGTTTCTCTATTGTCATATCGGCTGCAAATTTAATAAATAACTTGCAAATATATGCGAACATATTGGTAATTTAACATTATATCACGAATAAACTAATATCGGCACTCATCACAATACTGCTATTTGCCGTGCTCAAAATAACAAGTAGCATACAAATGACACTTTTCGAAATTATTGGTGTCCGATAATTGTTTTGCAATGCAAAAGAGTCGCTTTTGGAATGTAAAGTTGCAATTTCCACTTTTCGACGGAACTATCTTTGCAAAATAGATGTGGTTTTACCTCGTGAAAATTATAAAGGTTGTGGCGTGTATATTCGCTTCAATGCTGTGGTTCGTTTTGTTGTGCCGTCTTCGTCTGGTTTCTCTTCGGTAGTTCGCTAAAGGTTGTTTGTGTGGCAGGTATCACACTTTTGGGAAAACGAGATTAGAGCTATTTCTCTGCGGAATGCCTTGCAAGGGACGTTATGGAGGTTACACAGTGTGTTGTAGTATAAAAAGAAAACGAGGGCGCATCTATGCCACCTTACCGCTTCGGGTTGGTGAACACTGATATGAACCCCGAAAGTTAGACAAAAAACTTTCGGGGTTTTATTATGAGTATTAAGAATAGAAAGAAACACGATTTGGAAGATTTGCAAAAGTATATGTATCTTCTTGATGACGGTCATTCATTTGAGAGTATCCATACTACATATGGTATAAATACGGAACATCTAAAAGTCTTACGTTCAAGATACCTCCAACAGGGTCCATGCGGATTGCAAAAAGGTAAAAATATCAAGGCTGATTTTGCATTAAAGAAACAAATTGTCCTTGAAATTGAGAAAAAGCACTTAACTTTGCACGCAGCCTCGTTAAAGTTTGGAGCGGCCCCTCAAACCATAAGTAGATGGTTAAAAGCATATCGTGAGGAAGGTTTGTCAGCTCTTTGCAAATTTAAAAGGCGAGGCAGACCACCAGGCATGGGCAGACCGAAAAAGAACAGCAAGCCTCTCAGCGAGTTGGAGAAACTTCAGAAAGAAAACCAGGAACTCAAGACAGAGAACGCTTTGCTAAAAAAAGTGAGAGCCTTAGTAGAGGAAAGGAATGCCCTTCTAAGAGAGATTGGGCACGTGCCATCGAAGAACTAAGACAAGAAGGACATTCTCTTGAGTATATGCTTGAGAGGATTGGAATGGCACGTTCTGTATTCTATTACCATCTAAAGCGTCTCAACAATACAGATGGATATGATGTTGTCAGAAGGAGGATAACCTCCGTGTATGACGAAAATAAGGGAAGATATGGCTACAGAAGAATCTGTTACGTATTGCGCAGTGAAGGAATGTTGATAAACCACAAGACTGTACAGAAACTTATGCGGCAACTGGATATGAAAGCAAAACGTAAAAAGCGTCACTATCACTCCTATAAAGGCGAAGTGGGTAAAATAGCTCCAAATGTGATTGTCGGAAACTTTAAGGCATCAGCTCCAAACCGGAAATGGACAACAGATGTCACCCAAGTATGCATACATGGGGTCAAGACGTATCTGTCTCCTATAATGGATATGTTTAACGGTGAAATCATTGCATACACCATATCAAGAAGTCCCAACTTGAAAATGACCATAGATATGCTGAAATCTGCATTTGGGAAACAGGCAAAATTTAATGGGCTAATTATGCACTCTGATCAGGGATGGCACTATCAGCACGGAATGTACCAGAAGATGCTTAAAGATAAAGGGATAGTACAGAGCATGTCTCGAAAGGGAAATTGCTTGGATAACTCCATGATGGAAAATTTCTTCGGATTAATGAAAAATGAACTTCTGTATGTGAATCATTTCGATTCTATTGAGGATTTTGAAAATGAACTAAAGAAATATATCTGGTGGTACAACAATAAAAGAATAAAACTTAGGTTAAAAGGAATGAGCCCGGCACAATACCGAGCTCACTACTATAAAAATTTTAATAATTAACGTTTAATTTAATGTCCAACTTTCGGGGGGCACTTCACACAGATGCGCCCTCGTATTTCTTCTGCCTTGCGAGAAAGTCACGAACTATTGTTCGCGGTAGTTGTTCAGTCGGTCGAGATAGAATTTTCTGAAGTCGCTCCACTTATAATAATAAGGTGTGGAGGTGGCGGGCAGCGGCATTGTTACCTCTTCCTCGTTGAGCAAAGCCTTCACCAGCAGGTCGGCTTTTGAGTTCTTCTGGTTCTTGTAGAATACGAGTTGGATATTGGCTGCCATAGGGAATATGCGCGAAGCAATCCAGCCGTGCGCCTCCAGACTATCTACCTGTTCCACCTGCACATAACTGCCGTTGAGGTCGAGCAGGCACGCCAGTGGCATAACCATCGTTTCGTGACCGAAGCGGAGGGTGGCTCCGGGGTGTGGTAAGGCAAGGCACGAATCGGCCTCACTGATGATGTTGCGCAACAAATTACGCTGTGAGAAGGGCTGACGACCGCCGTTCTGCGGTGCACCGGCAAAATTCAGATACCACCAGACATTGGCACGCTGCCACATGAGGTAGCGTTCATCGGGCGTGAAGATGTCATACAGCGACAACGAATGGCGTATTTCGGAGTTCTGAACGATGCCTGCCAGACCGAAAAGGTCGTGTGTAAACTGTTCGGCATTAACGTTTTTCGCCACATAGTCGGCATTTGTGAAGATGCGTGACATAAACGGCTGACAGTTCAGGTGACGTTTCTCCCAATCTTTCATGGTCTGTTTCACCTTTTCGTTCTCTCGTTGTCGGGCGAGGTTTTCGTCGTGCAGGTTCATGTAATACATATCGTGGTCGCTGGCATCGTGGCGTACTCGTAGGCGGGGATTGTGTTTGACCAGTTCCAAGAGTTCGTTCTCCATCGACAAAATACAGCGAATAACAACAGTAGATTTAGCATCTACCCACACCGAATCGGCAAAAACCTCAGGGAAACGTTCGTACATTCGGCGTGCAATTTGGCGATGTTGTTCTGCACCTAAGGGTGTAAGTTCGCCCCATCTCTTATACGATTCGTCATACATACGGCGCACTTTCATCATCGTTTCCCTACCCTTTTCGGTAAGAACTCCCGCAGAATCGGCACGTTCAAGTATGCGCAGGGGACGCAGATAGCCATTATCGGAAATTAAATAACGCGAACCGTGTCGGCCATAGTGTGAAATATGCACAGGAACATAGCCTGAAGGAGGCGCAGTAAGACATCCCGAGGGTGTGGGATAAGCAAGATAATTGCTTGCCGAAAGTTCCGGTTTAGCGTCGATTTCCTTTCTGAACGATTGCGCTGATAGTTGTAGTGACGACAGAAAGAACGTCATACACAGCAGAAAATAATGTTTTCTCATATCGTTATAATCTTATTTTTAGTTTGTACCCCCTATAGGTCATTAGAACGCATTTGATTAGATTTGTTATTGCCGGTATGTTTCCCTACCCCTTTAGTACGCTTGCCGACATCTGCACAGCCATTACATCTCGCCACAACCCGCTACGCATTTGAAGAAACGCCAGCACATCTGCTCGACAATAGAACAAAATCAGTCAAAGACTCTAATAACCGATTTTGATTTAAACGGACTGATTTTGCGCTGCAAAAAGCCAAAGTAAAAGACCTTGCAGCATTGTTTCGTTCTGCAAAGATAAGCATTTTTTGCGAGTATTGCCCATTTATCGGCTTCGAAATACAAACTTTCGCACGATAAGAAATAAAAGCGCAAAAGAAACAAGAAAGAAAGTAATGAGTAAGATGAGTAATAAAAAGAATTATTGCTGTCCGGTAAAAAATGATTTCGGTCTAAGTGCTTAAATTACAAGGCTCTGCGATAAAACACAGGTCGTATAGGTAACGATTTAGAAATGAGCGAAGTGCACTGACACACAATATTTTGAATAGCCCAAAAAAGCTCACTATTTCACTTGCAAAGATAATCCTTTGCAAGCAGAAGTGAGCGTTTTTTCATGTTTTTCTTCGTGTCAGTGAAAGAAAAAAGCGATAGTCGTTGCGAGCGGTTGCGATGAATGAGATGTAGCCGTACTCGTATCGCCACTTGCTTTTGGTGCATCTTCACTACGATTTCATCATGGAAGCCATTTGCGGATAATCAAAAGAATATTGTGCAAGAGGTAGAAGCTATTAAAGAATCTCTGGATAAAACTTCGCTCCTCTTCATAGACCTTGATTTATCGTTGTTGTTCTGAGATTGTTTTGTCTTTTCCCTTGATGGTATCCTGTAAGAAAATCACCTTCCTACGGATTTAGTTCTTCTCCTTCTCTTTTAGGGAGCGTTGTTGTCCTACCTCTTTCTCTAATTCCGTAATACGCTCAAGTTCAGCGTTTCCAAAGAACGAGTAGAGAGTTCCTTCTACTTGCAGTTTACTAGACTGCTTTTCCAACTCCTTGACTTTTATAATCAGTTCCGCTTTTTAGAGTTGTTTCTATTCCGTCTCTTTGAGTAGTTTCTTCTAATATTTAGTATTGGAGCGATGTTTGCTGGAGAATCCGAGAAAAATGACCTGATTAGAAAAATAAAGACCTAGAGAAACTGGTTGTTTTTTATTGCTGTCCGGTAAACATTTTTGTTATATAAAAGTTAAGGGCTAAAATCCTCTTTTGGATTTCAGCCCTTTTTGTTACTTTTGTTTCTGCTATTAAACTTCAATAACATGGGCAAAAGTACACATTTTATCGGACATCTGGTCTATAATCAGGTAATAAAATTACTTGATAAGCAAAAAATCAAGAAAATTAGCCTTGAAACACCCCGAAGTGAAGCTTATGTTAAGCGTCTTGACGGATGGACTCACCTTGTCATAATGCTCTTTGGCATCCTTAAACACTTTGATTCTCTGCGTGAAGTGGAGATTGGTATGAAGGCTGAAGTAAATAAACTGCATCATCTTGGTATCGACTATGTTGCTCGCCGTAGTACGCTTGCTGAAGCCAATAAGCGACGTCCAAAAGAGTTCTTTGCAAGCGTTTATGCGTACCTCTTAGAGCGTTATAGTGCTTTTTTAGCGGACAGCCGCCCAAAAGGTGAACAGAAGACATGGGAGAAACTTCTGTATATGATGGATTCAACTACGATTACCCTTTTTGACAACATCCTCAAAGGAGTAGGCAGACATCCTAAGAGTGGTAAGAAGAAAGGAGGTATGAAGGTTCATACGGTAATGAAGTATCACGTTGGCGTTCCCATGGTTGTACAGCTTACCTCTGCAGCTACGCATGACCATTATCTACTTAAAGAAGTGCATCTTCCAAAAGATGCAACCCTTACAATGGATAGGGCATACGTTGATTATGCACAGTTCCAGAGACTTACAGAAGAAGGAGTATGCTATGTGACTAAGATGAAGAAGAATCTCACGTATAAGGAACTATCCTCAGTAACCTATGTAAGTCCTGACGGGCTGGTTACGCATACAGACAAGAAGATTCTCTTTGAGAAGGGAGAGATAAGACACGAGGCAAGACGAGTTGAACTTTGGAGTAATAACTCACATAAGTCTGTTGTTCTGCTGACCAATAACTTTGAACTTGATGTAAAAGACCTTGAGGAGATTTACAAGCGTAGATGGGCTATTGAGTCCCTTTATAAGCAACTCAAGCAGAACTTCCCTCTGCATTTCTTCTATGGTGACAGTGTAAATGCCATACAGATACAGACATGGGTGGTACTAATTGCCAATCTGCTCTGTACAGTGATTGCCAGAATGATAAAAAGACATGTATCATTCTCGCAATTAGTAACTATGCTAAGGCTTACACTGATGTACTACACCGATTTCATCTTATTTATGGAAAATCCACAGAATGACGAACTCATCATAATGGCTGAAAAGGCAAATGCACCACCCAAAGAACTTGATTTATTTGATTAGGGGGGCTTGGATTTTAAAAATGAAAACGGAATTACCTATATAAAGGCAATTCCGCAAGGATTTCTATGCAATTTAAGTTTTACCGGACAGCAATAGTTGTTTTTCTATATTGAGACCTCTGCAAAACTCTTCATTTTCTTTGCCCATATCAAATATTTTTTGTACCTTTATGGCATGAAACAAAAGATATCCTCTCCAAGTTTTGCTGATATATTTCTTGGCCAAAGAAAGGTTAAGCAGACATTCTTTTCCCAAATAAATACAGTTATTGATTGGGCACCTATTCGTGCTATAATCGAAGCAGCTTACACCAAAGGCTGTAATTCTACCGGTCGTCCCTGCTATGACAGTCTTGTTTTATTCAAGATTGAATTGCTTCGCACCCGGTACGGTCTGAGTGACGGAGAGGTTGAAGATATCAGGTTAACGACCGGCTTTCCTTTAGCCGTTTTGCAGGTCTCGGAATGGAAGATACTGTTCCTGACAGTACTACCGTATGTCGTTTTCGTAATGTCTTGGTTGAGGCGGATTTATATGACACGCTCCTTGACGAGTTTAACAGGCAATTGGAAGTTAAAGGTGTCATTGTCAAGCATGGCGCAATTGTTGATGCAAGCATTACGAACACCCCACGTCGTCCCCGCGGATGTAAGAGTTATGAGGTCGTTGAGGATAGAAAAGATGATGATAACATGGAGGCTTCGGAAAAATCAATGGTCAAAGAAGTCGTCAAGCCTAATGTGGATGCGGAAGCCCGTTGGATAAAGAAGATGGGAAAACTCCATTTCGGTTACAAACGTCACACGGTAACGGATGAAAATGGGATGGTACTTGCCGAAGAAACAACAGCAGCCAATGAAAGTGATATTAAACACTTGGAAACTCCTTTGAAGAAAGCCAAACTACCACGAAAGGCACTTGTCTATGCGGATAAAGGATACGACTCTGCTGAGAATAAGGAAACCCTCAAACGTATGGGACTCAAAAGCCGCATCATGCATAAGGGAACAAGAGGACATGAGATTACCGAAAGACAGAAGAGGGTCAATATCGCTATAAGTAAGATACGCTACAAAGTAGAGCGTACCTTTGGTTCTATGCACAGATGGTTTGGTGCAGGAATAGCAAGGTATGTCGGACTCTCAAAAACACATGCACAGCATATAATGGAGTCCATTGCCTACAACTTATACAGGACACCGGGGATTATTGTGTGCAATTGTATCAAATAAGAGGAAACACACCCATAAAAGAGTGTGTTTACACTAAAGTTGCCTCATAAAGACATCCGTTGTTTATAAATATTCACTCATTTAAAGTTATAGAGATGAAAGGTTAGTGGGTGAAAGGTTTTGCAGAGGTCTCATATTGCTTTTGTTTTTTACGATAAGGCATTCCTTTTTAATCTCGGGAACAATTTCCCTCGGTCTTTCCATAAGTTGTACAAATTCATTATAAGTCATTTTATCTTGAAGCCTAAAAGCTTTGTTTACAAGAGAGGCTAGATCAGTAGATTTTCGCTTTTCTTTATCTGCTTTAAATTCTTCACCACGATAGATGAATGTGCCCATAAACAATGTTATGGGAATGTGTTTTTAATTCTCAATACTTTTATATGTTATTACATTTTCTCTAAATAAATATGCTTCTGAAGAACCAAAATCAACCATCCTATTTAAAATCCAAACATAATCGTCAATTAGTTTTTTGTCGTTTTTGATTATTGAAATGTGGTTATAGTATAGTCGTTTTATCAACCTTTCTGCAGAAGGATGTAGTAATGCAACGGTAGTGTCGGCTTCCGATTTGAATATATCAACTAACCAACTTATTGATTCTGGAAGAAAAGTCTTTTCGCCAACAGTTGAGAATACGTTAAGAATCGAAGTCGCTTTGTACTTACCTAAATCCTTTACCATTGATTGATAAAAATCTCTTTTGTTTTCAAGAGGTCTCCAATGAGTAGAGGTTTCTTTCCACTTTATATCAAGAAAAAGTGTTGCAAGAAAAAATTGCTTGCCACTCACCTTGATTTTATCAAAGAAATATTGCCATAATGCCCAAAAGTTTGTAATAAGCTTTTGGTTTAAATATTCTTCAGTCGAATTAGCAATAATATCGTCTAATTTGTATATTACAAACTCTGGTACTTTTGAAGAAAATTCAAATAGATCATCTGTTCTTCTAAGATTAGGCAATTCAATTTGATAAGTTGGGTCTATGATTAAATCTAGAACAGATTTAGATAATTCACTATTTGCTTTTAAAAGAAGTTCAGCCAAATAGAATTCCACGTCAAGAACTGATTCTGAATGAATTTGTCTCTTTTCTTTGTTGCGATTGTATGAATAATTTTCCTCGTGTTGCAAATCAGTAGTTAGTAAAGGAATAAAATGTTTGATGAAAGATTCAAAATCCATGTCTGCTATGTCGTATGGTGTAATTACAAAAGCTCTTGCAAGTAAATATCCCTCACACTTTTCTAAACTAATTTCTGAAAGGTCAAACTTTAAATTCTTATTGGATGAAATTTGTTGAACAAATTTTTCTTCCTTGTCCAGCACTTCCTTTAAACTATCTTCATCTTGGTATCTATGAGATTTAGGATTAGCTTTTTTGTAACAAGCATACTTAATGAGACCAAGCCAAACCCTTTTTGCTTCATTAGGAAATTGTTTGAAAAATACTTCTCTAAAGTATTGTATGATTTTGTCAAATTCGTGGTCGTAGAACGGTGCGAATAGCATATAAATCATTGTAGTTATTATACCGTTTTTATCTTCTTCGCTATCAACATTTTGCAAAAGCAAATGGAAAGAAGATAAAGCAATATCTTTTTCCATTATGTTGATGCTCATATTAAGGCCATAACCTCTGTTAAATGTATCTTGTAGGATAGAAACTATTGCATCAGTAATTATTTCTATACACTTTGTTTTTTGCTCTTCATTTATGTTTGTTGAAAAATCTCTCAGTCCTAATACAGCTAACGTAATTGGTCTGTCATAAAGGATATTTAAGGATCTTGATGAAGAATATTGCTCATAGCAAGATAACCAAGATGGAAAATCAATAATTTCTTTCTTTTCGTAAGTTTTTGAAAGTTGTCCTGAAATATTCAAAGACTTTGTATCTGCTTCAAAACTTTCTTTATTGGATTCAATAAACTTTACAACTTCATCATCGTATTCAGGTTGAATAGGAAAACCACCAAGTTTTTCATCATATTCTCCAACTTTATGGTTTCTGATATCCATTTCAGTTAAATTCTTTTTCCATATAACATCTTTACCTTCATTTCGTGCTTTTAGTTTGTCAATTATTTGGTGAATTTCTTTATTTAATTTTCCAACATTAAATTGGTAGTCTAAAATAAAATCTCGAAGTCCTCTTTGATATTTTTTTCTATGTGGAAGTTGATTTGATTCCCAACGCTCTTTTTGTGCAAATGAAATACGTCCATCCATTGGGGCAAGCGCTGAGTTTTCGTGAAGTGCTCGACTTAAATCCCACTCATAAAATTCCTTGACAGACAATAATGGCAACATCGCTTCTTCAACTTCTCCAGGATAAGCAATAGCAACGCTCGTTAAAACCGCTATTGGAGCAACATTATTGCTGTTTTTAAGAACATAATCAAATATAAACTTCAAGTTCTCTCTACTAACATCTGTCTTTCTTTTAGCCATTTCTAATAAAAACTTCTCAAGGCTCATTAGCAATGATTCCAATGCGTAGTTTGTAACGCTTAAACCTCTGTAAGCCGCCCATAATTCCCACGACGCATATAGTTTTGTTTTTGTTCCGTCATTCTGTTCTATTTCAATTTGAGAAATTTTATGTTTATATTCACAAGTAGCGTTTACATAAAATTCAACCGAATAATTGATAAAATCAATGATGAACTTCAAACCAACGATTGGGTGAATCCACAATAAATTATAAAAAGGCGTTTTGTAAATTCCCGAAGGGAAAAAGAAATGTCTATCTCTTATTCCCCAACATTCCTCATCACTCAAAGATTGTCTTGATATAAATCTAATTTCATTTGGATAATCAGATTCTTTTGTTGGTATATATTTCCAACTTTTCCAAGCTGTTTCAATAATCAATTCAGGCAATTCTTTTATCAAACGCTGGTTTCCTATACCTGAAAGACAACTTTCAATTACATTTTCGTAAAAAGAATTTAATCTCCAAGATTCCCGATTTTCTTTCTTGGTAAATGCTCTTGCAATAAGTTGTTTAATTTCTTCCTTTGAAATTGAAGCCAAGTCAAATAAAATTGAAATCAAGTTTGATGATTTACCTTTAGCATTTTCTTCTTGCCAAAATTCTTTTTCTTCTTCAACTTCTTTCAAATAGGTTAGGACAATAGATTTTGCCGCCTCTAATTCTGCGTTTTCAATTTTTTTGTATTGAAAAAGTAATCGGTAATACCAATCAGTGAGAAAATTGAGTATTGAAAGTTTTATTGATTCTAATTGACTATTGTTCTTTTTCGTAAAAAACAATGCTTCTTTCCAACCCGAACCAATCGGCAAAAGCAAATTGCTGTTGTTCGTTTTTGGGTCGCTTTCTTTGCAGCAAGTTTTTATGATATGCAAACATCTATTGAAGAAAACAGAGTTGTCTTCAAGAAGTTCTTTCTCAAAAGAAGTAAAAAATGAATTACTGTTTTCTGACTTAAATACAGCTACCAACAATTCATCTGCCCAATATTTTTCAATAGTTTGGTCAGCAATTGTTACCTTGATCAGTTCATTTATTTTATCGTTGTTGTCAATTAAATAGTCTTCCACCCAAAGACGAAATGCTCGTCTGATAGCCGGCTCGTTTCCTAAATTGCTGAAAAAATCTTTTGGATTTGGAAAGTCTTCAAACTTTGAAGAAACATATTTTACTAATGCCCAATCTTCTAAAATATCATGAGTAGGGGAATACTTCCTGTTGTTGTTTTCCTGAAATACAATTTCATCATTTTCTAAACAGGCTATAGCCTCTGCATCAGACTTATCGGGTCTAGTAAAGAGTTTCATTTCTCTTGCTCTCTTTACTGCAATTTCTTTAAAAGCTTCTTCACGTTTAATTGGAAGTCCATTTTTCGTGTTGGTAGAATCTACAACTAATGAGTTCCATAACTTGTCCTTAAATTCTGTCAGCGAAACATTAGTATAATCATCGTTTGTTTTACCGATTGCTAAGATTGAGAAATCCAGATATTTTGGACTTTGCAACAACTTGTTGACTTTGTCGTTTTTTAGAACACTATTTAACTGCGGAAACTTTTCAGCTACAAGTTTTAATTCTTCTTCATTAAGCGTTGGAATGTCAATTATACATATATTGTCTTTATCAATACCAAATTTTAATGTAATTAAATCAATCGCATATTTCCGTGACGAAGCAATTAATTTAATTTCTGGGTGCTCTTTAAGTAACGCTAATAACTGTTTAAAGGCACATTCAGGGTCTGCTTCCAATAGCTTTTCCAAGCTATCAACGAAAATAATTTTTTCAGGAATGAGGGAGATACATGAGAAAATATCTTGTATTGTTTCATTTACCCCTTGACTTGAGAAAACATTGGCGAGCGTAGATTCATTGAATTGGTCTGCTCTGAAAACAAACACACTTGCATTAGGATAATCTTTTTCAAGGATCTCTTTGATTTCAGCTGATTTCCCAACTCCAGGTTTTCCTGTCACAATCGTTAGTTGGAAATTACTTAGACCTACTAAAATTTTTTCTCTTAATTCTGATCGTTGTAAATGAAATTTGTTTTCTCCTTTTCCAATATAAGTTTTTATTGGTCGTAAAATCTCATTGCTGTCTGATTTAAGTTTTTCAACGGCTTTGAAGTATGAAGTTAAATGTGTGTTATCAAAATGCTGAAAGAAATCTTTATCTCTAATACTTTCAAGTGTCACACTTCCACCATTTGGATTAAGCGTAGCAACATAAGCAAAAATACTGTCCCAAATTTCTTTTTCGGTTGCTGCCGATTTTTTGTTTTTACTGAGCTTAATCAGATTGAGAAAATATGTTTTATCAATACTCCCTTCGTTTAGGAAATCATATTCCAAAACATCAACACATTTCAAAAACTCCCAAAGTTCTTTATCTGTCAAATATGTATTATTATTCGCTTCTTTTAGCACCTCACGAAAAACATCTAATCGGTCTTTCTTTCCTCTTATCCTGTTTACTTCGGTAATAAAATCTGCTTCTGTTGCGTGATTTTTTGCCCAATTAAAAAGTGATTTAAGATGATTTCTTTCATCTTTAGTTAAACCATTCTTTACTATAATAAGTTTATCTTTTGATTTGTCAAAAATTGAAGTATTATTATAGTCTTTCCAAAAAGCATTAATTACCTCTTTGAATATTTCATTATCAACAGTAAATGATATGTCGTGTTTTACCTGAATCAATATACGATGTTCACCACTTGCTGATTTTGCCGTAACCATAAAATCATCAGTTTCATAGCCTCTGTTATTTACTTGTAGTGCAACCTCCGATAATTCACCAGAATCAAGACATGGAGCATTACCATGAATGATAAGAGTTGTAAGAAACGCCGTTTGAACGAGTTGTTCAAAGTTTGTCCCACCTCCTCCTTTTTGAAATACGCTTCCTTTTTGTGACATATTAAGTTATTCCTTTAGTCTCCTCCCCATTTTAGACAACAGGTTGGTGTTTATTTTACTATTACAAACGTACTTATTTTGCTTTCTATAACATAGTTATTTGCTGTTGTAGAGTCAACCAGCAAGTGCAAAATTACAAAACTTGTTTGAAGAACTCGCCTTTTGGTGTAGAAAAGTTTAATTTTCCCCTGGGTCTTTCGTTCAATTTCTTTTGTATCGACATAATTCTCTTGTCCGTATATTGGTGAAACGAATCCTTTTTCAGAATATATTGTCTGATTAACTTGTTTGTATTCTCAACGGTTCCCTTTTGCCATGAACAATATGAATCAGCAAAGTACACAGGTACGCCTAAGTATTTCGTAATGTCCTTATGTGCCGCAAATTCAGGTCCATTATCTGTGGTAATGGTCTTCAGGTAGTCCTTGTATGGTAGCAACAGTTTTCTAACTACCTTTGCCGGAGTGCAAGTTACAAAAGCGCAAAATAAACAAGGAAGAAAGTAATGAGTACGATGAGTAATAAAAAATACGAATTGTCGTCTCTTTAACCCAAATAGCTCATTAGAACCAACTGATTTTTTTCGATTGACAGGCGTATGTGCGGCCGTTTCATCGAAGGTGTAGCGGGCTACGTCGAGATGTAATGGCTGCGCAGATGTCCGCAAGCGGACTAAAGCGGTAGGGAAGCATTCCTGTGATAACAAATCTATGCAAATGCAGTCTAATGATTGATGTGAGTTTAAAACCAATTTGGGCGAAATTGCCGTGCAAATTGGGCGAAATTGGAAAACAAAATGGGCGAAATTGGTTTGCAATTTCGCCCATTTTGAAATATGTGTAACGGTCTATACTATGCTGTCAAGGAAATATCTATGCAGCGAAAGGTTGCTATCGAGTTCCGGATGAAATGCCGTGACCAACTGTTTGCCTTGTCTGGCAGCAACTATTTTGCCTTCAACCTCTGACAATATCTTCACTTCGCTGCCCGCTTCTTCTATGTAAGGGGCACGTATAAAGGTCATCGGTATTTCGCCTTCTATGCCACAGAATGAACCGGTGGTGTGAAAACTTCCGAGTTGGCGGCCGTAGGCATTGCGCCGTGCAAGCATGTCCATCGTGCCGAGATGTTCGCGGTCGAGGAGTATCAGTCCTGCACACGTGCCCAGAACAGGCATTCCGCCCATAATGGCTTCGCGTATCGGGGCAAGCATTCCCTGTCGTTCGAGCAAGAGCATCATTGTGGTGCTCTCACCGCCCGGTATAACAATGGCATCCTTTGGTTGTTCCCAGTCACTTAGTTTCCTTACCTCGAAGGTCTCTACCCCAAGGCGGCCAAGCATCTGTTCGTGCTCTATGAAAGCACCTTGGAGCGCAAGTACTGCAATTCTCATATATTGTTTACTTGCCTCTCTCGGCCATCAGCAACTGTATCTCCTGCTCGTTGATACCCACCATTGCCTCTCCGAGATCTTCAGAAAGTTCAGCAAGCATCTTGGCATCGGTATAGTTTGTAGTGGCCTGAACGATGGCGCGTGCACGCTTCTCCGGATTTCCGCTCTTGAAGATACCGCTTCCTACGAACACACCTTCTGCTCCTAACTGCATCATCAGCGCAGCATCGGCCGGTGTAGCAATACCACCTGCGGCGAAGTTCACTACCGGCAGTTTGCCGTTGTCGTGTACGTAGCGCACCAGTTCGTAAGGAGCACGCAACTGCTTTGCCTCCTCGTAGAGTTCGTCTTCGCTCATGTTGACGATACGACGCATCTCTGCCTGTATCATTCTCATGTGTGTAACGGCCTGAACAACATCTCCCGTGCCCGGTTCTCCCTTGGTACGTATCATTGTTGCACCCTCGCTGATTCGGCGCAATGCCTCTCCGAGGTTCTTAGCACCGCACACGAAAGGTACTTCAAACTTTGACTTGTCAATGTGATATACGTTGTCTGCCGGTGAGAGTACCTCGCTCTCGTCGATATAGTCAATCTCGATGGCCTGTAGCAACTGTGCCTCTACGAAGTGACCGATGCGACATTTTGCCATTACAGGAATACTTACAGCCTCCTGAATGCCTTTTATCATCTTCGGGTCGCTCATGCGCGATACTCCTCCTGCTGCCCTTATGTCTGCCGGAATACGTTCAAGTGCCATAACTGCGCATGCTCCTGCGGCCTCGGCTATGCGTGCCTGCTCCGGTGTTGTAACGTCCATAATCACTCCGCCCTTGAGCATCTGTGCCAGTTGGCGGTTCAGTTGTTGTCTGTTCTCTTTCATTTTGATTTATTATTTTAAAAGTTTTTGCAAAGGAACAAAAAAACAATCAACGCGCCAAATAGTGTTCCCTTATTGACAAAAACAACTCGCTTTTGTTCAATTTAATCTATTGGAAACGGGCATAATTGCTATTATCGAATTGAGAAAAACACTTTTTTACATTTCGGTTATTGTTTTTATGGAAAGAAAATTGTATATTTGCAAATGTAATAATAAACAAGATAAATATACTAAAGATAACGCATAGCAAAGGAATTCATACGTAAGTATCACAAGAATATAATTGAGAAATGGATTAAATTCTTTGTATTGAAGCAGGCAATAAGAAGTACGAATATCAAGAAAAAAATATAATAATGTTATGGAGAGAATATTTATAAAGAACGCCAAAGATATAGGCAACCTCACGGTTTTCTTGCAGTTCAGCGATGACACAACGCAAACAGTGAACATTGGCGACTTTATACGTCGTCATCCACATCCTCAATACAACAAATATCTTGACCCTCGTAAGTTTAAACGGTTTTATATTGAAAACGGAAATATAGTTTGGGGCAAGAATTGGGACTTGATGTTCCCGATAGAACAGTTATATACCGGACAACCGGATAACGCCTAAAATAGAGTGTAACATTTTCCATAAGTCAATAGTAGGCTTATGAATATGAGGCACTTACTCTTGTCTGCCGCGGTATTCCGTAGGTGTTTCGCCTGTCATTTTCTTGAAAAACTTGGTGAAATGCGACTGTGAGGTGAAGCCGAACTGCCATGCTATTTCCTGAATGGTGCGGTCGGTGCTCTGCAAAGCAATCTTCAGTTGCTTCAATAAGTATTCGTCTATCATCGACTTGGGCGATATTCCGGCCATGCGTTTTGTCACTTGGGCGAGATAACGACTGCTAACATTCATCTTATCGGCATAATATTGCACATCGCTATGGCTCTCATGATGCTCTGCGATGAGATTAAGCAATTCGTTGTATAGTTCTGCACCGCGACCTTCTATATTGCCTGCCAACGCGGCTTGCCTGTTCACGTATGCCGTGGCCTCACTTATTGCTTTGTCCTTTGGCTGACCTTGCGCGAGATAGGCGGCAATAGATGCTGAAAAAACGCTGCGCATCCCGTGAATTTCCCAATCTACGAGGCTCTGCACCTGCAATTCGCGCACCACGATATGACACATCGGTAGCAACGCATGATTGATTTCTTCGGATAGTTCTTCGGAATAAAGTCGTTCACCTCGGGTGGTAGTGCCTACCGGGTCATACACTATCCAGCGCGGAGAGTATCTCTTCAACATACGCACTACGGCCTTAACCTGTCCTTGATTGCGCAACATGCCAATCTTCACAACCGCCGGACTCATGTCGTCCATTATCGCCTCCACCTGCTGTTCGAGGACATTGGCAGGGAGGTCGAAGAACTCCTGAATACCAAGGGTGGTCTGCATGGTAACCGTTGTAATTGCCGTAAGTGGCACACCACCCAACTCTGCAATCGTCTTTATGTCTCTCTGAACACCGGCACCACCTGTTCCGTCACTTCCGGTGATTGTCAATACACGCCTATTCCAAATACTTTTTTCCATTTATTTTGTATAATCGGGTGAAAACATTCCGATAATCGAGTGCAAAGGAAATAAAAAAATCGGGAACGACCAAATGGCATTCCCGATTTTATGATTTATATTTAAAATTATAATAAGTATCAGTTGGTGTGACAATGCTTATTCCCAATCACGCGGAAATGTTGCCACGACCGACATCGTACCGTCTTCTTCGTCACGGATTACGGCCAAGACATATTCGGGGTTGTCGTCCCCTGTCTCGTCAACATAATAGAGTTTCGAGCCCTCCAAGTCAGGGTCGTCATAACTATCTATCACTTTATTGTTGCCGATGATTTTCTTCTGCAATGCCGCTCCCTCTGCTAAGTCTTTCACTTCTGCACCAAGCGTGATAGTGGATAGTTTGGCATCGTCATCAAACAGGACTACGAGCAGGTCGTAATCTATGCCTTTGCGCTCAACGTTGGTAAAGAGATACGTGTTTGCCTCTTCGTCAATCATTATGCTGTCGCAATCCACCGAAACCTCGGCAGCCTCTTCTGTGGTCATTCCGAAGTTAAATCCTAAAATGTTCTGTGCACTCATTGTTACGCTCGTAACGATGAAAGCGAAAAAAAACAAAAGTCTTTTCATTATTATTATATAAAATTAGGCTGCAAATTTAAACGAATAGTTGCGAACTACCAAAACAAATATGAAATATTTTTCGTACGTTTATTTTTTATTGATTTTGATTGTCTGGACAGTAGTCAGGCAGCACGCAGAAACAATATTAATAGCCGCGACCAACGCCATTGTCGTTCGGTCACGGCTATCATTATCCTTGTTGTTATCTACTTTCATTTGTACCAGTTCGTGGAATCATAAGAATCCTTATACATTTCGTCCTCTTCGTTATACACATTGTCAAGTTCGAAATCTTCTTGGTTGTGGCATTTTGGTTTAATCTTCATGGCAAAATCTCCTTTATTATTTTTCATTCCGGTTCCCCACCCCGAACTTTGTTAGACTATTTCCGACTTGGGGCATAGTCGGCCAATATATTATCCCTGATGCAAATATATATAATTTCCCTTAGAACGCCAAACTTTTTTACAACTTTCTGAATCGATATGGCACAAATAAAGATGTAACTCGGAAATCATGATGTAATTTAAAATTTAACGTATGATTATAGATGGGGTTTTATAAAAACATATTTACAAAACACAAAAAACACCTGAAACAAATAATATCTTTATGTTGTTTTAAATTGATTAACACTTCGTTTCCCATAAATAAATCTTTTTTTCATTAACTTTGCAACCTAAATAAATCCAAAATAAGGGCAAATGAATTTTTTAAAGGCATTGTTCGGAGGTAAGGCAAAGACTCCGGAAGAAGAAAAGAAAGATTCGGAAGTACACGATTTCAACGTTTTGAAATACGACGGTAAGCAGGCTTTGGTTCAAGGAGATACCAAATTTGCCGTGAAATGCCTCACACATGCACTTGACATTAAGGACGACCCAGAAACGCGCGACTATCTGAGTCAGGCATTAATCAGGGAGGGCGACTTACTGAAAGCATACGAGCATCTTCAGAAACTGTCGGAAACAGAGCCGGACAACATCAAAATATATATGCGCATGGCGAATGTATCATTCATGATGGAGGACTATAACGCTATGGCAAACTCATGCGAAAAGGCGTTGCTGGTGGATAAAGACATGCCCGAACTGATGTACCTATACGCTCAGGCTTGCATCGGACTGGGTGACACTTCAAATGCTGTGGCAATGCTGACAAAGGCTATCAATCTGCGCGAAGATTACGGAGATGCCTATTTGTTGCGCGGCGAGACGCTGCTCGAAGACGGTAATCTGAAAGACGCAGAAGAAGATGCCGAATGGCTGATGGAACACCATGCAGATATCGAAGAGGTACTGCTACTGAATGCTCGACTTGAAAAGGCAAAAGGAAATGCCGATAAAGCGATAAAAATATATGGCCGTGTAATCGATATTAATCCGTTCTCGATAGAAGCATATACGGAGCGTGCCACCGTGAAACTTGAGCAAGGAGATCAAGCCGGGCATGATGAAGACATGCAGAAAGTAAACGAAATATCGCCGGAAGTGAACGAAGAGGATATAGAAAGGAAAATGGAACAGAAATATAAGGATAACAACCCATACGGTTTTTAAAATATAATGCCCCCATATCAATTAATAAAAGCCCCCATATAAATTAATAAAAAAAATCTAATAGTATCTAATTAACAATCATGAATAAAAGAATTAACACGCTATTTGCCATTTTGTCTGTTTGCATTGTGGCAATGGCCGGTCCTGTAACGCCTAAACAAGCACAGCAAAAGGCTTTGAATTTTATGAATAAAGACGGAGTAAGAACCGTCAAAGCCATGAAATTGGCGGGAAAAGTACAGAAAGGTGCTACCGCAAACAACGAAATGCTGCAAGACTATTATGTCTTCAACGCAGACAACAATAAGGGTTTCGTTATCATAAGCGGTGAAGACCGTCTGCCGGAGGTGTTCGGATATGGCGAGGGAACAAACCTCGACACAGAGAATATGCCTGAGAACATGAAGACAATACTTGACATGTATGCAAGATTGGTGAAGTATGTGGCAAGCCAACCGGAAGATTACAAGCCTGCCAATATATCATTGGCAAGACGGCAGGCCAAGCAAGATATCGCACCACTTTTGCAAACAAATTGGGATCAGGATAGACCTTACAACACATTGTGCCCAAAAGACGGATACCGCAATTCTTACACAGGGTGTGCTGCAACCTCAATGGCACAGGTGATGTATCACCACAAATGGCCGGAAGGACAATGTAAGGAAATTCCTGGTTATTATACAAGAAAATTGGATAAGAATATTGAGAAACTTCCTCCAACCACTTTCAAGTGGGAGAGCATGAAAAATACTTATAAAGATTACGACCAAGACCCATACAAAGCAGTGGCTACGCTGATGCAATACTGCGGTCATAGCATCGAGATGAGTTACTCCGCAGATGGTTCAGGTGCCTATTCTTTCATACAACCATACGCTCTGAAGAAATATTTCGGCTACGACAAAAAAACAAGAATCATCAATAGGGACGATTTCACGTTAGATGTATGGAACAATATCATCTACAACGAACTTGCATCTAATCGCCCTGTGGTATATAGCGGAGTGACAAGTAAGCAAGAGGGACACTCATTTGTAATTGACGGATACCGCCAATCAGACGGTTTCTACCATGTGAACTGGGGTTGGAATGGTACAAGCGACAATTATTTTGACATCACCGTGCTCAATCCTGACAACACATCAAGTGCCGGTTCGGCATCTACAAATGAAGGTTTTGCCTTAGAACAGGATGCCATTATAGGAATGCAAAAGCCTACCGGAGTGCAAGAAGCGTTCGAAGAGTATCTGACATCGAAAATCAACTATGTGAGAGACAACACTATCGAATGTTCATACGCTAACATGACTCCGTTAGATCTTGAGTTTGAATATGGTTTGGGCTATTACGACGAGAACGGAAAGATTGTAGTTTTAAAGAGCCATCCTTCTGTACTCATTAGGACATATTACTCTTTTCAAAATGTGAAGTACGACCTTAAAGACCTAATCCGGACTCCCGGAACATACCAGATATTCCCTATAAGCAAGAGTCATACAGCAAAAGAGTGGCAGCCAAGCGACGTAGCAGATTATATATATGTAAAGACTGTGCTTGAAGAAAATGGCAATATGACAAACACTCTCTACCCTGTTTTTGCTATTCAAATAGACAAGGTACAGATGAGTGATATTTCAGAAATCAACAAAGAGGTTACAATTACATATACTATAAAGAACAACTCGGACGCACCATATAGCGGAACTTTGTATTTATACATCGCAAGCAAGGACAGTAAGGACAAGGTACAACAGAAAGTGAAGTACGATATCCCTGCCAATGGCTCACAGGAAGTTAAGGTCAAGTTCACTCCGAAGCGCAATAGTGAATACCAAATAATTCTGGCAAGTAACGACAAGTACAACAACCGTCTCTCTGACGAGACACACCAGATTGGCGAGACACGACCTTCGTTTGAATCGAATTTGGATATTGAAAATGCCGGTAATCAGAACGGATTTAACTATCTGTACTCAAGTTCTGCAAATGGCAAACTCTCTATAAAGAACATTGGTAACAGTGCTTACAAACATAATTTAAAGATAGAATTGGCTTGCCGTAAGAACGGAATGTACGTTACGCAGGATCAGAAAGAAACTCCGGTGAACATCGCACCAAATGAGACCATCGAGGTACCGTTCAATTTCAGCGGACTGACCGACAATAAGAAGTATATGCTCAGATTCTCATACGAGTTTAATGAGTATATCAAATTCGCAGAACATCGCTTCACATCAAAATTGTCTGATACGAATGCCATCGAAACAACAGAGGTAGAAGCACAAGACAACAGCAATGCACCTGTATATGACATCACAGGACGCAAGGTTATGGATGGAGCGAACGACAAACTGCAACGTGGCATATACATAAAGAACGGCAGGAAATACGTTAACAGATAATCCCGAAGTAAGATTCGTGCCAGCAACAAGCGGCAAAAAGACGAAACAAAGGATACGTTCAAGTCCCGCTTCAAACATATTGAGGTGGGACTTTTTTCAAGAAAACCGACTTATAGCGAAGAAAAAGTACTATAAAAGAAACCGGATAAAACTATGGAACTTGATTTAGAGAAACCGGAATTGCCAAAATACGGCAAACGACCGTTCATAATAGCGGGGCCATGCAGTGCCGAGAGCGAGGAACAGGTGATGGAAACCGCAACACAACTGGCAAGGAACGGTTGTAAGATTTTCCGTGCAGGAGTGTGGAAACCGCGCACAAAACCGGGTGGGTTCGAGGGACATGGCGAACCGGCACTTGCTTGGCTGAAGAAGGTCAAGGAAGAAACCGGAATGCTTGTAACCACCGAAGTGGCAACACCGGAGCACGCAGAAATGTCAATGAAATACGGTATCGACCTGCTGTGGGTGGGCGCACGCACCACTACCAACCCATTTGCGATGCAGGCTTTGGCCGATTCGCTGAGAGGAACCGACATAACGGTGCTCGTGAAAAACCCGATAAGCCCCGACCTCGAACTGTGGATAGGAGCATTGGAACGACTAAACGGTGCCGGTATTAAGCGACTCGGAGCAATACACCGTGGCTTCTCAAGTTATGACAAGACCATATACCGCAACCGTCCGATGTGGCAAATTCCAATCGAACTGCGCCGCAGAATACCCGAATTACCCATAATATGCGACCCATCGCATATCGGTGGGAAGCGCGAACTGATTGCTCCGCTTTGCCAGCAGGCAATGGATCTCGGCACCGATGGCTTGATAATAGAAAGCCACTGCAACCCCGACGTGGCATGGAGCGATGCCGACCAACAGATTACTCCCGACGTTCTCGAAAAGATAGTATCACATCTCATCATACGCGACACCACAGACACTACAGAAGAAATTGCACAACTGCGACAGCAGATAGACGAACTCGACAACAGCGTAATGGATATTCTTGCTAAGAGAATGCAAGTATGCCGGGAGATTGGGCAATACAAAAAAGAAAATAACATCACCGTATTGCAGGCACGACGCTACAATGAGATTCTCGATAAACTCGGCGCGCAGGGCGCACAATGCGGCATGGATGCCGACTTCGTGAAAAAAATATACTCGGCAATACACGAAGAAAGTGTCAGACAACAGATTGATGTCATAAACAAATAACACTAATGGCAAGAAAGGATATACCGATGGCAGATTGTCTCAACGCCCATAGCGTCAGGATTATAGTGCTTTCGCTATGCCTTTTGCTCACAATATCAAGTGCGCATTGCCAAGAAAACACTGCCACCACAACCCGCCCTTTCACCTTTGTGGAACTGAACTGCGAGAACCTTTTCGACAATTCGCACGACACACTGAAACAAGACACAGAATGGCTCAACGACAGTCCGCGCCACTGGACATACAAACGATACCGACAAAAACTGAACAACATAGGCAAGGAAATCATTGCATGTGGCGAAAGTGGCGACGGTTGGCGGTTGCCGGACATCGTTGCTCTATGCGAAGTGGAGAACGACAGCGTGATGAGAGACCTCACAAAACGCTCGCTTCTACGCAATTCGCGCTACGAATACGTCATGACCGAGAGCCCCGACGTGCGTGGAATTGACGTTGCACTGATGTTCAGCCCGTCATCATTCCATATCATCAGCCACCGTAGCATACGCGTAACACCACTAAAAGATATGCGCCCCACACGCGATATTCTTTATGCCAACGGACTGATTATAAACGGTGACACGCTGCATGTATTCGTTGTTCATGCCCCAAGCAGATACGGTGGCGAACGCGCCACACGACCTTATCGTATGCAAGTGGCGGCAACGCTTGCAGCGGCAATCGACTCGATATACAGCATTTCGCCCGATGCACCAATTCTTGTGGCGGGCGATTTCAACGACTATCACGACGACCCGGCACCACGTTCGCTATATCAACACGGCCTTAACAACATCACGGCTCAAGCCAAAGGCTGCAACGGAGCGCAGGGTACATATAAATTCATGGGCGAATGGCGCAGCATCGACCATATCATGGCATCGCCGAAGATGAACGAAAGATTGATGGAAGCGCACATCGCCGACCTAAAATTTCTGCTCGAAGAAGATGAGAAATATGGCGGAAAAATGCCTCTGCGCACCTATCATGGATTCAAGTACAAAGGAGGATACAGCGATCACCTGCCGCTTGTGGCACGATTTAACTTGGAAGTGCCGGAATAATATAATGTCTTTGTCGCACATTAACAGATTTATTGAACATTATTTGAATCCTGAAAAATATAAAAACATGGCTTATATGACAAAAACACAAAACACTTAAAACTGAAGCATAAACCAAAATAGGCGAAATTGCTTTGCAAAATCGCCTGTTTTGGTTTTCAATTTCGCCGAATTTGGTCTGTAAATTGGGCGAAATTGAAATATGATGTGACGTTATGAGTTACCGGGAATCTGCTTTTTTCTTACCGAAATTTATAAGTAACAGTCCGAGCGCAGTCCAGAACAATTCGCGCAGACGTACTATCAAGGCAACAAAGATGCCGGCTGAAGACGTTAGTGCAAGCCCGGATGTTGACATCATGAACCCTCCCTCGCGGCCACCTATCTGCAACGGCATAAAGAAAAGCATATTGGCAAAGAGGCTGGTGAAAGCAAGTATCAGCACGCATTGCATGTAGTTTGCCGACGGCATGATAACAAGCAGTATGAAATAAATCTCTAAAGCCGAGAAAAAACGGCATGCCAACTCTAATAAAAGTGCACCATGGAAAGTACGGGGATTCTGCTTATGAAGTGCCGCAATCTGCTTGTCGATGTTGTCGAGTTCGTCGTGATGTTTGTCAATAAATCGTTTTGCCCATCCTTTTGCCCCCGGTATGTGACTTAAAAAAGCAAAAGCGCGGTTGGCAAGGCCTTTCTTGTAGCCTTTCATGAAAAACCATATACCCATCACACAGAATATTGTAACGGCCGCGAGAATGGCTGACATGACCGGTGTCAGCGGTTCTGTTATGACATATATCAGAACAGACAACAGCCAAAACCAGAAATGGCTGAAGATGTGTGTCATCGTATGGAGTATCACTGACGATGATGCCCGCTCGGTACCGATATATGATGAGAGTTCCATTATTCTGTAAGGCTCGCCTCCCATCAGTCCTCCGGGGGTGGCATAGTTGAGCGCGAAGCCGGAGACCATTATTTTGTATAGCCAGAAATAAGGGATTTTTTGTTGAGCGTTATTTATTCGCTTCGCTTCGAGAACGTCTCCTGCTGAAGCCGAGCGGAGCGATGAGCGATGCTCGTGGAGAGATGAGTTGGAAGGGTTTGGCAGCGGTGCGGTACTCTTTATTATAATATACCACGCCGTTGTATTGAAGAAATAGAGGAAAAACCAAAGCACAAGTACTGCCACAAACCAATAACCTGCATGACTAAGACCTTCCCAAACCTGCTTGAAGTCGAGTTGGGTTATCATCAGTCCGAGCAGCACCAGTCCGAAGATGAAGAATGCGTTCCGGTATTTTTTTTTCATTCTTGCCTACTCTTCCCTTACCTGTTTCTTTTGAATATTGAACCGAACCTTTTCGCTTTCGTCGCGTTTCTCATGGTAAAGTTTCTTCAAAGGGTCTTTTTTTGCCTCGTCATAGGTTGCCCTGTTGCGTGCTATGTCTATCGCAGAGTAAATGGCATAGCGCATGGTTTGTTCATCAACCTCGTTCTTTCCGGCCTTTCTGAACTCCGGTCCCATGTCCGGCATTGTCATCACCACAGGCATGGCGGCACTCATTTTCAGTCCGTTTTCTTGCTCTATCGTGCGGTAAGGTATTACGCCTTGGTCTTTATACATTGCCAATATTCCATCGAAAGCGGTGTATTGCGCCTCGCCGAAGAACTCCTCTGCAACGTAAGGGCCGAACACTTGCCTGCCCTCTTTCTCAAGTTTCTCTATCGCCGGCTTCAGTATTGTTGTCTCTTCCATGTTTTCATCGTTACCATTTGCTGACGCGGGATTCATTGCCAGCACTGCGATACGAGGATTGGTGATGCGGAAGTCACGGAGAAGTGTTTCATGCAATGCGGCCGCTTTCTCCTCCACAAGTTCTTGAGTTATGGCCTCTGCCACATCTTTCAATGGCATTTCGGTAGTCACAAATGCCATACGCATCTTCTTTCCGACAATCATTCGCAGAGCCTTTGCGTCGCCTCCGAGTTTCTTTTCCAAGAAATATGTTTGTTCGCCGTACATCGTTTTGCCAACCTTGAAATTGCTATCGCATACCGGTGCTCCCACTATCGCGTCCACATGTCCGTTCTGACAGTCGTCAATGGCTTTCTCCAATGCTTTTACGGCAGCCTCTCCCGACTCTTCCGTAGGTCGCCCGATATCTACTTTCATATCGTCCTCGAACACCGTGAGCAGGTTCAGTCTTCTCTCACAAGCCTCCTCTGCATTGTTTATTATGGTGAAATTGGCCTGTAAGTCCAACACGTTACGGTGATATGCCGCCACTTTCGGCGAGCCATATATTATCGGAGTACATAGTTCCAGCATTTCAGGTTCTGCGAAAGTCTTGAATATCATTTCGTAACCTATGCCGTTAGTGTCGCCATGTGTTATGGCTATGCGTATCTTTCTGTCTTCCATATTATTATCTGTTTACTTTTTATATTTATTCATTTGATGTTTTCTCAACTCTTTTTCTCGTCTATATTCATAAACCACTTAACATGTTTACCCATGTCTTTTCATCGTTCTTTTCAGTGAATATAGCCGCCTCCAACGGTTTTATGAGATTGCGTTTCTTGCTTTCCGGAGCATATACGAAGGCCTCCTTCACCACTATTCGACTGTTTGCCGAGTCTATTTTGCTGATACTGACGAACGGTCCGCCCATTGCGTCGCCCGTCATTTCCCACAATCCGCGCATCACCATCATGCCATGTCCTTTCCTACTGACGATGCTCGTTGTAACGCTTTTTGCCACAGTAGTCATGCGCATGTCCTTTGTCTCGCCCCGTATGTTGCCCCCCATCACGCTGTCGCGCATCTTCAAAGCCCTGTCAAGGTTTAAAGTGATGCCCGGATACGAGTATATACAGATGTTCTGCATGCCCGCCGGCGCATCATTGCTAAGCCATATAAAATCCGTTCCCTGCCTGTTCTTCTGCATATCGGCCGGAATCAAGGTTTCTATTCCTGTCGTTTCCCTCACCTTCTGCTCGGCTTTCGGGTTGTGCTTTTCTTTGAGTTGCTCCGTCGCGATTGTCATTTCGTGACTCAGCAGTTTGTCACGCACAATCCCACTGATGCTGTCTATACTTTCAGTGAGCGATTTCCGGCTGTCTGCATGAACGAACACCTGTATCATGTCATCATCGGTTATCCATGTCACCGTTGGCGAAGCGTTTTTCACAGGGTCAATATCAATGAGCACTGCGTTTCTCTTGTTGATGCCTGACTCATATTCTGCGAGACTCATTTTCACCGCATCGAACTGCGGTTCTGACTGCGGCAGTGCCTCAACATCCATGCTGAGAGCATTGCATATCAGTGATATTGCAACCGGATCATCGGTTGTCGATACCACGAAAACCTCAAAAGGACGACCTATTGATGGTGCCTTGTATCGACTGCCGGTGCATGCTGTGATGCAAAACACCACGGCTACGATATATATGAGGTGTTTCATTGTTGCTGTTTTCTTTCCTTATGCTTAGTGTTCAGCAATCCGCAAGCAGCAAAAATGTCTTGTCCGCGCGATGCACGTATCGTCGTGAAGATGCCGTGAGCAGTGAGATAGTCGCGCAGTTGTTCCATCTTCTTGTCGTCAGCACCATGCAATGGCACATCAGGTATTTGGTGAAATCGGATGAGATTTATCCTACATTCCAGTCCGTTCAGCAATCGTACTATCTCCTTGGCATGGTCAATAGAATCGTTGACACCGCCGAAAACGATGTATTCGAACGACAAACGACGCTGATGACTGAAGTCATACTGCCTAAGTAGAGCCACGATGTCTTCTATCGGCATTGCTTTCTCGGCCGGCATCAGTTCCTCGCGCTGTTTGTGAAGTGGCGAGTGCAGGCTTATTGCCACGTGGCACTGGCTCTCGTCAAGGAAACGTTTCAGTTTATTTTTCACGCCAACCGAACTCACCGTTATACGCTTAGGACTCCACGCCCAACCATATTCTGCGGTCAGAATTTCGGTTGTACGCAGCACGTTGTCAAGGTTATCCATCGGTTCTCCCTGCCCCATGAACACGATGTTCGTCAACGTGTCGCGTTCCGGCAGCGAGTAAATCTGGTTCAATATGTCTGTTGCTGTCAGTTGTCCTTCAAATCCTTGCTTACCGGTTTGGCAGAAAAGGCAATTCATCTTACAGCCCACTTGGCACGACACGCATAGCGTTGCGCGTTCTCCGTCGGGTATATATACTGTCTCAATGTTTGCCCCTGCCTTGCCCGTTGGGAAAAGATATTTGCGTGTTCCGTCAATTGATGTCTGCACGGTGATTGGCTCTGCCCTGCCTACGGTGAAACTTCCGGCCAGCAGTTCGCGGTTCTTCTTCGAGATATTCGTCATCTCGTTGATGCTAACAACACCTTTATCATACACCCAATTCGCTATTTGCTTAGCCGTAAATGCAGGCATACCAAGTGTGATGACGGCAGTTCGCATCTCGTCGGGTGTCATTCCTAACAGCGGTTGTTTCTCTCTCGTTTCCATCATGTTGTCATAATGTTGGTTGCAAAGTTACGTTTTTTTTCCCATTATTACTGCATTTCACGTATAATTTTCGTGTAATTTGGGAATTAAGAAGTATGGTTATTTCACGAATCAAGGGGATAAGACATCTTACCCCCTCAATCATTTCAGTCTGTCAATGCTCAGATAATACCGCGCATACGGTCTTCAAAGGCAGATAAGGCAGCCTTTGCTCCTTCTCCCATAGCCACTACAATCTGCTTGTATGGCACGGTGGAGACATCACCTGCGGCATAAACTCCGCTTATAGAGGTGCGACATGTGGCATCTATCGGTATCTCGCGGCGTGGCGACAGTTCCAATTCATCGGCGAAGAGGTCGCTATTGGCAGCAAGACCTATCTGCACGAACACTCCGTCGAAGTTGTAATCACTCTCCTTTTCGTCAATACGATTCTTCACTGTTAGCCCCGTAAGCCGTTGTCCGTCACCTATAATGCGCGTTGTCATGGCGTTGGTGTGAATATCAATGTTCGACATACTATTGGCTTTCTCTATCAATACATTGTCGGCACAGAGTCTGTCGGCAAACTCAAACACCGTAACGTGCGAGCAAATACCGGCCAAGTCGATAGCCGCCTCCATACCGGAATTGCCACCACCGATTACCGCAACGCTTTTACCTTTATAGAAAGGACCGTCGCAGTGCTGGCAGAAATGTATGCCATGACCAATGTATTTATCCTCATCGTTGAGGCCAAGTCGTCGCCATTTGGCTCCCGTGGCTATGATTACTGCGGGCGAAACAAATGCTTCTCCGCCTTTTGCCGTGACGCGTTTCATCTTATCTTTCAAACTCACACTGCTGATTTGGCGGTTCGTGAAGACCTTTATCGGATATTGCTCGATATGAGTGAGCAAGTCGGCAGAGAGTTGATTACCGGTTGTTTTGGGTACTGAGATAAGGTTTTCTATACCCACGGTCTCGTTCACCTGTCCTCCTACGCGCTCTGCAACCAATGCCACGTTAAGCCCCTTTCGGGCGGAATAGATAGCGGCAGATGCTCCGGCGGGGCCGCCTCCTATGACAACGACATCGAACTGATGCTCCACAATATCGGCAACGGCATCATGCTCGGTTCCCACTTTGTCTTCCAGTTCTTGTAAAAGTATGCCGAGGTCACCGCGTCCAATGTGAATCTGCTCATCGCCTACGAATACTGCGGGCACGCCTTGTATGTTAAGGCGGCTCACTTCATCTTGGAAAAGTCCGCCATCAACCATCTCATGACTGATACCGGGATTGATCAAAGCCATCACATTGAGAGCCTGCACCACCTCCGGGCAATTAGTACAGGTCAGAGACACGTATGTACGCAGATTCAAAGGAGTTTTCAGAGATGATATACGGCGGCGCAAAGCCTCGTCGGGGAGGTTCTTTCCCTGTCCGTCGGCATTGAGTATGGCGAGCAATAACGATGTAAACTCGTGTCCGTTGGGTATTCCTCGAAAACTGATGCCGGTCGGTTCGCCTTCACGCAGTATGCTGAAGCCGAACGAGTCATCATCTACGGCACGGCTCTCCATAGCAAGTTTGTCAGAGCAAGACACCATGTCTGTGAGAAAAGCCATGAGTTCGTCCTTCCGACTATTGTTATCGGATGCCGTGGCAACGAATTTTATGTTTGTATTCAATGACGCGAATACAGATTTTACCTGTTGTAATATATCTTTGTCTATCATGTCGTTTTTTCTGTTTCGGGGTTTATTATTCTATTTCAACTTAATCAATGAGTACGGCATAATATCTTCCATAAACGATAAAAACGAGACCGAAGCCCCGTTTTTATCTCTTTCTCTTCGCGGGCTATTAGAGTTTGCCAACGAGGTCGATGCTTGGTTTGAGGGTATCTTCGCCCTGCTTCCATTTTGCCGGACAAACCTCTCCTGCGTGAGAAGCCACAAACTGTGCAGCCTGAACCTTGCGAACGAGTTCCTCGGCGTTACGTCCGATACTGTTATCCTGTATCTCTGCCACTTTAACTTGTCCCTCCGGGTTTACGAGGAATGTTCCGCGGTAAGCCATACCTTCTTCTTCGATATACACTCCAAAGCCCTTTGCCAGTGTTCCGAGAGGGTCGGCGAGCATGGTGTATTTGATTTTCTTGATGCTGTCTGACGCGTCGTGCCATGCCTTGTGAACGAAGTGAGTGTCGCAACTCACTGAGAACACCTCTACACCCATAGCCTTCAGTTCGTCATATTTCTCTGCAAGGTCAACCAACTCGGTAGGACAAACGAAAGTGAAGTCTGCCGGATAGAAGAAGAACAATGCCCACTTGCCTTTTATATCGTCACTGCTGACAGTCTTGAACTCACCGTTCTGAAAGGCGTTTACTTTAAACTCTGGTACTCTTGAATTAATTATTGATTCCATTTTTTATATATTTTATTAGTTTGTTTTTGATTTTCTTTGTATCTGTTTTTCTTATTTCAAACGACTTTCAACGGCTTTCCAGTTGATTATCGACCATGTTGCATCAATGTGATCCACACGACGGTTCTGAAAGTCGAGATAGTAGGCATGTTCCCAAACGTCTATTCCCATGAGAGGATTAAGTCCGCTGTGCAGTGGATTGTCACCGTTTGGCTCTTTGGTGATTACGAGTTTGCCGTCCTTATCTTGCGACAGCCATGCCCATCCTGAACCGAATAGTGTTGCTGCGGCCTGTGCAAATTGCTTCTTGAACTCATCGAAACTGCCGAATGAGGCATTGATGGCTTCGGCAATCTTGCCCTCCGGAGCGTTGTTCTCAACCGGAGACATGAACTGCAAGAAATAAAGACTGTGGTTCAAAGACTGTCCGGCATTGTTGTAAACCGGACCTAAGGGTGCCGTCTTTACGATTTCCTCTATCGACTTGCCCTCGAGTTCAGTGCCCTCGATAAGGCTATTGGTAGTGTTAACGTAGTTCTGAAGATGCTTTCCGTAGTGGAAGTTTATCGTCTGTTCGCTGATTACCGGCTCCAAAGCGTTCGCTGCGTATGGGAGGGTTGGCATATTTATTTTCATAATTTCTTTTATTTGAATTGTTATTGTTTCATTTTCACACTGCAAAGGTAGTCTTAAACCACGATGCCCACAACAGATATATTCTATCATGCAATCGAAAAAATCTATAATCACACCTAAAGTGCTGAACATAAGATAGTTTGTTTTAATATACATATTTACGCATCGGCAAAAAAAATATATAACCTCTTTCTTATAACAAATAAATTTGCTAACTTTGCCAATCATAATAATATGAAAAAACAAGGAGAAATAAAACCATGACACTGCAACAATTAGAATATGTAATGGCTGTCTTTCGCTTCAAGCATTTTGCAAAGGCAGCCGAATACTGTAACGTGACGCAACCCACTTTGAGTTCGATGGTGCAGAAATTGGAGGACGAATTGGGAATGAAACTATTCGACCGAAACAAACAACCGATAATGCCCACACCTGCCGGAAAACTCGTTATAGAACAGGCTTGGGGCGTACTCGTGAAAGCAAAGAAACTGCGCGATACGGCAGAAGAGCAGAAAAAATCGCTGCTCGGAACTTTCAACATCGGCGTATTGCCGACCATTGCGCCTTATCTTGTGCCGCGCTTCTTCCCGAAACTGCTTGATGAGCACCCGGAAATGGACATACGCATCACCGAGATGAAGACTGCCGACATAAAGATGGCACTCATTCGCGGTGATATTGACGCGGCAATACTGGCACGCATCGACGGACTCGAGGACTTTGTTTGCCACACGCTGTTCTATGAGCAGTTCATGGCATACGTATCCGAGCACGATAGTCTGATCTCTGCAAAGGCAATACGGGTTGCCGACCTGAAAGATGAGTTCCTGTGGTTGCTCGATGAGGGGCACTGTTTCCGCGACCAGTTAGTGAAATTCTGCCAACTGAAAGCGGCATCGCGCAGCAAGAAAGCCTATAATCTTGGCAGTATAGAGACGTTCATGCGAATAGTTGAGAACGGAAAAGGCATAACTTTTATTCCCGAACTTGCAGCAATGCAACTCACCGAAAGCCAAACTCGGCTCTTAAAGCCGTTCGCACACCCGATTCCTACGCGCGAATTGGTGATGATGACAAGCCGTCATTTCATAAGGACAACGTTGCTCGATATGATTATAGAGCGTGTAAGACAGTCTGTTCCGGAATTTATGCTGACCCTGTCGCGCACAAGCGTACAGATTTAGCACGGCCTTACGACATGCCGTTCGAGTCTTATTTTCTGCTATTTGCACGTAGAATAACTTGTCATTTAATGCAGATTTGACATTCCGGAACATCATATTGTGCTGCAATTTCGCCCAATTTGCAAAGTAAATTCGCCCAATTTGAAAACCAATTTCGCCCAATTTGCTTTTCAAATTGGGCGAAATTGGTTTTCAAGAAGATGTCAACTACTGTTTCATACATTAAGTAATATGCTCACAATGCGCTCTGCCGAACGGCCGTCCCAACGTTCCGGAATGGCGCATGGCTTACGGTCGCCTGCGACAATAGCCTCAACAGCCTGAGACAACTGCGCCGCATCTTCGCCCACGAGAACGTTAGAACCTACCTTCACCGTTTCTATGTGCTCGGTGTAACTGTTCAGCGTGATGCACGGAACGCCGTTGAACGTGGCCTCTTCTGCCACATTCCCTGAATCGGTTACTATGCCTTTGGCATGCGCTGTGAGATAACCGAACTCAAGATAGCCAAGTGGTTCCACTACATTTACGCGCTTTCCGCCCTCCATATCGGCCAACAATCGGCACACTATATCCTTTGCCTTGCCACGCAATGGTGCTATTATTGGCACACTGCCGACTTTCTCAACCATTGATTGCAGCATGGAGCGCAAGTTTTCGACATCAGAAATGAGTGCCCTGCGGTTGAGTGTGAACACGATATATCCGCCCTCACTAAGCGATAAGTCATCGAAAACAGTCGGTCGTTGCCAACGGTTATGATTGAAACGGAGGTTGTCTATCAGTATGTTTCCAACCATATATACGCGGCTTTGCTCCGTTCCCTCGCGGTTAGTGATGCTGTTGTTGCTCATTCCGGCAGTGAAAAGAAGGTCTGACAGTCCGTCTATGACAAGGCGGTTTATCTCTTTCGGCATCTTGATGTCAAACGAGCGGGTGCCTGCTACGAGATGAGCCAGTTTCAGTCCTTGTTTCTTTGTCACGATAGCAGCAGCCATTGTCGATGCAAGGTCGTCAACAACTATTACCACATCGGCCGGATTGTTCTCAAGATAACGCTCGAATGTGCTCATCACCTTGCCTGTCAGTTCGTTAAGATTCTCGCAGTCTGCATCGAGGAATGCATCGGGACGCGGTATCTGTAAGTCGTCGAAGAGTGAGCCTTCAAGTGTTGGGTCGTCACTCTTGCCTGTATATACGAGACGATAGCAGATGTCTTCTGTCTTGTCAATCGCACGTATCAATGGTGCCACCTTTATAAAATTTGGTCTTGCACCGGCAACAATACATATTTTCTTCATTATTTGGTGATTTGTTATTTTCTTAAAGGAGTTAAACATTGTATGAGTTAGGGCAACACATTTGCTTAGAGTCTGGCTCACATAACACCAAGTGAGTGTGATGCCGGAACTCCTATTCAATTCCTTTTTCTTATTGTCATTCTCCCTTGAACAAATCTTTTATTCCTCCGATAGAGCCAAGCAGGTTTGTTGCTTCATACGGCAGATAGACGGTTCTGGTCTGCGGACCGTGTGCCAGTTGCTCCATCATCTGTATATACTTCTGCGCGAGCAGGTAGTTTGCAGGGTTAGTGCTCTGTCCAACGGCCTCTGTAATCTTTCCGATGGCAATCGCTTCTGCTTCTGCTTTACGTATTCTTGCAGTCGCTTCACCCTCTGCACGCAAGATAGCCTGCTGCTTGTCGGCCTCGGCACGGTTGATTGTAGAAGTCTTCTCTCCCTCCGATTGCAAGATGGCAGCCTGCTTCTGTCCTTCACTGGTGAGTATAGTCGCACGCTTGTTACGCTCTGCCTGCATCTGCTTCTCCATAGCGTTGAGTACGCTCTCCGGTGGTGTGATGTCCTGAAGTTCAACGCGGTTCACCTTGATACCCCACTTGTTTGTGGCATCATCGAGCACTGCGCGCAGTTTGGTGTTGATGGTATCGCGCGATGTCAGCGTCTGGTCGAGTTCCAGTTCACCGATTATGTTACGCAGTGTTGTCTGTGTAAGTTTCTCGATAGCATTCGGAAGATTGTTTATTTCATACACTGCCTTGAACGGATCTACGATTTGGAAATACAGCAAAGCATTGATTTTCATCTGGATATTATCCTTCGTAATAACATTCTGTTTGTCGAAATCATATACCTGTTCACGCAGGTCGATAGTCGTACTGTAAGTATATCTACCGCTACGCAGCGTAACAATATCCTTTGCGCGGTCGAAGAACGGTATGATAACGTTTATACCCGGCTGCAGAGTGGCATGATAACGTCCAAGGCGTTCCACTATTTTTGTCTCGCTCTGAGAAATTATCACGAGACTCTTCTTTACGAGCAACAGTGCCAACAGCACTATCACGAGAATTACAATAAGTGTTGTATTCATAAATTTTGGTATTTATTGTTTTTATTTTCATACAAGTTTTGCGGTCGTTCAGCACTTTTCAACCGTTATGATGATGCTATCACGCCCCACCACTCGCACCTTTGTGCCCTCGCCTATCTCACCACCATCGGCAGAAACGGCTTTCCAGTCGTCGCCGTCAATGGCCACACGGCCGTGTCCGTCGGCTACAATGGTTTCGCTCACTCTGCCCTCCTGACCTATCAGTGCGTCGGCATTGCTCTTTCGGTCGGGGTCGTTGCGATGAAAATATTTCAGCATGACGGGACGCACAAAGAACAGACAGAGCACCGCGAGTATTGCGAAGATGAGCAACTGCCAAAGGAATGGCAGTCCGGTAAGCGACAATACCGAAGTTACTCCTGCCGCAATGGCGAAGCAGATTATGAAAAAATCGCCACTCGTGAGTTCAAGAATGAGCAACATGAAAGCCACTACAGCCCAGAATTGCCACAGATTTTGAGTGAAATAGTCGAATATTCCCATTATCGTTTTATTTTATTTTGTTATTCATTAATTTTGTCAATATCATATTTTTCCATTCCTCCTCATCACCCTGTAACGTTCCGGAAAAGTCAACTTGCGATACATCCGCCATCCTGTTGCACCGTTCTCGAACCTATCAAGGTAGTGCATGTCATTCTCGTTTATATATGCCTCTATCTCGAAAGGGTTAAGATAATATGCGAGCAACTTGCGTTTGCGGGCAAGACATATCCCCTTGAGCCAGAACGTTAGGTAGAGAGCGTAGAACCTGAACCAGTTATTACCGGTGCTCTGTGCCTGTCTAAGGTGTATCATCTCATGGTTTTTCATCACCGTGTACTTGCTGTTCAGCGAGTCGGCAACACTCTGACGGTTAGTGAATATCCACCCGAACAACGTTATTCCGGAAAAACCCTTCCTGCAAAGGAAAGTGTTCACCATAGCCGGCATGTCCGTAATACGGCTCGGCCGCTTGGCTTTGAAGATGACTGAGAGCAGGTTCATATTACTTTACGGACATTAATTATTTGGTGCAAATATATTAAAAAGAATTAGAACAGCCAAATTTTTCTATATATTCATGGGCAATATTGTTTTGAAAACAAACGTTAATAATATGAAAAACAAGAACTTTCTTTAAGGAACTTCATGCCAATTTGTTTTTTTTCAGTATCTTCGCACCGAATGTATGTCAACATACAGAAACACGTAAGCAGATTTCAACGACTGCTTATCATATAATAATAGTAATAAAAACAAAATTGGCTTATGAAAAAAATGTTTGTAATTTTCGCAATGATTCTCATTCCGATGATTTCATTCGGACAAAACATGTATGACCGCTCAGGCTCATATAAGGGCAAAGTGGAGAGCAACGGTAGTGTGTATGACCGCACCGGCTCGTATAAGGGCAAGATTGATAGCGGAGGGAGCATATACGACAGAACGGGGTCATATAAAGGAAAGTTCGACCGTGGCAGTTTCTATGACCGCACAGGATCATACTTGGGGAAATTGGATAATAACGGAAGCGTGTATGACCGCACAGGTTCATACAAAGGAAAGATAGAGAGTAACGGAAACATATACGACCGCACAGGGTCTCATCTCGGCAAAGTGAGTAATGTAAATCGTAGTACTGCCGTCGCAATCTGGTTTTTCGGGTTCTTATTATAGTAATAAAACACCATCGGCCTGCATTTGAAGTGCAGGCCGGTGGTGTTTAACTACATCCACGATATTAGTTGCCCAAGACAAAAACATATCCCATTATGCCGAATGATAACGGCTCGCCAAGCATGCTGCTTCTACTGCATACCACATAGTCATCATATTTAAGGGCATGGTTAAGCACAAGTCTTGAGTACGAACGAGCATCCACCACGTTCTGTGCACCGGTTTCAAGTTTCCTGGCATAGTGCTCAGTTATGGCATCTATGTGTTTCTCCTTTGGCGGATTAAAGAAGAAACAAGCCACTACAAGAACCAGAACAGCCGTTAATATAATCGTTAAAGTCTTTTTCATTGTCAATATCTGTTATGTTGCAAAGATATAAATTATTTTATATAAATCCAAAAATGACAATGATTTTAATATAAAAAAGGGGATAAATGAAACGCTGCAGAGTATTCTTACGAAGAGCAAAAGCACATTGAAACAGGACAGGAAGTATGGCAACAAGCAAATAAAATAAGACAATAAAAATAAGCATTACAATAATGCTTTATGGTGTTTTCTCTTGGAAATCTCCCGAAATAGTATTATCTTCGCGCGGCAAAAATAGGACATTGAGCCATGAATATAATAACAAGTTTTATTTATCCATCGGTACATATCGCTGAAAACAAGTTGATTCGGCACTTCAATGGAAAGACCGT
Source organism: Prevotella koreensis (assembly GCF_003977605.1). Lineage (GTDB taxonomy): Bacteria > Bacteroidota > Bacteroidia > Bacteroidales > Bacteroidaceae > Prevotella > Prevotella koreensis. Next base: position 296,703 of record NZ_RYYU01000001.1, on the reverse strand, counting down.
TGTAATAGTCGGAGCATCTCATGGGATAGGAGAAGCACTGGCTACAAGACTCATGTCTGTCAACTGCAGAATGATTCTGATAGCAAGAACAGAAGAGAAGTTGAAGAATATTTGCATAAAAGCCAAACAGAATGGTTGCCAAGCCGATTATCATGCGCTTGATTTAAGAGACCACAAAGCACTTGACCAACTCATAACAAACATGTCTGTTGAACTTGAAAGGATTGATTATCTGTTTTACAATGCAGGCAAATCAATCAACCGTAATATCTGTAATGCAACAGAACGCATTAACGATTACGACAGAACAATGAGCGTAAACTATCGTGCTATGGTGGCATTGAGTTTGGGATTGTTTGAAAAACTCAGGACTGCAAAAGGCAAGCTCATTTATACTTCATCTGTCAGCACTTTATATCCGGCCGCTCCGGGCTGGTCGGCTTATCATGCTTCAAAAAGCGCATCGAATGTGTGGTGCGAAACAGCAAGCGTGGAATGGAGCAAAATAGGTGTTCGTACAAAGGTTGCCTACATGCCATTGGTGCGCACGGCGATGTCTGATACCAACGAAAAATATCGCAAAATGCCTGCTTACAGTAAGGAAGAAGCAGCAAAACGACTCCTTAAATTGAGCATGAACAACCGATACTGTTACAAGCCTTGGTGGGCAAGAATATCTGCACCATTATCCTATTTGCTCTCACCTATAATCAAACAAATCTATAAACGCATTGCCTAAATGAGCCTGTCACTTATTAAATCGCTTGTAAGACTCCACCTTATTACTCCTTTAGGACTCTACACTATCATACGTTGCTTTATGTATGAGGGCATAACCCTTATGGCTGTGCTTAGATTTTCGGCAAAATATTATCCTGAAAATACTGCCATTGTTTCCGAAAAAAGAAAACTTACATACCGCCAACTATATCATCAGGCAAGGAATTTATCTAAGTTTCTATGGCAACAATACCAACTCAAAGAAGACATGCGGGTGGCTTTGCTCTGTCGTAATCATCATGTTTCCTCCATCCTGTTGCCCGCATTATCACGATTAGGAGTCAAAATCAAACTAATAAATACGGACATCTGCGAATCAAAAATTAAAGAAATTGCAGAGAAACAAGTCTTCAAACTATTTATTTACGATGAAGAATTCAGTGATAGAATCCAATCCGATATGCTGCCATTCACTTGCATCTCTACCGAGTCCATCAAAGAAATATCGGCCGAAGATTATCATCATGTCAAACTTCCGAAAGTAAAGCGTGGAGGTGATATATCCATTTTCACAGGTGGTTCAAGTGGTAAGTATAGCGAAGCAGCAAGACGTACCGGGGTGATACAATTCCTATCACCATTCATTGCACTGATAGAACGCATTAAAATTCAAAACTACAACAGCGTATTGATAGCACTTCCTTTCTATCATGGATTTGGTCTTGCCACATGGATAATCTCTCTTGTGATGGGGAAAAAGATTTGTCTTATGCGCCATTTCGATGCAACAGAAGCATTACAAATGATTCTTAATGAAAGAATTGAGGTGCTCCCGGTCGTGCCGGCAATTCTATCGCGAATATGGCAGCAACCAAATGCCCACTCGATGATGCAATCTGTGAGGTGTATTATCAGCGGTGGAGACAGACTTGACAAACGGCTCGTGGAACAAACCCACAACATCCTCGGACCTGTTTGTTACAATCTTTATGGCACAACAGAAGCAGGTTTACTCATGCTTGCTACTCCCGACGACCTTGATAATAACAAAGAAACGACCATCGGGCGACCAATCAGAGGGGTATGTACAGAAATACGTAACATAAGTTCAGAAGATATTGGTACGCTTTGGGTAAAATGCAGTTGTGCAATGCTTGGCCAACAACACCATTGGCAACCAACTTCCGACTTGGTTTTCAAGAACAACAACGGTTATTATTTTCATAAAGGAAGAGCAGATAGCATGATAGTATGTGGAGGAGAAAATGTTTTTCCCGGACATGTTGAACAAATAATAAACGGGCATCCGTCAGTAATACAGTCAATGGTGTATGCCGTTGAAGATCCGAAATTCGGTAATGTTCTCAACGCACAAGTAGAGTTAAAAACCGACATGCACATATCTGACAAAGAACTAAAGCAATGGTTGCGCCAAAGACTTTCACGTCCGGAAATGCCACATCATATTATTTTCGGAGAATTCTCTTTATTGTCCACCGGAAAAATATCAAAACAGAGAACTTAACACACCCTCCGTTCCATACCAAAAGAAATCCACAAAATGTGCTGATAACGCAATGGACTATCCTCACGGACAGTCCATTGCATATTATACAAAAACATTATGAATTTTATTTAGCGAACAAGATTCTAAAAAAGTTTACCTTTTTATTTACAATTTATATATTTTCCATCACATTTCAACTCATTGAGCCTTCAGGCATGTGCGGCACTTGCGTTCACAATAGCGTTCGCACTGGGCGCAGATGTCATACCCAAGCATCGCACCAAGAATGAAATCTTCTTCCGGAGATAATTGGTTGAGTGGCCGAGTAACCATCATCCGAATGGCATCAAGACACTCTTTCTTGCCGAAGAAAAGGTTCAGTCGGTCGTTACCGACAGGCTGAACGATGTAACTTATGCCCTGACGTTCCAGACGACGGATTGCAAACTCCTCGTATCGGCGGTTGAAAGTGTAGAGCACCATGTGGCGTACCCCTTTCTTATACTCATAAATATGATTCATGAGCACTTTCATGTCAACAGGCATAACTTCGGCTTTCATATTCATCAATTATTTACTTTAAACTACCTTTTATTTGTTCGAGCCAAGCGTCGATACGGCTTTCGGTACGGTCGTCCTCGTTGATGTCGTCAAGAGCAAGACCCACAAACTTGTTATCTACAACCGCATCAGAGTCGTCGAAGGTATATCCGTCGATTTCAACCTCGCCAACAAGTGTTGCACCACCGGCCTTGGCTGCATCGTATAGTTCTTTCATTGCACTACAGAAAGTGTCGCTGTAACTTGCCGAGTCGCCGCAACCATACACCGCAACAACCTTTCCTGCAAGGCTTGCACCCTTCAAGAGATCTACACCGTCATACCAGTCATCCTGCAATTCGCCCGCACCCCATGTAGAAGTACCAATCAACAGATTATCGTTTTCTGCCAAAACGGCATCATTAAGGTCGGTAACATTGATTGCTTTAGCACCAACTTTTTCTGCGATTTTCTCTGCGATAGCCTCGCATGTACCGGTTGAAGAACCGTAAACAACTATTGTCTTTCCCATTTTAGTTATTCGTTTAAATAATTATATGTTTATCTTTCGATTGCAAAGTTAATACGAAAAAAAAACATCTGCAATACCTAAAAATGGTGGTTTGTGCAAAATACCTACTTGTTAGTATGGCGATGAATTGATAACACACGACCGACAAGCAGTGAGCAGATAAAGGAAAATTGACCGTGTGGAGCAATTATAAAGTGCGATTGCTCACCCACGGTCAATCTTCGGTTCTCATTTTACAATTCTCACAAGTGTGGAACCGCAGACAGCAGTGTCCGGAGAAGTGATTTGAACGGCATATACCCCGGCGGGGAATGTCGCCATACCGACCTCTGTCGATTCTGTTCCGGCTGCCACCCTACCCTCATATAACATGTTGCCGGACACATTATATATATATACTCGTGCCGAAGCACTCAATGGACGAGTAAAACAGAGGTGAAGCAACGACGAACCATCAAGACGGAAATCCACACCTGTAGGCTGCTCTTTTGAAATGCCTTCTATGCCATCAATACCGAGTATGCGCAACAGGCCACGATAGACATCAATCTCGCCGTAGCCGTAAATGTTGTTGGGATGGCTGAGCGTGGGGTCGAGTTGGTGACAAGTCTCGCTGAAAAGACTTATCACGTCATCGGCAGTGAGTGACGGATTGGCCTGCAACCAGAGCGCAATACAACCCGAAACCATCGGTGCGGAGAATGATGTTCCCAACGTTGCCTGCCACGGATACTTGCGTCCACGGAACTCACTCACACTCACCACCGAGCGCGGATAGGGATATTCTCCATACACAAAACTGCTTGACGTGGTGATTATATTAGACCCCGGCGCAACAACATCGGGCTTTATGCGCCCATCGAAAGTAGGACCGCGCCCGGAATAGTATGCTATCACGCCTTCCTCGGTATCAACATTGCCGCACTCTTCGCCTTTATAATTAATGTATTTGGGGCGATAACTCGTAGCACCGACACATATAACGCTCGGCGCACTGCCCGGAGAATAAATGGTGTGGCTCTTCTCTGCATCTTTCAAAGACATGTCTATGGCATTACGAAGGAAATAACCGGATATGCGATAGAGTTCCACATCCGACTCTTCGCCAATCAACTGAACCGACAAAGGCATGTCTGCCCCAAGCCTGCCAACGGTTGTCTTCAACATCACATCTATCATCAAACGCTCATTATCAAAAACATTGGGATAGGCCGCGAAACCGAACATATAATCAACACCATGCAGACGAACGGTATCATTGAGCAAAGAGTCTTTACGGGCAATTATGTCCGACATTCTATATTCCACACTTGCAATCTCATTGGAGGCATCATAGGCATTGATACGCAGCGCGAAATCTCCGTTGGCAGAAATCCTGAGATAGGCCGAACTGCCTACTCCTTGCAGAAAATGCCCCATGCCCGACTTACCCACGGGCTTGTGTATATAAGTATTGTAATGCCCTTCGTTGCCCGCCGAGGCCACTATAATCCTGCCCGGACCACTCATCTGTCGCAGCACTTCATAGAAAAGTTGTTCGTCAGTGTCTTGCGCCTGATGACTTCCCTCGCTGAACGACACCACACACGGTTTGCCCTGCGACGCGGCATAGTCGAGAGAGTACTTGAAACCGAGCGCATCTGTGGCTGAGGTGTATTTGTAGAGGTCTTCTTTTCTTATGAATATCGTGTCGCTCGTCACGGCATTGCTCACGGCCACAATGTCGCTCTCATAGGCTATTCCTCTGTAAGATGTGCCGTAACCTGTGCCGGCCAGCACGCCGAGGGTGTATGTTCCGTGAGCGAAGTTTAAGCCGTCACGCGAATGTTTATAGGCAAGTATCTCCGCCTCGGTGGTGTAATCGGCTCCCACATAGAGCGCACTGCCAATGGTATCGGTAGAGAGCATGTCCCAAAATCGCTTTATGCGGTATTGTGTTTGGTCTGCATTATAGAAGTTGGGATTGGTCAGGTCGAAACCTATATCCTGAATGCCTACAACCACACCGTTGCCGGTGAACGCCTGCGGAAGTCGTGTTCCGGCATGCGCTTTGTCGGCACCGATTATCGTGACCGACTTGTCGAGCAACTCGGTTCGCGTGGGCGAAGCCTCTATACGTTCCACTCCGTTCTCGCATGCAAGGGCATGCAGGGCGGCGATAGGGATGTCGGCGATGTATATATCGCCAAAAGAGGCAAGGCGACGGCAACCGTACCTGCTCATCAAAGCATCGGCATCGCCCTTGATACGCACAAAGGCACAAATACCGGAGTTGCTCCGTGCACCAACGACACCGGCCTTGTCTGAAAACATCGAAGAGACTTTTTCCTGCTGTATCGCCGCCATTCTCACCATCGGCGACATCTTATCGAGTGCCGAAGAATGGGCAAAGGCGATTATTGTGACAACGGCAAAGCATATTGACAGTAACGTTCGTTTCATACGAATAATGGTTTTATTGCTGCAAAGTAAATGAAAAAAAACGAGAAAACCAAGTGTTATGACACAAAAGAAAATACCTATCGGCGCTCTGAATATCATATACCTCACAGCAATTTGGGCGATTTTGCCGACCAATTTCGCCCAAATTGCAAAGCAAAATCGCCTGTTTTGGTCGGCAATTCAGGCCAAATTGCTCGGCTGTAGGATATGTAGCATGGCATATAAGGTGTGCTTGGCCTGGCGTATTTATCCCTACGCGGAGTTCTTTTTATGACAATTTTGAGCAAATGTCGAATAAAAACGCTATCTTTGCAGCCATAAGAATAAAAATAAATCAAAATGGAAGAAAAGACAAAAAACATGTTTGTTGCCGTTGCATACAATCTTTATTCGATTGACAACGGCAAGGAAGAATTTATAGAAGAGGCTACGATAGAGAATCCATACACGTTCCTGAGTGGCTTCGGAATGGTGCTCCCGGCTTTCGAGAGTGCTATATTGGAAAAGCAGACAGGCGAGAAATTTGAGATTTTGCTTGACAAGGAACAGGCCTACGGAGAGCACGACAAGGATGCTGTGATAGAACTTGGACGCGAAGTGTTCACCATTGACGGAAAATTCGACGACGAAAAGATATTCGAGGGGGCTATGGTGCCGCTGATGAACGAGGAAGGACAGCGTTTCCAAGCAACGGTAGTGAAAGTTGATGATACGAACGTAACGGTTGACTTGAACTATCCTTTGGCAGGAAAAACACTGAAATTCATCGGCCACATAATTGAAAACCGAGAGGCAACAAATGCCGAGATTGAGTCGTTCGTGGCACAGATGAGCGGCGAGGGAGGCTGCGGTTGCGGAGGCGGTTGCAACTGTGGTGAAAGCAGTTGTGACAAAGATGGTGGCTGCAACGATGGCTGTGGCTGCGGAGGATGTGATTAATCATCTACCAACCACTTTCCCAATAATACCCAACCCCTCAATCAAAGTATCTGCGAAATCCCAATAATACAATTATGCGCAACACCTTCGGCCAAATTTTCACACTCACCACCTTCGGCGAAAGCCACGGTGAAGCCATCGGCGGCGTTGTTGACGGCATGCCTGCCGGCATTGACATTGATATTGACTTTATCCAAGAGGAACTGAACAAGCGTCGTCCCGGCCAAAGTCACATCACAACAGCACGTCAGGAAGCCGACAAAGTGGAGTTGTTGAGCGGAATATTCGAGGGAAAATCCACGGGGGCACCTATCGGATTCATCGTCCGCAACAACAATCAGAAGTCGCAAGACTACGAGAGTATGCGGTGCCTGTTCCGTCCGTCTCATGCCGACTACACTTATTATAATAAGTATGGAGTTCGCGACTATCGTGGTGGCGGACGCTCGTCGGCACGCATAACGATAAGCCGATGCGTGGCCGGAGCACTGGCAAAATTGGTTCTAAAGAAGGTGGGTATCACCATTCGGGCATACACTTCGCAGGTGGCCGAAATAGCACTCGACAAAGACTATACGCAGTATGACCTCATAATGACGGATAAAAACGCAGTGAGATGTCCCGACACCGGCAAGGCCGAGGAAATGGAAAGACTCATAGAGCAGGTAAAAGCAGAAGGCGATACGGTGGGTGGAGTGATAACATGCGTCATAAAAGGATGTCCCGCAGGGTTGGGAGAACCGGAGTTCGGGAAACTGCATGCCGACCTCGGCGCTGCGATGCTCAGCATTAACGCCGCTAAGGGTTTTGAATATGGCGATGGCTTTGATAGCACACTGAAACGTGGAAGTAGGCATAACGACATATTCAAGAGCAGAAAAGACAATGCAGAAGGTCTCGAAACAACGACAAATCACAGCGGAGGAATACAGGGCGGAATAAGTAACGGACAGGACATTTTCTTCCGTGTGGCTTTCAAACCGGTGGCTACGGTGATGAAAGAACAGCCCACGGTGGATACGAATGGTAACGCAACGACACTCAAAGCAACCGGCAGACACGACCCTTGTGTGCTGCCAAGAGCGGTGCCAATAGTGGAAGCAATGGCTGCAATTACCATACTTGACCACTATTTAATTGCAAAAACTGTGAAAATTTGCCCTTAATTCTATATAAAGTAAAAAAAAGTACGAAAATATTTGCAGATAAAAAAAATAATAGTAATTTTGTGCTCAGACAGCGGAGGTTTGTGAAAATCACGACTGTCGATTAAGTCTAATTTAGTTTTTGTGTTGGTTGAGGGCGGCTGTTTGGCCGCCCTCTTTTGTTTTATGCCTCAAAATTGGTCATAAAAAACATTGGAGGAAACTTTCAATCCTCCAATGCTCCTATTATTTCGCTTACGTTACGGCAACCATGGGCATCAAGCCATTCGCTGATGCCACGCGCAACTTTAACCGTGACCTGCGGATCTATGAAATTGGCAGTGCCTATCTCTATCGCCGTTGCTCCGGCCATGAGAAACTCTATTGCATCCTTGGCATTGCTTATGCCACCAAGACCAATTACGGGGATGCTCACAGCCTTTGCCACCTGCCACACCATACGTAGCGCAACAGGCTTCACGGCAGGTCCGCTGAGACCTCCTGTGGCGATGCTGAGCACCGGACGACGCTTCTCTATGTCGATTGCCATGCCCATTATTGTGTTTATCAGCGACACACTGTCGGCTCCCTCGGCCTCAACGGCACGCGCTATATCGGCCACGTTGGTCACATTGGGCGAAAGTTTCACTATTAATGTCTTGTGATAACGTTCGCGCACGGCACGCACAACGTCTGCTGCTCCTGAACAGGTAACACCGAAAGCCATGCCGCCTTGTTTGACGTTAGGGCACGAGATGTTCAGTTCTATCGCGGGAATGTGCTCCAAAGCATTGATACGTGCTGCACATTCTGCATAATCATCAATACTCGAACCACTCACGTTCACAATGATATTGGTGTCTATCTTGCTCACTTCGGGATAAATATGCTCACAGAAATAGTCAACACCCTTGTTCTGCAATCCCACGCAATTAAGCATTCCCTGCGCAGTTTCGGCCATTCTCGGGTACGGATTACCCTGCCTTGGATGGAGCGTGGTGCCCTTAACGATGATGCCGCCAATCTCTTCGATAGGTACAAGATCGGCAAATTCCGGGCCGTAACCGAACGTTCCGGATGCCGTCATCACAGGATTCTTCATCCGTAATCCACCTATATTTACGCTTATATCAGCCATATTCTCTCTTTATTAACCTCTATTATATATATTGTATATGGGAAATGAGTGTCAGATTTCCCATTTGAGTTGCTTTATATCGAATACCGGGCCTTCTGTGCAGACACAGACATTGCCCTCGGTGGTATCTTCCACACAGCACAGACACGCTCCGACACCGCATGCCATGCAGTTCTCAAGACTCACCTCGCAATCTATATGCTCCTTTGAGGCATAGCGGGCAACGGCCATCATCATGGGCTTAGGACCGCAGGTGCATATCTGTGTGAAGCGTTCTGTAGCGAGAATACTGTGGTTTGTAACAAAACCGCGCTCGCCTTCAGAACCGTCTTCCGTGGTTATCATCACCCTGCCATACTTGCGGAACTCGTCCAATAGGAGCAAATCTGCCGCTCTGCGTGCTCCCAACAGAAATTTTGGCTCTATTCCTCTCTCACGCATAGCCATGCCCATATACAGCAACGGAGCAACACCAACGCCACCACCGACAAGCAATACCTTGGCATCGGCAGACTCCGGCATAGTGAAGCCACGCCCCAAAGGTAACACACAATTCAGCATTTCGCCCTTTTTCAACATGGCAATACGACGCGTACCGTCACCTACCGCAGCAACAAGCAACCATAGTTCGTTGCGCTCGCGATCAACAAAATTCACTGATATGGGACGACGTAGGAATGTGGTGGAAGAGCCATCTACACGTACTTCAACAAACTGTCCCGGTATCATTGGCGGCAGTTCCTCGTCGTGTGTTAGTTTGACAAGAACATACTTATCATTTATACGGCACACATCAGAAACCGTCAGGTCAAGGATATATTTCTTCATTCGCCAAAATTTTTTGGCAAATTTATACAAAATAAATGAGAAAAAGGTAGGTGTGATTAGAAAATAATTAAAATAATGAATGCTATTCTGTGGAGTTACGGAGAATATTAGTATCCGAAACTCCACAAAAACTTTTCTCTAATCCAAAAAGAGAAAGCAATAGTTGTTATTTACTCTTAGGTACAAAGGTCTCGTAGGTGAGGTCATCGAAATAGATACGTATCTCGGTTATCTGTCTCTGCGGACGCTCCACATACTTCACCTCGGGCTTCAATACCTGTCGCTGAGATGCCGAATTCTGGCGACCGGCATTATTAATGATAGGTGACTGATGAGGATATGAAGCAATAGTCGACTCTGTTTCTCCAAAGTCGAGCATTGGTTCGCCGTTCGCCTGACCGCCGGTAGTGTTATCGTCATCGCCCGACAATTCACCCTCATACATCTTACCTTTGCCAAATAGCAACCAGTCGCTGTTCAGCGCCGGCAGTTTTGACTTGATAGCCTCAACCGTGTTTAGGGTCGCATTGGTGCGACCGTTGAAGATACTGCTCAGTGCTGCGGGAGAGATTCCTATGAACTGAGCGAACGTCTGTTGAGTCATGTGTTGACTCTCCATTATCTGTCGAATTCTGTCTTTCATCTACTGATAGGACTGTTTTTTGCCATTTTGGGCGTTTTTTCTTTCAGTTTACAAAGGTAAAGCAAAATATTTAAATATCCAAACTTTTAAAAACATATTTCGATTTCAAAACTTTGAGTTTTTAAATTCAAACTTTTAAATCTTTAATTTATAAATTCATATTTGTATATTCGTAAACGTAAATGTAAATTTAGAGGTTTAAATGGCCTCAAATCCTTTATTTACAAGGATTTTATAAAATACTGACTGTTATGTTATTATTTACAAAGCGAAAGCAAGCAAATAGTCAAATATGCAACTTTTAGGTGTATATTGTACGTTCCTCTTATATTTTTAGATGTATGAAATGTAGTAATTCGCTGATTATTGGGAGATTATATATAAATAACATATATAGTATATGTATAATGTTTAGGTATTGAATGTTTTGATTTATATATTGAAACGCGTATCAACTACTGATGTTTCAGTTTGTGAATTGTTATCTTTTGTGTTTTGATTTGTAAAACAAGATTAAAAACTTTGGTATTTTATGTTTTTAAATTCATTGTTGTAAACTCTAAATAATGTGAAATGTAAATATCAAGAGTCACGTTAAGCGTTTTTTTAATGAAAACGAGTTGTTTCCAAACCAATGGCAGAACAAATGATTTTATGCCCCGAAATGGAGAGGAGTTTTTCGCCAAACACACTGAAAACGATGGGAGTTACACGAAAAAAACATGTATTATAAAAATCGAATTATAGAAAAAAATAGCCCTTTCGGAGGGCGATTTTTAGTGTAAAATGAAGAAAACAAGTTCCTGCATAAGGTCAAAATCAGTGGCATTTCCCTTACCTATGCCCTTGATTTTGGAATCGGTTTCTCGTATTTTTGAAATTATTTCGAGCACTTTTCTACCCGAGTAATTTCTCACTCCGGTGATATAATCGCGAGCCGCCCACCCGCTTCTTAGTCCAAGATATTTCGCCATCGACTCATCATTATTTCTGTCAGGAGCATAGTAAGCAATCATCAGATTTTGGAAATAACCAAAAAGTTGCGGCACAAGAATGTAAGGTCCGCCTGACTTCGGATTGTTGCAAAAATACATCATAATCTGATTTGCCTTCAATACATTTTTCTGCACGATTGCATTTCTAAACTCAAACGGATTATAATCCTTGCTTACCCCGATGTTCTTCTCAACAAGTTCCGGTGTGACCGTTTTCTCTCCCTCCTTCAATGAGAGTCTGAGTTTTTCAAGTTCGCTCGTCATACGACTGAGGTCAGAACCAATATGGTCGGCAATCATCTGCGCCGCTTTATAGTCAATGCCCACCCCATGCTCTCTGAGATGAGTCTCGATGAAAGGTGGCAAATCCTGTTCACGTTTTTTGTTGCTCGTGAACACCACTCCAATTTTCTGCGCCAACGCAACGATTTTCTTCCTTGCATCTATCGTACCATTCTTGTAGCAGATAACAAGAATTGTAGTATTAAGTGGATTTTCGAAATAGTGTTCCAACTGATCCCACTGTCTCATAGCCTGTGCTTCTTTCACTATCACCACCTGTCGTTCTACCATCATCGGGTATCTGCGTGCCATATCGGCAACTTTCGCCGCCGTAGTATCGGCACCGAAGACAACGGTCATATTGAAGTCGCGTTCGTCTTCGCGCAGCGCATTATCTGAAATGAAGTCGCATATACGGTCTATATAATACGATTCCTCGCCCATCAGGATATACACAGGTGCATATTTCCCGGCTTTGAGGTCACGCATCACATTGTCAAAAGACACTGCCGACTTCTTTTCTGCCATATTTTTCGTTTCTTTCGGTTTTAATAAGTAACTTTGCGGATGCCATAAGTGGCATGCTACTATTTGGGTTACAAAGTTAATAAAATGTTTCGATTAAACCTACCCGATTACGAAATAAAAATAAAAGAGAAAGACGGCAAACCCCATATTTTCGATTTCCTACGGCGCAAATACATAGCCTTAACACCGGAAGAATGGGTGCGCCAGCACTTTGTGCATTTCCTTACCGACCATAAGGGCTACCCTGCCGGACTCATGGCAAACGAGGTAGAACTCCGTGTGGCAGAGAAACGACTACGCTGCGACTCTATTATATATAATAAGGAGGCGCGCCCGATTATGATTGTGGAATATAAAGCCCCCACGATACAACTCACACAGAGCGTTTTCGACCAGATAACGGCATACAACATGCTGCTTCACGTGGATTATCTGACGGTATCAAACGGACTGCAGCACATCTGCTGTAAAATGGATTACGAGAAACATAGTTATTCATTCTTGTCCGAAATACCTGTATATCAGAAACTTTAGCATCTCACAAGGCAACATCATCTCAAACATACGACAGCAATATTTCAAAAAAACAAAACACATCAAGATATGAAAAAGGCAATAATGAAGAATATCATCACCGGCGAAGAGAAACCCGTAAGTCTGACGATGGATCATCCCGCAGTGCAGTGCGGCATTGCCGTGTGGGTAGATGATACCGGCAAGGCCTACTTCCCGGAAGATGTACGCAATCCGTTCTACGAACTGAAAGACATCACGGAAGAGCCTGAAAAATAAAGAAATACCACCATGCTGAAATTCCTTAAAGACTGGACACTTCCGGTCTCGATAGCATTAGGAACACTCTGCTACCTTATTTTCTATTATGTTCCGGCGCTCGACACTGCCGCATGTATGTTCGGTCCGGTGTTCGATGTCATCTTTCCGTTCTTTGTTTTCCTCACTTTGCTTGTCACTTTCTGCAAAGTAGATTTCCATCAGATGCGCCCCCACCGCTGGCATCTATGGGTGCTTGTGGCACAAGTGGTGCTCGTGATTCTGAATATTGCCATCATTATATTTGTAGGCAACAGCATCGAGCAGAAAATTCTATGGGAGGCCGTACTCACTTGCATCATCGGCCCGTCTGCTTCGGCCGCCCCGGTTGTCACCGGAAAACTTGGCGGAAACATCAGTACGATGACCACCTTCACCCTAATATCCTCACTTGCGTCGGCTTTCATGATACCTGCCGTGTTCCCACTTCTCGAAAACGATACGCATATCACGTTCCTCGTCGCATTCCTTATTATTCTCGAAAAGGTGGCTTTGGTACTAATTTTACCCCTCGTTTTAGGTTATTTTATACGCCATTATGTCCATCCGATGCACCGGTGGATTATATCGAAGCCAAATCTCGGTTTCTATTTTTGGGGCGTTTCACTCGCAATAACCACAGGCATCACGGTAAAAAACATCATTCATTCCGACGCGTCTATGTCGTTGCTTGTCATGATTGCAGTACTCTCTCTCATCGTATGTTTCGTTCAGTTCGGCATCGGGCGTGCCATTGGCAGACGCTTCGGCGAAAAAATAAACTCCGGACAGGCTCTCTTTCAGAAGAATACGGCACTGAGCATCTGGGTGGCCTACATGTATCTCAATCCCGTTGCATCGGTCGGCGCAGGCTGTTACGTGCTTTGGCAGAATATCATAAACTCGCTGGAACTGTGGGACTACAGAAAGCAGCAACAGAAATGAGCCTCGCCCTAAACATGGATACCGCACACCACACATCAATAATAGGCAATTACTACTATAAAACATATCCCATGTAAAACCAAAATAGGCGATTTTGCCGAGCAAATTCGGCGAATTTGCAGAGTAAAATGGGCGAAATTGCTTTCTATTTTGGGCTAAATCGCGATGCAAAGTAGTGTTTAGCGATAATAGTTTCACACTAACCGAAGATTCATTTCAACACTAACCGCCATAAATAAGACGTGAATTATCCGTAAATACAAGAATGCATTCTCGGATAATTCACGTCTTATTTGTATTCTATCTGCTGTGATTTGCGTTCAAAAAAAGGATTTTAATGCGCGGCATCATAGCAGAAAAATGATGTTATGAAGAATTTTATGCCTCTGCAGCGTCGTCTTCCGATTTCTTTGTGCGACGTATTGCACGCTTGCGCTTTGGCTTTTCTTCTGCTGCCGGTTTGTCAAGTTTCACGCCTGCCAGTTCCGGATCAATCATTATTCGTCCGCAATATTCGCAGACGATAATCTTCTTGTGTATCTTGATGTCAAGTTGTCGCTGTGGCGGAATTTTGTTGAAGCAACCACCGCAGGCGTCACGATTCACATAGACAATACCCAGACCGTTGCGTGCATTCTTGCGTATGCGCTTGAAACTGGTGAGCAGTCGTGGCTCTATTTTCAGTTCCAGTTCCTTTGCCTTTAGTTTCAGACGATCTTCTTCGGTGCGTGTTTCTGCCACAATCTCATCGAGTTCGTTCTTCTTTTCCTCAAGAGCCATTTTGCGGTCTTTTATCACCTCTTCGTTTCTCTCCAAGTCTTGCTTCTTCTCTTCGATTTTAGTCAGAGCCTCACGTATTTTCTTATTACACAACTGAACCTCAAGTTCCTGAAACTCAATCTCCTTGCTCAGTGTGTCATACTCACGATTATTGCGCACCTCATTGAGTTGTTGCTTATAGCGTTCAATGCTCTGTTCTGCCTCCACAATTTCGCGTTTACGCTGTGAAATGGCATCTTGAAACTCCTGAATTTCAGTCTCGATACGCTCCACACGCGTGTTAAGACCGACGATTTCGTCTTCCAATTCTTCCACTTCCAGAGGCAGTTCACCTCTGATTGCACGCTTCTCGTCAATCGACGACAACGTTGTCTGTAGTTGATAGAGTGCTTTCAGTTTCTCTTCAACCGATAAATCTGTAGGATCTTTCCTTGCCATAAAACCTTGTCCCCCCTCTTTATCCCCCAAAGGGGAGGCCGTAACAGGGGCGAGGGCCTTGTCGTTAATATTTTACCTTAATCTGTCAACAGACTGCTATTTTTCCATTTCATATTGACTCCATCGCTTCCTGCTTTCTTTTATTTGCTTATTGTCATCTTTTTTCCTTATTTTCTCGCCGTAGCCCGCTACGTCTTTGAGAATAGTGCAGACAACCTGACCAACAATAAAACATAATCTGTGCAGACTTCAATGACCGATTTGGTCTTAATTCGGATATTTTTCTTGCTCTGTGCTTTAAAGATACAGTATCGGATTGGTGCAGGTCTTGCTCATCACAGCCTTCACTCCGGGACACTCCCTTTCTATTATTTCCTTGAATATTTCATTCGTGAACTGTTCGCTTTGGAAATGCCCGATAACCGCTATCTGTATTTCTTGCTCGTGTCCGAAATACTCGTGGTAGTGCATTTCGCCCGTTACAAAAGCATCGGCACCTGCTTTAATGGCATCGCCAAGCAAGAACGAGCCTGCGCCTCCACACACCGCAACGCGCTCTATCTTGCGCCGTAGCAGTTGGTTGGCTTGCACACACTCCACATCGAACCTCGATTTCAGCATCTTTATGAAGTCATCAGCAGCCATCGGTTCGGCCAGCGAACCAACGACACCATTGCCTCCCATCACCTCTGAACCGTCATACGCCTTGGCAACCTTCGTTTCGCCGAAGAAAATCGGGTTTTGCAGCCCCATTTTTTCTGCTATTCTGAAATTCACTCCGCCGCCGGCATTATCCATATTGGTGTGCATGCTTGCCACCGCAATATCTTTCTTAATTGCTGTCATCACCGCTCTTTGCACGTCATTTTCGCCCGCAATCCGTCGCAACGGGTGGAAAATTAGCGGGTGGTGACTTACAATGAGATTACAACCCGTGGCAGCAGCCTCTGTCACCACAGCCTCGGTAACATCCAAACACAATAATGCCCCTGATACTTCCGTCTCTGTCAATCCCATTTGCAGGCCTGCATTATCGTAGCTTTCCTGCAAGGGCAGAGGCGCGAAACGTTCAAGGGCACGAAGCACTTCTATTATTTTCACGTCTTGTGAGTTTAGGTTGCAAAGGTAATAATAAAAGACGAGACAGAAGCAATGCGTGCTCTGTCTCGCCTTCAATTTATTTTTTTTTAACCTAAACCATTTTTCGTACAATTCTTAAATATATTATACCGGCAGATTTACTCTACCAATATTATACATTCTAAGTACATTCACGCAATACTTATTCAATTTATTGCTATCCATTACTCTTTTTACCATTTTTCTCATAATGTTATCCTTTCTATAAATCTTAATCTTTTTACCTAATAACTTTTGCCATCCTTAGTGGCTTTCCTATTTTATCACTCTATATCCTACACGGACATTCTATTTGTTTACGGCTGCAAAATTAGTACTTTTGGTGTTTCAGCAATGCTTTATACAGCAAAACAGACGCTTTTTATAGCATTTTTTTGACACACGTCAAACGTTTTGATACATATCAATGGCATATTACAGTGATTTTTTGCTAAATGGTTATACGCGCATTTCAACGTCTTATAATTTATCATTTTGACCGTTTTTTACATATTTTCTTGTTAATTCTGCGACAAATGAGTAACTTTGTAGGATAAAAACATTCACAAGATGAACATTGACAGAGCAATATTGCCGGCAGAATGGGAACCGCAAAGTGGAGTGATGCTGACATGGCCACACGAAGAAACAGACTGGCAGCCGTACCTTGAAGAGATAAACGAAACCTATCTGCAAATGGCAGAGGCAATAGCACGACGCGAAAAACTGCTCGTGGTGACACCTCATGCAGAAGAAATAAAAGAGAAACTGAGTGAGAGACTCGGAAAAACAGAGATGAGGAACGTACGTGTAGTGGAATTACCGACCAACGATACTTGGGCACGCGACCACGGTTTTATCACTTTGCGCAATGCTGACGGCAGCCCCATATTGCTCGATTTCTGCTTCAATGGCTGGGGAGAGAAGTTCGACGCCGGTCTTGACAATGAGATAAACCGTAGTCTCATGAAAATATTCGGGTGCGAAGAGAAATACGAAAATCACCTTGATTTCGTGCTTGAGGGCGGCTCAATAGAGAGTGACGGATGCGGAACGATATTCACGACAACGTCTTGTTTGCTGGCACCTCATCGTAATCAGCCGATGACACGCGAACAGATAGACCTGCGATTACGTGAAATGTTGCGAGCCGACAGAATAATATGGATTGAACACGGACAACTTGCGGGCGATGATACCGACGGACACATAGACACAATAGTGCGTCCTTGCGCGCGCGATACTATATTATATATAAGGTGTGACGACCCTTCAGACGAGCATTATACCGATTTCAAGGAAATGGAACTGCAACTACAGGGATTGAGAACTGTCGAAGGAGAGCCTTACAAACTGCTGCCACTACCCTTCCCCGACCCAATATATCATGACGGTGAACGTCTCCCGGCAACATACGCCAACTTCCTTATAATAAACGGAGCGGTACTTGTGCCGACATACGGGCAACCGGAGAACGATGCCAAGGCACTGAAAACGCTGCAAATGGCATTCCCCGACCGAGAGATGATACCCATTGACAGCACCATTATCACACGCCAACATGGCTCAATACACTGCTGCACAATGCAATTCCCCAAAGAAATGCAATTCTGAACATATAATATAAAAGTAAAAACAAATAACGAAAGATATGAAAGAACTGAAAATAGGAATGCTGCAACAACATAACACGGCAGACATACAACATAATATAAAGAGACTGGCCGAAGGAATAGAAGACCTTGCCAAACGTGGAGCACAACTCATTGTGTTACAAGAACTTCACAACTCACTATATTTCTGCCAAACCGAAGACGTGCGAAAATTCGACCTTGCAGAACCTATACCAGGATTATCAACACAATTTTATGGTGATTTGGCACGGCAATTAGGGGTGGTGATAGTGACATCTCTGTTCGAGAAACGCGCCGCAGGACTTTACCATAACACTGCAGTGGTGATAGAAAAAAACGGAACTATTGCCGGGAAATACCGTAAGATGCATATTCCGGACGACCCTGCATATTACGAAAAATTCTACTTCACACCCGGTGACATTGGCTTCCGCCCCATTGATACGAGTGTCGGAAGGCTCGGAGTATTGGTATGCTGGGATCAATGGTATCCTGAAGCAGCACGCCTTATGGCACTGCAAGGTGCTGAAATACTGATATATCCGACAGCAATAGGATACGATGCCAACGACCATGAAGCGGAACAGCAACGACAAAGAGAGGCTTGGACTACGGTGATGCGTGGACATGCTGTTGCAAACGGACTGCCTGTCGTTGCCGTGAACCGCGTCGGATTTGAGCCGACGGACCCGCTCTGCGACACCACTGACAACAATGCAGAAATACAAGGAATACAATTCTGGGGCTCATCATTCGTTGCAGGCTCGCAAGGAGAATTACTTCACCGCGCCTCTGAGAAAGAAGAAGAATCGTTTATCGTCAACATTGACCTTGAACGCAGCGAAAATGTGCGCCGCTGGTGGCCATTCCTGCGCGACCGCCGCATTGATGAATACAAAGATATTACACGGAGATTTATTGATTAACGATTAATGTTGAGCGATGAAAGTTGAGCGTTGAGCGAAATAAGTCATGTTTATTGTAACCAAATTCGCTCAACGCTCCGCTCGGCTCCGTCAAGAGACGCTTTCGAAACATTGCAAAGAAAGAACTTTCATCGCTCAACAAAACACCCTCAGCGTTTCTTCCCAAACTCAGGGTCTATCTTAACAAACGCAGATACGACAAAGGTAATGAGGCATAGTCCCATTATGATAATGAAGAACGTATTGTAACCTACGGCATCCTTTATATAACCCGAAACCATGCCAGGAAGCATCAGTCCGAGATAAGTTATTCCGGTGCAAATGGCATAGTGAGAGGTTTTGAACTCGCCCTTACAGTAGTAAAGCATATAGAGAGTAAGTGCTGTGAAGCCGAGACCATAACCAAACTGCTCCACGAAAAGACAACTGCTTACGACAATAAGGTTTGAAGGCATCGCATAACTCATCCACACATAAACAATATCGGGCAGCGTTATGGCGCACACCATAGGCCAAAACCATTTCTTCAATCCGTCCCTACCGGCAAGCATTCCACCGATTATACCTCCCAGAATAAGACCTATCAGTCCGACAGTGCCGTTTGCAAGGCCATAATCCACAGGCGTAAGTCCCAATCCTCCTTCAGAGTTTGGTCGCAACAAGAACGTTTCCGTCATTTTGGCAAGCATTGCTTCGGGGAGTCGGTAGAGCAGAAAGAAAAGCATTGCGAACACTACCTGTCGCGGAGGTAACTTGTTAAAGAACGTCACAAACATCTTCATTATTCCCTCAAACACCTCGCGTGGCGATGTCTTGCCGGGCTTATCTTCCGCCGGACGTGGCATTATGAAGTTGTGATATAGCCAAAAAGCAATGAAAAGTCCTGCCAATCCATAGAAAATAAGACTCCAAGCGAATGCTTTCTGATCGCGAAACGACAACTGAAGCACACCGGCTACTGGTACGAGAACTCCCTTTCCGAATATTACCGCCAAGCGATAGAACGTGTTGCGGATACCTACATACCACGCTTGGTCGTGGTCGTCGAGTTCGAGCATATAGTATCCATCGGCCGCAATGTCGTGCGTTGCGCTACTGAAAGCCATTAGGAAGAAAAAGAACATTGTGCCTTGAAACCAAAACGAGGCATTCAGAGTGAAGGCAACTCCGGCTAGCGATGATCCAAGCAGTATCTGCATCGTTATCACCCACCACCGTTTTGTCTTGTAAAGATCTACAAACGGACTCCAAAACGGCTTGATTACCCAAGGCAATCCGAGCCAACTCGTATATAAACCTATCTCACTGTCGCTCATTCCTAACTGCATATACATAACCACAGCAACCGACATCACAATAACATTCGGTAACCCTTCGGCAATATATAATGTGGGAACCCATGCCCAAGGGGAACGATGGGTTGAGTGTTGAGTGTTGAGTGTTGAGTGTTGAACGTTGAGTGATGAGCGTTGAGCGTTGAGTGATGAACGAGAGTTGTTCACTTCAGGGGTTTTTCCTGTTCTTTTATTATTCTTCATTTTCTTACTATTCTTTTTTATTAAACGATGCTTGTAAGATCATTCCTCACCAGTAATTTAACGATAAATTCTCTTGATTTCCGCATCCTTATAATAATGCAATAGGATTTCCTCATAGTTGTAGCCACACTCACCCATCACTGCGGCACCGATTTGGCACAATCCTACACCATGCCCCCATCCTTTTCCACGCAAGATAAATATCTCACCGCGTTTCTCCACATCAAAATTAGAACTCATAAGGTGCGTTTCGCTCAGTGCCCGACGTATCTCCAATTCCTTACCGATGATGAACGAACCATTGCTACCAACTATTTTCAGTCGCCATATTCGCCCACTCTTTCCGCGTGATAGTGGTTGCAGGTCGATGATTGTGCCAAGACTCACTTTCAATTTTTTCTCTATTATGGCACGCAACTTCTCTTCCGTGTACTCCACCGTCCACTCATAAAAGTCGGTTGTCTCACGGTCGTAGTCGTTAAGCACCTGAGCCAATATCCCTTTATCTTGTGTATTGCAGAACGGAGTGCCACCCTCTTCTATCGCATCAGGCACCGAACGGAGGTAAGGTTTGGGAGTATCTTCCCAACAATACTGAAACTCTTCGGTCACTCCTCCGCAGCATTTCGAAAATCTGGCATCGCATATCTCGTCATGATAGGTAAGAATCTGTCCTCGTGTTGCCCGCAATGCTTCTACGACATTAGGTCGTGAGGCATTCGTAATACCCTGATAACGTTGACAATGGTCATCGGCACAGACATCGAAAATGGTGTGATCCTCGCGGTCATACCAACGTATCAGTTCGTCATCTTTCTTCACAAACGAGAAGAACGCGCCCTTATCCTCGCCCTTATCGGCACGCTTCGCCATCTGTGCGAGCAACCACGAGCGCGAGATAACGGCATGAGCCTTAAGCAATTCTATTGATGCCGAAGCACTCATTTCGCTTGAAATGACGCTTGACAGATAGTTCTCGACCGGCAATTCGTTAATGGCGCATATCTTGTCTGCCTCCACCACGAGCCTCAACGAGCCGAGGAAAGTCTGTTTCTGCTTACGTTCCCAATGGAAACTGCGCCCTATGGTGACATCGTCTATCGAGAATGACGCACCCTGTGCGTGCGGTTTGAACACCAACTCACGATATTGTTCGCCGTTCCAGAGTATTCCGCCCTCACAGAACTCCACCTCCTGTTTTCCTTCAAGGGTCTCTCCTTTTGCCGTGTAGGCTCCGTTCAGCGAGAAAACAATCCTTTCCGTGCTGATGATACCCACCTGCACCAGCGGTTCTTTCTTCGATTTCGTCTCCTGTTGTGCCGTTGCATGTTCTGCTTTCATCGCCTCTACCATAACCGTAAAGGCCTCATTGTCTATCGCCACCTCCTTAATTATACTTTCTGCCAGTTCCGGAGTGATGCGTTCGAAGTCGTCCTTACGCGGCGTAATAATCAGCCCGGCCATATCGAGAGCGCCCGGACTCACCATCATACGGGATTCACCTTCAGCCCTATAACAATCAGGACGATGCTTTCGTCGCGGAAATACCACGGTGAGATAGTCGTAACCGGTGCGCCAGCACACGATGTTCATCATCGGCTCAGTGTCTCCTTTCTCGACCGTCATCACCTTATATAGTTTTCTGAACAACCTCTCGTCATTCTCCAATGTCCTACTTCTTATCAGCAATGCAGGCACCGGATAGTCGCCAATGCTCCATATACCTTCTTCTCCGTTAATCGTTATCACCGGAGACAATGTGCGCGAGAGTCTTTGCCACTCTGCCTGTAGTGGTACAATGCCACTCGTACCGGCTTGGAAGTGCAGGTGGTCGGGAGCCGAAGCACCACATCG
Source organism: Prevotella koreensis (assembly GCF_003977605.1). Taxonomy (GTDB): domain Bacteria; phylum Bacteroidota; class Bacteroidia; order Bacteroidales; family Bacteroidaceae; genus Prevotella; species Prevotella koreensis. Next base: position 274,420 of record NZ_RYYU01000001.1, on the reverse strand, counting down.
CGGTCCGTTGTAGAAAACGGTAAGGTCAGGGTATCGCTCCAATATCCTGTGCACTTCGCCATAATTGCCCACTATAACCTGTGGTTGATGACGGCGTGCCGGTATGGTGAAATGGTGTGGAAGTATCGGGAAAGGATTCAGCAGCAGTTCAAAACGCGAGTCGAAATCTTTTGTCATCTGCTCTGCCGGGCGATTCTTGGCACATAGGAAACATTCTCTTTCCTTTATCTCCTTACTGTCTATGTTAGCACCCGTAGAGACCATTCTTGCGGGATTAAATTGTGCACGCATCGTCAGTCTGTGTGTTACAAGGTCGCGAGTCTTCACCAACTGCAAATCCTTATATCTGTGGCGTGCGTCTGCCCACGTGTCAAGTTGTCTCAACAAGAAACGGCTCAGAGAACCATCGCGTTTCGCCTCGGCTCCGCGAGTATTCAGATATTGACGTGCTTTCAGTTCTATGGTGCGCAGTCGATCTTTATATAGGTTGTTAGCGTTTATCTTTTCGACAGTCAGTGCGGCATCGCTGTTTCCTCCCCAACGGCGACACAGATACAGTTCCGTGAATATTCTGCCAATACGATACACTCGACTGAAAGCCAGTCCCATGGCATAGTCCTCACCATAACTTGTATTGGGCAGTTTTACCTGACGCAGGAACGGAGTGAAGAAAGCACGCGGTGCCCCAAGACCGTTTATGCGCAGGGCATTGTTCGGCCCATTCTCATCAGTCCATTCCGCATGACTTATCAGCCCCGGCGGCAGTGTGTTCAAGTCAAAGTCACACATTCTGTAACTTCCCACAATCATTGCCGCACCCTGTCGGCGGAACGCATCCACCATCTGTTGCAGCGTATCGGTAGAAGAATATAGGTCATCGCTGTCGAGTTGTACGGAAAATCGTCCGCAGCGAGAGTCGTTAACAGCAACGTTCCAGCATCCTCCTATGCCCAAATCCGTGCGTTCCGGCACTATGTGTATAAGTCGCTTGTCTGTATATGCCGCAAGTAAAGACGTAGTATTGTCTGTTGAGTGGTTGTCCACAACAATGACATTGAACTTGAAATTTGCTTTCTGTGCAAGTGCGCTGTCCACCGCATCGCATATCGTTTTCTCACGGTTGCGCACCGGGATTATCACCGAGGCCTCCACCTCGAATGGTTGTTCGTTGAAGTCGGGCACGCTATATGCCGCAGTGTCTACGAATGCTCCTACGGCTTCGAGATGCCTGGTCACGGCACGTTCCATCTCTATCTGCACCTCCCTGTTGGCCGGATTAACGTAGTCGAACTGCTTCACACCGCTCGCCCGTAGGTCTTCCTCATTCTCGGTGTATAGCGGTTCGTCCAGATGAAACAGTTCTCCGTGTCGGCTCAGATAAAGTCGAAGTTCGTAGAAACCGGCATATCGGTATTCTGAGTCGGCATGATGGGTCACGAAAGAGCGCAGTAGCGGTGTGCTGAGAAGCACAACCGACCCGAAGTCGAAGTCATCACGCAGACTGCCCGGCTGATAGTCTATCACTGGGTGCAGCATCTGCTTTCCGCCTTCCACCTGATAGCGGTCGGAATAAACCATCGCCGCCCCGGTATCTCGTGCCACTTTCTCCATTCTTTGCAGCGCATAGAGGCCGAAATGCACCGGCGACGATTTCATCACCAGCAGTAAATAACCGGACTCGGCACGCTCACCAATCTTTCGTATGGTAGCGGCCGACAGCATACTGTCTATCTTTATTGTTTCGCAGCCTTCGGGCACTTCCGCCTCGCAGTCACCCTCTTCTGCAATCATCAGAAAAATCCTATTAACTATATTGCTGCCCCGCAGGTCACTTATAGTCCCTGCCAACGCCCCGATGTCACGGCACGGTAGAAAGCAGTCTATCTTTTGTATCATTTATAAATGTATTAATCAGATTTAAAGCATCAGTAAAGCCATCAACGCCTCTTCACGAATTTCATCACACTTTCGCAGCCGACTAATAGTATAATGTTATTTCCCGCACGCTATAGCCTATTTATAACGGCAAAGATACACATTATAATATTATTCACAAAATATAGCATATCCTTTTTGAAATTTATTTCCCCTTTTTCGTTTCAGGTCATGAAAAACAGCAAGACATAAAGACATAGGTTTTAGACAGAAAGACATAAAGGGACATAAAGACATAAGCATTTTTTGACATAAAGACAAAAAGAAGAAAAAATCAGACGTAAATCATAACAAATTCTTTATGTGTTTTTGCCCTTTTATGTCTTTATGTCCCTTTATGTCTTTCTGTCTAAAACCTTATGTCTTTCTGTCTAAAAAAGTTTATGTCTTTATGTCCTCCCAATAAAGGAGAGGTGTAAAAAAAAGCGGGACATCCCAATACCACAGTTTCGGTATCGAAATGTCTCCGCTATTCTTTTTGTCTCTTCACAAACAGAGTTTAGCACTCATCTGCTCCATAGATATATTCGCGCGCACCAGAGGTGTATTCGAATATCTCTTCAGGACGGAAGAAACGCTTCAACTCTATTGCAGCGTTCTCTGGTGAGTCTGAAGCATGAACGATATTCTGCTGATTGCTAACCGAATAGTCGCCACGAATTGTGCCGGGTGCTGCTGCACGACCATTGGTGGCACCTGTCATGGTGCGCACAACCTGAACAGCATCAATACCCTCAAGAGCCAGTGCCACAACAGGAGAAACCTGCATAGATGCAGCCAGAGTCGGGAAGAAAGGCTTGTCGGCCAAGTGTGAATAGTGCTCACGCAGTATTGCATCGTCGAGTTGCATCATCTTCAAGCCTGCAATACGCAGTCCGCGACGTTCGAAACGGTTAAGAATCTCACCAATGAGTTGACGCTGAACGCAACTTGGTTTCAAAAGTACAAGAGTTTTTTCCATTGTATAATTTGTTGTTATTAATAAATAAAAGTATCCCTACGCAATCAGGTTACATCCAACCTGCAAGTTTGCGCCACATTCTTTTTCACGTGCAAAGGTAATACTTTTCACGGAATTAACACACTATTTGCAGGCATAAATACGCGGTGTAACAAGAAATCAGTTTGACAAACGTTTCTCTTTGCGTTGATATATCTTATCTCCACAATAACGCACGCGCTTGGTATCGTATTTGTCGTTTATCAGACTTAGTCTTTCGTTAAACTCTTTTGTTCGAATTTGTATCAAATCCAATAGCGTGTGTATCATGTCATCTGTCATAAAAGGACGGTCTTTACTACGACGTATGCGAGCCACAAGTTCCGGATATGCTGCCTGAAATTTATTAGAAACCCATATCATCATAGGGATTTCCACCATGTGTACGTTAGGATTTAATTCGTAGTGTCCCGGTGCTTTTAGATTTATCTCCATTACATCTTCGCCGTGGTCGGGTGTGAATATGACGATGGCATTTTTGTTTTCGAATCTGTTTATTATTTCATTTATCACGCTATCGTTGTATAACACGGCATTGTCGTAGTCGGCTTTCTCGGATTTTACCATGTCATTGCTGCCAAATTCCATGGCAGTAGTAAATTTTCTGCGCGACTCCGGGTATCGCGCACTATACAACTGATGTGCTCCAATCATGTGGAGCAGAACAAAATTCTTCTTGTGGGACTTTATCAAAGTGCTGTCTAAATAAGGAAGCATGGTCTCATCGTGCGGTTCGGAAAGAGTATAACTGTTCATTTGTCGGTACATAGTATAGGCATTTTCGTTGCATCTTTTTGCATAGAAATGAGCAGTATTGGCATGTTTGCCGGAATATTCCTGATTGGATATCCATGTGGTGTGATAACCGGCAGCCCTTAGGATGGTAAACAAATCTGTATTCTCATACCATTCTCCTTTCATCCCCCTACGGTAGAATGTAAACATTTTGGCAAGGGATTTCCGTGTTACAGGTTCCGAACTTATAACATCAGTAAACTTGATTAAATTGCCCTGCTTCTCTTTCGCATCGAGAAGGGGTGTAGTGTCAAGATGATAGCCATATAATCCAAGATGATGACGCGAAAAGGACTCTCCAAGTATATAAACCACATAGGGTATAGAACTCTCGTTTTTCAATATATTGGGCTTGGCTGTTTTGTTTTCCATCTTGCTTATGGCATTCTGGCTACTAATGGCTTTTATCAAGAAGAGCGTTTTGCCTAAAACAGAGCATGCCTCATACCTTACATGCCTGTATGTGGTCATATCTCTGTTCATTTTCTCGCTCACGATTTTAACTAATGCCATTATTGTTCCGAACATTATAAACAAACTTATGCCAGTTATCACACCACGTATATTTCTTAAATTTCCGGCATAGCGCATTATGGCAAATAACACAAGGAGCGACACCACAAATACTACATATAACCAGATATTCATCATATAGGCTTTTATATATCCTAATGCCTCGGCGGGGTTTGTTTCGAGAACTATTTCGATAACAGACTGATCCGGAACACCGTTATATATCATGGAAAAATACGCATCTAAATAGAATGACAGTACCGAGAGAACTATTATAAAGATCTTAACCGAAAGACGAACTCGTTTCCACGGTATGGCAGAAAACAATAATGCCACAAGAGTATTGACAGCAAATATATAAGAAAAGAGTTCGAACTTATTCCAAACATTTTCATAGGTAATCAATACAGGCAAATTGCAGCACACCATCACAATTATAAATGTGATGTTATTTGACACAAATTGCTTTATCGCCTCGAATGTTTTATTAAAAAAAATAGGAAATTTCATAAATTTATTCCAAAGTCTATTATTATGCATTAGCAGTTATATTACGTTTGCTTTCATGTTTTCGCGGTGTCGAACATTTATTCGTCAAAGACATTATAGCAGTAAATATTTTAAAATTGCGTGCAAAGTTACAAATATATTTTTAATATTTCAAAACTTTTGGCATGAATATTATAACATTACCATTTCAGACGCGAGTTCGAAATAAGAGCTCTCAAAAAAAGGTTTTATCCAGAACTCGCATAATATTGGGGCTTTAATTTTGCACTTGTTTCCGGAATCCGCCACAGTATGCTTTTCGTTAAATAAAGCAAGTTTTCTGCCATAAATGCAGGTGGATTGGAATTTTTTATGTAATTTTGTCACCTCAAATGAATACTTCTGAACTTCAGAACATTAAACAAAGGTATAGCATCGTGGGGAACTGCGATGCCTTGAACCATGCACTTGATGTTGCTTTGCAGGTAGCACCGACTGACCTCAGTGTGCTTATCGTGGGCGAAAGTGGTGTCGGCAAGGAAATAATACCGAGACTGATACATGACATGTCGCCACGAAAGCGGGAAAAGTATTTCGCCATAAACTGTGGTTCGATACCCGAAGGAACTATCGACTCCGAACTTTTCGGACACGAGAAAGGCTCGTTCACCGGTGCTATCGGCGAGAGCGAAGGATATTTCGGGATAGCCAACAAGGGCACACTGTTCCTCGATGAGGTTGGCGAATTGCCAATCGCAACGCAGGCAAGACTGTTGCGTGTGCTCGAAACAGGCGAATATCTGCGCGTGGGAGGACAAAAGGTGATGAAGACCGACGTGCGAATAGTGGCCGCAACGAACGTGAACATGCAGAAAGCCATAAGCGAGGGCAGGTTTCGTGAAGACCTTTATTATCGTCTGAACACTATTCCGATACAGATGCCGCCACTACGCGACAGAGGCGGAGACATTCTGTTGCTGTTCCGACTGTTCGCGATGCAAATGGCAGAGAAATACAGACTGCCAAAGATAACACTCACGGAAGAGGCACAGCAGGTAATGCTGAAATACAAATGGCCGGGCAACGTGAGGCAACTGAAGAACATTACCGAACAGATGTCGATACTGAGCAGAAAGCGGGAGATAGGAGTGCAAGACCTGTATAAATTCATTCCGCAAGATAAAGAGAGCACACAACTTGCAAAGATAGACAAAGGTGGAAGTACGTCATACGAGAACGAGCGCGAGATTCTATATAAAATACTGTATGAACTGCGCGGAAACGTGTCTGACCTAAGGCGGGACATGAACATTCTGCGCAAACAACTCGATGCAACAAAGCATACTCAGACAATACCTGACAAGACCCAAGTGCCTGCAATATTCAGTCCGTCAGAACAGATTCAGATACCTCAGACACCAAGCGTTCAAGATGCTGTGGCAGAAGAGATAAAAGAACCGGAAACACTGAACCTAAGCGACATAGGGCGGCAAATGGTAGAGAGGGCACTCGAAAGAAACGGTGGAAACCGCAAAAAAGCAGCAGCAGAACTCGGAATATCAGACCGCACGCTATACAGAAGAATAAGAGAGTACGGACTGGAATAGTATCGGAAGAGAAAGATATGGCAACATTCATGCAAAATATTTTTAGGAAGACTACCGTAAAAGGGGTGCACCGCATTGGCGTTGTCACTGTCATTGCAGTAGTATTGCTGTCGGCTTGCCATGTGTCGTTTTCGTTAAACGGCGCAAGCATTGACTATACGAAGGTGAAGACAATACAGATTACCGACTTCCCGATACGCTCAAGTTATGTATGGGGACCGATGTCGAGTATTTTCAACAACCAACTGAAAGACAGGTATGCAAACAACACCCGACTGATACAGGTGAAACGTAACGGCGACCTCAAAATAGAAGGTGAAATAATAAGTTACACTCAGCGTAACAAATCGGTATCGTCGGAGGGTTACTCATCGCAAACCGAACTCGCCCTGACCGTCAACGTGAGATTCGTAAACACCACCAATCATCAGGAAGACTTTGAAAGGCAGTTCACAGCGACATCAACATACGAGACAACACAGAGCCTCAGTTCGGTTCAGGAAGAACTCGTGACACAGATGTGCAAAGAACTCACAGACCAAATATTCAACGCCACAGTGGCACAATGGTAACACCATAAGAATGAACACGATATGGATATACTGCAACTGATAAAACACCCGGAACTGATAGACAAGGAGACGCTCTATGACCTGCGCTCCCTGTTGGCCTTATATCCATACTACCAAACGGCACGACTGTTGATGCTGCAGAATCTTTACCTGCTGCACGACCCGACATTCGACGAGGAACTGCGCCGCGCTGCAATCTACATAACCGACCGCAGGGTAATTTTCAACCTCGTGGAAGCCGCACACTACAGACTGTGCAATGAGAAAAACGACAACAAGACGAACTGTGACGAAAGCATAAAACAGAACGATGGTGACAGGACATTGTCACTGATAGACAAGTTTCTCGACTCCCTGCCAAAAGAAAACGACAATGACGAAGAGCAGAAACGCAAACCCACACCGGTGGAAGCGGCCGTGGACTATGCGGCATATCTGCTCGAAACGGAGAGTGAAGAGGAGCGACAGGCGGCACAAGAGACTCCGCAGATGAAGGGACAGGAACTCATAGACGAGTTCATCGACAACAACAACGGCAAGATAGAACTGCAAGAAATTCCCGAATACATAATACCGGAAGATGACGAAGGCGAAAATGCAGAAAAAGAGTCGGACGAGAGTTATTTCACAGAGACATTGGCCCGTATTTACATAAAACAAGGACAATATTCGAAGGCTTTGGAAATTATTAAGCGTTTAAATTTGAATTTTCCAAAAAAAAATGCTTACTTTGCAGACCAAATCCGATTCTTGGAGAAATTGATAATAAACAATAAATATAAAAAACAATAAAAAAGATGATTTACACATTATTCTTAGTGCTAATTATCCTGGCCGCAGTGCTTATGATCGGCATTGTACTCATACAGGAATCTAAGGGCGGAGGACTTTCCTCTAACTTCTCTTCATCGAACGCGATTATGGGTGTTCGCAAGACTACCGACTTCGTAGAGAAAGCAACATGGGGGTTGGCTATCAGCATGGTGTTGTTCAGCATCGTGTGCGCATGGACCGCTCCTACAGCTATCGGCGAACAGAGCGTTCTTGAGAACACACAGACACAGGCTCCGCAGGCAAATCCTAACAACGTTCAGGGCTTCGGCGCAAGCGAGCAACAGACTGCTCCGGCCGCTCAAGGCGCACAGAACGATGCTGCCAAGCAAGAGACTGTACCGGAAAAGAAATAACAGACAAGTTTCAATATTGAAATATATAGTAGGGACGGAGACCTCTTATTTCCGTCCCATTTGTTTGTTTGTATTAACGCAAATAACCTCAGCCGCCCCATTGCATGGTGAGAACTCTTGCTCGTAAAAGAGGGTGATGAGAGACGATGAAAACAGAAAAGGCAAGTTGGAAGAACATTTTCCCAACTTGCCTTTTTGTCATTCACCCATACGCACGCTACGTGCGTATGGAGAATATTGTGTTGTGGGAATTGTTATTTCACCACAATTTTCTTTCCATTAACTATATATATGCCGCCCTTGACCGGTGTACTAACACGCAGACCTTGCAGATTATACACCTGCTCATAAGCGAACGGAACATCGACAGAGGCTTCGTTTATACCAACAGTAGCATCAATTACGAAATCGCAAATCACGGCTTCGCTGCTTGTGGAGTTATAACCTTTCGCAACAACGATGAGTTTGCAACTCTTGTCAATGGTAATCTTGGTAGAATTAACCGAATAGTCAAACTCCGGAGAATCTGGCCATACAGTGCGTTTGCTTGAATCGTCCTCCATTTCTTCCTGCGTAGCGGCAGTAGTGGAATACCACAGTGTCATGGCACGTGTGCCCCAATCGGCAGCCGCCGTAAGCGTTACCTCTACCGGAGAAGCAAAGATGCCACCGGCAGGAGAAACCGTAGGAGTTAGCAATGGAGCCTGAGCATTTACGACTACCACATAGGTTGCTGTGTCAGGTTTATATTCATCGTTGCCTGCAAAGATGGCCGTAATAGTAGATTCACCGGGCTTCATGGTCAAGATGTCGGCATAACTATCCAATACCACTACCGACTCGTCAGAACTTGTATAAGTTATCGGTGCTACATCGTGAGGATTATTAAGATATGCCCCCATATAAGGTTCTGCATCTTTGTATTCAACAATCAAGGTATCTTTCTCAAACGAGAGTTCAGCATCTTTGCGAATTACATACTTGAACTCTGCCACATCACTATATTTCTCTCCCACCTTGGCAACAGCCTTCAGTGTGGTGGTGGCAGATATGATAATGGGTTCGGAATATATCTTTGCCTCGGCAGAAGTCTTCGGACTTGAGCCATCAACAGTGTAAACAATCGTTGCACCCTCCTGTGCTGTCAGTTCCACACTCTTTGTTTCATCGTATGTTCCTGCTGCAACAGAAGTCTGTGGCACTTCGATGTTGCTAACCTCGTTGCGATAATTGACAACTATGCTCTTGAAATAGATTACCACCTGTGTCTCGGAATCCTGATTTACCTCAATCTTTATCTCTCCCTCAACAGGAGTGGTATCAGGAAAGAAAGAATACTGCACCGGTTCACCTGTCAGCGGCACCGATTCGGCTCCATTATATTTATAAGGTGTACCTCCAACAGAAACCTTCAGTGCGGCATTAGAGAGAGCATGGTTCGTTGTTCCCTTGCTGGCAACGACCTTAACTTCTGTTATCTCGCCGGAAATACCATTTGTTACCATCTCAATATGGCTGCATGGATCGGTTGTAGCAACACCGAAAGCCTGTCCCTTCGTTGCCAAGAATACCATTTTCTTTGATCCAACGGTCGTTGCAGTCCAGTTAACACCACTCAATACAGCGGTCAAAGTGTTAGTATCTTGGAAATTAGTACCGAAATTATAAAATCCTTCGCCACCGTCAGCCTTACTCTTGTCCCATACGTGGGTGTAGGTTCCGGTGGTGTATTCGCCGGCTTTCTCAACCGTAAGGACAAGACGGCCGCCCATTTCTGCATACTCGTCATTGCCATTGAAATAGTAATTGATATTCACCTTGCCTGCGGTCAAAGCGTGTATCGTTCCGTCGGCATCTACAGTTGCCACGGCTTCGTTTTCGGTGCTCCACTGAATCGGACTGACATTGTACGGATTATTCAGCGCAACAGGTATTCCTACATATCCTGTCTCAACGGTTGCTGTTTCTTGATTATTCTCAAAAGAGAGTTCCGGATTCTTGCACATAATGAGTTTGCGCTCAACGACATTGCTATATTCATTGTCCTTGAATGCAACGGCCTTTATCAAAACAGATTTCGTTACATGTATCGGTGCGGAATATTCGATGCGCTCCTCTGATGTCTTCGGGTCTTTCGGAGTTTCTGCATCTGCGGCATCGAGAGTGTAGTAAATCTTCGCATCTTCAGTCGCTGTAGTTATTGTGATGTCTTCATCAGCAGTGAGATAGTTTATAGCAGAACCGTTTGCACGCGCAATCACAGGGTCGGTAGGTGCAGTAATCACAGGATTGTCGCCCGACTTTTTAAGATAGTTTATCAACAAACTCTTCATGTATAGAACTCCTTTATCGGCAGATGTCTGAAAAAGTTCTATCTTTACACGTCCTTCTGCCGGCTCTCCCACCGGTGCTTCAAACTTAAATTCCTTTGCCGTAGCAACCATGTCGGCACTCTCCGCACCGTTATACAAATATGTCACACCGCCTACGCTCACCTTTATATGTCCGGCATATTCTGCCTTTGCTAATCGTGCATTTACGGTTATGTCCGTAACTTTTCCCTTTATTTCGTCTGTCCAGAACTCCGCATGCGTGGCAACGTCAGTAGTTCCCCAACCTATGATTTGTCCGCCTGAAGCAGTCATGGCAAACGTTGTAGTGCCCTCGGCCTGTGCAAACCATTTGAGACCATTTAATATGGTAGATAGCGGCATCTCTTCAGTCTTGCCATGTCCGAAATTAAAGAAACCTTCTCCACCATCAGTTTTCTTCTTGTTCCAGATATGGCTCCATGTTGCAGGCGTTGTTTCCGGTTCGGTAGTAGTATCAGTTTCGTACACCACCACAGCAGAGAAGAGATAGAGGGCACCGGCTTTGGCATTCTTTTCCTGTTCAAACACCAGTTCTATCTTACCGGACTTTGCCTCCTGTGGCACAAAAGTGAACGCAGTATTAGACTTTGAGAGTACTACAGTAACGGCATCATCGGCTTTATAGTTCTCTCCATCTACTTTCACGGCAAGTTTTGAATTGCTTCTATCTTTGCATCGTGCTGTAACTGTAACCGACTTTATTTTTCCCGGAATCCCATCTGTAGAGATTACTGCATGTTGAGCAGGTTTCTTGTTAGTGCCAATCTGCTGTCCGTTGGTGACATTATATGACATATAATAACTGTCAGACACCAATTTCCATTCCACTCCGTTAATTACTGCGGTGGCCGTACTTACACTCACGTCATTGTTAATAAACCCCTCTCCCCCATCATTCTTGTTCTTGAAACTCATAGTGTAGGTTTGCTCTTCAGCAAAGCCTGCCGTACTAATCGCAAGGAATAGCAACAGGCATAATGTTCGTAAAGATTTCATCATGGCTATAAAATTGATTAAAATGTATAATTAATTGGTTTGTTTAATATTGAAACACAATTTATGCATGGCTTACAAAGGTAAAACAAAAATCCAACATTAGCAAATGTAGGAATACTTATAACATCCTTTTATTCTATTTTGGACTTAAACGGAGGAGTAATGGGAATAAATTGAACGTGAACTATTCGTAAATGTCTTTGAATCAAAAGTATTTACGTCCCGTTTACGTTTGATTTACCACTATTGGCATTAAGCCTTTGGAACATAAATCGAACGTCAATGGGACGTAAATGAATACGAAATTATAATTGCCGGATTATCTCACAACAATCTTCTTTCCGTCAATGATATAAACTCCTGCGGGAAGTCCTGCAACAGATGTTGCTGCACGACGCACGAGTTGGCCATGAACATTGTAAATGTCACGAGGCTCGTTCTCACTGATTGTTATTACATCGATGCCGGTAGGCTTCTCGGCAACACCGCTGATGATGAGTTTACCGCTGATATACTTGAACTTGTAGTTCTGTGCTTCTCCACCACTGATAGTGAGCACATATTCGCCCTCAGGACTATCGTATGTGGCATTGCTTGTCACGGTAGGCATTGTAGTAATCACACTCTCATCCTCTCCGTTTACAAATCCTTCGAAATGAAGAACAAATTCCGGGTCTTCCTCATATTGCTTACGCGTTGCTTCCTCTACGGTTACAGTTAATTCAGCCCTGGTTATGATAAGATAACCATCCTCGTATGTAACGTCAGGAGCAGTAATCGTTCCGGGCTTTGCATGTATCGGATACCTTCCGACCGGAGACTCCGGTGTGGCATCCGTGTATATTTCCGGCTTACCTGTAACATAGTCGCCCAAGAGTTGATAAGAATAAGAGGTTGGGTTCTGTTCACCATATTTACGTGTGGCGTTGGTTGGCTTGATTGTTGTGCCGTATTCCTTGACATTTACAAATTTCTTCCAGCCTTGTGCCCTGCCATAAAGATCCTTTGTTCCTGCGGGGATAATGAGTTTGCAAAGAGACTCGTTCACACCGTCGAATGCCATTGCTCCTACTGCCGGCACGGTACGACTCTCCGAACGCAATTCTTTTATTGAACTGCAATTGCGCATAGCTTCTCTTCCAAAAGTCTCAACCGTTGCAGGTACAGTTAACTTTGATATTTTAGAACAGCCTGCCATAGCGTATGCATGCACCTTCGTAACAGTGTTAGGTATCACATATTCACCGGCAGCGATGGAGGCAACAGCAATAAGTTCGGTACCGTCATTTGACAATATCTCATTTCCGTTGACTTTATATTCTTGTCCTTCGCTCTCATCGGCAAATGTCAGTTCGCTCAATCTGCTTAGCAATGCAATGGCACCGTCACCGATTTTCTTTATTGTCTTCGGAAGTTTCAGGGTGCGTAGTTTGCTTGCCATGTAGAAAGCCTTGTATGGCAACTCATCGTTTGCAGTGGTATATGCGTTACCGTCTTCAAGCAAATATGGCTCGCCACCTGCAACAATGCGTGCTTCGGACAAGTCGAGAGAGAACATATTACCCTTTGTCTTGTTGCCTTCATTGTCAACACCGGCCATTTCGCGCAACAGTTTCAGGTCGCTACTGTTGATGTTTCCTTTAACTTTCAGTTCTCCCACAAGCAGTCTGTCATCTGCGGCAATCATGCTTCCCATGGTTCCGGCCTGCTCCATAGTGATATCTTTCGTCTGAAGATCTACCGGAACACCTCCTTCGATACCAATCACCATGTCCTGATAATATTTCCATTCGTAAGCATCAACGTCAAGCAATGACACATCATAGTAACCGTCGCCGGAGCCATTCCAACCCCAGTTCACACTTACCTTTCCGGTTTCATCATATCCGTCGAATACGAACTCGTGACCAACCATCTGCCAGCCATAATAAGATACGCCGCCATACATCAAAGGACGACCATTGCTAAGTTCGTTGAAGATAAGATCCATCCAGTCAGCCTCGTTCAGTTTACTTTCGTTGCGATCATAGAATTTTGCTGTGGATATTCCGAAATTGCGTCGCAGCCCGTCAGCGGCTTTGTTGGTATATGTACCAGAACCGCTAAGACCATACTCCATGTCGGAAGCCACACCACAATGATAACTCAGAAGAGCTACGGCCTTTCCTTCAGTCTCGGTGTAATTACCTTCTTTATATTCATCAAGCATGTTTTCATAATCATAGACTGCTTCCTCAAAATTCACAGTGAATGTTTCCATGTGACCGCCCGTCTGCTTAACCTGAACCGAGTGTGTTCCGATACCGGTTTGGGGATACTTGTTATGGGCAAGCACCTGTGCCATTGCCGTTGCAACACATCCCACTACGCAACGTTCGGTGTCGTTGCCGTAGTCATGACCATCACCCGAACCTGTGTTTGTTCCCGGCGGACAGTAGTTGTTATATGGCACGGTCTGTCCCCATTTAGTGGTGCACATCGGTGCTACAGCAGTTTGATATTTAGAAGGATCCGGCGCAACGAGTTTTCTCGGCTGCCCTTTAGCCACGATTATCCTGGCTGCTTCGTCCATTGCTTCGAGCCACCATTTAAGGTTCTCGTTAGTTGTACTCACGTCGAACCTTGTATCACTGTAGCCAAGCACTTCAGGCAAAAGGTCATCGTTGGACACTACTGCATATCCTCCTTCCTTGTATCCCAATACCACTGTTGCCTTTTGGCTTTTCAGTTCAACTACTTCACCCTTACGTGGAGCACGGTGTTGCTTCACGAGGTGGGCATTAATAGCCTGCTTCGCGAGCGACTTCATTTCTGCTTTTGTTCTTGGCTTTGCCGATGCCGTTACGACACACAGTAGCGCAAGTGCTAAAAGCAATGTTGCTTTCTTGATGTTTAACATAGTGACACGTTTCTTTTTTAATATAATTATATGATTTTAAAAGTTATCGTTCTAAACCGAACGTATATGGCATGTTCTAAAAATTCCCCGCAAAAGGAGAGTCAGTCATCAACGAATTCTACTCTTTGTGTCTTTTTGCTTTTATTCGGCATCTTTTCCTTTCTCTTTCAATCGCATAGCCCGCTATGCTCTTTCAAGAAGAAAGAAAAACCTGTTAGACTAAAAGGCAAAAATACTACAAAGGTAATTTTCAGAACCTGCCATATATGATTTATATTTTCTCCCTCAGCTATTTATTTCTGCAAAAATAACAAATGTTTTTCATATTAAGAAACATAAACCGCCGTTTTTTTTCAAAAACAGCGGTTTATTAAGTTTATACCTTCCAAGGTTTAAAAAGTCTTATCATTATCAAAACACTCAATTATCTGATGATAACCTTCTGGTTATTGATGATATAAAGACCATTCAGACCTTCGAGAGTTGTTGCCTGCTTGCGAACAAGTTTACCATCAACTGTGTAGATGTCAACCGGCTTGCCGTCAACAGAGAGTTTGTCGATGCTTGTTGTTTCAAGAACGAATGTTACAGGTTTAGACTCCTGACCGTTAGCATATACGGCTGTTACTCCAAATACATGGCTACCTACGCTCAGGCCACTAACGATTGCAGTAAGTGTGTTACCATCAACATTGGTGTAAAGTTCACCATCAACATAGATGTTGTAACTTGCAATCGAGCCTGCACCTGTAGAGAATTTCACATCGTCAACAAGAAGTCCGAAGATATCTTTAGATGTGTGACGTATTGCGAAGAACGTTGTTCCTGCCGGCAAATTGAAAGTAAACTCGCTCCAGTCTGCATTAGAAATCTGGCCGTCGCCTACCTTTGTGAAAGTAGAAACGTCGGTGCATGTTGCAGCAGTAGTTGAGAGAACTTCGAACTTCTCAAGTCCGTAGTAGCCTTGTGCAGTTTGATCCACTGTAGATATCTGTTTGCTGAAGAAACTGATAGTCTGAGCATTACCCGGAAGTTGCGGAGAAATAAGCCAATGGTCGGCTTCAGGTGTGCTATTCTGATCTGCAGGACAGAATGAAATCATATACTGCTTACCGCTCTTTGGTGTCATCACAGTCCAATTTTCCATAACTGCATCAGGATTGAATACCTGCCATGCTTGATGAGCACCGGAGTTGGGGAAAGAGGCACCTTGGAATCCATATACTTGCATTCCATTTCCATCATAAAGAGTCCAGTCACCAATAGTTCCAATATGAACATCCTTAGTTATTCCACCAATGCTGAACGGAACGAATACGGACTCATCATCAAAGCCTTCTGTCTTTTCTTCTGTTGTACTTGCAGGAGCCTGCCATGTCAGAGTTACACCATTCTGGCCTTCTGTTCCGTTAAGATTGGTTGGAGAAGGTGATGTAGAATGCTTAACAGTAATAACACTCTCAGCCACATTATTCTCGTCCTTGAGATCGCCTTCTACTGTAACCACAGCCTTAAGTGCCACATCGCCAGCCTCATCGAATATAGTTGTCTTATAATCGAAGGTTATCTGCTTCTTATCAAACGATTTCAGACCTTCTGCTACATTCTCTGTCTTTATCAACTTGCCACCTGCATAGAAGTCAACCTTATAGTTGTCACATACTTGCTCACCGCAATTTTCTACAGTAACTGTTATCGTAGCCTTTTCACCGGCCTTAACAGTTTCCGGGTTGCTCATTTCTACACCAAGGTCTTTTGCACGTACATCACGAATCATGATGTTGTCAATAATTACGCTATCATTTTTGTCAGCAAAGTTACTTACAAAGCGTACTTGTGCAAATCTGCCACCCTTGAAATCGTTAAGACTTAGACGTTCCTTCTTATATGCATTTGTCAGAGTAATGTCCTTAATCTTAGTGAACTCTCCGCCATCCTTCGATCCCCAAATAGAAAGATTTGAGTTTGAGTTTTCAGTCATAACATCGAACAGAAGTTGTGGATTTCCGGCAGGATTCAGATTTATCTTACCGGAAGAGAGATGGCCTTCGCCTGCTTGCTCTGCTTTTGGATTCAATCTGAAATTAAGAGCATAACCATCACCGTCAGATGCATTTCTAGAAAGGTAAAGTCCACCATACACGCCATCAGAGAACCATACAGAATTGAATCCCTTATTCTCAAAGTGCTCAATTATAGGAAGTTCCTCTGGTTTTCCTACAAGAATTGGTTCAGAGAATGTAGTGCTCTCATTTACACCGCCTCTGCTTTCTGTACGTATTCCGAAGAACTTGAATGCCTGCTTACCTTCATCGCAATCAAAGTCATATTCGTACGCCTGCTTGTCAGTAACTTGTACAATGGGATTTTCTATGTCATCAATCACAGGGAATGAAATTCCCATGAAAGACGCAATTGCTGCCTTGTAAACAGTGTATTTCACAGTTGTCGGATCAAGGAAGTGTCCTCCAACGCCCTCTTCTACGCGACTCCATGTCAAGTTTATCTTTGTGTGATTATCCACATTCTTGAGCCATTCGCATGGCTTTGGTTTGTCAACTCCTACATATACTGCAACCTCTTCGCTTTTCTTTCCTGCATCTCCATTTGCATCATACGGTATGGCTATGTACTTGAAATCGCCATCATTAGGGAAGGTTTCATCGTTAAACGTGCAAACTGCACCTGGTGCGACATCATTTTTAGACCATACTTCTTTGCCATCACGCAACAATACTAACTTTGAGAGATTTCCGGTAAGATTCACTCCACTGATGTCCTTTGTGGGTGCTGTCATCTTGATCTCTGCTTTCAGGAGTCCTCCATCAGCCGGTGTAACCTCAACTGTTGGTGAATCCGGTGCATTTGCTTCCAAGCCGGCCTCAACGCTAATGTTCTTAACATATATGTTGAACATGTTCTTTTCAGATATCGCATGAATTCCGAAAGAGTAATAACCATCGGACGGTGCCTCAATTTCTTTCTCGAAAACAGCAAATTCTCTTCCTTCGAAACCGGTTTCCGGCATTACTACAGTACCTGCAGCCAATGCTGCGGCCGTAATAGGATTATCTGCCTTGGCCATTTTTACCTCAATTTTCTCAGGGAAATATGATGAAGCCTGTCTTGCTTCAAACTTGAGAATATATCGCTTACCACCCTTCAATTTTATGCCCGGCGTGGCCAGCCAATCGTCTGCATCATTATCCTTGTTGTATTTGTATTTCGCACACGGAGTCTTTCCCTCTTCAAAAGCCCACGTACTACCATCTCCATTAGCATCAAATACTGCAAGATCATCAAAATTTGCTTTCGTAGAAATAGGGTTCAAGTACGGTAATACGTCAACATTTGGAGCAACTTTGAAACCGGATGCGACATTATTAGTGCGAATGTTCTGACTAAATAGTCTTTCATACTCCGACTTTTTAAGTTCTTCAGACTCAACAGCCTTGATAAGCATGTTTTCACTTGGCATTTTGCCAAAAGTTGGTCTTTGAATAGCCATAAGCATGGGTTCTCCAGCCTTGGCTGCCTTTTTGGCAACATAATTCTGAGCCTGAACCGGTAATGACAGCAGCCCCGCCGCCGCGATTACCATTAGAGATGTAAGTTTCTTACTCATAATTCTTTTTTTTAGTGAAACAAAATATTAAATAACAATTTAAGGTGTAAAAATCTCTTTATAACGTTTTGAGATGCATCTTCCGACGTTGGATTCCTCTTACTAAAACTACGTGTATGTTATTCACGAATAGTCTATACAATTTCTAATGTTCGCAAATTTATAAAAAAAAACAATAAGTTCCAAATATTTTGATAATTATTTTCACATTTTATTAAAAAAAATATAGCGATTGGGGCAAAAATAAGCACTGATAGAGAGATAAAGGCTTGTATATTAGACAGAAAAAACACTCTTTGAAGTTTGGCAGGAAAAAATGATTTGAGTGCATAAAGACAAAAAGAAAAAAATATTCACGTAAATTACATTAAAGACTTTATGTCTTTTCACCATTGCTTTTATTTATTTTCGTCCCAAACATTATGCCTTTCAGCCTCCCAAGTATGTTTTTTCAGAAAAACAATGCGCCTTTCTGTCAAAACCTCAGTAGGCTATAAGTTGGTTTCCACTCACCTTGAAGTGTATCTCCATTCCGTCAAACGGCATACCATAAACACGCTCCGGGTCATTCTGCACACGTGGACGAGGGTCAAGTTCCAGCACTCCCACGAGTGCCCGCTGCTGTTCTTCGGTAAGTTTCGCTTGTAGTTCTTCACTGATAACAACCATCAACTTCTCCCATTCCGTATTATCAACAAAACCGGAACGTGCATCTTCCTTGCAGTCACAATATCTTATATATGGCTTTATGTCAAGAATAGGAGTACCGTCCATAAGATCTGCCCCCCTTACAGATATCACAGGACCATGTTTTTCGTCAAATTCCACCTTATTTATATATACGCACGAGAGGCCGATGGGATTCGGGCGGAACGGCGAACGGGTGGCAAACACTCCGAGACGGCGATTTCCTCCAAGACGCGGAGGGCGTACTGTGAGATTTTCATTCTGACGAGGATTGGCAGAGAAAAGCCAAATAATCCACAGATGACTGAAGTCTTCAAGTCCGCGCACAGCATCAATGTTGCGATATTTCGGTTCGAAAACTATTTCTCCGACCAACTCATCAACTAATCCGCTCTGCCGCGGTATGCCGAACTTACTGCCGAAAGGCGAATGGAAATATGCGATAGGTTCCATTTTAAAAAACAATATAACTGAAAATCTGAAATTAATGTCAGATAAAAAAAACGATACTGATTGTAAATTGCAAAAATAAGTAAATAAATTCAGATTGCTGTATGTTTGGCCGGGAAAATTGTTTTTTCGGAAATAAATCGCTAACTTTGCAAATATAAAAAACCATATAACAGTAATGGAAATAATATTTGTTTTGCTCGGACTCGCGGTCGGTGTCGTCATCGGCATACTCTACGGACGTGGAAAAATTGGGGCTCTCACTACAGAGTCGGAGATGCAGAGACTGCAAATGCAGCAGATGCGCCAGGATTATGAAGAGCATCACCGCAAGGCAATGGACGAACAGCAGGCACGTTTCAATGAGGTCATAAACAAGGTGAAGGCAGAAATGCAAACCGCCACAAACGACATGTTGAAGCAACGACAGAAGGAATTTGCCGAGCATAGCAACAGCAGTATAGTACAAATTGTTGATCCGTTGCGCAAAACGATTTCCGATATGCGACAGGCTCTCGCCGACAACACATTGCGACAAACCTCCATGTCAAGCGAGATGCGCACCAATATAGAGAACATGATGCGGCAGAGTCAGGCTGCGCAGCGTAGCACCGAAGAACTCACGCGAGCCTTCAGGCACGAGACAAAAGTGCAGGGAGACTGGGGAGAAGCCGTACTCGACGAACTACTTGAGTCGCAAGGACTACATCGCGGCATACACTATGAAACGCAAACCACAATACGAGATGCACGCGGCAACACGATACGACCTGAGGACGGAACAAGCCTTAGACCGGACATAATAATGCATCTCGACAAAAACCGTGAACTGATAATTGACTCGAAAGTATCGCTGTCAAGTTTCATCGACTACGTGAATGCCGAAACACCGGAAGAAAAGCAACGCCATCTGAAAGCACATATCGACAGCATACGCCGACACGTGAAAGAACTATCCGACAAAGACTACTCCTCATACATACAGCCGCCAAAGGTGAAAATGGACTACGTGATAATGTTCATGCCACATACCGGCGCATTATGGACTGCACTCAACGCGCAGCCCAACCTGTGGAGAAAGGCAATGGAGCGCAACGTCTTCATAGCCGAAGAGCAAACACTCTTTGCGGCCTTGCGCATAATCAATCTGACATGGACTCAGATTGTGCAAGCCGAGAACCATGAAAAAGTGTATCGCTTGGCAGAGGAGATGCTTGATCGCGTGGGTAAGTTTGTCAAGAGTTACGAAGAAATGGGAAGGCAAATAACCCGCCTGCAAAAGACTTACGAGGAGGGAGAGAAGAAACTGGCACCGGGAGGACAGAGCATAGTGACAACATCAATGAAACTAATAAAACTCGGAGCCAAGCAAAACCCAAAGAATCCCGTTGCCGACACCGAGGAAGCCGACATTGCCGAACAAACTCATATTGGCAATACAAACAATGAGACAAATGCTTACTCGGAAGAAAAATAGAAGAAAAAGTATTGTTTGAAATAAAAAAACGTACTATATATTTGGAGATATGAAATAATAACCGTACCTTTGCACGCGCTTTAATTAAGCAACCGACAATACGGTGCCCGTAGTTCAGTTGGTTAGAGCGTCAGATTGTGGTTCTGAATGTCATGGGTTCGAGTCCCATCGGGCACCCAAAAGAAAACGAGCGGAATTCCTTAGAAATAAAGGATTTCCGCTTTTATTTTTATATGACATAAAGACAGGAATGTTAGACAGAAAGACAGAATGTTTAGACATAAAGACAAAAAGGAATTGAACAGAAAGACATAAATTGGGGTAAGAAAAACATTATTGTTTATTGGTTCAAAAAAGACTTAACGCAAATGGATCGCAAATAAATTTATTGTTGTCTTTTTTTGATAAAAACTTGCAAATATAAAAAATATTATATATTTTTGCCCCGTCACTCTATTCATCTGTCATCTTCGTTTTCCAAGATGGTTTTTGCATCAGCAGTGGCAACATATTAATCTTATTTTATTTATTATTTTTAAACTTAAATTATTATGAAAGCTTTTGCAATGCTTGGACTAAACAAGGCCGGATGGATTGAAAAGGACATTCCATCATGTGGACCAATGGATGCAATTGTTAAACCTATTGCCGTAGCACCGTGCACATCTGATGTTCACACCGTATGGGAGGGAGCAATCGGAGACCGCAAGGACATGATTCTCGGTCATGAAGCAACCGGTGAGATAGTAGAAGTAGGTTCTCTCGTAAAGGATTTCAAGCCCGGTGACAGGGTTCTCGTACCCGCCATCACCCCCGATTGGAACGCTCTCGAATCACAGGCTGGTTCATCGATGCACTCCGGCGGAATGTTGGCAGGTTGGAAATTCTCTAATTTCAAAGATGGTGTTTTCGCAGAATATTTCCATGTGAATGATGCTGATGGAAACCTTGCACTGATACCTGAAGGTATTGACCCGGTTGAAGCCACAATGCTTTCAGACATGGTTCCAACAGGTTTTCATGGTGTAGAACTTGCCGATGTGAAGTTTGGCGACGTAGTTCTCGTGATAGGAATCGGCCCCGTTGGTTTGATGTCTGTTGCCGGAGCGGCTCTTGCAGGCGCATCATACATATATGCCGTAGGTAGCAGACCTGTGTGCGCACAAGCCGCAAAAGCCTACGGAGCATCTGAAATAATCGACTATCACAACGGTCCCATTGCCGACCAAGTAATGAAACTTACCAATGGTAAAGGCGTTGACCGCGTAGTTATTGCCGGTGGAACGGTAGATACATTCGCCGAGGCCGTTTCGGTGTTAAGACCGGGCGGCACGATAGGTAATGTGAATTACTTGGGCAGAGGCGAGTTCGTTAAAATCCCACGCACAGAATGGGGCGTAGGCATGGGACACAAGACCATAAAAGGCGGTCTGATGCCCGGCGGTCGTCTGCGCATGGAGAAACTTGCAAGAATGGTTTCTGCCGGTCGTCTGAATCTCTCACACCTCGTGACTCATCGTTTCAACGGCTTCGAGTACATGGAAGATGCCCTTATGTTGATGAAAGACAAGCCAAAAGACTTGATAAAGCCTGTTGTCGTTGTTGCAAAAGATCTGATGAAGTAAGTTCTTTTAATACATAAACCTATATCAGCGATTATGTTTGCACCAAGTGCTTACTATCAACGATTATGCAAAATGGGCGAATTTAGTTTGCAAAATAGGCGAATTTGGTCTGCAAATTCGCCTATTTTGCAAACCAATCTCGCCCAAATTGTTTTACCGAAGCATATAATCCCCAATCTCTAAGTTTGCAATATGAATTGCAATAAATAAAGAGATTGCATCGAATAAAAAGTTTATCAATTTATAAAAGTAAACTTTTATTCCGGGATTAATTTTCTTACCTTTGTTGTAAAAAGGAGAAAATTAACCTGACAAGGAACAAGACAAGAACCCCAAATGGGCTTAAAAGCCCTATGACTGTATTTGTCCCCTTGTCAAAGCTGCATAGACCGGATAGAATGCTTAGTCTTCGAGACTATTTAGAGTTGTTGAGTCAAGCTGCTTCCGGTTAATCTCTCCATTTATAACTACAAAGATATGAAAAAAATTATTATTGGAATTGATTTTTCGAAAGAAACTTTCGATGCGACCTTATTGGACTGTCGCAACTCAGAACTTTCAGAAGCAGTGCAATCTGCTGTCCATGAAAAGTTTACCAACAAGAAAGAGGGTTTTAAAGCATTTGTCACATGGATAAAGTCATCTGTAAAGAAGATAAACGCTGATGAACTACTCTTGTGTGGAGAAAAGACCGGTAAATACTCTTTGCCTTTAAGCAACTTCTTGTACGCCAAAGGTTATTCAATATGGCTCGACAGCGGACTTCGCATCAAGAGATCTTTGGGTATCAGCAGAGGTAAGAGTGATAAGGCTGACTCGTTAAAGATAGCCCTCTATGCTTATCGTTATCAAGATATGGCAGTATGTTACGTTCCTTTATCAAAGAATGTTTCCCGACTCAAAGAGTTGTTTCTGTTCCGCCAGCATTTGGTATCTCAAATGAAAGCAATGGCTGTTCGTAAAAATATCACGGATGACTTCAAGAAAGAATTAGGCGATGTAAGATTCATTGTTGATAGTTCAACCAAGATAATTAAACAGATAAAAGCCATCATTAAAAAATGCGAGGAAAAGATGCAGGAACTTATCGAAGAGGATGAGGAACTCAAGACAACCCACGATAGTATTACTTCTGTCAAAGGAATATCTTTGATTAATGCCGCAGCCTTTATCGCTTACACAAATAACTTTAAGGACTTTGGAGGCAATGCAAAGAAGATAGCCACATATTGGGGAGTAGCAGCATTTGCACAAGAGTCCGGAACAAGTGTACATAAGGTGGCAAGAGTAAGTAAGATTGCAAACAAAATGCTCAAATCCTTACTCACACAGGCTGCAAGAATTGCTGTTAGATGGGAACCCAAGTTCAGGCAATATTTTGAACATCTCATCAGCAGAGGAAAACATCAAGGGGTAGCACTGAATAATGTAAAAAACAAACTCATACACGTAATAACGGCATTAGCCGTATCAAAGGAAAAGTATAATCCCGAATACGAATGTATCAACAGATAAATGTAATAAAAAAATGAATAAAATGAATGGATAGAGAATAATCGGAATTCTTGGAACGCAACTGTTAAAAGTAACGTTAAAAACAAGATTTTATTTGGTGGGAAACATAGAATGCAGTAATTAAGACGCATTTACATGGATTTAGTTGAAAGAAATACGTAATCTTTGCCATAAAAGAGTTTTTGGTTCTGAGCAAACAATAAATTAAGTATAATTTGCCTTAATGAAAACAACTCATTTCACTAAAAAAACATCTGGGACAATATTGACAAACAGGTAACATTTGTGCCCAAATTTACACCCATTTAAAACACATTAACCTTTTAAACATTTATTATAAATTACAATACTAATAAATGAGGATAAAATTTTGATAATTTGCAGAAAAATAACTAACTTTGGCCTCAAGAGGTTAACAATTGAAATTACAATAAAAAAACATATCACAATGAATATGCGAAAACTTAAATCATGGTTTCCCGACCTGAGTTATCGCCAAAAGGTGACATCGCTCGTTATATCGGGTGTCATTGTGGGATTAGGAGGATTGTTCTTCTATCTTTTGCGTATGCACACTTATATTGTGGGCGATGATCCCGCTGCTTGTGTAAACTGCCACATCATGGCTCCTTATTATGCTACATGGTCGCACTCAAGCCACGGAAGAGATGCGACATGTAACGATTGCCATGTGCCACACTCAAGCATAGCGGCCAAATACTTTTTTAAGGGTATGGATGGTATGAAGCATGTGGCTTACTTTGTGACACGTTCGGAACGTCAAGCCATTATGGCTGAAGAAGCATCTTCAGAAGTGATAATGGACAACTGTATTCGTTGCCACACAGAACTCAATACAGAGTTCGTAAAAACAGGCAAGATTGACTATATGCAAGCAAAACGCGGCGAGGGTATGGCTTGCTGGGATTGTCACCGTGAAGTTGCTCATGGTGGCATGAATTCGCTCTGCAAAACACCAAATGCTGAAACGCAAGTGCCTATACCTCCATCTCCCGTACCGGAATGGTTACAGAATTTACTCGAAAAAAAATAAAAATCTAACAATATGGCTAAACAGTTAAAGAAATGGCAAGGATGGTTGCTCTTCGGCGGAGCAATGGTTATTATCTTCGTTCTGGGTATGGTTTGCTATTCTCTGTTAGAGCGTCGCGCAGAAGTTACCTCAGTGTTCAACAATCGCCGAACAGTGATGACCGACTCCATCGTGAGTCAGAATGAGAAGTTTGCTGAGGATTTCCCCAAGGAATATCAAACTTGGGCAATGACCGAGGACACTTCTTTTGTGAGCAAGTACAACTCCTCGCAAGAGGTTGATGTATTGGCACAACGCCCGGAAATGGTTATCTTGTGGGCCGGTTATGCTTTCTCTCGTGAGTACAACACTCCGCGTGGTCACCGTCATGCAGTCGAGGATTTGCGTAAGATTCTGCGTACCGGTTCGCCAGGAGTAGATGGCATGGAAGATATGCAGTCAGGTACTTGTTGGACTTGTAAAGGTCCTGATGTTCCTCGCTTGATGCGTGAAAAGGGTAAGAATGCTTTCTATGCAGCCAAGTGGAGCCAGTGGGGCGACCAAGTAATGAACAGCGTAGGTTGCTCTGATTGTCATGATGCTCGCAATATGGATTTGAGACCTGCTCGTCCTGCTCTTTATGAGGCTTGGCAACGCGCCGGTAAGGACGTGAAGAAGGCAAGTCATCAAGAGATGCGTTCATTGGTTTGTGCACAATGCCATACCGAGTATTACTTTGAAAAGGACAACGGTCAGTATCTTAAGTTCCCACAAGATAAGGGACTCACTTGCGAGGCAGCTGAAGAATATTACGACTCTATCGGCTTCTACGACTACATACACCCGCTTTCTAAAACAAAGATCTTAAAGGCCCAACACCCTGGATACGAGCTCTTCAAGCAGGGCATTCACGCTCAGCGCGGATTGAGTTGTGCTGATTGTCATATGCCTTATATTCAAGAAGGTGGTATAAAGTACACCAGTCACCACATTACATCACCATTGGCAAATATCAATCGTACTTGTCAGACTTGCCACCGTCAAAGCGAGGAGACACTCCGCCAGAACGTGTATGAGCGTCAGGAGAAAGTCTTTGATATTCGCAACCGCGTAGAGAAAGAGTTGGCTCGTGCACATATCGAGGCTAAGTTTGCTTGGGAGAAAGGTGCTACAGAAAAGGAAATGGAACCAATATTGGCAGCACTGCGAAAGGGGCAATGGCGTTGGGACTATGCAGTAGCAAGTCATGGTGCAAGTTTCCACGCACCACAGGAAGTTACTCGTCTGCTTGGTGTGGCTCTCAACTACGCACAGACTGCACGTATTGATATTGCTCGCGTACTGGCTCGCCATGGCTACAGCAATGAAGTGCCAATGCCTGATATCTCTACCAAGGAAAAAGCACAAAGTTACATTGGTCTTGATATGAAGAAACTCAACGCTCAGAAGAAGGACTTTATTGACAATGTAGTTCCTCAGTGGGTGAAGACAGCCAAGAAGAATGGCAGATTCATTACAAAAGAATTGTAATGCTTAGAACATAAACGTCTAAACATTGAACATAGACATATTAAAAATATGTGGAATAAACCTTGGAAATACAGCGAGGGAATTGCTATAAGTGTAGGGCTTCTGATTACAGGAGCCCTATTACAAGTTTCTATAGGCCCTGTGGAATGGTTCTTTTTAATGTGGCCGGCCAATATTATTGTTCTGGCAATACTCATAGTGGCGTTAGGTCTGTTCTACGCCCTTCGCTCTAAAGTATATCTTTTCCGATTCATGACTCAGGTCGAGGCGGCAGTGCCGACACTTGCTGCCGCATCTGTACTTACCATTATTATGGGCTTGAGTCGCCAAGTTCCTGAGGGACGACCTGCTGTTGACCCTATTGGACTTACCCGCATGCTCAGTTTCTGGCCCTTCGTTATTATCTATCTTTGGAACATCGTGATTGTGGCAGAGGTGGGTATTCACCAACTTATGCACTTCCGGAAGCGATTTATTCCTTCGCTCATCAGCCACTTAGGACTTTTTATCTTCGTAACTTGCGCCACATTAGGTTCTGCCGATATGCAGCGTCTCAAGATGTACTGCGAAGAGGGTAAACCCGAATGGCGCGGAATAGATGATGTTCAAGAGATACACGAACTGCCACTTGCCATTGAATTACAGAAATTCACTATTGACGAATATCCTCCAAAGTTAGCAATATTTGATAGCAAAACCGGTAAAGTACTGCCCAAAGACAAACCGCAGAATATCATTATTGAGCAAGATTTCACTTCCGACGAGTTGATAGGCTGGAAAATCACAGTGGAGAAATACATTGAGGACGCGATGCCTGCAAATATGCTCAAGATGATGAAAGGAATGCCTTCACAGATGATGCAGATGATGAGAATGGACGATTTAGGAATGCGTATCAATGCCGGTGGATTTGTTGAATACAAGGAGAAAGGTGCTGCCACGGCCATTCTTATCAAGGCACAGAAAGGAAGTGTAGTAAAGAAAGGTTGGGTAAGCACGGGAAGTTATATGTTCCCAATGTCGAGTTTAAAACTTGATGATAATACAGAAATAGCGATGTCGCCTCGCGAACCATTGCGCTATGCGTCAGACGTAAACATCTATACCAAAGAAGGTAATGCAATACAGGCGCATATTGAGGTGAACAAGCCATTCTCAATTGGCTCATGGAAGATTTATCAACTTGATTTCAACAAGGAACAAGGAAAATGGAGTTCACTAAGCGTGTATGAACTCGTATCCGACCCTTGGTTGCCTGCCACTTATGTGGGTCTCTACTTGTTGATTATAGGTGCGGTTCTAATGTTTATCACAGCGGGGCGTAATAAATACAAGAAGAAGGAGGAGGATAAGAAATGATAGCATTTTGGAATTACTTTATATATTTTGCTGTGGCAGCAGTGTTGCTTTGGGCAACAGGTGCTTATGCTGCATGGAAAGACAAGAAGGTATTGGCTTATAGTGCTACGATACTCGGACTGGCAGTATTTTTCAGTTATATCCTCATTATGTGGATTGCTCTTGACCGTCCTCCAATGCGTACTATGGGAGAAACGCGTTTATGGTATTCTTTCTTCCTGCCATTAGCAGGCATCATTGTTTACAGTCGCTGGGATTATAAGTGGCTATTGTCATTCTCCACAGTGCTTTCTTTGGTTTTCATCTGCTTCAATCTTCTGAAACCGGAAATTCATAGCAAGACCCTTATGCCTGCATTGCAAAGCCCTTGGTTTGCACCACACGTAATCATCTATATGTTTGCTTACGCACTTTTAGGCGGTGCTTTTGTAATGGCTGTATATCTGTTATTCTTTAAAAAAAGCAAGGCAGCAACCCACAAGGAGCTCGACATAACAGACAACCTCGTCTATATCGGTTGGGCTTTCCTATCCCTGGGTATGCTCACTGGTGCTCTTTGGGCAAAAGAAGCATGGGGACATTACTGGGCATGGGATCCTAAGGAAACTTGGGCAGCAGCCACTTGGTTGGCTTATCTTACTTATATTCATTGTCGTTTGCGTAAAAATTGTAATTTAGAGGTGGCGATGTGGATACTTATCATCAACTTTGCCCTACTGCAAATGTGTTGGTGGGGCATAAACTATCTGCCATCTGCACAAGGCGTAAGCGTGCATACTTATAATATGCAGTAAAAATGAAATATTGAGCAAGTACATCTATCAGTATATCTATTAAAAGAAATAACAAACAAGACAACAAAAAATACTGCTAATGGTAACATTAATACCATTGGCAGTATTCGTATTATATCGTAGTAATTAATTGTGCATCAAAGTCTTTACCATCCTTGCGACGAACCATTTGTATCTGTTTGAGCAACTCAAGAGCACTTGATTGGGAAAATAAAAAATGCCGTAACCATCCAAAGTTACAGCAGTTAGTAATTTTATTTTCTCTAAGTGCCTCTTATTCGTAGCACATTAAGTGGAGCTGGCGGGAGTCGAACCCGCGTCCAAACAGGGAAACCATACGCTTTCTACACGCTTATTCCGGCCTTAATTTTCGAGCAATGGCAAGACCCGAACCACCAACCATTACCTTATCCTCTAAATTTCACTCTGCAATCGAGGCATTGCAAGGCTATTCCCGATTTTGCTGCACCGCTATATCAAAGAGCCTCGGGACGACGGCTTTTGAGCGATGTCTCGTTCCACTACCTTGTAGCGGAATAAAGCCAGTAAACTACTGTACTTCGTTTAGGCAGCGAGAGCATAGTTGTTGTTGCCAGATAAATTTGCTGACCATTGGGATTTAGGAGCCACCGGCCAACGCTCCGCGTGCTTACGTACCACTCCGGCCTGCTGTCAAATCCAGTCAACCCCGGTATATATTAAGTACATATAGGTTGCAAAGTTAGCAATTTATATCCGAATCAACAAATTTTCTGTCCAAAAAGTGATTATTTTGCAGTTTTATTGACTGTGTTACAGAGTAAGAAAAAAAATATATGTAACTTTGCAACATTTCAGAAAGAAACGTGTTATTAATATATATATTAATATATAAAATATAGGGCATAGAGCCAGATGGAACAATACAATACCTGTTTGCAAAGCAGCCACGACGCGATGAATACCGCACAGAGAGCCGTTAAAAGGTTTTTCGATATTGCGGGGGCTGCAATGGCATTGATATTGCTATGGCCTTTAATGCTTGTATTCGCGGTGTTGCTATGGATGCAGCACAACGGCCCTGCAATATTTTGTCAAGAACGAATCGGAAAGGGTGGCGAGCCGTTCACGATATACAAATTTCGCACAATGAGTAAGGATAGCGAGAAAGACGGGCCTCAACTCGTTCCACACGCAGAAGGCGTGGCATCGACAGACCTCGAACGTTTCCTACGTTCGCACCATCTTGACGAACTGCCACAGTTGTGGAACGTTTTGCGTGGCGACATGTCTATTGTTGGCCCGCGCCCGGAAAGAAAATTCTTTATCGACAAGATAATGGAGTACGACAAACGTTACCCCATAATCTATGAGATGCGTCCGGGATTAACGTCAGAGGCTACGCTTTACAACGGATATACAGACACCATCGAGAAGATGATAAAGCGTCTTGATATGGATATACATTATCTTGAAACACGTTCACTGACCGGCGATTGCAAGATAATTGCAAAAACCGTGAAGAGCATTGTCTCCGGAAAAAAGTTCTAAACATACCGTAACAGACAGAATTTCGAGTTCTGACAATCAATTTTACGACTATAACAAGAATATGAAAAAAATACTTATAATTGCATTTATGCTGGGTC
The DNA here is from genome assembly GCF_003977605.1 of Prevotella koreensis. Classification (GTDB taxonomy): domain Bacteria; phylum Bacteroidota; class Bacteroidia; order Bacteroidales; family Bacteroidaceae; genus Prevotella; species Prevotella koreensis. The sequence continues at coordinate 244,332 of NZ_RYYU01000001.1, read as the reverse complement.
TCTGTTCGTTGGGAACATTTGCCCAATCAGGTATGACCGACGAACAAGTGATGCAGTTCGTTGTAAAAGAATATAAAAAGGGTACAGATCAGACACAGATTGTTACGAAGTTGATGCAGCGCGGCGTGGATATAAACCAGATACGCCGTGTAAAGAACACGTATGACCGAATGAAAAACAAGCAGGGATTGGGCACCGTGGAGGACTCCAAATCGCCACAGTCACGCTTACGAACCAACAACGGCAACAAGAAAGAACAGGACGTACAGGCCATGCAAGAACAGCGCACAAAGGCACAACGCAACTCATCACAGAGGGTACAGAGTGTGCGCGAGGCGCGTCATACATACAATGAAGCAGACGAAGACTTCATGGAAATCAAAAGCCAGTTGGGAATGATGATGCCCGACTCGCTCGAAACGATTTATATAATAGAGGATAAACGCAAAGTGTTCGGACGCGATATCTTCAATAACAAGAACCTTAGTTTCGAGCCAAACATGAACATTGCCACACCCCAGAACTACAAATTAGGCCCCGGTGATGCCGTGTTCATAGATATTTATGGTGCATCACAGCGCACGATAGAAAGCACTGTGAGCCCTGAAGGAACGATAACGATAGATGGGTTCGGTCCGGTGCAGGTATCAGGAATGACCGTAGCGCAGGCCAATTCACATCTGCGTTCAACCCTCGGCTCGCGTTATAGCAGCAGTCAGATACGCCTCACCGTTGGACAGACACGAACAATCATGGTCAACGTGATGGGTGAGGTGAATGCACCGGGCACCTACACACTGTCGGCCTTCGCATCGGTTTTCCACGCGTTGTATATGGCAGGCGGTGTGAACGACCTCGGAACGCTGCGAAACATAAAGGTATATCGCAACAACAAACTGATTTCAACCGTAGATATATACGACTACATACTGAATGGAAAACTCACAGGCAACGTGCGACTGGCCGAGAACGACGTTATCGTGGTTGGCCCTTATGACTGCCTTGTGAACATTACCGGTAAGGTGAAACGCCCAATGTTCTATGAGATGCGCCGCAACGAAAGTGTCGGAACATTGATGAAATATGCCGGAGGATTTACCGGTGACGCTTACACCAAGTCGGTAAGATTAGTGCGTAAGACCGGACGTGAATACTCGGTGTATAACGTTGACGAGTTCGATATGAATTCTTTCCACCTCGCCGACGAAGACTCGGTGAATGTGGACTCCATCATTCCGCGCTTCTCCAACATGGCAGAGGTGAAAGGAGCGGTGTTCCGTCCCGGAATGTATCAGGTTGGTGGCAACATAACCACTGTGCGCGAACTTCTCGAATCCTGCGAAGGAGTGACCGAAGAAGCGTTTACCACTCGTGCCGTGATGCACCGCATGAAAGAAGACCGCACGCTACAAGTTATCTCTGTCGATATAGAAGGAATAATGAAAGGCCGCGTACCCGACATGGCATTGAAGCCAAACGATGTGCTCTTCATACCTACAAAACAGGAAATGATGGAGGAACAAACAATAACAATTCATGGAGAGGTGCAATATCCCGGTGTATATAAATACGCTGACAATGAAACACTTGAAGACTTTGTACTGCAAGCGGGAGGACTTAAACAGACGGCATCGACGGTGAAAGTGGACGTGGCACGCCGTGTCTCCAACCCGAAGGCATTACAGACCGACTCTATCATTGCACGCACATACAGTTTCGCACTGAAAGACGGATTCGTAATAGATGGCGAACCGGGCTTCACGCTCATGCCGTTCGACGAGGTGTATGTCCGTAAGAGTCCGGGATTCTACAAACAACAAAACGTAGTTGTTGAAGGCGAGGTTATGTTCAGCGGTACATATACGCTTGAAAGGAAGAACCAAAGACTGAGCGATGTAATAAAGGCCGCAGGTGGAGTGAACGACCGCGCATACACCAAGGGAGCGCGACTCGAACGTAAATTCACGCCCGAGGAACGACTGCGAACCGAGACATTGTTAGATATGGCAAAGTCAAACACAAACGAAAAGGACTCGATCAACATCAATAAGATTGACATCGGAGATATATATTATGTAGGTATCGAACTCGACAAAGCTCTGGCAGAACCCGGAGGCGACGAGGACATTGTGCTGCGCGAGGGCGACCGCCTTATAGTTCCGCAATACACAAGCACCGTTAAGGTGAGCGGAGACGTGATGTATCCTAATACCGTAGGATACCAGAAAGGTAAGCGGGCAGGCTACTACATCGACCAGGCCGGCGGATGGGGCAACCGCGCAAAGAAGAAACAGACCTTCATTATATATATGAATGGCAAGGTGGCACGTGTGGCTCACAACGCAAAACCCGAACCGGGATGCGAGATATTCGTGCCAAGCAAGGCTCCACGCGACCCACGTATGCTCTCGCAAACCATCTCGATAGCATCGGGCGTGGCATCATTCGCCACCATTATCGCCACATTGGCTAATATAATAAAAAAATAACGCGGAAGAAAAAATTAACCCCTCGTAAAAAATATGGAAACAAAAAAGAAACTTGATACGGTTGACGTAGATAAGATATTGAAAACTATATGGGCAAACAAGAGGCTGTTCTTTATTGTCATGTCGATAGTATTCGTATTGTCGTGCATCTACATCTTCAGTCAGCCAAGAACATATTCCACAAGTCTCAAACTTGCTCCGGAGATGGAAAACAACTCATTGGGGGGCGGATTGTCGAGCCTTGTAGCATCCTTCGGTATCGACCTCAATTCCATGAAATCGTCTGATGCCATCACGCCCCTGCTCTATCCCGACCTAATGGAAGACAACCAGTTCGTATCGAGTCTGTTTGACGTGAAAGTAACCACTCAAGACAAGGAATTAAGTACAACCTATTATGACTACATTGACAAGCATCAGAAGGTGGCATGGACATACAAGATTTTCGGTTGGGTAAAAGACTTATTCCCGGAAAGCGACTCCGAAGGAACCGCAACAGGAGGAGGGCAGAAAAAGAACGACCCCTATTTCATGTCGAAACGCCAGGACATGATAGCAGGAATAATTAGGAACAAAATAAGCATCGCCATAGACAAGCGTACGGCAGTAATCACCGTAAACACTACCGACCAAGACCCGCTAATCTGTAAGACAATTGCTGACTCTGTAAAGATGAAACTACAGAACTTCATCACAAACTACCGAACCAGCAAGGCACGCAGAGACGTAGAGTATTACACTGAAATTACCGCCGAGGCAAAGCAGAGTTACGAGAAAGCACGTCAACTTTACGGAAGTTATGCTGACGCTAATGTCGATATGGTGCTTGAGAGTTTCAAGGCAAAACAGAACGACTTGGAAAACGACATGCAACTGAAATTCAATGCCTATACAGCATTCAACACACAGTTGCAGAATGCCAAATCAAAAGTCATAGAACGCACCCCCGCATTCACTTTACTCAAAGGAGCATCGGTTCCTATCAAGCCGTCGGGTCCCAAACGAATGATTTTCGTATTTGTTATGATGATGCTTTCATTCTTGGGAACATGCTCCTATATTTTCATCAGAAATAATATAAAAAACAGGAAAGCGAACAAAACAACATAGATAATGCTAATCAAAGTAAAAAATATATCATATTCATACTTCATTTTTGCGTTATTTATATTAATTATAGCGTCCTTTTTCAATATGCGTGCAATGGAACATGGAACCGAGTATTCCGTTTTCACACGCATAGCAATGGCGTTAGCACTGCTCGTATGGGCATTCTCGGCAGCCAAACTGTTTCTGCCAAACTACAAATTATATCTCCCCCCGACAACAATAATCCTATTTTGTGTCTATTTTCTATGGGCTTCCATTCCCACACTGCTTGACGACAAGACGCAGACCGGTGATTACATAACCAACATAATGTACATATTCACCCCCATGTTTGTGCTTGTTTCATCTTTCAACTCTGCCATGCATACCGATTTCGAGCGGTTCGACAAATTTGTGTTCATGATATTGTTATTGGCACTTGCAATACAATATGTCTTGATTTTCAAGGAAGTAAATTTCTTTCTTACAAACCACCTGGCATCTTCCTATTATGTGTTGTACGCCCTTCCTTTGGTATTGCTTTTCAAGTCAAAATGGATTAAGTTGTTTGCTATAATCGTTGTCACCATTATATTGTTTTCATCATTCAAACGTTCCGGAGTACTTGCCCTTGCCGTATCATTGGTAGTGTATATTATGATTTCTCAGTTTGTGAAAAAGAAGTTGAAACCTGCCTCTGTATTAACAGCCATCGCACTCATTGCCATTGCCGGTGTTGCATTCTACTTTTTGGCAACCGATAATTCCACCGGCAATACCATACTCGACAGATTCGAGAATGTGGATCAGGATCAGGGCAGCGGTAGAATACCACTCTGGGAACAAACGATAAGGATGATAGAAGACCAAGACCTGTCTAATCAGATTATCGGGAACGGATTCAACACAGTGTTGCGCGAGTCAACGCTGCAACTCTCTGCCCATAACGATTTCCTTGAAACGGCATACGATTTCGGAATAATCGGTTTACTGCTTTATATCGGAGCATTCTTCACGCTCTTTTTCGTTGTTTTCAAAATGATAAGGAAGAAGTCACGTTATGCTCCATCCATTGCTATGCTTGCCGTAATATACGCCATACAGTCAATGACCTCTCACGTTATAATATATTATTGGGCAAATGTGTTCATGCTCTCATTCGGTTATATGATTGGAAAATTCCAGAAAGATGAAACCTACCCAGAAGATAATATTTAATACGGCAGTACTCTACATGAAGATTGTCATCTGCATGGCAATCTCTATATGCACTGTACCCATCGTATTGCACTCGTTGGGAGAAAGTGATTACGGACTTTTCAACCTCATTGCCGGCATCATATCAATGCTTGCTTTCATAAACGGGGCAATGACCGTTTCCACACAACGTTACCTCTCGGTGACGATAGGTGAGAAAGACAAGAACAAACTTCTGCAAGTATATAACATAAGCATCCTGTTGCACATAATAATAGGGTTGATTATAGTACTTCTCATAGAAGGCTCCATACCTATACTATTCAAATATTTCCTCAACATAAACAGCGGACAGGAAGATGTAGCACACCTGCTTTTCCACTTCCTTGTCATCAGCATGTTCTTCTCGGTCGTCACCGTACCTTTCGATGCGGTATTAAACTCGTATGAAAACATGCTTTTTTTCTCTATCTCCGGCATCATTGAGTATCTTCTGAAACTTGCCGTTGCACTATCGCTGACATTGTTTTCGTCGGCAAGACTTGAGATATACGGCATTTCAATAACACTGATAACAATTCTTGTGCTTATAATAAAATATGTATATTGCAGAAACAAATACAAGGATTTGCACATCTCCCCACGTTCATGTCGCAACAAGAAACTCTTCATCGAGATGTTCGGGTTTGCCGGTTGGAACACACTATCGTCCCTCGCAATGGTCAGTCGCAACCAAGGTATAGCCATTATCCTCAACCATTTCCACGGAACAGTAATTAATGCGGCATACGGAATCGCTAATCAGGTAAACGCAGCACTGGGCTATTTCTCATCTACAATACAGAAAAGCATAAACCCACAGTTGATGGAAAGCGAAGGACTGCACGCACAGGAAAGACTTCAGAACCTCACTTTTGCACTAACAAAGTACTCAGTACTCATACTCGGAGCTATGTCCTTACCTGTTATCATAGAACTGCCTTTCATCACAGGTATATGGATTGGTAACGTACCACAATACACAATAGAGTTTACGCGCATAATAATCATTCTGTCTCTCATCACACAATCGTCCTCCGGACTCATGTCTGCTGTACAATCTTCCGGAAGGGTGAAATGGTACACCACGAGCGTCAGTATCATGCTACTTATCACTCTGCCATTGTCATACTTTGCCTTGAAATACTTTCTCATACCTACATACGCATTGCTGATAGCGTGCGTCATCGAGATTGCGGTGTTCTTCGTAAGACTTATGTTCGCAAACAAGTTGCAGTCTATCCCCGTATGGGAGTATATCTCCAAAGCCATATTGCCAAATCTTGCAATATTCATTAGCATAGGAGCATGTCTCTATGCAATTACCACTATTATGGAGACATCATTCATAAGGCTCATAATCGTTACATCGCTTGACATTTCGTTATATTGCATTCTGGCATATCACCTTGCCATGAATAAGGGCGAGAAAGAATACATCTGTAATGTTGCAAAGAAAATAAAAAAGAAAATCAAAAAATGAAAGACCGATTACGACGAATATACTACTCATGGCTACTATCCATGAACTACATATCAATGGCGTTCATCAGGAAAATTCCATCGCAGACCATACGTAAGCAATTACTCAGAATGCTCGGTGCAGAAATCTCCACACACGTGTCGATGTTCTCCACTGTAGATATAAGGAATCCGAAAGGATTGAAAATTGGTCGCGGATGCAGCATCGGCCCGCATGTAATGCTCGATGCACGCATGGGACTTGAGATAAAAGAGAATGTCACGATAGCGTATGACGCTACAATATGGACACTACACCATGAGATGAACTCGGCTGATTTTCATGGAACAGGAGCAAAAACGACAATAGAGGATTACGCATGGATATGCTCCAAGTCAATATTGTTGCCCGGTGTGCATATCGGACGAGGTGCCGTAGTGGCATCAGGAGCCGTGGTAACACAAGACGTTGAACCTTATTCCGTTGTCGGTGGCATACCGGCGAAGAAAATAGGCGAACGCAAAGTGCACGACTTCACATACGAACCATATACCCACATGCACATTGTATGACATGGAGTGGGATGTAACAGCAAAGTCAATAAAGACAGGACGGCAAGGCATTTGTGCAGCCGGAAAAGAAAAACAGAACGTTAGGAAAATATGAGAATAGGTCTTTTAGCATATCATGCGGCATGCAATTTCGGAGCAGTGATGCAGTTGCTCTCTACGTTTTCTTATCTAAAGAAGGCCGGACACGACCCATTCATACTGAACTGGGTGGCTGCCGACCTTGAAGAGCATTACCGGAAAACCACCCCACCTCTGCAAATAGAAGAGATGAAAGCCTTCCGCAGGTCTGCATGGCAAGAAACACCGCTATGCCGAACGACAGAAGACGTGGCACGCATCATCACGGAGTACAACATCGAGGCTGTAATAATAGGCAGCGATGCCGTAGCACAGCATCACCCTTTGCGCGAACGCATGGTATTCCCATGCCGCACCATAATAGGATTCAGCCAAACCACGTCCGACCGTCAGTTTCCTAATCCGTTCTGGGCAACATGGAATGGTATCGGCAACTGCGAAGTTCCGGTGGCTTTAATGTCGGCATCCTCACAAGACTCGGCCTATAAACTCATACCTGCAAGCGTGAGAAAAGACATGGATAAGCAGATTATGAAGTACAGATATGTCTCTACTCGCGACTCTTGGACAAGCGAAATGTTCGCATATATCACACACGGGAAATGTGTACCGGAAGTCACACCAGACCCGGTTTTTGCATTCAACCAGAACGCTGCGGAGGTGTTACCTACCAAAGAAGATTTTCTCGCGAGGCACAATCTGCCAAAAAAATACATCTTGCTAAGTTTCATCAACAGCAACACCGTAAGTCAGGAATGGATAAGCACTTTCGAGAAACTGGCAAATAAAGAAGGATATGAATGCGCTTTGCTGCCATTTGCGCAGAAGCCAAGTTTCGGAACGGTAAAGCATAATATCGGGTTGCCGCTGTCACCTACCGATTGGTATTCCTTGATACGCTATTCTTCGGGATTCGTCGGACACAACATGCACCCGGTGGTGGTGTCCATACACAACGGCATCCCATTCTTCAGTTTCGACAACTACGGCAGGAAACGTTTCAATGGAATGCTCACCGATGACCGTTCGAGCAAGATAAAACACATTCTCGACGAGGCATCGCTATCCATGCAGCGCATCTCATGTATCGGCAGAGGATTCAATCCGCCACCACCAGAAGATGTGCTTCAGCGCATTATGTCTTTCCCTCACGCAAATTCAAAGGCATTTGCCGCAAATTATCTGGAGAAATATAACAATATGATGAATAAATTAACAGACACTTTAAAATGAAAACAAGAATCACAATAACTCTGATTTGTTGCATAGCATTGTTTGCATGCTCCGAAAAAGACATCATTCCTAATCAGAAAGAAAAACCGGGACAGGGAGATAAGTCAAACATGCAATATGGCATAAGATGGCAGATTGGAAACAATAACGACCTCGGAGAGCATTGTTTCGATGCCGAAGGGCTCAAAGCAAGTTTCGGAGTGGGAAGTACACCGGGAACGAGTGACTTCGACAGCATTTATCCTTGGTCGGAGGTGAAGAGATGCAACCTGCGTAAAGAAGGGGGCAAAACCATTATTACTTACGACAACGAACCCGGTTTCTCACTCGATGGAAGCAATGGTGACGTGTTCGTGCGCATTCCTAAATTCTACGTAAAGAAGTACTCGGAGAACGGATATGAATACCGTGTAATATCGGCCAAAGGCACAAAACCACACCCCGCATTCATCGAGAACGGAAAAGAGATAGATGCCGTGTATATATCTGCATTCGAGGGTTATATCGATGAGAATGGGAAAATGCGCTCAATAGCCGACAAGATTCCCACTTCTAACATCGTGCCAAAACAATTCCTTGATGCGGCAAAGGCTAGAGGCAGAGGCTACACGCTCTACGACATGCGTACGCTCGACATGCTTTATACGCTCGTAGCGGTGGAGTTCGGTTGTCGCAACACCGGTGTAATCTTCGGACATGGCATAGCAGACTTCCGACAACCGATTGAGAAGGAGTGGGATAAGGAACAGACCTATTATTCCACAAAGAACGAAAAGAAAACGAACTCCATTACCTGCAAGCGCCAATGGAGGGACGTGATAATAGAAGGCTCGAACATCTGTATCTGCAACGGCAGTCAGAAAGACATTCTTACCTTTGCAAAATGCACGTCAAAGAAAAAAAGAAAAAAAACAGAAACCTACTATTTCGACGGACCGGCTATTGACATCAACACCGACTGCTTTATCGGCAACTGTGCACAACGAACAAACTGGACAGAGACTTGCACCGCACCGCACAACAGCAAGACCGGAAGGGCGAACATGGTCACGCCACATCTAACTACAGAAAACCGTAACCCGATGCGTTACAGGTGGATAGAGAACATCGTGGGAAACATTTGGCATCTTATGCCCGACGTAACATTCAAAGACCTGCAGATGTATGTGTGTGACAACATCGACGATTATGACATGTATAAAACAGAGCCGCCATATAGGAAAGTGGGAGAGCCTTTGCCGGAGAATAACGACAATGGCGACTTTATTCTCATCGACAGACCGGGCAAGAACTTCTGGATAACATCACTCATCGATGACTCCGGAATATCATTCGGTAAAGAATGGAATAAAAACCTAACAAGCAGACAGGCTTTCGGAGCATATTATTATCTGTCAAAAGGACTTACGATAATAGCCAATGGAGGTGGTTTTGACCATGGATACAGATGCAATATGTTGACTAACAGGGCATGGATAAGAAGTGACAAGAAGTGGCATCTCTATGGAGCAAGACTGATATACAAACCCATAGAATGACGCATGAGAATAGCATACATATCCCACCCATGTTTCGCTGACTGCGACCTGCCGCTGCTTACGGAAATGAGTAAGTTGGCTGATGTTGATTTCTATCTCATGATAGGCAAAAACTCACGTCAGGCAACATTGATAGACACGGAGGTGAAACCAAGGGGTGGTGTCTTCAAAGCCTCCGAATATCCTGCACTGGCACGTCTGAGTGAGTTCATGGATATACGAAACATCTATGTAATAAACCTTCCGGAAGGTCACGACCGGTCGCCCGAAAACCTGAAAGGAACATGGCGCGCCATGAAGTTCATAAAGCGTAGGAAATATGATATTGTGCATACCACAAATCCTTTCAGATACGGCAATTTCATGCTTTACATGCTGCGCCGACGCATGATAATGACAATGCACGACCCTATCCCCCACTCTTCCGATATGAACCGCCTGAACCGCTTGCACAGATGGGTAGCATTCCGACTTACAGACCATTTTCTGTTGCTCAACAAAACCATGCATGAAGAGTTTGTCAGGACATACGGACTGCAACGGAAACACGTTTATGAGTCAAGTCTCAGCATATATACTCATCTTAAAAAGACGGTGCCGGTGCTGCCGGAGGAGAAAGGATACGTACTGTTCGTTGGCAGTATAAACCCGCACAAAGGCATAGAATACTTGTGCGAAGCAATGGAAAAGGCTCACAAGGAAATGCCGCACCTGAAACTTATCGTTGCCGGACGTGGTAAGTTCTGGTTCGATGTGGAGAAATACCGACAGCAAGGTTTCGTGAAATTCATCAATCGTTTCGTGACCGACGAAGAACTCTCCGGACTAATCAGTAACGCCTCAATAGTGGTATGTCCTTACATTGATGCCACACAGAGTGGCGTGATAATGTCGGCTTTCGCACTTGACAAACCGGTAATTGCCACAAACGTGGGTGCACTTCCGGAGATGCTGACACACGAAAGACACGGACTGCTCGTACCGCCGTGCGACAGCGACTCTCTCTCAAAGGCCATTCTTTCACTTATGTCAAGCCCCGAAAGACTCGCCAAAATGGCAGAAAACATCAACGAGGATTACTCACGGGGCGACCGTTCATGGCAACATATCGCACGGACATACATCGAAATCTACAAGAAGATGCTCCGCAAATGATTACTCCGATATATTTCATAAAACGGAACATATCATTCAATAAAACAAAATCGCCCAAATTGGTTTGCAAATTCGCCCATTTTGCTCACCAATTTGGGCGATTTTGCATTACGAAAGAGCATGAAATGAAAAGCAAATGATTCACTATACTTTTACGGAAATTCACGTATTATGATTATGAACGTAAATTGCCATAAATGCGACGTTAATTGAACGCGAATACTTCATCAGTGAAAGAAATTGGGAGAAATGCCTTTTTGCAGTTGCCATTATGTTCTTTTTCAACATTATCAGCGTATAATAGCGAAAAAACATCTAACTTTGCAGCAACATTGAAGAAATGGAAATAAAAGACTTATTGGGTGAATACGCCGGGTCGCAGCAAGTGACTGCACTGGCACATATACTGGAAGACAAATCTGCGGAGACAGTTTTCCTGCAAGGACTAATGGCTTCTGCCGCACCGGTAATGTTCGCAGCAGCCGGTATGAAGTCGCCAAGAACGATACTTTTCATATTGCAAGACGCTGACGAAGCGGCATATTTCTACAACGACATGAAACAGATGATGGGTGCGGAACATGTGTTCTTTTTCCCATCATCATACCGCAGACAGGTGAAATACGGACAGAAAGACGCGGCAAACGAAATTCTCAGAACCGAAGTTCTGACCAAACTGCAAACTGCTACAGGTCTGCTCTATATCGTGACGGAACCTTCTGCGGTGGCCGAACTTGTGGTATCAAAAAAGATTCTTGATGAAAGGAGCATATCGCTGAAAGTGGGACAAACGGCTGATACAATGCAGTTGCGCCACGATATGCGCGATTTCGGATTCACCGAGGTGGACTATGTGTATGAGCCCGGGCAGTTTGCAACGAGAGGAAGCATCGTAGATGTGTTCAGTTACAGCAGTGAATATCCGTTCCGTATCGACTTTTTCGGTGACGAGATAGACACGATACGCACATTCGATGTTAAGAGCCAACTATCCAGAGAGCGCAAGGAGCACATCCGTATTGTGCCGGAAATGGCAACACTCACTGACGAGAAGACACCGTTCTTGCAATTTTTGCCACAGGATTCTGTTCTGGCAATGAAAGATTTCCTTTACGTACGCGAAAAGATAGACAGTATCTATCGCGACGGTTTCTCACAACAGGCCGTAGCAGAGCGCATGGAAGGACTGACAGAAATGGAACGCCATGTGCTCACAAAGCAGATGCAGGCAGAGCAGACGTTATGCCCGGGTACGCTATTCACCGAAGATGCCCTGCGATTCAAGCGTATAGAGTTCGGCACGAAACACACCGAGACACCACAGTCAACACTGAAATTCGACATTTCGCCACAACCGTTGTTGCACAAGAATTTCGAACTGCTGAAGCAGACAATCGAAGACTACACACTGAAAGGCTACAAAATCTATATCCTTGCAGACAGTAAGAAGCAACAAGAAAGACTACGCGAGATTGTCAGCGAGCCTTTCGAGCCCGTAAGTCCTACCATACACGAGGGCTTTGCGGACAATTCGCTGCGACTATGCCTATTCACCGACCATCAGATTTTTGACCGTTTCCATCGTTACAGTTTGAAATCAGACGCGGCACGAGCGGGGAAAATGGCTCTGACAATGAAGGAACTCCAGGAAATGGAGATAGGAGACTATGTGGTGCATGTGGACTTCGGTGTGGGTAAGTTTGCCGGATTGGTGCGCACGCCGGTAGGAAACAGTTATCAGGAGGCCATAAGAATAACATACCAGAACAATGACAAGGTGGATGTCTCGATACACTCGCTCTACAAAATAAGCAAATACCGCCGCCACGACACCGACAAACCGCCACGCCTGTCAACACTCGGCACGGGGGCGTGGGACAGACTGAAGGAGCGAGCCAAGAAAAAAATAAAGGACATAGCGCGCGACCTTATAAAACTTTATGCCGCCCGACGGAGAGAACGGGGATTCGCTTTCGCTGCCGATTCGTTCATGCAACATGAATTGGAGGCAAGTTTCCTCTACGAAGACACGCCCGACCAACTTAAGGCTACCAATGATGTGAAGGCCGACATGGAGGACTCGCGCCCGATGGACAGGCTCGTGTGCGGCGATGTGGGATTCGGAAAGACCGAGGTGGCCGTGCGAGCCGCTTTCAAGGCTGCATGCGATTCAAAACAGGTTGCGGTAATGGTACCGACAACGGTGTTGGCATACCAGCACTATCAGACGTTCAAAGGCAGGCTCAAAGACATGCCGGTAAGGGTGGATTATCTGTCGAGGGCACGTTCGGCCAAGCAGACAAGGCAGGTGCTCGAAGACCTCAAAGAGGGCAGAATAGACATCATAATAGGTACTCATAAACTGATAAGCAAGACGGTGGAATTTAAAGATCTCGGTCTGCTCATCATCGATGAGGAACAGAAATTCGGTGTCGCCGTGAAAGAGAAACTGCGCAAGATGAAGACCAACGTTGACACTCTGACGATGAGTGCCACACCGATACCTCGCACGTTGCAGTTCTCGCTCATGGGAGCACGCGACATGAGCATTATACAAACACCACCGCCAAACCGTTTCCCTGTGCAGACCGAAGTGCATACTTTCGACAAAGACGTTATCGTGGATGCAATAAACTTCGAGATGAGCCGCAACGGACAGGTGTTCTTTGTCAGTGACCGGATAAACGGATTGCCGGAAATGGCAAATCTTATCAAGAGACATATACCCGATGTTCGCATCGCAATAGGACACGGACAGATGAAACCCGAAGAACTTGAAAAGACGATTATGGGGTTCATGAACTATGATTACGATGTGTTGCTATCAACAACGATAGTAGAGAACGGTATCGACATATCTAATGCCAATACCATAATAATTAACGATGCCCACCGTTTCGGACTGTCAGACCTGCACCAAATGCGCGGCAGAGTGGGAAGAAGCAACAAGAAAGCGTTCTGTTATATGCTCGCACCGCCAATGTCTTCGCTCTCGCAGGAGGCACGCCGACGACTGGAAGCATTGGAGACGTTCTCGGAACTGGGCTGTGGTTTCAACCTTTCCATGCAAGACCTTGACATTCGAGGTGCCGGAAACTTGCTTGGAGCGGAGCAAAGCGGATTCATGGAAGACCTTGGGTATGAGACGTATCAGAAAATTCTCACCGAGGCAATGGTGGAACTGAAAGAGGAAGAGACCGCCGAAATGATACAAAAAGAAGCCGACAAGAGTGACACGCAACAACCAGCGAGAAAGCGAGAGAACGCGAATTTCGGTTCCACTGGCGGCGGCGGGACATATTGGGTGGCCGACTGTGCCATTGACAGCGACTTCGAAATGTATTTTCCCGACACTTATGTGCCGTCATCATCGGAGCGTATGTTGCTCTATCGCGAACTCGACCTTATAAAGAACAACGATGACCTGAAACGCTATCGGGTCAACCTCATCGACCGCTTCGGACCTGTGCCGCACGAGGGTGAGGAGCTGTTGCAGGTGGTTTCGCTGCGCAGGGCAGGACGAAGACTGGGATGTGAGAAAATAATGATGAAGCAAAAGCAGATGATTCTCTACTATCCCGGCAACACCATGAGCCCGTATTTCCAAAGCAAAGCGTTCGGAAAAATGATAGAATACATGACTGCAAACTTGGAACGGTGCATACTTCGCGAAACGCCGAAACGCTCAATGGTAATCAAAAAGGTGGAATCGGTGAGCGAGGCAGCACAGATACTGAGAACGATAGAGCAGTATTAACGAAAAAACACGTACCGGTCATGGTCATTTACGTTAAAAAAGAATTAACACTAATGAGCGTAATTTATATGTGAATACTTTGGATATCGCACCTTAAAAAACATCTCAAAAAAAAGTTGTTATCCCGAACTCGTGTACATATACTTTGAAGTTGTTTGCGGAAACAGCACTTTTATGAAATAATTTTCTTCCGAAAAACGCGATAATTTCAAATATAATATTTATCTTTGCACTATGTCATAATTTGCTTATATTACATTTTAATAACGCGAAGACCGGCTGAAGAATCGACATATTGCAGGTTTTGGTCAACTTGATATTGTCTGATAACTTACCTTTTGAAAGGTGTTTCATTTATAAATTAAATAACTAAAATACATTTACTATTGAAAAACAAAAAGTAATTATTATGAAAAGACCAACTTTTTTACTATTACTCATTCTCTTTGTCTGTGGTGTTCGTGCCGACGAAGTGAAGTTGTTAGGTGATAACACCTATTGTTTGGCAATGTCGCCCAACGGTAACTATCTTGTAGGACACAATCCTACGAAGGTGCAATTTGGAATCGGAACGGAGAGTTTCGTGTATAATATGAGCGACAAAACGCTCAATTGGGTTACAACCGACGACCCGGAGAAGTGGGAAACAAGCGGTTTGTTCAGAGGTGTAAATGATAATGGAGTGTTGTGTGGCTCTGTAAAAGACTTGAAACACTTTGTTGAGTTCTACGGAGACGTTGCTCCTACCAACGTAGCAGCCGTGTTTGAGAATGGGAAAATAGCACAACTGCCTTATGGCGACCTCGATACTACAAGGATAAAGCAACACGGAGACGGCACATTTGCCTGCTCGCTGTCTAACGATGGCAAGATTGTTGTGGGCTATTGCAAATATTCTAACTTCGCATCCAGCGACCCTTGCAAGTGGACACGCACAGGAGAGGGCACTTGGAAGATAGAAAAACTGCCATTGCCGGAGGGATATAGCAACGGATTGGCACTCTATGTGTCGTCTGATGGGCGCACCATTGGCGGACTGGCCATAAACAAAGGCTCGTCGATAGCATGTTATTGGATTGACGGACAATGCCATGTTGTAACGTGTACAGGCGACGATGTGGAACTGGCAAACAAAAAACAGATGCGCATGATAGCCGTAAGTCCTAACGGAAAATATTTCATTATATCGCTTTCCAGCCGTTCCGACTATCGCCTTTACGATGTAGAAAAAGCCAAAACCATTACTTTGGCCACCTTCGAGAGCAACGACGAAATGCGCATTCCGACTGTAACTAACAACGGCGACGTGTTTGGTGCAATGATATATGGTGCACTTGCAATGGGCGGAATGGGATATTACAGGAATTTCTGGTATCAGTATTCCTCCGGAAGAATATTCGATTTAACTTACTATACCTATCTTTTCAATCCTGAGTTGAGCATGCCTTTCCCGCTGAATTATGAGGATCAAGCACAGGCATTCCCTTGTTCTGTATCGGCAGACGGCAATACTATAGCAGGAAATAAAGACGTTTATGTTGCGCTGGGACAGACTCCTATAGCATGGTATCTCACTGTAAATAAGCGCGATGTGGAAATTCCTGCCACACCGGAAAAACCAAATGGCAAATCGACCGGGCTGCAGCAAGTTAGTCTTTCATGGAAGAGTGACAAGGCAACTTACAATTCGTGGACGTTGAAAGGCTACAATGTATATTGCGATGGAGAAAAAACAGCGACCCTGAATGAGTTGAAAGACGATATGACAACCATGCTGAAAAATATAGAACCGGGCTATCGTAACTTTACAATAGAAGCAATCTACAAGGATAAAGATGGCAAAGAGATGCTCTCTCCACGCTCAAATCCTATCGAAATAGCCATTCCGGAGACCTATTCCTTCCCGATGTTCGAGAACTTTGAACACGGTTCACTCAAGACAAACTATTGGACAATCAGCACAGACTATGGCGATTATGTAGATACACAGTGGACAGTGGCTGCCCAAATAGGTCATGACGGTTCGATGGGACTATCCAGTGGTGCTTGCACATCCACTCCTTACTCGATAAGTTTGGTAAGTAGGCCGTTCGATGCAAGTCATACCAATAAGGTAAAATGCTCGTTCCTCATTCTTTGTCAGCAGGAAAATGCGCAAGGAGGTAATGAGATCAACGCAACCAAAGATACGCTTAGCGTTGAATATACCATTGATGGAGGCAACACATGGCAGTCGGCTAAGGACTGGACTATAGAGCAGTTGCCAAACATAGAAGGTATTATGACGGTGGATTTGAGTAAGCAACTTGCAGGAAAAACCTTCCGGTTAAGATTCCGCAAGCACGGAATGGGATTGCTGAGCTACTATTTCTATCTCGACAATATCATGATAGGAAGTGGCGATAATGTCAATGCTCCGGAAGGACTCACGGGCAAAGTAATTAACAAAGAAGTATTCCTAATGTGGAAGAACAGCCGTAAATCTTATGCGCTTAACTACATCTGCGAACCCGAATCGCCCGGATATACACTGGGTAACGAGGGTAAGGAACTGATTGGAGCCAATAAATTCACACCAAACGAACTATCACCATACGATGGAAAATACCTTACTTCCGTATCAGCGCACATCAACTACTACGACGATGTTGGCGAAAACCAAGTCATTCATGCTGCTGTAGTTGTGTTCGAGGATGGAAAACTCATTTGCGAACAGGAAATGGAAAACATTAAGTTCAACGAAACCACAACCCAAAAGTTGAACACACCTATAAAGATAGACGGTACAAAGGAACTCATTGTGGGCATCAAGATACACGACTACAGTCCGGATCAGATTCCGTTAAGTTATGAAAGTTCAACCTCTTGCGTCACAGGAAAGAGCGATTTGTACTCTGAAGACAACGGAAAAACATGGAAAACGGTGTGGGATTTCTACGAAGGCGACCCTCAACTTGGCTCATGCTGCTGGAAGATAACGGGCAACGTTAACGACCAACCCGGTGATGCTACCGAGGAAACAGACGATGATTTGGTGGGCTACAACCTATTTAGAAACGGAGAACTGCTTAATATAAACTACATTCCGGGCGAATCTACTCACTTCATAGACAAGCAACCGCTCAACAATGCAGAATATTATGTTGTGGCTTACTATAACGATGGAAGAGAGTCGATGCCGTCGGCACCATTCGTTATAGACTTGACAAATGGAATAGATCCGTTGTTCAACAACTCTATGCTGTCTATAGACAAGAATGCCATCCGTCTGAATATAAAAGGAATGTTGCAACTCTATGCTCTCGATGGGCAGATTGTAGCGAAGGGAACAAACGGAATTATTCCGATAAGAAATATTCCTTCAGGTATTTACATCGTATCGATAGAATGTAACAACCGTCACTTTACTCGGAAGATTGTTATCAACAACTAAGTAAAAGCAAATTCAAAAAGCAGAAATATAACCTTTATTTTGAGGGGCAAAGGCT
Organism: Prevotella koreensis; assembly: GCF_003977605.1. Classification (GTDB taxonomy): domain Bacteria; phylum Bacteroidota; class Bacteroidia; order Bacteroidales; family Bacteroidaceae; genus Prevotella; species Prevotella koreensis. Next base: position 226,235 of record NZ_RYYU01000001.1, on the reverse strand, counting down.
CGAAAAGGCAACCTTTGCCCCTCGTTTTTTTGTCTTTTCTCCTCTTGACAGACGCTTTCGCCGCGCAAAACAATGCGTATTACATTGCGTTGATAAATATACGGTTACACAAGACGAGCCTTCTTGTAAAATCTTTAAGCTTCAAAGTTTTTCTTTTCCCCACATAATACATGCAGAGTTTAGCGAGCATCAACAAAACAGTTACCTTTTAGAAAGCGATGTCGAGACCTGCATTTATTGCAGTATAGTCTTTTCCTATGGGCACAATGGGATGAGTATCGTAGATGAAACGATAGCCACCACGGATACCAATCGTAGGTGTAATGCGATATATGAGGTCAACTGCGCCCCCAAATCGTGCTTTCCTAAAATAGTCTTTAGGCTTTGTTTGATGTATGGCAGTAGTGGTAAGTTCCCAATGGTCGCCGATAGAAAATTTCAAAGTAGCCGACAAATGACTTTTTATGCAACGGCTATATTCGTAGGGATTGCTTCCAAGAGGAGGGTCGGCAACCTCCCATTTCTCAAATTCGTAGTACAAAGCAGAATTTACAAACATAAGACAATGGTCGGTTTTTATCAGCCGATAGCGTGCTTGCAGACCTGCAGACAGTTTGAAAGGCATGCCGCGGCTGCCTGCCCATTGCGACTCTGCATAGGGATAGACTTCGAAAACATGATGAAACAAGTAGCGGTATTCGGCATGAACGTATCCTTCGCTCACTGCAACCTTATTGCCAACAGTAGTTAATTCGAATTTGTTTATAAAGTTTATGACACGATTTGTATTTATCAACAAGTTCAGGTTTGCCGTGTTCTTAATGGTAAACACATGCTGTTTCTCTGTTTTAAAATCGAGTTCGGGTTGCAACGAGCCTTGTATGGTCTTCGTACTGTCTATCTCCAGCATTAGGTTTTCGGAGAAAAGCATCTGCGCCTGCATCGGAATGGCAGCCAAAAGCGTAAGCAACACAAAGGCATATCGCCTTGAATGCACCTTATTATTATCGGTTGGTTTAAGCAACAAGACCAATAAGTCAAAAAGAAAATTGCTCTTTTTCTTGATGTAAAAGTAATGTTTCATATCTTTTTCCTTAAATATCTTATTTGTATATGTTGTTATTTGCAAAGATAAAAATAATATTTCAAGTAGATGTTATATTTTGCAAAAAATATAGTAAAGGGTATTGTATAGCAAAAATAACACCTCTTTTTATCCGGAACGCAACTTTAGTAAAAACAGATTGAAGGAATAGCAACAAGTACTGAACTAAAACTATGAGTTGAACAAACTTCAGTTCTACTCTTAGAAATGAAAAAACATCTATGCAGATGTGTGCCCCCAAAAGCGAAAATGGCACTTAAAAAATATAGGGACAGATGCCATTGCCTGTCCCTATGTATTGATATTTCAGGAGTTATTTATGCCTCCTCTACGTTTTATATTGTCTTGAAAATTATATTTTGCCTTTCTTGAGGGCTTCGTCAAGCGCATCTTTGCTGTTGTACATCTTTCCTTCATAGGAACCTTCGATAGTACGTCCTAATCTTATCAGTTTGAAGCGGAGTTCAATTTTATTCTTATTCTTGGTCAAAATATAAAGGTAACTGCCCTTTTCGTAGTAACCTTCGGAACCGTCATGAACGCCATCGGTTTCAGGACCACCTACTTGCCAATCACCTTTTGCACTTAAATCGATTTCCTTTCCGAGCATTGTTTTGGGAATAATGAAAATTAAAGGGTTATTGTAATTAGCAGTAGAGAAGTATGTGACACTTATTTTGGTGTCCATATCTTGATATACAACGCCCCCTAATTTGTTGAATAAGTCTTCCAAATCATCACTGCCACAAGATGTAGTACTAACACAAGTCATTAGTGTAATGACACCAACGAGTAGGGCATACGCCCTGTTTTGCAATCTTTTCATAATAATATGTGTTTATTTAAATTAGATGCAAAGGTACAAAAAAACTCTTAAACAGACAATAGAAATCGTTGATTTCATCTTTTATACGCGAGTTCGACACAGAAACAAATCTATAATATAAAACGTAATAATAAAAAACCGTCCCATACCAATGAATTGATGAATCTTCAATTACTGATGAACATTCTTCCGAAATCAGTTCTCTGTTTCTTGATAAATGAGTAATTTTGCAGTCATTATGGTAATATTGCTCACTATTCTTGTTTATCTTGGGGCTTTGATGCTGTTCAGCCGACTAACATCTCTGCATTCCGACAACGATACTTTCTATCGTGGCAACCGTCGCTCGCCGTGGTATATGGTGGCCTTCGGCATGGTCGGTGCCAGCATTTCGGGCATAACGTTCGTTTCTGTGCCCGGAATGGTAATGGCAACGCAGATGACATACCTGCAAACCTGTCTCGGTTTCATTCTGGGATATTTCGCCGTGGCATTCATTCTGCTGCCGGTATATTACCGATTGAATCTCACCACGATATACACCTATCTCGACCGGCGTCTCGGCAAGGAAGCATACAAGACCGGTTCGTGGTTTTTCCTCTTGTCTAAGATGACCGGTGCGGCGGTGCGTTTCTATGTTGTGTGCATCATTCTGCACCGTTTCGTACTCAGTCAGTTGGGTGTTCCCTTTGTGGTAACGGTGGTGGTGATGGTAGGAATGATATGGCTATACACCCGTCGCGGCGGGATAAAGACGCTCGTATGGACCGACACGTTCCAGACAGTGTGCATGTTTACGGCACTGCTACTGATTACATATAATGTAATTGATGCTCTCGGCTACGGCATAGGTGATGCTATCAGAGCGGTGGCTGCCGACGAACATTCACGAATTTTCGTCTTCGACGACTGGGTATCGCGACAAAATTTCTGGAAACAGTTCCTCAGCGGTGTCTTCATCGTTATCGTAATGACAGGACTCGACCAAGACATGATGCAGAAAAACCTCACCTGCAAGACATTGCGCGAGGCACAGAAAGACATGTGCACCTACGGCATGGCTTTCGTTCCGGCCAATCTTCTCTTCATGGCTCTTGGCATACTGCTCATGATGTTGGCACAAAAACAAGGCCTGCCATTATCCGACACCGGCGATGAACTGCTGCCTATGTTTGCCGCTTCGGGAATACTCGGCAACTCCGTGGTGATACTTTTCACCATCGGAATTGTGGCAGCATCGTTCAGTTCTGCCGACTCAGCACTTACAGCCATGACCACAAGTTACTGCGTTGATATTCGCGAAAAGAAAGAAGACGAGTCGTTGCGCCACAAAACCCATATCGCCATGGCTGCCGTGTTTGCAGTAATAATACTCGCTGTGGATGCCGTGGGCAGTTCGTCGGTGATAGATGCCATATATGTTTTATGCTCATACACCTACGGACCACTGCTCGGTCTGTTCGCTTTCGGACTTCTTACGCGTCGTTCGGTTGCCGGTCGCACCGTTCCCTACATCGCCGTAGGGTCGCCGCTGCTCTGCTTTGCGATAGACAAGACAGTTGCCTCTGCCACAGGATATCACTTCGGCTACGAATTGCTGATGCTTAACGGCGCATTGACATTCATCGGATTATGGCTCGGAGGACACAAGATGAAAGCCAAAGAATACGCCACAAAGTGTTAAGAAATAATAAACAACAACGCTGTAATAGTTTTTTTTGTATCTTTGTAAACGATAGTATCATCTTAATTACACAAATCCTTTAAAATTAACGACTATGAAATTTTTTAAAAACAAAAAGACATTGGCCATAATTATGCTGACAGCATTAATGGCATTCGCAGGAATCAACGAGACAAAGGCACAAGTGCCGTCAATCCCACGCAAGACAAAGAAGACACAGCGCACCAACAGAAGCAGCAACGTTGTTTGGGGAACACAGTACGACTGGCTCTCAACACGTTACGTAACATACGATGACATTCGTAACATGGATCGCGGACAAATCAGGGTTTTGAAGAACTCTATATACGCACGTCACGGCCGTTACTTCAAGGATGCACAACTAAGGGAATACTTCAATTCGCTGTCATGGTATTCAGCGATATACGATGAGATTCCGGCACGCGAGTTTAATAAGTTTGAGAGTTATAACATCTCATTCCTGCATAAGTATGAATAAAGTATAGGAGCAGTGAAAAAAACAATATCAATAATTGCGGCAACACTGGTGGTGGCATCAGTGTTTGCTGTAGGTTGGAGTTGCGGAGAAAGGAAAGGCATACCGGCGGAAGCAGAAAAGGACACGATACAGGTCGGGAAAAAAGAAGCAAGGAAGACCGATAATGACGCACACTCAGCAATACCCGTAGGCGCAAAGGCACTGCTGGAGGCTTATCCTGACTTCATAACAGACTATCGCGACAACAAAATCATATTCAAAGATGGTGCCGAAATGACCTACGATGACGGCAGAAAGAAATCGTTTGTCGAGAAACTCGACGATGCCGACATCGAAGATATGTTCGCCTTCCGCTACGAACAGGACACTTGGACACCGTCTTTTCAGCAAGACGCGGGGCGCAGTAGGTGTGAGGCGCTGTTCAAGAAGATGTATGGCAACTCGGCAGCAGAAGTGCGCAAGCATCTTGTCAACGTGCCATGGTTCGGCCAGAATGTGCAGTTCACCACCGTAAACGGTGCCGACAAGCATCTGAAAGCGGTGCGCGACGAACTGGCAAAGCATCCGGAACTGAAGGCTTATTTCAAGTCGGAAGGAACATTCTACTGGCGACAGGTGCGCGGAGCGAAACGACAGAGTGCCCACTCATACGGCATGACAATCGACATCGGCGGCAACTACAAAACCTATTGGCTGTGGGCCAAACCCGGTGCAAAGGAAACCGACAAGGTGCCTTACAAGAATAAGATGCCGCAAGAGATAGTGAAGATATTCGAGAAGCACGGCTTCATCTGGGGAGGACGCTGGTATCACTACGACACCATGCACTTCGAGTATCGCCCGGAAATACTGATAATGGAAAAAATGAGATAACTTTAAATATGTAGATAACGAGGTATAGTGGTTCGGGAGTTCTGTAGTTCAGTAACGGTTTCGGCATTATGAATTGCCTTTGGCGGCATAATGACAAGAAGATGTAATGCTTGGACTGTAGAATTTCATAACTATAAAACTTCAGAACATAACTCTTGATAACAAATGGAATACATTGTTTCGGCAAGAAAATATCGCCCGATGTCGTTCGACACGGTTGTCGGGCAGCAAGCACTCGTGACAACGCTGAAGAACGCGGTGAAGACCGGGAAACTCGCTCACGCCTATCTCTTCTGCGGGCCGCGTGGCGTGGGAAAGACAACATGTGCCCGCATATTCGCGAAAGCAATCAACTGCGGACATCCAACGCCCGAAGGTGAGGCCTGCGGAGAATGTGAAAGTTGCAAATCGTTCATCGAACAGCGCTCTTACAACATCTTCGAACTCGACGCTGCAAGCAACAACTCGGTGGAGAACATCAAGGCTCTGATGGAGCAGACACGAATACCACCGCAGGTGGGCAAATACAAGGTGTTCATCATTGACGAGGTTCACATGCTGTCAACGGCCGCTTTCAATGCTTTCCTGAAGACTCTCGAAGAGCCGCCGGCTCATGTTATATTCATTCTTGCCACAACAGAGAAGCACAAAATTCTGCCTACCATCATTTCGCGTTGCCAAATCTACGACTTCGAAAGAATGGCAGTGAACAGCACCATAGACCATTTGAAGATGGTTGCAGAGAAAGAAGGAATAGGATATGAGGAAGAGGCTCTGGCCGTGATTGCCGAGAAAGCCGACGGAGGAATGCGCGACGCACTGAGCATTTTCGACCAGGCGGCATCGTTCTGTCAGGGCAATATCACATACGAGAAGGTGATAGAAGACCTCAACGTGCTCGACTCCGACAACTATTTCCGCATCACAGACCTCGCGTTGGAGAACAAGGCGGCCGACATAATGGTGCTCCTGAACGGCGTGCTGGCAAAGGGATTCGATGCAGGAAACCTTATCACGGGACTCGCAAAACATGTGCGAAACGTGCTGATGGCAAAAGACCCGCAGACCGTAGGACTGCTCGAAACGAGCCAAAGACAAGCAGAAAGATATAAGGAACAGGCCGGACGCTGCCCCATCAAGTTCCTATACAATGCTCTGAAGATAATGAACCGCTGCGATGTGAACTACAAGCAGAGCACCAACAAACGCTTGCTCGTGGAACTGACGCTGATAGAAATGGCGCAGATAACACAAGACGAGGAGGTGCCCGGCGCGGGGCGACTGCCCCGAAGATTGAAATCCCTGTTCCAAAAAATGATAAAGGAGAACCGGTTAAGAAAAGTGGCAGAGCAGGTGGCCGCAACCGGTGAGAGCAAAACTGTTGTGCCACAAACGCAACAGGAAGAACTCAAGGTGCAGAAAACTGTAGAACCGCCAAAGGTATTGAAACTGAGGGGACTGGGCTACTCGTTCAAGAAACTCAAAGAAGATGCCTCAGAATATTCCGAAAAGGAAGAAGAAGAGGAGGTGAAAGACACCGGCGAACACAGAACATTCACCGAAGACGAACTATGCACAGTGTGGTATGCCATGTGTTCGCGCATGCCGCAGCAACTGGCCGGACTGTCCGTAAGAATAAAAAATCTGCAACCAAAGATAACCGAGTTCCCCAACGTGGAGGTGGTGGTTGACAATCAACTCCTTCTCGATGACATTACAAAGATAAAAAGCAAAATACTCGCAACCCTTGTCAAGGACTTGAAGAACGATGACATCACACTGTCGCTGCGCAAAGCGAAAGAGGAAGAGGTGTGCAGAGTACTCACAAGGAGAGAGCAATACATGGAACTGACAAAGAAAAACAAGGCAGTTGCCAAGTTGCAGGAACTCCTCTCTCTCGAACTTATATAAATTGTCGTGACGGTATTTTCATCAAACAAATTGATTTATAAAATCTTTCGCAAGCGAAACAATATAGGATATAATAAATGACAACTTTACTTCTTGCAAGGCACGGCGAGACTTTCGACAACGAGAACCAAATAATGCAGGGGCAGACGCAAGGTAGTCTGAATGCCCGTGGCATTGAACAGGCAAAACAATTGGCAGAAGAGATGAAAAATCGTGGCATCGATGTCTTCCTTGCAAGCGATTTGAATCGTGCTGTCGAGACATGCAGCATCGTGGCAGAGCGCTGCGGAATGACAGTTGTCACTACCCCACTGCTGCGCGAACGCGATTGGGGAGGCTTTACAGGGAGATTCATACCGAGCATAAAAGGTGAGCCGTTTCCGGAAGATGTGGAACCGCTCGATAGTATGTTTGACCGCGCACAGCGTTTTCTCGACTTCATAAGCGAACAATATCAGGGCAAGACCGTACTTGCCGTTGGCCACGGCATAATAAACAAAGCCATTCAAGCACAGTATCATCATAAACAGATGAAAGAGATAGAGCGTATGAACAATGCCGAAGTACGCACTCTTATATTGCCTTAACCTGCATATATCGCTCTGCAATTTAGCCTGTTTTGCAAACCAATTTCGCCCAATTTACTTTGCAAATTCGCCCATTTTGGTCAGCAATTTCGCCCATTTTGCTGTGAGGTGACATAAGTCCGGTACAACGAAATGGTTTGCCATAGTTGAAATTATAGGATGAAAAATAAATTGAAAAACATTTTTTGATTAGACAACCCCATATTTTTGCTTTAAAATGTATGTATTTCAAGAAATAATAACTAATTTTATGCCGAAATTAAGTCACACAACTATGGAACGCAAGAAAATCTGCATCTTAAAGACGGTTCTTGCCTAAGTGGGAGTTAGATTTCATTATCAACTACGACATCAATTATCGTATGAGTGATGAGTTAAACGAAGGATAAAAATGATGGAAGCAAGCAACAATGACAATATGCTCATCTATCAGTCGGAAGATGGGAAAATAAAGATAGATGTTCGGTTCGAAAACGAGACGGTATGGCTGTCATTAGATCAGATGGCAACGCTATTTGGACGTGATAAATCAACTATTTCACGGCATATCAAGAATGTTTTTGAAGAGGGAGAATTGCCTAACGAGGCAACTGTTGCAAAATTTGCAACAGTTCAAGTAGAAGGAAATAGAGAGGTTGTCAGAAATATAGATTATTATAATCTCGATGTTATTATTTCTGTTGGCTATCGAGTAAAGTCGCAGCAAGGTACGCAGTTCCGTATTTGGGCAACACAGCGACTAAAAGAATATATCATTAAGGGATTTACGCTGAACGACGAACGATTTAAGACCGGTTCTTCTTACAATTACTTCAAGGAACTATTAGATCGTATTCGTGATATACGCCTTTCTGAGAAAATGTTTTATCAGCAGATAAAGGAGATATACGCAACGAGTATTGACTATAATCCGTCTGCTGAAATGACATTGGCTTTCTTCAAGGAGGTGCAAAACAAACTGCTTTGGGCTGTCAGCGGAAAGACGGCAGCCGAACTTGTTTATTATCGTGCCAATGCTACTCTACCGATGATGGGACTTACTTCTACAGAAAAAGAGGGAAAGATTAGTAAGAGCGATGCCCTGATAGGGAAGAATTACCTGAATGAGAAAGAGATTGGGCAGTTAAAACTTATCGTAGAACAGTTTCTTGCCTATGCAGAGGCGCAGGCTTTAGCAGAAAAACCAATGTATATGCGTGATTGGGTGCAGAAACTGAGACTTGTACTCACAATGAACGAGAAAAGTATCCTTGAGCATGCCGGCACAATTTCTCATAAGTTGGCTGTAGAAAAAGCCACAAAGGAGTTTATTGCTTATAAAAAACAACAACGGCAAATAGAACATTTTGAGAGTATCAAGCAACTCGATCAAGACCTTAAACGTATTGCTCCACGCAAGAATAAAAAAAAGAAAAGCAACGAAGAAGAGAATAAGTAAAACAATCTATAATAACAATAATGTAATATCTTGGCAATGAAAACTTACTATATCAAGAAAAGATTGCTTTCATTGCATCAAGCACCATATATACGGAAACGGTGTTGAAGTTCTGTTCGACAATCGAAAGCAACAGCATTGGCAAGAAATAAATATATCTGTGATATCCTATTTGTCAGCGTGACCAAGCAAAGCACTCTCTATGGACTTCAGTAAAGTATTGATAAGAAACAGAAACTCATCACATTATAAATATATGATATGACGATACAAGAAAACAACAAGGATGACAAAAATAAGCAAAACAGGTTGTAGAATGATGACTTTATAAGATTCAATTGGCTCTTCCGGGCGGTAACACCATAAAAAAACGCCCCTCGATTCACATCGTGGGGCGTTCAAATTTGTTTAATATGACTGTCTTGTTATCCATCAAATAATATCCTTTTTTCGTCTTTCAATCATTTCATCTTTCTTTTAACCTATTAGGAGATAGATGCTTTTTTTTAGATATTACATTTGTCTTTATCCTTATCTGCGTCCTCCGAACTGACCTCCTGCACCATGACTGCCGCCACTGCGTGAGCCATTGCCGAACGAGCCACTGCTACGAGAGGAGCGGTCGAACGAGCCACTGCTACGGAATGAGCCACTGCTACTGCTCGGGGTGAACGTTCCCGAAGGACGGCTCTGTGTACTGCGGTCGTTGTTACGACGGTCGAAACTTCCGCTACTTGTGGCAGTAGAGCGTGTGCTACTTTGGCGAGAGAAACCATCATCATTACGTCTTCTGTCCGAGAACCTGTCAACGTTACTTCTGGTAGTGAACTCATCATTGCGCCTACGGTTAACGAAGTCGTCGTTGCGTCTTCTTTCTGATGGTCTGTCCATTCGATCTCTTCTTGAATATTCCTCGTAGTTTCTTCCGTTATAAGAACCATCATTGCGCCAATTACTTCTGAAATCGCCATTGCGATTATTGCGGTCGAAGCGATTGTTCATGTCATCTCTGCTGCGTCCTCTATCGAAATCTCCACGATGTCCGCGGTCACTGTATCCACGTCCATCTCCTCTTCCGCTGTATCCGAAAGGTCTGCGATTGCGATAATCGCCTCTGTCGAATCCGTCACGCATTCCAAATCCTCTGTTTCCGCGTCCGTATCTGTGGTCATATCCCCAATCACGTCCGTAATACCAACTTCTTCCACCGTTGTGTCTCCAACTGTGTCCGCCGCGATATGAATACCAGAACTCGGGATAACCGTAGTAGAAGTAGTTACGACGTGGATAGCGTGCATATACTCCGAATCGCCAATAACCGGTGTCCCAGTAGAGTGGGCGATAGAAGTAAGTTGCGGCGCAATATGTATTATACTGCCAGTCGAGCAATATATAACTCAGGTCGAGATTGCGTCTTGTCCAATAAACGCCGTAAAGGTCGTCACGGTTGTCAATGCTCAGGAGATAGTCGAGATTGATCTCGTATGCCGCTTCGTACTGATCTTCGGTAAGATTCAGTTCGTAAGCCATCTTGTCTGTCAGGAACAACGCTTCTCTTCGAGCCTGCTCGTAACTCATTGCGTTGGCATTAAGTGCCATTGTCAATAGTGCTGTAAGGGCGATGATAATCTTTTTCATATCCGTAAGTTTTAAATTGTTCATATTGTTTTACGATGCAAAGAAACAACAAAATAATCATCATCGCAAAGGATTTTCCCTAATTACCAAAGGATTTTCCCTAAAGGTTGAAAAAGAAACATGTGGCTCTGACATCTGCCGGAAACAAAAAGAGTTTGGACTTTATTTGTCCAAACTCTCATAAACCGAGTGATTGCTCTTGTATTCCGGTACAATCAGTTTCATCTGTTTCACCGTTAACATCTTATCGAAACCATAACTGTCGGCGACAAGTTGTTCTATTTGTTCTTTCACGGTGTCTATGTCATACTCCCGAACCTTTGCAACCCTTATTTTGTTGTTGACAGTAGGTATCGTGATTTCTTCGTCGTTGAGCACCTCTTCATATAGTTTCTCTCCGTCACGCAGTCCGGTGAATTCTATATCTATGTTCTGTGCCCCACTGAGTTTTATCATACGCTTTGCCAAATCGACTATTTTGACCGGTGCTCCCATGTCGAAGACGAATACTTCACCACCCTTTCCTATCGTCCCTGCCTCAAGAACCAGTTTGCAAGCCTCGGGTATAAGCATGAAATATCTGAGTATCTCCGGGTGTGTCACAGTGACCGGTCCGCCATGTTTTATCTGTTCGCGGAAGACAGGAATCACCGAACCGTTAGAACCGAGCACATTACCAAAGCGCGTTGTGACAAACTGTGTGACACCATTTATCTTACCATCCTTTATTGCACGGTCAAGACTTTGCACATAAATCTCGCAAATTCGTTTCGAGCATCCCATCACATTGGTGGGGTTTACGGCCTTATCTGTGCTTATCATCACAAACTTCTTAACCCCGTACTTCACCGAGACATCGGCTATTACGCGAGTGCCGTCGATGTTGTTCTGCACGCTTTCACACGGATTATCCTCCATCATCGGCACATGTTTGTATGCCGCAGCGTGGAAAACATAGTCGGGACGATATTGGTTAAATATCGTTTCCATGCGTTCGCGGTTGCGTATCGTTGTGACTATTGTCTCTGCCTTTACTTCAGGAAAGCCATTCTTCAACATCAGTCTGATGTCGTGCTGTGGCGTTTCGGCCTGGTCAATCAGTATCATTTGCGAAGGATGGAATGTTGCAATCTGTCTTACAATCTCGCTTCCGATACTGCCTGCCGAACCGGTTATCAGTATTTTCTTGCCTTTGAGCAGGCTTCTCACGGCATCAAGGTCTATGTTTATCTCGTCTCGCGGCAGCAAATCCTCAATTTCTATCTCGTGCAGTTGAGATGCGAAGATGTCACTCTTACCGTCCCATTCTGTTGCAGAAGGCATCACGAAGATGGAAATGCCTTTCTCAATGAGCATGTCAACGAGTGCGGTTTGCTTTATGAAATCGTCTTTTTTCAGCGGTGAGATGAAAAGTGCAGTTGCCTTTTCTCTCTCCATTGTCTTCAGAAGGTCTTTGTCATTACGATAAACCATCACTCCCATGAGCATCTTTCCCGCCATGTCATTTGCATCACTGACAAATCCTTTCAACTTATATTCCACGTTGGGAGCTGCCAGCAATGAGCGCGCTATGCTTAGTCCTCCTGTCTTCACCCCATAAATGAACACGCCACGAGCATCCTGATCCTGCTTATAGTACTCATACATGTATTTCACTATCATTCGAGCCGTCCACATAACAACGGTTGAGAGCACGAATGTCATTGCCAGTTCGCGCATTCTTATTTGCACGAAATACAAGTCGTACATGAACACTTGCCTCATAAAAGCAATCGAAAGCACACCTATAAGGTTTGCAAGCGCAATACGGTGAATATCGGAAAACGATGTATATCTCATCACTCCCGAATAGGTATGGAAGATTCTGAAACCTATTATATAGAACACGAGATAGAACAGCAGCGTTCCCAACAAAGGCAGGAACTCATTAGCCGTTACCGTCGCGCCCCAGATGAGCGTATGACACACCAATCCGCTTGAGATTACCATGAAGCAATCGAAAGCGAAGACACACCAATATGGCAATGCGTCTTTTGTGAAGTACCAGTGTGAAATTTTCCCTAAAAACTTCTTCATTCTTGTATATATATTAAGGAACGACTGTTTTATTATGTTTTACCCTACAATTTTAGCCAATGTAAGGAATATTATTTTGAAGTATTCTTTCAGTGATTTGTTGTTGATATACTTCATGTTAAGTACAATCTTTGCCGGCATTACAACCTCGACATACGTCCTGTCCGGATCGTCTGACTTAGCAAGTAAGATGTTCTCATCAACATATTCGATAGAGGCATAGTCTGTAATACCCGGTCTGACACTCAGAACCTTGCGCTGCTCCTCTGTGTATAGATCAACATATTTCTGCACCTCCGGACGTGGTCCCACAAGACTCATATCACCAACAAGAACATTCCATAGTTGTGGTAGTTCGTCAATCTTATACTTGCGTATGTAATATCCTATACGTGTTATTCTTGGATCACGCCCTCCCACAGTAATAAGTCCATGCTTATCAGCATCAGTCCTCATCGAACGGAACTTGTATATGGCGAATGGAATGCCGTTCTTCCCTATCCTTGTCTGGCTATAGAAACCACCGCCCTTGCTCTCAATAATAATTATTATATATATGACGAGAAAGAGTGGGGATAGAAGCAATAGTCCTATTGTCGAGAAGAGGATGTCGAATAAGCGTATCATAGGCATACAATGTCTTTGAAGTTGTTGAGCATGAATTCAACCTGTTCATCGGTAAGAAGAGTGTGCAATGGCAGTGTCACCTCGTTCTCGAACTGCCGATAGGCATTGGGGTAATCGTTGATATTAAAACCAAGTGCTTTATATGCCGTCATCATAGGCAGCGGTTTGTAGTGAACGTTACATGCAATACCACGATTTGCCATTTCGGTTATCACAGAATTTCTAAAAGAAGAGTCTTTGCCGGAAAGCCGTGCGAGGTAAAGATGTCCTGACGATTGGTGAGAATCGTTGTAATGATCAAGCACTGACACATTACATTCTGCCATGACTTCATCATATCTACTTATCAGTTGGCGGCGACGTAGCAGCATAGCGGGATAGCGTTTCATCTGCACCAATCCTATTGCCGCCATTATATCGGTCATATTACACTTGTATGCCGGATAAACTATGTCATATTCCCATGCCCCGAGTTGTGTTTTTGCCAAAGCGTCTTTGCTCTGTCCATGAAGCGAAAGTAGTTGGAACTCATGGTATAATGCATCATTATCTATTCCTTCCACATTCCTCCATGTCAATGCTCCGCCTTCTGCCGTGGTAAAGTTCTTCACAGCGTGGAAACTAAAAGACGTAAAATCTGCCACAGAACCAATCTTCCTACCATGCCATGTGGCACCAAACGCATGTGCTGCATCTGCAACTATCACAACACGACCAATTGCCTCCTGTATTTCGTTACACGCCGAGAACAGGTGTTTCTTGCTGTCAACCGCAAAGAGAAGTCTGTCATAGTCGCACGGTACACCTCCGAGATCAACCGGAATAACGGCCTTGGTTCGTTCGTTTATCGCCTCTGCTACCTTATCGTAATCCAACTCAAAAGAGCCCGGCATGGTGTCCACCAACACAAGTTTTGCACCAACATGACACACAACACTTGCCGAGGCGGTATATGTATAGGCTGAAGTAATCACCTCATCGCCCTCACCAATGCCAAGTACCCGCAATATAGACTCAAGACATGCAGTAGCCGAGTTAAGACACACGGCCTTGTCAACATCGCAGTAGTTTGCAATCTCACGCTCGAGTTGTTTGGTACGTGGCCCTGTTGTTATCCATCCGGATAGCAGCGCATCGCGCACTTCGTTGGCTTCCTGTTCTGTAATATCCGGTGGTGAGAATGGTATTTTCATTATTTTTTTAATCTTTCTTAAAAACATTATCTATTTAAATAACACACTAAACCCTTATTTATTGCTTCGTTATTATTGTTTTTATTTATGTCAAACATTCCCGCCGGCATACGAAACTTTTTATTGTAACATACAATTTTTTACGAAATATTGTCTATATTTGCACATCGAAAAGAACGACGTCTATAAAAAGAACACGGCAAGAATGAATGACTATGGATTAGTATCAATCATCACCCCAACATGGGAATGTGGTAATTTCATAGAAGACACTATAAAAAGTGTCCTCGCACAGACCTATGTAAACTGGGAGTTGCTGGTACAAGATGATTTTTCTACAGACAATACCGCAAACATAGTAAAACGATATGCGTTGTCAGACGCACGCATAAAATATGATTGCAATGAGAAAAATATTGGAGCAGCAGCAACTCGCAACAAGGCGATATGCCGTGCAAGTGGCAGGTGGGTCGCATTCTTGGATGCTGACGACTTGTGGTTGCCGTCGAAACTTGAACATCAACTAAGGTTTATGGTTGAGAATAATCATGCCTTCAGTTACCACGAATACAACGAGATAAATGAAGACGGACAAAAAAACGGCGTATATGTCAGTGGTATAAGTCGCGTGAACAGAATGGCAATGCTCGCATGTTGCTGGCCGGGATGCCTTACAGTAATGTATGATAAGGACTGTATAGGACTTGTGCAAATAAAAGAAATTGCAAGGAATAATGATACGGCGATATGGCTGAAAATAGTACGTAAGTCTCCTTGTTACCTCCTTAAAGAGAACCTTGCCTGCTACCGCAGGCGTAATAACAGCATAACTCCGAAATCTATTCTGAAGAGGATATGGTCACATTATCCGCTTTTCCGCGTAGCAGAGGAAATGAACCCGTTACTTGCAACGTTCTGGACATTGGTCAATGTGTTCGGCAATGGCTTTAAAAAAACATTTTATGTCAAACATCGTGACACGAAATGCCACGATATTGAATAGTCAAAACCATTTTTTTATTTCCTATACACTATGAGTATTACATGTTTTATTGACATGTAAGATATGTCTTGCAGTGCATGGTGCTACTTAACCGAGTATATATACCCCTATCTTTGTTCCTTGCTTCGTGTTTCGAGTTTTATCAAATTCTGTCAATACTATAATATCACGTGTCGCACATGGATTGATACAGTTTCATGGTAGTCCGACTTATGTGATGCCACGCATAATAATCATTGATTTTCTCCCAATCGGCGTGATTGTTTTTAATGGCGAAAATCTTATCCGGTGACATACTGATATTGATGAGTTGTTGCTGAATATCCTTAAAAGTGGTGCCCGAAATCTCCCAACCTACAGGTGCAACTTTCAGAGGATCGCATAAACCACCAACATTAGTTGCGGCAATGGGAGTACGAGTTGACAATGCTGTTAGCAATGCACCGCTTTGAGAAATCTTGCGATAGGGCAGCACATATACATCTGTATGTTTGAGCAGATAGTAAAATTCCTCATTAGAAATCCTGCTATTCTCTACAATGACGTTGTTGCAAGCAGACAAAACAGACAGGTCAATATTGACTTGTTTACCGATGATGAGCAAGCGCAGATTATCGTTCTGACACAGTTCGGGAGTCTGTGCCCACACTTCTGCCAGCAGGTCGATACCTTTGTACCGACTCTGTTCTCCTAAAGAAGAGAATACGATTTTGCCGTCAGTGTTGTATTTCTCGCTCCACTTGCTGAGAGATTGCCTGTAAATTTGTTCGTCTATATCCAATTGTATTATACCGTGAGGGATAACGGTTATTTTATTTTCCGAAATATCAAACATGGAGATAATCTCTTTTACAGTGGCCGGCGTATGTACTATGATGCGGTTTACTGTGTGATATAGTTTTTTATAGATGTTTACGTGGCGGTTACCGGTGTTATGAGGCAGCACATTATGGGCCGTAAATACATACTGTGTGCCGAATAACTTCTTTGTAAGTTTAACAAAAAGGAGGTCAAGACTTGGCAACTTGAACCATTGCACGTGTACCACCTTTGGCTTGTATAACGCAATCAAGAAGAAAATACGTATGTAAGACCACACATAACTAATGGCTTTGAGATTGTTGTTAGCAATAGAGTTATATGTAAAAACAGACTTCTCATTCCAACCTTCAATGCTCTTATAATCATACTTTTTACTGTGTAGGTACAGTAAGTTTTGCTTATCGAAATGGCTTAGAAGGTTGTAATCGTAAACAGACAGATTGCTATATGACTGCGGGTCTATATAAAAGAAATCGTATTTCTTCATTGTTAACTTACTGTTTGTTATGAGTTTCCTCAAAAACACATCATCTATGGCTAAACTGTTGTCATAATCAGTCATCATAATCTTTATGCTTATGATGACTTCATAACATTCATTGATGAGGTATTACTTCTGTGCATCGCGCAGCGCATGCAGCAAACCGTGCCCGAATTCCTCGTCAGGCTCAACATAATTGCCTTCTCCCCATTCGTTCCACGACTTTAGGAAGATGATGCGATGTTGCTCTTCTTTGCGGCTTACGATGCGGATAGCGTTGCGTATATGTTGCTCGAACTTCTCCGGAGTGACGTTAACATATACCCCATCGGCAGAAGAAACGCGCGGTGAGCGATCCCATTGTGGCAGTATTGTCGGGAAAACATTTTCCCAGACATCCTCCGGAGCAAAGAAATTTGCCACCGTCCGTTCATAGTCGTAGCAACGGCTGCCCACGTTAAGACCCATTCTGCGCATCACTGTCTTTGCAATGTTCCTCCACTTTCCCTCATACAGCATCTCGCCTCGCCTTTTCCCATACGAGTTAACGGCATCAAAACCCAGCGACAACACATTATTATATATGTCGGCACTGCTGCGTAGATTTGGCAGTGCGGGCTTATGTTTCCCATCGGCAGCAATCTTGAACGACAGCGTGGAGGGCGACATGCCCACGAAATAGAACCCGGGCAGACCGTGCTCTGCGGCTAACTGCTGCCACAACCCGATAAAGTCTCCGACATCAGGAAATCCCAACGGGTCGTATATCGCGAAGAGCAACTTTCCGTCAACGGTGATATATCGCTTGTCTCGGAAGGCTTTGAGCAACGACATGAAATGAGCCACATGGTCATCGCGCCCCGGATAGGTCTGCTCAACGAGCAATCCGTCGTGCTGCATCGCCGAAGTTCGCCGCCATGTCTTGTTGCTCCATGTATGGTTTGCCCAGCAGATGCAGAACGGGAAGTCGGGTTTGCCACTTTCAACAACCTCATTGAACGGTCGTTCGAGGAGTTGTTTCCCCCCGCCGAACCAGTAATGATAGTAGCAGAAGCCCTCTACCCCGGCCTCCCTTGCCAACACAGCCTGCTGCTCTCGGGTCTCCGGAAGTCGCAGGTCGTAGAAACCAAGGTCGGCGGGTATGCGTGGTTGTCGGTGTCCACGGAACAAAGGCTTGGCCTTAGCCACGTTAGTCCACTCCGTAAAACCACGTCCCCACCAGAGGTCGTTCTCCGGTATGGGGTGGAATTGCGGCAAGTATAATGCAATGATGCGTGCTTTCATTTCACTGTATGTTGTTCTTTCGACTTGCAAAGATAATCAAAAAGTCGCGAAACAACAATATCCTGCCGTCAGATTGTTTGCAAGTAGCGTTCTGCTTCGAGCGCTGCCTTGCATCCTGTACCGGCAGCAACGACGGCCTGACGATATGTCGGGTCGCATACGTCACCGGCAACGAAAAGGCCGGGAGTGCGTGTCTGCTGTGTGTTCCCTATGGTGCGGATATATCCTATCTCATCGGTATCAACCCACTTACGGAACACATCGCTATTCGGCTTGTGACCGATTGCGAGGAAGAAACCATCGATAGCCACATCATAATGTTGCTCATCGGCCTCTCCTTTGCGTTTCACCACGTGCATTCCCTCCACTCCGTTCTCACCATAAAGTCCGGTAGCGTTGTGCTCGAAGAGTATTTCGATGTTCTCGGCAGCCATGACACGCTCCTGCATAATCTTCGAAGCACGAAGGAAAGGCTTGCGTACAACGAGATAAACCTTGCTGCAAAGTTGTGAAAGATAGAGTGCATCCTCACATGCCGTGTCGCCTCCGCCTACTACGGCCGTCACCTTTTTGCGATAGAAAAAACCGTCGCATGTGGCACAAGCCGATACTCCGCGTCCGTTATATTTATCCTCATCGGGCATGCCAAGATATTTGGCCGATGCGCCGGTGGCAATAATCACTGTGTCGGCTTCTATCTTCTCACCGTCATCGAGGGTTACGACTGCCGGTTTGTTGCTGAAATCAACATCGGTCACAGTGCCCGCAACCATTTCTGCTCCGAAGCGTTCAGCCTGCTGCTGCATCTCCATCATCATCTGGTTAGCATCCACTCCGTCGGGATAACCCGGAAAATTCTCCACTATAGTGGTCTGCGTGAGTTGTCCACCCATCTGCATTCCACAAACCACAACAGGGTTAAGATTGGCCCTGCCTGCATAAACGGCAGCGGTATATCCTGCCGGACCGCTACCCACGATTAAACATTTTGTATGTTTCATAAGCAAATAACCGCGCCTCTGTCATCCTTTACGGAACACAAAGGAGCGGTTTGAATTTTTATAATAGTTCTATAATATGTTTTTCTATGTTCTCAATTTTCTCTGTCGGTTCGAAGCGTGCAACCACCTGTCCCTTCTTGTTGATAAGGAATTTGGTGAAATTCCATTTGATGTCTGACTTCTCCTTATAATCCGGGTCGGCCTCACTGAGCATCTTGTCAAGCACCGTTGCTATGGGGTGCGACATATCCCAACCGGCAAAACCTTTCTGTTCTTTAAGGAATTTGTATAGCGGATCGGCATCTTCCCCATTCACTTTCACCTTCTTGAAGCGTGGGAATTCTGTTCCGTATGTGAGTTTACAGAAACTGTGTATGCTCTCATCCGTGCCCGGAGCCTGCTGTCCGAACTGGTTGCATGGGAAATCAAGGATTTCAAACCCTTCCCCATGATACTTCTCATATAGTTTTTCCAGTCCTTCGTATTGCGATGTGAATCCGCACTTTGTTGCTGTGTTGACAATCAATAACACCTCGTTGGCATATTCTTTCAATGATACCATGCCACCCTTTCTGTCTTTGACAGAGAAATCATAAACTGTTTTCATTTTTATTATATGTAATTTATTGCGATAGAATTACATTGCAAAGATAAGAAAAAAAACAGCAACAGATGAATTTCCTTATCAGTTTTAGTTTTTTTAAGGAGTTAATGAATAGGGATTCCCCCCTCCAATTATGGATATTCCTACTCACTTTTCGGGAAAATCACCTCTATTGGTTATTTTAAAACTGCTATCTTTGCAGCAAAGAAACAATTAAACACATAGAATTATGAAAAAGATTACTTCAACGATTGCAATGGCAATTATGGCAATGACGGTTATGACACTTACCTCTTGTGAGGATGTTTACATCTCTGGCGAACTTACCGGATCGGATTCAAAGATTTGGGAAGGCAGAATAAGCACATACTACGAAGATCGTTGGGGACTGACAGGTGACGATTATCACACGGTAATCCAGTTCGATAGCGACGATTTCAGGCTGACGAGAGGCAGAGGCAGGGAGGTAGATTACGACATCCGCGACCCATACGGAAGTTATTGGTACAGCGAGTTCGAATGGAGAGTTGACAAAGGAGTTATCGAGTTGAGATATGCCGACACAGGTTTCGCACCGGTATATATCTACGAATACACCTTGACCGACAACTATTTCTCCGGCTATATGGACGACGGAACAAAAAAGGACATAATGTTCAAACTCTTTGCGATAAATTATTTCAATTGGGATAGTTACTTTTACAACTACGCCCCGAGATATTCCTCACCGAAAATGATGCCGGGGAACAAGAACAATACCGGCAGTGAAAAAACAAAATTCGGTAGCAAGGGAAAATTCGTAAAGGTTCCGGAGCGCATAACAGAGTAGTTCTACGAAAAGAAGCGAAAGCAAAAACAAAATCTGTATAAAATCATCAATCCCCCAAAAAGTATTGCAAGAACTTTTTGGGGGACTCTTCTTTATGCCCTAAATGTAGTTACGTGAATCTCAAATCTGTAATTAGAGTCCTTAACTGATTTTGTTCGATTGTCAATCAGATGTGCTGACGTTTCATTAAAGACGTAGCGAACTACGGCGAGATGTAATGGCAGAGAAGATGTCGGCAAGCATACTAAAGCAGTAAGGAAGCATGCCGGTAATAACAAAATCTAAGCAAATGGGTTATAATGAACGATTGAGAATAATGTCAGTCGCGCATGAAAATGTCGCGAGTATATACTTTCTTACGAACATCATCGAGCGATGTGTCATAACGGTTGGCAATAATGGCATTGCTCATCTGCTTGAATTTCGCAAGGTCGTTGACAACCTTACTACCAAAGAACGTGCTACCGTCTTCAAGTGTCGGCTCATAGATAACTACCTGCGCGCCCTTTGCCTTGATACGTTTCATCACTCCTTGAATACTCGACTGTCGGAAATTGTCAGAATTACTCTTCATCGTAAGGCGATATACTCCCACCACCACCGAGCGTTCTTCATTCGGACTGTAGTCGCCACGATTGTAATAGTCGTAGTATCCGGCCTTCTTAAGCACACGGTCGGCAATGAAATCCTTACGCGTGCGGTTGCTCTCGACAATTGCCTCAATAAGGTTTTCGGGCACGTCGCGATAGTTTGCAAGCAGTTGTTTTGTGTCTTTCGGAAGACAGTAACCGCCATAACCGAACGATGGATTATTATATTGGTCACCGATTCGCGGGTCGAGGCACACTCCTTTTATTATAGAGTAAGTGTCGAGGCCTTTCATCTCGGCGTAGGTATCAAGTTCATTGAAATAACTCACGCGCAAAGCAAGATATGTATTGGCAAAGAGTTTAACGGCCTCAGCCTCCGTAAGTCCCATGAAAAGCGTTTCCACATCGGGCTTCCTCGAACCTTCCTTCAGCAACGAAGCAAAGTCATGCGCCACACCGACAAGCCTTTCATCGTCAATCACCGTACCCACAATGATGCGCGAGGGGTAAAGGTTGTCATACAGAGCACGGCTCTCACGTAGGAACTCCGGTGCAAAGATTATGTTCTGAGAGTTGTATTTCTCACGGACATGCTCGCAGAAACCCACAGGAATGGTGCTCTTTATCACCATTATGGCATCCGGATTTACCTTCAACACCAATTTTATTACCGCCTCCACAGCAGACGTATCAAAGAAATCCATCTGTGAGTCGTAGTTCGTCGGTGTCGCTATTACCACATACTCTGCCTCACGGTAGGCTTCTTCCGCATTGAGGGTGGCATGCAGATGGAGTTCTTTCTCCGAGAGAAATTCCTCAAGTTCGAGGTCTGCTATTGGCGACTGACGACGGTTTACCATGTCAACCTTCTCCTTTACCACATCCACTGCCGTAACATCATTGTGCTGCGCGAGCAATGTTGCTATCGAAAGACCGACATACCCGGTGCCGGCAACTGCTATTTTTCTCATATTTCTGATTTTACATTTTATAGAAATGAAGTTTCAATTTGTCTGTGACGAGTGTCATTCTCTTCGACTTCAGCGTCTCGATTTTAAAACTCTGCTCAAGTGCCTCAATGCCGAAAGGTTTTAGGACTTCTGCATTATCGACCGGCTTATCTCCCGCACTGCGGTCGTTTATCAACGGAGAGTACACTCGTAGTATGGTTTTCACATGTTCAAAGCGTAACAGAAAATCACACGACCTGTTGTCGCGGTCACTCATATTTATAATTTTTGCCTGCACTCCCCAGAACAAACGTTTCTGCGACAGGTCGCAAGTGCCGCCTGTGGCAATCGTGTCCACTGCAATGAGATGCCAATAACCATCAAGTTTCCCGTTGCCGGAGGTCTCTAATGTGCAACTCTGGAACATTGCCGAAGCACAGAAAAGTGCCGACAATATAAGTGTGTATATTATGTTTCTTTTCTTCATATCATTTCCTATCTTATCAGTCCTCCCTTGCTTATAGTAAACTGCACACCATAGTTATGCCCCAACATACTGCCCATGTCGGCACCAAATGCTCCTTTTACAATCCAGCCATTAAGTTTCCCACGGAACTTATACATTGCCTCGGCCAGCACACTGACATTGTGACGAGGCTTGATGAATGGCGAATGGTAGGTTCCGAGTCCTTCTTGGTATGTCGCCATAAGACGATAGTAGAGGTTCTCGTTAGGCTCACCACTCACGCCAAAGTGGTACGCCATTATGCGATTGTTTTTCACTTCCACCGTACCATCGTTATTATATATCGGCGACTGATATAGCGGGTTACCCATTACCTGTCCCCAATGCTGCCATCCGGGAAAGATATGGTGGTTGTAGAAGTTGTCACGACCGCTCACATGGTCTTTCAGAGATGGCGTGCGGTCATGATAGACAGGGCCGCTCTGGTATTTTGAATATACATATTCCAGCACCACCGCATTAATCCATTTGCTGTATTTATAATGCAAGTCTATGCCAAGCATTGCGTCCTTAAAATCATAAACGAAGAATTTCCTATCCTTTTTCGTGTTCCACTCTTCACCTGTTCCATAGCCGTCATAATCCAACTGGAACATTCCGGAATGGTCTTCGAAATATTTGTCGGCATAGATTCCGAGCCTCCACGTATCGGAATCATAGTTTATGCGCAACAGCCAAGAACCAACATTGTTCCCTTCGTCATTACGATAGACCGTTTCGTCCGCATCTCCTCCTCCGGGAATGAAAGCATGCCAGAACGCACCAAAGTCGGTGGAGTTTTTCAAAACATCAATGGTTCCGCCCGGTCCGGGTCTGTAACATGTACCTCCGAACTGTGATGCCATCTCCAAACCGCCCTCTATCGATAGTGGGAAAAAGGCATTTTCGTTGCCTATTTTCAAATATCCGGCCTTACTGTGATATAGCACATCGTCGGTGTATCGGCTTTTTCGTTGCGTGAAGTCGTGCTGCCAATTATCATCAGTGAATTTTCCATAAGCCAGATGTCCTTTCAGATGAAGCCATTCGCGAGTGTGAGGTATCGTCCAATATTCGGGTAACGACAACCTTACCTGTGGCACCGGTCGTGCATTTATGCCGAAAGTCTGACTACCGCTTGAAAGCGAGTTGTCTTTAAGTTGCATTTCCTGATGCTTGCTTCCCACTGTCAGCACACCGCTAAACCATCGCAATTCGGCGTATGCCTGCTGTACGATGAACTTTTCCCTGTAGTTGAATGGTGCGGCAACATCAACACCATAGCCCACGCCCCAACGTCTGCCGGAATCTACGCGTAGCGGTCTTTCAACGGCAGCACGCACATATCCGTTGTTCTTTTTCAAACTGCTAAGTCCGTATTTGTTGGCATTCAACCACAACGGAGTCATGTTGCGCGAGAACGAGCCTTGCGCCTCCACCTTGTATTCCATTCCTCGGGCAACATCCGTTTTCCGTTTCCCACTTCCAATCTGCGCCAAAGCAGTTGATGGAATTATGGTTGCCAGCAATAGAATGAGTATATTTTTATCCATAAATACGTAGTTGATTTCCGTACCTTAAATGATATAACGTGTGCATAACTGTTTTATTATCATCGCAGAGGATTTATTTCTACATGTTGAATAATTGCAAACCATTAGTTGTCCGCGACACAACATCTTGTTTGTGACAAGCATATTGAATAGGATAAGATGTTATCTCATGTGTAACTTTCTGTTAAGTTTTATATTATTACCAACAATCTTTCATGTTTTTACACACAGTTGCGAAACAATGAAATGGCATAATCGTTATGTATTGCCGGATGTTCACACAGAGGTAATATATGTCTATGGAAACAATTTCGCATAAATCGGTTTGCCGTATATGCTTCGGAAAATATTTAGGGACTACTGAGATTAGTTCAATCCCCATGCCTTGAGGGCATAATTGCCTTCTACGCTATTCTCTTCGGCATCCGGCAGATTGCAGAAAAAGTCTATACCGGTAAGGCGTTCCAATTCGTCGATGCTCTTGACATACATCGTTAGTTTGTCCCTACTGCGGTCTTCGTTCTTGTTCTCCATCCAGAAACCAATGGCACGATACCCAAGTGAGTTCTTCAGCAGCAAAGCGCAGAAGAAATATTTGGGAACTATCAATTTGTCATTCACACGCTTCAGTATGTTATTCTCGCTGTCAATGGTACCGCCTTTGCAAACATAGAGCACATCGGTGGTATTTGTCGGTGTCCACGCCTTGCGTATCCTGTTTTCAAGCACTTGCCATATACCGGCATTGAAGAGATTGTACTGTGGTTGCATGTTTGATAGGAAGAATGTCTGATAGTTTGCTTCCTTGGAATATTGGCGGTCGGCAGAAGGACAGATATGCCCGTGGTCGAATCCCGAACCATAGAAATAGTCATAATCTAAATAATATCCGTGCTTTGCCAATTCCGGGTCGAAAGGATAGCCGTTTTTCTTCGTATCATAGCGTCCTGCGCTGCCTTGATAGCCTTTCCGCATCTGGTAGCATGACCAACGCTGTGACTTTTTATCAATGTCCCATTCCAATGCGTAGTTTACGCCATAGGAGTCTTGTGTAGAGTGTACCACAACAAAATTGTTTCCGCTCTGCTGAAGTCGTGGGAATTCAAGTCTTGTCACTTCTGCCGGGATTCCGGGTTTAATGACATTTTTGTTCGAATTTGCTTTATCTGTATTTCCTCCACCACCCTGTGTCGGTTCATCTCCATCGCTACCGCAACTCGACAGGGCGATAACGGTAGCGGCTATAATTGCAAAAACTTTCTTCGTGGTCATAATATTAAATGTTTTTGGTTTATAAAAGAGAAAACGCGTTAGAGTGTATATGCAACTACACTCTGACGCGTTCTTGTTTCCTGTTGAAATATATAAAGGTATATATTCTTATTACTTGGAAGTGCTCTTTGCATAACGACTCATGAAGCGATCTACGCGACCGGCCGTGTCAACAAGCTTACTCTTACCTGTATAGAACGGGTGAGAAGTGTTTGAGATTTCCAACTTTACCACAGGGTAGGTCTCTCCTTCAAATTCTACTGTCTCATTAGCCTTACATGTAGATTTTGAAAGGAACATATCGCCGTTGGACATATCCTTGAATACGACGGGGCGATAGTTTTCCGGGTGAATACCTTTTTTCATTTCTTTAAATTGATGTTATGTTTATAATAATTTTTTGTTCACGTCACTATACGTTACGGGCTGCAAAATTACTAAGAATTTCGCAGCCCGCCAAATATTTATCCGACTTTTTTATTTGCCGAATGTAATAGTTATCTTTTTAACTCTCAACTGAACGCCACCTTTGTTGGCAGAGTAATCGTTGCAAACGGTCATAACCTTATCTTCATTTTTAACGGTCATCTCGTTATTTCCCACATACACATTACCTCCGGCCGTCTCACACTCCAATACTATTTTCTTGATTTTGTGAGCCTTTCCGGTGATGGTGAAGAGGTTTTTAGCATACATACGTACGCCCTTTGTGGCATCATAATATTTCGGAGTAGTAGCACTCTCTCCCTTAGCAAATACTATAGAATATTCTTCGTTATTAATATTAAGACCCTCTTCCTGCTTGTCTGCCCAGCCTTGCTGACTCAAATCGACGAGTACTGCACTCACTCCTTCTGCTGCAGAAAGCGATGTGTCATCAATAGTAATTACGTTTCCTTCTACGGTTCTCTTTATTCCGGAGCCTTGACCGCCGTTTATGGCAATGAGATAATTGCCTTGTGCCAACTGCAATGCTCCGTTATACATTGTCACCTTGCCATATACAATCACTTCGTCGCCCTCTTTTATCTTGCCGGCATCGGTGAATTTCTGTTTTCCAAGGTCTAGACCGCGGAATATTTTCAGTTTATCGTCACCTTCAGAGCCGTCTTGTGCTATTTCGTATGTTGCGTTTCCGTAAGTTCCGGTATCAATAGCAGGAGTTCCAACTATCTTACCTTTTACATAAACAGAATCTTCGCTTGACTGTCCTGACTCAAGTTCGTAGAATGTCTGGAGCACTGCGGCTACGTTGTATGGGGTAGCCAACGTACCATTACCTGTCGGATCGAACTTCGTATTTGGCTTTCCCGGTTTTTCAGGCAGTTGTCCGTTAAGTGAGGTGATAATGCTTCCGGCCTCAAATTCCGGTGTATTGCCCTTGAAGTTCTTGCACTTACCTTTCACTATTACCTCGTCTCCCACTTTTATTTGGTCTTCTTGGGTGAACTTTGCACCACCGAGGTACAAGCCACGGAACACCTGCAACTGATTAGAAGAAGAACCGTCGTCAGAGATATAGTACACAGCGTTGCCATAATTAACATCCACTTTGTCTATGGTAGAAATCTTACCTTTAACAAAAATTTCATCCGTAACGTCATCCTGAGACATTGCCTTTATCAAGTTTAATGCCGCAGCAACATTATATGGGTCTGCTTCTGTTCCTGTTCCTTTAGGATCAACCAATGGAGGATTCACCTTTCCACCGTCTTCTTCCGGGAAACCGTATGGTGCCGGCACATCCTCGCAACTTGTCATTGTGAATGTCGCCATCGCGATCATTATCACAGAATAGATAATTTTTTTCATATTATGGTTTTATTTTTTATTTCTTTCGTATTTATTTTATCTGTTATCTCCTTAAGGTTTTATCGTTGATGGAACGATGTCGTTAAGATCGCGTATTATCACTTCCCAAGAGTTGTTGTAACGCTTGATTATACCTGTGATATCAACGTTATACAGTGGCAGTTTGTTGGAAGCGAAATCGGCAAAACCGCTATTGTAAAGCATCACGCCGGGATTGCTCGCAGAGCCTGTCATTGGCAAGCCTTCAAAATACCAAGATACCGATGTGTTGAACGCCGGATCGGCAAATTTGGAGTTCTCATCGAGTTTGAGTTTCACCACATTGGTACCGGAATAATAAGAACCTTCCTTGAATTTGACGTTCTTCAGCACGCCGAGTTTTCCGCCATCTTCCACCGCGTCCCATTTATTCATGTTTTTTCCTTCTACGAATTCGGCTGCCTCAACAATCTGCGACTTACCCGTTATGCGGAAATGTTGTTGCCATTCACGACGCGTAACCTTTCCGATCTGGTCTTTACCGGCATTGTTTCCCTGTGTCACTTTCGACGGCATGCCCACCACCGGTTGCAATCTGTAGTTGCCCACACACAGTCCTTGCAGTTCGACTATTATCTCCGTGCCCACCGGCAGATATCCATGCAGTCCGCCTTGCTGTATCTCAATGAGTATGGCACCGGTCTCATCCTGTATCGCCACCTCATTATATATATTGCCAGACACATCGTTCGCGGTAACGAAGCCACGTATCTGCAATTTCTCTTTCACCTTTTCGAACGACGCTCCGTCGCGATAATCGGTGGTCATGGCTTTCTTATACTTATCCTTCAGTTGCTTTATCGTGATAAGATTTGTTGCCTTGATGGCGTTGTTTCCGTATGGCGCACCGTTGCTGAAGTCCGGTTCGGCATGGTCACCATCCATACATGCCGTCATTGCGAGGCATATCATGGTAATCAAAAGATATGATATTTTTTTCATTTTCTTACGTTTTACGGTTTTTAGAATTTATATGTCAGGTTCAGCATACCGTTCGTTCCGAAGGCATAATATTTCTTCGGGTTGCGCGAGAACTTATATACACGGCTTCTCACGTTGTCTGACGTTGCTCCTGTATAGTCGCTTCTGCTCTGCTCGTAGCCTCCTGTAACGATACGAGTGTTGTTCAAAAGGTTCGTAACCATTAAGTTGATGCTTATGCTGCGCCCCTTCTTCAGACGAATGTTTCTGCCGACAGAGCCATCGACCATAAAGCCACCGTGCCCCTTTGCCTGTGCAACAGCCTCTTCGCGCAGTTGGCCTTGGTTGTCGAACACATTACCTTCGAGTTGCTGACGGTAGTTCAACGTACTGCCATAGCGGTAACTTGGAGAGTATGCAAGATAGATACGGTCATAGTAGTTGCAGTTCAAATCAACGAACCAACCACGGTTGTGGTAACTCAGTCCGGCCGACAATGCCGTTAACGGAGTACCTGCTTCGCGCATATTCTTGACGTATGCGGTCTCTCTTGTGTATATTGCCTTGGTCGAGTTCATGTATCTCACCTGTGCATCGTTCACGTTCTTGCCCTCTCCTATGCTACCCAAGACTTTGAAATCGAGCGTAGATGTGAGTTTAAGTTTTGCTGCAAGTTCCACTCCGTAGTACTCTTTTTCCAATCCTGTCAGTGACACATAAGAGAACGAATTGATGTCATCGAAGTAGAAGTTCTGCCACTCCGTAACGTTAGAAAGGCGACTGTAATAACCATTCAGATTGACATGCAGCCATGAATTGTGATACTGATATGAGAACTCGCTGCTGAATATGCGTTCGTTCTTCAGTCCTTTGACGAAGTCGTTGCTTATTTCCGGTGCTGCGAATGCCGTTGATGCCATAGGCGCGCGCCATTCATACCCTGCTCCGAGGGCAAACACATGGCCACGACCGGCATCATAGGTCAGACTTCCCTTACCTCCAAGTTCTCCGAAACGAGCGGCTTTGCTCTTTCCATACGAGAATTCCGGTGCCATACCATTGCGCATCTTACCGTCGCGCTGCATCAGTACGCCACCTGTTCTGGCCGACACATTGGCATGCCAACGACCCATGCTGGTACTGTAGTTGGTCCAGAAGTATCCCTTGTTGACGAGGATGTCATAGTCATATCCGAACCTATCACCCACACCCACAACAGCATTGGGGTTGTTAAGGTCGTACTGCAAGCGTGGGTCATCCATTGTATAAGTACCCAAAGCGTATGTATTGATGTTATGGAACGACTTTGCTCCGAGCATGTCTTCCATAGTCTGATAATGGCTTCCCTTATTTGTTCCGAGCATAAAGCCAAGATTCCAGTTGCTCTTTTCGTTCACCGAGACATTCAGTGCCGACGCGAGTGATAGCGTCAAAGCATCGTTGTGCTTTGCCTGAATGAAGTACATGGCATCATGTCCATTGGCAGATGCCTGTTTGTTTGAATAAATCAACTGGTCGAAATTTATCTGACGATTGGCCTTCGAGCCTGAGAAGAAACTGTAAGCCGTTGTCCAGTTGCCCAATGCTTCCAGCGTGCGATGCTGCTCATCGTTCTCATCGAAAACGTTATAGAAGCTGCTTGGCATCACTTTCCAATAGTCCGGTTGCGGGTTATCGGTGTTGTTATAGTTCAGCTTCGTGCTCTTATACATAGAATATTTTCCGAACATCGACGTTGTGAGTTTCATATCGTCGTTTATTTTCCAGTCCCATGTGAAGATGGCGGCCGGCGCGTAGTCGTTCACAACGCGCGAATTGCGCTTCTCTCCGTTCTGATAGCCCCAGTAAGGGTTGTAGTAGTTGCTGTTAGCCATCCAGTAAGCCTCGTCCGTGGAAGCACCCTGTGTGGAGCGTTCCGTAGGATTGCCCCATGTGGCGAACGACAACTGATGGTTGCCAAGAATCTTCTCCACTGCGAGGAAATATGACAGAGAGTTATAGAATGTTCCCTCAACATATCCACGGTCGGCCCAACGATAGGTGAGGTTAGCGGTAACAGCCCAACCGTTGCTCATCAGTCCGGAACTGTACGTATATACACCGCGCATGGTGTAGTTGCGGTTTGCCGCGCTCAATGCCATCCTATGACCTGCGGCAAAGTTGGCAGCACGGAAATTGTAGTTCACTCCACCACCCATGTTCGACATGTTGTAACTTCCGTTCTCGAAAGGAAGTACGTTGTCGCTGTAACGCGTCATCTGGTTAAGTCCGCCCACAAGCGAATAACGGAACTGTCCCGTCTCCATATCGTTCATCAACATTCCGTTGATATGGACATCGTTATATTTTTGGTTGAACGAACGATAACGGAAGCGAACGGGTGAGAAAAGAAAGCCGACACGTTCTGCATACATATTGTTGTTAGAACCGATGATTGTCACGTTCTGCGACATGTCATCGTTATCTCCCAACTGTGCCTCTGTGAATGTGAATGCAGACTCGTCCATGGCGGCGTTCTTTTGCGCCTGCGTCTCCTCGGTCTGGGCAAATGCCAAAGGAGCATAGCAAAGGGCGAGCACTGCAAGTTTCAGTTTTTTTTGCATCTCGTTATTTGTTTTTATTATAATTATTTCTTTGGGCTACAAAGGTAGTTTAAAAAAAGATAAAAACAAAACAAAAGCGTAAAAATATTGACTTTACACAATATGATATATGCAAAATGTTTCGCCAAAAGGTCGGTGCTTCCGACGTTTTACATTCGGTAATGGCATTCCGGTTCACTACATGTACACTCATATTCCTACTTCAACCAAAGACATGGCATAGTAACGTCAGAGGTTTATTTTTCAACAGAAAAGGGTTGGTTATGAACTTTTTTTTGTAACTTTGGATAGGAAAGCGACAACCCTTTATACAAGAGTGTTCCATGCGATTGGTTGATTTTCGGGTAACGATTTGGCAACCGTTCCTTTTGCTATGTTCTGCTTTGTTTTGCTTGCAAAGAACTCTTTATGTGAGCAAAGATAGTAAGATGTTTGGAAAACTCAAAACATTCGTAGGGCAAAACTTGTACAAAATGCTTTGAAATGTTGTAAAATACCCAACAATGGGGATTGTATTAAATATAAAAATTGCCTATCTTTGCAAAATAACTTATCTAATCTAATTTAATATGGAATTAATGAGAAAATTTACAGTATTAGGAATTATTGCTTGTGGGCTAATAAATTTGTATTCCTGCACTACACAAGAAAGTTTTGAAGAAGCAACAGACAGCAGTTTCTTAAACCTTTCTCAAGAAGAGTATATTAGTATAGCGTTTGAACATCCAAAAGAAATAACAGAGGACCAAGCGATAACTCTTGTCAAAGACTTTTCGGGGAAACAAGCGACAAGAAGTATATCTCAATCCCCTATCATCGAAAAGAAGTACTATATTGGTGGAATTTCTTCCAAAAGCGTAGAAGACACAGTTTCTTCCATCCCTATATATCAGTTAAAATTATCAGAAAAAGAAGGGTTTGCTCTTGTTGCTGGGGATGAGAGGTTTGCAACAGTTATTGCATTCGCTGAAAAAGGTAATTTAGCGGATACAACACAAAATAAAAGTGTTGCTTTGATGGTAAGGGAAGCAGAAAATGCCATCAAGAGTAAATTGCGTTATTATAATGCTATTAGAGACTCTCTTCATGATAAAACATTATGTAAACTTAAAACTGCTTTTCATACAAATGACATTACATATCATGATGTGAAAGAAAAAATAAAGGTAGTCCAAACACCTCTTACTCGTGGGCAATGGATACCTGAACCAACAATGGGGATTTTGGTAAAAGAAGTTAAGCCCATGTTGCGTACAGAATGGGGACAAAATAGGCCTTACAATAATGAACTTGGATATATTAATAATGATATTCCAAAGGTTGTTGGATGTGTGGGGACGGCTATTGCCCAGATTGTTGCACATTATGAGGCGATGTCTTCTGTATATGGTCATACTTTAGATTGGAATTTAATAAAAGAACGCGCAGGCATAGATGCCTTAACGGATGATGATATTCAACACCAAGTCGCACTGCTTTGCAAGCATGTTGCATACGGCATCAAAACAGAATGGAATATGGATGGAACAGGCGGTGCCTCCATGACTAATAGTCATAAATATTTGGAAACAATGGGAGTAACTTTTAATTTGGGAAAAAGAAATAAAGGATATGATATGGATGCGGCCATAATAATTGCATCTTTAGACCGCGGTTGTCCTGTGTTGATAACAGGAGATGAGGAGCCTTCCGAAACAAGAAGTTCTGGAAATAAGAAAGGGGGACATTGCTGGATTTTAGACGGTTATCAGGTACGGACGCGTTCTACCCCAACAAAACTAAAGGCAATGATAAAATCACACGATGTCTATGTTCATGCCAATTTTGGTTGGAAAGGATATGCAAGTGGATACTATATGGTTGACAGAAATGAGACTTCACTCTCTTTCGATACAAGACCGGTAGAAGGAAATTATAATCAAAGACTTCGCTTATTTCCGATGGTAAAAAGGAAATAATTCCAAATTCATTTCACACTTTCTAATGATTGACAGTTATTATGGGCAGATATTTTAGATTCTCTTTGGCCTGCCTTTTGTTTGCATTTATAATAAGTTGCACCTCTTCTGATGAGGATAAGAAGTTGACTTTTCAATTGGATAAACCTTATAGGGAAATCATGCAAGGCTCTACGCTCCGTGTGTTCATCACGAGTGGCAGTGGAGACTTGCAGATAAGCAATTCCAATGCGTTTAAGGACTATGCTAGAATTGCCTATGCGAGAACTCCCGAACAGGCAGGGCATGTAGGTGTTCTTTCAATCCAAGCCCTGCAAGTGGGAGAATTTCAGGTCTCACTGACCGACAACCTCACAAAGGAAAGACAGCAACTGACCGTTAAAGTCCTCCCGCCTTATCTGTTACTGGAAATTCACGAAGGCTCAGACCCTGTATGGTCAATAGGAAGCGGAGTTTCGGGACTTTTCCTTGTCCAGAACGCAGCGCATTCTTTTTATCTGTGCCGTTACACCCCTACCGTATATCGGCATGTCGGGCCTGCCGTTCTCTCGGGGGTATATGAGATTGTCATGAAAGACGGCATTCCGACGAACTTGCGCCTGAAAAGCAAGAAACAGGGGTTTGTCCGTGATTTCACCCTAACAGTGAAAAATAAGAAAGAGGCTTTGGAAAGGCTTGGGAAATTAGGAAAGCTCGGCCTACTTCCGGATGAAGAGAAATTCATCTATCCTGTCTTTCTTGACGAGCATGACATGGAAGAGCATATCATGGCGGAAATATCTTATAAGGAAGCAACCTTGCCTGAAAAGGTCATGGAATGAGATGCAGAAAACAAGGAGCATGCGGAGACATGGTTACAGCCTGACTCCCTTGCTCCTGTTTTCTTTTGAGGAAAGGATGGACGTCTGTCTGATTTTCTCCCACTGCCCCTTGAACCATGCGGCAATCGGCACTCTATCCACAAGCAGGTCGAGTATGGTCTTGCCTTCCTTCTCCGTCCTACCCACCTGCAAACGAACCTTCTCAGCGGCGAACGAACGCCTGTATTCCTCCGACCGCAGTTTTCCCGTAACAACGAGAACTTTGCCTTGCAAGAGTTCGTCCGTGTATTTCTCGGACAATCCAACCGAACGGCAAAGCCTTTCTATCTTGAGAAACTCGGCAAGCATGGGAAACCACTCCTTCGCTTTGTCGACGATGCGCCTGAGATTGCCGATTTCTCGCTGATGCTGCTCCGATGCTCGCAATCGCTCTGCGGTGTGGCTGTCTTTCATATTCTGCATATCCATGCGCATCTGTCCAATGTTCTCTTTCAGTTCCGCCACCTCACCGTGCAACTGCCTGTTCTCGCTTTCGAGCCTGCTCATCTTGTTGCTTCCCAAAAGAGAACCAATTCCGTTGAGTGCTGCGGTGGCAGTCCTGGCAGCGGAGTTCTTCAGTTCCACCGTCTTTGTCTCCGCCTTGATGCGTGCGAGTTCCTGCTTAGCTTGCTCTGCCTCTGCAATGATTCGACTTGCCTCTGTCTCTCTTGACAGCAGGGTGGCAATGTTCGCCTGTATGTCCTCGCCCTGCGTGATGAGGCTGCGGTAATACTCGTGTGTGGAGAGGTGCTTGGCGAGAGACCCTCTTACACCTCTTTTCAGCCCGTACTTCTCCATGTGTTCGGCGTAGGTGTCCTGATACCTGATAAGGCTGGCACGGCTCATCACTTCATCTGCACACAGGCGTGGGGCAGGTGCTTTTACCTTGTACTTGCGCTTCACATTTTCTTCCTTTTTCTGCTTCCTACGTTCTCCCTGTACTATCGGCACGATAGTGGCATGGATATGCGGTGTTTCCTCGTCCATGTGCAAGACTGCTGAAACAAGATTATCTGCTCCATAGGTTTCCCTCAACCATTTTACATTGTCCGCACACCACTCATCGAGTTTGCCCTCACCCTCCACGCGTGCCATGTCCTCGTGTGTGCCGCTCAATACAATTCGTATTGCCTGCACTTGGTTCTTTCCAATCTTACGTTTCAGTCCCGCCGTGTCAAGGCGGTGGCGTATGGCTAACGTGCGGTTGCACACGCCGTCGGGAAACATTATTAACTCACGGTTTAGATGCGTCCTCGTTGGGTCTGTGTTCTTTGGCACAATGGTGCGCTCGATATGTGCCGACATTCCGCTGTCAGCTCCCTTTGCCTTTTCCAAATGCAATACACAATATCCCATGATGTTATCGTTTTATAGTTGTCGT
Organism: Prevotella koreensis; assembly: GCF_003977605.1. Lineage (GTDB taxonomy): Bacteria > Bacteroidota > Bacteroidia > Bacteroidales > Bacteroidaceae > Prevotella > Prevotella koreensis. The sequence goes on along the minus strand of NZ_RYYU01000001.1, from coordinate 191,310 downwards.
CTTTTGTCTTTTATATTCCTGATTTTATCGGTGAGAAGAAAAATGAAATGTGTTTCGGCTTGCCCGTTCCTTCATGCCGACAGGCTCGGCAGGGGTGTCCAGAGGGGTGCAACCCTGTTGGCTTATTGGGGGATTTTTAGCGGACACGGAGTGAAGCGTTAAGAAAATCCCCTAATAAGCTACGGTATTTTCTCTTTTGAAAATATCCGTACCGTGCTTACCACGTGGGCATTTGCCCCTGCCACTTCTTTCCCTTATAACCTGAAGTCCCCACGGTTTCTCCATCGGTGCTGCCGATTGGACTTGTTTCTCCGAAGGCATACTTGGACTGCACCCGAATATCTGAATACCCTGCATGCTTGGAAATACAGAATGCACGGCTTGCCGTGACTGCCTTTTTCTGTTGCTTATATCAGCGTGTCTTGCCTGTTCCGTTTCAGCCTGTAATGCCACTGCCGTTTCCCACCGAAGTCGGAGTGATGAAAATTCTGATGAATTGATGAATGTCGTTCCAATAATCTGGAAATCAACATAATATGCTTTCATCATGCCCTCATCAAGCCGCTTGTCAAAGTGGAGTTTCATCATTTCCGATTCCTCTATCCCTGCATTTCCTCCAACTGCTTCCTGCCGATGGTGTAAAAACGCCCCGTGCGCCTAATCTCCGTATATGGGCGCATGTTGTCATAGCTCGGCTGGCAGGTCGTATAGGTGAGCGTGTTTTCGGCAGGAGTGAGTTTCCATATATCCTGCACGATACGCCTTACCTGCGTCCTGTCCGTCCTGCAGCCTGCGCAGTTCAGCAGAAGGAGCATGTCGTTGATGCAGAAGGAGAAAGCGTCCGCTTTCATGCAGTCCATGACTTCAAGGCAGGTTTCCGCCATCTCCACTTCCGTCCTGTTGCGGTTGCTCCGTATAATCCTGATCAGGGCTTGCGTGTGGATGAGTTCGGGACTGAACCACATGCGGCTCTCTTTCTTCGTGGAGAGCGTGCGGTGCTGGAGAAAATAGAGGAAGGCGGGTATTTCCTCCTTTACCCTTTGCAGGAAGTCCGTGTCATCCTTTTCTATCCTCCCCACCTTCCTCACCCAATAGCGTGTCTCTCCTGTGTCGATTATGACGGGCAGACGTTCGTTGTTGGAGCATAGTACGAACTTGGCGAAGAATGAAATCTCGTCCCTGTCCTTGCCCTTCGCCTCCACCTTGTAGGAAAGGGTGGTGCTGAGGTTCTTGAGCCGCTCGCTGTCCTCCCTGCGGTCGAGAAGCACCTCGTCCACGAGGATGAGCAGTTTCCCTGCCCAGTCCGAGTTGAACTGACTTCGGAAGTCCTCGTTGGTGTTGAAGGTTACATTGCCGCCGAATAGGGCTTTGAGGAAGTTGAGGAATGTGCTCTTGCCCGTGTTGCGTTCCTCTGATACGAGCAGCAGGATGGGCAGTTTCTCTATGGGATGCAGGTAGAGTAGTTGCAGGTAGTCCATGCCAAGTTCGTACTGCTCCCCGAAGATGTGCCTTGCCAATGCCTCGATATGGGGAAACTCCCCTTGCTTCGGATGATGTCCCGTCGGCTCGTAGAGGTTGAGGAAACTGCCTACTACGGGCTGATAGTTCACATGGTCGGGGACGGTGCAGAAACCGTCATACTTCGGGACGGTCGCCAGATAGTCCCTGCCGTAGTCCTGACGGAGCGTCTCGTTGTTCCACACGATGCGCTTCCTTACAAAACCGCCTCCGACAAGAGGCATGTCTGCAAGTTTGTAGAGCGTTGTGCCCACACGGACGAAAGCCCCGTCCTTTTTTCTTTTTTCGGGCATATCTTCCAGCAGCCCGTCATTGTTTTTCTTATCCATTTCTTTCTTGCTTAAATGGTTGATATATAGCATCGTGCAAAGTTACGGACATCGTTCGGAAAACTACTTGTGAAGAATGGCGCGGAACGGTGAAAGAAAAACGGAATGGAATAAAAACAGGGGAAAGCAGGGAGGTGCGGAGCAAGAATTGAGGGGAACAGGAGGATAATTTTGCAGGATTTGTCGAGGGTTGCTGAAAAAGGGAAAATGCCTTTTTCTTTCATCGTTCGCAAGCGTCTGATGATATGTTGATGAACTTGCAATCGCTTGATATTCAATCATATTATATCAATATTCATCAATTCATCAAAATAAAAGAAGTTGTGTTCGGTATGTTTTTCTTTTCTCGGCAGTCCTATACGACTCGTCCCTGACTGTTATCCCTGCCCTTCAACCACCCAAAAAGAAAAAGGTTTATTCCCCATCGACACAAGGGGATAAACCTCTATAAACCTCTGTCAAGGCGTTTCAGCAGGGACTGCCTGCCCGTGCAGGAAGGAGCATGACAAACCTTTCGTGCCGTTCGTTCAGCATTGCGATGACATGCTCCCGAAGCCTTTTTGCCCTTTGCGACCTGATACGGAACGCAAGGGCTATGACCATTTCAAGGCTGTACGCATCAAGCCAGCGACCCTCCGCCACCCTTATGTTCCTCTCTGCCGTGCAGGGATGCAGCAGCCCGACCTTGTATATTTCCTTGACCTGCGTGCGGACGGAATGTCCGAACACGCCAAACAGGTTGGCAATCTCATACTCGCCCATCCATATCTCGCCGTTGGGTATAGTGACGTTCCCGTGTTCGTCCATCGTGATTATCTGACGAGCATTGTTGTTTGTATCTTTCCCTTTCATTGTTATCCTATCTTGATATTGCCGAATGATACGTTGAGCTTACTGCCGAGCATGGAGAGGTCGGTGTCGAGTTTCTCGGTGGTTATCTTCGCATAGAGTTGCGTGGTTACGATGTTTGTGTGTCCGAGTACACGGCTCACGCTCTCGATGGGCATGCCCTTGCTGAGTGCCAATGTCGCAAAGCCGTGCCTTGCGCAGTGGAAGGAGATGTCCTTTGTGATACCGCACTCGCAGATGACTTTCTTGAGCCTCTTGCAGACCGTCCAGTAGTTGATGTCCCCGAATATGGAGTTGTCTTTCTGAAACGGTCTGTATCGTTCGATGATTTGCAGGGGGACATCAAGCAACTTCACTTGGAACGGAACATGCGTCTTGTGTCTTCTCGCAAGTATCCACTTCTCGCCGTTCACCTCCACTATATCGTCGGTGGTGAGTTCCTTCAGGTCCACGAACGAAAGGGCGGTGAAGGAGGCGAAGACGAACAAATCACGCACGAAGGCGGAGTGACTGTCGGCGAACTCGTGCAACATCAGTGCCTTCAGCTCGTCCTCCGTAAGGAACTCACGCTCCTTCGTGTTCGGACTGACATGGAACTGCGCGAACGGGTTTCTGGGTATCTTGCCGTTGAAGTGCGCACGCATCACCACGCCCTTGAGCCACATGCAGTTCAGCCAGATAGTGGCGTTCCTGTTTCCTTTCACCGTGCTGAGGTACACGGCGAAGTCCCTGATGAAGTCGGGGGTGAGTTCCAGCATCGACATATCGCTGCGGTTGTACTTGTAGCGGATAAACCTCGCCGTGTTTTCCCTTGCCCTGAGCATCACCTTGTATGTCCCCATGCTCCTGTCCTTGCCCACACGCTTGAGCAGGGAGGCGCAGTCCCTGTCAAAGGATTTGAGCAGGGTGTCGTACTCGCTGCCAAGCCCCTGATAGGCGTTGCGCACCATCTCTGCCGTGACGAATGCCTCACGATCGGAAAGCCTTTGGTAGTGCTTGATGATTTGCGCCTTGATGTTGTCAAGCGAGAGATTGGTTGCGATGGCTTCCTTGCTCCTACCTTTCGCCCTGTTGCCTCTCACATCCCACAACTCCCTCGGGATGGTGCGCTTGCAGCTGAACTGTGCCACCGTGCCGTTGATTGTTACACGCCCCATGATGGGGACGATACCGTTTTTCTCCTTGCTGCCGTTCACATAGAACAGCACCTTGAATGTGCTTCTTGCCATTGCCTCTTCTTTTTGGTTGCAAAATTAAACATGAAAGAGCCTAACCCTGCTATGCAAAATATGGAGCAACAAAGCAACAGCAACGGATGCACGGAAAATCGCTGTTTTTCTCCTTTTTGGTGGAGGTGGTTACCCTGCTTTCGGGTAACGATTTGAAAACCTTTCTATTTCAATAATCCGCATATTACTGCCTCGTGGCAGGTGGCGGATTTTCTGCAGTTTGCGCCGTATGTCCTTAATAATCAAGCCCAATTGCGTTAAACTGCCGACTTTATGCAAATATTACAGCAATTTTATGTAACTTTGTCTTTGGTAATCATCGCTTGGTTGTTTTGTAAGTTATTGATTTACAACCATAAAGTTACAAAAAACTAACGAGATTACCAACTTTTATAGAGACTTTCTTAACCCGAACTCGCGTAAGTATTGTAATTTTGCACTTGCTGGTTGACTCTACAGAAAACAATTTCTTTCACTTTTTACAAAATTATTTAGGACACTATTTCTTTGGAATATATTTTTTTTGTATCTTTGCAGCCTAAATTCAAATTTAGTAGGGAACCTACTCTTAAATTACATTAATGGGACTATTACAAGAAAGGTATAAGAAATACCGTGATCCGCAGAAATTTATTAATCTCGGCGTTTATCCATATTTTAGAGAAATCGTAGGTAAACAAGGAACAGAGGTTGAAATGGGCGGTCATCATGTGTTGATGTTTGGAAGCAATGCCTATACAGGACTTACTGGCGACCCGCGTGTAGAGGCTGCGGCAAAAGCAGCGATAGACCAGTATGGCACGGGCTGTGCCGGCAGTCGTTTTCTTAACGGAACACTCGATTTGCACGTGAAATTCGAGAAAGAACTTGCCGAATTTGAGGGCAAGGACGAGACTTTGATATTTTCCACGGGTTTCTCGGTAAATTCCGGCGTTCTCGCAAATGTATGTGGTCGTGAGGACTATATAATATGTGACGACCGTAACCACGCATCTATCGTTGACGGTAGGCGACTGTCGTTTGCCACTTGTTTGAAATACAAGCACAACGATATGGAGGACTTGGAGAAGCAATTGCAGAAATGCCGTCCGGAATCGATAAAGATGATTGTCGTTGACGGAGTGTTCTCTATGGAAGGCGACCTCGCCAATCTTCCGGAAATTGTTAAGTTGAAGAAGAAATACAACGCAAGTCTTTATGTCGATGAGGCTCATGGACTTGGCGTGTTCGGTCGCGAAGGGCGCGGTGTGTGTGACCATTTCGGTGTTACTGACGATGTGGATATTATAATGGGCACATTCTCTAAGAGTCTGGCGAGCATAGGTGGCTTTGTTGCGGCCGATTTTGACACGATAAACTTTCTTAGACACACCTGCCGTACATATATTTTCAGCGCCAGCAATGCACCGTCGGCCACGGCTGCGGCAAGGGAAGCGTTGCACATAATACGCAAGGAGCCGGAGCGTATAGAGCGCTTGTGGCAGGTGACGAGATATGCTCTGCGACGTTTCCGCGAAGAAGGTTTCGAGATAGGAGATACCGAAAGTCCTATCATACCGCTCTATGTGCGTGATGTTGAAAAAACATTCCTTGTAACCAAGTTGGCATTCGACAACGGAGTGTTTATCAATCCTGTCATCCCACCGGCCTGTGCACCTCAGGATACGCTTGTTCGTTTCGCTCTTATGGCAACTCATACAGAGGAGCAGGTTGAACGTGGAGTTAAGGCTTTAAAGGAGATATTCGTAGAGCAAGGAATCATAAAATAAGTATTAGGATTTGGTGTTCACGAGCAAAGCATATATAAGTTTGATTCTGAACATCTGTTTACAGATAACAATAAGACAAGAAAAAGGGCAGCACCTTATCGAGAGGTGTTGCCCTTTTTCTTGTTATGTTTGAAACGATGTTCTGTTCCAATAGTATTATAATTTGCGGATAGGTTTTACAGTCTGTATGAAGTAGGCATTTTGCCGGTCTGACGCTTAAAGAACTTGACGAAGTTTGATGGGTCTTCGAAGCCGAGATGATAGGCTATTTCTTTTACTTTCATGTCAGAATACTGCAACAAGCGTTGTGCTTCGAGTGCCAAACGACTGTTTATTATCTTCAGTGGTGTAGTGTTTGCGGCCTCTGCCACTACGCGTGTAAGTGTTTTTGACGATATATTCAGCAATGCGGCATAATGCTGTACTGAATGTTTTTCGTGGAAATTATGTTCCAGTTGTTGACGGAAACGCACGAAAATACGGTCGGCCTGACAGTTTATGCACAGTCGTTTCTCGTTTTCATTATTTCCTCTGCGTTGTATTGTTATAAGGAAAATATGCAGCAGATGTTGCAAGTAGTCTTTATGTGCGAAAGCATCTTTGCGGTTCATTTCTTGTCGCATGGCGTTAAGAAGCATTAGAAGTGTTTCTCGTTCTCCTTCACCTATTATTATATATGGGAGTCGGTCGTTAGTGTCAAACAAGTCGTATTTCAGGAATATGCTCTCCATGCTACTCTCATCGCTGAGAAATTGCTCGCAGAAGCGTATGCCTGTGCCGCCGGGTGTCTTGCCTTTGACGAAAGCATTGACCTGTCCCGGAGTAAGAAAGAACAACGTTCCGGCAGAGAACGTATATCGGTTGGAGTCAACCTCGAATTCACCACCGTCATCCATGAACCAAATTATGCGATAATATTGACTGGTATGCGGGCGGTATGCCTCATTATTTTCTTTGCTGTCAGGCTGTAATTCCGAGATGCAGAACTCGAAAGATGAGTCGCATACTGCCTTTGGTTCTGCCGATTTAAACTGGTTTATTTGCATTATGTTTCCTTTCTTTACTTTATTATGCTGCAAAGTTAGCGTTTTTATGGCATGTAATATTGTTCATTTGGGAATATTTATGGTATATTAGGGACTTTATTATGGTTTGTCCTTATATTACCATCTTTTGTACTTTTTGGATAATAGAAGTATCGTTTATACATTGTATCTTTGCATCAAGAAAATTATAAGACAATGAAGAAAATTACAATTGCACTGATTTCGTTGCTAATGTTAGCAACAGGATGCACATCGAAGACAACCGATGGTGCTGTGAGTGAAAAAGAAACAAATAACAATAAAGAAAAGAAAGGAAATATTATGGAATTGAATGTAAAAGAGTTCAAGAACAAAGTGTTCGACTATGAGAAGAATACACAGGTGTGGAAGTTCGAAGGTGATAAGCCTGCAGTTGTGGATTTCTATGCTACATGGTGCGGTCCTTGCAAGATGCTTTCTCCTATTATTGACGAAATGTCTAATAAATATGACGGCAAGGTTGATTTCTATAAGATAGATGTTGACAAGCAAGAAGAACTTGCTGCGGTATTCGGCATCCGTTCAATCCCCACATTACTGTTCATTCCGAAGGAAGGAGAGCCGACAATAATGCAGGGAGCAATGAGTAAGACGGATATGGACTCTACGATTCAGAAACTCCTTTTGTCGCAAGGAAAATAGAGATTATGAGTTTGATGTGTGTGTTAAAACCTTCTGTCGGTTGTTGATGTGTATAACAATGGATGTGAACGTTTTGACGATATAAGTAGGTGTCCGCGAATAATCGTGGACACCTCTTGTTCTAAAGGTGTTTCATAAACGGTCTGAGAGTGTCGAAAGTGACTTTAAGTATTACAATACCGTCACAGCCCGCTGCCACTTCATACTTGTCATATACAAAACTTACGGTTTTTGAACCATAATCGATGAAAAAGTTATCGGTGTGTATTTGGGGTAAAGGTTCACTGGTCAATGTGCTGTAATCATTAAGGTTAATAGCCTTCTTTTTCAACAATTTTGTAATGGCATCTTCTGTTTCGGGTTTGAATATGTCTTCGAATTTGATGATACGCCCTGTTTTCAGATCGTACATTATGTAGCGTTTATCGAAAAAAATGCCCGAAGCATTGCCGGTTCCAGTGTCGTGAGCTGTTGTTAGGAGGTAAGTGGCAATGTCTTTTCTTCCGGTTTTCACATAGTCGATTGAATAATACGTTGATTGTGGATAAGGGTTATATTCAAAATCGTCATAAATTTCGGTTTCCGACACACCTTGTTTTGCCACCTTGCGCCAAGTGCCATCACCTTGGAAATTGTTCTTGAGGTCTGACAATAATGCGTCTAAAGAAGCATATTCCCCATTAAAAAACGCCTTTATCAGTTCGGCTTGCAGTTTGACTGCATTGCAGTTTTTGCCTCTCTCCGGCAAGTTGAAAACCCAAGACTGTTGTGCATAGAGAGGTCGCTTGGTGTCTGCTTTGAAGAAACTATTGCCCTTATAAAGGCGGTTTGTTAAAGAGATATTCACGCTTTTATGTTTCGTTTCGCTCTGCGACATGGCAGGTACTGCGATCCATGTTGCAAACAGGCAGACAAGGAGTAAGGTCTTTATGGTATCCATGTTTTAATGTGTTTTATTGGTTTGTTTGTTGATGTATTATGATTCTTGCAATCAGTTGTTTCTTATTGAAACATTGTTCGCGATGGCAAATTTAATAAATAATACCGGAAGTTTGAAATATTTCATCCATAATCTTTATTAAATATGATTTTCGACAGATTATTTTTAATGAGCATACCGTTGATATTCCAATGATAATTAGTAACTTTGCGCAGAGTTAGTATTAGCTTTGTTTTAAACATATAAGTATAAAAATATAATTCAATAAATATAGGAACTTATGGTGAAGATTTTGAAGGAAGATGCTTTGGCTTACCATGAAAATGGAAGACCGGGTAAGATAGAGGTGAAGCCTACAAAAGCCCACAGAACACAGACAGACCTTAGTCTGGCTTATTCGCCGGGTGTGGCTTTCCCATGTTTGGAGATACAGAAGAATCCCGATGATGCTTACAGATATACCGACAAGGGAAATCTTGTGGCAGTAATCAGCAATGGAACGGCAGTGCTCGGTCTTGGCGACATTGGAGCGATAAGCGGAAAGCCCGTAATGGAGGGCAAGGGATTGCTATTCAAGATTTACGGAGGCATAGATGTTTTTGATATAGAGGTAGATGAGAAAGATCCGGTGAAGTTTTGTGAGGCCGTTGAGAAGATTGCTCCCACTTTCGGTGGAATAAATCTTGAGGACATCAAGGCTCCGGAATGTTTCTATATAGAGGAAAGACTGAAACGTACACTAAACATTCCTGTGATGCACGACGACCAGCATGGCACGGCAATCATCTCGGCTGCGGGTCTGAAGAACGCACTGGAGGTGGCCGGAAAGGATATTAAAGATGTGAGAATAGTGGTGAATGGGGCAGGGGCAGCTGCCGTAAGTTGCACAAAACTCTATATGGCTCTTGGTGCGCGTCGGGAGAATATCGTCATGCTCGACTCGAAAGGAGTGATAACGAGCGACAGGGAAGGACTGAACGAGCAGAAACGTCTCTTTGCAACCGACCGTCGCGACTTACATACACTTGCCGAAGCGGTGAACGGTGCTGATGTGTTCGTGGGGCTTTCAAAAGGCAATGTCCTTTCTAAAGATATGGTAAGGACAATGGCAAAAGACCCGATAATATTTGCTCTTGCCAACCCTGAGCCCGAAATATCATACGAGGATGCGCTTGAGGCTCGTCCCGACACGTTGATGTCAACAGGCAGAACGGATTATCCGAACCAGATAAACAATGTTATCGGCTTTCCGTATATCTTCCGTGGTGCGCTTGACGTTCATGCAAGTGCCATCAACGAGGAAATGAAAATGGCTGCCGTGCATGCCATTGCCGACTTGGCCAAGCAGCCCGTGCCGGATGTTGTGAATGATGTCTATAAAGTAAACAATCTGAAGTTCGGTCGCGACTATTTCATTCCGAAGCCTGTCGATCCACGACTCGTCTCGGAAGTATCGGCCGCAGTGGCAAAGGCGGCAATCGAAAGCGGGGTGGCGCGCAGAACAATAGACGACTGGGAAGAATACAAGAACTCGCTGAGTGTTATGCTCGGAGTGAAAACAAAACTTACTCAGAAAATATACTCCACGGCCAGTGCTCATCCGCAACGAGTTGTTTTTGCCGAGGCGATACATCCGACGATGCTCCGTGCAGCCGTTCAGGCAAAGGCGGAGGGTATCTGTTATCCGATACTTCTCGGCAATGAGGAACGCATAAATAAGATGGCCGGCGAACTCGACCTGTCTCTTGAAGGCATTGAAGTGATAAACCTCCGTAATGATAAAGAAGCGGAGAGGAGGGAACGATACGCGAAAATACTGACAGAGAAACTGCAGCGTGACGGATACACGTTCGAAGAGGCAAACGACAAGATGTTCGAACGCAACTATTTCGGAATGATGATGGTAGAGACGGGCGAAGCTGATGCTTTCATTACGGGCCTTTACACGAAATACTCTAACACCACAAAGGTGGCCAAGGAGGTTATCGGCATACGTCCGGAGTATAAGCATTTCGGTACGATGCATATAATAAACTCACCCAAGGGTACGCTTTATCTTGCCGATACGCTAATAAACAGTGACCCTGACACGCAGGAACTTGTGGATATGGCAAGACTCAGTTGTACTGCTGTAAGTTTCTTCAATGAAAAACCGGTGATAGCAATGGTGAGTCACTCCAATTTTGGCAGTGATAGTTCTGACGGCTCAAGGAAAGTGAGGAATGCCGTGGCGCAGTTGCACAAGGAAAATCCGGAAATGTCTGTTGACGGAGAATTGCAGATTGGATTTGCTCTCGACCGTGAACAACGTGACACTCTATTCCCATTCACTCGTCTTAAAGACAAGGATGTCAACACTCTTGTGTTCCCGAACCTTACGAGTGCGCGCTCATCCTACAAGATGTTGCAGATGCTTGCACCTGATGTTGAAATCATTGGTCCGATACAGATGGGACTTAAAAAGCCTATCCATTTCACCGATTTCGCCAGTTCTGTTCGCGATGTTGTAAATATCACAGCCGTTGCCGTTATCGATGCTTACGTATATAAGATAAAGAAAGAAATAAATAAGTGCTGCACAACAACTTGACATTTCTTTCTTGATATACTGGTTGTAAGATGCTTGTATGTTAGGAGACGGACTATTTACGACCATGAAACGATAATCCGTGGGGCACGAAATGATAAGTTGTGCCCTACGGATTTTTTGATTTTGTCACATTAGCCAATTAAAGAGGTGGTACCCAAACGTTTGGATACCACCTCTATTATAGTACTTGTTAGTTATGCTTCCTCTTCCAAGGCCCAATTCATCTGTGTCTGTCGAACATAGCCTTTATAGCGGATTTTTGCCATTTTCTCTGCTTCTGCGAACAATTCTTCTGCCTCGTTCGGATAAGCTTTCTTCACCGACAGATATCTCACTTCGCCCATCAGGAAGTCGTGGAACAGTTCCCATTTAGGTTCTTTTGAGTCGAGCGAGAACGGATTCTTGCCTTCTTCTGCAAGTGCAGGGTTGTAGCGCCATAAGTGCCAGTAGCCGCATTCAACGGCCTTTGCCTCTTCTGCCTGACTCTTACCCATGCCGCCTTTTACCTTGAGTCCATGGTTGATACATGGAGCATAGGCAATGATTACTGAAGGTCCGTGCCAGGCCTCTGCCTCGCGGATAGCCTTGAGACACTGTGCTTGGTCTGCACCCATTGCTATCTGTGCCACATAGACGTAGCCGTAGGTTGTTGCAATCATTCCGAGGTCTTTCTTGCGGATGCGCTTGCCTTGTGCGGCAAACTGTGCTATGGCACCGAGCGGTGTGGCCTTCGAGGCCTGTCCTCCAGTGTTTGAGTAAACCTCTGTGTCGAGAACGAGTATGTTTACATCCTCACCGGAAGCAATCACGTGGTCGAGACCGCCGTATCCGATATCGTATGATGCGCCGTCGCCACCGATAATCCACTGGCTGCGCTTTACAAGATAGTGGTCGAGGGTCTGTAATTCCTTGCAATGTTCGCAACCGGCCTCTGCACCACCTTTTATATAAGGCTTGATGAGTGCTGCCAAGCGTTTTGTTTCGTCGGCATCTTCTGCCTTCTCAATCCATTCTTCGGCCAAAGCCTTGAACTCTGCGGGGCAGTTTTCGTGTGCCGTGGCATCTTTAAGCAGTTTCGCCACGCGCTCTTTCATCTTCTTGTTGCCGAGCACCATACCCATACCGAACTCGCAGAAGTCCTCGAACAGAGAGTTGTTGAAAGTTGGACCTTGCCCATTTTCGTTGGTTGTGTAAGGAGTCGAAGGTATTGAAGCCGAATAGATGGAAGAACATCCAGTGGCGTTTGCTATCATCTGACGGTCGCCGTAAAGTTGGCTAATGAGTTTCACGTAAGGCGTTTCACCACAACCTGCACAAGCACCGGAGAACTCGAACAGTGGTTTTGCGAACTGTGAGTTCTTCACATTTGCGCGTATGTCAATAAGATGCTGCTTACTCTTTACCTTGTCTGCAACATATTTCCAGTTTTCAGCCTCCTGCTTCATTTCCTCTGCATCGGGGTTGAAAGGTTTCATGGTAAGAGCCTTGCCAAGTTTCGGATTGCCCGGACAAACGTCGGCACAGTTACCGCAACCCATACAGTCGAGCACCGATACCTGAATACGGAAGTGCATGCCAGCCATAGGCTTCGGAACCTTCATCGTTATGGTGTCATCGGCAGCGGCAAATGTTGCATTCTCTGCGTCATCAAGCACGATAGGACGTATAGAAGCATGAGGACAAACGTATGCACATTGGTTACATTGCACGCAGTTCTCTTTGGTCCATATTGGAACGAATGCCTCTACGCCACGCTTCTCGTATGCTGTTGTGCCCACAGACCATGAACCGTCAACAACGTTATGTTTCACGAAGTCGGATACTTTCAGCAAGTCGCCGGCCTGTGCATTGATTGGTCTTACAAGTTCTTTCACGAATGCCGGAGCATCATCTTCCACGATTTCATCGTCAGGAAGTTCTGCCCATGACGGGTCAACGTATAGTTTTTTGTATCCGTCGCCACGGTCAACGGCTGCATAGTTTTTGTCAACAACGTCCTGTCCTTTCTTTCCGTACGACTTAACGATTGCCTCCTTCATCTTATCTACGGCAAGTTCCACAGGGATAATGTCTGCAATGCGGAAGAACGCACTCTGCAGAATGGTGTTTGTGCGGTTGCCAAGTCCGATTTCTTGTGCAATCTTTGTTGCGTTTATTGTATATACGGTAATGTTGTTCTGAGCGAAATATCTCTTAATCTTGTTCGGAATGAAGTTTATCAGTTCTTCTCCTTCGAAGATGGTATTAAGCAGGAACGTACCGTTTTTCTGCAATCCGCGTGTAACGTCATACATGTGCAGATAAGCCTGAACATGGCAAGCCACAAAGTTAGGTGTCGTTACAAGATATGTCGAACGTATTGGCTTGTCGCCGAAACGCAGGTGAGAGCATGTGAAACCTCCTGACTTCTTTGAGTCATAAGAGAAATATGCCTGACAATATTTGTTAGTATTGTTACCGATAATCTTTACCGAGTTCTTGTTTGCACCTACAGTACCATCTGCTCCGAGTCCGTAGAACTTCGCTTGGTGCAAGCCATTTCCGCCTATTGTGATTTCCTCAACCTTTGGCAGCGATGTGAATGTAATATCGTCAACGATACCAAGGGTGAAGTGATTCTTGGGTTCCGGCAAAGCAAGGTTGTTGAAAACTGATATTATTTGTGCCGGAGTAGTGTCGTAAGAACCGAGACCGTATCGTCCACCAACAATGATTGGGCGGTTTTCTACGTCATAGAACGCATCCTTGACATCCAGATACAGAGGCTCTCCACTTGCTCCCGGCTCCTTTGTGCGGTCAAGCACAGCGATGCGCTTCACTGTCTTGGGAACTGCTGCAAGCAAATGCTTTACAGAGAACGGGCGATAGAGGTGAACACTTATCATACCAACCTTTTCACCTTGCTCATTGAGATAGTCAATAGCCTCACGTGCTGCTTCTGTTGCAGAACCCATAAGGATAATCATGCGGTCGGCATCTTCTGCTCCATAGTAAGAGAAAATGTGATATTCGCGACCTGTAATCTTGGATACTTCACCCAAATAGTGCTCCACAACCTCTGGTACATTATTATAATATGGGTTCGATGCCTCACGGTGTGCGAAGAACGTTTCGGGGTTTTCTGCCGTACCACGTACGATTGGTCGTTCCGGTGACATTGCACGATTGCGGAAACGCTCAACGTCTGCGAGGTCAACGAGCGGACGAATATCCTCCATATCCAACCTCTCTATCTTCTGATACTCGTGTGAAGTGCGGAATCCGTCGAAGAAGTTGATAAACGGAACTTCTGTCTTCAGTGTGGCAAGGTGTGCCACTGCACTCAGATCCATAACCTCCTGCACAGAGCCTTCGCATAGCATTGCAAAACCTGTCTGGCGACAAGCCATTACGTCTTGGTGGTCTCCGAATATACACAGAGAGTGTGATGCGAGTGTGCGAGCCGATACGTTGAATACGCACGGCAGCAACTCACCGGCTATCTTATACATGTTGGGAATCATGAGTAGCAGACCTTGCGATGCAGTGAACGTCGTGGTCAGTGCTCCTGCCTGAAGCGAGCCGTGAACAGCACCTGCTGCACCTGCCTCAGATTGCATCTCTTGTACGCTGACAGTCTGGCCAAAAAGATTTGTTCTCCCTTTTGCAGACCAATCATCAACGTGTTCAGCCATTGGAGATGAAGGTGTGATAGGGTAGATTGCGGCTACCTCAGAGAACATATAACTTATATGTGCTGCAGCCTCATTACCATCACATGTGATAAACTTTTTTTCTTTTACCATAAAAAACAATTATTATTTACAATGTTAATGTATACTTTATTATTAATATAGAAATCCCAATAACCATAATGGTATTTGGTTGTCAAATCCTATTTCGGTATTATATCTTGCATAAACAGTATCGCTGTTGATTCGCATATTGTTGCATTTCGTTGCATCACAGACGCGGAACTTTCGCTTTCCGTCTATTATATATTGGCCTTGTTTCTTCCCATCGTTAACAACATGGTCTTTCGATAGCGAATTGACGAAGAATGTTTCCATGACATCTTGTTTCTCAACCTTTATTGGATAAATGGCATACATCAGGTTAGAGTTGTTCACCATTATCTTTGACGGTTTCTTTGGGAACGTTTGTCCCGGATTATAAATCATATTCAGAAGTCTGGCATCCGCGAGATACTTTATATAATTCATCACGGTGGCTCTGCTCGTCTTTATTTCGTGTGCGAGCAAACTTATGTTAGGAGCCGTGGGACCTGCCAATGCGAGTTGATAGAACAGTTTCTTTATCTTTGTAAGATATTTTAAGTCTATCTGTTTTATCAGAAGAATATCGACCTCTGTCATCATATTCATTGTCTTGAGCAGGTTTTCAGAATAATTCCTATGTTCAAGGAAGAACGGGTAATATCCGTGATGTATGTAATCCTGAAAATATTTTATGGGAGACACTTTCGGTAATATCTGTCTGACAATACGCTCATGATTCTGCAAAATGTCTTCGAGAGTGTAAGGTTGTATGTTGTTTCCGGTCTGTAAGTTAAGAAACTCCCGAAACGAGAATCCTCTTAAGTCGTAACTCTTGACAATGCCATTGAGTTCCGGGTTTTCTTCTTTCAGTCGCATCACGCTCGAACCGGTGAACACAATTTTCAATCCCGGAATTTCATCATAGCATCTTCGCAGTTGCTTGCTCCAGTCGGTTTCTTTGAACACTTGGTCTATCAGCAATACTTTACCTCCGTTGTTGTAGAACTCATGTGCGAAGTCGGCTATGCCGTTACCTTGGAAAAAGAAGTTATTCATATTGACGTACAGACACTTACGGTCGTATGTCCCGAAATACTCCTTTGCATATTGCAGTAGGAAAGTCGTTTTGCCCACACCACGCGTTCCCTTGATGCCAATCATGCGGTCGTCCCAGTTTATTTCGTCCATTAATTGTCTTCTAACCGGGGCATTAACATGTTCCACAAGATAACTGTGTGTGCGAAAGAATGCTTCCATTTATTTAATATAGTTTGTTTTCGGGGTGCAAAATTAATAATAAAATATTAATTTGCAAAGTGTAGATGACAAAATATGATGCTTTTTTATTAAATTTGCACCCAAATTGGTAAAATTAAGGTTAAAAGATGAATTTACATATATTTAATCCCGAACATGACATCGCTCTCGCATGCAACAGGAGTCGTTTCACTCCTCCGCATGCTGCGCAAGAACTCCGCATGAATTTGGGTTGGATTCCTGCGTTATGGGCAAACGATGGTGATATGGTTCTCGTTGACGATGTTGCTTTTGCGGTAAAGGCTGCAACTCGGTTCAAGGAAAGAAAGTCTGAAGTTTGCTTTGTTTCTGACTCCGACATTCGTGGTGTTTGTTTCGACTCGGTAAAGCCGTGGGGATGGGATAATTCCATTATGACACGCCTTTTAGATATTGGCATACGTTCCGAGTCTTTGCCGTCTGATAATGTTCTTGAACACATAAGGTTGCTTTCTAACCGTGGTCAGACCCAACGCGCACTGCGAGTGTTGCGTGAAGGTATCGAAGATGTCACCTGTGGGGAGGCGTTTTCCGCAAACAAGGTGGAGCAAATAGAGAAATTGATGTTAGAGAAAGGCCATATCATGGTAAAAGCACCATGGAGTAGCAGCGGAAGGGGAGTGCGCTACGTGATGCAGCAAATCACTCCATCTGTTTCCGGATTTATCAAAAATGTAATCTATGAGCAGGGATGTGTTATGGTTGAGCCTTTTTATAATAAGGTCAAGGATTTCGGAATGGAGTTCGAGGTAATGCTCGATGGAAGTGTGCAATACCGTGGTTTGTCGCTTTTCAGGACGCATAACGGTGCTTACACCGGAAACCTGCTGGCCTGCGAGAGTGAAAAAATGGAACTGCTGAAACGTTATCTTCCGTCTCAACTTTTACTTGAAGTGCAGTTGAGAATATGCCGGTATTTTGCTGATTTGTTCAAAGGCAATTATCATGGACCGTTCGGTGTTGACATGATGGTGGTTGCAAAAGAGGGCTCCGCTGATGGTTTTCTTCTACATCCTTGTGTGGAGATAAACTTGAGACGTACAATGGGACATGTGGCTTTGGCACTTACTCCGGAAGAACCGGCCGCCGTACGTCTGATGCACATAGACCATGACGTGAACTATATGTTGCGCGTATCTCCTTTGGAAAATCCGTTCGTCAAAGTAATATAATGTTTGTCGTCATTTGATTGATAAATACATAAAAAACAAATTGGGCGAAATTGCCGACCAATTTCGCCCAATTTGCAAATCAATTTCACCTGTTTTGCTTTCCAATTTCGCCCAAATTGCATTCAGTGCCATGATGAAGTGCAGGGCGAAATACCAATCAGTTGTCTATGCAATAGATGTAGATTACAAGCAGAGTGACGATTAAGGCAATGAAACACATCAGCCAGAACAATACTTTCTCAATAATCTTGCGGCGTTTTGTAGCCGAGATATTTTTACGTTTGAACTTTTCGCTCTCATCAAAATGCTCTTTTCCACGATGCTTGTGATGATGGTCGGAGCGATGATGATGCCTGTGTTCGGAATGTTCGGTATTTTCCTGTCGTATGTTCTTTTCTTCTGTTTTCATTACGTTAAGTTCATATTTGTCAGATGATGCACGCAACGGTCAGTCCGGCCATTACGATACTCACCATAGACATTAGTTTTATAAGGATGTTAAGTGCCGGGCCGCTCGTGTCCTTGAATGGGTCGCCTACCGTATCGCCCACGATTGTGGCCTTATGACAGTCGGAGCCTTTGCCTCCGAAATGACCCTCTTCAACCATTTTCTTGGCATTGTCCCATGCACCTCCGGCATTTGCCATGAATATGGCCAGCGTAAATCCTGCTGCAAGACCGCCAACAAGCAGTCCGAGTACGCCCGCAACGCCAAGCACGCAACCCACTATCACCGGTATTGCTATGGCGAGCAGTGATGGGAATATCATCTCGCGCTGTGCCGAACGTGTAGAAATCTCCACGCAACGACCATAGTCGGGTGTCGCTTTGCCTTCAAGAATGCCTTTTATTTCGCGGAACTGACGGCGCACTTCGTCAACCATGCTGCCTGCTGCACGCCCCACGGCTCCCATTGTTATTCCTGAGAAGAGGAATGCGGCCATTGCCCCGATGAACGCTCCTACAAGTACTTTCGGATTGATTAGCGTTACTTGGAAGAATTGCATGAAGTCGTTCATGTTAGCCGTTGAAGGGTCGAACTTGTTACCGAGTGAGTCAATATAAACTGCTCCGTGCTCAACGGCACGTGCCATTGCAATCTTTATCTCCTCTATATACGATGCCAGCAGAGCCAATGCGGTGAGTGCTGCAGAACCTATGGCAAATCCTTTGCCTGTGGCGGCGGTTGTGTTGCCGAGTGCATCGAGTGCATCTGTACGATGGCGCACCTCTTCTCCGAGTTCGCTCATCTCTGCATTACCTCCGGCGTTGTCGGCTATCGGACCGTAAGCATCGGTGGCAAGTGTTATGCCAAGCGTTGACAACATTCCCACTGCGGCAATACCTATTCCGTAAAGTCCTCTCGAAATGCTCTCGGCACTCATTGACATATCAAATCCGTTGGCACAGAGATAACTCAACATTATGGCCACCGAAATGGTAACAACCGGTATCATGGTTGAAATCATACCAGTTCCGATACCTTTTATAATAACTGTAGCCGAGCCGGTCTGCGATGCTTCTGAAATGCCCTGTGTGGGTTTGTAACTATGTGATGTGTAATATTCTGTTGCCTGACCAATTATTACTCCTGCTGCAAGACCTGTTACGACAGAGAATGATATGCCTATCCAGTTGTCGAGCTTCAGCAAATAGAGTATTGCAAATGAGGCAAAGGCAATGAGCAAGGCCGAAATGTTGGTGCCCAGACCAAGTGAGTGGAGCAGGTCTTTCATCGTTGCTCCCTCCTTGGTGCGCACGAGGAATATTCCTATGAGCGACAAAAACACGCCGGCGGCAGCAATAATCATCGGCGCTATTACGGCGCGCAGTTGCATATCACTGTTTATTGCGAATGCTGTTGCTCCGAGTGCAGCAGTGGAAAGGATGCTTCCGCAGTAACTTTCGTAAAGGTCGGCACCCATTCCGGCTACATCGCCGACGTTGTCGCCAACGTTATCGGCTATTGTGGCAGGATTGCGTGGGTCGTCTTCGGGTATGTTTGCTTCTACTTTTCCCACGAGGTCGGCTCCCACGTCGGCAGCCTTGGTATATATTCCTCCGCCCACTCTGGCAAACAGGGCTTGTGTAGATGCTCCCATTCCGAATGTGAGCATGGTTGTCGTTATCGTTATCAGTGCAGTGTTCTCGCCTTGATAGAAAGCGTTGAGAATGAGAAACCAAATGGCGATGTCGAGCAATCCGAGACCTACAACGACCAGTCCCATTACGGCACCGGAACGGAAGGCTATACGTAGTCCGCCATCAAGACTCTTTCTGGCGGCATTGGCCGTGCGGGCACTGGCGTATGTGGCTGTCTTCATTCCGAAGAAGCCTGCAAGTCCGGAGAAAAGTCCTCCGGTAAGGAAAGCGAAAGGAACCCATTCGTTCTGAACTTTCAGTACATAGGCCATGAATGCGAATATCAATGCCAATACGATGAACACAATCAGCACAACTTTGTATTGCTGTCTCAGATAAGCCATTGCGCCACTGCGCACATACTCCGCTATCTCAATCATTCGTGGTGTACCCTCTTCTTCTTTCATCATCTGGCGGAAGAAGTACCAAGCCATAACAAGGGCTGCGACCGATGCTATCGGAACGAGCCAAAATACGTTAGGAATCATACTCTTTAATTTTAATTAATCGTTAGTATTCTCAGAAACAAACTCCCATACGTGCCTCCAGAATGCTGTAGTTGTGATTGTCGGGATTTGGGATGTTGCGGTCGTTTACAAAAGCATATTCCAAAGAAAATGTTATGTTTTTAGTGAACATGTAGTTTGCTTCTATCTCATACATTGTTCTTGATGATGCCATGTCGGCGCGGTCGCGGTAAACGTCGTAGCGTGCTTTTATGTTCGCTTTCTGTTTGACTATTGGTGCACTTGCCATAACATAGAATCCATCTGCCTTGTTACCTGCGGCCTCGTTGATGGTAAGGTCGCCGGCACTGCCGTCCTTGTTGACTACGGTATTGAACTTGCCTCCGGTGGAGTGGATATACTCTGAGCGGAACACCCAATCGTCATGATCGTATTCTGCTGATAAAGCATAACGTCGGCGATCCACTTTTGCAAATAGGGCACCACTCTTGCGTGCATAAGAACCGGTCCATCCGAATGCTCCGATTCGCAGCCCCGGTGTCGGTGAAACCCATGCACCGCCAATGATGTCTTTCTGATTGCCAACGTCCGGTGTGTTAATACCCTGACCGTTGAATACTCCTATTTGATAATGTAGCAGGCGATGACCATCGGCATTGGGGAATAGGTCACCTTGAATCTGTAAACCTACATCGCAACCGTTGCTGCTGTGAATACCCGTTCGGTCGGTGTATTGTGAGAGTTTACAGATGGCTTGTGCGTTATCCATGAAGCCGATATATAGCGGATGCTCTGGGTTTTCAAACGTGAAAGGTATCTTATACTGTCCCAACTTTACCCTGAACTCGGGGAAGCGTTGCCATTCCAGACTCATGTCAATCATTCGTGGCGACTTGCCCAGTGTCTCAGTGTTACCCGTAACCTGTGCTTGGAATCTCCATTCAAAATCTTCGAGAATTCTTCCACTTGCTATTACACGTAGTAGGCGGAAATCAAAGCCGTTGCTAACGTTCTCTTTCTGCCCATTGTATCGGTAATATCCTATGAAATATCCGTTGAACTTAATCGGGCTGAAAAGTTGTTGTTTTTCTTGTGCACTTACTGTCGATACCGAAATAAGTAGCAATGCTAATGCTAAAAATAACTTTCTCATAGTTTTGATTTTTTGATAGTTAATAAAAATATGTTTTATTTATCTATGTCTCCTTACCAGTCTTACGACATTCTCCACGTGTGGTGTATGTGGGAACATGTCCACCGGCTGAACATCGGTCACGTAGTAGTCGTTGTCGAGTAGTTGCAGATCGCGTGCCTGTGTCGCAGGGTTGCAACTTACATATACAATCACTTTCGGCTGCGCCTTGATAATCGTTTCCACCACATCGGGGTGCATGCCTGCACGTGGTGGGTCGGTAATGATAATGTCGGGCTTGCCGTGCTCGTTTATGAAGTCTTCGTTCAGGATATCTTTCATGTCTCCGGCATAAAACAAGGTGTTGTTGATACCGTTTATTTCAGAATTCACCTTTGCGTCTTCTATAGCCTCCGGAACATATTCTATACCGATAACCTTGCGTGCATGGTGCGCTACGAAATTTGCTATCGTGCCGGTGCCGGTGTATAGGTCATAGACCAATGGCTTGCCATCGTCGGTATCGGCAAAGGCAAAGTTTCTTGCGACTTTGTATAGTTCGTATGCCTGTTCGGTATTTGTCTGGTAGAAACTCTTTGCGCCAACCTTAAACTTTAGGTTTTCCATAAGTTCAAATATGTGGTCATTGCCTTTGAAAAGATTGAGGTTTAGGTCGTTGAAAGTGTCGTTGCATTTCTGGTTATCTACCCATAGCAATGATGTCACCTGAGGGAATGTTTCGGCGATGTGTTGCATCAGAGTCATTGCACGTTGTTCGTCGTCTTGTTCTTCAAAGTGAAACTGCACCATTACCATCCATTCTCCTGTGTTTGAGTTTCTTATCATGATACCTCTCAACAGTCCGTGCTGTTGTCTAAGGTCATAGAAAGTCATGCCCGTAGCGTATGCAAAATCGCGTATGGAGTTACGTATCTCGTTGTTTAGAGGGTGCATAAGATGACAATTCTCTATTGGCAAAATCTTGTCGAAAGCACCTGTGATATGGAAACCTATTGCGCCCTCCGGTTTGTTCGGCTCTGCAAGGGCTGTTTCTTTCATCTCCTCCCATGTTCTCCACCTCTTGTTTGAGCATCCGAACTCCAGTTTGTTGCGATATTCTCGTGCATGTTTACTTCCTAATATCGGAGTTATCTCCGGGATCTCTATTTTACCTATGCGGCGCAGTTGGTCGCTCACTTGCTTTTGCTTCATCTTGATTTGTTCGTGGTAGGGTAGCGTCTGCCACTTGCAGCCACCGCATATGCCGAAATGTTGGCACATCGCTTCTTGTCGAACATCGCTCTTCTTCACGAATCTCACGACCTCTCCTTCGGCATAACTATGCTTTTTCTTTCTCAATTGTATGTCAACCACGTCACCGGGTACGCAAAATGGTACGAATACCACCAAGTCGTCTATCCTTGCAAGTGCTTTCCCTTCGGCAGCACAGTCTGTGATTGTTATATTCTCAAGTAATGGTAATGGTTTCTTTTTCCTTGTCATTCTTTTACATAAGCGTTGTTACGGTCTATTCTGTTATGCTTATAAACCTGTCTCGCTAATTGTTGGCAAAGATAATTAAAAATGTTTAATTGTCAAACATTTCGCACCATTTTTATAACTATAAATCGCTCTAATTCGATGGTAAAGCATACCTGTCCCAATTATTTACGTACCATTTGCGTATAAATCAGACAGATTCACGTTAGTTTATATCATTTTTTTATTACTTTGCGTATCATTCCGTTGCTCATCCGCAGGATGTTCAGTCCTCGTTGCGGTTCAGGTATCCGTTGTCCGTGGGCTGTATATATTTCTGTTATCGTAACATTTTCTTCTGTGCCTGTTTCTACTCCACTTGGGGCATTACTTGTGAAATATCCAGTATCTGGATTAGCCATTGTTGCATCTGTCTTATTTTCGTCGTACGGTATAGCACCGACAAGTTTTGTACAACCATTGAACATATTACTTGAAAGTTCACATTTCCATGTATCGTTGCAGTATATTGTAGTTAATGCATTGCATTCGTAAAACATTCCTTCCATATCAGTTACTTCATGAGTATTGAAACTCGATAGGTCGAGTGATGTCAGAGATTTACATTCTGAGAACATGCCGAAAGTATTGGTCACTTTTTCGGTATTTAAGTTTGATAGGTTGAGCGAAATAAGTGAAAGGCATTTGCTGAACATATTTCTCATCTCTGTAACTTTTTGCGTATTAAATTTTGATAGGTCGAGAGATGTAATGGATTTACAGTTTAAGAACATCCCACCCATGTCGATTACATTATCTGTTTTGAAATTTGATAAGTCAAGTGATGTAAGGGATGAACAATCTGAGAACATGGCATCCATATAAATCACTTTATGCGTATTTAATTTTGATATGTCAAGTGATTTTAGAGACCGACAATTGCTGAACATCGAACTCATATCTATAACATTTTCTGTATTGAAATTCGAGATGTTAAGTGAGGTAAGTGACATGCAATTGCAGAATATCGCACTCATATCTATGACTTTTTCTGTATTGAAATTCGAGATGTCGAGTGATGTTAAGAATTTACAATTGTTGAACAAATATCTCATATTGGTTACTTTCTCTGTATTGAATTTTGAAAGGTCTAATGATGTCAAAGATTGGCAATCTATGAACATTCCACATATATTGTTCACTTTCTCTGTGCGGAAAGTTGATAAATCAAGTGATTTCAAGGCACTACAACCGCAAAACATATAACTCATGTCGCTCACATTTGCAGTATTGAAACTTGATAAGTTGATAGAAGTAAGGGATCTGCAATACAAAAACATCTTGTTCATATCAGTAACATTTTCTGTATTGAAATTTGATAGGTCGAGCGAGTTAAGTCTTGAACAATGGTTGAACATCTCGCTCATATCTGTCACTTTCTTAGTGTTGAAATTCGATAGGTCGAGAGAATTAAGTTTCGAGCAATTTGAGAACATATTTCTCATGTTTGTAACATCCTCGGTATTTAGATTTTCCATCCCTACGATCTCTGTCAAGGTTAAACACCATGCAAACCAATAGAATGTACTTGATAGACGAAAATCCTTAAACGATTCATCGAATACGGCTTTATTGATTCGGGAGTTACAATTCTCGCTTGTTCCGGTCCAACCCGGTTTTATATTCGGCTTTTCCGGCATTTCATATATTGTTCCGCTTCGCGATGCCCGCCGGGTGTCGTAGTAGAATGTTAATGTAGAACCATCTTCCACGGCATAGGCCTGTCTTGTTTTTGTGAAATATCCGTTATTCGGATTAGCCATTGTAACATCAATATTACTTGCATTGTATGGTACTGCACCAACAAGTTTGGTGCAACCGCTGAACATCATTTCAGATTTGTTACATATCCATGTGTCATTACAATATATTGTATTTATATTCTTGCAATTTTTGAACATAGAATTCATGTTGGTTGTTTTCCCTGTATTGAATTCCGACAGGTTTATTGATGTCAATGAAGAACAGTCGGAGAACATCTCGCTCATGTCGCTTACATTCTCCGTATTTAGATATTCCATCCCCACAATTTCTTTTAAGGCTGTGCAATATGCAAACCAACTGTATGTACCCGTAAGACATAAAGTCTTGAAAGATTCGTCGAATACGGCTTTGGTAATCACGGTGTTTTTTTTATTTGTTGTTCCTGCCCAAGCTGGTTTCTCATCAGAAGAGGTGGGTATACTATATGTCGTACCTGTTCTAGACGACTGCTTTGTGTCGTAGTAGAATGTTAGTATTGTCCCTTCTTCTACAGCATATGCTTGTTTATAGACCTTCGTGAAATATCCTTTGTCTGGATTAGCCATTGATACATCGGTATAGTTGTCATCAAACGGTACAGTACCAATAAGTTTTGTACAACTACCGAACATCTCTGCCGAGGTTTCGCATATCCAAGTATAATCACAGAATATTGTGGTAAGTTCTTTGCATCTATCAAACATGTATCCCATTTCCCTCGCTTTATTAATATTAAAATTCGATAGATTTAGTGAGGTCAGAGATTTGCAATCATAAAACATGGATTTTGTGTTTGTTACTTTCTCTGTATTGAAATTCGATAGATTTAATGTCGTTAAAGTATTGCACCTATAAAACATACCATCCATTGATGTTACATTCTCTGTGTTGAAATTCGATAGGTTTAGTTCCTTTAAGGAATAGCAGCAGTAGAACATAGCATTCATATTGGTCACTTTTCCTGTATTGAAGTTTGAAAGATTTAGTGCTTTTAAAGCATTGCAACTGTTGAACATTCCATACATAGATGTTACGTTCTCCGTATTGAAACTAGATACATCAAGTGATGTTAGTGCTTCACAACAATAGAACATCTCGCTCATATCTGTAACTTTCTTCGTGTTGAAATTGGAAAGGTCTATTGATGTCAATGAAAAACAGCCGGAGAACATTTTACTCATATCGCTTACATCCTCCGTATTTAGATATTCCATTCCTATAATTTCTTTCAAGGTTGAGCAATATGCAAACCAATCGTATGTACTAGTAAGACGGAATTCTTTGAACGATACATCGAATACTGCTCTTTTAATATCGGTGTTATAACACATACCCGAGCCTGTCCAAACCGGTGCGTCATCAGAAGCAGCGGGCATGTCATATTTGATTCCGTTGCGTGATGTCCGATGTGTGTCATAATAGAAAGTTAAAGTAGAATCGTTTTTTACGGCATATGCTTCTTTGGTTTGTGCCTGTGAATGCAGTGCACCACACATAATTGCTGTGATGATAATAAGGAATGTTGTTATATTTGTTTTCTTCATAATCGAATAAATCCTGTTGAACAAAAGTTATAAATAGGTAATATTCCGTTAAAACGAAGACTGTGCCATAAAATATATCTTGTTATATACCATGACATTCGTCGGCCATATCGTTTCTTTTATTGATTATTATTGGCAAAGGTAAAAAAGTTTTTTGTAATAACAAATATTTTCTCGTACAAATTCAATTATGGGAAACATAATTATTTATATCCACTGTTTATTCTAATTATTATGTACAAATTTACATCCGTTCTCGTAAAATATTTTGAGCAAGAATTGCCGTTAATCATTCGTAAATACTTTCTTATTTTGGAAGATATATTTGGGATGATTTATTAAAAAAATCGTTATAGTATCTATAAAAAGAGGAAATATAAGGTGTGGTTTGCGATTTTATTGTGTTTTTCTTGCGTGATTTATTTTAAATTATTATTTTTGCAGAAGAAATAATACACCAAAGAAAAATCAAAAGAATATTTATGAGTGAAAAAAGAGTTTACCTGTTCGGCAATGGTAAAGCCGAGGGTAATGCAACGATGAGAGAGAGACTCGGTGGCAAGGGAGCAAATCTTGCAGAAATGAATCTTATTGGAGTGCCGGTTCCTCCAGGTTTTACAATCACGACAGACTGTTGTAACGAATATTATGAGGTAGGTCAGGAGAAAATTATAAGCCTGCTTAATGATGAGGTTATGGCTGCAGTTAAGAACATAGAGACACTGATGAACTCTAAGTTCGGAGACGCACAGAATCCGCTACTTGTCAGTGTTCGTTCTGGTGCACGTGCTTCAATGCCTGGTATGATGGACACCATTCTTAACCTTGGTCTCAATGATGAGGTAGCAGAGGGAATGACAAAGAAAACCGGCAACCCGCACTTCGTTTATGATTCATATCGCCGATTCGTTCAGATGTACGGTGATGTGGTGCTTGAGATGAAGCCGGTAAACAAAGAAGACAGAGATCCGTTTGAGGAAATTATAGAAAAGGTGAAAGAACGCCGTGGCATAACACTTGATAAGGATATGAGCGTAGAGGAACTGAAAGACCTCGTAAGACTGTTCAAGGAGGCTATTAAGGAGCGCACAGGTAAGGATTTCCCAGACGACCCGATAGAGCAATTGTGGGGAGCAGTATGTGCTGTGTTCCGCAGTTGGATGAACGAACGTGCTATTCTTTACCGCAAGATGGAGGGTATTCCTGACGAGTGGGGTACAGCCGTATCGGTTATGGCAATGGTATTCGGAAACATGGGCGAAACTTCAGCAACAGGAGTTTGCTTCAGTCGTGATGCCGGAAATGGCGAGAATCTGTTTAATGGTGAGTATCTTGTTAATGCACAGGGTGAGGACGTTGTTGCCGGTATTCGCACACCGCAGCAGATTACAAAGATTGGTTCGCAACGTTGGGCAGAGCGTGCCGGTGTTTCTGAAGAGGAACGCGTGGCTAACTATCCTTCAATGGAGGAGACAATGCCTGAGATATACAAAGAACTTGATGAGTTGCAGAATAAACTTGAACAACACTATCATGATATGCAGGATATGGAGTTTACAGTACAAGAAGGTAAACTTTGGTTCCTACAGACACGTAATGGTAAGCGCACAGGTACTGCAATGGTGAAAATCGCTATCGACCTTCTGCATGAAGGTATGATTGATGAGAAGACCGCCATTATGCGTTGTGAGCCACAGAAACTCGATGAACTGCTCCACCCGGTATTTGATAAGAAGGCTCTTATGAATGCCAAGGTGATCACACAGGGACTTCCTGCTTCTCCTGGTGCTGCTTGCGGACAGATTGTTTTCCATGCTGACGACGCAAAGGCTTGGCATGAGGATGGTCGCAAAGTTGTGATGGTACGTGTAGAGACATCTCCGGAGGATTTGGCCGGTATGGCTGCTGCCGAAGGTATCCTTACTGCACGTGGTGGTATGACATCACACGCTGCTGTCGTTGCACGTGGTATGGGTAAATGCTGCGTTTCTGGTGCAGGTGGTATAAATGTTGACTACAAGTCAAAGACTGTTGAAATTGATGGTGTCGTTTATAAAGAGGGTGAATATATTTCGCTGAATGGTTCTACCGGTCAGGTTTATGCAGGCGAGGTTCCGACAAAGGCTGCAGAACTTTCAGGCGACTTCAAAGAACTGATGGATCTTTGTAACAAATATACAAAGTTGCTGGTTCGTACAAATGCAGATACTCCGCATGATGCACGAGTGGCACGTGAGTTCGGCGCACAGGGTATCGGTCTTACACGTACTGAGCACATGTTCTTTGAAGATAAGAAGATTATCGCAATGCGCGAGATGATTCTTTCTGAAAACGTGGAAGGTCGCGAGAAGGCTTTGGCTAAGTTATTGCCATATCAAAAGGCAGATTTCAAGGGCATTCTTGAGGCAATGGACGGTCTGCCTGTTAATATACGTCTTCTTGACCCACCACTCCATGAATTCGTTCCGCATGATAATGCAGGTCAGGAGATTATGGCGAAAGAAATGGGTGTTGACATTACCACTATCAAGCATCGTGTAGACTCTTTGGCAGAGAACAACCCAATGCTCGGTCACCGTGGATGTCGTTTGGGGATTACTTTCCCTGAAATCACAGCAATGCAGACACGTGCAATCCTTGGTGCTGCATGCGAGTTGAAGAAGGAAGGCAAGAATCCTATGCCGGAAATAATGGTTCCCCTGATTGGTACTTATCACGAGTTGAAACAACAGAAAGATATTATATATGCAACAGCTAAGCAAGTGTTCGCAGAATATGGTATTGAGGTTGAATATGAGGTTGGTACAATGATTGAGATACCGCGTGCAGCATTGACAGCCGACCTGATTGCAAAAGAGGCACAGTATTTCTCATTCGGTACAAACGACCTGACTCAGATGACCTTCGGTTACAGCCGTGATGACATTGCTTCTTTCTTGCCAGTATATCTTGACAAGAAAATTTTGAAGGTTGACCCGTTCCAAGTTCTCGACCAAGAGGGTGTGGGCAGACTGATAAAATATGCTGTTAAGGAAGGACGTGATGCTCGTCCGGGACTCCGTTGCGGTATTTGTGGCGAGCACGGCGGTGAGCCAAGTTCAGTTAAGTTCTGTGCAAAGATAGGTATGGATTATGCTTCATGCTCTCCATTCCGAGTTCCAATAGCACGTTTGGCAGCAGCACAGGCAGCAATAGAGGAATAATACTCAAAGTAAATAAATACTAATATCAGGTTGTAAATCACTGCAATAGCAGTATTTACAGCCTGATTTGCGCTTGGGCGGTTCGTGTATTTGACCGCAAAAAATGAGCCAAATGAACGTATTTGCTTACTCTCTGCTTACACCAAAAGGTACCTTTGCTTACACCTGCTTACACCAAGTTTTAACTCATTAAATAATTGTATATGATTACATTAAAAGCAGTGGTGCGAAAACCATGTACAGACGGCTTCTTTTCCGTGTACATTCGCATTGTTCACAACAGAAAGCCGGGCTACATCAAGACGAATAAAATCATTGATGCGGCACACATTGATAGTAAAGGTGAATTGACCGACCCGATGGTCAACGAGTATTGTTCGATGCTCATTCGCCAGTACACTGACCGGCTGAATAGAACTGACGTTTCTCTTTGGGATGTCAAGGATGTCTTGGATTATTTGCAGAAGACAGATGAAGAAGTTTGTTTTAGCGAGTATGCAAAATCGTTCATTGATAAAATGGAAAAGGAAAGTCGCCATAGAACCGCCAAAAACTACAAGCTCGCAGTATCACATCTTGAACGCTACATAGGAACGAATCGACTTATGTTTAGCCTTTTGACTTCTACCATTCTTAAAAAGAGGATTGAAAGTTTGTCTCAAACAAGCCGAGCAAAAGAAATGTACCCTACGAACATCCGTCAAATCTTCAAAGCTGCTATTGCAGATTTGAATGACGAAGAAAGAGGTGTAACCCGAATTAAGTTTAACCCTTGGCTCAAAAATATCTATCCCAAAATCGGATAATTCCGTTCAGAAAGCTATTAGTGCCGAAGCGTGCCGTGAGTTCTTTAATAGACCTCTTCCCAAAACTAAAATATTAGATGATTTCTTCCTTGCCAGAGCTTAGTAGAGACGTAGCTCTTCTATCGCTCTGTATCGGAGGTATCAACTCTGTTGATATGTACGAGCTAAAAAAAAGACTATAAAAATACGCGAGTTCGGGTTAAGAAAGTCTCTATAAAAGTTGGTAATCTCGTTAGTTTTTTGTAACTTTATGGTTGTAAATCAATAACTTACAAAACAACCAAGCGATGATTACCAAAGACAAAGTTATAGAAATTTTCTGTATTATTGATGAGTTTGACAAGAATTTGAATGTTGAACTGAGTAAAAACCTATGTTTACCTTCCTATAATAGCAATGGAAAACGTTTTAGGAATCGTAAGGGAAGGCTTTCTGAAAGTGAAATTATGACCATCCTTGTATGCTATCATTTCGGTACATATCGTAATTTC
The DNA here is from genome assembly GCF_003977605.1 of Prevotella koreensis. Classification (GTDB taxonomy): domain Bacteria; phylum Bacteroidota; class Bacteroidia; order Bacteroidales; family Bacteroidaceae; genus Prevotella; species Prevotella koreensis. Next base: position 161,066 of record NZ_RYYU01000001.1, on the reverse strand, counting down.
AAGGAGTATTACCGGAACTGTATCCGTGGGTGGCTCAGGCATGAATTCCCTGCAGCCGTCTCCTATAATCGTTTTGTAGAACTCATGCCCCGTGTGTTCTTTAAGATGATGTTGTTCATGAAACTCCATGCCTTCGGCAAATGTACAGGTATAACGTTCGTTGACAGTACGATGATTCCTGTATGTCACAATGTAAGACGGTACTTTAACAAGGTCTTTGCAGGGTTCGCCAAGAACGGAAAGGGTACCATGGGTTGGTGCCCTGGATTCAAACTGCATCTGCTTTGCAATGATTCCGGTGAAGTGATAACATTCTGTCTTACAGGAGCAAACGTAGATGACAGGGATAGTAGAGTGTGGACGGTATTTGCAAAGGTTCTCTACGGAAAGGTTTTTGCTGACAGAGGCTACATCAAGCAGGAACTCTTCGAGAATCTGTTCAGTCAAGGTATTCAACTTGTGCATGGACTTAAAGCAAGAATGAAGAATAAACTTATGCCTATATGGGACAAGATTATGCTGAGAAAAAGATATATCATCGAATGCATTAATGAACTTCTAAAGAACAAAGCAAACCTTGTACATTCACGACACCGTTCCATACATAACTTTATCATGAATCTATGTTCTGCACTTACGGCATATTGTTTTTTTGAGAATAAGCCGGAGGCACTGCCTGTATATGTGGAAAAATCAAGGCAGTTGGAACTCTTTTCATGCTAAAATTATCCCGAACTCGCGTATGCATGTGCCTCGAAGCACATAAACCGATTCTCTATCACATTGGTTTTCGAAATACCGTCAACCAGTCGTCACTCTCCCGTGCCAACGAGAAGCGGGACTATCGCATATACGAGGAATTGGGAACATATCTCATCAGCGTTGTAAGGCCGTTGTATGCAAAGACTTCTATTCCAGAGATAACCGTCGACAATGTCCTCTATGCACTTGATTCCACAACCATCTCCACCAGTATAAAACTGGCTACATGGGCCTTGGGGAAATACAGCCGGGGTGCTGTGAAGATACATACGCTGCTGGATCTGCGAGGCAGCATTCCTGCCAACATTCATATAACCAATGGCAGATGGCATGACAGCAACGAACTGGATGTCCTCGAACCTGAGCCTTTCGCCTTCTATATGATGGACAAGGCTTATGTCGACTTCGACGCACTGTTCCGTTTCCACTTGGCAGGTGCTTACTGGGTAAGCCGTCCGAAGGAGAACATGAAATATGAAGTCTTAGGACACAGGAAACTGAGCGCTTCCGATGTGGAAGGTGGTATCATAGGTGATTTTCACCATTCGCCTGACCACCAAGACGGTTGCCCTCTATCCAGAGCCGATACGCGCAGTCTGCATCTATGATGAAGAAGCCGAAGAAGAAATCGTATTCATTACGAACAACTTCGAAATCAGCGCATTGGAAGTGGCTTGCCTGTACAGACACAGATGGGATATTGAAGTTTTCTTCAAATGGGTCAAGCAGAACATTGTAGTGAAGACCCTGTGGGGATACTCCGAGAATGCCGTGCGCACCCATTTGTGGATAGCAATCATCGCTTATCTGATTATAGCCAGAATCAAGGCGGACTACAAAAGTCCATATTCCATCACCGAGGTGGCCACGCTGATAAGAATATCAGCCTTGGAGAAGACTTCACTCAGAGAAATCATCACCAAGCCATGCGAATCTGTCAGTCTCAATCAATATGTCAAAGAACTCACTCTTTTTGATAATGTATAACTTAACGCGATTTTATCGCATCAGTAATAATTTGACATATTTTGTTCCAACGTTAAACAGCACATACCCCCCTATGTTTCAAATTCGTTCTCTGGCGGTGGCGTGAATGGCTTGTTAATCCATTGATACAGGTCGATTTTCGTAAATGTGTTGAGCCTTAGCGATGAAACAAGATTCGAGAAGTGCCATTTGTATGTTGCCTGCTGTTTGAGCACGGCAAAGAGCAATATGGTGATGAGTGCCGTCCACATCTGTATCTCTACGGCATTTGATGATGTTCCGACAAAACTCTTTATATGAAAGTTCTGCTTTAGGTTTCGGAAGAAGACCTCAATATCCCATCTTGCCTTGTACAATCCGGCAATTGTTCCTGCGGAAAGTTTCATATTGTTGGTGAGTAGTTCTATTGTAAATCCGTGTTCTGCATTGTACACGGCAATTCTCCGTATGGGCTTGGGGTATTGTTCGACTGTTTCGTTTCCTTTGAGTATCACTATCTCATCAATGAGTACTTCCTGGTAAGCGTTGTCAGGCAATTCACGCTCTTCAATTCGCTTATATAGCAGGTTGTCCCTGACTCTGACTACAAAGAACACCTTTATGCTGTCCCAAATGTTCAGAAGGCGCGTGTCAAAGTATCCTCGGTCGCTCACAACGATACTTCCGGGCTTTACCTCTACATGCCTTGCGGCAGTATTATCTGCCACCTTTCCATCCGTAATATGCACATATTCAGGAAGCAGCGTCATGAAATTCAGTAACGTGTGCAGTTTCACGGCTCCCTTTGAATGGGTGTAGTGCGCCCAATCGTACACCTCGGCACAAAGGGTGATGATTGTGGAATCAAGGGCATAGACGGCATTCTTGAAACGGAACTTACGTCCCGAAAATCGAACCTGCTGTCCGAAATGATTCAGCAACTTGTAATAACATTCGCGAAAGAATGCGCAGGAGCGTTTCTCATTCTGATAAGCGATGTTTGACTTCGAGGGAGCGCGGAGAATACCCAAATGATTCAGGTTGCCATTGGCAGAGTATAGACCGTTACTTATTTCACGCAGGGATACGCAGTCGGCGAACTGACAGAATATCATGCTCACAAGGTGACTCCATGTGTTAAAACCCTTGGAATATTTGTCCGTTCCATGCTTTTTAATCAGAGATTTGATTAAATCTTTCGGTAATTTTTGGATTACTTGAGCGAAAAGTGTTATCTTTGCAATGAAGGAAGTTTTGGTTTTGAACGAACACTAAGATAATACTTTTTTGAATTAGTGAAAACAACTTCCTTCACTTTTTTGAAAATTATTTAGGACACTATTGGAAAAAAAGATATTTTTATAGAAAAATGCTTGCTTTATTAAATTTTTATTTGTATATTTGCCGGCAACTAAGTTAATAAGGTGTCATTGCAAATGCTAGACAAGAGCGAAGAATTACCTTCAGACTAAGAGAAAATAATACTAACCGAAAAATTTAGCATACTGTGGGCACAGCCTTTTCGACTATTAGAGCACAAAAGAAGTATAACAAGAAAAATGATGAAACAAGGAAGAGTGATAGTAACATTCACATTCCGACATTCTCATCACGCCAAGTAATTGTTCAACCTAAACTCGACTGCACCGAAGCGGGTGATATGTATGAACGAGAAGCTGACCTTATGGCTGATTATGTGACGAATCTGTCTTTTGCTGCAGGTGCAGATGGTGGAAAATCTCGTCCCTCCCGTGTTTTTTCACTTGGTCATTTTATTTCTCGTCGTGCCAGCAATCCTTCCGGTATTCAGATAGATGAAGAAATGGAATCTAAAATCAAGAGTTCACATTGTGGAGAACCTCTGCCTAATGTTCTTCGCTCTCGTATGGAGAGCAGTTTTGGTGCTGATTTCTCAGGTGTCCGTATTCATACTGACAACAAAGCTGCCGAGATGAACACCAACCTCCATTCCAAAGCTTTTACATATGGTCAAGACATTTTCTTAGGGCGTGGCGAGTTTTCTCCTGGCACGAAAATGGGACAACATCTCATTGCTCATGAGTTGACTCATACACTTCAACAAAGTGATATGATTGGCCGTAAGCCCAAGAATGAGTTTGATTTTACTGAGGAGATGGATGATTCCAAAAGTGATTTCACATCGTACAATCTCTCGGGTTTTCAAGATAGTGACTTCAAACCCTCAGAAGAGTCCTTTTTTGATGATAAAAGTACCCTAACTTCGAAGATTCGCAATAGGCACGTCAAGAAAAACATAAGTTATCTTTATCAGCGACTTTCTAATTTATATAACTATCATAATGCTCAAACTAATTTTGTCGAGAGGTTACATAAGAAACATAAAGGTATAGCTAAAAAAGTATTTCCTGTGATATTACCTTTTGAGCCATATCCATCAATCCTTCTGTTCTATGATGATTTTAATTTGACGACTATAAAAAAAGAAATACAGAAATTGCAAGATAGGACTCAGAAGTTACACAACCGGAATACAGAAGATAAAGAAAAGAATTTAGACAAGACAGCCTTTGATGAAAAAATACAAAATTTAGACACATCTTTAGATTATCTTCACGCCATCTTTGAAAAAAGACAGAAAGAGTTATGTGATATCGATGAAGGTTACAATCGTTTTTCTTATGAATTTGAGCAATATCTAATGAATCAGACTCTTGATTTGGCCAACTATTGCTCCAATGTCAGAATACCTCTTTGGCAATTAAAATTAGGTCTTGATAAGGTCTTACAAGAAATACAAAATCATAATGAAGAATCCCTTTTTTATGACCTATGGGTTAGTGACGACCATTTTGATTTCATGATAAATACCTATACAATGCTATCAGAGTCTATGTACACTTGTATAAAATATTGTGAATCTTTAGGAACTCTTCTCTTATACTATGCGACCAGTGACTATTATAAAAATCATTCATTAAAAGATTTTCTTAATGAAAAAGAAAAGTTAGTATCTATTATTAAGAATTACCAATCTTCATTTACTAACTATATAAACAATCTGGTAGAATTTGATAAGAACACTAAGCAGAAGGCTTTTTGGACTCAGGTTGGGATTGATATTGCTGCTTCCATTGCATTATGTTTAATTCCAGGGCTTGGTGCCGCTGCAATTGTTGGTAATACGGCTAAAGCGTTAGGTCTAGGAGCTCGTGTGTTGATTGGCGTAGGCACTGGAGCTGCCGGAGGAACTTTAGCCTCCGCTGGTGTGCAGTTAATTGATATTGGGCTTACAGAAAAAAAGTTGGAAGACTTTAGTGGATTTGATGTCTCGTATGGCGCATTGTCTGGAGGTGTTGCTGGAGGTGTGCTAGGGGGCACTGGAAATTTTATTCCATTAATAGCCAATTCCCTGCTAAAACCAGGAGCCAATGCCGTTATCAAATCTCTGGGTGTGGGATTTGCTAACACCGGCGCGTCTGTCATTGCCGACTTTGCAGGAGCAGGAGCAAGCAGTTTAATAAGTGGAAAAGACATGAATTTCAATTGGACAGAAGAATTTATTGTAAACGCTATCTTCTCGGCCTTTCATGCAAGGAGTGTTTATAAGAATTACAAGAAAGACGAATTTAGATTCGATAAAGATATGCACACCAATTATGAGGAGCTTATTAATCCTACGGATAGAGATGAGTTCCGTAATCAATTATCCGATTTATATGTAAAAAAAGCCTCAGATACCTATAACGTGAACAGGTCTGCTTTACAAGAAATTGCCCATGCCTTTAAAAATCCTCCATTTGACAAAAATAACATAAAGGGAAAAATTACGGGTTTCTTTAATAATCTAAAACAGATAAAATCAGACAGAGACTTGTCATTAAAAATAATTAATGCATCATTTGATAGTGACATTAATAATATACTTACGCCAAAGAAAGAAATCTTGTATATTATGCAGATTCAAGAAGGTAAGTCTTGGAAAACGGCTTTAAAAAATGCCTACTCAGAAAAAAATCTTGTGGATGACCACATAAAAGAGTTTGAAAATTTGTTTAATAAAATAACATATGGAATAACAGACAATCTCGGTAAACCCAATGATAATATTTATACTATTACATCCAATGTGATACCTAATATTACCCAAACTTCCCCGAAAGAATCGTATAAGCAGCAAGTTTCTGACCAGGAATTTAATCTCGACAATAGTATAGGAGCCGCTAGCAATGATACCGAAGCTGTAAAGGCATTATTGGAGTTATTTGCCTTAGACGAGGTGCCGGAAAACACAGAAGAGTTAAAGCTGATAAATGAACAGATTAACTCTTTAAACGACCCCACCTTAAATACCCTCATCATATTGAGCAAAAACTATGATAAAGTCATAGATGAATCCTAAATATTATAAACAACGATATGGCACTTTACACAGCACTTAGCTTTATAAGAGACAAGGTAGAGGTCTTTCTCAACGGCCTCAATGTCAGCACTCATCTGGATGCTATTACCAAGGATGACACAAAAGATGAAGGAGTTTATGTAACGTTGCTCTATTTCGAGGAAGAAAAGACGCTAAAGAACAACCGTCATTTTATTCCCCAATATGATGACAAAGCCCAACTGGAAGGTTACCAGAAGGTTAATCCGACAATCTTCTTGAACCTCTATGTGATGATTGCTTCAAACCATTCTGCTTACGACGAGGCCCTGAAACAGATTTCACGTGTCATCGAAGAGTTCCAGAAGAAAAATGTGTTTGAAAAAAAAGAAAACAACAAGGGCGATATCGATGGGAATAAATATCCTAATCTCGATAAGCTTATTTTTGAGATGGAAACGTTGTCCTTTGATCAGAACAACTCTTTGTGGCAGACCATTGGAAGCAAACTCTATCCATATGTTATATATAAGGTTAAGGTGATTGCTTTCGCTCAGTCAACAGGTGATAGTGTTCCCAAGATCAGCGAAGAACATCTCGTTTTTGAAGTTGAAGCCCATCCGAATACAAAGAAAGAGAATAAACAAAAAGAAAAACCTAATCATGAGCATCATCTGTACATGCAAAATGATGACTACATATTTGCAGATGAAAAGGTTGTAAAAAAGGAAACCGGCGGTTAGATTCATTTCCCCTGATTACTATAAAAGCAGAAATCATATTTGAGTTTTAATATTATCATTAACTAAAATTTTTTATTATGGCAACATCGTACAAAACCCCTGGAGTTTACGTGGAAGAAATCCCCAAACTCCCCCAATCAGTCGCAGATGTCCCTACTGCCATCCCTGGATTCGTTGGATATACGGAATCAGGCTCAGAAGGAATCGTGCCTGTTAAAATTACTTCCATTATAGAATATGAGAATAATTTTGGCAAGGGACCTGGTGCGAACAAATCAAAAAAGTTTGTCACTTATGACAGTCTACGTCTTTTCTTTGACAACGGCGGTGGCACCTGCTATGTGGTTTCCGTTGGTGGGTATGATAAAACCCCATCAGCAGATGATCTGAAGAGTGGTTTTACAGCTCTAAAAGACATTGATGAGGTAACTCTGCTTGTAACACCCGATGCTGCATCATTGCTTGATGCCGAACAATTAGCTTCTGTTCAGCAGGCAATGCTGCTGCAATGTAAGGAACTGGGTGACCGTTTTGCTATTCTCGATGTAAAAGATGTCAATACGAAAAGTATTGATGAGTGTGTTGATGATTTCCGTTCAAAAATCGGAACCGTTGGCTTGAATTATGGCGCGACTTACTATCCATTCATCTATACATCTTATAATTATTCAGGCTTTGACTTCTCAACAATTGTTGGAGAGGTGATGTCTAAATATCCTATTGCCGATAAGAAAACGAAAACTAATAATGTGGAAACAGATGCTCCTTCAAATAATAATGGTTTGAAAGAAGCAATTAAAGGATGGTTTAAGGACGACCGCCAGTCTATTCTTTGCTTCTTGCGTGCATGGCAAAGCCAAAATAAGAATGTTAAGATAGAAGAATATTGCGATAACGTCGTGGATAAGGAAAAGAAAGTTGATGATGAGAGTGCTGAGAAAGCACTTCAGAATGCCATCAAGTCATTTATTCCAGGTTATGCAGAGAAAGAAGAGGCAATGGCAGTTCAAAAGTCCATTGTCCCCCCAAGTGGTGCTATTGCAGGCATATATGCTCAGACTGACAACTATACTGGTTTGTGGAAAGCTCCTGCCAATGTTAGCATTGCTTCTGTTAAGGGTCTTAGCAGAAACATTAACAACAACACACAGGATAACATGAATGTTCATCCTACAGGAAAATCTGTGAATGCCATTCGTGCTTTCAGCGGAAAGGGAGTTTTAGTATGGGGTGCCCGTACACTTGCCGGTAACGATAACGAGTGGCGCTACATTCCTGTACGCCGTCTCTTCAATTACGTGGAAGAGAGTGTACAGAAGTCAACAGACTGGGCCATCTTTGCTCCTAACAATCAGAACACATGGACCAAAGTCAAGAGTCAGATTGAAAACTTCCTCACAAACCTCTGGAGAGCGGGGGGACTCGCAGGAGCTACTCCTAATCAGGCTTTCTATGTTAATGTCGGCTTGAATTCAACGATGGATGTGAATGACGTGAATGAGGGCCGGATGATTGTTGAGATCGGAATGGCTGCTGTTCGTCCTGCAGAGTTCATCATACTCCGTTTCTCTCATAAACTTCAAGAGTCATAACAATTAAATTTATCATAAACCATGGAAGAAAATAGTTATCCATTACCATCATTCCATTTCGAGGTTAAATGGAGTAATGAAGACAAAGAGTCTGTCGCATTCTCTGAGGTGTCTGGCCTTTCTGCAGAACAGAATGTCATTGAGTACCGTGCAGGCAACAGCAAGGAGTATGCTCTTATTAAGATGCCAGGCTTGAAGAAGTATGGCAATATAACCCTGAAGCGTGGTGCCCTGCCAAAGGACAATGCACTCTTTGAGTGGTTCAACAAGGCTCAGCTTAACACCACAGAACGCCGCAATGTGGTAATAAGCCTGCTTGATGAGAAACACGAACCTGTCATCACATGGAAACTGCAGAATGCATTCCCGGTTAAGATTGACAATGCGAACTACAATTCTACAGCTAATGAGGTGCTACTAGAGTCCATTGAGTTGGCAGTAGAAAGCGTTTCAGTAGAACGTCCGAAGAAGTAGTATTTATTATGATATGGAGTCAGGGGATTTTGTGCTTTGAAGTACCGGTTCCTTGCTCCATTCATCATTGAATGAATTTTATATCTGTGTCTCAGCGTGGAAAATAAGAAGAAAGAAGACCAACAATACAGTTTGATACCCGCCTATAATTTCAAGGTAGGTTTCGATGGCGCATCAAAAGATGAAGAACTGTCTTTTTCTGAAGCATCCGGTATTCGTTCAGAGATCCAATATGAAGAAATTTGGGAGGGAGGCGTGAATAACACCTCTTACAAACTACCTAAAGCTGTCAAATTTCCTCATCTTGTATTGAAGAAGGGTTCTGTTCCTCAGACTGATTCTTTTGTGCAATGGTGCGAGAAGGCTATCTACAGCTTGGTGTTCGAACCTCACACGGTGCAGGTTGTATTAAATGAGGGAGACAAGCCCATCAAGGGATGGCGCTTCCATAATGCATACCCTGTGATCTTTGAGATTTCATCATTGAATGCCACCAAGAGTGAGATTCTGATAGAAACGGTGGAACTGGTGTATAGCTCAATGTCTTCTATTTTGTCTGATGAAGCCCAAAAACTGAAAGACATACAGGATAAGACGGCAAAGAAAGCTGAAAATGCAGCAGACAAGGCCGGTAAGGCTGCTGAAACAGCCAAATATGCTGAGAAGATAAAAGAAGATGCGAAGAAGAAACTGACGGCTGAGGCAAGTAAAGTTGCCAAGCTTGCTGATGATGTGACGAAAAAGACTGACAGCGTTGTTTCGGCCCTTGAAAAGCAGAAAGACTCCATTCTTAGCCCAATCACTCAGTTGGCCGATGACATGACTGATACTATTAATAAAGCCGTCAAGGAAGTTGACAAGGTCATGTCAGAGATTAACAAGGCTGCAAAAGAAGGAGAAAAACTCTTCAAGGAGGCCCAGAAAAAGGCTAATGATTTTAAGGAGAAGGTCGAAGATGTCAAGAAAGAAGTTGAAGAAAAAATAGACGAAGTCAAAGAGAAAGTCGAAGAAGTCAAGACCCAGATTAACGAGATAAAGGACGAAGTTAAGGAAAAAGTCGAACAAGCCATTAATGAAATCAATGAGGTCAAGGACAACGTGGAACAGAACGTTAAAAAGATTGTTGATGAGGCCAAGGAAAGCATTAATGAGGCCAAGACTAAGATCAACTATGTAAAGAATGAGGTTGTGGACAAGTTTAATGAAATCAAGGATGAAGTCACAGATATTATTGAAGAAGGCAAGGACAAGTTTAATGAGTTCAAGAAAGAAGCTACAGACAAGATCAATGCCGTCAAGAATAAAGCCACAGACATCAAGAATGATTTGGTTGAAAAAGGCCAGCAACTTGTAAAAGATGCTAAGGAAGCCGTCGATAAAGTAATGGCGGAATTCAACGAAGCTATTGGCGAACTAAATAAGGCAGCCAACAATGCAAAGAAAACCGTTAAGAGTACGCTCACAAAAGCACAGAATACAGTTCAGAAGCTTGGCAACGAGTTGAAGACTGGGGCAGACAGTCTCATCAAGGAAGCTGACAATGCTATAAATGGCATTAAGAAAGAGATTGGCAACATCAGTGATGAAATCACCGAAACTGTCGATAACATCAAAGACGATGTTAGCAAGACTGTTAAAGAGACAAAAAACCAGATTAACGAAATGGTTAACGAGGCCAAGACAGAAGTTAATCATATTAAATCGGAATTGACGACAGCAGCTAACGAGATAAAGACAGGGGTTGATTCTGCCATTTCAGATGTGAAATCATTCGCAAGCCAAAGCGTTCAGGAAGTACAGAACCTGGCATCTGGTTTGTCAGAAGAAATCCAGAATGTGCCCAAGAATGTCTCAAAAGCAGCAAATGAGGTTGTTTCGGAGATTACGGATGGTGTCACGAGTCTTTCTGATGGAATAACTAACAGTCTTGATTCCATGCAACATGAATTCAGTCAAAGTCTCAACCAACTGACCGGTTCTGTCGAGGAAACAATCCAGGACTTTGGGAATCAATTGGAAAATGTTGTATCTCAAACGGAAAAATCCATCAGCAATGTAACTGAAAGCGCAGGAAACATAGCTAATGGACTCAAGGCAGAAATTGAGAAGCTCAAAAAACAATCCAATGATTTACCTGAAGACGTCCTGAGCGAAGTCACGAGCGTGATCAATCAGGTCGACGGTGTGGTTAAGGACATCCCTGAGCAGGCATCGAACATCATTAATCAGATGAACCAGACATCACAAGCCATAGTTGCCAATATTGACGCTCAGGCAAAACTCGTCAAAGAGAATGTTGAATCTGCCACTAAGGTCATGCAAACAAAGACAGAAGACATGGTGACAACGATAAACAACACCCTGACAAAGAAATTACCTGAAATAGTTGATAAGCAAGTGGAAGATGCCAAGAAGGCTATCACTGGAGAGACAACCAAAGCTGAACGCAAGTTGGCTGATGTGAAAAAGGCTGTTAAATCGGAGATGAACAATTTATTATCAAGTGCATCCAAAACAGTCAATACTGCCCAGAAAGCGATGAATGCAGCCAATGCTACAGCTAAGGAAGCTATCAACACGGCTCAGAATAATGTAAGCAATGCAGCAAAAGAGCTGGCCAATCAATTAGCTGCTAGTGAAACAGAGTTACAGAACGTGATGATACAGCAAATTGATGCCATCAACAATATACGCGTAAAGTTTAACATTAAAGTATAACGACTATGGCTATAAAGATTAATGAATTAGTCATTCGTGCAACCATAGAAAAGGAACGAAGCAGCAGGCAGGCTGAAAATGAAAACGCCTCGGAAATGGTTCTTACTCCAGAAAAAACCATTGAGTTGCAGAGTTTTAACAAATTAAACCGTGAACGTTAAATCTTTAATATAACTTCTATTTATGGAAGACAAAAATGAGAATGGCGAAATCTTCAGAATGAAATTCAGGAGTAAGGTCGAAAAGGAAAAGGATATATCTGGCAAAGATAACGACCTGAATGAATTTGAGGTGATGATTAACCCGGCGACAATCGACAGAAAATTATCGATTGAGAAAACATCCAACAAATCTGGCAAGTCCAAAGATAAGTCGGATGTGTTCTCAGCCAGTCCTGAAGTTTTTTCTTTCAGTTTCTATTTGGATGGCACCAACGTCGTTCCTAACCAAAAAGGACGTAGCGTCAGTGACATGATAAGTAACTTCCTGAAAATAGTCTATCAAAAAGATGGAAAGCTGGTTCAGGCCTTGATAATTGAATATCTGGGTGATTCGTTTATCGTCTGTACAAACAGCATAGACATCAATTATTCATTGTTTGATCTCAAAGGGAATCCTCTGCGCGCAAAAGTTAGCTGTTCTTTCTCTACAGTAAAAGAAAGTGCACCCCAAAAACCATCAAATAAGTCAAAAACGAAGCAGCAAAAACCGGACCCAGTTCCAGAATGCTGTAATCCCGATAATGCAAGAAGTGCAGAAAAATATTCCTTGAAAGAACAAAACATTACTCCTACGAATGCTAATTTCTCTCATGAAAGCGGTGTTGAAATGTATGTTGAAAATTAATTAATACAATGGCGGAAACAAATGCAGATAACAGTGCCTTGTCATTCAAGATTATGATTGACGGTGAAGATTTGGCAGAAATTGCAGAGGTAATTAGCATCCACCTCGAAAAGCAGTTCTGCAAAATTCCTACAGCCCAGATAACACTGTATTATGGAAGTCTTCTCAACAACACTTTCGCAGATGACGAAAGAAATGCTATTGCTGTTGGCAGTGACATTGAGATTTCCGCTTCTGATGACACATGCCTTTTCAAAGGATTTGTTGTACGTAAAAGTGTAAGTCTCACTAACCGAAAGTCATTATTGACTTTAACCGTCAAGAACAAAGCTTATCGAATGGCTCAGAGCCGATGGAATCATGTATTTGCAAATGTTACAGATAGTGACATAATTGAGCAAATAATACAAAAGTACAGCATCGGTTGTGATGTTGAGAGCACTTCCTATCAACATGAGTTAGTGACCCAATGCAATTGCACAGACTGGGATTTCGTGAACCTAAAGGCTGATGCGAACGGGTTATTGTTTTTTGCTGATGATGAGAAGATATCTGTGATGAAGCCCAATACTGGGAGTGCAAGCCATGAGATTAACGGTTATGACTCTATCCTGAGTTTTGACGCACAGATAGACGGACGGAATGCTTTCTCTGGTATTAAAGCTTCGTCATGGAACTATAACTCACAGGAGAAGCAAGATGTAGAAGTCCAGAATTCTGACAGTTTCAAACAAGGGAATGCCACCACTGGCCAGTTGGCAGACAAACTGAAAAATGAAATGCTTAATATAAACTTCTTAAGTTCGTTTGTTGACACGGAGGCGATGACTGGTAAGATAAATGGCATGATGATGAGGTATAATTTGTCCCGCATCATCGGTAAGGTTAAGATTTATGGCATCTTATCTTCTAAACCCGGAGAATGTGTCACTTTCAGTGGCGTAGGCGAGAGTTTTAATGGTAATGCCTTTATTACATCTGTTGAAATGGATTTTACGGATGGTGCCTGGACTACGACCTTAGGTTTTGGAATGGAAGAAACTCCTTACTTCTGGGCTTACGATGATGTAAACGCGGCACCATCATCAGAACTGGGTGCAGCTGTTTATGGCCTGCAACTGGGTAAGGTTACGGCTGTCGAAGGAGATCCTGCAGATGAATTCAGAATTAAGGTGTCCCTACCCTGCTTCGACGGAGATTATACAGAGGTGTGGGCACGCGTCGCCATGCCAGATGCTGGGGAAAGCCGGGGGATATTCTTCTACCCAGAGGTGGATGATGAGGTCGTGATTGGATTTGTTGATCAGAATCCAAACAATCCGATAGTTTTGGGTACATTGCACAGCAGCAAACGCAGTGCCCCTCAACCCCTGAGCAATGACAATAACATGAAAGGTATCTATCTCAAGAGCGAGATTAAACTTGAGTTTAACGAAGAAGACAAGATAGTAAACCTTGAGACATCTGGTGGAAATAAACTAGTCCTCAACGATAAGGACGGAAAGATAGAGATTGTAGATTCTAATGGTAACCAGATTACAATGGATAATCAGGGAATTACCATCAAGAGTGCTGGAAAAATTGCCGTAGAGGCTTCTCAAGATATGAGTCTGAAAGGCGTGAATATAACAGCAGAAGCACAGGCTCAGCTCAAGGCTTCTGGCTGTGCTCAAACAGAGTTGTCATCATCTGGTATCATGGTGGTGAAAGGCTCTTTGGTTCAAATCAATTAATATGGATTAGATATGGCAGCAGCAGTAAGAGTGGGAGACGTAACCACGCATGGAGGAGTGATAACTGGTCCTGGTGCTTCTACCGTCTTGATAGGAGGACAGCCAGCAGCAGTGGTGGGCGATTTACATATTTGCCCCATTGTACCGACTCCCGCTTCTCCCCACTTACCTTCTTCACCTTTCGTAGCAGGAAGCACAAGTGTACTTATCTGTGGTCGCCCCGCCTTGCGCACTACCGATGTATGTCTATGTGGGGCTAATGCTGCCGTTGGATGTCCAACAGTAATTATTGGAGGCTGACAAATATGGCAGAAGAGAAAAAATACACTTTTATGGGACGTGGCTGGAGTTTTCCCCCTATGTTCTCTAAACAGAGCCGAGGTATTGTGATGCTCTCTGATGAGGCTAATGTGGCCCGAAGCGTTCGTTTATGTGTACAGACACGTCTAGGAGAACGGATGTTCCATCCCAACTTGGGTACCGAGATCGATGATTTTGCTTTCGTCAGAAATTACAACACCATCGACCAACAGCGTCTGAAAAGGATGATTGAATATGCGATCGTTGAAAACGAACCCCGTGTTGATGTTGACGATATTAGTATAGAACACAACCTTTCCGATGAAAGTATAGAAATTTCTATTGCATATACGATCAAGTCATCTAACACTCAATTTAACATGGTGTTTCCCTTCTATTATGAAGGAGGACTTAGATTTTAATTGATGGACGCATGAAAAAAGACATAGAATATCAAGGCACGTATCAGAATAAACGTTTTCCGCACGGTTTGAAACCTGACTATTTCAAGCTTGATGACCGGACACGTGAAGGACTGCTTCATGAGGCAGCCCAACTCGCTTCCCACATCAAATATTATAACGACAAGAACCAGTTAGATGACCATTGGGAGGAATATTTTACTGATGTGTATGATTATGCCAACAAAAAGGTAAAGACTCAGTTCCTGGATGAGCTGGAGAAGAAAGGGGAAGTACCGCCTCATCTTGGTCTTTTCCTTGCTTTTGCAGATGTATTCCATGTCGCTCAAGAAGAACTCAACCGGTTGGCTCAGCGACATTTGGATTACTACTATCGCCATATTTTGCATTTTGAACCTCAAGGCGCGGTAGCCGATCGGGTAAACCTCTTCTTCGAACTAACAAAGAACCAGGAACGAGCCGTACTTCCCCAAGGGACTCTGTGTGATGGCGGAACAGACAAGAATGGCCGTAAGCGTGTTTATGCTACAGACTTTAACATCTCTGTCAGTCATGCTGGTGTTGACCAGGTGATGACATTAACATCAATGTGTGAGGATGGTTTCCTTAGTCTTTCTACTCCCCATGAAGATAAGTTCCAAAGTCATGCACAATTTGGTTTTGCCCTATCTTCTCCATTACTATCTCTGACAGATGGAGAACGAATGATTGAACTGACATTCAGTTCGTCTGTTGAAGAATGGCGTGACTTAGTACGTGTCGATTATTCTTCTCCTACAGAGTGGATAAGTCTAAAGAGCGAAATCTCTGATGAGCGCATCAAGATCCATGTAACAGAAAAGATGCCTCCCATAGTTATATACGAAGAAGCAATCCATCACATGGGATTAGATGCTCATGAACCTGTTCTGCGGTTTGTTTTCTCAAAACTTCCATCGCATTTCATTGAATCCCATATTGATATTGATAAAGAAGAGGCTGTCAGGATAGAAAAAATCAGAGTCGAGGTGAAGAATTCACACGAGCTAGACTGCTTCACAGACTATGGAATAGTGAATCGTGACACCCCATTTCTTCCTTTTGGAACAGTCCCTGTTGCTGATGCATCAACTTTCAAAATAAAGAATCATCGTATCTTCAACAGTTTTTTGAAAGAGCCTTATTCGCTTCATATTAACTGGAAGGGAATGCCTGAAGACCTTGCCGCGTATTACAAATCCTATCAAGACGGATGGGGATTGCTTGATAATTCTCAACAAGGTTTTTACAAGAGATTTGCTGCTATCTGGCTTAATGGTTCTGAAAGTGCTCGTGACTGGCTTCAACTCAAAAGTCATTGTAGAGAGTATTTGGACCTATCTGAAGGTCAAATACAATTCGTGTCATCAGTAGATTATGGTCAGAACCTTTATAATACGTTGCTGGGTAAGGTAATGATGCATAATACCAGGTTGATAGAGCGCAATGGTGTGATGGTGACAGATGAACAGCAACTATCTATGCCAGAAAAACCATATATCCCTGAAATACAAAGTATTGCCATCAGTTATGTCTTGGAGTCTGAATACCATTCGTCCAACTCAAGAATGTTTGCCATTCATCCTGTTTTGCCTCTGGAGCACCCCCATGCCGAGTATACAGATTACAATTACAGCTTATGGCCAAATCTTCACCCGCTACCAGAGAATTCAACGGAACGCAGTTTTAACGTATCCATTAAGCATTTACCATCGGAAGGCGAATTCAATGTCTATTTTGAGATACTCAATCCCAGTTCGTTTGTGAGTACAGCCGACACCTATGTCTGGCAATACCTGTCAGCCGATGGTTGGACAGATTTCTCCGAGAATGGGATCATTCGTGACACCACGGATCATTTCAATCATTCCGGCGTGGTTACTTTTGTCATTCCTTTGAATATTGATATTGACGAATCAGATACGACATGGTTACGTTTGCAAATGTCCAAGCCTGCCGGCAGTCCTATGCCATCACTGGTTCTGGCACGTACCAATTGTACGACGGCAACATTCTGCGACAACGACAACGACTTGTCTCACCTCCGTTTTGGACTACCTGCCGGAACGGTAAACCGTCTCGTGGTTCGCAATGCAGCCATCAAATCCGTTGAGCAGCCTTCATCTTCTTTTGACGGACAAGAGGCGGAAAGTGAGGAGAGTTTCTATACCCGCATAAGCGAAAGGCTGCGCCATAAGAATCGCGCTTCTTCAATATGGGACTACGAGCGAATGGTATTACAGAAATTCCCTCAGGTTTCCTTTGCGTTATGCCTTCCAAATGTTCGCTTTGGAAAAGAAGGGGTCCAACAGTTGGTTGAAGAACCGGGCAATGTGCTTCTCCTATTAAGTCCCAACACAGAGCTTAATCCTCAATCCAATATTCTGGAACCTAAGGTGACCGTTCAGAACCTCGATGAAATAAGGCAGTTTATTGCCCGTCTCACATCGCCTCACGTGTCGATTGATGTGACCAATTTTGCCTACCGTACCATAACCGTAGAATGTAACGTACAATTAAGGAAGGGTTATTATGACCTCAGGCATTATCGTGAGCAACTTAATCAGGAATTGAGACAATACATAGCACCGTGGCTTAATCCAAAGAATAAGGATTCCGTGAACAGCCTTACATATAAATCGAAAAACGTTTCCGACATCTATTTCTTCCTTGAGAATTTAGAATATGTGGATTATGTCAAGTCGGCAAGGATTATCGTTACCAACAACTCTGGAAATGATCAGAAAATATATAACATTGCTGACCAGGTGATAGAGAAAGAAGCATATGAGATGTTTACTTCCGCAGAAAATCATGTTATTGAATTCTAACAGTCATGGCACAATACAAAGAGAATAATAATGGACGCCTGGTCCTAGACATAAATGCATTACGGCAACTCGGTATGAAACGTATAAGCGAGTTGAGTGGAAGCCTTTGGACTGACTATAATCCAACGGATCCAGGTATCACGCTACATGAAATCCTGTGCTTCTCGGTACTTGATCTCGGGTACCGAATGACATTTGACATCCCCGATCTTCTTACACCTGATGGGTACCATTATCCGTCGCATGAATATTCTTTTCACGAGCCATATAAGGCCTTGTCCTCTGGTCCGATAACGATTGGCGATTATCGCAAATTGATTTTGGAAAACGTAGCAGGCGTTAAGAATGTCTGGTTAACCCCCACCACTCGTAAGGTATATTTACCAGAGGATATTCTTTCTGAAGCCCAAGGTATTGATTCAGAAAGCAAAAGCGTAGACGTGAAAGGATATTATGACGTTTTTGTTGACCTCGTGGACAATACCCCATCATCGGCAGGGGCGGCCAAGCAGGAAGTTGATCGTCTACTGATGAAACACCGTAACCTGTGTGAAAACTTCCTGCCATGTAAATCCATGGAACATATCCCTGTTGGCATAGAAGCAGATATCGAAGTTGAGTCTGATTATGACTACAATGCGCTGCTATCAACATTACTTGATGAAATATCACAGTATATCTCTACAAGTCTTCATCTGTATTCTTTTACGGAAATGCTGGAAAAAGGCTATTCCGTCTCCGATATTTTTACCGGACCATTACCTCGTCTCGGTTATGTTGACATGAGTGAGATTGAGCCTCTCGACACTAATCACAAACTTTATGTTTCAGATATAATTAATATTATCATGCAGCATAGTGGCGTTAAAGGGGTTCGTCATCTGGCCTTTGTAGTTAAAGAAGAAAATCTCAGGGAAGTTGTTAACATGAACTACGAGCTCTCGCTTCAGGATGATGTTATAACAAAGAAATCATTCAGATTCTCCCAAGACCCGAGATTGTCTCAATTCACATTCATGCTCGACAATTATCAGTTCACAGCTAAAATTCCAGAAAATGATGCGAATGTGCATTCCACTGCAGGGCAATCACCTTTTGTTTGCAGGTTCGAAGAAGAGACTTCCAAGAACCACAAGTATGACCGATATTATACCATTCAAGACGATTTCCCGTCTATCTATCTTGTGGGGCGTGAAAATATATCTGACACAGAAGATGATTTGCGCAAGGCACAACGAATGCAGTTCAAAGGATACCTGCTTTTCTTCGACCAATTGCTGGCAGACTTTCTGATGCGTATCAATAGCGCCCGACATCTGCTATCATGGGAGAAATACAGCCATTTTGACGACTGGAAGGAACATCAGTTGGGCTATATGCATCGAGTACTTACAGGAAGTGATATTGACGATTTTGAAAAAATAGTCGAGAAGAAGACGTATGGCGACTGGTATGAGAAGCATATCTTCGATGCTCAAGGCGAACTAAAGCAACGCAATATGGCTTTGAACCATCTTCTCGCCCGTTTCAACGAGGATTTCGTGAAATATTCCGTCCTACAATATATCGCCCAGGAGGATGAAGGCCATGATGTCACAAAACGAGAATACGAACAGATGGACAGCAAGACCAATCTCCTTAGATATTTACCTTATCTGGGTTATCATCGTGCCCGTGCCATTGACTACACACAACCTTTGACACTTGACCCTAATTATAAGGGAGAGGACTTCAATGATGGTAATTATTATGCCATAGAGCGTAAATTGTCTGTCGCCTTCGGAGTCAAAAACTATCATCCGGCCCGGCACCTCCATCCTAAGGTTATTCAGATGAAGGAGAACATCATTGAATTTGAAGATAACCGAGAAGTGGATTATGCAGAGACATTTGGCATACATCTCTACGAACACTGCCTATATGCACCTGTGGAAAAAGAAACAGAGCCCTTCCTTCGCCAATATCGCTCTGAGAACGAACATGAATACGTTGAAGATCCATACAGCATGAAAGTAACAGCGGTTCTCCCAGGATGGCTGAATGTTACTCAGAACTATCAGTTTCGAGAGTTGGTTGAGAAAAGCATCCAAGAGATGTTCCCTGCGCATATTGCAGTCAAGATCTGTTGGATTGGACCGCGCCAAATGATGGACATTGAGAATCAACATGATGACGTTTTGAAGGATATGGAGCATGGATATTCGGATTTAGGGCATCTGACGGCATTTGTTCAGACCCTTTCTCATCTGAAGAATATGTACCAGTCTGCTAAGATGGCATCGGAGAAGGAAGTAAGTACAAATCGTTATAGTCGTCTTGACTACACTACATTAGAGCCACACGACTATTATTGGCAAAGAAACAATAAATAAATACCGATACAATATGGCAAACAACAAATATCCAAAATACTCTGAAGGAAATATCCTGACGAGTGAGGCGTTGAACCGCAGTTTTGATTTTCTGCATCAACAAGTGATGATTACGCGCCGCCTGATGTTGGGAAATGGTGTGCTGAATGGTCTGGGATACAGTTATGACGTTGAAGACAAGAAAGCCAACATTACCATCAATCCTGGAACGGCAATTACAGAGTCCGGGCTGCTGGTAGAATTACCGGAAACACGCACCTATAGCTATGCCAAGTTGGAGAACAGGGATGAATACACTTTGGTAGAAGACAAAAATGAAAAACCGTTGAAAGATGTCACAGATATTGATCAATTTGTGCTTGGATTGAAAGTACATTTCCAGGAAGTTCCCGAACAGTATTGTACCAGTCAGTCATGCACGATGAAAGGCACGGAAGTGTTGGTGGATGTTGTTCCTTATCTCGTGCGAAAGAAAGATGTCAAATCGTCTGTAAAGGAAAAAACAGCTTCTGCTCCTGTACTTTCTGAACCGAAATCAGTTTCCATGGGAGATCTTGTTGAATATCCTGTGTTGCCCATTTTCTTGAAACGTGTTGCTCGTCATTTCGAGGAGAAGAGAAATATCTTGATGGAAGGATTAGACAACTTTATCGGCGTTGCCAATTACGTGCCCGAAGCCATGAAATCTTACATTAAAGACTGTGAGAACATGAAGAAGAAATTGAAAGGCATACATTTCAATAATCGGCAAAGCCATCAGTTCCATGCATTTGCAGATGATTTGTTGTCGGCATTTAATGAATTTATCGTCGCATACAACATTTACCATAACAGATACGATGGTATAGAGACGAGTGATCATACAGGTAATTTAGAGAACAAAGTTGTATTAGGCTCAGTAAATACTGCAAATAGCAATGAAGCTTCATCTCGTTCTGCTTTCCAAAGCGTGACAAGTGCTTTGGGAAAGAATGCAGCAGAAACCGTCATCCAGCGTATGTTCGAGCGAATAAAGTTAATGATAAACAATTTTGACCCAAACCTAAAATCATCTGATGGACCAATCTTGATTCCTGTAAAATCAAGTGCGAAATTGGGTGATCGCATGATTCCTTCCTATTACAAAGAATCCCCTCAATTCGAACAGTATTGGGATGCACACAATGAGTCACATCTATCACTAAAGAAAACACTCGAACAGAGTGACTACCAACAAGCTGATTTCTTGAGGTGGACGCTATATGGTAATATTGAAACAGAAAAGGGATTAAAAAAAGAAGAGGTTGTTAAGAAACTAGAAGCGGAGATGGCCAATAACAGAATTCCTTTGTTTATGATTGAATATGAATTGGCTGGTGACCGTCGCATCTATGATATCCTTAACTACACAGACTCAGACAAGAAGGTATCAATAGAACAGATTCATGTTGAAAAGGCTAAGAAATTAATGCAAGAATATGGCTATACAGATAAAAATCATAAAAATATTCTTTTGAAAATTTATGATAATATTAAGAGTAAAAAATACGACATCAAATCTTTCCAGAGTTTTGACTCCGATGCTATTGACGGATTAAATAATGTCGTCATAGATACTGTAGATTCATTGAAAGAAGATTTTGATATGGAAATACACAAAATCTTTGAATATATCATACTCGCTAATCTGGCAAATAATGACCCAAAAGCATTCAAACAAATTCGAACTTTTGGCATAGACTATAAAGGCGGAGTGGATTATAGCAGCATTTTGTTACTAATAACAGCCTCAAAATCTGTTATATTCGTAATGGATGTGCCCACGTCTTCCATATTATTCAATGAAGATTGGCTGCAGCAGATTCGGAAAGAATCCGACTCCTCTGGTACCCTACAATTATCAAATGACTTTTAATAGAATTAATAACATAATAAAACAAAATCATGAACAAATCTATTACAATTACAAAAGACAACTATCTTTCAGAGTTCTTTGTTATAAAAGAAGAAGAAATAGAAGGAGTTATATATACCGTATTGAGTCGGAAGGATGGTGTTAAAACAGTAAACTTTGATGAGCTGACGGATGTAACTATCGATGAAGGTGTGGATATTATAAAGTTCCAGCTCTTCAAAGGTTGTAATAATCTGAAGTCTATCACTTTCGGTCCCAACGTGAAAAGAATCAGCAATCAGGCATTCAGAGACTGCGCTAATCTCAAAAGTGTAAACTTTATTCACGGACTCACAACGGATGATGTTAGTGTAAGCATCGGATCAAGCTGTTTCAAAGAATGTCCGGCATTGGAAGAGGTGTACCTGTCTGAGAAAGTAAAACAGATTGACAGCGGGACATTTACAAATTGCAAAAACCTGGTCATTCACTTCCTTTCCTGCCCCGAAATACTATCTAAACATGCGTTTGAAGACTGCGATTCCGTTAGGCTATCCGTTCCCTATGGATGTGGAGGTTCCGAGTGTTTTAATAGTTTAGGGGAAATAGAGGACAACAAACTTTTTGTTGGCAAAGACCATATCCTTTATCGTGTTCTGGAAGACGATGAATCCGTTAGCGTTGATAAGGACAACTACGCTCTGCAGTCTGAGACCATATCTATACCAGAAACAATAACTTATAACGAAAAAAGATTCAGGGTCATCTCCATTGATGCTAATGCTTTCCGTGAAAACTCATACGTCACGGAATTTGTGCTCCCTATCAATAATCTGTCTGAAATAGGCAAGGGAGCTTTCGCCTTTTGTCCCAATTTGGAATCTATTCGCTTCCACGATAATGGGATGAATGACAATTTTTTAATTGAAGGCAAGGTGCTATACAAACGTGAGCGAGAAGGTCTTTGCCTGTTGGTATGTCCGCCTAAAGTAAGTAATGTAGTTTTAACTCTATCGAAAGAATTAAAATCAATTGCAGATTATGCTTTCTCAAATGTATGCAACCTAAAGCGAATCAAATTCACCCAAACCGAGCCTGTTGAAATTGAAAGCGAGGCCTTCACGGGTGCGAAACTGGAAGATTGCTATGCTTTCCTGGATGAAGGCTTGTACAACAGCAAATTCAAAGACACCTTGGAAAAATATCTGAGAGTTCAGAAGGATGACAATACTTTCACGTTCAACAACAATGTTTATTCAATCATAGCTGCCTCGGATTATAAGGAAGCAGCACTTGTCAAGTGGAAGGATGAGAAAAAGGAAGTCATCGATGAGAGTGTCCCATTTGCCGGTGTTAACTATTCCGTGGTGAAAATACTTGATGGCGCTTTCAGGTCGAATACGGAGATTACGAATCTAAGCATCACGAAAGCAGTCAGGGAGATAGAGGGCAATCCTTTTGCTGACTGCACAAAGCTTACTGAGATTACCGTTGGAAAGGACAACGAAAGGTTTACAGCTGAAAATGGCGTGTTGCTTGAGAAGACTGGGAAGAAGGAAAGAAAGCTCATTGCTTATCCTGCAGGCCGTAACGTTAAGGACTATGGCATTCCTGAAAACATTGTCTCAATTGGTGAAAATGCATTCAAGAACTGCAGTCTCACCCAGATTGTAATACCTAAGGATGATATGATAACAATGGACGGGAAATCCGGTCTGCCTGATAAACTAGATGTGGTTCTGCCTTCTGTGTCGGCTTACAAGATTTACAGCAAAAGCAGCTGGAACAACTATCATCTCGTTTTGCCTGATTATGAACATGAGGGAATTAAATATCATCTAAATATTGATAAAAACAAGAGGACTGCAGAAATAGTTGACGCGAAAGCAGGTCTAAAGGAGGTGACAATTCCTGTTACGGTGAAGTTTGGCGATGATGACTTCAAAATTGAGAAAATATGCAGTGGTGCATTCAAGAAATGCACTTCCCTCACAAAAATCACATGTGATAGCGAGATTCCTGTCGCCTTGGAAAAGGATGTTTTCAACAAAAAGATGACAGTATATGTTCCTTCAAAGTGCTATGTTTTTTACAATAGTGCCACAAATTGGAATGTACACACTATTTTTGATGGCGAGAAACCCGACAAGTTCACGGTTGGAAAGATTATCTATTCTAAGATGAACGACTCAGAGGTCAGCATTCAATCTGTTTCAGGCGTTGAAACCAAAGACCAACTGATAATTGAGCCAACCGTTTGTTATCACAATTATACTTTCAATGTTGTGGCTATCATGGATGGTGCTTTCGAAGGAATTAATTGTGCTTCAATAACTATACCTGATACTGTCATTTCCATCGAAAATAATCCGTTTAAAGGTTGCTCTGGCAATGTGAAAATCAAAATAGATAAGGATGGTTCATTTAAGGAGAATAATGGTCTTTTCGTGAAGGACAATACTCTTGTTTTCTGTCAGCCAAAATGCAGAGATATTATTATCCCTGAAAACATTAATATTACTCGCATAGGCACGAATGCTTTTGCTTCATGCCCCGATTTGAAGAGTATCAACCTTGAAAGTCTCATGAACGTAGAGCCGCCAACATTCGAAGGCCAGCCTGGATGTAAAAAAACGATACAGGTTGTAGTGCCTTTCGGAAAAATCGCTGCTTACAGAAAGACAGAATGGAACGATTATTTCGACCTGAAACAACTTTATGTCCTGTCTCTTGAAAAAGAATCGCTTACTCTCATTGAGAAAGATACAGAGATAGTAAACATAACCTCTGGAAATGACAATTATTCTGTGGAGAACAGTAATCCGTCGGTGGTCACTTCTTCATTGAGCAAATATACTATAGTGGTCAAATCCATACAGGCGGGAAATGCCATCATCACTATTACCGATACGCGGACATCACAGATTGCTACGATTAGCATTAAAGTAATAAGTCCATTGGCTCTTGCTCAAAATTCTGTTTCCTTGATGGTGAATGCTTCAAGAACGGTTAGCATCACCTCTGGAAATGGAAACTATTCTGTAGTGAGCAATAATTCGGCTATAGCCGCCGCCTCATTGAACGGAAGTAGCATATCCATCAGTGGTAGGAAAGCAGGAAGTGCCACCATCACCGTGACCGACAAACAATCGTCGATGACAGCTACGATTCGCGTGACGGTAATGAAGAATCTGACCCTTTCTTACAGCGCAGTTACCTTGATGGTGAATGCTACAGTAACGGTTGGCATCACCTCTGGAAATGGAAACTATTCTGTAGTGAGCAATGATTCGGCTATAGCCACAGCCTCATTGAGCGGCAGTAGCATATACATCAGTAGTGGGAATTCTGGAAGTGCCACCATCACCGTGACCGACAAACAATCGTTGAAGAGAGCTACGATTAGCGTGACGGTAGTGAAGAATCTGACCCTTTCTTATAGTTCACTTTCTATGGTGATACATACAAATAAAACTGTTAATATTCTTTCTGGTAATGGGTGCTATTCTGTAACAACTAATAATCGGTCCATAGTCTCAGCTTCAATTACTGGAAATAGTATAATAGTTCATGCCCTGAATCCAGGTAATTCCATTGTCACCGTTACGGATACTATAACATCACAAACCGCAAAAATCTCTGTAACTTCCAGTGTTGGTGTATCTGACAATCTTCCATATAATCCAAACGCATTGCAAGTAATCGCAGAAAAAGATGGCAAGTATTTACTTACAGACGGCAGGTCGAGAATGGTTATGTTCGCAAATCGTGAAGATGCCTATAATGGCATGCGTATTGCTATGAGACATAATCTACATTGTTTCATAGGAAGAAGCAACAAACGAGCAGAACGTATGGATTATATTTTTGAGTTCTGGGCAGGAACAAGTGGTCTGACAAATCAGCCTCTAACAAAAACGGATTTGATCAGTTACAATCCTAATAACTTGACTGCTGTATCAATGGGAAGTTCGGGGTGGAGTATTCGAGATGGCAATCATTGGATGTTCATTGCTGACAACGAAGCCGATGCTAAAGCCATTATAAGTATCCTCAAGAATTACACGAAAGTGGGATATATCGGCAGGGATAATAAACAACCAGATCGTAAGAATTATATCATGACTTATCTAGAATAAAAACAGTTCTATTCACTCATTTGTGTCATAGTTGAATTGATTCGCAAAGTACTCATTGATCTGAATCTCGATTCCCCCGAAAACGAGGCCAAAGAGAGAAGTAACCTGCTATATGAACAGCAGGTTCTTCCCGCTTTGGAACGTGTCTTCAAACAATTTGAAGAATATGAGATTGAGATTGATAAACCTTTGGTGTTGGAGTTGGGCAATATAGAAGAACACGATCTCCCGTTCAGCATAGAGAATGCCCTTTATAGAATTCTGTTGGAGAAATGTAGTGACCAGCATGCGAAGATATCAGAACAGACACGTTCTTTGCCAAAGAATGTATCAACATTCCTGAATTACATAGAGACCGCTCTTCTTCCTTGGGAAATAGAAAGTATAGAATCATTTAACAATGAGGCATTCTGTAAAGAAGGTATTGAGGAGGCATTTCATTCAGATATTTGTTTTCAACATTTGTTTTCTTTGATTACTCATGACCTGTTAGCCTGCCAGCGTTTTTTGGCCTTGCCAATACAGGATATGGAGAAGTATGCGCGGGTCTTGCTTCGCATACTGTCACAACAGCCACGGCAAGTGGGCAAGCTATATGCCTCTTTCGTTAATACGATTGCAGAGAATCATCCTTCTACTGTCCATGCCCTTATACCTTATCTCAAAGACATGCTCCGTTTGGTGATGTTTGGCAATCAAAAGGAACAGACCGAGACTTTTGTCTCAACAATTGGTTTCCTTAACGAAAGGCAACTGCTGCCCGAAGTCTTCACTCAAGAGTTACCAGACAAAGGGAGTTTCTTGCAAGCATTACGCGATACAAGCCGTTCTGACAATGAATCTTTAACACTTGTCCAACAGACTATTAAGACCATAGAAGCATTGATTCACAAGTTTCGATCTGCACCCGGCAACGATTCTAAGGCTATTATTATTAAGCCAAATGAATTAGCACAACAGAAACAAGTTCAAGGGATTGATGACGAATTGGTCGAAGAGTGGCAGAACCTCGAAAACGAGTTGGTTAGTTCGATTGTTCAAATAACTGACGTGATCAGAGTGTTGGACGTATCCTACAATCTTATAGAAAATAATCTAACTATACAAGAGCAGAAATATCTTCAGAACCAGTCGCCAGAAGTTTCTCTGCCATTTAAGCACCCTTCCTTGGCAATAGATACGATAGCCCGTGCCTTAGAAGTCTTTACTCAAAGCCTGAAAGAATGGATTACAGAAGCTGAAAGTCATATAATTGTTGTGAGCATTCAGAGAATGATAGTAGCCATTGATTCTGTTTTCATTTGCATTGACACCATCAATAAGGTAGATTCCGCAATAAAGAATCAGCTCAACATGGTCTTACGCCGTCTTGAATCTTTCCTTACTATTATAGACCAGTCCTCTACTTCGTCAACAGCATACAAAAGAGATGCGAGTATTTCGTCTGATAATCAATCTGTAGAGGTGACGAAAAATGAAGCCGTTGGTGAAGGACGTGAAAGCGATTCAAGGCATCGTTCTTGGGCGTTAGAAGATGTCGTTTCCTGCTTCGTAGATAGCGAGGTTGCCATAAACGAGGTTATCGCCGAAATGGCAGCTAAGTCTTCCGTGGAATTATCTATTTATGAAACACTCAGACACCATCTTGTTACGATACAAGAAATGATTGCATCATTGCAAGAATACAAGGAAGAAGCCACGGATCTTGAGCATTGTCTTGCTTCGATAGATGAGTTCAGGCATAAGTTCTTTACACAGCCTTTGACTACAGAGTCAATACAGCAATTGCAGGCAGTCATTCAAGAAATACAAGTGGAGGACAACATGAACGCTTCGCTCTTGGAGTCACAGAAAAGTCTTAAGGAGCGATTGACGGAGATAGTGAAGAAGCAGCCCCTAATAAAAGAGCGTATTTCTGTGTGGAACTCAGGACTCGTACTTTTCCATCCTTTCTTGCGAACCTTCTTCACGAGGATAGGATTGATGGATCCCTTGGGTGAGTTCAAAAGCGATGAATGTCGATTCAGGGCTGCTTATCTTCTGCATGCCTTGACAGGTTCTACTGAGCCGCCACAGGACCATTTAATGACTTTAAACAAACTGCTATGCGGTATCAATATCCTACTGCCTTTAGACTATGATTTCGAGATAACAGAAGAAGAACAAAACCAAATAACCAGTTTGATCAAAGCTGTTATTAACAACTGGACAGTGATAAAAAACACATCCGTGGCAGGATTCCAAGAGACATTCGTCCGTCGTCCTGGAATGATTGAGCGTAGTCAAGACGACTGGATTCTCCGTGTGGAATCGCATGGCGTTGACATCCTGCTCGAGGAAATTCCCTGGAATATTAACCTCATCGCCTTGTCCTGGATGGACTATTTGATTCACGTGGATTGGTAAGTAAGCAATCGAGTAAATACATATTGTAAGAGTTTCTTGTAAAAAACACAGGGGTTACTGAGGGCTTATTTTAGAACCTATATCAAATTCTTTCTTCGTACCAAGAGGAACGTTGGGTACATTTGGTTTCCTAAAATCCCCATAATATACTTTCTTAACAAAATATTCTATTGCGCTTGCAACACTTTCTTTACTGGTATCTGACATTTTACCACAATAGTCTTCAGCAGTTTCTGCTACTGACCAATAACAATCATCATTTGCATTCATATACATATGTGAAAATTCATGAATAATAGTAAAAGCTCTGTTCTCCAAGTTTTGATTAAGAAATCCATTATAGCAAATAATCTCATGGTCAATTTTCATATTATCTATAATTGTTTCAGCAAATACCACAGAGCCATCCTGTCTTGTTTTATCTATTCCAATAGTAGATATTTTCAACTTGTTGACATTTTTTTCTAATACTTCCAATAGATTCTTTATGTTATTAATAAAAACCGTATTAGGAGTACTCGAAGTAGAGTCAACATTTTCTTTATAGCTGTTTCTAAATAAATCTAAAACCATCCGATTTCTATTCAAAACAGGTTTTTGAATTTCAGCATTATAAATAGTAATCTTTGCTTTAACATTATTACAAATATCAGTGATTTTATCGTCTAATGCAATCCTATTAAAAGGTTCTATCACAACTTGCTCTTCTAACCTACCAACCTTCCTGTTTTCTTGTATCACATGTGTCAATTCATGAGCCACTAATTTCTGTCCTTCAGAACTCTCTGGAGAATACTGTCCTTGGTTGAAATAGATGTCATTACCAAGGGTAAATGCTTTGGCTTGAATGCTGGAGCTTATGGTAACTGCGTCACTATCTGTATGCAGGCGCACCTGAGAGAAGTCACGGCCAAAACCATTTTCCATCATATTCTGCAATCCAGAAGGCATCTGCTGCCCCCCCCCCTTGCAATCTTGAAAGCTGACTCTCCATTTGTGAAGACACAGCGATACCCGAAGAGCCTGAGCCGCCTTGTGATATTTTGCGTCTTATTTTGCCGCCGCTTACAATTTCGTTGGCCACGGCATCAGCTTCAAGCTCTTCAGCATCTTGTGGAGAGGTCATCTCCAATTTAGCGTGTACAATCGTACGTGAAGGTAAAGAAACTCCCTCATTTGTGGCTTTATCTCTTCTATCTTTAGTTGTGATAGATTTGGAATCAGACTGGTGTGTTAGATGCATAAGTTTTTTCAATATGGTTAAAATCAATTTTATGCAAATTAAAAGAAAAATCATCAGAAATGAAAGTATTTGTCATTAAAAGATGTTAAGTCTATAGAGGATTCTATATGTGACTTTCGATTATTATGGAATAATGTGAAATAATTAAAATCAAAAAAGATAGCGATTAAGAAAAAATCATTATCTTTGTCAACGATAAAGGGAAATCTATGATTCAGTAAAACTCCAAATAAGGACTATGACAGATGCATTAGTTTTTGAAGAACTGCAATGGCTGACAGACGTAATTGTAGCCAGGATGAAACTCTATTTCAATCAGGAAAGTGAGGTGAAAGACATTAACCAGATTCCCCCACCTGTCATCAATGATAATAGTGGAGCATATAGCCGTTTCATAAAAGTAAACAATCTGGGAACGGAAGATCGCATTCTATTGATACTGTCATGGGTGCCGGTATTAAAACCCCAGCTTCTTGACTGTTTCCTGGTTAAGAATTCAGACACAGGACAACGGTTCGTGGAGTTTGGTTGCGTAGAAGGTCGAAGCGACGGGGCTATTGTCCCTACTCTCGGTACTGCCCTATTTATCCTTGCTGGAGAAGATATTAAAGCCAAGATGCTTCTTGCTGAACGTTTCACTAGCCATCCTATCATCTCTTCATGGCTTTCTTATCACGAAGACAATAACACACTTTCTTTTTCAAACTGGATCCTGAGCCCGCCTCATGAACTGCTCGATCTGTTTTTGTTTGAACGTCCATTTATCCCTCGCTTCTCAAATAATTTTCCTGCCAAGGCTATCTCAACCACACGCTCATGGGACGAACTGGTGCTTGACGAAAAGACTATGGGGCAAGTCAATGAGATTAAGATGTGGGTAAAATATGGTGAGAGGATAAGAGAAGAATGGCAACTTAGCAGCCGTATTAAACCAGGCTTCCGAGCATTGTTCTATGGTCCATCGGGATGCGGAAAGACCTTCACTGTAACTTTACTTGGAAAAGAGATTGGCAAACAGGTGTTCTGCATCGATTTGTCGATGGTGGTGTCTAAATACATAGGAGAAACTGAAAAGAATCTTGCTAAAGTTTTCGAATTAGCGGAGAATAAGGATTGGATTCTCTTTTTCGATGAAGCGGATGCACTCTTTGGAAAGCGTACAAATGTGAAGGACTCCCATGACAGATACGCTAATCAGGAAGTAGCCTATCTGCTGCAACGTGTAGAGGACTATAAGGGACTCATCATTCTCTCCACCAACCTAAAGTCGAATATCGATGAAGCCTTTGCCAGAAGATTCCAGATCATGGTCAGATTCAATATGCCAAATGCCCAAGAACGTGAAAGACTTTGGATATCTTCATTTTCGCCTTTATGTGAATTGGAAGAAACTATTAATATTAAACAAATAGCTGAAGATTATGAATTAGCTGGAGGATCTATTATCAATGTCGTCCAATACTGCTCCATATCTGCCATGAGCCGGGAGGAGAATATTATTAGGAAAGCGGACTTGTTAGAAGGTATTCGGAATGAATTCTCGAAAGTAGGTAAAACCATAAGAGAATAAGGGGCTTCACAGGAATGACGTGATACCAGCGTCGTGCAGGGATAGCAGACGGAGCTTGAAGTAGCGGTCGTCTGTGAAACCATAAGTTTCACGCTTCATCAGTTTGATCTTGTTGTTGATACCCTCCACCATGGCAGTAGTAATCCTCCTGTCATACTAGGCCTGGATGCCCTCCCTGTGCTTGAACATCGACATTCCGGCCGTGGCTATCTGCGTGATATCACTTCTGATGGTCTCTCTATCCAGTCGTATAGCCATTTCCTGGCGGCATGCTTGTCTGGCTGCCCCAAGACGAGTGTAATCTTCTCCTTGAGGTAATATGCCTTAGACAGCGGCTAGTTGACTTTGAGGCCCTCCTCCAGTTTTTTCCTTGCTGCTTCCGTCTTGATGTCCTCGCAGTTCTTCAGCAGCAGTCACCTGATGCCCTTGATGACATCCCTCTGCCCTTCGTGGAGCTTGCTGTGGTAGAGCGAGCGGCGAAGCTTTTCCACCGTGTCATTAATGATTTTTCTTGTCTTGAAATACAACACTAAGGTAGGTAGTCGTTCCTTAAAAAGATCTACTCCCTTACTCATTTCCTTTTGCAAACGCATATTCCTGTGAAAAGTTGCTTCCTTTCAACTTTTCACAGATTATTTTTATGAACCACAAAAGAACTCTCATTGCTCTTTTGAAGTTATACGCCGCCACTGCCAACATTATATTTATAGCATCTCCTTTCACACCTTTGTAAAAGTTGCGAGATAATCTGTAATCACTTTTAAGACATCCTATGGTAGCCTCTATTACTGCACGCTTGCAAAACAGTTTGTGTTTCTTTTTCTTTTGATAATAACCATCGTTGTGTTTTGTGGACTCCGGTATGAGTATCTTTGTCGTCCCGACTTGCTTTATTCCTCAATATCCTCTATCACCTGCCAAGTTATCAATGCACCTGCCTGTCATTCTTTCCATTTGTTGTAAGGTTGCTTCTACGGTATGACCGTCATATTCATTCCTGAAAGAAACCGCTGCAAGAATAATTCCCGAGAAGGAGCGGATAAAGGAGGCTTTGTTGCCAAACTCATATTTCTTGTGTTACTTGCCCTTGCTGATGCATTGTACTTCCGGTTCGTGAAGCGAGTATATCTTATCAGGACTGTTACGTTTTTGAGAAAGAATTTTATAGAAGAGTTCAAACATCTTTTCATAACCTCTCTTATCGGGAAGATTGCGGTCAGGTTCTCTGACCAAACGACCGGCTATCGTGCGCAAACTTCGGTCTGCCTTGACTGCCTTCTTGTGATTCTTGGGGTGATTGCGAAAACGCCGGTCAAGGGAAATCTTTTTCAGAGTTCTTCGGTAACTCTGACGTAAAGGAAGTTTCTTTTCACGAACGATTTTGAGAACCCGTTTGATTATCTTTTTATGCAACTTCGCATCCGTTGGATAAGTGATATTCTTCTACTGTACCGTAGAATCAATAAAAGCCGTGCCAAAATGATTCTCATCATCGTTCTCCGTATTGACACGAATGCTCTCCGCAAGGATTATTTCAATTCCTTGCTCGCCTATACGGTTTCGAAAATGAACCAAATCGGAAGTTTCGCACGGTTCCTTGGGAAGAAATTCCAATTGACCGCAGAAATACTGATAATAAGCATTCTCACTCCACTGTAAAACGACGCTTTCATCGGAAATATTACGCACGTGTTTCAAGATTAAAAGACCACACATCAAACGAATAGGATGGGAGGGCAACCATTGGTTCTGCAATATAAAGGAGAAAACGCATCTTCAAATCTACGCCAATTGATTTTATTGGCAAGCCTGTAAAGAGGATGATTATGATTGAGCATATCCTCTAAGGAAGAGAATTATGATAGTTGATTGGAGGTTCTTTTTAACATAAAATTCTGCAAGTTTTATACTGTAAAGGTACAAAAACTTGCAGAAATATACAAATAAATAAGAGGATAATTGACTATAAATCAATAAAATAAACCTTTTTTAAGGAACGACTATTTAGGACACTATTGTGTAAACATAGGTTTTTACTCAGTTAAACATTCAAATTCTTGTCAAACTCATCAATAATACGCGAGTTCGGGATAAGAAAGTCTCTATAAAAGTTGGTAATCTTGTTAGTTTTTTGTAACTTTATAGTTGTAAATCAATAACTTACAAAACAACTAAGCGATGATTACCAAAGACAAAATTATAGAAATTTTCTGTATTATTGATGAGTTTGACAAGAATTTGAATGTTGAACTGAGTAAAAACCTATGTTTACCTTCCTATAATAGCAATGGAAAACGTTTTAGGAATCGTAAGGGAAGGCTTTCCGAGAGTGAAATCATGACCATCCTTGTATGCTATCATTTCGGTACATATCGTAATTTCAAGGAGTATTATCAGAACTGTATCCGTGGGTGGCTCAAGCATGAATTCCCAGCAGCCGTCTCCTATAATCGTTTTGTGGAACTCATGCCCCGTGTGTTCTTTAAGATGATGTTGTTCATGAAACTCCATGCCTTCGGCAAAT
>NZ_RYYU01000001.1:0-127164 GCF_003977605.1 Prevotella koreensis | reverse complement strand
AAAGGTCTTCGCCGACAGGGGATATATCAAGCAGGAACTCTTCGAGAATCTGTTCAGTCAAGGTATTCAACTCGTTCATGGACTTAAAGCAAGAATGAAGAATAAACTTATGCCTATATGGGACAAGATCATGCTGAGAAAAAGGTACATCATCGAGTGCATTAATGAACTTCTAAAGAATAAAGCGAACCTTGTACATTCACGACACCGTTCCATACATAACTTTATCATGAACTTATGTTCTGCCCTTACTGCATATTGTTTTTTTGAGAATAAGCCGGAGGCACTGCCTGTATATGTAGAAAAATCAAGGCAGTTGGAACTCTTTTCATGCTAAAATTATCCCGAACTCGCGTAATAATACAGAAGATTTCCGTAACTTTGTCTTTGGTAATCATCGCTTAGTCATTTTGTAAGTTATTGATTTTAAACTATAAAGTTACAAAAAAATAACGAGATTACCAACTTTTAAAAGGACTTTCTTAACCCGAACTCGCGTAATTTATATACAAAATAAAAGCCATACCTACGCCGTTTAAGGCAAGATATGGCTTTATATTTATTATTTACACCTAATTTACGGAACCTCCTACGATGTCAAGCAATTCGCTTGTAATAGCCTGCTGTCTGCTCTTGTTATACTGCAAGTTCAAATCACGCAGAATCTCATCGGCATTGTCGGTTGCTGTCTGCATCGCTACCATACGGGCAGCATGTTCGGAAGCAATGGAGTCGAGCAATGCTGTGTAAAGCATCAGGTGGGCAAGTTTCGGAATGAGTTTGTTCATCACAGAATCAAGATCTGGCTCAACAATGAAATTATCATTCAATGGTGCAGCATCGTTCTCACGCTTTTTGGCCTCTTGATTAATATCGCGTTGCCGCAGATATTCTACGGCTTCACGTGTTGCGACTTTCGACTTCAAATCACGCTCCTTGTCGGCAGTGAGTTCACTCTCAATATCAATCGGCAAGAATGTTTTACGAGTAAGTATCTGTGAACCTGCGCTCTTGAAATGATGGTATATCATTTCCACGCGGTCTATCTCTCCTCTACTATACATTCCTCCGAGTTCTACGGCTATATCACGACAACCTTGTGCATTAGGTTTGTCGGCAAGATTATTGTAGTTGCCGGCAATATTGTATCCGAGCTTCTTCACTTTCTCGGCCACTTTCCTTCCTATCGGATAAACCACAATGTTCTCCTTGCCAAGATCCTCATAATCCTCAAGAGCCTTCTGCATCTCTTTTATGATATTGGCATTAAAGCCACCACATAAAGAAGAATTGCTTGAATAAACTATCAATGCCACTCGCTTAACAGGACGTTCCGCCACATATATGCTACGCACATCAGCATCGGAAGCAAGGAAAGTCTTCAAGATATGCTCAAGCATCTCCTCGTATGGCAGCATGTTCTCTATTGCAACCTGTGCGTGATGCAATTTTGAAGAAGCAACCATCTTCATGGCACTCGTTATCTTACGAGTACTATTTACACTTGCTATTCGACCTTTTATCTCTTTCAGTGACGGCATAAACTATTACTTTTTGTATGTTTCGGCGATGTCTGCCATTGTTGATTCGATGATACCTGTAACAGTATCGTCAATCTTACCACTTCCTAATGTTGCAATAACCTCAGGATGTGCAGAGCGCATCTTGTCAAGGAACGTATTCTGACATTCACGTACCTTTTCTACAGGAACGTCTGACATCAGGCCATGTGTTCCACAATAAAGTATCGCAACCTGTTCGCCTACCGGCATCGGGCTATATTGTGGCTGGATTAACAACTGGTTGTTCTTACGACCTCGGTCAAGAGTCATTGCAGTAACGGCATCCATGTCGCTTGAGAACTTTGAGAAAGCCTCAAGTTCTCGATACTGCGCCTGATCAATCTTCAATGTTCCGGCAACCTTCTTCATTGACTTTATCTGTGCAGAACCTCCCACACGACTCACAGAGATACCAACGTTGATAGCCGGTCGGAAGCCTTGGTTGAAGAGGTCGGTCTCAAGATAAATCTGACCATCGGTAATAGAAATCACGTTGGTCGGAATATATGCTGACACGTCACCTGCTTGAGTCTCAATGATTGGCAACGCCGTAAGAGAACCACCTCCTTTGACATGTCCTTTCATGCACTTCGGCAGGTCATTCATCTGCACCGCCACTTCGTTCTGGTCATTTATGCGTGCAGCACGTTCGAGCAAACGGCTATGCAGGTAGAACACGTCACCGGGATAGGCCTCACGTCCTGACGGACGGCGAAGAATCAGTGACACCTCACGATATGCTACAGCCTGTTTTGAAAGGTCATCATATACAACGAGGGCACTCTCGCCACGGTCGCGGAAATACTCACCAATAGCAGCACCTGCAAATGGAGCATAATACTGCATGGCAGCAGGGTCGGCAGCCGTAGCAGACACGATGATGGTATATGGCAACGCACCGTGCTCTTTCAAGTTTGCAACAAGAGCAGCAACGGTAGATGCTTTCTGTCCTATCGCAACATAAATACAATATACCGGTTTTCCGGCATCATAGAAACTCTTCTGGTTGATGATGGTATCAACAGCAATGGCTGTCTTTCCTGTCTGACGGTCACCAATAATCAACTCGCGCTGTCCGCGACCAATAGGAATCATTGAGTCAACAGCCTTTAGACCCGTTTGCAGCGGCTCCTTTACCGGCTGGCGGTAAATCACACCGGGCGCTTTACGGTCAAGAGGCATTTCGAATGAGTTGGTAAGGTCGATGTCTCCATTACCATCTATTGGTTGACCGAGCGGGTTTATAACACGTCCAAGCATATTGTCATTGACGCGGATAGAAGCAATACGTTTTGTACGCTTCACCACCTGTCCTTCTTTTATGCCGGCAGTAGGACCAAGCAACACACAACCAACGTTGTCTTCCTCCAAGTTCATCACAATGGCCATTGTGCCATTTTCGAACTCAAGCAATTCGTTAGCCTCTGCATTACGTAGTCCGTAGATACGTGCCACACCATCACTGACGGTAAGCACCGTTCCCACTTCTTCAAAGTCTTGTCCGGAACCTATATCGTTAAGTTGCCTAAGCAATACCTCTGATATTTCGCTTGGTTTTATCTTATCCATTATTCTTTATTTATTTCAGCGTTTTCAAGATGTCGCGCAATTGTGATTGCACAGATGCATCCATTCTGTAAGTGTCGTACTCAAGAATGAAACCACCGATTATATCGGGGGTCACCTCGGCGAGAAATTCCACCGTGCCCTTTGTTTTGTTCTGAACGATTTGCTTCATTTTTTGCTCAGTTGCAGGACTTACGGTAGTAGCGGTGATGAGTTTGCCATGAATAATGTTCTTCTGCTTGCGATATAGTGTTATATAGGACGAAGCGATGAACATAATAACCGTCTCCCTACCCTCCTTAATAACCAATTCCACGAAGCGACGTGTGAGCGGATTAATATCTGCTCCGCATGCGGTAATAAGCAGTTGCTTCTTTTTTTCTTGGCTCAAAGTAGGGTTGTTTATGGTATGACGTAGTTTCGGTACCTCAACAAAAGACTTTGTCAACGTAGCCATATCTTGATACACCTTTTCGTCGCACCCTGTCTGCACAGAACTCTTCAATAAAGCACGCGCATAGCGAACCGAAATGACACCTATATCCATATCCTACAATTATTTAGCATTATAAGACAACTCATCCAGCAACTTATCAACATACTTCATCTGCTCTGCTTCGCCGGAAAGACGTTCACGCAATACTTTTTCGGCAACAGAAACACTGATTTCGGCAACCTGTTTTCGAATGTCACTTATGGCACTCATTTTCTCTGCCTCAATCTGCGCCTTAGCCTCAGAAATAATGCGTGTACCTTCATCACGAGCCTTTGTTTGGGCTTGCTCAATAATTGCATCACGAGTAGCAGCAGCCTCAGAAAGAATCTGTGCCTGACGCTCACGTGCCTCTTTCAGCAAAGTCTCTCCCTCTTGCTGTATGTTGGCAAGTTTCTCGTTGGCATCGTGTGCCTTACGAAGGCTTTCATCAATATAAGCCTTGCGTTCTTCTACCATCTTGGTAATAACAGGGAATCCGTATCTTGTCAAGAAATAGAAGATTACAAGAAATGCCAAAAGCATCCAGAAGAGTAATCCCAAATCCGGTGTGAGTATGGATGGCAAATTCTGAAAATCCATTTACAATTAGTTGTTGTTGAGATTAATAATATTAAGGTTTCACTTGTTGAGGCCGATGAATCGGTATTCACAGACCTCAAAGCATCAGGCCTTATTTAATAAGGAATGCACAAGCAACCACAGCAAACAGAGCAACACCCTCAATGAATGCAGATGTAAGAATCATGTTTGTTTGAATCTTGCTTGTTGCTTCTGGCTGGCGAGCGATAGCATCCATTGCGCTGCTACCAATCTTACCAATACCCATACCTGCACCAATTGTTGCGATACCTGCACCAAGACTGCAACCTAATGCGCCAAGTCCTTCTGCTGCTAATAATAATGAAATCATAATCTTAAATTTTAAATTGTTATTAATAAATATTTTTGTTTTATCTTTAAATAATCGAATCCACTAATTGGCCATTACGAACCATGATGTTGCGGATGTGCCAATCCGATGAATACCGAAGAGAGCAATGTGAACACGTATGCCTGTACGAAAGCAACAAGCAATTCCACACAATTCATAAATAAAAGCATCAATGCACTGAAAATATTCAGTCCGATACCCATGCCCACTCCTAATGTCCAACCAAGGAATATCACACATGTGAAACTCAAGATTATGGCATGACCTGCCATCATATTGGCAAAGAGACGAACCATGAGCGCGAAAGGCTTTGTGAATATTCCCACCACCTCTATTATGGGTATCAGTGGCACCGGATAGGCCTTCAAGAAGAAAGGTACTTCCGGCCATAATATTTCTTTCCAATACTCCTTACTTCCGAAAATATTGACAAGCAACATTGTGCAAATTGCAAGGAAGAAAGTTATATTGATATTTCCCGTAACATTTGCTCCACCGGGGAATATCGGTATCAATCCGAGCAAGTTGGTTACAAGGATGAAAAAGAACACGGTAAGCAGATATGGAGCATATTTCTTATAATGCTTCTCACCAACGCATCCCTTTATAACATCATCGTGGATTGTCATTACGAGCATTTCCATTGCACCTATGAAACCACGTGGTGCTTCACTTGTACAATCACGTTTCTTGTACCATTTAGCGATAGTGAGGAACAATACAATAAGAATAATTGCAACAATCCAAATCTGACATACAGTCTTGGTCATGCTTAAGTCAAGCGGACGTTTAACACTTCCGTCAGACATTTTCTCATATATCTTTCCGTGATGAGACTCATCAAAAAACAGAGTTTTGTGTTGCTCAATTCCTTTTGATGTGCCAAAGAACCATTCATTTTCACCTTTTACAATGATTGGTAAAGGAATGCTTACATGTCCGGCTATATGCCACTCGTATGCATCAGACATGTGATGAAGCACAATCTCCGGAATGTCTATTGCCGATTCCTTTTCTTCAGCAAAGAGATTCAAGGGCAATAGTGCAACAGCCAAAATGAGCAAAATAGACTTGACGTGATTCATTTATTATATATTAATATAGTTGTTAATTTGAAAAGATTTATTGCCGGTTAGTGATTTTTGAAAAATAAACGGTATGATAGCCAATCATTACAAGATAATAAACCATAAATACCGATACATATGGGAGCATTGCATCCCTACCAACCACCAAGAAGCATATGAACAGAGTGAAAAGTGCCATAACCATGCGTAATCCCGAAACGACAGAGTAAAGAGTTGTCAGAGACTCTCTGTTACTTTTTATTATCCATCTCCACAAGAAAGCAAATGATATAAGGAAAAATACAGAAAATCCTGCACTAACCCATACCGGAGCAATCATGTCCCACTCAGGACGAAATGAAGATATAAATATCCCTATCATCGTAAGGGCTATAACAATTAAAGCCCCTATTCCAACATAACGTTTGGCAACTTTGTCAACGTCCATCATATTTCTATGCAGATATTGACCACGTTCTTCTTTACAGAAACGAAACCACCTTCAATGTCAATACTCTTACTACCTTCAGAGCCAATGTATGTAACGGTTCCGCGTTCCAAAGACGAGATGATGGGGGCATGGTTTATAAGAATTTCAAATTCTCCGGCCGTGCCCGGTACCTTCACGCTCTCTATATCACCGTCATATTCCACCTTTTCCGGTGAAACGATTTTAAGTTTAAGCATCAATATTAATCTTTTCCTTTAAACTTTTTAAACCTAAATACACAAAGACTATCCTTTGGCAGCTTCCATAAGTTTCTTACCCTTCTCTATAGCGTCTTCAATTGTACCAACATTGAGGAATGCCTGCTCCGGCAAGTTATCAACCTCTCCGTCAAGAATCATATTGAAGCCTCTGATGGTGTCCTCAATGCTAACCATTACACCTTTTACACCGGTGAACTGCTCAGCGACAGTAAATGGCTGAGAAAGGAAACGTTGAACACGACGAGCACGATTAACGGTAAGTTTGTCTTCATCAGACAATTCGTCCATACCAAGAATTGCAATAATATCTTGAAGTTCATTATACTTCTGAAGAATTTGCTTTACTCGTTGTGCACACTCATAGTGAGCCTTTCCAACAATCAACGGGTCGAGAATACGGCTTGTAGAGCCAAGAGGATCAACGGCAGGATATATACCAAGTTCTGTAATTTTACGAGAAAGTTCCGTTGTTGCATCCAGGTGCGTAAATGTAGTTGCGGGAGCCGGGTCGGTCAAGTCGTCTGCCGGTACATAAACTGCCTGCACAGAAGTAATTGAGCCTTTCTTAGTAGAAGTGATTCGCTCCTGCATCGTACCCATTTCACTTGCCAAAGTTGGCTGATAACCAACGGCTGAAGGCATACGCCCGAGAAGCGCAGAAACCTCTGAACCTGCCTGTGTAAAACGGAAGATATTGTCGATAAAGAACAATATGTCGGCAGCAGCACCATCCTTACCACCATTATCACGGAACTCCTCTGCAACGGTAAGACCGGAGAGTGCAACAGAAGCACGTGCTCCGGGTGGTTCGTTCATCTGGCCATAAACAAGTGTGGCCTGGGACTTCTTCAATTCTTCCGGATCAACAAGCGACAAGTCCCACTTTCCCTCGTCCATTGCTTTCTTGAACTTATCGCCATAGCGAACAACTCCAGACTCTATCATTTCTCGAATCAGGTCGTTACCCTCACGAGTACGTTCTCCCACTCCAGCAAAAACAGAATATCCGTTATGTCCTTTCGCGATATTGTTGATAAGTTCCATGATAAGCACGGTCTTTCCTACACCGGCACCACCGAACAATCCAATCTTTCCACCTTTCATGTAAGGTTCAAGAAGATCTATCACCTTAATACCGGTGGCAAGCATTTCTTTTGTAGTAGAAAGTTCTTCAAATTTTGGTGCTTCGCGGTGGATAGGATATGCACCATCCATATCAAGGTTCTTCATACCGTCTATAGGTTGTCCTATAACGTTGAGCATACGTCCCTTTATCTGATCGCCGGCCGGCATAAGGATTGGAGAGCCCATAGGCTCAACATCTAATCCTCTTTGAAGTCCATCGGTGTTGTCCATAGCAACACACCTGACAGTATCTTCACCAATATGCTGTTGCACCTCGATAATGAGCGGTGAACCATCAGGCCTTGTAATCTTCAATGCTTCGTGGATTTTAGGCAACACTTTCTCGGCATCAAGTCCCTCTGTATCGAAATACACATCGATTACAGGACCAATAATCTGGGATATTCGCCCTTTGATTTGTGTCATAATTTATATTTATTATTTATTTTAAGAGTTAAGCAAGTAATAATGGTGCAAAATTACTTAAATAATTTTTCTTGGACAAATTTTTCACTTATAAAATATCTGTTATCCGTTTTTTACTACGGATTACAACAAACAAAGTGCTTTATATGCTCAATTCATCAAGAACTTTTATCAGTTTTTTGTCAAAAGGCTTATCACTTCTGATAGCCTCATTAAACGGCACGTAAACAACTTCATTGTATCTTACACCTACCATAACATTTCTCTGTCCTTGCAATATTGCCTCTATTGCTCCAACACCTGTACGGGCAGCAAGGACACGGTCGTGTGCCGTAGGTCGCCCACCACGCTGCAAATGTCCGAGTATCGAGACACGTACATCATAGTCAGGAAATTCCTTTTTTACCCTATCGGCATAATATAACGCACCACATTTCTTACTTTCCGAGACAATGACGATACAACTTTTCTTTGATTTCCTTATTCCTCTTTTCATGAAACGTGCCAACTGGTCTACATCAGTTGAGTCCTCCGGTATTATGGCAGCCTCTGCTCCACTTGCTATGGCACTATTCTGTGCGAGGAATCCGGCATCTCGTCCCATAACCTCGATAAAGAAAATACGTTCGTGGCTCTGTGCCGTATCTCTTATGCGGTCAACACATTCCATGATTGTATTCATAGTTGTGTCATATCCTATCGTAGAGTCTGTTCCATAAAGGTCATTGTCGATAGTGCCAGGCAGTCCTATACAGCACACATCATATTCTTCTGCAAAGACACGCGCACCGGTCAGAGAACCATTACCACCTATCACGACAAGTGCATCAATGCCTTCTTTCTGCATATTCTCGTAAGCCTTCTTTCTTCCTTCCGGTTTCATAAACTCATTCGAGCGTGCAGTTTTAAGGATTGTACCACCCAT
Source organism: Prevotella koreensis (assembly GCF_003977605.1). GTDB lineage: Bacteria > Bacteroidota > Bacteroidia > Bacteroidales > Bacteroidaceae > Prevotella > Prevotella koreensis. The sequence continues at coordinate 118,355 of NZ_RYYU01000001.1, read as the reverse complement.
CATTATAATACCTGAAACATTCTCTGTCGTGAAATCCCGTATCTCTCCATTTATAAGACCGTCCCAGCCACGATAAATACCCTTTATGTTAAATCCATTATATATGCCTGCACGCGTCACAGCACGTATTGCAGCATTCATTCCCGGCGCATCTCCACCTGATGTCAATACGCCGACAGTTCTTATCCTACTCATATTTTCCTTTTTACAATAATACTACAACGACATCATAGAAATAAAAGCTATGCCAATAAACCATGCAATAACCGAAACCCAACCTACATTCTTCAGATACCACCCTACGTGTATGCGTTCCATTTTCATCAACGCCAATCCGCTGAGTGAACCTGTTAGCATGAAGTTTCCACCTATCGCAGTACTATATGCTATTATTTTCCAATAATTTCCATTTTGTGCGAATGACATCATATACCCCGCATCAGCCCATTTCATTGTTGATTCTACATCAACAATCGGATATAATGATATAAAACTCAATGATGTAGCAAACGAATCAACGATACTGCTCATTGCCGCCGACAGAGCCCCAAGTATCCAAATATTATGGACATGATAGTCAATATTACGCGCAAGCCAATCTACGGCTCCTGTCTCATAAACTACTCCCACGGCAAGCATCATACCCATAACGAAAAGCATCATCTGGATTACACCGTATTGAAGCACCCGCGGCATTCTGCGCTGAATCATTTTATCCACATCCATAAGTTTACGGTTAACGATCTCGTTCACAACCCACAAAAGCGAAAGTACGCAAAGGGCACCGAGGAACGGACTTAACTTAGTTATATTATGGAATGTCGGAATAAACCAAAGTCCACCGATTCCCACGAAAAGCATCATAATACGTTGCCACCTTGACAGATTGGTATCATCGCCTCTGTACGGAAGCGACCATTCCACATCTACCCTTTCAGGAAGAATTCTGCTAAGAACAAGAACAGGAAGTGCACACGAAACGACACAAGGGATAGCCAACGAAGCGGAGAAGCGCGAGGCTGTTACAGCACCATTATTCCACAATAGCAACCCTGTAGGATCGCCTATCACCGTCAGTGCCCCACCGCAGTTTGCCGCGAGCACTATGGCGCAGCCGTATATCATTCGATGACGACGATTTGGTATCAATCCGTGCATCACCACCAGCATCATTGTCGTTGTGGTTATATTATCAAGATTTGCAGACACCAAGAACGTTATGCCGGTCATCATCCATAGCAGTTTTTTGCTGCTGCGTGTACGCATCATTTCTGTAAGGAAATCAAAACAACCATTGTTGTTCAAAATCTCCACTATCGTCATTGTGGAAAGCAAGAACAATACTATTTCTGCACCTCTCCCCACATATTTCAAGAAAATATTCTGTGCAATATAGTGCTTCACGGCAGAACTTGTAGGTACTGCTCCTCCAAGAAAATCTGTGTATTCGGAAGGATGCCTACTCATTACGAAATCGGTTCCGAAACAGATATACAACACCCACCCTACCGCTGCTGCAAAGATGGCAATCGCCGTCTTATTGACTTTTGTAAGGTTTGCCGTAGCTATCAAAAGATAACTCAAAATCAGTATGGCTGCAATTATCAGTGTCATTTCAACCGCAAAATTAGCACTTTATTGTCTAACCGCAAAGTTTTATCTGACATTTTTCAAATTCTGCCGATAAGTTTCTTCAAAGTGAAATATATTTCTTCTTGTAGTCGGAACATCTTCCATGAGAATCGCAGAGGCATATATCCAAACTTTTTCTTTAGCGAAGGCTCTATCTTGTCCGTCTCTATTGTAGTCCACACACGCCTTATTTCATTCAGACCGAAGGTCGCATCTTCTACCGAAAGTTTATTACGGTTCAAAAAATAGAACATATAAGTATCCACAACCACAAGCCATCTCACTCTTTCATAAATCTTCATAACCTCTTCATCAACACCGAAAGAGATGAGTTGTCTTTTCATAGACTCATTGGCCTTTAGATAATCAAATCGTCTTACACTCGGTTTGTGCGTTACAGACAATTCGTTTTTATAATAATAATATATACCCTCACAACATCTCACCTCTCGCGAATGATAATAATGTATGCGTGTGGTATTATCGTCGCTGTATGAACGACAAGTATCATCATAGGGATATTGCTTGTGCAATGCAGCCCGAGTGACATAGCAACCATGTATTTCCCATGTAAGCGATGCCAAAAATGCCTCATAACCGGTCATCACCTCAAAGTGAGTCATAGGATAATCTTTCTCTGCCGTTCCATCTACCATTTTTACTTTCAGCAACACACAATCTGTTGACGAATGTCTTTCAAATACGCTTACGGCACTCTCCAAAGCATCTGCAGATAGCCTGTCGTCGCAATCAAGAAAACATACGTATTCTCCCGAAGCCTCTGCGAGTCCTCTATTTCTTGCCACTGCCTGCCCCTTGTTCTCACTCTGTCGGAATACTTTTATCCTATCGTCACGATGAGAATAGTCTTCAAGTACCGACACAGAAGCATCTGTGGAACAATCGTCTACACACAATACCTCAATATCTACATGGGTCTGTGCTATTAGCGAATCAAGGCATCTTTTTAAAGTTGGCTCGCCATTATACACCGCAACAAGAATACTAACTTTTGCCATGTTTCTTTTTAATTTGCGGTTTGAATTTCTTCAAGAACTTTTCACGTAAACTTTCCCACAAGTGGCTATTACGTCTAAGTACAAGGAAAGAAAAGAGTGCACTGACAATGAATATGAACGTACCGGTAAGCCAATATAACCAACCTTGCGAGAAAAATGTCAGAACAAATGCACACACTCCGAGCGGTGTCTGAACCATGAGAAATTTAAGTATTCTATTGCTGAAAACATAAGAATATCTTATTCGTAGATAGAATATGGTGAAAAAAACATCAACTATTCCGACTATGGTAACGGCAATACCTGCTCCAGTAAGTCCGTAACGTCCATAAAGCAATGCCGTGGCTGCGAATAATAGTATGTCATAAACTGCTTCGAGTAAAAGATACGAACGTGAATCGCCACGAGAGAGCGGAAGATATTGCATTGGCAAAACAATAGCCCTGCAATATAGCGAAAGCACCATTATCTGCATCATACCGATAGATGGAACGAACTTGGAACTAAGCAGGAGAGGAACAATAATTGGCATGAATACTATGAATGCCGCTATCATAGGCGATATTAGCAACAGTAATACCTCTATCTGATTATTTATGGCAATGTTCCGAGCAGCCTTATCGCAAGTTATTGCCGAAAGTCTTGGAAAATAATCAGACTCCATTGCAGAGAATACCATACCTGCGTATGTCAGCGTTATTACATATCCCGCATTATATAGTCCTACTGTATCAAGAGCACCATAGTTATTGAGCATGGAACGTATGGCAAAGTCCATACCGCTACCCATTATTCCCGCCACTACAAAAGCGATACCGAGTTTTATCATACCTGCACCCTCACCCAGCGTTGCCTTTGAGAAATCAAACTTCAATGGATAAAACCTAAGCGAATACCTGATGGTGAGCAACATCTGTATCACTGCCACTATCACAAGCGAAGGAATAATGGCAACTTCACCCCATATATAATATATAGGTATAGTCGTTATAAGCGCAAGCAATATATTTAATGAAGAAATAGCAGCAAGCCCGCGCAACTGCTGCGTTCCTTTCAATATCGCAGTTTCACCACCTGTAATTGCCGTCATGCCAACTATCGGCGAGAGCAATATGAAATGTAGTGTGTGGTCACCCCAACTGAAAGCCACATTATCCACAAGCGGACCGGCAATCATACATACGAATACACCCAACAATGCCACAAGAATACTCCACGACCTTACAACAACTATATTTTTCTCTACCTCCTGCTTATTTTTCTTACTATAAGCCTCAGAAATATTCTTAACGGCACTAATTTGAATTCCGAAATTGGTAGAGTCGGAAATAAGTTTCACGGTGGAATTGAAAAGCGAAACAAGTCCCATTCCTTCAGGGCCGAGTATCAACGCAACAAACTTGTTACGTATAAGAGCAAAAAGTATATTGATTATTTGTATACCGCCAAAAATGCCGGTATATTTCAATATATGATGATAACTGCCCTTCTTGCCCTCCATAGTCTGAATTTATTAACGTAAAAACCGTAGGTTTATTACACTGCATGTCATTTTTTTATATATAACCTAAAAACATGACATTATTTCTTAAAACCAAGGTGATATTTTCAAAAAAATCGCATTATACCTAAGCATTTAGGACACATTGCCCAATCAAATTTCCACATTATCGGAAAATAGCAAATATTTCCAAAGAAAAACGTTATTTTTCAAATCAAAGTCGTAACTTTGCAAACGACAAAAGATAATAACAATGCCGAAGAATATTTATGTCAAGGAACAAACGCCACTCGTGAGTTTCATCGTCACGACATACAATCTACCCGAAACATTACTCAAGGAATGTCTGCAAAGTATTATTGACCTGTCTCTAAACAATAGAGAGATTGAAATAATACTTATCGATGATGGTTCGGACGAGAGTGCACTTGCACAAATAGAAGAAATGCGAGACCGAATAATCTACCTATGGCAACCAAACAATGGTGTCAGTGCGGCTCGTAACATGGGAATAAAAATAGCGAGTGGAAAATACATACAGTTTATAGACGGAGACGACAAACTTATTCAGGCAGGATATGAACATTGCCTCGACATAGTAAGGTTCAACGACCCCGACATAGTATTATTCAATTTTACAAATAAAGACGACGACATAGACACGCCTTATCTCTTTGAAGGACCTGTAAGCGGAGACGAATACATGCGCCGAAACAATATAAAGGCATCGGTATGCAGTTACGTTTTCAGCCGCAGGATTCTCGCCGACCTTAAATTCACACCGGGAGTTGAGTTCGGAGAAGACGAGGAGTTCACACCGCAACTTATACTTAGTGCAGAACGCCTGTATGCAACAGATACTTGTGCCTATTACTATAGACCAAACCACACCTCGGTAACTCATGGTAAGGGAAAGCGAAAACTCGCTAAAAGACTTGCCGATGCAGAGCATGTCATATTCAACCTATACCACCTTGCCGGCACTTTACCGATACAAGATTCGGCTGCATTACGTCGCAGAGTGGCACAACTGACAATGGATTATATTTACAACACCATAATATTAACCCGTTCAAAACACCAACTGAACAAACGAATAGGAAATATGAAAAAGCATGGACTTTATCCACTCCCACAGGAAAACTACACATGGAAATATCGTTTGTTTAGCAGATTGGTAAAATCAGAAACAGGAAAGAACTTATTGCTTTTACTGCTACCGCTATTGAAACGCGAAAGATGAGAATACTATTGTTGGGAGAATACAGCAACGTACACGCAACACTTGCCGAGGGATTAAGGGCGCTTGGCAACGAAGTTGTTGTGGCGAGCAACGGTGACTTTTGGAAAGACTATCCGCGCGACATAGACCTTGAACGCAAACCGGGAAAAATAGGCGGAATAAGTCTTTTTGCAAAGATTCTATCCATTATGCCACGTATGAGCAACTTTGATGTCGTTCAACTGATAAACCCTATATTCTTCGAATTGAAAGCACAACGCATTGCTCCTTTCTATAAACAACTGAAACGTCGTAATGGTAAGGTTTTCATGGGAGCATTCGGCATGGACTATTATTGGACAAAGATAAACTCTGAGCAGATGCCATTGAAATACAGTGACTTCAACATTGGTGAGCACATTAGAACAAATGCGGATGCCGTGAAAGAGCGTAAAGACTGGATTGGAACTCCGAAAGAAAAACTGAACCGCATGATTGCCAAAGACTGCAACGGAATTGTGGCAGGGCTATACGAATATTATGCCATCTATAAACCAATATTTCCAGACAAAACAAGATTCATACCTCTTCCAATAAAAACAAATAGCACAAAGATACCGGACATGATCCCACACGAGGGAAAAGTAAAAATATTTATCGGTATAAGTCGAGGAAGAAGCGAATATAAAGGAACTGACATTATGCTGAAAGCAGCAATTGATGTCGCAAGTCGCCACCCTAATGAAATGGAGATAATGAAAGCAGAAGGATTGCCTTTCTGTGAATATCAACGGTTGATGGATGGAAGCGATGCTATACTTGACCAACTATACTCCTACACACCAAGCATGAACTCGCTACTGGCAATGAGTAAGGGAATAATTTGCATAGGAGGAGGAGAACCTGAAAATTATGAGATTCTTAATGAAAAAGAACTGCGCCCTATCATAAACGTCAAACCATTTTATGACAGCGTTGTGGAACAACTCGAATGGCTGCTTGCAAATAAAGATAAGATTCCGCGAATGAAACGTGAAAGTATCGAATATGTACGTCGTCATCATGACCACATAGATGTCGCACGTCGTTATCTTGAGTTTTGGAATGACGACAGTTCATTATAAATACGTTGCACAGGAAGCCCCATTACATTAAAATAACTTCCATTAATAGACTCCACACCTACAAGGCCTATCCATTCTTGAATACCGTATGCTCCGGCTTTATCGAATGGCTTGTAATTATCAATGTAATAGTCTATCTCCCACGAAGAGAGTTTCTTAAATGTCACATCCGTCTCAACTGAGAAACTACGCTCTTGGACTTTAGTCGTCAAGCACACACCCGTTATGACCTGATGTGTTCGCCCACTTAGCATTCTCAACATCGAACGTGCATCATCGGCATCAACAGGTTTTCCAAGTACCTTGTCATCAACCACAACAATGGTATCTGCCGTGATTACAAGTTCATCATCGGAAATATTTCCGACATAAGCCGCAGACTTACTACGTGCTATATACTCCGCTATCCTATCAGTAGGCAAACCTTCGGGATAACTTTCATCTATTCCAGACAACAGTCTTACCTCGAAATCAAGACCGAGACCGGAAAGCAGTTCTTTTCTCCTCGGACTGCCTGATGCCAATATTATTTTCATACTCGATAATTGACAATTGTAAAAACCTACCATCCAAATGCACGAGCATCACTAAGCCATTTGCCTTGCGCCCTTAACACCTGTTCAATAACATCTCTACCACAACCATGACCTCCACGTCTGTCACTGATATATATGCAGGCTTGTTTAACTTCCGCACAAGCATCGGCAGGACAGCACGGACAACCGCACCGGCGCAACACCTCAAGGTCGGGAATATCATCGCCCATGAAAAGTATTTCCTCATCGGAATAGCCGTAACGCTCCTTAAACTCCTCGTAGGTCTTTACCTTCACGGCACATTTCATATAAATATCATTAACGCCCAAACGCTCATATCTAAGTCTTACCGAATCGGTGTTAGCACCTGTTATTATTGCTATACGAACCCCCATCTTCTGTGAAAGTTGTATTGAGTAACCATCTTTTATATTCACCGTCCTCATTGGTTCACCATCAGGGTGTAGAGGTATTGTTTCGGAACTCAGCACTCCATCAAGATCGAAAACTATTGTTTTTATCTTACTTAAATCGTAGTTTATCATTTCAATATCGAAAAATACAAATTATCAACCGTCAATTCGCATTATACTTTTACTCATCAATTCGTAAATATCCCTCGTCATTTGGTCACCGATAAGTTCTGCATGCTTTCTCATCACTTCGGTATCTCTTCTGGCAGCCGGTCCGGTTTGTGCATTATTCGGAGAAAGAGCATCAAGTTTACCTACTGTTTCTTTTATAAGAGGTAACATCACGCTGAACGGAATATTGTGAGCATGAAGGATTTTATCTGACAGCGCAAAACAATGGTTGGCAAAATTACAAGCGAAAACGGCTGCAAGATGCAGATAGCAACGCTTGTCGGAATCAAGTCGATATACCTTTTCTGTGAGTTCACGTGAAAAGGCCTCAAGTATCTTACAAGTATCTTCATCCGAAGCCTCAACAAAAATTGATATTTCATTGAAATCTACAACTTTCTGCTTACTGAAAGTCTGCATCGGATAAAATACTCCATGCCGAACATTAGTGTTGCCGAAAACACTCATCGGAACACTTCCGGCAGTATGTACCACAACACCATCTCCGACTTTCTTCACAACTTCAGTAAGAACCGAATGTAGCACACTGTCCTTCACCGAAACAATATATAAGTCGGCACCGGAAACAATCTCGTCAAGCGATATGGTAAAGCCACAATTAAGCCTTTCTGCCAAAGCCTTTGCCGATGCTTCGGTGTAACTGAACACTTGTTCTACATTCCTACCACATCGCGACAAAGCCTCTCCAAGGTTTGTCGCAAGGTTGCCTGCACCAACGATTACGATGCGCTCAATATCGCCCGACATGCACATTTTCCCACTTCAATCGGTCTTCATTCTGTGGCTTTCTATCATCTGCCTTATGACCGAAAGCAAGAACACAGAGGCACGACAAATTCTCCGGGATGTCAAGAATACCGCGTATTACTACATCAGCACTTGTACCATCACTAAGTCCGCGCCCACGCATTTGAACCCAGCATGAGCCAAGACCAAGATCTTCTGCCTGATATTGCATTGAAATAGCGGCAATAGAAGCATCCTCTATCCAACAGTCGTTTGCCAACGGATCTCCCAAAACAACAACAACAAGTGGAGCATCTTTAACAAACAACGAACCGTTACTTTTTGCATCTGCAATTTTCTCTATGTCAATCTTGTCATCAACAACAACAAACTGCCAGTCTCTCCTACCCTTACTGGTTGGTGACATAAGAGCCGCCCTAAGAATCAATCTCACATCTTCTGCCGAGATTTCTTCTTCAGTAAATTTACGATGACTTCGACGTAACTGTGCCAATGTATTGAAATTACTCATAATTTATATGTTTTAATAGTTCTTTCTAAATACTTTATTCTTTTCGTTAGTGTCAAACATTGCTATAATCCGCCACACTCTTGACTACTGCAAAGATACGAATAATATCTTTATGCACAAATTAAAACACACATAAAAATCTTAAAGGTTAAAAGTTAATGACAAATAATATATGCACACTTAACTTTTAACCTTTAATTTTATTTTGAGCCTCTTGTCGGATTCGAACCAACGACCCCGAGATTACAAATCACGTGCTCTGGCCAACTGAGCTAAAGAGGCGGGTGGGCAAGCTATCTGCATCGCGCCGCTACAACCAACTACCTTTGCTACGTTCCCGTCCTGGAGGATTCGAAGGGAGCTGGCCGTGCAGGACTTACCCATTTTAGCGGCTGCAAAGTTAGTAATTTATTTCTTAAATCATCGTGTTTAGCGTAAGAAAATCCACCTTTTAACCTTTTTTGTGCTTATAGAATATTCAATAATATAAAACAATAGTCAATTATCCGTTGAGCCGAAACCGGAAGCGCAAGTTTCATATTTCCACAAACAATAAAAAAGAGTCACTCTTTCAAAGTGACTCTCTGCGGTGCGTACGGGACTCGAACCCGTGACCTCCTGCGTGACAGGCAGGCATTCTAACCAGGCTGAACTAACGCACCAATGCGTTTTCTTACAATCTTACAAGGGGAGAGAAGCAACTCTCTGCGGTGCGTACGGGACTCGAACCCGTGACCTCCTGCGTGACAGGCAGGCATTCTAACCAGGCTGAACTAACGCACCAATCAAATGCCCCTTTTAAGATTGCGGATGCAAAGGTATGGTATTTTTTTTTATTTTCCAAATCATTGGACTATTTTTTTATTTTTTTTTGCAACAATATTGCATCTTGATAATCATTCCCAACAGATAGCCACTGTTTGAGGATTGCAGTAGGCTCATAACCAAGTTTGTTGAAGAGCCTCTGCGAATGTTTGTTAGACACTCCCACAATGGCATATAATTGGAAAATCCCAAGCACATCGGCAGCATAGCGATGCAATTCCGACAAGGCTTCTTTTGCAATTCCCATTTTTCGCAAATCAGTCTTTACCACGATACCTACCTCTGCACGACTATGCCGAGGGTCGTAATGAAACAAGTCCACTATTCCTGCAACACCGCCTCCGTTTGTTTCTATTATAAGTCGCAACTGCTTGTCCGCATAGATGTCGTTAGTGGCATTTGCAATATATTCATGCAAGGCATAACGCGAATAAGGTACGTTTGTCGAACCAACATCCCATATACTACGGTCGTTCTCTATAGCATAAAGTTCCTCCAAGTCTTCCGGCTCCATTGCCCTCAAAGCAATTTTATCGATTTTCATGCGAGAACCTCATTTAAGGTTATTATTCTATTGCTCTTTGCCTCAAACGTTCCGATAGTCAGGTTTTTCATCGGGTTACTGCCAAATATCTTCAGTATTTCCCCATACGAATAAGCATCTATATCATATACAACGTATGTAGGAGTATTCAAGTCGCAAACTTCTTTCAGCGAGTTATGTCCTTCCGGCATGGTTCTGCTGTCTGCCGTATAAAAACGCGCAGTAAGTCCGAGTTTGCGAGATATGCGACGACAATTCTTTATCGCTCCTTCCCTACCAATAAACACATAGTCGGGATAACGCTCACGTGCCTTATAGAATCCGAGCGTCTTGCGCAGTCTTCCACATCCCAATGAAATAGTGGCCATAGATGCCTTGAAGAGTATCGCAGCCCTTATTGGTATGCTGAGCAACATAGTCATGTTGCCGTAGTGTTTACGGAAGAATATAAACATCGCCTCGTAAAACACATGCACATATCTGAAACTGCTCTTCTGCGTGCTTTCGCCCTTATAGTGAAGTATGTCGATAGGATAATACCAGTTACGGAAACCGGCTTTAAGCAGCCTGCAACTCAAATCGATGTCTTCTCCATACATGAAAAAATCTTCGTCAAGCAGTCCGGCCTTGTCAAGTGCTTCGCGGCGAAGCATACAGAAAGCACCACTCACCACCTCTATCTCCACCGGCTTGTCCCAAGGCAGATAACTCATATAGTACTTACCATATATTCGGCTTTTTGGAAACCTTTTGCACAGACCAACCATTTTATAGAAAGCAGTCATCGGCGTAGGCACTCCGCGACGACTTTCCATTGCCACATCGCCGTAACTGTCGAGCATTCTTACTCCCAACGCCCCGGCATCTTTATGTTCGTCCATAAAGCGCAAACATTCTGCGATAACATCTTCACCTACAAAAGTATCGGGGTTAAGCAGAAGAACATACTCGCTCTCGGTCTGCCTTATGGCAATGTTATTTGCCCTCGCAAAGCCCAAGTTATGGTTGCTTGCCACAAGGTTTACATCAGGGAAAGAGCGTGAAATCTTCTCCACGGTATCGTCCTTGGAATGATTATCCACGACATACACTTCTGCCTCAAGGCCATGCAAAGCACGTTGAAGACTATTGAGGCATTGTTCCAGATAATGCCTAACGTTATAACTTACTATTACTACCGTCAGTTTCATTCCTCTATTGTCATTTCTCTTTTCATCCTCGATTCCGAAGGATAGACGAAAACCATCGATATGAGCATAATTATTGCCATATATCCAAAGGCAACATTCATGTATATATAATATAATATGGTGTTTGCATTTAGCAACGTGGCAAGCATCAGCAGACGTATCATAGCCCATCTTCGATAGCCTCCCTCTTTTATGGCGGTGCGCACTTTCTTGAAACGAAATAGTCGTACGGCAAGCGGAATGACACAAACCGTGAGCAACTCTGTCAATGTTACCACAGCGAACTGCACATTCACCTCGTCGGCAAACGCTCCCGGCAGCAACGTGTCGGTCTCAAACAATACTGCCACAAGTATCGAAATGATGATGGCAAGCCAATATGTTGTTTTTATCATATCTAAATATTCATGCACCTCCATAAGGCACTCTGTCAAGAATACTGCGCCCCAAGGTTATTTCATCGGTATATTCCAGTTCGTTCCCTACACTGATTCCCCGTGCAATAACGCTCTGCTTCACGTCATAATCGGCAAGTTTTCGGAACACATAAAAAGCCGTTGTGTCTCCCTCCATAGTACTGCTTAGTGCCATTATCACCTCATTCACATTGCCTTCTGCTACGCGTCTTACGAGCGATTCCACTTCAATATCGCTCGGTCCGATGCCATCTATCGGTGATATAATACCTCCAAGCACATGGTAAAGCCCACGATACTGCTGTGTATTCTCTATTGCCATAACGTCCTGTATGTTTTCCACCACACAGATTGTAGTGCTGTCGCGCCTGCTGTCCGAACATATCGGACAAACGTCGGTATCGCTGATGTTATGACAAACATTGCAATGCCGCACCTCATGCTTCAGTCGGGTCAATGCCACGGTAAGTTCATCCACCGCGCTGTCATCTTGCCTCAGCAAGTGGAGCACGAGTCGGAGAGCCGTCTTCCTACCTATTCCCGGCAGTTTCGACACCTCACTTACCGCCTTTTCAAGCAGCATTGATGGGTATTGCTGAGTCATGGTCTTGTCTTTTAATGTGCAAAGTTAGTTTAAAATAAGCGGAATGCAAAAAGATTACAATATTTTTCGTATCTTTGCAGCAAAAATAATATGAAAATAAACAAATCGGAATTCAGCATAAGCAGTGCCACACTTAGCCAATGTCCAAAAGACACGAAGCCGGAATATGCTTTTATAGGACGCAGTAATGTGGGGAAATCGAGCCTTATAAACATGCTATGCAATCATAAAGGGCTGGCAAAGACTTCCGCAACACCCGGAAAGACGCTGCTCATCAACCATTTCATAATCAACAACGAATGGTATATCGTTGACCTGCCCGGCTACGGATATGCGAAGAGGTCGAAGACACAGCGCGACAAACTTCAGCAGATGATTTCTTCATACATACTACAGCGCAAACAACTCACCAACGTATTCGTACTCATAGACATACGTCACGACCCGCAACAGATTGACCGTGAGTTCATAGACTGGCTCGGCAAAAGCGAAATTCCGTTCGCCATCGTCTTTACAAAGGGAGACAAACTGGCACAATCGAAAATGAAACAGCAGGCCGAAGCATATATGTCGAAACTCGAAGACACATGGGACATACTACCACCCTACTTCATATCAAGTGCCGAAAAGGCATACGGACGCGAAGAGATACTCGACTATATAGAGAGTATCAACGAGGAGATAAAGAACAACTCGCAAGAATAACCGGTAAGACATCATAATAAATCGACATAAATTGGCATCAATCCCTTATCTCGACATACAAAATCTCACAAAGTCTTTCGGAGAACTGCTGCTCTTCGAAAACCTCAACATGAGCATTGCCGAAGGACAGCGCGTGGGACTTATAGCAAAGAACGGCACAGGAAAGAGCACGCTGCTGTCAATAATCAATGGTGAGGAGGGATACGACAGCGGAGATATAATATTCCGTCGCGACCTGCGCGTGGGTTATCTCGACCAGTCGCCACACTTCGATCCGGATGAAAGCGTACTCGATGCATGCTTCAATCATAACGGCGAAGAGGAGAGAGTGCTGAAAGCAAAACAGATTCTCACGCAACTGAAGATAAAGAATCTCGACCAACCGATGCGGGAACTCAGTGGCGGACAGCAGAAACGCGTGGCTCTTGCTAATATACTGATAACCGAGCCCGACCTCCTGATACTCGACGAGCCTACCAACCACCTTGACCTTGACATGATAGAATGGCTCGAAGGCTTTCTTAATCGCGGCAACAAAACGTTGCTTATGGTGACACACGACCGCTTTTTCCTCGACCGCGTGTGCAATATCATAATGGAACTTGACGACCAGACAATATATACATATCGTGGCAACTATAGTTACTATCTCGATAAACGGCAGGAACGAATAGACAACAAACGAGCGGAGATAGCACGGGCGAACAACCTATATCGCCGCGAATTGGAATGGATGCGCCGCCAACCGCAGGCTCGCGGACACAAAGCACGCTATCGCGAAGAGGCTTTCGTTGACCTTGAAAAGGTGGCAAAGCAGCGAATAGAGGAAAGACAGATGCGACTGAAACGCTCTAACGTATATATCGGCAGCAAGATTTTTGAATGTCAATACGTGTCAAAGGCATTCAATGCAGACACGCAGGCACAAATCACGATACTAAAGGATTTCTACTATAACTTCGCACGTTTCGAGAAGATGGGCATCATTGGCAACAACGGAACCGGCAAGAGCACATTCATAAAAATGCTCTTGGGAACCGAACAGCCGGATAGCGGGCGCTTCGACATCGGCGACACGGTACGATTCGGCTATTTCTCGCAAGAAGGACTGCAATTCAACGAGCAGCAGAAAGTGATAGACGTGGTAACCGATATTGCCGAATACATAGACCTCGGAAGCGGGCGACACCTCACGGCATCGCAATTTCTGCAACATTTCCTCTTCTCACCGGAACAACAACACAACTATGTGTATAAACTATCCGGCGGCGAGCGACGAAAACTCTATCTCTGTACGGTATTGATGCGCAACCCAAACTTCCTCGTTCTCGACGAACCCACCAACGACCTCGACATTCAAACCTTGCAAATTCTTGAAGAATACCTGCAAGATTTCCCGGGATGCGTAATCGTTGTGAGCCACGACCGCTATTTCATGGACAAGGTTGTTGACCATCTGCTCGTGTTCAAGGGCGAGGGAGACATAAAGGATTTCCCCGGCAATTACACCCAATACCGGCAGTGGTCGGCACTGCAAAGTAAAGAGGAGGCAGGCAACAATGGCAAGAAAAAGACACCCTCCAAGAACAACCAAACCGATGCTGCGACCTCAAAACCTGAAAAGCCACGCCGACTGACATACAAAGAGCGAATTGAAATGCAACAGTTGGAAAAAGACATAGAGAAACTTGAGGCCGAGCAACAGCAACTGGAAGAAGAACTATGCAGCGGAACACTCAGCGTAGAAGAACTCACCGCCAAAAGCATACGGCTGCCTAAACTGAAAGAAGAAATAGATGAGAAAAGTTTAAGGTGGCTCGAACTCTCTGAAATAGGAAGTTGAGAAACCCAAATTGGGCGAAATTGCGGAGCAAAACAGGCGAAATTGAAAAGTAATTTGGGCGAATTTGGTTTGCAAATTCGCCCAAATTGGTTTTAAGTATATTACCGAATGGTCTGTGATAGATTATTTCTCCACAAGTATTCGGGCATCCACGGCAATGACATCGTTTTCGTCTGCAAGCAACGGATTGATGTCCATTTCCTTTATTTCCGTGGCATGACGGAGGAGGGTTGACAAACGGACGATAATCTCTGCGTATTTCTTCTCATTGAGTCCTTTCTGTCCGCGCGTACCTTTTATTATCTTATATCCTCGCAACGAACTAATCATATTCTCCGCCTCGGCATAAGACAATGGAGCAAGACCGCTCGAAACATCTTTCAGAACCTCAACGAATATGCCGCCGAGACCGCACAACACCACATGGCCGAAGCGTGGTTCGTACTTCGCTCCGATGAAGAGTTCGGTACCTTTTATCATCTTCTGCACCATAACTGCCGTGGCATCGGTAATCTGCATCATGCGATCGAACTCTCGGGCAAGATGTTCTGACGTACCAACATTCAGCACTACGCCACCAACATCACTCTTATGCACAGGTCCTACAACCTTTACCACCACCGGATAACCGCACTTCTCGGCAAATGCCACGACTTCTTCCTTCTTGCTGCTGACAAATTCGGGCACGGTCGGTATGCCTGCACTCTCAAGCAATTCGTTGACAAGTTTCGGCGCGATGTAACCGCTTTCCCCAATTCCGTCTATTATACGACGTATGCGAGACACATCAACACCGTCGGTAATTATCGTCTGGTCGGCTGGTGCCGGAGTCTTCATAATCTGCGCAAGAGCAGTGGCAAGCACCACCTCGTCAGAGAAATTGACGTGTCCGTGCTGCAAGAACTCGCTCACTTCCGGGCCGGCAGTAACGACACTTGGGAGTATCGGGAATATCGGCTTCTTGCATTCGAGCATCTTCTTGTGCAACACATCGTATGCCTCGTACAACTGAACCAGACCCGGTGTGCCGAAAATAACCATTATGGCATCTATATTGTCGAACTTCTTCTCGCAATAGTCGATTGCTATACCGAGATGTTCGGGAGTTCCGGTAGCGAGAATATCTATCGGGTTTGCCACCGAAGAGCCCGGGAAGAGTTGTTCTTTCAGTTCGTCGGCATCCTTTCCGGATATTGGCGGAACGTTCATTCCTCCCTTTGAAAGGGCATCTGTAAGCATCACACCGGGACCTCCGGCATGGGTAACGATGGCGACATTCTTGCCCGTGAAGCGCGGAAGCGTGAAGATACAGCCTACGGTTGTCAGTTCGTCGCGAGAGAAACAGCGCACGATGCCGGCCTTACGGAACAGTGCCTCAACGGCAGAGTCGCTCGAAGCAATGGCTCCGGTATGACTTGACGCGGCACGGCTTCCACTCTCTGACGAACCTGCTTTGATAGCAGCAATGCGGCATCCCTTGCGTATAAGCGATGTTGCATGTTTCAGAAGTTTATCAGGTTCGGATATATTCTCTACATAAAGCAGTTTCACCATCGAGTCTTTTTCCGGGTCGAAGTGCTCGTCCATATATTCCAATACGCTCTCAATGCCTATCTGTCGGCCATTTCCTACCGACCATACCGAGTTGAACGGCAGTCCTTTTGTCACCGCACTCTCAAGGATAAACACCGCGGTTGCACCGGAACCGGAGATGAAGTCAACGCCCTTCGGGTTGAGGTTGGGTATCGGCTTGGTGAACACCGAGTGATGCCAGCGTGTGAGCAGCCCGATGCAGTTAGGCCCGATGAGGGCGCAACCATAACGCTCACAAGTATCGAGCACCTGCTGTTCGAGCACGGCTCCTTCTTTGGTCTCTTCTCCGAAGCCTGCCGAAATGATGATGAATGCGCGCGTTTGCTTCTCTTTGGCGAGAAATTCCACATACTCCGGACAGAATTTCGCTGCCACCACAAGAATGGCAAGGTCGGTCTGCGGTAATTCTTCGACATCATGGAAGGCTTTAATGCCCTGCACCTCGTCTTCTTTCGGGTTGACGATGCGCAATGTTCCCTTATACCCGCCACTAAGAAGGTTGCGCACAACGGCACCGCCCGGCTTATGGCAATTGTTGGAACCACCGATTACTACGATGCTTTCCGGTTCTAATAATTGCTTGTTAATCATAAAGTTGTATTTTTCATATAAGTTTGTTAACTCAAGATTTCCATTCCATAATTTCACTGCGAATTGTGGTATGGTGATGCAAATTTAGGAAAAAAGTGGCAAAGGACAAAAGTTTTATTAAGGTATTTTTGCGTGAACGATTTATTTTCACAAAAAGATACCGCAACGAGCGGTGTCGTTGCGGTATCCATAGGTAATCGACGAGTTATCATCGTGTCATTTCATCAGTCTTCGGGGCCAACGTTAGTTGCTTTTAGCATCTCTGCCACCTCGCTGTTTATCTGTGCGGCAAAGTCTTCCATCTTCAACTGACCTTGGTCGCCCTGTCCCTGCTTGCGCACGCTGACGAGTCCTTCGGCTTCTTCTTTCTCGCCCACGATGAGCATATAAGGTATTCGCTTCAACTCGTTGTCGCGAATCTTACGACCGATTTTCTCGTTGCGCTCATCAACCGTTGAGCGTACGCCGACACTGTCGAAATAGCGCTTCACGCGGTTTGCATATTCCACGAACTTCTCCGAGATGGGCAGTATTGCAACCTGTTCGGGGGTAAGCCATAGTGGGAACTTGCCTGCCGTGTGCTCAATCAGCACGGCGGTGAAACGCTCCATCGAACCGAACGGCGCACGGTGAATCATCACCGGTGTTTGTTTCGAGTTGTCTTCGGCGGTATATTCCAGTTTGAAGCGCATCGGGAGGTTGTAATCAACCTGTATCGTACCCAACTGCCAGCGACGGCCGATGGCGTCTTTCACCATGAAGTCGAGTTTCGGGCCATAGAAAGCAGCCTCTCCATACTCTATCTTGGCGTTCAATCCCTTCTCCTTGCAAGCATCGATAATAGCCTGTTCGGCCTCTTCCCACACTTCGTCGGAGCCGATGTATTTCTCTGTGTCCTTGGGGTCGCGCAGCGAAATCTGCGCTTCGTAGTTGTCGAAGTTGAAAGTAGAGAATACGGTCTTGATGATGTCCATCACGCGCATGAACTCCGTCTTTATCTGGTCGGGACGACAGAAGATGTGGGCATCGTCCTGTGTGAACGAGCGAACGCGTGTCAGTCCGTGCAACTCCCCGCTCTTTTCATATCGATATACTGTTCCGAACTCTGCTATGCGCAGCGGAAGGTCTTTATATGAGCGCGGTTTCCATGCGAACACCTCACAGTGATGAGGGCAGTTCATCGGTTTCAGCATATATTCCTCGTCCTCCTCCGGAGTAAGAATCGGTCGGAAAGAGTCCTTGCCGTAGTGTGCATAGTGACCACTCGTGACATACAGGTTCTTAGACCCGATATGCGGAGTGATTATCTCCTGATAGCCGTAATTCTTCTGTATCTTGCGAAGCATTTCCTGAAGTCGCAGGCGCAGGTCGGTTCCCTTTGGCAGCCATATCGGCAATCCCTTGCCCACACGGTCGGAGAACATGAAGAGTTCCATCTCCTTACCAATCTTGCGATGATCGCGTTTCTTTGCCTCTTCGAGCATTACGAGATATTCGTCGAGCATCTTTTTCTTCGGGAACGTTATGCCGTAGATACGCGTCATCTGTTCGCGTTTGGCATCGCCTCGCCAGAATGCGCCGGCCACGCTTGTTATCTTTATGGCTTTAATGTCGCCTGTGGACATGAGGTGAGGGCCGCGACACAGGTCGGTAAAAGAGCCTTGGGTATATGTCGATATTGTGCCGTCCTCGAGGTCAAGGTCTATATGTTCGCACTTATACTCTTGTCCGTCGGCCTTGAACTCTTTCAGAGCATCGGCCTTCGATACATCACGGCGCACCACTTTCTCGTCCTTGCGTGCCAATTCCTGCATCTTTGCCTCTATTTTCGGGAAGTCGTTCTCCGAAATCGATACCCCCTCGGGAGTCATCACGTCATAGAAGAAACCGTTCTCTATGGCCGGTCCGAAACCGAACTGTATGCCGGGATAGAGTTCTTGCAAAGCCTCGGCCAGAAGGTGTGCACTGGTGTGCCAGAAGGTGTGTTTGCCTTCCTCGTCGTCGAACTTGTAAAGGGCAATTTCCGCGTCCTTCTCAATAGGTCTGTTCAGTTCCACTGTCTCGCCGTTCACTCCGCAACTTACAACGCTGCGTGCCAAAGCCGGCGAAATGCTTTCGGCAATCTGAAGTCCGGTAACTCCGCTTTCATACTCGCGTATCGAGCCGTCCGGAAAAGTAATCTTTATCATATCTACAATATATGTTTGTTTATCGTCTGCAAAGTTAGTGCAAATTAAAGACACTACAAAATAAACGGCATTTATTTTTGATATTGCTTAGCAGGTACGATTATCCTTCTTCAGGGAGTATTACCTATACGCTCGTCGTTGCTGTAGATGGCGGTCAGGGATGAGCAGTTGGAGAACATGTTATTGATTAAGGTTACGTTCCTTGTGTCGAAACTCCTCAAGTCGAGTTCTTTCAGTGCCGAGCACTTGTTGAACATGCAGCGCATGTCGGTTACGTTACTTGTGTCGAAGTTGGTCATGCAGAGTTCGGTCAGCGCCGAACACTCGGCGAACATCCAGCCCATGTCGGTTACGTTGCTTGTGTCGAAGCGCGTTACGTCTAACTTGGTCAGACCGGAGCACTCGTTGAACATGCAGCGCATGTCGGTTACGTTACCGGTGTCGAACCTGCTTACGTCTAACTCGGTCAGACCGGAGCAACCGTCGAACATGCTGCCCATGTCGGTTACGTTACCGGTGTCGAACCTGCTTACGTCTAACTTGGTCAGAGACGAGCAGCCGCCGAACATGCAGCGCATGTCGGTTACGTTCCTTGTGTCGAACTTGCTTACGTCTAACTCGGTCAGAGACGAGCAGCCGCCGAACATGCCACCCATTCGTGTTACTTTCCTTGTGTCGAACCGAGATACGTCTAACCCTTTAAGAGACGAGCAGCCGCCGAACATCTCCGACATGCAGGTTACGTTGCGTGTGTCGAAGTGAGTCAGGTCTATCCGGGTAAGTTCCGTGCAGTCGGCAAACATGCTAACCATATTGGTTACTTGAGAAGTGTTGAGGTTCTCTATCCCGATGATCTGCCTTAATTCTCTCATGTTCATGAACCAGAAAGATGTGTCTTTCGGGCGGAAATACTTGAACGATGCGTCGAATACCACCTTGCTTATCGAGAAGTCCTCGAGCAAATAACTCCCTGCCCAAATCGGGAACTTTCCCATTTCTTCTGTTCTCATTCTGTTGATGCTCCACACGGTGCCCCTACGCTTTGCCTTCTTCGCATCGTAGTAGAAAGTGAGGGTCGTCTCGTCGGTG
The DNA here is from genome assembly GCF_003977605.1 of Prevotella koreensis. Classification (GTDB taxonomy): domain Bacteria; phylum Bacteroidota; class Bacteroidia; order Bacteroidales; family Bacteroidaceae; genus Prevotella; species Prevotella koreensis. Next base: position 97,869 of record NZ_RYYU01000001.1, on the reverse strand, counting down.
CTTTTCACCACGTAGGCTTCCTTTCTCTGTGCCTGCGCGTTCTGCGGCAGGGCAAGCATCATTGTCGCCACCATGACAGGCAGAAGCATTAGTAAAGTCAGTCTCTTTTTCATAGTTGTTTGATGCCCTCCTGCTGTCCCGCCGACGTGTAGTCGGGCGGGAACGCCTTATAGAGGGCTCGGGCGTTGGGTTAAACCCAAATCTCCGCAAACGGCAGGAAAAGGAGTTGCTGCGTTTGCGGAGACTGATGATTGTTAGAATTCGTTTCGTAGGAACGCTACTTGTCGTTGCCGGAAAATGCTCAATCCGGCAGACTCAGGCCGCCGTCGCCGCGTTATGGCTTCTTCTTGCGCTTTTCGTTGTCCACTCTGAGTTCCACCGCCTTGGCGGCTTCGCGCATCTGCGCCTTTGGCGTGAAGATGATTTTGGGCTTATTGAGCGAATCCACGCTAACGTCAACCTCCCTGTCCTCCATCTTGGAGGGGACAAGCACACGGAACGAACCGAGGTCGGCAAGATCGACGCTTTGACCCAAGAGCAGCGCGTCGCGAACGATTGCGCCGAGCGAAATCAGTGCGTTGGCCACGTCGCCCGCCGAGAGCGAGGTTTCGCGCACGATGCGGTCCACCACCATCTTGTTCGTCAGGTGCTGTTTCGACTTGGGCGAAGCGTAATATACCGTCTGTCCACGGCGGTTGCCGATGTTTAGTTTCCTTGATTTTACTTCAAATTCTATCATTGCTGTTTACTTTTAATTGGTTTATGACTTTTGTTCTGTAATTGCGCCTTTTGCACACCACGAGTGGGGTATCATTACAGGCCACTCGTGTGGTATCATTACATCCCACTCGTGGTGTACGGACGACTGCCCGCCGCCCCGCGCCCCTTTGGTTTCCTTGTTTCGGGGCGCGCAGGGGCAGGGATTATTTCTTCTTATTCTTATCCGTCATCTTACCGCTGTAGCTCATGGTGAAAGTGTGCTCATTGTCGTCTTTTCCTACCACGAGCCCGTTTTCCAACTTAATCTTGATACCGCTTACAGGGTCGCCATTAACGGTGAGCGTACCATCTTTGAAGACGGGTAAAGGGCTGCTGGGCCCGGCAAAAGTTTGGAAGAATGTTTCGCCGTCGGGGGTATAGTAAGTTACCTCCCAATAAACCCCGCTGTGCTTCTCTTCCTTTTCCTTCAGGTTGATGGGGTTGCCGGTCATGTGCAGGCCTTTGTTCAGTTGAATTTTCACCCTTTCCACACTACCTTCTTCCACGAGGTAGAAGAAGAGGTTGTAGTTGCCGTTTTTTTTTATCAACGTATTCAGCCTTGACGATGGGCTTTTCCATGCCGCCGAAGGTTACGGTGTTGGTGAACTTCTTCGCATCATCGTCGTTGTCACTGTCTTTCGAGCACGAGGTGAACGCCGCGCTCATCATCACTGCTGCTGCAAGGGCGAAAGCAGCTTTCGCTGCGCTTGTGAAAAATAGTTTTTTACTCATTGTTTTGATTTTAATTATTAATTATTGATTGTGGTTATTAGTTCTTCGTCATCGTGCCGTTGTAGCTCAAGGTGAAGGTGTGTTCCTTGTCGTCGCTACCCTTTACGCGTCCGTTTTCGAGTTTGATATTGATGATGGCCGTGGGCAAGCCGCTCATAGTGAGGGTGCCGGTGGTGAAGACGGGGATCTCGGGGGCATCGGGATTGCCGAAAGTTCTGATGAACTTGGTGTTATCGGGCTTATAGTATAATACCGCCCAATACCACTTTCCGTCGTGCTTCTTTTCCTTTTTGGTCAAGTTGATGGGTTTGCCGGTAATGTGCAGGTCTTTGTTCAGTTCAAAATTCACCTTTTCTTTATGATTGGTAGAGAGGTAAAGATAGAGGATGTAGTCGCCGTCGGCCTTGTCTTCATATTCGGCCTTGAGTATGGGTTTCTCCACGCCGTCGAGGGTCACGGTCTGCGCCTTGGGTGTGGGCAGACTGCCATTGTCATCGTCACTGTCTTTCGAGCACGAGGTAAATGCTGCGCTCATCATCACTGCTGCTGCAAGGGCGAAAGCAGCTTTCGCTGCGCTTGTGAAAAATAGTTTTTTACTCATTGTTTTGATTTAAATTATTGGTTATTAATTGGGGTTATTACTTCTTATTCATCTTGCCTTTGTAACTCAAGGTGAGGGTGTGCTTCTTGCCGTCGCTACCTTTTACGCGTCCGTTTTCGAGTTTGATATTGATGATGGCCGTGGGCAAGCCGCTCACGGTGAGGGTGCCGGTAGAGAATACGGGGTCGTCAGTGCCGGGCTTGCCTAAAGTTTCAATTAAATAGACATCGTCTTTAATTTTGTAATCTACCGCCCAATACCACTTTCCCTCGTGACTCTCTTCCTTTTTGGTCAAGTTGATGGGTTTGCCGGTCATGTGCAGGTCTTTGTTCAGTTGAATTAGCACATTTTTCTTACGGTCGGCAGAGAGGTAGAAGTAGAGGTCGTAGTTGCCGTAGGTATTGTCTTCATATTCGGCCTTGAGGATGGGTTTCTCCACGCCGTCGATGGTCACGGTCTGCGCCTTGGGTGTGGGCAGACTGCCATTGTCGTCGTCGCTGTCTTTCGAGCACGAGGTGAACGCCGCGCTCATCATCACTGCTGCTGCGAGGGCAAGAGCCTTGTTTGCCGCGTTCGCAAAGAAATTGTTTTGTTTCATGTTCTTTTAAATTGATGTTTCATCGTTTTGATTGATGTCTCATCGTTTTGATTGATGTCTCATCGTTTTGATTGATGTTTTTATATTTTTAATTGATGTTTCATCGTTTATTCAAATGCGCCCGCACCGGGAAACCCCGTAGGGGTGGCAAGACCACAGGCAGGCGGTGGAGCGATAGCGCAACCCCTGACCGAAGGGGTGACGGACACCATCAGCCGCCCGCCACGTTTCACCCGCCACATGCACTCTCCATTTCCCCGCGCTCTGCCATCCCCTGCGCTCAATCCTCAAACGCATACCGTTCATCATACGCAATGCCGTAGGCTTCGAGAAACATCTTATACTCCTCACGAAACGAACGCCGACGATGATGCTCCGCCTGCCGACGAATGTAACGCTCAACGGTGTCGAGCAGCGACGCACTGACGGAGAACGCGCCGTAACCCGCCTGCCACGCGAACGAGTTGTAATGCGGGGCAACCGTCTTCAACCACTTGCTGCTTTCGGCCTTGACGGCGCGCACGAAATCGGCCGCCGCCACCGTCTTGGGCAATGTGGTGAGGATGTGCACGTGGTCGGGCATGCCGCCCACCTCGATGGCCGTTGCGCCCAAACTGCGGATGGTTCCGCCGATGTAGGCGAAGAGACGGGGGAGGTCTTCCTCGCGCACTTTCACGCTCGTGCTCTTGACGTGGAAGATGAGATGAATGTCGATTTTTACCAATGTCGTTGCCATAGGGCTTGAGTTTTATTGATGTTATTCGATTGAGAGGATACGGATACGTTCCGTCGCCCCTTGTCAGGGGTTGCACCCCTGCCTGTGGTCTGTCGCCCCTTTCAGGGCGCCATTTGATTGGGGCGTTCCCATTGTACAGGGGTTTCGCACTTGCGGGCGCCACCACCTGCCTGTATTCCGTCGCCCGGTCAGGGCGCCATTTGATTGGGGCGTTCCCATTGTGCAGGAGTTTCGCCATTGCGGGCTTCACCGCCTGCCTGTATTCCGTCGCCCGGTCAGGGCGCCATTTGATTGGGGCGTTCCCATTGTGCAGGGGTTTCGCCCTTACGGGCTTCACCACCTGTCTGTGGTCTGATGCCCCTTTCAGGGCTTACCCTTACGAACATTCCTCTCGTAGATGCGTAGCGGGCGCAGGGATTATTTCACCTTCGTCATCGATCCACTGTAGTTAATGGTGAGGGTGTGCTCCTTATTGTCTTCGCCATTTACGCGCCCGTTTTTGAGCACGATGTTAATGGTCCCGTCGGGCGAGCCGCTCATGGTGAGCGTGCCGGTGGTGAAGACGGGGTCGATTTTCTCGCCCGAATTGTAGAGTTCTTCGGGCCGGCTAAAAGCAGAGATGAGTCTGTTGCCGTTAGGCTTATAGTAAGATACCCACCAATAGTACTTTCCGTCGTGTTTCTCTTCCCTTTTGGTAAGATTGATGGGGCTGCCGGTCATGTGCAGGTTCTTGTTCAGGTCGATCTTCACCTTTTCTTTACCGTCGGCCGAGAGGTAGAGCCTGAACTGGTAGTTGCCGTCGGCCCTGTCTTGGTATTCGGCCTTGAGGATGGGTTTCTCCGCGCCGTCGATGGTCACGGTCTGCGCCTTGGGTTCGGGCAGGCCGCCATTGTCGTCGTCACTGTCTTTCGAGCACGAGGTGAACGCCGCGCTCATCATCATCACTGTTGCTGCGAGGGCAAGTGCCTTGCTTGCCGCGTTCGCAAAGAAATGTTTTGCTCTCATAGTTTATTGTGCCTCCCTTAAACCTCTTTTTGTGAGGAACGCCGTGTCGGGGCTGTGGGCGTTTGGGTTGATTTTGTTTTTACATCTTCTTGTGTTTGCCTATACGCTTGTCGTTGCCGTATATGGCGGCCAAGCATGAGCAGTCGGAGAACACATTCGGCTCATGTCGGTTAATTCCGAGGTATTGATTCGAATGGCTGTGCAATGGCTTGCCGTATGGCATATTGAAGTGTGGTGTCTCGCTGTTGTTTTCATACTGTTGGGGGTTAGCGGTTGTTCACTTGTATGGTTGTTCGCTTGCAAATTTAAGTCATTTTTACGAGAAATGCAAGGAATAGCGTAAAAGAAGTGCGCAAAACTTTTATTTATCTCTATTTGTCCATTAGATTCCGCACCGATGCGCGTCCTCTTGTCGGCAGGCACGGGCGCGGCATCACTTCTCGCTAAACCTGCGTATCACGCTGTATGCGTCGAACAGGCCGAGTTCCCCTGCCTTGCTGAGGTCGGCTATCCCCGCCTTCCGGTCTCCGCTCTTCAGGAGTGTCATGCCGCGGTTGTAATAAGCCTCGGCGAGATTAGGATCTATACTGATTGCGTTGGTGTAATCCTCGATGGCATGCGCAAAATCCTTTCGTGCAACATGGAAATTTGCGCGATCATACAACAAGAATGCACTGGAAGGATTTAGGCTAACCGCGTGATTGAAGTCATCGAGCGTCCGGGCGGCCTTCAGTTGAATATCAATGCCCTGCGAAGCATTAAAATCATTCATCATGGATTGGCATACGGCACGCTGCCAGAACGCCATTGCTGATGTGCTGTCGCTTGAGATATAAGTAGAAAGGTCGTTTATGGCATCGTCAAAATTCTGCATTTGCAGATATGCCGCGGCACGTTTCATAAGCAAAGGGCTTATTAAATAAATATCTTTGGCTGCGGCAATCTCGCCACTAAGTTTGTCTATAAGAGCGAAATAACGGTTGCTTTCTTCTTCGGAGAGAGGGTTTCTGTTGCAAACGAGATACAGATTCTCTTCTGTATGTTTCAGAGAATTCAGTTTCTCAAGTTCCACATCAAACACTGTGTACGAACGAATACCGTTTGCTGTCTGACCGAAAGCAAGAGCAAACATCGGCATCAGTTCCTCTCCGGTCTTCCGGTTCTGCACCTTTCCTCTGTATTCGCTGTCATACTCGTGCTCCACCGTTGACTCATCGGCAACCACCATTTGGTTATACTTATCCATATCAATCTCGCTTCGTTTCCTCACTTCGCGAGTTTTTGACTTGCTCCACCGTTGCTGAATGCCGAAATGTTTATTGTTCTGAGCCTTAAAAATGCGGAACTCATCCTGTTCGGCTAATGCCGTCATGCCAAGGCGGCGATAACACTGCGCGCGATGATGCAGTCCTGTCCAGAAATTTGGGAATTGATTGATAACGGACGTATAGTCACGTATTGCTCCTCGCAGGTTTCCTGTGCGGTCAAGTAGCAGAGCACGGTTGAATATCGCCATGAAATTCTGCGGCTCATGTTGTATTATGAAATCGAAATCGGTTATCGCACGGTTGTAGTCTCCAACCTGAACGCGCAGTTGTCCACGATTATAGTGAGCCATGAAGTTGTTAGGATCAATCTCTATTGCCTTGTCATAATCATCCATCGCCCCACGCAGATTATTTATATTGTATCGCGCGAGGGCACGATTAACGTAGTTACCCACGGCATTAGGTTTCAGATGAATGGCCTTTCCAAGTTGCTCGTCGGCATCACGCCATTGTTTTCTCGAAAGGCTTATCATTGCTCTGACTGTCCAGGTCTCACCATCGTAAGGGTCTATTTCAAGACTCTTGTCAAGGTATTGCGCACCGCATATCGTGTCTTTCTGCATCAAGCAAACCTCTGCTTTCAGCGAATAGGCCTTTGAATAATCACTCCACCTTACCATCATTGAATCGAGTTCGGTGTTGGCACGGTCGAAATCCTTGTTTTCTATTCTGCAAAGAACGCGGTTATACCATAGTCCGCGACTTGTCGGGTCATATTTTATCGACATGTCATAGTCGCTTATGGCATCATCGAATTTCTTCTGACGAATACGACATAGGCCACGTAGTTCGTACATTCCGGTTACGTATGGATTACGTTTTATAGCCTCCGAGCAGTCGTTTTCTGCTCCTACATAGTCGTCAAGATAAAATTTCGCCACCCCACGGAAGAACCAAGGTTCATAAAGGAAAGGCTTCGCGGTTACGGCTTGATTGAAATACTGTATAGAAAGCACATAATCCTCATAATAGAGCGCACTGCGCCCTATCATTATCAGTCTGTCAATGTTGAACTGTGCCATTGCAAACAAGGGAACAAGCATTGACAAGCAGAGGAGGAATCTGCGCATGGTGTTCTATTTTCTAACAGGTTTCGTGCGGTATCCGCAACGGTATTTGCCCTGTAACATCGACTTTAATTTGTTCTTTATCATAGTTTTGCGGAGCGGTGCTATGCGGTCAATGAACATCTTTCCGTCGAGATGGTCGAACTCGTGCTGCATAACACGTGCGAGATAGCCATCTACCCATTCGTCATGTTCGTTGCGGTCGATGTCTTCCCAGCGCACACGTATCCTCGTAGGTCGCTTAACTTTCTCATGTATTCCGGGCACTGAGAGACATCCTTCTTCCATTGTTTCGGTTTCACTGTCATCATATTCCAGAATATGCGGATTGATAAAAGCCTTTTTGAAGCCTTTATATTCCGGCATATCGTCAGAAAGCAGGTCGAGGTCTATGATAACCACGCGTATGTCACGCCCTATCTGTGGTGCCGCAAGACCGATACCCTCGCTCGAAGCAAGTGTCTCGAACATGTTCTCTACCAGTTCGGGCAGTTCGGGAAAGTCCTTAGGTATATCCTCACTAACCTTTCTCAGCACCGGCTGACCATAAATATATATTGGTAATATCACGATGTAATGATTATATTTTTAAAATTAGATTATCTTGAATTTCTCCTTCCCTCCATATAACTTTGAAGTATTATGGTTGCCGAAATCTCGTCAACGAGAGCCTTGTCCTGCCTTGCTTTCTTGTGCAAACCACCATCTATCATGGCTCTATGTGCAAGGACTGACGTGAAACGTTCATCCACATAATCAATGGGCACATCGGGGTGTGTTTTCTTCCACTGTGCCACAAACTGCTGCACACGCGCAAGATTCTCACTCGGCTTACCGTTCGGCTGCATCGGTTTGCCTATAACGATGCGCTCTACCTGCTCTTTAGACATGTAATCGACAAGAAAACGATATAGTTGTGACGTAGAAACAGTCGCCAACCCATTGGCAATAATCTGCAATGGGTCAGTGACTGCTATACCTGTTCGTCGCTTGCCGTAGTCGATAGAAATAATCCTCGCCACGCCTTATATAACACGATTACCTAATCTCCGGTGAGAGCAACCATGCATCCGGATACTGAGAGCGGAAATCGTTGCGGCTGCGTGCAGCATCAGCCTTATTGTCGAACGTTGCTACAATAACGCGATACATGTGCCGTGCCTCGCTATAAGCCACTTGTGCATCGTAACCTGCGTTTCTGAGTTTCTGCTGCAAGCCGTATGCATTGGCATCAATGCTAAATGAACCAACAACAACGCTGAAACTCTTCAGGCCGTTACCGTTCACCACACGCACATTCTCCTGGCGCACCGAAACATTGTCGTAATTGTCAGTAACTGTGGTTTCGGTGATTGGACGTTCCGTAACAGGAGCCACAACAACTGTTTCATCACCCATATTTCCGTCTGCCAGCGCACTGATACCTGTGTCTCCGTTAGCCTTAGCAGCGTCATACATCTTACGATAAGCGCTTTCAGACGACTTACAACTTGTAAACGCCAGTGCAAAAGCCAATCCGGCGCAAACTACCATGTACTTCTTCATAATCTTCATTTGCTGTTTATAATTTAGAATGTTACTAATGTAGTTCATATAAAAACTGCTGCGAAATTACACAAAAACAATCAAACATTACAAAAAAGTGCGCATAAAGTTTGTTAAATGACACAAATAGTAGTCTTTTTAATAAAAAGAACATCGTTTTTTTGGAAATTAAATAAAGAATTTATATATTTGCAATTCAGTAAGGAATAAATGTTTAACCCAAATTAAAGAAAGAACAAATGAAGACAGTTGGATACATTGGCGCTTTTCTCGGAGGCGCAATCGCCGGGGCAGCAATAGGTTTGCTCTTGGCTCCTGAAAAAGGAACAGACACACGTAAGAAACTCAGCGGCACTATCGAAGATTTCTGCGAAAAGCATAAACTGAAACTCACCCGCAAGGAAATAGAGGAATTTGCAGACGACTTAGAGATTGCCGGAGCATCAGAGGAATAACGATTTATGTTCTCAAGCGACAGAAACATTGAAACCATAGGCCAACTCGTGGAAGTGCTGAGGCACTATGTCGGGTTGCAAACCGAGTATGTCAAGTTAGACGTAATCGATAAAACGGTGCGCCTAATAACAATACTCGTCATGGGAGCAGCGGCAGCACTCGTAATGTTGCTTATGCTTATCTATCTCTCTTTTGCCGCAGCATGTGCAATGGCACCGTTAGTCGGTTACCCTTTGGCATTCTGCATAGTGGCTGCGTTCTACCTGACAGTACTAATAATCCTATACTTGTTCCGCAAGCCTCTCATCGAACGACCGTTGGTGAAGTTCCTTGCCGAGATGCTTTTTGAAAACGGAACAAAAACGGACATTTAAAAATGCTCAAAAGATATGGAAGAAAACAAGACAATGACTCCTATATCGGCAGTGCCTTCTGAATATAAGACACTGAAGGCTATATCTGCGAGGAAGCAGCAGTTGCTGACAGGGATAAGGGCTGACAACGCCAAGATAGGTACGCTATGGAAAGACTTGACGACCAAGCACGAACAACCAACAAAGGGATTGAAGATGGCCGACATACTGAACACTGGCGCTGGAATCTTTGATGGAGCAATGCTCGGTTGGAAAATCTATCGCAAATACTATGGTTTTCTGAACAAATTCAAGAAGACAGACAAGTAAATTATTCTGAACAACCAATTTCAACCTCCCGCCCGTCGAATGCAAGTTGCACATCGGGTGGGAGTTTTTCGTTCACTTCGGCATGCAATCCTATATCGTGACAACTATGTATGAGATAAGTACGACGTGCCCCCACCCTACGGGCAAATGCCACGGCATCATCAACATTCTGATGAGCATGATGGTCGGGGGAATACCTAAGCGCGTTGACAACAAGCGTATCAACACCGCACAGTAGGCTTATCTCTTCTGCTTTTATGGTTTTCATGTCGGTGATATAAACCAGTCCGCCAATACGATAAGCCGTTATTGGCAAATTTCCGTGCATCACTTCGAATGGCATAATGCTTATATTGTTCACACTTATAATCTTATGTCGTTCGATACTTATAAGGTTTATCTTCGGTGCTCCGGGGTAACGGTTCTTGGAAAAGCAATATGGCACGGTGTGCATCAGTTCGCCTGCCGTTGCATTGTCGGCATAAACATTCACCTCACCGAACTGACAGAAAGGACGAAGATCGTCAATACCACCTGCATGGTCATAGTGTATGTGTGTAAGCAACACGGCATCAATCTTACGAAAAGGCTGCGAGAGCATCTGCTGTCGAAAGTCAGGCCCCGGGTCTATGAGTATTCTCGTGTCATCGGTCTCCACCAATGCCGAGCAACGCAACCGCTTATCGTGTTGGTCTGCACTTTTACAAACGCGACAGTTGCAGCCTATCGTTGGTACTCCCACCGATGTTCCGGTGCCGAGAAAAATAATTTTCATAACCTGTCTTTACCTTTTCACACCACTTGTTGCAAATTCCACAATAACCTTTTTCAAGTGTTTTGGGGCTGTGGCAATATATTCACCTCCGGATAAATCTCTATTCCGAATTTCTCGAAAACATCCTTTCTTATAGCATCACTTAACGCAACTATCTCGCTTCCGGTAGCTCCGCCACGATTTACAAGCACCAATGCCTGCTTGTCATGCACACCGGCTCTGCCAAGTGAACGACCTTTCCAACCGCATCGATCAATCATCCAACCTGCGGGTATCTTCTCCTTGCCGTCAGACAACGTGTAATGTGGTATTCCCGGATATTGCGAAGCGAGACTCTCATACTTCTCTTTGTCAACAACAGGGTTCATAAAGAAACTGCCGGCATTGCCTTCCACATCTGGGTCGGGCAATTTCTGACGACGAATGCCTATCACAGTCTGCCTCAACTGTTCTGCTGTGGGATTGTGGATACCTTGTCGTTGCAGTTCGCTATCAATGTTCCCATATTCTTTTTTGGGCTCAAACCTGCCGGTTTTCAATTTGTATGTAACGGCAGTTATAAGATAACTATTTTTCCATTCGTCCTTGAAACGACTCATGCGATAGGCATATCGACAATCGGCAACATTGATGGTCACCACCTTTGCAGTTGCAATCTCCACCGCTTCAATGCTTTCAATCAAGTCCTTAACTTCCGCTCCGTATGCACCGATATTCTGAACCGCACTTGCACCGACATCTCCCGGTATAAGCGAAAGATTCTCAGCACCATACAAATTATTGCTAACACAGTATGCCACAACATCGTCCCACTGCTCACCTGAGCCGCAACATAGTCTGCCATTGCCATCATGCGACATGCCTTTTATTTCAGAATGAACCACCGTTCCTTCGAAATCCTGTGTCAACAGCAGATTGCTGCCACCACCGATGATAAGGAACTGAGCCGACTCCCGCTGCAATTCACGCGCCACCTGTTGCGCTTCCTCCACCGTAGCAAATTCCAAGAAACGGCTGCAGCGTACATCAATGCCGAAAGTATTGTGTTTTAGCAGACTATAGTCCTTTAAATCTTTCATCACGCTTACTGAACAAGTTTTGTCAGTTTCCAATTACCTCCAATCTTCTTGAATGTCATTTCCATCTCCTGTCCGTTAGCAATACCACGCAGACAGAAAATCTTCTCATTGCTTGCCACAGACTTCTCGCCATACATTATATTGTATATAATTCCGCGCGGCATATCCGTAGGTGCAAAAGCGAGCCAAGTCTCAGGAGCAATTTCTCCTGTCATAGTAGCGAAATCATCATCCGGATCTTGCCCGGTAAACTTAACAGGGTTATTCAAACTTGCTATCTGGAATGTAGTGTCATTGGCAAACCTGTTGTAGAAGTTTAGGAACGACGCATTCGGATTCTGGCCAATACCTTGATTTACAATACTTGTAAGCATCCACTTACCGTTGTTTCGATTGAATATATATTGCTTCACGGCTTTCTTATCAAGCATTATTTTCTCCACCACAACATGATTCACCGATGTATCTTTTCCCAAAGCCATCTGCTTGCGATTGTCGCAAATCAAGGTGTAGAAGCCCTGTGTCATAAAGAAATGTTCAGTACGCCATTGATTGCTCTCTATCATGGTGGTCTTATTACCGGTAATCATCTGTAAGGGGAATACAATCCTTGTGCGCTGCAACTTACCGTTGCCCGCAAAATTGAACACAAAATCATCGAATAGTTCGTCCGCGGTTTTCGGCATCGGAGTCTCTTCGATAATCTTTTCAAGCGAATCAAAAACCGAAGTATCACGCCCCATAGAGTCTGCCGTGATACTGTCTTGCCTGTTTTTTCCCTCCGTACAACTCGTTGTCTGCATCGTCATGATTGAGCATATCAAAGCCGTAATCACGATAACAAATGCCTTTTTCATTTCTCTATTAAAATAAGTTTTCTCTAAATAAAATAATAGAAGTAACTCACATTACTCTTTTTCGTTTGCAAAGTTAGTGCAAATCGAAGACAATACAAAATAAATTTATTTATTTTTATTGTTGAGATGCAGCCTAACTTCACAGACATAGTCCGTAAAGTAGTGCAAATCGAAGAACAAACAAACCATATCACAACCACATTGATACTCTACTACAAAGCAAAATCGGCTAAATTGCAGACCAAAATCGCCGAAATTGAAAAGTAAAATCGGCGATTTTGTTTTGTAATTCCGCCGATTTTACAATATGAAAAACATCTTACGCACGAATACTTTGACATATATTGCATACCGAAAACAAAAAAAAAACATCTATAATCGGTCACAAGCACTCTCTTAAAAAAAAAAGTATTACCTTTGCAAGGAAATTTAACTAAGACAGGATTATGAACTTCGACTTTAACAAAACAAAGGAACTCGGGAAAAAGTACTTCAACATGATGCCCGACAAGAGCGACGAGCAAGAAACGATAGAGCGCATAGAAACCGGTGTATCGTTCAGAGGAGCAAATCTATGGGTGCTTGTATTTGCTATCTTCATCGCATCACTGGGACTGAATGTAAACTCAACGGCAGTAATAATCGGAGCCATGCTCATATCGCCACTAATGGGACCAATCCTCGGTTTAGGACTTGGTATAGGCATAAACGATATGGCTCTGTTGAAGAGATCGGGCAAAAACCTTGCCGTGGCAACAGGAATCAGCGTGCTCACAGCAACAATATATTTCGCCATATCGCCACTCAGCGAGGCTCAATCGGAACTTCTCGCACGCACCTCTCCTACTCTATACGACGTACTGATAGCACTCTTCGGTGGCGCGGCAGGTATCGTGGCACAGGCTACGGGAGGAAAGGGAAACGTAATACCCGGCGTTGCAATCGCTACGGCACTGATGCCACCGCTATGCACGGCAGGTTTTGGCATAGCCACACTGAACTTCAGTTACTTCATCGGAGCATTCTACCTTTTCTATATCAACTCGGTATTCATTTGCATTGCGACTTATCTCGGCGTGAAATTCCTGAAATTCAGTCCTATCGCGTCACTCGACAGTCACAAAGCACGAAACATTCACAACAGGATTCTAATCGTAACGATTGCCACATTGATTCCGGCTGCATTCATGACATACAAAATGGTTGGAGAAACGGTGTTTGAAAACAGAGTGAAGAGCTTTGTTAATAAAGAACTCTCATGGAAAGGTTCTCAGGTAATATCATACAATGCAAACAAAGAAAACAAACAACTGACAGTGGTAGTTGTGGGAAAAGAGGTTCCGGACAGCATACAACAACAGGCGCGAAAACTGTTGGAGTTTTACGGTATGGAAGAATATAAACTTCAACTCATACAAGGAGCGGCATCTGCCAACCTACAACTGTTGGAAAACAAAATGGCGAAAGATAATGAAACGCGCGAAAAATATCAGCAGATGCTTATGGAAGAGACTGCGAGACAGACAAAAACGCGTGACTCACTACAGCAATATCGCCACTATGAAGAGTTGAGTTATAAGATGAGAGGCGAGATAAAAGTGCTCTATCCATCAATAAAAAGCATAAGTTTGGCAAAGGCCGTATCTGTATCTACTGATACTTTGCCGCAGAAAAGATATGTGGCTGCAATAGTAGAACTCAAAAAAGGTATCCAAATGAACGATGCAGAGCAGAAGAAAATGAGACAATGGATTAGTGAACGCACCGCAACAGATAGCATCAGGTTGTTTGTAACGCAATAGTAAAAAGCAACTTATTTATTTTTTATTGTCTTCGATTTGCACTAACTTTGCACCCATAAAGATTATTTAATAGAAATGATACTTGACAAAATCGAACAACTTCTGAAAGAAGTGAACTCACTGAAAGCCTCTAATGCTGAAGAGATAGAGACTCTCAGACTAAAATATCTCAGTAAGAAAGGAGAGATTAACGCCCTAATGTCTGATTTCCGTAATGTTGCAGCCGAAGAAAAAAAGGCTATAGGAATGAAGATTAACGAACTGAAACAGACTGCAATAGAGAAAATCAACGCGTTGCGCGAAAATATTGGAACAAGTGATGACAGCGTTGCGGACATAGACCTGACACGCTCTGCTTATCCTATTCCATTGGGAACACGCCACCCGCTGACAATAGTCGAAAACGAGATTATAGACATTTTCTCGCGAATGGGATTCGTGTTGGCAGACGGCCCGGAGGTGGAAGACGACATGCACGTGTTCACAAGAATGAATTTCGCTGCCGACCATCCCGCACGCGACATGCAAGACACATTCTTCGTGGAGACAAACCCGAACGATGCTACAAAAAACATCATACTGCGCTCACACACATCTTCGGTACAAACGCGTGTCATGGAGACACAAGAACCACCGATACGAGTGATTTGTCCGGGACGTGTCTATCGCAACGAGGCAATAACTGCACGTGCACATTGTTTTTTCCACCAAGTGGAAGGACTATATATTGACAAGAATGTATCGTTCACCGACCTCAAACAAGTATTGCTATCGTTTGCACGTGAGATGTTCGGAGTGGACACCAAGATACGTCTTCGCCCGAGTTATTTCCCATTCACTGAGCCAAGTGCAGAAATGGACATCTCATGCCACATCTGTGGTGGCGGCGGTTGCGGATTCTGCAAACACACCGGTTGGGTGGAAATATTAGGTTGCGGTATGGTTGATCCGAATGTTCTCGAACAATGCGGAATAGATAGCAGCATATATAGCGGCTATGCTTTCGGACTCGGAGTGGAACGCATCACGAACCTTAAATATCAGGTGAGCGACCTGCGCTTGTTCTCTGAAAACGACACACGCTTCTTACGCGAGTTTGAGTCGGCATACTGATAATGGTAGAGCCAACCGAATTTCGATGAAAAGAAGTTTCATACACAGAGTTTCATATATAGAAGTTGCCGGTGCGGCAATGCTTGCCATATTGGCATTATTGTTTTTCTGGAATCGGACACCGGCGAATACAATGGTTGGTTGCCTGCTTATTGCACTCGATATAGCAGTAATTGACAGACTACTTAACACTACATACGTTATCACCGAAAACACTCTGACAATCGTAAGAGGACGATTTGGAAGAAAAAAAACTATAAAATTAAGCAAGATAGATAGTGTAGAGAAGGTAAAAACACTCTTCTCTCACTATGTATTGATAGAATATGACGGTAGGAAACATACTACCATAAACACACTAAACGAAGAAGAAATAATAAAGATACTGAAAAAACGGGGGAAAGATGAGTATTAAGAAGATTTTTCTATTCAGCATATTGTGCCTGATGACACTAAACATCGCGGCACAAGATTATGATGAGAACGATACAATTATTACCGCTTGGCAAGACAGCAGCAATGATGAGGCGGCTTGGGAAGACAAGATTATTGATAGAATTAACGGACTGCTGCAAAGTAAAATCTTTAAGACATCGACCGTAGGACTGGAAATTTACGACCTCACAGACAACAAGGTGCTTTATGCTTATAACGAACAGCAGACCATGAGGCCTGCGAGTACGCAAAAAATGCTTACCGCAGTGACTGCGCTCGCACGTCTTGGAGGTAATCATGAGTTCAAAACACAACTGCTCTACACTGGCGAAATTAATAACGGAACGCTAAACGGCTCGCTATACTGTGTCGGAGGATTCGATCCCGCGTTCGGAAACGAAGACCTCGAAAGATTTGTATCTGCGGTAAGAACGGCCGGAATTGATACCATTCTCGGAAATATCTGCGCCGATTTGCAATTCAAAGATGGTGACAGAATGGGCGAAGGCTGGTGTTGGGATGATGACAACCCTACTCTGACACCACTTATGCTGAACAAGAAAGATGATTTCATGTCGTGCTTCGCATCGCTATTGCGACAAAAAGGTGTAGTAATCAACGGATATACAGAGGAGCAAAAAACTCCTTCTTCTGCACAACAGATATGCGTAGTCACCAACAACATGGACAGGATTCTGCACAGAATGATGAAGAACAGCGACAATACATACGCCGAAGCAATGTTCTATCAATTAGGCAGTTCGGCCAAGAAAGCGAAAATTCACTTTAATAACATAATAAAAGAAGTGGGACTTAATCCTAAAAATTATTATGTCGCAGACGGCAGCGGATTGTCATTATATAATTATGTGTCGCCACACGAAGAAGTTCTTTTCCTGAAATATGCCTACGATAACAAGGAGATATTCAGCCATCTTTACGCATCAATGCCCATTGCCGGCGTTGATGGAACATTAGAAAAACGTATGCGTGGCACTCATGCAGAGGGCAATGTTCACGCAAAAACAGGTACGGTGACCGGCGTAAGTTCGCTTGCCGGTTATCTTGATGCACCGAACGGGCACTTCGTATGCTTTTCAATAATAAACATGGGAATACGTCAAGCATCTACCGGCCGCAACTTCCAAGACCAATTATGTGACGCGCTATGTCGTCCTTAGTTGCATAGAGACCAGAAGCCGATATGCGTATCCATGCCTTTATCAGGTTCTGTGTCACAACATTTTTAACAACCTGCACAGCGACTTTACACCGAACAGTCTTGCAAAAGCAATCTTCATCGTGGCCACAGTTCCCAAATTTACTCCTCGGACTCTCCATCTTCCTGCATAATCACTCATCGCAAGCAATCGCACCGCTGCTCCGTAGCGTGAAAAAGCAGTTATCTGTATGTTTAGGACATGGGCATAATATTCGGCGAAGAAATCCAAATCCCTACTGCATATTCCCTTGCAATGGCTATCAAGAAATGAGATATGTGCGTCAAGCAAACTCTGATAATCTTCGTTGGTAGCATTCTGAGTTATCCCTTTCGGATTCTCAATATAGTGATATGCACCGTGCGAAGTAGTCACCACCTTACCCTTCACATTGTCAAGAAGCAAGGGAAGTATATGAACATCTTCAAAATTCTTTCCCACCGGAAAGCGAACAGCGGAGAATACGGCACGTCTGTAAATCTTGTTCCAAGAATAAGTATGAACGTAAGCATGTCCGCAAAACCAATAATCTGACACATCATACCATTCGGCATCACCTATACCGAGAGATTTTTCCACACCCTTACCATCATGCTTCACAACGTTATACTCCAAAATATCTATGTCGTTGTCATTCTCCATACGTCGCAACAATGGCAAAAGCGTATCGGGAGCGAGATAATCATCAGAGTCAATAAAGGTCAGCAAATCGCCAACAGCCTGCTCAATACCGGTATTGCGTGCCGCACTCAGTCCGCCATTACGCTGATGCACAGCCTTGAAACGCCTGTCCTTCGCCGCCCAGCGGTCGCATATCTCACTGCAACCGTCCGGCGAACCATCATCTACCATTATCACCTCACAGTCTTCTAATCCCTGCGAAGCAACACTTTGCAAACATCTATCAAGTGTCTGCTCTACATTATATATAGGTATTATGATGCTTAACATAGCCTATGTAGTCTCATTTAAGGGATTGCAAACTTATTGCTTTTTCTCGAGACTCTCAACTTTAACAAGTTAAAGAATTTAAACGAAAAGATTAAACGTAATAAAAAGTATCACAAAAAGGCACGAAAATTATAACGATTTACTTTAAAAATTAATATTAAATATTTGTATTGTATGACGAAAACACGTATATTTGTAGGAATAATACATATAAATAGGTTTGATTAAGAAAAAGAATAGATAAAAAATGACTTGTTATTTGTATTGATAAGAAATATATAATTGATATTCACCATATAAAAAGAAACAATATGACAATCAGTAAGAAAATGCAAGATGCGTTCAACGCACAAATCGAAAAAGAATTATGGTCAAGCAATCTCTATCTCGAAATGGCATTCTGGTTTCGTTCAAACGGATGGAAAGGTTTTGCCACATGGATGTTCAGGCAGAGTGAAGAAGAAAGAGAGCACGCTTTGGAAATGGCAAACTACGTGCTGAGCCGCGGAGGAAAAGCGAATGTGACAGAAATAAAAGCAGTTCCGACAGACTTTAAGAACCCACAGGAAGTGTTTGAAATGACATATAAACACGAGCAAGAGGTGACAAACCTCATCAATAAGTTGGCCGATGTTGCTGATGAAGAAAAAGACCGTGCGTCTGCAAATCTGTTGTCAAAGTTCATTGACGAGCAGGTAGAAGAGGAAAGCAGCGTGAAAGAAATTCTCGATTTCTTTGTCAACAACCAAGGCCACGGCATCGGAATGTTAGACCATCGTCTGGGAAAACAACAATAAATGATTGCCTTTATTTTGGCGAAGCCATAAGAACATGGCTATAAAAAACAAATAAAAAACCCGGCATCTGTCTTGATGTCGGGTATTTACGTATATATTAATAAGCATTTCTCGGAAACAATAGGGTTCTATGGCATTGAGACTATAACATGATTAATCATTGTAATATTTCTAAGAGCAAGAATGATTATCAATGGAATATTCCACAAACCAACGTGAGATATTCCGGTATATGCACACCATCGCTCCATTTTATCTCCAGCCCAAGCAACTCTTTTGCAGTCTTACTCATATCGAAACCGAATGCTTCAAGAGACGGACGCACCTTGTCAGGATGCATACACGGCTTGCCTTTTATACGCAGACAAGTAGCACCGCCGCAGTAAGGACACTTTCCTACGAATCCGAAAGCATAGCCTCCCAAGATACGTTCCTTCTCAAGAAGTTCCTCATTCATCTCACATGTAACAGGCGACATTAAGTCGTTAGCGGCACTTAGCGGTAGCATCGGGTTGTTTGGAACAACCTTTACACCCATAATCCACACATTCTGATACCTATTGATTATGTCAAGTTGCTCTTTATCGAACGGCGGACAGCCATAGCGTTTGCCATAATTGCCACATTTCCGACATAACTCAACGAAATAATCAACATTGCGAAAACGCTCGATATAATCCTTTGCAGAAATGTCTGCCGTCAGTCGTTCGGTAGTATATGTAAGGTTTTGGGACATCTGTTGTATTTTAAATTCGCTCAAAGAAACGAGAATATATTATTTCAAGTGTGCATCACATCAATACAATAGAACATCAGATTGTCGTCTGCTGATAAATCTTCAGTCCGAAATCCGGCGTTATGGCAATTACATATTCCATTATTCCGGAGATGTCGTGTTCATAAGGCACTCCGCCTTTGTTTTTCAAGAAGAATATGAACTCAACGGCAAGTCCGTTCTGAGTGGCCTCTGCTTGACGCACGAGTATCATCATATCGGGATTCACGGCACTGTTATTTTTCAACCAACGTTCCACATACATGCGCAGAAGAGTGATATTCACGGCTTCTTTATCTATCTCTCCATTCTTAAAATATCCCTTTTCAATAAGTGCAAAACGTGTATCAGTATCAACAATACCAACATTACGGAAGTCGTAGAAAAGGCGTTTCACTACTTTTCTGCCCGCACTCTCCTCCATTCCTTTCCAATTCTGGAACGAGTCATTAACCAAAGTCTTAGGTGATATTGTCATTATCGTATTATCAAAGTTACGCACCTTAACCGTGGTCAGTGTCATCTCCTCCACTATTCCGTCCACTCCGGTGTTCTGAACTGTTATCCAGTCACCTTTCTTCAACATGTCATTGCTTGTGAGACGGACTCCTGCAACAACACCGATAATGGTATCTTGAAACACCAACATTAATATAGCCGATGTTGCACCGAGTCCGGCAAACAACACCATCGGACTCTTGTTTATCACTATTGAAATAACAACCACCACGGCAATGAAAATCATAACAATCTTCAGTAGGCCGCAAAAAGTGTAAAGATACTGCTGCATCGATGTGCGCTTCTCACCCTCGAAGAGTTTGAACGAGTCTATAAATACAACCATTGTAGCAACCGACATCACAGTAATATATATTGCCGTGAGGCGTGTAAGAATCATTCGCACCGTCGGGAACTGATAGAACACCCACGGAAGTAGCATCCATACCACCACGGCAGGTACGATGTGGGAAGCAGAAAGGAGGACGCGCTTGTTGAGAAGAATATCATCCCAAGTTGTCTTTGTCTTCTTTGTGGCTTTCACAATAAGCGGTACGATTACTTTACGACACACCAATCCTGCCATGGAAGCAATGAAAACGGTTATCAATACAAGCAAGACATGACGAACAACAGGCACAATGTCACCGGTAAGCCCACATATATTTATAAGGCGTTCTACAATTAACACAATCTTATCCATTTCTTATTTTTATTTAAATTCAGTTGCAAAGGTAACGAAAAAAAAGAAAAAATAGTATCTTTGTGTTGTTATAACTATTATCCATTGCCAAAATACATTTTAAAAAGGTATATGGATTATGAAAGGAATGAAATATATGGCAAAAATAATTTTTCTTTTTTCAATGCTCTGCATAGTATCATGTTCTAAGAGTACGCACAACGGAGCACAAACAAACAATACGAATATGAAATATAATCAATTAACGGAAATCGAACGTTACGTAATAGAACAAAAAGGAACAGAACGCCCATTCACCGGTGAATATTATGATTTCTTCGAGGAGGGAACCTACGTATGCAAACGCTGTGGGGCAGAACTATATCGCTCATCAGACAAATTCCACTCAAGATGTGGCTGGCCGAGTTTTGACGACGAGATAAAAGGAGCGGTAAAAAGACTGACTGATGCAGATGGAATACGCACCGAAATACGATGTGCCGCATGTGATGCTCACCTCGGACATGTATTCAAAGGCGAAGGATTTACGGCAAAAGACACTCGCCATTGCGTTAATTCCGTATCTCTAAAGTTTATTCCGAAACAAAATAAAAATAAGAACATGAAAGAGATTTATTTCGCAGGAGGATGCTTCTGGGGCACAGAGCATTATTTCAAGCAGTTGAGAGGCGTATTAGAAACACAAGTGGGATATGCAAATGGCAACACCGATAACCCGACGTATAAGGAAGTGTGCAACAACAATACCGGATTTGCCGAAACGGTACGAGTTGTCTATGACCCAGAAGTGCTCACTTTAGAATTTCTTACTGAGATGTATTTCAAGTCTATAGACCCAACAAGCCTAAACAAACAGGGAAACGACATAGGCACACAGTATCGCACCGGAATCTACTTCAAAGATGCAAACGACAAGACCGAACTTTTAAAAGTATATAATCGTGTGCAACAGGAGGTGGGAAGTCAGTTAGCCGTAGAACTAAAGCCTTTGGAAAATTTCTATAATGCCGAAGAATATCATCAGGACTATCTCGACAAGAACCCTAACGGATATTGTCATCTCCCCCTCTCGCTCTTCAAAATGGCTAAGGAAGCAAACAGGTAATCAATTTCGTCATGCCGCACCTAACTATAAAAGTGATAATATAGGAAAAGGAAAGTTGAAACATTCAACTTTCCTTTTTGTACACCTGCAGGGGTTCGAACCCTGGACACCCTGATTAAGAGTCAGGTGCTCTACCAACTGAGCTACAAGTGCATCATTTGCGCATTCAAAATAGAGATTTCTGAAATGCGAGTGCAAAGGTACAACCTTTTTTTAAAACCTCCAAACATTTCCTTATTTTTTTTGAAAAAATATAATTACTCCCAAAACAATAAAGAAACAAATACGCAAGTTCAGGATAAAACTCATCATGAAATTTGGTAATCTGTATAAATTGTTACATCTTTATAAGGCCAATAATCAACAAATTAGGAATAATATACATTTGGTAGGTTGAAAACCTCTTGAATGTCTATTACGCCGTAGATTGGTATTTGCTTGTTCTGTCTTAAAACCATGTTACCTAAAAAATGTTTTTATGTTACTCTTTCCTATTTACTATCTTCTTTATCAACGGTTCTTATGGCAACAAAAAAGTGCCAGAAACCTTTCGGCTCTTGGCACTTTGTAACTAACACTGTTAGAATTACTATTGCGATGAATTAATAGTTAGACTCCTCAACCTGAAAGAAACTCTGTGGGTGGTTGCAAACCGGACATACAGCCGGAGCTTTCTTGCCGATAACAATGTGGCCACAGTTGCGGCACTGCCAGATGCAATTGCCATCACGAGAGAACACCACACTGTCCTCGATGTTCTTCAGAAGTTTGCGGTAACGCTCCTCGTGGTGCTTCTCAACCTTACCCACGCTGCGGAACTTGACAGCCAACTCCGGAAAACCTTCTTCAATAGCATCCTTTGCCATCTGCTCGTACATATCAGTCCACTCGTAATTCTCACCATCTGCTGCGTCAGAGAGATTCTGGGTTGTTGTAGGGATATCACCCTCGTGGAGAAACTTAAACCAAATCTTTGCGTGCTCCTTCTCGTTGCGCGCAGTCTCCTCAAAGAAGCCTGCAATCTGTTCGAAGCCATCCTTCTTAGCCTTAGAGGCATAGTATAGATACTTTGTGTGTGCCTGACTCTCACCTGCAAAAGCATCCTTGAGGTTCTGCTCTGTCTTAGTACCCCTCAGTGCTATAGGATTAAACTCCTTGAACTTATCAGCCTTTACGTGACATACCGGGCACTCTTCAGGTGCCTCTATTCCTTCGTGGATATAACCACAAACGGTGCAAATAAATTTCTTTTTCATAATGCTTTTTGATTATAATGTTATGTATATCTATGTTTATTACGAATAGAACTAAATTTATATCTACTGATTTTAAGCAGTATAAACTTACATTTTGTTTTCTGTAATAATACAAAATTTTGTTTGCAAAGATATTAATTATTTCCGAAACCGCCAACGTTTCTCCAGTTTTTCGCACGAAGTTGACTATTTAGATGGTGTATTACTCCCAAAACAATAAAGAAACAAATACACGAGTTCAGGATAAAACTCATCATGAAATTTGGTAATCTGTATAAATTGTTGCATCTTTATAAGGCCAATAATCAACAAATTAGGAATAATAAACATTTGGTAGGTTGAAAACCTCTCGAATGTCTATTATGCCGTAGATTGGTATTTGCTTGTTCTGTCTTAAAACCATGTTACCTAAAAAATGTTTTTATGTTACTCTTTCCTATTAACTATCTTCTTTATCAACGGTTCCTTATGGCAACAAAAAAGTGCCGGAAACCTTTCGGCTCTTGGCACTTTGTGACTAACGCTGTTGGAATTATTATTGCGTCAATTTTATATTCATCTTTTCTCTTCCCATCGTTGAAATTTCCCCATACAAAAGAATGCAGAAAACAAACTTAGTACGGTAAGAACAATCCCAATAGTTGCCCATAAAACCATTTGTGAGAAAGATAGAACTGTGATTTTTGAAAATTCAGTAAAAGCATAGAAGCAATAAGGTAATGTTAGGAAACTGGTTATGATAACGGGCACATACTTTCTATATACAATCCATTGCAGGATATGTATTAAAAGGTGAACAGAATATCCTGTCAACGCAGCAAACCACCATTGATATTCTACTGTCCATACGGAGCAAAACGAAACGACAGAAATAAGTATGAACTCGTGAACAGTGCCAATGGCGAACGTGGAAGTGGAATAGTTGAAAAGTCCTCGTCGCGTAAAGAACGATTCGATTTTAGGGAAGCGTTTTCTTAACTCTTCTCTGTTCCTGTCAATCCAATGTCTAAACATAATAATTTCCTCGTATTCGTGAACCATAAACACGAAAGGAAGAAGCAACATTATTAAGTTTATTTTAGTCATAATCTCCCTTGATATTTATTTCAAGTTATCGATATTGTTTTTCCAATCCCTTAAAGTGATTTTGGTAAAATGCTCTGTGCGAACCTCGTTAAGCAATGGAACAGGCTTATTGTCTTCTGTATGGCTATAAATGAATCCGCATTTCTCTTGTACTCGTTTCGATTTCTCGTTGCCATCGTAGTATCCACACCAAACCTTATTTTGCCGTAAGTCCTCAAAAGCATACCTAAGTAATTCTTTTACAGCCTCAGGAATCATCCCTCGTCCCCAATAAGGCTCTCCTATCCAATAGCCAATTTCGCACTCGTTGTCCGAAATATTTGCACTGTGGATTTCACTTTTTGCGGTCATTATTCCAATACTGCCGATTGCCTCGCCGGTTTCTTTTAATACAACTGCATAGGTTTCAGGAGCAGATAATACTGTCTTTATAATCTCGCGACTGTTCTCTATACTTGTATGCGGTGCCCAACCGGCAATAGGACCAACATTTGGATTCTGTGCATACTTATACAGTGCTTCTGTATCGCTTTCCTTCCACGGCCTCAATATTAGGCGTTTTGTTTGTAGTTCCATATTTTTCTTATATTCCATATGAGAATTCGTGATAAAAACTCATCATAAAATTTGGTAATTTGCAAAAAAATATTGTACTATTATAGTGCTCTAAATCAACAAAATACAAACAAAATCCGCTATGATTACCGAGTACAAAATTAGTGATTTTTTCTGTATTATCGACGAATTTAACAAGAATTTTAATGCCAAACTTAATAAAAATCTGTTATTACCATCGCTTGATACTACCGGCAGACGCTATCGTAATCATAAAGGCCGGATGTCAGGAAGTGAAATAACGAGCATTTACTGCATATTGTTTCTTTGGGAACAAACCGCAGGCATTACCGGTACATGTGGAAAAAACGAGATAGTTAGAAATCTTTTGGGGAGAGGTCTTATCCCCAAACTCAGGCTGATAATATTCATATTATATGGGTAATCAAAAGAAAAGGGAATGTAATTTGGGCGAAATTACCGACCAAATTGGGCGAATTTGAAAAGCAAAACAGGCGAGATTGGTTAGCAATTTCGCCTGTTTTGGTATATTGATAGATATAGATACAAAATCAATAGAATGTTATTAATGTCGGAAACAATGATTAATACCATTGTGGTTAAAAAAAACTAAATGGACAGATAGTCCATATAAAAACAGTAATCAAGAGTCGTGTTTTCAAAAAAAATGCGTACCTTTGCATCGTTTTTATAAACATTCGTATTGTTTCCACTCGTGAAACAAACAAACAATCTTAATTTTGCATATTAATATTACGTATGTACACAATAGACGAATTATCATCTAAAGATATTTCCGAACTGAGAAATATTGCGAAAGAAATTGAGGCTGATGTCACGGATAATGACGATCAGCAGAGTCTTATTTACGCCATTCTGGACAAACAGGCTGTACTTGAAAGCGAGAAGAACCCGCTTGGAGCAAAGCGACGCAGAACACGAATACAGAAAAAAGAGACTGACAGAGTGTATTCTGTTAATGGAAAAGAAGGCGAAAACTTTGATACAAAGAAACAGAAACCGGCAGAACAGCAACAACTTTTCAAAGACATAGTCGAACCAACCGAACCTGTGGCCGAAAACAATGCTGAAGAAAAGCCGATGGAAGAACCGGTAAAGGCTCCCGCAAAGAAACGCGGAAGAAAATCGAAAGCGGAGATTGCCGCCGAAGAAGCAAGGAAAGCATCGGAGGAACAGCAGCAATCAGAGGCTCCCTCTATGGAATCAATAGAAGAACCGGCCATAGAACAAGAACACGATACAGAAGAAATTTCTGATAACAGCGAAGACTTCATACCGGAAGAAGAGTTTGCATCGGAAGCACCGGCAGAGCAAACCGACGAGGAAAACGACCTCATACAGCAACTTCAGGCCAAGGTAAATGCTCACAATGAAAACGTAGAGATAAAGCATGACGGACTTGAAGACAACATCTGGGAAGGTGATCCCGGAGACGGTACCGACTTCATTATCTCAATAGATCTGCCAATAGAAGACCATGCAGCAATGCCAATCTATGACATGCTCGACAATCCCACCACGCCTATAATGCAACCGTTGCAACCGGCACAGCAGTTCATCCCAATGGTACAAAACGACGAAGTGGAGGAAGATGATTTCGACTTCTCTGACATAATAAAGGCAAACGGAGTTCTCGAAATAATGCCCGATGGATATGGCTTTATACGTTCGAGCGACTACAACTACCTTTCTTCTCCGGATGATGTTTACGTTTCTGCCGCCCAGGTGAAGCGTTATGGTCTGAAAACAGGCGATGTGCTGCAATGTAATGTGCGCCCGCCACGCGAAAGCGAGAAATATTTCCCATTGACAAGTATCGACAAAATCAACGGAAGAGAACCGTCTGAAATTCGCGACCGCGTTCCTTTCGAACATCTCACCCCACTCTTCCCCAATGAGAAATACGAACTCTGCGGAGACCCTAAGACCACAAACCTCAGTACAAGGGTAGTAGATTTGTTCGCTCCTATCGGAAAAGGACAACGTGCACTGATTGTAGCACAGCCAAAGACCGGTAAGACAATTCTCATGAAAGATATTGCCAACGCCATTGCGGCCAATCATCCTGAGGCTTACCTTATGATGCTCCTCATAGACGAACGTCCGGAGGAAGTTACCGACATGGCAAGAACTGTCAATGCAGAAGTAATTGCATCTACGTTCGACGAACCGGCTGAACGTCACGTAAAGATAGCCGGCATTGTGCTCGAAAAGGCCAAGAGAATGGTTGAATGCGGACATGACGTGGTAATATTCCTCGACTCTATCACACGTCTTGCACGTGCCTATAATACCGTTGCTCCGGCAAGCGGAAAAGTACTCACCGGTGGTGTAGATGCCAACGCACTGCAAAAGCCGAAGCGTTTCTTCGGTGCGGCACGTAACATCGAGGGAGGCGGTTCGCTGACCATAATAGCCACCGCACTCATAGATACCGGTTCGAAAATGGATGAGGTTATATTCGAGGAATTCAAGGGTACCGGTAACATGGAATTGCAACTTGACCGCTCGTTGAGCAACAAGCGAATATTCCCTGCAGTGAACCTCGTTGCCTCAAGCACACGTCGTGACGACCTGCTGCAAGACAAAACAACGCTCGACCGAATGTGGATTCTAAGAAAGTATATTGCCGACATGACATCAATGGAAGCAATGGACACAATACACGACCGCATGGAAAGAGCATTGAGCAACGAAGAGTTTCTGCTTACGATGAACTCTTGATATACCAACGATGAGTGTTGAATGGTATAATATCATACATTCAACACTCATCGTTTATATTTTTCTGTGTTCCGGAAAATCATTTCTTAACGGGCATAAAAAGAAGCGGAGTATTCCCACATGGAGATACTCCGCTTCTTTTATTGTACTGAACGGAAAGGGAAATTAAGCCTCTGCCGGTGTTTCTTCAGCAGCAGCCTCTTCTGCATTTGCAGTAGCCTCTGCTTCAGCCTTGGCAGCAGCCTCAGCGGCCTTCTTGTCAGCCACCTTCTTTGCTATTGCCTCGTTGATTTTCTTTTCGGCATCGAGTTCCTTGGCCTTAGCCTCTTTCTTGGCATTTGCTTCGCTCTCACGAATAGCCTCAAAACCCTTCTCCTTTGCATTCTTCCATGCGTCGAACTTTGTCTGAGCAGCAGCCTCATCGAATGCACCTTTCTTAACGCCTCCGCGCAAGTGCTTCATCATATACACGCCCTCAGCCTTAAGGATGTTGCGAACGGTATCTGTTGGTTGTGCTCCGGTCTCTACCCAGTAGAGAGCGCGTTCGAAATTCAAATCCACCGTGGCCGGATTGGTGTTAGGATTGTAGGTACCAATCTTTTCAGTAAATCTACCATCACGTGGTGCTCTTGAGTCAGCGATAACGATACGATAGAAAGCATAGCCTTTACGACCGCCGCGCTGCAATCTGATTTTTGTTGCCATTTTGTTGTTGTTTAATGTTTTATTAGGTTTGAATTTTATGCCACTATCACGTAGTAGCGGCTGCAAAGTTACTACTTTCTGTCGATATATCTTTCATTTAATATGGTATAACACAAAACAATTAACTTTTTTTATCAAGTCAAAATCTACAATTAATTGGCTTAACACTCACAAAACAAAGAAGATAAGCGATATTAGACATTCAATTACGAGCCCTGACTATACTTTCAGACGAAACAAAAAAAGGGTTGATACAGGACGCACCAACCCAAAAATGATTTCGATAATTCCGAAATCGCAAATAAAGATGTGGCAAATATAAAAGAAAATATTTACAATTGCAAATATTTTGATAGAAAAGTTCTATTTTTAACATTTCGGGAATGTTATAAAAATAAGAAATATTCTGTTTTCATAAGAAACTGATATGAAAACAAAAAGGTGGAACATGAAGGTGAGTGGAAAACAAATAAAAGCAATAAAATCATTCCACTATCTTTGTCATAATGGATTAATTTGCTAACTTTGCGGCCGCATTGCATGTTGCGATGCTTGAAAACAATAATTTATAATGTACAAAAATCGTTTTAACAAACGCGAGACTATCACGTTCAGGCACTTTCTGAACAAAGGTTACGCGCTGTTCTCCTGCCTCGGCAAGGAAGTCATAGTGGGCACATTGAGCATAGCCACACTGACGTATGCCAAGGCCGACGGAATCAGTACGCGCCAATCTGACATCGATCCTATCATCGATGAGAAGGAAGTGACACTCGAAGAAGTGGAAGTGAATGGCTCGCTCGCACCGCTTTCATCAGGAAAAGCGGCGAGAATGGTTACTGTACTGACACGCAAGGAAATTCAAGCGGCGCCGGTACAAAGTGTTAATGACTTGCTGAAATATGCCGTAGCAGTGGATGTGAGACAGCGAGGAGCGTTGGGAGCACAGACCGACATCGGCATCAGAGGCGGCACACAAGAGCAGGTGGCTGTGCTGCTGAATGGCATCGACATTACCGACCCGCACACAGGACATAACTCGGTGGAATATCCGGTTGACCTTAGCGAAATTGAAAGGATAGAAATTATCGAAGGACCTGCAAGCCGACTGTTCGGAACATCAAGCCTCGTTGGAGCAATAAACATTGTGACGAAATTGGCAGATAAGAGCAGTATCGACCTTAACACGGAGGGTGGAAGTTTCGGATATTTCACCATCGGAGGAAGAGCCAACGCAAGAACAGGAAAATTCAACAACCAAATTAGCGGTAACTATAAGCGGAGCGACGGATTCAGTCGTGCAAAATCGGGAGCATTAAACGCTGACTTCAAGGGTGGAAAGGCTTTCTATCAAGGCAGTTTCGACGACCGCAACATAGGAATAAACTGGCATGGCGGAATGAGCATCAAGGACTTCGGTTCTAACACGTTCTACGGAATAGGCAGCGACACGCAGTTTGAACATGTCTCAAAGACATTCGTGGCACTGCAAGGAGAGAGCAAGCGGTTGTGGATGCACATAAAGCCTGCGGTTTATTGGAATCGCACGTTCGACAGATTCGAGTATTTCAGAGGCACTACAAAGCCGGTGCCGTATAACTATCACCTAACTAATGTGTTCGGTGCCAGACTGAATTTTTATTTCGACTCCTCCATTGGTAGAACGGCTTTCGGAGCAGCATACCGCAACGAAGACATAGTGAGTGGAAATCTTGGCGAACCGCTTGCAAACCCCAAGCATATCAGCAATACCGACCGCGACTATACTCACGGACTGAACCGCTCGGACATCAGTTTTCATCTCGAACATAACGTGTTGCTGAAAGATTTCACATTGTCTGCAGGTTTCGTACTGCTTAAGAACACGTGGAACAAGCGACATTTCGGTTTCTATCCCGGAATAGATGCAAGTTACAGATTGGGAGAGCATTTCAAGTTGTTCGCCTCATGGAATACATCGCTCCGCACGCCATCGTTCACGGAAATGTATTATAACGTTGGTGAACACATACCAAACCCTTTGCTCAATCCGGAAGAACTGAGTGCCATTGAGGGTGGCATGAAATACACAGCACGCGGCATCTATGGAAGCGTGAGTGTTTATCACAATCGCTATAAGAATATGATAGACTGGATTGCTGATGACACCGGTGAGAAACGAGCATGGCGAAGTGTAAACTTCACAAAGGTAAATACCATAGGCGTGGAAAGCAATATACGCTTTGACCTGAAAGAACTGCTACCGAAACAGAACATGCTGAAAAGCCTGCAGGTTGCTTACAACTATATAGACCAGAACAAGTGCGAGGTGGAGAATATCATCACCGAGAGCAAACAGGAGTATCTGCGTCATAAATTTGTTGCGACACTACAGATGCACCTCGTGGCAAGTCTTGACTTGGGACTTAACTACCGTCACCAGAAGCGCAACGGCTCATACACCGACCGTAACGGCAAAAGTCAGAAATATAATCCATACTCATTGCTTGATGCTCGCTTGTCTTGGAACAAACCGCAGTACACAATATATGCTGAGGTGAACAATCTAATGGACAAGAAAGATTATGTTGACTTTGGCAATATACCACAACCCGGACTTTGGGTAACAGCGGGAGTGACAGTGAAGATATAATCCGAAAAGCAAAAAAACAACTAATCCCAAGGATAGGATATGACAACACTTGAGTATGTCATTCGCTATCCTTGGGATTACTCATTATTATTATGTGGGATGTAGAGAAACTTTTCTACAAGATTCTACAAAGAAATCTCCCCTCTGAGGTTTTGTTCCATCTTTTCTCTTACAATCTCCGGGTCACGATATTGTCCCAGAAGAAACATCAGTTTTGCAACGGCACTTTCAACGGTGCTGTCATATCCGGATATTACGCGGGCGTTCTTCAGTTGATAACCAGTGTCATAACGTCCCATCTCAACCGTTCCTTCTGCGCACTGACTGATGTTGACAATGTTCACTCCACGGCTTGCGGCATCACGGAGCATATTCATCAGACACGGACGTTGCGGTGCATTGCCACTGCCATAAGATCTCATTACTATGGCTCTCAATTCCGGAACGTCAAGCGCATGTTGCACTATATTGTCTTGAATACCGGGGAAGAGAGTGAATATAACAACGTTAGGGTCGAGATCGAAATGAGGAATCATAGGCTTGGTGTAATCGGGCTTACGTATATATTCCTCATGATAGACTATGTTTATGCCGGCATCGGCAAGGTGTGGATAATTGAACGAGTCGAAAGCATTGAACCCATCTGCATTTACCTTAGTGGAACGGTTGCCTCGAAGCAACCTACCACTGAAATAGATACATACTTCCGGAACCATGGGTGAGCCATCGGCATGCTTAGCGGAAGCAATCTCTATACTCGTGATAAGATTTTCCTTGCCGTCTGTGCGCAACTGTCCGATTGGCACCTGACTGCCCGTAAGCACTACTGGTTTTGTCAAGTTTTCGAGCATAAACGACAATGCGGAGGCGGTGAATGCCATTGTGTCCGTGCCGTGCAGAACCACGAAACCATCATATTCATCGTAATTATCAGATATGACGCGAACCAACTGCGACCACTGCAATGGCGACATGTCAGAAGAGTCGATTGGCGGCGCAAACTGATAAACCTCTATGGCTGTCGGAATCTGTCCCAACTCCGGCATCTTGTTTGATAGTCTGTCGAAGCGCAATGGTTCCAATGCACCGGTCTTTGCATTGCAGTCCATGCCTATCGTACCGCCGGTATAGATGATAAGTACTTTGTTCATAGTATATTACAAGGTTTATCTGGATTTAAGTAAATATTTTCTGCAAATATAGTTCAAATATTCCTATCTCGCAAAAAAATCATGTATATTTGCAAAACATTAAGCAAACAATTCCGGTTCGGCAATGCTGGCACATTCTTTCATGAACGATAAAACGAAAAATGGCTGCGCCTCTGTTCGAGATGCGCAGCCATTTTGTTTGTTATCGGAAATGTTTTACTCATTGTTCAACGGCACTGCGATATAGTCAATCCTACCCGATGGTTGTATTCCCTTTATCTGTAATACCGGTTCATCGCTCTTCGATGCAGCCTTTACTTCTTTTTGCAGGTCGCTGACGCTCTTCATCGGCTTCTTGTTCACGTTGAGAATGATAAAGCCTTTATTGATGCGGCCTTTCATAACACCGCCGGTAATGTTGACAACCTTCAAACCGTATGAAATCTCAAGTTCTCTCTTTTCCTGGTCGTTCACCTCGCGGAAGGTGGCACCGAGAACATCCATGTCGGCCTCTTTCATTATCTTGGTGTTGCCTTGAGAATTCTTCAGCATAACATCGGTTGTTTTCTTGCTCTTCTTACGCAGGTAAGTAATCTTCACATTGTCGCCCGGACGTTTGTTGGCAAGGAACTCTTGCAGTTCGGCCATCTTCGTAACCTTCTTTCCATCAATGGCTATTATGACATCACCGGTCTGAAGTCCGGCATCTTCGCCCGCACTTCCGTCTTGAACGCCGGCTACATATATACCATCGTTGGTGCCAAGATCCACTTCGTTGTCCTTGCGTTTCTGCTCATCTATGTAGTTATGCACGTCAGAACCCGTTATACCTATTACCGCACGTTGAACAGTACCGTAAGTTTTAAGGTCTTCAACCACCTTATTCATTATCGTAGTTGGAATGGCAAAACCATATCCGCTGTAATTTCCTGTTTGTGAATACAGCATGGCATTGATACCCACGAGTTCGCCACTTGTATTGACAAGAGCACCGCCCGAATTTCCTGAATTGATTGCGGCATCCGTCTGAATGAAACTCTCAACACCGTTAGCACCGAGACTTCTCGCCTTTGCACTGACGATACCGGCTGTCACGGTTGATGTGAGATTGAAAGGATTACCCACTGCAAGTACCCACTCTCCTACCTTTATTTTATCGGAATCGCCTATTGGCAGTGTCGGCAGATTCTTTCCATCAATCTTTATAAGGGCGAGGTCTGAAAGTTCATCGGTACCGATTATACGTGCCGAGAACTCACGGTTGTCGTTAAGCGTTACGGTAAGTTCGTCCGCACCGTTCACCACGTGATTGTTGGTAACGATATATCCGTCAGAAGATATAATGACTCCCGAACCTGATGCCTCGCGCTTCGGTGTCTGTACCTGACGACGTTGCTTGCCACCTTGACCACCGGGATTGCCAAAAAAGCCGAACGGATTGAAAAAATCTTCAAACGGATTAGAATCAACCTCAACCTCTCTCACCTTGCTGTTCTGAACATACTTGATGTGTACCACCGCAGGGAGAGCCTTATCTGCTGCGTATGTCAAATCCACAGGCTGTCCCGGAACAGGTGGTAACGTTGCTGCCGAAGAAGCGGCATTGACTCTAATGAATGCCCCGGCTGAAAATGCAAGGGACACAACTACTGCTGAATAGAGAAGAATGTTTTTGAACCTTTTCATTGTCATTGTCATTTTATAATATTTTTAAAATTCTTTTTTATCGCTGTTGCAAATATAAATGCAAAAAATGTGTCACGTGACAAATTGTCGTATCTTTTGTTCTCTTTTAACAATAACAACTTTGCTTTAACGGCATTTTGCTATCAATGTATTGATGTTGAAAAAATAAAAAAGTAAAAAACAGTTCTGAATGTTAAAAAATGGGTTAAAACAGAAATACGGCATATAGGCATAAAAACTCCTCACGGAATGTGAAACCTGCTGTTCGATTGCTAAAAAAATCATTGCTAAACGCTTTGTCAAATAGCAAACAAAAAAATGTGGGGTAAAAACAATTATCCCACGCTTCATGATAACAGATGAAGCGTGGGAAAAAGATGGTTATTTCACGGCTCTATCGTTTACGATTGCTTCAACCCTTGTCGGCAAGATATTTCAGAAAAAGTTGCAGAGCCTGATTGGTGGCATTAGAGATATTGAGGTCGCGCCCCTCATCTTCTGTTATTTTCAGTGTCATCACATCGCCCTTTTTACCGCATGCGACAAATATTGTGCCTACGGGAATCTCCGGAGTACCACCCCCCGGACCCGCAAAACCGGTGGCCGCAATGGCATAATCAACGTTGAGAGCATCGCAGGCACCTTCTACCATTGCCGTTGCCACCTCGACACTTACGGCATTTTTTTCATCAATCAAATCGTGGTCAATGTTTAGAAGTCTCTCTTTTATCTCGTCTGAATATGAAACGATGCTACCCTTAAAATAGTGTGACGAACCCGGAGCAGCAATTATAGCCTCGGCAATGCGCCCTCCGGTACAACTCTCTGCCGTTCCAATAGTGTTGTCTTTTTCGTATAACAGTTGATGAATTTCCCTGCTAAGTATTCTGCTTTCTAATTCCATAATGGTATTTATTTTATTTGAATGTCACTTTAGAGAATGCCGGTTTGTCTATGCTACAGAAATCACGGTCAAGATATTTGCAATATCCCGTGATACCTATCATCGCGGCATTGTCTGTGGTATAACTGAATTTCGGTATATATATAGTCCAACCATAACGCTCGGCATTGTCGTGGAAAGCATTTCGCAAGCCGTTATTGGCACTCACTCCTCCGGCCAATGCCACATGCTTTATCCCTGTCTGCTTCACTGCAAGTCGCAACTTCTTCATCAATATATTGACAATGGTATGCTCAAGTGATGCTGCAAGATCTTCCTTGTGATGCTCCACGAAATCCGGATCTTCTTTTACCCAATCCCGAAGGTTGTATAAGAACGAAGTTTTCAGTCCACTGAAACTATAGTCAAGTCCCGGAATATTCGGCTCGCTGAACTTATATGCTTCCGGATTGCCTTGACGCGCCAACCTATCTATTATCGGGCCACCAGGATAACCAAGTCCCATGACCTTAGAACATTTGTCTATAGCCTCGCCTGCGGCATCGTCTATCGTCTGTCCGAGCACCTGCATATCATTATAAGCATTCACCTTAACTATCTGCGAGTTACCCCCGCTTACTAACAGACATAAAAACGGCAGTGGCGGAGCAGTGTTGTCATCATCGCTTTCTTTAATAAAATGCGCCATGACATGTCCCTGCAAATGATTCACATCGAGCAAAGGAATCTCAAGTGAACGTGCCAATCCTTTAGCAAAACTCACACCAACGAGCAGAGACCCCATAAGTCCCGGTCCGCGTGTGAATGCAATAGCCGACAGTTGCTCTTTCTCTATATTTGCACGTTTCAGTGCTTGATCGACAACCGGAACCACATTCTGTTGATGCGCACGCGATGCCAGTTCGGGCACCACACCTCCGTATGCCTTATGAACATCCTGCGATGCGGTAACATTGCTCAACAACACTCCGTTGCGAAGAACCGCAGCAGAGGTGTCGTCACAACTGCTTTCTATACCTAATATATATATATCGTTCATATTGATTTCAATAAGTAAGTATTTCCACCCCCTCCTCTGTCATGAGGAAAGTGTGTTCCCATTGTGCACTCGGCATCTCGTCTTCCGAAATAACCTCCCATCCATACGGGTCTTCGGCATCAGTGAACACTCGCCATGTTCCCATATTCACCATAGGTTCGATAGTAAACACCATGCCCGGCACAAGCAACATGCCCGTACCTTTTCGTCCATAGTGCATCACATCAGGTTCTTCATGGAAAGCGTTGCCCACACCATGACCACAAAGGTCACGCACGATGCCATAGTTATATTTCTTGGCATGCTTCTGTATTGCATTTCCAATGTCTCCCACAAAACAGTATGGCTTTGCCGCCTCCATTCCTATCTCAAGACATTCCTTTGCCACACGCACCAGTTGTTCTTTCTCAGGAGTTGTCTCTCCGATAATGAACATTCGCGAAGCATCGGCAAAATAACCATTGAGAATTGTCGTGCAATCAACGTTTATGATGTCACCCTCCTGAAGAATATCCTCCTCTTTCGGAATACCATGACACACAACTTCGTTTATACTTGTGCAAACGCTTTTTGGAAAGCCTTCATAGTTTAGCGGAGCCGGTGTCCCACCGTGTAGCGTGGTATAGTCATAAACAATCTTATCGATTTCGAGTGTTGACATACCCTCACGTATATTCCTCGCCACCTCATCAAGTACTGCGGTATTAAGTTTGCCGGCTTGTTTTATGCCTTCAATCTGTTCGGGAGTCTTTATCAACTCTCTCGTCGGCACCTCTTTTCCCTTGTTCTCCCAGTACATCACCCGTCTGTCAAGTTCGGTGATTTCCTGACCTTGCACAAGATGCCATCTCTTTCTTTTCATAAACGTGAAAATTACATCAGTTTATCTCAACCGGTTTTTCCGAAAGATAATATGTCCAGTTATAAATATCTGTTGTCGAGAAGAAAATAATCTGATATTCCAGTGCCGGGTCAACATCTTTCCAGTGCTTGAAACTCACAACGTATGTTCTGCCGGCAAGATCTGTGGCATCATATTGCACCGCAGAATAATACTTATTCTCTGTAACTTTCTTGCCGGAGAGTGTAAATTGCTTACCATCTATGGTCATAGCCTTGTCTCCATCACGCACAATCAGCAAGTTCACCTCATGCAGTTGGTTCGTATATACACGTGTCTGTTCATTCTTTTCCGCACTATAAACTATCTTATAGCGTGTCTTCGCAAATCCCGAAGAAACAACGAATAATGCTACTATCGCAGCTAATAACAATCTTTTCATAAATGTATTTTTACAAGTTATACCTAACATTTTGTTATCACAATAATTATATATAATCACTTCTTATTTTTATTTTCAGGGCATCAGGACGATATGCGACAGCAGACAGCAACGGTCAATACCTCTTCACGGCTCTGTCCATCTCGCGCCGGTCTTCCTTTTCTTTCATAGTCTGCCGCTTATCATACAATTTCTTGCCTCGCGCCAAAGCCACATCAACCTTTGCACGTCCCTTATCATCAATGAAAATGAGTATCGGGATGATGGTATATCCGGGAGTTTTGGAAGCCTCTTCAAGCCTGTTTATTTCTCTTCTATTGAGAAGAAGTTTGCGCTCACGCTTACTTTCATGATTACTGTAAGAGCCATAAAAATAAGGTGAGACATTCATTCCCTTAACCCATATCTCTCCATTGTGTATATAGCAATATGCATCAACAAGCGAAGCCTTTCCCATTCTGATAGACTTTATTTCAGTGCCCGTAAGCACAATGCCTGCGGTCAGCACGTCAACGAAATAATATTCGAATGATGCTTTCTTGTTTCTTATGTTTACAGGACTCTTCTTCCTGAGCAGTTCTTCTTCCTTGTTCATCTTTTCCTAAACCACATCCATTAAATAATCTTGGCGAACTTCTCGATATTCGAATCTATATAGTGGGCAATATCCTCTGTCCATCGCTCTTCGTTCTCGACAAATCCGTCATCATAATCGTCAAATTCAGGATATTGCTCGAACATAGCCATGAACTCATCGTCCGTGCAGTCTTTTTCTATCTCATCGTGATATTTTGCATATAACGTATGAACATCATATACCATGCGGCACAAATCCTTCATTCCCCACGCTTTAACAGCCTTAGCAAAGGGATTCTTGAATATGAAACTACCATAACCGTTATGTATAAGTTGCACGAAACCTCCATTCATCACCTCCTCACGCAGCACTATATAAGCTAACAAGGTGATTTGGTCGGAGTTGAGTTCTTGCATCATTTCTTGGGTTAGTTCACCACCAATAGACTTATAAATGGCATCAACAAAAACCTGAATAAACTCATCCATTCCCTTAGCGGCAGCCTCCTGAAGGTCAATGTCTCTTACTTCTACCTGAATCATAACAACTTTTCTATTTCACGTGCAAAGTTACAATAAAATTCCATATATCTGCGTTATATAAAGAAAAATATTATGTATAAGATTGTTTACGCCCTACTGCTTGCCATAATGCTACCTAATGCCGCTACCGCGCAGAGAAACGAAATATACAATGACCGCATCGCCACTCTTAAAGTGGTGGCAGGGACTAATTGGCAACTCCCCCCGGTGATAAGGCTGAACAGCACCAGCGAGGCTGACTACATAAATATTTCCTTTGACGACCTGACTCACACATACCAAAGATACACATACAAGATTGAGCATTGTGAGGCCGACTGGACTGTTTCGGACGAGTTGTTTGCAAGCGATTACGTGGACGGATTTGCCGAAGGTAACACTATAGAGGATATGGAAGAGTCTCTGAACACCAATGTCTTATACAATCATTACTCGATTACCATACCCAACAAATATTGCAAGTTGAAACTAAGCGGCAACTACAAAGTGACAGTCTATGACGAAAATGCCAACAACGAACCGATGTTCACCGCATGCTTCATGGTTCTCGACCCACAGATGGGTGTATCGCTGAACGTTTCATCAAACACCGACATAGATATCAACAATAGTCACCAACAAGTGACAATGGCCGTAAACTACGGTGGCATCACCGTGAGCAATCCTCAAGCACAGATAAAGACAATTGTGACACAGAACCAAAGATGGGATAATGCAAAAATCAATGCCACACCGCAATTCAAAATGGCAGACGGATTGAAATGGGAACACAACAAATACCTTATATTCGATGCCGGAAACGAGTATCACAAATATGAAATATTAGACACACATCATCCTACAATGGGCATAGAGAAGATTGAATGGGACGGAAAGAACCATAACGTGTACCCCTTTGCATCAGGAGAAAGACTCAACTATCTGTATGACGAGGATGTCAACGGAGCATTCTATATTCGCAACAGCGACAACATCGAGAACGACAGAACGTCAGAATATGTCCTCGTTCATTACCGATTGCACTGTCCATATAAAGTTAATGGGAACGTATATATAAACGCTATTTGGACAAACAACCGCTTCATTCCAAAATACAAAATGGAATATAACGAAGAAACCTCATGCTATGAGGCCACGGTGCAGCAGAAACAAGGATATTATAGTTACCAATACGTTTTGGTTGACCCGTCGGGTGTGTCGCGCATCATGCCTACAGAAGGCAGTTTCTATCAGACAGAAAATACCTATCAGGCATACGTTTACTATAAAGGACAAGGCGAACGCTACGACAGATTGGTGGGTTACCAAAACGTTCAATACAAATAATAAGTTATGAATGTTTTAGCATTGCATCTATTTCCTCAAACTCCTTGCCCATGTTAAGTTTCAGATAGATGTTATAAAGTGCCGCACCCCATTTGTCCTTATCTTCGGGACACAACGACCTATACCTGTCCATATAAGACAACGATTTGGAATAGAAGTTCCTTATCTGTTGTCTTTTTTTGTTATTTCCTCTGACCTTTTCCATAGATAACGCCTTGTTGATGTATGCCACGCCGGCATTATAATACGCCTCAGAAACCGAGTCGTTAATGGCTATGATTCTGTCACACAACTCAACACACTCGTCATATTTGCCCAAATTGAGCATTATATTACTCTTGGCATAGAGATACAGCGTCTCGCAACTATCCTGTGCCAATGCTGTATCGACAATACTTATTGCCTTTTCAAAATCAGATGCTCCGTTGTAATAATCAATTAAGTGTGTGAAAAAATAGCCTGAACGAGGGAATTCCTTTATACCGGCATTGAGGATTGAAACATATCCTGTAGTATCGTTCACGAACGAATAAGTCTCTGAAAGACATTGCATGGTGCGTTCAAGCATTCCCATATCTTTCATCGCAAGTTCTTTGTAGCGTAGTACAACACCTGCATTTTGCATCTTGTACCCACAGTAGAGTGCACGCGATGCCGCCATTGGTGCCAACTTGTCTTTACCTGCCAAATCATACCCCGCGAACAAAGGCTGCGAATGGCAGTCCAAATAAGCATCGAACATCAAACGCGCTTTATTAAAATCATTTCTCTTGAGCAGAAACAACCCTCCATTATACAGATTTACCCTATACGTGTTCAGATATTCTGCGTTCTTGGCTCTTATCTTATCATTGTTTTCCTGCTTCTTGCTGTATTTTACAAGAGCACTGTCTAATTTCTCATAAACGTCAAACATCTTTTTGGTGGTATTGAAAAAGGCTACCGTGTCATACGGTTGCCTGAGATATACTTTCTCATTCACCTGTTCATACTGCTTTCTAACAATCTCTGCAAGTGTTGTATATATCTTTATATTCTCAATATTAGCACTGTCGGTGAGCAATTTCCTCATCGACTCCTCTGCCTTATCAAGATTTTTGCCGCTCTTAATATTAGTCCGTGCCTGAGCGATCTCTTTCTTCTGAGCGTTCATGCACGGACCTAAGATTGTCAAGAGAAGCATTGTCAGAAACAAATACTTCTTACGTGTCATTCTTATTGGGTTATTATTCTTTATCTATTACGGCAAAGCCTGTATTTCCTCAGACTTGGCATTGTCGCCGAGGATGTAATAGCATTGCGCCAACGGATATCTCCACTGAACGAGTTCGTGGTTAGGATCCTGTTCACGGATAATATTAAGGTTTGCTATTGCTTCGTTAATCAAAGCCTTTGCCTCGTCAGTAACATTACCACCGGCCTTATCAATGATAGTCATTGCCTTCTCTTTCTGACTTGCCGCGAGGTTAAAACGAACCTGAGTGAATGTCGGGTCTATCGCAACAGCCTTTGCATTTGCAGCAATGGCAACATCATAATCCATGCTGTTGAGAGCGGTCTGACCTTTCAATGCCCATGCCATCTTGTTGTTAGGATTGGCAGCAATGGCACCTTCGAGAATCTTATTCACCTCTGCAGCATACTGCGGTGCAGAATAGAAAGTAACGATTTTACCCAAAATTGCATCATCTGCCTGGCCTGCCGGGAACTTACCGATGTATTCTTTCATCGTGTTTACGAAGTTGACAGAGTCTTCCTTTGACTTAACTTCCTTCTCCATAGCACTCAAGAAAAGATGCATTGATGTA
The DNA here is from genome assembly GCF_003977605.1 of Prevotella koreensis. GTDB lineage: Bacteria > Bacteroidota > Bacteroidia > Bacteroidales > Bacteroidaceae > Prevotella > Prevotella koreensis. The sequence continues at coordinate 56,933 of NZ_RYYU01000001.1, read as the reverse complement.
GCACCGTATGTAGAATCGTTAAGAGCATATACAGAGTATTTCTTAACACTCTTCAAATCGTTAAGTTCTGAAGCACCGTATGTTGCGAAATATGCTATCTGAGCAGCATTCGGATCCATCTCAACCTTACCGTCATAAACGATTTCGGCAGCATCAACATAGAGTCCGAGGTTTGAGAGAACCTTGTTATAATCCTTTGAATCAAGACCTTCCTGACCGCCATCAAGCAACATTGCGCGAGCCTTGTTTATCTGCTCAACATACTTGATTGCTGCTTTAGAATTTACATGACGAAGAGATAATGCAGAGTTGATAAAGTTACGAGCAGACATATATGCCCTGTTTGCATCAAAAGCGTCGGGGGCGATGTCTTTCTTGATGTAGTTGTCTTCCTCTGTCGAGAACTCCTTTGCAGCAAGGTCACACACCTTTGTAAGAACCTTACCCTTGTCTTCATCGCTCAAGGCATCTATGCCCTGATTAACAAGTTCCATGGCATCGTTGTATGTCTTGGCTTTCTTAACCAACTTGACGATGTCCGTCTGTGCATTGGCTGATGCAGCAAACAAAGCAGCAACCGCCATCATTATTAATTTCTTCATAATAATTAATTAAAAAAAAGGTTGATATTATTCATTATTGATTATCATTCTCCGTCTCTTCAAAGTCAATCGGAGTGATGTTTTCATTCTCGTCATCTATCGGAAGATTGGCTCTTTCGTCATCAGACACTACAGTATCTCCCGCAATTCCGGTCTCGTTCCTGAACGCCTCATTGCTCTGTGCAAACGCCTCACGGCTCTTTTGCTCGGCAAGAGCCTCCAGTTCCGAACTCATGACCTTACATACACTTGCTATGACATCATTCTTTTTCGAGAGGTTTATCAGCCTTACGCCTTGGGTGTTTCTACCCATCACCCTACACTCGCTCACGGCAAGTCTTATGGTGATACCGCTCTTGTTGATTATCATCAAGTCGTTCTCATCGTTAACGTTCTTTATTGCCACGAGGCGACCGGTCTTTTCGGTTATGTTCAAGGTCTTAACGCCCTTCGCTCCACGGTTGGTGACACGATATTCCTCCACTTGCGAACGCTTGCCATAGCCATTCTCGCTGACCACCATGATGCTCTCTTCGTCAGGTTTGTTCACAACAACCATACCAACTACGGCATCATCGCCCTCATCAAGACGCATACCTCGCACACCGGTAGCCACACGTCCCATCACGCGGACAGCATTCTCGTTGAATCTTACGGCTCTTCCGTTACGGTTGGCAATGATTAGTTCGTTCCGGCCGTTAGTAAGTCTAACGTCAACAACCTCATCGCCCTCGGTTATATTTATCGCAATGACACCGTTTGCACGCGGACGAGAGTAGGCCTCAAGCGAAGTCTTCTTCACCAAACCATTCTTCGTGGCGAATACTACATAATGAGAGTTCACGAACTCTTGGTCATCAAGTCCTTTGTTGCGCAGTCGCATGAATGCCGTAACCTGATCGTCAGGCTCAATATTGAGCATATTCTGAATTGCCCTTCCTTTTGAGTTCTTGTCGCCCTCCGGTATATCATAACACTTCAGCCAGTAACAACGACCTTTCTGTGTAAAGAACATCATGGTCTGATGCATCGTTGCGGGATAGATATATTCGGTGAAATCCTGTTCACGGCTCTTCGCTCCCTTGCTTCCCACTCCACCTCTTGTCTGTTCGCGGAAATCCGAAAGCGGTGTGCGCTTGATATATCCGAGGTGGCTAACGGTAATTACCACGGGATCGTTAGGATAGAAGTCTTCGGCGTTGAACTCATGTTCGTCAGGCACAATCTGTGTGCGACGGTCGTCCCCATATTTCGCTTTAACCTCCTGAAGTTCCTCTTTCATCACTTTCTTGCATAGTTCCGGGTCATCAAGAATGCTTTGCAGATACTCAATCTGTTTCATCAGTTCGTCAAACTCGGCATGCAACTGATCCATGCGCAATCCTGTCAACTGCGACAGACGCATGTCAACGATAGCCTTCGACTGTAATTCGTCAAGTTCAAAACGCTCCTCAAGATTGCGCTGTGCATCAGCCGGAGTCTTCGAAGCACGAATTATTTTCACCACCTCATCGATGTTGTCGCATGCAATAATCAGTCCTTCCAATATATGCGCACGCTCTTGAGCCTTCTTTAGGTCAAACTTCGTTCGGCGTATTGTAACCTCATGTCTGTGTGCAACAAAGTAACTGATGCACTCGCGCATCGTAAGCAGTCGCGGATAGAGTTTAGTATGGTCGTTACGACTGGGCACCAACGCAATGTTATTTACAGAGAAAGAACTCTGTAGAGCAGTCATCTTGAACAGTTTGTTCAGAATGACATTGGCATTAGCATCTTTCTTTATGTCAATGACGATACGCATGCCTTGTCGTCCGGTTTCGTCATTGGCATTTGAAATGCCCTCAAGCCTTCCCTCTTTCACGAGGTCGGCGATATATTCTATCAGTTGCGCCTTGTTTACTCCATACGGAATTTCCGTTATGACAATCTTGTCGTGGTTCTCGTCGCTCTCTATTTCTGCCTTTGCACGCATCATGATGCGACCGCGTCCTGTCTCGTAAGCCTCCCTAACGCCCTGTAGTCCGTATATATATGCACCGGTAGGGAAATCGGGAGCGGGTATATATTTCATCAGTCCGTCGGTATCAATCTCCGGGTTGTCAATAAATGCGCAGCATCCGTCAACCACCTCACCGAGATTATGCGTCGGCATGTTCGTTGCCATACCTACGGCAATACCGTTTCCACCATTAACCAACAGGTTTGGAATCTTCGTCGGCATCACGCTCGGCTCCGTCAGTGAGTCGTCGAAGTTGCTCACCATATCCACGGTGTCCTTCTCCAAGTCGTCCATGACGTGCTCGCCCATCTTCGAGAGGCGGCACTCTGTGTAACGCATGGCAGCAGGCGAGTCACCGTCAACAGAACCGAAGTTTCCTTGTCCGTCAACAAGCGTGTAACGCATATTCCATTCCTGTCCCATGCGCACCAATGCTCCATATACCGAACTGTCGCCGTGCGGGTGGTACTTACCAAGCACCTCTCCAACTACACGGGCACATTTCTTATACGGTTGGGTACTAACATTGTTTATACCCTTCATTCCGTACAATATGCGTCGGTGCACCGGTTTGAATCCATCACGTACATCCGGCAGGGCACGTGCCACGATTACCGACATAGAATAGTCGATATAGGAGGTTTTCATCTCCTCCTCAATGTTGATTTTTATAATCCTGTCCTGGTCAAATGTCTGATTTTCGTCCATCTTATCTTATATTGTTAATTTCCTTAAAAATGCCCTTAGAGAGCGTTTAAACGCGTTCTGATGCGTTTTTCGAGCCTTTAAAACATGGCAAAGTTAATACTTTTTCCCGATATACGAAAACATTTAAGCCTAAATTTACGCATTTAAAAGAAAAAGAATTAACATGCCCGCACATTATGCAATATACGTTTGTAATATCAACGTATTCGCAGTTTGTCGCCCACCTTGACCATATAGTCAGGCGGAAGGTTGTTTATCTTATACAGTGTCTTCACCCTCATCGCGTATATCTGTGCTATGGAGTGAATGCTCTCGCCTTCTCTCACTTCGTGATACTTGCCTTTATACACCTTCGAGGCATGTTTCGACTTCTTTTCAAGATATATTGGAGAGCCGGGCTTCAACCTCATCTTCCTTGGAATCTCATTATATTTTGCCAACCTTCTCACAGAGACACCGGTCTTTTCACTGATTGATTCCAGCGTTTCACCATCCATTACAACAACGTATGGAGTATTGTTGCATATCAACACCTTGAACTCTTCTATCGTATCAATAGGTTTATGATGCTGCCGTTTGCTCTTATCGTAATCGTAGAGTTGATATTGCTCGATTATCCTTATCAATATGTCTGCGTATGCAGGGTTCGTGGCATAGCCTGCGGCCTTAAGTCCCCTTGCCCAACCACGATAATCCGACTTTGACAGCGAGAAAAGACCCCTGTAACGTTGACCTTTGACGAGGAAAACACTATGGTCTTCATAACTTTGGCGCACATTGTCGTATGCCCTGAAACACTCACCTGCGAGGTCATCGTCATGATATATCGTCCTTCCTTGCCATCCATGACACTTTATGCCGAAATGGTTGTTACCGTTACGAGCCAACTCGCTCTGCCCTGCCCCACTCTCTATGAGACCTTGGGCAAGCGTTATGCTCGCAGGTATTCCGTGAAGTTTCATTTGTTCCATTGCCAAACCGGCATATCTTTCGATGTATTTCAGATACGCAGGGTTAAGTCTCGCGTTCTGTGCATTGCACTGAATTGCGACCACAAGTATAAGTAAAATTCTAAAAACGTGACGCATGGGGATTTCGTTTAAGTTTCACATTAGTTTTATTATAACATCATCAGCACTCCGTTTCTTTGCTTTCATACAGCAATTTACACTAATCATATCGTGCAATTTGGCGAATTTGAAAAGCAATTCGGGCGAAATTCATCTGCAAATTCGGCTGTTTTGGTCAGCAAAATCGCCTGTTTTACAATACGCCGGGTATGCCAATGTAGAGGTATCAGAGTTTCCATAGGTCGGAAGAAGCATCTGATGGCATGCGCCAGTCGCCCCGCGGGCTGAGACTGACACTGCCAACCTTAGGGCCGTCGGGCAGACACGAGCGTTTGAACTGCTGCGAGAAGAATCGCCTTATGAACACGTCAAGCCAGTGCTTTATTGTCTCTTCGTCATATTTCTCGTTGTCTGTTCCGGTCTTGAAAGCATTTAGTGCCAATAACAATATCTTTTCAGGTGTGAAGCCGTAGCGCAACATGTAATACATGAAGAAATCATGCAACTCGTAAGGTCCCACAAGTTGTTCGGTCTTCTGTTTTATGTTGCCACCCGCATCGGCAGGTGTAAGTTCCGGGCTTATCGGCGTGTCTATGATGTCGAGCAATGTGTCGCGCGACTTTTCATCAATTCCGTCACTCTCTGCCACGCTTCTCACAAGGTAGCGTATAAGCGTTTTCGGAATGCTTGCATTGACTCCATACATCGAGATATGGTCTCCGTTGTATGTTGCCCAGCCAAGTGCCAGCTCCGAAAGATCGCCGGTTCCGACTACCAATGCCGACTCCTTATTGCTAAGATCCATCAATATCTGAGTACGCTCACGTGCTTGTGAGTTTTCGTATGTAACATCATGGTTATCAACATTATGTCCAATATCCTTAAAGTGTTGGGTAACAGCCTCTGCAATACTTATCTCGCGCATCTCTATGCCTAACGACTCCATTAGCGAGAGGGCGTTGCGATAAGTCCGATCTGTTGTGCCGAAGCCCGGCATGGTTACTCCGAGAATGTCTTTTCGCGACATTCCCAACTTATCGAAAGTCTTCACGCACACGAGCAATGCAAGCGTACTGTCAAGTCCTCCACTAATGCCGAGAACCACACGCTTGCATCTTGTGTGCACAAGTCGTTTGGCAAGTCCCATCACCTGTATGTTGAATATCTCGTCACATCTGTCTTGCAGTATTTCCGTTGATGGCACGAACGGTGTGGGGTTGATGTCTCTCAAAAGATGGAAAGTGCTACGCTCGCTTGTATTTGGCAGACATTCTATCACCCTCGGTTCTTCTTTTACAAGAGCCTCGGATGCTGCGAAGATGTTGTTGAGTCGTCTTTCCGAGCGCAAGTGTTCAATGTCTATCTGTCCTACAACGAGTTGCGGGTCTATCGAGAAACGCTTGCCATGTGCTATCATTTTACCATTCTCGAACACCAAGGCATTTCCGGCAAACACAACATCTTGCGTACTCTCGCCAAATCCGCAAGAACTAAATACGTAGCCGCTGATGGTGCGTGCGCTCTGTTGTGAGATTAGGTTAAGCAGATATTCATGCTTGCCTATCAGTTCGTCTGATGCCGAGAGGTTGAAGATGATGTCTGCACCCGAGACGGTCAGAATATTGCTCGGCGGTATGGGGCTCCAAAGGTCTTCACACACCTCTGTTCCGAATATCACTCCATCGGATGTGCGGAACAAAGTGGGTCTCCGGGATATAATAACCTGCTGTTTGGCGTATGTGATTATTGTTTCGCAAGGGATGTCGCGAGCCGAAGAGAACCAACGTTTTTCATAGAACTCGGAATAGTTGGGCAGAAACGTTTTCGGAACAATGCCCAGCAAAGTGCCTCGTTGTATCACTGCGGCACAGTTCAAGAGCAACGAGCCCACTATCACCGAAACTCCAATGATGACAATAATGTCTGACGAGCGGGTGTGCTCGACAATCCTTTCCACCGATTTTTCGGCCTCAACCAACAATAGTTGCTGATGAAAAAGATCCTGACAGGAATAGGACGTGATGCCCAACTCAGGGAAAACAACTATCTCAACACCTTTTCCGTCGGCTTCGTCTATTAGTCGTATAGTCTCTGTCGTGTTAAATTTACAATCGGCAACCTTGACTGACGGTATGGCCGAAGCAACTGTTACAAATCCGTATTTCATAGGGTCTATATTTTAAACATTATCCGTTGGCGGTATCAAAAGACTGCTGTCGCCATAACTCAAGAAACGGAAATCGTGAGACAAGGCATAGTCGTAAACCTCGCGCCAATGTCCTTTCAGAAACGCACTGACAAGCAACAGTAATGTGCTTTGCGGTTGATGGAAATTGGTAATCAGTCTTCTGACATATTTATACTCATATCCGGGCGCAATGATTATCTGTGTGCTCGTGTGCAATGACGAGAGATTGTTACGGTCGAGATAGTCAATGATGTTCTGCAAAGCGTCTTTCGGCGAAACGGTATGGCTTTTCTCGTAAGGCTCCCACTGGTTTACGTGGAGTTGTTCCTCCGGAATTTCAGGGTTTTCGGCAAGTTTTGAGCCTATGAAATATAGGCTTTCAATGGTTCTTACGCTCGTAGTGCCTACTGCAACGACCTCTGCGTCATGGGCAACGATGCTCTCCAGCACCTCACGTTTAACGCATATATATTCCGTGTGCATTTCATGTTCACCGATTTCGGCCGACTTCACCGGCTTGAACGTTCCTGCTCCGACATGCAGTGTCACCTCCTGACGCTCTATTCCCTTGTCATCAAGAAGTTTAAGAACATCGTCACTAAAATGGAGTCCGGCCGTTGGAGCGGCCACACTGCCTTTTATCTTTCCATATACGGTTTGATATGTGGTCTTGTCGCTTTCCTCTGTATCTCTGTTAAGATACGGAGGGATGGGAAGTTCGCCAACGGCTTCAAGTATTTCGCTGAACGAATAGTCTTCACAATCCCACGAGAAACACACATTTTCATACTGTGAAGATTCTGCTTTCTCTCTCTTTTCAGCCTTTAAAACCACTGTTTTATCACCAATCTTTATCTCACGGACGAGCGTTTCACCCTTCCATTTCTTCAGATTGCCTATCATGCAAAGCCAAGAGCATGACTTTTTCTGTAAAAAAATGCGTTCGTAATCGGCCGGAATGTATGGTTCGAGAAGGAAAACCTCAATCAACGCACCTGTTGTTTTGCGGAAATGAAGCCTTGCCTGTATCACTCGCGTGTTGTTGAAGACCATAATAGAACCGCTTGGGAGATAATTCGGAAGATTGTAAAAAGCATCTTCACCCAATTTCCCATCCTTATACAACAACAGTTTGCTATGGTCTCTCTGCGACAAGGGGAACTTTGCTATCCTCTCATCAGGCAGTTCGTAATTGAAGTCTTCTATTTTTATTTCTCTTGTAATCATTGTCCGTTACGTTATTCATACGAAGATTGCCGCTATTGAAGCGACAAGCAACGTAAACATCATTATATTGAATATCAAATGAATGTCGTTATAGTTATATCCGGTTGATGTGTATTGGCTTGAGATATAGTTCATGTTGGTGGATATTTTCACATATACCTTATTATATATTATATACACGATGAAGCCCACCGATGCTCCGCAAAGCAAGCCTACAAGAATATCACCGGGATAATGGACACCGAGATAAAGTCGGGTATAGCAGTTCAGTAACGACCATAACACCATAAGACATGACAGCATCTTACTTCTGAACAGCAAGGATACGAACGTAGCAATGCCCATTGTGTTGGCAGCATGGCCGGAGAAGAATCCGAACTTGCTTTCTCTGAATCCGTTAACGACATCGATACTGTATTTTATTATTGGGTCGTTGGTAGGTCGCCAACGCTCAAAGTATGGCTTTGCCAGCACATCGGCAGCCAGACTCGTAAGCAATACACACACTATCGCTGCACCTATTGCCAGCAATATCTGTGGCATTGTTTCGTTGTTCTTTATTATCACGACAACCAAAGCCAAATACAGAGGCACCCAAGTCAGGGCATTGGTGAGCACAAGCATAAGTCCGTCAACATATAGCGAGTCGCTGCCGTTGAAGAATGTCAGTATCGTTTGGTCGAGTTTTATAAGTTCTTCCATCTGTTTTAAATTCTTTCCAGCACTTTGTTAGACACCCATCCCTCCTTACCGTTGGCAATGTGTATGCACTTCCAGTCGTTCATTGAGTCATCTATAATCTCTACTTTCGTTCCCTCGTGAATAAGGAATACATCGTTTCCGCTTGTCTCCGGACTCGATTTGACATTGGCCGAGGGTGAGATAATCACGGCACCCGTGCGGTTTACGAGCATTGTGCGTTGTCGGTAGGCGAAGATATTAGACATGATGAACAAGAGCAGCATTGCCAATCCTGCGAAAAATCCTATCTTACGCAACCACACACGAGAAGAGAATATATATACGAAAGCCAGGCACAAGGCCGAAACAAGGGCAACAAGTGCAATGTAGGCCCAACCATCAACGTTGGTAAGACTTACCAAAGAACGATACCATGTCACGAAAAACATCTCGCTCTCCGGCGCAATCTTGTCTATTGTCTTTGAACGTGCAAGTTGCAGATTGAAACGTATGTCTGCATCTGCAGGCGATAACAGAAGAGCACGTTCATAATTAATTATTGCCTTTGTTATATTATCCGAGCGGTAGTATGCGTTGCCCAAGTTGTAATAAACGTCCGAACTCACGCCATTCTTCAGCATTTGTTCATAATAGTTTATTGCCTGTTGGTAATTCCCTTTACGGTATGCGTTGTCAGCAGAAGCCTTCAACGAACTTCCGGCATACGCTGAAAGCGGCATTAAGAGCAAAATCAAGAGTGACAAGGTTGCACCCGCTTTCTTGGCTTTCTTCACCGTTTCTTCTATCTTCATTATTGCAGTCATTGCCGATTCGAATGTCTTGTTCATGTTTCCTTTTGCATCACCGGGGGCATAACGTTGGTACTCACACTCATCAAGTGCACCTACAAAATTACTTATAACTGTCTCTTCGACACCTTTTTCATTAAGAATGTCATTGATATTCTCACGCGAAAGATGCTCCACCGGGATATTGAACTTGTCACCAACATATCCCCACAATGCTCTCAACACCTCATCATAAAACTCTGACGAGCGGTTGGCAAGCATCAATGAGTTGGCCACTCGCAATCTCTTGGTCGCCACCTTGTTCGCTTTCTTACCACGCATCATAACCACATTGGCATTGTTCAAGGCTCGTTTTCTGAACATGAACATCAGCGTGAGGAAAACAAGCAGAAGTACGCTTATTATCAACAGGTAGGCCAACGAACCGAAGAAGAAAGCATCAGAAGCCTCCACTTCAACGTCCTTTTCCTTTATCGGTCTGATATCTTTATTCTTTATATCCATGAAATCGTCAGACTCGGCAGTACCATCGCCCTGTTCCACGGTGATGTTGAACGACTGTGTCTTTATCGTCTTATATGTCTTGGAACCGGTATCGAAATAGGTGAACTCTACTGCCGGTATCGTGTAATTGCCCGGATTGCGAGGCACTGCAAGGAAATCGTAAATCATATTACCATCAAGACCTGTGCTCATGAGTATCGTCTTGTCTGTCACCTTCGGGTCGTACTTGTCAAAGTCTTTCGGGAAAACCACCGTTGGCCGCTTTATAAGTTTCAGGTTTCCGTTACCACCGACTACAACACGCAACGACAATGGTGTGCCGGCCTTTACGACATTATTGTCCAACTGAGCCGAGATATTGAATTTTCCCACTCCTCCAGAGAACCCGGCAGGCTTGGCAGGCAGTGGTTCCACATTAATGGTGATGCCGGGAGCATTGATGCTTCGTTTCACTTCAACATATCCGGAACCTCCATTCAGAAACGCTTCGAAAGGATCTACGTTTCTGTTCTGCTGCACCACAGTACCATTAAAAGTGATACTCGGAATCTCAAGTTTGCCGGTCATCTGTGGATACATTACATACTGACTCCATGTGACACAACGATAATTGCGCCCATTCAAGTTTTCTATATGGAAAGACTTCTGCTGAGGCAACTTCACCTCTTGTGTATGAAAGCCTGTAAGATCGGGCATCTTACCCTCAAGTTGACTCAAATCTACCAACGTATATACTTTATATGTAAGCAACACAGGCTCTTGCTCATATACACGTGTCTTGTTTGCGCTTACCTTTATAAACAAGTCGCTACCGGATATTGGTGTACCCGCGCTGTTAACTCTTCCCGATGGTTCGCTGTCATCATGCATACGCGGTGCTCCACCGGTATTTGCGGCCGTACCCGAAACATTTATTTTAGCGGCAGAAGAACTGATTGTCTTACCTCCAACAGTCAAACGGGCGGCAGGAATGGTGTAATTACCGGCCTTGCTCGCACTCACAATGAATGTGAACGTTACCGAACAACTACTCCTTGTATGACCATTTGTCATCTGATAACTTGCCTGTTCCGATTTATACGGCCCTGCTATCAACTCCAATCCTTCCGGAATATTGCCCAAACGCAGTTCTCCCGTGCTCTGCGCATTTATGGTGTACGACAATCGGAAGTTATCACCGGTCGTAACATGTGACGGCGCATTGACAGTAAGTGTTTGTGACCGTGCAGTCACAAACATTACAAGTAAAGCCAAAAGGGTGAAATATTTTTTCATAAATGACCAATCTATTATTATTTACCAATTCTTATTGTTGCGGCTTCTTCGTGGCTGCTGCATCGCCTTTTGCAACCTCTGCTGTGTTTGTTTCTCGTCTTGCATCGCCGCATTCAGCAACTGTTCTGCATTATCCTTGCTCATCTGTTCATTCTGAGGAGGATTCTGCTGCTTCTGCTTGTCGTCTTTATCGTCTTTATTCTTATCTCGTTCTTTGTCCTTATTGTCCTTATCTTGTTTTTTATCTTTATCCTTATTATCGTTATTCTTATTGTTATTCTTCGGCTGATTCTTCAATAATTTCTTGCATAATGCGAGATTATACCTCGTCTGATCGTCGTTTGGATTATCTCGCAGTGCCTTCTTATATGCTTCGATGGCCTTGTCGTACATCTTATGATTTTGGAAAACGACACCCATGTTATGGTTCGACTTTGCACGACGGAACTTGTTTGTTTCGAGTTGTGAGGCTCGTTCAAACTGCAAAACGGCCACAGAGTCTTTCTGCAACATCATCAAAGCACAGCCCAAATTATACACCGCCTGCGGATTTTCAGCATTAACCGACAATGCCTTACGATACTCCACCTCTGCCTTGTCAAACTTCTTGGCACGATAAAGCCTGTTGCCGCTTCTGATATAATCGCGGTCATTCTGTGCGAACGCCGTTGAAACGACTGTCAAGAGTATAAATATGACAATATTTCTAATCATCTGCTATCACTTCAATTTGTTTTTCTCTTAAAGAGTTTTATATTCTTCAACATCGGATTACGTCTCTCCATAATACAAATCTCTGCTATCAACAGCAGCAGCACTATTATGGCAACGGCTCTGAATTGCTCGTCATATTCGCTGTATATCACGCTGTCTATCTCGCCTTTTTGCAGTTTTGTCAATGCCGCATTGAGTTTCTCTTGCGCCACATTTGTATTATCAACGTGTATATATACCCCGCCGCCGGCATCGGCAATCTGCTTACACATACCGTCATTGAGTGCCGACATGACCTCTGCACCCGAATTATCCTTTATATATCCGCCTTGTCCATCAGGAATCAAGGCTCCTTTCGACGATCCGACACCCAAGACAAAGACATTCATTCCTTTCTTTCTTGCCGCAGCGGCAGCCTCTTCTGCCCCGCCTTCATGGTCTTCTCCGTCAGTGATTACGATGATAGCCCGACCGATGTTATCGGCTTTCGTGAAACTGCTTGATGCAATTCTTATAGCCTCGGCAATGTCGGTGCCCTGAGAGGAAATCAATTCAGGTTCGGTGTTCTGCATGAACATCTTGGCCGAAACATAGTCGCTCGTGATAGGCAGTTGGATAAACGCCTCACCGGCAAATACCACAAGTCCAACCTTATCGTTGGTAAAGTTATCCACCATGTTCTCTATCAGCATCTTACTCTTTTCCAAGCGCGACGGAACAACATCTTCTGCCCTCATAGAGTTACTGATGTCGAGTGCGATTATGGCCTCTATACCGTTCCTTGTCTCATTGCTAATCTTCGAGCCGGACTGCGGACGTGCAAGCATTATTATGAGCATTGCCAAAGCCGACTGCAGCAGCCAGAACTTCACTATGCGGCGGGTCTTTGACACACCGGGCATCAGTTCGTTCAGAAGAGTGATGTCTCCGAACTTCGCAAGTTTCTTTTTCCTGTTTCTCTGCATGACCCATCTGAGGGCAACCATCATCGGGATGAGAACCAAGAGGTATAAATATATAGGACTCTCGAATCTGAACATTTGCTTTCTTTGTTATGGAATACGACGGAATATGGTAAGACGCAAAAGCACTTCGAGCAACAATGACAGCAGGGCAGCCAATGCAAAAGGCTGATATATGTCATATCGTCGAGAGAATTTCTTCACGTCCATTCTCGTTTTTTCCAATTTATCTATATCTTTATAAATCTGTTTCAACTCCTTGTTATTCGTGGCACGATAGAAATGACCATCAGCAGTAGCGGCAATATCGCTAAGTGTTTTGGTGTCAATATCTGCCTTGGCATTGACATACTGCGTTGTACCACCCACCTGAACAGGGTATGGCGCAACGGTCTTTGTGCCCACAGCGACCGTATAGACACGAATACCGAGACTCTTCGCGATATTCGCTGCGGTGAGCGGAGAGATGTCACCCATGTTGTTACTACCGTCGGTAAGCAGGATAACAACCTTGCTCTTCATCTTGCTTTCTCTCAATCTGCTTACGGCATTGGCCAGTCCCATACCAATGGCGGTACCATCGGCGATGAGTCCTCGTGCCGCAATATCGGTTCTTACATTCTGAAGAAGATTCAGCAAAGAGGTATGGTCGGTGGTCATGGGGCACTGTGTGAAAGCCTCGCCGGCAAATACCGTCAGTCCGATATTGTCGTTGGGGCGGTCGGATATAAATTCCGTTGCCACCTCTTTGGCTGCCTCTATGCGGTTAGGTTTCAGGTCTTCGGCGAGCATACTCGTCGAAACGTCCATTGCCAGCATTATGTCGATGCCCTCGGTTGTTCGGTTTCCCCACGCTGTATGTGTCTGCGGGCGTGCCAGAATTATAACAACAAGCACGAAAGTGAGCACACGCAGCGCATCAGGCAACCACATAAGTCTCACCTTAAGACTCTTTGAAGCATAGCGATAGACGTTGGTATCGCTCATCTTCATCGTAGGTTCGCTCTTCTTCCAATATAGCACATACCATAGGAAATATGGCACGAGCAGCAACAACAGCAAGAAGCACTCTTTATTCAGAAACTCCATATCTCAAGTTCATACGACAACAGCGTTGCCGCGTTATAGATTATATATACCAGAATGACCACACAAACAGCAGTGAGCGCACCGATTGTCCATTTCAAGATGCGTCTGTAACGCATGCCTTGTTTCTCTTCGGTGGTAAGTTTCGGTTCTACTCGCTCCACCTGCGGACGGTCTTCAACCTTTGTGGTGTTGATGAACTGTATGGCATTCACAAGATTATTGTCGTTCTCGTTGATTTGTGTCGAGTGCTTGGCAAACTTCACGAGGTCGGCTGTCTCGAACAAACTCCTCAACTCCATTATCATATCACTGTCGCCATTTGCTTTCAGACCGGATATTATCTCGGAACTCGTCATCTCCATTGCACTGAATCCGAAACGCTCCTCGATATACTTTCTTAACGTGTCTGTAAGTTGGGTGTAGTATTCTTTCTGATTTTCCGACGATGTCATGTTGTCTGCCTTGATGCGCTCTATCTCTCTCATGGCCTTCTGATGCGGAAGAACACGCTTAACAAACCTCACCTTGGCTATCACAGGTTTGTTTTCCTTGAACCTCGTAAACAGATAATAGGTCAGGATGACGAGCAGCGTCAGCAACACACTCATACTGAAAAGCCCACTCCAGTCTTCCCATTTGAAAGGATTGTTCTGTACGTCCTTCGGAGGATAAAAATTCTCCGGGTGCAACGTATCTACCTCTACCGTGAACACTTTAAGAGCGAGTTCACGACTCTTATAGTCCTTCCCATCAACCTTCACATTCATCGGTGGGATGTAATAGATGTTCTCATCGAAGGACGTTAGTGTATATATTCTCGACACCTTCAGCATGTCGTTGTCGAGTTTTGACGTGTCGGCAACACTTTGTTCAACAACCTCTAAGCCCGGAGTAATGTGTTCCAAAGGCTTATATTCAGGAAGAACGAGTTTCATGCCCGACTTCAATGTCACGTCGAGAGTGATGTGTACCTGTCGGCCGATATATGTTTCGGTGGAGTCAAGTCTCGACTTCACCTCAACTTGAGCAGACATTGGCAACACGCTCAACATCAACACTATCAGCGATATTATCTTTTTATATCCTACAAACACCTTTCAAAAGCATTAATTTGTTTACGACTATCCTCGCATTGCAAACAATTGCATCAAGGATTTCACATAATCATCGGTTGTACAGATAGATACATTATCAACCCGACTCTTTATAAAGGTATCGCGCAACACACGCTGCCGCTTCATCCAATAGTTATGATGGGCAGCACGAAGTTTCTTACTACCGGTGTCGATATACATCTCATGACCTGTCTCGGCATCGAGAACTTTCATCAGTCCCACATCGGGAAGTTCGCTTGCACGTCGGTCATACACTTGAATAGCCACCACATCGTGCTTGCGATTGCATATAGTGAGGGCATTGGCGAAATCTCCTTGGTCATAGAAATCGCTCAGAACGAAAGCCGTGCAACGTCTCTTTGTGACACTTGTAAGGAACTCCACGGCACTTTTCAAGTCGGTTTTCTTGCTCGAAGCATTGAAATCGAGCAACTCACGAATAATATACAATATATGCTTGCGGCCTTTCTTTGGCGGGATATACTTCTCTATCCTGTCTGAGAAGAACACCACGCCTATCTTGTCGTTGTTCTGTATGGCACTGAAAGCCAGCGTCGCGGCTATCTCTGTAACCATTTCACGCTTCATGCACTTCTCTGTTCCAAAATCCAGCGAGCCGCTGACATCTATCAGTAGCATCACCGTGAGTTCGCGCTCCTCCTCATAAACCTTGATATACGGACGATGGAAACGGGCGGTGACATTCCAGTCAATATCGCGAACGTCATCGCCGAACTGATATTCGCGAACCTCACTGAAAGCCATACCGCGCCCCTTGAACGCAGAATGATACTGGCCGGCAAATATATTGCGGCTCAATCCTCGCGTCTTTATTTCTATCTTGCGAACTCTTTTCAGTATGTCCGTTGTTTCCATTTTCTTATTTTTCCTTGTACTTTAATCCTAAAAAACGTCATTAAAACACGTTCTGTCAGAAGTTTAACCGCACATCGCAAAGCCGGCAACAATGACACGCTCGGCAAACTGGGCGAAATTGGTCGGCAAATTGGGCGAAATTGCTTTTCAAATTTGCCTGTTTTACAAAACAAATTGGGCGAAATTGTTTTCCCAACAGCCAAAAAGTAAGGAATTATTTATGGTACTTCTACCTTGTTTATGATGCTGCTAACAATTTCCTCGCTGCTCACGTTACTTGCCTCAGCCTCGTAACTCAGTCCGATACGGTGGCGGAGCACATCGTGAGCCACGGCACGCACGTCTTCGGGAACGACATATCCTCTGCGCTTAATGAACGCGAAAGCCCTTGCAGCCTTGGCAAGATTGATAGAGGCACGCGGAGAACCGCCAAACGTAATCATGTCTTTAAGCGACACCAAGCCATACCTGTCGGGATAGCGCGTCGCAAAAACTATGTCGGCAATATACTGTTCTATCTTTTCGTCGATATAAACCTGTCTTACCACCTCTCGTGCATCGAGAATTTCTTTTGCCGAAATAACCGGAGTTACCGTGGGCAATGCGCTCTGTAAATTCTCTCTTATGATGAGTTTCTCTTCGCTTATGGTAGGATAGTCTATTATCACTTTCAGCATGAAACGGTCAACCTGCGCCTCCGGCAACGGGTATGTTCCCTCCTGCTCTATCGGGTTCTGGGTAGCCATTACAAGGAAAGGAGTTGGCAAACTGAATGTCTCACTGCCAATGGTCACGATATGTTCCTGCATGGCTTCGAGCAATGCGCTCTGTACTTTGGCCGGAGCACGGTTAATCTCATCTGCCAAAACGAAGTTGGCAAACACCGGACCTTTCTTCACATGGAAGTTCTCGTCCTTTTGTGAGTAGATGAGTGTACCAATGACGTCTGCCGGAAGCAGGTCGGGAGTGAACTGAATACGACTGTAAGCAGCATCAATAAGTTGTGCAAGAGTTTTTATTGCAAGGGTCTTTGCAAGTCCCGGTACACCCTCAAGCAGAATGTGACCATCGCTAAGCAGACCTATAAGGAGCGAATCTATCAGATGTTTTTGTCCGACAATCACACGATCCATGCCCATAGTGAGCGTACTAATAAACGAACTTTGTTGCTCTATACGATTATTCAATTCGCGTATATCAAATGCTTCTGCCATAGTTTATATCTATTTTTGTTTGTATTCTTTATTTAAGCGCAAAAGTAATACTTTCGCCTTTGATAGTCGAAAAAACGCGACTAAAAAGTATTAAAAAAGTTTCTTAAAACTTACTTTTAAGAAACTTTATGTTTATTACCCTTAAAGTTGTGCCAAACCTGCCTCTAAGCGTTATATTGCCGAGGAATGGAAGGTGTTCTTCACCTCTTTGTTTTCTTCTTCAAACTGAGTTTGGGAATCTTCAATTTCTGCCCTTCTTTCAATGTCGTTGTCCCGTTATGCACCTCGATGTAGCAGACCATATCCTTACCGAGATAGGCTTTCGCAACAGATGTCATAGTCTGTCCTTTCTTTATGGTTATCACCTTGTCGGTACCCACGATGTTGTAAGCACCGTGCTGTACGAGTCGGCGCGAATATTCAAGTGCTTTATCGTTTGTTTCCGGTTTTGCCACCGGCTTTGCCGGCTCTGCTTTTTTTACCTCCGGCTTTGGTGCCGGCTTCGGTTTCGGTTCGGGTTTTGCCTTTACCTCTTTTTCCTTTATCGCCAATGCAGTGATAGAATCCTCCACAGCCTTTTCTATGCTTGCCTGCTTCAATGAGTCTGCCTGCGATGCGGAATCAGCGACATGCTTATCCTGCGACGAATTTCTCGCTGTCATTACATGGTTTGTAATAATTTGTTCGTTAGCCACAGTTTCTCTTTCATTGTAAAAAGAAACGAAATAATACACCAATAATCCCGACACTCCGATAAGCGCAATGGCTATAAGCCAACGCTTCCATGCACTGTTTTTTTCTGTTGCATAGATGCTTTCAGTGTATGATTCCTCCGTTTCTTCCTGTTCCACAGCAAGAGGAATGGCGGCAGACGGTTCTTCATCTACGGTTTCCTCTATCGTTTCGCCTTGTGTTTCCTCCTCCTCATCGGCATCTTCAGGCTTCTGTTCTTCAAAACAATCATCACTTGTGTCCTCACATGCAGCCTCATCAGTTACATCTTCTGTTTCCTCGCTGTTCTCGTCTTGACTCTCTATTGGCTTTACATTGCTATTCATGAAATTCCATACGAGCAATGCCTCGCTGAAAGAATCGTCCTGGACGAGCGGCGTATCATCGGAAACATCAGAAGGTTTCGGTCCTTCCGCTGTTTCTTCCGGAACTGTTTCTTCGGGCGTTTCATCCACATCGGGGTTTTCGTCAGGCATATTATCCTCTTCTGAAATGGTTGATTCGAAATCGGAAAAATCAACTCCGTTGCCCAGTACTACGGTTTCAAACTGTGAGAAAGGCTTGTTTACCAAGTCTTTCATTATTGCATCGGGCGTGAAAGTTATCTTCTCGCGCCCTTCGATTATTATCTCTTCACCGGTGTTTACATCAACACTTTTTCGTTGCTTTACATCTATTACCTTGAAAGTACCAAGTCCTTTTATCTTTAAGAACTTGTCTTCATGCAACCCATCATGTATCGTGTCGAGCACGGCCGACAAGAAATTCTGTGCATCGGCAACACTCATACTGCATCGTTCGGCAAGCCGTGACGACAACTCCTGTAACGTAATCTTACTCATTGCCTACCCCTCCATTTTTAAGTTTCTCCTTAACAGAGGCCACAGGTTTGAATCCGAGCACTAATTTCGGTGGCACAAGCATGCGCTGTTTAGTACTTGGATTGACTACAACACGCTCCAATCTCTTCTTTACCTCAAACGTTCCGAAGTTAGGCATCTGTATTGAATCACCCTCTTGGAATATGTCTCCCATGATGTCTATGGCCTTGTTTAGCGTGGCCTGGGCATCATCTTGGGGCATTCCAAGTCTCTGCGACAGTCGTTGTATGAAGTCTTTGTTGTTCATATTGATAAAGGTTTCTTCAAGTTATGTTATCATGCACCTGTGGTTTGTAATATAGGAGTGCCGTAGAGATCGAATTCTTCAGAATCGGTAATCATCACATCGTAGAATTTGCCTACTCTTAAAGTCTTTTCGTTGGCACGTATAAGCACCTCCGGGTCAACCTCCGGCGAACTGTATTCTGTTCTTCCGACGTAGTAATCGCCCTCTTTTCGGTCTATAATGACCTTCATCACAGAACCGACACGCGTTTCTTCGAGTTCGGTACTTATCGTCTGCTGGAGCGTCATCAATTCTGCAAGGCGTTTTTCCTTTATTTCTGCCGGGACGTCGTCGGTATAATGTTTTCCGGCGTATGTACCTTCTTCCTCCGAATAAGCAAAGGCACCCATGCGTTCGAAGCGCATTTGGCGAGTGAAATCCATTAATTCGCGGAAGTCTTCCTCTGTTTCTCCGGGAAAACCAACCATTAAAGTGGTTCTAAGCGTTATGCCCGGAACGGCCTCTCTGACTCTCTCGATGAACTTGTAAGTCTCGTCCTTGGTTATATGACGGTGCATTGCGGTGAGCATGTGGTCGGAAATGTGCTGCAAAGCAACATCAAGATATTTGCAAACATTCTTCTTTTCGCGCATCACATCAAGCAATTCATAGGGGAATTGCGCAGGATAGGCATAATGAAGTCTTATCCATTCTACTCCTTTCACATCGGCAATATCACTGACAAGTTCTGCGATATGCGACTTGCCGTCAATATCCTTACCATAGAATGTGAGTTCTTGGGCTATCACCTGAAACTCCTTTACTCCCTGTGCGACAAGTGCTTGCACCTCCTCTATTATCTCTTGCTTGGGGCGGCTCTTATGTTTTCCTGTGATAATCGGTATTGCACAATATGCGCAATGGCGGTCACAACCCTCGCTTATCTTTAGATAGGCGTAGTGTTTGGGAGTTGTGAGAGTACGCATTATGGGTTTTTCCGGTGTTTTTGCTAATCCGAGATCTGCGATAAGTTGTTTATAATCGAATTTACCATAGAACTTATCCACCTCCGGGAGTTCTGCTTCGAGTTCCTCACGATAACGTTCAGAAAGGCAACCCATGACAAAAAGTTTGCCCAACTTGCCCTCTTTTTTTCGCTCTATAAACTCCAATATCGTGTTTATGCTCTCCTCTTTGGCATCACCAATGAAGCCACAAGTGTTTATTACAGCAATCTCACCGCAGGGCTTATTGCTATCGTGGGTACATGGATATCCGTTTATCTCGAATTGTTTGATAAGAATCTCGCTGTCAACAAGATTCTTAGAACATCCAAGGGTAATTATATCTACATGATTATGCTTCAAAACTCTCTATTTCCTTTATTGAAACTTATTTCGTATTAAACAAAGAATCAACAAATTGCCGTCTGTTGAACAACTGCAAATCTTCCATTCCTTCACCCAGTCCGATGTATTTTACCGGCACTTTCAACTGGTCGCTGATGCCGATTACCACTCCACCCTTGGCCGTTCCGTCAAGTTTGGTTATGGCAAGACTTGTTATCTGTGTCACGGCAGCAAACTGTTTGGCCTGTTCGAAAGCATTCTGCCCTGTGCTTCCATCGAGCACCAAGAGCACTTCATCGGGCGCATCGGGCACCACTTTCTTCATAACCTCCTTAATCTTCTTCAGTTCATTCATCAGGCCTACTTTGTTATGGAGTCGCCCTGCGGTATCTATAAGCACCACATCGGCACCGTTCGCTTTAGCCGAACTTAACGTATCAAACGCCACAGAAGCAGGGTCGCTACCCATCTGCTGCTTTATTACCGTGCATCCCACACGTTCTCCCCATATACACAACTGCTCAACGGCAGCCGCACGGAAAGTGTCTGCAGCACCGAGATAAACCTTCTTCCCTGCACTCTTGAACTGATGAGCGAGTTTTCCGATTGTTGTTGTCTTACCGACACCATTCACACCGACAACAAGAATTACGTATGGGGTATGGTCGGAAGGCAAGTCCCAGTTATCGTTGTCTTCCGTGTTATTCTCTGCCAGCAGTTCCGCAATCTCCTCACGCAGAATATTGTTGAGTTCGGAAGTGGACACATACTTGTCGCGAGCCACCCTTTCCTCTATCTTACTGATGACTTTCAATGTTGTCTCTACACCAACATCACTCGTAATAAGAACCTCTTCGAGATTGTCGAGAACGTCATCATCGACCTTTGACTTGCCTGCCACGGCTCTTGCCAACTTGGAAAACACGCTTTCCTTCGTCTTTTCAAGCCCCTTGTCGAGAGTCTCTTTTTTCTTCTTATTGAATAAACCGAAAATTCCCATACTGTCTGTTTTTGCCTACAAAATTACACAAAATCTTTTATAAGAACAAATATGAAATGCCTTTTGTGTAAATACAGGTACAAAATAAGCCGCAAACATAATCAATGTTGCGGCTTATTTCTGTAGTTATGTATTCTGAAATTAATTCTTGAAGAAGTCCTTAACAGCCTCGTTAGGAACCATCTGCTCATCAAAGATGTAAGCACCGGTCTTCGGGCTTCTTACCATCTTGATAACCTTTGTATATGCACGCCCGTCCTTAGAACCTTCATGGAGGGTGGCGACAGTTTTCTTTGCCATTTCGCTTCTATTTTATTTATTTAATTTCTTTATGTACAGTCATACGCTTAAGCAGGGGATTATATTTCTTAATCTCCAAGCGTTCCGGCGTATTCTTGCGGTTCTTTGTTGTGACATAACGGCTTGTTCCGGGGAGACCGCTATTCTTCATCTCTGTGCATTCAAGTATAACCTGAACTCTATTGCCTTTTGCTTTCTTTGCCATGATGCTTATTCTCCTATAACTTTAATGTCTTTCCAGTCACAGTATCCCTTGGCAACGGCACGCTTAAGAGCTGCATCAAGACCCACTTTGTTAATTAGGCGCAATCCTGCTGCACTTATCTTAAGGCTTATCCAGCAACTTTCCTCTACATAGTAGAACTTCTTGCTGAACAGGTTTACATCAAAGGAACGCTTGGTGCGATGCTTTGAGTGGGAAACATTGTTGCCAATCTGCGCCTTCTTTCCCGTAATTTGACAAATCTTCGACATTGCTATCTACTTTTCTTGATTTTTGATACTTATTCCAAACAGGGTGCAAAATTACTAACTTTTTCCCGATTAACAAAATATTTCTCTTATTAATATCGGTAATTAAGTTTTTTTAGTTCGCTTAATTGGCAAAAATGCTTATCAGATAGTTATTTTCTTAAAAAATACGTGTCCATCATCTGTTGTTGCTTTGACAATATAAATACCGCCAAACATTTCCGCAGTTTCTACCACTGTTGCATAAGAGGTTTTCACACATCTTCCGTCAAGACTGTATATTGCAACTGAAACAGGTTGTGAAAATATTATGCGACCATCAAAATATATGATATCATTACATTCACTTTTGCCTATTTCATCCAATCCGCTCGTGTTCCCTTTAACGAAAAAGGCTGGCATTAACGTCTGTGTATGGGTGTTACCAATTGCATCATCAAGTTTTATGCACAAGTCGTACCATTTTCCTTTACCATTGATTGATGCCAACGATGCTCTATAGAAATATCCGAAGCCAGGCATGAAGAATTTTTCAGGCACGATATTGGCTTGCAATGTTGTCCAAGAATCTGCTCCATGTTCTGAATATGACACCTCTACACTATTTATTGGTTTGCAGTCATAGTAACGCATATTTGCAGAATTGTCATCATGATGATACTGCATGTCACCGGCAACAAACTCAAGCATCCCACTGCCGGCATCGTCAATACGGTCGGTTATTTGACCATCGGATGTAATGAAACGCAACATCTGTATAGAAGGAGCAGTTATGTCATCGCCTTTTGCCTTGTGACGCACTACGGTAACATTCTTACCTGCCATGTCATCAACCTTTATATTCTCTTGAGTAAAGGTATGAGTCTTAAAATCTCCATCTGCATTTTCATTTTTAACAACAGTCTTACGGTCTGCTTCATATACTTCTCCGTAACGTCCGAGATAGGTAAGTAGTTTCGTACTCTTTCCGTTATAATCTTTTGATTTCACAGATAACAATGGACAACTGTTCCCGTATATATACTGACTTGATGCCCCATAAAGTTTCCATGACAGAGCAGGATTTCCCGGATAAACAACCGGTGTTCCACCACCTACTGGGACAATAAAACCATCGGTAACATCATATCCGTAGTCAATAAAATGCAAGCTGGTCTTAGAATTTCCGGCAACCGGAAGTCCTATAATATGATGGTATTGATTATTGGCTTCAGCATACACATCACCCATCATGGGATTGACCATTACGTTAAATCCTCCATTCTCGTGTTCGGGTAAATCTATATACAGAACTGTTTCATTATTTGGCAATACCATGTTCTTGTTCTCCGATTTACTGCTAAGCAACCATTTTCCATCGTATGTACACCATACACGACAACCATAGATATGTGCATTCGCATTTTTATCTCCTTCCGGAGTAGGAACGAATTTCTGCTTGTAGCACTGTAAATCTTCCGGCTTGCTTGATATAGTGGCAGAAGCAGTAAGCGGAGTCTCAAACTTAAAGAAATAGGTCGCATTATTAATTTTCGAGCGCATGTTTGCTGTATGTAACAATGTAAACCGATTGCTTATCGCATTAAAATAATAGTCTACATCATAACCTTTAATTCGGTACGGCCCTCCTATGATAGTGTGAACAACTCCCATTCCTTTAAGAGAAAAGAATGTGTAACTGCGATAACTGTTGACATTGCCGGCAACAGCCACGGCTCCATTCTCATATTGATCCAAAGTTAGAGGTGTGCTATTCTCGTCAAAAAATTTAAATGTCAACGGAACATTTGCCTCGTCTTTTACAAATGTTATCGTTATGCCATCAGTAATTTCGACATTCTCTTTGAACACAACATAAGTTCCTGTAGGCTTACCCTTGAACATAGCATGCATATCATAAGTTCCCGCAGGCATCTGACATGTAAAGGTCGCCTCTTTCCCAGACTTATCTACAACTATCACTCCTTGTTCTTTATTATAGGCCGTTATACCGAGAGGAGTAGCTTTATTTGCATCATAATCATATACAAACGTAACCGTAACGGTCTGTTCATCGGTATTATTTCGATTATATGCCGGAGCATATATCATGACACCTTCCGATGTCTTGAAATGTTCATACCCCATATATTGAGGTAAAAACAATTCCGTTTTACAACCATCATTGTCAATGGAATATTCCGTGGATGTATCAACCACGAGTTGTGCCGACATACAAAGCGGCATAATTAACCCAACAAATATAGAAATTATCGTTTTCATAATATATTTTAAATTAAGATTTTCGAAGTTATTTGTTCGATACCAGAAACAAGAACTTTAACAACATACACACCACGAGGTAGGCTACCTATGTATATTTTACCATCGGTATTGCTGGAAACCAAACGGCCATCAACCGACAAGAGTTGAATAGTCGCGTTCTCTACACCTTTCACAATAAGCATATCTCCAACAATTTTGATATATGACTGCAATGACTGCATCTCATCAAGACCTGCAAGAGTTCCGTCTATGCAGAATGCAGGACTGATTGTCTGTGTTTGGCTATTACCTGTGGGGTCGGTGAATGTTACCATCAAATCATACCATTGTTTTTCCATGCTTGCAGGAATATTTTCAAATGACCCACGGAAGAAATATCCAAAACCCGGCATGAAATAGAAATCAGGAATCTCCTCCATCGGTATAGCGAGTATATTATCCTTTCCAAATGGAGTACACGTAACCTTAATGGTTGCAGGACTACAAGTATAATATCCGGAGTAACTTTCAGGCACAGGATTGTAAGAGAAATCTCCACCGGCAATCTCTACAACACCATCGGCAGGATTAGCAAATCGATCTGTGATATTTCCGTTTTTGTCTTTAAACTGAAGCATCTGCATTGTAGGGGGTATATGGTCGCTTTCATTTTGCATCATTACAAGTTCGGTTTTGTTTTTACCATCCAGCCCATCTACTTTAACGTTATTGTTTTCAATAGTGATTTTATATACATCAGAACTAACTTGTTGCTCACTCTGTTCAGCAAGCATGTAGTCGGCATCACGCAATTCGCCATATCGTCCGATATAACTCGAAATGATATTCAAATATTCTTTTCCACCATTAATCTCTGGAACTATACGCAGTGAATTTATCGGACAACCTGCTCCATAAATCACATTGGATACGGTCTTCTCCGTAAACGAAAATTTAGGGTGACCGGGATAAAGTTGTGAGCGCACATGATTCTCAGGAGCATTGTAACCTCCGTTTTCCTCATATCCTGAATTAACAAAATACAATCCATCTTTATCACCCATTACTTGCTGTCCCCTGATAAAATTGAACGATTTGTACTCGTATCCTCCATACGTTTCAATTTTCATGTATTCGCCCATTAGTGGCTTTACGAGAACATTGAACATGTCTTCCGAGTTGTCATTATCTTTTGGTAGATCAAGGAAGAATTTCGTTGTGAGATCGGAAGATGGCATATCAGGGATATATGATTGTTGTCCAATCAAGGCATCACCATTATATACCCCCGAAAAATAATAACCCGGCACATGATTCTCTGCTTTTTCTTTCCATTCCGGTGTTGGCTCGAATTTTTGGTTGTATTCAATGTATCGTGTGGGGTTGTTGATAATTATCGTGTCTTTTTTGAAATCGTCAAGTACATACTTGTTAAACCAATACACCTCTCCCTTAGACACCATACGCGCCTCACATAATTTATAACGTTCGCTCAAGTGGTTTACGTAGAAGTCTGTCTCATGTCCCTTAAACTTATATCCACCGCCGATATTTGCAGCCACATTACCAAATCCTTCCAATATAAAGAACGTCAAAGAGGAGTAGTCATCAATTGTGCCTTCTTCAACAATCTGATAAGAAGTATTATATACCGGCATGTGCATGCTGTTGCCATCTTGGTCAACTGTGCGGAAAGATATTCCTGTCTTTGCCTCGCTCTGTGACAACGTAAAATTGGCATCTGCATCTAATTTAACATTCTCCTTGAACACATAATAAATTTCACCATACGGTGATAAATAACATGCAAACATATCGTATGTACCCTTTGGCACTACCTGTGTAACGGTCTTATTACTACCATCATAATCAACGTGGAACATACCATTTTCCTCATTATACACCGATATACCAACCGGGGTAAAGGAAGCCGGACTGTCAAAACCGGTTGTCAAGTTGACTGTTTCAGCCCCCTGCTTTAAAGGTTGTGGTTTAGGGGTACAGAATATAAAATTACCATTCTTTCTAACAGTATTGTTATTTTCGTTGATTAAGTTGCGTGAAAGATGATTTACACGACCAATTGGAATCGTGTCAATGATGTTTGCCGATGCGATTACCGAAATTGACAGAGCGGCAATAAGAATAAAACAATGCTTCATGACAAAAGGTTTAATAATTAAAAAGGTAGTTTTAAATAGTTAAATTAGATTTGCCACAAAGATACTACAATATTTTATAATTTGCAAATTTCCAATCAAATAATCATACCATTACACATCGTTTTATATTTTTATAAAGTCAAATCACAAACATCGCTTGGTGTTTTGCGCTTCAAGACATCAAGCACAAAGTCTTTTCCCGGTATTATTCCATAATTTCTCAATATCATATCAACGGTCTTACGTGCAAGTTCCGGATGGTTGTTCTCTTCGCTTAAATGGCAGAGCCACACATGTTTCAGGCTTTCCGTGCAGCATAATACCAAGGCTTCGGCACAAGCCTTGTTGGATAGATGCCCGTTATCACCCCCCACCCTAACTTTCAAATGTTGCGGATAAGTTCCTGTTTTCAACATTTCCTCATCATGGTTTGCCTCTATGACAAGATAATCAGCATTTGAAATATATTCTTTCATCTCGTCGGTAACATGTCCGACATCAGTCATAAGGCAAAATTTAACTCCCTCATTCTCAACCATGAAACCAACATTATCGGCACTGTCATGCGGAATACCAAAGGCTGTAACCATAAAATCGCCAATGCAAACAGATTCCCCTTTATGGATATACTTCATATTTGCACCGTTAATTTTATTTCTTACGCAGTAATTACGCCCAATCCCGGCATGCACTTCACGCGTTGCATATACCGGAACTTTCAAATCGTTACTCAGACTGCCAACACATTTCACATGGTCGGCATGGTCGTGAGTGATTAGAATATTATGTATGTTTGACATGGCAAGTCCGAAGTCGGCAAAACTCTTTTTCAGAAACCTGACACCGACTCCGGCATCAATCAGAAGCCCGTCTGTCTCAGTGAAAAGATAATAGCAATTGCCGCTGCTTCCACTGCCAAAAGAAATAAACCTAAGCATTACGTGTATATTTTGATACAAAAGTACTTAAAAGTGGCCAATTTGCAAAAAAAAATCTATATCTTTGCACTGATTTAATCTTTTAATAATTTTTTTAAACTTTCAAAAGACTAAAAAACATGATAAGGCTAAAGAAGTTGCCATACATAATGATTATGGCATTATTCACCACAATAGTATCATGCACCATCGCAGATACAATAAGACCGTCTGCAGAAGGTGACATTGCAGAGAAATTTGCAAACGAATATTTCAACCTCAGATATAAAAATGCCACCCAATATTGCACCAAAGAGAGTGAGAATTTTCTAAAATTCGCAGCAAGCCAAATCAGCAATGATGAATTGGCTATATTAAAAAATGCAGATAGCGAGGCCACTATCGAAATAGAGGACGTAGAAAGCGGCAAGCACGAAAGCGAAGTAACGGTAAAGGTGAGCAACTATTTCGAGGCAGACACCATAGGCAAAACAGGCAGAATAGTTGACGAAGGACTTTTCAAACTATCGCTTGTAAAAGAAAACAAGAAATGGAAAGTCAGAATGGAAGGCCTACCGCGAAATGAAAAGCGAAGTCGCGACTGAACTTAGGATTTAATATCGGATAGTGTTCACTACTTGTTTCGTATGCCGGATTAATGGCTTTCATTCCCAAGTCGAAGCGCATAATGAAATACCCGAAGTTTAGACGGAAGCCCAAACCGTATGCCACCGCTATCTCTTTATAGAAATCCTTGAGAGAGAACTGACCACCCGGCTGCTCTGCATAGTTACGCAACGTCCAGATATTTCCGGCATCAACAAAAAATGCTCCGTCAATTTTCCAGAACAGGAAAGTGCGATACTCCGCACTCAGGTCAAGTTTCATATCTCCCGTTTGGTTGATAAAATCAATTGCGCCATTGGTCCCTTTAAACTTTCCCGGTCCCAATCCTCTGACATTCCATCCACGAACAGAATTGGCACCACCGGCGAAATATCGCTTGTCAAACGGCAACACCTTGCTGTTTCCGTAAGGATATGCCATACCGAACGCGCCATGCAAAGCAAGCACATTATGCTTATCGAACTGATATAGACGCGAGTAATCAATATCTAACTTCACGTATTGCGCATACGCTATATTAAATAAGGTGTATTGTCCGTTTGAGTTCTTCTTCCCTTTAGATATATGCGACACGGCATTCAGCAGGTTTCCCGATGTCTCTATGCTTGCCCGCAACGCCCTGACACCGTTGTTATAGTTCACACCGAAACCAACCTTGGTAATGAACATATCTTCATAGTTGTACCGAAGTATCGCATTCCTGCTCCCGGCATTGTCAAGATATTCTTTCTTGAACGTGTAAGAAATCCACGGCATATATATATAATTAAGGTCGAGCAGGTCGAACCGATATGCCGCATGATGCCCGAAGTCGTTCCATTTATACCTCCACGCGGCCGAGAAAACTCGTCGATGAAACTCCGGACGGTTCTGCATGTCAAAACTTACAGACAATTCGCTCGTGGCACGAGAATTTCTTCTGAACGATTTTGAAAGGAAAGGAGCAAGAAATCGCGGAAACTCCAATCGCGTTTCGACTCCTAACTCTGTGTAATTATGGTTCTGATAACCCTCAAGACCGGTTATCGCCTCGTATGCTCCACGCAGTTCCACGCTCAACTGCTCCGACCCGCGGAACAGATTCCTATTGGTCCAAGTAATGGAAGCCGCAGCACCGAGATTTCCGGCGGTATTAGTGCCCTCCGGACTGAAACTTATGCTGTTCGGTTTCTTACGACTTGTATGTATCACACAGTCGAGCAATGTCGTGTCTCGGCGTTCTGTGAAACTGATATTGGTATATCCCAACGCCCCGAGTTTCGCAAAATTATTATATGTTCGCTGTAAAGCATTTGCACTGTACGGCCGCCCGACATCTATTACAGTGTTATCATTCAGCACCCTTTCTCTCAAATGGGTGTCCTCCTCACCTAATCCGACATGCTTCACCGACCCGATGAAATAGCGCGGGTGCAACGTCTCCTCTGCATTACTGTTCGGTTTATACCGTAGCAGATGAAGCACCACATCAACCTCTCTCGCATTATGCGTGGAATCGGCAGTGAATCTGATGAAATCTATATTAAACCTATAAAATCCGGAATTATGCAACAAGTTTGTTATGCGCTTCCTCTCGTTGTTCAGGTTGGACACGGTGAACTGCATTCCGCTATGTATTCCGCGGTTAGCGGGGTCTTCAAGACCGAGCAGTTTCTCTATCACAGGGTCTTCAATGTCATACTCAACGTTCCTTATATAGAACGGTTCGCCGGGACGAAGTTCATATTCCAGACTTACTTTTTTCCCTTTAAACTTCTTGTTCAGCGCAACTGCAGCATTCATATATCCCATGTTCTGCATTGCTGTTATCAGGTCTTTGCACGACATATCGGCCTGTACGCTGTCAAAGATAACAGGCTTTTCACCAATATTTTTCAGTGTTCGGTTAATCCATTTTGTGGTGTCCCTTCCGGCAAGTGAATAGGTACGCAGCGGCACTTTGAACATAGAGAACCATTTAGAGTTGCCTTTCTGTCGTATATACTGCCTCAACATCTCCACGTCAAGATTCTTCACATCGCCCTTTATCTCCACCTTTGAAAGCAGATATTGGTTATCCGGCACAAACTTTTGTGTCGAACAACCAACAAGAATCAGTGCCAAAAGGCACATCACCATGAGGCATAAATATGACTTGCCGTGCTGTTTATTCATGGCTGCGTCAGTCAAGCAATGTGCTTGAACGCACGCGACTAAGAGTCTCCGGAGTCATTTGCAGGTAACTTGCAATATATACAAGCGGTGCTCTCAATGTCACCTGCTGATTCTGTTTGCACATTTTGCGATAACGATCCTGCGCTGACTCGAAGCGAACGAGGTCGGCATGCACCTGCGACTGTATCAGACTCTCTTCCAATATCTTGCGATAAAGTATCTGTATGTTCACATTATGCATGGCCACCTCTTCAAGGCGAGCCTTCGGAAGGGCGTAGATGACTGTCGTTTCGAGTGCTTCCATCTGCAACTTTGTAGGCTCCTCGCGGAAAAGACTTTCTATACACATTACGATATTACCCTCCACTGCCATGTGCTCGGTAAGTTGTTTGCCGTTTTTGAAATAGAACTGCCTTACAAGTCCCTTGTCTATATAATATATATGTTTGCAAGTTTCTCCTTCTTTGAGAATCATTTCGCCCTTAGCAAACTTCATCGGCACCAGCACACTCTGCAAGATATCAAGTTCTTCGTGTGTCATGGTGCTATACTTACGAGCAAGTTCTCTCGCAATATCCCTAATCGTCTTTGTCATTTCCTTCATTGCCATACCTCCCTTCACGTTAAAGTTTTCAGTGGATATTATATTATCGGGTCAGTCAAGTTTCAGAACTGCGAGGAAAGCCTTCTGCGGCACCTCAACATTTCCTATCTGCTTCATGCGTTTCTTACCTTTCTTTTGTTTCTCAAGCAACTTGCGTTTACGGCTAACATCACCACCATAGCACTTTGCCGTAACGTCCTTGCGCACCTGTTTCACCGTTTCCCTCGCTATTATCTTCGCTCCGATAGCCGCCTGAATGGCTATATCGAACTGCTGGCGGGGTATCAGTTCTTTCAGTTTCTCACACATTCTTCTGCCGAATCCCACGGCATTGTCCTGATGTGTCAGTGTAGAAAGAGCATCGACAGGTTCGCCGTTCAACAGTATATCGAGTTTCACGAGTCTTGAAAGACGGAAACTGTCTATATGATAGTCAAACGAAGCATATCCCTTTGAAATGCTCTTCAGTTTGTCATAGAAATCTATCACGATTTCGCCCAACGGTATCATGAAATGCAGTTCCACACGGTTGCCGCTGACATATTCCTGATTAAGCAGTTCTCCACGCTTGTCAAGACATAGTTTCATTATCGGCCCGATGTAGTTACTATCGGTTATTATCGTGGCTTTGATATACGGTTCTTCTATATGCTCTATCATTGTCGGTTCAGGCAGTCCGCTCGGATTATGCACTTCCAAAGCATCCCCCTGCTTGGTATATATCATATACGACACGTTCGGAACGGTTGTTATCACGTCCATATTAAATTCGCGGTCGAGACGTTCCTGCACTATCTCCATGTGAAGAAGTCCGAGAAAGCCACAACGGAAGCCGAAACCCAATGCCACGGAAGACTCCGGGAAGAACGTCAGCGAGGCATCATTGAGTTGCAGTTTCTCAAGCGAAGCACGCAGGTTTTCATATTCTGTCGGGTCGATGGGATATACTCCGGCAAACACCATCGGCTTGACCTCTTGAAATCCGGCAATGGCTGTTTCGCAAGGACGTGCCGTATGGGTTATGGTATCGCCCACTTTCACCTCCTTGGCATCCTTTATTCCGCTTATGATATATCCCACCTCACCGGTGCTTAGTTCCTTACGCGGTATCATATCCATCTTCAGCACTCCCACCTCGTCGGCATCATATTCCATGCCGGTGTTGAAGAACTTCACCTTGTCGCCCTTCTTGATGGAGCCATTGAGTATCTTGAAATATGCTATAATGCCTCGGAACGAGTTGAACACCGAGTCGAATATCAATGCCTGTAACGGGGCATCGACATTTCCAACAGGATGCGGAATGCGTTCCACCACCGCTTTCAGTATGTCGTCTATGCCTTCGCCGGTCTTTCCGCTTGCACGTATAATCTCCGAACGGTCACAGCCTATGAGTTCCACAATCTCGTCTTCCACTTCATCGGGCATTGCGCTGGGCATATCGATTTTGTTTATCACGGGGATTATCTCCAAATCGTGCTCGATTGCCATGTATAGATTGCTGATTGTCTGCGCCTGAACGCCTTGCGTGGCATCAACCACGAGCAGCGCTCCCTCGCATGCGGCGATACTGCGGCTCACCTCGTAAGAGAAGTC
The DNA here is from genome assembly GCF_003977605.1 of Prevotella koreensis. Taxonomy (GTDB): domain Bacteria; phylum Bacteroidota; class Bacteroidia; order Bacteroidales; family Bacteroidaceae; genus Prevotella; species Prevotella koreensis. The sequence goes on along the minus strand of NZ_RYYU01000001.1, from coordinate 24,634 downwards.
AACGTGTCCCGGAGTGTCGATAAGATTGAACACGTATTTCTCACCATTAAGTTCATACTCCATCTGAATGGCGTGGCTTTTGATAGTGATACCTCTTTCTTTCTCCAAATCCATGTTGTCGAGCATCTGCCCGTCGGTAATCTTTATTGTGTTAGTACACTCAAGGAGTCGGTCGGCAAGTGTACTCTTGCCGTGGTCTATATGTGCTATTATGCAGAAATTACGTATATGTTGCATGTGTATTTACCCAAAACTAACGGCAAAGTTACAAAAAAATGAGTTTTAATGGTTATTATTTTCATTATTTTTAAATATTTAGCGAGAAATTCCTTATTTTTGTACCCATTATGAAGAAGTTACTGTTATTTGCATCAATCATTTTCCTCGCTTCGTGCCATGAGAGCCTGGAGGACAGGGCGGCACGAGAGTCGAAAGAATACACCGAGAAAAAATGTCCGGCAACTATCGATGAATTTACAATTATCGACAGCATCACGTTCGACAAAGCAACAAAGACCGTACATTCATATTTCTCGTTGCGCGGCAATGCCGATACCGTGGGAGTGCTGAAAGACGACAATGTGCGTCCGGCACTTATCGACGAACTGAAACGCAACACCAACAACCGTGTCTATAAGGATGCCGGTTTCTGCTTTGCTTATACCTATTACTCGGCGAGCAGAAAAGGTAAGGTGCTATACGAAACGACACTGAGCACAAAGGATTACGAATAGTAAGCCTGCAACAAACCACAGAACATTCTGCGAAAGCACATATCCGAAAAAACAAATTCGGCTGTTTTGCAGACCAATTTGGGCGAAATTGAAATGTAATTTCGCCCAAATTGGTCTGCAAAACAGCCGATATTGGTTTTCAAAAGACTAATTCTGCCATATTCCGTGACTATGATTTAGTAACAAAGCCATTATCATTAGCATGCCGTAATGCCACAGACATATTATTGGCTGTCCGCAAAAGGCAGGCAGAAACCTACATGAGGCGGATTATTCCGGCTTCATGTTGGTATATACAGTCTGCACGTCATCGAAGTCTTCGAGTTTCTCCACCATCTTGTCGAGTGTCTCGCGCTGCTCAGGCGTAACCTCTTTCAGGTCGTTGGGGATATACGTGAACTCTGCTCCCGTAACCTCAAACCCGTTCTCTTCAAGATGTTTCTGTATCTCACCGAAACTCTTAGGGTCGCCATATATAGTGATGCTGTCTTCCTCTTCGTCTTCATCGTACTCATCTTCCACGCCGTAGTCGATAAGGTCTAGTATCAGTTCGTCCATGTCGATGCCATCCTTCTTCTTGAAAGTGAACACACTCTTGTGGTCGAAAAGGAAACTCAGCGAACCGGTAGTACCGAGGTTGCCGCTGAACTTGTTGAAAACCGAGCGCACATCACCCACCGTTCTCGTTGTGTTGTCGGTCAGAGTATCAACAAAAACAGCCACTCCGAACGGACCATATCCCTCGTATGTCACCTCCTTATAGTCGCTCTGATCCTTGCCCATAGCGTTCTTTATCGCGCGTTCGATATTGTCTTTCGGCATATTCTCGCGCTTGGCATTGGCTATGATGGCACGCAATGCCGGGTTATTCTCTGGTTCGGGACCTCCTGATTTTACGGCAATGGCAATCTGTTTACCAATTCTTGTAAACGTCTTTGCCATGTGTCCCCATCTCTTCATCTTTGCTGCCTTACGGTATTCAAATGCTCTTCCCATAAACTATGTTCAAAATATTATTGTTTTTTATTTATATTACATTTTGATTTTCATTCCATGTCGCTCCGCGTTCATCGCAATTCCGCTCCAATCTCTTTCTTCAGATTAGCGATAATCTTATTCATTATACTGTCAATCTGCTTGTCGTTAAGCGTTTTCTGTTCGTCTTGCAGGATGAAATTCACAGCATAACTCTTCTTTCCCTCAGGCAGATTCTTACCCTCATAAACATCGAAGAGTTCCACTTTGCGCAGCAATTTCTTCTCGCTACGATATGCCACACTCTCTATTGTGACAAATTCCACATTCTTATCAATGAGCAGCGCAAGGTCGCGACTTACCGCCGGATATTTGCTTATCTCGCGATATTCCACCTTTTGCTTCTTTATCGTCTTCATTAGAGCCGTCCAGTTGAGTTCGGCATAATACACCTCTTGGGCAATTCCGGCAGATTTCAGTATCGCCTTGCTCACCAATCCCATCTCCACAAGTTTCTTTCCGCCACGGTTTTCGATAACGGTAGCCTTTGAGAAGATGTCGCCGGTGCTCTCCTTGAACATCAACATGGCGAACGGAACTCCTATACGCGAAAGTATATTCATAACGTATGCCTTGAGTTCGAAGAACGTTGATTGTTCGTCAGCATGTGCCCACGAGCCGGTCACGCGTTTTCCGGTAACCCAAAGTGCAATCATGTTCTCTTCCTTGTATGCCGCCATAGGGTTGTCGGCGTTCTGTTTATCGGGAGAGAAAGTATATACGTTTCCACGCTCGAAGAACTTCAGGTTCGGGTTTCGGCGGTTTACGTTGTACGCAATACTTTCAAGTCCTCCGAAAAGCATTGTCTGACGCATCACGTTAAGGTCTGAACTAAGCGGGTTCATAATCCTTACGAGGTTTTCTGCGGGATAACTTTGCAGTTTGTCGTAGTACGCACTCTTGGTCAGAGAGTTGTTGAGTATCTCATTGAAGCCGCAACCGAGGAGTTGCTCTCCCACCAGATTGGCAAGCACGTGTTTCTTGTCCTCATCGCCTTTCACTACAAGCGATGACTTCAATTGCGTAGGAATTTCCACATTATTATATCCATACACGCGTAGGATGTCTTCAACAACGTCGCATGGACGCTGCACATCAACACGATATGCCGGTATTTCGAGTTTCAGTCCGTCAACATTCTCCTCCAAGATTTTCATTTCGAGCGATGTCACGATGCTCTTTATTGTCTCGGCCGGAATATCTTTTCCCACCAGTCGGTTAACGTAAGAGTAGCCCAAGTCAACTTTCGCATTCTCTATTTTCTCGGGATATACGTCCTTTATCTGCATCGAAACCTTTCCTCCGGACAACTCCTTGCATAGCAACGCGGCCTGCTTCAGTGCATAAATAACACCCTCCGGGTCTACACCACGCTCGAAACGGAACGACGCGTCGGTGCTTAGTCCGTGACGACGTGCGCTCTTACGAATCCATGTGGGGTGGAAATACGCGCTTTCGAGCACGATGTTGCGTGTGTTGTCATACGTCCCTGAGCCCTTTCCACCGAACACTCCGGCAATGCACATGGGGTCTTCGGCGTTGCAGATGGCGAGGTCTCGCTCCGAGAGTTTGTGCTCTTCGCCGTCAAGTGTAATGAAAGGAGTGCCTTCAGGCATTGTCTTTACAACAATCCTGTTACCTTTCACCATGTCGGCATCGAAGCAGTGAAGCGGCTGACCGTATGCCATCATCACATAGTTGGTTATATCTACAATATTGTTTATCGGGCGCACCCCTATCGTATTGAGTTTGTTTTTGAGCCATTCCGGACTTTCCTTCACCTCACAGTCGGTTATGCTGACGCATGCATAGCGTTTGCATGCTTCCTTATTGACTATTTCAACGTCTATCGGCAGCGTCTCATCATCAACGACGAAAGTCTCGTCAGACGGGCGGTGGAGCGAAGTCTCGTATCCGTTCTGCTTCAACCATGCGTACAAGTCACGTGCCACTCCCCAGTGTGAGAGGGCATCGGCACGGTTGGCCGTTATGTCAACCTCAATGAGCCAGTCGCTTTCAAGATTATAATATTCGGCTGCGGGCATACCAATCTCGGCATCCTCCGGGAGCACTATTATCCCATCATGACTGCTGCCTACACCTATCTCGTCTTCGGCACATATCATTCCGTTAGACTCCACACCGCGAAGTTTTGATTTCTTTATAGTGAACTCCTTATCACCGTCATACAGAACGCATCCGAGGTCGGCAACTATCACCTTCTGACCTGCGGCAACGTTCGGCGCACCGCACACTATTTGGCGCGTTTCTCCGTTACCAAGATCAACAGTGGTTACATGCAGATGGTCTGAATCCGGGTGCATGTCGCAGGTCATAACCTTGCCAACAAACAACCCCTTCAGCCCGCCGCGTATGCTCTGCACTTCTTCAAGTGCACCGACCTCAAGACCCTCGCTCGTCAGAGCGTCACAAACTTCTTGTGGCGAAAGGCTGAAATCAACATATTCTTTCAACCACTTATAAGATATATTCATTATAATCTATAGATTTTAATTTCCCGTATTAATACGCTGCAAAGGTAATTATTTTTTTTCAAACCCAAAAGTATAAAATAAAAAAAGGCATCCGAGCCAAGGCTTTTACGGTTTGCTGAAAAGTTCGTTCACGCGCTCTATGCCTTTCGGTGTACAGAAACCGCGCATCAGAACAATCCAGAAATTACGGAATATCTCTTGTATGCCGTATCGCAAATACAACTTATTTTCCATTATATAGTTCATCGAAGCATCGCCAAGTCTCAAAACGACTCCGTAGTTAAGTCCCTCTACGAAATAGCCATTCTTCACTCCACTCTCTATAAAGGTTTTGGCATTGCTCATTTCCTCCTCGTGCGAGTTGTGCAGAAATTCTATAACATTGGTATATTTGTGAAGTTCTGAAAAGAATTTCGGGTCTATCTGTCCCAAGTCTGCCATCTTCATATTGAAGAACTCGATGATTATGTCCATCTCGTTTTCGGCATGACAGGCATATTGCCGAATGTGTTCTTTCGCCCGCATATAGTCTTCGCGAACACACTCGAAAAGCAGTGTTTCCTTGTTCTCGTATATTTCGTAAAGCGTGCGCTTTGATATTTGCAAAGCGTTGGCAATGTCGTCCATCTTTACAGACTTTATTCCGTTCTTTTTGAACATAGCCATCGCCATGTTCCGAATCTTATAACGCAACTCTTTCTTATAGTCAGTGACATTGTTTGTGTGCATAAACTCCTTCTGTTCCAATAACATTTGTATATTAATAGCCGCTCCGGCCTATTCGTAATCGGCGATAACTGCATTTACGAAGTCGTTCATCGGCTTCGCCACCTGAAACACCTTTGCCATTTCATCGAGCCATCCGTCGCCATCGAAGAATGTGTCGGGCACACGCTTCCAGCAGCAATAGTCTTTCATTTTGAGATATTCAAGATGCTCATAGTCGCGGGGGAAACCCTTCGGAGCATTTGAGAGCATCGACAGACCGAACCCCTTGGGAGATGCGGCCTCATCTTTCCACTCGCCATCGCCCGGCTTTCCAAAGAAATTCAGGAACTTACGGTCTTCCACAATACCAAGCCAACGGTCGATGTTTCCCATTATCTCGTTGCGACAAGCAGTGAGAACGTTCATCGGCATCCAATAATTGCCACAAGCAAGCAGACAGTTGCCGGGTTCCATGTGTATGTAGTAGCCTCCGCTTATCGACTTTCTGCCACGCAAGCAGATAAAGGCACCGAGATGACGCTTATATGGTGACTTGTCTGGAGAGAAGCGAGTGTCGCGATAGAAACGATAGACCGTATCCTTCACTGTGATGTGGGCAATGCTCGTATCGAACTCCGAGATACGCGAGATTGCCTTTGCTATACCCTCTTCGAAGTCTGCCCTTATGGCATCATATTCCCCGCGATGTTCATGAAACCACGGACGGTTATTGTTCTCGGCAATATCCTTGAGAAAATTTATTATTCTTTTCGACTGCATTGTATGTTTTTTTATCGTTAATTAATGTCACACTCCTACTTTCGGACAGAAAGAATTGAAGGGACATTCACTGCATTTGGGCTTTCTGCTCTGGCATATATATCTGCCATGCAACAGCAACCAGTGGTGTGCATCGGCCTGTACATCGGCCGGGATATTCTTCTTCAGCGTCAGTTCCACTTTCAGCGGCGTATTGTCTTTTGACGGAACAAGTCCGAGACGGTGGCTCACGCGAAACACATGTGTATCCACGGCTATCGCCGAACGACCGAATCCTACGGCCTGCACGACATTGGCGGTCTTACGTCCAACGCCCGGTAGTTTCACGAGTTCTGACATATCCGATGGCACTTCACCTCCGAAGTCGTTTACTATCATGCGCGACAAATCAACGAGATGCCGCGCCTTGGAGTTGGGATAACTTACACTGGCTATCAGTTCGAGTACATCCTCCGGCTCTGCACTGCTCATCGACATTGCATCGGGATAGCGCGAGAACAGATCTGGGGTTACTTGGTTGATGCGTTTGTCGGTGCATTGCGCACTAAGTACGGTCGCAACAAGCAACTGAAACACGCTTCCGAAATTCAGTTCGGTGGAAACGTGTGGCATCTTTTCGGCGTAATATTCAAGGATATATTCGTAGCGGGCCTTGCGGGTCATGTGGGTGAGCGATGAGCGATGAGGGTTGCGGGTTGAGAGTTGAGCGTTAAAGGATGAGGGTTCTTTCTTCGCTCTGCTTCGAAAGCGTCTCCTGAAGGAGCCGAGCGGAGCGATGAAAGATGAGCGTTGAGGGTGAAATATACTGAAACGAATTAGGAGTTACGAAGAATGCGCGAGCAAACTTATAACTCCTAAATCATAAACCTTTAAGCAATGATTATTTCTTGCTTTCAGCCTTTGCCGGCTCTGCGGTCTTTGCTGCAGGCTTGTAAGCCTTGTTCAGTCCGGCAACCACCTCCTTGGTGATGTCTAACGATTTGTCGCTGTATAGCACATTATCGCCTGCCTTGCTGAGAATAATGGAATATTTCTTGTCCTTGTTATACTCTGCAAGGAAGTGCTGAACGCTGTCACGGAGAGCCTTACTGTAGTTTTCCGACTCTGCTTGCAGTTCGGCAGCAAGACGTTGCTGCAGTTGCTGCAGGTCAACCTGCTGCTTCTGTAGGCTTGCATTCACCGACTGTGCCTGCTGCTGAGTGTACTTATTGCTCTGAAGATTCTGCTGGAACTGGGCTGCCTGAGTTTGCAGAGCCTGTCCTTTCTGGTTAAGAGTATTGTCTGCATTCTTGCTTTTCTTCTCGAACTCGGCCTTGAAATCCTTGCAGAAATTATAGGTAGAGTCAAGTTCCTCTATATCCACGTATGCTATCTTCAGTTCCGAACTTCTGGGTGCGTCGGCGTTTTGCTCACCGCTTTTACCTTCGTTGTTACATGCTGTCAAGGCAACTACTGCCGCCATAACAAGGAAAAATTTCTTTTTCATTCTTTTTTATATTTTATTTTGTTTCTTATCTTTTTTGCCTTTTCCGCACTGTGTCTTGCCTCCTTATCTTGGTCGATAACGCAATGTATTCCAAGTCTGCGCATTGCTGCACTGTCATGAATATGCTGCGACTCGAAGCGACCTTTCTTCTTGAAAAGCACCTTAACACTTAATAATGCTAAACAAATAGCAATTATTAACACTGTTAACACGAGAGTTTCAACCATTTTTATTACTTTTGCACGTGAAAGCACACATTACTGTTTGCGACTGCAAAGATAATGATTTTTTGTAAAACACACAAATTTATATTGAATAATGAACAAATGTGAGTTAAAACCCGCTTGCGTATTCGAACAATTCGCAAAAATCAACGAAATTCCACGCCCTTCAAAGCGCGAGGAAAAAATCATTGAGTATCTTAAGAAATTCGGTGAAGAACGCGGTCTTGAAACCGTGGTAGATGAAACCGGAAACGTAATCATCCGTAAAGGGGCAACACCGGGCTACGAAAAGAAGAAGACCGTAATCCTGCAAAGCCACATGGACATGGTTTGCGAGAAACTTGTCGATATCGAATTCGACTTCGACAACGACCCAATACAGACCTACGTAGATGGTGAATGGTTGGCAGCAAAAGGCACAACTCTCGGTGCTGACGACGGTATCGGATGCGCCATAGAAATGGCAATACTCGATAGCAACGACATCGAACATGGTCCGCTGGAGTGCGTTTTCACACGCGACGAAGAAACAGGACTTACCGGTGCAGAGGGAATGAAGCCCGGATTTATGACCGGCGACATGCTTATAAACCTTGACTCTGAGGACGAAGGACAGATCTTCGTTTCTTGTGCAGGTGGAAGAAGCACCACTGCAAAATTCCGTTACGAGAAAGAGAATGCTCCCGAAGGTCTCTTCTTCATGAAGGCTTCGCTGAAAGGTTTGGTTGGCGGACACTCCGGTGACGACATCAACAAGAAGCGTGGCAATGCTCTGAAGATAATTGCACGCTTCCTTTACCTTGTTCAGGAGAAATATGGTCTGCGTCTCGCAAGTTTCAATGCAGGAAAACTGCACAACGCAATACCACGCGACGGTATGGCCATCTTCGGTGTTCCGGCCGACAAGAAGGAGAATGTAAAGGCCGACTGGAACGTGTTCGCTGCTGAAGTAGCAGATGAATACCACGTTACCGAGAAGTCCATGCAGTTCTCAATGGAGAGCACCGACAGCGAGAAAGTGCTTCCATTGGAAACTTCCACAAAACTTATCCGTGCATTGCAGGCCGTTGACAACGGAGTATTTGCAATGTGTCAGGACGAAGCACTCGCATGGATGGTAGAGACATCAAACAACGTTGCAAGCGTAGAGACTACCGATACCGAAGTTACTATCGTTTCTTCACAGCGAAGCAACGTGATGAGCGCGCTCGACAATCAGGCTGCCACAATCAAGGCGTTGTTCCAACTCGCCGGTGCAGAGGTGGTTCAAGGCGACGGTTACCCTGCATGGAAGATGAATCCGGACAGCAAACTCACTGCCATAGCAGTGGAGAAGTACAAGAAGCTTTTCGGTAAAGAGCCGAAAGTTCTCGGTATTCACGCAGGCTTGGAGTGCGGACTTTTCTCTGAGAAATATCCTAACCTCGACATGGTTTCATTCGGTCCGACCCTGCGCGGAGTACACTCTCCCGACGAGCGTCTGCACATTCCTACCGTTCAGATGGTATGGGATCACCTGCTCGAGATTTTGAAGAGCATCCCGGAATGAGACTTTCCGTCTGATGACGAATAACAAACAGAATGTCCCTGCCTACGCTTTTGCAACGTAGGTGGGGACTTTTCTTTTTTCACTACAGCAACAGAAACAATACGACAGACCATCCACATTGTCATAATAAAGAATTTCATGCACGTACATATATAATAATATGTAAACGGTAGAGAGCGAAAGTACATCCCGATAGTTTGGCACGACTTTTGTAAAAGGAGTATTTAGAAATCAATTTATAAAGTATATAATCATGCAAAAAGGAAACATTGGGGTTACGACAGAGAACATTTTCCCCGTGATAAAAAAGTTCTTGTATTCTGATCATGAGATATTCTTGCGCGAAATGGTAAGCAATGCCGTTGACGCGACACAGAAATTGAAAACCCTTGCAGACAAAGGTGACTTCAAAGGAGAACTCGGAGAACTCGCTGTAAAATTGCAACTCGACACTGAAAAGGGCACACTCACCATCAGCGACCGAGGCATAGGAATGACCGAGGAGGAGATTGACAAGTACATCAATCAGATTGCTTTCTCCGGAGTTACCGATTTTCTCGACAAATACAAGGACTCCGCAAATGCTATCATAGGACACTTCGGTCTTGGTTTCTACTCGGCATTCATGGTGTCCAAGAAAGTGGAAATCATAACAAAAAGTTACAAAGATGGTGCGAAAGCAGTGAAATGGTCGTGCGACGGCTCACCGGAATTCACCATTGAAGATGCCGAGAAAGAAGATCGCGGCTCAGACATCGTGCTGTACATTGACGACGACTGCAAAGAATATCTTGAGAAACAGCAAATAGAACAACTGCTGCAGAAATACTGCAAGTTCATGCCCGTGACAATAACATTCGGCAAAGAAACCGAATGGAAAGACGGCAAGCAGGTGGATACAGACAAAGACCACGTAATAAACAATGTGGAACCGCTATGGACAAAGGCACCGAGCACGCTGAATGACGAAGACTATAAAAACTTCTATCGCACTTTATACCCGATGCACGATGAGCCGTTGTTCTGGATACATCTCAACGTTGACTATCCGTTCAACCTCACCGGAATACTCTATTTTCCACGCATCAAGAGCAACATCGAGATACAGCGCAACAAGATTCAACTCTACTGCAATCAGGTTTTCGTAACAGACCAAGTAGAAGGCATCGTGCCCGACTTCCTCACATTGCTGCACGGCGTAATCGATTCTCCGGATATTCCACTGAACGTGAGCAGAAGTTATCTGCAAAGCGACCGCGACGTGAAGAAGATTTCGACATACATAACGAAGAAAGTGGCCGACAGACTCGCCGCGATATTCAAGAACGACCGCAAGGATTACGAGGAAAAGTGGGACGATTTGAAAATCTTCATCAACTACGGAATGCTCTCACAGGAAGACTTCTACGACCGTGCGAAAGATTTCTCACTGCTGAAAGACGTTGAAGGAAAATACTATACGTTCGAGGAATACAAGACATTGATAAAAGACACGCAGACCGATAAGGACGGAACCCTCGTGTATCTATACACAAACAACAAGGAGGAGCAATACACATACATCGAGGCGGCACAACAGAAGGGTTACAGCGTGCTTCTCATGGACGGCCAACTCGACACACCGGCGGTGTCAATGCTCGAACAGAAATTCGAGAAAACACGCTTCACTCGCGTGGATTCGGACATCATCGAACGCCTCATCGTAAAGGAAGACGAACCGAAACAGACTCTCGATGCTGACACCGCTGACAATCTGTCACAGGCTTTCCGCTCGCAGATGCCAAGCATTGAAAAGACCGAGTTCTATGTAGAAGTGCAGGCTATGGGCGAGAATGCTCGTCCGGTGCTCATCACACAGAGCGAGTATATGCGCCGCATGAAAGACATTTCGCGCTATCAGCAGGGCATGGCATTCTATGCCGAGATGCCCGACACATACAGTCTGGTGCTCAACAGCGACCATCCGTTGATAAAGAAAATCCTCGAAGATGAGAAAGAAAAGACCGCAGCCGACCTGAAACCGGTGGCAAGCGAGATTAAAGGACAGGAGGCACGACTTGCCGCACTGCGACAGGAACAGGACAAAAAGAAGCCTGAGGAAATAACACAAGAGGAGAAAGACGATGTCAACAACACGCAGAAGGCTATAGAGGAGCAACGCTCCAAGAAACAGCAGATAATAGCCGACTACGCAAAAGGCAACGACATCCTGCATCAACTTATCGACCTCGCACTGCTTCAGAACGGTATGCTGAAAGGTGCTGCACTCGATAAATTCCTCAAACGCAGCATAGACCTCATAAAGTAAATCACTGACACTATTCATAAAAAGCCCCCGAAAGCATAACGAACGCTTCCGGGGGCTTTTTCAATATATGTCAATGAAACACAAGGATACTCCTAATTAAAAACAATAACAGATATTATTGAAAAACAATTTGGGCGAATTTGCAGACCAAAATGGGCGAATTTGAAAACCAATTTCGCCCAAATTGCAAAGTAAATTCGCCCATTTTGCTTTCCCGAAGTTATGCTTATGATGGTTTTAAACACGCTGAATGCTTCCTATTCAGGTATCATCGCGGGCATCAGCACAAAGTAACAGAGTGTTAATTAATGGCGATGTAATAAAAACGGGAAGCAAAATTTGGTGTTTCATGCAATAAATCGTAATTTTGCAAATCGGAAAGATGAACTTCGCTTTATACATCGCAAGGAAGATATACAATGACAAGGGCGACAAACGACAGGTGAGCCGCCCGGCGATAAGGATTGCAACCATTGGCGTGGCAATCGGTCTTGCCGTGATGCTTATCAGCGTAAGCGTGGTGCTTGGCTTCAAACACACGATAAGAGACAAGGCTATCGGTTTCGGCAGCCATATAATTGTGGCCAATTTCCTATCGCTGCAAGACGAGCGACCCTACCCTATCTCAATGGACGACAGCATAATGAACAGACTGAAAAACATCGAGGGGGTGAAGCATGCGCAGAGATATGCCATGAAACAAGGCATACTGAAGACCGACAACGACTTCATGGGCGTGATGTTCAAAGGCATGGCAGAGGAGTTCGACACCACATTCATTCATCAGAACATGCTGGAAGGTTCGATTCCGAAATTCAGTTCGGAGGCGAGCAGCAACAAGATTCTCATATCAAAGATGAATGCCGACAAACTCGGACTGAAACTCGGCGATAAAGTTTTTGCATATTTCATAGACAACGATGACGTAAGGGCGAGACGGTTCGACATCGTGGGCATTTATCGCACCAACCTTACCAAATTCGACAAGGCAATATGCTTCTGCGACCTATACACTTCGGTGAAACTAAACGGTTGGGAAAAAGACCAAGCAAGCGGTGCCGAACTAAGCATTGACGACTATCGGCAGTTGGAGGTGGTAGAGGAAAACGTGGTGAGGAACATCAATAGAACCAGCGACAAATACGGTCAGACATACTCCTCCGCGACAATAGAGCAGATGAATCCGCAGATATTCACATGGCTCGACCTGCTTGACATAAACGTCTGGATTATACTTGCACTTATGGTATGCGTTGCCGGCATCACCATGATTTCGGGTCTGCTGATCATCATTTTGGAACGCACCAACATGATAGGTCTGATGAAAGCACTCGGTGCACGCAACAAAACCATACGGCACACATTCCTATGGTTCTCGGTATTCATAATCGGACGTGGCATGCTGTGGGGAAACATCGTGGGAATAGGTCTCCTTTTGATTCAGCATTTTACCGGTTTGGTGTCGCTCGACCCAACGACATACTATGTCAACACTGTTCCGGTGGAACTCGATTTCTACATAATGGCGGCAATAAACATCGCCACACTCACAATCTGCGTGCTCTCACTCATCGCCCCCAGTTACCTCGTTTCATTCATACATCCGGCAAAGTCGATGAGGTATGAATAGCCAACCGGCGTTCAAAATCAAACACATATTTCTGAACAGCTACTTGTCTGTTTGGCAATGTCCGTTTTTTCCTATTTCTTGTTCTAAACTCGTAATATTCCATAAATTAGGATAATTACGTCAATAAAAATCGAAATAGTGCACAAAACATTTGCAAATGAGCAAATAACATTTTACCTTTGCACACAAATTACATAATTGTGCAACAATATTGTTATAAGAATTATAGATAAATATCAGAAATGGATACACCGAAATTCAACTCTATAATACAGAAGAGCATAATAGAGCATTGGGACATGGATGCCCTTACCGATTACAAAGGAGTAACATTACAATATAAGGATGTGGCACGCAAGATTGAGAAACTGCATATAATGTTCGAAAGCAGTGGCGTGGTGAAAGGCGACAAGATAGCATTATGCGGTCGAAACAGTGCCCACTGGGCAGTGGCATTCCTGGCAACACTGACATACGGAGCGGTGGCCGTGCCGATACTACACGAGTTCACACCCGAACAGATACACAACATCGTGAATCACTCAGAAGCAAAACTGCTGTTTGTGGGCGATGTGGTGGCAACGACAATAGATGGAACTAAGATGCCGGACATTGAGGGTATCATCTACATACCCGACTATTCGCTTGTATTGTCGCGCACCGACAAACTGACTTATGCACGCGAGCATCTGAATGAAATGTACGGACGCAAATATCCTAAGTATTTCCGTAAGGAACATGTGGAATACTACGTGGAGCAATCGCCCGACGAAATGGCTCTGATAAACTACACGAGTGGTACGACAGGTTTCTCGAAAGGAGTGATGATACCATACCGCGCACTTTGGAGCAACTACGATTTCGCAATGGACGTTATCGGCCGCGATTACGTGAAAAGCGGCACCAACACTCTCAGCATTCTGCCCATGGCACACATGTACGGCATGGCTTTCGAGTTCATTTTCGAGTTCCTGCACGGTTGCCATATCTTTTACCTTACGCGAATACCATCCCCGGCAATCATCGCACAGGCGTTTGCCGATATAAAACCGTCGATTGTGATTTCAGTTCCGTTGGTAATCGAGAAGATTATAAAGAAGAAGGTGTTCCCGAAACTTCAGAACCAACGTATGAAGCTGCTGCTCAACATGCCTGTGATAAACAAGAAGGTAAAAGAAAAGATTTGCGAACAGGTGACGAATGCGTTCGGTGGCAACTTCTATGAGGTAATCATTGGCGGTGCGGCTTTCAACCAAGAGGTAGAGAAATTCATGCACGACATTGGTTTCCCATATACCGTTGGCTATGGCGCAACAGAATGTGCACCGATTATATGCTACCGCGACTGGCGCGAATTTGTTCCGGGAAGTTGCGGAAGAGCAGTAAGAAACATGGAAGTAAAGATTGACAGCAGTTCACCGTCGATAGTGCCGGGGGAAATATTGGCACGCGGCATGAACGTAATGCTGGGCTACTACAAGAACGAGGAAGCTACAAGGCAGGCAATAGACAACGAGGGGTGGTATCACACCGGCGACCTCGGAACAATGGATGCAGACGGCAACGTGTTCATAAAAGGGCGCAGCAAAAACATGCTTCTCGGAGCAAGCGGACAGAACATTTACCCCGAAGAGATTGAAGACAAACTCAATTCGATGCCTCTCGTGATAGAAAGCATCATTATACAGAAGGACGAAAAACTCGTGGGACTTGTGCATCCCGACTTTGACGAGATGAAAAATCTGGGACTGTCTAAAGAAGACCTCGAAAAAATAATGGAACAAAACCGTCAGGAACTGAACGCTGAAATGCCGGCATACAGCAAGATTTCGGCAATAAAACTCCACGAAGAGGAGTTCGAGAAAACGCCGAAGAAGAGCATCAAGCGCTTCTTATACAATGGTTGACGCACGCAAATAAAACAAAAGTCGTGGCTATCGGAACATTCGCTGATAGCCACGACTCTTATTATATACCCGACAAAAGCCGGCTTGTAGAAACGATTATCTTGCAGTTACTCCGACAATGATGCGCTGAAGTGTCTCTTTGGCATCGCCAAGTTCGAGATAAACGCCATGACCGCGAGTGTAAAGAGGATTCTCCACACCGGCATATCCGGGGTTCAGGTCGTAATTACAGATTACAACTTCGGGAGCCTCGTCAACGCTGAGCACCGGCATACCATAGATAGGAGTGCCCTCGGCATTTCGTGCTGCGGGGTTGAGCACGTCGTTCGCACCAATTACCACCACGGCATCAACGTTCTTAAAGTCGTCGTTTATCTGATCCATCTCGTAGAGTTTCTCGTATGGAACGTCTGCTTCAGCAAGCAACACATTCATGTGACCGGGCATTCGACCTGCCACAGGGTGGATTGCAAAGCGAACATCGGTGCCACGACTCTCAAGCAGTTCGGCAAGTTGTTTCACCTTGTGCTGCGCCTGAGCCAAGGCCATACCATAGCCCGGAACTATTATCACGCGCTTGGCCTCAGCGAGAACCTTATCGGCTGAAGGAGCATCGGCAGCCTCTTTCGGGGCAGCCTCAATCTGACCATCGAGCACTTTAACCCTGTCTTCCAGTTTGGCAACGATGGCTTCCAGTTGTTTTATTCTTTCTTCTAATTTCATTACTCTTGTTATTAATTCTTTATTTTCTTCTTCTTGGTTATCTGTTTCGGAAACTGTCTTGGTTGCTTTCTTAGGAGCACGTGGGACAAGGATGTTGATAAGGCTGCGGTTCATGGCGCGGCACATTATCTGAGTGAGAAGCAATCCCGATGCACCGACTATACCGCCGACGGCAACAAGGAATATATCGCTGATGGCCATACCGGCAATCGAACCTGCCACACCCGACAAAGAGTTGAGCAGTGAGATTGTGATAGGCATGTCTGCACCACCCACACGGATAGAGAAAAACAGACCGAACAGCGACGAGGTGAGGATGCAGACCACGATTACCATTATGTTTCCACTGAATGTTCCGAGCACTATCAAGGCCACGGTGAGTAGCAAGAACAGCATGGTGAAAAGCGAATGTCCCGGCCATATCACCGGTTTCTGAGAAAGCATGCGATGAAGTTTGCCCGCAGCAATGAGACTGCCGACAAGCGTCACCATACCAACAGAAATGGCGAGCATCGACGTGAAAAGCATGAACGGCATGTAGCCATTCTTAACGATTTCTGAAATTTGCTCACTGCTGAACCCCACCTGCGTGGCAGAAAGCACACCGACCAATGCCGAAGCACCACCACCAAGACCATTGAACAAGGCCACGAGTTGAGGCATCTGTATCATCCGGACTCTGCGAGCCATCATTCCGCCTATCAATGCTCCGACAAGAATGGAAGGATATATCGTCCATGCCGAAACAACACCACTGAAATAAAGCGTTGCAACGACACCAACCAACATGGCAAGGGCAGAGAGCAGGTTGCCACGAACGGCACTACCCACCTTGCTCATCATTGATATGCCAGCAAGCACGGCTATTGCTAATACGGTGCTGATTATGATTTGCATTGTTGCCATAGGTTAATTCTTTTTCTTCTTATTGAACATCTGGAGCATCCGGTGAGTGATACCAAAGCCACCAAAAACATTTATCGCCGCCAACACAATAGCAAGACATCCCACCACCTGAGCCAATACAGACCCAAGTCCACCTATCTCCGGACGGGTAAGGGCATAGCCTGTAGCCGTAATTGCTCCCACAATGGTAACGCCCGACAAGGCATTCATGCCCGACATCAAGGGCGTATGCAGCAAACTGGGCACATTCTTTATGATGAAGTAGCCCGCTATCGTGCATGCAATGAAAACAACTACTAATATAATAGGATTAATCATTATATGTCAAACGTTTCAAATTAAAATATAAAAAGATAATAGTCGAATGTATGCCGTCATGGAATGGAAATCCATAACGACAAAGGTTAAAGACAGAATGTAATGTGAGAAGTCACTTGACACATCATTTTGCCTTTAACCCTTGGCCTCAACCTATCAGAGTCCCATTGCCTCGCGGGCACCGGTGTGAACGAGTTCACCGTCGATACATACAAGACTCTTATTGATTACTTCGTCGGTGCGGTCGAGGTTCACCTTGCCGTCCTTAACGAGGTACTTCACGAGGTTATATACGTTGTTTGCAAACATCCAAGTAGAACTTGTCGGGAGCAGACCCGGAATGTTCTTCACACCCATCAGAGTCACGCCGTGCTTCTTCTCGATGCCACCTGCCGGTGTCAGTTCGCAGTTACCACCTTGGTCGATAGAGATGTCAACAATTACAGAACCGCGCTTCATTCCCTTCACCATTTCTTCGGTTATGATGATAGGAGCAACCTTTCCCGGGATGAGAGCAGAACAGAACACGATGTCCATTTCCTTTATGGTGTCGTTCAGTTTCTCACGCTCAACAACGAGAACATCCTCCGGCAGACGCTTTGCATAGCCACCCTCGCCCACTGCGAGTTCTGCGGGAACACCGGTGTCTGTAACCTTTGCGCCGAGAGAACTTGCGTTCTCGGCAGCCATCGGACGAATGTCGGCAGCGTAAGTGATAGCACCGAGGCGCTTCGCTGTAGCCAAAGCCTGAAGACCGGCAACACCAACACCAATCACCATTACCTTGGCCGGCTCTATTCTTCCTACTGCGGTGAACATCTGTGGCATGAATGTGGTCATGTGGTCGGCTGCCATCAAGATGCCTTTATAGCCTGCACAGGTACTCATTGAAGTAAGTGCATCGAGGTTCTGCGCACGAGAGATGCGTGGAATACCATCAAGTGTGATGGCTGTAACGCCCTGCTTTGTGAGTTTCTTAACCATTTCGTGGTTGATGGGAGATGCAGGGTGAATGAACGTGATGAGATACTGACCCTTGTGCATCAGTTCCACCTCATGCTTGCCGAGAGTCTCATTGAAAAGAGGTTCCTTCACCTTCAAGATGATTTCTGCCCTGTCATAAACTTCAGCAGCGCCTTCAACCAATTTCGCACCGGCCTTTACATAGTCCTCATCGTGATAGAGCGCACCGTCGCCGGCCGATTTCTCAACGAGCACTTCAAAACCATCTTTCACGAACTTACCCACAGTTTCCGGGGTAGCCGATACACGAGCTTCGTCGTGCATGATTTCCTTTGGAATTCCAATAATCATAATTAATGTAGATTTAAGATTTAACTTTTACGTGTATTTTCAATGTACAAAAGTACTATTTTTATTTTTCAAGCAAACTTCAACAGCCTCTTTTATTCTCCTTTTTAGCGATAATTAACTTATGGGGGCATAAAAGTTTATCGGCATAATAATGTTTTGTTTCGTTACTTGCTTGTAATTGGATTATTTTCCCTAATTTTGCAAAGAATTTAAAGATAGAATAAGAAAACAACTTATATTAATTTTACTGATGAAATACATAATTGTGCCTGACAGAGCAGAGGCGAAACAGTTGCCATTCTACTTCGCAGTAGAGGAATACGTGGCGAGCAAATATACTGATGATGACTATTTCTTTGCTTGGCAGGTGGAACCTACGGTGATGCTCGGACGCAACCAACTTATTGACAACGAGGTGAATGTGGAGTATTGTCGAGACAACGGAATACACATATTCCGCAGAAAGAGCGGCGGCGGATGTGTCTATGCAGACAGCGGTTGCATACAATTTTCTTATATTTCCTTTTCCGAAAGCGTGAATTTGGCATTCGGCGATTATATGAACAATGTGGCACGATTGCTGCGGAGCATCGACATCGACGCGCAACTGTCCGGACGCAACGACATTCTCGTGGGCGGAAGGAAGGTTTCGGGCAGCGCATTCTATCGGCTGCGCAACCGAAGTGTGCTTCACAACACAGTGCTTTTCAACACGCAACTCGAACATCTGGCGAAAGCACTAACACCATCGCACGAGAAACTGCAGAGCAAAGGTGTGGCATCGGTATCGCAACGCGTCAACAACATAGGGCAATACACCAATCTCACGCTCGACGATTTCCTCGCATACGTGCGTAAATATATGTGCGGTTCGGAACAACTGGTACTCACCGAAGAGGACATGCGGGAAATTGCCAAGATAGAAAAGGAACTGGCTTCAGACACTTTCGTTTATGGAAAGAACCCGAAATTCACAGAGGTAAGAAAAAAAAGATTCCCCGATATTGGCACGTTGGAGGCACATATCGAACTAAAGAACAATGTCATAACTAACATAAACCTTGCCGGAGACTATTTCCTGATAGGCGACCTCGACCGCGAACTTATCGATCTGCTGCGCGGAACGCAGTTCACAAGAGAAGCCGTGACAGAAAGACTTGAAGGCATAGACCTCTCCGCAATAATACGTGGAATGGAACTGCCACAGTTGCTGAGACTGTTATTCGGCCGACCTCCGCACGTGAAGAAGCCCGAATGGCTAAAAATTAACCTGACATCAACGCAAAATTCGGGCGAAACGGCAAACGTAATCGCAAAGCATCATCTCAACACGATATGCACAAGCGGACTATGCCCCAACCGCACCGAGTGCTGGGCAGCACGCACAGCGACACTTATGATTGGAGGAAACGTATGCACACGCAGTTGTAAATTCTGCAACACCCTGTCCGGACGACCGGAAAAACTCAATCCGGCAGAACCGCAGAACGTGGCCGACTCGATAAAGGCACTCGGACTGAGATATGCCGTAATAACATCTGTTGACCGCGATGACTTGAAAGATTATGGTGCAGAGCATTGGGTAAAGACCATTTCGTGTATAAAGAAAGAGAACCCGGACACTATACTGGAGGTGCTCATACCTGATTTCATGGGAAACAAGCAACTTGTTGAAATGGTGATGAAAGCACGCCCCAACGTCGCAGGGCACAACATGGAGACCGTGCGCAGACTGACGCCGAGCGTGCGCAGTGTGGCTCGGTATGAGCGCAGTCTTGACGTGCTGACAGCAATCACGCAGTCGGGTGTAATGGCAAAAACCGGCTTCATGGTAGGACTGGGCGAAACAATAGAGGAAGTGGAGGAACTCATGGACGACATTCTCGCAACAGGTTGCCGCCGACTTACCATCGGACAGTATCTGCAACCCACATCACGCCACCTGCCTGTGGCAGAATATATCACGCCCGAACAGTTCGAGAAATACAGACAGACAGCCCTAAACAAAGGCTTCAAGTTTGTGGAGAGTGGTCCGTTAGTACGTTCTTCCTACCACGCCGAACGTTCTTTCCACGCCTCTTAGCACTGACATACCACAGCAATTTGGGCGAAATTGCAAAGCAAAATCGGCGAATTTGGTATGCAATTTGGGCGAATTTGGTTTACAAAATCGCCCAAATTGTTTTCTCATCCACATGTTATATCGTACTCAAATTCGGGATAAGACTTATCAAAAAGAGTTCTAACGGTATCGTTATTTACACATCTACCGGCAATGCCTACAGTTTATTCTCAAAGAAACAATATACATCACGTACCAAAATGACGGCATATCATAATGGTCATTATTTCATTTCTGACATTTGACCTTTACGTTCACGATGGCGTCTGTCATTACCATCAAACAAGGGTAAAGACCAATAGTATCCTAAATAATTTTTGTGAAAACGCATACAAAGTTGCATCAAATCATATGATTTGACGTATTTTGTTCCAACGGTAAACAGTCCCCCCTATGTCTCAAATTCGTTCTCGGGCGGTGGCGTGAATGGCTTGTGTTGTTGTTGAGCAACTTTATGGTGAAGCCGTGTTCGGCATTGTACACGGCAATTCTCCGTATTGGTTTGGGGTATTGTTCGGCTGTTTCGTTTCCTTTGAGGCTCACAATCTCATCTATGAGTACTTCCGGGTGAACATTGTCAGACAAGTCACGCTCTTCAATTCGCTTATAAATCAAGTTGTGCTTGACTCTGACCACAAAGGAGTGAACACTAAGATAATACTTTTTTTCTTAGTGAAAACAACTTCCTTCACTTTTTTGAAAATTATTTAGGACATTATTGGTATAATTCATGTTATGAACAAATCAAAAAACAATCAGATTATTAACTGTATCAATAACTATCTGGATGTAAATATGTTGCTGTAAAAAGATTTGCGTATTGACATGGATAATGGCATGTCTGTTGACATGATTTGGTTGAGAAATATATCGCGATGGAACTCCAGTAAAGAGAACAAAAATATAAACTGTGCCTATATTCTACAAAGAATAGTAAGCACAGTTTATTATCACTCAACTTAAATATAAAATCATTTAAGCACTTTGACGGATGTTCCATCTGAGTATCTTAAAATCATAATTCCCTTGCTTTCATTGTCCACCAACTGACCGAGACTGTTATATCTTGCAACCTCAAACTTATCCTTTTCTGCAAGGTCGCCACTGATATTTGTCGTTCCGACCTCCTTTATTGTTGTGAACTCGCTCCATGTGTCGGCTACGGCATAAGCGTCTTTTGATCCTTTTGGGACATAAAGAATGCAATCTTCTGTAGGAACGCCTGAGAAAGCACCACGTCCACATGTTGGAGGAGTAACGGCAGAACAATAAATTTCAGCAAGGTTCTCATTGCTCGCAAACGAGGAGTTTTGTAGTGTATTTAATGTTGATGGCAATGTGAGTTTTGTCATGTTTTCACAATATACGAATGCGATATTGCCTATAGACTCCACGCCTTCTGGAACATCTAGTTCATTCACTGAAGTACAAAAGCCGAAAGCACCATGAGGAATCTCCTTCATTGCAGGCGAGAGATCTATGATTGTAGCACCCTCGCATCCATTGAAGCATTCTTTGCCGATTGTAGTCAACTTAGAGGGCAATTTTATCTCGGTAAACGCTTCACAGCCCTTGAATGCACCATGGTCTATCTCTGTAAGAGTCTCTGGCAACTTAACGTTTGCCAAGCGAGCGTTGTTTTGGAAAGCAAGTTCTCCAATTCGTGTTATGTTCTCAGGAATGTTGACTTCCGTAAGTTTTTCACAACGGTCAAACAGACTGGAACTAATTTCGGTAAGTCCATCAGGGATATGAGCCTTTACCAGGTTTTTGCATAAACTGAATGCTCCTCCAAGTGTCTTAACACTGTTGGGGACATTAACCTCTGTCAGTGCACATGAATAGAATGCGCTTTTTCCTATTTCCTCAAGTTTGGAGTTGAATTTGACAACTGCCAAATATTCGCAGAGAGAGAAAGCATCGTCCTTGATACTTTTTAATGCATCCGGACAAGTGAAGTTTGTCAAAGTCGACCCGGAAAAAGCCCCGCTGCCAATGCATACCAGACTTGACGGCAATTGTATTTCGGTAATCCCTGTTCCAGAGAAAGCTTCGTCAGGTATTTCTGTAGCATCAGAAGGAACCGTGATTTCTTTAACTGACGAGCATCCGGACAGTACATACTTGGATATGGCAACGCCTTCCGGAAAATCAAATTTCGGCAGAGCCGTTTCCGCGAAGGCATAACTCCTGATTTCTTTCACAGAGTTTGGTATTGTTATGTCTTGCAGGGATGCGCACTTGTAGAAGCAGCTGTCGCCAATGGCTGTGACTGTTGCCGGCATCTTTATCTCCTTCAGTTTGCCACATTTGAAGAACATTGCATTGCTCATCTCGTTGTCTGTAGTGTAATACTCTACATTTTCAGAACCTTTGTATGACACGTAGTATGGCTCTCCTCCTTTTACGATAGAGGCATCGGAGAGATCGAGGTTCTCGAGTTTTCCCTCAGAAACATTGTTGTCCTGATCCAAGCCTGCCATGTCGCGTAGCAATATGAAGTCTGTTCCGTTTAACGGACCGGAGATTTTCAAGCTGGTAATATTGTACTTGTCAGCATTGGATATCTTTTCGGATAATGTCCCTGATTTGTCAAGGGATATGACTGTCTGTCCCTGTGCAGATACGGTAGATAGGACAAGTGCGGCAGAAAGTAATAATTTAATCATAGTAAAATCATTTTTTGTTATACAATATGTTTAAAATCCCTTATTTGGCAATTTTCACTATCGATCCGTCGGCGCGCCTCAAAATATTGATACCTTTCTCAATACCATTTCTCTTGGTACCGTCGATTGAGTAGTATGCATCTGAATACACAGGCTTGGCACAAGCAGTTGAAACTTCCATACCAGAGGTGGAAGCAAAATCCACTTCTTGCATGAATAACGTATAGCCGTCTGAGAGTTTTTCGTCCCATGCCGTGATGAATTTATTGTCGCCTAAACTTTCAGATACCCAAAGCCCTGTCTTTATCTTATCTGTAGCAGCAAACACATTAGGCTCGGACATATTACCGTCATTGTCCACCGTAGCAGACAGCCCTTTAACAGTATTTGTGGCATTATTGTATTTCAAGTAAAACAAAGCAGATGCTCCATCACCAATGTTACGAATCTTGAAAAAAGAATATTGGTCATCCGTCTGAAGAGGAATTAGCGTTTTTCCGCCTTTCCATTTTATCTCACCGTTCATATCCAACTTCTGATAATAAATTGTCTGACTATACTTGTTGTTCTTGTCAAAACTCTTATAGAAGCATGAGAATGTGTTATCAAATGCATTGTATGCCACCGCAGGACTTGTTGACGAAAGAGCCGTATCATCTGACTGTTCAAGCAAGATACCTTTCATATCACCGTCCAAGCCTATTGAGAGGTCATTCTTTACATAGACTAGTCTTCCCTGCTGATTGCCATCCACGACAGATATAATAGCTCCGTTATCAGGACCAGACATAACCTCAACAACTTCCATCACCTTGGGTGATGCGAATCCGTTGGCGTAAACTACCTTCGGTTCATCATACAACAGGTCACCTGTATTGCAGTCAATTATGTTTGCGTTGATATTGCCTTTGTCCACCCATAAAACCAAGGCCCTGTCGCCATTAGTCTTTTCGACAAAAGGAAAAGGATTGGCGGAACTTGTAGTTTGGAAGATTTCTTTTTTCCAGGCTATAGAGCCGTCCTTGTTTAATTTTTCAAGATGAAGACAGTCTTTTGCTGCTTCAATATCGGTAAAACTATACGCGCACAGCAAACCGTTGTCAGGAGTGTCCAACATTGACAACCCTGCCTCAATAGGATGACCGATGCCGTCGTTTAGCGCGGTTCCTTTCCATAAAGACTCTCCGTCCTCGGAAAATTTCAGGATGGTATAATTCACGTTCCCTGCATCATACCTTGCATCTTGGATTGCGACAAAAACATTCCCGTAATTGTCTTTTTGTAGATATTGGTTCCATGTAGTCCATGTCCTGTTCTTTTCACTTGAAATAACTTTTCCTCCTCTACCCAGTTTCTTGTTTCCGTCTTTATCCATTATCTGGAGTCTATAAGCTATTCCACACTCTGGAGACGGACATGCCAAAAGTACATACGTATATCCGTTTTTATTAGTCGTGAGTTCCTTGTCATAGTAAGACAGGCCCGTAGGAGTGACTAGAACGTTGTTCGACGAATCAAAGTTCCAATCTGCCCGACCATTCAGGTAAAACGTAACCAATGCGACTATAAGCACAATTCTTTTCATACGCAATATTTTTAGAAATAAATAATAATTTGTCCGCAAAATAAACACAAAATTGCTGTAATATTTGCATAAAGTCGGCAGTTTAACGCAATTGGGCTTGATTATTAAGGACATACGGCGCAAACTGCAGAAAATCCGCCA